>NZ_CP191998.1:0-2242500 GCF_050947145.1 Microtetraspora malaysiensis
ATGGAGGCCGACGACCTCAACGAGGTATGGGCTCGCGCGTTGGGGACCCTTCTCGATGAGGGCGTTTCAGGACAGCAGCGGGCATTCCTCCAGATGACCCAGCCGTCCGGGCTCATCAACGACACCATCCTCCTCGCCGCACCGAACGACTTCGCCAAGGAAGTCATCGAGGTACGGCTCCGCCCGCTGATCGCGCACGCCCTCTCGCAGGAGTTCGGCCGGCCGATGCGCATCGCGGTGATGGTCGATCCCCACGAGGCCGGCGGGGGCGACAGCCGCAAGCACGACGCCTTCTCCCCGTCGCCGTCCTTTTCGCAGCGGGGGCCGGGGGCGCAGTCCCGCCCCGCCGCGGCGCCGCCGTCCGACTATCCACAGGAGCGCGCGCCGGAGCCTCAGCACGGGGTCGCTCCTCCTCCGGAGTCGCTCGACCAGGGGGGCGCGGAGCCGCCGCAGAACAGGTGGGACAGCCGCGGCGGCCGCACCGCCGGTGAGCCGGCCAGGCTGAACGCCAAATACACCTTCGAGACGTTCGTCATCGGCGCGAGCAACCGGTTCGCGCATGCCGCCGCGGTCGCGGTCGCCGAGGCGCCGGCCAAGGCGTACAACCCGCTGTTCATCTATGGCGACTCCGGCCTGGGCAAGACGCACCTGCTGCACGCGATCGGCCACTACGCCCAGAGCCTGTACGACGGCGCGCGGGTCAGGTACGTGAGCTCGGAGGAGTTCACCAACGACTTCATCAACTCCATCCGCGACCACAAAGCGGACGGGTTCCGTGCCCGCTACCGCGCTGTGGACATCCTGCTCGTGGACGACATCCAGTTCCTCGAGGGCAAGGAGCAGACGCAGGAGGAGTTTTTCCACACCTTCAACACGCTCCACAACGCGAGCAAGCAGATCGTGATCTCCAGCGACCGGGCGCCCAAGCAGCTCGTCACCCTGGAGGACCGGCTGCGCAACCGCTTCGAGTGGGGACTGATCACCGACGTCCAGCCGCCCGAGCTGGAGACGCGGATCGCGATCCTGCGCAAGAAAGCGATCCAGGAGGGCCTGGCCGCGCCGCCCGACGTGCTGGAGTACATCGCCAGCCGGATCGCGACCAACATCCGCGAGCTTGAGGGCGCCCTGATCCGGGTCACCGCGTTCGCCAGCCTGAACCGGCAGTCTGTCGACATCAAGCTGACCGAGATCGTGTTGAAAGACCTGATCAGCGAGGACTCCACGCCGGAGATCACCATCTCGCTCATCATGTCCACAACCGCCGAGTATTTCGGCGTCTCCCTCGACGACGTCTGCGGCAGCTCGCGCTCGCGCGCCCTGGTGACGGCCCGCCAGATCGCCATGTACCTCGCCCGCGAGCTCACCGACCTGTCCTTGCCGAAGATCGGCCAGCAGTTCGGCGGCCGCGACCACACGACGGTCATGCACGCCGAACGCAAAATCAGGTCGCTGATGGCCGAGCGTCGGTCGATGTACAACCAGGTCAACGAGCTGACGACCCGGATCAAGCAGCGCGCACGCAACGCGTGATGCACAGGCTGTGGATAACTCTGTGGATCGACGTCCGCTGACGTCTGCCCTGCTCGGCCGATAGCCCCGTCATCCGGGGGAGAATCCCGCCCACACCCTGGGGACGAGTCTGTGGACAACCTGGGGATTTCTCGTGGATAGCTTGGGGACGTCCTGTGCGTAGTGAAAAGATGTCCACCTGAGGAGTGCTTTTACCCAGTGGATAACCGGTGGAAACCTCGTGGATAACCGGTGGACAGAGACCCCGACTTCTGGGGACGGCTTGTGGGCAACGTGTGGCCATCCCCAGCCGACCACAGGTAATCCACTGGTCCTCCACACCCGCCGGTGGATGAATAATGGGCTCTGACCTGCGGAGGAACGTGATTTCCACAGTATCCACCGCCCCTATGACGATGACGTTCAGTTCTCTCTACTGAAGAACTCAAGAGCCATAGAGGGTTCTCGAGGCTCCAAGGTGCGGGAGAGTGAACACCTGCAACAATGCTCAATCTGCGATACCCAGGAGGCTGATCCACGTGATGTTCCGGATCGACCGCGACGTACTCGCCGAGGCCGTCGCGTGGACGGCACGCAGCCTTCCGGCGCGGCCGTCCGTGCCGGTGCTGGCGGGCATGCGCCTAGAGGTCACCGACGACCAACAGTTGAAGCTCTCCGGCTTCGACTACGAGGTCTCGGCGGAGGTGACACTCGAACCGCAGTCCGGCGAGCCCGGCGTCGTCCTCGTCTCCGGCAAGCTCCTCGCCGAAATCACCCGGGCGCTTCCCGCACAGCCTGTGGATTTCGTGGTCGACGGAGCCAAGGCGGTGGTCACGTGCGGCAGCGCGCGGTTCACCCTGCTGACGATGCCGGTCGAGGACTACCCGTCCCTGCCGGCCATGCCGCCGGCCGCGGGGCGGATCGGCAGTGACGTCTTCGCGGGGGCGGTCGGCCAGGTCGCGGTGGCCGCGGGCAAGGACGACACCCTCCCGATGCTCACCGGCGTCCGGATGGAGATCGAGGGCGACACGGTGACGCTCGCCGCCACCGACCGCTACCGCCTCGCCGTACGCGAGCTGAAGTGGCACCCGGAGCAGCCCGACTTCCAGGCGATCGCGATGGTGCCGGGCCGTACGCTCGCGGACACGGCGAAGGCGCTGGGCGGCACCGGGGCCGAGGTGGAGATCGCGCTGAGCTCGGTCGGGGGCACCGGCGAGGGCATGATCGGCTTCTCCAGCGCGGGCAGGCGGACCACCACGCGGCTGCTCGACCCCGAGTTCCCGAAGTACCGCTCGCTGCTGCCGACGGAGTTCTCCGCGCGGGCCGACATCGCCACCGCGTCGTTCGTCGAGGCGGTCAAGCGCGTCGCGCTGGTCGCCGAGCGCAACACCCCGGTACGGCTGGCCTTCCGCGGCAACGAGGTCGTCCTGGAGGCGGGCAGCGGCGACGAGGCCCAGGCGGTCGAGGTCCTGCCGGTCGAGTTCGACGGCGACGAGATCAACATCGCGTTCAACCACCAGTTCCTGCTGGAGGGCCTCGGCGCGATCGACTCCGATGTGGCCCGCCTGCAGTTCACCACCGCGACGAAGCCCGCCATCCTCACCGGCGGCAAGCCTGTGGATGAGGGCGCGACCCCGGATTACCGCTACCTGATCATGCCGATCCGTCTGTCGAGTTGATCCGGGGCGTACGATCTCCCGGGCGTGGAGGTCGTATGTCCGGGTACGGCGTCCTTGTGGATGTTCGACCCTGAGGGGGGTTGCTCTATGCAGATCGGCATGATCGGGCTCGGCAAGATGGGCGGCAACATGGCCGAGCGGCTTCGCCGCGGTGGCCACGACGTCGTCGGATATGACCGGGATCCGGAGCTCAGCGACGTCGGCAGCCTCAAGGAGCTGGTCGACCGTCTGGAGGCTCCCCGTGCCGTCTGGGTCATGGTGCCGGCCGGGGAGCCGACCCACGGCACGATCCGGCTGCTGCACGAGATGCTCTCTCCCGGCGACATCGTGATCGACGGCGGCAACTCCCACTATGTGGACGACCAGAAGCACGGCGCCGACCTCGCCACCAAGCAGGTCGGCTTCGTCGACGTCGGTGTCAGCGGCGGCGTGTGGGGGTTGGAGAACGGCTACGCCCTGATGGTCGGCGGTTCGGCCGAGGACGTCGCGCGGCTGCGGCCGGTCTTCGAGACGCTCAAGCCCGAGGGCGAGGACGGCTTCGTCCACGCCGGCCGGATCGGCGCCGGGCACTTCGCCAAGATGGTCCACAACGGCATCGAGTACGGCATGATGCAGGCCTTCGCCGAGGGCTGGGAGCTGCTTGAGGCCGCCGACATCGTCACGGACGTCCACGGGTCGTTCAAGAGCTGGCGGGAGGGCACGGTCATCCGTTCCTGGCTGCTCGACCTGCTGGTCCGCGCGCTGGACCAGGACCCGGGTCTCGCCGACATCAAGGGGTACGCCCAGGACTCCGGCGAGGGTCGCTGGACGGTCCAGGCGGCGGTGGACCACGCGGTGCCGCTGCCGGTCATCACGGCCGCGCTGTACGCGCGGTTCGCGTCCCGGCAGGAGGACTCCCCCGCGATGAAGATGGTCGCCGCGCTGCGCAACCAGTTCGGCGGGCACGCGGTCACCGCGCAGGAGGGGCAGACCGGCATGGGCGCGGACGCTCCCGGCGCCGATGTCACTCCGCCGGTGGAGGTCCAGGGCTGATCCACAGGCTGTGGACAATCGGTGCGGCCGGGGCGTGACAGGGGCGAGGCTCATCGTCCCGCGGGCGGTCGCCGGCAGGGACTAGCCTTTCGGGGTGCGTGTGTGCCACCTGTCCCTGACCGACTTCCGGTCCTACCCCTCGGCCGAGGTCGCCCTGGAACCCGGGGTGACGGCGTTCGTCGGCCCCAACGGGCACGGCAAGACCAACCTGGTCGAGGCGATCGGGTACGTCGCGACGCAGTCGAGCCATCGCGTCGCCACCGACGCCCCGTTGGTGCGGCACGGAGCCGAGCGGGCGATCGTCCGCGCGCTCGTCGCCAGGGACGAGCGCCGGGCGCTCGTCGAGTTGGAGATCAACCCGGGCCGGGCCAACCGGGCGCGGGTGAACCGCTCGCCGGTCGCGCGGCCGCGCGAGGCGCTCGGCCTGCTGCGCACGGTCCTGTTCGCCCCTGAGGACCTCGCCCTGGTCAAGGGCGACCCCTCGGAGCGGCGCCGCTTCCTCGACGACCTGCTGGTGGCCCGCGCGCCCCGTTTCGCCGGGGTCCGCGCGGACTACGACCGCGTGCTCAAGCAGCGCAACACGTTGCTGCGCACGGCCGCCGCGACCAAGGGGCGGCGGCGCGGCCCGCGCCGGCAGGACGACGAGGCGGCGTTCGCGTCGGCGGGCGCGGGCGACGTGCTGAGCACGCTCGACGTCTGGGACTCCCACCTCGTACGGCACGGCGCGGAGCTGCTCGCGGCCCGGCTGGACCTGGTCGAGGCGTTGCGCCCGCTGACCGCCAAGGCGTACGCGACGCTCGCGCCCGCCTCGGCCGCGGCGGATCTCGAGTATCGGACCGGCGTGAAGTTGTCCACAGACTGTGGACGATCGCGGGATATCCTCGAAGAGGCGTTGCGGGCGAGCCTCGCCGAAGCACGGCAGGCGGAGCTGGAGCGCGGCGTGACCCTGGTGGGGCCGCATCGCGACGACCTGCACCTGGCACTGGGCGAGCTGCCCGCCCGCGGATACGCGAGCCACGGCGAGTCGTGGTCGTTCGCGCTGGCGCTGCGGCTGGCGGCCTACGACCTGCTCCGTGCGGACGGTGGCGATCCGGTGCTGATCCTTGACGACGTGTTCGCCGAGCTGGACGGCCAGCGCCGGACCCGGCTCGCGGAGATCGTCGCGCCCGCCGAGCAGGTGCTGATCACCGCGGCGGTGCCGGACGACGTCCCCGCTGAGCTGGCCGGCGCGCGGTTCGACGTCACCGAAGGGAGCGCCACCCGTGTCCGATGAGCCGTCCCAGGCGCCGAACGGCGCGAGCGAAGTCAGCGCCGTAAGCACAGCGGGCGCCATGAACACAGCGGCGAAGGGGGCGGCGCTCGCGCGGGAGAAGCTGGCCCAGGCGAAGTCCGACGCGGCCAGGCGGGGGCAGCTCCCCCGTACGGAGCCGCGCCGCAGGTCTCCGGGGCAGCGGCGGGACGCCGGCGATCCACAGCCCTTCGGCCAGGCGATCAGAGATCTGCTGGCCGCCCGGGGCTGGGAGCGTCCAGTCGCGGTGGGCGGGGTGTTCGGCCGCTGGCGCGAGATCGTGGGGCCCGATCTGGCGGCACACACGAGGCCGGAGTCTTTCGAGGACGGCGAGGTGCTCGTGGCGGCCGACTCCACCGCCTGGGCCACGCAGGTGCGGCTGCTCGCGGCCACTCTCGTGCGGCGGTTGAACGAGGAGCTCGGCGACGCCACGGTCAAGCGGGTCAAGGTGCGCGGTCCGGGGGCGGGGCCGCGGCAGGGCGGGTTGCGCGTCCGCGGTGGGCAGGGTCCCGGCGACACCTACGGCTAGGCCCCCTGATTGCCCCTGAGCGGCTGACCCCCTTCCATGAGGGGGAGTGCCTGAAAACATGATCGTCGCGCTACAGGGCATCACAGCGGCCGTCATTGCTACATAAGTGCTGTGAGCGCAGTAGAATGAACGCGGACTCAAGGACACGGTCCGCTTGCGCGTCACCCCGGTTCGAGGCCGGTTTCCTCTGGGTGATCGCACGGGGCTTACTCACGACGGTGACGGGCACGGCAGGGGCAGCCAGCAGGGGTCTCGCTCGCCACGTGTCCGCGGCAGGAGGATTTCGCACTTGTCCTACGACGCTAGCTCTATCACCGTTCTCGAAGGTCTGGAAGCGGTCCGCAAGCGCCCCGGCATGTACATCGGCTCGACGGGCGAGCGCGGTCTCCACCACCTGGTCTACGAAGTTGTGGACAACTCGGTCGACGAGGCTCTGGCAGGTTACTGCGACACCATCGAGGTGACGCTCCTTGCGGACAACGGGGTCAGGGTCGTCGACAACGGCCGTGGCATCCCGGTCGGTGAACACCCTGTGGAAAAGCGGCCCGCGGTCGAGCTCGTTCTGACCACGCTGCACGCCGGCGGCAAGTTCGACAGCAAGTCGTACGCCGTCTCCGGCGGTCTGCACGGCGTCGGCGTCTCCGTGGTGAACGCGCTGTCCACGCGGCTCGATGTGGAGATCCGCACCGACGGCTACTACTGGACCCAGCGTTACGAGCATTCCAAGCCGACCGGCCCGCTGCACAAGGGCGAGGCGACCGACACCACCGGAACCTCGATCACGTTCTGGGCCGACGACGAGATCTTCGAGACGACCACCTGGAACTTCGAGACGCTCTCGCGCCGGTTCCAGGAGACGGCCTTCCTCAACAAGGGCCTGACGATCGTCATCAAGGACGAGCGGCCGGATCACATCAACGGCGAGCCGGTCGTCGCGACCTACCACTACGAGGGCGGTCTGACCGACTTCGTCGGCTACCTCAACAAGAAGAAGGAGCCCATCCACGGCTCCGTCATCGACTTCGAGGAGCACGGCGACGGCATCTCGGTCGAGATCGCCATGCAGTGGAACGCCTCGTACTCCGAGTCGGTCTACACCTTCGCCAACATGATCAACACCGCCGAGGGCGGCACCCATGAGGAAGGCTTCCGTGCGGCGCTGACGAGCATCGTCAACCGGTACGCGCGCGAGCAGAAGTTCCTCAAGGAGGGCAAGGACGACAACCTCACCGGTGACGACATCCGCGAGGGACTCACCGCGATCATCTCGGTGAAGCTCGCCGACCCGCAGTTCGAGGGCCAGACCAAGGCCAAGCTCGGCAACACCGAGGCCAAGTCGTTCGTGCAGAAGGCGTGCAACGACCACCTGCGCGACTGGTTCGAGCGCAACCCCGGCGAAGCGAAGGACATCATCAGCAAGTCGCTCCAGGCCTCACGCGCCCGCATCGCCGCGCGCCAGGCCCGCGACCTCACGCGGCGCAAGTCGCTGCTGGAGAGCGGGAGCGGCCTGCCGGGCAAGCTGGCCGACTGCCAGTGGTCCGAGCCGGAGAAGTGCGAGCTGTACATCGTCGAGGGTGACTCGGCCGGCGGCTCGGCGAAGGGCGGCCGGGATCCCAAGTTCCAGGCGATCCTCCCCCTGCGCGGCAAGATCCTGAACGTCGAGAAGGCGCGCATCGACAAGGTCCTCAAGAACAACGAGGTCCAGGCGATGATCACCGCGCTCGGCACCGGCGTGCACGACGAGTTCGACATCTCCAAGCTCCGCTACCACAAGCTGATCCTGATGGCCGACGCCGACGTCGACGGCCAGCACATCACCACCCTGCTGCTGACGCTGCTGTTCCGCTTCATGCGGCCGCTGATCGAGGCAGGGCACGTCTACCTTTCCCAGCCTCCGCTGTACAAGATCAAGTGGGACCGCAAGGGCGAGGACGCGTCGTACGCGTTCTCCGACCGGGAGCGGGACGCGATCATCGAGGACGGCATCGCGCGCGGCAAGCGCGACCCGCGCCTGCACGACGGCGTCCAGCGCTTCAAGGGTCTCGGCGAGATGAACGCTCAGCAGCTGTGGGAGACCACGATGAACCCGGAGACCCGGGTCCTCCTCCAGGTGACGCTCGACGACGCCGCCCAGGCGGACGAGCTGTTCACCGTCCTGATGGGCGAGGACGTGGAAGCCCGCCGAAACTTCATCATCCGCAACGCCCGTGACGTCCGCTTCCTCGACGTGTAAGGACTGACTTTTCGTGACGGAAGTGAACACTCCGCCTGGACCGCCCGCTGACCGCATCGAACCGGTGGACATCCAGTCCGAGATGCAGCGCAGCTACATGGACTACGCGATGTCGGTCATCGTGTCGCGTGCCCTGCCCGACGTGCGCGACGGGCTCAAGCCCGTGCACCGCCGGGTGCTGTACGCGATGTTCGACGGCGGCTACCGGCCCGACCGCGGATATTTCAAGTGCTCCCGCGTCGTCGGCGACGTCATGGGCTCCTACCACCCGCATGGCGACACGTCGATCTACGACGCCGTCGTACGGCTCGCGCAGCCCTGGTCGATGCGCTACCCGCTGGTCGACGGCCAGGGCAACTTCGGCTCGCCGGGCAACGACCCGGCCGCCGCGATGCGGTACACCGAGTGCCGCCTCGCGCCGATCGCCATGGAGCTGCTCCGGGACATCGACAAGGACACCGTCGACTTCCAGCCCAACTACGACGGGCGGTCGCAGGAGCCGGTCGTCCTGCCGTCGAGGTTCCCCAACCTCCTGGTGAACGGCTCCGCCGGCATCGCGGTCGGCATGGCGACGAATATCCCGCCGCACAACCTCCGCGAGGTGGCCGAGGGCGTCAAGTGGAACCTGGAGAACCCCGACGCGAGCGATGAGGAGCTGCTCGAGGCGCTCATCGCGCGGGTGAAGGGCCCCGACTTCCCGACCGGCGCGCTGATCGTCGGCCGCAGGGGCATCGACGACGCGTACCGCACCGGCCGCGGCTCGATCACCATGCGAGCCATCGTGGAGGTCGAGGAGGACGCCAAGGGCCGGCAGTGCCTGGTCGTGACGGCCCTGCCGTACCAGGTGAACCCGGACAACCTCGCCCTCACCATCGCCGAGCTGGTCAAGGACGGCCGGGTCACCGGCATCGCGGACGTCCGTGACGAGACGTCCTCGCGCACCGGCCAGCGGCTGGTGATCGTGCTCAAGCGCGACGCCGTCGCCAAGGTCGTGCTGAACAACCTGTACAAGCACACCCAGCTGCAGACCACCTTCGGCGCGAACATGATCGCCCTGGTGGACGGTGTGCCGCGCACGCTGCGGATCGACCAGTTCGTCAAGTACTACATCGAGCACCAGATCGAGGTCGTCGTCCGGCGGACCAGGTTCCTGCTGCGCAAGGCCGAGGAGCGGGCGCACATCCTGCGCGGTCTGCTCAGGGCGCTCGACCGGATGGACGAGGTCATCGCCCTCATCCGGCGGTCGCCGTCGGCGGCCGAGGCCCAGGGCGGCCTGATGACGCTGCTGGACATCGACCAGGTCCAGGCGCAGGCCATCCTCGACATGCAGCTGCGCAAGCTGGCCGCCCTCGAACGGCAGCAGATCCAGGACGAGTACGACGGTCTGATGGCGCAGATCGCCGACTTCCAGAGCATCCTCGCCTCGCCGGAGCGGCAGCGGACCATCGTCTCCGAGGAGCTCGGCGAGATCGTGGCCAAGTTCGGCGACGAGCGGAAGACCGAGATCATCGCCTACGAGGGCGACATGTCGATCGAGGACCTGATCGCCGAAGAGGACATGGTCGTCACGATCACCCGCGGCGGGTACGCGAAGCGCACCAACATGGACCTCTACCGCGCGCAGAAGCGCGGCGGCAAGGGCGTCCGGGGCGCGCAGCTCCGCCAGGACGACATTGTCGAGCACTTCTTCGTGACCACGACACACCACTGGCTGCTCGCCTTCACCAACAAGGGGCGGGTCTACCGGGTCAAGGCGTACGAACTGCCGGACTCGGGCCGGGACGCGCGTGGGCAGCACCTGGCGAACCTGCTCGCCATGCAGCCGGACGAGCACGTCATGGAGATCCTCGACCTCCGCGACTACGACGTGGCGCCCTACCTGGTGCTGGCCACGCGCAGCGGCCTGGTGAAGAAGACGCGGCTGTCTGAGTACGACTCACCGCGGTCCGGCGGTCTCATCGCGATCAATCTGCGTGAGGACGACGAGGTGATCGCGGCCCGGCTCGTCTCCGAGGACGACGACCTGCTCCTCGTCTCCAAGGATGCGCAGTCGATCCGGTTCACCGCTTCCGACGAGGCGCTCCGCCCGATGGGGCGCGCCACCAGCGGCGTGATCGGTATGCGGTTCCTCGAAGGTGACGAGCTTCTCGCGATGAACGTCATCGGCGACGGCGACGACGTGCTGATCGCGACCGAGGGCGGATATGCAAAGCGCACGCCAGCGAGTCAATATCCAGTTCAGGGCCGCGGAGGCAAGGGCGTGCTGACGGCGAAAATCGTCAGCTCTCGTGGCAAGCTGGTCGGTGCCGTTATGGTTCGTCCGGAGGACGAAGTTTTCGCGATCACCTCAGCTGGTGGAGTGATCCGGACCAGCGCCGGCGAAATCAAGCAGTCCGGCCGGCAGACCATGGGTGTGCGCCTGATGAACCTCGCCGAAGGCGACAGCGTCGTGGCCCTCGCCCGGAATGCCGAGTCGTTGGAGACCGAGGAAGACGGGGCAGGAGACGAGGCATGAGCAACTCCAGCGGCGAGAATGCGGCCGGCGCGCCAAAGAAGAAAGCGGGAGGCGCCCGTCCCGCTTCTTCACCGATGCGGGATCAGGTGACCGAGCGGGTCGGCGAAAGCGGTAGCGTCGCTGGGGTGGCGCGCGATGCAGATGTGACACCTCCGGGCAAGGACGGCAAAGCCGGAGATTCGGCACGGCCCCGGCCCGGAGGGCCGGACCAGTCCTGGAAGCCGTCCGCCGACGGCGGCGCTCCGCGGCCCGGTGCGCCGGGCGGGGGGCCGCAGCGGCCGGGCGGCAATCCCGGCGGCCCGGGGGCGAGCGGTCCCGGTGCGGGTGGCCCGAGCGGGAACGGTCCCGCTGGTTCCGGCGCGGCTCCCGGCAGGCAGGTCGCCGGCCCGGGTCCGACGGCCGCCTACCCTCGGCCCGCCACGGGCTCCACGCCCAAGCCGGGCGCGGGCGCGTCCAGCGCGTCCGAGTTGCCCCTGCGGACCGATCCGGCCCCCGACGGCAAGCCGGCGATCCGCGCCCCACGTAAGGCCCACCTGGTGCTCCGCCGGGTGGAGCCGTGGTCGGCGATGAAGTTCAGCTTCGTCCTGTCGCTGGTCTGCTTCGTGGTGCTGTTCGTCGCCGTGGCCGTGCTGTACGGCGTGCTCTCGGCCCTTGGCGTCTTCGACACCATCACCGACATGGTCACCCAGCTCACCTCCGGCGACGGCGGCAAGGCGACGAGCGACCTCGCCAAGAGCATCGAGTCGTGGTTCGACCCGGTCCGCATCCTCGGCTACACGGCCCT
The DNA here is from genome assembly GCF_050947145.1 of Microtetraspora malaysiensis. Classification (NCBI taxonomy): domain Bacteria; kingdom Bacillati; phylum Actinomycetota; class Actinomycetes; order Streptosporangiales; family Streptosporangiaceae; genus Microtetraspora; species Microtetraspora malaysiensis. Next base: position 11,570 of record NZ_CP191998.1, read on the forward strand.
GCTCGGTGCGATCAACGTCGTTCTCATCACCGCGCTGTCCACGCTGGGCGCCGTCATCTACAACCTGTCGTCCAGCCTCGTCGGTGGCATCGAGGTCACCTTCAGCGAGGCCGAGTAGCCCGCTCCGGTACGGTCGCCGCTCGCCGGGTGGTGGCCGTACCAGCCCGGCGGCCCGACCAGCCCGCCGGACACGGTAAGCTTTCTCTCGTTCGAGCAACGGAATTCGCCTCCGTCTTACGGATGCGGTAACGTTCGTTGCGCGTACGAGGGGCTATAGCTCAGACGGTTAGAGCGCTTCCCTGATAAGGAAGAGGTCCCAGGTTCAAGTCCTGGTAGCCCCACCTCGATAAACGCCCCGAAGCGATCAAGCTCCGGGGCTTTTTTATTGCCACCTGTACTGCAACAGCCTCATTCGATGAGTTTCACCGCGGCACGTGACGAACGAGCCGGAACGGTGCCGATGGTCGGTGGGTCAGCGGCGTCCCGCTCGAGTCAGTGCGTCCTCGGCCTGGGTGGCCATCGCGGTGACCAGGTCCTCCGCAGAGGGCAGGTCGGTGATGAGGTCGACGGCCTCGCCCGCCCAAACCGGCTGTGAGGGGATCGCGCCGCGTGCCACGTCGTCCTGGTAGTCCTGAAGGGCTTGGGGATCGGCGGCGAGCTCGGCCTCCCTGCCACGCCACCGGTCGAGATAGGGGTGGCCGAGGGTGCGGGCGGGGTACTTCGACGGCCAGCTGGAGCCTCGTGCGATGTCCAGCACGGTGCTGCGCTCGGTGTCCTCCCCCCGCCCCTCGAGGATCGCCTTGGTGATCGAGGGATCGACCAGGGCCTCGGTGGTGGCCTGGAATCGGGTGCCGATGAGCGCTCCGGCAGCGCCCAGCACGAGAGCCGCCGCCACCCCGCGTCCGTCGGCGATCCCGCCCGCCGCCAACACCGGCACCGGCGCTACGAGATCCACCACCGTGGGCACGAACGGCAGGGTGGACCGCCCGCGCACGGCTCCGTGCCCACCGCTCTCGGTTCCCTGGGCCACGATCACATCGGCGCCCAGGTCCACGGCCCGCCTGGCCTCCTCCAGATCGGTGACCTGGAGGAGCAACAGAGCCCCCGCCCGGCGGACATGCTCCACGTACGGGCTCGGATCGCCGAAGGACAGCATCACGGCGCTGGGGCCGTAGCTCAGCGCCAGCTCCACCGCGGCGAGATCGATCCCCCAGGTCAGGAATCCGACCCCCCACGGCCCTTCAGTGCTCGCGACGATCGGCACCTCACGTGCCAGCCACTCAGGGTCCCCGTACGCGCCGCCCAGAATCCCGAACCCGCCACCGCGGGAGACGGCTGCGGCCAGCGCGCCACCGGCCGACCCACCCATCGGCGCCAGCGCGATCGGGTATCGCACGCCGAGCATCTCTGTGAACACCGTCGACAATGTCATGATCACAGCATGCCGTCTCGTCCGGCAGGCGGAGTCACACGCGGAAGCTCTTCGTGCTCTCGGGATCGCCGCCACTTGTCCACAGCCTGTGTGCCGAGGACCTCTAGTAGCCCGACGGGTGGTTCGACAACCAGGTACGGTGCCGTGCCCTGAGGGCGTCACGTTCTGAGCACGTGGGCAGTATCACGTCGGTGCCGCCGTCGTAAGGGTGGTACAGCCATCGGAGGTCCGAAGGGCCGAGGATCACGCCGCCGATCTCGTCGTCCGCGACCGCTCGCAGTACGGTGTCGACGATGCCGGGCCGCCATGGTCGTAGCTCGGCATAGAGCTGCGTATAGGAGTGGAAATCGGGGTCGTCGGGCTCTTCGATGAGGGTCTGCCAATGCCGCGCTGACGGCGCGACCTGGGATCGCCTCGGCCACTGCTGGGGCGTGATCGCCGCAGTGTTCGTCCAGTCGGCCGTGATGATCAGGAGGTCCGCGCCCGGATCGAGTTCGGACAGCAGGGTGTAGTGGCGGTCGAGCACGACCGCGTATTCCGCCTCATTGTCCGGATAGCGCTTGGACTCCGACAGGCTGTGAAATCTGACCCAACGGTCCGGATAGTGGCCGCGCAGCCAGTCGGCGAACGGCGGGCACTCGGGCCACTGTCGTTCCCAGAGCCGGCTCAGCGCGCGCGGATCAAGGTCGCCGTTGGTGAGCACTATGCCTCCCTATCGGAGGGGGCGAGGACGGCCAGGAAGCGGGTGAGGAGCGCGCTTGGCTCGGTGGCCCGCCGGACGAGATACAGCGTGGTCGTGGTGCCCGCGAGCCGCCGGGGCGTCACCCCCTCGCGGCGCAGGACGCGGTAGGAGTCCGTCATGACGGTCGCGCCGAAGCCCGCGGCGACCAGGGCGAGGATCGTCTGCACGCTCTGGCCCCGGGCGCCGATGCGCGGCACGATCCCGGCGTGATGGCACAGCGCGAGGATCTCGTCGTGGGAGTGGGGTGCGGACTCGCGCGGCCACAGGACCAGCGGGATGTCTCCGAGAACGGAGACCGGTGCCGGTCCGCGGCTTGCGGCGAGTGGGTGGGCGGACGGCAGGAAGACGGTGAGCGGCTCCCGCGTCCAGACCCGGGTGGCGAGCCGGGCGTCGCGGACCGGCAGCCGCTGCACCGCCACGTCGATGCTGCCGTCCAGGACGCCCGCCGACATCTCGGCGTCGTCGAACATCTCCACCAGCCGCAGATCGACGTCGGGGAGGCGGAGCCGGAGGCGCCCAAGAGCCTCCCCCAGTGCCCCGTTGATGCCCGATCCGGCGAACGCGACCGTCACGCGTCCGGTCCTGCCCTGGGCGGCCAGTCGTACATCGTCGAGGGCCGTCTCGGCCTCGGCCAGGACGGTGACCGCGCGGCGCAGCAGGGCTTCGCCGGCGGAGGTGGGTACGAGCCCGCGGCCCGAACGGGCGAACAGGTCGACGCCCAGCCGCCGTTCCAGCTCGCGCAGTTGCCTGCTCAGGGTCGGCTGGGTGAGGTGCAGCCGACGAGCGGCGCCGCTGATCGACCCCTCCTCGGCGATCGCGATCACGTAGCCGAGCATGCGCAGATCCATCCATACCTCCCGGGCATGACCGCTATGCCGATCGATGCCTCACGGTAAGAGACGGAGGCGCGCCGGTGCCAGGATGGAGGAACCCGCCTGCCTGACCTCCGGAGAAGCCATGCGTCACCTCGGCATCCTCGCCCACAGCACCGGAGGGGCCGCGCTGTGCTTCCTCGAGTTCTGCCAGGAGGGGTTCCGGCGGCTGGGCCGTCACGAGCACCCTGATGTGACGCTCGACTACATCGCCTTCGGGTACAGCATGCCGGCCTGGGACGCCGGAGATCACACGACGATCCGGACCACCCTGGCCAGGAGCGTGGAGCGGCTCGCCCGCGCGGGCGCGGATTTCTTCGTCTGTCCGGACAACACCGCCCATATGGCTCTTGAGGCGCCCGGACCCGATCTTGCCCTGCCGGGGCTGCACATCGCGGACGTGGTCGCCGACCAGGCCGCTCATGAGGGGCGCGGGCGCGTCGGCGTGCTGGGGACGACGTACACGATGGACGGCCCGCTGTACCCGCGGGCGCTGGCCGCCCGGGGCATCGCCGCCGAGGTGCCGGACGCCGACGACCGCCGGATCGTCAACGAGATCATCTTCGATGAGTTGGTGAACGGCGTGATCACCGAGACCTCGCGACAGGAGTACGGCCGCGTCATCGGTCGGCTGGCGGCCCGGGGCTGTGACGCCGTCGCCCTGGTGTGCACGGAGATTCCGCTGTTGGTCACTCCCGAGGCGTCTCCCTTGCCTACGCTGGACTCGACCCGCCTGCTGGCCCGCGCCGCGTACGAGGTGGCGGCCGGTCACCTCGCCCTGCCGTCCTGGCGCGGCGGCCCGATGTGAGCCCGGCCCCCCTTCGAGTACGGGAGCCGCTGGTCGGGTACGTACGGCACTCGCGGGCGGCGGCGAGCCCATCTCGACGATGAGGAGCAGTGATGACGGACGGCATCATCGAGCGTGACGGTGAACAGGTCATCTTCCGGTACGAACGCCGCCTGGCGCGGCCCCTGGACGCCGCCTGGCACGCCGTCACCGACCCGGCGGAGATCGAGCGCTGGGGCGGGGCGCGCACCGAACTCGACCTCCGCCCCGGCGGGCAGTTCGTCTCGCATCACCAGGGCGGCCATCGCGTCGAGGACCGCGTGCTGCGGGCGGAGCCGCCGCACCTGTTCGAGCACACCTATTTCAAGGACGTCAACCCCGGCGCCGTCGTGACCTGGCGGCTCCAGAAGGCCGACACCGGCGCGCTGCTCACCTTCACCCACCGCCTGCCCATGGACGACGTACGCGCGGCGGCGGAGGGGATCGCGGCGGGAGACGATCCGCGCACCATCCTGGCCCGCAACGGCGCGGGGTGGCACCACGTGCTCGACATGCTCGGGGCGTATCTCAGGGGCCAGAGCCTGCCCTGGTCGCCGCAGGAGCAGCAGGCCCTCCAACGGCATTACGCGACGCTGATCCCGTAGCGGCCGGAGTGTCGAGCGTGGCTCTCCGGTGGCGTCGCCAGTACGAGAAGGTGACGGCGAGCAGCAGGGGGCTCCAGCCGAGCAGCGGCGCGTAGCAGACGATCAGCACCGCGACGCCCGTCGAGGACAGGACGGTGGAGATGGTTGTGTCACCGCGCAGCGCCCAGGCGCAGATCATGGCGATGAGCGCGGCGCCGACGCAGGCGGCCGTGACGGCGGCGGCCGGCCGTACTCTTCTGCCGCCGACGAAGGGGATCCAGCGGGGCGCCACCTCGCCCCAGGGGCGGACCAGGCCGAGGGTCATGAACGCGGCCAGTTCGCTGATCAGGCTCAGCGAGAGGATGTACGCGATCTCTCCCGGGCCGATGTGGGGTCCTCCGGCCGGGAGGTGGTCGGCGTAGCCGATCGGGAGGCCGGTCACCAGCGCCACCCGCCACAGCCCCGAGGGCAGGACCAGCAGCGGCACGGTGTGGGCCGCCCAGACCGCCCAGCGAGGCGGCGGCGGGACGATGGGGAGCGCGCTTGTCGCGGGGACGTGGGGGCTGGCGTCGGCTCGGCTGCTCATGCTTTCAGCGTCCCGGCGGCGGAGGGCCCAGGCCTCCCCCGTAGGTGCCGGCCATCTCCCTCCTGCGGGGGAGCCGCCCGGCATCGGCCGTCAGCTGAACGGAGGCCTCGGCGAGTGGATAAACGTCACATAGCCACAGAAAACCGGAGAAACAGAAACACCCCTAGCATCAGTGACGTGCGGGAACGAAGGGGAAGTAGCCGAACGGGCCCGCTCCGGTGAAGCGGATCGCGACGCCGAGGCCGCGACGCCGAGATCGCGGTGCAGACGACAAGGGGGAAACGTGCGAAGGATCCTGATCGCGGCTGTGGTCGCCGCGCTCAGTGCGACAGTGGCGGCGTGCGGGCAGAGCGCGGGCGAGTCGGCGTCCACGGGGACGACGCCCACGGCCGGGACGACGCCCGAGGCCGTGGTGGCGACGTCTCCGACCGCCTCGCCCGTCTACGTGAGGAACCTGTACGGGGCCGAGCAGGGACGGGATGACAGCAGTCCGGAGAACCTGGTGCTGTCGGAGTTCAGCTCCATGAACGGGATCACCTGGACGAGCTGGGGGCCGGACCAGGCGGTCGGCACCGGTGCCCTGAGCGGGAGCTGGTGCCTGCCCGGCTGCACGGAGAAGCCGTACGAGGCGACGGTCACGCTCAGCGGCGTCACGACGGTGAGGGGCACGCGGTATTTCACCCAGTTCGCGGTCGACGGCGACTTCCCCAAGCCCGATCCTGCCGACACGCTCGCTGGTTCGCTGCCGACGCCGTGAACATGATCCGGACCGGGGCGCGGATCCGTTCGCGCGTCCCGGCCGGTCAGGCGCGGGCCATCGAAGCCGACCGCACCTTCGAGAACACCCAGGGCGGCGCGCCGGTCCGGCTCGACCTTCGCGAGAGCGTGCGGCGCCCGCCGGACTGAGTCCCGGGCGCCGGAATCAACCCCACCCGGACCGTACGCATGCGACCCTGGATGGCCCGGTCGTACGGGAGGGGAGCGGATGACAGCGACGGAGGACTTCGGGGCGCGCGTGGAGGAGCACCGGCGCGAGCTGCACATTCACTGCTACCGGATGCTGGGCTCCTTCGACGAGGCCGAGGATCTGGTGCAGGAGACGCTCCTGCGGGCCTGGCGGCGCCGGGACACGTTGCGCGAGGAATCCGGGCTGCGGGCCTGGCTGTACCGGATCGCCACCAACGCGTGCCTGGACCATCTCCGGGCGCACCCCCGGCAGCCGCAGCCGCGCTCGGCTCCGGCCGCGGCCGATCCCGGAATCGAGCCGCCCGTCTCCGACGCGGTCCCCTGGCTGCAGCCGTACCCGGACGCGTTGCTGGACGCGGCGGACGCGGCGATCGAGCGCGAGACGATCGAGCTGGCCTTCCTCGTCACGATCCAGCACCTGCCGCCTCGGCAGCGCGCCGTGCTGATCCTGCGCGACGTGCTTGGCTGGTCGGCGCAGGAGACCGCCGAGTCGCTGGATCTCACCGTGGCGGCGGTCAAGAGCGCTCTGCAGCGGGCCAGGCCGACGCTCCGGGAGCACCTGCCGGAGCGGCGGCTGGAGTGGGGCGCGGTGACGGAGCCCACCGCCGAGGAACGCGCGGTCCTGCGGCGCTACATGGACGCGGTCGAGCGGGGCGACCCGTCCCTTCTGCCGGGGATCCTGCGGGCCGACGTGTGGCAGTCGATGCCGCCCCAGCCGATCTGGATCCTGGGACGCGAGGCGTTCGTGGCGGGCTGGACGCCCGCCATGGTGGGCCCCGAGGCGTGGGGCGACTGGCGGCTCCTGCCCGTCCGGGCGAACCGGCAACTTGCCGCGGCCGCGTACCTCCGCAGGCCCGGGGAGTCCCGGTTCTCGCCGTCCTGGATGGGAATTCTGCGGGTCGAGGACGGCCTGGTGTCGCAGATCACGACGTACGGGGACGAGTTGTTCCCGCGGTTCGGGCTGCCGGCCGCGCTCTGATCTTCCTGGGGAGCGATTCCTTTCTCACGCCCCGCTCGTCTCACGAGGGAGCCAACAAGAGAGGAACCACAATGGCCGATCTTCAGCGGAATGTGCAGGCCGTCGTTGACGAGCTCGTCGGGTCGGGGGCCGAGCGCGGGGTGCAGGTCGCGGTCTACCGGCGCGGCGAGCTGGTGGTCGACGCGGTCGCGGGCGTCGCCGATCCGGAGACGGGTCGCGCCTTCACCTCCGACACCCCCGTGTACGCCACGTCGACGGGCAAGGGGGTGACCGCGGCCGTCGTCCACGTGCTGGCCGAGCGCGGGGCGCTCGACTACGACACTCCCATCGCGGACGTGTGGCCCGAGTTCGCCGCCCACGGCAAGGACAAGGCGACCGTACGGCACGCGCTGACGCACGCGACCGGTGTGCCGGGGCTGCCGGTCGCGACGACGGCGGCGGACCTGTGCGACTGGGACCGGATGTGTGCGGCGATCGCGGACGCCGTGCCGTGGTGGGAGCCGGGCACCTGCTTCGGCTACCACGCCCAGACGTACGGCTACATCCTGGGCGAGGTCGTGCGCCGGGTGACGGGCAGGGCGATCTCCCAGGTCCTCCGTGACGAGGTGGCGGGTCCGCTCGGCGTGGCCGGCGAGCTGTTCTTCGGCGTGCCGCGCCGGGAGCTCGGACGGCTGGCCAGGATCGAGGACGCCCCGTTCCCGGCGGAGCCACCCGCCGAGGCCGCGGAGGCGCCGGTGGACACGCCGTTCTTCCGCGTGGTGAACGGGTACACCGCCGCTCCGATGGCGGCGCTGCCCGACGCCGCGTTCAGCAACCGCGCCGACGTGCTGACCTCAGACATTCCGGCCGGGGCGACGATGACGGCCCGCGCGGTGGCCCGCCTGTACGACGCGCTCCTGGCCGGGACGCTGGTCTCCCCCGCCCGGCTGGCGGAGTTGTCCTCGCCGGCGGTCTCCGGGACGGACGAGGTCACCGGCGCCCCTGCCGTCTTCGGGCTCGGCTACACGATCGGGCTGGCCCTGTCGGATCCCACCCTGTTCGGCATGGCCGGCAGCGGCGGCACCGCGGCCTTCGCGGACACGGCGACGGGCTTCTCCGTCGGCGTGATGAAGAACCGCGCGTCAATGGGCGACTTCAGCACCGTCGAACGGATCGCCCGGGTCGTGCTCCAGGCCGATTGACCGGATCTCCGCGGCGTCAGCCCTCGTCGGGGCCGGTTTCCGGGGCGCGGACGGCGTCCAGGACGAACAGGCCGACCAGGATGCCGTCGGGCAGGGTCACGACCACCTGGTGGACCTTCTTCCGGTCCATCCGGCGTACCAGGGGCTCCATGTCCTCGCTGAGCCGTACGGTCGTCACGCCGACGCGCATGACGCGCTCGGCGGTGGCGTCGGGCGGCACGTCCCTCAGCTCGGCCGGGCCGATCACGCCCTGGACGAGGCGGTCCCGGTCGACCACCACGGCGAGCCCGGCCGGGTCGGCGACGATCCGCTCGGCGACGTCGTCCACGGTGTCGTCGAGATAGGCGATCACCGGGTCGCGTCGTACGGCCTGGGCGACCAGGACGGCGTGCCCGTCGAAGGGCAGCCCGGCGGCGATCCAGTCCATCTTGCCCTCGGCGTAGTCGTGGACCTGGGCGAAGCCGAGCCGTTCGAGCCGGCGGGCCGCGCGGGGGCTCAGGTCGCACATCCGGTCGTGGCAGTAGACGATCACGGGCCGGGTCGGGTCCAGTCTGGCGGCCGTCTCCTCGTTGAGATCCGCCAGCGGCAGATGCGTGGCGCCGGGGAGGTGCGCCCACTCGTACTCCTCCAGTGGGAGCACCTCGACGAGCTGGGCCCGGTGGCCGGTCAGCAGGTCCTGTACGGCGTCGCGGTCGATCGTGTGCACCATGGGTCAGCCCTTACCCGCCGTCCGGGACATGGCACGTGCCCGCGCCTCCCGGCCCCGGAAAACGAGTTCCGGGGCCGGGAACAAAGCCCGGGGACCGGTGGTTAAATTCCACGTGGCCGGTGTGCAGGTGTCCCCGGGCCTCACCTAATTTCGCCTTCGCGGACTACCGTTCGGCTGGAGCCGCGTTGTGCTTTTCGCCGAGAGGCGACCCGGCACCGGTTACACATACGTCGAGACCCCGTCAGGAACGCTCCTGGCGGGGTCTCGTCTGTCTCCGGGGGACCCCGCATCGGCGCGACGCTCGCGGGTAGGCGTGCCTGGTCAAGGGGGGAACTCATGACCGATCGCTCGGACCCCGAGGTGGATCTACTCTGGGAGGAGTTCCACGAGGTGGTCAACATGACGTCGGCGGAGCTGCGTTCCTGGCTGCTGACCTCCGCGTCGGACGAGGACGCTTTCCCCGCCGATCCGGACCTGGGCATCCAGGAGCTGGGGCGCGGTGTCCTGCACGTGCTCCGCAAACGCAAGGTCGATCTGACGGACGAGGACGTCGAGGTGACGCGCCGGGTCGTCGACTTCGTACGCGAGAGGGTGACGACGGCCCCGGCCGGTGCGGTGCGGGACGACCGCTGGCGGCGCGCGCTGATGTCGGTGGGCCACGACCCGCTCGGGCCGGCCATGCCCGAAGCCTGATGCCGCGGACACCCGCCCGAAGACTGACGCCGTGGGGCGCCTGTGCCGGGTGTTCCCGCCGCCTCCGGGGGAAGGGGACGACGTCATGTGGGGCAAGCGACGAGGCACCGAGCCGCTTGAGGCGCGCTCCGCGCTCCGCGCCCGGGCGCTCCTCTCAGGCATCGCGCTGCCCATCGCGATCGCGGCCGCCGCCTTCTTCGCGTGGCTCGCGAGCGCGACGGGAGAGGCCGTCTGGCCCGTGGAGTCGGGCATCGCCGCTTTCATCGCCCTGGTCGCGGCGATCGACCTGGTCGTCATCTGGGTCCGGATCAGGCGCCGCAGGAGAGCGGGGACGCGGGAATCGGAGGAGCCATGACCGATCTGATCACCCCCGCCCGGCGCCCCTGAGCCCGGGCAGGCGCGATCAGTGCCCGGGGCCGGTGTCGTCCCCGGCGACCGCCCGCATCACCTCGGCGGAGCTGGCGTACCGGCCGGCGGGCAGCAGGGTCAGCGCCGTCACGACGCTCTCGTCCGCTCCCGTGCGGTCCGCGAAGCGGACGAGCTGCTCCCGGGTCCCCGGATACGGGAAGGCCGAGAGGGCCTCGCTCACATGGACGGGATCAGCGGTGGCCACGGCATCTCCTCGACTCGTCGCAACCGGTTCGGCCGCCCACGCCTACCCCGGCCTCGGCATGTCATGCGTGCCGCCGCCGCGGCGGGTCAGGGAGCCGCGGGGGCGTGGCCGGGACGCCCGACCTCGGCGAGGACCCGTTCGATGCGGTCGGCCGCCGCGATGATGTCGGCCACCGGCCCGATCCGCGTCTGCCAGGGGAACCAGAACCAGAGGGCGCCCTCCTCGTCCGGGGCGGTGAACACGCTCTCCGCCAGGGCGGGGGCGGCGACGTTGGTGATGTTCAGCATGGCGTGGCCCCCGCGGGCGCGCACGCGGACGGCGAACCGCCGCTGCTCCAGCTCGGTGCCGAGTCGTTCCAGGTGGCCGATGGCGTCGATCATCATGATGGTCCTCGCTGTTCGAACCGTTGTCGGTACCAGATGGCGGGGCCGGCCGCCGTGGGTTACGCGGCGGCCGGCGCGGGCCGGTTCGTGATCAGAGCCGCTGCCAGAGGGCGGGCACGTTCGGCGGCTCCCAGCCGGTCATCGACGTGTGCGCCTGGAGGCACCGGTAGGTGACGCCGCCGTAGGTCACCGTGGCGCCCGCCGCGTACGACGTGTTGGCCTGCCAGGTGGTGCCGCCGGGCGGGTTGCTGGGGCTGGGACTCGGGCTCGGGTTCCCGCCGCCGCCCTCGACCCTCAGGGTGAGGCCGTAGGTCGAGAGGATCTCGCCGACCGGCTGGAAGTACGTCGTGCCGCCGCTGCTGCAGTTGCCAGTGCCGCCGGAGGTGACGCCCTGGGCCTGGTCACCGGAGATGAAGGAGCCGCCGGAGTCGCCGGGCTCGGCGCACACGTTGGTGCGGGTCACCTCGTAGACGGTGCCTTCCTGGTAGGTGACGCTGCTGTTGCGCTGCTGGACGGTGCCGCAGTGCCAGCCGGTGGTCGAGCCGGAGCGGCAGACGGATGCGCCCTCGATCGCCACGTTCGCGCCGCGTACGGAGAGGTTGGCCCCGTTGCTGTACACCCACGGCTGCGCGGTCCAGTTGCCGTTGGCCGCGACCCAGGCGTAGTCGTTGCCCGGGAAGGACGAGCCCTGGAAGGTGCCCAGGGCGACGCCGTTGGAGCCGCTGGTGGAGCTCGCCACGGCGCAGTGGCCCGCCGTGACGAATCCCTGCGTGGCGCCGCGGGTCACCGGGAAGCCGATCGAGCAGCGGGTGCCGCTACCGATGTAGTACGCGTCGCCGCCGCGCAGGTCGTAGAACGGCCGCGGCTGCTCCGCCGACTTCTCCACGTGGACGAGCGAGCGGTCGGCGCCGCTGGCGGCGAACGCCTCGGCCTTCGCGGGCTGGGAGGCCAGCACGACGACGCTGTTGGTCCGTACGTCCACGTACCAGACGGGAGCGGTACGGGGCGCCTTGGCCGCGGCTCGGTCGAGGGCCTCCTTTGCGGCGTCGAGCGCGGTGAGGGAGTGCTGGACGACCGTGGCCTCGGCTCCGGTGGCGACGATGGCGGGCACCGCGTTCGCGTCGGTGGTGGCGACCACGAGGGTGGCGGTGGGGCCGTTCAGCCAGGAGCCGCCGAAGCTGCCGGAGAGCCGCGAGCGCAGTGCCGCCTCGGTCTGGCCGGCCCGCTGCTCGTTGGCGAGGCGGGTCCGCGCCTGTTCCGCGCTGAGGCCGAGGTCGCGCTGCATCGCCTCGGCCACGCCGGGCGGCGGTTGCGGGGCCGGCTGGGCGGCGGCCGGTTCCTGGGGGGAGATCGCGGGCTGCGCGGCCGCCATGGTGGCGGGGAACGCCAGGGCAGCGACGGTGAGCGCGCATCCCGCGAGAACGGAGTGTCGAATGCGGAGCATGACGTTTCTCCTTGGGGGGTGGGGACGCCCTCAAGGTAACGGCCATTACATCCGTGGCGTATCTACCGATTTACCCCTATGTCGGTGTTATGGAATGGCATGGAATTGCGGGTTCGCCTTGAGCCACTCCGCGCATCGCGGGCTGCGCTCTACGGCCTCGGCGTGCGCCGCCATGGCGAGGTCGATCACCATGGCCGCGGCCCTGGCGGCGGGGGCGTCGGTGTGCCAGCCGATCCGCTGCCGCCAGTGGAGCGGCGCTCCGGCGAGGGGCACCATGACGGTGCCGGGGACGAGCTGGAAGGTGGCCTGGCAGAGCACGACGGCGCGGTTCAGCTGCGCGAGGTAGACGCAGGTGGCGAGATCGGTCTCGTACATGGTGGCCGGGGTGAAGCCGGCCCGGGCGCACGCGGCGGCGAAGCAGTCGCCGAAGCAGCCGTCCCCCGGCGTGACCGCCCAGCTCTCGTCGGCGAGCCGGCCCAGCTCGATCTCGTCCGCGTCGGCGAGTGGATGGTCCTCGCTCAGCAGGACGAAGACCGGGACGGTACCGACGGTGCTCCACACCACGGGATCGCCGGCGGGCGGCGGGCTCTCCCCGCAGGTGCCCACCATGGCGAAGTCCAGCCGGCCGGTGACGAGCATCCCGGTGAGCTCCCGCGCGGACCACGAGGTGTAGGTGTTCACCGGGGTCTCCGGGCAGGTGGTGGTCAGCCGGGCGACGAGCCCGCCGAGGATGGGCCCGTTGGTGGCGCCCATCCGGAAGCAGGTGATGCCGTCGTACGTGTTGGCGAACCGCACCGCCTCCTCTTGAAGCTCCCGTACCGCGGGCAGGACCACGCGGGCCCTGCTCAGGACCAGCTCGCCGAGGGGCGTGGGGCGGGCGCCGTAGCGGTCGCGCTCGAACAGGGCGCCGCCGAGTGTGCGCTCGATGCGCTTGAGCTGCGCGGTCAGCGCGGGCTGGGCGAGGCCGAGCAGCGTGGCCGCCTTGGTGATGCTTCCCGCCTCCGCGACCGCGGTCACGATTTTCAGGTGACGCAGCTCGAGATCCATAGCCGGAAAGTACGGCGGTTGAGTTGTCTGTGCAATCAAGCTACGTCACGAAATCGCGATTGATTTCATTTTGGAGCGTGACATTTCGAATTCGGAGAGTGAATCGGTGGGCGGCTCCCCGTGGCCGCCCACCGATCACCCGGTCAGATCTTCTGCCAGAGCGCCGGGACGAGCGGCGGCTCCCAGCCGGGCAGCGCCGTGTGTCCCTGCAGGCAGCGGTACCGATCGCCGCCGTAGGTCACCACGTCGCCCGCGGTGTAGGTGGTGTAGGGCGCCCAGGTGTCGCCCTGCCCGCCGCCACCGCCGACGGTCAGCGTGAACGTCGCCGAGTGGTTGGCCGCCGTGCCGTTGCCGTTGACGGCGATCGTGTACGTGCCCGCCGTGGTCGTCGCCGAGGTGGCGATCGTCACCGTGGAGGACTGACCCGCGGTGACCGTGGACGGGCTGAACGAGACGGTGATCCCCGAGGGCGCGTTGGCCGACAGCGTGACGCTCTGCGCGTTTCCGCTGGTGACCTGGGTGCCGACGGTCGCCGTGGCCGACTGGCCGGCCTGGACGGAGGCCGACGACGGGCTCAGCGAGAGCGCGAAGTCGTCGGCCGGGGTCGGCGTGTCACCGACCGCGAGCTTCCACAGCGCCGCGGCGACGGCGTCGCTGTTCCGGTCGAGCGCGGTGGTGTTCACGTTCGCCGGGTAGCGGTCGCAGGACGCGTGGTAGCAGGAGTCGTACGCCTGGCCGGCCGTACCGCCCCACTTCTGCGCCTGCGTGGCGGTCTTCACGCCCTCGGCCCCGCTGAACAGGCCGCCGACCCGGACGCCCGCGTTCTTGAACGGCGCGTGGTCGCTGCGGCCGTCCGCGCCGGTCTCCGGCTCGGTCGCCACGTTGATCGAGGTGAAGTAGTCGGTGAAGACCTTCTGGATGGCGGCGTCGTCCTTGTAGACGAAGTAGCCCGGGTTGGGCGAGCCCAGCATGTCGAAGTTCAGGTACGACTCGACGCCGCCTGCGCCGCCGTTCTGCACGTAGTACGTGGAGCCGCGCATCCCCTGCTCCTCCGCGCCCCACCAGGCGAACCGTACGTGCTTGGTGAGCGTGGGGTTACGGGAGGCCAGGGCGAGCGCGACCTCGAGCAGCGCGGCGGAGCCGGAGCCGTTGTCGTTGACGCCGGGGCCGGCGGTCACGCTGTCGAGATGGCCGCCCAGCATCACCGTCGGGCCGGTCGGACCGGCCGGCCAGTCGGCGATCAGGTTCGCGTGGGTGGCTCCGTTGTAGGTGAAGTTCTGAATTCGCGTGGTGTATCCCGCGGCGTCCAGCTTGCCCTTGACGTAGTTCAGCGAGGCCGTGTAGCCCGCCGAGCCGGAGGCGCGGGTGCCGCCGTTGGCGGTCGCGATCGACTGGAGCTGGTTCAGGTGCGCGGTGACGTTGGCGACCGCGATGTCCGGGGCCCCGGTCGAGGGGACGCCGACCACCAGCGAGAACGCCGACTCCTTGGTGCCGCTCGCGCCGGTCGCGACGACCGTCAGCGGGTAGGTGCCGTTCGCGACGCCCGGCGACGTGCTGATCGTCAGCGTCGAGGACTGCCCGGAGTTGACCGTCGAGGGCGAGAAGGACGTGCTCACGCCGCTCGGCAGCGGGGTGCGGGTGCTGAGCGTCAGCGACTGCGCGCGGCCGGCCGTCACCGCGGTGGTCACGGTCGCGGTCACCGACTGTCCCGCCTGCACCGTCTTGGACGAGGGGTTGAGCGAGACCGAGAAGTCGTTGCCCGGCGTGGACGTGCAGGTCGGTTCACCGGCTTGCGCGGGCACGCTCACCGCGGCCCAGGCGGCCTTGGTCGCGTCGAACTCGGCGCAGCTTCCCGGGAAGAGCGACTTGGCGGCGTTCAGTGTGGCCACCCGCGCCTTGGCGTGCGTCCACGGGGCCGTCTTCATGTTCAGGCCGGCCTGGAAGATCTTGCCGGCCTTCTGGATGCCGATGCCCGTCACCGTGGTGCTGTTGCAGGTCGGGCTGGCCGGCTTGCCGCCGCCCGGGTTGCTGCCCTCGGCCAGCAGGTAGAACCAGTGGTTCTGCGGGCCCGCCGCCGCGTGCACCTCGGTGTTCGGGATCGAGGACGAGTAGCAGTTCGGGTCGCCGAGGGCGCCCGGGTTGTACATGTTGCGGATGGGCCCGGTGCCGGTGAGGTTGACCCCCTCGCCGACCAGGTAGTCCGGCGTGTCGTACGGCGCGGGCTCGTTCGCGTAGTGCTCGGTCAGCGCGCCGAAGATGTCGCCGGTCGACTCGTTCAGCCCGCCTTCCTCGTTGCTGCTGCTCTGCTGGGGGCTGCCGGAGTACTGGAAGACGGAGTGGCCGTACTCATGGGCGACCACGTCGATCGCGGTCGCCTGCTTGGCGTTCGACGAGTTGTGGCCGAAGTTCGTGTAGCTGCCGTTCCAGTACGCGTTGACGTCGCTGAGCCCGACCCGGGCCGGGAAGGCGCCGCCGGAGCCGTTGAAACCGTTGCGCCCGAGCCAGTCGCGCAACATGTCCCATTCCTTCTGCGCCGCGAACATCGCGTCGGCGCAGGCGGTCTCCAGGTCGGTGCCCGACCCGTTGCCCCAGGTGTCGGAAGCCTTGGTGTACGCGGTGCCGCTCTGGCCGCCGCACCGGAGCCCGGGCCGCGTCGGGTCGGTCATCGAGTACGACGAGCCGGACCCGGACGTGTTGAACGTCACCGGGCCGTTGTAGTTGCTGTTGCCGGTGCCGCCCTTCACCTCGTCCCAGGCGTCGAAGACCGAGCCGTCCCCTGCGTCCACGTAGACGTGCTGCACGCTCGGGCCCTTGCCGGTGGCGCCGGTGACCACGACCTCCCAGGCGAGGCGGGGCCGCTCGCCGACCGCGTGCACGAGGAGGGTGGGTTCGCCGACGCTTTCGACGACGGACAGCTTGGCCCTGGCCTTGGTCGCGGCCTCGCTCGCGGTGACCGAGGTCGTGGGGTCGATCTTGAGGGTGGAGCGCTGGCCGGTCGTGACCGCCTGGACGATCTGGCCCGACTTGTCGGTCGCCATCACGACGTCGCCGCCGTACACCGGCAGGCCCCGGTGTGTCCTCCGGTAGGTCAGGTACTGGAGGCCCTGGCTGCCGGCGACCGAGCGCTCGAGCTGGAACGTGTCGTCGGAGGAGGTGTGCAGCGCCGCCGCGTCGGTGAGGAGCGCGCCGCCCGCGCTGCTGATCGCCCGCTTGCGCTCGTCGGAGCTCGGCGGGTTGAAGGCCGGCGTGGGGTCGGGCGCGGACGCGGCCAGCGCGGAACCGACCAGCGCGGAACCGACCGGGCTCGATCCGGCCGGCACGGACCACGTCCGTGCCGCGGCTGAGGCGCCCGGTGCCGCGGCCAGCGAGGCGGCGGTCACGGCCGTCGCCAGCACGGCTGCGACACCGGGCCTGATCTTGGGATTCACTCTCGTGACTCCTCTGCAGGGGGGTGGGGGGAGCCCACGATGGGGGCTGCGTAAAGCTGACACCGAGAGCGCGAAGGCCGGTACCTTCCAAAAATCCATAGCGCCGAGATATGGAACCGGCGGCGTGGCCGTCCGGAGCCCGTCGGCGCGCTGCGCGTCCCGGCGCCACCAGGGGAGGTCCGCGGCGGCCGGTCGTCGTGCGCGGCCTTCGCCGGGGTCCTCCACAGGAGGGCTTCAGACCATCGTCCCGGTCCTTCTGGGCCTGCGGACGGAGGATCACCCCCACCTCGCGCCGCTTAAATGAAGCGACAGTTCCATGCCGTGAACGGCAACATGGATCCGTTTCGGGGGCGTCAGCGAGGAGCAGCAGTGCACAGTGTCCGTCGTGATCTCGGCCTGCTTCGGGATCGGCGTTTCGCCCTGCTGCTCGCCGCGCGCACCATCTCGGTGCTGGGCAGCGGCTTCGCGCCCGTCGCCCTCGCCTTCGGCGTGCTCGGGCTGCCGGGGGCGACGCCGACCACGCTGTCGGTGGTCCTCACCGCCGAGGCGCTGCCGATGATCGCGTTCATGCTCGTCGGCGGCGTCATCGCGGACCGGCTGCCCAGGAACCGCGTGATGATGGCGGGCGAGGGGCTCAACGCCGCGGCGTACTCCTGTCTCGCCGTGATGATGCTCACCGGCTGGACGCCGATCCCCGGCCTGGTGACGGCGGCGGCCATCAGCGGCATCGCGACCGCGATCTTCTTCCCCGCGCTGACCGGGATCGTGCCCGACGTCGTCCCCGCCGAGCGGCTGCAGACGGCGAACGCCCTGCTCGGGCTCGGCAGCAACATCTCGCGGGTGGCCGGGCTCGTCCTGAGCGGTGCGGCGGTGGTCCTGATCGGGGCCGGCTGGTCGCTCGCGGTCAGCGGCGCGATGTTCGCCGTGGCCGCCGTGCTGGTCGCCGCGCTGCGCCTCGCCTCGACGGAACGCGCCGCCACCGCCGAACGCCACTCGGTGCTCGCCGACCTGCGCGACGGCTGGCGCGAGTTCAGTTCCCGGCAGTGGCTGTGGGTGGTGGTCGCGCAGTTCTCCATCATGATCATCGCGATGCAGGCGGCCCACGGCGTCCTCGGCCCGCTGGTCGCCAAGGAGAGCCTGGGCGGCGCCCCCGCCTGGTCCGCCGTCCTCGCGGGCGAGGCCGTCGGCATGATCGCCGGCATCCTGGTGACCCTGCGGCTGCGGCCGCGCCGCCCCATCCTGGTCGCGACCATGCTCACCCTGCCGACGGCGCTGCCGTACCTGCTGCTCGGGGCGGCGGCTCCGCTGTGGACGGTGGTGGCTTCCGCGGTCGTGATGGGCATCTGCTTCGACATCTTCGGCGTGCTGTGGAACACCACGATGCAGCGGGAGGTGCCGCCGGAGGCGCTGTCGCGGGTCAGCTCCTACGACGCGCTGGGCTCGCTGATGTTCGGCCCGATTGGTCTGATGCTGGCCGGGCCAGTGGCGATCTCGGTCGGTCCGCGCCCGGCGCTGCTCGGCTGCGCGGCGATCGTCGCCGTGGTCTCCCTGCTCGCGCTGCTGTCTCCCGGCGTACGGAACCTGCGCGCGCCGCGTGACGAGCCGGGGACGGCAGTGCCGGACGCGGCCCCGGCGGAGGCCGGAGCCTAACTCTCCCCCGCACGCCCGCACGCGCGGTTCGGCTGGAGTTCCCGCTCGGCCGGGTCGGTCACTTCGCCGGAAGCGCGGTCCTCGCGAAGCCCGCTTCGCCGGGCCGACGTCGCGGTCCTCGCTCCCTTCCGCTCCGCTCCCTCCATCCGGCCCGAAGTGGTGACTATTTCGGCGCGTCCGATGACTTTGGGTAGCCGCCTGTCGCTTCGTGCGGAGCCGGTTCGGGGCGGTCGTCAAGATCAAGGCCGACTTAGACGGTTTCAGAGCCAAATCCGTGCCATCTTTCTCGTGTGATCTGTGTCACACTCCACGCCCTGACTTGAGAGGGTCCCAATGGTCAGGATTTGTGGCCAGATTTGCTGTCTGACCAGGTCAAACGGCGTTGTCTCCTTTTGATCATCTTTTCGATAACGAAATGGTCACTCGTCCGACCTGCGCAAATGATGACCTTGAACCGTCTTACGGGCAGTTGGTGTGGCTTGTAGGTTCTTGACCTGTCCTTAACTGACGGATGGGGCGCAGATGACGTCCCACGACAGCCCAAGGAGCTTTTCCCTTGAAGCGCACCCTCGCCATCGGCGGAACCCTCACCGGCCTCCTGGCCGCCGGACTGGTGGCCTCTCCGGCTCAGGCAGGCGGCTACAGCGTCAAGGAGACGCTGGCCGGCACCTCGCAGGCCGCACAGCAGGTCGCCTTCTTCTGGTCGGCGCAGATGCTGAAGCAGGCCACGCCGTACAACGTCGAGACCACGGTCGCGGCGAAGCACATCTCCAGCGGCGGGCCGTCCAAGAGCAGCAAGCCCGGCACCGTTCCGGCCATCGGGGATGAGAAGAAGTCGTCCTCGAAGTCCAAGAACGTCAACCTCCCGAAGACCACCGGCAAGGTTTTCTTCCTCGGGGCGGACAACCAGCCGCACTGGTGCACCGCCACCTCCCTGCAGTCCAAGTACCGCAACCTGGTCGCCACGGCGGGCCACTGCGTGTACGACACGGAGAGCAACAAGGCCACCCTCGACAAGTGGGTCTTCGTGCCCGGCTACTACCAGGGCAAGACCCCCTGGGGCATCTACGTCGGCAAGCAGGCCTTCACGCACTACGACTACGACGTCTACGAGGACGGCGACCGCGACTACGCGTTCGTGACCGTCTACAACGGCATCCAGCTCGCCGGTGACAAGGAAGTCGACAAGAAGACCTACGACGCCTACACCGGCGACAAGCAGATCCTCTCCGAGGAGGTCAGCGCCGCCGAGTTCGCCGCGAAGTACACCGAGGGCGGGCCGTACTGGAAGAAGGCGCTCGACCCCGAGAGCGTGGAGGTGGACCCGCCGGCTGACGGCCACGCCAAGCACGACGAGTACTACACCAAGGGCATCGACGGCATCAAGCTGACCGCCGTCGAGGTCGACGCCAAGGCCTACAAGGCGGCCCCGGACGGCACCACCGCCATGAAGAACGGCGAGAAGTGCCCGAACTGGTGCGGCCACCAGAGCGACGCGTGGACCCGGATCTCCATGATCGAGTACCACAAGCTCAAGCGGGACAAGAACTTCCTGGGCGACCTCAAGGTGGCGCGCGGCAAGCGCTACGTCGAGGCGTACAAGAAGCAGTACTTCCTCAAGCGGTGGATCAAGACCAGCACCCCGGAGAAGTACTACAAGGACCACTACTACATCCGCGCGGTCTCCAACGTCGGCCGCCTGGGCGACAAGGTCGGCGGCCAGGGCCTGGCCTACAACCAGAAGCTCGGCAAGAACGTCTACGTCTTCGGCTACCCGAGCGGGTCGCACCCGGACGGCAACCACGCCTACACCGGCCAGACCCTCAAGTGGAGCTACGGCAAGACGTTCGCCGCCAAGGCGCCCGCGATCAAGGCCGAGGAACTGGTCGCCGTGAAGTCCTCCTTCACCGGTGAGGGCTCCCTCGGCTCGGCGTGGCTGCTCAATTACAAGAACAACCGCCGCCTCGGCTACCTGAACGGCGTGACCATCGCCGTGGCCGACCGTGACGGCAACAAGCGGATCGACACCAGCATGTCCCCGTACTTCGACGGGGAGACCTACGGCGTCTACAAGCAGGCCGCCAACGTCTGGTCGGGTTCGATCGTCTAGTTCCCCCTATCGGGTGATTCCGCCCGTCAGGGAAGCACGACCTAGGGATGACTCCTAGGGAAAAAGGGATGCCAACGGGGTCCGGCGCTCGGCGCCGGGCCCCGGTTCGGCGTTCCTGACATGGTCCTCAGTCGCCCGCGGCGTCCACGCCTCCCGTGCGGAACCGCGCCACGTCGGCCTCCCGCAGTTCGAGACCGAGGCCGGGGCGGGACAGGTCGGGCCGCAGCACGCCCTCGACCGGTTCATGGAAGCCGTCGAAGAACATCGACTCGATCCTGACGTGGTCGTGGAACCACTCCAGGTGCCGGACGTTCGGCGTCGCCAGCGCGACGTGCAGGTGCAGCTGCGGCGCGCAGTGCCCGGACACGTCGAGGCCGCGCGCGGCGGCGAGCGCGGCGGCCCGCCGCCACTCCAGCATCCCGCCGCACCGGGTGACGTCGATCTGCAGGCA
Organism: Microtetraspora malaysiensis; assembly: GCF_050947145.1. Classification (NCBI taxonomy): domain Bacteria; kingdom Bacillati; phylum Actinomycetota; class Actinomycetes; order Streptosporangiales; family Streptosporangiaceae; genus Microtetraspora; species Microtetraspora malaysiensis. The sequence continues at coordinate 32,266 of NZ_CP191998.1, forward strand.
GTCGACCGCGCCGGCCAGCCGCCGGAAGGTGTACAGGTCGCAGCCGTACTCCCCCGCCGCGACGTCGGCGCGCACCGCGTCGCGGACCCGGCGCAGGCCCGCGATGTCGTCGGAGGTGACCGGCTCCTCGAACCACCGGACGTCCCACTCCTCCATCGCCCGGCCCATCCGGATCGCCTGTTTCGACGTGTACGCTCCGTTGGCGTCGACGTACAGCTCCGCGTGGTCGCCGACGGTCTCGCGGGCCTGCCATACGCGCCGGAGGTCGCGTTCCTCCCGGGTGCCCCGGCCTTCGCCGATCTTGAGCTTCACCCGCGAGATCCCCTGGTCGTGGACCCAGCCGCCGAGCTGCGCGGCCAGGACCGCGTGGGGATAGGTGGTGAAGCCGCCGCTGCCGTAGACGCGCACCCCTTCGGCCGCCTGGCCGAACAGCGCGCAGAGCGGCACACCGAGCAGCCGCGCCTTCAGGTCCCACAACGCGGTCTCGACGGCCGAGATCGCGTACCCGCACACGCCCGCCCGGCCGTCGTCGCGGACCTTGCGGACCATCTCCTGGAAGGTGCCGGGTACGTCGAACGCGTTCCGGCCGATCACCACCGGGGCCAGCTCGGCGCGGGCGACCGCGGCGCACGCCGCGGCGCCGTACGTCCAGCCGAGGCCGCTCTGCCCACCACCGGTGACCTGGACCACGACGACGGTCGTTCGGTCCCAGGCCAGCGTGCCGTCGGCCTCCGGCCGGTCGGTCGGCACGGTGTAGGCGGTCGCGCGCAGGCTCCGGATCGGCGTCATCGCGAGCCGGAGGTCCGATCCGCCGGCACCGGCATCAGCCGCCGCGCCTGCTGGGGCAGCGCGCCGGAGACGGCCTCCCGCCATGCCTGGTCCAGCGCCTCGGCGAGATGGATCGGCCGCCGCCCGATCTGCGCCTGCTCGATCTGCGTACGGCAACTGAACCCGTCGGCGAGGACGAGCGCGTGCGGCGGGGCGGCGCGCAGCGCGGGGAGCAGGGCGTCCTCGGCGCACGCCATCGACACGGCGTGGTGGCCGTCCTCGAACCCGAAGTTCCCGGCGAGCCCGCAGCATCCGGCGTCGAGCACGGTCAGCCCCGCCCCGGCCGCCTCAAGCAGCCGCCGGTCCGCGTCGAACCGCATGACCGCGTGCTGGTGGCAGTGCGGCTGCGCGACGACCTCGCGGTCCATCGGCGGCGGCTCCACGCCGTGCTCGTCCAGCAGCTCGGCGAGCGTACGCGTCTGGTCGCGCAGCCGCCTGACGTCGAGGTCGTGCGGCATCAGCTCGGCGGCGTCGGAGCGGAACACGGCCGTGCAGGACGGTTCGAGGCCGACGATCGGCAGGCCCGCCCTGATCTCCTCGCGGAGCACCGCGAGAGTCCGCTCGATCACCTTGCGCGCGACGCCGAGCTGCCCGGTGGAGATCCAGGTCAGGCCGCAGCACGCCGCCGCGCGCGGCAGCCGTACGGTGAACCCGGCCCGCTCCAGGACCCGGACCGCGGCCACACCGACCTCGGGGTGGAAGTTGTCCATGAAGGTGTCCGGCCAGAGCAGCACCTCGCCCCGGTGGCCGTCGCCGCGCGGCCCCCGGCGGCGGTAGGACCGGCTGAACCTGGCGGCGGCGAAGGGCGGGAGCGCCCGCTCCAGCGCGATGCCGCCGGCGCGCTTGACCAGCTCGTCCAGCGGAGGCGTTCCCATGATGAAGTTGACCAGGGCGGGCGCGAGCGCCGCGAGGCGCGCCCACACCGGCAGCCACCCCATCGAGTAGTGGGCGCGCGGGCGCAGCCGCCCGGCGTAGTGGTGGGCCATGAACTCGGCCTTGTACGTCGCCATGTCCACGTTGACCGGGCAGTCGCTCTTGCAGCCCTTGCAGGCCAGGCACAGGTCGAGGGCGTCCATCACGGCCTCCGAGCGCCAGCCGTCCTCGATCACGCCGCCGTTCACCATCTCGAACAGCAGCCGGGCCCGGCCTCGGGTGGAGTGCTTCTCCTCGCGGGTCGCGCGGTAGCTCGGGCACATGACGCCGCCCTCCTCGCGGCGGCACTTGCCGACGCCGACGCAGCGCAGCGCCGCCCGCGCGAACGAGCCCCGGTCGTGCGGGTAGGCGAAGTGTGTGTCGAGGTGGGGCGGCGCGTAGTCCGTGCCCAGGCGCAGGTTCTCGTCCATCCGGTACGGCTCGTCGCCCGAGAGGCGGACCAGCTTCCCGGGGCTCATCCGCTCGCGCGGGTCGAAGACCGCCTTGAACTCGGCGAACGCCGGCATGAGCTCGGGGCCGAACATGGTGGGCCACAGCTCGCCCCGGGCCTGCCCGTCCCCGTGCTCGCCGGACAGGGAGCCGTTGTAGGAGACGGCGAGGTCGGCCGCCCGCTCCACGAACTCCCGATATTTCCTGATCCCCTCGGCCGTGACCAGGTCGAACGGCATCCGGGTGTGCACGCACGCCTGCCCGAAGTGCCCGTACAGCGTGGACGCCTCGGCGTAGCCGTACTCCTCCTGGAGCCGGTGCAGATCGCGCAGATAGGCACCGAGATCCTCCGGGGCGACCGCCGAGTCCTCCCAGCCGGGCCAGGTGTCGGGTTCGAGCGGCACCCAGGCGGTCGCGCCGAGACCGGCCTCGCGGATCTGCCACAGCTCGTCCTCGTGCCGGGGGTCGCCGAAGAAGCGCACGGCGGCGTGACTGAGCTCCTCGGCCAGGTCCCGCGCCCTGGCGTCCGCCTCGTCCTGGGTGTCCGCCCCGAACTGCACGATCAGCCAGCCCGCGCCCTCGGGCAGCAGCCGTAGCGCCTCGGCGTTGAGATGCTTGCGCTTCTCGAAGCCGATCAGCTTGTCGTCCAGCCCCTCCAGGGCGAGCGGCTTGTGCGGCAGGATCGCGGGCACCGCGTCCGCCGCCTCGAAGATCGAGGGGTAGCCGAAGACGACCATCGCCCGCGCCTTCGGCCGGTTCACCAGCCGCATCCGCGCCCGCAGGATCGTGACCAGGGTGGACTCCGACCCGACCAGCGCGTTCGCGAGGTCGAAGCCGTTCTCCGGCAGGAGGGCGTCGAGGTTGTATCCCGAGACCCGGCGCGGGATGGCGGGGAAGCGGCGCCGGATCTCCTCGCCGTACCGCTCGGCGATCGAGCGCAGCCGCGCGGTCATCTGCGCGGGCACGTCGCCGCCGCCCGGCCCCGCCCAGAAGCGGTCGCCGTCGTACGTCAGCACGTCGAGGCCGAGCACGTTGTCGGACATCTTGCCGAACGCCTGGGCGGTGGAGCCGCAGGAGTTGTTGCCCAGCATCCCGCCGATGGTGCAATGGTCGTGTGTCGCCGGCCGGGGCCCGATCATGAGGTCGTACTCGGCGACGCGCGCGTTGAGCGTGTCGAGCACGATGCCCGGTTCGACCGTCACGCTCTTGGCGTCGGGGTCGATCTCGACGATCCGGTCGCAGTACTTGGACCAGTCGATGACGACGGCCGCGTTGCAGCACTGCCCGCCGAGGCTGGTGCCGCCGCCGCGTGACAGCACCGGGACGTCCTGCTCGCGGCACATCGCCACCGCCTCCATGGCGGCCTCCACGGTGCGCGGGACGACCACGCCGACCGGCACCTGCCGGTAGTTGCTCGCGTCGGTGGAGTACAGCGCGCGGCTGCCGTCGTCGAACCTGACCTCGCCGTCCACGCGGCGGCGCAGCTCGCTTTCGAGCAGAAGGTTGCGGGAAGCCATGATCTAGTCGCCCTTCTGCCGGATCCGGTCCTTGAACAGCGTGGTCGCGATCGCCGCCTTGTGCGGCCGACCGCGCAGGAACGCCTCGGTGAACTTCTTGGCCTGCCGGCAGGTCACCTTGCCCGGCACGTCGCCGGGCAGGCCGAAGACCGTGCCGACGCCCCAGGTGGCCGGCCGTTCGATCAGAGATTCCGCCACTATTCGGGCCATGGGCCCGCAATTACCCCTGTCGGCCCAGGTCATGCCCGGGCGAACGTCCGCCGGTACGCCGTAGGAGTTGTCCCGACAATGCGGAGGAAGTGACGGCGGAGCATCGTGGTGGTCCCGAAGCCGCACCGGCCGGCGATCTGCTCCACGGACAGCTCTCCGGCTTCCAGCAGCCGCTGCGCCTCCGCGACCCGCTGCGCGACGAGCCAGCGGGCCGGGGTCGTCCCCGTCGCCTCGGTGAAGTGGCGGGCGAACGTGCGCGGCGCCGAGCGGGCCCGTCTGGCCAGGTCGGCCACGGTCAGCGGCCGGTCGAGGTGCGCCCTCGCCCAGTCCATGGTCTCGGCCAGCGCGGACCTCGTCGTGGTGACCGGCGGGACCGGGCGCTCGATGAACTGCGCCTGCCCCCCGGTCCGGTGCGCCGCGGCCACCATGCGGCGGGCGATGGCGTTGGCCACGGTCGCGCCGTGCGACCGCCGGACGAGTTCGAGGCAGAGGTCGGGCCAGGGCCAGGCTTGGGGGCATGAGAGAGATCGACACCAACGCCGCCCTGATCGTCATCGACGTGCAGAAGGGCTTCGAGGACGCCTTCTGGGGACGCAGGGACAATCCGGACGCCGAGAAGAACATCGCCGCGCTGATCCGCGCCTGGCGCGCCGCGGAGCGGCCGGTCGTGCTCGTCCAGCATGCCACGCAGCGGACTCTCGACGAGCAGGGCCAGTTGTGGCTGGCGTTCGACGACTCGGTACGCGCCGTGCTGTCCAAGGGAAAGATCGAATGACGGGCGACTCTGACGACTACTTCGAGGAGCTGGCGGAGCGGCTGCGCGCCGCGGGCGTCCCGGCGGACCGGGTGGCCGCCACGATCGACGACCTGGCCGCCCACCTTGACGAGACCGGGGCCGAGGCCGAGGCCGAGTTCGGCCCCGCGGCCGACTTCGCCGCCGAACTCACCGCGCGTACGGCCGACGAGGGCGAGGCGCCGCCGCAGGCGAGGGAGTGGCGGTGGACCGCCGACATCTTCCAGGACCGGCAGATGCTCGACCACTTCGGGCAGCAGGGCTGGGAGGTCGAGCGGGTGGACGGCCTCGGCCGTTTCGTCTGCCGCCGCGACGCCGAGCGCCCGCTTCAGTGGGAGTACCGCCGTGAGCGGGTCCCGGTCGGGGGACGCCGCGCGCTGAGCGCCCGCCTCGCCCCCGAAGGCTGGGAGCCGTGTGGCTCCTGGATGTACTTCGAATACTTCAAGCGCCCCGCCTCCGCCAGCGCGGGCCCGGCCGCCGAGGTCGCCTCGCCTCCGGACGCCCCCAGGCGACGCACCTTCTTCAGCCGCCGCTTCTACGCCTTCTCGGCGGCATATCTCGCTTTCCTGGCGGTGGTCGGTGTCGTCCTGATCAAGACGGGCGCGAGCGACGGCGGATCGGGCTTCCTCGTCGGGGTCGCCACCGGGGTGCTCCTCGCGGCCGCCTTCATCGCCGTACGCGCTCGCGGCCCGCGATAGCCGTACGCCGGAGGTCTGCCGATTCGGTATATCAGGGCATCTGTCAGTGCATGTACGGATGCACGTGCAAATGTGGAGGGTCGTAGTCTTGCCCATGATCAAGAGAGAGTGAGGCATGGATGACCGATTTCCCCAACGGAGCGTCGTGCGCCGAACTGGGCGACCTTCCCTGGCGCAAGAGCCGGTACAGCAACCCGAACGGCAACTGCGTCGAACTCGCGCCGCTGCCCGGCGGCGGCGTGGCGATGCGGAACTCGCGACACCCCGAGGGGCCCGCGCTCGTTTACCGAGCCGCGGACCTGCGTCTCTTCGCCCACGCGGTCAAGGCCGGCGAGTTCGACGATCTGCTCGGCGACTGAGCTTTCCTCAGCCGATTGTCCGCAGGATGTGTCAGGCGGCCCTCGCCGGTTAGTAGAGGTAACGGCAAAAGAGACGAAAGCCGCAGACGGCGAGAGGCGGTGGACGAGGTGTCGGGCACCCTCCTGAGCCTGGAGTTCGACCGCAGCACGATCACAATGGTCCGGCACATGGTCACCGACTCGGCCCGCAACGCCGGCCTGACCGGCATGGCGCTGGAGGACTACGTTCTCGCCGTGCACGAGGCGGTCACCAACGCCGTCCGGTACGGCAACGCCCCCCGGGGCATCGCCATGTGGAGAGAGCCGGGCGTGCTGCGCTGCGAGGTCACCGACAGCGGGCCGGGCATCCCCGACCGCTCGCTGCATCGCAAGCGCCTGTCTCGGTTCGATTTCGGCGGCCGCGGGATCTGGCTGATGCACCGGCTCTCCGATGTCAACATCCGGACCGGGCCCGAAGGTACGAGGGTGCTCCTGTCCACCCCCGTCTCCTGAGAACGTTTTTTACTCAGGGCGGATCCGGCGATGGTTGTCCGAAAAGCCGCCGACCTCGCTCGTGTCGCCGGGATTAGCGTGTCCGTGACCTGGGCAATCTCACGTAGTACACCGTTCGTCGCGAATCGTACGGCCTGCCATACGGACCGATTGGCCCTTGGGATAAGGTCCAACCGGTTCCATCGTGAGCAGGGCTGAACGTCCATCCCTTGCTAGGCTGCAGGGAACCGTAGAACCGGGCGTTGTCTCACCCGGCAGGTGAGACCGTCATAGAAGTGGGGTCACACCGTGAAGAAGCTGCTCGTTCTGGCGCTGGTCGCTCTTGGGGGACTGCTCGTCTGGCGCAAGGTGCAGGCGGACCGCGCCGAGCTGGACCTGTGGACTGAGGCCACCGGCAGCGAGAACTGACCACCGGGGGTGGACCTTGATCGTGGGGAAGGAACGGGTATGACGCCCGTACGGCTGGTCTGCCTTGACCTGGCCGGCACCACGATCGGCGACATCGCGATGGTGGAAAGGGCGTTCGCTGAGGCGATCGCCACCCAGGGCATCGTCCCCGGGACCGGTGCGTACGCGCGCGCCATGGTGCACGTGCACAGGTCCCGGGGCTGCCCGACGATCGACGTCTTCCGCGGCATCTTCCCGGGCAACGAGGCCCAGGCACAGGCAGCGAACCTCACGTTCGAGCGCGCCTACGAGGGGGCCATCGAGCGGACGGGGCTGTTCCCGCTTCCCGAGGCCGTCGAGGCGCTGCGACAGCTCCGCGAGGCCGAGATCAAGATCGCCTTGGTCACCGGCTTCACCCGATCCACTCTCGGACGTGTCCTGGGCACGCTCGGCTGGGCCGGAGAGCTCGACTTCGCCCTCTGCCCCGAGGACTGCTCCGGACGGGGCCGCCCCTTCCCGGATCTGATCCTCACCGCCCTGTTACGCGCCGGCCTCGAGGACGTACGCGAGGTGGCCGTTCTCGGCGACTCGGAGAACCACATGCTCGCCGGCAGACGCGCGGGCGCCTCGATCGTCGCGGGGATGCTGTCCGGCGGCCACAGCCGTGAGCGCCTCATCGACGGCGGCGCCACCCACATCGTCGAGTCGGTTGCGGAGTTCCCCGCTCTGCTCACCGCCACCGAAGGGGTCGGCGCGCACCACGCTGCCACTTCCGCCCGGTAAGCTTTCCCTAGCACCAGGGGCCTTAGCTCAGTTGGCAGAGCGCCTGCTTTGCAAGCAGGATGTCAGGAGTTCGAATCTCCTAGGCTCCACTTATGCGTTAGCCCAGGTAGGGGACGGTTTCCCCGACCTGGGCTTTGATCTTTATTCGGCCTTCTTCGGCTTCCGTGCCCGCTGCGTGCCCGATCCGCTTTTGAGTTGTCCTCGTGCGAGGGAGTCGAGCCGGTCGGCCACCTCGCGTTGCCGTTCGTGTGAACCGTGCTGATAGATCATCGCGGCGCGCGTGCTGGAGTGGCCCATGCGGTCCATCAGCTCCCGGATCGACGCGCCCGCGTTCGCGGCGAGGGTGTTGCCCGTGTGCCGGAGATCGTGAAAGTGAATCTTGGCCAGGCCCGCATCGGTGAGCGCCTTGCCCCAGAAACGGCGGTTGAAGTTGCTGTTCCACAGGGGGCCGTCATCTGGTCCGACGAAGATCAGGCCGTCGTCGCCGTCCTGGGCGAAGTCCTTGATGTGCGCGCGAAGGTCTTGCGCGATCAACTCGGGGAAGACGACCGTCCTCTTGCCGGCGGCCGACTTGGGTTCGGTGAAGACCAGGCCCTGGCCGGTGATCCTGATCAGTTGCCGTTCGACCCTTACGGTTCCGGCGTCCAGGTCGACGTCTCGCCGTCGCAGGCCGGTCAGCTCACCCCATCGCAGACTGCCGAAAGTTCCGAGAAGTACCAGGGCGCGGAACCGCGGTTCGATCGCGTCGGCCAGGGCGTAGACCTGGGCCACGGTCAGCACGGGACGTTCCGGTGACTTCTCCTGTCCCGCGCCCTTGATCCGGCACGGGTTTCGCCGGACGAGCAGGTCATCCACCGCCGTGTTGAAGATGGCCTTGAGCAGCCGGTACGCCTTGGCGGTGGTGACCGCGCTGACGCCGTTGTCAAGCAGATCTTTGCGCCAGCGCCGTACGTGGGCGTCTTTGATGTCGGCCAGTGCCCGAGCTCCGAAGGTTGGCTTGAGGTGCAGGCGGAACAGGTAGTCGTACAGCTCGACGGTTCGAGGGCGGAGGTTGGGCCGTTCCTCGATCCATGACCGGGCGTACTCCAAGAACACGATCTTTCCGGCGTCCGGGTCGAGCCAGTCCCCTGCGAGGATCTCCGCTTCCTTCTGGACCAGCCAGGTTTCCGCGTCCTTCTTGCGATCGAAGGTCTGTGGTGCGGGGCGGTCGACGTTGTCCGGCCCGGCATATCGAGCCTGCCAACGCCCGGAGGACAGTTGCCGAACGCGGCCGAATCGGCGTTTCGCCATCAGGCAGCCCTCCCCCGCCGCTTGACGATCGGTTCGACGACCCCGGCCCTGATGAAGGCGTTGAGCGCTGACTCTGGAATGCGCACGTTCCGTCCGATGCGGACGAAGGTGATCCGGCGTTCCTCGATCAGCCGCCGAGGGAAGCGCACGGAGGTGCTGAGCCGCTCGGCCACCTCGTCGACGGTGAGCAACCGGTCCGTCGTGATGTCCGGGAGTGTCGCCCCCTCCCGCTGTGTCCTCCTGTTCATGCCGCCTCCTCTCTGACTGCCGAAAGATCTTGTCCGTCTGCTTGGGCTTCGAGCTCTCGCAAGTGGTTGCGCCATCGCTGACGTTCGTGGACCGAGCGCAGGAGCCGCACGCCGATGGGGTCGAGGCCGGGATCACCGGGCTTGACCGGCCGCCAGACGTACCGGTGCGGATCGACCGGCTCGTCAGACAGGCCGAGGGCTTCCAGCACCCAGGTACGGCGGTCGTGCTTGTGCTCCGTGAGGGTCTTGTTCGACCACTTCCGGGAGACCAGGACGCGGCGTCCGGCGTAGCCGAGGTGTTCGGGCTTGTGCGCCTTGCTCCGGCATCGGCCAGGGATCATGCCCGGCTTGGCGTTCTTGGGCTGGACTCCGTAGCGGAGCCAGTTCGGGCAGGTGGGTGAGCACGGCTCATATCGGAGGGTGTTGCCGAGACGTTCCGCGTGCTCCCGTTGCGCGGAGTCGTCCGGGTCGATCGCGTCGCCGATGGACTTGGTCAGGTACTTCGACAGGTAGCGGATGCACGTGTCCGCGTCGGTGGTCCCGGCCAGGACGCCTTGGACGTCGAGCTGTGGACCAAAGCGGAGCACGTGCAGGGGTTCGGCCTCGTCGTCCTGGTCGAGTTCGTCGAGTGCTTCATCCCAGGTGGACAGGACTTCACCGGTTGTCGGGTCGAGGTAGCCGGCCCCGTCCGCCCAGACGGGCAGGTGGTCCCCCTCGAATCTCACGGTGTCGACGGACGGCCACCACACCTGGTGGTACGTGGCCGCCGCGATCTGCTTGATCTCCGCACGGGGGAGATGGCCCCGGACGGCCATGTGCAGATGCGGCGCGAGCCGCTTCTGCGGCTCGACCGAGGCGAAGTACTGGACATCGAACCCGGCCACGCGGCGGAGGTTCTGTACGAAGCGGTCCACAAGCTTGGAGAAGTGCAGCGCGTCCCGAGCCGCCCGCGAATAGTCATACGTGCTCGGATCGACGGGTGCGCCGTTCTTCCTGACCCGCCCGTAGGAGGGCAGGGTGAGCGTGATGAACATCGACGGCCGGAACGTCTTACCGTCCGCACCGGTGAAGGTCCGCCCGAGCGTCGTGGCGTTCATGGTCCGCTTGGGCAGGTCCGGGGCGTCCTGCCGCCGACGGGTCGAACGAGACCGCTTCCCCGTCGTACGGCCGAGGACCGTGCCGCGCATCCCGGCCCGGTTAATCTCGTCGTCCAGGTCGCCTATCGTCGCGTCCAGGTCGGTGGTGTCGTCGCCGGCCTTTTCCGCCTCATCCCGCCAAGCCTGGGCATCGGCCCGGAGTTCGACGAGGTAGCGCTGATAGTCGTCGGCCTCATCGGGGGTGTTGACCGGCTCGTGGTCGAGGTGCCAACCCTCCCGGCACTGGGCCATCCGAAGCTGCCGGTTCCGCTTCGCGCACGGAGGGCACTTGCTCTCCAAGGTCGCCCCGCACGGCACGTCGATCGTTTCGACCTTGCCCGTGTAGGTGTCGAGCCGCCGGAGGGCGATGGGGCGGATGCACACGCCGTACTGCTTGGCGATCTCTTCGACGACCTCGCGAGCGAGTGGCTGGGCCATACGCAGTGCACGGGGCGTGGCCCGATTGGTGAGCTGGGCCGAGGTTGAGGAATCGGAGGTGGGGCCGGAGGAAATCACCTGGTCTCCCCCGGCCTGGTTGGCGTCGGTGGTGTCGGTCAACTGTCCTCCTTTCCGATCTCTGGGAAGGTGAGCGCGGTCTGTCCGCATTCGCGGCACTCGATCAGGCCGCGCACCGGATCGAGCCACAGCACGTCAAGCACGCCGCAGCCGGAGCAACGCAGGCCGTCGAGCAGGTGAGCCAGGATCACGAGGCCACCTCCCCCACAACCGGGCCGCAGGAAGGGGCAGCCGGGCGGGTGACGATCGGCGCGTGGAGTCCGGAACCGCCGCCTGGTCCGTGACCGGCGCAGTGTCCACAGCCTGTGCGTACTCCACGACCATGGCGCGGATGTCCTCATCAGAGACGTACGCGGCTCGCACTCTCACCGGGTCGGGCGAAGTTTCGAGTCGGACGTATCCGACGCCCGCCCCGAGTTCGGGAACCGGTGAAATGTGATCGGCCAGCGCACCGCGATCACGAGCACCGTCGCCGAGGAGCATGTCGACCTGTTCGGACTCATCGAGCCGGAGCGCGATCTTGTCGGGGAACAGGTTGCGGATGTTCATGACCTCCTTGCGCGGGTCCTGCAACGCGGCCATGACCCCGACACCGACCGCCCGCCCCTGAGTGGTGAGCGTCGCGAGCGCGGCCGTGATCCGCTGCTTGAGCGCCCGGTCCGACTGGTAGGCGGTCAGGAACGCGACTTCGTCGACGAGCACCAGGACGAACGGGTCCGCAGCCGTCGGCGTGTGGTTGCGCTGGACTCCGGCGAAGCGTCCGGCGCGTTCCTGCATGACCATGACCGCCTGGTCGAGCAGGTCGGCGCACTGTTCCGGGTCGGCCGCGTACCGCGTGAAGAGGTCACGGCCGAACGAGAGCTCCATCAGCTTCGGGTCCAGCGCCCACAGCTCGACCAGGCCCGCCCGCAGCGCAGGCAGCAGCCCGCGGATCGTCGACCACAGGAAGGAACCCTTGCCGGCCCCGGTCGCGCCCGCGATCAGCACATGGGTGCCGTGGACCTTGAGCCGGTACGGGGCGCCGTCCTCCCGAGCGCCGATCTCGACCGGCCCCACCGAGACCACCTCAGGGATCGGTACCGCAGGCAGAGGCACGGCCAGCGGGTCACGACGCGGGAAGGTCAGCACGAGCCGCCCAGCCCGAGCGATGGAGACGAGGCAGCTTCGGGAACCGAAGCCGTGAGCGAGCTGGTCGGTACGGTCGGCCCAGTCCTTGACCGCCTGCCCGTTCAGCATGCGCACGGTGACGAGGTCGGCCCAGCCGTCGCACTCGACCCGCACCAGCCGGGGCAGGTAGTCCCGGCCGCGTAAGTGCCGACCGAGCCCGGAGACGATCATCACGGGTTGCCAGTGACGCCGGTAGATCCAGACACGCCGCCAGAAGGCCAGCAGCCGCCAGCCGACTAGCCGCAGAAACGAGAACCGGTGAAGCGACGCCCACGACAGACCCGCCAGGGCGACAAGGCCGACGACGACCAGGGCGAGACGCCAGCCGTACAGCGTCCAGATCACGCCGGGCACGGTCGGGACGGCGACGGCGATCGGGTGCCGCCAGAGCAGCCGGACGAGGCTCGCGACCAGGCGGGACAGCCAAATCACGATCGTGACGAACGCGGGGGTACGGACGACGGCCGGGCGGAAGACGACGGCGGTGTCGGGTGTGGTGGAGACGAGGTTGCGCGCCTCGTCTCCGGGCAGCTTTCGGAACATTAGGCTTGGTTTCCTCTCTCAAGCATTCGCGCGTGTGGGAGATCTGAGGGGCCGCCGGAAGTTGCCGCTTCCAGCGGCCCCGCTTCATCTCTCAGGCCGCCTCACCGGAGGCCCGAGATGTGGTCGACGGCTGCTCGTCGTGCAGGCGCTCGCAGTCGGCCAGGTAGCGCGCGGCGGCGTTGAAGATCTGCCGGGCGATGTCGACATCGGCCGTGGTTACCGGCCCGGCCCCGCTGGTCGAGACCGCGATGTCCGCCTCGTTGGACTCGATCGACAGGTACGGCCGCCCGGAGTCCAGCACCGAGGCCCCCACCCGCAGATCCGGCGTGTAGAACGAGACCGCGAACCGGGGCGGTTTGTCCGGATCGATCGACATCGTCACGTAGGTGTAAGGGGTGCGCTTCATCAGGCCGCCACCCCCCGACCGTCCGGCAGGCCGTGGAACATGCGCTCCACCGACCGGGCGAACGAGGCCGCCTCACGCGCCAGGCATCGCGCGAACTCCACGTCCTCCGCCGTGACGTGGTCGGCGGCCGAGGTGGTGACGAGCACCTGAACTCCGCCGAAGACCAGCCCCAGCACCGGGGAGCGCTGCGGGTACGGGTGGTTGACCGCCGAAGCGCCCGGGCCCGTCTTGAGGCTGATCGTGCTCACCGGGTGAGCCGTCCGCCGCCCCATCACGCCGCGTCCTTCGCGCCCGCGGCCTTGCCCGCCCGAACGCCGCGCATCTCGCGGACTCGGATCGAGTACGCCAGCCGGTTGGTGTTGCTGTTGACGTACGGTGTGACGCTCACCCCGTCGAATTCGACCGGCGTGAACGGCACTCCCGGCACGGCGGCGGGCGGAATGGGCTGCACCGCGGCGAGGATCTTGACCGCCACCGTCTTCTGTGACGGCTTGAGCGTCGGGTCCGCGTCCATCACCGCGACCTGCCAGACCAGTTCCCTCGTCTGCTTGTCGCGCGCCTGGACGAAGCGGCCGTTGGTCGAGGCGTCGAAGTCCTTGACCGCCTCGACCTCCCCCACGACGTAGCAGCCGTGCGGAAACACCATGTCGAACGTGACCGGGATCGGTCCCTGTAGAGCCATGTCGCACACCTCCTCTTCTGTCGACCCCCCTAGACACTTCGGCTTGTGTCTCGCTCTGTGCGAGAACTGTCTAGGGGGCTATGCGGATGACGATAGCTCCGTCCTACCCCGACTGTCTAGGGGGGTCGACAGGTTGGAGTGGCGTAGTTTCGGCCTGCCTTCGGCTGGGCCGTTTCGAAATTAATCGGCCAATGGTCCGCTCGGGGTCAACAACGGTGAGGTGTGGCAGGAAAACGATCAAGAAATGCCAAATAGATAGGATGATAGGGACATTACCGTGTTCCGCAAGTGCAAATTGGAGGCCCAATTGTCAGATTTATTGTCGAGTATCCCTTCTGGTGTCGCATATCCGAACTTGGCTGGATGGAAAACGCGGAAAGGCTAGCTACCATGGTCCGAAAGCAGGCGGATTGCCTGGATTATTCGACGCATACATAAAGGGGAGATATGGCCAGCCCGAAGACTACGCACTGGGAGCTCGACCCTCACACCAAGGCCAAGCACGAGATCCTGCGCAGCTACCTCGGTGGATGGTTTCCTGTCCTCTCTACGTACAACGGACGCGTTGTCTTCCTCGACGGATTCGCCGGCCCCGGCCGCTACGAGAATGGGGAGCCGGGATCACCTATCATCGCGCTGACCACCCTCCTTGATCATTCATTTTTTCCCAAGATGAAATCGGAATTTCTGTTCGTCTTTTGTGAGCCGAAGCCTGATAGGTTCGAGAGCCTTCAGTCTGAAGTGAAGGCTCTGATGAATGAACGCGCGCCATGGCCGCGGCATGTCAAGGTGATACTCCTGGATAAGCCTTTCCAGGAGGCTGCATCCAATATCGTGGAAGATCTAAAGAGGCATCGGAAGGCGCTTGCCCCTACTTTCGCATTCGTGGATCCCTTTGGAATTTCCGGGCTACCCATCGAGCTTCTTAGAGATCTGCTAGCCTCGCCTCGTTGCGAGCTCTTCGTAAATTACATGGTCGACTCTGTGAATCGCTTCGCGGGAGCGGGAAACGTCGATCATCATCTTACGGAGCTGTTCGGAACCGATCGATACAAGGAAGCTGCAAATCCCGCTAATGGACAGTCGCGGCAACAGTTCCTCCACGATCTTTACGAGAATCAGCTCAAATCCGTCTGCGGATTCTCTTTCGTCCAATCATTCGGGATGATCAACAAGACAGGGCATATCGGCTACTACCTGTTCTATGGCACCCGTGACGTCAAGGGCCTAGAACTAATGAAGGACGCGATGTGGAAGCTAGATCCGGGAGGTGACTACCGCTTTTCAGATCGACTCGCTGGGCAGACCGTCCTCTTCATCGAGGACATGCTTGATGTCCGGCCACTCCGTGATGCGATCCTCACCACCTTCTCAGGCAGGACGGTTGCCATAGAGGAGCTGGAAAGGTTTACGATCATCCAGACTCCTTACAAGAAGTCGCATCTACGCAAGCCTGTGCTGTCTCCGTTGGAAAAAGAGGGAACCATTCAAGTTCGTCGGCCGGGGAAGCACGGATTTCCTGCCGGAACTACTGTTTATTTCCCGAACGCATAGTGGCGCACCGGGGGGTGGGAGTCGTTACTTACGTGCTCAATGAAAGTAGCGACTCCGAAATTTCTGGCATTTCATCCCAGGTGCGACCGTCTAGAATGCGGCCTTGCGCCTTTGGCGTCCTGCCCCCCCACTGCTTGAAAAAGAACGGGACTCCTGCGTCGAGACACTGGTCGCGTATATCTTTGACCCACTGAGGATCCATGGGGCGGAAATTTGGTCCACTCTCTCCGCCGACGATGACCCACGATATTCCTGAAAGATCCAAATTGCCCAGAGGTCCAAGCAAGGGCTCGCATGACAGGAATCGGATCGCGGCTGGGACCTGCCTCAGATCGTCAATGCGATCGATAGAGTCGATGTCTTCCACACTGACGCCCATCCACGCATTGTCCGGCCAATCCAGATGGTGTGCCACGCGACGCAGGCGCCTTGCCCGCTTCGTGAGTATTTGATAGGTGTGTTGTGGAGTTTCCTCCATGGTTCGAAACACACGGGCGACGAACTCCAACGGAACCTGAGCATGAAATAAGTCGCTCATGGAGTTAACGAACACGAGACGTGGCCGCCGCCATCGCTTCGGAAGGTCTAACAGGTCCTCGTGAAGGGTTACACCAAAGCCCGGGCCTGAGGTACGCGCATCTCCGTCGCGCTGATATCGAGGTTGTCCCATAGCCTTCAACCGCTTAGCCAGTGCCAGGGCGTAACAGTTGTCACAACCTCGCGAGAAGCGGTCACATCCCGTTGTTGGGTTCCACGTAGCCTCGGTCCATTCGATAGAGCTACGGTCACCCATCACTGTTCCTTCCTCGTCAAGGGCCTCCGCCGGAAGCAAACACCCCAGGTGATAGCAATCGTAACTCGGATCGAACGCACATTCGATAGTTTTGCGATAAGTGTGTGTAACGGTATCGCTACCTAGCTCCGAGATCAGGTGAATCGTTACTGCAGCGGCTGCAACGGTGATGCCAGCGCCGCCGAAGCGTCATCAAAGGCCTTGCCTCGTGGCCAGCGCTTCCCGGCAGGATCGGAGTGTTCGGCATCGCGAACTTGGCGAATGAGTTCGGAGGGGCCGTGCTGGGCGAGGATGTCGAGGACTTGCCGCCAGGTGGCGAGGTGGAAGCGGTCGACGGGGCGGGATGCGCCATCGCTGAGGAGCGCCGCCGCGCGAATCTGGTCAGCGGGAACCGCGCCGGTGAGAGCCTGTTCTGCGGCGAGGGGGTCGGATGAGGCGACCCAGAATCCGCCGTCCCGGTTGCGGTGCGCCCGCATGGCCTCCACGTACTCACGCAGAGCGGCGGTGTGATCGGGAGTGCCGGAGCCCAGCGCATCCATGGCCGTCCGGTAGCGCTTACCAACTTGTCCTTCCCGATCATCGGTGATGACCATCGGCTCATCCACGCCGATCACGTCGAGCACAAGGACAGAGTCGGCCAAGACGAGATACTCCAGATCGTCACCGGTACGGCGGAGCATGACGACGGTGGCCGAGGGGGAGCCGGGGTGGTTCACGTCGCAGGTGAAGTCATGCAGAGACGTGGTGGCCTTGATGCCTTCAGCCAAGATCTCCGTCAAGGAGCCGGCGCTTTGCGTCAGGGACGCGATCAGTTTTGAGCCGAGGGTTCGCGCGTACCAGGCCACCCCGTGGGAGCAGCCGGATTCCGAACCCGCAGGCGTACCCGCGCCATCCAGGAGAACAACGGCGTCCGGTGTGGCGGCGATGAAGTCTTCGTTGGGCCGGTCGGGGGATGCGGGTTGGGTGGCGAAGGTGACGCGCATCAGGTGTCCTCGTGGCGGTAGAGCGGACTGGCGAGTTCCGCTGTGACCGGTTCCCCCGTCTGCGGGTCGTATTCGACACCGACCACGGTGGAGAAGCGCCCGTCCCCGGCTTGGCCCCACAGGGTGGCGATCTCGGTGGTGATGAGCTGCACCACGCCGAGGGTGCCTTGCGGGTGGATGCCGGTGAAGACCAGGACGTTGCCCTTGCCGTCCGGCCGGGGCAGCCGCCCCAGGTACGCGTAGTCGACCGGCCGGGCCGGGTCGCTGTCGGAGCCGGACCGATAGGTCGTGCCGGTACGGGTGTCGCGGAGCGTCCAGGCGCCGTCCTTGACCCACTCCAACACGGGATCGGTCTCGTACAGCGCCCCCATGATGGGGGAGAGCTTGGGGCCGCAGATCACGATGAGGTTGGGCCGGTTGAGGTCGATCTCGCCGCCGAGGGGGACGTGTTCGAGTTCCATCGACAGGCCGAAGCCGCGGGCCAAGTCTTCCAGCCGTTTGGCCGCCGCGACGTCTTCCATCGCGACCACAGGCCGGGCGTTGGTGGCCTCGCGCTTGAGCGGCGTGGCCAGGGTGATGGTGCCGGTGCCGAGGAACGCGCCCTCAGGTGCCGGGCCGGTGTGGCGGATCTGGTGGATACGGCCACGGGTGAGCCCGGCCGCCTGGGCGATTTGCGCATAAGACATGCCTTGCGCGTGCAGCTCTTGGATCACGCGGCGGCGTAGCCGGGCGAGCTCGGTGACCTCTTGCTGAGCGGCGTTGAGGCGTTCGGTGGCGGTCCGCAGCAGCAGGTACGGATCGTCGATGGCGGCTATGCGCTCAAGGTCGCTCGGTGGCATTGCTCCCCCAGGGTTGAACTCCGCCGAGTCTAGACCCCTGGACAGAATGCCGTCGATCCCCCTAGACGATATAACTTCACCCGTTTTGGGATTCGTTGCCCGTATGGCGGAGCGCCGGTTGGGGACACCTCGCGGGCTCATCTCGCCCGTCCGGCCATGATGTCCGCCCAGACCTCATGGGCCTGCCGGAGCGGCCAGCGGTTCGTCTCGACGATCGAGATCGGAGTTCTCTGGATGGTGCGGCGGATGAATCCGACGCCGGCCATCTCGTACAGCTCGTAGAACCTGGCCGTGCAGTCACACGTCCACGCCACCACCCGGCACCGGTCGCCGGATACGAACTCGAACCATTTCAGCTCGCGGCAGTTGGGTTGCGGCAAGGAAAGGTGAGGGGCGATGCAGTCGCTCATCTGTCGGCCGCCATGGCCGGGGCGGGGTCGAGGACGGCCCACACGGTGCGGCCGTTGTGGTCGCCCAGGACGCCCCAGCCGGTGGCGAGGGTGGAGACGAGCATCAGGCCGCGCCCTCCTTCGGCCTCTTCGTAGGCGGGGAGCAGTTCCGGGGATCGGGGGCCGCCCTCGTCGGCGACGCCGAGCCACAATCGCCGGTGGTTGACGCGGATCGTGACGATGAACAGCCCACCGAATCGGCCGCTGGCCGAGTGCCGTACGGCGTTGGTGGCCAGTTCGCTCACGATGAGTTCGGCCGACTCCAGGGACGGCCAGCCCCTCAAGAACGTGGTGACGAAGCGGCGGGCTTCGGTGATCGAGGCGGGGGAGCCGAGGAAATGACGGGACATTCGCCAGCCTGACATGGGCCATCTCCGTTGTATAGGGGGCTATACATCCACATCGGCAGCGTATGACCAACGCTAGAAGTCGCTCAAGGAATCAGCGGAATAAATTCCTTAACTCGGGGACTCGTTGGCCAGCGCCCGGTAATCCGCCCCGATCTGCCCCAGAAGGTCCCTCAGGGCATCCCCGTACACGGCAGCAGCCGCGAACGCCTCGAAGACGTCGGTGTGAGTGTCGATCTCCCCGGCGTCGGTCAGGGTGAGATCACCGGTCAGGCTCTCGACCACGCTCACCGAACCATCGAAGATCGTGAACCCGTGGAGAGGAAAGGCCGGCGCTTCCACGCTCCACGGCACAACGCCCAGCCTTACATGCGGAAGCGTGGACACCTGGGTGAGCCGGTCGACCTGAGCCAGCATTAACGACGGCGATCCTGGCCACGTCCGCACCGCACCCTCCGTCAGCACGAACGCGAACTTCCGACCAGGCTCGAACAGTACAGCCTGAGAATCGACCCGAACAGCCGCGGCCTTGGCTGCGTCCTCCGCTTCCACGTCTCGGCCGATCGCCAGGGCAAGCCGGGCATACTCCGCTGTCTGCAACAGTGGTGGAATCATTGCCGAGGAGAATAGGGCCATCCAGCGAGCCGACCGGACTCGTGCGGCGTTGGCTGCTTCCCGGCCAGCAAGCCCACTCTTGATGTGCGACACCTCATCACGAAGGCGCATGAGCAGTGCGTCCAACTCGTGACGCGATTCCTCGTCAAGATCGAGGGCAGTGGAAACCCGCTCAACCACCTCGGGGCTCGGAAGAAGTCGTCCGGTCTCCATCCGAGAGATCGTCGGCTGCACCACCCCGGCCCGCTGCGCCAGGTCCTTACCGGTCAGCCCCGCATCCTTACGCAGCCGCCGCAGCAGCTCACCCAGCTCCCGCAACCGATCCCGCCGATCCTCCATGACCAACGGTCTACCACCGGACGTAGACAGCCCGGCCGATCATTGCCGAATTGAGCTTTTAGGGATCAAGGCGGCGGCGCTCCGCGCCGCCGCACGGCCCCGCGTCGCGGACCCCGGCCGCGCATGCGGCCTGGGGGCCGGTCACGGCCGGGGCCGCACTCGGGCCGCATCTTTCAAATTTTCCAGTCAGTAGCGGAACGAAAACGGCACTAACCGTCGTGAGGTAGATGTGACTGACACGACTCACCGATCGGGGCCGCCGATGAAGGACGATCACGAACCCACTGCTGAAGAGATCGAGGCATTCCACCGCGAGGATTTACTTGCTCCCGAATCAGTTACCGCGGACGAGTACCCGAGAGCATGGAACCGCTCTGCGGGCTTCATATACAAGAGGATCGTTCGTCCGCATGTGCCCGCCCCGCCTGAGTACGTCACTCTTCCTCTGTCTGATGCCAGCGCTAGCGTCGGTGAAGGGCGATGGGACGTGCCACTGGCCATGGCTAAGTGGAACCTCCTGTGGGAAGCCGCCCAGTTCAGGCGCCGCTTCTTCTCGGATGATGATCTCCCAGATGTGATGCGCGAGATCGCCGATCGTGGCGATGTGAATGTCGTATTCGTGCCCAGAACGGTCACTCGGTACTACGAGTACTCCCCTCTGTTCCACCTACTGTCACGCTCAGCCGTGGAGCGGCATGGCCTGCCGTTGATACGAGCTGGTCAATGGCCGTTTCTCATGGACACGGTCCCCGTTGACCGCTATCTCCCAGCAGACTTCGAAGACCGCCTATCTCGCGCGTGGGCGTGGGCCGTGTGGCGGCACCTCATGCCAGGCTCACCGCAGCGAGCCTTCTCTAAGTCTGACCCGATCCGGCTTCTGGCGCACAACCTAGACTTTTGGCTTCCGCCTGTGACTGCCGTCATTCAAGAAATCCTTCGCGGTCTTGGGGTGGTGGATGCCACTGTCGCCGAAGACGCCGTACATCTGGAGGACGGAACGGTGCTTGAGGGTGCGGCGGCCGCTAGCCCTCGTGTGGGCTCAGACCTATGGCGAGGGGAAGCAGACGCGGCTGAAGTCGTAAGGCTGACAGTGGATCAGGCTGATGCTGACGGCCGGTTGCGAGGCATTCTCGATGCTGTGCGTTCGAACCGCGTCGAAGATGACTTCTCCGAGCACTGGTCATACGCCCGCGAGGATTTCGAGCGCAAGCTGTACCACAAGCGTTCTAAGGTCAAGGTCCGGTTCGTCGAACTGACCGACACCATCCCCGTGCAGGGGCCTGAGGTCGAGGTGGAGGACAGCCTCGTGTTCTCCGACTTCCTCGCTCTGCTGGATGAGCGCGAGCGGCAGGTCGTCGTTGTGCTGCATAGCGGTGTCACGAGGATTGGTGAAATCGCCAGCATCCTGGGCTACAAGAACCACAGCCCGGTCTCCAAGCGCCTGGCACGAATCCGCAAGAAGGCGGCGGAGTACTTCGGAGTGCCATGACCTGGCGTCGATTGACCCGGTCAGCAGTTCCACGGCAAGCCAAAGGCGTTGACATGCCAGAGGCGCCAAGGGGTCAAGGAAGCGGAGCGCGCCCGGTTGCGTTCGGGGCGCGACATTCCTAGTGTTTACCCCAACATCTAGCGGTCGATACGCTCATCTCTACTAGATGTTGTGGTGGCTGCCTCTCTGCTGGGGGCGGCAGGGAGAAAGACCCGGATGGCTCGGAACCGGTACCAGCGCTTCCGAGCCATCCCAGAGGTAAGAAACACCGGAGCCAAAGCTTGGATCCAGGCGCTAAGTACCTGTGCCTACACGTGCAGACTAACCAGCGCCCACGCCCAAGAGCAATCGGTGTCCGGTGTGCCGTTCGGCAGGATTACGACTTCGTCCTGCCACGACACGAGGAGAACGAATGGGTAGTAGCCAGGGTCTTTGGGTGGCGATCATCGCCACCGCGAGTTTCGTTGTCGGCATTGTCGGGGGGACTCTGGCCTGGGTCGGGGGGACTCCCACCGCACTCGCGGTGCTTGTCGGCGCGGGTGGCTTCGGGGGCTTCATGACCCTCGCACTGACCATTGCTAACTTCTTGGCTCGGTCACAGTCCTAACCTCTGCTTCGTAGATCATCGCTGTGGGGCTGTCACCTCGCGTCCTTTGGAAGGGGCGTGTGGCACAGCCCTCACGATCGCCATGCGGTGGCTGGTCGCCGCATATGGCTGGGGGCGATCGACGGTCCGGGGCTTCGTCCCTCAGCCCCGGCTCACCGAACACTAGGGTGACGTGGAGCGGAGGTCGCCGTGCCCGTTGCGTGCCCGATGGGGCGGCGATCAAGGGGGAATGGCGGGGACTCACGGGAAGCGCGATCAGTAGCCCCACCAGCAAGGACGCAGGTCAAGCAAGATCGGCATACGTCTTTGCAAGCAGGATGTCAGGAGTTCGAATCTCCTAGGCTCCACCAGCCAAAACGCCGCTTTCCCGATCAAGGGAAGCGGCGTTCGTGCCATTAGCGGGCCATTAACCCTTGGAGACCGGCACATCGGCCGCTTCCTCTTCGTCGTTCTTCCGCTCGGCCTCGACTCGGGCGCTCAGCGCATCGGCGATCTTCTGGTCAGCGTCGCGGGTCGCGTGCTGGTAGATCAGCGCCGCCCGGTCGCTGTCATGCCCCATCCGAGCCTTGAGGTCGGCGAGGCTGGCGCCTGACTGGGCGGCGAGCGTGTTGCCGGTATGCCGAAGGTCGTGGAAGTGCAGGCCGGAGACGCCCATCTCCTTGAGCGCGTTCGCCCACTTGGCCTCGCGCCGGAAGTTGTCACCGCGCAGGAACGCGCTCCGCTTGCCGAGAAAGACGAACGCGTCCTCCGCCTCGTCGACGAACTCGGCGAGATGTTCGGACAGCGCCAGAATGATCGCCGAGGGGATGCTGACCCATAGCTCGGTCCTACCCCAACTGTCTAGGGGGACTCCCAGCTCCCCGCCAGGGTGAGTCGCGACCGCAGCGCCTGCCAGGCGCTGGTGGCCCGGCTCACCCAGGCTAGGGACACCGAGAGGCGGCCCCATGATCACAGAGGCCGCACTGCGGCCCGCAGCGTGAGAAGGTGCCCATGATCGCTTTTAGCGATCTTTCAAGCGCGGTGACGCTCAGCGGCCGCGATAGCCCCTCCGCGTTGCAGATGATGGATCGTTTCGTTTCACGATGAGGTGTCCTCGGCCCGATCGATGAGTACCTGGACTCCGTCGAGGATGCGGTCAAGGCCGAAGTCGAGGGGATCAAGCCCCGTGGGCGCGAACGCGCCTTCGGCGATCGCGGTGGTCAGGGCGGGGAAGCGGGCGGCGTCGCGGTTGAGCAGTTCGCCGGTCAGGTGGCCCCACTCCTGGTTGTGGTCTTCGTCGAAGTCGGCCAGTTGCTGGGCTTGGTTGCGTACGTGTCCGGCGACCAGGTGGCCGCGAGCAGCCAGAGGTGGGCCTGGTAGACCGCCCACTGCCGGTGGGCCCACGCTGCGATCCGGGGCCGCCAGCCGGGGCCTGCGGCTGACAGGTCAGGGTGTTCGGCCACGGCGGCCCCGGCGCCACCAACCTCATCTACACCCACCGCACCCGCGCCTGGGAGCGGCACTTCACCATCGTGCGGTGGGACATGCGCGGCGCCGGCAAGACCTTCGGCCACGGCGGCCCGGACGGGCAGGGCGAGATGAGCCTGGAGCGGCTACAGCGCGACGCCCTGGAGGTGACCGACCACGTCCGCGCCCGGCTCGGCGTTGAAAAGGTCCTGCTGGTCGCCAACTCCTTCGGTTCCTTCCTCGGGCTGCGCCTGGCCCGCAACCACCCCGGGCGGTACTCCGCCTACGTCGGCACCGACCAGAACATCAACGCTGGCGGCCGCGACCACACCGCCTACCGCGCGCTGGTGGACCGGCTCGGCAGGGCGGGCAAGCACAAGGAACTGGCCGCCGTCACCGCGATGGGCCCGGACAAATCCGCCTGGGACATCGAGACCTGGTCGCAGTACAACAAGCACCTCGTCGGCTCCGACCCGCTCACCTTCGACACCATCAAGACCGTGGTGATCGGCTCACTGCTGACCTCGCCGCTGCACTCCCTGCGCGAGCTGCGCGCCTACATGAAGGCCATGACCTTCTCCGAACGCGTCGCGCCCGAGTCCGTGACGATCGACGAATGGGCCGAGGGCACCGTGTTCGAGATCCCGTTCTTCATCTTCCAGGGCGAGCAGGACGTGATCACCCCGCCCGAGTCGGCCAGGCGGTTCTTCGACGACGTCACCGCCCCGGTCAAGGACTTCGCGCTCATCGAGGACGCAAGCCACTTCGCCTCCTTCCGCCACCCTGACCGGTTCCTCGACCTGATGCTCACCAAGGTCCGCCCGGCGCTCACCAGCGAGCCGACCACTTCGTGAAACTGTTCCGAGCCTCGCCTTCATCCTGTTGATTCAGCGGTGAAGCCGACTCGTTTCCCGGTGGTCGCGCCGAGGACAGCGCCCGCCGTACCAATTTGCCCCCGCCGCCCAAAGGCGCGCCGCCGCAGGCTGCCGAACTCGAACCGGCTCATCCCCGTGAAGGGAGTTAGCAAGCTGATACGAACTTTCCCATTCGCCTTTGCCTGCAACGGCACATGCAGGCTACGGCCGAAGAGCCGACGACGTCGGATTTACCCCGCCGCTGTGGCTGAGCTATGGGTCGGCCATCACATGCATGTAGGGTCCGATCGCGCTGTGGCTGGTCGCCGTTCGGGGTTGAGGGCGATCGAAGGTCCGGGCTTCGTTCCTCAGCCCAGCCCACCGGTCCCCGAGGATGCGGAGGGCGGCACGCTTTCTGTACCGGTCACGCGCTGGATTGCACCCGCACGTTTGACAAGGCGTGCCTCCGGTACGCCTGTGCCGTCCTCTTCGTCGAGGCGGGTGACGCCGTCCTTGGTGAATCCGGCCTTCTCGTAGAACCTCAGCGCGGTGGTGTTGGGGGTATAGGCGTAGACACATATCGGGTCGTGGCCTCGGGTTTCGAGATCGGTGAGGGCGTAGGTGAACAGTTCGCGACCGAGGCCCGTGCCGATGAGATCCGGTTCGATGTACAGGCCGTAAACCTCCGCGCCGCTGGCCCCTAGGTCAGTATCGTCGTCCGCCGGTCCGGTGCGGCAGAAACCGATGATGGTTCCGTCGTGCTCGACCACCCACAGCCGGTGTTCCTGAGGCATGGCCGCCAGATACTCTGCCCAGTCCGCGGCGTCCGCGGCCGCGTCCAGGGCGTCGAGGAACGTTTCCGGCATGAAGCCTGCGTATGCCGAACGCCAGGCGCGGACCTTGAGACGCCCGATGGCGGGTGAGTCGCTCATTGCGGCAGCTCTGATCATGAGCGGACTTTACAAGAACCTATGATCGGTGGATGCAGTCGCCGTATCACCAGCTGGGGCCCGGATGTATGGCGTGCGCCATGGGCAGGCTGTGCCATTAGCGTGCCATTAAGGGCGGTCAACAGAGGGTATTCATGGTCACTCGCGGACCCCGCTCCTCCGGCTCACGGCCGTTTCTCCTGGTGATCAGGCCGATTTGCAAGCAGGATGTCAGGAGTTCGAATCTCCTAGGCTCCACTCATATAAAAGCCCAGGTGAGGGGTGGTTTCCCCCGCCTGGGCTTTGATCTTTATTTCGGCCTTCTTCGGCTTCCGTGCCCGCTGCGTGCCCGATCCGCTCTTGAGTTGTCCTCGTGCGAGGGAGTCAATGCGGCGGCGCGCCGCCGCATGGCCCGCCGCCCGCCCCGCCGTCCGGGCGTGCGGCGTGGGCGCCGGTCCCGAACGGCGGCGGGACTCAGGGCCGCCCGCCGCACCAACGCCGCGCCGCACGCCACAGCACTCGCCGTCCGTGGGCCACGCCGTCGCTCATGGCCGCTTCGACCACCGGCCCAACCGCTACGCGGCCCCTATGGGTCCCTCGGACTGCGCCGGCCGCTCCGCTCCTACGTCACACTGGCGTGTATGGCTCAAAAGTGTCGGCGAAAAAGGCAACCACTATGAGAGCCAAGAACTGCACCAAGGCGAGGTCTCGGCGGCGACGCCACCATGTCACAGCGATACTCACCACCAGAACCGAGGCCACAACTCCGTAGGAGGTATAGGCAACGGTGGAAACAAAGTTCATTTCCCCCAGCCACTCCGCAGGAGTCGGATCACCACCCCAGCACCAGACGCTGGCCCCATCGCACAGAACCCCTCGGTTCTTGGTCCGCTGTATGACCCACCCTGCCAGCAGCAGAAGGAAGCCGTCTATGACCACGAGCGCGACAGCGGGCACGATCCGCCGGCGAACTGAGATCCCGCCCGTTTCTTGATCACGCACTTATCGATCGTACAAAAGATGATCCTTCGGCGGGGACACTCCGGCTCCGGAACGATCAGGCAGGGGGAGATGCGCGATCCGCATGGGAAGAGCAGGCCGGGCGTTTGATCGCCGTGCCCCTAGCGCGCCATTAAGGGGGGTGACCAGAGGTCAATCACAGAGGGCTCGCCGTCGAGGTCAGGGCTGTTTCCGCGAATGATCAGGCCGTTTTGCGAGCAGGAAGTCAGCATTCGCCTCCCGGCCAGATGCTCATCCTGCGCTGGTTTCTGGACAACACCCGGATCAAGCAGCTCGCGATCGATCACGGCATCAGCGGCACGACCGCCTACCGCTACCTGCACAAGGGCATCGACGTTCTCGCTTCCATGGCACCTGACCTACGCCAAGCCCTGGAAGCCGCCAAGAATGCAGGCCTCACGCACGTCAAACTCGACGGCATCGTGATCGCCACTGACCGGGTCAGCACTCCCGGTCCCCATGGCGCCGATCTCTGGTGGTCGGGAAGTGCGCCGTGAAGCGCTTGTTGATCGAGTGGAGGTGGAAGACCTGCACCGATGCCCTGTCGCAGCAGGGTGATCGAAGCTGAGGGCAGCCTGATCCGGGAGGTGCCGGGGAGGGTGGCAAGCGGCCCTGACAACGCCGGGACGTGTCAGCACCGTCAGATGGGGCGGGTCCGGCTAGCGAGATGAGAAGGAGTACGCGAGGAACCGGCATTTACGCCTCCTAACACCAGACCGGCTCCAACCTGACGGATATGGGCCGGGAGCGGTAGGTCCCCGCCGTTTTTCCGCGCGCGGGGAACTCTCTGACCAGTCTTTTCGGTCCGTTCAGGGAGGCCACGGTGAAGTGCTGCGGGGTAGCCGTGGAGAGGCCGCGGGGGTATAGCCGGGCTCCTCACTCGTCAAGCGATCAACAAGTGAACACGGGAACCGTTCCGATCCTGGCCTTGGGCCGCGCCTCCTGCGTGGCGTCAAGGGCTGGGCTCATCGTCGGCCGATCGGATCGGGACGGGGCGGAGCCGTCGTAGTAGTCCGAGGTCGGGAGAGCCGGTCACATGGCGAAGGACGGCAGCGGTATCGAGAAAGGCGGATGCTGTAATGCCGAAAGACGCGCCGGTGAATACCGGCGCCTGGCCGGAGGCGGTGCCGATGGGGCCACGCCGGCGGGTATCGGAGATGCAGGCCAAGCTTCACCGTTGGGCGGCGGCTGATCCCGGCCGCAGGTTCGACGACCTGTTCAACCTCGTGCACGACCCGGCGACGCTGATCGTGGCGTTCGACCGGGTGGCGGGTAACACCGGGGCCCGAACTGCGGGCGTGGACGGCCTGACGGTCGCCCATGTCGAAGAGCAGATCGGTGTCCCGGGGTTCCTGGACGACCTGCGGGCTCAGCTCAAGGACGGCAGTTTCCGTCCTTTGCCGGTGCGGGAACGGAAGATCCCCAAGCCGGGCGGCTCGGGGAAGGTCAGAAGCCTCGGTATTCCCACCGTGGCAGACCGGGTCGTCCAGGCTGCGTTGAAGCTGGTGCTGGAACCCATTTTCGAGGCCGACTTCGTCCCGGTCTCCTACGGGTTTCGGCCCATGCGGCGAGCACACGACGCAATCGCTGAGATCCACTTCTACGGCACCAAGGGCTACCGCTGGGTGCTGGATGCGGACATCGAGGCGTGCTTTGACTCCATCTCGCATTCCGGTCTGATGGACCGGGTGCGCGCACGGGTCAAGGACAAGCGGGTGCTCACGCTGGTCAAGGCGTTCCTCAAGGCCGGGGTCATGACCCAGGACGGCCACCGAGACACCTACACCGGCACACCGCAAGGGGGCATCTTGTCCCCGCTGCTGGCCAACATCGCCCTGACGGTGCTCGATGAGTACCTGCACGGGCCATGGAAACCGGGCGGGGCGATGGCCACCCAAGGCAGACGCGCCCACCGACGCAAGAAGGGCCTGGCCAACTGGCGCATCGTCCGGTTCGCTGACGACTTCGTCGTCCTCACCGACGGAAAGCGCTCCGATGCCCAGGCCCTGCGCGAGGACATCACCGAGGTGCTGGCTCCGCTGGGTCTTCGGCTGTCGCCGGACAAGACCCGCGTGGTGCCCATGACCGACGGGTTCGACTTCCTGGGGTTCCACATCCAGTGGCGCCGCAAGCGAGGCACGAACAAGTGGTACGTCTACACCTTCATCGCCGACCGGCCCACCCGGTCATTGAAGGACAAGATCCGTGCCCTGACGAACAGGACGTCGCAGCAGGACCGCAGGCGCGTACTGATCAGGCTCAACCAGATCATGCGCGGCTGGGCCAACTACTTCAAGCACGCGGTGTGCACCCACACGTTCAAAGCCCTGGAGAATTTCGTCTGGCGCAGGGTGATGGCCTGGTGGATGGTGCTGCACCGATGGAAGTGGAAGGACGTGCGCCGACGCTTCACCGACCCCACGGGGCGGTGGCGCAGACCCTCGGCGGACGGGATTGAACTGTTTGACCTCCGAGCGGTGCCGATCACGCGCTATCGCTACCGAGGCAACACGATCCCCAACCCGTGGCTCCTGCCTGACCACGCCTGACGGCAGAGACCGTGGAGAGCCCGGTGCGGTGAGAGTCGCACGCCGGGTTCGGCGAGCGGCCTGGGGAAACGGACCGGCGGCAACGCCGACACCGCGTCCCAGGCCGACTCGACGCATAAGCATCATGGCGGGAATGTCCAGGTCATCTCTGCCCCGGACGGCTGGCCGTTATGGGTGTCGGATGTGCGGCCGGGCCGCGAGCACGACATGACCTGTGCCCGCCGACACGGCGTAGTCACAGCCCTTACCGCTGTCCGGGCTGACTTGCCGACCCTGGCCGACCTGGGTTATGAAGGCGCCGCCGGCGTCGTACGCGTCCCTGTCCCTGTCAAGAAGAAGGCCGGTCAGCCCAAGCTCGGCCACGACCAGCACGCCTACAACAAGCTGCTCCGCGGGCTGCGAGGCGTCGGTGAGCGGGCGAACGCCCTGCTCACGGTCACGTTCAAGGCCCTGCGTCGGGTGAGCCTCGACCCCTGGCGCATCGGGAAGATCACTCAGGCGGCGCTCGTCCTGCTCAACCACGAGCACAACTGGACCATGTCGGCATCACACAACGTCATCTTCAGTTACTGACAATGGCTCAGTGCGTTATCGGGTTCAGAAACGGCGATCCACTTCTAATCCGATCGCTTCTCGCGTACAAGTCTCGGGGCGATCGACGGTCCGGGGCGTCGTTCGTCAGCCTCGATCGTTTGGGGATCCCTTCAGTACTCGCAACTTCACTGTGATCTTTCGTGCGCAGACTGGGCTCATCTGACAGGGAGGGCCTGTGAAGCGTCTTGTCGCCAGCTTGGCGATTGTTGTGTTGTCTGTACTGGGGGTTGTGACCCCCGCCCATGCGGTCACGGATCCAGTCGCCATACTCAAAAAGCACCTCGTCCTCAATCAGGGTGTACAGATCTCCAGTGTCTGGAAGACGGACCAGGGTGGAGCATCGATCAAATTCCGGCATACCGGTGACCTGGGCTTCGACGCGTCTGGAGTGATCACCTTCGATCTCGCCGGTCAGGCCAAAGTCGAGAACAAAGCGAAAGACATCTTCGTCGGAACGAGCGAGGGCCCCACCCGCTCAATCGCCATTGGCAACAAGACCTACATCTCCGGCGCCTACGACGACCGCCTGCCTGACGGCAAGGTCTGGGCACGGACCACCTGGCCCAAAGGCACTGTCGCCGCTCGAAACTACTCCCTCCTCAACGTCCTCGACCCCGCCACGTTGAAGGCCGTGTTGGCCACGGCGAAGACCAAGGCGCCCGGCATGGAGCTTGATGGCGTGAAGACCACGCTTTATACCGGCGTGATCACGGTCAAGCAGGCGTCTCCCGGCGCCAAGATGTCTGCGAAGGAGGGCGCGCAGCGGATCGGCTGGCGCTTGTGGATCGGCTCCGATGGTCTGATCAGGCGACAGATGACCACTACGACCAAGAAGATCAAAATCGGCAGTAGGGCCGCCAAGGATCTTCTGGGCGAAGACATTTACTACAGCGGCTGGGGATCTGAAGTGATCATTACCGCGCCGCCGGCCGAGGAAGTTTGGGACCTCAAGTTCCCGTTCTGACGCCTTAGTCGAGACCTCGCAGCGAAATGCCGTTGATCAGCGAGGTGGAGTTTGGGGCGGGGTGCACGCCGTGCGCATCGCAGCATGTCGTGGATGGTCGACGTGCCATTAGGGGCGGCCAACAGGGGGCAGTCACGGTCCCTCACGGAGTGCCCCTCGCCCAGGTAGCGGCTGTTCTCCCTGAAGATCAGGCCGATTTGCAAACAGGATGCCAGGAGTTCGAATCTCCTAGGCTCCACCAGCCAAAACGCCGCTTCCTCGATCAAGAGGAGCGGCGTTCGTGCCATTAACGGGCCATTAGCGCACCGGAGTGGGCTGCCCACCGTGTCGTCGCTGGTGCTCGATGGT
The DNA here is from genome assembly GCF_050947145.1 of Microtetraspora malaysiensis. Taxonomy (NCBI): domain Bacteria; kingdom Bacillati; phylum Actinomycetota; class Actinomycetes; order Streptosporangiales; family Streptosporangiaceae; genus Microtetraspora; species Microtetraspora malaysiensis. The sequence goes on from NZ_CP191998.1 coordinate 62,402, forward strand.
AGGCGGCCGCACATCAAAAGGCGGTGCCGCTGAAGTCGTCTGTAGACCACGGATGCCGTCTCCATTCGCGTCCGTCGAATGCCGCACCGGTTCGTCTTCGCCGCGTCACGTCGCAGAAGTCTCGCGATCAGGTCACGAAAGCGGCCAAGTAGCCTCGCGTTGGCTAGCCTCACCGACATGCCTCTCGCCTCGATTCCCAGCCCTTCCGAAGGGGTCTGGTATCTCGGATTCATCCCGATCCGGGCCTACGCATTGTGCATGATCATCGCGATTGGCTTCGGCATCTGGCTGAGCGAGCGCCGCTGGCGCACCCGCGGTGGCGAGAAGGGCACGATCAGCGACATCGCGGTACCTGCAGTGATCTTCGGCCTGATCGGGGCTCGCCTCTACCACGTCATCACCGACTGGCAGACCTACTTCGGCCCGCGCGCGATCAAGGAGCCCTACCAGGCGCTGTTCGTTTGGGAAGGGGGGCTCGGTATCTGGGGCGCGGTCGCCCTGGGAGGCGTGGGCGTGTGGCTGGCCTGCCGTCGCCGGGGGCTCTCCCTGGGCGCCGTGGCCGACACGGTCGCGCCCGGTATCGCGTTCGGGCAGGCGATCGCCCGTTGGGGCAACTGGTTCAACCAGGAGCTCTACGGTAGTCCAACCACGTTGCCGTGGGGCCTGGAGATCGATCAGGCGCACGGTGGCGAGCCAGGCGTGCTCTACCACCCGACGTTCCTGTACGAGTCGCTGTGGGATGTGGTGCTCGGTTTCGGACTGATCCTGGCCGGCAGGCGGTTCACGCTGTGCTACGGACGCCTGTTCGCCCTCTACGTTGCCGGCTACACGTTCGGGCGGTTCTGGATCGAGGGGCTGCGGATCGACCTGGTGGGCGGGGTGGACCACGCGGTGACGTTCCTTGGGTTGCGGATCAACCAGTGGACCTCGATCGTGCTGTTCATCGGCGCGCTGGTCTACCTCTGGGTGACTCGTAACAAGGACACCGAACAGATCGTGGTGCCAGCCTCACAACACGAGGCCTCACACAAGGAGAACGGCGGGCCGGCCTCCGATCCGATCGAGAGCACCTGACGCGACCAACAGCGCGGCGAACGGGTGTGAACCATCACGAAGATCGTTTTTGGGCCTATGGCGTCAGAAGGTTCGGCAGCCGGAGTGGAATTACGGGTCTGCTCAAAGCTTGCTCCTGCGCGTCTGGCGAGGCTGGCGATCTCTATGCAGGCCAGGCAAGATCGGCATACGTCTTTGCAAGCGGGATGTCAGGAGTTCGAATCTCCCAGGCTCCACTTATGCGTTAGCCCAGTAGGGGACGGTTTCCCGGCCTGGGCTTTGATCTTTGTTCGGCCTTCTTCGGCTTCCGTTCCCGCTGCGTGCCCGATCCGCCCTTGAGTTGTCCTCGCGCGAGGCGGTCGATCTGCTTCGCCACCTGGTGCCCCCGCTTGTCGGTAGCGTGCTTGTAGATGATCGCGGCTCTTGTGGTGGAGTGGCCCGTGGCGATCTTGTCGTGACCTGCGCGTGTGCTGGGCTCTACGATGTCCATCACTGTTCGGGGCGGCACCCTGGGCGAGCCGGGCGGCGCCTGCCGTACTAGGTTCCTTGCCGTCTCCGTGTCACAGAGGAGATGGTCACGTTGACCAAGTATGTGATCGGGCCGGACGTGGCCCTTCGATTGGCCCATAACGAGACCGTGATCCCCGACGAACACCAGATCCTGGCTCCCACGCTTCTTCGCTCACAGATGCTGTCGCTTCTCTACCAAGCAGTTGGCTGCGGTGAGATAACCAAGAAGGACGCTGATCGCCGGCTCAACTACGTGCGAGGGCTACGGATTCGACTGCTCGGCGACCGCGTCCTTCAGAGCACCGCGTGGAAGATCGCCGACCAACTCGGGTGGCCGGACACGTTCGCCGCCGAGTACGTTGCCCTGACCCTGCTCCAAGCCGACGCGTTCATCACGCTCGACGCGGAGCTCGCTCAGGCCGTTCAGGAACTGGTGACCACAGCACCCATCGAGGCCCTGTCTTAATCGGGCACCGGCACGGTCGGGGTGTAGCGCCAGGTGGCCGACTCATGGCGAAATCCGGCGCTGAAGGTCAGGGCGTTGCTTGCCGATCTGCTGGTTCACGAGGGGCGGCAGGTCTCCACCGACCGGCTCGTCGACGACCTGTGGGGTGAGGAACTGCCGGGAAACCCCGCCAACGCCCTTCAGGCCAAGGTCTCCCAGCTGCGCCGGGCTCTTGGCCGTGACCGTGGCGCCGGGGCATCCCGGCCCTCCGCCTCGGAAACCGGCCTTCGTCAACGGCAGGCTCGCCGAACGTCCTGATGTGGTGAACCCCGGTGATGACAAGGTGGTCTACTTGATCGTATGAGGCTAAAGGAGTTCTATCCGCCGATTGAGCCGCATGAGTCCGGTCTGCTCGATACCGGCGACGGCAACGAGATCTACTGGGAGGTCTGCGGGAACCCCGCCGGCAAACCCGCGGTGTTCCTGCACGGCGGCCCCGGTGGGGGCCTCCTGCCCGGCTTCCGCCGATTCTTCGATCCGGAGGCGTACCGGATCGTGCTCTTCGACCAGCGGAACTGCGGCGCCAGTCGGCCGAGCGCCGGAGACCCGCGGGTCTCGCTGGAGCGCAACACCACCCCGCACCTCGTCGCCGACATCGAACGGCTCCGCGAGCACCTCTCCATCGATCGCTGGCTGGTCTTCGGCGGAAGCTGGGGCAGCACGCTCGCCCTCTCGTACGCCCAGGCCCACCCCGGCCGCGTCACCGAACTGGTGTTGCGCGGCATCTACCTCGTCCGCCCGTCCGATGAGACCTGGAGCTTCACCCCCACCGGCGCCGCCCGCCTCTTCCCGGCGGAGTGGGCCGCGTTCCGCGACGCGGTTCCCGCCGCCGAGAGACACGACCTGATGACCGCCTACGGCCGCCGCATCGGTGACCCGGACCCCGCGGTCCACATCCCTGCGGCCCGCGCCTGGATGGGCTGGGAGTTCTCGGCCAACACCCTGCTCCCCGTCGATCCGCCGGCGGTCGGCGATGCCGACATCCTCACCTTCGCCCGCATCACCCACCACTACATCAGCAACGGTGGTTTCCTCCCAGAGGAGGGTCTCCTGGCGGGCATCGACCGCATCCGACGCATACCCGCTGTGATCGTCAACGGCCGCTACGACATGAAGACCCCGCCCGATCAAGCGTGGGACCTGCACCAGGCCTGGCCTGAGGCCGAGTTCCAGATCGTCGAGGACGCGGGCCACGGCGGCTCCGAACCGGGGATCCGGCACCGCTTGATCGACGCCACCGACCGGTTCCGGCCCTGAACGCCCGTGGGACGTCCGTGGGACGCCCGCGGAGTCGAGCAGGTGAGCCAGGATCATGGGGCCACCTCCCCTATGACCGGCACGCGGGTCGTGATGGACGTGGAGTCCAGGGCCGCCCCGTGGTCCGCGACCGGCGCGGTGTCCACAGGCTGCGTGTACTCGGCGACCATGGTGCGGATGTCCTCGTCGGAGACGTACGCGGCCCGCACCCGCACCGGGTCGGGTGAGGTTTCGAGCCGGACGTATCCGACCCGGCCCCGAGTTCGGGAACCGGTGAGATGTCGTCAGCCAGTGCGCCGCGATCGCGTGCACCGTCGCCGATTGCGCGGGTCCTGCAACGCGGTCATGACTCCGACGCCGACCGCCCGCCCCTGGGTGGTGAGCGTGGCGAGCGCGGCCGTGATCCGCTGACCGCAGGTCAGCCGTGAGGACGGATCAGAACTACGACGTATGGTCGCCTCCGGCGATCCTCTGGGCGGAGAGGCAGCGCGTCACCATCGCCGAATAGCAATGCCAGGACCACTGCCTTCTCCGGGCATACACCGGTGAAAGGAGGCCGTCAGTGCTTCACACCTGGGTCGAGACCGCAGGAGGACCGCTAATCGTCGTCCCCAAGTCTGAGCTGGACCATTGGGCGGGCGTAGACCACAACGACGGGCCCGTAGAGACCTGGGGTGACTACGGTCGCGCGTGTGCCGCTGAGGGCTACATCGGCCTCGTCACCGTGGGGGCGCAGCAGGCCTTGGTTCTCGGTGATGAACCGGCCATGACGACCGGTCACGTCCCGTTGAGTGGTGTAACTCCAGCCGACAGACCCTGGCGCACTCCGCTCCGACTGGAGACCCTCCGGTGGAATGGTGTTGGGTTGTGTGGTCGATCGGGGGCATTTTTGGGGCACATGGCTTCGGAAAACGCCGGCAAGCGACACTCTAGGACGAAGGTGTGAAGGACGATCGCAGGCTACGCCGCCTCGTCGACGGCGACACTACATGGCTTTGGTCGGTGCGCCAGAAGCTCGACAGGAATCGGTATGACAACTGCCGTCTAACTCTGTCGCTCTGGCGGGAGGGCTCACGTTCCTGTCTGTCGATCGTCTTTCGGCCCGGCCCGGACAGGGTCATTTCCAATACCTATTTCGAGGCCGGCACCGTGGTAGCGCTCCCCGAACGGGACTGGTTGAACCTCTACGAGCCTAAGACGGTTCGCAGCCTCCTGCAGATTGCAACAGCGCGCGGACAGTTGCCCAGGGGGCCCGGCACCATGGAAGTCGACGGATGGCATCTCTTTGAAGCTCTGATGGCTGTCCAGAACGCCGAGGCTTGAGGACGTGACCGCTGCACAGCAACGAAGTACATCAACCGGGCCGCGCAAAGGGACCCCTTAAATCGACAGGCGCCACCACACATTACGGGCCGCCACCTCTCGACCGTCCGGCAGGCCGTGGAACATGCGCTCCACCGACTGGGCGAACGAGGCCGCCTCCTGTGCCAGGCTTCGCGCGAACTCGACACCTTCCGCCGTGATGTGGTCGGCGGCCGAGGTGGTGACGAGGAGAGCATGGATGCCCATGCAGGCTAGAGCTCTTCTGCTGTTGAAACGGGAACCACTATGAACCGCTCTCGGCCGGCACGGATAGCAACGACGCAGGTCGACCAAGATCGGTATCTGTCTTTGCAATCAGGATGCCAAGAGCTCGAATCTTCTGGGCTCCATGCATGCGTTAGCCCAGGTGAGGGATGGTTCCCCCAGCTTGGGCTATGACTTGGTCCCTGGAAGCGGGAAGTGGTCTCGGCGTCGGCGTCCTCACACGTCGTCCCACCGTGGTCGAGTGACCGGAGCCACTGTAAGCAGATGATCCAGCCCTTTGAAGTCCTTTGGATTGCAGGTGTAGAGCGGCAGTCGGTTGGCGATGGCCACGCAAGCGATCATCAAATCGGCTGTGCGCGGGCGCGGGCGCGGGTTGCGGCCTGAGGCGATGACGGCGGTCCAGAGTTGGCCGTACTCGCGGGCGGCGGTTTCGTCGAAGGGAAGGGGATCGAACTCTGCCTCGGCAGCCTGCAGGATCTTCATTCGCTGAGCGAGTTCCTGCGGTCCGGACGCCGTGAGTACGCCGACCGACAACTCTGCCGTGGTGATGGCGCTGATCATCATCTCATCAGGCAGCTCATCTGGGTCGATTTCGGCACGCAGAATGAGGATGTCGGTGTCGAGTAGGCCTTGAGTAAGGGTCATCGCCCGTCCCCTGTGAACTCGCCTCTGTCGTACGCGCGATCGTACGGGTCATAAAGATCGTCATTGACGTGACGGTCCATGTCCTCGCGGTACTTTCGGTCGTCGAGACGCGGCATGCCACGAGACATGGCGGCGAACTCCGCCCGTGAGACGGCGCGGCGCCGACGGCGAATGGGGACAAGGTCGCCGATGTGGTAACCGTTTCGGGTCACGGCGTACCGCTCCCCGCGTTCCAGTCCGTCCATGATCTCTGCGGACCGGTTGCGGAGATCGCGCTGCGAGATCTGATTGGAGCGTTCAGGGTCAGAGATGCTCACACGACAAGTGTGAGAGGAAGTGCCATTTGGTGCCACGGTGTAGCACAATTCGATGCCCGTCGTTGGGGCGCGAGAGAAACCGCCATGTGCGGTGATGCTCGGTCCGCCAACGTCACCGGAGGCCAGCTTTGGCCGGACGTACGCCAAAGGCCCCGTACCCGGAGGATACGAAGCCTTTGACATGCCCCCGCCAGCCAGATCACCCTCGATGTGGCAGCGGGTCTCTCAGCAGGGGATCTTCATGCGCGAGACCTTCGTCGAGAGCGGCGGCAGGGCATCCGTCAGGTCGACCTTGACCACGGCGGAGGAGCTGATCACCGCACCCTGCGGCCTGAAGATCGTCGCCGTCTGCTTCTTCTTCCGCAGGGACTCCAGGGCCTTGGTCACCTCCGCGGGATCCGTGCCCTTTGCCGCCATTTGCCGCTTCAAATCGTCAAGGTCCTTATCGGAGATCGGCGGCGGGGCGGGCACTGTGGTGGTCTTGTCCTGGGTCGCCACTTCTCGCTCGCCTAGATAGTGGTAGGTCTGCTTGTCGAAGATGAGCTCCGACCGGACGCCGTCGTTCTCCAACGCGACGGCGATACCCGGGCGGCCGGCGGCGTCGACCGCGTCCGGTACAAGGGTGATCCCGGGGATCTCAGCGGTGATCTGGTAAAGCGCTGCGGTGAGACCGGGGCGGAACACGGTCGAGCGGAGCAGGGTGCCGACCGCCTCCCACTCGCGGAGCTTCTCCGGCACGGCCGTGTACTTGGCGGCCTCCGCCTGAACCTGCTTGCGCAGGAATGCCACATCGGTCGGCCAGCCGCTCATCTGGGCCTCGGTGACGGCGGTCTTGGAGCCGGCGGCACAGGACGACTCGTACAGGGAGTCCTCTGTCCCCATGGTCACTCCCGGAATGGGCCGCTGCGACGGCATCGGCACGCCGGGCACCGGCTCGGCCTTGGCCGTCTGCTCCCGCATGAGCCACTGCTTCGCCCCGTCGGCGGGAACCCACCGCTCCTCGGTGCGGCTGATGTGCGCGCCGGCGGAGCCGAAGGACCAATAGTTCATGACCCGCATCTCGGTGTGGATGTACTGACCAGGCACAGGACGCAGGTCCGGCTCGGCCGCGGCCGCGTGCGCGGCGACCTTCAGCAGCTGCTGGGCGTTCGCGGGCGGGGCGGCGAGGAGGCCCGCGATGCCGTCCGATCCCTGCGAGTTGCCAAGGCCGACCTGGACGACGGTCACTCCGGCGGCCATTGCCGCGGCCAGGCCGCCGGCTATCCCGATGCGCAGGCCGTACCTCCGAAGCCGGGGCACCCGCACCGTCGGCTTCCCCTGAGCCGGTGTGCGGGCCGCTTCCAGCAGCGCGGTGCGCGCGCCCGCGAGATGCTCCTGTGAGCCGGGGGGCACGTCCTTCCAGAGCCGCTTGATCTCGGTCAGGTCATTCATCGTCTTGTCCCTAATCAGTGTTAGCGAGTCGCCTTGCGGCAGACTCGGTGGTTGGTAGCCATCCGGCGGGTGAGCACTTCTGGTCCCTGGACTTGGAGTCCTGCTGAAAGACAGTGCCCCCGCTGGTTGGCCGGGAGAGTTGATCGCTGCTGGGATGTCGTTGCCCACTGACGGTGTCGGTGTGAGCACTGCTTGATTAGGTCGCTGATGGTTCTCCCGCCGGCTGCTGCTTGTGATCGTGTTCTGGGTGGGGAGAGCTGTTGCGACTGTTCGTTGGGGATGACTGGGCCGAGGCGCATCACGATGTGGAGGTGATGGATGCCTCGGGCCGCCGGTTGGCCAAGGCCCGCCTGCCCGAGGGCGTGGCGGGGATGGCCCGGCTGCACGCGATGATCGCCGAGCAGATCGGTGAGGCCGCGGATGAGGATGTGGAGGTACTGGTCGGGATCGAGACCGATCGGGGTCCGTGGGTGCTGGCGCTGGTCGCGGCCGGTTACACGGTGTTCGCGGTCAACCCGTTGCAGGCCGCCCGCTACCGCGAGCGGCTGGGCACCTCGGGCGCCAAGAGCGACGCGGCCGACGCGCACATGCTGGCCGACATGGTCCGCACCGACTCCCACCAGCTGCGCCCGATCGCCGGCGACAGCGCGCAAGCGGAGGCGATCAAGGTCGTCGCCCGCACCCACAAGACGCTGATCTGGGAACGGACCCGAGCCGGGCAGCGGCTGCGGCATGCGCTGCGCGAGTACTTCCCCGCTGCCCTGACCGCATTTGAGGATCTGGACGCCGCAGAGGCCCTCGATCTGCTGGCCAAGGCCCCTGACCCTGCCTCGGCCGCGAAACTGACAGTCGGCCAGATCAGTGCGGCCCTCAAGCGCGCCCGCCGCCGCGGCGACCTTGCCGCACGAGCCGGCGAGATCCAGGCGGCGCTGCGTACCGAGCATCTGGGCCAGCCCGAGGTGGTCGCCACGGCCTATGCGATGTCGGTACGAGCATTGGTCGCGGTCCTGGTCGTCATCGGCCAGCAGGTCAAGACCCTGCAGGGGCAGGTGGAGGAGTGGTTTGGCCGGCACCCGGCCGCTGAGATCATCGTCTCCCAGCCCGGGCTGGGACCGATCCTCGGCGCCCGGGTGCTCGCAGAGTTCGGCGACGACCGTGACCGCTATGCCAGCGCCAAAGCCCGAAAGAACTACGCGGGCACCAGTCCTATCACCCGGGCCTCGGGCAAGGAGAAGAGTGTCCTGGCCCGGTTCGTACACAACGACCGGCTCATCGATGCCCTGATGGCCCAGGCCTCGGTGGCGCTGCGTGCCTCGCCCGGTGCCCGCGCTTACTACGACAAGCAACGCGCCCGTGGAGTCGGTTACAACACCGCCCTGCGCCAGCTCGCCAACCGGCTCGTCGGCATCTTGCACGGCTGCCTGAAAACCGGCACGCTCTACGACGAAGCAACCGCTTGGTCGCATCACGTCCAGAGTGCTACGGCTTGACATTCAAGCTCCTGGGATGTCTTTCAGTGAGTCGCATGGTTCCGGTCCAGTGCCTGACGGACCTTCTTGCGGGCGCGGTTGAGCCGCGAACGTACGGTGCCGAGGGGGATGTTCAGGGCCTGCGCGACCTCCTCGTAGGTCAGTTCGACCCAGGCCACGAGCAGCAGCACGTCACGATCTCTCGCCTTGAGCGCCGCGAGCGCGGAGACGAGCGGGAGGTTCACCGCGAGCGTCGTCACGCCGTCCTCGACGAGGCCGCCGGCCACCTCCGCCGGATGCACCCCGCTCCGTACGTACGCCCGATAGCGGGTGGTCTCGGCCCGCCGCCGTTTGCCGATCACGTTGGAGGCGATGCCGTAGAGCCACGGCCGGACATCGCCCTGCTCGACGTCGTAGCGGTGGCGGTGCTGGAAGGCGGCCAGGAAGGTCTCCGACACCACATCCTCGGCGGCATCGGGACCGAGCCGCCGGGCGGCGTACCGATGCAGCAGCGGCGCGTGCCGATCGAAGACGCCGGCGAAGAACTCCGGTTCCTCCCAGGACAGCTGTATCAGCGCCGTGTCGGCGAGCTGCTCATCTGTCGCGGGTAGTCCGAGCATGGATCGCTTGCTCCTTCATTCGATGCCTTTCGACGCGTGATCACGGTCGCCTGTACTTACCGCTGACTCCGGGAATGGTTCACGTCAGGTTCGCGGCCGTCGCCGGCCGGCTCGGGGTGCATCGAAAGGCGTTGCGCGGCTGGGTCCGCCAGGCAGATCGACGACGGCGGCAGCCCGGCACCTCCAGTACGGACGCTCAGCGGATCGCTGAGATTGGCCGGGGTCTGCTCCGTCGGCGCACGCGGAGACAGGTACGACAAGGCTCTGGCCGAGAGCGCCATCGGCCAGTACAAGACGGATGGGAAGGGCGTGAATGATGCGGAGATCGCCACCATGGAATGGGCGGACCGGTACGGCAACCGGCGGCTGCACAGCACTTGCCGGGATCTCTCGCCTGCCGATTTCGGAGCGCTCTATCGCGCGAGGATCAACCTGGCGCCGTTCAAGTGGCGGGACATTCGCCAGGAGGGGGCCACCGGCTCAGCGGCCTGCCCCGGCCCGCTACCTCGGACTGGACATGGGCAGAGGCGTCGGCCACAGCGGCTTTTGAGCCGGATGGTTTTCGTGCCAGATCGCGGTTCCTGCCTTGTCGTAGCCGATGAGCTGGAATCCTTCGAGGTAGATGTCACCGGACCGCTGGTAGGTGCCGGAGAACAGCCGGACGCCGATTTTCCAGCGGTCGGCTTGTGCGTTGACGGTCACCCGCCGGCCGTCTTTGAAAACCAGTGCGACCCGGACTGTCTGGGGAGTGGTGAGGCCGAACCAGCGGCCGTCATGGTCTCGGAAATCAACCGGATATTCGTGGCCGCCCATGTCGGTCATCAGGTCCTTCGGCCGGACCAGGTCCATGCCGACTTCCTGGCCGTCCAGCGTCCAGATCAGCGTCTTGTCGGGAGTCTCGTAGACGTTCGCGATGAGGCCTCCTGGCATGTGCATGGCCGAGCCGAGGGGTCTGCCGTTGGCTTCAGGCCCGACGTGGTCGGCCTCCTCTTCCACCCGCTCGATGACCCGCCCTCTGGTGTCGGTGAACTCGAATGCCGTTATGCGCGTCTTCGAGGGCATCGCTACTGTCCAGATTGACAGGGGCGCGCCCTCGGGGCGTTGGAGAGTGCCCGCGACTGTGGAGCCGTCCTCGGCGACGGCCGAGACCCCGGCCACGCCGTCACGGGCGGCCCCGTAATGCAGCACCGTCTTCGGCGGCGGCCATGACTCTGTCGACCCCTCCGCCCAGGCCCGTTCCTCCCGGGGTCGGCTCTCGATGAGAACGTCGCCGCACGACGCGCTTTCTGCTCCGCTTCTCGACTGTGTGGCCTCGCAGAACACCGCACCGGCGACACCTCGCGCGTCCGTCGTCCTGGCGAACCACAGGAGCATCGGTCTGTGTTCCGAAGGATTGTCGAGGATCAGCCGGTCACCGAGCGGTGTCTTGTCCCGCATGACATCCGTGGAGAAGTCGCCGTCACTTTCTGTGGTGGGGTGGGCGGTGACGACACCGGTGCCGATGCCGTTCTGTCCGCCTCCTGCGGCCAGGAAGAACGGCAGGGCAGCGGCGGCCGCGGCCGTTGGGACGAGCGCGAGCAGCCAGAACCGGCGGCGCTGCGAGCGCAGGGTGCGCTTGCGTACTTTGATCCACGCCTGTGGGCTGGCTTCGTAGGTGTGGGCGCGGGCCTCAAGTGCCGAACGCAGACGGTCTTCAAGCTCGTTCATGACGTCTCCAGTGCCTTGCTGAGGGCGGCGATGCCGCGGCTGGCATGCGTTTTCACCGAGCCCGGCGATACACCCATCGCCTCGGCGATCTCACGTTCGGACAGATCCAGCCAATAGCGCAGGACGAGCACCTCACGCTGACGGCGCGGCAGGCGGTCGAGGGCGGCAAGCAGCTCGCGATGCTTCTCCGCAACGAGCGCGACGTGCTCGCTGCTGGGCATCGGACTGGGTGGTCCTGTGCGATACAGCCGCGCTATACGTAGGTGACGCAGCCGTTTACGGGTCAGGTTGCAGACGGTGACTCGCAAGTAGCCGAGCGCGGCCCCGTCGTCGCGTAGTCGCCGCGAGTGCAGGCGGGCGAACGCCTCCTGGGCGATGTCCTCCGGATCATCCGCGCCGAGCAGTCCGGCAAGTCGTACCAACGACTGGTACTGGCCGGCGAACAGCTCCGCGAATGCCGAGACCTCGCTCGTCATCGCCGATGTATCTATCACACCTTCAGGACCCTCGAATGAGCTGGTCGTTGACACGTCGCGAGAAAAGGACGCCGGCGGTGCTGGAGAAAGTGGCGACGGGGATTTCGACGCACCGCCGGACGGCTTGACCCCTACGTGGCGTCAGGCGGCACCGTGGTGGCATGAGCGCAGAGGAGTACACAGTCGGCGTCGTCGCCAAGATGGCCGGAGTGTCGGTACGAACGCTGCACCACTACGACGAGATCGGCCTGCTGGAGCCGGAAGGGCGCAGTTCCACCGGCTACCGGCTCTACACCGGCGACGACGTGCGCAAGCTACAACGCATCCTGTTCTACCGGGAGCTGGATTTCGACCTGGAAGCGATCCGGGCGCTCCTGGCCGACCAGGCATCCACTGACGTCGACCGGCTCCACCAGCAACGGCGCCTTCTCACCGAACGGATAGCACGACACCAGGCCATGGTCGCCCTGATCGACAAAGAGCTGAACGCGCGCACGCTCGGCATCACACTCACCCCTCATGAGCGGCTGGAAGTCTTCGGAAGCTCCGTCTTGGAGGAGAACGCCGCGCGTGCCGAGGAGAGGTGGGGCGGGTCCGAGCTGTGGCAGCAGCGGAAGCTCCGCGCCTCGGCCTACTCGGCCGAAGACTGGCTGGAGATCCGCGCAGAACAGTCCCGCATTCATTTACGCTTTCTCGACTCCATGAACGCGGGAATCCCAGCCACCGACTCGAGTGTCATGGATTTGGCCGAAGAGCATCGGCTCCACCTCCACCGGCGTTTTCACGACTGCGACTACAGCACTCATCGATCGGCCGCCGAGTCCTACCTCGCTAATGAGCGGATCGGGCTCAATTTCGACGACGTGGCTCCGGGCCTGTCGCGTTACGTCCATGATGCGATCATCGCCAATACTGAGCGCATGATGGACGTGTAAACGCTACAGATCCAGTGCTCAATCTGGCTCCCTATTGCGCCGCCAATCAATCCGGCACGCGTTCGTGCCATTAGCTCTCCGATGCCAAACCTGTGGCTCCCGCGCTCTTCGGCCATGTCGGCTCTCCCCGCGGCGTCGCGGGCCGCCCGGTAGTCGGCGAGCCGGGCTTGAGGCGCTGTGGTCACGATGTCCGGGACGGGCAGCGTGGCGTCGGATGCCTGTGTTGTGGACGCCGAATTGTCGGTCGGTCCGGCTAGCCTCTGTTTCTCCAAGGGAACGGGCTAATCCGTTATTCCTTGTCGCAGACCGCAGGAGAGGAATGCTGTGGGCCTATTAGGGAGAACTGGACGCCGAATCGGGGGGCCGGTGGTCGTTATCGCCCTGGCGTCCGGCACCTTTGTGCCGGCGGCGTATGCCGCCCCGAAATCGTGGAACACCGTGTCCGCGTCCACCGCGAACGCCGACACGCCGCCTGAGCAGGGTGATGATCCGACTCAGAACCTCGTCCAGGAGCTCACCATCCACTTCGAGCGGATTACCGCGTCGAAGTGCCCGTTGACCTTCAAAATCCACGGCTCCTTCGAGGGCCTTCCCGCCGGCCCGCAGGTCATCCAATATCGCCTCGTCGGCACCGAGGAGTGGAAGACCGTCAACGTGCCGGCCCACCACAGAGCCGTGTTCACCACCGTGCTGGAGACGCTCGACTGGGAATGGGACTGGGAGACTACGGCCAAGACCTCGGTGCAGATCGAGATCAGACAGCCGAACGGTCTGACATCCAACACTCTCTACTACTTCAAGTGCGGTTCGCCGGGGGCGGAGGAAACGTTCGGTGCGACCGCCGAGAACATCGGGCTGACCGCCAGCGGTGGCCCGCTGGTCGAACTGGTCGCCGACGCCTACCTGGACTCGGTCCAGGCCCTCTCCGGTGCGGAGGTCGCCCTCGTCAGCAGATACGGGTTCCGGACGGACCTGAACGCGGGGCCGGTCACCTACGAGGAACTGTGGAACACCCGGCCGGCCGGGCTCGCCGTGGACGTGAACGCGATGACCGGCGCGCAGCTCAAGAAGCTGCTGGCGTATCCGAATCCCTCGGGCTGGGTGCTGACCCCGTCGGCCTCGCTTCGCTACACGCTGGAGGGCGGGGCAGTGACTGAGATCACGTTGAACGGTGCTCCGGTGACCGACACTCAGGTGATCAAGGTCGCGGCCAATTACACGCTGATGGGCGGCTGGGAGGGCTTCCCGCAATGGGAGGGAAGCACCACCGTCTACCGCGGCGGGCCGGACGACACCGGAGCGTTGGCGTCCTACATCGTGAAGAACTCGCCGGTTGAGGCGCCGGAGGGGGATCGCGTCACCATTCGATGAGTGACACCCAGCCGGTCGGGTGGGCATAGCGCCTGACTCCGGGCAGATCGCCGGGCGGAACGCATGCCGTCCGGCGATTCGTCATCGGTCGGATGACCACTCGCGTGAAAAGCCGGCCGGGCCGCCAGGCTCCGTTCCTCGGGGCTGACGGCCATGCCGGTCACTTCTCTGCGGGCTGGTAGACGAGGGACAGTACGCCCGTCTCGAAGGTCGTCGAGGAGGTGAGCTTCATCGGGATCTGAACGCCCTCCTCGAACAGCCGCTGGCCGGTGCCGACCACGATCGGGTGGACGAGCAGTCGGAGCTCGTCGAGCAGGCCGTGCCGCATCAGCGAGTGTACGAGGGTGGTGCTGCCGCTGATGCTGATGGTCTTGCCCGGCTCCTGCTTGAGCTTGGTGATCTCCTCGACGAAGTCGCCGCTGATCAGAGTGCAGTTCTGCCACTCGACCTTGTCGAGGGTCGAGGAGACGACGTACTTCTGGATGTTGTTGATGAAGGGGGCGAACTCGTCGTCCGCCTCGGTCTTGCCCGGCCAGTAGGCGGCCCAGTCCTGATACATGACCCGCCCCATCATCATCGCGTCACTCTCGGACATCTGTGCGCCGATGGCCGCGCCCATCGCGTCGTCGAAGTAGGGGAAGTGCCACTTGTCCGGCGACTCGACGACGCCGTCCAGCGAAATGAAGAAAGCCGCGACGATCTTGCGCATCTCTTGGTCTCCTCTGTCTCTCGTTGTGCGACCTACCTTGGCAGCCGACGACTTCTACTGTCAAGACAAAAATTTTTGTCGGTGCGGCGTGTCCCCCCGCCCGGGGGCGGCCTCGCTCGGACTCGTCAAGGGTCAACGGAACGGCATCTCTCCCGCCCGTCTCCGGGTGTGCCCCGGCCAGGGGCGGCTCGGGAACGCCCCGTCGTGCCGTACCCAGCACGCAGGTCGCCCAGTGCCCCGGCCGCTCAGAGCCCCGCGCCGTCCGCCCTCTCACGGGCCATTGATGATGGATAACTCGCACGGGAGCGCGGAGACTTGGGTCGTGATCGACATCACCGCCGACCTCGTACACACCTTGATCTCTGAACAGTTCCCCGAATGGGACGGCCTCCCGATCGCGCCCGTAGTCCGCCAAGGCTGGGACAACCGGACCTTCCGGCTCGGGGATCGGCTGTCCGTACGCCTGCCCAGCGCGGAAGGCTACGTGGCGGGCATAGGGAAGGAAGACCGTTGCCTGCCCATCCTGGCCGAGCATCTGCCGCTACCGGTGCCGACACCGGTGGCGACGGGACGTCCGGCCGCTGGGTACCCGTTCCCGTGGTCGGTACGCCGCTGGATCCCGGGTGACACTCTCGAGAGTGTCGCGAACGTCGATCGAATCGGCGTGGCGCGCGACCTCGGCGGATTTCTCACCGCTCTCCGGGGGATCCCCACGAAGCAGGGACCGGCCTGCGGTCGTCACTCCTGCTTCCGAGGCTGTCACCCGAGCGTCTACAGCGACGACGTCGAGTACGCCCTCGACAAGCTGGGGCACCTCGTCGATGTCGCCGCCTGCCGGGCCGTCTGGGCAAGTGCGCTGACCTCGGCCTGGCCGTTTCCGCCGACGTGGTTCCACGGTGACCTCGCCGTCGGAAATCTGATCACCGCGGACGGAAAACTGTCCGCGGTGATCGATTTTGGGACCTGCGGCGTCGGCGACCCGGCCTGCGACCTCGTCATGGCATGGACCTATTTCGTCGGCGACGAGCGGAAGGTCTTCCGGGAGGCCGTCGGCCTTCCCGACGACACCTGGCGACGAGCACGCGGGTGGGCGCTGTGGAAAGCGCTCATCACCATGCCCAACTCCGACCCCGAAGGCATCCAGAGCCGGATTCTCACGCACGTCCTTGCGGACCCTGTCATCGAGTAATGAGGAGTGCAATATCGCCCGATGTCCCTTGCTCCGGAGTAGGTCGTCACCTGTGCGAATGCGCCGAATAGGGCCACGCGCGATCGCCTTCGCCGGCCCTGGCAGGAAGCGGCCTTCCTCGACCACGGTGCGTACGGGCCAACGTCCAGGCCTTGACGACCCCACCCTGTTGTAACAGGATCTGTTGCAAATGGGAGGTGGAATGGCGGGGAACAGCCGGCTGACGATCGCAACGCACGTGCTGACGTGGATGGCGCTCGCTCGCCGACGTGGGCAGGACCTGTTGACCTCCGAGCAGGTGGCCGCCAGCGTGAACACCAACCCCGTGATCATCCGGCGCAGCCTGGGCGACCTCCGCCGGGCGGCCCTCGTGGAGGTACGCCGGGGCGCGGGGGCGGGCTGGACCCTGGCCCGCGCGCCCGAGGAGATCACCTTGCTCGACGTCTACAACGCGGTCGAGCGGCAGCCGCTGTTCGCGATGCATCACACCGAGCCCAACCTCGAGTGCCCGGTCGGAAAGGGCATCCGTCCAGCATTGGATCATGTCTACGACGGCGTCGAGCAGGCGCTATGTCAGGAATTGCGGCGTACCTCGATCGCCGATGTGCTGAAGCGGACTCTCCGGGAGTAGGCAATCCACAGTCAGAACCGGCCGCATCCACAGCACGCACTCAGTTGTAACAAGAATTGTTCTGAGAGAGGCAGGCGGCATGGCCCCGATCGGCGACTATCCGATCATCGAGCTACGGCAGTACACATTGCACCCTGGCCGGCGAGACGTCCTGATCGAGCTGTTCGACCGGGAGTTCGTCGAAAGCCAGGAAGCCGGTGGTATGGCGGTCTTGGGGCAGTTTCGTGACCTCGATGACCCGGACCGGTTCGTCTGGCTGCGAGGGTTCGGCGACATGCCGTCTCGCGCCGAGGCGCTGGCCGGCTTCTATGGGGGGCCGGTGTGGAAGGCGCACGGTCCCGCGGCCAACGCCACGATGATCGACTCCGACAACGTGCTGCTGCTGCGTCCGGCGACGACGCGCTCCGGCTTCCCCGCCACGGCCGCCGTACGGCCCCCGATCGGCGGCGCCACGCCACCACCGTCGCTCGTCCTGGCGACGATCTACCGCCGCGACCGCCCGTTCGACGAGGCATTCACCGACTTCTTCGATCGCGAGGTCCGCACGCTGCTGACCGCGACCGGGGCGCCGCCGCTGGCGTGCCTGCGAACGGAGTACGCCGAGAACGCCTTCCCCGCGCTTCCGGTACGTACGGGCGAAAACGTCTTCGTATGGTTCGCGCGTTTTCCCAGCCAGGCTCACCTCGACGAGCATCTGACCCGGCTGAACAGCTCGGCCCGCTGGCGGGACCACGTGGCTCCCGTCGTGGAGCCGATGGTGCTGCAGCGGTTACGGCTGGCCCCCTCCGCCAGGTCCCTGCTGCGTTGAAACGGGGTAGGCCGATCTTGACGTGATCGTTGTCGGGCAGGCCGCGGTGCGTCAGCATGAGGCGGTGACCGAGCCATCGCCGCACTCTTCTGCCGCCGGACTCCTGGAGGTTCACCGGCTCCGCCTGGTCGAAGTTGCCGCTCCTCAGCTGTCGCGCGAAGAGCGACTCGCTATGGACCGCGCCTGGGAGGAGGCGGTACGGGCGAACCCGAGCTTCTTCGACGGGCCGGTGGTGGCGTCCGCGGGGCTGACGTGGGAGGGGCCGCACAGCGTGGTCCTCTCCTGGGTGAGGACGACCTACCGGCACTACGCGCTGCGTCGGGTTCCGGGTGCGACCTCGTGGCTTCCGTCGCTGTTCGCCGCGGTTGTGCAGCCGACCGAGGACGGCCGCCTGCTGGCCGGACGGATGTCGCCGACGACGGCCAGTCCCGGCCGCTGGCAGCTACCGGGCGGATCAGTCGAACCGCCGGACGATCACGAGCGCCTCGACGTGGCGGCGCTCCGCCGGCATGCCGCCCGGGAACTGGTAGAGGAGACCGGCGTCGACACGCCGCCCGACGACCTGACCCTCTGGGGCGTCACGCGCGGGAAGAGGAGGAGCGTCGGTGTCCTGTTTCTCGCTCCGTGTCAGCCGGAGGCGCTGCTGCGCGAGCGGTTCGCGGCTCTGGTGTCCGCGGAAACGGCACTGGGGCGTGAGCCGGAACTGGACCGCATCGCCCTCGTGCGCTCCCCCGCCGAGTTGGCCGACCTCGGCGGGGCGCGGGTGGACTACCTGGAGCGGGTCGTTCGCCGGTACGCGGAAGAGCGTTCCGGCGCGATGCCCGACCCGGACCGATCCCTCGATGACGGCGGATGACCCGGTTGTTTCACGTCCCCTCGACATCCGACGGCGCGGCCCGGAGCCCCGTCCCGCCCGCCGACGCCTCAGGCCGTGACGGGACGGAGGACCGGCCCGGGTTCCAGACGAGCCATTTGCGCTCGACCTCTGCCTCCAGGTCGACGCCGTGATGTCGCGCCATCACCAGGAGCTGACACAGGACGTCGGCGAGCTCCGCCCGGAACTGCGTTTCCAGTTCGTCCGCGGAGTGCCCTTTGCTCCTGGCCTGCCCCGACCGCATGAGGAACGCCTGGGTCAGCTCGCCGATCTCCTCCTGAAGTTTCAGGAGAAACCACGTGTCGTCGCGTTCTATCCCGTGTTTGGCGGCATAGAGCTTCGACACCGCTTCGACTTCTTCAGTGAGCTGCCGCAGGTGCATGCCGGGGAGTGTACGGTCGCGGCGTTGCCGGCCGTGCGGGATCGCTACTCGTCGCGGCGGGCGATCAGATGCGTGAGAGCGGCCACCTGACGGTAGGGATCGGTACGGCCCGCGCGTTCCTCGCAGGCCAGTAGAGCTGCGAAATCCTCGGGGACGGGCACGTCGTCCACCTGATCGGTGAAGACGCGTACGCCGTACCAATCCTCGGTCCGCAACCCGTGGTCGGCGAGCAGCGACCGCAGGTCCGGCAGTCGATCGGCCCGGGCCGTGACGCCGATGCGGTTGGCGTAGGTCATGTCGTCGAACGCCTGGTAGGCGCGAGCCCAGTCGCCCGCCAAACCCGGCCGCATCGCCAGGGTGTCGCCGTTCCTGACCAGGAGGGAGACCAGGCCGCCGGGCCTGACCACGTTCGCCATCGATCGCACGACCGGTGCGGGGTCGTCGAAGTACATCAGCACGCCATGGCACAGCACGACGTCGAAGGGGCCGTCGGGCAGTTCGGTGGCCGAGCCGTGCACCGCGTCGACCCGCATGCCAGGCGTGACCTCGGCGGTCAGCAGGGCCAGCATCTCCCGCGAGGAGTCCAGCGCGGTGACGTGATGCCCCCGCGCCGCCATCCGCAAGGTCTGCGTTCCCTGCCCGCATCCGACGTCGAGAACGCGCGCCGGCTGATCCGGAAGGTACGGCTCCAGCTGCCGGGTGACCAGTTCCTGTCGTACGGCGTCTCTGAGTTTGCCCAGACGCGCCCGCCATTGCGCCTCACCTGACGCGAAGTCCATTCGGTGACCCTCCGAATTCGCGTTGTCGACAGCTCGGCCCTTGAACGCGAAGGCGAGCGCAGTTCACCTACGAGAATTGCGTCTATCCGAATTCATGCCTTCGGATCGGAGGCCTTTGACGGGTTTACCCCGTCCCATTCATCGAGCGGAGCACAGTGCCATTTCCAGCCGACCTGACGCTCGTGGCCGGGGAGGTCGGCGCGGCCGTTGGCCCAAAGCAATGTCGCCCACGGATCAGTGCCGGTGGGGGCCCACGGGAACAGGCGGCGCACGGTGGCGTCACTGAGTTCCGCTGAGGGGACGAACCCGCGACCGAGGCCGTGACCCGCGTCGGCCGTGTGAACGAGCATCTCGTCACAGGCCATGGCCGCGAAGCCGGACGCGTCGGCGCGGCCGTGGGGGTGCCATCCGCGGGACTCCGGCGGCATGCCGTCCACGACGCGGGCCAGCACTCCGGCGGCGGATCTCAGCGTGGCGACGAGGTCGATCGCCTCAGACTCCGGACGGACCCGCATCTCCATCGTGTCGAGCGCCCGCTCGCCCGCGGCCAGGTCGATGGAGTACCACAGGACGCATTCGCTCATGTGCGCCACCACCTGGGCGACCGTCCACTCCATGCCGGGGATCGAGGCCGTCCAGTCCTGGTCCACCGCCGAGTCGAGGAAACCCGCGCATTCGTCGGCCACCCGGAGCACAACTCTTCCGTCCATCCCGGCATCCTCGCATACGGCATCGGACGCTCTCAGCTGGGAGAATTGTGCACTGCGGAGCGGTTCGAAGCATTCGCCGAGCCGTTCCGGCAGAGCGGCGTACGCTCCGGAAAGTCGCGACGGCCCATTTCTCCACGGCATTCAGGAACGCCGCTTTCCGGGGCGAGGAAAGCGGCGTTCGTGTCGTCAACAGGGTGTCCCATCCGCGATGGGTGATCAGCGGTTGTTGGCGATGTGGTTCGCGGCGATGTAGCCGAAGGTCATGGCGGGGCCGATGGTGGAGCCGGCGCCGGCGTAGCTGTGGCCCATGACGGCGGCACTGGCGTTCCCGGCCGCGTACAGACCGGGGATGACCGCGCCGGACGGGGAGAGCACCCGGGCCGTGGCGTCGGTGACCATGCCGCCCTTCGTGCCGAGGTCACCGGGGACGATCTTGAAAGCGTAGAACGGCGGCAGCCACAGCGGAGCCAGACAGGAGTTGGGCAGGATCGCCGGGTCGGTGTAGTAGTGATCGTAGGCGCTGTCGCCGCGTTTGAAGTCGGGGTCCTTCCCCTTCAGTGCGAAGCCGTTGAAGCGAGTGATCGTGTTCTGCAGGGCCGCGGCGGGGACGCCCATCTTGGCTGCCAGGCCCGCGATCGTGCTCGACCGGACCAGGGCGCCGTTGCTGTACCACTTGTCCGGGAACGGCAGGGTCGGCGCGAGATCCTTGAACAGGTAGCGGTTCCGGTAGTTCTGGTCGATGACCATCCAGGCGGGGATGTGCGGCGCGGTGGCGTTCTTCTCGTACATGACGTGGACCACGTCGCTGTACGGCGCGGCCTCGTTCACGAACCGCGCCCCTTGCTGGTTGACGATGATGCTGCCCGGGAGGGTGCGCTCGGACAGGCAGAAGTACGGCTCGTCGGGCAGCGGGATCACCGGCCCCCACCAGGAGTCGTCCATCAGCGCGACCTCGGCGCCGGCCGCCAGACCGGCCGCGATGCCGTCCCCGGTGTTCGACGAGGCGCCGACGGTCCAGTCGGTGCCGATGGGCTGCCGCTGGTAGTGGTCGCGCATCTCCCCGTTGTGTTCGAAGCCGCCCGACGCGACCACGACCCCGTACTTGGCCCGGATGAGGGTCTGGGTGCCGTCGCGGGTGACCAGTACGCCGGTGACACGGCCCGCGTCCACGCGGAGATCGACGAGCGGGGTGTTCAGCCAGACGGGCACCCCGGCCTGCAGCAGTCCGGCCCGCAGCGCTCCGGCCAGCGACTGCCCCATGGTGAGCGGCTTGATGCCCCGCGCGGCGGCCTTGAGCCAGCGGTCGTACGTTTCGAGCGCGATGGCCGCGCCCTTGACGTTCACCAGGGCGAGATTGAGCCATTTGTAGTCGCCGCTGAACACCACCTGTCCGTTCGGAACCGGGATGTACGCGGGATTCAGGTTGGCCAGTTCCGCGCCGAGGAGGTTTCCGTCGAACATGTCCGGCTCGACGGATCGGCCGTTCGCCAGGCCGCCGGGTAATTCCGGGTAGTAGTCGGAATAGCCCTCCATGAAACGGAAACGCAGCGGGCTGTTCCGCATGACGAACGAGATCATCTCGGGGCCGTTGCCGAGAAACGCGGCCTGCCGATCCGCGGGGACCTCGCTGCCGACGACCGCCGACAGATAAGCCGCGGCCTTGGCCGGGGTGTCCGGCACGCCCGCGGCGAGGAGCACTTCGTTGTTCGGAATCCAGATGCCCGCTCCCGAACGGGCCGCCGAGCCGCCGAATTTGGCCGCTTTCTCGACGACCAGCGTGTTCAGCCCCCGTTTGGCCGCGACCAGCGCCGCGGTCATCCCGGCCGCGCCGGCCCCGACCACGACCACGTCGTATTCCGGCGCGTCGGCGGTGTCCGCGCGCGCGGCGACACTGCCGAGAAGCCGTGAGCCGAACGCGATCCCGGCCCCGGCGGCGGCTGCGCCGCGGAGAACCTGCCGGCGGGTCGGTTGAGAACGGTGTGCAGGCATGAAGAGACCCTTCGCGTAAGAAAGCGACCGTGGCGGCACCCCACGTCCGGGTACCTGCTGGTCAAGAGCATGATCTGGCGCCGACGACCAATCATGCGCTTGGTTGGTATAGCTGTCAACGACGAACGGTGCCGATCTCGGATAGCGTCGGTTCCATGCGGCTTCACGTGGGATGTGCGATGTGGACTCATGCGTCCTGGCAGGGGCGCCTCCTGCCACATCCGCTGCCCGCCGGGGAGCGCCTGCGGGCGTACGCGACGTGGTGCAACGCGGTGGAGGGCAACACGACCTTCTACGCGACGCCGGCGAGGAGCGCGGTGGAGTCGTGGGCCGGGCAGACCGACCCCGGCTTCCGCTTCGTGATCAAACTGCCCAAGACGATCACCCACGAGCGCCGCCTCACCGGCGCCGACGAGGAGCTCCGCGCGTTTCTCGACACGATGGAGCCGCTGGGGCCGCGGAACCATGCCTTCTGGATCCAACTGCCGGGTTCGTTCGGCCCGACCGACCTCGGCGCCCTGGCGGGCTTTCTCCGCGGACTCCCCCGCTCGCACAGGTACGCCGTCGAGGTTCGCCACCGCGCGTTCTTCGACGACGCGCGATCGGCGCGGTTTCTCGAACGGGCCCTCGCCGCCGTCGACGCCGAGTGGATCCCGTTCGACACCACCGCCCTCTTCCAGCGGCCGCCGACCAGCGACGCCGAACGCGACGCGTGGACGAAGAAACCCCGGGTGCCGCGCCGTTCGTCCGCCCTCACGGAGCGTCCGATCGTCCGCTACATCGGCCGGGACGACACGGCCGGCACGGTCGAGGGCTGGGGCCACTGGATCGACACGGTCGTGGAATGGCTGCGCGAGGGCCGTTCGCCGACGGTGTTCGTCCACACCCCCGACAACGCCGACGCGCCGGTGCTCGCCCGCCGCTTCCATGACGAGGTGCGGGAGCGGCTGCCCGAGGTCGAGCCGCTGCCCGAGCCCATGCCGTCCGAGCCGCTGACCCTCTTCTGAGCAGGGCGCGGACTTCGCGTTCAACCGGTTGTTCAGAGAGCGACAAGTGCAGATCGGTAGCTTCCGGGCATGGTCCAACGATCTTTCGCCCTCGCCCTGGTGGCCGTCGCCGTACTGGCCGCTCCCACCGCCGTCTCCGCCGCGACCGGAGCCTCGTCGGCCTCGGCCGCTTCGGCGGCCTCAGGAAGCCGTAACTTCTCGTTCCGTGGGATGAACCTGAAGCTCCCGTCCGGCTGGAAGGCGCACCGTGACGGTGACCGCATCGTGGTCGTGACCGGAACGTGCGCGAATCCGGAGCCTTTCGCGCCGAACTGCCAGTCGTTCTGGGTGTTCGGTCCGAAGGCGTTCACCAACCTCCCTGTGGGGGGCGGTTCCCTCACCTATACCGGCAAGTGGCAGTTCCACCCCTTCAGCGGCGTGGTGCCCTGCCCCTTCAACGCCAAAACGAGCTGGTACCCCGGGGAGAAGCCCAGCTCGACGGGTCTGCGCCAGGTCGGCCGCGGCCACAAGGCGCTGTACACCGCCTGGCCCAACCGGTGTGTGACGAACAACGGAGCCCGGCAGACGATGCGCTTCACGCAGCGGGAGTGGTTCCTGCCCGCGTCGAAGATCCTCATCGTGGACGTCTGGAATACCCCGGAACTGTCCGGCGTGCTCAAGCAGGCCACCTGGAGCTGACCGAACCTGGCCGGGACGGGGATAAGGGCGGTTTGTCACACCCTGGCGGTACGGTCGCCCCATGCAGGACGACCTCGGGAACGGCCTCATCTGGTGGTCCACCGGCCGCGCCACCGTGGGACTGGTCGTACGCGACGGTGTCGTGGTCGAGGCCCCGCCGTACGCGCGACGCTGGGCGCAGGGGCGCGACGCCGGAGAGATCTACCGCGACGGAGATCGGCGCGCAGGCGTCACGGTCGCCTGGATCCCGGCGGACGAGTCCGTCACGGCGCCATGAGGAAGGCCGCGCCGGGCAGGCCTTGGGGGGTGACGACCGCAGGGCGCCCCGCGTGCGGGACGCCCTGCGCCGCTCGTTCACCCTGCGCCGTGCCGGAGCACCTCCGCCGCTCCGGAGCCGGCATGCCGTACGCGAGGGGCCGGCGATGTCACCCGCCGATGTGTCACCGGGCGGGGGCCGGCTCCTCCTGCTTCGTCGCCTCGGACAGGTCCACGGTCTCCCGCAGTTTGACCGGCTTGAGGAAGAGGACGGCGATGACGCCGACCACCGCGATGCCCGCGGAGATCAGGAAGATGTGCCCGGTCGCGTCGCCGTACGCCGCGCGCACGATCCCCTTGATCGGCTCGGGCAGGGCCGCGATGTTCAGACTGCCGGTCCCGGAGCCGGTCGGCTTGACGCCGATCTTGGCCAGGCCTTCGGCGATGTTGGTCGCCACCTGGTTGGCGAGGACCGCGCCCAGGACCGAGACGCCGATGGTGCCGCCAAGTGAGCGGAAGAACGTGATGGCGCCGCTGGCCGCGCCCAGCTCACGCAGCGGGACGGTGTTCTGGATGGCCAGGACGAGGTTCTGCATCGACATGCCCACCCCGATGCCGACCAGCATCATGAAGCCGCCGATGAGCACGAGCGACGTCTCGTGGTCGATCGTGGACAGGCACAGGAAGCCGACGGTGAGCACGATGGAGCCGGTCACGATGTACGGCTTGATCCGCCCACTCTGGGAGATGAGCCGCCCTGAGATCGTGGACGACACGAGCACGCCGAACATCATCGGGATGGTGAGCAGGCCCGCCTCGGTCGGGCTGTAGCCGCGGCCGATCTGGAAGTACTGCCCGAGGAACACCGAGCCGCCGAACATCGCCATGCCCACGGCGAGGCTGGCCAGGATGGCGAGGGCGGGGGTGCGCATCCGCACGATGTGCAGCGGAACGACCGGCTCCTTCACACGGGACTCGACCAACACCGCGAGGGCGAGGATGATCACCGCGCCGCCGACCATGACGGCCGTCTGCCACGACAGCCAGTCGAAGGAGCCTCCGACGAAGGTGACCCAGATGAGCAGGAGGCTGACGCCCGCGGCGATCAGGGTGGCGCCGGCGTAGTCCACCTTGGCGTCGGGCCGCCGCACCGTCGTGACCTTCAGCGTCTTGTGCAGCAGGACGAACGCGATCAGCGTGAACGGCACGGCGATGAAGAAGCACCACCGCCAGCCGAGCCAGGAGGTGTCCGCGATCAGGCCGCCGAGCAGCGGGCCGCCGACGGTCGCGACCGCCATGACGCCGCCCAGGTAGCCGTTGTACTTGCCGCGCTCCTTCGGGGGGATCATCGCGGCGATGATGACCTGGACGAGGATCTGCAGCGCGCCCATGCCGAGCCCCTGGAAGGCGCGGAAGGCGATGAGCTGCCCGGTGTTCTGGGCGAAGCCCGAGGCCAGCGAGCCGAGCAGGAAGATCACGATCGAGACCTGCAGCAGCGTCTTCTTGCTGAACAGGTCGGCGAGCTTGCCCCAGATGGGCGTGGACGCGGTCGCCGCGAGCAGGGAGGCGGTGACGACCCAGGTGTACTGCGACTGCGTGCCGTTGAGGGCCCCGATGATCTGGGGGAGCGCCACCGACACGATGGTGCTGCTGATCATGGCGACGAACAGCACCAGGAGGAGGCCGCTGAGGGCTTCCAAGATCTGCCGATGGGTCATCTGTGTCTGGCCTGGCGGCGAAGCGGTCTGCGCGCTCAAGAGCTGCCTCCGTAGCAGGTGGAGAGGGGATACGAGCGATCGCATAATATATGCCCACTGAGCAACTTTGCTCAGTGGGCATATATTCCCGGACGCTAGGATTGCCGGAACATGGATACGACGGTGGGGCTGCGCGAGCGCAAGAAGGCCGAGACCCGGCAGGCCGTCCACGAGGCCGCCATGCGGCTCACGATGGAGCACGGCCTGGACAACGTCACCGTCGAGGCGATCGCCGACGCGGCCAACATCTCTCGGCGCACGTTCTCGAATTACTTCGCCGGCAAGGAGGACGCACTCCTGTACGGCGAGCAGCGCCGCGTCTGGTCCCTGGTGGAGGCGTTCCGCGAGCGGCCGGCGGAGGAGCCCACGTGGCAGGCGCTGCTCAGCGCGGCACGCAGCCTCTACGCGGAGGTGGGCGAGCCCAACCGCGAGCGGGCGATTCAGACGAGGCTCGTCAAGCAGCACCCGTCTCTGCTGGCCAGGCAGATGGCCAACCACATCCGCGTCGAGCGGGAGCTGGCGCGGGCCATCGCCGAGCGCGAGGGACTTGAGCCGGGCGCCTCGCGGCCGTGCGTCCTGGCGGCCGCGTATCTGATGAGCCTCCGCATCGCCGCCAACCTCTGGATCGACGGTCAGTCGGACGAGTCCCAGCCGCGCAGCCTCCTCGAACTGGCCGAAGAGGTCCTCGCCGAGGTCGCCCAGCCGTTCCGGTAACAGGAACGCGTACGCCCGGAGACGCCGACGGGCCCCGATCCCCTGGGGGAACGAGGCCCCGGCCGCGCGGGGACGCCGTACTCACATGAAGTAACGGAGCCAGACGTAGATCCAGGCCAGCACGGTGCTGAGGATCGTGACGACGATGCCGTACTTCGTGAACTGCCAGAACGAGATCCGGTGACCGGTCCTGGCCGCGATGCCCAGCGCCACGACGTTGGCGCTCGCGGCCACCGCCGTGCCGTTGCCGCCGAAGTCGGCCCCGAGGGCGAAGGCCCACCACAGCGCCTGCCCGATGCCCGCGTCCGGCGCCTGGGCGACCAGCCCCTCGACGACCGGTGTCATGGTGGCCACGTACGGGATGTTGTCGAAGAACGCGCCGAGCACGGCCGAGCCGAACAGCAGTGAGGTCGCCGCGCCGAAGAAGTTGTCGCCCACGGCACTGATCGCCCACGTGCCCACGGCCGAGATGACCCCGGTGTGGACGAGCCCGGCGACCATGACGAACAGGCCCATGAAGAACACCAGGGTGGGCCACTCGACCTCGCGGAGCACCTCCGGGACATCCGGACGGGCCACCATGATCATCAGTCCGGCGCCGACCAGGGCCACGATCGAGGGCTCGATGTGGACGACCGCGTGCAGTCCGAAACCGGCGATGACGAGCCCGAGCACGACCAGGCAGCGCGCCAGCAGGCGCGGGTCGGTGATGGCCCGCCGCTCCTGCAGCGCCATCACCGACGCCACGTTGTCCGGGTTGTACCGCAACGACTTCCGGAACAGCAGGCCGGTGAGCAGCACGAACACCACGAAGATCACAACGACGATCGGCGTCATGTGGACGAGGAAGTCGTTGAACGTCAGCCCGGCCCGGCTGCCGATGATGATGTTGGGCGGATCGCCGATCAGCGTGGCCGCGCCGCCGATGTTCGAGGCGAGGACCTCCGCGATGAGGAACGGCTGGGCGGGGATGCGCAGCCGGTCGCAGACCAGGACGGTGACCGGCGCGACCAGCATGATCGTGGTGACGTTGTCCAGGAACGGCGAGGCCACCGCGGTGATGACCATCAGCATCACCATGAGCCGGTACGGCCGGCCGCGTGACTTCTTGGCCGCCCAGATGGCCAGGAAGTCAAACAACCCCGTCTGCTTGATGATCCCGACGATGATCATCATGCCGAGGAGCAGGAAGACGACGTTCCAGTCGATGCCCTCGTGCTCGGAGAAGAAGACTTTGGCCCCGGGGATCAGCCCGAGGACGGCCATCGCCCCCGCCGCGACGAGCACGACTTTGACCTTGTCCACCTTCTCCGTGGCGATGAGGAAGAACGCGACGACGAAGATGGAGAGCGCGGCGACAGAGCTCATCCGGTCCATCCCGGCGGGCCGGCCGGCGCGATGGTCGCGGCGCGGGCTGCGGGACGCGCGGTCGGTATGGCTGGGCGGAGTGACGACGCTGAAGACGCGGTAGAGCGGTGCACGAGAAGGCCTCCGAACGATATGCGGACATGCGCCACCCACCGCGCCGCCGATTCACGGCGCGGCGTGAGTCCGTACGCGAGCGGAGAACGGCCGTCAGCGGGCGGCGCGCCGGGCCGAGCCGGACCATGCCGGACCACGGGGACCGGTCGTGGGCAAGGCCCGGACGCGCGCGAACGCCCCAGGGCGACGCCGTCGACGCCTGGGTGGCGGTGTTTTCAGGGATTCAAAGTGAGAGCAGGGGTGAACAGCTTGGGGATCGCGGGTTGAGGCGGCGCGGGTCAGCCGTCCGAGTCCGAGACGGCCATGCCGGTGAGCAACCCGTCCAGCGTGATCGCCCCGGCGAGCACGCCCGAGCGGTCCACCACCGCCACCAGGGGGCTGCGCATGGACGCCATCACGGCCGCCACCTCAAGGAGCGTCGCGTTCAGGGGCACGATCACCGGCCGGAGCGACTGCGACGGCAGGCAGTCGCCCACCGTGCGGGCGCCGAGCTCCTGCCAGAAGATGTCGGCGTGCGCCTCGTCCACCGTCCGGGCGAGGGCCGGATCCTCCTGGTACGTCCGCGGGACCGCCAGACGGAGCACCTGCGTCCCGGGCAGCACCACGCGTGGGCGGCCCATGCCGTCCACGACGATGAGCCCCGGCAGCCGGCCGAGGGTCATCACCCGGACCGCCCTGGTCACCGGGTCGCCGACGGTGACCGTCGGCAGTTGTACCGCTATGTCGTGTGCCCGCATGTCACCGTCCCGTCGTCTTTCCTTCTCCGGCCGCCGTCGCCGTACGGGCCGGTCATGACTTCTCCGTGAGCTCGGCGAGCCGCCGCTCAAGTTCGGCGAGCCGGTCGGAGACGGACCGGTCGCTCAGGATCGCGGCGATCTGGTCGGCCTCGTCCCGGTCCATGATGATGGTCTGCCTCGGCACATCCGGGTCGCCCGAGGGTTCGTAGATCAGCAGTGAGCGCCGCTCGGCGTCGTCGACCATGACGCCGAATCGCTGGCCGGCGCGCGTCCCGCAATGGTGCAGCACGCCGACGCCGGGGACGGTGGTGCGGGTGATGTCCATTTCCGTTGTGTCTCCGTTCCTCGTCCCTGCTGGTGGCCGGGGTGACGTCAGCCCGCTGAAGTCATCGCTCTCCTCTCTGCCATCGGCCCCGCGTCGGGGATCCGGGGCGTGGCGACGGGAGCCCGGGCACCCGCCGCCTCAAGTCTTGCCGCGGGCAGCCCCGGCCGCCATCGGGTCCAGCACCCATCCTGAGTGGGGGACGGCATGTAGAAATCGCAGATGGGAGGGCGCGGGCCCGCGCGCGGATACGCGACGGGCCGGATGGACAAACACTCCTCGCCGCCACCACGGTGGGGGTATGAGCAATCTCGCCGACCGGCAGACGGGCGGGCCGCCCCAGGCGTCCCGCTCGCGGTGGAGGGCCCCGCGCACGCTGTTCTGGCGGCTCTTCATGATCAACGGCTTGGTCTTCACCGCGGGCACGCTGATCCTCGCGGTCTCCCCGGCCACCGTCTCGTCCCCGGTCCTGCTGAAAGAGGTGCCGGTCCTGACGGTCGGGCTGGCGCTGATCCTCGGCGCGAACGCGGTGCTGCTGCGGGCGAGCCTGGCGCCGCTCGGCGCGCTGGCGACGCTGATGCAGCGGGTCGATCTGCTGCGCTCCAGCGGCGACCGGCTCGCGCTGCGCGGCACCGGCGACCTGACCCACCTGGTCGAGACCTTCAACGCCATGCTGGACCGTCTGGAGGCCGAGCACAGCACCAGCAGCGCGCACGCGCTGGCGGCGCAGGAGGCCGAGCGCGGCCGCATCGCCAGGGAACTGCACGACGAGATCGGCCAGACCCTCACGGTCGTGTTGCTCGGGCTCAAGCGCGCCATCGACCGCGCGCCGGAGGACCTGCGCGACGACCTGCACGCCGTCCAGGAGACGGTCCGGTCCAGCCTGGACGAGGTACGGCAGATCGCCCGCCGGCTGCGGCCCGGTGTCCTGGAGGATCTGGGCCTGCTCAGCGCTCTCAGCTCGCTGGCGACGGACGTCGCCCAGGTCAGCAAGCTGTCGGTGGCGCGCAGAACGGATCCCGACCTGCCCGCCCTGTCCGGGGACGTCGAGCTCGTCATCTACCGGATCACCCAGGAGAGCCTGACGAACGTGACCCGGCACGCCGGGGCCACCCGGGTGGAGTTGTCGCTGACGGCCGAGCCCGGCGCCGTGGTTCTGCGCGTCGCCGACAATGGCCGGGGCGGGGTGCTCCAGGAGGGCGCGGGCATCCGGGGCATGCGCGAGCGGGCGCTGCTCGTCGGCGCGTCGCTGACCGTCACCTCGCCTCCCGGGGAAGGCACGGAGATACGGCTCGTCGTCCCCGTCTCGATGGAAAAAACGACAGAAATCACGGCGAAACGGAGTTGACCCGGTGGACACGCCCACGACCCGGATCCTGCTGGCGGACGACCACGCGCTGGTCCGCCAGGGCCTTCGGCTGATCATCGACGCGGAGCCCGACCTCACGGTCGTCGCGGAGGCTGCCGACGGCGCCGAGGCGGTCGAACGCGCCTCCGAGGAGGAGGTCGACCTGGCGATCCTGGACATCGCGATGCCGCGTATGACCGGGATCCAGGCGGCGCGCGAGATCTCCCGGCGCGCCCCCGGCATCCGCATCCTGATGCTGTCGATGTACGACAACGAGCAGTACTTCTTCGAGTCGCTCAAGGCGGGCGCGTCCGGCTACGTGCTGAAGTCGGTCGCCGACCGCGACCTGCTGGAGGCGTGCCGGGCGGCCATGCGCGGAGAGCCGTTCCTCTATCCGGGCGCGGTCGCCGCGCTGATCCGCGACTACCTGCAGCGCGACCGGCAGGGTGAGGCCATGCCGGACAGCATCCTGACGCCGCGCGAGGAGGAGATCGTCAAGCTGATCGCCGAGGGACACTCCTCCAGGGAGATCGCGGAGACCCTCGTCATCAGCGTGAAGACCGTCGACCGGCACCGCGCCAACATCCTGCAGAAGCTCGGCATGCGCGACCGGCTCGAACTGACCAAGTACGCCATCCGGGCCGGGCTGGTCGAGCCCTGAGGGGACGAAAAACCGAGAAGGAAAACCGAGAACAAGACGACGACAAACCGAGGGGAGCGCTGATATCCTCAACCCTCTATGCCTTTGGGCGGCAAACAAAACACCCAACGATAGGATCGTACCAAAACCATGGCGAGTGGTCAAGTCGCGCAAGCGCTCCAGGAAGAACAGTCCTACGTCTCCATGCTCTACGACCGGCTCGACACCGTACGGGGACGCGCCGAAGCGGCGCTGACCACGGTCCTGGCCCGTGGCGGGTCCGGCGGCACCCGCCAGGCCCGCATCGAGCGCGAGGTCTCCGCGGACGAGCAGTTCCGGCGCGTCACGCAGCTCTCCAGCGTCGAACGCGGCCTGTGCTTCGGCCGGATCGACGACTCCGGCGGCGAGACCTACTACATCGGCCGGATCGGGCTGCGCGACGACGAACACGACTCCGTCCTCATCGACTGGCGGGCCCCCGCGGCCCGGCCGTTCTACGTTGCCAGCCCCAGCGACCCGGGCGCCCTCGTCCGCCGCCGGCACATCCACACCCGCGGCCGTGCCGTCACCGGGCTGGACGACGAGGTCTTCGACCTCGACCGGATGGACGACCGCGACCGCAACAACCTTGTCGGCGAGGCGGCCCTGATGGCGGCGCTGCGCCGCGGTCGCACCGGGCGGATGGGCGACGTCGTCGCCACGATCCAGACCGAGCAGGACCGGGTGATCCGGTCCGGCCTGGGCGGGGCGCTCGTGGTCCAGGGAGGGCCGGGTACCGGCAAGACCGTCGCCGCCCTCCACCGGGCGGCCTACCTCCTCTACGCGCACCGCACCACGCTGGAACGCCGAGGCGTGCTCGTGATCGGCCCGAACGCCATGTTCAGCCGCTACATCAGCCAGGTGCTGCCCTCGCTCGGCGAGACCGAGGTCGTCCTGTCCAGCGTCGGCGAGCTCCACCGCGGCATCCACGCCACCGTGGACGACGCTCCGGCCGTCGCCTCGGTCAAGGGCGACCTGCGGACGGCCGAGGTGATCGAGGCCGCCGTACGCGACCGCCAGTGCGTCCCGGACGGCGACCTGGAGGTCCTGATCGACGTCCGCACGTCCATCCGCGGCGGAGTCGAGGTCGTCGTCGAGCGGATGGCTCTGAGCCTCGACCACGACGCCTGCGTGCGCGCCCGCGACCGGGCCCGCGCCCTCGGCCGGCCGCACAACATGGCCCGCCGGACCTTCGTCAACAAGGTGCTCATGGGCCTCGCCGTGGACGAGGCCAGGCAACTCGACCGGCCGTACGACGAGGAGGACCTGCGCTACGCGCGCGAGGCGCTCTGGGGGCAGGCGTCGGTGCGGGCGGCGCTGGAGGAGCTGTGGCCGTACCTGACGCCGGAACGGCTGGTCGGTGAGCTCCTCTCGGATCCGGACCGGCTGCGCGCCGCGACGGCCGGCCTGCTCCGCGACGAGGAGCGTGACGCGCTGCTCCGCCCGGCGGGCTCCCCCTGGACGATCGGGGACGTGCCCCTGCTCGACGAGGCCGCCGAGCTCCTCGGCGAGGACGACGCTGAGGCCAAGGCGCGCGAGCGGGCGGCGGCCGAGGAACGCGACGACGAGGAGGCCTACGCCAGGGGCGTGCTGGAGATCGCCGACCTCACCGAGCTGATGGACGCCACCGCCCTCGCCGCCCGGCACCACGACGGCGGTCCGGTCGTGACCACCGCCCAGCGGGCGCTGGCCGACCGCTCCTGGGCGTACGGACACGTGATCGTGGACGAGGCGCAGGAGCTGTCCGCGATGGCCTGGCGCGCCGTCATGCGCCGGATCCCGGCCCGGTCCCTCACCGTGGTCGGCGACATCGCCCAGACCGGATCCGCCGCCGGAGCCCGCTCCTGGGCCGAGATGCTCGACCCGTACGTCGCGGGCCGCTGGCGCGAGGAGCGGCTGCTGGTGAACTACCGGACGCCCGTGGAGATCATGGACGTCGCCGCCGACGTGCTGAAGGCGGTCGCCCCGGAGCAGGAGCCTCCCGTCTCAGTACGGGACGGCGAGGCGCGCCCGCGTGCCGTGCCGTACGAGAGGACGGACCTGCGCGCCCTGGTCGAGGAGGAGCTGGAGGCGATCGGGGACGGCCGGCTCGCGGTGCTCACCCCCGACGCCCGGCACTCGGAGATCGCCGCGCTCTTCCCCCCGGAGGGCGACGACCCGCTGGAGGCACCGGTCGCCGTGCTCACCGTGAACCGGTGCAAGGGCCTGGAGTTCGACGCGGTGGTGGTCGTCCGGCCCGCCGAGATCCTCACGCAGTCGCCCAAAGGCGGCCAGGACCTGTACGTCGCGATCACCAGGGCCACCCGGCGGCTCACCGTGCTGCACGACGGCGACCTGCCCGGCATACTCGCCCGGCTGGCCCGCGACGACCGGCGGACGACGGGCTGAACCGGGGCGCTGTGCGGAACGCCCGGCACGGTCCGGGAAACGAGAACGGGCCGCGCGCCCTGAGGCGCCGGCCCGCGGGTGGCAGCGGCCGGCGCCGGAGCGCCGGCCGTACGCACTATTGGATCTTGCCCGCGATCTCGTCGGCCTTGCCGCCGGCCTTCGTGGCGGCCTGCTGTGCCTTGCCACCGGCCCTGGCACCGGCCTGCTCGACCTTCTCGCCGGCCCACCTGGTGGTCTCGGCCGTGGTCTCCCTCGTGCTCTCGGCCCACCGGCCGGACTTGTTCCGGTACATCAGCGCGCCGGCCACGCCGATCGCCAGACCGGCGAACAGCATCAGCATCGGCCAGCGGCGCCGGGGCCGGGCGAAGGATTCGGGTTCGACCCGCCGGGCCGCTTCGTGGAGGAACGAGCTCACGCGAGGGGCGATCTGGTCCTCGACGGTGCACGCGGCCTGCTCCAGCTTCGGCGCCACCCACACGCGGGCGTCGGTGATGCGGGTCGCGGTGACGTCGCGCGCGTTCCCCATCATCGGGGGCACCTTGCCCATCATGGGCGTCACCTTGCCCACCATCGGGCTGACCTTTTCCGTGATCGGGCTCATCTTGCTGACCATCGGACGCATCTGGACCTGCATGCGGCCCTTTATGCGGCCCAGTCCCCCCCGCGGCATCTGTACGCTGACGCGGTTCCTTCTGAGTGTCAGGGACACGACAAACCTCCCCGTTGTTGGGGCCCCGTGACGACCCTCTTCCCGTGTCAAAGCGGCTCAATCATGACGCCGCCTCCCCAGGCGGGGTCGATACGCTGTTCACCGAAGTTCAACGGACAACCGAAACCTGCACGAAAAGGGGGCGGCCCTCGTGGCTGAGAACCTCATCGCGAACCTTCGCACCAATCACGGCACCATCCGGATCAAGCTCTTCCCGTTCCTGGCGCCGAAGACCGTGCGCAACTTCGTCGAGCTGGCCGAAGGCACCCGGGAGTGGACCCACCCCGCGACCGGCGAGAAGACCACCGCCAAGCTGTACGACGGCACGATCTTCCACCGCGTCATCAACGGGTTCATGATCCAGGGCGGCGACCCGCTCGGCCAGGGCATCGGCGGCCCCGGCTACGACTTCGACGACGAGATCCACCCGGAGAACAACTTCAACCGGCCCTACCTGCTCGCCATGGCCAACGCCGGCAAGCGCTTCGGCAAGGGCACCAACGGCTCGCAGTTCTTCATCACGGTCGGCCCCACGCCGCACCTCAACCAGGGCCACACCATCTTCGGCGAGGTCATCGAGGGCACCGAGGTCGTCGACTCCATCGCCAAGACCCCGACCGGCCGGCAGGACCGGCCCGTCAACGACGTGGTGATCGAGGAAGTCACCATCGAGCGTTCGTGAAAATCGGCTTATAAGCTGGGGGGTCGTGGACACGCCCTTCGGAAGGACCCCATGACCTCCCAGCCACCGCCGATGCACCCGGGGGCGGAAGCCGCACCGACCTGCTACCGCCACCCGGAGCGCGAGACCTACGTGCGATGCCAGCGCTGCGAGCGCTCCATCTGCCCTGACTGCATGCGCGACGCCGCCGTCGGCCACCAGTGCGTCGAATGCGTTGAGCAGGGCAACCGCAGCGTCCGGCCCGCCCGCGCGATGTTCGGCGGGGCCGTGGTCACCAAACCACGTGTGACCTGGGCCCTGCTGATCATCAACGTGCTCGCCTACCTCGCCGAGATCGCCGACCCCGAAGGGGTCATCGGGCGCTTCGCGACGTGGTCCTACGGGATCTACCAAGGCGAGTGGTGGCGCCTCATCACCGGAGCGTTCCTGCACGCCCCGCTGACGTCCAGCTGGTCCCTGTCCCACATCCTCTTCAACATGTGGGCGCTGTACGCCATCGGCCCCGAGCTGGAACGGCGGCTCGGCTCCCTCCGCTTCGCCGCGCTGTACCTGCTCTCCGCGCTCGGAGGCTCGGTCGCCGTCTACCTCTTCGGCGAACTGGCCGTCGGCGCTTCCGGCGCGATCTACGGCATGTTCGGCGCGCTCTTCGTGGTGTCCAGGAAGCTCGGCTTCGACGCCCGCGGCGTCCTCTGGCTGATCGGGATCAACGTCGTCCTGACCTTCGTCGTCTCCGGGATCAGCTGGCAGGGCCACCTCGGCGGCCTGGTGACCGGCACCATCGTCGCGGCCGCCTTCGTCTACGCGCCGCGCCGATCCCGGAACGCCGTCCAGCTCTCCGCCGTCGTCGCTTTGCTCGCGATCATGGCGGTGATCCTGCTGACATTCCCGCCGTACGGCGTAATCGCGTGATCTCGTCCACAGGTGTGGATAAGCCTGTGGACAACGATCGTCGTCAGCGCCAGCGTGTGGAAAGGATCACACCGAAGATGATCGCACCGAAACCGATCAGCAGGTTCCAGTTGCCGAGGGCCCCCAGACCCGGCATGTCCGGCGCGATGTAGTACACCGCGATCCAGGCGATCCCGAGGATCCAGCACACGACCATCAGCGGAGCGAGCCACCGGGGGCTGACGTTCACCGTCTGCGCCTTCTGCGGCGGCGTGTAGACGGCCTTCTTACGGGTCTTGGACTTCGGCACGGCAGTTCCCTCGTTAGTGGGCGCAGTTCCGAGTAAGGATAGTCTGCATGGTCGACCGACCGCGATTCCCCGTACGTGTCCTCGTGGTGGACAACCACGACAGCTTTGTCCACACCATCGTGCAGTACCTGCGCGAACTCGGAGCCGACTGCGATGTCCGGCCCCGCGACGACGTCACTGTGGACGACGCCGACCGGTACGACGGCGTGCTCGTCTCCCCCGGCCCCGGCACCCCGGAAGCCGCCGGAGTCAGCGTCCCCATGGTCCGCCACTGCGCGGAACGCGGCCTCCCCCTGCTCGGCGTCTGCCTCGGCCACCAGGCCATCGCCGTCGCGTACGGCGGCACCGTCGGCCGCGCCCCCGAACTCATGCACGGCCGCACCAGCCAGATCGACCACGACGGGAAAGGCGTCTTCGCCGGCATCCCCTCACCGGTCACCATGACGCGCTACCACTCCCTCGCCGTGATCGACGTGCCGCTCGCGCTCGAGGTCAGCGCCACCACGCCCGAGGGCGTCGTCATGGGCCTGCGCCACCGCGACGCCCCCATCGAGGGCATCCAGTTCCACCCCGAGTCCATCCTGTCCGAGCACGGCCACCGGCTCCTCGGCAACTGGCTCAGCCAGATCGTGTAACGCTTCCACCCCCGGACACGACTAACAGACGAGGGCTTCCGCCATTGCCCCCGAGTGGCGGAAGCCCTCTCCATGTTTCTGGACGACAGCCGGTTCCACACCCGACCGCGATCTCCCGCAGGCAGGCAGAAAAAGAGGCCCGCTCTGATGAGCGGGCCTCCTCTCGTGCTACGCGATGCCGGACGGCGTCAGTTACCGAACGGGTTGTCGCCGTCGGGCAGGTCGATGCCGCCGCCGTCGTCCATGCCGCCGTCGTCCGTCGGCGGCTCGGTGACCTGGTCGCTCGGTGTGTCGTTCGGCTGCGGCTGCTGCTGGCTGGGGCCGGTGGAGACCGTCAGCGTGATCGTCGTGCCGGACTGGAGCCTGGCCCCTGCGTCCGGAGTCTGCGCGATGACGTTCCCAGAGGGAACCACGTCGCTCGACTGCTTCGAGACCCTGACCGGGAAGCCCGCGCCCTCCAGCGTCGCCCTGGCGTCCTTGAGAGTGAGGCCGAGCACGCTGGGGACCTCGATGGCCTCCTTCGGCAGGTAGAGCCGCACCGAGCTGTTCTTGGCGACCTGCTTGCCCGCCTTCGGGCTGGTCTCGAAGATCTTCCCCTGTGGCTGGCTGGACGGCTTGTCGACCCTGCTGGCCTTGAGACCCAACGCGTCCAGCTCGACCTTGGCCTCCTCGAACGTCTTGCCGATGAGGTTGGGGACCTCGACCTGCTCGGGCCCCTTGGAGACGGTGACGGTGACCGCCGAGTTCGGGGCGACCTCCGTGCCGCCGATCGGGTCAGTGCTGATCACCGAGCCCTTCTCGGCGTCGTCGCTGAACTCCTCCTTGATGGTGGCCTTGAGACCCTGGTCCTGCAGGGCCTTCTCGGCCGCCTGCTTGGTCTGGCCCACCACGGTCGGAACCTTGATGGTGCCGCCGGCGCCCGAGTCACCCGAGCTCAGGAACTTGTACCCGATGCCGACGAACGCGCCGATCACCAGCAGCGGGACCAGGATCCACGCGGCGGTCTTCAGCCCGGTGTTCCCGCTCTTGCTGCGCCTGCGCCCGTCGTACCGTCCGCCGTCGCGCTCCTCGGGCCCGTAGTCGTACTGCGGGATCGCCCGGGTGCCCTGCGGCGCGCCCATCTGGCCGCCCGCACTGGTCATGGTGCGGGTGCGGTCGGCCGGGCCGAACGAGCCGTGGTGGGTGGCCATCGCCATCGTCTGCGGATCGACCGGCATGCCGGACATCACGCGCTGGATGTCCGCGCGCATCTCGGACGCGCTCTGATAGCGGTTGGCCGGGTCCTTGGCCATGGCCTTGAGGACGATCGCGTCGGCCCACTGGGGGATCTCGTGGTCGATGCCGGACGGCGGGATCGGATCCTCACGCACGTGCTGGTACGCGATCGCGACCGGGGAGTCGCCGGTGAAGGGCGGCTGCCCGGTCAGCAGCTCGTACAGCACGCAGCCGGTGGAGTAGATGTCGCTGCGGGCGTCCACGCGCTCGCCACGGGCCTGCTCCGGCGAAAGGTACTGTGCGGTGCCGATCACCTGGGCGGTCTGCGTCATGGTGGCCTCGGACGAGGCCATCGCCCGGGCGATGCCGAAGTCCATGACCTTGACCTCGCCGCTGAGCGTCAGCATGATGTTCGCCGGCTTGATGTCCCGGTGGACGATGCCGCCGCGGTGGCTGTAGTCCAGCGCCCGCAGGATGCCGTCGACCAGCTCCATCGCCCGCTCGGGCAGCAGCCGCCGGTCCGCGCGCAGCAGGTCGCGCAGCGTCCGCCCGTCCACGAACTCCATCACGATGTACGGCACGTGCGTGTTGTCCATCGTGTCCTCGCCCGTGTCGTACACGGCGATGATGGACGGATGGTTCAGCGAGGCCGCCGACTGAGCCTCCCGGCGGAACCTGGCCTGGAAGGTGGGGTCCCTGGCCAGGTCCGAGCGGAGTGTCTTGATCGCGACAATACGGTCCAGCCGGATGTCCCGGGCGCGATACACCTCGGCCATGCCGCCGCGCCCGACAACACCGTCGAGTTCATAGCGACCACCGAGAAGCCGAGGCTGAGTCATTTCCTGCACTGTCCCTTGCCGTTCATCTTGGGGTGCCGCCGGTGTCCATCATCGACCCCTTTTCGCATCACGTCTCCGTATTAGACGAGTTAGCGGGAGTTGGGGAGGGTGCGGAAGGTTGAATCTCACTTGGCGTCGGGGTGGGTGTGGGGGTAGGTGTCGGGGTTCTCTGCGGGGTGTGCGTCGGGGATGGCGTCGGCTTCCGGGTGGGCGAAGCCGACGTACTTACGGTAGCCGACGCCGAAGGGGTCGGCCGGGGTGACGTCGGCCGCGGACGGGGCGGCGGCGCCACCGGTGCCACTGACCTGGACGGACGCGGCGCGGGGGGTTGGACCGTCGGAGTCGGGTCGGTGACCAAGGTCGCACGCTCCTCCGGCGGACGCGGCGCCTGCATGCCGCGTACCACGAGGGCGCCGAGGCCGACGGCCGCCGCGCACCCCGCCGTGGCGAAGACCACGGTCGTGACCCGCCTGCGACGGCGCCTCACCGGTGCGGTGGCACGCCGGGGCGCCTGCGGCTCGGTGGCCGGGCGTCTCGGACCGGCCGAGGTGGCGGGCGCGGCCGGCCGAGAAGCCGGAGACGCGCCCAACTGTGGGGTTGCGGGGCCGCGCGCGGAGGAGGCGCCGGAAGCCCCGCCCACCGCGAACCACGAAGGGTCGGTCAGCGTCCCCAGCATGACGGTGTGCGCGTCGGTCAGCGACTCGCGGATCGCGATGGCCCGTTCGGCCAGCTCGCGCGTACCGGCCGGGCGCGCCTGCGGGTCCTTCGCCAGCATGGCGAGAACCAGCTCGCGCACGGGCGCGGGCACCGAGGCGGGCAGCGGCGGCGGCGCGTCGTACAGGTGGTGCAGGGCGATCGCGACCTGGGTCTCGCCGTCGAAGGGCGGACGCCCGGCCAGGCACTCGTACGCGACGACGCCGAGGGAATAGATGTCGGTGGCCGGGGTCAGCCGTTCGCCGGACGCCTGCTCGGGACTGACGTACTGCGCGGTGCCGAGCACGACACCGCTCTGGGTCACCGGGGCGGCCTCCAGCGCCCGGGCGATGCCGAAGTCGGTCACCTTGACGGTCCCGGCCTCGGTGATGAGCAGGTTGCCCGGCTTGATGTCGCGGTGGATGATCCCCGCCTGGTGCGCGGAGTGCAGCGCCTTGGCCACCTGCCCGACCACGTCGAGCGTGATCTCCGGGCTGAGCGTGCCGTGGCGGCCCAGGATGCCCGACAGCGGCTCGCCCGACACCAGCTCCATGATGAGGTAGGCGACCCCGTCGCTCTCGCCGTAGTCGAAGACCTGGGCGACCCCCGGGTCGGTCAGCCCCGCGGTGATGCGCGCCTCGTTCCGGAACCGCTCACGGAAGGCCGGGTCGGCGGCCATGTGCTGCCGCAGCAGCTTCACCGCCACCTCGCGGCCGAGAAGCTGGTCCGTGGCCTGCCACACCTCGCCCATGCCGCCCGCGGCGATGCGGGACCGCAGGCGATAGCGGCCGCCTAGAACGGGGTTGCCCGATGTCACTGACCGAGCACCGCCTGCATGACGTCGTGCGCGATCGGGGCCGCGATGGCGCCGCCGGTCGCGTCGTTGCCCGCGCTGCCGGACTCGACGAAGACCGCGACCGCGACCTTCGGGTCCTCGGCGGGGGCGAACGAGATGAACCACGCGTGCGACGGCTTGCCGGGGGCGGTCTCCGCGGTGCCGGTCTTGCCGGCGACCGTGGTGTTCGGCAGACCGGCGGCCCGGCCGGTGCCGTTCCGCACCACGTTGATCATCATCGTGGTGAGCTCGGCCGCGACCTCGGGGGTCACCGCCTCGCTCATCTCTTCGGGGTTGGTGGTGTCGATCTCGCCGCCGTCCGGGCCGGTGATCTTGTTGACCAGGTACGGCTTCATGACCGTGCCCCGGTTCGCGATGCCGGCCGCGACCATCGCCATCTGCAGCGGGGTCATCTGGTTGCTGCGCTGGCCGATGGCGGTCATGGCGAGGGCGGCCTTGCCCTCGTCCGGGCCGATGTCGCTCTTCGTGACGCCCAGCGGGATGCTCAGCGGGGTGCCGATGCCGAACTTCTCGGCCTGCTCCTTCAGCTTGTCGTACCCCATCTCCATTGCGACGTCGGCGAACGGCGTGTTGCAGGAGATCGTGTAGGCGGACAGCAGCGTCGCGCGGCCGCCGCAGGACTCGCCGTGGTAGTTCGGCAGCGAGATGTTGGTGCCGGGCAGCGGCAGCGCGTCCGGCGCGTTCACTATCGTGTTCACGTCGCGCGACTGGTCGTCCATCAGGAACGCCGCCGACGTGACCGTCTTGAACGTCGAGCCCGGCGCGTAGGTGAGGCCGATCGCCCGGTTGAGCAGCGGCTTGTTCGTCTTGTCCGCGTCGAGCTTGTTGTACGCGTCGTTGACCTTCTTCTTGTCGGCCACCGCGAGCGGGTTCGGGTCGTACGACGGCACGGACACCATCGTGAGCACCGCGCCCGTCTTCGGGTTGAGCGCCACGACCGCGCCCCGCTTCCCGGTGTTCGCCAGGTCCTTGTACGCGACCTTCTGCGCCTTGGCGTTCAGCGTGAGGTCGACGTTGGCGCCCTTGTGCGGCTTGCCGCTGACCAGGTCGATGGCGCGGCGCACCACCAGGTCGGGGTGGCTGCCGTCGAGGTAGCGCCCCTCGGCCCCCTCGATGCCCGAGGAGCTCTCCGGCGCGAAGAAGCCGACGACGTGTGCGAAGGGCTTGCCCTCGGGGTACTCCCGCTCGAACCGGAATTTGCGATTGCCAGTGTCCACGCTCTTGGCCAGGGTGACCTTGCCGTTGTCCGCGGTGATCCACCCACGGTCGACGGCGTACCGCGCGTAGAAGGACCGCTGGTTCCGGGGATCCGTGCGCAGGCCGTCCGCCTGGACGGCACCGAGATAGGTCACGTTGGCCATGAGCAGGCCGAACATCACGAAGCAGGCGACCGCGACGCGCTTGAGTGGGCTGTTCATCGCTGCATCACCTGGGTGAGCCCTTCGTCCTGGATCGCCTGCGGCGGCGGCTTGCGCGCCGCGTCTGACATGCGTACCAGCAGCGCGATAAGCATCCAGTTAGCGAGCAGCGCCGAGCCGCCCGCCGACATGAATGGGGTGACCAGGCCGGTCAGCGGGATCAGCCGGGTCACGCCGCCGACGATGATGAACACCTGCCAGGCCAGGATGAAGGACAGGCCGCCCGCGAGGAGCTTGGAGAACGGGTCGCGGGCCGCGAACGCAGTACGTAGCCCTCGCTGGACGATCAGCGCGTAGACCATGAGGAGGGCCATCAGGCCGGTGAGGCCGAGCTCCTCGCCCGTGGCGGTGAAAATGAAGTCGGAGAACGACAGCGGGATCTCTCTCGGGTATCCCTGGCCGAGCCCGGTGCCGAGGATACCGCCGGAGCCGATCGCGAACAGGCCCTGCATGAGCTGGAAGGTGCTGCCGAACTCGCGGTAGTACATCTCCTGCGAGCTGGCGTTCAGCCAGCCGTCGAAGCGGGCCTCGACGTGGCTGAAGACCTGCCCGGCCAGCACGGCGCCGCCGATGAACAGCAGGGCGCCGATGAGCACCCACGAGGTGCGCTGGGTCGCGATGTACAGCATCGCGATGAAGGCGCCGAACAGCAGCAGCGAGCTGCCGAGGTCCTTCTGCATGACGAGGACGCCCAGGCTGACGGCCCACGTGATGAGGACGGGGCCGAGGTCGCGGGCGCGCGGCAGGTCGATGAAGAGCAGGCGGCGCCCGGCGAGGGCGAGCACGTCCCGCTTGGCGACGAGGTAGCCGGCGAAGAAGATGACCAGCGCGATCTTGGCGAACTCGGACGGCTGGATGGAGAAGGGGCCGACGCCCACCCAGATGCGGGCGCCGTTGATCTCCTTGCCGATGAACGGCAGCAGCGGGAGCAGCAGCAACGCGAGCCCGGCGAAGCCCGCGGTGTATGTGAGGCGCTGCAAGGCGCGATGGTCCTTCAACACGATCAATGTCGCGGAGAACATCACGACGCCGAGCGCCGTCCACATGAGCTGGGTGGTGGCCGAGGCTCCGGCCTGGCCGGTCTGCTCGATCCGGTAGATCATCACCAGGCCGATGCCGTTGACCAGGGTCACCAGCGGGAGAATCAGAGGGTCGGCCCATGGTGCCCACTTGGCGAGCACGAGATAGGCCGCGAGCATGAGCGCGCCCAGGCCGAGGCCGTAGGTCAGCATGCCGGCGGGGATCGTGCCGTCGATGCCCAGACCCACACCGGCGTACGCGCACATGACGACGACCACGGCGAAGGCGAGCATGGCGAGCTGCGCTCCACGCCGCTTCGCGGTCATGGGGACGGGGGTGGCTTCCGCTGAACTCACTTACCGGATCCCGGTGACGGTGACGGTGACGGTGACGGGGTTGTGTGCGGTGGACCCTCGCCGCTGAAGTTCTTTATGGTCTTTATCCCGGCCGCGAGATCGTCGACCGGGATGCCGCTGCGTATCTGGTCCTGCTGGGCCGCGCTGAGCGAGGAGACCGGCGCGTCGTCGGTGTAGGCGACCTTCTTGAAGGAGACGGGGCCCAGTTCCGCGTCGACGCCGCGGAAGACCACGAGCTGGTCTCCGTCGGCGCCGACGTAGTACTGGTCCTGAGTCCACTCATAGCCGAAATAGCCGCCGAGCCCGAGCACGGCGGCGACAATCACGAACGAGGTGACCCGAAAGGGCCAGACTCGACGTTTCTTGGCCCGGCGGCCGGAGGCCTGGGCCTCCGGCGCTGGGTTGTCGTCGAGATCCTCGTCCACGATGACCGGTTGGGGCACGGTGGCCATGGAGGCCCGGCCGGGCGGGGCGTCCGGCGGGCCCGATCGCAGCCGTCCCGAGCCGGCCGCCCCGACCACGGCCGCCGCGTACATCGGCGGCTGAGCGTCGTCCACCTCGATCACGTCGGCGACCACGCAGGTGATGTTGTCCGGCCCGCCGCCCCTGTTGGCCAGGTCGATGAGCTGCCGGACGACGTCCTCGGGGTCGGCCACCGTGCTGAGGGTGTGGTGCAGGGTTTCGGCGCCGACCACGGCGGACAGGCCGTCCGAACACAGCAGGTACCGGTCGCCCACCTGGGCCTCCCGGTCCTGCAGGTCGGGATCGACCTCGCCGCTGCCGTCGAGCGCACGCAGCAGGATCGAGCGTTGCGGATGGTTGGCGGCCTCTTCCAGCGTGATGCGGCCGTCGTCCACCAGCGACTGCACGAGCGTGTGGTCGTGGGTGATCTGGTACAGCTCCTCGTTGCGCAGCATGTACGCGCGTGAGTCACCGACGTGGATCAGGGCGAACCTCGCGCCGCTCCAAAGCATCGCGGTCAGCGTGGTGCCCATGCCTTTGAGGCTCGGGTCCCGGGCGACCATCGCGTGCAGTTGACGGTTCGCCTCCCGGACTGCCGCGTCGATGTCGCTGAGCAGGTCACCCCCGAAGGCGTCCCTGGAGTGATCGAGGGACGACATGGCGGCGATGGCGACCGAGCTGGCCACCTCGCCGTGTGCGTGCCCGCCCATGCCGTCGGCGACGGCCAGCAGGCGTCCGCTCGCGTACGCCGAGTCCTCGTTCCCTTCGCGGAGGAGGCCGACGTCCGAGCGGGCAGCGTAACGGAGTGCGATTGTCATTTGCGCAATTCGATGACGGTCTTGCCGATGC
Organism: Microtetraspora malaysiensis; assembly: GCF_050947145.1. NCBI lineage: Bacteria > Bacillati > Actinomycetota > Actinomycetes > Streptosporangiales > Streptosporangiaceae > Microtetraspora > Microtetraspora malaysiensis. The sequence continues at coordinate 106,655 of NZ_CP191998.1, forward strand.
GAATCGGAACTCCGAGAGGCACCGGCGTCGGGCGGGTCACTTTGGAGCGGTCAAGGTACGTGCCGTTGGTCGAACCGAGATCTTCCACGATCCACTGGCCGTCCTGTGGGAAGAGCCGGGCATGCCGGCTCGAAGCGTAGTCGTCGCTCAGCACCAGCGTGGCGTCTGTCGCCCGGCCGATGCTGATTGGCGTCTCCGTAAGGTCGATGACGGTCCCTTGAAGGGGGCCACCCGTGACGACCATCTGACGTGGTTCCCCCCTCTTGGGTTTGGACACTGGTTTCGGTGCCTTGGTTGGTTTCCGTGCCGGCGCGGGGGCCGTGCGTGCACCGAACAAGTCTGTCCGGATCACGCCGACCGCGGCAATCACAAAGAACCACAGCAACGCCAGGAAGGCGAGCCGGATCAGCAGCAGCGTGAGCTCGGACATGGACCGTCTGTCTACCTCTAATCTCGCCGGAACACCAGGGTCGTGCGCCCCAGTGTCACCCTCGTCCCGTCCTGCATCTCGATCCTGCGGATCGGCTGGCCGTTGACGAAGGTGCCGTTCGTGGACCCCAGATCGACGAGCACGACCTGCTGCCCTTCAACACGTAGTTCGGCATGATGCCGTGATACGCCCGGATCGACCAGTCGAAGATCACAATCGGTGCCGCGGCCGAGCAGCGTCACCGGTGTGGTCAGCTCGTACGAACGCTGGCCCTGCGGGTCGTCCTGGGTGGAAACGAGCAGCCGGGGGCGGCCGCCGAACATCCCCGATCGCGGCGGAGGCGTGTCGCTGACCGGCTGACGGATCTCGTCCTGCTCCACCGTCGCGCCACGGATGACGCCCGACCGGATCCTGAACAGCCCGACCGCGAGGTCGTCGGCGGTCTCGAAACGCACCCGGACAGGTCCTACGAATGAGTACCCCTGCTCCTTGGCGTACTCCCTGGCGAGGTTTGCGAGCTCGTGGCCGATGCTGTCGGCGTACACCTCCAGCCGCTCGCTGTCGGTCGTGGACAGCTCCACCACGAAGTCGTTCGGTACGAGCGTGCGACCCTGGGCGACGATCGCGGCCCGCTCGTCCATCTCTCGCTGGACGGCGCTGGCGACCTCGACCGGCTGAAGGTCAGACTTGAACGCCCGTGCAAAGGCCCCCTCAACCAAGCCTTCGAGCCTGCGCTCGAAGCGCTGAAGGACTCCCACCGGGTACCTCCTTCCTCCATCGTCTAGAGGGATCGTATCCGGGTTCGGTAGTAACGGCGGATACGTGCTAACCTTTCCAGGCACCCAGCGATGGGGCACCCGCTAGGGCAAGTGGCGGAATGGCAGACGCGCACGGTTCAGGTCCGTGTGTCCGAAAGGACGTGGGGGTTCAACTCCCCCCTTGCCCACCAAACGACAGACCTTGGTCGGTCGGAAGCCAAGCTTCCCACCCCAGGGTCTTTTCGTTTTTTCCGGGGTCTCGTTGGTTTAACGGAAACGAGTCTCAGAGCCTGCTGACAAAGGCTTAAGTGCGCGTGGGCATGGGGCCATAGAGAGCTGGTCCGATCTTGTTGATGTAGCCCTGGTGTGACCATTGGGACAGTTGGACACGGAAGCTGTTGACGTTCTCGACCCCGAGGATGGCGGCCAACTCGGCCCCTTTCCAGGCCCGCCAAGGCTGGGCGGCCAGGAGTTCGCAGACCTTGCCGCGCCGGTCCGGACTGGACAGGTCAGGAAGCGCAGGCGGGCCTCCCCAGCGGCCATGGGGCGGTTGGCCTGCGAGTTCACGGGTCAGGCGGCGGGTCATCTGATGCACGGTGGCCCACCAGATCATGGCTTCGTGGTGTCCGGGCTTGCGTTCGTAGATCCGGACGAGCCGACGGTAACGGGCCAGCCAGGCGAACGTTCTTTCCACCACCCACCTGCGGGGCAGGACGACGAAGCCGCGGATATCGTCCGAGCGCTTGACGATGGTGACAGCCAGGCCGAGGACCTGCCTGGCCCAGCTCAGCAGGCGTCCGGCGTAACCGCCGTCCGCCCACACCAGCGTGATGGTGGAGAACTTCTCCCGCAGCCGAGCCAGCAACGGGTGTGCGCCATCACGGTCTTGGACCGACGCGGCGGTGACGATCACGCACAGGAGCAATCCGAGCGTGTCGACCGCGATATGCCGCTTCTGCCCCTTCAGCTTCTTGCCCCCGTCGTAACCGCAGTCCGCGGCCGGGACGGTCTCGGCTGCCCTGACCGTCTGGGAGTCGATACAGCCGGCTGTCGGCAGCTCTCCGCGCCCGGCCATGACCCGCAGGCGGCCGCGTAATCGCCCGGCGAGCCGTTCGGGCAGACCGCGCCGGGACCACCGCAGGAAGAACGCATACACCGCCTCATGCGGGGGGAAGTCGACCGGCAGGGCCCGCCACTCGATCCCGTACCGGGCCACATACCCGATCGCGTCCAGCACCGCCCGCAGATCATGGACCATCGGCCTGCCCGTGGTCGCGACCAACTCGGCCATCACCGCCCGCGCCTCGCCTGCCAGCACTCCCCACTCGGCATCGGTCAGATCCGACGGATAGGCCGGCATCCGGTCATGACATCGGCACCCCGGTGAGGCGCAACCACTGGCGCTCACGGACACGGGCGTGTAAACAGACAACCACGGGCTCCTGGCCGCCGAGTTGCGTAGACAACACCTCAGCTACCAGGAGCCCGTTCCTGTCCGCAGGCGTATCAGTGAAGACGGCCCCGACCGGGGCATACCTGGCCCCGGCCTCAGCGGCCAAATCCTTTGTCAGCAGGCTCTCACGGATTTCGGTTCAGGCACGAGGCCGGGGCGGACCGCCGCCGGGGGCGTCATCGCCGTCTTGAGCCCGGCACCGCCGTCTACGCGAGCATGCGGGCCGGTCTCCTCCACGTTCCGGGAGACGCGCGACCCCGGCCCGATGCGGGCTGATCGAACTCTCTGGAGCGCGGCTTTCGATCCACTGGTAATTGGATGATCAGTGTTCTTTGCCATGTGTCTCACTATGTGATCGAAGATGTCTTGTTTAATGAGATAGTCCTTATGCTGCCGGCATGAGGACTCCGAACCGCTGGACCATGCTGGGCCTCGGCGTGGCCGCCCAGGCGGCGGGCTGCGTGTTCATGTACGGCCTGCCGTTCCTCCTGCCGGCCTTCCAGGAGGAGAAGGGGCTGACGCTGGCCGAGGCGGGGCTGCTCGTGGGCGCTCCGAGCGCGGGCATGCTGTTCACGCTGATCGCCTGGGGCTGGGTCGCCGACCGGTACGGCGAGCGGCTCGCGATGACCGCCGGTCTCGGCCTGGCGGGCGGATTCCTCGTCGCCGCCGCGTTCGCCGCCCATCCCGGCGTGCTGGCGGCGCTGCTGGCGCTCGCCGGCGCGTCGGGGGCGTCGGCGAACGCGTCCAGCGGGCGGGTGGTCCTCGGCTGGTTCCCCAAGGAACGGCGCGGTTTCGCCATGGGCTGGCGGCAGGCGGCGCAGCCGCTCGGCGTCGCGGTGGCCGGGCTGGTCACCCCCGCCGTGGCGCACGTCACCGCCGCGCTCCTCGTCATGGCCGCGATCTGCCTGGTCACGGCGGTCGCCGTCGGCCTGATGGTGGTGGACCCGCCCCGGCCGCCCGTGGCGCCGGGGACGCGGACCTCGTCGCCGTACACGGTGGCGGCCCTGTGGCGGGTGCACGGCGCGAGCATGCTGCTCGTCGTCCCGCAGTTCGTTACGGCGGGGTTCGCCGTCACCTACTTGGTGTCCGAGCGGCACTGGGATCTCGGCACCGCGGCGAGGGTGGTGGCGGTGGCCCAGTTCGCCGGCGCGGCCGGGCGCCTGCTGTGCGGCCGCTGGTCGGATCTGGTCGGCAGCCGGGTGGGCCCGATGCGGCGGCTGGCTCTGGTCAACGGGGCGGTGATGGCCCTCCTGGCGGGGGCTGTACAGGCCGGAAACGGCCTCAGCGCCGCTCTTCTGCTGGCGGCCCTGGTGATCTCGATGAGCGGCAACGGACTGGCCTTCACGGCCGTCTCAGAGCTCGCGGGGACGTTCTGGGCCGGCCGCGCGCTGGGCGCGCAGAACACCGCGCAGAACCTCGTCGCGGCCGCGACCCCGGGGGTGATGGGACTGTTCATCTCCGGTTCCGGGTTCGCGGCCGCTTTCGCGGTGGCGGGGGCGCTCGCCGTCGCCGCCGCCGCGGCGACGCCGTCAGGAGGCTAGGTCGTGTCTGACTCCTAGGAGGTCAGGAGCTGGCCGATGAGGGCGGGCAGGCTGACCATTCCTACGACTATGCCGCTCTCGTCGGTCACCAGGCCGATCTGGGCATGGGCCTCCTGAAGAACGGCGACCGCGTCGGAGATGCTGGTGCTCGGGGCGAGCCGCGGAACGGGCGTGGCCAGCTCCTCGGGACGCCGTCCCGGCTGCATGAGCGTGTCGCGCACGTGCAGCACGCCCACGACGGACTCCGGCGAGACGACCAGCATCCGCAGGTCGCCGGTGGCCGCCACGGTGTCCCGTACGACCTGGTCGTCGGCGCCGGCGGGGACGGTGGCGGCGTGCTCGATCGGCACCATGAGCCGCTCCACCGGCTGCAGGTGGACACGCAGCGCGCGGGTGAGCAGGTTGTGCTCGTCCCGGTCGAGCATGCCCATCCGGCCCGACTCGGCGACGAGCAGGGCGAGCTGGTGCGGCGTGCGGGTGGTGGCGAGCTCGTCCTTCGGGTGGACCTTGAACAGGCGGAGCAGTCCGTTGGTCATGGCGTTCAGCGCCGCGAGGATCGGGCGGACCAGCCACGCGAAGCCGCGGAACGGCAGCGCCAGGCCCATCGCCGTCTTCTCGGGGTGGGTGAGTGCCAAGGACTTGGGCGCCATCTCCCCCACGACCATGTGGAGGAAGGTCACCAGCGCGAGGGCTATCACGTACGCGACGGGCGTGCGCGCGGTCGCGGGCAGCAGGACGAGGACCGGTTCGAGCAGGTGCTCGATGGCCGGCTCGGCCACCATGCCGAGCCCGAGCGAGCACAGCGTGATGCCGAGCTGCGCGCCGGCCAGCATGATCGAGAGCTCGCGGGCGCCGCGTACGGCCATGCGTGCGGTGATCTTGGTGAGCCGGCCGCCGGAGGAGGCGAGCTCCTCAAGCCGGTGCCGCTTGGCCGACACGACCGCGAACTCGGCGGCGACGAAGAAGCCGTTGGCCACGAGGAGGACGACGCCGAGGAGGATTGCCGCTATCTCGTTCACGCGGACCGATCCCCCTGAAGCAGGGCCGAGAACAGGCCGGGGGCGTAGTCCCTGTGGTGGCGCCGGGGGGCGTGCTCCGGCTCGGGATCCTCCTCCGCCTCGGGGGGAGTCTCCTCCTGGAGCGAGAGCCGCACCCAGCCGGGGACCCGGCGCTGCAGCGACAGGACGGTGATCACGGCGAGCTTCTCGTCGGCCTCCGCGAAGGGGTCGGCCTCCTGCTCGACCGGGACGGTGATCTCGTCGCCCGGCTCGGTCATCCGGCCGAGGGACGCGAGGACCAGGCCGGCCACGGTCTCGTAGTCCTCGCTCTCGGGGAGCTGGACGCCCGTGGCCCGCCCGACCTCGTCGAGCCGGAGAGCGGCGGGCACATTCCAGGAGCCGTCCGCGTTGGGGATCACGCCGAGAGGCTCAGGGTCGTTCTCGTCCACCAGCTCGCCGACGAGTTCCTCGGCGAGGTCCTCGACGGAGACGATCCCGGCCAGGCCGCCGTACTCGTCGATGACGCAGGCGAACCTCTCGTCCGCGGTGCGCAGCCGCTGAAGCAGCGCGGGCAGCGGCAGCGTCGCGGGCACGAGCACCGGCGCGCGCGTGATCGCGGTCACCGGGGCATCGTCGGACAGGCCGGCCTTGAGCAGCTCGGAGAGGCCGGTGACGCCCACGACGTCGTCGCCGTCGGTGCCGAGCACGGGGTAGCGCGAGTGTCCGTGGTCGCGTACGGCGTCGAGCAGGTCGCGAACGCGGCGGCCGGAGCGGAGCGAGATGACGCGCGGCCGGGGGACCATCACGTCCTCGGCCGTGCGGTCGCCGAAGGAGAGCGCCCGTTCGAGCAGTTCGGCCAGGCGGGGCGGCAGCTCGCCCGAGGCGGCGGACTCGGCCACGATGCGGGACAGCTCCTCGGGGGTGGCGCCGTGTTCCAGTTCCTCGACGGGCTCGATGCCGGCGAGCCGTACGAGCCGGGTCGCGGCCGAGTCGAACAGGTGGATCAGGGGGCCGGCGACCTTCAGATAGACCAGCGTCGGGCGGGCCAGGAACTTCGCGACGGGTTCCGGCCGGGCGATGCCCAGGTTCTTCGGCGCGAGCTCGCCGATGACCATCTGGACGATCGTGGCGATGACGATGCCCAGCGCCACGGACAGGCCGGGCACCACGGCGGCCGGGACGCCCGCGTTCCCCAGGGGGTCGCGGACGACGTCGGAGATGGCCGGTTGGGCGAGGAAGCCGACCAGAAGGGTGGTGACGGTGATCCCGAGCTGGGCGCCGGAGAGCATGAACGAGAGGCGACCGGTCACCTCGAAAGCGCGCTGGGCGGCCGCGTCGTCTTTCTGCTCGCGGAGGACCGTCCGGTCCGCCGCGACGAACGCGAACTCCTGTGCGACGAAGAATCCGGTCAGGAGAGTGAGGACCAGTACGGCCAGGAGGCCGAGGGCAATGCTCATCGGGCGCCTGCCCGGGGGCGGTAAGATCCCGTGCCTGAGCACGGGCAGGTACTCCACGAGTCCGAAGCGGACACGACCGTCCTTTCGTGTAGGGGTCTACCACCGTAACGGCTGAATGTGCCGAAGTGTTTCCCCCAATGCCTTTATTGAGCTCTTAGGGCTCTTCTGGGTACGTTCCAGGGGAAACCTTGGTGTCGCGCCCGCGCTCTCTTGGGTTTACGGCGTGGATTCCGGCAGTAACGCTGAGCGGCAGGGGAGAAGACGTGGGCCAGGACGACGACCCGACGAGGGCCATGCGCACGCCCGGCACCGCCCGGCCGCCCGTCCCCGGCATCCCGCCCGGCGGCCGTCCGGCGCAGCCTGTGGGAGGAGCGGGGACGCCGTTCGGCCAGGAACCGCTGCAGGCGTCGTCGTCCGCCTCGCGCGGCCGCGTGTACGGCAAGCCGCGAGCGGGAACGAGCGCGGTCCGCCCGCTGCACGGCAGTGGGGGCGAGGGTGGCGGCGGAGGCGACCGCACGGTCGTCGAGGGCCGCCCCAGGAAGCCCAGGCGGATCGGCCGGACCGTCGTCAAGGTCGTCGCGGGCCTGCTGGTGGTGCTCATCATCGCCGCCGTAGCCATGTATTTCATGATCAGTTCCAAGCTGCGGCCGGTGGAGTCGCTGTCCGAGTACTCGGGCCGGCCCGCGGCCACGCCCGGCCAGGACTGGCTCCTCGTCGGCTCGGACAGCCGTGAGGGCCTGACCCGGGCCCAGCGCAAGAAGCTGGCCACCGGCAAGGCGGTCGGCAAGCGCACCGACACGATGATGCTGCTGCACATCCCCGAGGGGGACGGGCGGCCCACCCTGGTCAGCCTCCCCCGCGACTCGTACGTCCCGATCGAGGGGCACGGCAGCGACAAGCTCAACGCCGCGTACGCCTTCGGAGGGCCGGAGCTGCTCGCCAAGACGGTCGAGCGGGTCACCGGCATCAGGATCGACCACTACATGGAGATCGGGTTCGGCGGGTTCGTCGGCATCGTCGACGCGATAGGCGGGGTCAACATCTGCGTGAAGCAGAACATCAAGGACCCCAAGGCCGGCATCAACCTGAAGAAGGGCTGCCAGGACATGGACGGGGGCACCGCCCTCGGCTACGTCCGCACCCGGGCGACCGGCGCGATCCCGGACTTCGAGCGGACCCAGCGGCAGCGCCAGTTCTTCTCGGCTGTGGTGCAGAAGGCGGCGAGCCCGGGCACCCTCCTCAACCCGTTCACGTCCGTGCCGCTGGGCCTGAGCGCCGCCGAGTCGGTGGCCGTCGACCCGGGGAGCGGACTGTTCGACCTGCTTTCGGTCGGCCTCGCGATGAAGGATGGCCCGATCGCCACCGGCGTCCCGACCAGCGGCTTCCCCACGATCAACGGCGCCTCGGTCGTCAAGTGGGACACCGCGAAGGCCAACCGCCTCTTCGAGGCGCTGGCCCAGGACAAGCCCGCGCCGAAGGACACCATCACCAAGTAGCCGCCGGGCCCCGCGAGGGGCCCGGACCGGCGTCGTACCGCGAGGCGGAGCGGGGCGGTCAGCTGGTGGCGGCCACGGCCGCGGCGATGGCTCCCGCGGCGACGGCGGCGTGGATGGACGCGATCGTCGTCCGCACCGCGGCGCCCGCCCACTCGCCCTCGGCGATCTCCTTGATCCGCTGCCGCGGGGCGTCGGGGAACGCCTTGCGGTCGAGCTTGGCCGCGTGCAGCACGGCGATGAGGACGCCGGTGCGCTCGTCCGGCGTCGCGCCGTCGAAGACGCTTTGGACCCGCTGCCGGAGCTCACGCTCGGGCGCGGGGTCGAGCTCGGGATAGCGGGTCGAGGGGAAGATCCCGAGGACCTTCGTCTGCTCCTCGGACAGGACGCCGCGCTCGGCGAGGCGGGACAGCAGGCGGCCCCGGAGCTTACGGGAGTCGAGCTTGCCCACCCACCACTCGGGCTTGCGCCGCCTGGTCTCCCCGGCGATGCGGGCGAGGGCCGCGTCCAGCTCGGCGTCGTCCAGCGGGGCGGCGTCCTTCGCCACGACGGCCTTGCCGTCGAGATCGATGCGGTTGTTCACCGCCAGTTCGGCCAGTACGGCGCCGGCGACCGCCGCGTCCAGCTCGATCGAGCCGATCTGCGGCTTGCCGGTGTCCTCGCGGTAGGCGAGGAGGAGGATTTCCTCGGCGATCGTCATTATCACGTCTCGACCCTACGAGCCGGCCTGACCGGACGCGCGGCCGGACATTCCGGACAGCGAGCCGGGCCCGGTGGCGGTCGGTCCCGCTGCGGATATCGGTAAGAATGACCACTTATGGGGATTTCTCAGGAACTGCACGTCATCGGTCGTCCGCTGCTGGAGGCCCAGCTCGCGCATCCCACCGTGCGCGGCATCGCCGGCGGCGACCTGCCCGACGAGGTCTTCCGCTCGTGGCTGGAGCAGGACTACCTGTACCTCCTCGACTACGTCCGGGTCTTCTCCCGGCTGGCGTGGCAGGCCCCCGACGCCCACCTCAGCACGCTGGTCGACCTCGCGTACTCGACCTGGCACGAGGAGTTGGACCTGCACCGGTCGCTCTCCGCCGGGTTCGGTGCGGACCTTGGCGGCGCCAAGAAGGGGCCCGCCTGCGCCGCGTACACGTCGTTCCTGCTGGAGTCGGCCGCCGACTACGGCAACGGCCTGGCCGCGCTCTATCCGTGCATGTGGGGGTATTCGTCCTTGGGGCGGATCCTGGCCGAGAACCCGCCGGCCGAGCCGCGGTACAAGGCGTGGGTGGACACCTACGCCGACCCCGCCTTCGCCGCGCTCTCCGAGCGCATCGCGCAGATGATCGACGACGTGCGGCCGGAGCGCGCCGAGGAGTTCTTCCTTGAGGGGATGCGGCACGAGCTGGCCTTCTGGGACGTGCCGTGACGCCTGTCCACAGCCTGTGGACGGATGGTGGGTGACGCCCGGGGGCGGCAGCTAATGTGAGGGCATGCCGGAGCTTCCCGAGGTGGAGGCGCTCGCCGAGTTCCTCCGCGAGCGCGCCGTGGGCCGTGTGATCGCCGCTGTGAACGTGGTCGCCTTCCAGGCGTTGAAGACCGTCGACCCGCCGGTCTCCGCGCTGGGCGGGCTGACCGTGACCGGGGTCGCCCGGCACGGCAAGTTCCTCGACCTCGACTGCGACGGCACGCATCTCGTCACGCACCTCGCCCGCGGCGGATGGCTGCGCTGGAGGGACGACCTCGCGGGCGCGAAGCCGGTCCGCCCGGGCAAGGGCCCGCTCGCGGTCCGGGTACGGCTCGCCCCCGACGGCGACGGCAGGGCCCCCGGGTTCGAGCTCACCGAGGCGGGCACGCAGAAGCGGCTCGCGGTCTACGTGGTGCGCGATCCCGGCGACGTCCCCGGGATCGCGAGCCTGGGGCCCGACCCGCTGGCCGCCGACTTCCCGCCCGAGGCGCTCGGGGCGATCCTGGCCGGCAGCCGCACACAGATCAAGGGTCTGCTCCGCGACCAGAAGGTGATCGCGGGCATCGGCAACGCGTACTCCGACGAGGTGCTGCACGTGGCCCGGATGTCGCCGTTCAAGATCGCGGGAACGCTGACGGAGGCGCAGGTCGCCGAGTTGCACGAAGCGATCGTGACCACGCTGCGCGACGCCGTCGAGAGGGCCAGGGGGCTGGCCGCGAAGGACCTCAAGGCGGAGAAGAAGTCGGGTCTGCGCGTGCACGGGCGCACCGGCGAGAAGTGCGAGGTGTGCGGCGACACGATCAGAGAGGTGTCGTTCGCCGACTCCTCCCTACAGTACTGCCCGACCTGCCAGACCGGCGGGAAGCCACTCGCCGACCGCCGCCTGTCCAAGCTGCTGAAATAGCGACGCGGGGGCGTCGGGCGCGGAGAAGTCGGGGAGCGGGTCAGGGTTCTCACTGATTGCCGCGGCGCCGTCCCGGGTAAAGATGGAGGCGCCCCGCGACTGGCGCGCGGGTGCGGGACACACCATGGGCACACCACGCGGGGCACACCGACTGGGGACGGAATGGCGAGCACGAGTGTCATCGACGACTACGTGACCCGGCTGGGCCGTTCCCTGCGCGGCCCCCTGCGGGCCAAGCGCGACCTGCTCGCCGAGGCGCGAGACGGCCTGGTCGACGCCACCGAGGCGCTGGAGGCGGACGGCCTGCTCCGGCCGGACGCCGAGCGGCTGGCGGTCGAGGAGTTCGGCCCGATCGCCCAGATCGCCCCCACGTACCAGGAGGAACTCGCGGTCGGGCAGGGACGCCGGACGGCGCTGCTGCTGTTCCTCAGCGTTCCCTTCACCGCGCTCATGTGGAGCATGATCTGGCGAATCTTCCCGGTGGATCCGGTAACGGAGATCGCCCAGTGGCCGGGCTGGTTCCGTCCGGTGTCCCGGATCGTCGACTACACCCAGCTCGCCGTCGGCGTGCTGGCCGCGGTGGCGCTCCTCGCCTTCGGGCCGGCCCGGCGCAGGCTCGCCCGGCCCTGGCTGGTGACCCGCGCGCTGGGCGTCCTCGTCTGGGTGGAGGTGCCCCTGGTGGGCGCGCTGTCCCTCCTGCTGTCCATGTCGGCGTCGTTCGACGGCTTCTCGTCGTACCCGCCCGGCGTCGTGGCGACGCTGTTCAGTTGGGCGTTCATGCTGTGGCAGCTCTCCAGCGCGACCCGCTGTCTGATCTTCACACCGCGCTCGGCCGCCTGATCGGGGCCCGGCCGGTCAGCGGGTGCGCGGCTCCAGGACGCTGCCGATCGCGGCGGTGAACTCGCGCCAGGCCGACCGTTCGCTCGCGAGAGCCGAACGGCCCGTGCCGGTGAGCCGGTATGTGCGGCGTTTGCGTCCGCCGACGGTCGCCCACTCGCCGGCGAGGTAGCCGGCGCGCTCCAGCCTTCGCAGCGCGGGATAGACGGTGCCGGTCGGGACGGCGAGCGCTCCACCGCTGCGTTCCTGAAGTGCCTCGATGATCGCGTACCCGTGCAGGGGCTCGTGTTCGAGCACGGAGAGCAGCAGAGCGTCCATGTGCCCATGGAGCGCGTTGGTGTTCACGGCCTCACCCTAATCCCTGTGTCGTTCTTGTCATCCTACATGTAGGCTCTCTATATGTAGGAAGGCATAACAAGGGAGTGGGAACATGAATGTGCTCGATCTGGCACGGGCGCAGTTCGCGGTGACTGGGGTCCTGCACTTCCTGTTCGTCGTGCTCACTCTGGGCCTGGCCCCCCTTGTTGCGATCATCCAGACGCGGCATGTCATCACCGGAAAGCCGGTCTTTGAGCGGATGGCCCGCTTCTGGGGCCAGATCTATGTGATCAACTACGCGCTGGGCGTCTTCACCGGCCTGGTGATGGAGTTCCAGTTCGGGCTGAGCTGGAGCGGGCTCTCCCGGTACGCGGGAGACGTCTTCGGCGCGCCGCTCGCGGTCGAGACGATGGGAGCCTTCTTCCTGGAGTCCACCTTCCTCGGCCTGTGGATCTTCGGCTGGGGCCGGCTGCCCCGATGGCTCCACCTGGCCTGCATCTGGCTGGTCACCCTGACGGCGTACGCGTCCGCGTTCTGGGTCTTGGTCGCGAACTCGTTCCTGCAGAACCCGGCGGGGGCCGAGGTGCGCGGCGACCACCTCGTGCTGACCGACTTCGGCGCGCTGCTCACCAACCCCACGCTCGTGTTCGCGCTGCCCCACGTGCTCGGCGCGGGGCTGTTCACCGGCAGCTCCGTCATCATCGGGGCCAGCGCGTACCAGCTCTTCCGCCGCACCCGCGAGAGGGAGTTCTTCGTCCGCTCGCTGCGCGTCGGCGTGGTGGGGGCGCTCGTCGGCACCCTGGTCGCGGTGGGCTTCGGTTTCGCCCAGTTCGGCCCGGTCGGGCGGGTCCAGCCGGGCAAGTTCGACGGGAACGTGGTCGTCGGAACGTCGCTGGGCTTCATGATCCTCATCGGCGAGCTGGCCGTGTTCGGTGTGCTGTTCGTCCTGACCCCGCTGCTCTTCCGCGACTGGTTGGCCCGCTGGCGGTGGATCCACCCGCTGCTCATGCTCATGACCCCGATGCCGTTCATCGCGGCGATCCTCGGCTGGCTGGTCCGCGAGATCGGCCGCCAGCCGTGGATCGTGTACGGCCGGCTGACCGTGAAGGACGCCATGTCCCCCGGGCTCACCCCCGGCATGATCACCGCGTCCTTCGTCGCCTTCACCGCCGTGCTCGGCCTGCTCGCCGTGATCGACTACGCGCTCATCGCCCGCACGGTACGGCGCGGCCCGGCCGCGGCGACCCTCGGTGACCCCGGGCGGCCCGACCCCGCCGCGTCCGCCCCCGCGCTGACCCTCTAGCCCCCGCCCCCCAGGCCGCCTTTCTAGGAGAGCACGATGGACATCCTCTGGCTCGGCGTGTTCGCGCTGCTGCTGATCGGCTATTTCGCCCTGGAGGGCTTCGACATCGGGATCGGGATGCTGCTGCCCGTGCTGGGCCGTACCAGGGAGGAACGGGACCGGCTGGTGGCGGGCATGGCGCCGTTCGTCCTGGCCGGTGAGGTGTGGCTGGTCGCGGTGGCGGGCGTGCTGTTCGGCGCGTTCCCCCACCTGGAGGGCGAGACGCTGTTCGCCCTGTATCCCCTGGTCGTCGGGCTGCTCGTGTCCTGGGTGATCCGCGACGCCGGGCTGTGGTTCCGGCGCAGGCTCGACGGCCGGGCCTGGCGGGCGTTCTGGGACGGCGCCCTCTGCGTCGGCTCGTACGGGCTGGCCCTCACCTGGGGGCTGGCCCTGGCCGCCCTCGTCCAGGGCGGTCCGGTGCTCACCCCACTCGGGGTGGGCTACGCGGCGGTGGTCGTCGGGGTGTTCGCGATCCATGGGCGCAGGTTCGCCGCGTGGCGGGCGGGCGGGCCGGGCCGTACCGGCCGGGCGCTGCTCGGCTCCGCGGCCCTGGCGGCGGTGCCGGTGGCGGTGCCGCTGGTCGTCGCCGCCCCGTGGCTGCTCGACCATGTGGCCCCGTCGGGCACGCTGGGCGTGCTCACACTGGTGCTCCTGCCCTGCGTGCCGGTCATGGTCGCGGCCCAGGTATGGGTGTGGCGCGCCTTTGGCCGCCGCGCCCGGACAGGCGTCGGCGCCCGGGTCCCGTCGTTCTTCTGACCGCGTGCGGGCTCGTGCCGTCCTGGCGAGCCCGCACGTCGCGCCCGGATTCTGCCGGGAGCTCCCGGATGGCGGAGCGTGCCCTTCAACGCGGCACAGCTGGAAAAATGGACGGTATGACGTTCCCTGAGATCGACGTGAAATCCCTGCCGGACGGGGCGTACCTGCTCGACGTTCGCGAGCCGGACGAATGGCGGGCCGGGCACGCGCCGAACGCGTGCCACATCCCCCTTGGTGAGTTGCAGGGCCGGGTCGGCGAGCTGCCGGACGGTCCGATCTATGTGATCTGCCGGCTTGGTGGTCGCTCCGCCCACGCGGCAGCCTGGCTCAACCACATCGGACGCGAGGCGATCAACGTGGACGGCGGCATGCAGTCATGGGCCACCGCCGGCCTCCCCATGGTGAACGACGACGGGGGAACGCCGTTCGTGGCCTGAGCTGCGTTTAATTGCCGCGCCTCCGGCTCGGCGGGCTCGGGGCGCCTTCAGGCGATGTCTTCCCTCGTCTCTGTGTCTATTTGCGCTCGCTCCGCTCGCGCGGCTCGGTGCGCCCTCAGGCGATGTCTTCCCTCGTCACTCGGAGTCGCTCGTCCCTCGCTCCCCGCTCGTTCCTCAGTCCAGACACCGCCGCGCCCCTCGCGGCGTCGCTCGTTCCTCAGTCCATTCGTTCCTCAGTCCGGACACCGCCGCGCCCCTCGCGTGATGGTTGGGCGCCGTGATGATGGATGGGGCTCGCGCGGGCATTGGACATTTCGCCCATCAATGTCATAATCCGGGACGACAACTCGATAGCGCGGGAGCTCGGGCGTAACCGGGCTGAGAGGGCGGCTCCTTGACGAGGCGCGCCGCCGACCGCATGAACCTGTCCGGATAATGCCGGCGTAGGGAGCGTGTGATGGCGCCTGCCGTCTTCGACGATGTGGAAGCCCCCCTCACCCTTGAGGAGGAGGCTCCGAAAACCCTCGGAGCGCTCGACCAGGGCGCCTTCTGGGCCAATCTCGGCGTCAGCCTTCTCGGCTTCTCGGGGGCGCTGTTCCTCCTCGACCCGCTGGGCGGCAAGCCGCTGACCTTCACCGGGGCCATCCTGGCGGCGGTCGTCGGCAGTCTGATCGGCACCGCCATGGTCGGGCTCGCCGCCATCCCCGGGGCGCGCACCGGGCAGCCCGCGATGGTGCTGCTCAGGGGGCTGTTCGGCGCGCGGCTGTCATACGCGCCGACCGTGCTCAACATCGTCCAGCTCCTCGGATGGGGGGCGTTCGAGCTCTGGGTGGTCGCCACCGGCGCCGAGGCGATCTTCGGCGACGCGGTGCCGTACGAGGTCTGGGTGGTCGCGGCCGGGGCGCTGACCATCGCGCTGACGATCCGTCCCCTCGGCGCGCTCCGGCTGCTCAGGCGGTACGTCACGGTCGGCGTGATCGTCTCGATGGTGTGGCTGTCGGTCGCGCTGTTCAGCCGCGCGCCGTCGCTGGACGCGGGGTCGTGGGACGCGTTCGCGCCCGCCGTCGACTACGTGATCGCGCTGTCGGTCTCGTGGGTGCCGGTCGCGGCCGACTACGCCCGGCACTCGCGGTCGAGCTCGGGCGCCTTCACGGGCATCGTCGGCGGCTACACCGTGGCCCAGGTGGCCTGCCTGGCGCTCGGCATCGCGGCCCTGGCCCTGGTCGGGAACGACGCCGACAAGGTCTGGGAGCCGTTCGTCGCGGCGCCGCTCGGCGCGCTCTTCTTCGGCATGCTGGTGCTGCGCGAGGTGGATCAGTCGTTCGCCAACGTCTACTCCACGTCCGTCTCGATCCAGAACTTCGCGCCCCGGGTGGACCGGCGGATCATCTCGGTGTCGATCGGCGTCCTGACCATCGCCATCGCCCTCTTCGCCGACGTGAACTCGTACGGCGCGTTCCTCAGCGTGATCGGCGCGGTGTTCGTCCCGATGTTCGCCGTACTCGCCGTGGACTACTTCCTGCTCGGCGGGGCGGCCCGGTGGAACATGGCCAAGGACGCGCCGCTGCGCTGGCTGACCCTGCCCCCATGGGTTCTCGGCTTCGCCGCGTACTGGATCGTCACGGTCACCCCGACCGTCGCGTGGTGGGACGGCGTGTGGGCGCGGGTCCGGGACGCGATCGGGTTCGGCCACCAGCCGTGGATGAATGCCGCGCTGGCCGCGTTCCTGGTGTCGGCCCTGACGATGCTCGCGACCGGCCTGCTCGCCCGCCTGGCCGCCGCCCGGTCCGTACGGCACGGCCGGTGAACGCCCGCCGGGGCTCCGGGCGCCACCCCGCCCGGAGCCCCGGCACGTTCGATCAGTCGCCGAACTCGTTCTGCACCCCGGGCGGGGTGAGGGCCGAGACGTAGTGATGCGGCAGGTGGTCGTCGATCGAGTGGACGGCGGGGAGCGACCGGGCCATCGGGACCGCGCGGGCCACGAACGCCGGCGCGGTGATCGCTACCCCCAGCAGGTGCGGCAACTGCCCGGCATGGTGCCCGGCGATGCGCCACACGCCGGCCCGGCCCGGCAGGTGCGACTCGGGACGGCCGAGCGCGCCCGCCATGACGTTGCGGAGGTGCGGGATCTCGTAGCGGTACTCCCGGCCGAAGTGCCGGAAAGGCCCCGAGGCCGCGGGCGGAAGGTGCGGAACGACGTCCCGGTCGTAGATGTAGCGGACGACGTTCTCGCGGAGGAAGTCGTCGCGGTCGCACGCCTCGGCGAACCGCCTGTCGCCGATCATGGGCTGACCGAACGTGTAGACGGCGCGCAGGTGGTCGCCGAGCGCCTCCCGGTACTTCCGCTCCCGCCGGATCATCACGCCCATGAGCGCGGCCATCGCCCCGCCGTGGCCGTGCCCGGTGATGTAGAGGGCCTCAAGCCGCCCGTCCACACGCCCGAGGTCGATCCCCGGGGAGCCGTTCGGCAGCGAGGCACGCACCGAGTGGCGGTCGGAGGCGTTCCGCAGGGCGTTCATGACCTCGTACCTGGTCGCTCGTACGTTGCGGTAGATGCCCGCGTGGACGGTGGCCGACGGATGGCAGGCCCGGTACGCGATCCGCTCGGGCTCGCGGTCCGTCGAGGTCAGCCGGTGGGCGAAGTCGGACGGCTCGGCGCCCCGGTAACAGAGAATGGCGACCCGGCCGCTCTTGCTCTGGATGAGAAAAGCGGTCGAATGAATCCCCATCGCGTCCACGGACGCCTGGATCATCCGGCACTGGTTGTCTTCGAGGCCCATTCTCGCCATGATCATCGAGACCGTCTCGGGTCCGGAATAGGCGTAGGCCGCGCACGTGGCCATGACGTGCGCGATTTCCGGGTCGGGGTGCTCGGCGGCGTTCAGCAGCCGCTGTTCCAGGTCCTTGTATACGGGGAATCCAGAGGTTTCCCGCGGTCCGTAGGGCCGTAGTTCCTCGTAGGTGGGTGCCTTCGCGTCGCGGGTCCACAGGCCGCCGATCTCCAGGGTGTCCCGCAGCCGCGCCTCCATTTCCAGAGGGCGGAATTCGCCCGTCGCCCTGGATGATGCGGGCATTTTCCCGGTGCTCGCCTGCTCGGCCGTGGAGGGAACCGACTTGTCCGCTTGGCGGGTATTCCGCGCGGTGTCCACATTCGCCATGCCGTACACCTTCCGGTCACGTGATTTCAGGCGGTGGTTTCGACCATTTCCCGGGTGTCATGAAAAACCGGAACGGCTTGTGCCGTCCGGCGTCGAGCGTGCCCGTGGGGTCCCGCCTGTCCGTGACAATTTCCGCGACAAAGCGGGACAAATCCCTGCAACTCGCAAACACATTCCCAGGTCAGGCGAGGGCGCCCTCCAGGCGGAGCAGTTCCTCCTTCGCCGCGGGGCCTCCGGCGTACCCGCCGAGCACGCCGGGCGCCTCGATCGCGCGGTGGCAGGGGAAGAGCAGGCACACCGGGTTCGCGCCGAGCGCGTTGGCGATCGCGCGGAGCGCCTGCGGCCGCCCGATCCGTTCCGCGATGTTCTGATAAGTCGTGACCTGTCCGTACGGCACGGCGGCCATCATCTGGACGACGGTCCGCCCGAACGCGGAGACGAGCTGGAGGTCCACGGACGAGGAGAAGGTCCGCAGCCGTCCCTCGAAGTACGCGTCGAGCTCCCGGCGCACCGGATCAAGACGGCGCGGATCAGGGCCGATGAACGAGCTGACGTCCCGGTGGATGCGGCCGTAGACGGCGTGCTCGTCCTCGTAGCTGCACGCCAGGACGCCGCGCCCGGTGGCGGCGAGCGTGAGGCGGCCCACCGGGGCGTCCACGGTGCCGAAGGCGACCTCGGGCGGGGACTCCCCCACGTATCCCCGCGCGGTCACTCGCAGCAGGGCTTCGAGGTCGGCTGTGGACATGCGCCCCACTTCCTCTCAGTGCGTATGCGAAGCGTATCGGATGCAAAACCTCAAGATCAGAGAGGGAAAGGGGGCACCATGGGGGAGTGGGTGAGGACAGGAGCGACTACGAGGACGGCATAGCGCGGGCTGCCGTCGCCAGCTCCCCCGACGCCATCGTGGCCCTGGACCGTGATCTCTCCGTCCTCGGATGGAACCCCGCGGCGGAGCGGCTGTTCGGCTGGACGGCGGAGGAGCTCATGGGCCGGCGGGCCCCGATCGTCCCGGCCGAGCTGATGGCCGAGCACAACGCCGTCATGGAACGCGTGCGCACCGGCGGCCAGGTGTCGCTGCGGACCAGGCGTTTCCATCGCGACGGCCGCCTCCTGGAGGTCCGCGCCGACACCAACGCGCTGCGGAGCGACAGCGGGACGCTGCTCGGATACGTCAGCGTCTACCACCTCGCCGAGGACGACGAGGCGGCGCGGGCGGCGCGCCGGGCCCGGCTGGTCCGGCGGCTGACCGACGTCGTCGCCGACATCAACGCCGCGCTCGACCTGCCGGTCGTGCTCGACCGGATCGCGGGCAGCCTCACCGAGCTCACCGGCGCGGACGCCGGCGGCTTCGTGCTGATCGAGGGTGGGCGGCTGCGGCTCGTCAGCGGCCACCACATCCCGTCCGAGCTGCGCGGCGTCACCGCCGACCTGCACACCAGCCTGGTCGGCAAGCTGCTGCGCACCGGGAAGACGGTCCTGCTTGAGACCAGCCCCGCGGGCCTGGAGGACCTCGTCTGGGCCCGGCTCCCCGGGCTGCACACCGTCGCGGTCGGCATCGCCGCCGTCGGCGGACGGCCGTACGGCGCGCTGTACGCGCTGTTCGCGAAGGGCAAGGCCGGGCACGTCGAGCTGGAGCTGCTTGAGCTGCTCGCCGGCCACGCGGGCATCGCGGTCGGCAACGCCCAGGCCTACCAGGAGGCGGTACGGCAGCGCGCGCACGAGCGGGCCGTCTTCGATGCGAGCGCGGACGGCATCGGCGTGCTCGACGAGGCCGGCCGGGTGACCCAGTGGAACCCGGCGGCGGCCGAGCTGACCGGCTTCCCGGCCGAGCGGGTGATCGGCGGGCCGCCGCCGTTCCCGCTGCCCGAGCCGGGCGAGAAACTCACCATCCAGCTCGATTCCGGACGCTGGCTGGACGTGTTGTGCGCCGCGATCCCGGAGACGGGCGAGGTCGTGGCCGACTTCCGCGACGTGACCAGGGCCAAGGAGCTGGAGGAGGCCAAGGATCTGTTCCTCGCCACCACCAGCCACGAGCTGCGCACGCCGATCACGATCGTGCACGGCTTCGCCAGCACGCTCGACGCCCGCTGGGACAACCTGTCCGACGCGGAGCGCCGTTCGGCCGTCCACACCATCGCCGAGCGGGCCAGGATGCTGGGCCGGCTCGTGGACCACCTGCTGCTCGGCGCCCGCACCGGGGCGGACGAGATGCGGATCAGGATTGAGACGTTCGACCTGGGCGAGCGGGTCCGCGCGGCCACCCTCGGCCTGCCGGTGCTGTCCGACCGGCACCGCGTCGAGGTGGGCATCCCGGACGATCTGCCCAAAGTCCACGGTGACTCGCTGGCCACCGACATCCTCCTCGGGCAGCTCCTGGAGAACGCGTTCAAGTACTCCCCGGACGGCGGCCTGATCCGGGTCGAGGCGCGGGCGGAGGAGGGCCGGGTCGTCCTCGTGATCGACGACGAGGGGGTGGGCATCGCCCCCGCGGACCGGGAGCGGATCTTCGAACGGTTCGTGCAGGCCGACAGTGGCAACCGGCGCCGATTCGGCGGTGTGGGGCTCGGGCTCTACATCGCGCGCAACCTGGCCCGCGCGCAGGGCGGCGACGTGACCGCCCACTCGCGGCCGGGTGGTGGCACCCGGATGCGTTTCGTCCTCAACGAGGCGGCCGCCGTGTCGCGAGGTGAGCATCACATGATCTGATGTGTGCAACCTGTGATGAAAGGTGCGGTTTCTTGGGCCCCCGAATGGGGCATTTCGGTCCTACTGGGGTGTGTTGTCTCCTTGGGGGAGGGGGAAAGTGAGTCCGTCGAGCGTCGTGATGTTGCCCTACGCGCTGGCGAGCGTCGCCACCGCGCGTCGGCGTCTCAGCTCGGATCTGCTCGCTTCGGGGCTCTTCAGTACGACCGTGGATGATGCCGTCCTGGTCGTGAGCGAGCTGCTGAGCAATGCGTTGCGGCACGCTCACCCATTGCCATCAGGGCAGCTCAGGCTCGCCTGGACGTGCTCGGAAGGCCGGCTGGAGCTCGCGGTGAGCGACGGGGGAGCGACCACCGAACCGCGCGCGGGCCGCCCCACGCTCTCATCGCTGGGCGGCCGCGGCCTCGGGATCGTCGAATACCTCGCCGAGCAGTGGGGCGTGCGCCACGAGGGCGAGACGACCACCGTGTGGGCGATCCTCGCGCTGCCGCAGCCTGTCCGAAACGGCCAGGAGCGAGAGCCCGAAATTCACGCCCTGCGAGGATGACTCAGCGGGACATCTTGCCCATGAGCGTGATCGCCGCCACCACGAGGAAGGCGATGATCGCGAACATGAGCAGGAACTTCAGCGTGGCGAACAGCGCCGGGATGATGAACGCGAAGACCAGCCAGATGGCGAGAACGACAGCCAGGACGGTCAGTACGGTACGGGCCATAGCCACAAGGTACGCGTTGCCGCCCGCCACCGCGAAGATCTGGACGTTTCACGTGAATCACGACTGACGCCGGCCCGGCGACCGTGAGAATGGGCGCGTGACCGGAAGAACCGCCCGCATCCTGGTGGTCGACGACGACCCGATGGTGGCCGAGGTCGTCGCCCGCTTCCTGGAACGCGACGGACACGTCGTGGAGTGCGCGGGCGACGGCGCCGAGGCGCTGGAGCGGGCGCTCGCCGACCCGCCCGACCTGCTCGTCCTCGACCTCGCGCTGTCCGGGGCGGATGGCCTGCGGCTCTGCGGACGGCTCCGCGAGCACGACCGCGAGCACGGACGCGGCCCGACTCCGGTGATCATGCTCACCACTCTCGGCGCCGAGATCGACCGCGTGGTCGGCCTGGAGACCGGCGCCGACGACTACGTGACGAAGCCGTTCAGCCCCCGGGAGCTCGCACTGCGGGTGCAGGCCGTGCTGCGCCGTACCGGGGCGGTGGCGCCTCTGGGCGCCGGCGTGCTCGCCGACGGCGACCTCGTCCTCGACGTCGGCACCCATGAGGTACGGCTCGCGGGCAGGGAGGTCGACCTGACCGCGCGGGAGTTCGACCTGCTCGCCCACCTGCTGCGCAACCCCCGTCAGGTGTTCAGCAGGAGCGCGCTGCTCAACCAGGTGTGGGGCTGGTCCTTCGGCGACTCCTCGACCGTCACCGTGCATGTGCGCAGGCTGAGGGAGAAGGTCGAGACCGACCCCGCCGAGCCGCGGCGCATCATCACCGTGTGGGGCGTGGGCTACCGGTACGAGCCCGTCGGCTGAGCCCGGGAGCCGGTCAGGAGCCGGTCAGGAGCCGGTCGGGAGCCGGTCAGGAGAACGCGTCGTACATCGCGCGAAATGTCGGGCAGGGCCACCGCCACATGCAACTGCGGCAGCGCAGGATGGGGTTGGCGGTGTCGCTGGTGATGCCGCCCGCGTCCCTCGGCTGGTGGAGGTCGAGCAGCCGGATGCCAAGCTCGGACAGGCTCAGCAGCTCCTCGCGCGCGGCGGCGAGGAATTCGAGGTCCTCCCCGGCCAGCCGCGCCGTGACCGGGACGTACCCCTCGCGGTTGATGAGCGCCTGGAGGTGTCCGGTGCCGTCGCGCCACGAGGTCGCCTTCTCGGTGCGGATCTGGATGGCCTCCAGCCGCTCGCGCAGCAGCCGTCGCTGCGGATCCTCGGGGGGTTCCATGCCTGCTGCGCCTGACACACTCGTCCCTTCGCCCCAAGCCGGGTGTCGCTTTCCGTCAAGCTTCCCGCACCGCGCGTTTCTGTGAGGGCGGAATCGGGGACAAAGCGCGGGCGACTCTTCGGTTAGCCTGGGGGAACGTGACCCCAGGCCGGTACGGCGCTAGTGTGCGCGCTGTGGAGCTCAAAGTCGCGACGCAAACCCATGCTGGCCAGGCCGTAATGGCCATTGTCGGCGAAATCGACCTATATACCGCGCCTCGCCTACAGGCGGAATTCACCCGCCTGCTGGAGACCGGGCCGGAGCGAGTGGTGATCGACATGTCGGGAGTGGAGTTCTGCGACTCCACCGGCATGAACGTGTTGCTCTCCGCTCTCAAGCGGCTGCGCGAGCGCGGCGGCATCCTCGAGGTGGCCTCACCTCGCCCCGCCGTACGGAAGATCCTCCAGGTCACCGGCCTGGACTCGGTCTTCACCGTCCATGAGAGCGTCCCTGCGGAGGTGGCCGAATTTCTATGAGTGACCTGGTGGAGCGGCCTGCGGACACCGCGGTCATCATCCCGGCCAAGGATGAGGCCGATCGGATCGGAGCCACGGTCGCCGCGGCGATGCGGCTTCCGGGGGTCGACCTCGTCGTCGTCGTCGACGACGGCTCGACCGACGAGACCGGCCGGGTGGCCAAGGCCGCCGGGGCCCGTGTCGTACGGCACAGCCGGAACGCCGGCAAGGCCGCGGCCATGGAGAGCGGGGCCGAGGCCGTGCGCCTCCTGGACGAGGAGACGCCTCGGCACCTGCTGTTCCTGGACGCCGACCTGGGCGAGACCGCCCAGCAGGCCGCTCCCCTCATCGCGCCCGTCCGTGCCGGGACGGCCGACATGACCATCGCCGTCTTCGCCACCAGGGTGAAGCTCGGCGGTCACGGCATCGTGGTACGGCTGGCCCGCGACGGCATCAAGCGGGCCACCGGTTTCGACGCGACCCAGCCGCTCAACGGCCAGCGCTGCCTGACCCGGGCCGCGTTCGACGCGGCGCTTCCGCTCGCCCGCGGGTTCGGCGTGGAGACCGGACTGACGATCGACCTGATCCGCAAGGGGTTCCGGGTGCAGGAGGTCGAGGTCGAGATGGCGCACCGGGCCACCGGCGACGACTGGAGGTCCCAGCTTCACCGGGCCAAGCAGCTCAGAGACGTCGGCTGGGCCCTGGCCGCCAGGGAACCGGCCGTCATGAAGGGAACCGACGCCATCCTCCGGACCATCCGGAGCTGACCGGCCCCGGATCGGATCGGAGCCCGGAGCCCGCGGACGCGTCTCCGGGCTGACCAGCCGTGATTGGCTCCGATCGGAGTCGGCCCGGTTGTCCACAGCCTCTACGGGAATCTGCCTCGGCTGTGATGAAATTCGGGGGTGAATCGGGAGAGCGCGCGGTGGTCCGCCACGCTGATCGCGCCGGCCTTCGTCGCCGGGGCGATCCTGCTGACGATCGTCATCGCCGCTCTCGGCCCCTCGGCGATGGTCCCACCGCTTCCGGGCCCCGGCCGGCAGCCGCCGTACTCCCTTGACCTGCGGCCCGACGGGCATCTCGTCGTGGCGCTCGCGGCGGTCGCCGTCGTGGGCGGCGCGATCGGGCTCGTCGCCGGGCTCTACGGCCTTCGCCGTCACGCCGCTCCCGATGTCCGCCGCACCCGCCTGCTGGTCGCGGCCGGGTGCCTGGCGGCGGGCGTGCTGGCGTTCCTACCGCCGGTCGGGTCGGCCGACCACCTGAACTACGCCGCCTACGGGCGGATCGCCGTCCTCGGCCTCGATCCGTACGTCACCGTGCCGTCGGCGGTGCCGCACGACCCGGTGGCCGGGGCGGTGGAGGAGTGGCGCAACACACCGAGCGTCTACGGCCCGGTGGCGACGGGGGTGCAGGCCCTCGCCAGCTGGGTCGGCGGCGATTCGGTGCGGCTGACGGTCTTCGTGCTGACCCTGGTCAATGCCGCCGCGTTCGTCGCCACCGCGCTGCTGCTGCACCGGGTCACCCGCGGCGACCCCGGGCGGCAGCGCCGCGCCGCGCTGCTGTGGGCGGTGAACCCGCTCGTCGTCTACCAGCTGGCCGCGGGGATGCATGTGGACACACTGGCCGTGGCGTTCGTGGTCGCCGCCCTGATCGTGGAGTCGGGGGTGCTCCTCGGGCTCGGCATCGCGGTCAAGGTGACCGTCGGCCTGGTCGCGCTCGGGCCCGCCTGGCGACATCGGCGCGATCCGCGCCGGCTGCTGCTGATCGCGGGCTCGGCCACCCTGACCGTGGCGGTGGCGTACTGGCTGGCCGGGCCGCACGCGCTCGACCAGGTGCTGAACGCGAGCAAGTCGGTGTCGTTCGCCACTCCCTGGAAGCTGGTGCAGCGGGCGCTCCAGGCCGTGTTCGACGACGGCGCCTACCGCGCCTGGATCCAGACCGGGTCGCTGCTCCTCATGGTCGTGCTCTCCTGGTTGCTGCTGCGCGCCGGTGCGGCGGGCCGGGTCGGGTCTCCCCCGGGTGTGCCGGAGAGCGGCGCGGGCGAGGCTCGCCTGGTGGCGCTGGCCGTCGTGGTGGCCTGGCTGTTCGCCACGCCGTACGCGCTGCCGTGGTACGACGGGCTCGCGCTCGCGCTGCTGGCGATGGTCCCGGCCTCGACGCTGGACTGGTTCGTGGTGGGACGGATGGCCCTGCTGTCGGCGGCCTATCTGCCGGCCAGGCAGCTCGACCAGCCGCCCGACCTGAGCTGGCTGGTGACGGTCGTCAGGACGCAGGTGGTGCCGTGGCTGCTGCTGGCGCTGACGGTCGCCCTGGTGTGGTGGGCGGCGCGAGCTGGAGCGCGCGCACGGACGCGGCGAGCGTGAGCGGCACCGCGACGGTGAGCGCCATGGCCGGGATCGCGATCCCCGAGTCGTTGATCAGGAAGCCGGTCATGGTGGCGGCCAGCGCGCCGAACAGCCCTGCCCGCAGCGCCGGGGCCCTGCTGTAGGCGAGGGTGAGCGCCGGGGCGCCCCAGCGCGACGGGCGGGCCAGCACCAGGAACAGGAACGCGATCGCGACGACCGAGAGCACGGTCAGCTCGGTGTTGCCGAGCGTGTTGAGCATCGCTCCGAACTTGCGGCCCACGACCTCGAGGCCCTCGCCGTCGGCGACCTGCTGGACGAACGCGCCCAGATGCGTCCGCCGGTCCGCCGGGCGGAGCCAGTCGAACAGCGCGATGGCCGCGATCAGCACGGCTCCCGCCGCGCCGATGGCGACCAGCCGGACGAACGACACCCGCAGGCCGTACAGCATGAGCGCGAAGACGGCGAACCCGACGACGAACGCGGGTACGCCGCCGAAGTCGGCCCCCCAGCTCGGCCAGCCGTCCGCCACGATCGCGAGCACCCCGTACGCGAGCAGGAGGAACCGTGGCTTGACGACGTGGGCGAGCCCGGCGAGGGCCAGGATCGTGCCCGTCGCGAAGATCGCGAAGGGCATGTTGCCGAAGCCGTAGAAGCGGCCGCCGGTCACCGGCTCGTATCCGGTGACCGCGTTCACCTGGAGTGTCGAGCCCGTCATGACGTCGGCGAGGAGCGCGAGCGAGCTGACCGCGGCGACCACCGTCAGCGGGCCGGCCACGTGCTCGCGCCACGGCCCGGCGAACGCGAGTGCCGCGATGACCCCGGCGAACCCGAGGATCGTCGCGATCAGGGCGGGCATGGGGTACGCCATGTGCCACCACGGCACGAGCTGCGCCAGGAACGTCGAGATCGGGATCGCGCCGCTGACCACGGCCACCACCTGGGTGGTGGTCAGCATCCGCCGGCGCCGCCTGATCACGAAGGCGGCGAGGCCGTAGAACAGCACCTGGATGGCGACGAGCGCGACGAAGAACGGCTGCCTGACGTCCCTGAGCACCTGGGAGGCCAGGTCGGCGTCGGCCAGCTCCGCGACGATCTCGGCCGTGTCCTCGGGGGCGTCGCCGCCACGCTGCCAGGCCCGGCCCACCACTCCCTGCGGCACATCGAGTCCGGCCGTCGCCAGGATGGTCGCGGTCAGGTCGGTGATCGTGACCAGGGCGTCCTGCCGGGTGGAGGTCGCGGTCAGGTATCCGCGTCCGTACGGCGAGGCGCCGGTCGTCGCAGAGGCGCCGGCGGTGGCGTGGGGGGCGCCGCCCGCGATGGCGACGTGCAGGTGCGGGTCGAGCGAGCCGATGCCCGAGTCGGCGAGCCCGGCGACGAGGACGACGGAGCCGGAAGGGACGCGCCCGAGGATGTCGCCGACGGTCTGGTCGGCCGCCACGACGGCCGAGTCGCGTGCGGTGCCGGTGAGATCGGAGGGCGTTGTGCCCGGGGGGCCCGCGGCGCGTCGCGCGACGGCTGCCTCGGCGATCTCGCCTGCTTCCGCGAACACGGCGGTGTACGGGGTCAGGTCGGGCAGCTCGTTGAGTGTGGCGGCATATTTCTGGACTTTTCCGGATGTGTCGGCGGCGCCGAGGGCCGCGCCCGGACCGATGGCGGCGACCTTCCCGCCCGCGGCGACGATCGTCTGCCCCAGCAGCCCGATCCGCCCGCCGTACGACTGGGTCCGCTGGTAGGCGGCGAACTCGTCCCAGCCGGGGATCGTCGCCGAGCCGTCGGGGCCCGCCTGGGGGACCGGCGTGGCCGCGCAGTCATTCCCCGCGGTCCCGGCCCGCTGGCCCGCCGAGACTGTCAGCCAGCCGCTGACGGGGCAGGTCACGTTGCGGCCGCCGGGCGGGATGACGCGGGAGGACAGTGACGCCGAGCTGCCCTCGCCGGTCAGCCGCCACAGGTTGGGCGTACGCCGCCGGTCGAGGTCGCTCCACAGCAGCCCGGGCACCCCGATGACCACCACCCGCCCGGAGGGTGCCGCCCGCCCGGTTCCGGAGGCTTCGCCCGTCGCGGTGTGGAGTGGGGCCGTCCGCGTACGCGTCTCTCCCGAGGCGCGTGCCTCTTCCGCGTGGGCCGGGGTGGGAAGCGCCAGGAGCAGCAGGCCCAGCAGAAGCGTGACCGCCACGGCGACGAAGCGACGGGGGAAGCCGTACGGGACCTCAGACGTCTGCGGGGGCGCCGCCGAGCCGGAGCCGTCCGGCGCGGCGGAAAACGCGAGCCACGGGCGGCCGTGCGGTCGTGACCGGGAAAGGCCGATCCCGAATCGCCTCACGTGCTCTCCTCACTTCGTCTGATCCCACCGTCGCCTGGCTCAAGGCCCGGCCGGCGCGCGGCCCGACCATGCCTGCCCCGCTGTCGCCCGGCCCCCGCCGTACGCGGCCCTCGGCGTACGGGCACCCGGCGGGCCCCGTCACGCTGCTTCGCAAACCGTGGCGAAAGTCCACGGTAGCCTGCCTGGACATGAGGACAGGCGAGACGATCATCGCGAAACGGGCCCTGTGGGCCTGGGCGGCGGCGGCGCTGATCGTCGTCGGCGGCGCGATCCCGCTCGTCGCGTACTGGCTGACGAACCCCGCCGACCAGCGCCTCGTCGATCTTGACGTCTACCGCACGGGCGGGCAGAGCCTGCTGCTCGGCGTCCCGCTCTATGACGTGATCACGCCGGCTCCTCAGTTGCTGCCGTTCACCTATCCGCCGATCGCGGCCATGCTGGCGGCGCCGCTCGCCGCCGTCTCGTGGCCGACCGCCCAATGGGTGTGGACGATCGCCATCGTCGCCACTCTCGCGGTGACGGTCCGGTACGGCTTCCGCCCCGCGCTCTCGCCACGGGCGGCCCCGCCGGAAGCCGAGGACGACGGCGCGGCGGCCACCGTGCCGTGGCTCGGCCGGGCGGCGCGCTGGGCGGTGCCGCTCGCGTTCGCGGTCGGGGTGGTGGCCTGCCTCTACCTCATGCCGATCAGGGATCAGGTGCGGTTCGGCCAGGTCGATCTCTTCCTTGTGGCGTTGTGCCTGCTCGACTGCGTGGCCCGCCGTCCCTGGTGGCCGCGCGGGATGCTCATCGGGCTGGCCACCGCGGTAAAACTCACTCCCGGCGTTTTTCTCATCTATCTCGCTATAACGGGATTTTCGTGGCGAAAGCCGTACATGCGGGATGAAGGGCAGGGGCGGGCCTTCTTCATGGCGGTGTTCACCGCGGCGCTGCTCACCGTGATGCCGTTCCTGGTCATCCCCTCGGACGCCAAGGACTTCTGGTTCTCCGCGCTGCTCGACCCCGGCCGCCTGGGCGCGAACGCGGCCACCACGAACCAGTCGATCCGGGGCATGCTGATCCGTCTCTACCTGCCCGACTCGGTCACCTCCGCACTGTGGCTGGTCGCCGTCGCCGCCGTCGGCTGGTACGGCTTCCGCCAGGCCCGCCGCGCGTACCTGGACGGGGACCCGATGACGGCCGTGGCGCTGACCGGGCTGATGGCGGTGCTGCTCTCCCCCGTCGCCTGGATCCACCACCTCGCCTGGGTGGTCGTCGTGCTGGCGGCGCTCGTGGGGGCCGGGACCGACCGGGTCCGGCTGCTGGTCGCCGGGGGCGTCTGGCTCTTTTACGTGGTCCCCGTGCCCTGGTGGGGGGTGTCCCTCAAGGCGCTGGAGATCCCCGTCCTGAGCCCGGTGCTCGGCAAGATCGTGCAGAACGGGTTCGGTCTCGGGGCGCTCGCTCTGGTGTGGCTGCTCGGCTCCTGGCTCCCCCGCCGCCGCGCCCGGATTGCCCCGTAGCGGAAATCTCGGTGTGGGCAGTTGTGACAGGTAGCTAACCTTGTGCTATGCCAAAGCTCGCGTACCTGGGGCCGGAGGGCACCTTCACCGAGGCCGCCGTGCGCGCCCTCGCACCCGACGCTGAGCGCCTGCCCTGCGCGAACGTCGGAGCCGCGCTGGATGCGGTCCGCTCCGGGCAGGCCGACGGCGCCGTGGTCCCCTTGGAGAACTCGCTCGAAGGCGGCATCATCCAGACGCTGGACGAGTTCGCGTGGGGCCAGCCGCTGCTGATCGTTGCGGAGTACCTGCTGCCGGTCGAGTTCTCGCTGCTCGTCCGCCCGGGCACCGAGCTGCGCCAGATCAAGCGGGTCACGACGCATCCCGCCGCCCACACCCAGTGCCGGAACTTCATCGAGCGCGAGCTCCCCGGCGCCGTCGTCATCCCGGCCGCCTCGACCGCCGCCGCCGCGCAGGAGGTGGCCAACCCCGATTCTCCGTACGACGCGGCGATCAGCCCCGCGATCGCGGGCGAGGTGTACGGCCTTGAGGAGGCGGCGTCGAACATCGGCGACCGCAACGACACGGTGACCAGGTTCGTCCGGGTGGCCCCGCCCGGCCACGTCCCGGAGCCGACGGGCGCCGACCGCACCTCCCTGGTGGCTTTCCTCAAGGAGGACCACGCCGGAGCGCTGCTGGAGATGCTGAACGAGTTCGCCGTGCGCGGCGTGAACCTGACCCGGATCGAGTCCCGCCCGACCGGCCAGGGCATCGGCAGCTATTTCTTCCACTTCGACGCCGAAGGGCACGTCGCCGACGCCCGGGTGGGCGAGGCGCTCTCCGGCCTGCACCGGATCTGCAGCGATCTGCGCTTCCTCGGCAGCTATCCGCGGGCCGACCGGGTCGTTACGCAGATCAGGCCGGGCACCTCCGACGGCGACTTCGGCGAGGCGGCCGGCTGGCTCACCCGGATGCGTTCCGGACAGGTCTGAGCCCCGCCTGCCGGACGGCCCGCGCCGATCACCTGGACGGATCGGCGCGGGCCGTCCGACATCACGGCGTCACGCCGCGCCGCATCGGACAATCGGGGCGCATATGGTAGCCGTACCTCGGTAGCCTTTGTTTCGTGATTGACCTGCGTACCCTTCGTGAGGACCCGGACCGGCTCCGGGCGTCGCAGCGCGCCCGCGGTGAGGACGACTCGGTCGTCGACACGCTGCTCTCCCTCGACGAGCGCCGTCGAAGTGCGCTGTCGGCCTTCGAGTCGCTGCGCGCCGAGCAGAAGTCCATCGGCAAGTCGGTGTCCAAAGCCTCCGGAGACGAGCGCCAGGCGCTGCTCGACCGCGCCAAGGACCTCGCCGCGCAGGTGAAGGCCGCCGAGGCCGACGCCGAGAAGGCGGCCGCCGAGTTCGACGTTGTGATCGAGGGCGTCCCCAACATCGTGGACGCGGCGGCCCCGGCCGGCGGCGAGGACGACTACGTCGTGCTGGAGGAGATCGGCGAGAAGCCCTCGTTCGACTTCACCCCGCGCGACCACCTGGAGCTGGGCGAGATGCTCGGCGCCATCGACATGGAGCGCGGCGCCAAGGTCTCGGGCGCGCGGTTCTTCTTCCTGACCGGCGTCGGCGCGCGGCTCCAGCTCGGCCTGCTCAACATGGGGATGCAGCAGGCGATCGAGACCGGCTTCACCCCGATGATCACTCCGGTGCTGGTCAGGCCCGAGTCGATGCAGGGCACCGGTTTCCACGTCGCCCACGACAAGGAGATCTATCGCCTGCCCGATGACGACCTCTACCTGGTCGGCACCTCCGAGGTGCCGCTGGCGGCCTACCACGGCGACGAGATCCTCGAGCGCGGCTCGCTGCCGCTGCGCTACGCCGGCTGGTCGTCGTGCTTCCGCCGCGAGGCCGGCTCGTACGGCAAGGACACCCGGGGCATCATCCGCGTCCACCAGTTCGACAAGGTCGAGATGTTCTCCTACTGCCGCCCGGAGGAAGCGGACGAGGAGCACCAGCGCCTGCTCGCCTGGGAGAAGGAGATGCTGGCCAAGGTCGAGCTGCCGTACCGCGTGATCGACACGGCCGCGGGCGACCTCGGCACCTCGGCGGCGCGCAAGTTCGACTGCGAGGCGTGGATCCCGAGCCAGGGCCGCTACCGCGAGGTCACCTCGACGTCGAACTGCACCCAGTTCCAGGCCCGCCGCATGCGCGTGCGGTACCGCGACGAGGACGGCAAGCCGCAGGCCGTCGCGACCCTGAACGGCACCCTGGCCACCACCCGCTGGATCGTCGCCATCCTGGAGAACCACCAGCAGGCGGACGGCTCGGTCGTGGTTCCCAAGGCGCTGCGCCCGTTCGTCGGGCTCGACGTCCTGGAGCCGGTGAAGTAGCCGAACGCCCAAGGAAGGCCTGAGGAAGGCCTGAGAAAGGCCCGAGGAAGGCCCCGCCTACCCGGCGGGGCCTTTCCTTTTCTGGAGGGTCCGTCTCGCGATCAGCCACCCGGGCGCCGTGGCGCCCAGGATCACGGCCAGCAGGACGGCCGTGCCGTACGCGTCGGGCAGGCCGGCGCTCCACCCCAGGAACGGGAAATAGACCCCGGCGAAGGTGGCCACGGCGACGAGGGCGCTCCGCCCTCCCGCCCGTTCGGTGTGATTCTGGTGGACCGCCCAGACCACCAGCACGCCCACGCCCCCCGCCAGGGCCAGCGGGATGCCCGCGAGCCGGGCCACCAAGCTGTAGGGCCAGTCCAGGACGGGGGGCCCGGCGAAGGGGAGCAGCCCGATCCACAGGAGCAGGCCCGCGACCCCGAAGGCCACCGGGGCCCGTCCCAGGAAGCCGTCCGCGACGAGGCCGAGGAGCAGGACGGCGATGGCGATCAGCACCGCGATCCACAGCTCGTCGTCGATCTGCTCCCCCGGGTTGGTGAGGGGCGCGGCGGCCCGCGCCGAGAACCCGCCGTCGTCCGCGAAGCCCAGCCGCCGCCACAGGCCCGACGCGTCCCGTACGGCCACGCCGTCGGGGCCGTTGGCGACGACCACGATGTGTGCGCCCGCGCCGCCGGGTACGGCCTGTACGGCGAGCGCCCGGGAGGCGGCGAGATCGCTCGGCAGCCCCTGCGGGTCGGAGTTCTCGTAGATCCGGTCCAGCCAGTGCCTCCGGCCGGAGGAGACGGCCCAGGACGTGGACCACGTGTTCCCGCCGTCGGTGGTCTCCTCGACCTCCAGCAGCCCGGGGCGGACCCGGTAGCAGTGCGCCTGCTCCCCCGGCACGCAGGCGCTGCTCTGCGGCGCGTAGGTCGGGTTCCCCGTCGACGGGTGCCAGGTCGCGCCGCCGTCGGTGGACGCCCTCGCCTGGGAGTCCACCAACGGAGGCGTGACGTCGACGACGACCGCCGAGCCGTTGACAGCCACGGAGACGGCCGACGGCGCCGGGGGAACGCCCGAGGTCGCGGTCACCGCGAAGACAGCCACCGGGACGACGAGGACGGCGTGCGGAAGCCGTGCGGGAGGGCGCCGGGCGGCCCGCCGCCAGGCGAGCCAGGCGAGGCCGAGGGCGGGGAGCGCGATCAGGTCGGTCGGGTCGGCCACGACCCGTGACGGGATGAGGAGGGACCACAGCCACGACGCCGCCTCCGCCCCCACGGCGGTGGCCTTCATCAGGGTGAAGAGCGTGCCGGTGAGCGCGATCGCCGCCGGGGCCGGGCATCGGAGGAGCAGCGCGGCCAGCGGCGGCGCCATGACCAGCCCGGCGACGTCGCTGAGCTTGCCGGTGACCGGGCCGGGCCACAGTCCCTTGAGAACGTGATCGTTGAGAAGGAGCACGGCCAGGGCCAGTACGGTGACCGGGTGGCCGAGCCACGCGAGCGCGTGGCCGGAGCTTCGCGTTGTCACGCCCGGTTCGATGCGGGGCCGGCGCCCCGGGTTGTCACGAACCGGTCCCGGCTGGGGGACGAATCGGTCATGCGGTGCGGCCCCGGTGGTGCGTCAGCGCACCCTGATCCAGGCGTTGCCGATGAGGTCCTTCCTGGTGATCTCGTCCAGGTAGTCGCGGGTGCTGCCGCCGTAGTCGAGTGTCACCGGCCGCCAGTAGTGCCCCGAGCGGAACTTCCCGCGGTAACTGGTCTTGATCCACACATTGAACGACATGGTCAGCCGGGAGTGGTTGAGCGAGCGGATCACGCAGTAGACGGCGTAGTTCCCGACCGAGTTGCGCTTCTGGGTGCCACACTTGGCGCCCTTCGGCCTGGTCACGAACCGCACCTTGGACACGATGCTGCGGGGGAAGTCGGCCTGCAGGACGAGCGCCTCGTCGGTGAACTGGTCGGGGTGGGTGACCTTGTAGGTGATGCGGGCAGGCCGTCCCCTGCGGATCGCCGAGGGGTAGGTGACCTTCACCTTGGGCAGCCGCCGTTCGGCCGCGTAGGAGGCCGTGTGGGCCCCGGAGGAGGCCTCCGTCGCGTGTGCGGGTGCGGGGGACGCAAGGA
Organism: Microtetraspora malaysiensis; assembly: GCF_050947145.1. NCBI lineage: Bacteria > Bacillati > Actinomycetota > Actinomycetes > Streptosporangiales > Streptosporangiaceae > Microtetraspora > Microtetraspora malaysiensis. Next base: position 139,745 of record NZ_CP191998.1, read on the forward strand.
ACGCCGCCACGAGGCAGGTGGCGGCTGTGAGGACTCTGCGCATGGATCGCTCTCTGCTGGGGGAGTGCCGATGAGCCAGTGCCCTCTCACCATCACAAGAGCGATTGCTTGCGGCAAGCCCCTTTTGTCCAACCGCCTGCGCGGCTCCGAGACCGCCCGGGAAAGCGCGAAGGTGGGGCCCGCAGGACGCGGACCCCACCTTCAGCGGTGTTCAGAAATCAGAGCGCACGGACGTTGGACGCCTGCGGACCCTTCGGACCAGAGGTCACCTCGAACTCGACCCGCTGGCCGTCCTCGAGGTTGCGGTAGCCGCTGCCGGTGATCGCGGAGAAGTGGACGAAGACGTCCGGCTCCCCACCGTCCGGTGCGATGAAGCCGAAGCCCTTCTCAGCGTTGAACCACTTGACGGTTCCCTGAGCCATTAATGCTCTCCCTAAGGAAGTGAATCTTGGGGCTCACACCTCGTGAACCCCGGTGTGTCGCACAGCTCCCCGGGTGGCTCATACAGTCAAGCTGGTTTTCGCTACGGGAACAGCTAATACAACGCCATCACATCTAACACTATGTCGCCGGTGGGTGTTCCACGTCTGGGGGAAGATTTCCTCCGTCTTCATCCCCGAGGACGGACTCGGGTGCAACAGCGGGCAAACTGGAGGCTGTTATGAGCAGCCCCCGCCTCGTCGCGACGGACCTGGACGGCACCGCACTGCGGGCCGACGGGACCGTCTCCGTCCGCACCGCCGCCGCCTTCGCCCTCGTGGAGGACTCCGGCGGGACGCTCGTCTTCGTCACGGGCCGGCCGCCCCGCTGGATGCACAGCGTGGCGGGAGCCGTACGCCATCGGGGGCTGTCGATCTGCGCCAACGGCGCGCTCGTCTACGACCTGCACACCGAGCGGATCGTCGAGGCGCGCATGATCCACCCCGACGTCATCGACGAGTCCGTCCGGCGCCTGCGCGAGCACCTGCCGGAGCTGGCCTTCGCCGTCGAGTACGAGGGTGGCTACGCGCACGAGTCCGACTTCGCGGTGAACGGCGACGACCCCGTGTACGGGCGGCGGGAGGCGATACACGCGCTCACCGCGCAGCCGTGCGCCAAGCTGCTCGCCCACCACCCGACGATGGATCCGGACGAGCTCTACCAGCTGTCCGTCTCACTCGTGGGCGATCTGGTGACCCCGACGCACTCCAGCGGCCGCGCGTTGATCGAGATGAGCGCGCACGGCGTCACAAAGGCGTCGGCCCTCGCCGCGCTCGCCGCCGAGCTGGGGATCGCGGCGGGTGAGGTCGTCGCCTTCGGAGACATGCCGAACGACCTGCCCATGCTGGCCTGGGCAGGGACGTCGTACGCGGTGGCCAACGCCCACCCGGAGGTGCTGGCCGCCGTCGATCACGTGACGGCGGCCAACGACGACGACGGGGTCGCCCGGATTTTGGAAGGTCTTTACCGCCGGTGACCGCTCACGGTCCCCGGGTCTGCCACCTGACCGAGCCGGGGACCTACAGGTAGGGCCCCGAGGCGCGGTGGTGCTGCTGGTCCTCCTGACCCTGCGACATGCCGCCGGGCAGAGCGCGGCGCATCTGCTCAAGCTGCGCGCGCGCCGCCATCTGCTGGGCGAACAACGTGGTCTGGATGCCGTGGAAGAGTCCCTCAAGCCATCCGACGAGCTGCGCGTGGGCCACCCGGAGCTCCGCGTCCGAGGGCGGGGCGCCGTTGTCGTCGGTGAACGGGAGCGACAGCCGTTCCAGCTCGTCGACGAGCTCGGGCGCGAGACCATCCTCCAGCTCCTTGATGGAGCTTTCATGGATGTCCTTGAGGCGCTTGCGGCTGGCTTCGTCCAGGGGAGCGGCACGTACCTCTTCGAGGAGTTGGCGGATCATGCTTCCGATGCGCATGACCTTCGCCGGCTGCTCCACGAGGTCGGCGACGGAGCGCTCCTCGTGCTCGCCGTTCTCCCCCGCGACGGACAAGCCGTCGGGCCCCACGACCACGATCTGCGGCGTGCTCTCATCTGCGTTCATCGGCCGCTCATCACTCCTCGTACGCGTCGGGCTCGGTCGGTACTCATGCGTTCAAACCTAACTCACCGGAACAGGAGGATTTTGCCGATGTGCTCACCCGACTCCAGCAGCCGGTGCGCGTCCGCGGCGTCCCGCATCGGCATCCGCGCTTCGATCACCGGCCGGATCGCGCCCGCGCCGATCAGCGGCCAGACGTCACGCACGACTCCCGCGCAGATGGCGCCCTTCTCGTCGACCGGCCGGGCCCGCAGCCCCGCCGCCGAGACGGATGCGCGCTTGGCGAGCAGCTTCCCGAGGTCCAGTTCGCCGACCCGGCCGCCCTGCATGCCGATCACGACGAGGCGGCCGCCGACCGCCAGCGCGTCCAGGTTCTTCTTCAGGTACGCGGCGCCGATGATGTCGAGGATCACATCGGCCTTCTTGGCCGAGAAATCCTCTTCACGGTAGTTCAGGGCCTCGTCCGCGCCGAGCTCCAGGCACCGCCGTACCTTCTCCGGGGATCCGGCCGTCGCGATCACGCGGGAGCCGAACGCCTTGGCGAGCTGGATCGCCATCGTGCCGATGCCGCTCGTGCCGCCGTGGACCAGCAGCGTCTCGCTCCGGCGCAGGCGGGCGGTCATGAAGACGTTCGACCAGACGGTGCAGACGACTTCGGGCAGCCCCGCCGCGTCCACCAAGGACAGGCCCTCGGGGAGAGGCATGACCTGTTGCCAGGGAACCGCTACGCGCTCGGCGTAACCGCCGCCGGCGAGCAGCGCGCAGACCTCGTCGCCCGGTTTGATGCCCTCGACGTCGGCGCCGACCGCGACCACGGTGCCGGAGCACTCCAGGCCGGGGATCTCCGACGCGCCTTTCGGCGGGGGGTAGAACCCCTGGCGCTGGAGGACGTCCGCCCGGTTGACGGCGGATGCGGCCACGTCGATGAGCACCTCGCCCCGCGACGGCTCCGGATCAGGGACTTCTTGCCAGTCCAAAACCTCGGGTCCACCGGGTTCCCTAATTACGATCGCGCGCATGCGACCAAAGTAGCGGGGCCGCGAACTCGACGGTTGCCCACATTCGCTGCATAAGAGGGCGCTAATCTGCAAGGTGTTTGCTGCCCCTTTAGCCCATCCCGAGGGGGAACACGGTGGCAAGACACGATCGTGAGGATCCCCACTCTCTCGAAGATCAGCTCGCCTGGCTCGACGCGATCAAGGACATGCCCGACGAGGTGGACATCGCGGTCAGCGCGGTGACCTCGACGTCGCTGTCCTCGGCACCCGCGAGCCCCGCCGGTCCTCCTGCCGGTCCTTTCGCGGGGCCGGTCGGCGAGCCGGAGGTGCCGTCGCCGTACCCTCAGGACCCATGGCGCTCGGTGCCGTCCGAGCCCGCTCCGCAGGGGCTGCTCCGCACCGCCACCGACCACGCGTACGGCGCCCCGGCGGCCGCCACCTCGGACGGGCCGACGGAGACGGAGGCCGAGCCGGCCACACTCTCGCCGGGCTTCCCCGGTACGCCGCCGACCGGCCTGGGGCGCGGGCCGCTGTTCCCGGACTCCCCCGTCGACACCGACTCCTTCAACGTCGGCTCCTTCGGAACCTCGTACAAGGAACACCACACGCAGCCGTTCCGGCTCCCGACGGGGGAACACCGGCTGGACGACCTCCGGGCCGGCGAGCACACCGCCGAGGAGCGCGACCTCGGCGGCCCGGCCCAGACGCGGCCGGAGACGCCCAAGGCGGAAGAGCCCGTTCGCGGGTGGCTGGAGCCTGCGGTGCCGGTCGAGACCGACGTGCCCACCGGGACCTCGGGGACGAACACGGCCGCCGACTCCTCGGGGTTCCCCAGCTCGGGGTTCCCGGGGCCGACGTTCTCCGCTCCCGCGCCGTCCGGAGACGAGGGCCGGCCGCCCTTCTCCGGCGACATCGTCGGCGCGGTGACCGAGCGTTTCGCCGGACCTGTCCCCGAGGAGGCCCCGGCCAAGGAGCAGCCGGACCAGCCGTTCAGCGGCTCGCTGCGCGAGGACCTCGCCTCCACCCAGACGTTTGACGCCTTCACCCGTGAGGAGCAGCGGTCCGCTGCCCAGCCGTTCGGGGGTGGACCGGCCGGAGACACGCCGCTCGGGGGCGTACCGGGTGGGGACACGCCGTTCGCGGGCGTACCGAGTGGGGGCGTACCGAGTGGGGGCGCGCCGTTCGCGGGCTCCTTGCGCGACGATCTGGCCCCCGGCAACTCGTCGTACGAGGACGCCGCGCCCGGGCCCTCCACGGGCTCCGCGCCGTCCTCGGGCACTGTGTCGTCCTCGGGGGCCGTGTCGTCCTTGGGGAGCGCTTCGGCCGACGTCGCCCCGCCGTGTGAGGAACCCCGTCAGGCGGACACCTCCCCCGATGGCCAGGCGCCGGAGGAGCCGCGCCAGGGCCGGCGCAGGCAGGTCACCACGTTCGGCGCTGCTGGGCGTACGAGCGGGACGCGGGCGGCGGGCAGGCCGAGCGCGGACAGCCTGGACCCCGGCACCCTGCTCAAGGGGCGCAGGACCGCTCCCACCCGGGGATGGCGCAGGTTCGTCTACAAGGCGTCCGGCGGCTGGATCAAGCCCGGCGAGGCCCCTGACGAGCGGCGGCGGCGCGAACTGCTGGCGCGCGCCCGCACTCCCGTCGCCACCGGCCACCACCGGGTGGCCGTGCTCAGCCTGAAGGGCGGCGTCGGCAAGACCACCACGACGGTCGGCCTCGGAGCGACGCTCGCCCAGATCCGCGGTGACCGGGTGATCGCCGTGGACGCCAACCCCGACCGCGGAACGCTTTCGGACAAGGTCGAGCTGGAGACCTCCGCGACCGTACGCGACCTCCTCAACGAGCGGGTGCAGATCAAGCGGTACGTCGACATCCGGGCATTCACGTCCCAGGCGCCGTCGAGGCTGGAGATCCTGGCCTCCGACCGGGATCCCTCCGTGTCCGAGGCGTTCAGCGCGGGCGACTACCAGACGGTGGCGCAGGTGCTGGAGAACTTCTACTCGATCTGCATCACCGACTGCGGGACCGGCCTGCTTCACTCGGCGATGTCGGGCGTCCTCGGCCTGGCCGACCAGCTCGTGCTGGTCAGCTCCCCCTCCGTGGACGGCGCCAGGGCCGCCTCGGCCACGCTCGACTGGCTGGAGGCGCACAACTACGAGGAGCTCGTCCGGGCCGCCACCGTGGTGCTGTGCAGCGTACGGCCGCGGTCGAAGTCCGCCGTGGACCTCAACCGGCTGGAGTCGCACTTCGCGGCCCGCTGCCGTTCCGTCATCCGCGTGCCGTACGACCCGCACCTGGAGGAGGGCGCGGAGATCGAGCTGGACCGGCTGCTGGAGCCGACCCGCGAGGCGTACCTGCGGCTCGCGGCCGCGGTGGGCGACGGCTTCGCCGGCCCGCAGGCCCCGGCAGAGCGTAAGTTCTCGGAGATCCCCGATCAGATCTGACGTTATGATCAGAGATCATCTTTTGTCGCGGGTACGCAGCGCGCGGTGAGAGGCTATGGTGATGTCCTGATGCCTGTGCGCGTTCCACGCCTCCGGCATCGGCCAGGAGAGCTCGCCTAGTGGACGATGGCGGCGGTCTTGAAAACCGCTAGGGGCTTGACGCTCCTCGTGGGTTCGAATCCCACGCTCTCCGCTCCCACCTCCGAAAACGGCGTCTGACCAGCGGTTTCGCTACGGTCGGACGCCGTTGATCGTTTCCGTCGTGTGCAGCCGTACGCCACCGTGAGCACCCCTTGGCCGCTGTTCGCGGAATATACGCGGAATGATCTTGGTCTTGTCTCTGCAGGCCAACCCGATTGAGGGAGGGGCCTCGGCCACTTCCAAGGCTTGTGTTAAGCGCGATCACTAGCACCCCAGCTACCTGTCAGGGGGCGAGGGGCGAGCGCGCCTCGGAGGAGAAGGCCAGGGTTTTTCGTGCCGGCTGCACGGTGCCGAGGGTGGGGTGGTTGCTGCACCGCAACGATTGCTCGGCCTCATGGCGCGTTGACGTATGTCATCAGTTCATGCCGCAGGGTGGTCAGCGCCTCCACTGCCCGTGCCCGCACCGCATCCCATGCGCCGCCCCAATTTGGCGGGGCGTCGTAGATGCCTAGATCACGAAGTTTCGCCGTCAAACCGCCGCCTTCGGTGATGCCGTGTTGCTCGGCGTTACGCGCCTGACGGATCGTGCGCAGAGTCTTGATAGCCCTGTCTACCGCCGCATGCTGCGCGCGCTCCAGGTGGTAGTGCAGGCAGTCCTCAATGCGGTTCAGGCTTGCCTTCAGCTTGTCTTTGTCCTTCTCTAAATCTTCTTCCGAACGCGGCTTCAAGTGGAGATCGTCTACCCTGATGCGATCGATCAGGTCGGCCAAGTCGCTAATGCGTGTCTCGAACTCGACTCGCGTTGTGCACGACAGGGACAACGCGGCCGGCGTTGCTACTGTGCTCAACGAAAGCAGCGGCTTCTTCTTATCGAATGCAAGACGCCAGACGGCATCCAACACGTCGAACGCTTCTGCCAACTCCAGCGGTGAGACGGGCGGTGCATCTAGTGACTCGACTGCAGCTATGCGTTGCCAGCATCCATGGCCCCCAGCCTGACACCCGTCGACGTTGCGCACCTCGTTCATACCTCTGTCGCACATAGCGTTAATGACGTGGCGCTCGGAAATCCTCGCACCACTTAAGAGGGCCGTCACATTTGGGTGCATGAGGTGAGAGCAGATGATCTGGGTGCCGGGCAACGCGCAGCTTTGGCATAGAGTCCTACTGGTAGGAGCGGTATTGCGCCCGTTGACCCTTCCTACCCGTGATACGTCCATGGCGATCGCCGCCGTGCAAAAGAGATCGCGCTGCATGCGCATTTGATAGTCGCATGTCTTTTGCTCAACCAGCGCAAGTAGCTGCGGTACGTCCTCGGTGGTCAAGCGCCATACTTCAGAAAATCCGGCGGGCCTACTACCAGCGCTCAGGTGCTCGGTGACGAACTGCTCTAAGCGGCCTACTCCATACCGGACGAGCGCCTGGCTAACAACCTGATTCGCCGCGTCCGTCGGTAGTCCCTGTCCTTCAAGCCGCCGAGTGGCGTTGATGCTGCCCTCGAAGGACAGTTGCACCCACACCTTGAATAGCAGCTCGTCGCCCATCTTGGCTTGAAGGCATGGCACGAACGGATGTAGGTCTTCGATACCCCCCGGCCGGTAGGGCATCTCGCCCACATAACTGATAACCGCCTCGGGCATTGCGCAGACTCCTTTGTATGCGGTGGCGTCCGCCTGTGGCTTGGACGGCGGTTGGGGGAAGGGCAGCCGGTCAGACTATCAGGCATGAGGCAATGTGGCCTGACGATGCTACGAACCGTCGCTCGGATGCTCGGCTTCGTCCATTTCGTGGCGTGACCAGTTGCAGGCCGTACACCGCAGCAGGCCGCGGCCCTGCGCATCCGCTTCTGCTAGCTCCTTGTAGTTATCTCTGAATGTGACACGTCCACACGGGTAGCGTGCAGAGTTGTAACTAGTCACAGTCGGACCTGCAGTTAGGCGCATCAGAACCTTGAGCTGGCCGGCCGTCTTAATCTTTGCGGCGATCTCTCGCTTGATCGCACGTTCTTCGCGTTCCAAGGCCGCTAACGCTTGCTTGGATTTCCTGATGTAGTCCTCGTGTAGCCGCTGCAGTTTTGCTCTCAACTCGGCGATCCCGGCAGCTGCCATCGTTGATCTCCTATTAATCACTAGTGGGATCTATTAGGTGTTAATCCTACGCGCTCAACGGCATCGACGTCCCGGAAACGGACCAAGTACTCCGGGTACTGCCTCGGGGCGGGGGAACCGCCAATTTCGAACGCCAGCTCTCCGCTGCGGGTACTGCCCGAAATGCCGTCAACACCGACAGGCGGTTGAAGGGACCTAGCAAGGACCGGACGTCAAGTTATGAACCATAGGAACAGACCCCGGCACTCTCTCCGAGGCCCGCCCCCTGGCCCTGATCATAAGTTCAGAGCGAAGTCAATTCTCTGGTTGGCGATTTCTGCGCCGCCGTCTATGCACTTGGCATAGACCTTGAGCAGGACGTCTACCCCGTGACCCGCCCGTTCGGCCACATCGGGGGCTGAGACTCCGGCATTGAGCCAGAGGCTTACCGCAGCGTGACGCAGGTCGTACGGCCGGGCAGCCAGTGGAGAAACCACCTGGTCGGGAGTCAGCGCCAGGGCTCGCGCCGCCTTCCAGGTGTCACAGTATGTCCCGATGGAGATCACGCCACCGCGTGACGTACGGAACAGGCGCCCGTCGTCATGAACGCCGAACTGCTTAATGTGCTCGCGAAGGATGGTTACCAGCTCAGGTGGGATCGGGACGGGACGGCCCTCGTTCTGGGCGCGGTGCTTTAGCCCACGATCGTCGTGAGCCTGTCCGCTGTTCGTCCATTTCTTGTTGGCCTGTGGCTTCGATTTCACCAAGATGAGGCGGCCCCAGCCGGTTTCCGGAAGGTGGCAGTCCTGCTTACGGAGGCCGAGAGCTTCCGCGGGGCGAAGGCCGGCGAAGTAGAGGCAGGCGAAGAACGCGCGGAGGTGGCGCCCGCGAGAGAGGCGGCCCACGTATGTCACAGCCGTCAGCAGCTCGCGCGCCTGCTTGGGATTGACCACCACGCGCCGATCAACCACCTCGCGAACCTTGGGAGGCTTCCACGCCTTGACCTTGTCGATCGGATTGGCGGCCAGCTCTTCCAGGTCCACCGCGTACTGAAGTGCGTTGTAGAAGACGGACCGCTTACGGGCGATGGTGGTTGCCGCTGCGGCCCTGCCATCGAGCCGGAGTGTCAGCGCGTCGAGGCCGATCCGTACGTTACGAACCTTGGCCAGGTCCGAGATGTGGAAGGAATGCCGATCAAGCCAGGAGAGAGCCTTACGGATGTCTTCGGGCTGGCTGATTTCCCGGCAGGCCGGCGGCAGGGCGTATTGCCGGAGCGCTTCCCGTAGGACAAGAGGGTCCGGGGCGTCGTTGGCATCGTCGTTGACGAGTGCCGGGGTCACGGTGGCGAGGGCATCCGTCAAGCTGTCGCGGGTCTTCGCCGCAGCATGGGGCCACTTCATATCGATGTATGCAAGGGCGAAGGCGAACCACGTGACCGCGGCCTTGATCTTGACCATGGACGTTGGGAGGCCGGTGGCGAGGTCGAATCCCTCTCCTCGTTTCGCCGCCTGTCGCAGGTCGGACAGGAAACTCTCGGCCAAGGCTTTCGTTCTGAGTGTCTTGGATTTCTCCCGCCCGCTCACCTTCCAACGGACGACGTAGGACGGAGTCTTGCTGGAGGCATTCCGGCGGATGTCCCAGAACTTCACGTCATAGGAGGTGTTCACGCGACCTCCCGGAGGGTTTCCAGCCAGGTCGCGAAGTCGCTTCGCCAGACGCGGAGTTCGCCGTTCGGGAGCTTGATGCACTTGGGTGCGTGGCCGAGTTCGCGCCAGCGGTAGAAGGTCCGGCGGGAAACGCCGCCAAGCTCGTCGAGCACTTCGGGCAGGGTGAGAAGCCGGTCATTGCGCGTCATCGGGCGTCACCCCCGACTGGTGTGGGAGAGAGAGGTGAGGCGGTGCCCATCAGGGCGGCGGCGAGGAGGGCGTCTCCGGCCGAGAGGCCCTGTCCGGCGTACTCCCAGTGCGCGATGACGAGAACGGTGTCTTCCTCGAAGAGAGGGAGCCGTCCCGTGGTGATCTGCTCGTCGCGCATGTGGTCAGCGCGAGCGGCGCGCAGGGCACCCAGCGTGGTGGAGTAGCGGCGGGATTTGGTGGAGAAGTGGCCGCGGAAGCCGAGCATGTGTGCCCACTGGATCAGCCGTAGGTCGGCCAGCTCGTCCAGTGAGCCGAGCCGGAGGCATTCGGCGATCAGTCGCCGGGCGTGCTCGCGGACAGGCAGCGCGGCCAGGTCGTCGAGGAGCTGGATGCGCCGGTCCAGGGTGCCGACGCATTCGGCGGCTTTGGTGGCGTACTTGGCGATGTAGGCGGCGACGGCCTGTTCGGTGAGTTCGCCGTTCATGGTGATTTGCTGGGCGTCGAGCTGATCGCCCCATTGCAGGACCCGCGACGGTTCCCCGGCCACGGCCGGGATGGTGACGGTGACGGCGGAGGCGGCGTGCCGCACGGCGTCGGCCAGGGCGTCGGCGGTTGCCCAGTCGGGAGGCGGGGAGGTGGGTCCGTCGGGGCCGTCGAGGCGGATCACGGCGTGGAAGTGGACGACGCCACGGCGCTGGTATTCGGCGACCTTGGCGAAGGAGATGACGAGCTGTTCCCGCAGCTCCTTCAAGGTCAGGCCAGAGGCGCGGGCGAAGCGCCGGCGAAGTGCTTCGGTGAAGCGCCGCCACAGTTCGGGGGCGGTGGCGTTGAAGAGCACCGATCCGGCGTAGTCGTAGCAGTCCGGGCACAGCGGCTCACCAAGGCATGACTCGTCGGCCCCGTGTCGGGCGGTGCAGGACATGACCACGCCGTGCGGGCAGGTCTCGGCGTTGCGGCGGGCGTGGCAGGGCTGGATCTTGCCGTTCTTCTCCGCCTTGGTGTGAACGACGCCGAACGATGGGGCGGTGAGGGTGACGAACAAGCACGGGTGAGCGGTCACCGTCTCCGGGACGCCTTTCCCGCCGACGAGGCCCGCGCGGACGAGTTGGTAGGTGTCGGCCCGGTAGGTCTCGGCGCAGGACGGGCAGCGCGAGGCGCGGCGGGTCTTGCACGCGACCCGCAGGACGCCGTTCGGTTCGAGGTGGGTGCTGTAGCGGTGGAGGAGCTGGCCGGTGGCGCAGTCGATGTGTTCGACTTTGCCGCGCAGGTGGACGGGCTGTCGGCAGCCGCCGGTACGGCGGATCTGTGAGGCCCAGCGGGCGTATTGCGGGTCGTGGAGCCGGGCTATCAGTCCAGCTTTGGCATGGGTGGTTGGCATGATGGGGTGCGTCCCTTCCGGGCTTCGCGGTTCGGATGTGGGATGGCCCCCGACGTGACGAGCGTCTTGGCGGATGTGTGGTCACGCCGGGGGCGCCGAGGCTCAGCAGAAGCCGAGGCCCTCGCAGTGCGGGCAGGTCTCGCCGTGGCTGTCGACGCCGGTTCCCCCGCACCAGCAGCACTGCCAGCGCTTCGGCGTGAGGTCGACGGGCCGGGCGTCCTCCTGATCGGGGGTCATGCGGCCTACCTCGTTCCGGTGCGGTTGGGGGCGGTGTCGATGAACACGCGCCAGGAGTACGGGCGTCGGCGGCGGTAGATCGGCGAGATGGAGCCGACGGGGAGGGCCGCGGCGATCTTGTTGATGGTGTAGGCGAGTTCGGCGCGGGTGCCGTCGATACGGATTCGCATGATCGGGATTTCCTTTCGTGGTCAGGCGGCGGAAGCCGAGCCGGTGGTCGAGTCGATGGGGTCCGGCTGGACGCAGCCGTAGTAGCTGCTTTCGGCCGCGTGGCGGGCGCGAGCATCGGCGAGGATGGCGGTCACCTCGTAGCGGATCGGGCTGAAGTCGAGGCCGGTCGTGTAGTGGCCGAACGGCAGGTCGTCCGGGTCGATCTCGGTTCCGAGGAGTTCGGCGATGCGGTCGACCTCCGCACGCATCTCGGTGTCGCTCCCTCGCTTGGGGAAGCAGCGGATCAGGATGGGGAAGTCGGGGACGGGGACGGCTGGGTTGGCCTCCAGGAAGGCAGTCAGGGCGCGCAGGCCGGTGATAACGGCGGTTCGGTCGATGGTGGGCATGGTGGTTGGTCCTTTCAGAGGGCGTCGGTTGCGGTGCGCAGGGTGCGGAGCAGGTCTGAGGCGAGTTGGTTGGACACGCCCAGGCGGGCGCGCAGCAGGTCACGGGTGATCGGCTTGCCGTGCTTGGAGTGGTGTTCGTCGGCCACGCGCCGGGCGTAGTCGACGAGCGCCGGGGACGGTCCCGGAGACTCGTCCTCGTCGGTAGGGACGAGAGCCGGGACGGAGGACGGCCCGCCATCGACCAATGAGGACGACGCCGGGCCGTCGAGGACGGCGAGGGCAGTGGAGGCGGATGGCGAGGTGCTGGCCGGCGAGGACGCCGGGACGGCGGCTGAGGGCGGGGCCGGGAGCGGCTCCAGCCGAGGGCCGGAGGCCCGCCGTTCGAGCATCGACACCGCGACCAGGAACGCCCCTGCAGGAGTCGCGGCGGTCAGCCACCCCCACACGGTCGGGTCGGCCTGGTGGAGGTTGGCGGCCAGGGACAGGACGATCCCGGAGACGAGGACGAGCGTCGGCCACGACACCCAGCCCCGCCGGGCGCGGCCGGCTTTCTTGTCTCGCTGGCGTTCCCGGGCGGCCATGACACAGGTGAGGTCGACGCAGACCGCCACGGCCCAGGCCATCCAGCCGCTCTGTCCGCTGGCGGCGGCGGTGTCGCGGATGTGGGTGAAGCTGCCGGCCCCGGCGATCGCGGCCAGGACGACGACCGGCCCGGAGTCGACCGCCCGCGCCCCGATGTGGGACAGCGTCACACCCATCTGGCGTTCTCCTTTCATGCCACAGGCCGGTTGTCAGGCGGCGAGTTCGGGACTGCCGTTGGCGGGAAGCTCATGGCCCAGGCCGGAGGCGGCGACCTGCGACCATGAGGGCGTCACGGCGGTGTAGGTCTCGGCGGCCTGCTCCGCCGCCGAGGTGGAGACGTAGCCGGATCGAGCGCGGTACCAGCGGCCATCGCTCCCGGTGACCACGGCGACGCCGGGCAGCTCCGGCGGGATCGACCGGGCGGCAACCAGCGCGTCGGGGTCGAGGTCCCCGAGCGTCATCACCGCGGTTTCCGGATCGTTCACGCGGTGGCAGACCCGGCCGCCGATCTGCGCCCGCAGCGCGGTCACACCAGGGCCGAGGTCGGAGCCGATCCGCTGACCCGACAGCACGAGATGGATGCCGAACGCCCGCCCGAGCTGAGCGATCCGCAACAGTGCGGTAGCCGTCTGGGTGACCTGGTCCTTCTCCGCCCTGTCAGCGGTCAGGAACAGCTCAGCCACCTCATCTACCAGGAGCACGACCGGGATCGGCCGCGCGCCGTCGGGGAGCTGCCAGATGTCACGCACCCCGTACCGACGGCAGGCGAGCATCCGAGCGCCCATGACCGCGATCAGGTCAGCCAGCAGCTCCAGACACTCCCCACGCGTCGTCGCCAGGGCGGTCAACCGCTGCGCGTACGGGGACAGCTCAACCCCGCCTTTGAGGTCGAACCCGACCAGGGCGACCGGTTGCGGTGCGAGGCCGACGATGAGCGCGTTGATCAGGTTGGACTTGCCGGACTGGGTCGCGCCCGCGTTCATCCAGTGCGGGATCAGCCGTAGATCCATCCGCCAGGCCGCGCCGGTCTCCAGCACCCCGACCACCGGCCGCAGGAGGTCTTCGGCTCGCCAGCCGTCCGCCGGTTCAGCGGGAGCCAGGGCGGGGGCGACGTGCGCTAAAGGGTCGCGGTTGATCCCCTGCACGGTGACCCGGCCGGGCCGGGAGCCGACCACGCGGACAGCTTCGATCCGCCAGGCGTGCGCCAGCCGGTCGCAGATCTTGGCGTAGTCCTCGGGGATCTGCCCATCCAGCAGGTGGAAGGTGATGCGGAAGCCGTGCCGCACCGGACGAGGCAGGCCCATCCACGGCTTGGTATCGACGGCGACCCGCTGGAACCGCCGCTTGACCCGGACAACACCGGTCGAGGCGACCAGACCGGGAACGGTGGTGAACCACCAGCGGTGCCGCTTCTTCGTGAGCCCGCAGCCGGAGGCGACGTGCCGCCAGGACCAGCGCAGCCAGATCGCTTTGCGTGGGAAGACCAGCAGGTACCAGTACGAGACCGGCGCCCACCGCCGCCAGGCCAGGAGGATGACCAGGGCGGCGACGGCGAGCAGGATCGGCTGGGGGATGTCGGGCATCAGTTCACCCCCGCACCAGCCGTGATCGGGGTGAAGGACTGGGCGCGGTAGGAGATGCCCCACCGGCCTGCCTGCTCCCAGACGTAGCCGACCAGGCCGACCGGGATCACCTCGTCCCCTGCCGAGACCTGTGGTTCCGGGGTGACGCTGACCTTGACGAGCTCCATCCGGCCGAACTCGTCTTCAACCATGAGGGTGACCTCGTACATGACGTTGCCGTCGCGGTCCCGCTTGACCTCTCCGGTCTCCTTGCTCACCAGGCGCGGCCGGGCGGCCTTGGCGACGGAGACCGACAGTCGGGTGACGTCGACGGGGATCGGGATGTTGCGCATGATCGGTTTCCTTTGATCGGAGTGAGACTACTTGGAGTACATGGAACGCTTGGAATTCTAAGCTGTCAAGGAGTGCTTCGAGGACTTGGTTGGTTTCTTTACCTGGGTGTGCTCAACTGGAGGGCGGAGACGAGGAGAGCACCGATGGTGGAGAAGACCGGCCGGCCGGCCTACTTGCAGATCGTTGACGAGCTGCGCGCCCAGATTCGCGCTGGCTCACTGCCGCCCGGTACGGCCCTGCCGTCCATCGCGCAGCTCTGCGAGCGGTTCGAGGTCTCCGCCAGCGTGGTCAAGTCCGCAATCAGCGTGCTCCGTACTGAGGGGCTCGTGATCGGCCAGCAGGGCAAGGGCGTGTTCGTCCGCGAAGCCCCGGCACCGGCCGCCGAGCCCGAGCCGTCCGGTATCAACGCCGAGATCCTGGACCAGCTTGCCCAGATGCGCGCATCGGTCAAGGAGTTGGGGGATCGGCTTGCCGCTCTGGAATCGGCGGTGTTTCCAAAGCTGAAGTGATCTCCGCGACTCGGCAGGCCAACTCCTCCAGCTCCGCCCGCATTTCGGCCAGCTCTTGAATGATGCGCCGCTCGTCCGCATTCACGCTCGTCTCTCCTCGCTCATCCCTGGCGTCTTTCGCCCTTTCGGGATGGCTCAAGTTCACCGTGAGCTGCGGGTTTCCGGTATCACACCGATCTAGTTAAGATTTTTCAGTCCGTCTCAACGGGCGTTTACACGAGCGTTTTCACATGCACGACCGCACACCGCGCACCACCACCCCGAGCGTGAAGGCGAAGGTATGCAATGAAGACGACCCAGCGACCCGGCTGGACCCCTTCCCGCCTGCGAGAACACCGTGAAGCACATGGCCTCACCCTCGAAGCGGCGGGTGAACGTCTCCGGCTCGCGGCCAGCCGCCACGGCCTTGCCGTACCGGCGGCGAACTTCCAAACCCTGTGGGGACACGAGCAGGGAACCATCTTCCCCGGCCCGCATTATCGACGCGCGTACTGTCTGCTTTATCAGGCAACGGAGCCTGAACTAGGCTTTCGCCCTCCCTTGCCCGGTGAATCACAGAAAGCGGAAATTGTGATTTCCGAATTACCCGCGCCCACGGACCCCGCCACCGACAACGCCGCCGCCCAGGTCATCGAAGAAGCGTTCACCAAGGTCTCCATCGGCGGCATCGAGCCAGGAGACACCCCACAAGCTCTCCTGCGCGCCCGCGTGGTCGACGCCTGGCGCAGACGCCACGGCGGAGGCAGCCCCAAACCGATCCTCGTCCTCGTCGGCGGGTATGCCGGATCGGGCAAGACGGAGTTCTCCCGCTTCCTGTCCGACATCACCGGCTGGGCGTTCTTGGACAAGGATTCTCTGACTCGCGCGATCGTCGAACGGCTGCTCATTTCCCTGGGCGGCGATCCTCACGACCGGCACACCGACCTGTACCTCAAAGAGGTCCGCCCGCTGGAGTACCGGTGCCTGATGGAGACCGCGTGGGACAACCTCAACGTCGGCACCTCAAGCATCTTGTCCGCGCCGTTCATCGCGGAGTTGAACGATGAGGCGTGGTTCGCCCGGCTGGAGAATCGGTGCGCCGCCAAGGGCATCGACGTTGCCGCGATCTGGGTTCGCTGCGAT
This sequence comes from Microtetraspora malaysiensis, assembly GCF_050947145.1. Classification (NCBI taxonomy): domain Bacteria; kingdom Bacillati; phylum Actinomycetota; class Actinomycetes; order Streptosporangiales; family Streptosporangiaceae; genus Microtetraspora; species Microtetraspora malaysiensis. The sequence goes on from NZ_CP191998.1 coordinate 155,590, forward strand.
CCGGAGTCCATGCGGGAGTACATCGAGTTCCGCGCCGCGGCCCGCGACGCGTGGAAGCTGAGCAACTGGGACCAGTACGCGGCAGGGCTCAAGGTCGAGGCAAGCCCGCCCACGGCACACGTCACCGTAGACAACCGGCTCGGCGCGGCGATCAGCCTCGCTGACCAGACCCGCGAAGCGCTCAAGCGGATTCTCGCGTGAGGGTGCGCGGCATCGTGCTGTACGGCCCGCCAGCTAGCGGTAAAAGCACCATCACAGCCGCACTTGCCGACATCGATCAACGGTTCACCCTGCTCCGCAAGCTCAAGGTCGGCACCGGCCGCGCCGATGAGTACGACTTCGTCACCGCCGAGCACCTGGAGGAACTCCGCGAGGCCGGGCGGTTGCTGGTCGAGACCCGCCGGTACGGCAACGTCTACGCCATCGACGCCCGCACGGTCGAGGCGATGGCCAAGGCCGGTCAAGTCCCGATCGTGCATGTCGGCAGCATCGCCGACCTGCACCAGCTAGCCAGCGGCGGCGACTGGTTGAAGATACAACTCTGGGTTCCCCGCGAGGTGTGCGAGCAGCGTTCCCGAAGCCGCGGCGACCCCGACACCGGCAAGCGCCTCCAGGCGTGGGGCGAGGCCCAAGCCGACTTCCACGCCCACGCCGAGACGGCGACGTTCGACCTGTCGATCGCCACGCAGGATGCCGAGGCCGTAGCGGTGGCGCGGGAGATCGCCGGCGCCTTCACCCCCCTTGCCGCTGAGGGGGAGGGGGCGGGGTCGGTCGGTCATCGGAGGTGACCGAGCAGGACGTTCGTCCACAGCCGCCGGGCGAGGACAGAACGGAGCCATTCACTCTCGCTCACAACAACGCCATCGGCGGCGCGGTAGTGGCGGCGGGTGAAATACAGGCCCCCGGCCTGGCACAGCTCGTAGACGATGTCCTGGCATTCGCAGGTGTGCTCAAGTACCCGGATCCGGCTCGCGCGCGGGTGGCATTCCTGCCAGGGGAGTTTCTCCCATCCGGCTTTCGGTGGTGCCGGGTGGATGCCGTGGTACTCGACGGTCAGGCCGCCTGCTGCCATGCCGACAGTCCTCCTCTCCCGGTGGGGGTGTCTGGGTAGGCGATGGTGGCCCCCGCAGAGGGGCACTCGGGGGCGTGTGGCTCTGCGGGGGCGGCGCCCGCCGACGGGTTGGGGGAAGGCCGGCGTCGGCGGGCGCGGTTGAGCGGTGGCCTCCTCACCCACCCCCAGTGCACAAGGAGGCCACCCGTCCAACGGCCCCGAGCAGCGGAGCGTCCAGCTCCTCGGGCCACATCTCAAGCTCTTGCGGACGCCATAGCGGCAGCCGGACTAATCCCGGCTCCACCAGGTCCAAGCCGCTGAGCAGTGCGGCGATCTCCTCCGCAGTGCGCGGCACGACCGGCGCGTTGGCATCCCGATAGAGGTCAGCCGCCCTGTCCACCTCGGGACGCCGCTCAACGTGGGAGATCACCAGGTAAGAGCCGGGCGCCATCGCCGCGCGTAGTTCGCCGATGATCCGGCGAGGGTCGTCAGTGTCGGTGACGAAGTGCAGTACGGCCACCAGCAGGACCGCGACCGGCTTGGACCAGTCGATCAGGTTGAGCACGTCGCGATGCCCGACGACGCTGGACGACTTACGTAGATCAGCGTTCGCCACCCTCGTGTTGGCGTCGGTCGCCAGCAGCGCCCGCGCGTGCACGAGCACCATCGGGTCGTTGTCGACGTAGACGATCCGAGCGTCCGGGTCGATCTGTTGGGTGACCTCATGCACGTTCCGTTGGGTCGGCAGGCCGGAACCGATGTCGACGAACTGAGTGATCCCGGCCTCACCGGCGAGGAACCGCACCGCCCGCACGAGGAACTCGCGGTTCAGTCGCGCATAGGTCCGCGCCTGCGGGACGAGCCGCACGATCTTCTCCGCAATAGCGCGGTCCGCGGCGAAGTTCTCCTTGCCGCCGAGGAAGTAGTCGTACATCCGGGCGATGTTGGGGGCTGTCGTGAAGGTCGGGGGTAGGGGCATCCGGTTCGGCATGCGGCCTCCAATGCCTGAGTACCAACGGATCGACAATAACAGTAGCGCGCTAGGTGCGCTAGGTGCGCCTCCATCGCCTGTCACGTCATGATCCACCTAGCGTGCACAGCGTGGTGGAGTTGCAGACGAGTCAGCCCAGATGGCGCCAGGTATACAAGATCATCAGTGACCGGATCCGATCCGGTCACTACAAGGTTGGGGAACGCATCCCCTCGTTGATCAACCTGGTCGAAGAGTTTGGGATCGCCAACGCCACCGGCCAGAAGGTCATGCGCGCCCTCCGGCAAGCCGGACTGATTCACACCGAGCCCGGGCTTGGTTCCTACGTCTCCGACCCTTCTCACTGGGAAGAGCCACCAGCCGACGACCAGCAGGCCGCATCTCCCGCACCCCGCTGACCCTCGCGGGGACTTGCCACCAACTACATCCAGACACCGATAACAAGAACCAGGCCCCCTACCTACGCGGACGGGTCCTCGGCCGGTGCGTATCCGCATTGCTCGGGGGAGCAGTCGGTTTGGTGGTCGCGTCTCCAGCGGGAGGTGTCCCGCTCTATCGCCCGGGCAATATGGGCGAGGCGGCGTTGCCGGAAGCGTGAGACGGTTGAAGGGAGGGCGATGAACGTCTCAGGTAGCACGGCTAGTGAACTGGTCACCTGCTCGCCGTCGACCATTCGCAGGAGTACACGGCACTGCCACCAGCCCCGTCCCGCGTCCGGGTCCGGCCAGTGGTAGGCCGCGGGATCAGGGAAGAGAAAGTGGGTGGCGTTAGGGTCCATGTGGGCTCGCAGCCACGGGCTGGCTTCGCCGAGGCCAAGTCGTAGGCGACCAGCTTCCTGGTAGAGGGCATAGATCGCTTCACGGTCCGCGGCTTTGAGGGTGCGTGCCTGGCGGGGAAGTGGCTGACGGCCGGAGGGCGTCTTCACCGGCCAGCCCCACAGCAGGCTGATGCGTTGCCGCGCGCTGAGCGAGGCATGTCCCTTACGGGGGGTCGGAAGCGGCGGCGGAGGCGTCCAGCGGCATCCGTCCTCGCTGATGCGCTCAAGAATCCATGCACGACCTCCTGGACCGGCAGTGTTCCAGGTCCAACTCATCGGCCGTTCCACCATGGCCCGATCCCGGCGACTCATAGGCGCTCCCCTACGAGAGGGCTGCCAGTCGTGCGGTCTGGCGATCAGCGGCATGTTATGGCACAGGTTCGCCAGAAACCTGATGCGGTCGAGGTCGTCGGCGGGTGAGGCATGGTCCGGCAGTTGCCGGGCGCATCGGGCGAGGTACCGGATTTCGACGAACGCCCTGGCTGCGAGAAACGCGGCCAGCTCTCGATCATCAATCTCCCTGACGTTATCGCGCCCAAGACCTGGCGCCGCCGGGCGAGGGGAGAACGATACTGAAGCGCCCGGCTCCCGCTCCTGGCTGTTTGGACCAGTCACGGCACGAGCTTATGGCGTCCTCAAGGCGCGCCGGTCCTGTGTACCCGAGTGACGGATGAGAACTTTCTCTACGTCTTTAAAGCGGCCCGCCTACGGCGGCCCGCGTCGCGCGCCGGTCGGCCAGCCGGCCGGGCATGCGGCTCTTCGGCCGGTCCCGGCCGTCGCCGCCCGCGCGCTCCAGGAACGCCGAGACGAGACACCACAGACGAGCGAAAGCCACCGATCGAGAACGACGACCAGGGCGACGCGGCCCGGTTCGGCGCGGACACCGGGAAGAACCGCAAGGGGCTCCGCCCCCTGCACCCCCGGCCTTCCTCGGAGATGATCCGGAAAGGGTGCAGCTGGACGGGCGGTCATCTCCTCGTCGGTCACCACGAAGGGATGCCAGACCAGCCGCCCAAGGTCAAGCCGTCGAGAGCGGGCAGGGCAACCAGCGGGCGAGGAAGGTCACCGGGCCACATGTACACACGAACGACGGCTTGCCCCCAGGCGTCCGGCCCGGCATGGCTGCGCCTGCCCGACGAGGAGATGACCACATCGCGAACATGTGTGGAGACGATCAGGCCCCTGCGGAGTCTTGTTCATCGTCCATGCCGAACATAAAACACTGTGTTCTCATGGATCTTTCGTAGTCCTCGCGGAACTGCCCAGGATCGCGCGTAGCGAGGTCCTGGTAGATGGTGACGGCCTCCGTGGTCACAGCCAGAGCCTCGGTATGGCTGCCCAATCGCGAGAGTGTGGCGCCGAGGTTGGATAGCGAGCGGGCGAGGTCAGGCCGGTACCGGTCAGGGTAGGCGGCGGCCAACTCGCGCCGCATGGCAACAGCCTCCTCTTCCACAGGTAGAGCCTCAGTGTGGCGGCCCAGTTCCGAGAGTGTGGCGCCGAAGTTGTGCAGCGAGGCGGCGAGGTCGGATCGGTAGCGGTCGGGGTAGGCCGCCACCAGCTCCCGCCGGATGTCATGGGCTTCTTGGGTTGCGGGCAGGGCCTCGGCCGGGCGGCCGAGCTCCGAGAGGCAGACGCCGAGGTTGGACAACGAGACGGCGAGGTCAGGCCGGTACCGGTCAGGGTAGGCGGCGGCCAACTCGCGCCGCATGGCAACAGCCTCCTCTTCCACAGGTAGAGCCTCAGTGTGGCGGCCCAGTTCCGAGAGGCGGACGCTGAGGTTGGATAGCGAGCGGGCGAGGTCAGGCCGGTACCGGTCAGGGTAGGCGGCGGCCAACTCGCGCCGCATGGCAACAGCCTCCTCTTCCACAGGTAGAGCCTCAGTGTGGCGGCCCAGTTCCGAGAGGCGGACGCTGAGGTTGGATAGCGAGCGGGCGAGGTCGGGCCGGTGCCGGTCAGGGTAGGTGGCGGCCAAATCTAGTAGAACGAGGACGGCCTCCTCTGCCGCTGGCAGGGCCTCAGTGCGGCGGCCCAATTCCGAGAACCTATTTCCGAGGTTGGATAGCGAGCGGGCGAGTTCAGGCCGGTAGCGGTCAGGGTAGGCGGCGGCCAATTCGCGCCGCATGGCGACGGCCTCTTCTTCCACTCGCAGGGCTTCGGCGGGGCGGCCGAGCCCCGAGAGTATGGCGCCGAAGTTGTGCAGCGAGGCGGCGAGGTCGGGCCGGTACTGGTCGGGGTAGGCGGCGGCCAAGTCTTGCCGGATGGCGACGGCCTCTTCTTCCACCTGCAGGGCTTCGGCGGGGCGGCCCAGTTCCGAGAGTATGGCGCCGAAGTTGTGCAGCGAGGCGGCGAGGTCAGGCCGATAGCGGTCAGGGTAGGTGGCGGCCAAGTTCCGGAATATGGCAGCGGCCTCTTCAGTTGCGGGCAGGGCTTCGGCGGGGCGGCCCAGTTCCGAGAGTGTGGCGCCGAGGTTGGATAGCGAGGCGGCGAGGTCGGGCCGGTACTGGTCGGGGTCGGCCGCCACCAGCTCCCGCCGGATGGCAACAGCCTCCTCTTCCACAGGTAGAGCCTCAGTGTGGTGGCCCAGTTCCGAGAGTGTGGCGCCGAGGTTGGATAGCGAGCGGGCGAGGTCGGGCCGGTACTGGTCGGGGTAGGTGGCGGCCAAGTTCCGGAATATGGCAGCGGCCTCTTCTTCCACCTGCAGGGCTTCGGCGGGGCGGCCGAGTTCCGAGAGTGTGGCGCCGAGGTTGGATAGCGAGGCGGCGAGGTCGGGCCGGTACTGGTCGGGGTCGGCCGCCACCAGCTCCCGCCGGATGGCAACAGCCTCCTCTTCCACAGGTAGAGCCTCAGTGTGGTGGCCCAGTTCCGAGAGTGTGGCGCCGAGGTTGGATAGCGAGGCGGCGAGGTCGGGCCGGTACTGGTCGGGGTCGGCCGCCACCAGCTCCCGCCGGATGGCAACAGCCTCCTCTTCCACAGGTAGAGCCTCAGTGTGGCGGCCCAGTTCCGAGAGTGTGGCGCCGAAGTTATACAGCGAGCGGGCGAGGTCGGGCCGGTACCGGTTGGGGTCGGCCGCCACCAGCTCCCGCCGGATGGCAACAGCCTCCTCTTCCACAGGTAGAGCCTCAGTGTGGCGGCCCAGTTCCGAGAGGCGGACGCCGAGGCTGTGCAGCGAGTGGGCGAGGTCAGGCCGGTACCGATCAGGGTAAGTGGCGGCCAACTCGCGGAATATGGCAGTGGCCTCTTCGGCTGCGGGCAGGGCTTCGACGTGGCGGCCGAGTTCCGAGAACCTATTACCAAGGTTGGACAGCGAGCGGGCGAGGTCAGGCCGGTACCGATCAGGGTAAGTGGCGGCCAACCCGCGCCGGATGGTGACGGCTTCTTGTTCCACTGGTAGAGCCTCGGCGGGGCGGCCCAGTTCCGAGAAGCAGACGCCGAGGCTGTGCAGCGAGTGGGCGAGGTCGGGCCGGTACTGGTCGGGGTAGGTGGCGACCAGTTCCCGCCGGATGGCTGCGGCCTCTTCGGCTGCGGGCAGGGCTTCGGCGGGGCGGCCGAGTTCCGAGAACCTATTACCAAGGTTGGACAGCGAGTGGGCGAGGTCGGGCCGGTACTGGTCGGGGTAGGTGGCGACCAGTTCCCGCCGGATGGCTGCGGCCTCTTCGGCTACGTGCAGGGCCTCGGTCAGGTGGCCCAGTTGCGAGAAGGCCGCGCCCAGGTTGGACAGCGAGCGGGCGAGGTCAGGCCGGTAGCGGTCGGGGTAGGCGGCAGCCAGTTCCCGCAATATGGCAGCGGCCTCTTCGGCTGCGGGCAGGGCTTCGGCGGGGCGGCCCAGTTCCGAGAAGCAGAAGCCGAGGTTGGACAGCCAGTGGGCGAGGTCAGGCCGGTAGCGGTCGGGGTAGGCGGTGGCCAACTCGCGCTGGATGGCTACAGCTTCTTCTCCCACTGGTAGAGCCTCGGCGGGGCGGCCCAGTTCCGAGAAGCAGACGCCGAGGTTGGACAGCGAGCGGGCGAGGTCAGGCCGGTAGCGGTCGGGGTAGGCGGCAGCCAACTCGCGGAATATGGCAGCGGCCTCTTCGGCTGCGGGCAGGGCTTCGGCGGGGCGGCCCAGTTCCGAGAAGCAGACGCCGAGGTTGGACAGCGAGGCAGCGAGGTCGGGCCGGTAGCGGTCGGGGTAGGCGGCAGCCAGTTCCCGCCGGATGGCAACAGCCTCTTCGGCTGCGGGCAGGGCCTCGGCCGGGCGGCCCAGTTGCGAGAGATGAAGACCAAACACAGACAGCCAGCCTGCTCGTTCCCCGGTGTCGGCATCGGCCGGGGTGCTGTCCAGCAGTCGACGGGCGAGTACGGCATGTGCCTCAGCCAGGGTGACCGAGGGGTACGGCAAAGCGCCGTACAGTGTCGCCAGCGTCTCCCGCGACGCTGGGAGCGAGCCGACCTCACCAGCTACTGCAGGGAGCAGGCGTTGCAGCATCTCACCGGCCGCATCAAGCTCCTGGGCGGCCCGAGCCAAGGTCACGAGTGCCTGGCATCGCTGACGCTCATCGACTCGTTCCATACAAGCGTCCAGCAGTCGTGGGGCTTTACTTAACTCCCGTGTGACGTGCAGTTCCGCAAGCCGGTCTGGACGCAAGCGCCCCAGCCATTCATGACCGTCCGATGCCGGGTACAGCTCACGCAGCCACTGTGCGACCCGGCCCGCGTCCACAACCGCTGGACGGTTGGAAACCCGCTCCACCACCTCTACCGCTTGAGCGTGGTCACTTGCGCCTAGCAGGGTGCCGACCGCAACCACCTGTTCGATCGCGACGGGACTCAACCCATGCCCGCCACCGAAGATCCCCCAGACGTTGGCGCTCTGCTGCCAGAACCGGCGCTCGTGACCAAGCAGCTCATCCAGTACGTCGGAGACCTTTAACTGCACCTCCGAATCTCCCGTACGAGTCGAGCGCAGTACCGCGACCAGGGCAGCTGCGTGCAGGTCCAGGATCCGGGGCCGGCCGTCACCGAACTCGACACTCACCCCTCTGGGGGGCTCGACCCCGACCTTGGCGGCGAAGTACGGGATCGCCCGCATCACCTCGTCGCGCTCGGAGCCGATGGTGTTGTCTTCGGTGAGTTGGATGCCCTGCCCTGCGGCGGCGACCATCTGCCGTATCCGCACCGACTCACCGCCAAGGCGTTGCCACCATTCCCCAGCGCTGCGGGCCAGCAGCAGTACCCGCACCTGGCGTCCCTCGTCGGCGGCGACCTCCTGCAACAGGCCAAGCAGGTCGGTACGTGTCTCGGCGTAGTCCACCACCATCAGCACCTTGCCGCTGTCAGCTGCTCGCCACTTCGACAGGGCGTCTTTCTCTGCATCGTCACGGACTTCAATGAATCCCCAGGAGGGATCGAGACGGTTGCTCAGCTCCACCGCCAGTCGGGATTTACCCACGCCCCCCGGTCCGACCAGCAGCCGCAGCCGCCCGGCATCCGGTCCCTGACACCAGGCCAGCAGTTCGGCAATCTCACGTTCCCGCCCCTGGAACTTGACCACCTGCCGCGACGGGTGCAGCAAGTACGCCACGCTCTCCTTGGGTGCTTCCGGCAGAAGCTCCGCTCTGCCCTCAGGGCTCCTTCTGCCTTCGGCGCGCTGCTTTGCCCATTCCCACAGGGTCGGCGCGAAGGCGCCGCCAGTACCGCCGATGGCGGCCCATGTCGCAGTTCCCAGCAGCTTGCCATCCGCCAACGCGGCCGCCCCTGCGGCGGCGGAGGCCACCCCCATAGCCGACACCAGACGCCACCACAAGGTCATGACTCAATATGTAAGTCATCGTCTCCACGCCGAGGCGCCCTGTTACGTAATCGCAAGCCAGAAAGCCAAAACGTTCATGCGAGAAGATGGCACGACGGATATTGTGAGCGCCCGTGCAACGGCTAGCGCTTTTCGACCTGGATAACACTCTCATCGACCTGGATCAGGCATTCCGAGCGTGGGGCGTGGAATTCACCGACGAGCACGACTTGGGGTGCGAAGCGGTCGGCTGGCTCATTGCGCTCGACCAGGCCGGTTATCCGCATCGTGAGACGTTCTTCAGCAAAGTCCGCGAGCACTTCGGGTTGCCCGAGCCGGTCGAGGAGCTATGGAGCCGCTACCGAAGGCGGATGCCGTACCTCGTGCACAGCCGTCCCGAGGTACTTGACGGGCTGTCCAAGTTACGTGCCTCAGGGTGGAGAGTGGCAATCGTCACCAACGGGACTGCCGACAACCAGCTCGGCAAGCTCCAGCAAACGGGATTGGCCAAGGTCGTGGACGCCTACGCGCTTTCCGGCATCGAGGGCATCCGGAAGCCGGACGTTGGCCTGTTCGAGATCGCGGCCAAGCGCTGCGGCACGACTCTCGCCGAGGGTGGATGGGTGATCGGCGACAACCTCACCGCCGACATAGCCGGCGGACGCGCAGCCGGTCTCCGAACGATCTGGGTCGACCGGGGCACCTGGCCCGAGCACGAACACTGCACCGATCATGTCGTCAGAGATGTGCTTCAGGCGATGGAGATCCTGCACAGAGAGCGGTGATCGAGTGGCCTTCGTGAGCATCTACCAGTCAAAAGCAGACGATCTTTATCCGTGCCCTGTTGCGGCTACCTCACCCTTGACGAGAGGGGTGGGTCTGAGATCTGCCCGGTGTGCTTCTGGGAGGACGACGGCCAGAACGACCACGATGCTGACGAGGTTCGTGGTGGCCCAAACTACGAGTTGAGCTTGACGCAAGGGCGCCGAAACTTCGGAGAGTTCGGCGCAAGCGACACGCGGTATCTCGGCAGTGTCCGATCTCCCTACCCTCATGAGCATCCGAGCCGTCGATCTTGCTAACGCCGGTGCGAACAACAGCCCTGGACGATCACGGACATCGTTGGAATCCCGGCAGCCGGATATACCCTCTGAGCAGGGGTTCATGTCGGTGGAGGACGGCTGTAGACATCCGTGACCTTGCTACGGATCAGAAGGTTAGGGTTCGAGTTCTCTCGGCACAACTGTTCTGCCCAAGGGCCCTGCTGGTGTGCTGGCTGATCACCGATAGCAGGATGGAGTCAGTAATACTCACGAGTGCTGTTTGTCCAGGCGCACAACGGTGATCTATGGCTGCAGGCTTAAGCGTGAATCGGAAAGAGCCCATAACGGCCATAATCACGCCGCTTTGTGAAGTGAATGAGCCTCGCTTCGTCTGACAAGTTCAGTGGAGGGTCGGTATTCTCAACAACAATACACTGGCCATCGAACTGGAAATCTAGATATCGATAGAAAGCATCAGCAACGCTCGCAAACTCCTCATCCGACGGTCCTTCGCCTGCTCCAGGTTCCGGTTCGCGATATGTAATAAGTGGAGAATCGAGGACAGTGAATCCCGGGTGTTCTAGGTCGCGATCGAAGCAGTATTGAGCCAACCCGAGCGTAAAGGCGGCGTGAAGGATGGATCGCACGCCTTTTCCTCGTGAACCCCGGGCTTGGTCGCCGACGAAAAGGTCATTAGCGCTCCTGCTGTAAATAACGGAGTTCGCAATTGGCACCGACCACTGATGGAGTACTTCCTTAATTGACGCAGCAAGCTCTATAAGTACTTTGTCGTTAACGCCAGTAGGGGTTGGCAGATTGTCTGGATCTGTAGGTTGGACAGTTGCCTGAAGTGCCTCTAGTTTCTCTATCTGAGCATAAATTGCCAGCTTGCTCTCGATGTCCGACCTTACGTTCACGAGTTCCTGTATTGCAACCCTTTGAGGCTGAAGATCTCCGTCGAAGGCATTAATCTGCTGTCGCAGATGCTGGATCGTACTTGTGAAGTCGAGAATGCTCGACCGCAAGCGCTGTTCTTGCGCTCGGAGATCGGAGAGCGTGCTGAGCAGATCCTCGCGGAGCATGGTGGTCTTTTGGATCTCCACAAGAACCGACTCCCCGAATGCAGTAACCTCCTCTGCTCTGTGAAAATCCGCTGCTTGATGCTCGACTTCTGCGCCACAAAATACGCATACACCTGGCCGGAAATAGCCGAGCAGACTTCCTGCTTCCCGGACCATTTCTAGCCGCTCTAAATCTGAATCGTACTTGGCGAGTAGGAGCGAGAATCGGGAAAGAAGCTCGCTGATCTCTTCAAGTCGCACCTGGTGGTCGCTGTAAATACGCATTGCCGAGGCGTGCTCGGAGGCGACGCCGGCTCGTGAGTCGAGTATCGAGTCTATTGCTGAAGTGCGCTCCTGGATGGAATCGTTGAGGCGGGACAATTGCCCATTAAGCTCAAGAGGCCCGTCGGCGGAGCGTAGCGTTTCCTTAAGATCCCTGATCACCACTTCGAGGATCTCCGCTTTACCTCTGCTAATCTTTCGTCGTTCGGATGCACCAGCGTCCTGAGCGATCGCACTATCATCGTCGCCCTGCAAAAGCAGTTTAAGCGTTGAGATCTCTGCTGTTGCCGTTGTGTATTGTCCCGAGAGCGCTGGCGGCGTAGTGGCCTGCATCTTTGTCTCATCGATGATGCACAAAAAGCAGAGATTTCGGAAGCTTAGGGGAACTGTTTCATTGCGCGCATTCTTCCTGATCTGGCGACCACCTAGGCCAATTTGCCGTAGCAGGAATCCTGACAGGCTTTCGTTCTTAGAGCTTGCCTGCCCGTGAGCCGCCGCCAGCGTGAAGTCTGGTGTCCTATTCGGAGCACTCGTGAACTCGCCATGATAAGCGCGGAATGAACCGCCCGATATTGATCGTTCTAGGGTCAATGCAGCATCATCAGGTAAGATCATATTTAGCAGGATGGCAGAGTATTGCTCTGCTTCGGGGATGGATTTTAGTGCTTTTCTGCCGAGCATGAAGTCGATTGCTTCAACGATGTACGACTTGCCGGTGTCAGAAGCGCCATATATCACGGTGAGGCCTGGCCCAAACTCCACCGTTGCATTCGGGACATCCTTGCCGATAAAGCTGAGGCGTGTAATTCGCAATCTACTCATCGGTGGCCTCCATGCGGCGGCGTGGTGACGGGCCTGGCGGGTCTACGAACTCCGGCCAGCGGCCGAGGGCCGACATTTTCTCCCGAATATCAGCAGAGTTTGCGCTCCCAAAGGCCTCAATGACCCAGTCAGCACGGTTTCGCAATTGATGCATATACGAGGACTCGAGGAGTTCCACGAAGCCAGGCGCATTATCGGTCGCTGCATAACCAATTCCGCCACTACCGGCCTGCAATGTAACCAGCCTCGCGCGTATCATGACTTGTAGCCCAAGTTCCAGAAGTTCGCGTTTTATGGCTATCTCGCTTGTGTGGTTAGGAACATCCGGATGTAAACTCTCCGGACCCCCAAACTCCTCGGAGTGGAGCAGACTGTAATCAAGAAAAGCGAGAGCATTTATGTCGTAGGCTTCTGGAAATGCGCTAGTTAGAATAGTCAGTACTCGTAGGCCTGTCTCTAGTGGGCCGTTTAGAGGTTGATTCATCATTGCACGTCACACCAGATGAGGCGATCTGTGTTTGCCAGCTGATGGCAAATGCCCCGCTTGTCCCTTGGGTTGGATACCGAAATAAGCGCATTCGAGGTTAGGCTCAACAATGTTGCCATCTCCAAGACTCGCGTTAGTCGTTCCATCCCGTCTGGATAGGATCGCTCTTGTGTCTCAATGATGCCCTCATATACCTCGTTCTGCAACTCCTCGAATGTTCCGGGCATTACGCTATCGCGCGCGAAAACTCTCAGTGCTTCAGCGCTGTAAAAAGCCTCGCGCTGTCGACTAAAATGTTTCGCGGCCTTCGGATGTGACTGCAGGGTCTCGATGCCCTGTATCTCCATTTTGAAGTGTTCGATATAGACATTGAGTAGGTGCTCAATGTAGCGTGTCTCTTCCTCCTCGGGCGTCTCTGGAGGAGTCTGGACAGCTGGACGTGCTGGTAGGGGGCCGCCGAAGCGATGGGCATAGTACGGTGTGCGACTATGAATTTCCAGAATTTCATGTATTTCCGATGACTGAAAAACACTGTACTCAATCGTTTCGGCCAAACCTCGAATCTTGTCGACTAAATTCCCATCAAGTCCGGCCCCTAGAGGCTTGTCTCCCTCGAACTTCTCTAGGAACTTGGTGCGAAGCTCGCTAGGCTTGCTCAGCATCCGCTTGAGGCCTGGCCCACATCCTTGTGGGGCAAGGAAATAGTACCTGCGGGGCATCGTGTAGTGGCCTTCAACGACCGACCTTAGGATCTTAAAGATCTCCGGATAGGCGTCGCTGGGCATCAGTGCTTCCTCATAGTGCTTACATTGGAAGCAGTCCCATTCCCCCTCAAATCCATTCGGACTCAAAAAGGCGGCGACGTCTGCACCTCGATCGTTTGATCCGCCGATACGCTTGATTTGAAAGTAGTCTTCTCGTAGACCCGTTGCCCATTCAAGGATGAAGTCTTCCCAGACGTCAGGTGTGTAGAAGTAGATTCTCTGCCTTGGGGTCGGTGGAGTGCCGCCAGCAAGATTCGCCACCGTGGTCACTTGTTCCTGAGGTGGGGCGGGAATGTCCGATAGAGCGACTGGCGGGTCTCCTGGAGCTTGGTGTGGCACGCCTGGCCCTTTTCTAAGGTGGTGGTGACGGCTACGGTAGAAAGTACTAAGTATGCCACTCGCAGCAAGTTTCGGCGAGGGCCTAATTTTGCGCGTGACCGAATCCGGCTTTCTGTCTGTCAGAAACGTATAGCAATGGAAGATGTGGGCTTTCGGGTGGATTGCCCAGTTGATGCCTGCGGCCCGTAGGGGTTTGGTGCTGCGTTGCACCGAAGCTAAGGAGCGACGATTGCCCGGGACCGTGATCTCGCTTCCTGCAATGGTCTGCTGTGCGGCTGTCATCGAGGCACGAGGGGTCTCGCCTGGTCACGTCCCGCTAAATGGCGAAGCTCCAGCCGATCATGTGAGGTCGGCGCGTTGCGGCCGAGTCGCTCCATGCGGCCACGTGGTGAGCATTACCCAGCCGGTGTTGGGGGCCTAGATCAGATGAAATGTCAGCCGTGACGGATACCGTAACCCGCCATGAGTGTCCAGTACGCATGGTCTGACCTCTTCCCGGCAGAGGAGCCGATGCCCGAAGGTCCCGACCGCCCGCCGTTAGGACCGGACCACGGGCTCCACCCCCCGGCCAGTGAGCTAGAAGTCAGCCGGCTCGAAGAGCGGTTGGGCGTGAGCCTGCCGCCGAGCTATCGGCAGTTCCTCCTGTTCGCCAACGGCTGGGGCGTCGATGAGTACTCCCTGCGGCCGGCCGCGGACGTCGGCTGGTTCCGTGACCTTGAGCCCAGGATTGTCGAAGCGTGGTCATCGCCCGAGGGTGAGAAGTCTTGGAGCGTGCCCGATGATCTCTACTTCGTCTATGGAAAGGAGCAGGACTGCGTCCATCTGAGAGAGGAGTATCTGCCTGGCACCCTTCTGGTCGGGCACTGGGACGATGGAGAATTTCTCCTCAACCCCCACGTCAAGACCACTGACGGCGAATGGGAGGCCTGGTATCTCGCGCCTTGGTTGCCCGGCGCGAGACGCCACAGGTCCTTCTGGGACCTGATGAAGGACCAATTGCGTTAGTCCACATCGACACTGCCGCGGAATTTCACGGTGGGTACATGGTCATCACCTGCGTGGACAGCTTCGAGCAGCTGTAGGAGCAGGCCGGCCGATAGGCTCATAACCATGGCCCACCGGATCGACTTCTATGACGACCCCGCTGCGCCCGAACCCAACAGCCTCGTCCCGTCCGTCAACGTCGTTGTCACCGATGATGCCGGAGAGTTGCTGATGATCCGCCGGTCCGACAACGGCAACTGGGCCGTCCCCGGCGGAGCGATCGATCTCGGCGAATCCCTCCCGCAGGCCGGCGTACGGGAAACCCTCGAAGAGACCGGCGTCCTGTGCGAGATCACCGGCCTTGTCGGCACCTACACCGACCCGAGGCACGTGATTCTCTACACCTCCGACGCTGAGGCTCGGCAGGAGTTCTCCATCATGCTCACCGCCCGCGCCGTCAGCGGTGAGCCGACCCCGAGCAGCGAATCCAGCGAGGTCAGATGGGTCCCCAGGGACCAGGTCACGGGCCTGCGGATGGACCGGTCAATGCGGTTGCGGATCGGCCACTACCTCACCGGGAGCGGTTTGCCGTACATCGGCTAGCGCCGGTCCATCGCGGGATATGTGCGGGATGATCTTCGCTGGCGAATGTCCTTCGCATAGCTACGCCGCAGGTCAGGACCAGTACGGGCGGAGAAACCGTAGTGCTCTTGAAAACCGCTAGGGGCTTGACGCTCCTCGTGGGTTCGAATCCCACGCTCTCCGCTTCCACCTCCGAAAACGGCGTCTGACCAGCGGTTTCGCTACGGTCGGACGCCGTTGATCGTTCCCCGCCATGTGCAGCTGTACGCCACCCTGAGCGGCAATTCATCACACGGCACGTGACCTGCGCGTGTCGTACTCCGCTTGATCCGTTAAAGGTTGGTTCCACTTGATGCGTGACATTCCACCGAGTGCTGATGGAGTGCTGATGATTTGCGACGAGCGCCGGGGACGGTCCCGACCCGTCGTCCTGTTCGTCCACACCTGTGGGGACGAGAGTCGGGACGGGGGTCGAGTCATCGCCCGATGAGGACGGCACGGCATCAATCAAGGACGGAGAGGCCGACACCGGGGACGAGCCCGTGACGGTCGAGGACGGCGCGAGGACAGCCGACGTGGGCGAAGCGGACGGCGAGGCGATCGCCGTGCCCGGAGCGCCCCCACTATGCCAAGGCGATGCAGCGCGTCCGCGCTCGTGATCAGCGAGGCGAGCATTGGCACCAGCCGCGGGCACTCTCGGCCCGTAGGGAGCTACTGAAGCAGTCCGACACCGATGATCGGCGGTGGACTCGATGGAACATTTCTCCAAGACAGCACGGCGGTGCGCTGGCGATGCTGCCCTGGCAAAGAGTCGGGAGCCCGGCTCACGAGGCGAAGGAGGTAATCCGTGAGCACCATATCGGGCCACGGCGTGATTCACGCGCCGGTGGTCGAGAGGCAGCCGCTGGCGGTCCGTTTCCTGCTTGCGGCGGGCCTCGTCGGTCCGCTCATCTTCTTCGTCGTCGTCCTTGTCGAGGGGGCGACTCGACCTGGATACCACGCCTGGCACCACCCGATGAGCAATCTGGCCCTTGGCCCGCAAGGGTGGGTGATGACCATCGCCTGGATGGTCCTTGGAGCGGGGCTGTTGTGCTTCGCGGTCGGGCTGCGGCGGGTCCTCAACTCGGGCAGGGGTGCGACTTGGGGGCCTATCTTGATCGCCGTCGTGGGTGTCGCCTTGATCAGCGAGGCCTTCTTTCCTACCGATCCTAGTCTCGGCTATCCGCCGGGTGCCGCGGCGACGTCGACGCTGACCGGGTTCCTGCATTCTCTCTTGAGCGGCGTCTTCGAAACCCCGCCGATGGTCGCAGCATGCATTGTGCTGACCCGCCGCTTCGTGCAGGCTCCTGGAGGCCGCCCTTGGGTGCTTTATTCGATCGTCACGATCATCCTGGTGGTCGTGTTCCAGGTCCTGGGAGCCGTGGCCTACGCGTCGACCGACCCGGGCTCGCCGTACGGCTTCTTTCAGCGGCTGGGGTTCTTTACCGAGCTGGGCTGGGTCGCTGTCCTCGCCGTGCGACTCCTCGTCGGTCCCGCCCCTCGCCCGCGCCGGCCAATCGCCCTGTTCGCGGCCCGCAAGGGCTGGATCTGACCCGCCCGTCCCCGTCGATCCTGCGGCCGGTCGCCGGCGGCTCTCCGGCCGTTGCGGCGGAGAGTCTGGCGCTCGTCAGGGCTGCGGCAGCGGGATGATCTTGCGGTACTTCCCTCCGGCCGACTGCTCCGGTGGCTCCTCGGCGCGCTCGATCGTCACGTGACCAGCCTTGTGCTCGGTGAGCAGATGGACGGCCCGGTCGTGGGCGGCCTGCCAGACGCGGTCCGCGTCGGCGCCGCCGGCGGCCCGCAGGCGTACCCGCAGGACGGTGGGCGCGGTCTGGACGAGCTGGAACTGTTCCATGCCGGGAACGGCCAGCGCGGTGCTGAAGGACATGGGCGAGATGCCGACGCGCTCGCCGGACCCGGTGGGAAAGGTGAGCAGATCGGCCGCACGCCCCTGCACCTGGACGGCCGGGAGCGGATTGCCGCACGGGCAGGGGTCAGGACGCATCAGGACGCTGTCACCGAGGTCGTAGCGCAGGATCGGCTGGACCCGGTTGGCCAGGTTGCTGATCAGGACGGTGTGCGAGAGCCGCCCGGGCGGCACCGGCCGGTGGTCGGCGTCGACCGGCTCCAGGACGACCCAGTCACTGTTGACGTGGTACCAGCCCTCCCGGCAGCCGGCGGTGAGGAAGCCGCACTCGCCACAGGCGTAGGCGGCGCGGACCTTCGCCCCGAACGCGGCGGCCAGGCGTTCCCGGGCCTGCGGGCTCAGCGTCTCGCCGCCCGGGATGACGAGCGCCGGGCGGATGCGCAACCGGCCGGCCTCCTGTTCCCCTGCCAGCAGCGTGAGCAGCCCGACGAAACCGGCGACGCTGGCCGGATCGAACCGGTTGAGCTCGTCGACCATCTCCTCCATCGACTGGTCGGTCGGGATGACTCGCATCAACCGGCCCAGCCACGGCCGTTCCAGGGCTGCCCGTGCCGGCCCGGCGAGGGTGGCGAAGTGGCCCCTGGGCGCCGTGACGATGGCGGTGCGGCCGGCGCGGGCGAGCGTGCGCAGGACGTCGCGGGCCGACAGTCCGGCGCCGGTGCGCAACCCGGTGGCGGTGTGCACGGCCAGGCACCGATCGTCCTGCACGAACAGGCCGCGCTGCCCGCTGGTGCCGGTGGTCGTGGTGACCAGGTAACGGCCCAGGAACCGGTGGCCCACCAAATCGGGATCGGCCACGAACTCCTCGACTCGTTCTCGGGTCACCTCACGGTCGGTGACCCAGTCGTCGAAGCGGGCCATCAGCGTCTTCTTGTCGGTGACCGGGAGCAGCTGCGGGTCGTCGGCCCCTTCCGGCAGGTCGTGGTAGAGCTCGCGGTAGAAGGGCGAGTGAGCGCGGGCATGGGCCACCAGCTCGGCCAGGCGAGCCCGCCGCCGCCGCGCGATCGCCTCCGGGCCTTCCCGTACGGCGCGCCGCATGTCGCGGGCGAGCCGCCGGATGCTTTCTCCCATGATTGTCGCTCCTGTCTGCGGTGATGCGTCAAGGGTTCGGGGTGGACGGCGGCACCGAGCGCAGGCCACGCATGGCGATCTCGACGCCGTGCCGGCCGGCCTCCCACAGCTCCTCCTGGGACCGGCCGAGCTGGACGCTGGCCAGGCCCGCCTGCTGGATGGCGCCCATCAGGGCCCCGATCATCGCGGCCGCGGTGATCGGGTCGAGGCCAGGGAAGGCCTTCAGCAGCTCTCCGACGACGCGCTGCTGGAGATCGAGCAGCAGGTAGAGCCCCTTGGCCTGGAGCGCCGGCGTGGTCAGGGCCAATCGAGTCACGCCGGACAGCTCCGCGGCCTCCTTGTCGGGAATCTTGGGCCGACGGTGGGCGGCGTATCGCTCGACCGCCCTGGCCAGCACCTCGCCAGGGCCCTCCTCGAGGCGGCGGTCCGCGATGGCTCCGACCAGCACGTCGAAGTCCCGCTCCATGTCGACGAAGAGCACTTCGTCCTTGGCATGGAAGTAGTTGAAGAACGTCTTGGGATCGACGTCCGCCGCCGCAGCGATCTGCGTCACGGTGGTCTGCTCATAGCCCTGTTCTTCGAACAGGGCTATGGCCGCCGACACGATGCGCTGCCGGGTCTCCCGCTTCTTCCGCTCCCGCCGCGACTCTTGCATGCGAGCCAACATACTCATACTAGAAATTTCCAGCAACTGGAAGCTTTACATAGGCACGCCCGACCCAGAGCTGCTCCGCCATAACGAGGTTCGGCGTGCTCTACGGCGCGTTCATGAAGGGGTGGGTGATGTCTTCATCCCGTCCATGACGCTCATGGGATCCACACCGGCCAGGCGATCACTCACGCCCAGCTGTGCAAGGCGATGCTGGGTGAGCGGCCGAACCGGCCCACCTGGTCGGCCGTGACGCGCACCCGGCCACCTTGCGCCGCGCCCTCGCCTTCCTGGAGGCCCACCCCGACCAGGACGTCACCGTGGCCGATATCGCCGCGGCCGCTCATGTAACCGTACGCACCATCCGGCTGGCCTTCCGCCGCCATCTGGACACCACTCCCGTGGGCTACCTGCGCCGGATCCGCCTGCACCACGCCCACGAGGACCTGCGCACCGCTGACGCGGGCCGAGGCGATTCGGTCGCTGCCATCGCCCGTTGTGGGCTCGCCCACCACGGTCGAGCCTTGCTCAGCGCCGGCATTCAGGCGATCAATCAGGCTGTGGCCAAGGACCAGCACGCGATCAGTTTCCCGGAGGAGATCCACCGCAACGGACCCGGGCACCTGGCCATCGTGGACCTCCCCTTCGGGGTGGAGGCCGCCGACGTGGTGGCAAGGCCCGGCAAGCTGGCCTCCGGCCTGCGGCTCCCACTCGACCAGGTATGGCCGGACGTCGCCACAGGGCACCCCGGACGGCTGGCCCTGTGGGTCGGCTACGAACGGGCCACCACTATGGAAGCACCACCGTGGCCACTGCTGAAGAGCGGCAGCGTAGATGTGTTCCAGCCGTTCCCGCTCTTCATCACACCCCGCATGGAGACCGTGAACGCCATGCTGAGCTTCCGGAACTGGCTGATCGGCGGACAACCGGGTTCCGGCAAGACATTCCTGCTGCGCCTGCTGGTGCTCGCCGCCAGCCTCGATCCCCGCGCCGAGATAAGGGGATATGAGTCCAAGGGCGTCGGAGACTTCAAGGCCGTCGAACCCGTCTGCGCCGAGTACGGCAACGGGCAGGATGACGAGACCATTGCCCGTGCCGCAGCTTTGATCAAGTGGCTCTACCACACCGAATGCCAGCAGCGCGCCGCGAAGATCAGCCACTACCACGAGCTGGGTCTGGCCCCGGAGAACAAGGTCACGCCCGAACTGGCTTCACGCAAGGGATCCGGCCTGCATCCCCTCGTCGCGTGGTCAAGTCCGCGATCAGTGTCCTGCGCACCGAAGGACTCGTGGTCGGCCAGCAGGGCAAGGGCGTGTTCGTCCGCGAATCCCCAGCGTTGGCCGCCGACCCCGAGCCGTCCGGCGTCAACGCCGAGATCCTGGATCAGCTTGCCCAGATGCGCGCATCGACGTCCGCCAACTGGAGAAGGCCGGCCGCGCTGAACGACCAGTGGCTGGACCACCTGTACGTCACACCGGACGCCCAGGGCCACGGCCTCGGATCCGCCCTGCTCAACCACGCCAAGAAGGTACGGCCCGGCCTGCTCGAACTGCACGTGTTCCAGCAGAACACCGGCGCCCGCCGCTTCTACCAACGGCACGGCTTCGTCCTGACGGCGCTGGGGGACGGTAGCGACAACGAGGAGAACCTCCCCGACGCCCACTACCGCTGGCGAGCCGCCGACGAGCCGACCGGCGGTCCGGCGGAAGACGAGCCGATAACTGGTTCAGCGGGAGACAGGCGCTGAGACGGGCGACGACGCTACGACGGCCGGGAGTCGTCCGGGCAGAACTCCGCCCGAAGCACATCGGTGAAGACGCCGATCGGGTCCTTCCAGTCGCCCTTGGCCCAGTCGCCGTTGACGTTGGCCGCGATCATGTGCTTTCCGTCGCGGGTGCCGTACGTGTACGTCCACGAACCGAAGATGGCGCCGCCCATGCCCCAGACCGTCGCGCCGCACGACAACGTCACCGAGGAGACGCCGAGACCGTAGGTGGTGTCGGGGATCCAGTCCTTGGTCGGGACCATGGTGAACATCTCCTTCTGCTGGGCGGGTGGGAGAAGCCGGCCGCCCAGCAGCGCTCCGAAGAACCGGCCGAGGTCCCCGGCGGTGGAGATCATGCCGCCGGCCGCCCAGAACGGGGATGGGTTCAGCTCGGTCACGTCGTAGATCGTGGCGTTGGGATCGGGCAGGTTCAGCTTCGAGTAGTGCCGCGAGTGTGGTCCGCGGATCTTCGGGTCGCCGCCGCGTGGCAGGTATGTCCCGGCCAGGCCGAGCGGGCGGGCGATCCGCCGTGAGACCTCGCCGGCGAGCGTGCTGCCGGTCACCCGTTCGATGACCATCCCGGCGAGGACGTAGTTGGTCTGGGAGTACTCCCAGCTCGTGCCCGGCTCGAAGGAGGGCGGACGGGACATGGCGATCCGCACGAGCTGTCGTGGAGTGGGGGTGGGGTAGCGGTTCACCGCCTCCTGGTCCTGGAGGTAGTTGAAGATCCCGCTGGTGTTGTTGAGCAACTGCCTGATGGTGATCTTTCCGCCGTCGTGACCGTTGCCGTGGACCAGGCCGGGCAGCCACTCGTCCACCGTGTCGTCGAGGCTCAGCCTGCCTTCGGCCACGAGTTGCAGCGCCACGGTAGCCACGAACGTCTTGGTGGTGCTGCCGATGCGGAAGCGGTGCTGCGGCATGCGCTTGCGGCCGGTCGCGGTGTCGGCCACCCCCGCCGAGCCGAACCACCGCCCGTGGCCGTCGCGGATCTCGGTGAGAATGCCGGGAATGCCGCCCTCGGTCACGGCCCGGTCGAGCACCTGCCGGACCTCGACCTGACCTGGGGCGACCACGGCCGAGGACGCCGCCGGAGCCGTCATGGCGCCCCCCGCCGTCATCGCCCCGGCGACGAGCAGGCCGACGCCTGCCCGAGCCATACGTCTACGCATGAGATTGTTTCCTTCCGGATCGTGCGAGCCGTACGGGGTCGCACGGGCTCACAACTTGTTGGGTTTCGTCAGCCATGCCGCCGGGTGATCGAGGGCCGGGCGCACGCCGGGGATATCCGGGTCGATGTGCGACGGCACGTCCTGGCCTGCGGGGCATGGTGCGGTGTTGCGGCACCGCGGTGCGCCTTCGACGCCGGGTCCGGCCATAGCCGGACCCGGCGGAGCACGCGTCGCATCGCGGCCCGTGTTCGGCGAACTCGCCTCGCATCGCCGTACGGCGAGCGTCACGGTCCTGGCGGTGGGAAGAGCGGAACGGCCTCAGCCGTGTGGGTTCGTTACGCGTTCTCGACGGTGAGCGTCCGCAGGAGGCGCGCTGTCAGGCCGGCCTGGTCGATGCCCGCCAGGGTGAGCGCGCGCGGCACGGTGCCGATCTCCGCCTGCAGGATCCCGAGCAGCAGGTGCACCGGCCGCAGGTCTTTCTTGCGGGAAACGGACGCGAAGCCACGTTCGAGCGCGAGCTTGGCCGACGCCCCCAGTTGCGTCGGACGCTTGGCGGCTCTGCTCGGCTGCGGAAGATCGAAGGAGAGGGACACTCCGGCCACGCTCAGGCTGTGTTCGAACTCGCGATCCAGCGCGTCGCGGATCGCCTGGCGATCGAGCCCGGCCGAGGTCAGGATCTCAGAGGTGGCGGATTCCCGCTCGGCGGCGATCGCCAGCAGGAGATGCTGTGCCTCGATCGTCGCCGATCCGTCCGCGTGGGCTTCGTGTGCTCCCTGGTCGACGATCGTGTTGATGTATTCGTCGATTGCGGCCATGGTCAGCGCCTCCTCAGTTCGACGCCGGCGTCGATGAGCCGCTTGGCGTGCTTTTTGTGGACCGCCTGGCGCGTCACGCCGAGTGCCTCGGCGACCTGCGGCCAGCTCCAGCCCGCTCGCATCGCCTGCTCCACGGCGGCGTCCTCGATCTGATCGGCCAGACGCCTCAACGCCGCCACAGCCGCCAGCGCGTCCGCGGGCTCCTGGGGAACGGGATTCTCAACAACGGGCATGCAAGCAACCTTAGTTGACTAATTCTCGATTAGTCAACGCGAGTTGCTTATCGCGGGGTTCGGCGACCCGGGCACGGCGAGAGCCGCGGCAACGCCGAGCAGTACGGCGGGTGAAGAGGAGGCCCCCGGCCTGGCACAGCTCATAGACGATGTCCTGGCAGTCGCAGGTGTGCTCAAGCACCCGGATCCAGCGCGCCCGGGGGCGGCATTCCTGCCATGGGAGCTTCTGCCATCCGGCTTTCGGTGGTGCCGGGTGGATGCCGTGGTACTCGACGATCGGGTCGCCTGATGCCATGCCGCTGGTCACCTCCTCATGGGGGCGTCTGAAGGGTGGTGGCCCCCGCAGAGGGGCACTCGGGGCGTGTGGCTCTGCGGGGCGGCGCCCGCCGACGGGTCGGGGGAAGGCCGGCGTCGGCGGGCGCGGTTGAGCGGTGGCCTTCTCACCCACCCCCAGTGCGCGTGGAGGCCACCTGTCCAACGGCCCCGAGCAGCGGAGCGTCCAGCTCCTCGGGCCACATCTCAAGCTCTTGGGGGCGCCACAGCGGCAGCCGGACCAAGCCCGGCTCCATCAGGTCCAAGCCACTGAGCAACGCGGCGATCTCCTTGGCCGTAATCGGCACGACCGGTGCGTTGGCATCCTGATAGACCGCGGCCGCCTCGACCACGTCGGCACGCCGCTCAACGTGGGAGATCACCAGGTAGGAGCCAGGTGCCATCGCCGCGCGTAGTTCGCTGATGGTCCGGCGCGGGTCGTCAGTGTCGGTGATGAAGTGCAGGACGGCCACCAGCAGGACCGCGACGGGCTTGGACCAGTCGATCAGGTTGAGCACGTCGCGATGCCCGACGACGCTGGACGACTTACGTAGATCAGCGTTCGCCACCCTCGTGTTGGCGTCGGTCGCCAGCAGCGCCCGCGCGTGCACGAGCACCATCGGGTCGTTGTCGACGTAGACGATCCGAGCGTCCGGGTCGATCTGTTGGGTGACCTCATGCACGTTCCGTTGGGTCGGCAGGCCGGAACCGATGTCGACGAACTGAGTGATCCCGGCCTCACCGGCGAGGAACCGCACCGCCCGCACGAGGAACTCGCGGTTCAGTCGCGCATAGGTCCGCGCCTGCGGGACGAGCCGCACGATCTTCTCCGCTATAGCGCGGTCCGCGGCGAAGTTCTCCTTGCCGCCGAGGAGCGTGCCTCCATCGCCATGGCATGTGATGATCTCCTACGTTCAGCGGCATGGTCGAACTCAAGCCGAATCAGCCCAGATGGAGGCAGGTTTTCGAGATCATCCAGATGGCCAGGCCGACGGCGCCCGCGGTCGGCGGTTCAGGAGTGGCGGATGAGAACTTTGTCTACGCCTTCAAGGGCAGCCCGCCTGCGGCGGCCTGCCGCGCGTCGGGCGGTCGCTGGCCGCGCTGCGGCTCTCCGGCCGGTCGCGACCAGCACCGCCCACGCGCCAACCGCCGTAATAAACAGCCCGAAACCGGTTCGATAGAACTGTCCTCGCGAAGTCACCCGACGCGCTATTGGAACGGCTCGAAAGCTGTGCATGATTAGATACATGCCCCCTTCGTCGAACTTGTCTCACCAACAAGGGCGCCGAGTCCGCAAGCTGCTTTTCCCCGTCTTTGCAGCGCTACTCTCCGCCGCTGGCGGTGTGTTGGTCAACAGAGTTGAAGGAGCTTGGTGGACGCAATCAGTCTTCTTTGTGGCTGCGGCAATTTGCTTTTTGATTGCGGGGTACATTGGCATATCGGGACAGTTGCCGAATGAGTTTCCTGAATTTCGTGCTAGGAGGATAAAAAAAGCCAGATCAAAGCTCTGTTCGAAGATTCTGCCTAACCATGTCAGGAGGCTTTGGTCATCAAGAATTTCGGTTCAGGATGTCGTTAAATGGAGCGCGAATATGCGCTATGTCGACGTTAGGTCGGGCTTGAGAACTGTAGCCAACCTGGCAAAGCATGGAAAGGTGGGAGACGATATCCTTAGTGGGTTCGATAAGTCGGATGGACAGCTAATCGTTCTTGGCGGTGCTGGTTCCGGAAAAACCCACACGTTGCTGATCCTGTTTGAAGAGTTGGTTAGTCGCTGTTCTTCCAATGCGAGTGAGTCGATCCCATTTTATTTGGATCTGTCAGATTGGCGCGAGGGTAAGGGGCTTCGCGACTGGTGTATTGAGGCTGTCCACGCTCAGTTCGGAGTCCGTCGCGATTTCGTTGCGGAATGGGTTGACGGCGAAGATATAGTATTGATTCTTGATGGACTGGACGAGATGCCGAGAAAGCTTAGACAAAGCTGCATCTCGGCAATAAATGTGTTTCGAGGAACGCATGGACTACTTCCTATCGTGGTCGCATGTCGAACCGAGGAATACAGTAGTGAACCCAAGGAGCTCCAATTGAAAGGAGCTATCAGGTTAGACTCGATGGATACCAAGGCTGTACGCGCATTAGTGGAAGATCTCGGTAATGACTACAAGGAATTGAAGTCTGCGGTTCGCAGAGATAAGGCGCTCGTGGATCTCCTTGGAATCCCGCTCTTCATGTCGCTAGCGATCAGCGTGTTCTATCAAACGGCCACATCTAATACCCCTGCAAGGCGCAGTACAAGCGCATGGAAGAATGCAATCATTGATGCGTATATTGATGGCGCTCAAGAGAAGGCGGTCGCACGCTTTCCCCGGGCGGATCCCGGAATCGATACTTGGCTGCCCCGGCTCCTCCTTAGAGTTGATAAGAAGCATAATGTAGTCTTTCTCCCCGATCGAATCCCACAGAGTCTTCTTGATGAAGATATGACAGCAGCCGCAAAGCGGCTGGCGGGCTGGCGGGCTGTTGTAATTGTGCTAGTCGCCTTTTCGGTCATACGACTTCCCTTGTTTGTATTTGTGGAAGGCAGTGCAAGTGGCGGTTATCCCTATTTGCTGACGTCACTTATCTTGGGGGCGGCTACTGCATACCATATGCGTGGCCTCACTGTTGCTACGCTAGATCACGCACCTTCAGGGCGCCGTCCAGCAATAGGCCGCCATCTAAAGAGAGTGGCCATTCGCTGGACAGTGATGTATGCCATGCTCGGTACATCAGTCGTTTCTATCTCTAGCGTAGGATTTCGCAAAAATATCATTATCCAGATTATGTATGTCGTGATTGTCGGTGTATTGGCGGTGTATCCGGCTTTCGCGCTATTCAATATATCCGACCAAGGGGACTTTGATGAGATTCCCCGCCAGCCCGGCCAAGAGACTCGTATGCTCTTGATTACCAGTCTTATGTGTGCGGGCATTACAACTACAACTCTGTTCGCGTCACTATCGTTGGCAATGGGCCCTATGCTGGCAGCCGGAGTTGACCTATTTCCGGCCGCATTCCCTGTAATGCTTCCCTATTTTGCTCTGCCATTCTCGCTCATTGCGGCTTTCCGGCACGGCGGCGCAGAATGGCTAATTAGGATTGCTTCGCAAAGGGTGACAGCCCAACATAACATACTCCCCAGCCCGTATTGGCATAGTATCTTTGCGCTTCGTAATTCATCTCTGCTTACGCCATCCGGGGGCGGGTATGTCGTTATTCACTCACTTGTTAGAGAACGTTTGATTGCGCGCGCCGAGGCGAGGTCTCGCGCTTGACGCTCACGTGCGGGTCAGAGGGGGTACTGCAGCCGAAACCGTAGTGCTCTTGAAACCGCTAGGGGCTTGACGCTCCTCGTGGGTTCGAATCCCACGCTCTCCGCTCTCACCTCCGAAAACGGCGTCTGACCAGCGGTTTCGCTACGGTCGGGCGCCGTTGATCGTTTCTGCCCATGTGCAGCCCTACGCCACCCTGAGCAGCCCACGGCCGCTGTTTCCGGGATATATCCGGGATGGATTATGGCGCGGTTCCGCAGGTCGGCTAGGAATCGGAGTTCGCGGCTCTGCGAGTTCAACGGCACCGACCACCGCAGCCACGGCGAGTAGAACGCCGCCATCCGCGCCTACGTCCGCTGGCGCAACGCCCGCGCCGAGCCGAAGACCAACTTCGCCCCGGACTCACCGATCCGTCAGCGGACCGGACTGAATACCCGGCCAGGGCGGCCTGACGAGTGGTTACGCGATGAGCAGGAGCGCGCCGATCACCAGCATCACCACCGCAGTAGCGCCGTGGATGCCGTAGGCGGCCGCCTTGGGCCCGTTGCTGCGCAGCACGACCACCGCGTCGCAGACGGGTATGAGGCCGGCGGCCAGCAAGAACCAGCCCAGCAGGTGGGTTGTCCCGCCGATCAGCACGATGAAGATGAAGAGCCCTGAGGCGATGTCGCGCACGCCCTTGACGGACAGCCAGGCGTGGAAGCTCCGGTCCTCGGTCGGAGTGTCGGGGATGCCGAAGCCGACCGCGTTCTGCGGTGCCCAGAAGGCGCTGGCGCCCATGAAGATGCTGCCCGCGCCGATCAGTCCGGCGAGCACAGTGGCGATGTTGCTGAGCATGAGTTGTCCCCTCGATAGCAGCGCCCATCTCTAGCGGCGCTAGTTATGGGAGCGACGATATTCCTATCGCAGGCATAATGTCTAGCGTTGCTAGGGTGATGCCATGTCCGCCATCGCCAAACGCCGTGAACGTGAACGCGCTCGACGCCATCAGCTGATCATCACGGCCGCCCGCGAACTGGCCGAGGCCGAAGGGTGGGAGGCAGTGGCCACGCGAAGGCTGGCTGAGCGGGTCGAGTACAGCCAGCCCGTGCTCTACAGCCACTTCAACGGGAAGGCCGCCATCCTGCGCGCCGTTGCCACCGAAGGCTTCGGTGAACTCGCGGCCCGCCTGCGCCGTGCCCGGCTGTCCACCCCCGAGCCGCCTGAGGCACTGCACGCCGTCTGCCGCGCCTACCTGGAGTTCGCGGCCGAACAGCCCGCCCTCTACCAGGCGATGTTCGTCCTGCCGACCGAGGTGAAGTTCGCGCACGCTGAGACGCCGCCCCCACTGCGCGCCGCTTTCGACGAGTTCGTGAGCTGCTTCCGCTCGGACAACCTGCGACGCGAACTGTTCGCCGAAGTCACCTGGAGCGCGTTGCACGGCATAGCCGCCCTGTCGGACAGCGGCCGCATCCCCCCGGACGGCCAAGCGGAGCGGCTCGACTTCCTCGTCACCCAGATGGCCGGCACACCAAGTGGACCGGCCCCGCTGTGAGGGGCAATTGAAAGGCCAAGGTGGCACGGTGGCGAGAGCATCGGTCAAGGCGGACATCCGGCTCAGAGAAGAGCGCTTCCGGTGACCCCCGTCACGCCGGCCACGTCCCGCGAGTCCCCCCGCGGCCGGTGGCCGCGGGGGGACGGACGTCAGCTTCCGGACCTGAGGGGCCGGAAGAAGGCGCGCAGCTCGTTGGCGACCTGTTCGGGTTCCTCATGAGCCATGAAGTGTCCTCCCCGTTCCGGGGTACTCCAGTGGCGCAGGTCGGTGCAGAGACGTTCGGTGAGGCTCCGGGGGATGTTCGCGTAGGCCGGTTCGTTGCTCAGCGTCACCGCGCTGGGCACCGTGATGGTTGGGACCGGCCTGTTCTGGGGGTAGTCGTAGTACTGCCGGAAGGATGAGCCGATGGTGCCGGTGGCCCAGTAGAGGGTCGCGACCGTCAGCAGGGTGTCCTTGTCCCAGCGGGTCTCCAGGTCGCCGCTGCAGTCGCTCCAGTCGCGGTACTTGTCGATGATCCATGCGACGAGTCCCGCCGGGGAGTCCGCCAGGGCGGCGGCGATCGTGTCCGGCCGGGTGCACATGATCTCGCTGTAGCCCTGGTCCGTGGCGTCGTACGCGCTGAGGGCTTCGAGGTATGCCTCCTCCTCGGCGGTCGGCGGCTGCTCCCGGAAGTCGGTCGTGATCACTGCGGAGGTGATGTGGACGCCGGCGACCTCGCCCGGGTAGAGGGCGCCGAGCCACTGCGTCACCCCGCCCCCGATGTCACCGCCGAAGGCCCCGAAGCGCGGGTAGCCGAGAGTCTCGGTCATGAGCGTGTGCCAGGTCTCGGCGACACCCCTGCGGGTGAACGGCCCCTGCGGCAGCTCGGAGTACAGGAAACCGGGCAGCGAGGGAATGACCACGTCGAATGCGTCAGCGGGATCACCGCCGTGGCCGGCCGGGTCGGCCAGCAGCTCGGCGACTCGCAGCATCTCCACGAAGCTGCTTGGCCAGCCGTGGGTCAGGATCAGCGGCAACGGCGCGGGCGCGCCTTCGGCGCCTCTGCCGCGCAGGTGCACGAAGTGCACCTGCTGTCCGGCGATCTCGGCGATGTGATGCGGGTAGGCGTTGAGCGCCGTCTCGGCCGCGCGCCAGTCGAATCCGTCTGCCCAGTAGGTGACGAGCTCGCGCAGGTAGCCGGGATCGGTCCCGGCGGCCCAGTAGGTGGTGTCTGACGCCGCCGTGAAGAGGGTGCGGGCGAGGCGCGCACGCAGGTCGTTCAGAACATCATCGGATACGGAGATCTGAAAGGGCTTTGCTGTCATTGTTCCTTCGTTCAGGAGTGCTCGACGGGCGGGCGCTCCTGAGTGCCGGTCAGACAGACGCAGCGGCCAGGAGTGCCCGGACAGGGTGGTTCGTGGTCATCGGGCTCACCTCCTCGCGTTACGTGACTTGGAAGACTATATCCCTATCGACTGGTACGAGAAGATCTCGCTGGTCTGGGCCGACAGCGCCTACGCGGGCAAGCTCATCACCTGGGCCAAAAAGTCGGCCTAGAGCTCGGCGAGGAACTCGTTGACGGCCTTGGCGAAGCCGTTGGGGTCGTTGGCGTATACGAAGTGGTCGGTGTTCAGTTCGACTTTGCGGGTGTTGGGGCGGCGGTCGACCATGGCCTGGGCCTGGTCGGCGGGGATGACGCCCTGGGTGGGGTGGATCAGGAGGGCGGGGCAGGTGCTGGCCAGCCAGTCGGCCCAGTGGTCGCCGTGGACGAGGTCCTCCGAGTCGACGATGTCTTGCGGGTGGAAGGGCAGGCTCCAGGTGCCGTCGGGGCGTTCGCGAGGGAGCTTGTCGAAGAAGGAGGCCATCGGGCCCATGCCGTCGATCAGCGCCTGGCGGCTGGGGGCCTCGTAGGGCAGGCCCAGGACGAAGGCCAGCGGGTTGTGGCCGTCGAGGCCCAGGGAGGCTGCGCCGTCGGCGTTGATGAATGCGCTGACCCGCTCGGGGTGGTGGGCGGCGAGCTGGTAGGCGTTGATGGCGCCGAGCGAATGGCCGAGAACGACGACCTGGTCGAGGCCCAGGTGGTCCAGGAGGGCTACGGCGTCGGTGATGTACCCGGCCCGGGAGTAGTCGGCGGCGCGGTCGGAGTGGCCGTGTCCTCGCTGGTCGAGGGCGATGAGACGCCACTCGGGGGGCAGTTCGGCGGCCAGGTCGGCGAAGCTCGCCGCCTCCGACATGTGGCCGTGGAGGGCCAGCAGGGGGCGGCCGGTGCCGCCGAAGTCGAGGTAGGAAAGCCGGCGGCCGTCGATGACGAGTTCGGCCCGGGTGGCGGTCATGTTCTTCTCCGTTCTTGGGGTGGGATGACCATATTCGGAATTTGGGCATTTGCGCAATGCATATGCCTAAGGCGCCCGTCTAAGGCTTTTGCCTGATGCGTCCACTACCATCCGTGGCATGGGAAATCGCGAGGATCTCATCGCCGGTGCCCGTCGTTGTCTGGAGGAGAAGGGGTGGGCACGGACCACGGTCCGCGACATCGCCGCGGCCTCCGGCGGGGTCAGCATGGCGGCCATCGGCTACCACTTCGGATCGCGGGAGGCGCTGCTGAACACGGCGCTCATCGAGGCGATCGACGAATGGGGCTCGGAGATGGGGCGCACGCTGGCCAACTACGCCGGGGACAGCTCCGGGGAACAGTACGAGGCCATGTGGGCGGGGATCACCGAGTCGTTCAGCACCCACCGGAATCTGTGGGTCGCCACAATTGAGGCGCTACTGCAGTCTGAGCACTCGCCCGAGCTGCGTCGATATCTGGCCGGGGCCCAGGTCGAAGGTCGTCGCGGGCTGGCGGCAATCCTGCTGGGAGTCGAGGAGAGCGCTCTGGCGGAGGGTTCCGTACGATCGCTGGGAGCGGTGCAGATGGCTCTGTTCTCGGGAGTGATGGTGCAGTGGCTCACCGACCCCGAGCAGGCTCCCTCCGCGTCCGAGGTGGTGGCGGGGCTACGGGCCATCGCAACTATCGCCGACAAGCATTGACACCGATCCGCGCTCACCATTCTCGGCGGTGGCTACCTGGTGGGGCACGGCGCACGGACACCCGCCTCACCTTCCGCGCCGGTTACCACGACAACACCGTGCCCGTGATCACCTCCGAAAACGGCGTCTTCCTCCCGGTTTGGGCCGAACTTGCCGGAATATGTAACCACCCTTAGATCCAGATTGAACCCGGTCGCGGCCCGGACGGATAGATATGCCGAGCATGGGCGGAATCGTAGGCACCCTCGCGACGGCGGCCGGGATGTGGGCCGGCACCAACGTGGACGATCTCATCGTCCTCACGGTGCTGTTCCTGTCCCTTCGAGCCGCCGGCGCCCCCAAGGCGTGGCAGATCTGGGTCGGGCAATACTGCGGGATCGCGACACTGGTGGCCCTGTCTATGATCGCGGCGCTCGGCCTGGCGGTCATCGCTGACGGCTGGGTCGGTCTGCTCGGCCTGGTCCCCTTCGCCCTGGGACTCCGCGGCCTCATCGCGACGATCCGCGCCCGCAACAGCGGTGAGCACGCATCGATGGCCGTTTCGGGCGGCGCGCTCTCGGTGGCGAGCGTGACGATCGCCAACGGCGGCGACAACATCTCCGTCTACACGCCGGTGTTCCACACCATCGGTACGGGCGCCAGCGTGGTGACGATCATCGCGTTCTTCGTCGCGCTGGCCGTGTGGTGCCTGGCCGGGTCCTGGCTCAGCTCCCACAAGAAGGTCGTCGAGGTCATCGAACGCTACGGGCACTGGATCGTTCCAGTCGTATATGTGGTGATCGGAACGCTCGTCCTCAGAAGGTCCGGAGTCATCGGCAAGATCTTCTGACCCGTACGATACGGGCTTGACCGTCGGTGGGCGCGCTCCCATGCCATGCGATGCCCGAGCTCACTGGGACGCTCACACCTGGAATTACGGGTGGGATCCCGTGGTCAAGTCGCTGTGTGAGCCGGTCGGACCGTGCCTCAGCAGTTCTTGCAGGTCGGCGACGGGCTGGACACCGGAGACCGGCGGGCGGCCGTCGATCACCAGGCTGGGTACGCCGGTGACGCCGTGCTCGGCCGCGCGGCGCCGGTCGGCGCGTACCTGTCCGGCGTAGTCGTCACCGGCCAGGACGGCGCGTACCTCATCACCGTCCAGCCCGGCCTCGCCGCCCAGGCGCCGCAGGACCTGCGCATCGGCGACATTGAGCCCCTCGGTGTGGTAGCCGTACAACAGCAACTCCATCATCTGGTCGGCTCGGCCGCGGTCGGCGGCCAGCTTGACCAGCCGGTGCGCGTCGAAGGTGTTCACCGGGCGCGCCAGATGCAGGTTCAGCTCCAGGCCTTCCGCCGCGCCCAGCGACCGGATCCGGGCGATTCGGGCGGGCGCCTGCTCGCCCCACCAGCCGGCCATGGCCTCTGCGGCGGTCGGGCCGGGGATCCGGCCTTCCTCCGGCGCGAGTTCGTAGCCGCGCCAGACGACCTCGACGCGGTCACGGCCGGTGTGCTCGGCCAGTG
Organism: Microtetraspora malaysiensis; assembly: GCF_050947145.1. Taxonomy (NCBI): domain Bacteria; kingdom Bacillati; phylum Actinomycetota; class Actinomycetes; order Streptosporangiales; family Streptosporangiaceae; genus Microtetraspora; species Microtetraspora malaysiensis. The sequence goes on from NZ_CP191998.1 coordinate 187,914, forward strand.
CGGCCGTCAGGCGTCTTTTGCCGATGTAGCACCAGGGGCACAGCACATCGGCGTATATTTCGAGCTTCATGAGCGTCCTTACAGTGATGGAGCAAGTTCGCCTTGGTGCCGGCGACCACCGGGGTTCGGGCGATCAGGCGTCCAGGCGCTGGGGGACCGGTCCGTAGTGCCGCGTAGTCGTCGCCCACCGTGACCAGGTGTACGCCGACGACGGCCGGTCGCTCCAGTCGCCAGGAACGTTATGGACACACGCTAGATCCGGGACATCACCCCACGCCTCGCCCCACGGATCGAGCGTTCATCCGTCCTTGGACCTAGGTCGTGTCTGACAAATCAAGCCCTGCTGCGCGCGGCCCAGACGGCGCCTCGCTGCGTTGTCGTCGTCGGCGTAGGCTCCGCTACGGCCTCCTCCTCCGCCTTGCGATGCATCCATCTGGATCCGCGCTCGCTACGGGCAGCATTTGTCAGACGCTCCCTAGGCCTGCCGGCCCATCACCCGATCACTGATCGCCTACGACCCCGGGCCCTCCCCATGGATATCCCCAGCCGAGGCAAGCGCCGTTGATCGTTTCCAGCCAGGTGCGGCGGGCGGCAAGGTTTAGGCTGTGGCCTGTGATCACCGCATGATCTCCTGTCGTCACACACCCGATGATCGGCGGTGGCCGTAGCCGTTGTCCGGCAGCCCGGCTCCCTGCCCCGCTGGACGAATAGATCGACAACACGGGAGGATCCTGTCCGATGGCGACCTACGTATTGGTCCACGCTGCGGCAGTCGATTCCTGGTACTGGGGACCGCTCTCCGCCGAACTGCGAGACAGGGGCCACGACGTGGTGGCACCGGACCTGCCGTGTGATGACGAGTCGGCCGGGCTCGCGGAGTACGCGGACACGGTGGTCGAGGCGATCGGCGGGCGCACCGGTCTGGTCGTCGTCGCCCACTCGTTCGGTGGGTTCACCGGCTCGCTGGTGTGTGACCGGGTGCCGGTCGACCTGCTCGTGATGCTCCAGGCTCAGATCCCGGCCCCCGGCGAATCGCCGGGCGAATGGTGGGGCAACACCGGCTACGGGGCGGCACGGGAGGAAGCCGATCGGCGCCGAGGCGTCGCGGGTGGCACGGAGGAGGACGCATTGTCCCTCGTGCTGCACGACACCCCGACTGACCTGGCCGCCGAGTTCGTAGCCGGGCACCAGCGGCGCCAGGCGCCCACCCCATTCGGCAAGCCGTGGCCGCTGGCCTCCTGGCCGGACGTGCCGACCAGGTTCCTGCTGGCCGCCGACGACCGCTTCTTCCCAGCCGAGTTCATGCGCGGGGTCGTCGCCGAGCGTCTCGCTTTCGAACCGGACGAAATGCCTGGTGATCACTGCCCGATGCTCGGCCACCCGAAGGAACTGGCCGACCGCCTTGAGGCGTACCGCACCGAGCTCTGACCAGCCCGCTCTCCCGTAGGTGTTCGCGACCGCCCGTCACGTCCGCGCGGCCAGGTCGCGATCCACGATCACCGCCACCTTGCCCGGTACGCCATGGCCCGCCTTCAGCGACTGCAGTCCCGCGTTGATCGCATCGACGGTGCTGTCGATGGTCTGGCTGACGTGTGGGACCACAAGTCCCTGCGTCGCCCACTCCATCGCCAGAGCCATCCCTCGGTGGAGAAAGGCATGCGCCTCGCTGTCGAGCGTGGCGGGCTCGGAGAAGTAGCGCAGCAGGTTGACGTTGACCTGCTTGGCACCCCGCTCGGCCAGGATGGCATCCACCGGGCTGTGCGTTTCGACCAAGCGTGTCGTCTTGCCGGGGCCGACGCCCAGCACGATCCAGCTGCCGCCCCGCCGGACGGTCTTCGCGGTCTCGACGAAGCTCTGCTCGCTGTAGGTGGCGTCAAAGACGAGGTCAACGCCCCGTCCGCTGGTCAGGTTCGCGATTTCGGTGGCGATGTCGTCGCGCTTGTAATTGAAAACGTGTTGGGCGCCGGACTGCCGGGACAGCGCCATCGATTGGGGCGTGCTGCCGCTGCTGATGACTGGTCCGGCCCCCAGGGCACGCGCCGCCATCTGTACGGCGAGATGCCCGACGCCGCCCCCACCGCCCGGGATGTAGACCGTGTCGCCGGCCTGGACGGCCCGGTAAAGGCCCATGAAAGCGGACAGGAAGCACATCGGAAGCGCCGCCGCGTCGCGGAAGCTCAGGGAGGGCGGCTTGGGGACGGTGAGGAAGTGGCGTGCGACGGCATAGCCGCCTTCCCCTCCGCTGCCACCTGTTGCGACCCAGCCGCCATCACTGTTCAAATCGGCCATGGCCGCCACCGCGTCGCCGACGGCTACGCCTCTCACACCATTGCCCACCGCGACCACGACGCCGGCCATGTCAAGACCGAGAACGACGGGGGGCGTCCGTCCCATGAAATTGAGGTCGGCCAGCTTGTACTCCAGCGGGTTGAGCGACGAGGCGGCGACGCGGATCAGAACCTGGTCGGCCGCCGGCTGCGGCACCGGAACACGCACCGCCTCAAGTGGCAGCCCAGCTCGGTCTCTTGTGTACCCGACGCCGAGGAACGTCTCCGGGATCGTCTGACTCTGCTTCATGTTTCGCTCCCCCACCTGATGACACGCCGGCCCGCGACGGCCGGCAGGACGGGTGCGATTCCGCTTCATACCCCCTCGTCGCCTGCGGTGCCGGATGCCGAAGGCAAAAGTTCGGGGGCCACCTGGCGCATGGACTCAGCTGGGCAGCCTCGCTGGTGAGACACAGATTTGGCAGCCTTAGAAGTTCCGCATCCGGCGCAGCGGCGAGAGCAGCAGGGGCGCCAGGCTGAGTAGCTGCGCCAGCACCAGCCCCCAGAGGCCGCCGCGGGTGCCGTACAGCTCGCCGAGCAGGCCGCCCGCGGTGGCGCCGAAGGGCATCACGCCCCAGGCGATGAACCTGGTCGAGGCCGTCACCCTGCCGAGCAGATGGTCTGGGGTGATCGCCTGCCGATAGCTCGCCTGGGCCACGTTGTAGAGCACCCCGCCCGTCGCCGTCATCAGGGTGGCGACGACGAACCAGGACAGCCCCCAGCCCGCGCTGGTGAGCGGGATCAGCAGCGCGAAGGGGGTGCAGACGGCCGGGGCCAGCCAGACAAGTCTGGCCTGACCGATCCGTCCGGCCAGACGGCCCGAGGTCACAGCCCCCAGCAGACCGCCCACGGCACCCGCCATGAGCAGCATGCCGTACAGGCCAGGGCTGGCGCCGACCGTGCGGATCAGGAACAGCACCTGCAGCACGGCAATCGCCGAGGTACAGAAGTTGGAGATGGCCGCGCTGGTGGCGGTGGCCCGCAGGGCGGGATCTCGCAGCACGAAGGCCAGGCCCTCCCGGATCTCACTCCAGAGCCCTCGGCGTTCGGCCGTACGAGCTTCCAGCGCCTCGCGCGCGTCGATCTTGCGCAGACAGAGCGCGGAGGCGAGATAGCTGAACACGTCGGCCAGCAGCGCGACGGGCCCGCCCACCAGTTGGACGGTCCAGCCGCCGACGCCGGGTCCCGCAACCCGCGACAGCCCCGCTACCGACTCGATCGCGCCGTTACCTCCTATGAGCTGGTCCTTGTCGAGCAGGGTCGGCAGGAAACTGCGGTAGGCCACGTCGAAGAACACCGTGGCCGCGCTCAGCCCGAACGCCACCACGTACAGGTGCGGCAGCGTGAGCACGCCCAGCCACCAGGCGACGGGGAGCGTCAGCAGGAGCGCCGCCCTGGCAAGATCGGCGGCGACCAGGATGGGACGGCGGCGCAGCCGGTCCACCCATACCCCTGCGGGCAGGCCGATCAGCAGGAAAGCGGCCTGCTGCGCGGCGTTGAGCAGGCCGGTGTCCAGGGCACCGGCCCGGAGTGCGACGACAGCGGTCAGCGGCAGTGCCACCAGCGTGATCTGGGTGCCCGCATGACTGATCGCGTCTGCGGAGAGCAGCCGCCGGAAGTTCCGGTTCTGGAGGAGGGCGGGGGAGGCCACTCGCGATGATCACAAGTGGTGACAGAGGATGTCAAGGCGCCGTGGTCGCCTGTCGCGTTGTCTGACCTCCCGCTCCTTGCCGCAGATCAGGCCAGGCCGAACGAGCGGGACAGGGAGTCCTTCCAGGCGCGGCGTTCGCTCTCCTGCCGGGACAACAAATCTCGCGTCGCGTTGTTAAAGAACAACGCGACTGACCGTTTTGGGCGAAATGGACCCTCAATTCCGCGTCAAGTATTGCTGGTGACGCAATGACGCCCGCCCATGGGCGTCGGCATGCTGACTCAAGTCGCGTTCGCCGCATCATGTCAGCGCGTCGACGCCCGCGTAGGCCCGGCACTCCGCGTGCGTGCTCGGCAGATTCCAGGCCCGCACGATCTCGACGAAATTGCCCCAGCGCCAGGTCTCCGGCCCCAGCTCGGCCAGGACGCGTACGACCCGCTGCTGCGGCTCGGTCAGCTCCTTGAACGGCGGCAGCGGACGAGGCGCGCCTTCCCCGAACGTCAACCGCAGCGCCGCCGTGGCCATCGAAAAGGTCGCGACCTCCGCGCTGCGCGACAGGCCCTCCAGGACGGCGTCGACGGACTCCGCCGGCAACTTGGCGTCCAGCGCGGCCAGCGTCTGCGACGCGTAGGCGCGCGGATCGCCCTCCAGGAAATGCACTCCGGGCGCCACGTCTGCTTCCGGCGGGTCGACGCTGGCCGACGCCAGTGCGCCGATGATCTCGGGGTCGAGGACGTCGAGTCGGGCGAGGGCCACGGCGGCGGCCCAGCGCAGCAGCGGCTCGGGACCGCTGAGGTGCTCGCGCAGCCGCGGAATCAGCTCCGCGTCCGACAGCAGTCCCGCGGAGATGATCGCGTTGGCCGTGACGCCGGTGACGATCTCGGATGCCAGCAGAGTCCGGAGCGCCAGGACGGAATCGGCCGCTTCCTCCGGGAACCAGCCCAGCAGGTACGCCGTGGCGGACCGGGTCTCCGCATCGTCGTCGCCCAGCAGCCGGCGAAGCCCGGGTATCTCGGCCCGGACCGCGTCGTAGACGCCCAGCTCGTCTTGCGCGTATCGGAGCGATTCGGCGTGGTCGAACATGTCCCGCCGCCAGCTCCGGACCCGCCGCTCGCCCTCGTCCTGGGCCGCCTCGACCCACTCGTCGATCTTGCGCAGCTCCTCCGCCGGGTCGGCGGCGCGCATCCGCCTGACCTCGGCCCGCCAGCCCGCGATGTCGACGCCGCGCGGCAGGTGCGCCTCGTCGTATCCGATCGCCACCGAGGCGAGCAGGTGCACGATCTCCTGCCGATCGTCTGTCGCCGGATCGACGGCGAGCCGAGTCAGGAACGGCACCGCATACGCGGTTGCCTGGTATCGGCTGCCCTGGTGGAAGATGTTGCCGTACAGCTCGTGCACGGCGCGTTTGCGCTCGTCGTGAGACTCGGAGCGCAGCGCCTTCAGCAGTCCCGGAACGTCGTCCGCGGGACCGTAGGCGTGACTCAGCGCCGCCCAGTCGAGCTCGTCCAGCCCCGCCAGGACATCGCGATCATCCATGGCGTGCAGTGTGCCGGCCGCCACCGACATCCCGCGGGAATCAGGCGGGGCCGAGCAGGTCCCAGCGGTTTCCGGCGATGTCGACGAACACGGCGACCTGTCCGTACGGCTCGCTGCGCGGCGAGGTCACGAACTCGACGTCCGCGGCGACCATCCGCTGGTAGGCGGCGTCGAAGTCGTCCACCCGGAGGAAGAACCCCACCCTGCCGGCCACCTGGTTCCCGACGGCCATGGCCTGCCGTTCTCCGTCGGCGCGGGCGAGCAGGATGCCGGTTTCCGCGCCCGGCGGGCGGACGACGACCCACCGCTTCGGGCGGCCGTCGTTCGTCAAGGAGGGCGAGTCCTCCACCAGGTCGAAGCCGAGGACGCCGACGAAGAACTCAATGGCTTCGTCGTAGTCGTCCACGACGATCGCGAACAAGTCGATCTTCATGAGCTGATCGTACGGGCACGCGTCCGGAACGGAAGGTCAGGCCGCCTCGCGGGAGCCGATGGCTCCGGCGCGCACACGCGCCACCTGCGTCGCGAGGGCGTCCACGTCGAACGGCATGGCCGCCGACTCGAACGCCCGGCCCAGCGCGTGCAGCATGTCCATGCCGTCCCAGCTCGCGGCGAACTCCTCGTCGATCGGCTGCATCAGGTCGCCGAGCGCGCTCTCGGCGCGGTTGCGCATCACGAGGATCCGCCACTGCCCGACGAAGCGGCGGAACTCCACCAGCCGCTGGCCGGCGACGGCGATCTCGGAGACGATCTCGTGCAGTTCCTGGTTCACCTGCTGCGCCCGTGCCGACATCTCCAGGACGCTCTCGTGTACGGCGTCGCAGAGCAGGGGCACCTCGTTGAGCGAGGTCGACGGCGCGAGGCCGTCCACGACCTCGGCCGCGAACGCGGCGACCATGTCGTTGTGCACGTTGGCCAGCGCGATCCGGAACCGCAGGTCCGTGACGTACGAGCGCAGCGCGGTGAGCCGGGGCACCAGCCGCTCCAGCGTGTCCACGGCGGTGTGGGTCGGCGTGGCCATCACCCGGGCGACGTTGTACAACACGGGGGCGGTGTCGGCGACCCGCTCGGACGCGGCCTGGGCGGCGGCGACGGTGTGGTCGAGCCTGCGGGAGATGTCGAGCACCTGGGTGGACGACCGCAGGAGGCGGTCGCTGAGCACGCGGTAGCTCTCCAGTCGCTCCACCAGGTCGGTGAGCATCGCTTCAAGCGCGCCGGTCCCGGCGAGCACCTCTCCTATCGGCCCGCGCGCCTCGGGACGGGCGTACGTCGACGAGGCGAGCCGCCCGCGCGTCGCGATCTCACCGGTCAGCGCCTCGGTGAGGAAGTCGTCGTGCGAACGGAACCCGAGCTCGCCCAGCTGCTGCTCGAGCTGCCTGATGCCGACCTGTGCGACCTCGCGCCGGTTCATCCCGTGGCGTTCGGCCGCTTCGACCTCGGCGTCGGCGACGTACTTGTAGATCCGCTTGACCTCGTCGAACAGCTCGGACCTGGGGGCCATCCGGACCGAGAGGAAGCCCTCCGCCGAGGGCGTCATCGTGGCGAAGACCCAGTAGTTGCTGCCGTCCTTGGCCAGGTTCTGCACGTACGCGCCGGCCGGACGGCCGGAGAGCAGGCGGTCCCACATCAGCCGGAAGACCCCGGCCGGCATGTCGGGGTGGCGCACGATGTTGTGCGGGGCGCCGGTCAGCTCGTCGAGGGAGAACCGGGAGGTCCGCACAAAGACAGAGTTGCCGCTGCGGATCAGCCCGCGCCGGTCCGTGGTGGAGAAGAAGAGCTCCTCCGAACCGATGAACTGCTCTGCCCCTGTGGGCATGCGAAACTCGCCAAGACTCATGATGCCTCCCCGATCTCCGGCGGAGAGACTATCCGCAGGTGATCGGGGTCCCGAATCCGGCCACGCGGCCGACGTCCGCCGGTCGATCCGGGTCGTGCGACCGTCCGTACGCGGCGGGACCGGCGGGGACGCGGCCGCTATTCGCGGGAGCGTCGAAGGTCTATTCGCGGGAGCGTCGAAGGGCGTCGGCTATTCTTCCGGCCTGACTTCCGCTGGGACACTCGTTTCTGTTGACCGCCTCTCGCGTGGTCGTTCTGTGACTTCAGCGGTGGGGGTCACCTTTCCCGTCTGCCCCAAATCGCGACCCTGACGGTGAGAACGACCAGGGCGACCGTCAAAGTGACGATGACCAGCAGGATCGTCCCGATGAGGGTGAATTCCACGGGGTCGAGATCGCTCACGGGTGGACTCTCCTCGCGTCACTGTGGGGCCTCCCCGATCCGCTCGCGATGATGGCACGTTCCATGTGAATCAGGAGTGGAATTCCGCGGAAACGGCGACCTATGACGCCGCATCGCCGTCGGCCGGCGAATTCGCGTGAGAGCGCGGGGTGCGGGGATTCCGGCCGCGGCGAATGCGATAGAGGGATGACGCCTGTTCCGGCCGGGCCGAGGTGGTACGACACAGGCCCGGAGGGGTGACCTCCGGGCCAGTGCCGGGCGATTTCGCGGTCCTGATCGGCCCGCCGCCCATCAGAAGGGGCGTCCGGACTGTCCCTTGTCGCCGAAGTCGTCCCGCTTGGCGTCGGGACGCTCCCCGCGTGACTCCCCGGGCCTCAGGTACCGGCGCAGGCGTACGCGGAACGGTTCCCGCGTCCTCTGCTCGGGCTGGATCGACGCCCTCTCTCCGGGCTGGAACGACTCTCCCGGCCGTCGGGTCTCCTGGGGACCCGTCACCGGCCCGCCCGTCGTCTCTCCGGGTCGTATGGTCCCTTCGGGGCGTATGGTCCCTTCGGGACGGGTGGTCGTTTCGTCTCTGAAGCCACCGGCCATGCGTTCCCGCTCCTGCTGGCCCGCGGTGTGGGCCCAGCCGGTGCCGGGCTCGTTGGCCTGCTCCCAGCTCATGTCGTAGTAGCGGTAGAGCTCGCGCTCCTGCTCCACGGACAGGTGGCCGCCGGCGTCCACGTCGACGTGGGGCGCGCCCTTGACGCGCTCCTTGTCGTACGGGACCTCCACATGGTCTTCGACCAGGTCGGCGTCACGGATCGGGACGAACGTCTCATGGCTGCCGAACAGCCCAGTCTTCACACAGAGCCATTCCGGCTGCCCGGTGTCGTCATCGAGGAAGACGTGTTTGACCTCGCCGAGCCGCTGCCCGCCGGTGCCCTGGACCGGGATGTCCAGCACCCGTGGGATCTGCTCCTGGGTGATCATCTTCTCCTCCGTCCTTCGCTGTCCCCATCGGCCCTACCGCTGGCTGTTGACGGGAAACCCGATATACCGGACGAACCACCTAAAACTTCCGTCGGCTGCTCATGAGCGCCGCCGTGCGCGGCATACGCGGGCGAGCCGACCGGCCTCTCACAGGACGTGTCACGGCCGGCTGAGCCGACGGACCTGCCCGCGATCCTCGCCTTGGACGCCGAGGTCTTCGGCGCGCCACGCGGCACCTTGCTGACCCGGCTGCAGACGGTGTCCGCGCGATTCCGAGTGGTGGACGGGCCGGACGGCGGCCTCGCCGGGTTCGCCGCCGCCTGTTCAGCCCGGTGATGCTCGCGGTCGGCTGACCCTTCGTTCAGAGCTGGTTCAGCAGCCAGCGCGGCCCGGTGAAGGAGGCGCCGAGGGCCTCGACCCGGCGGCGCAGCTCGCGGTCCGCCGTCACGACGAGCACCTTCTCCCAGCGTTTCGCGTCGCGTACGAGCGCCACGATCGCATCGTCCCCGCTGCCGGACGCCTCGACGATCGAGACGCCGCCCGTGACATGGTCAGGGATGCCGCCGCGGGCCGCGCCCTCGACCACGACGGTCATCCGGGGAAACCACTGGGCCAGGTCGTCCTGGCCCTCCGGGGGACGGCGCAGGCCGCGCGCCGCGAGACCGCGCAGCTCCCCGATCAGCCGGGCGGCGGCCCCGGCCCGGTCCCGCCACCAGCCGTGCTCGGCCCGCGCGCCGACGATGTTGGCCGCGTCCAGGATGACGACGAAGGGGGCCAAGGCGGGTCGTATCCGCGGCCAGGTCTCGGCGAACCCGGGATGCAGCTTCCTGGCGCCGACCTCGTCGGCCGCGATCCAGCGCATGTCCGTGCTCTCGCCGTTCGCCGGGGAGGCGTCGAGCAGCCCCGCGGCCTGGGCGATGACGGTCTGGAACGACCAGCCGCCGTGATCGTCGAGGTAGACGCCCTGGATCCGGAGCTGGTCACCGGTCAGCGCCGCCTCCTCGTGGGCTTCGCGCAGCGCCCCGCTGATCGCGTCCTCGTGGCTGTCGCGGGCGCCGCCGGGCAGCCCCCACGTGCCCCCGTGATGGCTCCACCAGGAGCGTTTCTGCATCAGGACGTACGGCATGCCGTCCTGGGTGTGGTGGACGGCGAGCAGGCCGGCGGCGCCGTGGACGCCCCAGTGCCGGTGTCCACGGTCGCACTGCGCCCAGCCGTCCCCGTCGTTGGCCGCCATCACCCGTCTTTCTCGTCGGCTTGGCGGCTCACCACTGGTCGGCGGGAAGGCCCGCGCCGGAGGCGAGGTCGAAGAGGACCGCCCCGTCCTCGATGCGGATCGCCTGCATCTGCGTCACAAGCCCGACGTCCCTGAGCCGGAGCACGGCTTCGTGCGCGTTCTTCGCGTAGTGGTAGCGGTCCGCCGAGGAGAACTCCGGACTCGCCCGCACGCAGCGGACTTCGAAGCGGTCCGCTGGCCACAAGCGGAAAATGGGGCCTGAATTGTTCCAGCCAGACATCTGGTGCTTCTCCTGTCGCGCCGTCGTGAGACGACCTGTCGTGATCCCCGTACAGGGCCGGCCCGTTGGAACGTGACTGGCCCGATTGCCGATCGTTATGAAGTGGTAAGCGATCCTTCCCGATTCCCCCGCCAGATCCGTTAGCGTTTGAGCCCTCGCTCGCGATTCCCGGTGGTTCCGGGGTCGCGAGTTCTCATAGCACGAGACAGGAGCTCGCCCCTTTCGGCCGGAGGAGCGGGCGTACGCGTGTCTCACCCGAGGGTGCTCCGCTCGACGCCATCGCAGTGTCAGTCCCCTCCGCATCCGGCCGGACTCCGGCGGCGGCCGGGCCAGATGTCAGCCTGACACGCCTGGTCCTGCTCGCACCAGTGCGATTCACGGTGCGGGCCGCAGCGCGGGTTACCGCGCGGGCCGCCCACCTGCTTGGAGCCGGCCGCCTTCCCGCCGGGGCCGGGCCGCCTACCTGCCCGGCCCCGACGGGAAACGCCGAATCCGGCGCGTCCGATCCGTACCCCTGACGGCGCGGTTCGACGCCCGTGATCGCCCTTCTGCCACAGTCGTCGGAGCCGTCGCGGGCCGGCTAACGGCCGCTCTTCGAGAAGTGCTGGAGGTCCTTCGCCCCCGACCAGTAACCGCCCCAGCCCCAGCCGATCGACTCGAACGCGCGGACGACCCGGTCGCCCGGGTTGATCACGCCCGGCTTGTCCAGCGGGCGCTTGACGTACGCGTCCGCGTTGCGGTGCGCGTTCGACCCGTCCGCGTATACGTACGGGTTCTCGCGAGGGTTGATGTCGATGGCCCGGCCGTACGCGTGTTCGGACCAGCTGGTCGATCCCGTGGCGGCCCTGCAGTTGAACGCCGAGGTGTTGTTCGCTTCGATCGAGTCGAAGTCGCTGCCCTTGTACGCGTCTATCGGCTCCATCTTCCTGATCGGGAAGCGGTAGCCGTACAGCCGCTTGAAGACCGACACGAGGTCGTCGGCGACATCCTTGTTGACGACGAGTCGGCCCGTGTGGACCTTGTCGTCGAATCCCCAGTGCGTCATGGTGATCATGCGCAGGTCGCTCACCTGGACCGGGCAGCCCGGCCGCCAGGAGTAGCGCACCTGGTCCCGCGTCACCCCCGTCACCTTCGCCGAGAAGGGCGGCTTCTCCGTCCCACTCGGGCTCGGGGCCGGGGACGGCGTGGCTTCCGGCGAGACCGCGCCGGGTGACTCCGCTGGGCTGACCGTGGCCGGAGGGGGCGTCGCCGCTCTGCCCGCGGCGCCGCACGCCGACACTCCAGCGATGGCCAACAGCACTGTCGCTGATCTGCGGAAACGTGTGGTAGCCATACGTCAGCGTAACCCGGCCCCGGCCGCTCCGCGGGCGGACGTGGGCGACGGTAACGTCGGCGGCCACCGCTAGGGTGGCCCCCGTGCTTCCCGAGCTACGCTTCGGCGGGCTGGCCGTCCCCACCCACGGCTTCTTCGTCGGCCTCGGCGTTCTCGCGGCGGCCGTGGTGTTCGTCCTGGAGGCGCGCCGCAGGGGCGCGTTGCACGAAGACTCGCTGGTCGCGGTCGCGGGCGCCCTGGTGGGCGGCGCCATCGGCATGCGCCTGTCGGGTTGGGCCGAGCACCTGGACCCCCGTCTGAACCCCGGCCTCCTCGAAGCCTGGATGTTCGGCTCGCGCAGCATTCTCGGCGGCCTCACCGGGGCCTACGTCGGGGTGCTGATCGCCAAACGCCTCGTCGGCTATCGCGGTAAGACGGGTGACCTGTTCGCCCCCGCCGTCGCGCTCGGCATGGCAGTCGGCCGCATCGGCTGCTTTCTTACCGAGGCGCCGGGACGTCCCACCGGCCTTCCCTGGGGCGTTCACGCGCCGGCGTCCGTCCCCGAATGTCCCGGTTGCCTGGCCGGGCAGACCATGCACCCGTCCTTCCTGTACGAGGTCGCCTTCCAGCTGGCCGCCTTCTTCGCCCTCGTCTGGGCCCGCGACCGGGTGCGCCGCCCCGGCGAGCTGTTCACGCTGTACGTCGGCGCGTACGCGGTGTTCCGCTTCCTCGTGGAGTTCACCCGGGCCAACGAGACGGTCTGGCTCGACCTGACCCGGCCGCAGTGGTTCCTCCTCCCCGGCCTGGTGCTCGTGTTCATTCGGCTGCTGTACGGCTATCGCCGTGGTTATTACGACATGCTGGTACACAAGAGGGACAGTCGGACGCACAGAGGACAGGAGGAGGGCGCCTCCCAGGCCCCGTAGACGCGATGACCACTCCCCCCGAGCCATCCGGCGAACCCCGGGATGAGCGGAGCCCCCAGCCGCCCCCGCCGCCTCCTCCCCAGGGCCCGTTCGCCGGGCCCCCGGGGCCGTACGGGCCGCCGGGGCCGCCAGGGCCGTACGGACCGCCGCCCGGACAGGGCTGGCCGCCACCGCCTCCGCCGGCCCCGAAGAGTTCAGGAGGGATCATCCTCGCCACGGCCTTCGGCGGGTTCGCGGCCTTCATCGCGATCGATTTCGTCACTGTGCTGCTCACGCTGGCCAGCACCGGGAGCGGCGACGGGGAAGTCGTGGTCGGCGTCGGCGCGGTGATCCTCGCCCTGATCGCGCTCGGCGGCGGCCTCGCGCTCATCCTCCTGCGCAGACCGTGGACCAAGGGCCTCGGCCTCGGTCTCATGATCGGCTGGGCGCTCGTCTCCATCCTGACCGCCGGCTTCTGCACCGGCCTCAACCCGAGCCTCTACAGCGGTGGAACACTGTGACTGGTATGCCCCTGCGCGGTGATCGCATCCTGCGCTACGTCAACGCGTTCTGTCCCCTCTGCCATGAGGAGGACCCGGACCGTCCGCTCGACCTGGTGCCCCGCCTCTCCGGCTGGCTGGCCGCCCGGAACGACCGGGTCTACCTGGAGCGCGGCTGCCGCACCCACGGCATGGTCCGCACCATGTACGACGAGGACCCCGAGATCCTCGCCTATCTGGAGGAATGGACCGCTCCGACGAAGGCCCACATCCCCGACGTGCCGGGAAACTTCGCCCCGGTCCCCGAGGCGTACCTGCAGGGCCTCCCGGAGATGCAGACCCAGCACACCTGCATCCTGCTCGAGGACATCGCGGAGACCTGCAACCTCCGCTGTCCGACCTGCTTCACGGATTCCTCGCCCGACCTGCGCGGGGTGGTGCCGATCGACGAGGTTCTGGCCAGCGTGGACCAGCGGCTCGCCCGCGAGAACGGCCGCATCGACGTTCTCATGCTGAGCGGGGGCGAGCCGACCCTGCACCCCGCGCTGCCCGAGCTGCTCGCGGCGCTGGCGACCCGGCCCATCACCCGCATCCTGATCAACACCAACGGCGTCCTCGTGGCCAGGGACGACGCCCTGCTCGACCTGCTGACCGAGCACCGCGAGCGGGTTGAGATCTACCTCCAGTACGACGGCGTCAGCGCGGAGGCGTCCCGCCACCACCGGGGCGGCGACCTGCGGCGCTTCAAACAGGAGGCGCTCGCCCGCCTGTCCGAGCGTGAGATCTTCACCACACTCGTGATGACCGCCGCCCTCGGCGTGAACGACGGCGAGATCGGCGACGTCGTACGGCTCGCGCTCGACACGCCCTACGTCGGGGGCGTGTCGCTCCAGCCGCAGTTCGGCTCCGGCCGTTCCGGCGTGATCGACCCGATGGACCGGCTGACCCACACCGGCGTGCTGAAACGGCTCGGCCCGCAGACGGACGGCCTGGTCACCTGGCGGGACCTGACCGCGCTGCCGTGCTCGCATCCGCACTGCTGCTCCGTCGGCTACATGATCAAGGACGACTCCGACCGGTGGCGCTCCCTCACCGCGCTCATCGGGCACGACCGCCTGAAGGAGAACCTCGGCCTGGTCTCCAACCGGATCGCCGACTCCGAGATCCCGCGCGAGCTGCGTCTCGCCGTGCAGGAGTCGCTCCTCGGGCTGTTGTCCGAGCAGTCGTCGCTGTCCCATCCCGAGATCGGCAAGATCTGGCGTGACATCTGCGAGAACTGCGACCTCGGCCTGTCCACGCTGCTGACGCTCGCCTCGTCGGTGCTGCCCGGACGCAGGAAGCGGCTGCGGCAGCTGCTCGGAGAGCGCGTGGTCCGCATCACCGTGAAGCCGTTCATGGACATGTCGACCATGATCGAAGAGCGGCTGACCCAGTGCTGCGTGCATGTCGGCACCCGCTCGGAGCAGCACCAGTGCGCGCCGTTCTGCGCCGTGCAGGCGTGGCCGGCGCTCGCCCGCCAGCGCCTGTCCGCCACCGCCTCAGTGGACGCCGGCGTACGGCTCCCGCTGGTGGAGATCCCATGAAATCTGGAGAGACGAGGGGAGAGATGCCAGGAGAACGGAGGCCGCCGCTGACCGGGGTGGCCTACGAGGAGGCGCGCGCGGCCCAGGCCGCCGCCGACGGATTCACGACCGACGGGCCGGGCCGCCCGTGGCCGGGTGTGCCGCGACCGAGTTCGTACGGAGGCAGGAGCGGGCCCGTCATAGTGACGCCGTTCGATCCGCTGCGGCTGTGCGTCTACGCGACCGTGGCACTGCTGGGATGGGTACTGGGCCCGTTCGCGGTGATCGTCTTCGCCGGGGTGGGGTTCGCCGGGTATGTCCGGGCTCGCCGCGCGGGGCTGGTGCGGAGCAAGTGCCTCCTGCGCGACACGCGGTTGGTCCTGGCCTATCTCGGCCTCGTCGTCGTCGCCGCGATCGCCGCGATCGTGCTGCGGTTCTTCACCTAGCGGTACGGGGAAGCGGCGTTCTCCGGCGTGGCTTTTCCCGGAAGACGTCGCGCACGTGTTCGAGGGAGCGCTACAGTCTTGGGCATCGGATCGAACACGGGTTCGGTCGCCGAGTCTGCAGGTGAGGTGTGCCATGGCGCTGCTCGCGGCACCGCTGGCGTCCCCGCAGCACGCGCCGGCCACCTCCGGGCGATGTGTCCCGCTCCGGTCGGGAGCGACACGCCGTAGCGCTTTCTACGGAAATCTACGACGGCCGCTATATCCGGTCATAAAGTCCGAGAGCGTGGACCCCGTGCGCAATCCCTATGCCCCCGGTGCGGGGCAGCGCCCACCTGAGCTCGCCGGGCGCGATCGTGAGCTGCAGCAGTTCGAAGTCGTGTTGGAGCGGGTGGCCCGCGGCCGGCCGGAGCGGAGCATGGTGCTCACCGGGCTTCGCGGCGTCGGCAAGACCGTCCTGCTCAACACGTTCAAGTCAATGGCCATGCAGCGGCTGTGGGGCACCGGAAAGATCGAGGCCCGGCCCGACCAGTCGATCCGCCGCCCGGTCGCCGCGGCGCTGCACATGGCGATCCGGGAGCTGGCGCCCCGGCATCGTGCCCCCGACCGCATCGAGGCGTTCCTCGGCGTGCTCAAGGCCTTCGCGATGCGCGACCCGGCGGCGGCCAAGGGCACCTCGCACTGGTCGCCCGGCATCGATGTCCCAGCGTCGCGCGGCCGTGCCGACTCCGGCGACCTGGAGATCGACCTGACCGAGCTGTTCGTCGACGCCGCCGGGGTCGCGACCGATCTCGGCGTCGGCATCGCGCTGTTCATCGACGAGATGCAGGACGTGCCGGCCGCGGACGTCTCCGCGCTCTGCGCCGCCTGTCATGAGCTGTCGCAGAACGGCGGGCCGCTGATCGTGGTCGGGGCCGGGCTGCCGCATCTGCCCGGCGTCCTGTCCGCGAGCAAGAGCTACTCCGAGCGCCTGTTCCGCTACGCCCGGATCGACCGGCTGGATCGGGATGCCGCCGACCTCGCGCTCATCGCTCCTGCAGAGCGTGAGGACGTCGAGTTCACCCCGGAGGCCCTCGACGCCCTCTACGAGGCGGCCGACGGCTACCCCTACTTCGTCCAGGCGTACGGCAAGGTGGCCTGGGACCTCGCCCCGCACAGCCCGATCACGGCCGACGACATCAAGGTGTCCGCCCCCGAGGCCGAGGAGGAGCTCGCGGTCGGTTTCTTCGGCAGCCGGTACGAGCGCGCCACGCCGGCCGAGCGCGACTACATGCACGCGATGGCCCAGCTCGGCGATGACCCGGTGCCCACGGCCGACGTCGCGGAGTCGCTCGGGCGCAAGCCGTCGAGCCTGTCGCCGGCTCGGGACAGCCTCATCAAGAAGGGCCTGATCTACAGCGCGGAGCGCGGTGTGATCGCCTTCACCGTCCCCCATTTCGGGAGGTTCCTGCGTGCGCAACCGCTGTAGGGACCCCCGCCATTGACCTCTCTACGGCTTTCTAGAGGGGAAGCTAGAGAGCCGTAGAGAGCTGAATTCGCGCGCCCGCATCGCGAAATCTAGGGCTGTCTAGCGTGTAGCCGATACAGCGATAGATTCCGCTAGCGGCTCGACCGGGTTGCCGTCCTGCCCCACCACGGCGACCCGGACCGTCGGACGTCGGCCGCTCAGATAGACGGCGAAGACCACCTCGGCCTCGCCCTGACCGGGGAAGACGAAAAACCGCCAGCACAGCTCGCGCCACGAGTCGTACGGCTCGACGGACTCGAGGGCAGCGACGTGGGTCCGCCAGGCCGCGCTCGACCTGAGCCGGGACAGCGCGCGGCCGGGCGGCGCCGGCCGCTCCTCACAGGGAGCCCGGTGCCGCAGCCGCGACACGATCTCCTCCAACTCAGGCGAGAGCGCCAGCAACAGCGCGAGGTAGCCCGCCGCCCAGGCCGTCGCCGTCCAGGACACCCCGGCGACCAGGTCGGCCACGCCGACGTCCGCCACCGCGACGGCCGCTGCCATCCCGGTCAGCACCGCCGTACGCGCGAGCGAGCGCAGGCCGACCGGCGCGGAGCTGACCTCGCCGAAGCAGCCGCACCCCACATCCGGCCGGCGACGGCGCAGATCCCACAGCACGTACGTCGAGATCGCGAAGAACGCGACGGTGAGCAGGCGGGCGACCGCGGCGGCGAGCTGACCCGCGACCAGCGCGAACTCGCCTACGGCGCAGGCCAGCATGGCCGCCTTCCTGAACCGCTCCGGCACGAGGACGGCGGGGCCGAGCCGGCTGAGCGCGCCCTGCCCGCCGCCGTCGTCTCCGGCGGTGAACAGCTTGGCCACGCCCCCCATGATCAGGAGCAGGGTGAGGACGGGCAGGGCGCCCACCGCCGCGGTCACCAACACAGGTCACCTCAATCCGACCTGGGCGTTGAAGCAGCCCTTGGTCAGGTCGCCACCGAGTCGTACGTACGAGAGCGCGGACAGTTCGACGATCCGCCCGCGCGGAGAGGTGCCGCAGTCGAGGCATCGGTCGTAGAAGCGGGCGGCCATGCAGCCGCAGGCCACGATCGGCACCGCCGTCGACCGCCGGCCGCAGACGTTCCGGACGACGAGCATCGACCCCAGCGAGAGGTACGGCAGCCGGACGCCCGGGACGACGCCCTGGTCGCAGCCGGTGTCGGAGCTCTCCAGCATGGGATAGGCCGCGCCGTCGTCGGCGTGGTCGGACCACACGGCGGTCCCGGAGATCCTCGACGGCGTCCCGCCGAACGCGGGAGGCGGCGCGGGCACCGCGTTCGCCCGGTGCGGCGGCTGCGACGTGGCCGGGACCTGGGCCAGCGCGGCGCCGCCCTGGACCGTTCCGATGGCGTCGAAGAGATAGCCGGGCTCCAACTTCGGGTGTCGTACTCGGAGCCGGCCGGTGAGCCGGTAGGGGATGACGATCGTGCGGCGGCCCAGGTGGGGGCCGCTGTCGATCTCGAGGGTGAGGTCGCGTCGGCCGCTGACGTCGAGGATGATTCCGGTCATCCGCGTCATGTC
Source organism: Microtetraspora malaysiensis (assembly GCF_050947145.1). Classification (NCBI taxonomy): domain Bacteria; kingdom Bacillati; phylum Actinomycetota; class Actinomycetes; order Streptosporangiales; family Streptosporangiaceae; genus Microtetraspora; species Microtetraspora malaysiensis. Next base: position 205,899 of record NZ_CP191998.1, read on the forward strand.
CGCCCATACGCAGTCGGCGACCCGCCCGGTCCGCGTCCTGATGATCACGCGAGAGCCCGCGGGCAGCCGGTCCGGAGGGACTGGACCGCCGCGCCAGGCGGTGGCCCACGGCGCGATGACGAGGCGCACCTCCTGGCCCCCGTCGTCCTCTATCACCAGGAAGTGGGGCGTGGCGTCCAGGATCCGGCCGCTGATCGCGTCCAGCGCGGGGCCATCGTCGTCCTCAGCCGGCTGGGGCGGCTGTGCGGTCCGGCCGAGAGCGGCCGCGGACAGCAGGTGCCGGCGCTCGACCCGCGCGTGCGGCAGGGGAACTCTCACCCGTCCAGCGTCACATGAGACTGATGACCGATAGGGACGCATTCGAGGCTGATGGTGTTTTCGGGAGCAATATTCCCCCACTCGGTGGAAGCTGTTGTCTCCCGATCTCCGCCAATCGGGCCGTCCGGCGGCGACGAGGGCCACATCGGTCCGCCACCGATCTGCCGTCTCTTTGCACTTGACGGTACGAAACCTGGATGGCGGTTCAGCCGGATCGCGGGTCCCAACTGCGATTCTGGCGACGGAAGCAGCCTCTCCACGGCCGGACCGGTGATCGTTTTATGGGGAATCATGAGGAGTTCCGCGAGTATGTTGTGACGCGCGGGCCGGCATTGCTGCGCGCCGCTCACCAGCTCACGGGGAACCCCTCTGACGCCGAGGACCTGCTGCAGGCCGCGCTGGCCAAGACCTATGTCGCCTGGGACCGGATCCAGGACCGCTCCGCGCTCGACGGGTACGTGCGCCGGGCCATGGTGAACATCAACATCTCCTGGTGGCGGCGGCGCAAGCTCCAGGAGTTCCCGTCCGAGGAGCTGCCCGAGGTCCCCGTCCAGCCGGACGCGCGGTATCACCACGAGGAGCTTGAGCGGGCGCTCGAACGGCTCCCGGTGCGGCAGCGTACCGCGATCGTGCTCCGTTACTACGAGGACATGACGGAGCTCGAGATCGCCAAGGCGCTGGGGATCAGCATCGGGACCGTCAAGAGCACGGTGTCGCGGGGGATGGCCAAGCTGCGCGGGGACATGGCGGTCCAGCACTCGCTGAACTGACCCCTCCTCCGGTTACTCGACCTTGGCCGGCTCGGCGACCCCCGCCGTGGCGCACGGCCGCACGACGTCGCGGATGAGGCGGAGCGTGGACAGGAAGTCGGCGAGCTGCTCGGGGGTGAGCAGGCTGGTGAACCACGCCTCGATGTCGTCGAGGTGCTGGGGCAGCACGCCGAGCAGCCGCTGTCTGCCCTCGTCCGTGAGCACCGCGTACGACGCGCGGCGGTCGCTGGGGCAGGCGCGGCGGGCCACAAGGTTCTCGCGCTCCAGCCGGTCCACCACGCGGGTGATCCCGCTCGTCGAGAGGGAGGTCTGTGCGGCCAGGTCGCTCATCCTGAGGCCGTGTGCGGGGGAGCGGGCGAGCCTGATCAACGTCTCGAACTCGACGTCGGACAGCCCGGCGCCCGCGAGCGCGGGACTCATCTTTTCGGAGATCCCCGCCATGACCTCGGCGAGCAGTCCCATCGCGGTGAGCCGGGGATCATCAAATGGGCTCATAAGCGCGAGTCTACCGCGTCTTAGTTGACACGCGGAATATTACTCAGGTAGAAAATTGCTAGCTCAGACATCCACACGGCAAGTACATCGGGAGGCCAGCATGAGCATCCGTGAATGGGAAGGCATCAAGATTCCGACGGCCGGGACCTTCGCCCTGGACGTCGCGCACACGCGCGTCGGGTTCGTCGTCAAGCACATGATGGTCAGCAAGGTCCGGGGCAATTTCGCCGAGTTCGAGGGCAAGATCGCCATCACCGAGAACCCGCTGGAGTCGAGCGTGGAGGCCGTGCTCAAGACCGGCAGCATCCACACCGGCGTCGGTGACCGTGACAACCACCTCCGCAGCGACGACTTCCTCTCCGCCGAGAAGTTCCCCGAGATCACCTTCCGGAACAGCCGGGTGGCCGAGCACTCCGGCGACGAGTTCGTCCTCGTCGGCGACCTCACGATCCGCGACGTCACCAAGGAAGTCGAGCTCAAGGTCGAGTTCGGCGGCGCCGCGCAGAACCCGTGGGGCCAGGAGATCTTCGGCTTCAGCGCCGAGACCGAGATCGACCGTGAGGACTTCGGCCTGACCTACAACCAGGCCCTGGAGGCCGGCGGCGTCCTGGTCGGCAAGAAGGTCAAGATCGAGATCGAGGGCGAGGCCGTACGGCAGGCCTGAGCGTTTTCCCCAGCCTTACACACAGCCTTTGTCCACAGCCTGTGGACAAAGGCTGTGTGTTTCTCGCCTGGTCGAACCGTCGTCCGATGCTGTCGGCCGCCCGCGCCGCCACCCGGCAGGCGCGCTGTGGGCGGCTCGATCGGCAAAGAGTACGACAGTCTTGCCCGATTCGGGCGTGGGGCCAGGCAGGCGGGCAGGCAGTCGAGAGCGGACCGTGATCAATCAGAGCCGGTTTCGCTTTGCTGGCTGGCGCAATCGCCGGTACTCTGTCTTGAGCCAATCGGCAACCAGGAGGCTTCGCCTAGTCAGGTCTATGGCGCCGCACTGCTAATGCGGTTTGGGTCTTAAGCCCATCCGGGGTTCAAATCCCCGAGCCTCCGCAGGTCAGGGCCCCTCTCGCGACACCAGCGAGGGGGGCTCTTTCGATCTCTGGGACCGTCAGGGGTTGCAGTTAGTCGTCATCGCCCCAGAGAGCGGCCCCCATGCTCTCGCTCGCGTCACTGGATGAGTGCCCCCGGCCACGTGGGTGTACCGCTCGGTCGTGGTCACGCGCGCGTGGCCGAGGATCTCTTGCACGACGCGGATGTGGACGCCCTGCTCGACGAGGAGAGTCCCGGCGGTGTGGCGGGCATCGTGGAGACGGGCTTCCCTGACCCCGGCCTGCCGGAGGAGCGCCTTCCACATCTTGTCGTCCTCGCTGCGCTCCATCGGCCGGCCCCGCCTCGTCGGGAACAGCAGGTCGTGATCTTCCCAGAGGTCCCCGGCTTCAGCGCGTTCGGCGTCCTGGAGCCTCTTGTGCGCGCGGAGGATGGGCAGCAGCTCGGGCGGGCACCGGAGCGTGAGCCGACTGCGGCCCTTGCGTTGCCGAAAGACGATGCCAACGCCAGTGCGCTTCGGGCAGCGGTCCGCGTGGCCGGTGCATCCCTTGGGGCATGTCCTCGTCGGGCAGACGTGGCCGCGCTTCTTGCAGTCCTGTGGACAGTCGGGGTCGTGCATGTGGGTTTTGCACCGCGGCTTGCATGGCCAGCGGTGCCGCTCCTTGCCGCACTCCTGGGGATCGTCGCAGCCGTGCCGCCAGGGGGACCGCTGCGCCTGATACCAAGCTTTGATCACCCGGGTTTCAAGGGCGGCCAGCAAGCGGGCCGCCGGGGCAGCTGCCCGACCCTCGGGCCGGGTCAACTGAACCTGTCTGGGAGCCAGCGGGCATCGCGTCGGTGGGCGATGCAGACCGCCGACGCGCAGTGACGACTACTGCGGCGGCCGTCACGAGTGTGAACGCCGCTACCCCCGCGAAGGCGATCAGTGTCTGCTGATCGAGACGGGTCACCGGTATGCCGCGCTTCGCCTGCCATGTGAGCACTGCGAACACACCGGTGTAGCCGAGGCCGGCGACGCCGACCAGCCGGGCCCGGACCCGTTCGTCGCGGAGCCAACTATGACTGGCCGCGAGTACACCCAGGATCGCGGTGATGAGCAGCAGCACCTGGATGGCGTGCAAGCCGACGAAGTGCGGTACGCGGAGGTCGCCGCCGGTCGTACTCCAGTTGGTGAGGAACATTCCGTTGCCGTCGGGGTCGCCGATGCCGTGGCCGCCGTTCATGGACACCGTGTTGCCGTTGGCGTCGGTCACCGTGCGGGGCGTCGCGCCTGAGGAGTTGCTGAGCCATAGGGCCACGACCATGCTGGCGCTGGCAAGCCCGAGTCCGGCGCGCAGGGCGCGGGCCATGGCGCGGTCGCCGGTGCGTTGGATCAGGACCAGGACCGCGATGAGCAAAGTGATCAGCAGGAGCGGCCCGACGCCGATGGAGAACACCGTCCGCACGGTTTGAGCGACCGGCTCGGCGTTGCTGTTGAAATGGCTGACGGTGCCGTGCGCGGCAGCATAGGCGACGGCACCGACGTCCAACAGGCCGGCGACTGCGAAAAAGGTACCGAGCCACCAGCCGAAACGTCTGCCCTTGCTCAGCTTGCTGAGCAGCCACGCCAGCGTCAGGCCGTACACCCCCATGGCGAAGCCGAACTTCAGAGGCTTCACCCAGACCGATTCGCCCATGAGCAGGCGATCGTCGACGAACAGACCGACGGCGGAGACCAACGTCAGGGTGAACATGAGCGCGGCGTTCGCTACCAGTGGGCGGTGCCAGCCGCGTATCGCGCTGAGACATGTTGCAGGGGTGGTCAACGGGCGCTCCAGACGAGGATCAGGGGGGTCGTAGCTATTTGAACGAGCCCGCCTTGGGCGATGCTGATGTGTCCACCAGCCTCGGCGAACGCGCATCCCGTAACCATCCGATATGCCCCCGGACGCGACCGGGGGTTAACCCCCGGTCCGGAATCTGCCAGCGACCACGCCGCTCCGAAGATCGCGCGCGTTTTGAGCCCGGCCGTGCCCGATACAACGGTCAACACGGGGACGCGGCGGCGAACCGCGTGGACGCAACCGGTGGAACGGATCGGGGCTCTTCTGATCTCCGGCAGGGGTGCTCACTGCTTCATGCGGCGGGAATCACCGCCATCATCGAGTTTCAGGAGCCGCTTGACGTCAGCACGTCCGGCACCGGCACGCCGAGGTGATCGAGCAGAGCCGCGAGCTTCCTGTCGAGCTCGATGCCGACCTCGGTGATCGCGGGATCTCCGAAGCTGGAGAAGCGGGTGCTCGGCTGGTCGACGGCGAACCAGGTTTCGCCCTGCGCGTCTTCGTAGATCGCGGTGCGGAGCGGGGCGTACAGAAGGATGGCCGGGTTGTGGTGGAACATCCGCTGGGCGATCGTGTGGTTCCCCATCAGGTATTCCACGCAGCGCCGCCGCTCCCCGGCCAGCCGCAGGAGCGGGCTGAAGTCCTGGCTCCAGTACGTGATGAAATCGTGGGGCGCGTTCTCGGCCGTCGCCCGCACGACGGCGTCCCAGCCGGCGTTCTCCTCGACCAGCTGCCCGAAGCGTTCCGCTTCGAACTCGGGGACGGCGTCCTCGTAGCGGACGCGGAAGGAGTCGTACGGCTCGCCGACGGCGATGGCCAGGCGGTTCACCTCATGCGGGACGCTCTCGATCTTGGCGGGTGTCGACCGGGTCATGGTTCCTCCGCGGTGCTCGCTGTCGAACCGAGGAACATGTACCCCCACGTCGCGACTACGTGCTCGCGAGAGCGCGGTAGTCCGCTCCGATCTGCCGCAGAAGATCCCGCAGAGCATCGTCATACACAGCGGCAGCCGCGAACGCCTCGAAGACGTCCATGTGCGTGTCGATCTCGCCGGCCTCGGTCAGGGTGAGATCACCTGTGAGGCTCTCGACCACGCTCACCGCGCCGTCGTAGATCGTGAACCCGTGGAGGGGGAAGGCCGGCGCTTCCACGTTCCAGGGAACGATCCCCAGGCGCACATGGGGAAGCGTGGACGCCTGGGCGAGCCGGTCGAGCTGCGCCGGCATCAAGGACGGCGAGCCCGGCCACGTTCGCACCGCACCCTCCGTCAGAACGAACGCGAACTTCCGGCCCGGCTCGAACACGAGGGCCTGAGATTCGACCCGTACGCCGGTCGCCTTGGCCGCGTCGTCCTGGTCCACATCCTGGCCAATGGAGAGAGCGAGCCGGGCGTACTCGGCCGTCTGCAACAGCGGCGGAATCGTCGCCGAGGAGAACACGGCCATCCATTGAGCCGAGCGGACCCGTGCGGCGTTCGCCGCCTCTCGGCCGGCAAGGCCACTCTTCAACCGGGACACCTCATCATCATGCCTCAGGGCCTCCGCCGTCCGGCTCGGTGCGTTTCCGGAGACGATAGGCGGCGGCCCGTTCTTTCCCGCCGCAGGCCGTACTGGAGCACCAGCGGCGCTTGCCCGGTCGACTGGTATCGACGAAGAGCAGTGCGCACTCGGGGCCGGCGCACTCCCGGATGCGTCCACAGGCACTGCTGCCGAACAGGTCGATCGCGTCGCGAGCGAGCGTACTGAGTACGGCTTGCCCGGCTTCGCCGGACGGGAGAGTCAGGTGGACACGTCCGGATCGCAGGACGGGGACGAGTGGTGGGGCGCCGGCAGCCGAGTTGATCAACGCTTCGTCCTCGCGGGCTGCCTGTCGGCCGCTGATCACTGCCCGGGCCTGACGGTAGATCGCCTCACGCAGATCCCGCGCTTCCTCGAGTTCGCGAGACGTGATCGTCATGGGCGCGTCAAGTAGGCCCGCTTCCCGGCACCACCGTGCGAGATCGGAAGGCCGGCGGAGACGTTCGTGATTGCCGCGCCAGCGTTCGCCCACCGTGGCCACGAATGCGAGGCAGAGACGACCGGAGCGGAAGTTGAACGCCAGCTCCTCGGCGGGAACGTCGCCCGGTGGGGTTGCCTGCACAGTCACGTCACGACTATAACTCGTGACTATGGCTGATGACTCTGAATCCGCATCCTCGTGGTCTCGTGTCGAAACCTTCCTGCGCGACCGGGGAGCGGCCGATATGCCCCATCCGGGCGGCACGCTCTTGGCACACCTTGGCCGGGTAAGGCGGTTGCTTGCGGACTGGGGAGCAGATCCCGTGGTCCAGATGGCCGGACTGTGCCACGCGACATACGGGACCGATGGCTTCGACCAGTGGCTACAGCCGGTCACCGAACGGTCCCTGCTGGCCGAGCTGATCGGCGACCGAGCCGAAGCCCTGGTCTACCTGTACGCCAGCTGCGACCGCAGCGTCGTTTACCCGCAACTTGGGGGCGCCCAGCCGGTTGTCTTCCGGGATCGCTTCACCGGCACCGAACACGTGCTGGGCGAAACCGACTTGCGCGCGTTCATCGAGATCACAGCCGCCAATGAGCTCGATGTGATGGCCCACAACGACGAATTGGCCGCACGCTACGGTGCGGAGCTCCATCGGCTGTTCGCCCGCTCGGGCGACCTGCTCTCCACGGCCGCCCGCACCGCCTGCACGGAACAGCTGGGACGGTGGTCTGCTCCGCCGGTGCGAATCACGGGAATCGACCACCTGGTGCTGACCGTCGCGAACATCGAACGGATCATCGACTTCTACCAGCGGGTCCTCGGTATGCGGCCGGTCACCTTCGGGGCGGGGCGCCGCGCCCTCGCCTTCGGAACCAGCAAGATCAACCTGCATGAGGTCGGCAGCGAATTCCTGCCGCGCGCCACCCACCCCACACCTGGAAGCGCGGACCTGTGCCTGCTGACCGACCTGCCACAGAGTCAGCTCCTCCAGCACCTGACCGCCTGTGGTGTCCAGGTAGCGGAGGGGCCTGTGCCGCGCACCGGCGCCCAAGGCCCGATCACCAGCACCTACGTGCGGGACCCCGACGGGAACCTGATCGAGGTCAGCACCTATGACCCTGGCACCGGCGAACTTCACAGCTAGGCCATCGCGGCTCACTCGATGGAACAATTCGGTCCAAACTGGACTCCGCTGGAATACACCGCCGGTGTGACAGCAGACTCCGCGCCGACCCTCACCGTCGGCACGCCGCCGAAGCGGAAGCCGTACGTCGAGGGTGTGACCGGGTCGCCGTCTCGTCCTTCACCTTCCAGGCTCCCGGCTTCTACCAGCGACACGGCTACGTCGAAACCGGCCGGATGCTCGGCATTCCCGACGGGCACGAGGACGTGCACATGTTCAAACGACTGACCGCCTGAAAGGAGCGCCTCCGGCGAGCTGGCGACGCAGCGCGGACGGCGTGTGTTCCAGGTGCTCGCGGACTGTGCGCGTGAGGTGCGCCTGGTCGGCGAAGCCGAGGTCGGCGGCCAGGTCGGCGAGGCTGGATTCGCCCTCCTCAAGTCGATCCAAGACCTGGCCGACGCGAACGCGATTGCGGTAGCGGGTCAGCGATACGCGCATCTCTTGAGAGAAGACCCGGCTCAGCCGGTACGGCGAGACCGTCAAGAGCCTGGCCAGTGAGCACAGCCTCGCCGCCTCCGGCGCCCGCTCGATGATCGCCTCGCGGGCCGCCGCGACCAGCGCCCGGTCGGCGGGCCTCGGCCGCTCCGCCGGCTGGCTCGCGGCCACCGCGACGAGACGGAGCAACTCCTCCGTGAGCGCATAGTCGATGTCGCCGCCGTCGGCGGCGGCGAGCAGACGACGGTGAGCCAGATCGACGCGCGCGTCCACGTACACCGTCATCCCGCCCGCGAGCCCTTCCCAGAGCCAGGGCTCGAAGCGCACCGAGGTGCAGGTGTCGCCGCCGCTGGGATGCGCGAACCGTTCCTCCTCACCGGGGGCGCCCAGGTAGGCCACCGTCGAATCCAGATCGGTATCGGCCCCGTCGGCCCACCGCCGGAACCTGCCACGCCGGACGAGCACCATCCGGTAGTCGTCGCGCGCCTCCGGCTCTGACCATCTGGTGTGGTCGGCGCGGCAGGCCACCGTGGTCACGGCGAACTCCGGCCGGTCGGCGAGGGTCAGAGCTGAGAGCACGCTGCGGACACTACGCCGGGGGTACGACAGAACGACCCGCAAGGATCTTCAAGACCCTTCGGCACACGAGAGCGGATGCTGGGCGGGCAGGCAATCGACACCAAGGAGTCATCCCTATGGCCGTCCACGCGGAGCTCACCGCGATCATCATCGACTGCGCCGTCCCGAAGGCGCTCGCCGAGTTCTACGAGAACCTCACCGGCTGGAAGATCACCCACTGCGACGACGATTTCGCCTACTTGGGCGATGGCCCGATCCAGCTCGCCTTCCAGCGGGTCGACGGCTATCAGGGGCCGGGGTGGCCGGACGCGGCCAAGCACGCCCACCTCGACTTCAAGGTCGCCGACCTGGAAGCCACGATCAAGGAGCTGGTCGCACTCGGTGCGACCAAGCCGGACTTCCAGCCCGGCGAAGGCCAGTGGACGGTCCTCGCCGACCCTGAAGGGCACCTTTTCTGCGTCGCCGCGGGTTGATCGGAGGACCCACGGCCTTCATCCGCGAGGGCGGGCCGGCCATGGCGCTGTCTCACAGAGCCATGGCCGGCCCGCCCTCGCGGCCGCCGAGGGCGGCACAGCTGTGGATGCTCAAGAAACCAGGCCCTGCTCGGCCAGCTCGGTCAGCGTCACCCGGAACAGGCCGCCGCGCTCGGCCTTCACATCGGTCACCTTGAGCTGGGTGCCGGGGGCGAGGATGAACTCCTCCTCGCCGGTGAACGCGGAGAAACTGCGGATGCCCACCGCCCGTACAGGGAGCACCTCGAAGAGCGTCCGCTTGCCACGGCTGCCGAGAAACGCCTGGGCCACGCCGAGCTTCGACGTACACGACGACACGCCCCACCAGGTCACGGTTCGGCCGAGCGGGTACTGCGCCCGCAGGTCCAGCGATACACCGCGCCACAGCGGCTCCTGGCGGGCCGGTAGACGCGACACGGCCGAGAACAAGAGCCGCAGATACGCGAGGTACGGAACGATCCGGCCGCGGTCGGGGTCGCGCAGGGTGGCGTTGATCTGCCGGTAGAACGCCGACTCGCAGGTGTAGAGGTAGAGGGCCGCGACCTCGTCGGCGGACAGATCGGTGGTCGCGCCGATGGCCTGCTTCGCGCCGAACCGGTGCGACTCCTCCACGTGCCAGTCAAGGCCCGACAGGAGCTTGGCCACCGGGGCGATCGCCGCACGGAAGTCCATGACCGGGGTGTCGAAGACGCCGGTGATCGCCGGAAGCACCAGCCCCTCGTCCTTGACGCCGGCGAGACGTTCAAGGTAGAGCTTGTGCAGTTCCATGGTGGAGGCGATGAACGCCCCCATACGGTCGGCTGTGTCCGAGTCCGTTCCGCCGGCTTGCGCCGTGAGGGTGTTCCATCCCTTGCCGGGCAGCCAGTCGATCTCGTCGGCCCCAAGCGTCCGGAGGGCCTCGTTCACCGCGGCGAAGTGGTCCCCGTCGCAGAAGATGTCGCCCTGCGCCGCGGGGTTGGGGTGGTCGATGTGCCGGACCTCCACCTCCGGATACTTCTTCTGGAGCCGGAGGACGACCTGCTTCAGGCTGCGGGCGTGCGCCCCCCACCAGGCGAACACCACGCCCCGGTCTTCCTCGTCGGCGTCCTGCTTGGCCTTCAGGATCTCCTCGACGAGTTTCTCGACGACCGGGCGCCAGAACGCGGTGTGCTGGTCGGTGGGCATCGCTCCGTCGCCGCTGGCGGTGAGCGCCGCGTTCAGGAGCAACACGCCCTGCGTGAGCATCGCCTGGAACCACTCCGGCGGCTGCACGGTGTCGTGCTTCTTCAGGAGCGCGCGGATGTCGGCGATCGGCGTCTTCTTGGGGATGCCGTGCTTCCACATCGCCGCCGCCTTGATGATGCAGCGGATGGAGATGACCTTGCCGAACTGGCTGTCGCTCCAGTCGTTGAAGGTGTTGTCGAACATGGCGATGCCCGTGGCGCTCTCGGCCCGCGGGTACGGGTTCTGGCCGAAGACGACGACCTTCCACTTGTGCGGAGGGTTGGGCTTGAGCGCCTGGAAGGTCAGCTCCCGGACGGGCACGACACTCGGGCTGCGGCTCGGGCCGATGAACGTGCTCGCGGCCGGTTGTGCCTCGATGACCGGCTTCAGGAGCGGCAGCCACGGCTCGCCGCCGCCGTTGAAGAGTTCGGCGAGGGCCAGCGGGTCATCGGGGTCGGGTGCGGTGGGGGCGCTGGTGTCGGTCATCGGCGGGCTCCGGATCGGCGAGCCGTGCCGGGGGCGGCACGGGTGATTGGGGTGGGGGGAATTGTGCCGTGCGAAGGCTCCGTACGCGATCTCGGAGAACTGGCCATCAAGATCGTTTGTCGGGGTGGGGCGGTAGCTTCGTGGCCGTCGGAAACACCCATCTCCCCGACCGGAGTGATCTATGACCGTCGAGCGTGTGAAGTCGCCGCTCAAGGTAGTGCTGGCGGACATCAACGCCAAGGTGGTGCAGGCGTGGCAGGCCGCATTCGCCGACACCCCCGAGATCGAGATCCACAAGGGGTCGATCCTCAGCCGGCGCGTCGATGCCTGGGTCAGCCCGACCAACTCCCGCGGCCGGATGGACGGCGGGGCCGACGCGGCCATCAAGCGCCACCTCGGGGCGGGGATCCAGTTGCGCGTCCAGCGGGCGATTCGTGATCAGTTCGAGGGGTCGCTGCCGGTGGGAAGCGCCGTGTGCGTGCCGTCCGGGGCGACCAACCCGAAGTTCCTGATCTCGACGCCGACGATGGTGCAGTCGGTGCAGGACGTGAGCGAGACGCTGAACGTGGCTCTGGCGTGCGCCGCCGCGTTCCAGGCCATCCACATGCAGAACGAGAAGGAGCCGGGCAGCATCGAGTCGGTGGCGCTGGTCGGCATGGGCGCGGCGACGGGCGGGGTGCCGGCGCGGGTGTGCGCGAACTTGATGTGGACCGGCTACACGCTGTTCAACGACTACTACTTCCGCGATTACGACGACCTGCGGAAGACGATCTGTGCGCAACTCGACGACATTGACAGCCACCCTGAGGAGCAGCGGGTGCGGATCGTGCCGCCCGAGTCGCGGGGCTCGCGCGGCTGACGAAGTGAACAGGGGCGTGTGTGAGCAAGCCGTACAAGGTCAAGTTCGCCCGCTGTGGGGCGAAGACGACCGTGGTGCGTCGTTAGTACTGGCTGATTGACCATCTGCCGGCGCAGGCCGCGAAGTACGATCGGTGAATGACCGAAATGACCGAAACCACGCCCGGCTGGCTCTCTCCTGAGGAGCTGGAGTCCGCCCGCGCGCGGATGCCGATCCTCTATGTCGACGCCGTGCCGGTACGCGTCGACGACGCCGGAGTGGTCACGCGCGTCGGTCTGCTGCTGCGGATCGGGTCGGACGGGACGGTCAGCCGCGCCCTCGTGTCCGGCAGGGTGCTCCACTACGAGCGGGTGCGTGACGCACTCCTGCGCCATCTGGAGAAGGACCTCGGCCCCACCGCGCTGCCGCGGGTTCCCGCGTCTCCGCAGCCGTTCACCATCGCCGAGTACTTCCCGACGCACGGCATCACGCCGTACCACGATCCGCGGCAGCACGCGGTGTCCCTCGCCTACGTCGTCCCGGTCGCGGGGGACTGCCGGCCTCGGCAGGACGCCCTCGACCTCGTCTGGTTCACCCCGGAAGAGGCCGCGTCGCCGCTGGTGCAGCAGGAGATGACCGGCGGTCAGGGCGTCCTGCTCAGGCAGGCCCTCGCGTACGTCGGCTGCCTTCCCTGACCGGCGACTGACGACCGGCCGCGCCGCCACGCGAGGTCAGGTACGGGGACGCCGTCGAAGGAGGCGCCACCCGACGAAGGCGAGTGCGGCGGTCCCGGCGCCGGCCACCCCCGTGTAGATCCCGACGGGACTCCGGCCGTCCTTCAGCGTGCCCGGGGTCACGGTGACCGGCGACGGGTCGGCGGTGGCGGCCGGCGCCCGCGTCGGCGTGCCGAGGGCGGTGAGCAGCGCCTTGTCCAGGCGGGCCCCACCCTGGCCGTTCTCGTCGCGCACAATGCCGTCCCGCGGGCGGAGCGGTCCCGTGCCGGGACGCACCATGACGTTCCCGGAGCACAGGGAGGTGTACAGCGGCACGCCCGGATCGGTGTCGAACAGGCCGCTCTTGCCCGCGGAGGCGAACACCAGGTAGCGCGAGCCGATGGTGAAGTCGACTCCGCACGCGGCGCTGTCGGCGTTGGTGGCGACCTCGTACGTCGCGTTCGGCGTGCCCTTGTAGATCTGGTCCGCGCGGAAGGTGAAGACGAGCGGCGGCGGTGGGCCGAGAGGGTCGCCGCCCTCGGCCCGGCGTGCCGCGGTCACCGTCCCGGTGAACACGGTGGCCGAGCCTTTCATCAGCTCGGACGGCGGACGTAGCGCGCACGAGCAGGCGCACGCGGTGGAGGGGGTGAACGCGACCGTCCCGATGATCAACAGGAGGACGGCGAGCAGTCGGTGTGTCATGCCCCTATCACGTACACGCTCACCTGCCGGTTCGGCGGTCGCCACGCTGGTCGCCCCCGCGTACGGCGATGCCCGGGGCGGGAAACCCGGCCCCGGGCATCGTACGGCGGTGAGCCGCCCCCTTACGGCTTGCGGCCGAGGCCGCCGAACTGGAACACGGGGCGGTCCTGGAAGGTGGTCTCCGGCTCGGGACGCCACTTGGGCAGCGACACCACGCCGGGCGAGAGCAGCTCCATCCCGGTGAAGAACTCCTCAAGCTGCTCGGGCGTACGCAGCGTGAGCGGGGAGGCGTTGCTGGCGTTCCACTTGGCCGCCGCATCGTCCATCGAGGGGCTGTGGACGCTGTGCGCGATCGCCATGTAGCTGCCGGAGGGCAGCGCGTCCCGCAGGGCGCCCACCGCGGCGTGCGCCAGTTCGGCGTCGGGGACGAACTCCAGCACGCCCATCAGCATCAGCGCGATCGGGCGGGAGAAGTCGATGGTGCGCGCGGCCTCCTCCAGGATGGGCTCCGGCTTGCGCAGGTCCGCGTCGATGTACGCGGTGGCCCCCTCGTGGGTGCTCTGCAGCAGCGCCCGGGCGTGGACCAGCACGATCGGGTCGTTGTCCACGTACACGATGCGGGCCTTGGGGTTGACCCGCTGGGCCACCTCGTGGGTGTTGTCGGCGGTGGGGATGCCGGTGCCGACGTCGAGGAACTGGTCGATGCCGGCCTCGCCGGCGAGGTGGCGGACGACGCGCCCGATGAACTGGCGTTCCGCCCGGGCGTTGACCGGTAGGTCCGGCATGACCTTCACGATCTCGTCGCCGACCTGGCGGTCGGGGGCGTAGTTGTCCTTGCCGCCCAGCCAGTAGTCCCAGACCCGAGCCGAATGCGGGACCGAGGTGTTGATGCGCGCCAGCACCTCGTTGTCGATCTCCCGGGATTCCCCACCCATCACTGCCTCCTCATCGGCGTCACACCACACACACGCCTAAGAGATCAACTTAGACGATCACGGCCGACCAGGCGGGCAAATCGCAACAGATCAGGGTATTTCACCGCATTGCCGTCAAGTTGGGCAACTGGGGCTGTCGAAGGCGCCCTAACGCGAGTAAAGGAATCCGAAGGGTGAGCATGGCGATACAAAGGGTGAAGCGGGGAAATCGCCGGGGTACAGGTGACCTATCTTCCACAACTCGGTTGGAGGGACCATGGGTCGCTTCGGGGTTGTCCGTATCGGGGTGGCATGTGCGGGTTTGGTGGCACTCGCCGCCTGCCAGTCCAATGAGAGTCAGACCAACACGGCGGCGAAGGCGGCGCACGCCAAGGCTGCGGCCATTTCCGCCGAGCTGACGCGGAAGGCGAACATGGTCGCCGCCGCCAAGGTGAGAGCGAACGAGCTGGGTAGCATCCCGGTGATCATGTATCACCGGATCACCGACAAGCCCGGAGGCACCGACGACCGCACCCCGGCCCAGTTCCGGGCCGAGCTGGAGCGTCTCGCCTCGGAGAACTACGTGCCGATCACCGCGGCCGAGTACGTCAGCGGGAAGATCGACATCCCGGCGGGCACGCACCCGGTCGTGCTGACCTTTGACGACTCCTCGCCGTCGCAGCTCACCCTGGACGCGATGGGCACGCCGCAGCCGAACACCGCGGTGGGCATCCTGCTCGACGTCTCCAAGAAGCACCCGGGCTTCCGGCCGGTCGGCACCTTCTACGTGATCCGCGACATGTTCGGGAAGTTCACGCCGGAGGAGCGCGCCCAGGTCCTCGGCTGGCTGCGCGAAAACGGGTTCGACATCGGCAACCACACCCGCGACCACCTGAACCTGCTCGGGAAGTCCGAGAAGGAGGTGACCGAGCAGATCGCCGCCGGCCAGAAGCTCATCAGCGACCTGGACAAGAAGGTCCAGGTCCACACGCTGGCCCTGCCGTACGGCAACCAGCCGCGGAACAAGCAGTGGGCGCTGCACGGCTCCGCGAACGGCGTGCGGTACGACTACCAGGGGGTGTTCCTGGCCGGGTACACGCCCGCGCCCTCACCCTTCACGAAGGAGTTCGACCCGGTCGGCATCCCGCGGATCAGGGCGATGGACAAGAAGGGCGACTGCGTCAAGTTCTGCTCGACGGCCTGGCTGGACGAGCTCAAGGCCCACCCGGACGAGCGCTACACCTCGGACGGCAACCCCACGACCGTGGCGTTCCCGAAGTTCAAGGCGCCGTTCGTGGCCAAGAACGTCACCACCAACGCCCTGCCGTACTAGGAGGCGGCGTCAGTCGGGGTCGTGGGCCTGGCGGCGGCCCTCCTCCAGGAACGCCGTGACCGCGTCGGCGCCGCCCAGCTCGGATATCGGGCGGGCCGCGCCGAAGGGCATGTTCCAGAACGTGCCCTGCCTGGGCCGCCAGGGACCCACGTAGGCGTACGGCTCCTCGATGGCGGCGTCGCCGAGGGAGACCCCGTAGTTGATCTCATCGCTGATGATGCTCAGGTCGAAGTGCTCGGGCCACAGCACGGGGGTCAGCTCGGGTTCGAGGTGACGCAGCGCCGTCTCGCCGATGGCGAGGCAGTCCGCGATGTATTCGGCGGCGGCCGGATCGACCTCCACGGGCTCGTCGGGCTGGACGCCGGAGCCGCCCCGGTAGAGCCCCTCGGGGGCGCCCGCCCGGACCCCGGCCGCCTCGGCCAGCCCGGCGTACGTGATGTCCCGGAGAGGGAGGCGTCCGCCGTCGCCGGTCACCAGGGTGTCGCAGTCGATCCGCAGGTCGGGCGCGGCCACCGTGGCGAAGCCGCCGGAGACCGGCCGGAGCCGGATGGTGCCGCTCAACCGGTACTGCGGGCCGGCCAGCACCAGCTCGGCCACCCCGTGCAACGCGCGCCGCGTGCGCGGCAGATCCTGGACATGCATCCTGGCCTCCTCCAGGGAGCGTCTTCCACGGGGAGTAGGGTTCCTAACGACCATAACAGGGCAGTGATTATCTGCCGGGTGAATCCGGCAGTCCGCTCGCTACGCGAGATGGGGGGCGGGCCGATGGCGACCAGTGAGCCCGTGTGCGAGCTTCATCTCCGGATGATCGGGCAGTTGCACGATCTCGTTTTGCGCGTGCACCGACCGATGCTGACCGAGGACGAGGTGGCCCGCTGGATGCAGTCGGGGGCGGTCGTCCGGCTGGAGGTCTCCGAGATGGGTACCCAGGTCGCGCACAGCATGCTAGTGAATTTCGGAAACATCGGGTTCGCCTGGCTGCTCCCCTATCGCGGGGGACGCGGCCTGAGCTTCTGAGCGCTCACGCCCCATCCCCTTTCCGTGATGCGCCGGTCCGTGCGGGTCGGCGCAGTGGTCCGGGTGCGGGTCCTCCGTGCGCCCGATGGACAGGACGCCCGGCGACGCGTGGTCGACCTGGAGCGTCGTGTGCTCGATGCCGTACGCCTCGCGTACCAGGCGCTCGGCGGCCAGCCGTACGGCGTGGCAGTCGGCGCCGGGAGCGACGAGGATGTGCGCGGACAGCGCGGGATAGCCGGAGGTCACCTCCCAGACGTGCAGGTCGTGCACCTCGACCACCGTGTCGAGCGCGGCCGTCCTGCGTCCGATCTCGGCCGGGTTGATCCCGGCGGGCGCCGCCTCCATGAACACCCGCGCCGACGCGCGGACCAGACCCCAGCCGGACTTCAGCATCAGGGCGGCGATGAGCAGCGCGGCGACGGCGTCGGCCCGGCTCCACCCGGTCAGCCAGACGACCAGGCCGGCGATCGTGGTCGCGATGAACGCGTAGAGGTCGTTGAGTATGTGCTGGAAGGCGCCTTCGACGTTGAGACTGGCCCGGTTGGCGCGGGCGAGCAGCCAGGTCGCGACGATGTTGACGCCGATGCCCGCCAGGCCGGTGACGACGACGTAGACGCCCGCGACCGTCGGCGGTGCGATCAGCCGCCGGGCCGCCTCGTAGACGAAGTACGCGCTGAGCAGCAGCAGGGTGATGCCGTTGATCTGCGCGGAGATGATCTCCGCCCGCTTGAGGCCGTAGGTGAAGCCGCCCTGCGGCGGGCGTGCGGCGATCCGCATGGCGATCAGCGCGAGCATGATGGCGATGGCGTCGGTGAGCATGTGCCCGGCGTCGGAGACGAGCGCGAGCGAGTGGGCGATGAGGCCGACGGCCACCTCGGCGCCCATGAATCCGATGATCAGCAGCAGTGCCGCCGTGAGAAGGCGCCGGTCGGCCGTCGCGCTGACGCCGTGCCCGTGCCCGTGTCCATGACCGTGGCCGTGCTCCGCCATCGTACGGATCCCTCTCGTTTGGTCCGCTATGCGAGCGTAGCGCGCGAGCGTGGAAATAATCGAGCCGATGTCAACGATTTGTAAGCTAACGACTACGGAACGTGAGCATCATAGGTCGTATGGCAGTCGGCCTTCCCAACGCGCTCGGCAGCGCGCTCCTGTTGATCACGATCTTCGACCCCCGGACGGGGCACACCCAACTGGCCACCACGTCGTCCTGTCCCGCTCCGAAGGTGGTGTCCCATCGGGGGTACGGGGCCGACGAGAACACGCTCTCCGCCTTCGCGTACGCGTTGGACGCGGGCTCCGGCCGGGTCGAACTGGACGTGCACTTCACTCGCGACCACTACCCCGTGGTCATGCACGACGCCACGGTGGACCGTACGACCACCGGGTCGGGGCGGGTCGCGGACATGACGCTGGCGCGGTTCCGCGCGCTGCGCACCCCGGACGGCGAGCGGCTCCCGACCCTCGCGGACGCGCTGCGGCTGGTCCGGGATCGCGGCGGGCGGGTCCTGGTGGAGCTCAAACAGGTCCCGGACGCGCGCGACCTGCGCGAGCTGCGTGAGATCTACACCGCTCTGGACGCGCGCCGGTGGGCGAGCCTGATGTCCTTCTCCGCCGCCGCGCTGCGGGCGGTGAGCACCATCCCGGCCGCCCGCGGGCTGCTCTCGTCCACCGCGCCCAGCCTCTCGGCCACCGAGGGGCTCTCCTTCGTCGGCGTACGGTACGAGCGCCTGACGCGGACGCGGGTCCGGGACTACCAGGCGGCCGGTCTGTCCGTGTACGCGTATACCGCCGACGACCGGGACACCTGGCAGCGCCTGGCCGGTTACGGCGTGAACGGTGTCGTGACCGACCGGACGCCCGCCTACCTGGCCTGGGCGAGCTCCGCCTGCTCGGTCACGATCACGGATGGAGCAGGACCTTGATCGCGCCGTCGCGCTTCTTCTGGAAGATCTCGTAGCCGTACGGCGCCTGGTCGAGCGGCAGGCGGTGCGTGGCGAGGTCCATCACGCCCAACGGGTCCTTGTCGTCGTTGACCAGCGGCAGCAGCGTGTCGATCCAGCGCTTGACGTGCGTCTGGCCCATCCGCAGCGTGACGCCCTTGTCGAACATGCGCAGCATGGGCATCGGGTCGGTCATGCCGCCGTAGACGCCGATGATCGACACGGTGCCGCCGCGCCGTACGGTCTCGATCGCGTGGTGGAGCGCGGAGAGCCGGTCGACGCCCGCCGTCTCCATCAGCGGCGCGGCCATCCGGCCGGGCAGCATGCTGGTGATGCTCTGGGCGAGCTTGGCGAATGGGGAGCCGTGCGCCTCCATGCCGACGGCGTCGATCACGGAGTCGGGGCCGCGGCCCGCGGTCATGTCGCGGATGGCCTCGGCGACGTCGGTGCGGCTGCCCAGGTCCACGGTCTCGACGCCGTGCCTGCGCGCCATGGCGAGCCGCTCGGAGACGCCGTCCACCGCGATGACCCGGCGGCCGAGGTGCCGGGCGATGCGGCAGCACATCTGGCCGATCGGGCCGAGGCCGAAGACGGCGACGGTCCCGCCCTCGGGGATGTCGGCCCACTCGACGGCCTGCCAGGCGGTGGGCAGGACGTCGGAGAGGTAGACGTACCGCTCGTCGGGAGGACCCTCGGGCACCTTGATCGGGCCGAAGTGGGCCTGGGGGACGCGTAGGTACTCCGCCTGCCCGCCGGGCACCTCGCCGTACAGCTTGGTGTAGCCGAACAGGGCGGCGCCCATCCCGTGGTCGCGGCACTGGGTCGTCTCGCACTGCGCGTAGAGCTGACGGTCGCACATGAAGCAGTGCCCGCAGGAGATGGTGAACGGGATGACCACCCGGTCGCCGGGCTTGATGTTCCTGATGTCGGCGCCGACCTCTTCGACGATGCCCATCGGCTCGTGGCCGAGGACGTCGCCCTCCATCATGAAGGGCCCGAACAGCTCGTAGAAGTGCAGGTCGGAGCCGCAGATCCCGGTCGTGGTGACTCTGATGACGGCGTCGGTGGATTCCTTGATCGCCGGGTCGGAGACTTCCTGGACCCGTACGTCGCGTTTCCCGTGCCAGGTGAGTGCCTTCATGCGGCCCCCGCTAACCGCACCCTTCGCCGCCAAACTGGACAAAGGGCGTTCTTTGCGAGAAAACGCCGCAGGGTCGCCCTGGCGTCAGCGGTCCGCGGACGGCACCGGCTCGTTGAGGGGCGTCAGCCGGAATCCCGTGACGACCTCGGGATGGATCCGGATCACGTGGTCCATGTTGCCGAAGACCCACGGCCGCAGCATCTCGCTGTACCGCTCGATCTCGCCCCGATCCCTGACCAGGCGGGCGGTGCCGACGACGATCACGCTCCAGCCGAGGTGGTCGTGCGGGTCGATCGCGTCCGCCTCGTACGCGACCACGGTGCCGTCGCTGTCGGCGGCGGCGGCCGTGATGGCCGCGCCCAGGTGGGTCCGGATGATGATGTCGCCGTCGTCGAGGATGTGGTTGACCGGCCGGATCGCCGGGAGCGCGTGCAGCGTGAACACCACGCGGCCCATCGCCACCGAGGCGAGCAGCCGCAGCGACTCGTCCCGGGGGATTTCCCGGAGTTCTCGTTCATTCATGCCGGATCGCCCGATTCACGTGATCCACCATGCCATTGGTAACAGCATGTTCCGCTAGGGCCCAAAGTCCTGGAGGAAGGGCCGTTCCTCCCTGGCCGTCGCGACCGGGCCAAAGGTCCCTGCGGGCCGGGACCTCGGGGCCGCCGAGCCCGAGCCGTACGGCACTGCCGCCGATCCCGAGATCACGATGCACTTGAGGCAGCACAGACGAAAGGGAAAGGGGCTCACGATGGCGATCACGGAGCGGCGCGGTCGGCAGGGCGCGGATGTGGTCCCGGGACCGGGCGCGCACGCGATGACGGCGCGCAGGCCGGTGGAGTACGTCTGGGGGATCGCCCGCATGGCGATCGGCTGGATATTCCTCTGGGCCTTCCTGGACAAACTATTCGGCCTGGGGTTCGCCACCCCCGGGAACAAGGCGTGGATCAACGGCGGCAGCCCGACCACCGGATTCCTCAAGGGGACGGCCGAGAACGCGCTCGGCGGCTTCTTCTCCTCGCTCGCCGGGCAGGGCTGGGCCGACTGGCTCTTCATGATCGGCCTGGCCGGGATCGGCACCGCGCTGATCCTCGGTGCGGGCGTCCGCGTCGCCGCGATCAGCGGCGGTCTGCTCCTCATGCTCATGTGGGCGGCCGAGCTGCCCCTCACGACCAACCCCTTCCTCGACGAGCACGTGATCTACATGGTCGTCATCGCCGGGCTCGCCCTGGCGAACGCCGGTGACACCCTGGGCATCGGCCGCTGGTGGGGCGGCACCGCGCTCGTTCAGCGGTTCCCCATCCTGAAGTGACCGAAGTTACGTCCCCCTCGGCCGCCCGTCCTCGCGAAGAGGGCGGGCGGTGTGCTATGCCCGGAGTGGTATCACTTTGAGAGGGTGCGAGATGGCGGACACCGAATCAGGATCATTCCTTCCGCGAATGCGGCTGGACGATCTGCTGGCCGAGCTGCAGAGCCGGCTGGAGGCCGTGCTCGCCACCCGCGACCGGGTCCACTCGCTGCTGGAGGCCGTGGTCTCGGTCGGTAGCGAGCTCGACCTGGAGACCGTGCTCCACCGCATCGTCGAGTCCGCCACCGCCCTGGTCAACGCCTCGTACGGCGCGCTCGGCGTGATCGGCGAGGAGAGGACGCTGGTCCAGTTCGTCCCGGTCGGTCTGACCGAGGAGGAGATCGCCAGGATCGAGCACTGGCCGCACGGGCTCGGCCTCCTCGGCCTGCTGATCAAGGAGCCGCAGTCGCTCCGGCTGCGCGACATCGCCGACCACCCCGACTCGTACGGCTTCCCGGCCGGGCACCCGCCGATGCGCTCCTTCCTGGGCGTCCCCATCCGCGTACGCGACGAGATCTTCGGCAACCTCTACCTGACCGAGAAGCGCAACGGTGAGTTCGACGAGGAGGACGAGGCGATCGTCACCGCGCTCGCCACCGCCGCCGGCGTCGCCATCGAGAACGCCCGGCTGTACGAGGAGACCCGGCGCAGGGAGGCGTGGCTGGAGGTCTCCTCCGAGGTGACCACGAGCCTGCTGTCCGGGGCCGACCCGCACGACGTGCTGGTGACCCTGGCCCGGCGCACCCGGGAGATGACCGGCGCGGACGTGGTGACGATCTCCTTCGGCGTCGCCCCGGACACGCTGCGCGTCGAGATCGCCGAGGGGCTCGACGCGGAGGAGCTGCTCGGCGTCGAGCTGCCCGCGGGCGACACGGTGGCCGGCCGGGTGCTGCGCACGGCCGAGCCGCAGATCGCCGACATCAGGGCCTGCCCGGACGTCCCGGCGGGCGCGCCCAAGGCCGGCCCCGCGCTGTCCGTCCCCCTCGGCAAGGGGCGGCTCGTCCGCGGCGTTCTCGGCCTCGGCAAGCGCACCGGGCGCCTGCCGTTCAGCTCCGCAGACCTGCGGATGGTCCAGGCGCTCGCCGGCCAGGCCGCCGTCGCGCTGGAACTGGCCGAGGCCAGGAAGGATGCCGAGCGCCTCGGCCTGCTTGAAGACCGCGACCGCATCGCCAAGGACCTGCACGACGTGGTGATCCAGCGGCTGTTCGCGGCGGCGATGACGCTGATGAGCGTCGTCAGGCTGGTGGAGAAGCCGGAGGTCACCGGGCGCGTCCAGCACGTCGTGGACGAGCTCGACGCCACGATCAGGCAGATCCGCTCCACCATCTTCGCGCTGCACACGCCGCGGGAGGACAAGGCCGCCACCGTGCGCGGCCAGTTCATGGACCTGGTGGAGTCGGCGCGCGGCCACCTCGGCTTCATGCCGGGCGTCCTCCTCGAAGGGGCGGTGGACACCCTCGTCACCCCCAAGATCGCCGACCACGCGCTCGCCGTCCTGCGCGAGGCACTGTCCAACGTCGTACGGCACGCGCACGCGACCGAGGTGACCGTGACGGTGGACGCCCGCGAGGAGATCCTCGTGCTCGAAGTCGCGGACAACGGCGTCGGCGTGCCGGAGGAGGGGCGGCGCAGCGGCCTGCGCAACCTCGCCGACCGGGCCGAGCTCCTCGGCGGCACGTTCGAGGTGCAGCGGCGCGAGCCGCGGGGCACCTGCCTGTCCTGGCGGGTCCCGCTCGCCTGAACCGGCCCCTCAGTGCAGCCGACGTCCGGTGACCAGCTCCGCGCGGACGGCGACGAGCTGGTCGTGGTGGCCGGGCGCCCACGGGACCAGCGGCAGCCGGGCCAGTCGTACGACCTCGCCGGGCTCCTCGACGATGCGCGCCGGGCCGACGGCGGTCACCGACCAGCCGGTGCGGCTCGTCTCGTCGAAGTGGTCCGCCTCGAAGGCGACGATCGCGCCGCGCGCGGCCTCCGACAGGCGCGAGCCCGCGGCGGTGCGGAACACCACGTCCTCCCCGTCCAGCACGTAATTGACGACCTGTACGGCCGGCAGCGCGCGCTCGGTGAACACGACGCGGCCGATCGGCGTCGAGGACAGCAGGGAGAGGCATTCCGCCCGCGAAAGGTCCTGGAGCCCGGCCATGTCGATGTTCATGCCTCCAGAGTCGCCCACGCCCCCTGCCCGCCCGCAGGGACGAAGGTCCCGGGTGTCCCGGCGTTCGGCTCGTTCGGGGGCGTTCGGGCCCATCAAGCCCCCGCTCCCGGGTACAGGCGTGGTCATGGATGAAATCGCGCAGATCGACGCATTCTGGCGTGCCGCGAACTACCTGTCCGTCGGGCAGATCTACCTGCTCGACAACCCGCTGCTCAAGGAGCCGCTGTCCCCCGCCGACGTCAAACCCCGGCTGCTCGGCCACTGGGGGACCACCCCCGGGCTGAACTTCTGCTTCGCGCACCTCAACCGGATCATCCGGCGGCGCGACCAGGACATGATCTACATCGTCGGCCCCGGCCACGGCGGGCCCGCCGCCGTCGCGCACGCCTGGCTGGAAGGCACGTACAGCGAGGTGTACCCCTCGGTGTCGCAGGACGCCGAGGGCATGCGCCGGCTGTTCCGGCAGTTCTCCTTCCCCGGCGGCATCCCGAGCCACGTCGCGCCCGAGACGCCCGGGTCGATCCACGAGGGCGGCGAGCTGGGCTACGCCCTCGCGCACGCGTACGGCGCGGCGTTCGACAACCCCGACCTGGTCGTGGCGTGCGTCATCGGCGACGGCGAGGCGGAGACCGGGCCGCTGGCCGCGAGCTGGCACTCGAACAAGTTCCTCGACCCGGCCCAGGACGGGATCGTGCTGCCGATCCTCCACCTGAACGGCTACAAGATCGCCAACCCGACGGTCCTCGCCCGGATCCCGGAGAGTGAGCTGATCAAGCTCATGGAGGGGTACGGCTACCGCCCGTACATCGTCTCCGGGGACGACCCCGCGATCATGCACCGCCTGATGGCCGACACCCTGGACGAGATCTTCGACCGGATCGCCGAGATCAAGGCGGGGTCGGGCGACCGGCTGCCGATGATCATCCTGCGTACGCCGAAGGGCTGGACCGGCCCGCGCGAGGTGGACGGCCTGCCCGTGGAGGGCACCTGGCGGGCCCACCAGGTGCCGCTGACCGACGTGCGGGACCACCCTGAGCGGCTGGCCACCTTGGCGAAGTGGATGCACTCCTATCGGCCGGAGGAACTGTTCGACGCCGACGGGCGTCCGGTGCCCGAGGTCACCTCGGGCGTGCCGTACGGGCCGCGCCGGATGAGCGCGAACCCGCACGCCAACGGCGGCGAGCTGCTGCGCCCGCTGGTGCTGCCGGACTTCCGCGACTACGGGGTCGAGGTGAAATCGCCGGCCACCGCCACCAGCGAGCCCACGCGGATCTTCGGCACGTTCCTCCGGGACGTGATCGCCGCCAACCCGCGCGACTTCCGGCTGATGGGCCCGGACGAGACCGCGTCCAACCGGCTGCAGGCGGTGTTCGAGGTCACCGACCGGGCGTGGGACGCCGAGCGGCTGCCCACCGACGAGCACCTCGCGCCCGACGGCCGGGTGATGGAGGTGCTGTCGGAGCACCTGTGCCAGGGCTGGCTGGAGGGGTACCTGCTGACCGGGCGGCACGGCCTGTTCAACTGCTACGAGGCGTTCATCCACATCGTGGACGCGATGTTCAACCAGCACGCCAAGTGGCTGGAGTCAGCGCGCAGGATCTCATGGCGGCGTCCGGTGGCGTCGCTCAACTACCTGCTGTCCTCGCACGTATGGCGGCAGGACCACAACGGCTTCAGCCACCAGGACCCCGGGTTCCTGGACGTGGTCATGAACAAGAAGGCCTCGGTCGTGCGCGTCTACCTGCCGCCGGACGCCAACACGCTGCTCTCGGTCGGGGACCACTGCCTGCGGTCACGTAACTACGTGAACGTCGTGATCGCCGGCAAGCAACCGACGCTCGACCTGTTCACGATGCCGGAGGCGGTGGCGCACTGCACCCGGGGCCTCGGCATCATCGAGTGGGCCTCCAACGACGCGGGCGTGGAGCCCGACGTGGTCCTCGCCTGCGCCGGCGACGTGCCCACCATGGAGACCCTGGCCGCCGCCGCGATGCTCCGCGAACACCTGCCCGAGCTGCGGGTCCGGGTGGTCAACGTCGTGGACCTGATGCGCCTGCAGCCGCCGGGCGAGCACCCGCACGGCATGTCGGACGCCGAGTACGACACGCTGTTCACCACCGACCGGCCGGTGATCTTCAACTTCCACGGCTACCCGTGGCTGATCCACCGGCTCACCTACAAGAGGGCGGGCCACGACCACCTGCACGTACGCGGATACAAGGAGGAGGGCACCACGACCACGCCCTTCGACATGGCGATGCTCAACGACATCGACCGGTTCCACCTCGTCCTCGACGTGATCGACCGGGTCCCCGGACTCGGCGCCCGCACCGCCCACCTGCGCCAGCGGATGCTCGACGAGCGGCTGCGCTGCCGCGTCTACACCCGGGAGTACGGCGAGGACGCGCCGATGATCCGCAACTGGGTCTGGCCGTACTGAGCGGTCCGGGTCAGCCGCCGAGCAGGCGCAGGGCCAGGGACGCGATCTCCCACTCCTCGTCGGTCGGGACCACCGTCACCGCGACGCCGGAGCCGGGCGGCGAGATGATCCGCGCGCCCTCGCCGCCCTGGTTGCGGGCCGGATCGACGGCGATGCCGAGCCGTTCCAGCCCGCTCATGGAACGGGCCCTGGTCCGCGCGTCGTGCTCGCCCACCCCGGCGGTGAACACGACCGCGTCGAGGCGCCCGAGCACCGCGTAGTACGCCCCCACGTACTTGCGTATCCGATGGCAGTACACGTCGAGCGCCAGCCGGGCGTCCTCGTCGCCGGCGTCGGCCTTCGCCCAGACCTCGCGCATGTCGCTCGCCCCGGCCAGCGCCAGCATCCCCCCGGCCCGCATCAGCGCCTCGTGGCTCTCGGCCACGCCCAGGCCGGCCGTGCCGTACAGGAAGGAGGGCAGCGAAGGGTCCACGTCACCGGAACGAGTGCCCATGACCAGCCCCTCCAGCGGCGTCAGGCCCATCGAGGTGTCCACGCTGCGTCCGCCGCTGATCGCGGTCGCGCTCGCGCCGTTGCCGAGGTGGAGCACGATCATGTTCGTCTCCTCAAGGGGGCGGTCCAGCAGCTCGGCCGCCAGCCGGGAGACGTACGCGCATGACGTGCCGTGGAAGCCGTACCGCCGCACGCCCAGCTCCTCGGTCCAGGCGCGCGGGACCGCGTACGTGTAGGCGTGCGGGGGCAGTGTCCGGTGGAACGCGGTGTCGAACACGGCGACCTGCGGGACGCCGGGGAACGCCGCCCGCGCCACCCGGATCCCGTCCAGGTTGGCCGGGTTGTGCAGCGGCGCGAATTTTGCCAGCTCCTCGATGGTGGCGATCACGTCGTCGTCCACCAGGACCGGCTCCGTGAACCGGTCGGCGCCGTGGACCACCCGGTGCCCGACCGCCCGCAGCGGGATCCGGCCCAGATCCGGGCCGGCCTGGGCGAACGCGTCCAGCGCCGCCCGCAGCCCTGACTCGTGGTCGGGGAAGGCGCGGCGCAGCTCGTACGGCTCCGCCCCGGCCACAGTGTGGGTGAGCGTGCCCCGCCCGTCGCCGATCCGCTCGATCAGGCCGACGGCGAGCCGGCCCCCGGACTCCGTGTCGATCAGCTCGTATTTGATCGACGACGAGCCGGTGTTGAGGACCAGGACGCAGTTGTCCACAGTTTCCACAGCGTCTTCCACAGAGGTGTCCACAGGGTTTTCCACACCTGTGTCCCCGCTTCCGTCCACAGCCACGGGATGCCTCCAGATCGGCGGAACCTGCCGTGATCACCCTCCTTCCCGCGGGGGGAGCGCGCATGCTTTTGGGGAAAATTTCCGGACTTTGCGTTGCCGTTAGGGGGAAGGCGGAAGGTCCCGTCCCATGAGGACCAGCGGCTCTGGAATCCGCTCCGCCGCGGTCGTCTCATGGATATGCCGGGGACGAACGAGGAGGACACCATGATCATCGCTGCCACCGACGGCTCCCCCGCCGCCACCGCCGCCGTGGAGTGGGCCGCCGACGACGCGGCACGCAAGAAGCTCCCGCTGCGCGTGCTCCACGTCGTCGACCGCCTGCCGTACGAGATCCCGCGCTATCCGATCCCCGGCGTGCAGGAGTCCATCGTTGAGTCCGGCGAGCGGATCCTCCGCGACGCCCGCCAGGCCGTACGGGCTCGGCAGCCCGCCGTCGAGGTGACCACCGAACTGGTCTACGGCGTCCCGGCCCCCGTACTGCGGCAGGAGGCCGAGCACTCGTCCGAACTCGTGGTGGGCAGCCGCGGCCGGGGCGGCTTCGCCGGAATGCTGCTCGGCTCGGTCAGCACCCACGTCGCCGGGCACGTCCACACCCCGGTCGTCGTCGTACGGCCCGCCCCCGCGACGGCGCACGGCGAGGTCGTGGTCGGCGTGAGCGAGTCGGAGGAGTGCGACCCGGCTCTCGCCTACGCCTTCGAGGAAGCCAACCTGCGTGGCACCCGGCTGCGCGCGATCAGCGCGTGGGAGCTCCCGGTGCACATCCTCGGACCCGAGGTCGTCTACGACGTGGACGAGATCCAGCACGCCTTCCGCCAGGCCGCCAACGAAAAGCTCGGAGACCTGCGGGAACGGTTCCCCGACGTCGAGGTCACGCTGGACATCGTGCGCGGGCACCCCGTCGCCGCCCTGGTGGACGCCTCGGAGAAGGCCGACCTCGTCGTCGTCGGCTCCCGCGGCCGCGGCACGATCGGCGCCGCCGTGCTCGGCTCGGTGAGCCGCGGCGTCCTGCACCACGCCCGCTGCCCGGTCGCCGTCGTCCGGTGACGGCACGAGTGGAAAGCGTTCCGGATCCTCGCCGTCGATGAGTACCGCTGCGCTGCGGTGGCTGGTTGTTCCGGTGTGGGTCACGGCGGTCGTGGGGGAGCGTCCGGGTCCTCGCCGTCGATGAGTACCGCTGCGCTGCGGCGGGCGGCTGCTCCGGCGCGCCGTGATAGCTGGTCTCTGGTGATGCCGCTTCGCGGCTTCGGGCGCGGTGGTACATGGCACGGTCCTACGCGCGCCGGAGCAGCCACCCGCACTCCGCTCCGCTCACCGCCGCCCCGGCTCCTCGCCGTAGGCGCATCGCCTCGTCCTCGGCCTTCTTCTCACCGCAACCTGGGAAACCCGCTCATGGTCCGGCGCTGCCGGGAACGCCGCTGCGCTGCGGCGGGCGGGCCCTCCGGCGCGCCGTGATAGCGGGCCTCTGGTGATGCCGCTGGCGCGGCCGTCGCGGGCGCGGTGGTACAGGGCACAGTCTTACGCGCGCCGGAGGTCTCACCCGCACTCCGCTCCGCTTTCCCGCCGCACCCACTTCTCACCGCCATGCACCCTGTCCCGCTTCCCGGCGCACCTGCTTCCGCCGCCATGCACCCTGTCCCGCTCTCCCGCCGCACCGACCTACGTCGACATCCCGGGGTCGCTGGTTCGGGAAAGCTGACTTATCGAACCAAATCCACAGATTCCCCAAATGGGCCTTTATTGACCCATCTACCGATCGCCGAGTTAGGTGCGTAGGCGGAACTCTGCGGCGTTTTCCGGAGCGGGAACTGTGACTCCAGGAAGATGCTTCCCAGCCCATTCATGCGGGCTTACGGGGAAGGCGTTTTTGTCGGTGCCGATGGTTACCGTCACCCTGTGACCAAACAACGGCAGCCGATCCCGCCCGGCCTGGAGCACCTTGCCCCCGGCGCGGAGCTGGCCGCCGTCCTGGCCGGGATCGACATCACCCTCCTGGACGGCTTCGACGCCGTCATCGTCCTGCAGGCCTATGCCCGCCTCGAAGCGCACGTGCAGGCCCGGAAAGTCACCGTGATGGCCGAAGTCGGCCTCTATGAGATTTCCGCCAGCGGCATGGAGAAAATGCCCGAGCCGGACAAGAATTCACCCGACGAAATCCGGGCCGCGTTGCGGCTCACCCGCCGCGCGGCCGAGCGTGAATACGGGCTCGCCTACGACCTCAAAGTCCGCCTCCCCATGGTCCGAGACGCCCTGGAAGCCGGGACGATCGACAAAACACGGGCGGTGGTGTTCTGCGACTGGCTCGAAGACATCCCCATCGAACTCGCCCGCGCCGTCGCAGGGCACCTGCTCCCCAACGCAGGCCGGTGGACCACCAGCGAACTACGCGAGAAGATCAAGAAGCTGCTCATCGCCGCCGATCCCGGCCGGGCCCGCCGCCGTTATGAGCGGGCGGTCCACCAGCGGCGGGTCGTCGGAGTGCGCCACGCCGACGGCTCGGCCACCATCACCGGCCAGCAACTGCCGGTGGACCAGGCCGCCGCCGCGATCGCCCGCGTGGACGCCATCGCGATACGGGCCAAGAGGACGGGCCTGCACGCCCCGATCGACCACATCCGCGCGGATGTGTTCCTCGGCCTGCTGGACGGCAGCATGTCCGGCCTGGACGACGACGGCGTGATCGCCGTCTTGTTCGCCGCCGCCGCCCGCAGGAAGGCGGGTGAGGAAGAGGACTACGACGACCAGCTTTCTGACGACCCCTCGACCGAAGACCCCTCCACCGGGGACCCTGAGGATTCCGGTCCTCTCGATGGCGGCGAGACCGGCCACGCCAGCACTCCTGATGACACCAGCGCACCCGCCGACACGTCCCAACCGCAGGCCACGTCCCAACCGCAGGTCACGTCCCAACCGCAGGCGCGGGAGGGCCAGGGCGGCTGCGACCCCTTCTCATCCGACGCGGCTTCCCCGGCTGCTGCCGCGTCGGTGGGGGCTGGCAACGGCGCGTTCGGCAAGGTGCGGGCCGGGGGCCGGACACGAACACGGACCGGCGCGGACACCCAGGCTAAGGCGAGAGCCGGAACCGACGGGAGGGCCGACGCTGGTGGGAGGGCCGAAGCCCGAGGGGGTGGGAAGGTGCCGGCAGCGTCTGATGGCAGTCAGAGCGCGCCCCTCGGGTATGCGGCCGGTGAACTGCGGGTGCGGGCGTCCACGCTGATGCATCTGGACGACCTGCCCGCCGAATTGGCCGGATGGGGGCCCATTCACGCTCATCTCGCTCGTATCGTCGCCAAGCGCCAGATCGGCGGCGAGTGGCGGTTCGCCGTGTGCGATGAGGACGGGCACCTGTTGTTCGCCGGGGTTACCCGGCGTCGTCCCGGAGGCTGGCCCCGCCAGACAGGGGTTGCCCAGAAGCTGGGGGTTGCCGGGGAAGCGGAGCGAGATGTGCGAGCGGCGTCGGTACGCGGTCGCGGGATCGTTGAGCTGCAGTTCCCGCTGTCTCTGCTGCGCGCGTTGCATGCCGATCTACACGCGTTGGGCGGCTGGGCCGGTGTGGTCGCCGATGCCGTCGGCCAGTACGAGGCCGCCGGCCCGGACCACGCCCCCGGCGAGGGTGCGGGCGATGGCGCTGATGCCGGTCGAGGCGCTGGTGCTGGTGGGGCTGATGGTGTCCGGAGCAGCGGCGGTGCATATTCCGCACCTGCCGGGGCTGTCCCGCAGGAGGCGGCCCCGCATGACGGTGCGAGCGACAGCGGGGATGGGCGGCGGCGGTTCCCCAGAGCGGGCCTGCGGCGGCACATCCAGGTCAGGGACAGGGTATGTACGCATCCGGGCTGCCGTGCCCCGGCGACCCGGTCGGAGCTGGACCACACCCGCCCCTACGCTGCGGGTGGTTCCACGAGCGAGGGGAACCTGGCCGCCGCGTGCGCGCATGACCATGACCTGCGTGACAACGGCTGGCAGGTCGTGCGGACGGGGCCTGGTCATGTGACGTGGATCAGCCGGACGGGTCACCGCTACCCGGCCCAGCCGCCGCCCGTCATCGAACCGCTGCCCGAGCCGTTCGCCCCGGCAGGCTGGGCCCACCTCAGGCCCGCCGATTCCGGGTACGGCGCGGGCAGCATCACCGACCCCGCCGTCGACGAACTGCCCTACGCACCGGCCTACCGATATGAACCCGCCCGGTGGGAGGAACCCCTCGCCAAACCGGACACGGCACAGGAGGTCACTGTTCGTGCCGGTCCGCCGGCTGACCCGGCCGAGGACATCCCGCCCGTCTGAAATATGGCGTGCCGCCACGTCCGGCGGGGGCCGGTATGCCGGGTTGGGCGAGGTGCGCGAGGCTCAGTCCCGAGTGAAGCGGCGGAGGGCGCCGCGTAGGCGGTCGAGGAGCAGGGGCTGGGTGCGCGGCGCGGGGTGCCCGGGCGCGACGCGGGTGTCGCGTGCCTGCCGCAGTGTGGCGAGGGCCTCGGCCGCCTCGGGGCGCTTGCCGGGCGTTTCGTCGCGCATCCGGCGCAGCAGGTCCATGATCTCGGGGGCGACGCCTGCGGCGGCGGCCTCGATGTCGGTGCCGGGGGTGGGGAGCTGCCCGGTGAGGATCTGGAAGGCGATGACCCCGGCCGCGTACACGTCGGAGGCGGGGGTCATCCGATCGGGCCTGAGCCGGCACTCGGGCGCGACGTAGTGCGTGTCGAGGACGTTGGGCAGCTCGTTGGCGACGGTGTGTTTGCGCGGCCCCGGCTTGGCGTAGTCGAAGCCGGTGAGCACCGCCTGCCCGCTCTCGGTGACGAGCACGCAGGCGGGGCTGAGCGCGCGGTGGATGACCTGGTTGGCGTGGACGTGCGTCAGGCCGCTCAGGATGTCGTCCACCATGTCGAGGCGGGCGGCGGTGGGCGGCATCCGCCCGGCGAGGCGCAGGTGCAGGGCCTGGCCGTGGACGTCGTCGAGGACGAGCACGAACCGGCTCTCGTCGTCGATGGCGAAGAAGTCGCGCGAGCGGGCGACGCACGGATGTGCGGGGATCTTGGCGAGGGCCTGGTAGGCGTTGGCGATCCGGCGCTGTTCGGCGACCCGCTGGTCGCGGTCGGCCAGCGGGTCCGCCTGGTAGACCCGCAGCAGGACGGTTTCGCTGGCCGGGGCGGTGGCGTTGACGGCGCGGTATTCGGTGACCCGGTTGTCGCCGCCGAGCTGCTCCTCGACCTTCCAGTTGCCGAACCTGGGCGGCGCGGTCGAGCGGCGCACGGTGCCGTTCAGCGCTTCGATGAGCGCGGTGCGGTACGGCGTGACGTCCGGGCTGCACCCTTGGCGCACGCGGGAGACGTCGCCCAGCATCCCGACGAGGCCGGGCAGGTTGGTGACGTATCGGGCATCGCGGCCGCTGGAGTCGACGAGCACGGCGTCGGGGGCGGTCAGCACCACGACGCTGTCGACGTAGACGCGGTCGAGCCCGCGGTGGATGTCGAGGAGGACGCCCTTGAGCGCGCGGGCCGTGCCGCGGAGCTTGGCGACGGGGGAGCCGAACGCCTCGCCGCCCCGTTGCGGGAACCAGCGTGTGCCGGAGACCTCGAAGCGGCCCCGCGCGCCCTTCACGTCGATCACGCACAGCGAGTGGCCGGTGATCACGATCACGTCGACCTCGAACAGGTCGGCGCCGCGTGGCACCTCGATGTTGTGGAGCAGGAGCCAATCGTCCGGGGCGTTGTCCCTGAGGTGGGCGATGACCCGTCGCTCCGCGTCATTGACGGGGCTTCCGCCACCGACGATCTGAGCCATCTCCCTGTGCCGCCTTTCTCACCGCATTCCCGGAGATCATCCTTCTGGATACCGGTGCTCACGCGCCAGGCCGTATCCAGACTTCATGATCCAGCCTTCATGATCCGGTATCGGTGACCACTGCCGGGTGCCGCGGGTCGTCCACGCGGACGACGATGTCGGCGACGTACGACGGTCTGATCTCGTGCTCATACCGAGTGTAAGCGGACAGTCGCCAAATGTGTTCAGCGAGGGTGCGTCGAGCGAGCGCCGCCTCGGAAAGCGCGAGGTGGACGGCCAGGTCGAACGGCAGGCCGCGGCCGAGCAGCAGGGTCCCGTCGAGCAGCAGCACGGCGCCGGGCGGCAGGGTGACGTAGGCGGCGCGGGTCGCCCGGTCGCGCGCGCTGTCCCACAGGGTGGGCAGCACCCGGCCGGTCCCGCCGGGCGCGAGCGGCCCGAGGACCTCGCGGACCAGTGCTCCGGCGTCCAGCCAGTCGGTGTAGAACGCGTCGGGGTCGGTGCGGCCGAACTCCAGGCGGAGCGAGGCGGGCCGGAGGAAGTCTGCCGCCGAGACCCGCAGTACCTCGCGTCCCCGCAGGCGGAGGGGCGCCACGAGGTCGTCGGCCAGCCGTCCGGGGTCGGCCGCGGGCGCCCCGTCGACGGCGACGCGTACCCAGGACTCGTTCGGGGCCGCGGCGATCCGGTCGGCGATCTCCTCGACGAGCAGCGGAAGGGAGACGGGGCGTGCGCGCACACCGTCCACCGTAAGTCCCGCCCGCGTCGACGCATCACGTGGTCACAGGGTGACGAAGGTGAGTCCCCGGCTTTGGAGCACGGGGATAACGGTGGTGAGGGCGCTCAGCGTCTGGGAACGGTCTCCGCCCCCGTCGTGGGACAGCAGGATGCTGCCCGGTTTGGCGTGCAGCAGTTCGGCCTCGATCGCGCCGGTGCCGGGACGGGCCCAGTCGCGCGGGTCGATGTCCCAGTCGAGCGGCTGCATGCCGTTCTCGGCGACGGTTGCGAGCACGGCGGGCGACCAGTCCCCTCCGGGCGAGCGGAACAGTCGTGAGGTGACGCCGGTGGTCTTCCAGATTTCGCGGTGGGCGCCGGTGACCTCGGCGATCATCCGCTCGGACGACAGCCCGGCGAAGGGCTGCGGGTGGCTCATCGTGTGGTTGCAGATGGCGTGGCCCGCGGCGGCGATCCGTTTGGCGAGTTCGGGGTGCTCGCGGATGGCGTCGCCGACCAGGCAGAAGGTGGCGACCACGTGGTGCCGCGCGAGGAGGTCGAGGACCTTCGGTGTCCACTCGGGGTCGGGTCCGTCGTCGATCGTCAGGGCGATCGAGTTCGGCGGGGCCGCCGGGTTGATTTCCTTGATCTGATGGATGGGCTTCCGGGACGGAACGGCGACCGGTGAGAAAACCGGCGAAGGGCTCGGCGACGGACTGGGCGAATTCGGTTTGCGGGCCCTGGGCTTCCGGCCGGTCGCGTCCGCGGCGGGCCGGGTGCCCTGCGCCGATGTGTCAGCACAGGCCGCCAGCGCCCCCTCGACGGCGACCAGAACCGCCAGGTAGATGGCCCGACGTCTCCCCATTTCATCCATATTGTCGTCTTTTCCGATGTGAGGTCAGCTCAGAACCAAGACCGTCTCACTTCTCGGGAGCGTGCCGTGGATCGTTCCCGGGAGATAACCGCGAAAGAGGTGGGGAACGACTTCGGAGACGAAAGGGGGCGGACGATGAGACTGGCGGGTGCTCGCGTGCTGATCACCGGGGCGTCGTCGGGCATCGGGGCAGCCACCGCGCGGGTGATGGCCGCGGCGGGCGCCCGTCTCGTGCTGGCCGGCCGCGACCGGGAGCGGCTCGACGCGGTCGCCGCGGAGACCGGCGGGCTGGCCGTCGCGGGCGACCTCACCGCCGGCGTCGCGGACCTCGCCGGGCGCGCGGGTCCGGTGGACGTCATGGTCGGCAACGCGGGCCGGGGATGGGCGGGGCCGCTGGTGACCATGCCGGACGGCGTCGCCGAGGAACTGGTCGCGACCAACCTGACCGCCCAGATCGCGCTGACCCGATCGCTGCTCCCCGGCATGGTCGAGCGCGGCCGGGGTCACCTGGTCTTCGTGTCGTCGATCGCCGGGGCGGTCGGCGTCCGCGACGAGGCCGTCTACGCGGCCACCAAGGCCGCGCTGATCGCCTTCGCCGAGAGCCTGCGGTACGAGGTGCCCGGGATCGGCGTCTCGGTCGTCCTGCCGGGCGTGGTGGACACGCCCTTCTTCGCGCGGAGGGGCGCCGCCTACGCCCGCCGCCGGCCCGCGCCGATCCCGCCGGAGCGGGTCGCCCGAGCCATCGTGGCCGCGGTCGAGCGCGGCCGTCCCGAGTCGTACGCGCCGGGCTGGCTGCGGCTGCCCGTCCGGCTGCGCGGCGCGGCCCCCGGGCCGTTCCGCGCGCTCGCCAGGGCGTTCGGGCGGCCGGTCAGCCGCCGCGTACGGCGCGGAGCGACTCCTTGAGCGAGGAGAGCGTGGCGAAGACGGCGGTCGGCTCGTACCCGCAGTGCGCCATGCAGTTCGCGCAGCGCGGGTCGCGGCCCCGGCCGTAGGCCTCCCAGTCGGTCTCCTCGACCAGTTCCTGGTAGGTCGCCGCGTACCCGTCGGACATCAGGTAGCAGGGGCGCTGCCAGCCGAACAGCGAGTACGACGGGATGGCCCACGCCGTGCACGGGAAGTCCACCGTTCCTTCGAGGAAATCGAGGAACAGGGGCGTGTGGTTGAACCGCCACCGCCGCCGGTTCCCACCGGAGAACGCCTTGCGGAACAGCTCCCTGGTCTCCTGGACGCCGAGGAAGTGCTCCTGGTCCGGGGCCTTCTCGTACGCGTACCCGGGCGAGAGCATCATCTGGTCGACCTGGAGGTCGTCGTTGAGGTAGTTGAGCACGTCGATGACCGTCTGCGGGCTGTCGGTGTTGAAGAACGTGGTGTTCGTGGTGACCCGGAACCCGCGCCGCCGGCACTCGCGCACGGCGGCCACCGCCTCGTCGAACACGCCCTCCTTGCACACCGACGCGTCGTGCCGCTCGCGCAGCCCGTCGATGTGGACTGTCCAGGCGAAGTACGGCGACGGCTCGAACTGGTCGATCTTCTTCGGGATCAGCAGCGCGTTGGTGCAGAGGAAGACGTAGATCTTCCGGGCGACGAGGCGCTGCACCATGTCGGCGATCTGGGGGTGCATGAGAGGCTCCCCGCCCGCGATCGACACCATCGGCGCGCCGCACTCCTCGACGGCGGCGACGGCCTGCTCGACCGGCATCCGGCGTTTGAGCACGTCGGCGGGGTGCTGGATCTTGCCGCATCCCGCGCATTTCAGGTTGCAGGCGAACAGCGGCTCCAGCTCCACGAGGAGCGGGAACTTCGTCCGCCCGCGCAGCCTCTGACCGAGGATGTAGCCGCCGATGCGGAGGGCCTGGCGGACCGGCATCGTCATCTCGTACGCACCTCCTTGGGCAGCGTGAACCGGATGGTCTCCTCGGCCACCCGGCGCTCCTCGACGGTCACCGGGCCGAGCCCGCCCAGCGCGGCCACGACCGCGTCCACGAGGGCGGGCGGGGCGGACGCGCCGGCGGTCAGCCCGACCGTGCGGGCCCCCGCGAGCCAGTCCAGGGCGATGTCGCCGGGGCCGTCGACCAGGTACGCGGGGGCGGCCCGGCCGGCCACCTCGGCCAGCCGCCGGGAGTTGGACGAGTTGGCCGAGCCGACGACGAGCACCAGGTCGGACCCCTCGGCCACGTCGCGTACGGCGTGCTGCCGGTTCGTCGTGGCGTAGCAGATGTCGTCCTTCTGCGGGCCCTCGGCGTCCGGGAACCGCCGCCGGATCGCGGCGGCGATGTCCGCGGCCTCGTCCACGGCGAGGGTGGTCTGCGTCAGGTAGGAGACCCGGCGGCCCTCGGGCAGCCGCGCCACGTCGGCGACGTCCTCGACCAGCACGACGGAGCCGGGGATCTCGCCCATCGTCCCCTCGACCTCCTCGTGCCCGGCGTGCCCGATCAGCGCCACCAGGTCGCCGCGCGCGGCGAACCTGCGCGCCTCGGCGTGCACCTTCGTCACCAGCGGGCAGGTCGCGTCGATCACCCGCAGCCCGCGCGCCGCCGCCTCGTCGCGTACGCCGGGGGCCACGCCGTGGGCGGAGAAGACCGTGACGGCCCCCTCGGGCACCTCGTCCAGCTCGTCCACGAAGACGGCCCCGCGCGCCTCCAGATCGCGTACGACGTGCAGGTTGTGCACGATCTGCTTGCGCACGTAGACCGGGGGGCCGTACTGGTCGAGGGCGCGCTCGACGATCTCGATGGCCCGCTCGACCCCGGCGCAGAAGGAGCGCGGCGCGGCGAGCAGCGCGCGGCGCGGTCCGCACGCGGCCGCCCAGCGCGCCAGCACCGGGGCGACCCGCCGCAGCGTGCGGAAGGCCAGCACGCCGCCGCGGATGGTGGCCGGGCGCAGCAGCGGCACGGCGGGGGTGTCCACGATGACGCGCACCGCCGCGAAGGGCCGGCCCCCGGCGGCGGCCGCGATCGGCCCCGACTCCATGTCGACGGCGAGCGCGCCCTCCTCCGAGAGCCGGTGGCGCTCCGCTCCGGTCACGATGTGGTCGGAGGTGGCCAGCGGCCCGGTGCGTACGTTGAGCCCGGCGCGGGCCAGCTCCCCCGCGAGGAGCGGCGCGGACGGGCAGGGCAGCGTCCGGCCGTCGAACCGGATCTCGCTGGCCACCACCACGTCGCCGGGCCGCAGGCCGTCGTCGAGCGCGCCGCCGAAGCCGGTCACGACGAGCACGCCCGCGCCGCGCAGCCGGTTCTCGGCGCGCCCGGCCGGTCCCGGGCCCATCCCGGTCCTGATCACCTGCACGCTCCCGCCGTCGTCGGGCAGGCCCTCGCGTACGGCTCGTGCCTCGACGCCGAGGGCCGTGCAGACGACGGCGTCCGCCGCGGGCCCGGTCATGGCGAGGCCCCCTCGTCGCCGGCCCGGACATACCGCCCCAGCGCGCTGACGGGGAAGACGAGCCGGTAAAGGTGGTAGTTGATGAAGAAGTCGCCGGGGAAGCCGGTGCCGGTGAAGTACGGCTCGTCCCAGCCGCCGTCCGGGCGCTGGCTGCCCACCAGCCAGGCCACACCGCGCTCCACCGCCGGCGAGCGGATCTCCCCGGCGGCGAGCAGGGCGAGGAGCGCCCACGCGGTCTGCGAGGGCGTGGACTTGCCCCGGCCGATCCACGCCGGGTCGCGGTAGGAGCGCATGTCCTCGCCCCAGCCGCCGTCGTCGTTCTGGTGCGCCTCCAGCCAGGAGACCGCGCGCCGCACGCACGCGGCGCCGGGCCGCACCCCGGCCGCGACGAGCGCGGGCACCACCGCGCCGGTGCCGTACACGTGGTTGGCGCCCCAGCGGCCGAACCACGACCCGTCGGCCTCCTGGTGGCGCAGCAACCAGACCACGGCCCGCCGTACGACGTCGGAGGCGGGCTCCTCCACGGCGAGGGCCTCGACGACGTGCGCGGTGACGTCGGCGGACGGCGGGTCGATGACCGCGCCGAAGTCGCAGAACGGCAGCCGGGTGCACAGCTCGCGCGTGTTGTCCGCGTCGAAGGCGCCGAAGCCGCCGTCCCGCGAGGCCATGCCGTTCACCCAGCGCAGGGCGCGGTCGATGGCGGGGCGGACGTCCGGGTGCTTCACCCGCCGCAGGGCCAGGATCACCTCGGCGGTGTCGTCGATGTCGGGATAGATGTCGTTGTCGAACTCGAACGCCCAGCCGCCCGGCGCGAGCGACGGCCGCCGTACGCTCCAGTCGCCCGGCCCCGTGATCTCCTCGCGGAGCACCCAGTCGGCCGCGTTGACGAGGGCGGGGTGGTCGCCCGGCATGCCCGCGTCGAGCAGCGCGTTGACGGCGAGGACGGTGTCCCACACCGGGGACTGGCATGCCTCCAGCCTGCGCCCCTGCTCGTCCCTGATCGTGAACCGGTCCAGGCCTTCGAGGCCCTTGCGCATCACCGGGTGGTCCAGGCGGTAGCCGTACAGGTCGAGGGCGATCAGCGAGTACACCCATGGGGGCTGGATGCCGCCCCAGGAGCCGTCCAGTTCCTGCCGCGTCACGATCCACTCGACCGCCCGCCGCTCGGCCGCGCGGCGCACCCCCGGGATCGGGAACCGCTCGTACTGGTGCAGCACGCGGTCGAGCGCGTGGAAGACGCCGTCCCAGCCGGTGCGCGGCTCGCGCGGGGCGGGCCGTCCGGTGCGCAGCTCGGCCAGCCCGAACGGCAGCGGCCGCGACGGGCGGCGGGCGCTGACGACGGTGAGCGGCACGATCGTCTGCCGCGCCCAGCACG
This sequence comes from Microtetraspora malaysiensis, assembly GCF_050947145.1. Taxonomy (NCBI): domain Bacteria; kingdom Bacillati; phylum Actinomycetota; class Actinomycetes; order Streptosporangiales; family Streptosporangiaceae; genus Microtetraspora; species Microtetraspora malaysiensis. The sequence continues at coordinate 244,666 of NZ_CP191998.1, forward strand.
CGAAGTCGTAGACGTTCAACGGGAACCAGGGCGGCAGGAAGATCATTTCGGGTGGGAGGACCGGAAGGTCGTGCCACGACCACTGGCCGAACAGCGCCAGCCAGATGCGGGTGAAGACCCGGGACGCCTCGATGCCGCCCGAGTCACGTACGAACCCGGCCGCCGCCCGCATGTGCGCCGCGTCGACCGGGTCGCCGGCCAGCCGCAGCGCCGTGTACGCCTCGATCGTGGTGGACAGGTCGCCGGGGCCGTCGTGGAAGTTGGCCCAGGTGCCGTCGTCGCGCTGCTGCGAGCGGATCCAGCGCGCCGCCTCCGCCGTGTCCTCCTCTGTGCGCACGCCGAGGAACTGGCGCAGCAGCAGGTCCTCGGCGTCCATGGTCACGTTGGTCTGCAGCTCGGCCTTCCACCACCCCTCGGGGGCCTGGAGGCCGAGCAGGTGGTCGCAGGCGGCGTCGAGGGCGAGCGAGGCGGAGCTGGGTGCGGCGACTGTGGTCATGTCAATGTCCTCGGGACGTCAGGAAATGGGCGATGTCGAGGAACTCGGCGCGTACGGCCGAGGGCATGTCGGCGTCGGCGAGGTGGCGTTCGGCGGCGTCGAGGCGGTGCTTGGCCTCGGTCTCGGCCCAGGACCGTCCGCCCGCCTCCTCCACCAGCGCGGCGGCGTCACGTAGCTCGGTCTCCGAGAGGGGCTCGGGGCCCGCCATCAGGGCGGCGAGCCGATCGCCCGCGCGGGTGCCGCTGGTGAGCGCGGCGACGATCGGCAGCGACTTCTTGCGGGCCCGCAAGTCGGACAGGACCGGCTTCCCGGTCGCGGACGGGCTGCCCCAGATGCCGAGCAGGTCGTCGGCGAGCTGGAAGGCGAGTCCCGCTTCGGCGCCGAACGCGGCCAGGGCGGCCACCAGCGGCTCCGGGCCGTCCACCGCCATGGCGCCGATCGAGCAGGCGCAGGCCAGCAGCGCGCCGGTCTTCTGCGTGGACATCAGGCGACACTCGTCGAGGCTCACGTCGGAGCGCCGTTCGAACGCCAGGTCCAGCGCCTGCCCGGCGATCAGCCGCCGGGTGGCCGCGGCCAGGCCGCGGGCCGCGGGGACCCGCCCCGGGCAGCCGTCCTCCAGCAGCAGCTCCCCGGCGAGCGACAGCAGCGCGTCACCGGCGAGGATCGCGGCCGACTGACCGAAGACGGTCCACGCGGCCGGGCGGTGCCGCCGCGTCCGGTCCCCGTCCATGATGTCGTCGTGGAGCAGCGAGAACGCGTGGACGAACTCGACCGCCGCGGCCGCCGCCAGCGCCTCCTGCGGGCCCGCCGCCCGCGCAGACAGCACGGCGAGCGCCGGCCGCAGCGCCTTGCCCCCGGGGGTGACGGGCCGGCCCTCCGCGTCGGCCCAGCCGAGGTGGTAGGCGGCGACGCGCCGGGTGATCGGGTCGAGCCGGTTCGCGGCCGCGCGCAGCACGGGCTCCACCAGCCCGCGGGCGGCCGCGACCGTCGGCGGGATGACCGCGCTCACCGGGCCGCCCCCGTGGTGAGAGTCCCCGCGTCCAGATGACGTCTGGCCAATCTGGCCGCGTTGAGTCCGCTGCGCACGGCCGCCTCCATCGTGTCGGGCCAGCCCGTGTCGGTCCACGCGCCGGCGAGGAACAGCCCGGGCCACCGGGTGGCGGCCTCGGGGCGGAGCGCGCCGCTGCCGGGCCCCTGGCGGAAGGTGGCGCGACGCTCTCTGGTGACGAAGAAGTCCGTGATCCGGGCTCGCCGCGCGCCGGGGAAGAGCCGTTCCAGCGCGGGGACGAACACCGCGCGCGCCCGCGCGGTCGGCGTGTCGATCCAGCGGTCCGCGGCCGAGACGGAGACCGCGAGGTACTGGCCGTCGCGCAGCCCGGCGACCCGCGTCTTGTCGAACACCCACTGCACCGGCGAGTCCACCACCGCCGCGAACGGCAGGCCGGTCACCCGGCGGTCGTACACGACGTGGACGTTGACGATCGGACTGGCCGACAGTCCGCTCCAGCGGGCCCGGTCCGGCGCCGCGTCCGGCGGGACGAGCCCGGCGGCCTGCTCGTGCGGCGTGGCGACGACGACCGCCGACGCCCGCACCCGGGCATCGTTCACCACGACGACCGGCCCCGGCTCGATCGCGGTGACCTTCGACGAGGTCAGTACGGCGCCGCCGAGCCGGGTGATGGCGGCCCGTGCGGCCGTGCCGTGCAGCTCGCCGAGCGGCACGGCCGGCACGCCGATGTCGGCGGCGTCCGACCGGCCGAACAGCGCGGTGCGGAACACCATCGCCGCCGGCCCGAGCGCGGCGTCCCCGGCGCCCACGTTCAGCGCGGCCACCGCGAACAGCTCCCACAGCGCGCGGCGCGCCGCGTCGCTCTGCCCGTGCGCGGCCAGCCACGTCGCGAGGTCCACCTCGTCGAGCGCGGGGTCGGCCGGGTCGAGCCGCCGCAGGGCGAGCGAGCCCCGCATGGCGCGCAGCCGGTCGGCCGGGTCGAGCAGCGGGTACCGCGCCAGCGCCGGCATGAGGTGGAACGGCCCCGGCAGGGCGGAGCGCCGCAGCCGCGCCGACCGCCCGTCCGGGGTGAGCACCCGCACGTCGAACCGGGCCTGCACGTCCACCTGGGACGTGCCGCCGAGCCGGTCGAGCAGTCCCCGGTAGGCGGTGCAGCAACGCAGGAACACGTGCTGCCCGTTGTCCACCGCGAGGCCGTTGCGGGTGAACGAGTGTGTCGCGCCGCCGAGCCTCGGCCGGGCCTCGTACAGCGTCACGGGGAGGCCGGCTTCGCCGAGCGCGACGGCGGCGGCGATGCCGGCCAGGCCACCCCCGACGATCACGACCGGGTCCCGCGTCATCGGCCCGCCCCCGCGAGCGCGCGCGCCGCCACCATGGCCTTCGCCCAGGGCGGCAGCGATAACCGCGCGGTCAGCGCCATGGTCGGGTCGGCCGCGATGCGGTCGAGCAGGCACCGGTAGATCCCGGCCATGGCCGCCGTGCAGGCCGCGCTGCGGGCGTCCAGCACGGGCAGCAGGCGCATTCCATCCGCGAACCACTCGCGGGCGCGTACGGCCTCGTACCGGATGAGCGTGACCAGCCGGTGCGGCGGGTCGGTGAACCGGCCGGCGCCGTCGAGCTCCAGCGTGCAGCCGAACCGTTCCAGGTCCTCGATCGGCAGGTAGACGCGCCCGGCCAGCCGGTCCTCGCGCACGTCCCTGAGGATGTTGGTGATCTGGAGCGCGACGCCGAGCGCGTCGGCGAGCGGCGTCGCCGCCTCCGGGTCGTCGGCGCCGAAGACGCCGAGCGAGAGCCGCCCGATCGACCCGGCGACGCACCGGCAGTAGGCGAGCAGCTCGTCGAAGCGCGCGTACGTCGTGCCGCGCACGTCGGCGGCGCACCCGTCGATCAGCTCGCCGAACGCGGCGAGCGGCAGCGGGTAGCGCCGTGCGGCGTCGTGCAGCGCGACCAGTACGAGATCCTCGTTCCCGTCCGCGCGCGGGCCCGGCGGGCCGTCCAGCGCCTCCCTGGCCGCGTTCAGCCGGGCCAGTCGCGCGCCCGCCGGTCCGTGGCCGTCGGCGATGTCGTCGATCCGGCGGGCGAACGCGTAGACCGCGCTCAGCGCGCGGCGCTTGGGCGCGGGCAGCAGCCGGAGGCCGTAGGAGAAGTTGCGCGCGTTCCTTCGCATGATCTGTTCGCAGTGCTGGTACGCCTCAGGGACGCCCACGGCCCGACCCCCTTCTCGCCAGGATGCGCAGCCACCCCGCGGCGAGGCGGATACCACGGGGCCGTACGGCGCGGCCGAGGACGTCGTAGCCGGCCTGGCGCAGCGCGGCGATCGTGGCGTGGCCCCCGGCGATGTAGCCCGAGATGGCGAGGCGGGCCATCCCGCCCACCGAGGCGACCAGGGGGTCGCCCTCGTGGAGCAGCCGCTCGGCCCGGTCGGCCTGCAACGCCACCACGTTGCGCAGCCGCCCGGGCGTGCTCGCCCGGGCGAGGTCGGCCTCCGTGCAGCCGAACCGCTGGAGGTCCTCCTTGGGCAGGTAGATCCGGCCTCGCGCGTAGTCCTCGCCGAGGTCCTGGCAGTGCTCGATGATCTGCAGCGCCGTGCAGACCCGGTCGGAGAGGTCGAGCCGGTCGGGGGCGGCCAGGCCGAACACGTGCAGCACGATGTGGCCGACCGGGTTCGCGGACAGCTCGCAGTAGTCGAGTAGCTCCTCGAATGTGGCGTACCGGGTGACGGTCTGGTCGCGCCGGTTCGCCTCGACGAGCCGGTGGAACGGCGCCGCGGGGACGGAGCAGGCCGCGACCGTCCCCTCCAGTTCCCGTACGGCGGGCAGGTAGGGGGTGTGCCCGGTGTAGAGGCGGTGCAGGTCGGACTCCACGGTGTCGAGCAGGCGCAGCGGATCGCCGTTCCCGGGCTCGTCACCGATGTCGTCGACGAAGCGCGCGAAGCCGTACACCGCGAGGAGGTGACGGCGATAGCCGCGCGGCAGCAGCCGGGAAGCGACCGGGAAGTTTTCCCGGCGCGCTTTGAGTGCGACGTCTCGTGCGTCGTCTCCCCCCGATGACATAAATTGAGGCTGTCCGTCGTGGGCAGCCATAAACGCGGACTCTCGGGTCATTGGGGTTTGCCGTGCATAAGCTGGGCGAATATTTGTTGTCCGGACACGCGGCGGTTTTTCTGACAATTCACCGGCTATTTGTTTGCCTGGCCCGTTGTTTCAAATTGCCGGAATGCTGGGAGGGGAATTCGCCGTGCGAGATGCCGTGGTCCCGCAGGGGCCCGACCCGCAGGCCGGCTGCCCGGCAGGCCGCGACCAGCCGGGGCAGCGCGCCCAGCGCCGACCGCCAGCAGCCCGGCGCCGCGGTGTGGTCGGTGTCGTGCAGCAGGAGGGTGGCACCGCCGCGCAGCCCGGGGGCCAGGGCGGCCACCACGGAGTCCGGGCTCGCCGTGGGCGTCCAGTCCCGGCCCCACGCGGTCCACAGCACCGGCCGCAGCCCCAGGAGCCGGGCCGCGACCAGCGTCTCGGCGCTGAGCGCGCCGTAGGGCGGCCGGTACCAGGCGGGAGGCCTCCCCGTCACGGCCGCGACCAGTTCGGCGGCCCGGGCCAGCTCGATTGTCATGCGGCCCGGCCGGGCGAGCAGCGCGTTGTCGTGGCGCCACCCGTGGACGGCGACCTCGTGGCCGTGCTCGGCGATGCGGCGGCCGAGCCCGGGATGGCGGTCGAGCATCTCGCCGAGCACGAAGAACGTCGCCCGGCAGCCGAGCCGCTCCAGCTCGTCCAGGAAGCGCGGCGTGGAGCGCGGGTCGGGGCCGTCGTCGAAGGTCAGCGCCACGTGACCGTCCGCGCCGACGCCGGCCAGGCGGGGCGTCAGCCGTCGTACGGCGGGCAGCCAGGTGGCGGCGGGGCCGACGTGCAGCAGGGCCAGCCCGGCCAGGGTGGCCACTCCGCGGGTGTCAATCCTCACCTTTCTCCTGGTTCCCGCGTTTTGACAGGTCACGCCGCCCGGCGTGCGGTCCTGATCCTCAGCGCGAGCATGGGCGCGGGGCACGACGCCGCCGCGGCCGAGCTGGCCCGGCGGCTCTGCGCGCGGGGCGTGGACGCCGAGGTGGCCGACGTGCTCGACCTGCTGCCGCTGCGACTGGGGGCGGCGCTACGCGGCGGGTACGGCTGGATGATGCGCTCGGCCCCGTGGGCGTACGAGCTGATCTATCGGGCCTTCTTCGTGCCGCGCGGCGGGCCGGGGGGCGTGTCTCCCATGACCGCGCTGGTCGCGGTCCGGCTGCTGCGGCTGCTGCGGCGCCGGAGGCCGGACGAGGTCGTGTCGGCGTTCCATCTCGCCGCGCAGGCGGCCGGGCACCTGCGGGCCCGCGGCCTGCTGCCGGTGCCGAGCACCGTGCTGCTCACCGACTTCGCGGCGCACCGGCTCTGGCTGCACCCGGGGAACGACCGATATCTCTGCCCCGACCCGGCGAGCGCGCGTGCGGTGCGGGCGGCGACCGGGCGGCCCGCCCACGCGCACGCCCCGCTCGTCCGGCCGGAGTTCCTGGAGCACCCGGCGGCGGCTCCGGGGGACGGCGTCACGCGCACGGTGCTGGTGTCCGCGGGGGCCTGGGGGGTGGGCGGTGTCGAGCGGACGGCCCGGATCCTGGCCCGCTCCGGCCGTTACGCGCCCGTCGTCCTGTGCGGGCGCAACGACGAACTGCGCCGCCGCCTCGCCCGCCGTCTGGGGCGGTCGGCGACCGCGCTCGGCTGGTGCGCCGACATGCCCGGCCTGCTGGCCGGGGCGTACGCGCTGGTGGACAACGCGGCCGGGCTGACCTGCCGGGAGGCGATGGCGTCGGGAGTGCCGGTGGTCTCCTTCCTGCCGATCCCGGGGCATGGGCGGGACGGCGCGCTGGCGATGGCGCGGGCCGGGCTGAGCGTGTACGCCCGGGACGCCGGGGAGCTGCTCGCCGCGCTCGACCGGATCGGGACGCCGGGCGGGAGGGAGCGGCACGCGGCCGCCGCCGCGGCGCTGTTCGCCGCCGCGCCCGCCGAGTCGTTCTTCACTCCGGTAGTGCCATCAGGTCTCCCTGGCGGATCTGCGGCGACTGGGCCAGCTTGACGCTGCCGTAGAAGATCAGGCCGACGCCGATCAGCTCGGCCGCGATCCAGCCGCCCAGCCGGATGGTCTCGCCGAAGAGCGCGACGCCGAGGCCGATGCTCGCCACGGGGTCGGAGATGTTGAGCGTCGGCTGGACGACGACGAGGTTGCCGCTCTGCAGGGCGTTCTGCAGCAGGTAGACGCTGAAAACGCCGGCCGCGACCATGGCGTACACCGGCCACGTGGTCAGCAGATGGGCTTCCTCGGAGTTGAAGAGGCGGGTGCTCTCCTTCATCAGCGCCGCGGTGAAGGCGAAGCCGAGGCCGGAGGCGGTCCCGAGCAGGGCCGCCCGCCGCGAGCCCTGGGTGATCTTCGCCGTCGCGATGAGGTACGCCAGGATGGCGCCGCACACCACCGTGACGATGACCCAGTCGGCGGCGTCCGGAGCCCGGGTCCCGTGTCCGGGGCTCGCGGAGGCGAGCAGGACCGCCAGCCCGATGGTGAGGGCGATGATGGCCCGCCACAGGCTCCAGTTCAGCTTGATCCGGTACATCAACCAGATGATCAGCATGGTGAACGGCAGCTCCGTGATGAGCAGCGGTTGCACCAGCGCGAGCGTCCCGAAATTGAGGGCGCTGGCCTGGAGGAGGAAGCCGCCGATCAAAGCGACGATGCCGCTCAGCCAGACCGGTTTGCGCATCATGTCCCACAGCAGCACCAGCTTGAAGGCGTCGCTCTGGGGCGCGGTGCGCGCCGCCCGGCGCTGCAACACCGACGAGAGGGCGTTGCAGGCCGCCGCGAGCACGGCCAGGAGCACCGCGATCACCGGCGCCCGGCCTTCAGGGGGGCGTGCTGTCCGTCGATGGTGGTCATAGGGCCGAGCATCGGGGAACCCGGACCCCGCGCAAGGGTTCCACGCCGGTCGGGGCGCGGCCGCGACTCGGCCTTGCCTGCCGCTTGGCCGATCTTCTCCTGGCCTGATCGTGGCAGGCTAGGTTAGCCTAAGCAAAGTTAGGCATGCCTAAGTTGATGGAGGCCCCATGACCGTCGCCTATCGGCCGTTCCGCCTGCACGTCGCCCGTACCGAGCGGCTCAGCCCGACCTTCGTACGGGTCACGTTCGCGGGTGAGGAGCTGTCCGGGTTCGGGCACGACGGGTACGACCAGCGGGTCAAGGTCGTGGTGCCGCTGCCGGACGCCGGGCTGGACGCCTTCCCCACCGGGCCGGACTGGTTTCCGATCTGGCGCGATCTCCCGGAAGACAGGAAGAACCCGATCCGCACCTACACCGTGCGTGCCCTGCGCGAGGCTCCTGGCCGGCACCGCGAGCTGGACGTCGACTTCGCGTTGCACGGACCCGTGGGGGTCGCCTCCCGGTGGGCGGCGCAGGCGCGTCCGGGCAGCTCCGTGGTCATCGTCGGCCCCGACGCGCGGTATTCCGGCCCGCCGGTCGGGGTCGAGTGGGCGCCGCCGGCCGGCGCGACCCGGCTGCTGCTGGTGGGGGACGAGACCGCCGTCCCCGCCGTCTCCGCGATCGCCGAGACCCTCGGCGACTCCGCCGCCGTCCGGGTGCTCCTGGAGGTGCCCGGCCCCGGCGACGTCCTCGACCTGCGTGTCACGCCGAACGTCGAGGTCGCCTGGCTGCCCCGCGGTACGGCGCCGCACGGCGAGCTGCTGATCCCCGCCGTGCGCGACGCCGTACGGGAACTCGGGGTCGCGGCGGGCGGGCCGGAGCGGGGCGAGGAGTCCGGCGACGGCCCCGGCGACGAGTCTCCTGAGCGCCTCTGGGACGTGCCCGAGCGGGCGTCCGGCGGCTTCTACGCCTGGCTGGCCGGTGAGATGGGCGTGGTCCGCGAGCTGCGCCGCCACCTGGTGCGGGAGCTGGGCGTGGATCGCTCGTGCGTCGCCTTCATGGGCTACTGGCGGCAGGGGGCGCCCGAGCACGATTGAGCCCATTGCTATGTTCCTTCTGATCTGATCCGCGGCGTTTAGTGTGGTTCGGGTGGAGGGGATGGGCGGACGGCGGGGAGCGTGACGGGTGCTGGAGAGTTTGCGGACCCGCGTGCGGTACTGGTTCGACGGCACGATGGACCGGGGCACCCCCGCGCTGATCGGCTGGCTGGGGCTCGCCTCGGTCGCGCTGATCGCGGTGGTCACGGTCCTGATCGTGGTCTTCACCGACGAGGACGCCGAGGACAACAACGGCTGGATCGGCGTGGCGTGGATGAGCCTGCTGCGCACGCTCGACCCGGGCACGATGGGCGGCGACACCGGTAGCCCGGTCTTCCTGGGCCTGATGCTCGCTGTCACGGTCGGCGGCATCTTCATCGTCAGCGCCCTCATCGGTGTGCTCACCACCGGCCTGGACGCGCGGATCGCCGAGCTGCGCAAGGGCCGCTCCCAGCTCGTCGAGCACGGGCACACGATCATCCTGGGCTGGTCGGAGCAGGTCTTCACGGTGATCGGCGAGCTGGTGACGGCCAACCAGAGCGCCCGCCGCTCGTGCGTGGTGGTCCTCGCCGACCGTGACAAGGTCGCCATGGAGGACCAGATCCGGATGCGGGTGCCCGACACCGGCCACACCCGGGTCATCTGCCGCTCCGGCAACCCGCTCAAGAAGGCGGACCTCGAACTCGTCAGCCCGGACACGGCGAAATCGATCATGGTGATGCCGCCGCAGGTCGAGGACGCCGACATCGACGTCATCAAGGTCCTTCTGCTGCTGAACAACCGGCCGTGGCGCGGCGCCCACCCGCACATCGTGGCCGCCGTCCAGGACTCCGAGAACCTCGCGGCGGCCCGGCTCGCCGCCGGGGAGTCGGCGCTCGTGATCGACGCCGACGACATCACGGTCCGCATGGTCGTCCAGTCGCACCGCCAGGCCGGCCTGTCCACGGTCTGCACCGACCTGCTGAATTTCGCCGGAAACGAGATCTACTTCCGGCCCGAGCCCGCGCTGGTGGGCAGCAAGTACGGCGAGGTGCTCAACGCGTACGAGCTGGGGGTGCCGATCGGGGTGCACAAGGCCGGCGGGCCGGTGATGGTCAACCCGCCGCCCGAAACCCCGATCGAGGCCGGCGACAGCATGATCGTGGTCGCCGAGGACGACCTGCTCATCCGCCTGGCCGGCCGACCGTTCCCCATCATCGAGGACGTGATCACCACCGCGCCGGAGCGGGAGCCGGTGCCGGACCGTACGCTGCTGATCGGCTGGAACGCCCGCGCCACCAAGATCATCGATTTGCTGGACCGGCTCGCCCCGCCCGGCTCGGTGGTGGACGTCGCCGCGCCCCACCGTCCCGTGCCCGCGGTGGAGAGCGAGCGGCAGAACCTGGTGGTCGGCTACAAGATGTGCGAGCCGACCAGCAGGCGGTCGCTGGAGGCGCTCGACCTGGGGTCGTACCAGCACATCGTGGTGCTCTCGAACGACGGCGTCGATCCGGACCGGGCCGACGACCGTACGCTGGTCACGCTGCTCCACCTGCGCGACATCGAGGTGCGGCTGGGCGATCCGTACTCGATCGTCACGGAGATGAACGACGACAACAACCGCGAGATCGCCCAGGTCACCAAGGCGGACGACTTCATCGTCAGCAGCAAGCTGATCTGCCTGCTGCTGACCCAGCTCGCCGAGAACCGCGACCTGTACGCCGTCTTCGCCGACCTGTTCGATCCGGCGGGGTCGGAGGTCTATCTCAAACCCGCCGTGGACTACGTGCGGCCGGGCGTGGAGGCGAACTTCGCGACCGTCATCGAGTCGGCGCGGCGCAGGGGAGAGGTCGCGATCGGGTACCGCCGGGGCCGGCTCAGTGACGAGCCGCCCGCCTACGGCGTGACGCTCAACCCGCCCAAGGGTGTGCCGCTGGTCCTGGGCGAGGGCGACCACGTCATCGTCGTCGCCGAGGACTGAACCGTGAACGGTGTGCCGCGGATGAGGCCGGTCAGAGCAGTCCGAGCACGTCCTGTTCGCCGCGGCTCTCGATGACCTTGTTGATGGCGTCCACCATCTCCTGGCGGCTGTAGCTGCGGTCGGGCATCTCGTTCAGATGCGTGAGCATGTCGGCCGGCAGGCTCACCCGGGCGGACGCCGAGGCGTAGACCTCGCGGCGGGTGGCCCGCTCGCGGTCATGGAAGACCTCGTCCAGGACCTTCCGCATCTCCTCAAGCGCGGCACGCTCAGCCATGGCCACCCCTCCTCGGACCTCATGCAGCGCCACTACCCGCACAGATCCGGGCCACGCGCGTGCCGGGCTCAGTAGGACTTCAGGGAGATCGAGGTCGCCGCCTCGTGGATCTTGGCCGTCACGCGCTCGGCCATGCCGGCGGATCCGGGCAGGTGGGGCAGCAGGCGCAGCATGAACATCTGGAACCGCATCTGGAACGCCGACTTCATGACCATCCCCTTGAGGTTGCTCTCGGCCAGGGCCTGGTTGGCCGCGACGAAGGGCCGCAGCTCGCGCTCGTACGCGGCGAAGCCGGCGACATGGTCGCCGGACGCGGCGGCCAGCTCCCCGGCCAGCACGTACGCGCCGACGAGGGAGAGGCTGGTGCCCTGCCCCGAGGCCGGGGACGCGCAGTATGCGGCGTCGCCCACCAGGACGACCCGCCCCTTGGACCAGGTGTCCATGTGGACCTGGCTGAGCGAGTCGAAGTAGAAGTCGGGCGCGTCCGCCATGGCGCCGAGGAGTCGCGGCACCTCCCAGCCGTGGTCGGCGAACCGCTCGGCGACCACCTTCTTCTGGCCCTCGATGTCGTGCCGGTCGGCGGTGAGGCCGTCCGAGGCGAAGAGGAACATCGCGCGGGCGTCGGCGGCGCGGGCCGTGGCGTACATGAGGGCGGACGCCCCGGGCTCGGCGCGGCCCATCTCGACGCGGTCCAGGTTCAGGTGGTTGGGCACCGTGAAGATCGAGATGTGGTGGCCGAGGTCGCGGGTGAACCGGCCCTCCTCGCCGAAGGCCAGCCGGCGCACGTTCGAGTGCAGCCCGTCGGCGCCGACGACCAGGTCGAACACGCGTGACGGGCCGCGCTCGAAGGTGACGAGCACGCCGTCCTCGGTCTCGGTCAGCGAGGTGATCGAGTCGTCGAAGACGTACTCCACGCGGTCGGCGGTCGCCTCGTGGAGGAGGCTGCCGAGGTCGCCGCGCATGATCTCGACGTCGGTGTTCTCACGGCCGCCGAACAGCGCGGCGTCCATGCTGGCGACCCGCTTGCCATCGGCGTCCACGAAGTGGGCGACCTTCATGTCCGTGCTGAGCGCCTCGATCCGCGGCAGCAGGCCCATCCGCTCCACCACGTCGAGGGCGGCGCCCCGGATGTCGACCTTGTAGCCGCCGTCCCGCAGGGCGGGGGCGCGCTCGACCACCGTCGGCGCGAAGCCGTACTCGCTGAGCCAGTACGCGAGCGTCGGGCCGGCGATGCTGGCGCCGGAGATCAGGACCGTCTTCATGGGAACTCCTCGGGGGATTCGGTGGGGGCCGATGTGATCGACTGTACAGATGTCTCAGAAGGATGTCTAGTACAAATGTCTCAGACGATGGGGTAGTCTGATCGCCATGGGAAATCGCGAAGACCTGCTCGCCGGAGCCAAGCGCTGCCTCTACGAGAAGGGGTACACGCGCACCACCGCGCGCGACATCGCGGCGGCGTCCGGCACCAGCCTGGCCTCCATCGGCTACCACTTCCGGTCCACGAAGGCCCTGCTCAACGAGGCGCTCGTCGACACCATGCGCGAGTGGGGCGACGAGTTGGAGCGTGCGCTCGGCACGGACACCGGCATGCGCCCCGGCTCACAGGAGCGGTTCGAGGCGATCTGGGAGCGGGTGGTCGGCTCGTTCGTCGAGCGGAGGCCGCTGTGGGCCACCCAGTTCGAGGTGATCACCCAGCTCGACCACCTGCCGGAGATGCGCGAGGCCTTCGGCACCGGCCTGGAGGAGGCGCGGTACGGCCTCGCCGAGATGTTCGACCCGGACGCCGACCCCGAGACGCTCCGCGTGACCGGCCGGCTCTACCAGACGCTGCTCAGCGGCCTGCTGTCGCAGTGGCTGATCGACCCCGAGCACGCGCCCACCGGCCGCGACCTCGCCGCGGCCATCAGAGCCGTCGCCGCGGGCTTCGCCCGCTGATCCGGAAGCGCTCGCCCGGAACCGCTGCCCCGGAACCGCGTTGGACGCCCCCGGCCCCCGGTCCTCCTGCCGTGTCCTGCCTCGCTACATTGCGGATCATGCTTAGGGGCAGAGAACACGACCAGCGCGCCATCGAGGATCTCCTGGACGGCGCGCGGGCCGGGCGCAGCGGGGCCGTGGTCATCTGGGGCGACCCGGGCATCGGCAAGACGGCCCTCCTCGGCCATGCCGTGGAGAGGGCCGAGGGGTTCCGGATCCTGCGCAGCACCGGCGTGGAGACCGAGGCCGAGCTGCCGTTCGCGGCCCTGCACCAGCTGCTGCGGCCGGAGCTGGCCCGCGTGGCGACACTGCCCGAACCGCAGTCCGACGCGCTCAAGGGTGCGCTGGGGCTTGGCGGGGGAGCGGGCCATGATCGTTTCCTCATCAGCCTCGCCACGCTCTCCCTGCTGGCGGAGGCCGCGGAAGAGGGGCCGGTCCTCTGCCTGGTGGACGACGCCCACTGGCTGGATCAGGCGTCCGCCGACGCGCTGCTGTTCGCCGCGAGACGCCTTGACGCCGAGGGGATCGTGCTCGTCTTCGCCACGCGCGAGGGGTTCAGCGCACCCGGCCTGCCGGAGCGCAGGCTCGATCCGCTGGACGCCGAGGCCGCGGCAGCGCTGCTGGACGACCGGGATCCGGGACTGGCGGACGCGACCAGGGCCCGGGTGCTCGGGGAGAGCCGGGGCAACCCACTTGCGCTGATCGAACTACCCCGTACGGGAGATCCGCTCAAGCCGCTGCCCCTGCCACGCCGGATCCAGGAGGCGTATGAGGCCCGCATCGCGGCGCTGCCACCGAATGCCCGGACGATGCTCTTGCTCGCCGCGGTCGAGGGCACCGGAGATCTGGGCGTCGTGCTGCGCGCGGCGGAGCGGCTGGGCATCGGAGCGGAGGCACTCGGCGCCGCGGAAGGCATCCTCTCGCCGGATGGTGGAACGGTCACATTCGCGCATCCGCTGATGCGCGCGGCCGCCCTCCACGCCGCGCCGTTCGACCAGCGTCTCGCCGTACATCGGGTTCTCGTGGACGTCCTCCACGACCATGAGGACCGGCAGGCCTGGCACCTGGCCGCGGCAGCGGTCGGCCCCGATGAGCGCGCCGCGTCCGCGCTGGAGCGCACCGCGGCACGAGCCAGAGAACGGCACGGCCACGCGGCCGCCGCGGCGGCGCTCGAGCGGGCCGCCGAGCTCACCACCGATCGGGAAAAGCTGGCCACGCGCCTGACCGAGGCCGCCGTGGCGGCGGCCGACGCCGGTCGGCCCGAGCGGGCACAGGGGCTGGCCGAGCGGGCGTCCCGCCTCGTCGACGACCCGCGCGCCATGGCCCGGCTGGCCGATCTGCGTGCCAGGGTGGCCTTCGAACGCGGCTCCGTCCACATTGCTCACGACCTCCTGGTCTCGGGCGCAGAACGCGTCGCCGAACTCGATCCGGTGGCGGCCGGGCTGATGCTCGTCGACGCGGGTCGCAACGCCTGGCAGCTCAGTGATCCGGAACGCCTCCAGGACGTGGCCGCAGGATTGCGCGCGCTGCGACTGCGTCCGGAAGACGGCCTGGAAACCGCGGTCGACGCCGTCGCCGCCGCGGCAGAATCCCTCAACCGCGGACCCACCGAGGGCCTGCCCGCCATGCGCCCCCTGGTGGACGATGCCAGGCGGATCGACCGGGAGGGCTACCAGCTGCGGATCAACGGCGCGTTCGTGGCCGGCCTGGTCGGCGATTTCGAGGCGCAGCGGGAGATCTCCTCCGCGCTCGTGGAGGAGTGCCGGACCCTGGGCATGACCGGATGGCTCCCGATCAGCTACGTGACGCTCGCCTCCGCCGAGCTCTACCTGAACCGGTTCCGCGGCGCGCTCGCCGACGCCACCGAAGGGCTGCGGATCGCCTCGGACGTCGGCCAGCCCCACCGGGCCGGCTACCTGACGGGCATCCTCGCCTGGCTCGCCGCCGTCCAGGGTGACGATGCTCGCTGCGCCGAGCTGGCCGCGTCCTGCGCCGACCACTTCAGCATCACCGGGATCGCCAACGGAACGGCCTGGGGCGAGTGGGCGCTGGCGCTGCTCGACTTGAGTCGTGGCCGTCACACGCGGGCGCTCGACCGCCTGGAGGGGGCGATGGCCGGTCCGGTACGCCACCAGATCCAGGCGGTTCATTTCGCCGCCGACCAGGTCGAAGCCGCGGTGCGGGCCGGGGAGCCCGAACGGGCGAAGAAGCCGATGGCACGGTTCGAGGAGTGGGCGGCCGCGGCCCGCCTTGACTGGTCGGACGCCGTGCTGCACCGCTGCCTGGCCCTGCTGGAGTCGAGAGAGGAGCACTATCTGGCCGCCCTGAGGTCGCACGCGCGCCCCTTCGAGCGAGCCAGGACCGAGCTGCTCTACGGCGAGTGGCTGCGCCGCGAGCGCCGCAAGCGCGAGGCGCGTACCTACCTGCGGGCCGCGACGGAGACCTTCCACCGTCTCGGCGCCCGACCCTGGGGTGACAGGGCGAGCGCCGAGTTGCGCGCAGCCGGAGAGGCGGTGGTCGCCTCCGCGGACGCCGACAAGCAGGCCGACCTGTCGCCGCAGGAGTTGCAGATCGTACGGCTGGCGGCCACGGGTCTGACGAACAGGGAGATCGGCGCCAGACTCTTCATCAGCGCCAAGACCGTGAGCTACCACCTCTACCGCGTCTTCCCCAAGCTTGGCGTCTCCTCCAGGGTCGAGCTGGCCAGGCTGGAACTAGGCGCGTCGTAGCGTTCCCGCCAGCGAGGCGAACGTCGCCAGGGCGACGCAGCCTCCCACCACCGCGCCGACGGCGGGCCACGGCAAGGTGATCGCGATCGGCCCGGCGATCTGGACCAGCGAGGCCCACAGCCCGGCCAGGGCGACAACGGCCACGCCACTCGCGACGATCACTCCGATCGCGACGACCAGCAGCGCCTCTCCGGCCACATATCGCAGGAGCTGGCCCCGGGTCGCGCCGAGGAGCCGCAGCGCCCCACGTTCGGCGGTGCGGTCGGAGGCGGCCATCAGCAGGGTGTTGACCAGCGCGATCGCGGTGTAGGCGAGGATGATGCCAAGGACCACGAGCAGCCCGAGACGGCTGGCGGAGCCGCGGCGGTCGGCGGCGTCGGCCGCCCACTCGCCTGTGGTGACAGCCCGCGCGTTGTGCCCCGCCGTGGCCTTCTCCAGCAGGGTTTCGGCCGTCTCCCGAGAGGTGCCCGGACGCAGCTTGACGTAGGCCGTCGTCACCGGAGCGGAGAAGGCGTGGGCCGGGGAGATGTAGGAGTCGGCCGGGGCGTCGGCCCCGAGCAGTCCGACCACCTTCAGTGAGACTTCACTGCCGTCCGCGCGCCACAGTTCGGCGGTGTCGCCAAGGCTCAGCTCCCAGGTTTCCGAGACCACGATGCCGTGGTCATCGAGATCGGAGAGCGAACCCGCGATCAACGGCAGGTCCAGCATGGCGGGGAGCTTGGCCGGATCGACGGCCTCCGCCGGCCTCTGGATGAGCGCGGTGGCTCCCTCCAGGGTGTAGACGCTGGTCGGAGTGGTGGTGGCGACATCCACGCCGGGGACGGCGCGCAGCCGTTCGACGAGCTGCCGGTCCAGGCCCGCCGTACCGGTGGGCAAGACCAGATAATCGGCGAGCACTGGACGGGCCTGCATCGCGGCCTTGGCGGTGTCGGTCATCGCGGCCGCCCCGAGCAGCGCGGCGGCCAGGCCCACGGCGATCAGGACAGGGGCCACGGTGGCGGCGGTCTGCCTGGTGGAGGCGGCGGCGGCCGCAGGCACCACGGTGCCACCCGCTCCACGCAACCGCCCCAGAGGTACCGCGAGCAGCCGCGTGACCGGCCGTACGACCGCGGGGGTGAGCAGTCCGGCGGCGACGATCAGCAGCATCACGATCGGCATGAAGGACTTGTTGTTCGTGGCCCCGGTGGGGTCGGTGACGGCGGTCACGCCCATGCTGATCAGCGCGGCACAGAACAGGACAGCACCCGCCGCCCAGCGGCCCCAGCCCATCCCCCGGTCTTCGATCGCGGCTTCGCGCATCGCCTCGGCCGGATGCACCCGACCTGCTCTCCTGGCGGCGGCCGCCACACCGGACACGGCAACCGCCACACCGGTGCAGAAAGCGACGACGGAGGGCCAGGCAGCGGTGCTCGGTACCAGCCACGCAGGCGCCATTCCCAGGCCGACCAGCCAGTCCAGGATCGGCCCCGCAGCGAACGGCCCGGCCACCGCGCCGACCGCGGAGGCGATGACCGCGACGATCCCGGCCTCGCCGTACAGCATCCACCGCACCTGGCGGCGGGTCGCGCCCACCGTGCGCAGCAGCGCGAATTCCCGCCGCCGCTGCGCCACCGCGAAGGCGAACGTCGACGAGACCACGAAGACGGCGATGAAGACGGCGAAGCCGGCCGCGATGCCGACGATCGTGTTGGCGTTGTCGCGGGCACGCCCGTCGCTCACACGCGTGGGATCGACCAGCGCGCGGTCCTGTCCGGTGAGCACCCTGGCCCCGCCCCCCACGCTGGGCACCGGATGCCACAGGGCGAGCGCGTCGATCCGCGGAGACAGCGTCGCCGCCTCCGCGTCGGTGAAGAACACCGTGGACGGCGCGGTCGTCACACCCACCACGGTGTACGGCCGGACGCCGCCGGCCGTGACGACCCGGACTTTCAGGCCGACCTGGGCGCCCGCACTCACCACGATCTCATTGCCGGTCTTCGGGGCCCTCCCCTGGATGAGCTTCTGCGGTGCCGTACGGGAAGCGGACCAGGGCCGTCCTGTGGAGTCCGGGCCGTCGACGAGCCGGGCGGGGAAGGCGCGGTCCACGACCGCGTCGGGAAAGCGGGCGACGAGCTCGTCGGGCAGTCCGCGCGGCTCGGCGAGCGGAGCGCTCTGTTCGCCCTGCCAGGTGCCGACGGTCAGCCGGTTGTCCGGCACCACCACGACCGGGGCGGAGGCGTACCGCTGCGGGGCCCGGTCGGGTGAGCCGACCGTCGTGTCCAGTACCTGGCCCATCGCGGCGATCAGCGCCGCGCCGAGGGCGAGCGCGACGAATGTGCCGATGAAGGAGGTCAGGCGGGTACGCAGAGTGCTCAGGGCGATGCTCAGCACGACTCCTCCAGCGTCAACATCCGGGAGGCGACGGCCTCGGGTGTGGGGTCGGCCAGCTCGCCGCAGACCCGGCCGTCGGCCAGGAACAGCACCCGGTCGGCGTAGGCGGCCGCGGCGGGGTCGTGGGTGACCATCACGATGGTCTGCGCCTGTTTGTCGACCAGGGAGCGCAGCAGGCGCAGCACATCCCGGCTGGTGTTGGTGTCCAAGGCGCCGGTCGGCTCGTCACCGAAGAGTACGGCGGGCCGGGTGACCAGCGCCCGCGCGATGGCCACCCGTTGCTGCTGCCCTCCGGACAGCTCGGCCGGACGGTGCGCCGCCCGGTCGGCGAGTCCGACGGAGGCCAGGCTCTGCTCGACGAGTTCGGGATCCGGGCGGCGACCCGCCAGGCGTAACGGCAGGGCGACGTTCTGCGCCGCGGTCAGCGACGGCAGCAAATTGAAGGACTGGAACACGAACCCGATCCGGTCACGCCGTAACAGCGTCAGCTTCCGCTCGCTCAGCCGGGTCAGATCCCTGCCGTCCACCACGACGTGCCCCGACGTGGGTTTGTCCAGGCCCGCGGCGCACTGCAGCAAGGTCGACTTGCCCGATCCGGAAGGTCCCATCACGGCGGTGAAGGTGCCGTGATGGAATCCGATCGTCACGTTGTCGAGCGCCGTGACCCCGTGGCTGTAGTGCTTGGTGACTGACGCCAGTTCCACAGTGGTGTGCAGGCGTTCCATGAGTTTCACGGTGATTCGCTTCCGTTCAGGTCAAGATGTTCCCCGTGATCGGAACGCTACGGAGGCGGCTGTCGGCCCGGTATCGGACATGTGACCAGCGCCTGTGACGGCATGGGAGTGATTTTCGCGTGACAATCTACGCGTGAACGGATATCCGCGGCGATTATTTCTGCAGCTCAGCGGTATCGCCGCGGCGGGAGCGTTGGTCTCGGGGTGCACCGGCCACACCGGAACCGAGCGCGGGTACGCGGACGCCTTCGCCCTCCTGCGCCGCAGGTGGCGGGAGGTCACCGCCGGGTCGGGGTTCGACGCGGCGGCGGCGCCGTACCAGAACCGGCTGGCGACGCTCGGGACGGTGGCGGCCGGCCACCGCGACACCATGACGCCGACCGCCTCGTCACTCTGGCCCGACCTCGCCTTCCCCTCCTTCGCCACCACCCCGGCGCGGCTGCGCGCCATGGCCCGCGCGTACGCGCTGCCGGGGACCGGGCTGACCGGCGACCCGGGGCTCGGCGCGGCCGTCGCCACCGGGATCGACCACTACCGGCGGCACGTGTACGCCGACGGCGCCGACCCGGCCGGGAACTGGTGGACCTGGCAGATCGGCGTCCCGAAGGCGCTGCCGGACGCCGCCCTCCTGATCGGCCCGCACCTCACCGCACGGCAGAGCGCCGCTCTGGGGGACGCGGTGGACCACTTCGTCCCCGAGCGCCTGCTGGACGACTACGACGGCACCAGCACCGGGGCCAACCGGGTGGACCTGTGCATGGTGACGCTGCTGCGCGCCGTGCTCGGATCCGACCCGGACCGGGCCGCGCTCGCCGTCGCCGCCCTCGCGCCGGTCTTCCCGTACGTGCGGGAAGGCGACGGCTTCCACCGGGACGGCTCGTTCATCCAGCACACGTACGTCCCCTACCAGGGCGGATACGGCGTGGTGCTGCTCTCCGGCCTCGCGACGCTGTTCGCGGTGCTGCGCGGCTCGCCCTGGGAGATCGCCGCCCCGCACCGGCAGGTCGTGCTCGACGCGGTCGAGAGGTCGTTCGTGCCGTTCGTCCATGACGGGTTCTGCATGGACCTCGTCCGCGGCCGGGGCGTCGGCCGGCAGCCGTACGGCGACCACGTGAAGGGGCGCGAGATCGCCGCGGCGATCCTGCTGCTGGGGGAGACGGCCTCCGCCGCCGAACGCGCGCGGTGGCAGGCCATGGTCAAGGGGTGGGCGCTGCGGGACACCTCGGTCTCCATGCTCAGGACGGCCGAGCGCGCCGACCTGGGGTTCCACGCCCGGCTGGCCACGATCATGGCCGACGACGCGATCCCGGCGGCCGACGAGCCCTCCGGACACCGGCTGTTCCCGGCGAGCGCCCGCGCCGTCCACCGCCGTCCCGGCTGGTGCGCGGCGCTGAGCATGACCTCCCACCGCGTCGGCCACTACGAACACGGCAACGGCGAGAACCCGCGCGGCTGGCACACCGGCTCCGGGATGCTCTACTGGTGGGCCGAGGGCCACGGCGACCAGTACTCCGACCACTTCTGGCCGACCGTGGACCCGTACCGGCTGCCCGGGACGACCGTGTCCACCCGGCGGCTCCCGGACGGCGCCGGGGAGGCGTGGGGCGCCACCCGCCCGCCGGGCCGCTGGGTCGGCGGCGCCACCGACGGCGTGTACGCGTCGGTCGGTCAGCACCTGAACGGCGTGGAGAGCAGCCTTGAGGCGTTCAAGTCGTGGTTCTTCCTCGACGACGGGGTGGTCTGCCTGGGCGCCGGGATCACCGCCGAGGACGGCGTCCCGGTCGAGACCGTGGTGGACAACCGCAGGACCGACGCCCCGCTCGTCGTGGACGCCCGGGCGGGCTGGGCGCACCTGGAGGGGCACGCGGGTTACGTCCTGTACGGCGGCGCGCGCCTGCGCCGGCTCCGCGAGGAGCGCCGCGGCGGGGTACCCCGGACGTATGTGACCCTGTGGCTCGACCACGGCGTGGACCCGGTCGCGGCCGGATACGCGTACCTGCTCCTGCCGGGGGCGAGCCGGGAACGCACCCGGGCCCGCGCCGCCGACCCGGCGTGGGTCGCGGTGCTCGCCAACACCGCCCGGACGCAGGCCGTACGGGTGCCGTCCCTCGGAATCACGGCGGTCAACTTCTGGACCGGCGGGACCGCCGGCGGCCTGACCGCCTCCGCTCCGTGCGCGGTCCTCGTCAGGGAGCGTGGTGACGGCACCGCCGCGCTGACCGTCTCCGACCCCCGCTGCGATCTGGACGAGCTGACCCTGACCTGGGACCGGCCGGTGGCCGGGGTGCTCGACCGCCATCCGCTTCTGGACGGCGCCGCGACCGGGGCCCGGCTCATCCTCCGCTTCGGGCGGCTGGCCGACCTCGACGGCGGCTCCATCACCGTGACCGTCCGCCTTGTGGACCCGTAGGCGGGGGGGTCCGCTATAGATCATTTCGTGATAGAAGAGCACGCACATCTGATGTCTCTTCTTGGGGTATTCGTGAAGAAGCTCGCACGACGTGCCGCGGCGCAGACGCTCGCCGCCGCCTTCCTTCTCACCGCCTTCACCGGCTCTGCCCACGCCAACGCGCAGGACGCCGACGCCGCGATCGCCCAGGAGTGGCAGACCGCGTGGGACACCTACCACTTCTCCGACACCACGCCCCCCGCCGAGGGCTCCGGGCGTCGCCGGGTCACGAGCAGCATCTCCATCGAGATCAACGCGCCCGCCGCGCGTGTCTTCCCGGCGTACTCCGACTTCAACCACCACATCGGCATGAACCCGTTCCTGCGCCGGGTCATCACCCACAAGGACTGGTGTAGCGCGGGCACCCGCAACATCAACCTCACCGCCATCGAGGAGATCCCGTACGAGGGCACGGTGGTCGTCAGCAAGACCCACGCACAGCAGCGCCTCCACGAGAAGGAGCTCTACTACGAGACGGACAGCTGGTCCTTCCCCGGCGTCGTCACGCACCAGAAGATCGTTTTCAACCAGCTGAAGGGCGGCAAGACCAAGGTCACCGAGAATCTCACCTTCGAGGCGGACGATGACATGATCGACTTCGCCGCCACGAACGGCGTCGCCGCCCACCAGCAGTTGCAGACGGCTCTCAAGCAGGCGATCGAGAGCGGCGCGCTCTGATCCGCGCCCCGCTGGCGCCGGATCGGTCCGGCGTCAGCGGGTGAGCATGTCGACCAGGCCGGCCAGCCCCTCGTCGCCGTGGCCGTCGGCGAGGCGGCGTTCCATCAACGTGGTGAACGGGGCCAGCAGCTCGGCGCTGACTCCCTGCGCGGTGGCCGTTCCCAGCAGGGTGGAGTTGCCCT
The DNA here is from genome assembly GCF_050947145.1 of Microtetraspora malaysiensis. Lineage (NCBI taxonomy): Bacteria > Bacillati > Actinomycetota > Actinomycetes > Streptosporangiales > Streptosporangiaceae > Microtetraspora > Microtetraspora malaysiensis. Next base: position 266,543 of record NZ_CP191998.1, read on the forward strand.
GGACCATCATGGCCAGGTTCGAGGTCACCCCCTTGGCGTAGTCGCCGCTCTCCAGGTGTCCGGCCAGGCCGTACGCGTACCCGGTCATGGCCGTGAGCCATTCGGCCAGCAGGGGCGCGAGGTCCCCCGGCGCGACGTCCTCCTTGCGGACCAGGGCGAAGGCGTGCGTGACACCGGCGAACATCCCGGTCATCGCGCTCAGCAGCGCCACATCGTGGAGAGCCGCGAAGCCGGGGTCCTCGCCGACGTACCTGGTGCCGGCCGGTACGGCCAGCGTCCGCTGATGGTCGCCGAAGACGGCCTGCGAGCCGCTGTAGAAGACGAAGCCGCCCGACTCCGGGGAGCCGATCATCTGAGGGACCGCCATGATGCCGCCGTCCAGGTAGCGGGCGCCGCGCTGCTCCGCCCACTCGGCGCGGGCGCGGGCCTCGGCGGGCGTGCCGGTGGTCAGGTTGACCACGTTCTTGCCGGTGAGGTCGGCGCCGTCGAGCGTCTCGCCGACCGAGGCGTCGTCGAGCAGGCAGACCACCACGAGGTCGCTCGCGGCCACCGCCTCGGCGGCCGTACCGGCGACTTTCGCGCCCTCGGCGGCGAGCGGCTCCGCCCGGCCCGGCGTACGGTTCCACACGGTCAGCGGGTGCCCGGCGGCGAGCCAGGCGCGGGCGAGCGCCGTCCCCATGGCGCCGAGCCCGAGAAGGGTGAGGTGAGGCTTGTCGATACCGATGTCAGTCATGCCGATTAGGCTTGCCGCCGGCCCCCCGGGCGCTCAAGTACGCACTTTGAAGTGCGTGGTTACCCGGGGGTGAGCGAGCAGGCAGGGGGCGGGACATGGCGATCGGCCGGAGGCCGGGGGCGTATGTCTGCGGGATCGACGCGGCGATGGACGTGATCGGCGGCAAGTGGAAGGTGCTCATCCTGTGGGCGCTCAACGAGCGGCCCTGCCGTTTCGGCGAGCTGCGCCGGCTGCTGCCGGGCGTGACCGAGAAGGTGCTCGCCTCGCACCTGCGGGAGCTGGAGGCGGACGGCATCGTGCACCGGGAGGTGTACGACGAGGTGCCACCCCACGTCGAATACTCGCTGACCCCGCTCGGCGTCTCGCTCAACGAGGCGTTGCGGCCTCTGGGCGCGTGGGGGCGCGAAAACGTCCCCGGCGTCGCCCACGCCGCCGGTTAGTGCCCGGGGGCTAGCACCGGGTCGGCGTCCACGGGGAGCGCGGGGAAGTCGGCGATGGCGAGTCGGACCTGTTCGTCGCAGCCGTCCTGCCCGCACTCGCAGTCGAAGGCGCGAACGGCGCTCCGCGTGTCCCCGGACGCCCAGGGGCGGGCGAAGAAGGTCAGATGCTGCGTGACGACGGCCCTGTTGGCGTACCGCAGCAGGCGCCGCCGCTCCTGCGGTGTCGTGGCCACCGGACCGGTGTCGAGAGCGTCCGCGAAGATCCGTTCGACGTCGGCCACGGTCTCCTCGATGCCGCGTCGGCCGTCGACGACCAGCGTCGTGGCGCCGTACTCCTCCACCTCTTTCTCGATCACCTGGGCCAGTGATCGGTACAGGTCCACCACCCCTGGGGCCAGCTCCCGCGTGGCGAGCCGGGCTTCCCGCACCTCGGGCGACGGCAGCAGCCACACCGCCCGCGCCTCCGCCCCGGCCGCCGACGGCGTGATCGGTGTGCCCTCGGCGATGGTCAGCGGAGCCGCCGGGAGCGCGCGCAGGTCGTCGACGATCATCGGCCCGCGCTCCTCGTGCAGGGACATCGCGATCATGTCCTCGGGTGATGCCGACCAGCGCTCCGCGGGCGTCATGGCCTCCCAGCGGATCGCGGCCGGATGTCCGGCCGCGATGGCCCGGTCGCGGTGCTCCCAGGTGTGGACGTCAGCGTTGTACCAGCGCAGGCCGCGCCGTCGCGCGATCAGCCGCGCGACGGTCGTCTTGCCCGCCCCGGGTGGGCCGCCGATCCACAACACGGAGGAGAGGTCTCCCATCACTCCATGATGCCCGCACCGTCCCGGACGCCGGTCGCGAAAAGTGCGCACGGAATCCATTGGCTCTCATCAGCCGTCATTTTCGCTGATTCGAATATGGCGGACGTTTATGGCAAATGATGACAGAACTAAGCGTTTGATGGGTCGATGACGTGGTACAACGCCGATATGGCAGACAGCGATGGAACGCCCCCATATGGGATAGAGAATCACAGAATGCTGAGCAGGCGGAGCGTGCTCAGAGGAGGGACGTTCGCTGCGGCCTTGGCTTCCGCGGGAATCTACGAGTTGGTCGACGCGCTGGTCGGGCCACTCGAGCGCCCGCTGATCGCGACGGCTGGACAGCCCCTGCTTCCGGAGCAATATGCCATTCCGCATCCGCGGCACATTATGGACAACGGATTCGGAGTCGCCAGCGGTAAAGGTAAGATCCCCGTCCTGATCCCGCCGTTCCACAACCATATCGTCACGGCGAAGCTGAACGTGCCGGCGAACGCAAAGGCTCTGCAGGAGGCGCAGCGGCAGCTGGAAAGCGCGCTCCAACACCTGGAAAAGCAGTTCCCGCCTCCGCCGAGCGGGGTGGGTGTCGTGGTCGCCTGGGGACTCCCTTATTTCCAGCATTACATCCCCAGGCTCGAAAAGAGTTCGAGCTATTTCCACGCCGGAACGCCGTACCCGGCTTATTTGCCGGTTGACTTGATCACTTCCAAGGAGCGTGGCCACACCGTCTATGCGCTGCAGGAGGCCAGAACATTTCCGAGCGATGAGCCGCCTCCCGGCTTCGGGGCGGTCCGCCTGGAACAGAATGATGTGGCCGTGCTGCTGCGCGGCGACTCGCTCGACAACATCATGGCCGCCACGAACGCCATTTTCGGAACGGGAAACAACCAGGCGGGCGGCCTGTTCAAGGTGACGAGCATCCGCCGCGGCTTCACCGGTGGCGCCCACACCGGGGGTCAGGGGCTGGCGAGCAAGCTGGCGCTCGCGGCCGGCATTCCCGGCGCGGATTTGATCCCCAAGCATTCGCCGGTCTTCCTCGGATTCACCACCACACTCCGGGACGCGGAGAGCTCCGTCCCGGTCTCCAACTTTGAGGCGCTGCCCGGCTGGACCGACCAATGGCCCAACGGATATTTCAAACACGGGACGATCATGCCCCTCTCGCATCTGTTCCAGGACCTCGTCGCGTGGTACTCGAAAGCATTTCCGACCTTTGATGCTCGTATTCACGCGATGTTTCGTCCGGGAGTCTCCTTCGCGCCGGGAACCGTGACGGCGGACCCGCCCGAGCAAAAGGAGGCCGACGTCCTGAGTGACGCACAGAAATATCACGCGTACGGGCATAACGGAAGCATGCAGCCGGTGAACCGCCTGCAGGCGCAAACGACCAGCAACTACGGTCACGTCTATCCCGTCAACACGGCGATCACGAATCGCGGGGACTTCGCCACACTGGACAATCCATTTCACTACACTTCGGATCCCGCCGGCGACCATTACAGCAGTCAGAAGGCGGCCGGGCTGCATTTCCTGCTCTTCGCTCCGACCACCGAGATCTTCAATCGCGTGCGGCTCGCGATGGACGGCGAGTTCCCCGGCGGCAAGCGCGCCTCTTTCTCCCCACGCTCCTCGGGCGCCGGCTTGAATTCTGTTGTGCACACGACGCACCGGCAGAATTTCCTGATTCCCCCGCGCTCCCACCGTTCCTTCCCGCTCGCCGAGTTTCTCGCCTGACCTGGCGGGCCCGCCGGGGAGACCCCGGCGAGCGGCGGTCCGGACGGTGCGGTGCCGTCGTGTGGTGATTGCTGGAATAATCCGCAAATGACGATAAATGTCCCTTTAAACCGATGGGTTGTTCTGACGGCCGCTGTGCTGGTCACGGCCGTACCGGTCGCCGCGGGTCCCGCCGCCGCGCAGGCGGACCGACCCGATCCGGCACGTGCGCTCAAGCGGCAGCTCAAGAACGAGCACGGCGTTCGGACGTCCGAGACCGCGCGCGTGATCTTCAGCAAGAAGTCCGAAGGCGGGTTCCGGATCAAGGGAAGCGTGCAGCTCGGTTCATCGGGAGCGGTGGCCACCGATTTCACCTGGCGTGACATTCCCAAGCCGGGAGCCGAGAAGGCGGCCTCCCATCGTGTGATCCGCGTCGGCAAGGACGTGTACTACGACAGCGGTCAGGATTCCGGGGCGATTCCCGACGGGAAGACATGGACCCGGAGAAACCTGTCGGCCGGCCTGACCCGATACATCGCGCCGACCGCCAGCCTGCAGCCGTTCAACGTGTACGACCCGTCCATGCTGAAGGCGGTGCTGACGCGCTCGACGACCACGCCCGTCTCCGGCGGCTTCCTGTACCGGGGCACCATCAGTTACAAGGAACTGAGCAAGATCTCCACGGGCGGCTACATCAACCGCTTCACGGGCACGCCCGTCAACAAGAAAAGCAAGGGGACGATCTCCTGGCGGCTCTGGGCCGACCGCGGCGGTCTGCTCAAGCGCCTGTACACCACCGATGCTCTGGGGGCGGGGAAGGATCCGGCGATCATGCGGGTCGACACGCGCTACACCGGCTGGGGATTCCATCTCGTCATCGCCGCTCCGCCCGCCGACGAGGTCATGGACTAGTCCACGGGGCCATCGCGACGGCCTTCCCGGAGCTTCGCGCCGCCTCACCTGTCGCCTCACATTCCGGGGCGTTGTGTCGTCGTATCAGTGAGACACCATCCACCACGCAAGGTAGCTGCCCCCCGGGGTATGCGGATCGCCGTCGAGGGAGTCCTCACCATGTCCCGACACCACACATCCTCCAAGGTCGTCGTCATCGGTGGCGGTTACGCCGGCACGCTCGCGGCCAACCACCTGCGGATGCGCGCCGACGTCGACATCACTCTGGTCAATCCCCGCCCGGAGTTCGTCGAACGAGTCCGCCTGCACCAGTTCGTGGCCGGAACCGGCGAGGCCACGGTCGACTACGGCACGCTGCTCGGTGAGGGCATCCAGTTGGTTGTCGACAGCGCTACGCGCATCGACACCGCCGCCCGCGCCGTGCGGCTGGCCTCAGGCCGCGCGCTGGATTACGACTACGTCATTTACGCGGTCGGCAGCACCGGAGCGGTACCGGCGTCGGTGCCCGGCGCGGCCGAATTCGCGTTCGACATGGCTGAATTCGAGCCCGCGCAGCGGCTGCGTACCAGGCTGGAGGAGGTGCCCCGCGATGCTCCGGTCACCGTGGTCGGCGGTGGGTTGACCGGCATCGAGACGGCCGCCGAGCTCGCTGAACGGGGACGCAGGGTCACGCTGGTGTGTGGCCGGGCCCTGGCGCCGTCATTCAGCGCGTCGGGTCGCCGATCCATCGCCAAGTGGCTGTCCCGGCACGGAGTCGCGGTGCTCGAGGCCGCCGTGGTGAGCGAGGTCCGGCCGGACGAGGTCGTCTTCGCCGACGGCACGGTGCGTCCGAGCGCGCTGACCATCTGGGCGGGCGGTTTCGGTGTGCCGGAGTTGGCGGCCGCGAGCGGGCTGAGCACCGACGCGCTCGGCCGGCTGCTCACCGACGAGACGTTGACCAGCGTCGACGACGACCGCGTCGTCGCGGCCGGGGACGCCGCCGCACCGTCGGACCAGCCGCTGCGGATGAGCTGCTACGCCGCCGGGCCGCTCGGGGCGCAGGCCGCCGACACCGTGCTGAGCCGCATCGCGGGCACCGATCCGGCGGTGATCACCCTGGCCTTCTCGGGGGCGTGTGTCAGCCTCGGCCGGCACGCCGGCATACGACAGCTCGCCCGCAGGGACGACACCGCGGTGAACGCCTACGTCGGCGGCCGCATGGGCGCGGTGATCAAGGAGGTGACCTGCAAGTTCGCGGTGTCGAGGATCCGCCGCGAGGCTCGCAAGCCGGGTTCCGTCTTCTGGGTCAAGGGCGGCCCGCGTCCCGAGCAGCCGGCCTCCGCTGCACGGGCGGTCACATCCCCGTGACCGGACGCCGTGAACCTGTGCATGGAGTTGTTCAATTTCACGACGTCCCATTCGGATGGCAGTACCGAGACGCGCGGCCATCAGCTTGCCGAGGCGCGCAAGCAACTTGGGCTCGGGCAAAAGGACGTCGCGGCCGCCATGGGTGTGAGCGTTGCCCGTGTCTCACAGATCGAACATGGGGAGGTCACCTCCCTTGAGGTCATCGCCCGCTATGTAGAGGCGCTCGGGGCCCGCTTGGATCTGGTCGTCGACTTCGGCGATCGGACGGTGCGCTTGCCTGTCAGCGAGAAGTCGATGAATGCCGCTTGAGTCAGCCCTGCCGCTGTCCTGCACCGCGGCAGGGCTTTCCACCGGTCCGGGCGGCGACCGCGATCCGTCCCTGGTGGGCGAGCGTGACCGCGCGCACGATCGACGATCCCAGCCCCAGACCCGTCTGTACGGACGCGCGTCCCCTGCCCGTGCACGAACGGTTCCAGCAGCGTCTGCGCCTCCTCGGGCGGGATCTTCCGGCCAGCCGTCGAAAACAGGCGGCCAAAGCGGTGCTCTGCCAGGAGAAATAGCTTTGGGGAGATGTCAGACGATTTCGAGGTTGGCCATCATTCCCATGTCTTCGTGTTCGGCGTTGTGGCAGTGGAAGAGATAGCGGCCGCGATAGCCGTCGAAACGGGTGATGATCTCCGCCGATTCGCCCGGTCGTAGCGAGATGGTGTCCTTGAGGCCCGCGTCGTGGGGCAGCGGTGGCCGGCCGCCGCGCGAGAGCACCCGGAAGCCGACCAGATGCAGGTGGACGGGATGGTGGACGTCGGCGACCAGCCGCCACACTTCGACATCGCCGAGACGGACGGTGACATCGGAGCGGGCGGGGTCGAACGGCAGCCCGCCGATCAGCCAGCCATGACCGCCGCCCATTTGTCCGGCGCGGAAGGAGAAGTCACGCACCCTGACGGCATCCGCCCGACGCCAGGTCGGCAGATCGTTCGAGAGGGTGCGTGGGATGCGGCTGTCGTCGGCGGCGGTGCGCGCGACCCGGAAGGCCATCACCTCGCCGGTACGGCCGGAACCCAGCCGGTTGAGGAGTCTGACGCGGCTGCCGACCGGGACGCGCGAGAAGTCGATGACCACGTCGTAGCGTTCGGCCGGTGCCATCGGCAGGAGCCGGTGGGTGACCGGCGCCGCGAGCAGTCCCTGGTCGGCGCCGATCTGGACGAGATCGAGCCGGCGTCCGTCGTCGGTGACCGCTTCGAGCTCGTAATGCCGGGCGTTCGAGGCGTTCAGAATGCGCAGCCGGTAGCGGGCGGCGTCGACCTCGTGCACGGGCCACGGGGCGCCATTGACCAAGATCACGTCACCGAGGACTCCGGCGAGATAGGACCCGCGAACGCCCGGCCGCTCGCGCAGGGTGGGGTCGAGAGCGGGGTAGTCGAGGCTGCCGTCGGCGGCGAACGCACGGTCCGCGATCGCGAGGGGCAGTTCGCGCCGTCCCGCGGGCAGGCCGAGCGAGTCCTCGGCGTCGTCGCGGATGATGTGCAGCCCGGCCAGGCCCCGCCAGATCGCGGGGGCGGTGAAGTCCATCCGGTGGTCGTGGTACCACAGCAGCGTCGGCCGCTGGTCCAGCGGGAAGGTGTAATCCCTCGTCAGCTCGGTCACCACGGCCCGCGGATCATGCATCCCATGCCCGGAACCGTGCCCCATGTGCATGGAATGCTCCTGCCAGCCTTCGGGCAGGACGAGGTCGGTCGGGTACCCGTCGGAATCCGCCGGGGTCCGGCCACCGTGCAGGTGCACGGCGGTCGGCACGGGCAGTTCGTTGCGGTGGGACACGGTGACCGGCCGACCGCGGCGCGACTCGATCGTCGGGCCGGGGAAGGTGCCCTCGTACGTCCACAGCGGCGTTCTGACACCGGGCAGGATCTCCGCGCTCGCTTCGCGCTGGGTGATCTCGTAACGGTCGACACCGCCCGAGGTGTTGACCGGCTTCAGCACGGAGGGGAGCGGCAACGGCACCTGGAACGGCGGCGGCAGCGGTACGGCGCTGCGCAGTTCGGCACCGGTGATCGACGGCCGGCGGGCCAGCGCGGCCGAGGCCGACAGTCCGGTGGCCGCCATCACCCCGAGCGCCCCGCCGATGCCCAGCACTCGGCGCCTGGTCATTCCACCGGTACGGCCGGATCGGTCGTCGTACTGCTCACGCATCTTCGGTGTCCTTCTGCTCCGCCGGTCGCCGCTGGAGTGGCCGGCGCCATACGGCGATGAACTGCACGACGACCGCGACGACGGTCATCACCCCCAGCGGGATGTGCAGCCACAGTGCGCCGGACATGCCGGCGAAGTACTGCACCGTCTCGGCCGCCACCACCGCCATCGTGGCCAGGAACGGCCCGACCTGACGCAGCCGAATCCAAACCATGATGGCTGCGATCACCTGCAGGTAGCCGATGGAGGTGACGGCGTTGGCGCCGGCCGCATGCCAGCCCAGGGCGTCATAGTCACCGCTCAGATATACGCCGGCGAACACCGGCTGGCCCAAGATCGCGACCACGTGCACGCTGACGAGGGCTCGCAGTATCCACCCGGTGAGGCTCGTCCGATGCGCGGCTTCGGTTCGGGCCGGCGTGGCCACGCTTTCGGCCGCGGTAGCCATGGGGCGTCCTCCTCACTTCTGCTCTCGGATCCCGAGCGCCCCACGACGTTATGATCATCAAGTTGTCTTGTCCAAGATAAATATTGCTATGTCGTTATGTCCTGGGAGGCATGACGGTGCCGCGGCGGCCCGGCGGGCCGCCGCGTTCTGAGGGGGGCCGGGCTCATCCGGCGGGGGCGGTCTTCTCCTCGTCACGGGGGAAGAAGGGGAGCTCGATGTAGACGCGGTCGGCGGCGGCGAGAATCTTCGCGGCGTCGTCGACCGGCGGATGGATGAGCTGGTTGATCCGCTTCTTGACCGCCGCGCCGTCGGCGCCCGAGGCCATCACCCTGCGGTCCCAGCCCCTGGTGAAGACCGCACCGGCGCCGCCCAGGTCCAGGCAGGTGACGTACGGGCCGGGGGTGAAATCGCGCAGCGGCACGCCGAGCAGGTCGGCCGCCGCGTTGTACCCGGCGACCTTGCCGAGAGGGGTGGCGTGCTGGCAGGCCTGCATGACCGTGTGCTCGGCGTCGAACGCCGCCGCGGCCGTGTCTCCCGCGACGAACACCTCGGGAAGGGCGCGCAGCCGCCGGTCCACCGGAACCCGGCCGAGGTGGTCGAGCTCGTCGGAGATCTGCCGGGTGAGCTCGCTGGCCCTGATCCCCACGGACCAGACCACCGCGTCCGCCTCGACCTTGGTGCCGTCGGAGAGGACGGCGTATCCGTCGCCGACCTCCGTCACCGTCGTCCCGAGGCGGCGTTCGACGCCCAGCCCGTCCAGCGCCGCCTCGATCTCCTCGCGCGGGCCCGGGCCGAGCTGGTCTCCGACCACCTCCGACCGGTCCACCAGCAGTACCCGGCCCCCGGCGGCCAGCGCGGTCGCGGCCTCCAGGCCGACGAACCCGGCGCCGACGACCACGGCCGAGTAGTCCTCCCGGCCGCGCAGATGGTCGGTGAGCCGCCGAGCCCCGTCCAGGGTGTCGATGTCGAAGAGCCGTTCGGCGCCGGGCAGGCCCTGAGGCGGAACGAGCTCGCTGCCCGCCGCCAGCACCAGGCGGTCATAGCCGATCTCCTCGCCGTCGGCCACCACCACGCGGCGGTCGGTGTCGATCGTGCTCACCGAGGCCCGCAGGTGCTCGACGCCGATCGGTTCGAGGATCCTGCTGAGCTCCACCTTGGCCAGATCCGGCTCCGGCTCGTACAGGCGCGGCCGCAGCACCAGGTGCTCGTTCGGCGTGACGAGTGTGATGCGCAGGTCCCCTTCTCCGCGCGCCAGCGCCGCTCCCGCCGCGCTCCACACGCCCGCGAAACCGCCTCCGATGATCACAACGTGCGCCATCGTCCTGTCCTCTCTCAGCCTCGCCCCGGAAGATCGGGGTTCGGCAGGGAGACAAGACGGCGGGTTCAGATGTGACCGATGTGCCGGAATTTCGCGGGATTGGCCAGTCTCCTGAACACCGTGATCCGCCCGTCGGCGATCTCCACGGTGTCGAGCCAGACCAGCTCGCCGCCGCGGTAGGTCGCCAGGGCCGGGTGCCCGTTCACCTCGATGATCTGGAATGCGTCGGGGCGCCTGAGCTCGATCTGCCTGGCCGCCAGCAGGGCGATCCGCTCGGCGCCCCGGACCGGCCTGCGCGCGGCGGTCACCTTGCCGCCGCCGTCGGCGACATAGACGGCCCCTGGGTCCAGCAGCTCGACGAGCCCGGCGATGTCCCCCGCGTCGGCGGCCGCCTTGAACGCCTTGAGCACGCGTTCGGCCTCGGCCCTGGACGCCCGGGGCCGCTCCTTGACCGCGGCGACCCGCGCCCGCGCCCGGGAGGCGAGCTTGCGGCCGGCGGCGGGAGTGCCGCCGAGCACCTCGGCGATTCGGCCGAACGGGAAGTCGAAGACGTCGTGCAGCACCAGCGCGACGCGCTCGGCGGGGGTGAGTGTCTCCATGACCACCAGCATCGCGGTGCTCACCGACTCGTCCATGAGCACCCGGGCGGCGGCGTCGGGCCCGGTCAGCAGCGGCTCGGGCAGCCAGGAGCCGACATAGGACTCGCGCCGGACCCGCGCCGACTTCAACACGTTGTACGACGCCCGGGCGGCCAGGGTCACCAGCCAGGCCCGCAGATCCCGTACCTCGGACAGGTCGGCGGCGGCGGCGCGCAACCAGACCTCCTGCGTCACGTCCTCGGCCTCGGCCACGGTGCCGAGGATCCGGTAGGCGGCACCGAAGACCGCGGGGCGATGCGACTCCCAGTCGGCCTCCGCCAACGGGCCGGTCAGCTCCACCCTCGGCCTCCTGGATCAGTGATCGACCTCCGATCCTAGGCAGAACGCCCCGCCCCTCCGAAGGGCGCCCTCGTCGGCTGTGGAGCGCCACGTCGGCTCTCCCCTCGCGACCCTGTCGATCTTTCCTTGAAGGCCTCGCAGGGCTTACTGAATCGCGGTGAGCGCGGCGTTCCTGGCGTCGATGTCGTCCTGTGTCTCGGGCGCCATCAGTCCCAGGTTGTCGCTGATCCGCAGCTTGATGTCGACCAGCTCGCGCTGCTGCTCCTCGTATCGGCGGAATGCTTCCTGGTGGTCTCCGCCCGCCAGTTCCGCGGCGAGCCGGTAGGCGCCGGTCAGGGCAAGCTCCGCCCCGGCCCCCGAGGCGGGTGAGGCGCAGTAGGCGGCGTCTCCCACAAGGGCCACCCGGCCGACCGACCATGACGGCATGCGTACCTGGGTCAGGGCGTCGAAGTAGAGGTCAGGGTCGGCCAGCGCGCCGTCCAGGAGCTCCGGCACCTGCCACGACGTCTCGCCGGCGAAGTTCTCCTTCAGCAACCGGCGCTGCTCGTCCAGGTCGCGGTGGTCGTAGTCCATCGGCTCGGGACGCCGGAACATGAAGTACGCCTTGGCCTGGGCGTGGTTGCCCGAGCGGTAGATCCCGGCCATCTTCCCCGGCCTGTTGAACATCGTGATCGTACGGTCCACGCCCAGTGCCGCGTCGGCGTTGCCGAACGCGAAGTAGTAGCCCTTGTAGTCGAGGAATTCCGACTCCGGTCCGAAGGCCAGGCGCCGCACGTTGGAATGCAGACCGTCCGCGCCGATGACCAGGTCGAACCGGCCGGCGTCGCCGCTTTGGAACGCGACCGTCACGCCGGCGGAGTCCTGCGCCAGGCTCTTGATCGAGTCGCCGAAGACGTAGTCGACGTCGTCCTCGGTCACGCCGTAGAGGATCTTCACCAGGTCGCCGCGCATGATCTCAAGGTCGTTCGCGAGCTCCACGGAGGCCGCCCGCCGCCCCGTGGCGTCCACGAACTCCATCTCGCGCACATCGGCCACCGCCGCCCGGATCCGCGGCAGGATGCCCATGCGCTCGACCACGTCCAGTGCCTGGTCACGTACGTCCACACCCTGGCCGCCGACTCGCAGCTCGGAGCTCCGCTCGACCACCGTGACCTGGAAACCGTGCTTGGTCAGCCAGTAGGCCAGGGTCTGCCCGGCGATGCTCGCTCCCGAGATCAGAACTTTCTTGCTCATTCCAACTCCAAGGGTGTCGTTTTCGATGCGCGCAGTCGTGGGTCCCGTCCCGCGCAGGGAGAAGAAACCGGACCTCGCGGTACGATAAGTGAAATGCACGTTCCAGTAGATTATGTGGAAGGAGCGTTTCAGTTGTCAACGAGTGCTGGGCCGGGTGGTGGAACCCGGCGTAGAGCCGATGCCGTGCGCAACCGCGAGCTCGCCCTGCAAGCGGCCACCGCGCTGCTGGCCGAGCCGGGCGCCACCCTCACCGTCGAGGCCATCGCCGCGAGGGCCGGCCTCGGGGCGGCGACCGTGGTGCGCGCCTTCGGCGGCAAGGACGCCCTCTTGGACGCCGCGGTCGCCGGCCTGCTCGAACCGGTGGTCCAGCGTGCCCGCGACCTGCTGGCCCAGCACGCGCCGGAGCAGGCCCTGCGAACCTTCCTGTCCGAACTGATCGCCTTCCAGGCCGCGCACCACGCCCTCAGCGACCAGTTGGACGGCCGGAACCTGCCCGCTACCACGGCCCTGCGCGCCGATCTGGTCCAGGCCGTGGAGCAGATGATCGTCGGCGCGCGGCGGGACGGCGCGATCCGCGCCGACCTCGACCCGGCCCTCACCACCGCCCTGATCGGCCAGACCGCCTATGCGATCGCGCGTTCCCAGCCCGTATCGCAGGAGCTCGCCGACGCCTTCATCACCGTTCTCATGGACGGTCTTCGCCCCCAGCCTTCCTCCCGGCCGCCTCGGCACGGGGCATGATGAATCTCCCAGGGCAACGCGATCTGGGGGAGGTATTTACCTATCCGCGTGGTTCATCCACTTATGGGCGTCGAGTGAGTAGTCGTAAGACGGACGCCCACGTGCCCCGCTGACGTGGAAGGGCGCGCCGGCGTCGTCGATGCGCAGCAGGCCGCGACGGGCTCCGCTGGACCACTCAAGTTCCAGGAACCAGCGCACATCCCGCATGGTCGAGCGCGCGGTCACCATGAGCACCTCGGGATCGGACACGTCCACCTTCAGAGGAAAGCCGCGCTGCTTGCCGCCAGGGGCGGCGATCGGCCGGGCCGCGTCCAGATCCACTTCGAATCCTCTCGGAGTCAGCGGGCCGCCGCAGCCCACGTCTCGGAATCCCATGAGGTAGTCGTTCCACGGCAGCGCGGGGTCGCTTGCCGCCACGCGGACGCGGATCGAGTGGAGCACGACCGCCTCGGCGCCGGCTCCCTGGGCGGCGATTTCGATGAGCTGGTCGCCGGAGGTGACGGCGCCGTGCGCGGCAACCCAGGTGGGCGCCTCCTGCCTTGCGGGCGGGGCCTGCACCTGGGATGGAGGCCGGTTGACGAGATAGCGCGGCGTGCACCGCCGCCCACACCAAGATCACAGCGCAGGCCGTCAGCCGGCCCCTCAACCACCTGGTGATCACGGTCAAGAACGTCGGTGGCGCCGCCTGTGATCTGTACGGCTACCCCGGCCTGCGGTTCAGCGGGGCGCAGGCGCTCGCCCCCGCCATCGAGGACTCCCAGCCCCAGTCGGTTGTCACGCTGCGGCCGGGCAAGTCCGGCTACGCGTCCGTCATCCTGTCCGCGGCAGACGGCAGCGGTTCGCGCGGCCGTACCGTCAAGCGCCTCAAGGTCTATTTCCTCAACAGCAACCTGACCGGCGGCGTCGGCCGCCCCGCGACTCCCGCCCTGCCCGCGCGTGGCGTCTACGTCGACGGCTCGCTCAAGGTCACCTACTGGCAGTCGACGCTGCAGGACGCGCTCACCTGGTGAGTGCCCGGCAAACGCGGGTAACAGGCGGTGCTCGCCGCTCGCGGCGGCGGGCCCGCAATGGGCTGCCATGACCTTCTACGCTGTGTACAAATTGGTGGAGAGGGGTGCGCGGGTGCGGCTCGGCAGTCTGGAACGCTCGATCATGGAAGCGCTGTGGGAGCACCCCGAGGGGGTGCTGGCGCAGGACGTGGCTGCCGCGCTCACGCCTCGTCCCGCGGTCACCACCGTCCTGACGGTGCTGGTACGGCTGGTCGACAAGGGCCTGGTCTCGCGCGAGCGCCAGGGCAGGGCGCATCTGTACACGGCCAGCATGAGCAAGGACGCCCTCGCGGCCGAGGCCATGCGGGCCGCGCTGGCCGACGCGGGAGATCTGGAGGCCGCGGTCAACCGGTTCGTGGGCGCGGTCCCGCCCGAGGTGGCCGAAGCGCTGCGGGCGGCGCTGGCGGATCGGGAATCCTCGTGATGGGCTGGCTGATCGCCACCGCCATCGCCATGATGCCGATCCTGCTGGGTGGGCGGATGGCGGAACGCCTGGCGACCGCCGCATGGGCGAGCAGGCACCCGCGCGCCGCGCTCGTGCTGTGGCAGGCGATCGGGCTGGCCGGCGGCCTCGGTGCGATCGGGGCCGGCCTGGTGGCAGCGGTGACGGTCTTCCCGCACGGCCTGCACCAGCTTGGGCACCAGGTCGTCGATGGTCGCGGGCTGGCCGGCCTGGGGCCGGTGCGCGTCGCCGCGCTGGCCTGGGCCGTGGCGGTACCGGCCTGGCTGCTGCTCCACACCGTCAGGGCGACAGTGCGAACGGTGGCCGAGCAGCGGCGCCAGCGCCTCCTGGTGGACGTGGCGGCCGAGCACCGGGCCGAGCACGATATCTACGTGCTGCCCGGCAGCAGCCCGGTCGCTTACTGCGTGCCGGGGTCCACCGCGCGGGTCGTCCTGAGTCGCGGGGCGCTCCAGCTGCTGAGCGAGCGGGAACTGGCCGCCGTACTCGCCCACGAACGCGCCCACGCCCGCGGGCGCCACGACCGCGTCCTGCTCCCGTTCATCGCGCTGGCCGGCGCGTTTCCGTGGCTGCCTGCCGTACGGACAGCACGCTCGGCCGTACCCGTGCTGCTGGAGATGATCGCCGACGATCAGGCCTGCCGTGGGCGTGATCGCCTGGACCTCGCCCGCGCCATCGTGCACATGATCACGCCCGGATCGTCCCCGGTGGCCGTCGCACCGGGGCTGGCCGACGCCGCTGTCGTCCAGCGGGTGGAGCGCCTGCTGCACGCTCGAACCACGACGACCAGATGGGCCGGAGCGGCCGCCTACGGCACGGCGATAGCTCTCATGATGGGCCCCGTGGTCGTTCTGGCAGCCCCCATCGCCTGCGTCGTCATCTGGCCAGGGTGACCGACCCTCTGGGCAAGCCACCGCTGTCATCTGGCACATCGACCCCGCCGTCATCTTCTACGCTATGTAGAAGTTACTGGAAGGGAGATCCGGATGTCCCAGCAGCAGGACCGGGCCGAGGCGCGGCGCGCCAAGCTCCAGGCCGTCCAAGCCGAGCAGGAGAGATCCACGGCCCGCAGGCGCAACACCACCGTCACGTTCGCCGCGGTCGGTGCGTTCCTCGTGATCGTGGCCGGTGCGTTCGTCGTCACCAAGGCCACCTCGGGAGGCGGCGAGGCGCAGAGTGTCCAGTTGGTGCGGTCCGACAGCCACAGGCTGCAGAGCGCGCCCGGTGACAAGGTGACGTTGGTGGAGTTCCTCGACTTCGAGTGCGAGGCCTGCGGCGCGGCGTTTCCCGTCATCGAGCAGCTGCGCAAGCAGTACTCAGGCAAGGTGACCTTCGTGGCCCGCTACTTCCCCATAGCCAGCCACTTCAACGCCGAACGCGCCGCCCGCGCGGTCGAGGCCGCCGCCAAGCAGGGCAAGTTCGAGGCCATGTACCAGCAGATGTACCAGGTGCAGAAGCAGTGGGCGGAGAAGAAGGTGCCCGCCGACGAGCTGTTCCGCTCCTTCGCCCGCGGGCTCGGCCTGGACATGACGGCCTGGGAGAAGGCCTACAACGATCCCGCCACGCTGACCCGCATCGAGCAGGACGTCGCCGACGGCAAGGCGCTCGGCGTCGAAGGCACCCCGACGTTCTTCCTCAACGGCCAGAAGCTTCAGCCCGAGTCCACCGACGACATCAAGGCGGCCATCGATGCTGCTCTCGCCGGCTGACACCGCACAGCAGGACCGGGCGGGTTTCCCGCGCCTGCTGCCCGTTCTCCTGCTGGTCGGCGGCCTGATCGGGCTCGCGGCGGCGTTCGCCCTCACCGTCGAGAAGATCGCCCTGCTGAAGGACCCGGACTACGTGCCCAGCTGCAGCATCAACCCGGTGCTGTCGTGCGGCTCCATCATGAAGACCCCGCAGGCCGAGCTGTTCGGCTTCCCCAACCCGTTGCTGGGCATCGCCTCCTTCGCCGTCCTGGTCACCGTCGGCGCGGCGCTGCTGGCCGGCGCGCGCTTCCACCGCTGGTTCTGGTACGGCCTGCAGCTCGGCGCCACGCTCGGGGTCGTCTTCGTGCACTGGCTGATCTACCAGAGCCTCTTTGTCATCGGCGCGCTGTGCCCCTACTGCATGATCGTCTGGGCAGTCACCATCCCGGCCTTCGTCTACGTCACACTGCGGAACTTCCCGGCCAGGCGGCTGACCCAGTACCACAGCGTGATCGTGGCTCTCTGGTTCCTCGCCGTGATCACGTTGATCCTCATCCGGTTCTGGTCGTACTGGAGCAGCCTGATCTAGCGTCTAAACGGTGGCGAGCTCCCGTACGAGACGATCTATCTCCTCAGCCGTGTTGTAGTAGTGGACGGAGGCGCGAACGAGCTCGCCCAGCCCGCGGTCGGTCATGTCGAGCAGGGTCGAAGGGGCGCGGGAGACGCTGACGTTCATGGATCGAGCACTCAGGTGAGTCTTGATCTCGTCGGCGGGAACGCCGTCGAGGGTGAAGGTGACGAGGCCGCAGCGTTCGGCGCCTCGGTCATGAACCCGGCAGTCAGGGAGCTCGCCGAGCCGTTCACGTAGCAGCTCGGCGAGCGAGTAGACGCGGTCCCGGATGTCGTCCAGGCCCCACGCCAACGCCTCGTCGATGGCCGTGCCCAACCCCAGGCGGGCGGCCACGCCGTACTCCCACGTCTCGAAACGGCGCGCGCCCGGCTGCTGCTCGTAGCTGTCGGGCGAGACCCAGCGGGCGCCGTGCAGATCGAGGAAGGGCGGGTCGAGCCGGTGGAGGGCGGTGCGCCGGACGTAGAGCAGGCCCGTACCGCGCGGGGCGCGCAGGTACTTGCGCCC
The DNA here is from genome assembly GCF_050947145.1 of Microtetraspora malaysiensis. NCBI lineage: Bacteria > Bacillati > Actinomycetota > Actinomycetes > Streptosporangiales > Streptosporangiaceae > Microtetraspora > Microtetraspora malaysiensis. Next base: position 283,697 of record NZ_CP191998.1, read on the forward strand.
GGTCGTCGACAGCAGGTCGCAGCCGATGACGGAGACGTCCACGGGGAGTTGCCCGACGGACTGGCAGGCGTCCAGCAGGTACAGCGCGCCGACCTCCGCGGCCACCTTGCCGACCTCGGCCGCCGGATTGACCAGGCCGCCGTTGGTGGGGATGTGGGTGAGCGAGACGAGTTTGACCCGCTCGTCGGCCATCTCACGCAGTGCCTCGACGGAGATCTGGCCGAGGCCGTCGTTGGGCACCACGTCCACCTGGACGCCGTGGCGGTCGGCGATCTGGAGGTAGGCGATGAAGTTGCTGGCGTACTCGGCTTTGCTGGTGAGGATGCGGTCGCCGGGCTTCCAGGGAATGGCGTAGAAGGCCAGATCCCAGGCGCGGGTGGCGCTGTCGACGAGCGCGATCTCGTCGGGTGCGCAGTTCAGCAGGCGAGCGGCCGAGTGGTAGACCGCCTCCAGTCGTGCGGCTTCACGGTTGGCCGCCTCATATCCGCCTGTGTCCGCTTCGCGGCGGAGATGATCGATCACGGTGTCGAGCACCCCGCGCGAGGGCAGCGCGGCCCCGGCGTTGTTGAAGTGGGCGACCTTACCGACACCAGGGGTGAGCTCCCGTGCGCGGGCGACGTCGATCACGAGGCCACCAGCCGCAGGAACGCCCGGACGCGGGGATGGTCGGGATCGGTGAAGAAGCTCGACGGCGGCCCCTGGGAGATCACCGTGCCGCCGTCCATGAACACGACCCGGTCCGCCACCTCCCGCGCGAACGCCGTCTCGTGCGTGACCACCACCATCGTCATGCCCTCCCGCGCGAGCTCGCGCATCACCTGGAGCACCTCCGCGTGTAACTCGGGATCGAGTGCGGAAGTCGGTTCGTCGAAGAGGATCACCTCGGGCTTCATGGCCAGCGCCCGGGCGATCGCGACCCGCTGCTTCTGCCCGCCCGACAGCTTGGCCGGATAGCAGTCGCACTTGTCGGCCAGCCCGACCCGGGCCAGCAGTTCGCGCGCCTGGGGCTCGGCCTGCGCTCGCGGCACGCGCCGTACCGACAGCGGGCCCTCCATGACGTTCTGCAGGGCCGTCATGTGCGGGAAGAGGTTGAACTGCTGGAAGACCATGGCGGTACGGCGGCGCACCTCCCGAGCGGACCGTTTGGTCAGCTCGTGGCCGCAGATGCGCACGGCCCCCGCATCGGGAACCTCCAGCAGGTTGAGGCAGCGGATCAGGGTGGTCTTGCCCGAACCGGAAGGGCCCATGACCACGACCACCTCGCCCCGCTCCACGTCCAGGTCGACGCCCTTGAGCACCTCCAGGTCGCCGAAGCGTTTGTGCAGGTCACGCACGCTGACGATCACGCGTAGGCCCTCCTCGTCCTGCGCTCCAGCACCTGCTGGCCGAGCTGTAGCAACGTGTTGATCCCCCAGTACAGGAGGCCTACCAGCAGCAGCGCCTCCATGTAGCGGAAGGTCGAGGTGCCGATCCTCTCGGCCACCCGCGTCAGTTCGACGACCGTGACCGCCGAGGCCAGGGAGGTGTCCTTCATCAACGCGACGAACCTGCTGCCCACGGCGGGGGTAGCGATCCTGATCGCCTGCGGGAAGACGATCCGGCGCAGGGTTCGCCAGTACGGCATCGCCATCGAGGCCGCCGCCTCCCACTGCCCCTTGTCCACCCCGAGGATCCCCGCGCGGAAGTTCTCGCTCAGGTAGGCCGCGGAGAACAACGTGAACGCCACGATCGCCGACGGGATGGGCGGGATCTCCACTCCCAGCTGCGGCAGCCCGAAATAGACAATCATGATCTGGATCAGCAGCGGCGTTCCGCGGAAAACCGACACATAGGCGGCGGCCAATGCCCGCAGCACCCGGCTGCCCGAGATCCGCGCCAGGGTGACGAGCGCTCCGACGACGCTGCCGAGGACGAACGACACCACGCCCAGCGTGATCGTCACGCCGAGGCCGGTGAGCAGGTCGGGCAGGAAGTCGACCAGGAGGTCCATCAGACCCCCTTGAGCTGCTCGGCCATGTCCAGGCCACCGAGCCACTTCTTGGAGATCGCGGTCAGCGTTCCGTCGGCGATCATGTCACCGAGCGCCTTGTCCACCGCCGCCTTGAACGCGGTCGACCCCTTGGCGAAGGAGATGCCGTTGACCTCCGACTCCAGCAGGGGCCCGGCCGGCTTGACCGCCAAGCCGTTCTTCTGCGCCAGGAAGGCGCCCTGGAAGCGGGACACCAGGGCCGCGTCGGCGCGTCCCCTGCCGACCTCGGTCAGCCCGAGCGTGGCGTTCTCGTAGGTCTTGATCTCAGCGCCCGGGATCGACTTCTCGGCGAAGGCGGCCTGCGTGGTGCCCGCCGTCACCGCCACCTTCCTGCCTTCCAGGTCGGCCACCCCGCCGATCGACGAGGTGCTGCCGACGAAGATCGAGATGCCGTTGACCTGGTACGGCCTGGAGAAGTCGACCTGCTTCTTGCGTTCGTCGGTGATGGTCTGACCCGCGATCACTGCGTCGAACCTGCCCGCCTGGACTCCGGCGATGAAGCTCTGGAAGTTCGACGCGACGAACTCCACCTTCTTGATGCCGAGCCGCTTGGCCAGCTCGTTGGCGACGTCGACGTCGTAGCCGGCGGGCTTGCCGTTCTCCAGGAAGTTCCATGGAGGGTTCGCCTGGGTCTGCGCGACGCGGATGACACCCGCGTCCTTGATCTGCTGGAGGAGATCTCCCTTGGCCTGACCGCCACAGGCGGTCAAGGCAGTCGCCGCGGCCACCATCACCATCAACCGAACCATCGACCTGCAACAGCTCGCCACCGCCGGTGCCTCCTTCTCGCGCTCACGCACGACTCGCCGGTCGGCCCTGCCCCCCGGCGCTCGTCAAAGCACCTCACGGCCAATATCGTCATATCTGTTCATATGACTGACTATGCGAAGAGTGCGCCGAACCGTGGTGCCCGTCAAGAGGGCGGACGGAGGTAACAACTCCCACGCCATGAACGCCTGACCCAGGAGTGCAGGCACTCTCGTCGTCGGCGACCGGCATGGTGCGCGGGCGATGAGCAGGTGGCGGCGCCGTTCTTTCTCATGAACGCGCGGAGGTCTTGGTCAGGAGCTTCGCGCTGGGTGCCCGCCGCGTTTCGTATGAGCTTCACCAACTTTGGTATGGGTTATGGTTTTCATGTGAAGGGTTCTTCAGATGGTGAAGTCATGGCGATCGAGAGCTGCGGCACCCGTGTGGTGGACGCCGATCGGGTCGCGGCGGTCAACGTCCGCATGCCCACGGACCGCGACCTGACCGACACGGCCGACGTCTTCGGGCTGCTCGCCGATCCGGGACGGCTTCGCCTGCTGCTGGCCCTGCTCGAAGGCGAACTCTGCGTCTGCGATCTCGCGGCGGTGAGCGGGCTGAGCGAGTCCGCGACCTCGCACGCCCTCCGCCTGCTGCGCGCCCACCGGGTCGTGTCGGTCCGGCGTGCGGGCCGCATGGCCTACTATCGGCTCGACGACGCCCATGTCAGGATGCTCCTCGACCTGGCGGTCGCCCACACCGAGCACACCGAGGCCATCCACCCCGAGCGGGAGGCCTAAACGCTCTCCGCGCGGGGTCAGGCTGCCGGGCCGGAACCGGGCCTTGATCCCGCTTGGCCGGCGGATCGGTGCGAGCGAAGACCTGCGCCATGATGGCGGCGTCCGTCCGGAGATCGGCACGTAACTCGACGATTGACAGAAGCGCGACCGTGCCCGCAGACTCTATATCTGAATATGTGTTCAAGTATTGGAGATGTGATGGCTGGGCATGGGCATGGCCACGGGCATGGTCACGGGGTCGACGCCGGGGCGGACCGCCGCTACCTGAGCGGCGCGCTGGCCCTGATCGTCGGCTTCATGGCCATCGAGGTGGTCATCGGCTTCATCGCGCAGTCGCTGGCGCTGATCTCCGACGCCGGCCACATGCTCACCGATGCGATGGCCATCGTGTTCGCGCTGATCGCGATGCGGATCGCGGCCAAGCCGCCGCAGGGTGGCTTCACCTACGGGCTCAAGCGCGCCGAGATCATCTCGGCCCAGATCAACGGCATCACGCTGCTGCTGCTCGCCGTCTACTTCATCTACCAGGGCATCGCGCGCCTGATCACGCCGCCGGAGGTCGAGGGAGCCTTCGTGGTCGCCACCGGACTCGCGGGGATCGTGGTGAACCTGGGCGCGACCTGGCTGCTGTCGAAGGCCAACCGGTCCAGTCTCAACGTCGAGGGCGCCTACCAGCACATCCTCAACGACCTGTTCGCCTTCATCGCCACTACGGTCGCCGGAGCGATCGTGTGGTGGACCGGCTGGGCGCGCGCCGACGCCATAGCGGCGCTGGTGGTGGCGGGTCTGATGCTCAAGGCGGGCTGGGGACTGGTGCGAGACTCGGGGCGGGTCTTCATGGAGGCCGCGCCCGCCGGTATGAACCCGTGGGACATCGGGCAGAAGGCTGCGGCCCTGGAGAACGTGTCGGAGGTGCACGACCTGCACGTGTGGGAGGTGACCTCCGGGTATGCCGCCCTGTCCGCGCACATCCTGGTCGAGCCCGGCGCCGACTGCCACGCCGTACGGCAGGCCGTGGAACGCATGCTGCACGACAGCTACGGCATCGAGCACACCACCCTGCAGGTCGACCACGCCGCACCCAAGCTGCTGACCATCGGCGGGGAAAGCGATCACTGCGCCGACCCGCACGGACCGGTGCACAAGAGTGGAGACGGGCTCTCGGTATGACTGCTCGGCCTCTGGCACCCGTCGCCGGAGTGGGAAGGCCGGGTGTGAGCTACAAGTTCGTTTCCACGGACGCGCCCTTTACGAGCTGAACGGCCTTCCCGAGGAGGTTCGCGACGGCCCGCCACCTATCAGCCGGGCCATCCGCGTGCCGACCGTGGTGCAGATGCCGAAATAAGCGAAACGCCTGGATGATATCGCCCGAGCGTCGGCCCTGCCTTGCATGTGACCCTGTAATTGGCCTTGGTGTCCGAGGGGGGACTTGAACTCTCGGCACCTGGGGGACCATCGGGGACATCCGGATACCTAGAAACACGCCGTGAGATCACATGATGACCGCTCAGCAGCCCTTCACGTACCACGCGTTCGTTGAACTCGCCGCAGCCGACCCCGCCGTCGTCGGCCTCGTCCTCAAGGGCTCCCGCGCCCACGACGGCATGATCACCGAGTATTCGGACTATGACCTGTACGTTGTCCTCGCAGACGGCGCGACAACGGATCTCACGCGGTTTGTGGGCTACCACACCCCGGAACTCGACCTCGTCATCATCTCCCTCGCCGACTTCCGCAGGGCCGGAATGCCCGGCTTCGAGCGCTACGCCCTCGCTCGCGCCAGGGTCGTGCTCGACCGGCTCGACGGAGGCATCGCCAACATCCTGGCCACTAAGGCACGGCTCGACGCCGATGAAGCATTCCGGGACTCAGGCGAATGGCTCGACGCCTATGCCAACTCTCTCTACCGCTCCGTCAAGAACGACCGTGACGGACATTCACTCGCGGCCCGCCTCGATGCGGCCGACAGCATCCGGTTTCTGTTGGAGCTGCTTTTCGCAATGGACAATCGCTCCCGGCCCTACAACAAGTACCTGGAATGGGAACTCGCCCGGTACCCGCTGCCCGGTTGGGACACCGGCATGTTGCTGGACGCCGCGCACCGCATCTCAACAACGGGCGACGTGCCCCTGCAACGGCGCATCTTCGCCCATGTCGAGGCGGCGGCCCGGCGCGCAGGGCACGGCGCGGTACTGGACGCGTGGGGCGAGGACCTCGACCTGATGCGACCGTAATAGGGGATATCGCGAAAGGCTCCCGCGCAAATGCGGTGCTACCGGAACTCGCCAAGCAGGGGATCGAGCCGCCACCCGACATCCGGCTCCACGACCTCCGCCACACGCACGCCACGATCATGCTGATTGCCGGCGTGAAGCCGTCGAGAGGTTCGCCGCGATCATGGGCGGCAACGGCTGATCAAGGCCGGGAAGTATCAGGTATCACGGCTCGTTCTGGTGGCGAAAAAGCAAAGGCCCCGAGTCTGTGACTTGCACAAACTCGGGGACTCCTTGGTGTCCGAGGGGGGACTTGAACCCCCATGCCCATCACTGGGCACTAGCACCTCAAGCTAGCGCGTCTGCCTATTCCGCCACCCGGACTTGGTGCCTGACCCGCGGGACCTGCATCCCGCGTCGGCTCACACAGATTAGCACTCTCCGGCGCGTGGTTCACACCGGGAATCGGCGCTCCTCCTTTGGCCGGGCGGGCGGCAGGATGGGAGGCGCAGGCCGTACCGAACAGGAGGAGCACGCCGTGACCGACCGAAGCACGGAAGATTCCGGAGAGAGGCGCATGACTCCGCTCAACGGTGAGGAAGAGGTCGTCGGCCTGTGCCGTGACCTGATCCGCATCGACTCCACGAACGCAGGCGACAACGCCGGTCCGGGCGAGCGCCGGGCCGCCGAGTACGTCGCGGAGAAACTGGCCGAGGTGGGCCTCGAACCGCGCATCCTCGAGTCCGACACCGGGCGGGCCAACGTCATCGCCCGGATCGAGGGCGCGGACTCCGGGCGCGGTGCCCTCGTGCTTCACGGGCACCTGGACGTGGTCCCGTTCAACGCGGCCGACTGGACGCACCACCCGATGAGCGGTGAGATCGCCGACGGGTGCGTCTGGGGCCGCGGAGCCGTGGACATGAAGGACATGGACGCCATGATCCTCGCGGTCGTACGGCAGCGCCTCAGCCAGAACAGGAAGCCCCCGCGCGACGTCGTGCTCGCCTTCACCGCCGACGAGGAGGCCGGAGGCGCGTACGGCGCGCAGTGGCTGGTCGATCGGCACCCGGAGGTCCTCGAAGGCTGCACCGAGGCGATCGGAGAGGTCGGCGGCTTCAGTGTGAGCATCTCGGACAGCCGCCGTCTCTACCTCATCGAGGCGGCGGAAAAGGGCATCGCCTGGATGAAGCTGACCGCGACCGGCCGGGCCGGCCACGGCTCCATGCTGAACGACGAGAACGCGGTCACCGAGCTGGCCGAGGCGATCGGCCGCCTGGGCCGCTACCAGTGGCCGGTACGGCTGACGCCGACCGTCCAGTCCTTCTTCCGCGAGGCGTTCGACATCGAGCTGAAGGCCGAGGACGCGGAGGAGGCCGTGGCCAAGCTCGGCCCGCTGGCGCGGATGGTGGGCGCGACCCTGCGGAACACGGCCAATCCCACGATGCTGGACGCCGGCTACAAGGCCAATGTCATCCCGCAGACCGCCACCGCGCACGTGGACGGCCGCTTCCTGCCCGGGTACGAGGACGAGTTCTTCGGCACGGTGGACGAGCTCCTCGGCCCCAACGTCACCAGGGAGTTCGTCTACCACGACGTGGCCCTGGAGACGGCCTTCGAGGGGTCGCTGGTCAAGGCCATGTCCGATGCGCTCCAGGCGGAGGACCCGGGTTCCAAGGCGGTGCCGTACACGCTGAGCGGGGGCACGGACCTCAAGGCGTTCAGCCGTCTGGGCATCCGCGGATTCGGTTTCGCCCCCCTGCGTCTTCCGGCGGATCTGGATTTCTCCGGAATGTTCCATGGGGTAGATGAGCGGGTTCCGGTGGATTCGCTTAAATTCGGGGTTCGAGTTCTTGACCGTTTCCTCGATTACTGCTGAGAAATCGGTTGCGATCACTTGGTGTGCCGCTAAAGTAACTCTCCGTTGAGGGGCGATCCGCATCAGGCGGACTCGGTTGATCTCGGGGAGGTCGCGTGGCACGCACGCCGGACGAGCGGTCGCGGGCAGAGATGCCCGCCGCCGACCCGTGCGTGCCCGCGATTGCTTCCGAGGTCGGCGAGCGCAGCCGGGTTGCGCGGTTCGCGGCCGGCTCGCGTGTGGTCCGCTTTCTGATCGTCTGCGGATTCGTCGCCGCCGCCTGGGTGCTCGGTGTGATCTTCGGCGTCTTCGGCGCGGCCCCGGCCAGTGCCGACGCGGTTCCCTCAGCGGGCGTCATCGGGTCGGTCGTCGAGGGTGGTGCCTCCACGAGGGCCGACGGTTTCCCCACGACTGACGACGCGTCGGTCAACGCCGAAGCGATGGCCGGGCGCAATGTCGACGGGCTGACGAGTCAGTCGAAGCCCGGTTTCCCATCACCGTCCACCGCCGATCACACCCCAGGGAGCCAGGGCATGGTCCCCCAGGGGAGCGGTGGATCCATTCTGTTCGGGGACGTCGCACGTTCTATCTCCGACGTGCGGCTCGTGGCGCTGCCCGCACCTTGCGCGGCAGTCCTTCCCCCGGTCGTGCGCACAGCGGCGGACGACCCATCCATCTCGCCGGACTGATCCCGCCATCGCGCCGGTCCTGCTCATCGAACGTCGGACCGGTGGCGGAGCGCGCCCTGCGACGGCCTCGACTCCTCTGAGCCGTATCGTCTGCGCGGCTCCGTGCGGGTGGACGCGAGTTTCTTTTCCCAATCAGTCATGACGGCCCACGGCCTCGCTGTGCCCGGCCGCACTCCGTCATGAGCCCGTCAGGTAATCCCCCAGAAAACCTAGGAGCATCCATCATGCGAACGTGGGCGAAGAGTTCGACCCCCGTGGCGCTTCTCGCCGTCGGTGTCCTGTCCCTCGGCGGCGGTACGGCTTTCGCCGACACCGACGGCCGCGGCTCGATCGGCGGCGGCAACCAGCTCAACCTCCCCATCTCGCTTCCGATCGACATCAGCGGCAACGCGGTCGGCGTCCTCGGTGACTCGACCGCCTCCTCGCGGGGCGGGGCGGCGGTGGTCGACAGCGGCCAGGGCGGCTCCGGCGGAGGCGCCGGCGGCAACACCACGAACGGGGAGAACAGCATCCTCGGCGGCAACCAGGTGGTGGCTCCGATCACCGCGCCGATCAACGCCTGCGGGAACGCGATCGCGATCTTCGGCGATGCCACCGCGGGGTGCAAGGGCGGGGCGTCCGTCAAGAACTCCGGCGGCTCGGGTGCCGGCGGCAACCGGACCTCCGGCCGTTCCTCGATCCTGGGTGGCAACCAGGTGGTGGCTCCGATCACGGCGCCGATCAACCTGTGCGGTAACTCGGTCGGCGTCCTCGGTGAGGCGTTCTCCGGGTGCACGGGCGGCGCTTCGGTGAGCGGCGGCGGCAAGGGCGGCAAGGGCGGCGGCAAGGGCTACCGCGGCCGCGGCCGGGGCCATTGGAGCGGCGGCGGCGCCGGCGGCAACATCACGAGCGGTGAGCACGGCATCCTCGGCGGGAACCAGATCGTGGCGCCGATCACCGCGCCGATCAATGTCTGCGGCAACGCCGTCGGCAACGGCAGAGCCGGGTGCGCGGGTGGCACGTCCGTCAAGAACTCCGGCGGCTCGGGTGCCGGCGGCAACATCACCTCGGGACGTTCCTCGATCCTGGGTGGCAACCAGGTGGTGGCTCCGATCACGGCGCCGATCAACCTGTGCGGCAACTCGGTCGGCGTCCTGGGCGACTCCTTCTCCGGGTGCACGGGCGGCGCTTCGGTGAGCGGCGGCGGCAGGGGCAACGGCGCCGGCCACAACGTGACGAGCGGCGCGCAGAGCATCCTGGGCGGGAACCAGATCGTGGCGCCGATCACCGCGCCGATCAATGCCTGCGGCAACGCCGTGGCCGTGCTCGGCGACGCCAAGGCCGGCTGCAAGGGCGGAGCTTCCGTCACCGGTGGCACCGGGGGCGGTCGCAACGTGACGAGCGGCGCGCAGAGCATCCTGGGCGGCAACCAGATCGTGGCGCCGATCACCGCGCCGATCAACCTGTGCGGCAACGCGGTCGCCGTTCTGGGCGACGCCGCCGCCGGATGCCTCGGTGGCGCGAGCGTGGGCGGCCAGTACCACGGCCGCACGAACTGGCACGGCATCTGGAACAAGAAGTCCCGCAAGGGCGCGCACAAGGTGCGCACGAGCGGGATGCTCTCCGCGCTGCCGATGGTCCCCGGCGTTCCGGACAGCGGCCTGCTGCCCACCGCCGCCGCGTCGCCGGCCCGGCCGGCCGCGGGTAAGGGCGGCGCCGCCGGGGCGCTCGCCCCGGTGACCGGCCTGGTCGGCTCGCTGCCCGCCGCGAACTCCCTCGGCGGGGCCACCGACGTCCTCCCGCTCGGCAACCTCGGCCTGATGAGCGCCGAGCAGCCGGTCGGTGTGACCGGGATGAACCCCGGCTCCCTGATCGCCCTGGCCCTGGGCGCCCTGTTCGCCGCCTCGGCCACCATGTTCGCGGTCGTGCGGCGGCTGCGCCCGCGCGGCCAGCGGTAGGGACACGTACGTGCTCGTCACGGGTGCACACGTGAACGAGTAGAAGCGCTTCTCCTCTCCGGAGGATGAAGAGCTTGCCCGCTCCGGGGGCGCGGCCCGGGGCGGGCAATGCCATGCCTGACAGTCGTGCCCGATCGCCGTGTGTGATCCCCGCCCGATGCGAACCGTCCACGGATCAGCACGGGGCGTGGTCACATGGTGCGGACGACACGTATGATCTTGCGGCGCAGTCGGATGCGCCTGCTTCCGTCGGGATAGAGTCGCAGCCGGTCCAGCTCCCAGCTTCCGTACTCGGCATGCTCCGTGAGAACCTGCCTGGCGGCCTCGCGTGAGGTCCCGCAGGGCAGATACAGGTCCTTGTAGGAGTAGTCCAGCAAAGCGATTAGTCTCCGAGAGGTGTGTTAGGGGAACGCTCCTGGCTCTATTCTGCGTCCTTGCGGATAGAAGGTCCAGGTGAGTTACACACAGGGGCCGGACCGGGTAGCCCGAGGGGTAAGGACAACCGGCGACGGGTTACCGTCGAGACGGTCCCGTGGCCGAGCCGGGGCAAGGGCCGGCCGAGCCTGTGAAGGCGGCTGTCCCGACCGGGGACACGGGGAACGACAGGGAACAGCGAGGTAGGAAGCAGCGTGCCAGCCAAGGACGGCAACGCCGGCGCAACCCGCCTGGTGATCGTCGAGTCGCCTGCCAAGGCGAAGACCATCGCCGGGTACCTCGGGCGCGGCTACATCGTGGAATCCAGCATCGGCCACATCCGAGATCTTCCGGAGAAAGCCGACGACATCCCTGAAAAGTACAAAGGTGAGGCGTGGGCCCGTCTGGGGGTGAACGTCGACCATGAGTTCGAGCCGCTCTACGTCGTCAACCCGGACAAGAAGTCCCAGGTTTCCAAACTGAAGCAGCTGCTCAAGGACGCCGACGAGCTTTACCTCGCCACCGACGAGGACCGCGAGGGCGAGGCGATCGCCTGGCATCTGCGCGAGGTGCTGAAGCCGAAGGTGCCGGTGCACCGGATGGTCTTCCACGAGATCACGCCGCAGGCGATCCAGGAGGCCGTGGCCAGCCCCCGCGACCTGAACCTGCGGCTCGTCGACGCGCAGGAGACCAGGCGCATCCTCGACCGGCTGTACGGCTACGAGGTCAGCCCGGTCCTGTGGAAGAAGGTCAAGCCCCGGCTGTCCGCCGGCCGCGTCCAGTCCGTGGCGACCCGGCTGGTGGTCGAGCGCGAGCGCGAGCGGATGGCCTTCACCGCCGCCGCCTACTGGGACCTGCAGGCCCTCTTCGACACGGGCAGGGACGAGGACCCGCGCCGGTTCGGCGCCACGCTGGCCTCCGTGGACGGCAGGCGGGTCGCGCAGGGCCGTGACTTCGCGTCCACCGGAGCGCTCAAGAGCGCGGACGTCCTCCACCTGGACGAGGCCGCCGCCGGCGCGCTGGCCGCCCGCCTGGAGAACGCGTCCTTCTCCGTCACGTCCGTCGAGCGCAAGCCGTACACGCGAAAGCCGTACGCGCCGTTCCGGACGACGACGCTGCAGCAGGAGGCGAGCCGCAAGCTCGGCTTCTCGGCGAAATACACCATGCAGATCGCGCAGCGACTGTACGAGAACGGCTTCATCACGTACATGCGTACCGACAGCATCACGCTGTCGGAGACCGCCGTCGCCGCCGCGCGTGGCCAGGCCGTCAAGCTGTACGGCTCCGCGTACGTGCCGGACAAGCCGCGCGTCTACACGAGCAAGGTCAAGAACGCGCAGGAGGCGCACGAGGCGATCCGCCCGTCGGGCGAGGAGTTCCGCACGCCCGGCGAGACCGGCCTGTCGGGGGACCTGTTCCGCCTGTACGAGCTGATCTGGCAGCGTACGGTCGCCTCCCAGATGAAGGACGCGGTCGGCGAGTCGGTGTCCGTCAGGGTCGGCGGCGCCTCCAGCGCCGGCGAGAGGGTCGAGTTCGGCGCGACCGGCCGCACGATCACCTTCCACGGCTTCCTGAAGGCGTACGTCGAGGGCGCGGACGACCCCTCGACCGACCGGGACGACGCCGAGAAGCGGCTGCCCAACCTGTCGGAGGGCGAGCGGCTGACCGCGGCCGAGCTGAACGCCCTGGCCCACTCCACCAAGCCGCCGTCCCGCTACACCGAGGCGTCGCTGGTCAAGGAGCTGGAAGACCGCGAGATCGGCCGCCCGTCGACGTACGCGTCGATCATCGGCACGATCCTGGACCGGGGATACGTGTTCAAGAAGGGCACCGCGCTGGTGCCGTCCTTCCTCGCGTTCGCCGTGGTCAACCTGCTGGAGCAGCACTTCGGCAACCTGGTCGACTACGACTTCACCGCGGACATGGAGAAGGTCCTCGACGACATCGCCAACGACCGTGCGGAGCGGCTGCCGGAGCTGCGCCGGTTCTACTTCGGCGGCGACGGCGACGAGGGCCTCAAGGAGATGGTCACCGACCTGGGCGAGATCGACGCCAAGGAGATCAGCTCCTTCCCGATCAGGGGCAGCGACATCGTGATCCGGGTGGGCCGCTACGGCCCCTACCTCGACCGCGAAGGCGCCCGGGTCAACGTGCCCGAGGACATGACGCCCGACGAGCTGACCGCCGAGAAGGCCGAGGAGCTGTTCTCCCGGCCGAGCGGCGACCGCGAGCTGGGCAAGGACCCGGTCACCGGCAACGTCATCGTGGCCAGGAGCGGCCGCTTCGGCCCGTACGTCACGGAGGTCCTGCCGGAGGAGCCGGCGCCCGCCGAGGGGAAGAAGCGGGTCAAGAAGGCCGACGTGCCCAAGCCGCGGGCCGGCTCGCTCTTCAAGTCCATGTCGCTGGACACCATCACGCTCGAACAGGCGCTGATGCTGCTGACGCTCCCCCGGGTCGTCGGGGAGATCGAGGGCGAGGAGGTGACCGCGCAGAACGGCAAGTTCGGGCCCTACATCAAGAAGGGCACCGACTCGCGCTCGCTGGCCTCCGAAGAGGACCTGCTGACGGTCACGATCGACCAGGCCAAGGAGCTGTTCGCGCAGCCCAAGGCCCGGGGCAGGGGCCGGGCCGCGGCCGCTCCGCCGCTGCGCGAGCTGGGTGAGGACCCGAACTCCAAGAAGCCGATCGTGGTGAAGGAGGGCCGGTTCGGTCCGTATGTGACCGACGGCGAGACCAACGCCTCGCTGCGCAAGGGCGACACGGTCGAGGACATCACGACCGAGCGAGCCGCCGAGCTGCTGGCGGAGCGCCGCGAGCGGGCGCCGGCGCCCAAGCGGGCGACGACCACCCGGGCCAAGAAGGCGCCCGCGAAGAAGCCCGCGGCCAAGTCCACCACGAAGTCCTAGCCCGTCGAGCCCCCGCTGTCGGGGGCTCGACGCGTTCCTCTGGGATCGCTCCGTAAGATCGTCCGGCAGCGGAGCGAGGGGAGTACGCCGTGGGGTTCCTGGTCACGATTCTGGCCGTCGTGGTCGTCGTGCACTGCTACCTGTGGTGGCGGCTGGTCAGGCCGGCCACCCGTCCGGGAAGCGTGCCGCGTCGCGTGCTCACGTGGGGGCTCGTCCTGCTCGTGTTCCTGCTGCCGCTGAGGGCCATCGGTGGCCAGGTCTTCGGGATGTCGTTCGAGCGTGTCATCGCGTGGCCCGGCTACATGTGGCTGGCGATCATGTTCTATCTCGTCGTGTTCACGGTGGCCCTGGAGATTCCCCGGGCGATCGCCCTGTGGCTGGCCAGGCGTTCCGAGAAGTCACCCGGGCCGGTGGAATCCCGTGAGCCTGTGGATTCAGGCGATCCTGTGCTCGGATCGCCTCTGGCGCCGGGACCGTCCACCGGGTCGGGAACGTCCGGCGCCTCGGCGATATCCACAGCCCCGCCGATATCCGCCGGCCCGGAAACGTCCCGGGTCGACCGGCGGGTGTTCATCGCGCGTACGGCCGCCACGGTCGCGGGCGTCGGGGCGCTGGCCACCGTGGGGTACGGCATGCGCACGGCGATGGGCGACCCGGTGATCGAGCGGATCCCGGTCCGCCTGCCCAAGCTGGATCCGCGGATGAGCGGCCTGCGGATCGCCGTGGTGAGTGACATCCACATCGGACCGCTGACGGGGAAGGGCCACACGGAGCGCATCGTCCGGATGGTCAATGGCCTCCAGGCCGACATGGTGACGATCGTCGGCGACCTGGTCGACGGGACGGTCGCCGAACTCGGGCAGCTGGCCGCCCCGCTGCGCCACCTCGAATCCCGCTACGGGGCATATTTCGTGACTGGTAACCACGAGTACTACACGTCCCAGGGCCCCCAGGAGTGGATCGAGGAGCTGAACTCCCTCGGCGTCCGGTCGCTGCGCAACGAGCGGGTCGAGATCGCCCACGCGGGAGCCGTACTCGACCTCGCGGGGGTCAACGACCTGTACGGAACGCCGTCCGGGGACGGTCCCGACCTGGAGAAGGCCCTGGGCGGGCGGGACGCCGCGCGGCCGGTCGTGCTGCTCGCGCATCAGCCGGTCCAGGTCAGGCAGGCCGCCGGGTACGGCGTCGATCTCCAGCTGTCCGGGCACACCCACGGCGGGCAGATGGCGCCGTTCAACCTGGCGGTTCCTTTGCAGCAGCCGGTGGTCGCGGGGCTGGACACGGTGGACGGCACGCAGATCTACGTGACCCGGGGCGCGGGTTACTGGGGGCCGCCGGTCCGGGTCGGCGCGCCGCCGGAGATCACCCTCATCGAGCTTCGCGCCTGACCGCCGGCGCCCGCGCGGGCCGGAAATATGGGGCGGTTCCTGGCATCCGTCCTGCGGGACAGGGCGGGACGTACTACCCTCAGGCGACGAGCGGGCGGAAATCCGGCCCTCTCACACCGTTCTCCCGCCCAGCGAGCACCTGGATACGCTGACATCATGAGCACCCATGGCCGGGCAGCCACGCGACGCAGGCCGCCGAACGTGCTGGTCAACGCGCCTTTCCGCAGGCTGTGGACGGCCATGTCGGTCTGCAGCCTCGGCGACTGGCTGAACATCATCGCGCTGACCGCCCTCGCCGGGAACCTCACCGCGGCATCGGGATTTCAGACGCAGACCCTCGCCGTCGGCGGCGTGTTCGTCGCCAAGATGCTGCCGGCGATCCTGCTCGGGCCGCTCGCCGGGGCGGTCGCCGACCGGTTCGACCGCCGGTTGACCATGGTGGGCGCCGACGTCGCGAGATTCGCCGTCGTGGCGTCGATCCCGCTGGTCGGCAGCTACCAGTGGGTGATCATCGCGTCGTTCCTGGTCGAGTGCGCGAACCTGTTCTGGGTGCCGGCCAAGGACGCGACGGTGCCCAACCTCGTGCCCAGGGAGCGGCTGGAGGAGGCCAACCGGCTCAACCTGCTCGTCACGTACGGCACGGCCCCGGTCGCGGCGGCGCTCTTCGCGGTGCTGTCGGCCGTCGTGGGCATGATCAGCGCCGCCTCCCCCGGGTTCGGCGCGCAGCCGACGGACCTGGCCCTGGCGGTCAACGCCCTGGCGTACCTGGTCTCGGCGGCTCTGATCTTCACGCTGCGGGAGATCCCGAAGGGCCACACGCTCAGGGTGTCCACGCCGCCGGTGCTGCGGCAGGTGATCGAAGGCTGGCGGTTCGTCGGCGGCGAGCGCGTGGTGCGCGGGCTGGTCATCGGCATGCTCGGGGCCTTCGCCGCCGGAGGCGCGGTCGTCGGCGTGGCCAAGGCGTACGTGAGCGCGCTGGGCGGCGGCGACGCGGGCTACGGCGCGGTGTTCTGCGCGGTCTTCCTGGGCATGGGGGCCGGCATGTTCTTCGGCCCCCGGCTGCTCGGGGCGCTGTCCCGGCGGCGCATGTTCGGCGTGGCCATCGTCCTGGCCGGGGTGACGCTCGCGGCCATCGCGCTCATCCACAACCTGGCCCTGGTGGTCGTGCTGACCGTGGTGCTCGGCGCCTGCGCCGGGACCGCCTGGATCATCGGATACACGCTGATCGGCCTGGAGGTCGAGGACGGCCTGCGCGGCCGTACGTTCTCCTTCCTGCAGTCGTTGGCCAGGGTGACGCTGCTCCTGGTCCTCGCGGTGGTCTCCGCGTTCGCCGGGCTCTTCGGCGAGCACCTTCTCGTGATCGGCGACATGACGTACCGCTTCGACGGCACGAACCTGGTGCTGCTCCTGGGCGCGCTGCTCGCGGTCGTGGTCGGGGCGCTCGCGCTGCGCCACATGGACGACCGGCCGGGTGTCCCCATTGGGGCCGACCTGTTCGCCGCGCTGCGGGGCGAGCGCTTCACCGTCGAGGACGAGGAGCCCCGGGCCGGCCTGTTCGTGACCTTCGAGGGCGGCGAGGGCTCAGGCAAGACCACCCAGTCGCGGCTGCTCGCCATCTGGCTGCGCGACCAGGGCTTCGACGTGGTGCAGACCCGTGAGCCGGGCTCGACCAAGATCGGCATGCGGCTGCGCGCCATCCTGCTCGACGCCGCCCACCAGGGGCTGTCCGCCCGGTCGGAGGCCCTGCTGTACGCGGCGGACCGGGCCGAGCACGTGGAGAAGGTGATCCGCCCGGCGCTGCAACGGGGTTCCACGGTGGTCTGCGACCGGTACGTGGACTCGTCCCTGGCCTACCAGGGCGCCGGCCGGACGCTCGACCCGGACGATGTGGCGCGGGTCAACGCCTGGGCGACCGGCGGACTGCTCCCCGACCTGACGGTGCTGATCGACGTGCCCCCGTCCGTGGGGCTGCGCCGGATGGCCTCGCCCGCCGACCGGATCGAGTCCGAGCCGATGGAGTTCCACGAGCGGGTCCGGCACGAGTTCCGGGCGCTCGCGGCGGCCGCGCCCGACCGTTACCTGGTCGTGGACGGCACGCTGCCCCAGGACGAGATCTCCCGCATCATCCAGGACCGGGTGCGCGAGGTGCTGCCCGACCCGGTGCCGGGGGAGACCGAGGCCGCCACCGGCACCATCCCGGCCATCCGCGACTGAGACGGCCGGGCGCGCTCGCGATCTGACGGTAGGTTGGGCGCGTGGGTGTGTTCGAGGATCTGGTGGGCCAGGATCGGGCCGCCGCCGTGCTGGGACAGGCCGCCTCCGCCGCCGCCGACGTCCTCGCGGGCGGTCGCGGCGCCGGGATGACCCACGCGTGGCTTTTCACCGGCCCTCCCGGCTCCGGGCGTTCCGACGCGGCCCGCGCCTTCGCGGCGGCGCTGCTCTGCCCTGACCAGGGCTGTGGGCACTGCGACTCCTGCCACCAGGTCGAGATCGGCTCCCACCCGGACCTGACCTGGGTGCGGCCCGAGGGGCTCTCCTACAGCGCCAAGCAGACCCGCGACCTCGTGCTCAAGGGCGCGGGCGCCCCGACGCTCGGCCGCTGGCGGATCGTGCTGTTCGAGGACGCCGACCGCGCCACCGAGGCCGCCGCCAACGCGCTGCTCAAGGCGATCGAGGAGCCGCCACCGCGGACGGTCTGGCTGCTCTGCGCCCCGTCGCCCGACGACATGATCATCACGATCCGGTCCCGTTGCCGCGTCGTGACGCTCCGTACGCCGTCCACCGAGGCGGTCGCGCATGTGCTGGCGACCCGGGACAACGTGCCGGACGACATGGCCTGGTTCGCGGCGCGGGCCGCGCACGGCGACGTCGGGCGGGCCCGGCGGCTGGCCCTGGACGAGGAGGTCCGCCGGCGCCGTGAGGAGGTGCTGTCCATCCCCGCGTCGCTCACCGGCGTGGGCGAGTGCATCGCGGCGGCCGAACGGCTGGTGAAGACCTCGGCCGAGGACGCCGACGCGGCGACGGCCACGCTGAACGAGGTCGAGACCGCCGAGCTGCGCAGGGTCTACGGCGAGGGATCGTCGGGCAAGGGGCTGGGCAAGGGCCTGGTCCGCGGCGGCGCCGGCGCGTTGAAGGAGCTGGAGACGCTGCAGAAGTCCCGCGCCACCCGGATCAAGCGCGACTCGATCGACGTGGCGCTGCTCGATCTGGTGGCGTACTACCGGGACGTCCTCGCCGTGCAGCTCGGAGCCGGGGTGGGGCTGGCCAACGAGGACCGCAGGCGCGAGGTGGAGACGCTCGCGGCCAAATCGACCCCCGAGGACACGCTGCGCCGTACCGAGGCGATCATGATCTGCCGGGAGCGGCTCGCGGCGAACGTGAACCCGCAGATCGCGGTGGAGGCCATGACCCTCGCCCTCCGGGATCCGCGCGTCCCGCGATAGCGAGCCGGGTGGCGGGAGCAACCTGAGAGGCGATTCGGCGTCTCTGGTGCATGCAGGCCGAAACGCTGAATATCCATAAACCTCCCGGAGCGTCGGTGACCGCCCCGGAAACCGCGGGCGAGACGATCGCGGCACTGTACGCCGAGCACGCGATCGGCCTCGCCAGGCTGGCACTGATCATGCTCGGCGACCGCGAGGCGGCCGAGGACGTGGTCCAGGAGGCGTTCCTCGGCCTCCATCGCCGGTTCGGCGGCCTGCGGGACCGGAGCAAGGCGCTCGTCTACCTGCGGTCGGCCGTGCTCAACAACGCCAGGACCGTGTTGCGCAGGAGGCGCCTGCCGTCCTGGTTCGCCGGGACGTACGAGCCGCCCGTGTGGTCGGCCGAATCCGCCGCCCTCCTGGGGGCCGAACGGCGCGAGGTCATGGAGGCGCTGCACCGCCTGCCCCGGCGGCAGCGTGAGGCGCTCGTGCTGCGTTACTACGCCGACCTCTCCGAAGAGGAGACCGCCCAGGTCATGGGCGTCAGCCGGGGCACCGTCAAGTCGACCACCTCCCGAGCCCTGGACGCGCTCGGCCGACTGCTGGGGAACGCACGATGAACGACATCACCGATCGCCTGCGCGACGCCACCAGGGCGGTGGGCGAGACTATCGACCAGGTGCCGGCCTTCTCGCTGAGCGCGGGCCGTACGCGCTCGGGGGGCGCGAGCCGGGTGCGGAGAGCCTGGCTGGTCCCGCTCGCCGCGGCGGCGTCTGTGACGGTCGCGGTGGCCGGCGGCGTGGCGGTCGCCCGGGGCGGGGACGGGGGCCCTAGCCAGGACGCCGCCACGAGCGCGGGCCTCGCCGCCGCGCCCACGTTCTTCGCCGAGGCCGGGGAGGGCGGGATCATCGTCAGGAGCGTGAACGGCGGTGCGGAGACCTCCCGGGTCCCGAACCCCTCCGGGAAGGAGCGGTTCGTCGGCATCCAGGCGGCGCAAGACAACCGGCTCTTCTATGCGGTGTCGGCCGAGGACGACTGCCGGCCACGGCTGTACCGCTTCACGCTGGACGAGGAGGGGAAGATCGGGACGTTCGGCCCACTGCCCTTCGCGCCGCCCGAGGGCACCAGGCCGACCTCCCTGGCGGTCAGCGGTGACGGCGGCAAGCTCGCGTATGGCGTGGTGCCGTGCCGCGGTGGCGAGAAAGGCCGCCTGGTGGTCGCGGACACGGCGACCGGCGACAGCCGCACGTGGACCGCGAAGGACGGCGTCGACGTCTCCGAATTGTCGATGACGGCCGACGGCCGCTTCGTGCTTTTCGCCGGTTACGTTCGGATGGAGCTCGGGTCATCGGCTCCGGTGACCGATGAGGCGACGTTCACGGCGACCGAGGCGCCATCCCCGTATCCGATGGTCAGCCGAGTGGGAGAACCCCCGGCGCCAGTGATTGATGCGATCACGGCGAGTCCGGTGGCGTCCGAGGCGACGGCGACCGCCGTCCCGAGTCCCGCGACGGCCGAGCCCTCTGTGGCGCCGACCGCCGAGGCGTCATTCGTGGTGACCGAGGCGTCGCCGATTGAGCCGGGCGTGACGGGCAAGGAAGCCACGCCGCAGGTCGAGTGGTGCCGCTTCCCCGCGGCGACCATCCTGGACGAGCCGAGCGAGGCGTCGTCGCCCGCCGTCGCTCCGGATGAGGATCCGATCGAGGTGCACGCGGTCTTCAAGGTGTGTCCCGACCTGTCGGACCTGCGCCTCCTGGACACCGGAGCGCCCGGCGACAGCCTGGAGCAGGCGAGCAGCATCTCCCTCTCCGCACAGGCCGGTGAAACGTCAGGCGGCATGCTGGGAGCCGCCATCAGCCCGGACGGCAGCCGTATCGTGGCCGCGTTCCAGAACATGGAGATCGACGGTAAGACGGGCCGGCAGGTGGGCGGATCCGCGGACCTCATCGCGTACAACACCGCCGACGGGAAGGCGGCGGGTGTCGTCTACCACGACGCGGGCGAGGCGGCGATCCGGCTGCTCGACCTCGACGGCACCGGCGAGCATGTGATCGTCGCCCGAGGCGACGAGATCGGCGCGGTCGACGCGGCGGGCTACCGGGCTCTGACCAAGACCGAGGAACCTTCCCGCGTCTTCGGCTCCAGGTTCGCCTGGTAGCCGTCGCCGCCGGTTGCGGCCGACCTGCTCTGGGGCTCGCCCCCGGCAGGCCGGCCGTTCCCGTTTCCGCCCCGTGGGAGTGTTTCTTCCGGAACAGAAGCAGCAGAAGCCACACCAGTGCGTCTCTTTGGTGTGAAAGCCGAACTGCTCTCGGAGAGGGAGCCCTTGATCCGGGAACGCGTCGACGTCGCGGCGCTGTTCGCCGACCATCATCTCGGCCTGGTACGGCTGGCGCTGCTCATGGTGGGTGACCTCGCCACGGCCGAGGACGTCGTCCAGGAGGCGTTCGCGCGCACCCACGCCGGGCGGCAGCGGTTGCGTGAGCCGGGCAGCGCCCTGGCGTACGTGCGGTCGGCCGTGCTGAACGGCTGCCGATCCGTGCTGCGGCGCAGGAGCCTCGCCTTCCGGCGGGCGGTGCCGTACGTGCCGCCCGTCTGGTCGGCGGAGAGCGTCGCGATGATCGGCGAGGAACGCCGGGAGGTCCTGGTCGCTCTGAGCGGCCTGCCGCGACGGCAGCGCGAGGCGCTCGTGCTGCGGTTCTACCTCGATCTGTCGTACGAGGAGATCGCCGACACCATGGGTGTCGCCGGGAGCACGGCGCGCTCCACCATCACACGGGGGCTCGCCGCCCTCGGCCGGACCCTTGGGGAGGAATCATGATCGAACAACGTCTGCGCGAAGCCCTGTCCGAGGCGGCGGCGACCGCCGACCTCCGCTCCGTCCGCCCGCTGACCGCGCCGCGAGGGCGCTCTCGGGCCCGGATCTCCCGGCTCGTCGTGATCCCCGCCGCGCTCGTCGCCGCGATGTCCGTCGGAGTGTTCCTGCTGGTACGGCCCGCACCTCCGGCCACGACGGCGGCCAGTCCTGCGGCGTACAGCATGGTCCAGCTCAGCGTGGCCGGGGCGGGTTCCTGGCCGGACGAGATCATGGTGTTCCTGTGCGGCAAGAATGATGCCTTCCCGGCGTGCAAGAAGCGTGCGGCGACCGAGGACGATCGGCGGCGGATCCGGCAGGTTCTGGAGTTGCTGCCCGGGGTCGAGTCCCTCAGGTTCGAGTCGCAGATGCAGGCGTACGAGAAGTTCCGGGCGAACGGCACCGATTCCCGGCTTCTCGATGCGATCAAGCCGACGGATTTGCCGGAGTCCTTCCGCGTGAAGGTGAAGCAGGGAGCCGATCGGAAGATGGTGGTGGGCGTCGCGCAGCACCTGCCCGGGGTCTCGAACGTCGTCGACACGGAGTGCATTCGGGACAAGGCGAAGTGCTGAGGCCCTGACGGCGTACGCGCTCCCGCCCGGTCGAACCGGAGGGCCTAGCCTCGAAGGGGGCACGTGTGTCGCCGCCCCGAGGAGGGCGTCATGGCTGCCATGTCACCCGCGTCATCTGTGGCGGCCCGTCTGGGCTCCGTGCGGGGATGGCAGGAGGATCTCTACCGGGACCTGCATCGGCATCCTGAGCTGTCGCACCATGAGCGGCGTACCGCCGCGAAGATCGCCGAGCGCCTCGGCCGGATCGGCTGCCAGGTACACCAGGGGGTCGGCGGCACCGGTGTGGTCGGGGTGCTGCGTAACGGCGACGGTCCGACGGTGCTGCTCCGGGCGGACATGGACGCGCTGCCGGTGCGAGAGGCGACCGGCCTGCCGTACGCCAGCACCGACACGGCCACGGATTCCGGCGGGCGCGAGATACCGATCGCGCACGCCTGTGGACACGATGTACACGTCACCTGTCTGCTCGGCGCGGCCCAGTTGCTCGCCGAGGGGACCGACCGCTGGCGGGGCACGCTGGTGGCGCTGTTCCAGCCGGCCGAGGAGACCGGCGACGGCGCGCGGGCCATGCTCGACGACGGCCTCGCCGAGCTGATTCCGGTCCCGGACGTGGCGCTCGCGCAACACGTGCTGCCGGCGCCGGCCGGGCACGTCGGCACTCATGCCGGTCCGGTGCTCTCCGCCGCCGACAGCGGGCGCGTCACCGTGTACGGACGCGGAGCCCACGGCTCGATGCCGCAGGCGGCCGTCGACCCCGTGGTCCTCGCGGCGATGATCGTGATCCGGCTGCAGACCATCGTGTCCCGTGAGACCTCGCCGGGGGAGACCGCGGTGGTCACGGTCGGCAGCGTCCAGGCCGGCACGAAGAGCAACGTCATCCCCGATCACGCCGTGCTGGAGTTCAACATCCGCACCTACGACGAGCGGACCAGAAGCGCGATCCTGGATGCGGTGCGCCGTATCGTCTTCGCCGAGTGCCAGGCGTCGCGGTGTCCGACGGCTCCGGAAATCGAGCTGTTCGACCGCTTCCCGCTAACCGACAACGATCCTGAGACCACCAGCCGGGTGGCCGCCGCGTTCGGTGAGTTCTTCGGTGACCGGGCCGGGCCGATGGGCCGGCAGACCGCCAGCGAGGATTTCAGCGACATCCCGAACGCCCTGGGAGTCCCGTACACCTACTGGGGCATCGGCGGCATCGATCCCGAGATCTACCGCAGGGCCGCGGCCGCCGGCCGGGTGGCGCAGGACATCCCGGTGAACCATTCCGCCGCGTTCGCCCCGGTCCCGCAGCCCACCTTGGACACCGGTTCCCAGGCCCTGGTCGTCGCCGCTCTCGCGTGGCTCGGCCGCTGACTCACCGCCGGTCCCCGGAACCGGGGACGTCGCCCCGGGCGCCCGGCGGGCCCGGAGCGTTGAGCCCGAAGCGGACGCCCACCAGCCGGACGACGAAGCAGACGGCGGCGGCCCCGATGGCGGCGGGGAGCCCGTAGACGCCGGTGCGGACGGTGACCGCGGTGATCGCGGCCGCGATCAGGGCGGGGATGGCGTACAGCTCGCTGTACAGCACTGTGGGGATCCGCCGGATCAGCACGTCGCGGAGCGTGCCGCCGCCCACGGCTGTGATCGCGCCCAGGATGACCGCCTGCCCGATGCCGAGGCGGTAGTCCAGCGCCTTGCTCGCCCCGGTCACCGCGAACAGGCTCAACCCGAGGGCGTCGAACACGATGATCGGGCCGGCCAGCCGGTCCAGCCGCCGGCCGAGCGCGTACGCGACCAGACCGCTCGCGGCCGCGACCGCCAGATAGCGCCAGTCGCCGAACGTGGCGGGCGGCAGGGAGTCGATCAGGATGTCGCGGATGATCCCGCCGCCCAGCGCGGTCACCATACCGAGGGTGACCACGCCGACGATGTCGAGCCGGGCGGCGCGCACCGCGGTCAACGCGCCGTTGAGTCCGAACGCGAAGGTGCCCGCCAAGTCGAGGGCGAGCAGCAGCAGCGGCGGTTCGGCGTTCACCTGGCGTCGATACCCGATATATGGCCGGCCCTGACGGCATGGTGCCGATGCCGCGTAGGGTAAGGGCGGGCGGCAGCCGTACAAGATCGAGGAGGCCGGGCGCTTGGGCATGATGATGGCGGTGAGCTTCACCCGGTACGGGCGGCTTTATTACCTCGATCCCGGAGGGCATTCCCCCAAAGTCGGCGACAAGGTGCTCGTACCGACTGATTCCGGGCCCGAGGTGGCCGAGTGCATCTGGGCGCCGCAGTACGTGAGCGAGGACGTCGACGGCCTGCCGGTCTGCGCGGGCATCGCGACCGAGGAACACCTGGCCAGGGACGAGACCAACCGGCGCCGCAGGGCCGAGGCCCGCAGCGTGTGCAAGCGCCTGATCAAGCGGCACGAGCTGCCCATGAAGGTCGTCGGGGTCGACTATGTGGACGCCGACAACGTCTTCACTGTCTACTTCTCGGCCCCGCACCGGGTCGACTTCCGGGCACTGGTGCGGGACCTCGCCCGCAACCTGCGGGCGCGGGTGGAGCTGCGGCAGATAGGGCCGCGCGACGAGGCCCGCCTCCAGGGCGGAATCGGCCCGTGTGGGCGGGACCTGTGCTGCGCGACCTTCCTGAAGGACTTCGAGCCCGTCTCGGTCCGGATGGCCAAGGACCAGGACCTGCCGGTCAACCCGCTGCGCATCGCCGGAGCGTGCGGTCGGCTGATGTGCTGCCTCAAGTTCGAGCACCCGCTGTACGTCGAGGCGCAGCGGACCTTCCCGAGGGCGGGAGCCCGGGTGGAGACGGACGAAGGGCCGGGCCAGGTCGTCGGCAGGAACGTGCCGGGAGACTACGTCACCGTGCGGCTCGACGACGGGGGGCGGCGCTGCCAGTGCTCGCGCGCCTCGGTCTGCGGCCCGCGCAAGGCCCACGACGAGAGGTATGAGCCGCAAGCGTGAAGATCTTCCGATCACGGCGTGTCCCCCCGACCCCTGCCCGCGGAGCCGCGGCGGCGTTCCTCGCGCTCGCGCTGGCCGTCACGGGCTGCACGCACACGCAGGAGGAGGCGAAGCCCCGCGCGGAGGCCCCGACACCCGCGCTTCAGCCGTTCTACAGCCAGCACCTCGACTGGAAAGACTGCGGTGACGGCTTCCAGTGCTCGCGCGCCGAGGTGCCGCTCGACTACTCCGCGCCGTCCGGCGAGAAGATCGGCATCAGCCTGATCCGGCTGCCCGCCACCGGGAAGCGCGTCGGCTCGCTGCTCATCAACCCCGGCGGACCCGGCGGCTCCGGCATCCAGTACGGCCGGGCGGCGCGTTCGGTGCTGAGCGCGAAGGTCCGGTCGCAGTTCGACGTCGTCGGCTTCGACCCGAGGGGCGTGGGCGAGTCCAGCCCCATCCGCTGCATGTCCGGAAGCGAGCTCGACGCCTACGCAGGCCTGGACGCCAGCCCGGACACGCCGGCCGAGGTCGCCGCGATGGAAAAGGGGTCGAAGGCGTTCGCCGACGCCTGCGGCGCGAAGGCGGCCCAGCTGCTGCCCCACGTCGGCACGGCCGACGCGGCCAGGGACATGGACGTGCTGCGCGCCGCCCTCGGCGACTCCGGGCTGACCTATCTCGGGAAGTCGTACGGCACCTATCTGGGCGCTGTCTACGCCGACCTGTTCCCGAAGAAGGTCCGCGCCCTGGTTCTCGACGGTGCGGTCGATCCGTCCGTCCCGGCGCTGAAGTCCAACGAGACCCAGGCCGTCGGCTTCGAGGTGGCGCTGAAGGCGTTCCTGCAGGACTGCTTCGAGGACGGCGCCTGCCCCTTCTCCAGCCGTACGGTCGAGGGGGCCATGGACGAGCTCACCGACCTGTTGAAGAAGGCCGACGCGCATCCCCTGAAGAACACCCTCGGCGACGGCCGGGAGATCAACGAGTCGTGGGTTGTCCTGGGCATCGTCACGCCGCTGTACGAGCGGCAGGCATGGCCAGTGCTGCGCCAGGCGCTGGGGCACGCCTTCAACGGTGACGGCACCGACCTGCTGCGCATGGCCGACCTGATGTTGGACCGCAAGCCGGATGGCTCGTACTCCAACCAGACCGAGGCGAACATGGCGATCAACTGCGTGGATCACCCCTATCCCAAGGAGCCGTCCGCGTACGCCGAGGGAGCCGCCGAAGCGGTGAAGATCGCCCCCCATTTCGGAAATTTCGTGATGTGGGGGTCGTTGCCGTGCGCGTACTGGCCGGTGGCGCCCAAGGGCGCCGACAAGAAGCTCACCGCCGCCGGCGCCCCGCCGATCGTCGTCGTCGGCACCTCGCGTGACCCGGCCACGCCGTACGAGTGGGCGGAGGGGCTCGCGTCCCAGCTCAGCTCGGGTGTCCTGCTCGGCTACGACGGCGACGGGCATACCGCGTACGGGATGGGCTCGACGTGCGTCGACAAAGCGGTCGACGATTACCTAATCTCCCTCAAGCCACCCAAGCAGGGCACGATGTGCCCGAAGGTCACGTGACGTCGCCGAGGGGGCGCGAGAAGGGCTCATGAGCCTGTAGACTTCTCTACGCTGCCGTACGGCACGCCGCCTTAGCTCAGTCGGCCAGAGCGACGCACTCGTAATGCGTAGGTCTGGGGTTCGATTCCCCAAGGCGGCTCCATTAATGATCAGGGCGTTTCCCATTCGGGAGACGCCCTGTGATCGTTTCCTGGTGCAGTTCGAGTTGCGGTTTCACGCAACCAGCACGGCGCGACCTGATGTGCGGTCATGGAACCGGCCGGCCGCGAGCGCGAGGAGCGGTTTGCTCGTGGCCGCGACACCCGGGTCGGCTGCCGCCGCTACCCGGCTTGGTCGGCGAGTGATCCTGAACGGCTCTGTTTCGCTCGACAGACGGAAAGCCATGCGCGATCTGAAGTCGGTCACGTACTCTGCGTAGCCAAGTCTGTTGATCTCTGTCCCTCGGGAGGGTTCCATGCGCAGGATCATTCGTTTCCTCGCCACGTCCGCCGCCGTCACCGCCGGTACTGTCGTGGCCACCGCCGCCGCTGCCAGCGCCGACGTCGGTGTCGGCGCGGAGGTCCACTTCGTGCCCCTCGGCTCCCTTCTTTTCAGCGACCGGAACATCAAGCGCGACATCGTCCCCGTGCAGTGGGATCGTTGATCTTGAAGCTGTCGGCGTTCATGCGGCTGCGTAACCGACACAACCAGACGGCTACGCAGCCGCTCCAAGACCATCGAGACGATGCTCCACCGGAGCCATATCCCGGCGCTGTTAACGGCTACGAGATCCTCGCCAAGGTTGCCGAGCTGCCCGTCAGTACGTGGCGGTACGAGTGGGAGCCGGACGGGGTACGCCATCTGGGGCCGATGGCCCAGGACTGGAAGGCCGCCTTCGACTTCGGACAGCCGGATACCCGCATCCCAGCCGTCGACGCCAACGGGGTAGCTCTCGTCGCCATCCAGACCCTGTACCGGCTTGT
The DNA here is from genome assembly GCF_050947145.1 of Microtetraspora malaysiensis. Taxonomy (NCBI): domain Bacteria; kingdom Bacillati; phylum Actinomycetota; class Actinomycetes; order Streptosporangiales; family Streptosporangiaceae; genus Microtetraspora; species Microtetraspora malaysiensis. The sequence continues at coordinate 310,968 of NZ_CP191998.1, forward strand.
CGTTGACCTGCAGAACCAAGTCGATGAGCTCCGCGGTATCGCCTCGACATCCGGGCCTGGCCAGCAGAACCCGTTGGGGACCGGCTGACCTGGCCAGACTGCCTCGCGCGGGTTCCCGACCATTGTCGATCAGGAGTGTTCCCGCCGTGTGGCGGCCGTCGTGAACGCGGGCGTCACGCACTCCCGCGTTCTTGAGGATCTCCTTCCGCTCCTCCCCGTCGTGCCGGGGGTCGACGGGTACTCGCATGGCGCTTGAACTGCATGGACGGAGTTTTCGGCAGATTCAATCCGATACGTTCTCTTTGTCATGCCTTTGTGCTGTCTTTGGGGGCGTTGTCGGTGCGCGCGATACTGCTGATCGTGGCTCTTGTTCTGAGCCTGTCCGGCTGCGGTGCGGCCACTGGCGTGTTCGTTTGGCCCGTCGACGCGCCCACGCCGACCCCGGTCACCTCACATGCCACCTCGCTGCCTCCGTCGTCGGGCGCCACGCCCTCCGGGAGCGCCGCCCCCACTCCCTCGGCGACCAAGACGGCCCTGACCATCCCCCAAGCCAGGCAGGCCATGCGGCGGTGGGTGGGCAAGTACAACGCGGTGCTCAAGAAGCGCAAGTGGTGGCGATCGAACGCCCGGATTGACGCGCTGTTCATCGAGGGGGCAATGCACGAGGGCGTGCTCGAACGTAGCCGTGAGGACTACGGATGGAAGCCGGAGCACAAGCCGATCAACCTGACCGGCGCCCCGACGGTCTACCTGCCCAGGCCGGAGCAGCAGCCATCGGCCGGTGACTGGTTCATCGCGCAGGCGACCTACAAGGACACCAAGGGCCATGACCGCCCGCACGTGCTCGCGTTCTTCCGCTCCCCTGGGCAGTCCTTCAGGCTGGCCGTCGCGACCCCGATTCACTGGGGCCAGCAGATGCCCAAGCCGCTGCTCGACGCCGACGGCTACGTCACTGACATGGACAACGCCGTGGCGCGCGCCGTGGCCGAGGAGTACCAGAACTTCTGGAACGGAGAGAGGAAGAAGGAGGGCGACTCCGGCTACCGCCTGGCCAAGAACAATTACAGTCGCAAGGCGTTCCCCGAGGTCAACAAGGGGTTGTATGTCGGGTTCGCCGGCTACGGTTCCGTCTTCGGCTTCCGTACGGCGAGTGGCGGCTCGTTCTTCCTGTTCGCCCTGCTCAACGACTCCAAGAGCGTCAACAATGTGCTGAGCGAGGCACTGCTGGTGCCCAAGGGCAGTAAGGCCATCCAGGAACTCGGCGCAAGCTGGTTCTCTTAAGAGCCTGCTGACAAAGGCTTAAGTGCTGGCGGGCAGGGGGCCGTAGAGGCGGCGCGGATGATAGGGCGGCCGCTGGTCGACCTTCCTGATATCCACGTCCCGCGCCGCTTCCACGTCGATCATTCGTGTTCAGGGCACCTGGCCGGGCTTGTCGACGATGCCGGAAGCCAGTACGGACATGGCGAAGGTCCCGGCGTCGTTCACCACTTTTACGCCGATGTAGTGGTAGTCGCCGGGATCGAGGATGTAGTAGCCCTTGCCGGCCGTTCCCAGATCGAGGACGACGCCGACGCCCGCGCGTCCGTCCCCGTCTGTGGCGTTCTCCTCGATCGTGACCTGCGGGATCTTCGCCAGGGCCCGGTACATCGCCGCGGCCTTTTCCGGAGAGATCATCGGCCCGTACTTCAGGTACCACCCGATCGCCTCAAAGGCCTTGGTGTCCTTCTCGCTCTCGGCGGGGCAGTCGGGCGCGCAGATCGACAGCGCCGCCCGCTCGTACGGGAGGTTGCGGAAGTGCTCCAGCAGCGCGTCCGGATCGTCGGGGAAGCTCTCCACCTCCCGTTGGGTCTTGGCGGGGTTCGTCGAGCCCTTCTCGCCATCGCTGATCTTCAGCTTGCCGTCTGCTTCACGGATGGCCTCCCGGCTTCCGTCCATCCGGATCCAGAGCTCGAACGTCGGCAGGATCTCCAGATCCTGGGACTCCTTCACGTAGTACCACTGGTCCGGGCGGATCTCGATGGCTGCGCTCTTCGCGGCGACGAGCGCGGCCTTCTCCAGCACCGCCGCGGCGCTGGGCGGCCGAACCGCGGGTGGCCCGTTGCCCGGCCCATCGGCTCCTCCGAGTTGGGTCACGGTCACGGCGGCGGCGGCGAGAGCACCGGCTCCGGCCAGGGCGAGCCCCCAGCGCAGGCGCGGCATGAGCCGTACCGGCCGGCGGGGCGTGGAAGAGTCGGCCCGGATCTCGGCGAGCAGCCGGTGCTCTTCGGCCCGCAGGTCGGGCTGGTCCGGCACCTCGTCCCGCAGCATGTTGAGGAGCTGGATCTCGTTCATCGCATTCCTTCGTTCAAGGCGGTTGGATCGATGTCACCCAGAGCCCGGCGCAGTTTGCTTCGAGCCCGGTTAACCCGCGAACGCACCGTCCCCACCGGAACGCCGAGGGCCTGTGCGGCCTGCTGGTGACGTGAGCTCCGCCCACGTCACCAGCAGCAGCGTGTCCCGGTGCCCCCTGGGGAGCCCCGCCAGCGCCGTGGCGAGACGGCGCCGCGCTCCGTTCGCAGCCACCCTCCGATCGATCTGATCCGTGAACGGCTCGATCACCGGGTCCACTCCCGTGCGGCTCAATGCCCGATACAAACCGATCTCCTGACGGCGGTGCCGTCCGATGAGATTGGTGGCGATGCCGTACAGCCATGGCCGTGCGTCGTCGCGGCTCAGGTCGTACGTTTCCCGATGCTGGAAGGCGCGTGCGAAGGTCTCGGCGACGATGTCTTCGGCTAAGTCCTGGCCCAGCCGCCGGATGACGAAGCGCTTCAGCGCCGGCGCGTGGCGGGTGAACAGCGTGGCGAATCGCTCAGGCTCGTGCCGGGATCGTTCGATCACCATGGCGTCGTCGGCCGTTTCCACGGCCCCGAGCCGAGGTGGTGCGGCCGTCCGGCTCACGTCTCGCATCTCTTGCCTCTCGGGTGTTTGCTGTGACAGCGGTAATTACCGTTGAGAGGACCCGCGGTTCCCATGATTTCCGTACGAATCACGATCGGCCGGAATCCGGGGGCCGGGCTCGTATGCGGGCATGGGTGCGAGGCCGGGCAAGAGGCCTGATGGGGTCGAGATCGCGGAAGAGGCCAGGAACCTGGCCCTTCCTGGACCCACGGCGCGCGGCTGCCGTTAATCGCTTGCGCGCTGGAAGGCGAGTACGAGGCGGGGCTCAGGAACCCGGACGAGCTGCTGCGTAATCGCCATGCGGCGAGCCCGGCAGACCAGCAGTCGTGATCGAAAGCGAATGGCGAACGAGGTGATCAGGGCAGCGGATACGTGTGGGGCCGTTCCCCACCGCGTCAGCCGACGCGGTCGAGCTGGGTGTCGTTGTCGTACGACTCGCGGGCGTCGAGCAGTTCGTCCCAGTGTTCCGCCGCCCAGGCGCAGGCGACCGCCATCGGCTTGAGCATGCTGCGGCCGAGCGGGGTCAGTTCGTACTCGACATGCGGGGTGGCCTCGGCGTAGACGGTGCGCTTGACCAGGCCGTCCCGTTCGAGGGACCGCAGCGACTGGGTGAGGACCTTGGGAGTGACGCGCCTCAGCGGCACGCGTAGCTCGGAGAACCGGCGCGGCCCGTGCTCGAGGCAGCGGATGATGAGCGGCGCCCACTTGTCACCGAAGCGGATCGGATTGAGCGAGGACGGACACAGCTCGTCGAACATGTCGGCGGGCAGGGGTTCCCTCATGGCCTCACGATAGCCGGTATCCCGGTGGCGACCGCGGCCCCGGACAGCGCCCTGGAATCGCGTTCTCCTGGAACGCGTCCAACGACTCGGTGGCAGTTTCGGTCGAGCTTTGCCCTCGCTGCCGGCCGTGGCCCGAGGCCGGCGAGGACGGGAAGACTCCCGGCCAATGGCGTCACGCTTGTGCACCGGCGATTCAACACTTGGGGCGCCGACTTCGTCTGAGTGGTGGAAACCGAGGAAAGGCGAAGGCAATTGGACGACGACTCCCGCTTCGCGGACTTCGTCGCCGCACGGGCCGATGCACTGTTGCGTTACGGCTACGTGCTCAGCGGCGATCCCCACGATGCGGCCGATCTCACCCAGGAGGCACTCTTACGGCTGCATCGTGCGTGGTCGCGGGTGTACCGCAAGGACAACCCCGAGAGCTACACCAGAATGATCATGGTCCGGTTGCACGTCAGCGTGTGGCGGCGGCGCCGTCGTGAGCGGCTCTTTTGGGAACTGCCCGACCAGGTGAGTCTGGACACGCTGCCCTCGGAAACGGAACAGGACCTCTGGCAGGCGATGAAAGGCCTGCCCCGCAAGCAGCGGGCCGTACTCGTCCTGCGGTACTACGAGCAACTGACCGACGCGGAGATCGCGACCGTACTCGGCGTCTCCCGAGGGACGGTGCGCAGCCACGCGTCGCTCGGCCTGAGCAAACTCCGCTCCTCCGTGCCACACCCCGCCGCTACCAAAGGGAGCGCCTCATGAACGATCATCTGGAGGAGATGCTCCGCAGTACCCTCGGCCACGCCTCCGAACTGGCACCGCATGCGCCGGGCAACCTGTCCACGCACATCGCGCACAGATCCCGGGTACGGCGGATGCGCGTGCAGGCTCTGGTCGCGGCCGCCGCGGTGGTGGTGATCGCGGGCGGGGCGGCGGTGGCGGTACGTGGTGCCGGACACGACCCCACGGCGGTGAATCCGAGCGTGACGCCGTCACCCACAGCGACGGAGATGAGGATCCCCGCCTTCGTCGAGGAGGTCTGGCCGCAGGCGGTCTGGAAGATCCCGGCCAAGCTGCCCGGCGGGCGCAAGTTCCAACCCCGGGGCTTCATCGACGACCACACACTGCTGCTGGAGACCTGGGAGAGCTTCGAGAAGGCCAACGCCATCTACGCCTACGACCTGGACAGCGGTCGCGTCCGCAAGATCGCGAACATCCGTACGCCGAAGGAGGTGTACGCGTCCGGCTACGCGGTGGGCGGCGGGCGGATCGTCTGGCAGACGATCGACGTGGTCCGCGGCGAGCCGGTCACCTCGTTCTGGTCGGCCCCCGTCGCCGGAGGAAAGGCGACAGCCATCGCCACGGAGCGGGCGGTCAAGGGGCGCGGTGACCAACTCGCCGTGGTCGGCGACAGGCTGGCCTTCAGCCTTCTCGAAGGCGGCGTCTTCACTGTTCCTCTCGACGGTGGGGCCGTCAAGCCGGTCGCGGGTGCGGCAGGTCACCACATCCTGCGCTGGCCCTGGGTCGGCGCCCCGGGAGAGTACACGCCGGAGGGCGAGACGAGCTTCCAGGAACTGCTCAACGTCGAGACCGGGGAGACGAGCAGGGCGGTCGTCCATCCGGGGGAGCAGTACGTACGGTGTGGCGTGACGACGTGCACCGGCACCAAAGCCGATCCCCCGGCCTTCTACCGGCTGCGCGACGGTTCACAGGAACGCCCCCTGCTGCCCAAGTCCTCGCTGTTCGGACTCGCTCTGGATCGCTTCCTGACCGTCCGTCTGCCGAATCCGCCGGGCGGTCAGGTCCTGTACGACGTGGTCACCGGAAAGTCGGGAGACCTGGGCCTGCGCCCGCAGGCGAAGGGCGGATCGGTCGCGGTCGAACCCGGTCTTGGAGGCGGACGCCTGGTGGCCTACCCACTGCGGAACGAGTACGTGATCATCGATCTCGCGAAGATCCGGTGAACGCGTCACCTCGACGGACGGCCGGGCGAGCGGTGCCTTCTCCGACGAATTCGCCGCGCCGATGGCCAAACTCCAAGCGGTCCACCTGGCTGCGGCATTTCATCACTTATTTACCTTCTCCGGACCCTCTGTCGGATTATGTCGCTGACTGTCCAGAGACCGTCAGGAACCCAAAAGGGTGCTTTCTGGGCGAAATTTCCTGTATCGCTGATACCGTTTCGCCGTCATGATCATTCAAGTCTCATGGGGAGAGATGCTCTTATGGCACTGACGGGTAGCGGCGGTTCATCATCGAGAACCCTTCCCGGTCTTCTGCCACGTACCGCGGCGCTGACGATCGCGTTCGGACTGGTGTTCGCGCAGTTTGGCCAACCGGCGTCTGCTGGGACCGGCGCTCACAGCGCCCAAGCCATCGCCTCGGTTGAGGGCGACGACAGCGGACCGGCTGCCGGGGTCGGCACCGACATCATCGACGAGTCGGATGTCAGTGCGGCGGCTGTCGTAGATTGCCAGTGCGTCGCGTTCGTGCAGCGGTACTACGGGCTGACCGGACAGATGAGGAACGCCACCGACATGGGGGGTGTCCTGAAGCAGAACGGGTTCAAGTATGTCGGGCACGGCATAGCGCCCAGGAAGGGTGATGTAGCCGTGTGGAAGGACACCTACTATCCGCGCTTTGGGCACATCGCCATCGTCGAGTCGGTGACCTGGGACTCGCCTGGTTGGATCGTCAAATTCCGCGGCGCCAACCAGGGTGGGTCACTCTTCACGCAGAAGAACTGCCGAAACGTCAGCATCAGGGCAAATATGGGCTACACGGCGGCGGACTACTACCGCCGCTAGGGAGTGTCTGACACGACTTAGGCGCGAGCGGTCCCCGTGCGCAAGCCGCAACATGCTGGGCCGGTTAGGAACCGGAGTGCTGGAGCCCCGGCTCCCAGCCTGACAGCTCGACCTGATCGCCGCATCGGCCGGCCGTGGTCACAAGGGGCGGGGCGCGCTCTGTGAAATCGGCCGGCCCGATGCGCCCATGCCCCTGCGAGGCGATCCCGCCGGGGCCGCCACGTTCGAACCTCGGCGGCTTCAGGGCCGTGGCCGGCATCGTCACCCAAGGGCGCATGAAGACGCAAACCGGTCGACCTGCAAGAACGCTCACGTGCCTGGGCCGAGACCCACCACGCCGAGCCCTGACCAACCTGCGATGCGCCGTCGGCGCCGCGAAGTGCTCGGCCCGCTCGGTCCGCTCGGCCCTACGGCGAACGCGGTCAGGAGCGCTGCACGACGGTGAGGAGGAACGCGGTGTCCTCCAGCGCCTCGACGCTGTGCCGTGCCTGCGGGATGACCAGGAGGTCGTCGGCGCACCCCTCCCAGGATTCGTCGCCGCTGCGCAACACCAGCCGCCCGCGCAGGACGAGCAGCGTCGCTTCGCCGGGGTTCTCGTGCTCCGCGAGGGAGGCGCCGGCGGCGAGGGTGAGCAGGGTCTGGCGCAGGACGTGTTCGGGCCCGCCGTAGACCGTCTCCGCGCTGCGTCCCGCCGACCGGGTGGCCGCTCTCTCCAGGTGGTCGCGGGCCAGCGCGTCGAGTGAGATCTTCCGCATGGCGACAGTGTGCCAGCAGCCCACGCGGCGACGGCGGTCTCCGCGCTGCGGCGCCTCTGATCTGCGCGGACGTAGAGTTCTCCCATGCGCCCACCGCTGCCGGGGCCGCTGGCCGACCTGGCTCCGCTCCTGCACCAGTACGGCTACGCCGCGGTCGCGGGGCTGATCCTCCTGGAGGACTTCGGCGTCCCCGCTCCGGGCGAGACCATCCTCGTGGCCGCCGCTGTCTACGCGGGCGCCGGGCATCTCAACATCTTCTTCGTTGTTCTCGTCGCCCTGGCGGCGGCCATCGTCGGCGACAACATCGGTTACGTCATCGGCCGGGTCGGGGGCCGCAGGCTCATCCACCGCTGGGGTCGCTACGTCCTGATCACCCCGGAGCGCTTCCACGCGACCGAAAAGTTCTTCCTGCGCCACGGAGCCAAGATCGTGGTGATCGCCCGGTTCATCGAGGGGCTGCGTCAGGTCAACGGCCTCGTCGCGGGCACCACCGGCATGCCGTGGCGTCGCTTCCTCGTGTGCAACGCCATCGGCGCCGTTCTGTGGGTGGGCGTCTGGGCGGGCGCCGCGTACTTCGCCGGCAAGAGGATCGGCGCCATCTACAACATGATCGGCCGCTACCAGAACTACGCCTGGATCGCCCTCGGCCTCGCGGTCGCCGCCGTCGTCGCCTGGCATCTGGTCCGCCACCTGCGCCGCCGCAAAGCATGACAGCGGCGCGTGGCCCGGAATTCTGTTGCCCGCCGTACCCCGAAGGCTGGACGATCGCGGAATGGACGAAGAACGCAAAACCATGGCAGGCGCGATCAGCTACCGCGAAGGCGTCAGGGACGGACGCCCCTGGGCGGACGAGGTCGAGGTGATCGGCCCGGGCGCCGCCGACGTCATCATGTCCGAAATGCGCGGCTGGGCGGTCTCGGCCGCGCCGGAGCTGGCGGAGGAACTGCTCGCGCGGGGCGCGCGTGTGGTGCGGCACGCCCACGTCATGTCCTGTGACCTGGAGAAGGTGGAACCGGCTGAGGTCGAAGCGCCGGAGGGTTTCCGGTTCGTGCCCTGTGACCGCGCCCCGGAGCAGGTGCTTCCAGCGGTCCTCGCGGCCTACCCGCCCGGCCACCCCGACCGCCGCACCGATGAGGATGACAAGATCAGCGAAGAGCTTGCCCCCTTGCTGGAGGGGCGGCTGATCGGGCCGGTCATGCCGTGCAGCCTGCTTGTCGTGGACGCCGGTGACACGGTCGTGGCGGGAGTCGTGGTCAACGACTTCCGAGGGGAGCCCTGGATCTCCCACCTGTTCCGCCACCCGGTCGAGGCGCCGCCCGGAACCGGCACACTCGCCCTGCGAGCCGTCCAGGTCCGAGCCGCCCGGTCCGGGCTGGCCACGCTCGGGCTGGCCGTTACCCACGCCAACCCGGCGAAACGGATCTACGAGAGGCTCGGTTTCGTAGTGACCGAGACTTTTATCACCGTCGTCATCTGATCGCCCGACGACGGGGATCAGGGTGACAGGGTGATGCGCACCCCGACGGTGCCGGCGCGGCCCCGCCGCAGCCGGCTTCCCCAGATGGTCAGCCTGCCGAGGAGTCCGTACTTCTTCATCAGCAGCTCACGGACGTGATCAGCCTGCTCGGGCGGCAGCAGCTCGGCCCTGGCCGGCACCGCGTCACCGCGCAGCCGGCCCCGTACATCGCACGGCGCCACCGTGACCTGCGGATTGCGGCGGATGCGCTTCACCTTGCCGGAGTCGGCGACGGTCCAGACGACCAGGGCGTCGCGGTCGCGCATCACCCAGACCGGCGTCGCGACCGGCGTCCCGTCGCGCCGCAGCGTCACCAGCGACACGTACTGTTCCGCGCCGAGCCGTTCAACGGTTGTCATGTCAGCACCGTACGCGCCGCCCGAGGAGGGGAGTTGCGCTCCTCATCGATCTCCTCGGCGGTGTTGGGGCCGGGGGTTGAGGCTCCCGAAGACCTCGGCCGGGCTCGCGCGGGGCCAGAAATTGGGATGCCAGGTGACGAGATCGGGCGATAACCTGCGCGGAACGCGAGGAGGGGAAGCGCCGTGGGACACGTCGAGATCGGGCATCTGACCTATGTGCTGCCCGATGGGCGGCCGTTGCTCGACGATGTGTCCTTCCGCATCGGAGAGGGCGTCAAGGCAGCGCTCGTCGGGCCCAACGGCGCGGGTAAGACGACGCTGATGCGGCTCGTCGCCGGCGATCTCCAACCGGTGGAGGGCACTGTGGCCCACTCCGGCGGGCTGGGCGTGATGCGGCAGTTCATCGGCAGCATCCGCGATGGCCGCACCGTCCACGACCTGCTGCTCAGCGTCGCGCCCGTCCGGGTCAGGGAGGCGGCGGCCCGCCTGGACGCGGCCGAGCTCGTGATGATGGAGCGGGATAACGAGAAGGCGCAGATGCGCTACGCCCAGGCGATCACCGACTACACGGACGCCGGCGGCTACGACATCGAGGTCCTGTGGGACACCTGCACCATGGCCGCCCTCGGCGTGCCGTACGACAGGTGCAAATATCGCGAGGTCAACACGCTGTCCGGCGGCGAGCAGAAGCGGCTCGTGCTGGAGGCGCTGCTCCGCGGCCCCGACCAGACCCTGCTGCTCGACGAGCCCGACAACTACCTCGACGTGCCGGGCAAGCTCTGGCTGGAGCAGGCGCTGCGGGAGACCCCGAAGACGGTCCTGCTAGTTTCTCACGACCGGCAGTTGCTGGCCAACGCGGCGGACCGGATCGTCACCGTCGAGTCCGGCAACATCTGGGTGCACGGCGGCGGGTTCGCGACGTACGCCGAGGCGCGCAAGGAGCGCAACGAGCGCCTGGACGAGCTGCGCCGCCGCTGGGACGAGGAGCACGCCAAGCTCAAGCGCCTGGTGGTCATGCTGAAGAACAAGGCGACCTACAACGACGGCATGGCCAGCGCCTACCATGCGGCGCAGACGCGGCTGCGCAGGTTCGAGGAGGCGGGGCCGCCCGAGCTCGCGCCCAGGGACCAGCTCATCAGCATGCGCCTGCGCGGCGGCCGCACCGGCAAACGCGCGGTCATCTGCGAGAACCTCGAACTCACCGGCCTGATGAAGCCGTTCGACCTGGAGGTTTGGTACGGCGAGCGCGTCGCCGTGCTCGGCTCGAACGGCTCGGGCAAGTCGCACTTCCTCCGGCTGATCGCCGGGGATGCGGTACGGCACACGGGTGTGGGGAGGCTCGGCGCCCGCGTCATCCCCGGGCACTTCGCCCAGACGCATTCCAGGCCCGAGCTGCTGAAGCGGACGCCGTGCGAGATCGTCATGAGCGAGCACGCCAAGCTCAAGAACGAGGCGATGAAGGCGCTCGACCGATACGAGCTGGCGGGCGGCGTCGCCGAGCAGCGGTTCGAGACGCTGTCGGGCGGGCAGCAGGCGCGGCTGCAGATCCTCCTGCTCGAATTGTCGGGCGCCACGCTGCTGCTCCTCGACGAGCCGACGGACAACCTCGACCTGGCCAGCGCCGAGGCGTTGCAGGCCGGGCTGAACGCCTTCGACGGCACCGTGCTCGCCGTGACCCACGACCGGTGGTTCGCCGCGGACTTCGACCGCTTCCTGGTCTTCGGATCGGACGGGCGGGTATATGAGGCCCCTGAGCCCGTTTGGGATGAAACCCGGGTGGTCCGCCCGAGATAGGCGAAGATCCTAAAGAGTTCGTACGGCTCGCGCGTGTCCGTTGGGTGGCGTCCCATTCACCGGGTTATGACGGCTAAGTGACTCAGCGCAGCCGCATGGCAGCAGCAATGGCCCTCGTCGTCGTGGTCGTGGTGGCGGGGTGCAGTGAAACGAGCGAGAACAAGAAGCAGCTCGCCCCGCTCACGCTGAAGGAGCAGGCGTCCTCGATCGACAAGTCGAGCACCGGATACCTGGTGACCTGGGCGGGTGTGCTCGGCAACGCCAACCGATGGCACTTCGGGGAGAACGCGGTCGCCCTGATCAGCGCCCGCGACGGCTCCGGCAAAGAGGTCCTCCGCATGGAGCAGCCGCTGGACGCCGTCCCGCCGGGCCGTTCCCTGGCGTTCACGGGCCAGGCGGTGGCGAAGGTCAAGCCCGCGAGCGTGAAGATCGACTACCGTCCCGCGTCGTGGCATCCGGCGGCCCGGATTCCATCGTCGTTCCGCCGGTTCCCAGTGTCCGATGTGGCGACGGAGCAGCTGGAGCCCGGCTCCTACCTCGTCACCGGCTACATCAGCGACCCGTTCCGCAAGGTCGCGAACAGCCTGGTCGTCACCGCGCTGCTCCATGACGAGGCCGGCCGGCTGCTCGGGGGCGGCACGACCTTCGTCGACGACGTCCGGGCCGAGCTCAAGCGGCGTTTCGTCATCACCGCGAGCGGCGTCAAGGGGAAGGTCGCCGACACCGACATCACGGTCAGGACCTGGGGCGCGACGGCGAAGCCGTACGAGGAACTGGTCGCGGGCGGGACGGTCCCCGTCAATGTGACCAAGCCCACAACCAGGCCGTTCGCCAAGGACCGCGGGTATCCGCCGATAGGCGACCGGCGGCCATGAAGGGCGTCGTGACCGTCCCGGAGCCCAGGATCGGCGCCGACCCACTGTGGATCTTGAATTCCGAGGCGAGTTACCGTAACGGCATGACCACCTCCCGGATCGTGCTGTTCGGGGCCACCGGGTTCACCGGCAGGCTCACGGCGCAGGCGCTGTTGATGCTGGGCGCCCGACCGCTCCTCGTCGGGCGCGACCAGACCCGGCTGGACGCGTTCGCCGCGTCGCTGCCGGTGGCGCTCCCCACGGCGGTCGCCGACGCCGGCCGGTCCGAGTCGCTGGCTCGGCTGCTCAACGCCGGTGACGTCCTGATCTCCACGGTCGGCCCCTTCACCCGGTGGGGCGAGGGCGCGGTCGCCGCCGCCACCGAGGCGGGGGCCGTCTACCTCGACTCGGCCGGCGAGCCGACGTTCATCAAGCGCATCTTCCAGCGGTACGGCCCGGCCGCCGCGACCCGGCAGGCCGCGCTGATCACCGCGTTCGGGTACGACTACGTGCCCGGCAACGTCGCCGCCGCGCTCGCGCTGCGGAAGGCGGGAGCCGAGGCGGTCCGGGTCGACGTCGGCTATTTCGTCCGGGGCAACATGGCCAAGCGCGCCAGCGCCGGGACCAGGGCCTCCGCTCTCGGCGTCGTCCTGGAGCCCATGTACGGCTTCCGCGAGGGCCGCATCGTCCGCGAGCACGGCCGCACCCGCCAGTTCGCGGTGGGCGGGCGGCGCCGCCACGGCATCTCGATGGGCGCGTCGGAGCACTTCGCGCTGCCGAGGGCGTTCCCGGGGCTGCGCGAGGTGAACGTCTACCTCGGCTGGCTCGGCGGCCTGACGCGCGCGGCGGGGGTGCTGGCCAGGGCGACGCCGGTGCTGGCCGCGCTGCCCGGCGCCAAGCGGGTGACGGAGGCGATGGCCGACCGGGTGATCCGGCTCGGCAACCGCGGCAGGGCCGTCGATGTCGGCATCTCATCCCAGACGGTGGCGGAGGCGTACAACCAGGACGGCCGGCTGCTGGCCTCGGTGCAGCTCGACGGGGGCGACCCGTACGACTTCACCGCCCGCATCCTGGCCTGGGCGGCGACCACCGCGCTGGCCGACGGCGTGAAGGGGACGGGGGCGCTCGGGCCGGTCGAGGCGTTCGGGCTGGACGCTCTACTCGACGGCTGCTCCGGCGCCGGATTGCACCTTTCGCCCGCCTAGCGATAATTGTCGCCGCATGCCACTGAATCCGGGAATTCCCACCGGGGAAATCAGTGACGAGATGCCGCAGGGCGGACAAAACGCGATTCCCATTGTATGAGGCGGGAGCGCCAATATCATTTGCGCTCGTTCTGGGGAATCGGTAGAACTGCTAGTTATTAATCATTTACTCTCGGCCACATGGATGACCGCGTGCTGGTCGAGGCGTTGCGGGCTCGGGACCCGGGCGCCCTGGCCGCGCTGTACGACACATATGCAGAAGCGATTTACCGATACTGCCTCGTCATGCTCGGCGGCCCGGACAGCGCGCAGGTCGCCCTGCGCGACACGCTGATCGCCGCGGAGGCACTGGTCGGCTCGCTGGCGGACCCGGAGCGGTTCCGCGTCTGGCTCTACACTCTGGCGCGAGGCGAGTGCCTGCGCCGCCGCACCCCGCAGGGCGCCGAGCCGCCGGGCACCGACCTCTCGACCGTGCTCGTGCCCCAGCTGTCCGATCCCGCCGACGCGGAGTTGCGGGTCGTCGCCTGGCACGCCACCCGCTGCCTGGCCCCGGAGGACCGGGAGGTCCTCGAACTCGCCAGCAGGCACGGCCTGACCGGCGCCGACCTCGCGACCGTCCTCGGAACCGGGCAGCGCTACGCCGACGGCCTCCAGGAGGCCGCGACCGAGCGTCTCAGCGACGCGGTCACGGTCGAGATCCTGGTGCGGAAGGGGCCCTACGACTGCCCCCGCAGGGCGAAGATCCTGACCGGCTTCGCCGGCGAGCTGACCGCCGAGATCCGCGAGCGGATCTCCCGCCACATCGCCCGATGCGACACCTGCGCCACTCATCGCGTGCGGCACGTCTCGCTGGCCAAGGTCTTCGGCCTGCTGCCCGAGGCGACCCTGCCGGACACCGTGCGGGTACGGGTGATGAGCTGCTTCGCCGATCCCGATCTGGTCGCCTATCGTCGCTATGTCACCAACCGGGTGGGGCGGCTCACCTCCGCCGGATTCCCGTCGGGCGGCGGAGGCCGGGTCTGGCCGCGGGCGCTCGGGGGCGCCCTGGCGACCGTAGCGGCGGTCGGGCTCGTGCTGATGTCGTTCAACCAGTTCGCCGGCCGTCCGGAGGACCGGATCGTCGGCATCGCGTCCGACACGTTCCCCGGCGCCGGTGACCCGCCCGGGCTGAAGGTGCCGTGGAAGGCCACCCCCCGGGATCGGCCGATGATCCTGACCCCGATCCTCGACCGCGACCAGGCCCATACGGCAGGGGCGCGTGGCGACGAGGACGAGGACGAGGGGTCCGCCGTACGGACCAGTCCGGACGCGGGGGCCGGGGCGGGCAGCACGCCGTCGCCCTCCGCCTCGGGAGCCTCGGCCACGCCGACGCCCCGGCCGTCACATGCGGGAACGCCGTCGGCGCGGCCGTCGGCGAGCCCGTCCGACGACGTCTCTCCGCTGCCGGATCCGTCGGACTCGCCGAGCGGGTCGCCCACTTCGGACGATCCCGGGGAACCCCCGGTGCCCAGTCGCGAACACCAGCGCCATCCCCGTCCGCAGCGCAGTTGCCCGCCCGAGCGCTCGCCGTCGCCGTCGCCCAGCCGTACCCCGACCGCGAGCCCCACCCCGTCCGCGACGCCGAGCGCGTCGAGCACGCCGACCCCGGCGGCGCGGCCGGCTCGCTCCGCTCGCTCCGCCCTGCCGGAGGAGCCCGTGCGGCCGGTCGTCGCGGAAGGGGCCGCAAGGTCTTCGGAACGTCCGGGAGGTCGCGCCGGCGATGGCTCCCGGAACGCTTCGTCCGCCGTTCCGACCCCTGCGGAATCGGCGTTGATCGGATAATCCCGTCCGCCGTCGTTATCCCACCAAAAGGATAAAGCGGCCCTTTTTCCGTGCCGTCCGGTCGTAACCGGAATTGTCCGAGAATGCCGTCGAGAATTTTCCGTTCACATTGATTACATTCGGTGAGCCTAGTGTGTACGCAGAGTTATTCTCGGGGAGTCTGGGAGTGGTGAAACGGAAGGGGTCAACATGCCACTCCGCATCGCATCCGGGCACGTCGCCGGGCTCACTTGCGGGCTAATTCTCACTTTGGCCACTCCGGCGGGCGCCGATCCGGGACAACCGGCAGGAAAGATCTCCGACGCGCGCGAGCAGGTCAGCGCCCGCGCCAAGGAACTCGGCCGAGCCCAGGCCGATTACGCCGCAGCCAAGGCCCGTCTGGCCGAGCTCAACGCCGAGGTCGAGCGACTCGTCGAGGCGTACAACGGCCGGCTCGTCATGTTGCGCTCGGCCGAAGGGGCGTACAACCAGGTGTCGCAGCGGCTGAACCAGGCGCGCACCGAGGTCGAGGAGGCCAGGAAGCCGGTCGCGGCGGTGGCCGCGCAGCGCTACGCGAACAACATGGGCGTCGGCGATATGGGCCTCGCCATGATGACGGGGGGCGACGGGTTCGAGGGATTCATGCGGCGGGCCGGGGTGCTGAGCCAGCTCGGCAGCGAGCAGGCCGCGAGCGTCCGGAACCTGACCGACACCCAGACCGTGCTCGGCATCGTCCACACCCAGGCGTCCCGGGCGTACGACGACCAGGAGCGGCATGCCGATGAGGCCAGGCTCGCCAAGGAAGCGGCGGCCAAGGCCGTGGCCGAGCAGGAGCGCCAGATGGCGGAGATCAAACAGACGACCGAAGAGATCTCCCAGCGCCTCGACGCCGCCCGCTCCCGGGTGGACCGGTTACGGCAGGCCCGCGATGCGCGCAGACAGGCCCGGTTGCGGACCGTCAGCACGCGGGCCGCGCTCAAGGCCCCGTCGTGGGCGGCCGCCGAGGGGAGCAGTCCGGGCGGCGTGGCGGCGAGCTGGGCGCTCCAGCAACTCGGCAAGCCGTACGTGTGGGCGGCGGCGGGGCCGTCGAGCTTCGACTGCTCAGGGCTGACCATGCGGGCGTGGGCCCGCGCGGGGGTCGATCTCGACCACTGGACCGGCACCCAGTGGCAGTCGGGGCAGCACGTGCCGATCGCCCAACTCCAGCCGGGAGACCTGGTCTTCTTCGGTCGCCTGTCGCAGGATCCGGGGTCGATCCACCACGTCGGCCTCTACATCGGGCGGGGCTTGATGGTCCACGCCCCCCAGACGGGGGACGTGGTGCGCATCGCGCCCATCTGGCGTCCCGACCTCGTCGGAGCCACCAGGCCGAGCTGATCAGGCGTGCTCGTGGCCCTGCTCCTGGAAGCGCTTCACGGAGTTGATGATCTCGGCCTCGGCCTCGACCCGGCCCACCCAGTTGGCGCCCTCGACTGACTTGCCCGGCTCCAGGTCCTTGTAGACCTCGAAGAAGTGCTGGATCTCCAGCCGGTCGAACTCGGCGACGTGATGGATGTCCCGGATGTGCTCCATGCGCGGGTCCGTGGCGGGCACGCACAGGACCTTGTCGTCGCCGCCCTTCTCGTCGGTCATGCGGAACATGCCGACCGCGCGACACTTGATCAGGCAGCCGGGGAAGGTCGGCTCCTGGAGCAGGACGAGCGCGTCGAGCGGGTCACCGTCCTCGCCGAGCGTGTTCTCGATGAAGCCGTAGTCGGCGGGGTACTGAGTGGATGTGAAAAGCAGGCGGTCCAGCCGGATGCGTCCGGTCTCGTGGTCCACCTCGTACTTGTTCCGTTGCCCCTTGGGAATCTCAACGACAACGTCGAACTCCACTACGGTTCCTCCACTCAAGCTCTCCCGGCATCCCGGGGGGCGTTAATGTCTCGTAGGCGTATATCCCATTTGGCGCGACAAGAGGTGACATGGTGCGACGAGAGCGATGGGTGTTGTTGGCCACCCTCGCCCTATTGCAGGTGTTCGTCGTCGCCGTAGGCGTCCATATGTACGCCAAGGCCACCCGCGGACCGTCGGTTCCGGTCGCGTCACCGAAACCGACCCCCACCCCCATCATCACCGCGGGCGCGGTGCTGGCCGCGGTTGGGGACGCGCCTCTTCCCGCTAAGGGTACTTTGACCGCACGGCTCACCAATGCCCTGGGTGACCCCGCGCTCGGCCGCAGCCTGGGCGGCGTCGTCATCGACGTGGAGAGCGGTGCCACGCTCTTCGACGGTCGCTCCAACGTCGCCCTCACGCCCGCGTCCACCACCAAGATCGTTACGGCCGCGGCCGCGCTCTCCTCCCTCGACCCCGACACGACCTTCGCGACCAAGGTCGTCACAGGCGCCAAGCAGAACTCCATCGTCCTCGTCGGCGGCGGCGACCCCACCCTCGCGGGGCCGAAGAAGGGCCGCGACGTCTATCCCGAGCCGGCCTCGCTCACCACCCTGGCCGCCCGTACGGCGAAGGCGCTCAAGGCCGCCAAGATCACATCGGTCACCCTCGGGTACGACGACTCCCTCTTCGACGGGCCGGTGACCCCGCCCGGCTGGAAGCCGACGTACGTGCCGGAGGGCAGCGCCTCGACGGTCACCGCGCTCACCATCGACGAGGGCCGGGTCGCGCCCGGTGAGAACGCCCGGGTCCCCGACCCGTCGCGCGCCGCCGCGGACGCCTTCGCGGCGCTTCTCGGCAAGTACGGCATCAAGGTCGACAAGGACGTCAAGTCCGTCACGGCCCCGGCGCAGGCCGGGGAACTCGCCCGGGTCGAATCGGCGCCCCTCTACGCCCTGGTGGAGCGGATGCTCACCATGAGCGACAACGACCTCGCCGAGGCGCTCGGCCGCCAGGTCGCGATCAAGGAGGGGTTCCCGCACACCTTCGCCGGGCAGACGGCGGCGGTCCACCGGGTCCTCGCCAGGTTCGGCCTCGACAAGGACATCACGATCACCGACAACAGCGGCCTGTCGATCAGGAACCGCATCACGCCGACCGCGCTCGCCCGTGTGCTCGCCTTCGCCGCGCAGCCGGGCAACCCGAACCTGCACTCACTGGTCAGCGGGCTGCCCATCGCCCGTTTCACCGGCACCCTGCACAACCGCTACGACCGGCCGGGATCCGAGGCCGGCGCCGGGCTGATCCGGGCCAAGACCGGGACGCTCAACGGAGTGAACACCCTCGCCGGGGTCGCCTCCACCGCGAACGGGCGGCTTCTCGCCTTCGCCTTCATGGCCGACGACGTGCCCGATCCCTGGGCGGCCGTGGGCGCTCTCGACCGCCTGGCCACGATCGTCGCCCAGAGCTAGAGCGCTGTCGCGGACGTTGACCGACCCGGCCAAGGCACGTGGACACCCCGCGAGCCGGAGCCGAGGAGGCGCGCCCCTCGCGCGCATGGCGTGGGGGGAGAACGTACGGTGGTTGTATGCAGGTGATCGACTGGGATCTGGCCGTAGCGACCGGCGTGCGCCTCGTGCGCCCGGGGCCACAGGTGAGCCGGGAAGAAGCCAGACAGGCGGTCGCCGAGCTGAGGCGGCTGTCCCGCGAGGCCGAGGGGCACGTTCGGGACTTCACCCGCATCGACTCGGCGCCGCCGGAGGCGGCGACCATCGTCGACCGGCCGGGGTGGATTCGGGCGAACGTGGACGGGTTCAAGGTGGTCTTCGAGCCCCTGACCCAGAAGGTGTCGCCCAACATGCCGGCGATCGTCGGAGCGGTCGGCTCCCGGATCACCGGGGTCGAGGTGGGCGCCGTCCTGGCGTTCCTCGCTTCCCGGGTGCTCGGGCAGTACGAGCTGTTCCTCCCGCCGGACCCGGACGGCCGCGCGCCGACGGGGCGGCTCACCCTGGTCGCGCCCAACATCGTGCACACCGAGCGCGAGATGGGGGTCAACGCCCGTGACTTCCGTCTCTGGGTCTGCCTCCATGAGGAGACCCACCGGGTGCAGTTCACCGGTGTCCCCTGGCTCCGCGAGTACGTCCGGACCCAGATGACCGACTTCCTGCTCGCCTCCGACATGGACCTGACGACCCTCCTCGAACGGCTGCGCGCCGCCTCGGACGCGGTCGCCGACGCGATCAAGGGAGGCGACGGCAACCTCATCGAGGCGATCCAGACCCCCGAGCAGAAGGCCGTGCTCGACCGGGTCACCGCGGTGATGACGCTGGTCGAGGGGCACGGCGACTACGTCATGGACGCCGTGGGCCCGTCTGTCGTCCCGTCGGTGGCCGAGATCAGGGCCAGGTTCCAGCGCCGCCGAGAGGGCGGGTCGCGCATCGACCAGCTCATCCGGCGCCTGCTCGGCATCGAGCTCAAGATGAAGCAGTACGCCGAGGGCTCCCACTTCGTCCGCACCGTCGTCGAGACGGCGGGGATGGACGGCTTCAACCGGGTCTGGACGTCACCCGAGACACTGCCGACCAAGGAGGAGATCACCGCTCCCCAGGCGTGGATGAGCCGGGTCCTCGGCACCCACTCGCTCGCCTCGCCCGAGAACGCGCCGCCCCGGGACCCCTCGGCCGGCGCGGAGGCCGCCGGTCCCGGCGCCTGACCCCCACAACACCCGGCGTTTTCTCCGTACGGCCACGCGGCGGACACAATGGCCTCATGGGCCCCCATCCCGCCGTCGCCGACGTCCGCCGTGCCGTACGGCTGGCGCTCGCGGACCTGCCCGCCGGGGCGCTCGTGCTGGCCGCGTGCAGCGGCGGCGCGGACTCGCTCGCCCTCGCGGCGGCCCTCGGCTTCTCCGCGCCCCGCATGGGCCTGCGCGCGGGGCTGCTGACCGTCGACCACGGCCTGCAGGACGGCTCCGCGGCCCGCGCCCGCGATCTCGTACGGCTCGCGCCGGAGCTCGGCCTCGACCCGGCGCTGGCCCTGCCGATCACCGTGGGTACCGAGGGCGGGCCGGAGGCGGCGGCCCGCGAGGCCCGCTACGCGGCGCTCTCGGAAGCCGCCCGGCGGCTGGAGGCGACGGCCGTGCTGCTGGGGCACACGCTGAACGACCAGGCGGAGACGGTGCTGCTGCGGCTGGCGCGCGGCAGCGGCACCCGGTCGCTCTCCGGGATGGCCGCGGTGTCCGGGCTGTACCGCAGGCCGCTTCTCGGGCTGAGCCGGGCGAGGACCGAGGAGGCGTGCGCGGCGCTCGGCCTGGAACCGTGGTACGACCCGCACAACAGCGATCCCGCCTTCACCCGGGTCAGGGTCAGGCACGACGTCATGCCCGTCCTGGAGGCGGCGCTCGGGCCGGGCGTCGCGGAGGCGCTCGCCCGCACCGCCCGCCTGTGCCGCGACGACGCCGACGCCCTGGACGAGTGGGCCGACGCCGTGCTGGCGGAATCGCGGACCGGGCCGGGGGCGCCGCTGGCGGTGGCCGTTCTGGAGAAGGCGCCGGGGGCGGTCCGGCGGAGGGTGATCCAGCGGGCCGCCGTCGAGGCGGGCGCGCCCGCGTCCGCGCTGGCCGCGGTGCACATCGACGAGGTGGAGCGGCTGCTCACGGCCTGGCGGGGGCAGAAGCGGGTCGATCTACCCGGGGGGGTGGGAGCGGTCCGGCGCTATGGCACCCTGATATTTGCTACTGGGAACAACCTCGCGTAAGGAATCCGCAGGTGGATGCTGCCGACATGGGCAAGGACCTTTTGAGCGTCCTCATTCCGGAACACGAGCTCCAAGCGAAGATCAAGGAGCTTTCCGGCCAGATCGACGCCGACTACGACGGTAAGGACCTGCTGATCGTCGGCGTCCTCAAGGGTGCGGTCATGGTCATGGCCGACCTCGCCAGGGCGTTGCACGTTCCGGTGCAGATGGACTGGATGGCCGTGTCCTCGTACGGCGCGGGCACGAAGTCGTCCGGCGTGGTGCGGGTGCTGAAGGACCTCGACACCGACATCGAGGGCCGCCACGTGCTCGTCGTCGAGGACATCATCGACTCGGGGCTCACGCTCTCCTGGCTGATGAACAATTTGAAGTCGCGCAACCCCGCGTCGCTGGAGATCTTCGCGCTGCTTCGCAAGCCGGACGCGGTCAAGGTCCCGATCGACGTGACGTATCTCGGGTTCGACATTCCCAACGAGTTCGTGATCGGTTACGGGCTCGACTACGCGGAGCGGTACCGCAATCTTCCGTTCATCGGCACCCTCGCCCCGCATGTATACGGCGGCGAGTAAGCCCTGAGCGAAGTCCTCTTGTGCTGAGGCGATCCGCTCCCAGGTAGGGAACACGGATTGCGTGACGTACGTTGGAAAGGTAAAGCCGGAGCCGCTCTTGCAGTTACCGCATGCGGCGGCCCGGTGTACCTTCGGATATCTGCGGGGTGCCATTCGGTTACCTGCGGGTAGTCAGTAGGAGCGGCGAGGGATGCCGCGACCCGGGTTCCGCCCGGGGCCAGGCCTTGGTCAGGAAGGGACGGGCCCGCCGGGGTTCCGCAACGGATGGATCTCAAGCGATTTACACGTGGGCCACTACTGTGGATCCTGGGCATCGTCGTGCTTCTCCTGCTCGTCACCACGATGTTCAACGGTGACGGCAATTACGCCACAGCTGATACTTCTACTGTTGTCCAGCAGATCCAGCAGGGCAACGTGAAGAACGCCACGGTCGTGGACAAAGACCAGCGCGTCGAGCTGACGCTGCTGAAGCCGATCGATGTCGCCGGCAAGTCCGTCGACCGCATCCAGGCCCCCTGGGTGCAGGGCCAGGGCGTCCAGCTGACCGAGGCATTGGCGAAGGCCAACCCCTCCAAGGGCTGGACCGTCGAGGTCCCCAGGGAGAACTTCCTGGTCAGCCTGCTGGTCAGCTTCCTGCCGATCATCATCATCGTCCTGATCTTCCTGTTCATCATGAACCAGATGCAGGGCGGCGGCTCCCGGGTGATGAACTTCGGTAAGTCGCGGGCGAAGCTGATCACCAAGGACACCCCCAAGACGACGTTCGCCGACGTCGCGGGCGCCGACGAGGCCATCGAGGAGCTCCAGGAGATCAAGGAGTTCCTGCAGGCCCCGGCCAAGTTCCAGGCGATCGGCGCCAAGATCCCCAAGGGCGTCCTGCTGTACGGCCCGCCCGGCACCGGTAAGACCCTGCTCGCCCGGGCCGTGGCCGGCGAGGCGGGAGTGCCGTTCTACTCGATCTCGGGTTCCGACTTCGTCGAGATGTTCGTCGGTGTCGGCGCCTCCCGTGTGCGCGACCTGTTCGAGCAGGCGAAGGCGAACGCCCCGGCGATCATCTTCATCGACGAGATCGACGCGGTGGGCCGCCACCGCGGCGCCGGTCTCGGCGGCGGGCACGACGAGCGCGAGCAGACGCTGAACCAGCTCCTCGTCGAGATGGACGGCTTCGACGTGAAGGGCGGCGTGATCCTCATCGCCGCGACCAACCGGCCCGACATCCTCGACCCGGCGCTGCTGCGTCCCGGCCGCTTCGACCGTCAGGTCGTCATCGACCGCCCCGACCTGGAGGGCCGCAAGGGCATCCTCCGCGTCCACGGGCGCGGCAAGCCGTTCGCCCAGGACGTCGACCTCGACGTCATCGCGCGGCGGACGCCGGGCTTCACCGGAGCCGACCTCGCCAACGTGATCAATGAGGCGGCGCTGCTGACCGCCCGTCAGGACCAGAAGCTCATCTCGATGAACACCCTTGAGGAGTCCATCGACCGCGTGATGGCGGGCCCCGAGCGCAAGTCCCGCGTGATGTCCGACGAGGAAAAGAAGATCATCGCGTACCACGAGGGCGGTCACGCCCTGGTCGCGCACGCGCTGCCCAACTCCGACCCGGTTCACAAGATCACGATCCTGTCCCGCGGCCGTGCCCTCGGTTACACGATGACGCTGCCGATGGAGGACAAGTTCCTGGCGACCAGGTCCGAGATGATGGACCAGCTCGCCATGCTGCTGGGCGGCCGCACCGCGGAGGAGCTCGTCTTCCACGAGCCCACCACGGGCGCCTCCAACGACATCGAGAAGGCCACCTCCATCGCCCGCCGCATGGTCACCGAGTACGGCATGAGCGAGAAGCTCGGCGCCCGTAAGTTCGGCAGCGGCAACGGCGAGGTCTTCCTCGGCCGCGAGATGGGCCACGAGCGCGACTACTCCGAGCAGATCGCCTCCACGATCGACGAAGAGGTCCGCCGGCTCATCGAGTCCGCGCACGACCAGGCGTGGGAGATCCTCGTCCAGTACCGTGACGTGCTCGACAACCTCGTGCTCGAACTCATGGAGAAGGAGACCCTCTCCCGCGAGCAGGTGCTCCAGGTCTTCGCGCCGATCCAGGTCAAGGAGAAGCGTCCCTCCTACGCCGGATACGGCAAGCGCCTCCCGTCCGACCGGCCGCCGGTGATCACGCCGAAGGAGCGGGCGAACGGCAACGGGCAGGCTCTGCCCGCCGGCAGCCCCGCACCCTGGATGAACGAGCAGGCGCCGCAGAAGGACGAGGCCTGACTGTGACGGTGGAGCCCCACCAGGTGGACCAGGGCCGGATCGAGAAGGCCGTCCGGGAGATCCTCCTCGCCATTGGCGAGGATCCCGACAGGGACGGTCTTCGCAACACCCCGGCCCGGGTCGCCCGCGCCTACACCGAGCAGTTCGCCGGCCTCGGGCAGCGGCCCGAGGACGCGCTCACCACGATGTTCGACGCGGACCATGACGAGATGGTGCTGGTCAAGGACATCGAGGTCATGTCGACCTGCGAGCACCATCTGCTGCCCTTCCACGGTGTGGCTCACGTCGGATACACGCCGAACGCCAAGGGGCAGATCACCGGGCTGTCCAAGCTGGCCCGGCTGGTGGACGTCTACGCCCGCCGCCCCCAGGTCCAGGAGCGGATGACGTCGCAGATCGCCGACGGGCTGATGCGGGTGCTCGAACCGCGCGGCGTGATCGTCGTGATCGAGGCCGAGCACATGTGCATGAGCATGCGCGGAGTCCGCAAGCCGGGGGCCAAGACCATCACCTCCGCGGTCAGGGGCGACTTCCGCACCAGCGAGAGCACGCGGGCCGAGGCGATGTCGCTGATCCTCGGGCGCAACTGATCCGGATTCCGTTCTCACCTCCGTCACGGAAGAGGAGGGAAGCATGACCACACACCACGTGTCCGGTATGCCCGCCCCCGGGCGTTGCCTGGTCATGGGCGTGGTCAACGTGACCCCCGACTCCTTCTCGGACGGCGGGCAGTGGTTCGACCTGGACGCCGCCGTCGCCCACGGGCTGGAGCTGGTCGCCCAGGGCGCGGACATCGTGGATGTCGGCGGCGAGTCCACCCGCCCCGGCGCCGCCCGCGTCTCTCTGGAGGAGGAGCTGCGCCGGGTCGAGCCGGTGATCCGCGCCCTCCGGCAGGAGGGCGTGACGGTCAGCGTCGACACCATGCGGGCCGAGGTCGCCGAGGCGGCCGTCGAGGCGGGCGCGGCCCTCGTCAACGACGTGAGCGGGGGCCTGGCCGATCCGGCGATGCCCCGGGTCGTCGCCGCGACGGGTGTGCCGTACGTCGTGATGCACTGGCGGGGCCACAGCCACGACATGGAAAGCCGCGCCATGTACGGCGACGTTGTCACCGAGGTGGTCGAGGAGCTGCGCAAGCGGGTCGACTCGGTGCTCGGTGAGGGCGTGCGCGAGGAGCAGATCGTCGTCGATCCCGGGCTCGGCTTCTCCAAGAACTCCGAGCACAACTGGGCGCTGCTGGCCGGCATCCGCCGGCTGGACGAGCTGGGGCACCCGGTGCTCATCGGCGCGTCGCGCAAACGCTTCCTCGGACGGCTGCTCGCGGACGCCGAGGGCAGACCGCGTCCCTTTGACCGCAACGACGACGCCACACTGGCGGTCACCGCGCTCGCCGCGCGCGAGGGCGCCTGGTGCGTCCGCGTCCACCAGGTCGGGCCCAACGCGGACGCCGTACGCGTGGCCGCCGCCTGGAAGGCAGCCGATGAAGGCCGTTGAGGAGCTCAACCAGCAGTTCTATGACGCGATCGAGAGCGGCGACCTGGACCGGATGTCAGAGATCTGGGTCGAGGACGCGGGCGATCGGGTCGCGATGTGCGTCCACCCCGGCTGGCCCATGCTCAGCGGCCGGGCCGAGGTGCTGCGTTCGTGGGCTCTGATCATGGCGAACACGCCGTACATCCAGTTCGTGCTGACCGACGTGTGCACTTCTGTGCTCGGTGACGTGGCCGTGCTCACCTGCGCGGAGAACATCCTGACCGCAGCGGACACCGACGAGGCCGGGTTCGCCGCCGGCCGGGTGGTCGCGACCAGCACTTATGTCCGCACGCCCGAGGGCTGGCGTCTGTGGCTCTACCACGGTTCCCCCGTCCTGCAGAGCGAGGACGAGGAGGAGGAAGAGTGAGCCGCCCAAGGGACAGCGTCCGTCTGGTGGGGTTGCGGGCGCGGGGCCGGCACGGCGTCCTGCCCGCCGAGCGCGAGCTGGGCCAGGAGTTCGTGGTCGACGCGACATTGTTCCTCGACACCGCGCCGGCCGCCGCCGGGGACGACCTGACCAAGACCGTCGACTACGGTGCGCTGGCCGTACGCCTGGTCGAGACGGTCGAGGGTGAGCCGGTCGATCTCATCGAGACCCTCGCCGAGCGTCTGGCCGCCGTCTGCCTCTCCTACGACCTGGTCGAGGAGGCGGAGGTGAGCGTGCACAAGCCGGCCGCGCCCATCCCGCTGCCGTTCGACGACGTGGTGGTGACCATCAGGAGGGGGCGGTCATGAGGGTGGTGCTCGCGCTCGGCAGCAATCTCGGCCGCCGGATGGACAACCTCCAGGGGGCGCTCGACGCTCTCTTCGACGCTCCGGGGCTGACCTTCGTCGCCGTGTCCCCCGTCTACGAGACCGACCCGGTCGGTGGGCCCGACCAGGGGCCCTACCTCAACGCGGTCGTCGTGGCCGAGTCCATGCTGGACGCGCGGACGCTCCTCGAACGCGCCCAGGGCGTCGAGAAGGCCTTCGGCCGGGTGCGCCTCGTGCGCAACGGGCCGCGCACGCTGGACGTGGATCTGATCATGGTGGACGGCATCGTGTCGGACGACCCCGAGCTCACGCTCCCGCACCCCCGGGCGCACGAGCGGGCGTTCGTGCTGGTCCCCTGGTCGCGGGCCGACCCGGACGCGACGATCCCCGGGCGCGGCGCGGTGGCGGACCTGCTCGCCGAGCTCGACCAGACCGGGGTACGGCCGCGCGAGGACCTCTCCCTGGAGCCCCCCGCCTGATGTCGTTCGAGGAGCCCGCGTGAAGCCCAGCAACCCCGGCGTGCTGGTCGGCCTGGTGGCGGTGTTCGCGCTGATCACCTGGGGCCTGTTGCAGAAGACCTATTCGGTCCTCCCGACGGTGCCCTGGAGCGCGATCCCGACGTTGCTGCTGCTCGCGCTCGGGGAGGGCTACACCGGCTGGCTGACCCGGGCCAGGATCCGTCGCAGGCCGGGCACCAAGCCGCCGGAGCCGCTCGCCGTCGCCCGGCTGGCCGCCCTGGCGAAGGCGACCGCGCACACGGGCGCGGCGTTCGCCGGGGTGTTCGCGGGCTTCGTGTTCCACGTGCTGAACCTGCTCGACCTGCCCCAGCCGCGGCAGGACGCGTTCGTCGCGGGCGGCTCGTTCGCCTCGTGCGTCGTGCTGATCTGCGCGGCGCTCTTCCTCGAACACTGCTGCCGGGTGCCGGGCGAGCCGAAGGACCACACCTGACCGTTACTTGTCGATGTCTCCGACGACGAAGAACATCGAGCCGAGGATCGCGATCATGTCGGCCACCAGGTTGCCCGGAAGGATCTCGCGCAGCACCTGGATGTTGTTGAACGACGCGCTGCGCAGCTTCAACCGCCACGGGGTCTTCTCGCCCCGGGACACCAGGTAGTAGCCGTTGATGCCGAGCGGGCTCTCGGTCCACGCGTACGTGTGGCCCTCGGGGGCCTTGAGGATCTTCGGCAGCCGCTGGTTGATCGGGCCGGGCGGAAGCTCCCGCAGCCGCTCCAGGCAGGCGTCCGCCAGATCGAGGGAGACCTTGACCTGGTCGAGCAGCACCTCGAACCTGGCGTGGCAGTCGCCCGCCGTCCTGGTAACCACCTGGACGGGCAGCTCGCCGTACGCGAGGTAGGGCTCGTCTCTACGCAGGTCGAAGTCGACGCCGGAGGCGCGGGCGATCGGCCCGCTGACGCCGTACTGCATGATCGTCTCGGGGGAGAGGACGCCGACGCCCTTGGTCCGGGCGAGGAAGATCTCGTTGCCGGAGATGAGGTTCTCGATGTCGGGAAGGCGGCGCCGCACGTCGGCGACGGCGCGGGCGGTGCGGTCGAGCCAGCCGAGCGGCAGGTCCTCCTTGAGGCCGCCGACGCGGTTGAACATGTAGTGCATGCGGCCGCCGGAGATCTCCTCCATGACGTGCTGCAGCGTCTCGCGCTCGTTGAACGCGTAGAAGACCGGGGTGATCGCGCCGAGCTCCAGCGGATAGGACCCGAGGAACATCAGGTGGTTGAGCACCCGGTTGAGCTCGGCCAGCAGAGTGCGTGCCCAGATCGCGCGGCGCGGGACCTCCATGCCGAGCATCCGCTCGACCGCGATCACGACGCCCAGCTCGTTGGCGAACGCCGACAGCCAGTCGTGCCGGTTCGCCAGGACGATGATCTGGCGGTAATCACGCACCTCGAACAGCTTCTCGGCGCCCCGGTGCATGTAGCCGATGATGGGCTCGGCGGCGACGATGCGCTCGCCGTCCAGGGTGAGCCGCAGCCGCAGCACGCCGTGCGTCGAGGGGTGCTGCGGTCCGATGTTGAGGACCATGTCCTCGGTGGCCAGCTCACGGGGCGCGACCGCTCCCGCGCCCGACCCGACGCCCACCACGCGTTCCTGGAACGCGCCCGCGGCCCGAGGCTCTCCTGTCATACGGCCCATGCTCCCACGCCTGGACGCGGTTCAGAATGTGTGTTTCAGGAGGAAACGCCCGTTCACTGTGTGGCGAGGGCGCGCAGCGCCTCGATCAGCCGGTCCACATGCTCGTCCGTCGTGCCGATCCCGATCGACGCGCGTACGGCGCTGGCCGTGCCGTCCTCGCAGCCGCCGTCGGACGTCCCGAGCAGGTGGCGGACGAACGGGTGGGCGCAGAACTTGCCGTCCCGTACGCCGATGCCGTAGTCGGCGGACAGGGCCTCGGCCGCCTCGCGGGCGGTCAGGCCGTCCACCGTGAACGACACGATGCCGACCCTGGGGTGGTCCGGACCCCAGAGGGACAGCTCACGCACGCCCTCGATGCCCGCGATGCCGGCGCGCAGCCGGGTGACCAGCCGCTCCTCCTCGCGTACGAGGCTGGTCCAGCCGGTCGCGGTCAGCGCGTCGCAGGCGGCGGCGAGGGCGACGGCGCCGAGCACGTTGGGGGTGCCGGCCTCGTGCCGCACCTCGGGGTCGTCGCTCCACAGCGTCTCCTCGCCGTCCGCGCCGACGGAGGTGACCGCGCCCCCGCCCAGCAGGTACGGCTCCGCCGCAGCGAGCCAGTCGGGCCGGCCGATCAGGGCCCCGGCGCCGAAGGGCGCGTAGAGCTTGTGCCCGGAGAACGCCACATAGTCGAGGTCGAGCGCGGCCAGGTTGAGCCGCCGGTGCGGGACGAGCTGGGCGGCGTCCACGGCGATGCGGGCGCCGTGCCGGTGCGCGATGTGCGCCAGCCCGGCGATCGGCCACAGCTCGCCGGTCACGTTGGAGGCGGCGGTGACGACCAGCAGCGCCGGACCTTCGATCTCGGCCAGCGTCTCGTCCACGGCCCGGATCGCCTCGCCGGGGAAGGCCGGGGGCGCGAGCCGTACCACGTTGGGCCAGGGCAGCAGCGAGGCGTGGTGCTCGGTGTCGAAGACGACGACCGTGGTCCCCTCGGGGAGGCAGCGGGCGAGCAGGTTCATCGCGTCGGTCGTGTTGCGTGTGAAGATCGCCGCGTCGTCGGTGCGGGCGCCGACGAAGGCCCGCACCGTGTGCCGCGCCCGCTCGTACCTCTCGGTGGTGAGCTGGGAGGCGTATCCGGCGCCCCGGTGCACGCTGGAGTAGGCCGGGAGCGCGGCGGCGACGGCGGCGCTCACCGGCTCAAGACACGGCGCGCTCGCCGCGTAGTCGAGATTCGCGTACGGCACCAGCCGCCCGCCCTTGACCGGCACCTGGAGGTCGGCGCCGAGGACGGCGGGGATCGGCCGGGCCGGGGCGGCGGGGGTGGCGGCGGGGAGCAACAGGACGGACAAGGACGGCCTCCTCGGGTCAGGGACCCCGGCCGTGGCGTCGATGGCGGAGCCCGCGCTTGCCCGGCGCGCCTCGCGCCGGACCTGGTCCTCACCCGGGGCACCCCGCCGCGGACGCGAGGGTTGCCGGCCAGCAAGCCGGGGCTTTGCGCTGGCACTCATGACCTGTGCGGCACTATAGCCCACCCGCACCCCGGCGTCGCAAGGCGACACTTGCCCGAAATGTGATGTCTGTGGCGGGGGTCCAGGTGATGCGACCAGGGGAAATGCTCCGTATGGTTGCTTTGTGAAGTTTGATCCTTGGAATCCCGAGTTCGTGGCCCACCCGCACGGCGTCTACGCCGACCTGCGGGAGAACAACCCGGTCAGCTTCTTCGAGCCGACCGGCCAGTGGCTGATCGCCCGCCACGCCGACGTCAACGCGCTGCTGCGCGACCGGCGGCTGGGCCGCTCCTATCTCCACGTGGCCTCGCACGAGGCGTTCGGCCGGGAACCCGAACCGGAGTTCCAGGACCCCTTCTGGCGGGTGGTCCGGGCCGGCATGCTCGACGTCGAGCCGCCCGTCCACACCCGCCTGCGGCGGCTGGTGTCCAAGGCGTTCACGCCCCGGATGGTCGAGGCGCTGCGCCCCCGGGTCCGCAAGATCGCCAGGGAACTGGTGGACGGGCTGGTCGAGCGCGGCGGCGGCGACCTGCTCGCCGAGGTGGCCGAGCCGCTCCCGGTGACCGTGATCGCCGAGATGCTGGGCGTGCCCGAGGCCGACCGGCACCTGCTCCGGCCCTGGTCCGCCGACATCTGCGGCATGTACGAGCTCAACCCCTCGCTGGAGGCCCAGCACACCGCCGTACGCGCGGCGAAGGAGTTCGCCGACTACCTGCGCGAGCTGGCCACGGCGCGCAAGGAGCGCCCGGGCGACGACCTGATCTCCGCGCTCGCCCAGGTCGTGGACGACGGCGACCGGCTGACCGAGGACGAGCTGATCGGCACCTGCGTGCTGCTGCTCAACGCCGGCCACGAGGCCACGGTGAACGTCACCGGCAACGGCTGGTGGTCCCTGTTCCGCAACCCCGGGGAGCTGGAGCGGCTGCGGAACGACCGGAGCCTGATGCCCACGGCGATCGAGGAGCTGCTGCGCTGGGACACCCCGCTGCAGATGTTCGAGCGGTGGGTGCTCGAGGACATCGAGATCGGCGGCGTCACCATCCCGCGCGGGGTGGAGGTCGGGCTGCTCTTCGGCTCGGCCAACCGGGACCCCGAGGTCTTCGCCGACCCCGACCGGCTGGACATCGGCCGGGTGGACAACCCGCACATCTCGTTCGGCGCGGGCATCCACTTCTGCCTGGGCGCGCCGCTGGCCCGGGTCGAGCTGGTGGAATCCTTCTCGGCGCTGCTTGACACGGCGAAGACGATCGAGCTGGTCGAGGAGCCCGTCTGGAAGCCGGGTTACATCATCCGCGGCCTCGAGTCGCTCAAGGTCAGCGTGACTGGCTGAGCCAGCCGAACCTTCCGAGCCCGGCCGGGTCGATCAGCTCGGCTTCCTCGGAGGCACGTCGCAGCGCCCGCAGGTAGTCCAGCGGGTCGGTGTGCGCGAGCGCGAGCGGCGGCCGGGCTCCGGTGACGCCCAGCCGCCGTAGGGCCGCGCGCTGCGTGGTCAGCGTCGTCGCCCGCGCGCCCGCCCGCTCTCCCGCCGCGGCGCACGCGTCCAGGGCGACGTGCGCCGTGATGTCGCACGACCCGTCCGGCACGGGACGCACCGCGCCGCCGTCGCGATAGCCGGCCAGAGTCCCGGCCGGCGGGCGGTCGTCCACAGGGTGTGCGTAATCCGCCGCGACCGCGGTCCCGCGTGCGAGCCGTACGAACAGGGATGCCCACGCCTCGTCGCGGGGGCGGCCGATCTCGGCGCGGTCGCCCGCGGCTCGCAGCGGCCACCAGCGCGCGAGCCAGGCGAGGTCGCGCTCGTCCGGCGCGGGCCCGAGCCGCTCCTCGCCGGTCCGCGGATCCACCAGAACCAGGCGCGGCCCGTCCGGCGTCAGCTCCGCCACGTCCACCGGCACGTTGTCGAGCCACTCGTTGGCGAAGATCAGCCCGGTCACCTCGTCCGGTACGGCCGGCGCCCAGGCCACCCGGCCGTCCAGGCCGTCGGGGCGCGGCGACAGGTCCACCGCGGTGACCCGCAGCCGACCGGCCAGTTCGGGCGGGGCCAGCGCGAGCACGGACCCGGCGAGCGCGCCGTCCCCCGCGCCGACGTCGACCAGATCGAGCGCCGGAGGGCGCCCGAGGGCCTCGTCCACCTCCCCGAGCAGGCGCAGCACCGCCTCGGCGAAGGCCGGCGACGCGTGGACCGACGTGCGGAAGTGCTGGCCGGGCCGTTCGCGCAGGTAGAAACCGCCGTCGCCGTACAGCGCCCGCCGCGTCGCCTCCCGCCAGGTGACCCACACGCCGACCGACGTTACCGCCCTACGGGCGGGGTATTAGGCGGCGGCCGATCAGGGCAAGATCTGCGGGGGGTACGAGGCACGCGAGGGGCGCGGCGGTGTCTGGACTGAGGAGCGACTCCGAGCGACAAGGGAAGGCATCGCCTCAAGGCGCTCCGAGCCTGCCGAGCGGAGCGAGGCCAATAGACACAGCGAGCGCAAATAGATACGAGCGCAGCGAGGCCGTCAAACGCTATGGGCACGGCGGCGGAGCGGTACCCGCCGCCGTTACGCTGGGCCGGAGGGAGGCGTCATGGATACAGGTGACCGCCCCGGGCGGCTTGCCGTTGGGGTGCTCGGCGCAGGACGCGTGGGCTCGGTCCTCGGGGCCGCGCTCGCCCAGGCGGGCCACAGGATCGTCGCGGCCAGCGGGGTCTCCGACTCGTCCAGGAGGCGGGCCGCGGAGCGGCTCGGTGTCGAGCTGAGCCGGCCCGAGGACGTGCTCAGGTGCGCCGACCTGGTGCTCCTCACCGTTCCTGACGACGTGCTGCCCGACCTGGTGTCCGGGCTGGCCGCGACCGGCGCCGACCTGCGCGGCAAGCTCCTCGTCCACGCCAGCGGCGCGTACGGCCTGGCCGTGCTCGATCCGGCGGCCGAGGCGGGGGCGCTGCCGCTGGCGCTGCACCCGGTCATGACGTTCACCGGCCGGGAGGACGACCTGACCCGGCTCACCGGCGCGTCATTCGGCGTGACCGCGCCGGTGATGCTGCGGCCGGTGGCCGAGGCGCTCGTCATCGAGATGGGCGCGGAGCCGGTGTGGATCGCCGACCAGGATCGCGCGCTCTACCACGCCGCGATCGCGGGCGCGGCCAACCACATGGTCACGCTGATCGCCGAGTCGCAGGAGCTGCTGTCGCGGATCGGCGTCGAGCATCCTGGCCGGATGCTGGGCCCGTTGCTCGGGGCCGCGCTGGACAATGTGCTGCGTCTCGGCATCGCCGGGTTGACCGGCCCTGTCGTGCGCGGAGACGCCGGCACGGTGCGCAAGCACGTGGACGCGTTGATCCTTGCGGCACCCGAGGCGGCGGACGCCTATGTCGCCCTCGCTAGGCTCACCGCCGACCGGGCGCTCGCCGCCGGGCTGCTCAAGCCCGAGACGGCCGAGCGTCTCCTGGACGCGCTGGGAGGGAACATATGGACGTGATCGTCGCGGGCGACCGTGCTGAGCTCGCCAAGGCGAGGGAGGCCATCGGCCCCGGCCGGCTCGCGCTGGTCCCGACGATGGGAGCGCTGCACCTCGGCCACCGCTCGCTGATGAGGCTGGCCCACGAGCACGCCGAGCACGTGGTGGTGAGCATCTTCGTCAACCCGCTGCAGTTCGGCCCGTCCGAGGACTTCACCCGCTATCCGCGCACGCTGCAGACCGACCTGGAGGTCTGTGCGGAGGAGGGCGTACGGATGGTCTTCGCGCCGCCGGCCGAGGAGATGTACCCCGAGGGTCACCAGGTGGGGGTGTCCGCCGGGGCGATGGGCGGCACGGTCGAGGGCGCGTTCCGGCCCGGCCACTTCGACGGGATGCTGACCGTCGTGCTGAAGCTGTTCAACCTGGTCCAGCCCGATGTCGCGATCTTCGGACAGAAGGACGCGCAGCAGCTCGCCCTCATCCGGCGGATGGTCCGCGACCTCAACGTGCCGGTCTCGGTCGTGGGCGCGCCCACCGTACGCGAGGGGGACGGGCTGGCCCTTTCCAGCCGCAACCGCTTCCTGTCGCACGCCGACCGGGGCACCGCCCTGCACCTGTCCCGCGCGCTGCGCGCCGGAGCCGCCCAGACGACCCCGTACCGGGTGCTCGACGCGGCGCGGGCCGTGGTGGACGAGGCGGCACGGCTGTCGCCTCCGCTGCTTCTGGACTACCTGGTGCTCGTGGACCCGGAGACGTTCGCGCCCGTCGGCGAGGAGCACCGCGGCGAGGCGATCCTGGCCGTGGCGGCCAAGGTGGGGACCACCCGGCTGATCGACAACATCACCGTTCATCTCGCCTGATCTGGGAGATCCCCTGCCTTTGCGGTTTGGAGGGGGGCCCGTGGTTCCGCGTATCCTTGGGGCGTTATCGTCATCTTGACGAAAGGGGAACCCCCGATGGTGGCGATTCCGAGAAGGCTCACCGCACCCGCCCCCGGCTGGACCGTCCACGCCGACGTCGTCGTGATCGGCTCCGGCATCGCCGGGCTGACCCTGGCGCTCCGCTACAC
The DNA here is from genome assembly GCF_050947145.1 of Microtetraspora malaysiensis. NCBI lineage: Bacteria > Bacillati > Actinomycetota > Actinomycetes > Streptosporangiales > Streptosporangiaceae > Microtetraspora > Microtetraspora malaysiensis. Next base: position 344,655 of record NZ_CP191998.1, read on the forward strand.
CGAGCTCTCCCCCGAGGGGAAGGTGCTGGTCGTCACCAAGGACACGCTGTCGGCCGGCTCGACCCGCTGGGCCCAGGGCGGCATCGCCGCCGTGCTCGACCCCGAGGACACCCCCGGCGAGCACCTCAGGGACACGCTCGTCGCCGGCGTCGGGCTCTGCGACGAGGAGGCCGTACGCGTCCTCGTCACCGAGGGGCCGGACGCGCTGCGCCGGCTGATGGACCGCGGGGCCCGCTTCGACCGCGACGCGCGCGGCGAGCTGCAGCTCACCCGCGAGGGCGGCCACCGGCGCAACCGGATCGTCCACGCGGGCGGCGACGCCACCGGCGCGGAGGTGCAGCGGGCCCTCGTCGCGGCGGCCGCGGCCGAGCCCCGCATCGAGGTCATCGAGCACGCCCTCGCGCTCGACCTGCTCAAGGACGGCGACGGCCGGGCCTGCGGCGTGACCCTGCACGTCATGGGCGAGGGCGCCCGGGACGGCGTCGGCGCGGCGCGGGCGGGCGCCGTGGTGCTGGCGAGCGGCGGCATGGGCCAGGTCTACGCCTCCACCACCAACCCGGTCGTGTCCACCGGCGACGGCGTCGCCCTCGCGCTGCGCGCCGGGGCCGTCGTCAGGGACATCGAGTTCGTCCAGTTCCACCCCACGGTCCTGTGGCTCGGCGAGGACTCCACCGGCCAGCAGCCCCTCGTGTCCGAGGCCGTACGCGGCGAGGGGGCGGTGCTGATCGACGCGGACGGCGAGCGCTTCATGCACGGCGTCCACGAGCTGGCGGACCTCGCGCCGCGGGACGTCGTGGCCAAGGCCATCACGCGGAAGATGCGGGAGACCGGCGCGGACCACGTCCACCTCGACGCGCGGCACTTCGGCGAGGAGAAGTGGCGGGCGCGCTTCCCCACGATCCTCGCCGTCTGCCGCGAGCACGGCATCGACCCGGTGACCGAGCCGATCCCGGTCGCCCCCGCGGCCCACTACGCGAGCGGCGGCGTACGCACCGATCTGCGCGGCCGCACCACCGTCCCCGGCCTGTACGCCTGCGGAGAGGTCGCCTGCACCGGCGTTCACGGGGCCAACCGCCTCGCGTCCAACTCGCTCCTCGAAGGGCTGGTCTTCGCGGAGCGGATCGCCCGCGACCTGGTGGCGGCGCCCGCGGAGCCCGGCGAGCCGGTCGACGACGGACGCCCCGAGGGGCTGGTCGATCCGCGCACCCGGCCCAGGATCCAGAACCACATGAGCCGCGGCGCGGGCGTGCTGCGCAGCGAGCGGAGCCTGATCGACGTGTCCCGGGCGCTGTCGGGAGCGCTGTGGACCCCGGTCGCGGTCGAGCCGTGCACCGAGTCGTGGGAGGCCACGAACCTGCTCACCGTGGCGTGCGCCCTGACCGGCGCCGCCGCCGAGCGGCACGAGACGCGCGGATCGCACTGGCGTGAGGACCACCCCGCGCGCGACGACCGCCACTGGCGGTTGCACATCGACGTCACCCTGGAAGAGGAAGGACTGTTCATGCGGCACGCGGCCCACGAGGAGCGGCCCGGTCACCGGCCGGCGGAGCTCCCGGAAGAGCTGTCCGCCGAGCTCGCCGGGCTCGGCGTCGATCCGGCGCGCCTGCTCGCGCTGGTGAACGAGGCCCTCACCGAGGACCTGGCCGGCCTGCGGGACGTCACCTCGGCCGCCACGATCCCCGCCGACCAGACCGCCGTCGCGGACGTGGTCGCCCGCGCGGACGGCGTGGTGGCGGGTTTGGCCGTCATGGAGGCGGTGTTCCGGCACGCCCCCGGCGGGGTGACCGTCGAGCGGCGCGCCAAGGACGGCGACCGGGTGGCCCGCGGCGACGTCCTGATGACCGTGCGCGGCCTGACCGCGGACCTGCTGACGCTCGAACGCACCGCGCTGAACTTCCTCACCCACCTCTCCGGCATCGCCACGCTGACGCGGCGGTGGGTGGACGCCGTCGCGGGCACGACGGCGCGGATCCGCGACAGCCGCAAGACGCTGCCGGGCCTGCGCGTGCTGGAGAAGTACGCGGTGCGCTGCGGCGGCGGTGCCAACCACCGCATGGGGCTGCACGACGCCGCGCTGATCAAGGACAACCACGTCGTCGCGGCGGGCGGGGTCGCCGAGGCCTTCCGCGCCGTACGGCGGGCCTACCCCGATCTGCCGATCGAGGTGGAGGTGGACCGCATCGACCAGATCGAGCCGGTGCTGGCCGAGGGCGCCGAGGAGATCCTGCTCGACAACTTCACCGTGGAGCAGCTGGCCGAGGCCGTACGCCTGGTGGACGGCCGGGCGCGGCTGGAGTCGAGCGGCGGCCTGACCCTGGACACTGCGGCCGCCGTCGCGGCGACCGGGGTGGACTATCTCGCCGTGGGCGGGCTGACGCATTCGGCGCCCGCGCTGGACATCGCCCTGGACCTGCGCGAGGCGGACCGGCCCGGTGCCCTCTGAACGCGGCTGTGGTGAGGGACTGATCGACAGAGTGCATAATCGGGGCATGCTTCTCACCATCGATGTCAGCAACACCCATACGGTGCTTGGCCTGTTCGAGGGTGAAGAGGTCATCGAGCACTGGCGGATCGCCACCGACCCCAGGCGCACGGCGGACGAGATCGCCGTGATCCTGCAGGGGCTGCTCAACCAGTCGCCGCTGCTCAAGGACGCCGACATCAGCGGCATCGCGATCTGCTCCACCGTGCCGTCGGTGCTGAACGAGATGCGCGACATGTGCCGGCGCTACTTCGGCGACGTCACCGCCGTCGTCGTCGAGCCCGGCGTCCGGACCGGCGTTCCGGTCCGGATGGACAACCCCAAGGAGGTCGGCAGCGACCGCATCGTCAACGCGCTGGCCGCCACCACGCTGTACGGCGGGCCGTGCGTGATCGTCGACTTCGGTACGGCGACGTCGTTCGACGCGGTCTCCGCACGCGGCGAGTACATCGGCGCGGTGACCGCTCCCGGCGTGGAGATCTCCGTGGACGCTCTCGCGTCGGCCGGAGCCCAGCTGCACAAGGTCGAGCTGATCCGGCCTCGCTCGGTCATCGCCAAGAACGCGGTGGAGGCGCTCCAGTCCGGCATCGTGTACGGCTTCGCCGGGCTGGTGGACGGCATCGTCGAGCGGATGGCGGCGGAGCTGGCCGACGAGCGCGAGGACGTCACGGTGGTCGCCACGGGCACCGGGGCGCCCCTCGTGGTCAGCGAGGCGCGCACGATCGACGTCCACGAGCCGTGGCTGACGCTGATCGGCCTGCGGCTGATCTACGCCCGCAACACCGGCTGAGAGGCGAGACGGGGATAGATCAGCCGCCGCAGGGCGTGCTCGATGACCTCTTCGGTAGACATCTCGGGCAGCTGGCGCATGACGTCGGCGAGTAGTTCGTCGTCCACGTCGATCGACATTCGTATCACGCTGGCGACTTTATAACATTTGTCACTTAACGCGCATAGATTTTCGCGAAGCGTAGCCGTACCGGATCGGGCGGGGGCGCGGTCGTTAGCCTTTTGACTGTGAGCGACCACCTCAACGGGGCGCCCGAGCAGATGCGGGTCCGGAGAGCGAAGCTGGACCGGCTGCGGGCCGAGGGTATCGATCCCTACCCGGTGAACTTCCCGCGCACCGCCACCGTCGCCGAGGTCCGGGAGAAGTACGGCGATCTCGGGCCGGGCGCCGCGGCGGGTGATCGGGTGGGCGTCGCGGGCCGGGTGATGTTGTCGCGGAACGCCGGCAAGCTGTGCTTCGCCACGATCCGGGACGGCTCGGGCGACCTGCAGATCATGTTGTCGCTCGACCGGATCGGCGAGGAGTCGCTGGCCGCGTGGAAGCGCGACGTCGATCTCGGGGATCACATCGGCGTCGAGGGCGAGGTGGTCACCTCGCGCCGGGGCGAGCTGTCGGTCCTGGCCGAGCGCTGGCAGATCACCGCCAAGTGCCTGCGCCCGCTGCCGGAGAAGCACGCCGGGCTCACCGACCCCGAGTCGCGGGTCCGCCTCCGCTACGTGGACCTGATCGTGAACGACGAGGCCCGGCGGATGGCACGGCTCCGCGGCGCCGCCGTGCGGGCCGTCCGCGACTTCTGGCACGGCGAGGGCTATCTCGAAGTCGAGACGCCGATGCTGCAGCCGATCCACGGCGGCGCGGCGGCCCGGCCGTTCCGCACGCGCATCAACGCGTACGACATGGACCTCTACCTGCGCATCGCGATCGAGCTCTACCTCAAGCGGCTGGTGGTCGGCGGCCTGGAGAAGGTCTTCGAGGTCAACCGGAACTTCCGGAACGAGGGCGTGGACGCCACGCACAACCCCGAGTTCACCATGTTGGAGGCGTACGGGACGTACCTCGACTACAACGACATGGCGGACCTGACCCGGAGGATGTACCAGCAGGCGGCCGTGGCCGCGCTGGGCACGACGGTCGTCGTGCACGACGGCGAGGAGATCGACCTGGGGCCGCCCGAGTGGCCGCGCACGACGCTCTACGGCGCGGTGTCGGACGCCCTGGGCGACGCGGTGACCCCGCGCACCCCGCTGGAACAAGTACGGAAATATGCGGATCGGCGGCGGGTCGACTGGGATTCCGGCTGGGGGCAGGGCAAGCTCGTTCAGGAGATCTTCGAGAAGCTCGTGGAGCACACCCTGATCCAGCCGACGTTCGTCATGGACTACCCCCGGGAGACCTCGCCGCTTACCCGCCCGCATCGGGACGACCTGCTCCTCGCCGAGAAATGGGACCTCATCGGGTTCGGCACCGAGCTGGGCACCGCGTACTCCGAGCTGGTCGATCCGGTCGAGCAACGCCGCCGTCTCACCGAGCAGTCCCTCCTCGCCGCGGGCGGCGACCCGGAGGCCATGCGGCTCGACGAGGACTTCCTGCGGGCCCTGGAGTACGGCATGCCGCCCACGGGCGGGGTGGGTGTGGGGATCGACCGCATGATCATGGCCTTCACCGGGCGGAACATCCGCGAGACGATCCTGTTCCCCCTGGTCAGACCGCTCGGTTGAGCGGAGAGGGCAGGTCAGGGGACCAGCACGACGCGGCCGCCCGCCGCGCCCGTCACGAGCACGGACCGGCCCTCGTGCAGGCCGAGCATGTCGATCGCCTGCGACGCGGTGAGCCCGTTGAGCGGGATCGTGGCCGCCTCGACCGGCGTCACTCCGCGGGGTGCCCGAGTGACCGCGGCCGCGTCGAGGACCACGAGGTCGGCGTGGGTCTTCGATGGGAGGCCGAGGATGTCCGAGACGCCGATCACCATCTCGCCGAGCTCGAAGTCCGTGACGCCGGGCCCGATCTCGTCGATCGTGCCGGCCACGTCCCAACCGAGACCGACCCGCTCGCGCGGGCTGTAGAAGGCCGCGAGATGGCCGTCGCGGGTCGCCAGGTCGACCGGATTGACGGTCGCGGCCTCCATCCTGATCCGGACCTGGCCCCGGCCGGGCTCCGGGGTGGGCGCCTCGACGATCTCGAGGGTGCCTGAGTGTGCGGTGAGAGCGCGCATGTCTCCTCCTTGATCCAGAGAGTGTGTTGCACAACCTATGAAGAGTTACTCTCTTTCGGTAAGAAGGCACCTGGAAGTGTGTAATCCACCTCAAGGAGCGCAAATGGCGACACTCTCGGCGGCTCAGCGGCGCCAGGAGGCCAAGCGCGAGTACGACGCGTACGTCGCGTCCTGCCCCTCGCGCAAGCTTCTCGACCGCCTCAGCGACAAGTGGGTCAGCCTCGTGCTCAGCGCCCTCGCCGACGGGCCCCAGCGATACAGCGATCTCGCGAGGACCATCGCGGGGGTGAGTCAGAAGATGCTCACGCAGACCCTGCGCACGATGGAGCGTGACGGCCTGGTCTCCCGGAGGGTCACCCCGACCGTGCCCGTCCGGGTGGACTACGAGCTGACCCCTCTCGGCTGGACCCTCATGCCGTTGATGTACGCCGTCAAAGAGTGGGCTGAGATCCACATGGAGGAGGTCGAGGCGGCCCGCGCCGCCTATGACGCCGATCTCTGAGTCCTTTCGGTCCCGCCGCGCACGGCGTTTACCCGAGTGCCGGGAAATGCTGGGATAAAGGCGGTGGGTAAACCGCGGCGACCGTCTGCTATGCCGTACGGACTGTCAATGGCCAATGAGGGTCCGAACTTGACGATTTTTGAACAAAGTGTTTACCTTCCGAAGGCGAGCCGATATTCGATCCTTGTGGGGGAGGGGTGACGATGCCGCTTTCCGATGTGGTTTCCCGTGGCGAGAGCCCCGGGCCGGAAAGCGAACGCGCCGGTCTCAGCGACGACGACCTCAGGCTGCTGGCCGAACTGGCCAAGGGCGGCACTGTGGACAAGGTGGGCCGCCGCCTCGACGTGAGCGGGCGCACCGTGCGGCGGCGGCTGCGGGGCATCTGCGATCGGCTCGGCGTCGCGACCGCCATCGAGGCGGTCGCGTGGGCGGCCAGGCGCCGCCTGATCTGACCACCGGACCCCGGAAACGCGTCAGCCCCTGATCCTCTGCTCGATCAGGGGCTGCCACGTGAGTGCGCGCTGCGGCCGGTTCCGGCCCGCTCCGGCCCGCTCTAGTCCGCGATCCGTACGACGCCGACGATGGGCCGGTTGGCCAGGGGGGCGATCCGGACCACGTCGCCCGTGCGCGGCGCGTGGACCATGTAGCCGCCGCCGATGTAGATGCCCACGTGGTGCAGGTCCTGGTAGAAGAAGACCAGGTCACCGGGGCGCATGTCCTTGACGGGGACGTGCGTGCCGGACGACCACTGCGAGCCGGTGTAGTGGGGGAGGCTGATGCCGACCCTCTGGTAGGCCGCCAGGACCAGCCCGGAGCAGTCGAAGGAGCTCGGGCCGTCGGCGCCCCACACGTACGGCTTGAGCTGCTGCGTGAGGGCCCAGCGCGCCGCCTCGGCGGCCTTGCCGTTGCCGATGATGGGGAAGTCCAGCCGCCTGGCGGAGCTGCCCCTGCCGACGCTCCCCGCGACCTTGCTGTAGAGGTTGCTCTCGGACTTCTTGACCAGCTTGCGGATCTTGTCGGTCTGCCCGGCGATGCCGGAGAGCAGGTCCTTCACTTCCTTCTGCCGCGCCTTGGCGCTGGTCCTGGCCCGCTCGGCCGCCTCCATCGCCTTGGCGACCTGGGCGACCTCCTCGCCCTGCTGCATCTGGAGCGCGTACGTCGTGGACGCCCGGTCGAGGTAGGACTCCGGGTTGTCCGAGCCGAACAGTGCCAACGCGGAGCCGAGGCCGCCGGTCATGTAGGTGTTCTGGGCGAGCAGGCTGGCCGTCCTGCGCCGGGTCTCCAGCTCGGCCTCGCTCTTGGCCAGGGTCTTCTTCGAGAGCTCGGCGGACCGCTCGGCCTCCTTGAGCTTGACCCGGGCGCCGTTGTACTGCTCGGTGAGGGTCTCGATCTCGTCGTAGAGCCGCTCGACCTCGGCGGTCAGCTCCTTGAGGCTGGGCTTGGGGTCGGCCGTCGCGGACACCGCGGGGACGGCGAAGGTCATCGCGATGAGGGTGACGCCGAGGAACGCGGCCCTGCGGATCGGGCCGCCGGCGGAAGACCGGGGGCGGCGCCGTCGCCCGCGGGCGTGTCTGCCCGCCGATCGTCCTCCAGAGATGCGCACCAAAGCTCCTCTCCTACGCGTGCCCGGCAGGGGGATTCCGTGCCGCGTGGCTCCCGGAGGAGACGGCTGCGTCTGCCTGGCACTCTGGCCGCCTACCGGGTTAGCTGTCGGGTTCGGGCCGGAGTAGCCCTACCTTTCGGATTCACCCCGTGACGACCCGGGGGCGACCCCGGATCTTCGCAGTTGGTTCCCCGGCTCCCCTCGGCATGGGCGCCTGGGGATTCGGCGGTCCGGTCGTCGCGCCTTTCACGATTACCGGCATCGTCGGTGGACACTAGTGCACCCGGGGTTCCTGCTCAACCAGAACTCCGGATTCCGTCTAGGTTCCACAACCGAACGATCACGGTCGGGTTACATGTGGTAGAGGGGCCAAACGGCCGTTACTCGGCGTTGACCAGGTCGGCGCCGTCTTCGCGGCAGGTCACCGCGCTCTCCGCCTTTCCTAAAGGGGAAATTTCCGGAACGCGGATCGATGGAGAGCGGAACGTGCGCGAACGGATACAGGGCGTGAGGTGATCCGGAAGCCTCCGAGGTTTGGGCATGACCGATACTCCACCTCCCCGCATGCGGGCCCTCTTCGCGCGCTCACGTCGCCCGCTCGCCGACTAGGCTGGCCGTTCATGGAGCAGGTTGCGGGCCGGTCCTCGGACGCCGAGAGCGGCCAACGCGCGCCCCGGGATGTGCGGGTGCGCCGGGCCAGGACCCTCGACGTCCGTGCCATCCGCTGTCTCGTCGACGAGTACTCCGGCGTCGGGCCGCGGCTGCTGAAGAAGACCACGGTCACCCTCTACGAGGACGTCCAGGAGTTCTGGGTGGCCGAGCTCGACGGCGTGGTGGTCGGCTGCGGGGCGCTGCACGTGCTCTGGGAGGACCTGGCCGAGATTCGCACGGTGGCGGTCGATCCTGGCGTACGCGGCATGGGCGTGGGCCACCGGATCGTCGCCGCGCTCATCGACGCGGCCCGCGAGCTGGGCGTGCGCCGGGTTTTCTGCCTGACCTTCGAGGTGGCCTTCTTCGGAAGGCATGGGTTCGCGCCCATTCACGGGACTCCGGTGTCCTCGGAGGTGTACGCCGAGCTTCTCGCTTCCTACGACGAGGGGGTGGCCGAGTTCCTCGATCTCGAACACGTCAAACCCAACACGTTGGGTAATACGCGCATGTTGCTGCATCTCCACCCACGATCCTGACCATTGTGGTGACCGATGGGAAAGGTGACTGTTGACATTCCTGTCGCTACTTTGGCCATATCGGCATGCGCATGACGATTGTGCATGCGAACCCGAAACGAGGTGAAACGGTGAGCTCCGGACAGCCGCCGTACCCCCACGACGCGCCGGACGGCACCCCACCGCCGCCTTCGGACCGTGAGCAGGGTACGGGCAACCCCAGCCAGCAGCACGACCCTGACATGACGGTCGTCACCTATCGCAACACGTCCCAGAACCCCGCCCAGCCGACCGGCCCGCAGCAGGCATACGGGTACGGCCAGCAGCACGACCAGCAGGTATACGGCCAGCCCCAGCAGGGTTACGGCCAGCAGCCCCAGCAGCCCCAGCAGGGCTACGGCCAGCAGCAGCCCTACGGCACGGGCGCCTTCGGCCAGCCCGCGCCCTACGGTCAGCAGCCCCAGCAGGGTTACGGCCAGGAGCAGCAGGCGTACGGTCAGCAGCCGCAGCAGGGCTACGGTCAGCAGCCGCAGCAGGGTTATGGCGGCCAGCAGCCCCAGCAGGGCTATGGTCAGTCCGACTACGGCCAGCAGGGGTACGGCCAGCAGGGGCAGGGCCAGCAGGCCGGTACCGGCGCCTTCGGCCAGCCCCAGGGGTACGGGCAGCAGCCCGGCTACCCGCAGCAGCAGCCCCAGCCCGGCTACGGGCAGGAGCAGCAGCAGGGCTATGGCCAGCAGCCCCAGCAGGGTTACGGCCAGGAGCAGCAGGCGTACGGTCAGCAGCCGCAGCAGGGCTATGGCCAGCAGCCCCAGCAGGGCTACGGTCAGTCCGACTACGGCCAGCAGGGGTACGGCCAGCAGCAGGGATATGCCCAGCAGCCCGACTACGGTCAGCAGGGCTACGGCCAGCAGCCCCAGCAGGGCTACGGCCAGGCCTATCCCCAGCAGGGGTACGGCCAGCCCGGTTACGGCCAGCCGTACGGCGCGCCGGCCGGCGCGGTCCCGCCCGGCGCCCCCGCCCCGCTCGCCGAGTGGTGGCAGCGCCTCGTGGCCCGCCTCATCGACGGCGTGATCATCGGTATCCCGTTCGGCATCATCTCGGCGGTGCTCACGGCGATCATTGTCACCGCGCCCAGCTTCGACGAGCGGACGGGCGCCTTCAGCGCCGGAGGCGGCGTCTTCCTGGCGAGTCTGCTCATCGCGATCGTCTCCGCCCTGGTGATGAGCGGATATGAGTTCCTGATGCTCAAGCAGCGCGGCCAGACCGTCGGCAAGATCGCCATGGGCATCAAGGTCGTCCCCGTCGGCGGCGCCCTCCCGCCCGGCGGCCTCCCGGTGGACGCGGCCGCCAAGCGCGCCGGAGTCCTTTATGGACCGCAGTTCCTCAGGTGGATCCCGATCGTCGGCTGGATCCTGAGCATCTTCTCGGTGATCAACGTCCTCTGGCAGCTCTGGGACCGGCCGTTGCAGCAGGCGCTGCACGACAAGGCGGCCGGCACGGTAGTCGTGAAGATCAAGTAGCCCGATCCCGGGAAACTCCGGGAAAACGGGACCGATGGAACGGGCCATCGGTCCCGTTTTCTTAGGATCGGGGCGGGGATCGGAAGTGTGCCGAAAAGGCGGCAGAAAAGCGGTAACAGTCGGGATCGTCGGTGCGATGCTTGGGGCACGCAAGCCCGCACACTGAGAGGTGACCCAATGACTGCGGAACCGCCCCCCGGCCAGAACCCCTACGGTTCGGCTCCGCCACCTCCGCCGCCCGGCTCCTATCCGCCGCCGGGTTCTTATGGAGGCCCGCAGGGCGCATATGGAGCGGGACAGGGCGCGCCCCTTCCGCCGGGCGTTCCGGCCCCGCTCGCCGAATGGTGGGAACGGCTGGTCGCGCGAATCATCGACACGATCGTCTTCGGCGTCGTGTACCTGATTCTCACCGGCGTCCTGGTGATCGGGGGCGGCGGCTCCTTTCTCAGCACCTTCATCCCCGGCCTGATCGCCTATGGTGCGTACACGGCCTACGATTACGTGCTGCACTCGAAGGACGGCCAGACCGTCGGAAAGAAGATCATGAAGATCCGGGTGGTCGCCCTCGGGGGCGCGCCGCTGGATTCCTCGGTCGTGATGAGGCGCTCGGTGGCCTATCCGGGCGTCCTCGTGCTCTACGGCATTCCGCTCGTCGGACTCCTGGCCAGCCTTTTCGCCTTGGCGACCGGCGTGTTCATCCTCGTCGACAAGCCCCTGAGCCAGGGGCTTCACGACAAGGTCGCCGGAACCGTGGTGGTGAAGGCGGCCGGTTGATCTCCGGAACAACTTGACCGGCGTCCGGTCAAAACGGTGGGGCGGGCCAGTGGTGGACCGCCCCACTTGTCATTCATGGGTACGATTTCTATGCATCCGGTAAGGCGGCTGGAGAGACATGGATTCGCTCCGTCAGGACTGCCGCCCCCCTGGGGCGCACCTGGCGCCACGTGGGGCTATCGTCAGGTCAGGGACCTCGCGAGGGCCGCGAGCGGTGTCCGGCCTCAAGGTCCCGAAAATCCCGGGTGCTGAGAAAGACACCCCCGGCCCGAGCGAGGACGAATGACAGAGGTATTGTCCGCCTTGATACCCGTCGTAGTTGTCGGCGGAGCGGTCGTCTACGGCGTGGTTAAGTTGGTGCGTTCCGAGGCGGCCGGACTCCGTACCGGATCGGAACGACGTGACAAGGACAACACGAGTTCCTGAGGGCAGGCTGAAAGTTGAATTGTCAGCCGCCCGAAGCGGGTATATGTTTGGCTGACGAATCAAACAATGCTCTGCGAAAGGATTGCCGTATGGCCAAGCATACGCAGGTGATTCTCATCGACGATCTCGATGGCGGCGAGGCCAATGAGACGGTCACCTTCGCGCTTGATGGCAAGGCTTATGAGATTGATCTCAGCGATGGGAACGCAAAGAAGCTGCGCGAGGCGCTGTCGCCTTTCGTCAAGGGAGCGCGGCACGCCGAGCCGACTCCTGTCCGTGGCCGCCGTCGTGGCGTCGCGGGTGGTGCCCAGCGTGCGATGAGCCGAGAGAAGAGCGCGGAGATCCGCGCTTGGGCGAAGGCCCACGGCCACCCGGTCAGCGAGCGTGGTCGCATTGCCGCCTCGATCGTCGAGGCGTACGACTCCGCCCACTGAGGGGGCTATTGATCGTGCGGTCAAACCGATCGTCGGATGTTACGACGTTCGGTTTGACCGCACGATTCTGTTTGTACTTCCCTAAACCTCGTTCGCTTGCGGCGTATCGGGAACACCTCGCCCCCGACAGGTAGTTGGATGAAGGGTGAACGCCCTGCTCTCGGGGAACGTCCCCTCTGATAGGAGCGGTTGCCGGGTCGGGGCTACCATGCGGAAGGACGGGGCCGGATATGCCGGGTCCGCCTGACCGCTCTGTGAGGAGCGACGAGATGTTCGAGAGGTTCACCGACCGTGCGCGGCGGGTTGTCGTCCTGGCCCAGGAAGAGGCCCGGATGCTCAACCACAACTACATCGGTACTGAGCACATTCTTCTTGGCTTGATCCATGAGGGTGAAGGCGTTGCCGCCAAGGCTCTGGAGAGCCTGGGCATCAGTCTTGAGGGTGTGCGCCAGCAGGTCGAGGAGATCATCGGCCAGGGGCAGTCGGCGCCTTCGGGGCACATTCCCTTCACCCCGCGCGCCAAGAAGGTCCTTGAGCTGTCGCTCCGCGAGGCCCTGCAACTCGGCCACAACTACATCGGCACCGAGCACATCCTGCTCGGCCTCATCCGTGAGGGTGAGGGCGTGGCGGCCCAGGTGCTGGTGAAGCTGGGGGCCGACCTCAACCGAGTGCGGCAGCAGGTCATCCAGTTGCTCCACGGCTACCAGGGCAAGGAGCCCGCGGCGGCCGGGGGCCCGCAGGAGGCGGCACCGTCGACCTCCCTTGTGCTGGACCAGTTTGGCCGCAACCTGACCCAGGCCGCCCGTGAGGGCAAGCTCGACCCGGTCATCGGCCGGGAGAAGGAGATCGAGCGGGTCATGCAGGTCCTCTCCCGGAGGACCAAGAACAACCCCGTTCTTGTGGGCGAGCCCGGCGTCGGCAAGACCGCCGTCGTCGAGGGGCTGTCCCAGAAGATCGTCAAGGGCGAGGTTCCCGAGACGCTCAAGGACAAGCAGCTCTACACGCTGGACCTGGGCGCGCTGGTCGCGGGTTCGCGTTACCGCGGTGACTTCGAGGAGCGCCTGAAGAAGGTGCTGAAGGAGATCCGCACCCGCGGCGACATCATCCTGTTCATCGACGAGCTGCACACTCTGGTCGGCGCGGGCGCCGCCGAGGGCGCGATCGATGCCGCCAGCATCCTCAAGCCGATGCTGGCCCGCGGCGAGCTGCAGACCATCGGCGCCACCACGCTCGACGAGTACCGCAAGCACCTGGAAAAGGACGCGGCTCTGGAGCGGCGCTTCCAGCCGATCCAGGTGGCCGAGCCCAGCCTCAGCCACACCATCGAGATCCTGAAGGGTCTGCGGGACCGTTACGAGGCGCACCACAGGGTGTCCATCACCGACGGCGCGCTCGTGGCCGCGGCCACGCTGGCCGACCGGTACATCAGCGACCGGTTCCTGCCCGACAAGGCGATCGACCTGATCGACGAGGCCGGCTCGCGGATGCGCATCCGCCGGATGACCGCTCCGCCGGACCTGCGCGAGTACGACGAGAAGATCGCCAACGTGCGGCGCGAGAAGGAGTCCGCGATCGACGCGCAGGACTTCGAGAAGGCCGCCGCGCTGCGCGACCAGGAGAAGCAGCTCCAGCTCAAGCGCGAGCGCCGGGAGAAGGAGTGGAAGGCCGGCGACATGGACGTCGTGGCCGAGGTCACCGAGGAGCTCATCGCCGAGGTTCTCGCGACCGCCACCGGCATCCCGGTCTTCAAGCTGACCGAGGAGGAGTCGCAGCGACTGCTCCGCATGGAGGACGAGCTCCACAAGCGGATCATCGGTCAGGACGACGCGATCAAGGGTCTGTCCCGGTCGATTCGCCGGACCCGCGCCGGTCTGAAGGACCCGCGCCGTCCGGGTGGCTCGTTCATCTTCGCCGGCCCGTCCGGTGTCGGTAAGACGGAGCTGTCCAAGGCGCTGGCCGAGTTCCTGTTCGGGGACGAGGACGCGCTGATCATGCTCGACATGTCCGAGTTCATGGAGAAGCACACCGTCTCGCGGCTGTTCGGCTCCCCGCCCGGCTACGTCGGGTACGAGGAGGGCGGCCAGCTCACCGAGAAGGTGCGGCGCAAGCCGTTCTCGGTGGTCCTGTTCGACGAGATCGAGAAGGCCCACCCGGACATCTTCAACTCGCTGCTGCAGATCCTGGAGGACGGTCGCTTGACCGACGCCCAGGGCCGCGTGGTGGACTTCAAGAACACCGTCATCATCATGACGACCAACCTCGGCACCCGGGACATCTCCAAGGGCATCGGGGTGGGCTTCGCGAAGTCCAACGACGTGGAGAGCAACTACGACCGGATGAAGTCCAAGGTCCAGGAGGAGCTCAAGCAGCACTTCCGGCCCGAGTTCCTGAACCGCGTCGACGACATCGTGGTCTTCCACCAGCTCACGCCGAAGGAGATCATCCAGATCGTCGATCTGATGCTGGCCCAGGTGGACGAGCGGCTCAAGGACCGGGACATGGGCCTGGAGCTCAGCTCCGCCGCCAAGCAGCTGCTCGCCGACCGCGGCTACGACCCCGTGATGGGCGCCCGCCCGCTGCGCCGTACGATCCAGCGCGAGCTGGAGGACATTCTCTCCGAGAAGATCCTGTACGGCGACCTGCGTCCGGGCCAGGTCGTCAAGGTCGACATCGAGGGCGAGGGCGACACCGCGAAGTTCACCTTCACGGGTGAGGCCAAGAGCCCCGAGGTGCCTGACTCGGCCGCCTCGATCGCGGAGCCGATCCAGCACTGAGCACCGGCGAGCATCCTCGCCGACGGAACCCCGCGTGAGACATCGCTCACGCGGGGTTTCTGTTTTATCCGGCACCGGGCTATGCCACCACCCGATGTAGTACTACACTGCGTAGAGCGCCCGCCGGAGACACGACGGGCCCGGTATCACTCCCGCGGCGTACCCAGAAATCAGCTGCGGGGCGGACGCGGTAACCGGGAGCGCCGGGGCAAGCTCGGTGGCCCGGGCCGGATTCCCGGCCGGGAGAGGACTCCCGTCCCGTGTGGCCAGGACAGGCCATGTGGGCCAATGGGGCAGGGAAGCGGACAAGCCTTGGAGGGACCTGATGCGCCTGTTGCACGACGACGGGACGCTCGTTCATCTGGCCTACAACACGGGAGTGCATCCCGCCGAGGACCTGGAGAACCTGATCGCGCACCTCACCCGCTACGCGGTGCCGGTGCGCAGGAAGCTGGGCGTGGATCGGCTCGGTGTGTGCCTGTGGCTCGCCCCGGCGGTCGCCGACCACCTCTCGGCCGACCGCATAGAGCTGGTGCGGCTGCGCCGGTCGCTTGAGGAGCGCGGCCTGGAGGTCGTGAGCCTCAACGGCACCGGAGGCCGCCACCAGGAGATTCCCGGTCCCGACTGGGCGAAGCCCGAACGCTACCGGTACACGATGGCCCTGGCCAAGATCCTCGCGTTCCTGCTGCCGGACGACGTCCGGTTCGGCAGCATCTCGACGATCCCGATCGGCTGGCGCCGCGACTGGCCGGCCGACCTGCACTCGATCGCCTCCCGCCGGCTTGAGCGGCTCTCCCGGGAGCTGCGCGGCCTCTACAGCGTGACCGGCAAGACCATCCGGGTCGGGTTCGAGCCGTGGCCCGGGTGCGTGCTGGAGACCACCGAGCAGGCCCTGCGGCGGGTCGGCGGCATCGACTCCGAGCACCTCGGCGTGTGCCTGGACGCCTGCCACCTGTCCCTGGGGGACGAGAAGGCCGGCGAGGCGCTGCGTGGGCTGGCCCAGTCCGGCGCGCCGGTGGTGAAGCTCGGCCACGTGCACAACCACGGCAAGGAGAGCCCGAGCACCCAGCCGGTGATCGAGGGCACGCTCAACGCGATCCTGTCGGGCGCGGTGAGCGGCAGCGCCCACGTCGAGGTCGAGGTCCACGACTGGATCGCGCCGAAGACGAAGGGCCCGGCGGCGCTCGTCGCGCGGCTGGCCGACGAGCTCGACTGGACCCGCAGCAACCTGACCGCCCTCGGGCTCAAGCTCGCCGCCTGATCAGGCGGGCAGCCGGTACGTCCCGTCCGCGAGGACCTCGGCCAGCCCGTCGTCCAGGAGGCCGTCCAGAGCCCGCTCCCGCTGGACATGGTCCGCCCAGACCATGTCCAGCGCCTCTTTGGGCACCGGGCCGTGCGTCTCGCGCAGGACGGCCAGCAGCCGCCCCCGGCACTGTCGGTCGGTGCCCGCGTACGTCTGGCCGCGCCGTACCGGGCCGTCGTGGGCGGGCCGTCCGGCGAGGCGCCAGGCGCACTGGGCGGCGACCGGGCAGCCTTCGCAGCGCGGGGCCCGCGCCGTGCAGACGAGCGCGCCGAGTTCCATCACCGCGACCGCCCAGCGCGGCGCGCCGACGGCGGGGATGAGCGACTCGGCGAGCCTGCGCTCGGCCGACGTGGTCGCCTTCGGCGGGTATTCCTCGCCGCGTACGGTCCGCGCCAGCACCCGGCGGACGTTCGTGTCCAGGACGGCGTGGCTGCGCCCGTAGGCGAAGCTCGCGACCGCGGCGGCGGTGTAGTCGCCGATGCCGGGAAGCGCCCGCAGCGCCTCGTAGGTGTCGGGCACGCGGCCTTCGTGCTCGGCCGTGATCGCTCGGGCGCAGGCGTGCAGGTTCAACGCCCGGCGCGGGTATCCCAGGCGGCCCCAGTGCCGTACGGCCTCGCCCGGCGGCTGCGCGGCCAGCGCCTCGGGGGTGGGCCAGCGCTCCATCCACTCGGTCCAGATCGGCAGCACCCTGTTGACGGGGGTCTGCTGCAGCATGATCTCGCTGACGAGGATGCCCCACGGGGTCGCCTCCGGCCGGCGCCACGGCAGATCCCGGTTGTGCTCGGCGTACCAGTCGAGGATGGGCTCGCGCAGGGAGATGGCCACCTGCCGACCTTACCGGGGCCGCCGTGCCGCAACGTCGGCGAGCCGTTCCCCTTCACGCCCAACGACTCACCATACTTACCGTATGGATCCGGACACGTTCCGTAGTGACATCAGCGTCGAGGGGACGGACGTCTACTGGCGTCGTCGCATGGCGGTGCTCACCGGCGTTCTCGTCGTGGTGGCGGTCGTGGCCTGGGCATGCACGAGCGCCTCGGGGCGGCGGACGCCCACCGGAGCGACCAAGGGCGCCACGCCCGCGCCCGACGCGCTGGTCGTCTCGCTGCCATCGCCGCTCGCCTCGCCCTCGGCAAGCCCCTCGCCCACCCCCTCGCCGTCCGGCGAGAAGGAAGCCAAGGACAGCAAGGACGGCAAGGGCGGCAAAGAGGATAAGGGCGCCAAGGACGCGAAGGAGGCGAAGGCCGCCGCGCCGCGCCGCCCCGGCGATCCCTGCGACCCCAAGGAACTCGTGCTCAGCCTGCGGGGCGGCCAGCAGACGTACGCGGGGAGCGCCGAGCCGACGTTCCTGCTGACCATCGTGAGCACCGCGAAGGTGGACTGCACCGTGGACGTGGGCCCCCGGGTGCTGGAGACGCGCATCATCTCGGGCAACGACCGGGTGTGGTCCACGGCCGACTGCGTCAGCGGCGCCGGCGACGACATCCAGATGCTCAAGCGCGGCATTCCGTACGTGCGGACCATCCGCTGGGACCGGCACCGCTCGGGGGCGGACTGCACGGTCAAGCGCGCGGCGGCCATGCCGGGCACGTACGTCGCCTGGACGCACGCGGACGGCCTGGACGGCCTGCACAGCCCGAAGACGGTCTTCTCCTTGCGGTGACCGCGACCGGCGGCGTGACCCGGGCGCGGATGTCCGGGACGACTTAGATGTAGCGTTCGAGCAGCGAGGACTCCGCGAGGCGGGACAGCCCCTCGCGGACGCTGCGGGCCCGGGTCTCGCCCACGCCGCCCACCGACTGGAGATCGTCGACGCTGGCGGCCAGGAGCTTCTGCAGCCCGCCGAAGTGGTCGACGAGCCGGTCCACGATCGTGCCGGGCAACCGCGGCACCTTGGCCAGCAGCCGGAAGCCGCGGGGGCTGACCGGCCCGTCCAGGGCGCTCGTGTCGGGGTAGCCGAGCACGTGGGCGACCTTCGACGGGTCGAGCAGATCGCCGGAGGACAGCGCGTCGAGCGCGTGCAGGTGCTCGGTGAAGTCGCCCGAGCGCTCAAGCGTGGAGTCGGGCAGGTAGTCGCGCACGATCAGCTCGCGGTCGGCGTCCACGCCGGCGACCAGTTCGTCCAGCTGGAGCGAGAGCAGCCGGCCGTCGGTGCCGAGCTCGACGACGTAGCCCTCGATCTCGCCCGCGATGCGGCGGACCATCTCCAGCCGCTGAACCACCGTCACCACCTCGCGGACGGTGACCAGATCCTCGATCTCCAGGGCGGACAGCGTGCCGGAGACCTCGTCCAGCCGCATCTTGTAGCGCTCCAGAGTCGCGAGCGCCTGGTTGGCCTTGGAGAGGATCGCCGCGGACTCCTCCAGGACGTAGCGCGTGCCGTCCAGGTAGAGCGCGATCATCCGCATCGACTTACTGATCGCGATCACGGGGAAGGGCGTCTGCCTGGCCACCCGCTGCGCCGTGCGGTGGCGGGTGCCGGACTCGTCGGTCGGGATGGCGGGGTCGGGCACGAGATGCACGCCCGCGCGGACGATCCGCAGATCGCCGCTGTTCAGCACGATCGCGCCGTCCATCTTGGCGAGCTCGCGCAGCCGGGTCGCGGCGAACTCGACGTCGAGTTCGAAACCGCCGGTGCAGATCTCCTCGACGGTGCGGTCGTAACCGAGGACGATGAGCCCCCCGGTGTGGCCGCGGAGCACCCGCTCCAGGCCCTCGCGCAGCGCGGTGCCAGGGGCGACGGCGGCGAGAATCGCCCTGCGCCGCTCGTCAGATCCCTTGTCGTTGTATGGCACGTGACCCCCGCGGTCGGACGCATTACCTTGCCCAGTTTACCGGCGCAAGTCAGCCCTCACCGGACGTGTGAGAGAGCCTCCCAGACGTACTCCGCCTCGGTGACCTCGAAGCCCGGGGCGAAGGTCGTGGTGCGCAGCACGGGCTCGCGGACCGCGACGAGATGGCCGCGCGACGGGGCCCGTTCCAGCTTGGGCGCCTCGTCCTCAAGCGACCCCTTGGGGACCAGCGCACGGGTGAAGCCGAGCCGGGCCGCCTCCGACAGGCGGCGCCGTACGTCGCGGACCGGGCGCAGCTCCCCGGCGAGCCCCACCTCGCCCAGCACGACCAGCCCGGCGGGCAGCGCCTGATCGGCGGCCGCGCTCACCACGGACAGCATGAGGGCCAGGTCGACGGCGGGGTCGGTGAGCCGGATGCCGCCCACCGTGGCGGTGAACACGTCGCACTTGCCGATCTTGGCCTGCAGGCGGCGCTCCATCACCGCGAGCACCATCGCCACCCGGTAGGAGTCCAGGCCGGACGAGGTCCGCCTCGGCTGCGGCGCCTCGGTCGGGCCGACGAGCGCCTGCACCTCGGCGGGGATCGGGCGGGTGCCCTCGATGGTGACCGTGACGCAGGTGCCCGGCACCGGCTCGGCGTGGCGGGACAGGAACAGCCCGCTGGGGTCGGTGATGCCGGTGATGCCGCGCTCGTTCAGGTCGAAGCAGCCGACCTCGTCGATCGGGCCGAACCGGTTCTTTATCGCGCGGACCATGCGGAGCCGGGAGTTGCGGTCGCCCTCGAAGTGGAGCACCACGTCGACGAGGTGCTCGAGCACGCGGGGACCGGCGATCGTGCCGTCCTTGGTCACGTGGCCG
Organism: Microtetraspora malaysiensis; assembly: GCF_050947145.1. Lineage (NCBI taxonomy): Bacteria > Bacillati > Actinomycetota > Actinomycetes > Streptosporangiales > Streptosporangiaceae > Microtetraspora > Microtetraspora malaysiensis. The sequence continues at coordinate 364,291 of NZ_CP191998.1, forward strand.
ACGAGGACCGTGGACATGCCGCGCTCCTTGGCCAGGCGGACGAGGTTGCCCGCGACCTCGCGCACCTGGGTGACGCCGCCCGGCACGCCGGTGGCCTCGGCGGAGCCGATGGTCTGCACCGAGTCGACGATGAGCAGCCGCGGCTGGACCTTCTCCACATGCGCGACCAGGGCCGACAGGTCCGTCTCGGCGGCGAGGTAGAGCTTGGGCTCGATCGCGCCGATGCGGTCGGCGCGCATCCGGACCTGGGCGGCGGACTCCTCGCCGGTGACGTAAAGGACGGTCTCGTGGGCCGCGGTGCGCGCGGCGGCCTCCAGCAGCAGCGTGGACTTGCCGATGCCGGGCTCGCCGGCGAGCAGGACGACCGCGCCGGACACCAGGCCGCCGCCGAGCACCCGGTCGAGCTCGCCCACCCCGGTGGTGCGGGCGTGCGCGACCTCGGCCTTGACCTCGCCGATCGGGACCGCGGGCGCGCTGACCGCGCCCGGCTTGACCACGTTGACGCCCTGGCGGGCGCCGGCCTCCTCGACCGTGCCCCACGCCTGGCACTCGCCACAGCGCCCCACCCACTTCGCGGTGGTCCACCCGCACTCGCCGCACCGGTAGGACACCCTCTGCTTCGTCGCCACGGGGGCACGCTACCGGTCCGCGCCGACAATCAGGGACGTACGTCCAGGGCGTGCCCGGCTCAGAAGCACCCGTCGAGGTCGGAGAGCAGGAGGCGCTTGGGCTTGGCCCCGCGGATCTGCCGGATCACCTCGCCGTTCCGGTAGAGGTTGAGCGTCGGGAAGCCGAGGACGTCGTACCGGCGGGCGATCTCCGGATGGTCGTCGGCGTTGATCTTGGCCACCGTGAGGCGGTCGCCGTACTCGGCGGCGATCTCCTCCAGAATCGGGGCGATCATGCGGCAGGGCGGGCACCACTCGGTCCAGAAGTCCACCAGGACGGGTTTGTCGCTCCGCAGCACCTGCTCGTCGAACGTCTCGGCGGTCAGGGTGATCATGGCTCTCCTCCTTTGGAAAACACGCAGCCGGGACAGGCCAGTGCGAGCTGGGACGCCACCTCGGCCCTGCGGGCGAGCAGCGCGCGGACCTCGGCGTCGATCTCGGCCAGCTTGCGCCGGTAGACCGCCACCGAGTCGGGGCAGGCGTTCCCCGAGGGTTTGCCCGCGCGCAGGCACTCCACGAACGGCCGGGCGTCCTCCAGGGTGAACCCCACCGCCATGAGCGAGCGGATCTCCGCGACCAGCCGCACGTCGGCCTCGTCGTACTCCCGATATCCGTTCGCGGAGCGGCGCGCCTCGATCAGCCCCTGCTGCTCGTAGTAGCGCAACGCCCGGGTGCTCACCCCCGCGCGCCGAGCCAGCTCCCCTATGCGCATCGGCCCTCCCAGAGCCCCGACCGTAAGCCTTGACGCCAACGTCAATGTCAAGGCGTACAGGGGATCAGAAATGCCGCCAGCGCAGGATGTTGGGGTAGGCGATTTCCAGGCCCTCGGTCTCCTTCACCGCGGCGTCGGCGACCTCGGGCGTGAACTCGATCCGCAGCACGCTCTCCAGGTCGGCTCTGGACGCGAAGGCCATCCGCAGGTCGAGCTCGCGGCGCTGCCAGCCCTGCCGGGACCAGAACGCCTCCACGTCCTCGGGTGAGTACGAGGGCAGTGAGCGGCGGAACCAGCGCCCGAAGGCGCCCCTCGTGGCGTCCAGGTCCACCACGAAGGCCGTGCCGCCGCGGCGCATGACCCGGGACAGCTCGCGCAGCCCCGGCTCGCATCCGGGCCCGAAGAAATACGCCCAGCGGGCGACGGCCACGTCCACCGAGGAGTCGGGCACGGGAAGTTCCTGCGCCGTGCCCGTACGGACCCGGACGTTGGGCAGGGAGGCGCAGCGGGAGGCGGCGTGCGAGGCGAGGCCGGCGTGTGGTTCCACCCCGACCACGCGGGCGGCGGTCGCGGCGAGCACGGGCAGGTGGAAACCGGTGCCGCAGCCGATGTCGAGCACGTTGGCGCCGTCCCAGGGGCGGATCTCGCGCATGGCCGCGTCGGCGGCCCCGTCAGGGTCCACCGCCTGGTTTTCCACCTCGTAAATTTGCGGGGAGTTCCAGATGTTCGGACTGGGAATCGCCCCGGTCAGGATGCGCGCCATGCGTCAACGATAGGTTGTGATCTTGGCTGCATCATTGTGGCGTCGCGGCACTCGCTCTACTCGCAGCTTAGGCTGGATCCGTGAGTGCCATCCGTGTCCCCAGCGCGAAGATCGCGTTGTCAACGGCGTCGGTGTACCCCGAGCGGACGCCGGACGCCTTCGAGCTGGCGCAGCGCCTGGGATACGACGGCGTAGAGATCATGGTCGGGCAGGACCCGGTCAGCCAGGACGTCGATGTTCTCCAGCGGCTGGTGGATCACTACCAGATGCCGATCCTGGCCGTGCACGCACCGTGCCTGCTCGTGACCCAGCGGGTGTGGGGGCGCGACCCGTGGCTCAAGCTGCAGCGCGCCCGGCGGGCGGCCGAGCGTCTGGGCGCACGGACCGTGGTGGTCCACCCGCCGTTCCGCTGGCAGCGGGACTACGCCAAGGACTTCGAGGTCGGGCTGGCCCGGATGCGCGAGGAGACCGACGTGGTCTTCGCGGTGGAGAACATGTTCCCGCTCCGGGCCCGCGGCAACGAGGTCGTCCCGTACGCGCCGGGGTGGAGCCCGGTCGACTACGACTTCCCGGACGTCACGTTGGACCTGTCGCACACCGCGGTGTCGGGGTCGGACGCGATGGAGATGGCGGCCAAGCTCGGCGACCGGCTGGCGCACCTGCACCTGGCCGACGGCGTCGGCACCACCAACAAGGACGAGCACCTGGTGCCCGGACGGGGCAACCAGCCGTGCGCCCAGATGTTGCACCGCCTCGCGAGCAACGGGTACGACGGCCTGGTGGTGCTGGAGATCAACACCCGCAGGGCGGCCGGCCGGAGCGAGCGGATCGACGATCTGGCCGAGGCGCTGGCCTTCGCGCGGCGGCACCTGGCGGCCCCGGGCCGGCGGTGACGGAGCAGGCGGCGCCGCGGCGGCGGCCGGGCCGTAGGCCGGGGACCGCCGACACGCGCGGCCAGGTGCTCGCCGCCGCGCGGAAGATCTTCGCCGAGAAGGGGTACGACAAGGCGACGGTCCGGGGCATCGCGGCCGAGGCGGGGGTGGACCCGGCGCTCGTCCACCATTACTTCTCCTCCAAGGAGGGCGTCTTCGTCGCGGCCATGCAGTTCCCCATGGTGCCGGCGGACGTGCTCCCGAAGATCATCGCCGGCCCGGGCGAGCAGATCGGCGAGCGGATTGTCCGTTTTCTGCTGACGATGACGTCCGCGCCCGAGGCCCGCGAGCCCATCGTGGCGCTGATGCGAACCGCGATGGTGAACGAGCAGGCGGTCGGCATGCTGCGCGAGTTCATCACCGACGCGATTCTGAGCCGGGTCGCGCAGGCGCTGTCCATCCCACCCATCAGGATGGAGGTGGCCTTCGCCCAGATGTTCGGGGTACTGATGATGCGGTACATCGTCGAACTGGAACCGCTCGCCTCGGCGGACACGGAGGAGCTCGTCGAGATCCTCGCCCCTACGGTGCAGCGATACCTGACCGCGTGACCCGGGTCGCCCCGCTCCAGAGCTTTCTTCTACCATCGGGGCCGGGCGTACCGTCTTTTGCCCGAGAAGTTACCCGCGGGTAGGATTTGGTAGGGCCTCGGCGTAATCGTGGGATGACCTGCGTTTGTACGCTGGCAGCCAACTTCGGTAAAGGGAGGACCCGTGCTCTGGGTTGCGATCATCGGGCTCGTCGCTACGGGCGTCGCGCTCGCCCTGGCGGGCCGCCGCGTGGCGTTCCTCTACAGGCTCGCCACCAGCGGCCAGCCCGCGCCGGAACGGATCACGTACGCCAAGGAGAACGCCGGCACGGAGATCAAGACCCAGCTGGTCGAGGTCTTCGGGCAGAAGAAGCTCCTGAAGTGGACGCCGTCGGGCACCGCGCACTTCTTCGTGATGTGGGCGTTCTTCATCCTCGCGACGGTCTATCTTGAGGCCTACGGCGCGCTCATCCAGGGGATGATCACCGGCACGCCCGATTTCCACATCCCGCTGATCGGGACGTGGCCGGTGCTCGGCTTCCTCCAGGACTTCATCGCGGTCGCCGCGCTCATCGGACTGATCGCCTTCGCCGTGATCCGGCTCAAGAACTCGCCCAAGAAACTCGGGCGGGGTTCCCGGTTCTCCGGCTCACACCTGGGCGGCGCGTGGCTCGTCCTCTTCATGATCTTCAACGTGATCTGGACGATGTTCCTGTTCCGCGGCGCGGCCGTGAACGCCGGGAACTTCCCGTACCAGTCCGGCGCGTTCGCCTCGGAGCTGACCGCCAAGATCCTGCCCACCAGCGAGCTGCTGGAGGAGATCGGCCTCCTGCTGCACATCGGCGTCATGCTGGTGTTCCTGATCATCGTGGTGAACTCCAAGCACCTGCACATCTTCACCGCGCCGCTGAACGTGCTCTTCTCCCGCCGCCCGGACGGCCTGGGCGCCGCGCAGGAGATGCGCAGCGGCGGCAAGGTGCTCGACTTCGAGGAGGCCGACCCCGAGGTCGACGTGTTCGGCCGGGGCAAGATCCAGGACACCACCTGGAAGGGCTTCCTGGACTTCTACACCTGCACCGAGTGTGGCCGTTGCCAGTCGCAGTGCCCCGCGTGGAACACCGACAAGCCGCTGTCGCCCAAGATGCTGATCATCGACCAGCGCGACCACGCCTTCAAGGTGGCCCCGTACCTGCTGGCGGGTGAGGACAAGAGGGACTCCTTCCCCGAGGACGTGCTCGCGCTGCTGGACAAGCCGCTGGTCGGCGAGGACGGCGTCATCCACCCGGACGTGCTGTGGTCGTGCACCAACTGCGGCGCCTGCGTCGAGCAGTGCCCGGTGGACATCGAGCACATCGATCACATCCTCGACATGCGCCGCTACCAGGTCATGATCGAGTCCTCGTTCCCGTCCGAGGCGGGCGTCATGCTCAAGAACCTCGAGAACAAGGGCAATCCGTGGGGCATGTCGGAGATGAAGCGGGCCGAGTGGATCGAGGAGCTTGACTTCGAGGTCCCGATCATCGACGAGAAGATGCCCGAGGACGTCGAGTACCTGTTCTGGGTCGGCTGCGCGGGCGCGCTTGAGGACCGGGCGAAGAAGACCACCAAGGCGGTCGCCGAGCTGCTGCACATCGCGGGCGTGAAGTTCGGCGTGCTCGGCCCGATGGAGGCGTGCACGGGTGACCCGGCCCGCCGCCTGGGCATGGAGTTCCTCTTCAACATGCTGGCCCAGCAGAACATCGAGACGCTGAACGAGGCCGGCGTCAAGAAGATCGTGGCGACCTGCCCGCACTGCTTCAACACGCTCGCCAACGAGTACCCGCAGCTCGGCGGCACCTACGAGGTCGTGCACCACACGCAGCTTCTGGCGCACCTGGTCGAGGAGGGCAGGCTCACCCCGATCACGCCGATCGAGGAGAAGATCACCTACCACGACCCGTGCTTCCTGGGCCGCCACAACAAGGTGTACGCGCAGCCCCGCGACATCATGGCGAAGGTGCCGGGTGTCCAGGCGCAGGAGATGCACCGGTGTAAGGACCGTGGTTTCTGCTGCGGCGCCGGCGGCGCCCGCATGTGGATGGAGGAGCGGCTCGGCAAGCGGATCAACACCGAGCGGGTGGACGAGGCGCTGACCACCGATCCCGACACCGTCTCCACCGCGTGCCCGTTCTGCCTGGTGATGCTGGGTGACGCGATCAACGAGAAGAAGAACAGCGGCGAGGCCAAGGAGACGCTGGAAGTCGTCGACGTGGCCCAGCTTCTGATCAAGTCCGTCAAGGGCGAGCCGGTCGCCGGCTGACGGAGGGCGTGAGCTGTACGGGCCGCCCTTCCCGGGGAGGAACGGGGAGGGCGGCCCGTCGCTTGTCAATCTTATCTACAATTTGTGGAATTTGTCCGTCAAGTGACAAGGAGTGGCGAGAAACGTAGGGTTGTTCCCAAATCCCTTTCTCGGTATATCCACATAACGGGAAAATCACGGTAACCTCAACGGTGGCTCAATCAACGGGGAGGGGGCTGCGCGGTGAGCGTGATCGTTACGAATGCCGAAGTCACCCTTGCCGACGTGCTTTCCGTGCGGATGACGCTTGAGGAGCCGCTGACTGGCGGAGACCGGCTGGTCCTGCGGCACCGTGGCACCGGAACCGAGCGCCTGATCTCCCTTGGCGGACGCGAGGAGGCCGAGGCCCCGGCGGAGACGGCCGGGCTCGCGATCTCGCTGGCGCCGCTTTCGCTCACGCCCGGCCGTTGGGACGCCTACCTGCAGCGCGACGGCGTCCGGACGCGGATGCGCAGCGTCGATCCCGGATTCTCCCTCGACAGCCTCGACGCGTACGCGCTGGGACGGCGCACGCTGGCATACCGGGCGTATCGCACCCGCAACGGCTTTCTGGCCGTCAAGATCGACCGGGCCGCGCCGGTGGCGGACGTCCGGGCGGTGTGGTTCCGCGAGGGGCGCTTCGAGGTCACCGGCCTGCTCGCGTACACCGGGCTGGACGACGACGACCGGCACCGCGACGCGCGGCTGGCGATGCGCCGCGGCGACCAGGGCGGCCAGGGCGAGCGGGACGCGAGCGTGACCGTCGCCGCCACCGTGCAGGGCGTGCGGTTCCACGCGGCGCTCTCGCTGTGCGACGTGCTCGCCGCCGCGCCCCAGCAGGAGGGCGTCTGGCGGCCGTCCCTGGAGGTGGACGGCGTCGATGGACCGCTCCCGCTGGGGGCCAGGATCGACGACGTCGAGGGCAAGCGCCGCCGGGTCCACTTCCCCCGCGTGCTCGTGGACGGCGTCCCGGTCACCCCCACCTTCACCTCCGACGACGAGCTACGGCTGGAGGTGGGAGAGTGAAGATCTCCTTTCTCGTCCCCTCCGCGTACGCGATGCGCGGAGACGTGCGCGCCACCCTGAACCTCGCGGCGGGGCTGGCGGCGCGGCACGAGGTGGAGATCGTGAGCGTCAAGCGGACCAAGGAGACACCGTTCTTCCCGGTCGATCCGCGGGTCTCCCTGCGCTGGCTGGTCGACGCGCGCCCCGGCGTGCGCCACCTGCTGCCCCCCGGCCAGGTGCGCACCGAGGTCGCGCTCTGGCGCGCCCTGCGCGGGCTGCGCGCGGACGTGCTCGTCACGACCCGGCCGGGCCTCGGCATCCAGGCCGCCCGGCACGCGCCGCGCGAGGTGGTGCGCATCGCCCGCGAGTGGTCGCGCCCCGCGGTGCCCGAGCCGGTCCGCCGGCTCTATCCCCGGCTGGACGCGGTGGTGACCAGCACGGTGAGCGCGCGGGACGAGTGGGCCCGCCTCCTTGACGACGACCTCTCGGTGCACACCATCCCGGACGCGCTGCCCGCCGGGCCGTGGCCGCGCTCCCGCATGGACAACCGCATCGTCAGCGCCGGCGGCCGGCTGGTGCCCGTCAAGTCGTACAACCGGCTGATCCGCGCGTTCGCGATCGTCGCGGACAAGCGGCCCGACTGGCGGCTGCGCCTGTACGGCACCGGCCCGGAGGAGAAGCGGCTGCGCGGCCTCGTCAGCGAGCTGGACCTCCACAACCACGTCTACTTCATGGGCGCGACGTCCGACCTGCCCGGCGAGTTCGCCAAAGCGTCCATCGTGGCGGTGCCGTCCCGGCAGGAGGCGCCCGGCATGAGCGTGGTCGAGGCGCTGAGCTGCGGTGTGCCCGTGGTGGGGTTCGAGGGATCGCGCGGACCGGCGGAGTTCGTCCGGCCCGGTCACGACAGCGTGCTGGTGCCCGAGGGCGACGACGAGGTCGAGGCGTACGCCGCCGCGCTGCTCGGCCTGGTGGACGACGACCGTCGCCGGCTGGCGCTCGCCGCCGGGGCCCTGCGGACCGCCGAGGCGCACGCCGCGGGCGCCGTCGCGGCCCGCTGGCAGGAGCTGATGTACGGTTTGCGGTCCCGTGAGTGACTGGCGTTCATCCTCAAAACGGGTAGCGTGAGGTCATGCACGGGTACAGCGGGGACAAGCAGGCGTATCTCACAAGGCTGCGCCGGATCGAGGGACAGATCCGGGGCCTCCATCGGATGGTCGACGAGGACGCGTACTGCATCGACATCCTCACCCAGGTGTCCGCGGCCACCCGTGCGCTGCAGGCGGTGGCTCTCGGACTGCTGGAGGACCACATCGCGCACTGCGTCGCCCACGCGGTGAACGAGGGCGGCCCCGGGGCGGACGAGAAGATCAAGGAAGCGTCCGCGGCCATCGCCCGGCTCGTACGCTCCTGAGCATCGCCTGAGTGGTGGCGGGGTTTTCGGCGGGGACTGGTTGACTAGTCCGGGAAAACGATCCCGGACTCCGTCGCCGGAGTCCGGGATGATCGGTTGTCGGGTTTCTCGCCTATTCGCCTTCAGCGGCTCGCCGAAGTCCCCAAACCGAGTGCGTTGTCGAGTTCTTCCACGGTCAGTCGCTCATCGCTGAAGTTAACGGCCTCCAGCACCTCTGCGTAGAGCGCGATCTCGTCCAACGCGACACGGTCGTGAACCCGAGAGTCCAGGTCGTCGTGCCCCACCGCGTCGTCCTTCCTTCTGCAGCCCACACCCATCACGAGGTTACGTCCGGCGGTCTTTCCCCGACATGGCCCATCGGGACCATTCCTGAGGGCTGGTCCGCCCCCTCCCGGTAACCATTTCCCGGATTCTGAGATCACAATTCGGTTAATTTCGGGAGGGGGTCTCGGTGCTTTGGTAAAAGCAGAGGTTATCGCGCTTGATGGGTTTCTCGTGAACAATGCGTCAGCTGTGAAAAAGCCACCCGGACTCTGACCGGTCGTGGAATTCCCTGGTCACCGTGAGGCCGGGAACGGTGTCGTCCCGCTGGTGCATGAGATGCGCGACGAGCGCCGACGCGACCGGGAACCCGCGCGGCGGCGGCGCCGTGCCGGTGAGCGCGCACCAGGCCAGGCCGGTGGCGTACGCGGCTCCGAGCAGGGCGGCGGCCGCGTCGCGGCCGGACGGCACCAGGGTGGCGGGAAGCGTGCCCGAGGAGGGCCAGCAGCCGCGCAGCGGATGCGCCCGGTCGGTGAGCGCCACATAGAACGACCGGCGCATCTCGTCGTCCATCCAGGGATAGAGCAGCGGCACCACGCCGGCCGTGACACCCCGCGTCACCGCCATGACGTCGGCGGCGAGCAGTGAGGCGGCGACCGCGCGCGGGTCGGCTCCCGAGGCGGTCGCGTGCCCCAGCGCATCGACCAGGTCGTACAGCCGGTGCCGGAAATGCTCGCCGGGGGACGTCTCGGACAGGGTCGCGACGGCGAGGTGCGGCGGGCGGCGGGCCAGCCAGGCCTGCCGTACGGCGCCGGCCTGGGCCGCGGGGCCGTCCAGCCAGGGGTGGGCGGCGGCCGGGCCGGCCATCGCGAGGAGGGCGTCGGCCCTGGGGCGGAACCGCGCGTCGGCCCGGAGCGCCGAGGCGGTCTCGACGACCAGCCCGGCCATCTGCCCGGCGAGCCGCGCCCCCGCCTCTCCCGGCCGGGCGAGCATCCGCTCGGCGTACAGCGACACGAGCGCGTCGAGGGGGACCGGCGGGAGCCAGCGCACCCACTCGTCCCCGGGCAGCGGCCGGGCCAGGAACTCGCCGAACATCGACAGCAGCACCTCGTTGCCGTCGAAGGCCGGGGCGTAGGCGCACCACATGATCGTCGCCCACACGGCCGCGACGGTGCCGGCGACGTCCGCGGCGAAGACGTCGTGGAACGGCCCCGCGGGCAGTGGGAAGTCGCCGCGGCCCAGCCGGCGGTGCGCGACCATCAGTTCCCTGATCCGCTCGGTGACGTCCTGGGGCACGTCCGGCCCGACGAACCCCTGCGTGGAGCCGCTCTCGATCGCGAAGTCGGGCCCGGCGGGCACGAGGAGCGGCGGGATCGCCGCGGCCGGCGCCGGTCGGGCGGCGGAGCGGACGTGGGGCAGCGCCGGGGGCGCCGAGAGGTGCCAGCGGCCGTCCACCCGGTCCAGCCGGTACCAGCGCGCGTGCGTGCCGAACAGCCAGCACGAGCCGTCGGGGGCCATCAGGACCCGCGCGGCGATCGCCTGCGCGCGTGCGGGATCGGGCAGCGTCGCCCAGCGCGGATCGGCGACCATGGCGCGGACGTCCCGCTCGATCGCCGTGAAGCCGTCCCAGTGCACCCGGCAATGGTAGATCGCGCCGCCGACAGGACGGCCTGAAACATTCACCCGGGGTACGCCGATGACCTGGGAGGATGGCGAGGCCCGGGCGGGGTGCCGGGTTTTCTCCTCGACTTTCTCTTTGCACAGGGGGGTGTCACGTACTTCCATTGGTCAGCGTGACGGAGACTCAGCGGGCGGAGGCCGGAGTGGAACCCGCATCGGAGCCCGGTGTGGCGCGAAGTGGCGAACGGCTCGGCCGGCTGCGGCGGCTCCTCGGCCGGCCGGCCGACCGGACCGCCCTGCTGATCTGGTTCTTCTGGCACGTCGCGACGTACATCTACATGGTGCTGGCGGCGCCCGGCCGCACCGAGGCGCCCCTGCTCGACCGGCTCACGCCGTGGGACGCGGACAACTTCATCGCGATCGCGCAGTACGGCTACGACGGCCCGCCGGACATGTCGGACGCGCCGAAACTGGTGGCGTTCTTCCCCGGGCTGCCGCTGCTGCTGCGGGACCTGCACTGGCTGATCCCCAACTGGAGCCTGGCCATCGTCCTGGTGTCCCTCGTGGCGAGCGCGGTGGTCGCGGTGGCGCTGTCCCGGCTGAGCGACTCCTACCGGCAGGGCACGGGCACCTGGACGGTGCTGGCGTTCTTCCTCAGCCCGTTCGCGGTGTTCCTGCTCGCGGGGTACTCCGAGGCGCCGTTCCTCGCGCTGGCGATCCCCGCGTGGCTGCTCGCCCGCCGGGGGCGCTGGGCGGCCGCTTCTGTCTGCGCCGCGCTGGCGTCCTCGATCCGGGTGTCCGGGTTGTTCCTCGCCTTCGGCCTGGCGGTGATGTTCCTGGTCGCCGAGAACGGCAGGCAGTGGCGCAAGCTGCCCTGGCTGGCGCTGCCCGGCGTGCCGGTCCTCGCGTACATGCTCTATCTCTGGAACCGCACGGGCGATCTGATGGCGTGGAAGGCGGCCGAGGCGCAGTACTGGGGGCGGTTCCCCGAGAAGCCTTGGCTGGTGTTCCTCAACACCTGGAACCGGTCGATCGACGAGGTGGTGCTGCGCACGTCGTACCAGGAGGAGATGCTGGCGGCGGCGGTGCTCGTGGCGCTCATCGTCTGGCGGCTGGTGCGCTTCCGGTGGGCGGACGTCGCCTATCTCGCGCCGCAGGCGGTGGCGCTGCTGGCGATGTCGTCGTTCTACATGTCCGTGGGGCGGGCCTCGCTGCTGTGGTGGCCGCTCTATCTCTCCGTCGGCATCGTGGGCTCGCGCCGTCCCTGGGTGTTCATGGCGTACCTGGCAGTGGCCGTGCCCGTCATGGCCATCAATGTGGGGAATTTCACCACCGGTGCGTGGGTGGGGTAAGACGTCCCTTTTGCCGCGATCTATCCCCGTCTCGCTAGTATGATCACGTTTGCTACGCTCAGTAGTCTATTGATTATGGAGAGTGAGCTATGATCGGTACGCGTCGGCGCGACATGGCAAGGCTTCTGATCTCCGGTGTGCTGGTCACCTCGCCGCTCGTCGGGGCCGCCGGAGCGGGAGCGGCCGACGGATCGCCGGCGTACCGGGTGAACGTGCTCACCTACAACGTGTGCGGGGGCAACAACAAGCGGAACACCTGCGGCGAGGATCTGACCCCCGAACGGCGGCGGCTCTGGGCGCCCCAGGTCTCCGCGCTGATCAGGAGCAAGGACGTGGACGTCGCGTCCTTCACCGAGATGTGTTACGCCCAGGTCGATCTGCTGCAGCGGGCGCTCCCCGACTACGACTTCGTCTGGTACGGCCTCGGCAGGTCGGCCAACTGCCGCGAGATCTGGAGCGACCTGACCGACCAGACGACGGCGCCGAACGGCAGATCCGCCGGCATCGCCCTGGCGTTCAAGAACGACGTCGTGGGCGCCCCGTTCCGCCGGCGGCTGGTCGTCGACAACCCGGACGCCGACCCGTCTTCCCCCATTCACAGGCGCGGCGTGCTGTGCGCGGGTTCCGTCATCGGCATGGAGTACGGCGTCGGCTGCGTGACCCACATCTCGCCTCTGGAGTCCCCGCAGCAGGTCACCGGGGAGATCGGCCGGTGGGCGGGGGACGTGCCGGTCATCCTCGGGGGCGACTTCAACCGCAAGCCCGAGCACCCCGAGATGGGCACGGTGTACGGGACGGGCCTCGGCACGGGGACCTTCACAGAGGTGGACGCGGGACCGGCCGGAAAGCCGAGCCGCGGCGGCAGCCCGACCACCCGCGGCGGCCGGAAGATCGACTACATCTTCGCCAGCCAGTCGAACTACCGGAACGCCGGGGCCGAGGTGATCCAGACGAACCCCGAGCTCTCGGACCACCGGCCGCTGGTCGGCTCGTTCACCGGAACGGTGGAGGGCGGGCAAACCGCGACGGTCGTGCACACGTTCACTCAGGTCGTCGCGGCGGCCTTCGCCGCCCTCCCGAAGTGACCGCGGATCGGCGGGCATCCGTGCCGGACGCCCGCTGTCACTCCGTCGTGAGCCGGGTCGCCGCGGCGTGGCGGCGGGCCTTGGCCATGTAGTTGTCCGGCGTGCGGGCGAACGAGGCGCGGTCGCCGTCGGTCAGCTCGCGGACGACCTTGGCGGGCACACCCGCGACCAGCACTCCCGCCGGGATCCGTGCCCCCGGCGTGACCACCGCGCCCGCGGCGACCAGCGTGCCCGCGCCGACGCGCGCGCCGCCGAGGACGATCGCGCCGATGCCGATCAGCGCGCCCGTCTCGACATGGGCGCCGTGCACCATCGCCTTGTGCCCGAGGCTCACCCGGTTCTCCAGGATCGCGGGCTGCCCGGGATCGGCGTGCAGGCAGCAAAGATCCTGGATGTTGCACTCGGCGCCGACCTCGATCAGCTCGTCGTCGCCGCGCAGGACCGAGCCGTACCAGACGCTCGACGCGCGGCCGAGCCGGACCCGGCCGACGATCACGGCGCCGGGCGCGACCCATGATTCCGGGTGCAGGTCGGGGGTGGCGTCGTCGTCCAGAGCGGCGATGTACGGCATGGAGTCATGATCCCACGGGCGCGTTCTCGGAGGGTTCCCGGGCGTACGGCGCGGGCGCGGCGGGGTGTCCAGGGGCGCGAGGTCGGGCGTTCGGGTTGCGAGGCAGGGCGGATAGCAGGAAAGTCATGTCCTGACGTGCGTTACCGCCTCAATTCCCAACCCCAGGGCTTGTCATGACGAATCAGAACGAGAACTTCCCCGACCTCCTGAGTGACGACTCCTTCGAGGTCGTCATGCGTGGATACAGCCGCAGGCAGGTCCATGACTACATGATCAGGACCCGGAACCAGATCAGGGACCTGGAGGAGCGGCTCGCGCGGACCATCGACCAGGCCGAGCAGGGCCGGTCCGAGCTGGTCGAGGCGCGCCGCAGGCTGGCGGGCGCCCCGCAGAACCCTGAGGAGCTGGGCGAGCGGCTGAGCCAGATACTGAAGCTGGCGCAGGAGGAGGCGGCGGCCAACAAGGAGGCGTCCCAGTCGGAGGCCATGCAACTGCGCGAGCACGCCGCGACCGAGGCTGAGCGGATGGTCACGGCCGCGCGGGAGCAGGCTGACGCGATCAGGGCCGCCGCCCAGGAGGAGGCCGAGCGCCGGGTCACCGAGGCCACCGGCGTCGCCGAGCGCCTGCTCGCCCAGGCGGGCTCCGACGCGGAGGAGACCCTCAACACGGCGCGGGCCGAGGCCGAGGACGCGCTGCGCGCGGCGCGCGGCGAGGCCGACCGGCAGCTCACGGTCGCGCGCCTGGAGGTGGAGAAGCTGGTCGGCGACGCCCGCGCCGAGGCGCACTCCACCCTCACCAGCGCTCAGCAGCGGGCCGCCTCGCTCGACGAGAACACCGGCCGCCGCGTGGCCTATCTGACCGACACGCACGCCGAGGTCATGCGCCGTCTGGGTGAGATCGGGTCGGTCCTGGGCGACCTGCTCCACCGGGAGAGCGCGGCCGGCTCCCTGATCGACGAGGCCGCCGTGCTGCCGCCGCAGGGGCACGCCGTCCCGCAGCCGCTCGAACTCGGGCCCTCCGACAGCGCCGCCGAGGACGACGAGGACATCCGGGTCATCGTGGAGGGCGTGCCGGTGGAGGGCGTCCCGCAGCAGCCCGCCCAGGACGGCGACGTGACGACGGACGTCGCCGTGGTCCGGATGCAGAACGAGCAGCACGGCCAGCACGAGCAGCACGGCCAGAATGGCCAGAACGGTCAGCACGAGGAGCACGAGCAGAACGGTCAGCGCGGCCAGCACGGTAGCCGCCGGTAGCCGCCGGGCGGCTGCCTGGAGGTGGCGCGTCTGGTGCCCGTGGAGGCGCCGTTGGGATGGCACCAGTGGCGACGCCCCCACGGGGGATCAAGGAAGCGGAAGCCTCCGCCCCCGATAGGGTCGGAGGCTTCCGCGCTCGTGGCCGGGCCCTGCCGTCTCCGTCGTCCTGGGGTGCTGTGGGCGCCGGACGCGACATGACCTCTCTATTCAAGGTGCGCGACATCTCTAGAGAAATCAATGATCGGTTTGGTCATGTCCTTCTAACGCCGGCGGTCTCCTTGACCTATGCGTCGAAGTCGTACTGGAGCACGTACGAGGCGGCGTCGAGGATCATCTCGTTGTATTCGACGGGGCGGCCCTCCGCGGTGTAGGCGGTGCGGATGATCGCGATGATGGGGGTGCCGGCGGGCAGGCCGAGCAGCTCCGTCTCGCGCGGATGGGGCATCCGGGCGCGCAGCTCCTCGGTGAAGTGCGCCGGGGAGTGGCCGAGGTCGCCGAGCCGGGCGTAGGCGCCGCCGGGGCCGGTGTCGGGCAGTACGATCGCCGTCCCCTCGACCAGGTCGGCCGGGAAGTGCGAGGCGGCGAGCTGGACCGGCCGGTCGTCCACCAGGTAGCGCCGCCGCCGTACCCACACCTCACCGGTGTCCAGTACGCGGGCGACCTCCTCGCTCGCCTCTTCCCGCTCGATCTGGACCTGGTCGACCGTGTAGGCGCGGCCGTGGGCGTCGGTGTCCCAGATGGCGCGGCCCGCCGCCCACTGGTCACGCGCGAGCCGCCGCGAGCCGTGCCTGCGGATCGGGCGGAACAACCGGACGTACACGCCGGAGCCGCGCCTGGGCACGGCCAGGCCCTCGTTGATGAGCACGGCGAGTGCCTGCCGGGCCGTCGCGCGGGCGACGCCGTACTCGGCCATCAGTGCGTTCTCGCCCGGTAGCCGATCTCCGTCGTGCAGATCGCCGGACAGGATCCTGCCGCGTAACCTGTCGGCGATACGCCGATAGATCGGGAGCTCGTGATGCACCGGGGATTCCGTCACGTTTGATCACCCTCTGTCGCCAACGGGGAGTTAGCGTCTGTAGAGAACTTGCCCCGTCTTGTCCACGATCGCACAGGAAATGACGTTGGTCCTGGGCTTATTTTGAGTGGATCGTGCCTGTGTGACGATCTCCAGGGAGAATCGCTACCCGTTACGTGGAACGGTCCGGCTCGCCTGGGAGGTCGCGTGCCAGTGGCACGTCATGATCGCGGCCAGGACGGCCCCCGCCGTGTTGAGCAGCACGTCGTCGATCGACGACACCCGGTGGAGGTGCAGGCCGTACTGCAGGGCCTCGACGGTGATCGACGCGGCGGCGGCCACGAGCGCCACGGTCCGGAGCCGGGCGAACCGTACGGACCTGACCGGCAGCAGCGCGCCCAGCGCCGCGAACACCAGGAGATTGCCCCCGACCTGTACGATCACGGTCGCCGCCGGCGCCTGGAGCACGGCGGCCAGATCGCGCAGCGGGACGAGATTGACGCCCTCCGCGCCGCTTCCCGGGGTGAGGATCATCCACAGCCAGGGGAGTGTGCCGACGACCATGCCGACGTCGGCGTACGCCGTGCGGGCCGGGTGGGGGTGGCCGCGCGCCGCCCTCCGGCGGGTGAGCAGACGGGCGGCGAGGAGCGCGACCGGGACCGCCAGTACGGCGGCCAGGATGACATGCCCCCACATTCGCCACACCAGCCACATGGCGGACATTCTGCGGCCAATGAGGGGATCATGGCCACCCGGCGAGGCCGGCGCCGCCCGCTGTTGTGTGTGATGGCACATTTGGCGGTATTCCACGAAAAGGCAACCAACTAAGGGAGTTGTGATCGTGACTGCGAGCCGTGCCGACTGTTACGCCCTCGACATCGAGGATCCGCTGCGGGATCTGCGTGAGGAGTTCTCCCTGCCCAGCGGGGTCACGTACCTGCTGGGCAACTCGCTGGGCGCGCTGCCGAAGCGTACGGCGGCGAAGGTGGCGCACACCGTGGAGACCGAGTGGGGCCGCGACCTCGGCGCGAGCTGGAACACCGCGGGCTGGTGGGATCTGCCGCAGACCACCGGGGACCGGTTGGCGCAGCTGATCGGCGCGGGGCCGGGCGAGGTCCTCGCCGGCGACTCCACGTCGACGAACATCTTCAAGGTGATGGCCGCCGCGCTGCCGCTCCGCCCCGGCCGCCGCGTGATCGTCTCCGACCTGGAGAACTTCCCCACCGACCGGTACGTCGTCGAGGGCGTCGCCCGGGCACTCGGCTCGTACGAGATCAGGGACATCGGGTCGCTCGACGAGGCGCTCGGCGACGACGTGGCCGCGGTCCTGCTCAGCCACGTGGACTACCGGACGGGCGCGCTGCGCGACATGGACGCCGTCACCGCCCGGGTGCACGCCGCGGGGGCCCTGATGATCTGGGACCTCTGCCACAGCGCCGGAGCCGTGCCGGTGGACCTGCGCGCCGCCGACGCGGACTTCGCGGTCGGCTGCACATACAAGTACCTCAACGGCGGCCCGGGCGCGCCCGCCTACCTCTACGTGGCCGAGCGGCATCAGGACGCCGCGTACAACGTCGTCTCCGGATGGCACGGGCACGCGGATCCGTTCGCGTTCGAGCCGAACTACCGGCCCGCCGACGGGGTGCGCCGGTTCGCCGCGGGCAGCCCGCCCGTGCTCGCCTACAGTGCGCTGAACGCCTCGCTCGACATCTGGCAGATGGTCGACATGGCGCAGATCAGGGCCAAGAGCGTGGCCCTGACCACGCTGTTCATCGACCTGGTCGACGAGCTGTGCCCCGACCTGACCCTCGTCACGCCGCGCGACCCCGCCGAGCGCGGCAGCCAGGTGAGCTATCGGAACCGCGACGGCTATCCCGTGATGCGCGCGCTCGCCGAGCGGGGCGTCGTCGGCGACTACCGGAAGCCGGACATCATGCGGTTCGGCTTCGCCCCGCTGTACCTGCGATATGTGGACGTGTACGACGCGGCCACGATGCTGGCCGAGGTGCTCGGCAAGGAGCTGTGGCGGGAGGAGCGCTACCGGGAGCCGCTGACCGTGACCTGATCGGTTCGCGGGACGAGGATCCCGGGCCGGTTTCATTCCGGACCCGGGTTCCCCGTTCTCGCTGCCGCGCTACGGGTTATCGGCGCTTGGCGAGGTCGGCCACGATGTCGCTGGCCAGTGATACGCAGGTGCCGCAGATCCGGCCCGCCTCGCCGTGAACCATGTGGCTGCGGGGACCGGGTGTCTGGCGGCAGAAAGAGCAGGCGGCGTCGCGCTTCTTCCGGCGGTTCGCCAGCTGGCGACCGGCGAAAGGCGGGGAGAAGCGTTTCCTGGCGGCCTGCTTCGAGAACCCGAACCGCTCTCCGATGGCGGTCCAGGAGGCGCCCGCCGAGCGCGCGTCGCGTACGGCGAGGTCGAGCAGGGCGTCGGTGTCACGGCTGAGCTCATCGCTCAGGGTGATCGCGGCGGAGAGGGTCTCCAGCGGGTCCGCGGGGTCGATCGACCGTGTCCGAGCCTGGGTGAGTAATTCGGATGGCTCCATGCCTGGCAACCTTAGGTTGTCATGCGAAGATCATCAAACGAGGCGATCCACCGTACCGGGGACCGGTCGGCCTCCGTTCCGATCGTCTCGCTGTTTGAGGGGGACGGGCGGCTTACCAGTAGAACCAGGGGCTCTCCGCGCCGCCGCCGAAGGCGGGTGCCCCCGTCTTGCGCCAGCGCTGCCGTACGTCGGTCGTGGCCCTGATGCGCGGGGTGGTGACGGTGAAGGGCCCGCAGGTCACGATCGCGCCGTCCTGGGACGGCGAGACGCCCGAGCAGATGAAGGGTTGCGAGAGATTGGCCTCGGCGTCGGTGTTGTAGAGCTGGACGTGGATGTCGGAGCGGACGCCGCTGGACCCCCTGATCCGGCCGAGCAGGTGGAAGACGCCGTCCACCATGGCCACACAGGGCGACATCTCCGTGCCGGTGCCCGCGCCGGTCGAGAGCCACGCACGGCATTTCCACTGGGGTTCGGATGCCGGGCCGCCCGCGTCGACCGTCGTCTTCCCGTCCGGGTCCGGTTCCGCCGCCACCGATCGCTCGGGGGTGGGCGTATGAGTTTTCCGGATCGCCGATTTCGTCGGGCTGGGCTTGGGCGGCTCGGGCGGCCGGGAGACGACCGGATCCGGCGAGGGGCTGCGAGTCGGCCGGGTCCGGTGCCTCGGCGTCGGGGAGCCGGCCGCCGTGGCGCGCACGTCTTTCTGGAGCCCGCCGGTCGACGCGTCCGCCAGCGGCTGGGTCTTCTCGACTCCCGCGTCGGACGCCCGCCAGGGAGCGACGACGGCCACGGCGGCCGTGGAGAGCGCCAGCGCCGCGCCGGCCGCCACGGCGGCCACCAGCCGCTTACGGGAGCGTCCGCGCGGGGCCGAGAGCGCGGTCTCCTCGCCAGGGGTCGCCGGCCCGACGGCGACCGGCGCGACCGGGCCCGGGACGGCCGCGCCTCCTGTGCCTCCCGTGCCTGCTGAGGGGGGTGTCGGCAGAGGGATGGGTTCGGAGGTCGCCGACGGCGCCTCTTCCCTCGGAACAGGGGGCAGGGCGGGCAGTCCCGCCAGCGACGGCGCGGCCCGGCGCAGCGCCGCCGCCACGTCGCCCGCGCCCGGCCGCTGGGACGGCTCCTTGGCGGCGCACGCGGTGATGATCGGCCAGAGAGGGTCGGGCATCCCGGCCAGCCGCCGCGGCATGGCCGTCGCGTGCTGGCGGAGCAGGGCCATGGGGTGGTCACCGACGAACGGCGAGCGCCCGGCGAGCAACTCGTACAGGATCAGGCCGATGGCGTAGACGTCCACGGCGGGTGTCGGGGCGCTGCCGTCGGCCACCTCGGGGGCCAGGTACGCGGGCGTGCCGATGACCGAGGTGGTCTGGGTGAGGCCCGGACCGTGGACGATGCGGGCCACGCCGAAGTCGGTCAGCCGCGACTGCCCGGTGGCCGCGTCGATCAGGACGTTTCCCGGCTTGATGTCGCGGTGGACGACGCCCTGGGCGTGCGCGACGGCCAGCGCGTCGGCGACCTCGGCCATCAGGCGGGCCGCGTCGGCCGGGGGCAGCGTGCCGCGCTCGCGCAGCAGGGCGCGGAGGTCTCCGCCCTGGACGAGATCCATCACGAGGGCGAGCCGCTCGCCCTCGATGACGAAGTCCCGCACCGTGACGATGTTGGGGTGGCGCAGCGTCCGCATGACGTTGCGCTCCTGCACGAACCGCAGGACCAGGTTCTCGTCTCCGGCGAGGCCGTCGCGCAGCAGCTTGACCGCCACGATCTCACCGCTGTCCCGGTGCCGGGCCCGCCAGACGGTGCCCATCCCGCCGCCGCCGATCTCGTTGAGAAGCACGTATCGGCTGCCCAGGGACGCCTCGGACCCACCCGTCGTCATTGTCCGCCTTCCTCGAAAAGCTGGAGATCACAATAGTCAGCGGGCCAAGGAAGGTTGTTGTTCTTCGTCGTTCTTGTGGGGGTGTGAGCCGTTCGCCCTTTCGATCACCTCCTCGGCGGTGAGCGCGGCCCTTGGATGGTGGCTCAGGCACATCGGTACCCGCAGCTTCACGAAAGGCGTCCCTTCCGAGGCCGCGTAGAACTGCCCCGCGCCGAGCCGCGAGATCTCCTCCACGCCGCTGCCCTTGGCCTGGGCGATCTCTCTCGCGGCCGCGATCTGGGCCGGGCTGTTCAGCAGGCCGAAGAACTGGGTGGCGGCGTTCCCGGGGATCTGGTTGTGCAGCCCCTTCGGAGCCTGGGTCGCGAAGACGAGGCCGAGGCCGTACTTCCGGGCCTGGGAGGCGAGCGCCAGAGTGCTGCGTGTACAGGGAGTGAGCGAGGTGGACGGCGCGAACGTCTGCGCCTCGTCCATCACGAACAGTCCGCCCAGCGGCCGGTCGCCCGCCGGGTTGCGCTTGATCCAGGCGAACAGCGCCATCTGGAGCTGGTTGACGAAGCTCTGCCGCTGCTCGTCTCCCTGCATCCCGACGAAGCTGATCACCGAGATCCGGGCCCGCCTGCCCTCCGGAGGCGTGAGCAGCAGCCCCGGGTCCACCGGGGTCCCCTCGCCACCGAACATCGGGTCGTTGACCCTGGCCGCGGTGAGCGTCTGGGCCAGGTCGGCGGCGATCTTCGCCGCGCCGTCCAGCCCGCTCACCCCGTCGGGAAGGTCGGCCAGCAGCTCGATGAGGCCGGGCAGGTCGGTGCGCCCCCGCCTGCCGTAGCACCTGAGCGCCTCCCGGAGCACGGCCTGGCCGCGCTGGGCCTTGTGCGTCTTCGCCTCCAGCTTCGCGTGAGGCACGATCGAGGCCACCGCTACGTCCAGCGCCGCGTCGAACTCGTCGGGGTCGCCGGCGACGCCCGCGAAGTCCGGCAGCGGCTGGAAGCTCAGCGGACGGCCCAGCTTCCGGCGCGGCGTCCAAACGACCACGTCGGTGTGCGCGAGATAGTCGTCGGCCCGCGCCGCGTCCCCCTCGTCCCAGCTCGGCGGGGCCTCCGGCCAACGGTCGCCCAGCCGGGCCAGGTCGTTGTTCGGGTCGAGCACGATCGCGGACACGCCCTGCAGCGCGCACTCCTCGACCAGCCGGCGGATGAGCACCGTCTTCCCCGATCCGGACCCGGCGAAGATCGCGGTGTGTTTCCTGAGCGTCTCCAGCGCCAACCGGATCGGCGCACCGCCGTCCATCGCCCTGCCGGCCGCGACGTACGGCACGCGGGACGCGGTGGGCGGCGTGGACGTGTTCTGGTCGTTCTCGCGATCGTCTGTGCTCGCGAGGGCGGCCGACGGCGCCACGGGGGAGGGGGCGGGCGGGGCGATCCCGCCGCCAGGAACGGTCCAGGTGTCCCCCAGCGCCTCGGTGAAGAGCTTGATGTCCGCCGCCGGGCTCCGGGAGGCGAGCCACGCGCGCAGGCCCGGAGGATCCTCGTCAATCAGGGTCCGGAGTGCGGCCATCGCCACCAGATCCTCCGTGTCGAGGCCGAGAATCCTGCCGCCCGCCCGCTCGAACGCGGCGAGGGCCTGGCGGGTGCGCGGCCCCTTGGCCCATCCGGCGTTGCGCAGGACGAACAGGCGCCGTTTGGGAACCTCGGTGTCCAGCCCCGTCGCCACGGACGCGTTGCGCAGCCGGTTGAGCGCAGCGATGGCGTTCTCCGAGGCGATCGCGCGGAAGGCCCAGTGCGCCTCGTCCTCGGTGTCCTCGTTCAGGATCCGGCGCAGGCGCGCGTGCAGCGGAGGCTTCGCACTCGGCGGCGGGTCCTGGGTGAACTCCTGCCCGGCCTCGCCGAGCCCGGCGATCCACGCGGTGAGCCCCGCCGACAGCAGTGCGGGCATCGCCACGTCTTCCGTCGCCGGAGCGAGCGCGGTACGGATGTCCGCCGCCTTCCTCAACTCCGCGAACCGCGCGTCCAGGACGGTGAGGACATCGTCGGACGGCGTGGGGCCGGGGCCGGGACGCGCCGTGGGCGTGCGGCCGAAGTGCTCCAGCTCCCTGACCTCGTCGCCCAGGAGGCAGGAGCGGACGTGGTCGTCGACCTCGATCAGCAACTGACGGGGAGTGAAGCCGGGCGCGCTGTCGAACGCGGCCGGGGCCACCGGCCAGGTCGGATAGGGCGGCTCGAAGCCGATCGCCGCGAACTGCGCCTGGAACCTCTTGGAGACGAGGGCGCGAGCCGTCTCGGCGTCCTTGATGGTCTTCAACGGCACCGCCGGACGGAAGCGATCGCGCACCGTGTCCGTCGCGTACTTCTCGATCATCGTCCACGTCGTGGGCAGGCATGAGACGACCGTCAGGCAGCGCCGGGTGATCTCGCGCAGGGACATCAGCCCGGACGCGATGTGATCGATCGTCACCATCTCGTGCCGGCTCGGCGCCGTGGCGTCGCCTGTCGTGGTTAGCAAGGACGGCGCGATGAGCAGATCGATCTGATCGACGGCGATGACGGACGGTCCGGTGAGGGCCAGCAGCCGGGACAGGTCCTTGACGATCTCCTGGGGAGACTTGTGGACCTGGCGGATGCCCCACTGCGCCCGTTCGCCCGGTTCCTCCTCCGGGGCGGAAGACAGGAAGGAGTCCGCGATGTCCTGGGCGTTGAGGTCGTCGGAGGCGAGCAGCGCGAGGGCCCGCGCGGTGTCCTGCGCCTCCCGGCCGATGTGCCGGTCGAAGCGGCGCAGCGCCTCGATGAACGCGTCGAGGTTCTCCTTCGACAGCGCCGTCTTACCGGCCACCGCTCGCCGAGCCATGCGAGAGGGCAGGTCGATCAGCGCGGTGAGGCGCTCCAGGAAGACGGCGAGCTGGCTCTCGCCGTCGTCGCTCTCGCGGGCCAGGCTGTCGAGCATCGACACCACGGTGCTCTCCCAGAACCCCTTGGCGTCGAGCAAGCTCACCAGGAAGAAGTAGCCGCCGTCGCGCTGTGCCCTCTCCCGCAGCCAGCCGAGCAGGTGCGTCTTGCCCGTGCCGCGCTGGCCTCGGATGACCACGCCGATCGGACTCGCGTCGGGGCTCTTCGTGGCCTCGGCCACGCCGTCGAGAAGGACCGGGGCGGCGTGCTGGTGCAGGCTCTCCACGTGGAAGGGCGCGGGACGCCACACGTCATCCGGCACCTGCGCGTAATTGAACTTGAGCGCGCCGAGGGCGCTCATCTCCGCGTCCGTCATCACGCTCCGATCGCGAGGAAGTACTTGTCCTGATTGCCGATGACCACTGCGGCGTCCCGGTCCTGCTCGGTGAGCGTCTTCCGGTTGGATTCGGGCACGATCTCCACGTCGTCCATCAGGTCCATCCGCCGGAGCGCCTTGTCGACCTCTTCTCTCGGCACATCGGAGAGCAGGGGGCGGAGCTTGGTGAGGCTCACCCAGGCGCCGGGTTCCTGGGCCAACTGGGCGTACGCGGCGCGGATGCGGGTGACGAGGGTGGCCGGAGAGACGGGCGCGGACGCCTCCGGCGGGGCGGAGTCGCCGCCGTCCTGGACGCTGCCCGGAAGGGACGCGGGAGGCGCGTCGTCCTGCGGCGAGAAGAGGTCGGCGTGCCGTCGGCCGGTCCGGTCGAGGTATCGCTGCAGACCGGCCGACAAGGCGAGCACGGCCGCCGCTGCCGGCTTCCCTCCCGTCTGCGCGGGCATCGGGATGCCGGCCCGCACCTCCTCCGCCACCCGAGCCCAGCCCTTGTCGGTCAGCACATGGACGAAGGAACGACCCTGCTTCCAGCTCTCGACCAGTTTGAGGTCGTTAAGCCTGGTGCGCGGCTTTCCGGTCAAGGTGACGCCGTAGCGTTCTTCGAGTTCCGGGTTGGAAATCTCCCTGGCTTCGGCCATGAGCACAAGCAGCATCGCGATATCGGGGAATGCCAACGTATTTTCGGACATGTCTTATCCCTTCGGGGTTCCTCGGCGACGTTCAAGGAGGAACCGCTGAATCTGCTGAATCACGGTTTTCGGATCGGTCATGATCTGGTCGTTGGTGAACCGCAGCACGGCGTAGCCGTCCGTCTGGAGCCGCACGTCCCGCTGCCGGTCCAGCGCGTACTTGACCGGATCGAGGTGGTCCGGGCCGTCGATCTCGACGACGCATCGCTCGTCCCGCCAGAGCAGGTCGAGCCGGATGGGGTTGACGAGCGGATGCGGCCGGTACGCCTGGTTCCAGGCGCGCCCGATCGCCCATTCGCAGGCGGACAGTGCCCTTTCGAGGGCCTGCTCGGCGGCGCTGCCCGGGTGCGGTCTCCCGGCGACGGCAGGGAAGCCGATCGTCCGGGACGCTGGGGCGGGGAGCGCCTCGGGCAGCTCGCGGGTGGTGGCGGCCAGCTCGGCGGGCAGCCGTACGAACCTGGTCTCCAGGCGGTCGACGGTGGTCAGCGGTGCGCCGGCCAGCCAGACGCCCAGCCCGCCGCGGTGGGCGAGCCATTCGCAGGCCCCGGTGAGGATCTCCTCCGCGATGGGGGAGAGGCCCGCCGGAACGGCCA
Source organism: Microtetraspora malaysiensis (assembly GCF_050947145.1). Taxonomy (NCBI): domain Bacteria; kingdom Bacillati; phylum Actinomycetota; class Actinomycetes; order Streptosporangiales; family Streptosporangiaceae; genus Microtetraspora; species Microtetraspora malaysiensis. The sequence continues at coordinate 388,750 of NZ_CP191998.1, forward strand.
CGAGGATCGACGCGTGCGCCCGTTGGAAACTCGCGGCGAGCACTCGGGCGAGCCCGGCGGCCCGCGTCTCGGGAGCGAATTTCGTCCGGCCTCCCGCGAGGACGCCTGTCCTGGTGGGAGAGGCGCCGGCGCGGTGGAGGGAGAGTTCGGCTAGATCGGCGAGGAAGGGGCCGAAGTGCCCGGTCGCCGATGCCGTCCGCAGGGCGAGGGACCGTACGGCGGGCACGCCCGCGCCGCCGGGGCCGCCGATGCTCTCCGCCTCCGGCAGCCATGAGGGGAACAGGCCGACGGCCGCCGCCTCCAGCTCGTCCAGGATCGAGGTCACCAGGTTGGCTGTGGACGGTGCCTTGCGCGCGACATACGTGACGATCGCCGGTGCGTCGTCGGGCAGCGGGTCGATCGCCAGGGTCAGGGCCTCGACGCCGGCGCCCTGGAGGCGCACGACGCGACCGACAGGCAGCTCTCCCCACGACCACGCCACGGGTAACCCCTGAAGTCCGGATTTATCAGTTTGAGGGAGGCTATCCGGCCATCAAGCGTTTCGTATGACTTTTGCGGGAGATCTCGGGGACTTCGCCGGCAGTTCCGTGCCGGGAATCGACAGCCGGGATTTCCGCTGCCTTATCTGGCGGCGAGGTGGTGTGGAAGTCTGTCCGGAATTAATCGGAAGAGGGCGTTGAGCCATTGTCGGTAACTGGCGATCACGTTGTGTGACGCTGGCATGGTCCAGTTGTGCTCGCGGTTGAGAAGGATGGCGAGCCGGGTCGTGCGCCGGCCCCGGCGGTCGATCAAGGGCACGGCGATCAGCGTGCCCACGGACGCCTGGCCACCACCGCTGTGACCTGGGCGCCGACGAACGTCAGTGTGCGCGTCGCCATGAACTGCCCCGGCGACGGCACCGGAGGGCACGGAAGGTCAGCGTGGAACCGATCTCCTCGGTTCCAACCGGGACGGGCGGCGGTGGCGTTCTACATGGCGTGAGGAGAACGTATGGACCGCTATGAGGGCTTCCGCGAGTTCGTGGGCGCGCGCCAGCATTCGCTGATGTACAGCGCCTACCTGCTCACCGGGGACAGCCATCTCGCCGAGGATCTGCTGCAGAACGTGCTGGTGAAAGTCGCCCGGCACTGGCCCAAGCTGGCCAGGAGCGGTAACCCTGAGGCGTACACCCGCAAGGCGCTGATCAACGAGCACATCTCGTGGCGGAGACGCCGGAAATCCGCCGAATACCCGCAGGAGGACCCGCCGGAACAGGGCCACGATCCGGGCGACGACACCTTGCACCGGGTCGCCCTGCAACGTGCGCTCGCCCGCCTGACTCCGCGCCAGCGGGCCGTTGTCGTACTCCGTTTCTATGAGGATCGCAGCGTGGAGGAGACCGCCGGCCTGCTCGGCTGCTCCACAGGGACGGTCAAGAGCCAGACCCATCACGCGTTGGGCCGCCTGCGCTCGCTCGCTCCGGAACTCGCCCACCTTCTTCACGACACCGACACCGCCGGCGCAGAGGAGATCCGCCGATGACCACGCTTCGCGACCATTTGCACTCGATCGCCGTCGGCGCGCCCACGGTGGACCTCACCGAACGCGTGATCCGCAAGGCCACCCGCCGGCGCGCGGGCGTGTACGCCTCCGGTGCCGCCGCCGTCCTCGCTGTCGTCGTTGCCGCGGTCACCGTCATCGGCGGTCGGCAGGAGGGCGACATCATCGCGAGCAAGGTGACCGACACGCTCCCCGCCTCCGGCGTCGGCCCACTGAAGTACGCGTACTACGACTTCTGCGGGGAGAAGTGGACGCCGGGGGTGAACACGCACCTGTTCGCCAAGGAATGCGCACAGTGGAACGTGGTGACGCGCACTGGCGAGACGTACCGGATGCCGGAAGCGCTCAGCGTCTACACCGAGCAGACCGCGGACAACTACATGAACACCGGCGCGCCCCTGGTCATCTCCGCGGATGGGGGACGCGTCGCCTACTACAGCGAGAAGGACCGGAAGATCGCCGTACGGGATCTGGACAGTGGGCGGGTGTGGCTCATGCCGACGACCCTGTCCAGGGCCGAGATGGTGGCCAAGGGAGTAATGCTCGCACTGTCCCCCGGCGGCACCCGCATGGGCATATGGGGCGGATCGGGACAAGACCTGGTGGTCGAGGTCGAGACCGGGAACGTCTCCCGGGTCCCCGAAGGCTGGCACGTACGAACCGTCGGCGACGGCGGCGATCCCGTGGTCGTCACCAGGGAGGGTAAGGGCGGCGGGTTGGGCGCCCTGACGGCGGACGGCACCGTACGCGCGTTCCCGCCGACCGACGACGTCGAATCTGTCGATCTCAGCCAGCCCTCCCCGGACGGAGGCGCGGTGGCTTTTCTCGCCGGGATGAAGGGAGGCCTCTCGGCGAGCGGCGCGTTGGAGGAGTCCAAGCCCAACGACACGATCGTTGTTCTCGACAGCACCACGGGCGAGATCCTGCACAAGGCGCGGCTGCGCGGCGTGCCGCGCGATTTCCAGGCCTGGCGGGCGGGCGGCTGGCTGAGCCGCACAGAGGTGATCGTCTCCGGGCCGGCTCTCGACGACTCTTGGGGGAAAAGCGGCGGGAAGGGCACTCCCGTCCTCGGTGAGCGGACCTACCGCGTGAACGTCCGTACCGGGCAGGTCACGCCGCTGGCGGCCTACACCTACGCGGCCTGGGGCGGCAGCCTGGAACTCCCCGGTTTCTGACCGCCCGGAAGGAGCGCGTGCACACCATGGCTACCGGAAATGAGTGACAGGCCAGTGGCGGTGATCAGCGGCTGGGGTCGGAACGCCAGACCCACCAGGAGTAGACGACCGGGACGATCGCCGAGATCGCCGTCCCGGCGAGGACGATGACGGCCAGCGCGGGGACCGGCAGGACGAAGGCGGCGAGCAGGAGCACCAAGCCCAGCACGGCGAAGAGGATGCCCCCCAGGCGGTTGGCGCGCCTCCAGGCCAGGTCGCTGTCGAGGGTCCACGGGGTGCGTACGCCCGCGATCCAGTTGCTGCGCGACTTGGGCAGGTAGTTCCCGAGGACCAGGAAGAGCGCCCCGAGGAGGGCCATGATGATCCTGACCACGGGAAGATTTCCGCCCGCCGCGTTGATGATGGTCGCGGCGTGGGCGACCGTCATCACGACCAGCACTCCGACCCAGGCCGCGAGGTAGACGTGCCGCGAGCGGGCGGCGTTCTGCCGCCGAGGCACCAGGCGGGGCACGATGGCGAGGAACAGGCCGAGGCCGAGCACGATCAGGGGAAGCGTGATCAGGCCTTCGGTCTTCCCCGCGAAGCGGTCGACCTCGCCGGAGGCTCCCCAGTGCATGGGGACCCGTACGTCGTCGGGGAGGTTCTGCCATCCCCAGAGGGAGATCCCGCCGGTCAGGAGCAGGGTGGCGGCGGTGGCGATGAGGCCCGGGCGGGGGTCGATCCGGTCCTCGGTTGCAGCGTTCTTGGACATGGGGGTCCTTCCTCGTCGTGGTGGGGGACGTGTCCGGTGAGCGCTCCTCAGTTCGGGTCGGGCTCGGGGGATCGGGCCGAATCGATCTTGAACAGGTCGAGGAGCGCGGCCAGTGACTCCTCCAGCAGGGAGAGCTGGAGGCTGTAGACGATCGAGGTGCCATGCCGCTCGCCGATCACCAGGCCGGCTTCCCGCAGCACCCGCAGGTGCCCCGAGAGCGTGGGCTTGGCAATGTCGAAGTGGGTGGCGATCTCTCCGGCGGGGAGGTCTCCCCGCCGCAACAGCGCGATGATCTGCCGGCGCGTGGGGTGCGCCAGCGCCTCGTAGATGAGATTCATCGGCGTTGTTCCTTTATTAGGCAACAACCGAATAATAGCCCATGACGTGCGGAAGCGCGGCTCCGGCCGTGTCCTCATCAAGGTCCGCGCCCTGGTCGGCAACGGAGACTTCGATCGCTACCGGGGCCACCACCCTCGCCGCCCACGACCCGTGAGCTCCCGTGAGTCGGTCCTCATCACCTGGGAGGTAATTGAGGGCCTTCCAGGAGCGTCGTTACCGTCACAGAACGGACCGTTCCCGCTCAGCGTGCGTCCCGGGAAAACGGCGTACGCATACCGAAAGGAAATGACCATGACGTCATCCCGGACCATGGGTACCACGCCGGTGCGCACAGAGCGCCGGGACGGACTGCTGCGCCGGGCCCTTCTGGTCGACGCGGTTCTCACCGGCGCCAACGGCGTCGGCTACCTCGCACTGGCCACCGTCCTGGACTCGATCCTGGGGGTCGAGCGCTCGATGCAGTACCCCGTCGGCGTGTTCCTCGCGGTGTACGCGGTGTGGGTCTACTTCGTCGCCCGGCAGGAGCGCATCAGCCGCGCGGCCGCCGGTTTCGTGATCGGTCTGAACACCCTGTGGGCCGTGCTGAGCGTGGTGACGGCCGCCGTCGGCGCACTGGGCGCCACAGGTGCGGGCACGGCCTGGATCGTGCTGCAGGGCCTGGTCGTGGGTGCCGTGGCCGCCGTCCAGTACGTGGGTCTGCGCCGCGCGTGACCTGTTCGCGGCACGTCCCGGGCGTGGCACGAGAGCCGACGATGCCGCACCTTGCGGTACGGCAGGCGTTTTGTGGTGTTCGGGGCGCGTTGTCGGTGGCAATTGTTCGGATATTTCGCTGAATTTCGGCTCCCGAAGGTCGCGAATTCCCGTGCCGGGGCAAGAGCCGGTCATCATCCCGGCCGGGGATCGTGAGGCGCGTGGCGGGCGGATATCCGTGGGGTACACAGGCTGGCATCGCCCGTTTCACGTCCGTCGCGACGTGCCCGCCGCCGAGTGACGCGAAGAGGCAGGTGCCACGACATGGCTCGTCATCTCATGGAGAAGTCGCAGGCCCCGTCCATCTGTGCCGCCCTGCGTCTCGCGCCGCTCGCGACGGCGGTCGCGATCGCCGGGGCGGTCGCGTGGCCGCAGGGAAGCGCGGACGCGGCCGCGATCCGTCCCGCCGCCTGGGTGACCACGCTGGCGTACGACCACGGCCCCATCGTCGTACGCACCGGAAACGGCAGGCGCAACAAGAACTTCGCGCCCTCGGTCAACAGCCCCACCTTCCAACGCGGTGTGCAAAACGTATCGAGCAACTCCGAGAGCACCAACACCCAGTCGGCCTCCTGCAAGAAGGGGTGGCGGGTGTGCCGGATCAAGCAGCGGCTCAAGTTCGTCCGCAGGCGATGAAGCACCCCGCCGTCACCGGATAAACGGTAATGAAGCCGTAATAACGATTCTTCGCGTCATGCGCGCCCGGATTCGCGGGTGGGCGGACAGTACGCTGGCGAAACGGTTCCGGTCCGAATGTTGCCGGAATTCGTCCGAATTGAGCAGAGGGCGACACAGATGTTTTGTCAGCATGACAGCGGGGTGCGGGGCGGAAACGGGATGCGCGGCGGAAAGAGCCGCACTCCCCTTTTCCTCGCCGGAGCCTGCGCTTTCGCCGCGTTCGTCGTGAACGTCGCGTCGCTTCCCGCCCGGGCGGAGACGGAACGGTCCTCGGCGGCGCGGGAAGCGGTCGCGGTCAGATCCGCCCGCGGTGGCGGAGGGGACGAGAACAAGGTCGGAAACGGCGCCCGCAACGCCAATATCTCGGCGGTGAAGAGCCCGACGAACAACCACGGCTACCAGCACACGTCGACGAGTGACATCGGCGGCGCGACCAGCGTCCAGAACGTCCTGTGCCGCAACGTCAAGGTCTGTTCCGTGACCCAGAAGATCACGGCTGTCATCCCCGAGCAGGCGATGAAGGGCGATCCGGGGCTGCCGGGGACCGCCACCATTTCGGAGACGCCCGACCAGGGCGCGGCCGCAGCCGACCCGGCCATGTTCGACGCGACACCGCTCTGGCTGGAACCCGACCTCCGCGATCTGTGGTGAGGTGATCCGCCGGAGGCCGGGTCCGCCCGGCCGGAGCACGTGCCTCATGGAGGCGTCAGGTGGCCAGCGCCACGGTCGGGGACAGGCGGGCGGCGCGCATGGCCGGATAGAGGCCCGCGACCGTGCCGACGATGAGCGTGGCGCCGACCGCGCCCGCGATCGCCCAGGGCGGCACGACCGGCGGCCAGCCCTGGGACAGCGCGTAGCCGACCGTGGCCAGCGCGCCCAGCACCGACCCCGCGACGCCGCCCAGCGCGGACAGCAGCAGTGACTCCGTCAGGAACTGGATCCGCACCTGGCCCCGGGTGGCCCCGAGGGAGCGGCGCAGGCCGATCTCCTTGCGGCGTTCCAGCACCGAGATCACCATCGTGTTGGCCACGCCGACCCCGCCGACCAGCAGCGCGACGCCGCCGAGCCCGAGCAGCAGATTGGTGAACGCGCCGGCGGCGGCGGCCCGCGCGGCGAGCGCGTCCGAGGGCCGGCTGACCTCGACCTCCTCCGGGTTCTCCGGGTTCACCGTACGAGGCAGCACGGACCGCACGGCCTCGACCGACTCCTCCGCCGACCGTTCGTAGATCGTCGTCGGGTGTCCGTCGAAGCCCAGGCGCTCGGCGGCGACCGGGAACCCGACCAGCGCCGACCGTTCGATCTCGGGGGCGAGCGGCATCGGGCCGAGGACGCCGATGACGGTGAACCACCGGTTCCCGATCCACACCCGTACGCCGATCCGGTCCACGCCGAGCCGTTTCGCGGCGACGGAGCCGAGCACGACGGCGGGCTGCCGCTCGGTCGCGGCGTTCAGCCAGGCCCCCTTCGTGACGCTTCCCTCCAGCGTGGTGAGCAGGTCGGCCGTCGCCGCCTGTACGGCGATGCCGCCGGTCACCGCCTTGGGGATCAGGTTCGTCCGCCGGACGGTCGCGTCGACGGTGCCGGTGGCGGCGGCCGTGCTGACCGGGCCGATCCGCTTGACCATGGCGACCGCGCCGGTGGGGAGCTGGGACGTCTCGCCGAAGAGGGTATGGCCGGCCGAGACGGTGAGCATGTTGGTGCCGAGCCGGTCGAGCTGGCGCAGGAGTTGCTCGCGCGAGGACGACGAGATGCCGATCACCGCGATCATGGTGGCGATGCCGATGGCGATCCCCAGCGCAGACAGGAACACGCGGGTCGGGCGGGTGCGCAGTCCGGCCGCGCCGACGCGCAGGACGTCGGCGGGGCCGAGCCGGGCGGGCACGAGCCTCCGGGTCATTCGCGGGCTCCGATCGTGATCTCCGCGGGCGGGCGGTGGCCCGAGCCCTCGTCGTTGACGATCCGTCCGTCGCGGACCCGGACCCGGCGCGGGCACCACTCCGCGATCTCCATGTCGTGCGTGATGACCGCGATCGTGGTCCCGGCGGCGTGCAGGTCGCGCAGGACCCGCAGGACCTCGGCGCCCGCGGCCGAGTCCAGGTTGCCGGTCGGTTCGTCGGCGAGCAGCAGCGGCGGATCTCCCGCGACCGCGCGGGCCACCGCCACCCGCTGCTGCTCGCCGCCCGACATCTGCTCCGGCCGGTGCCCGAGCCGGTGGCCGAGGCCGACCCGCTCCAGTGCGGCGGCGGCGCGCTCCCGGCGGACCCGCAGCGGCACGCCCGCGTACAGCAGGCCGTCGGCCACGTTGTCCAGCGCGCTCGTCCCGGGGGACAGGTGGAACTTCTGGAAGACGAACCCCAGATGGCGGGCGCGCAGCGCGGACAGCTCCCGGTCCGACAGGCCGGCGACGTCGTGTCCGGCGATCCGCACGGTGCCGCCGGAGGGCCGGTCCAGGGTGCCGATCATATGGAGCATGGTCGACTTGCCCGACCCGGAGGGGCCGACGATGGCCACCAGCTCGCCGGCGCCGATCGCCAGGTTCACCCCGCGCAGCGCCTGCACCCGGCCGCCGTACATCTTGGTCACGTCGCGCAGCTCCACCACGTACGGCCCGTCCGGCGTGTCGGGGCCGCCGTCGCGGAGCGCGGGTCGCTCGTCGATCCGTCCGCTCACGACTCGGGCACCCCCACCCGCATGCCCTCGGTCAGGCCCGCGCCGGTGATCTCGACCATGCCGCCGCCGAAGGCGCCGGTCTTGACGGCCACGAGGCGCGCGGCGCCGTTCTCGACGATCTCGACGCCGAACCCGCCCTCGCGCAGCGCGAGCAGCGCCTCCACGGGGACGGCCAGCACGTTCTTGTGCCGCTCGCTCACCAGCTCGACCTCGACCGGAGCCTGGTCCAGCCGGGTCTTCGGCGTCTTGTCCAGGGTGATGTCGACGTCCACGGTGGTGTTGCCATCGCCCTGCCCGTTCGCCGAGGCGCTGCTCTTGGCGACGGTGCCGACCGCGTAGACGCGGCCCTTGATCCGCTCGCCGCCGGGGAGCTCCACGGTGACCCTGGCGCCCTTCTTCACCAGCGCCTGGTCGTCGGTGTTCAGGTCCACGTGGACCAGCCGCCGCAGCCCGCTGACCGTGAGCGCGGGCCGCCCGGGCGAGGTGCGGTCGCCCACCGACACCTTCGCGTCGGTCACCCGGACCGCCGCGGGCAGGAACACCGCCTGCGTCACGTCCACCTGGCCGGTCTCCGGCAGGCCGTTGTCCTCCTGCCACGCCTTGACCGCGAGGTACGTCGCGTAGCTGAAGTGCTCGTCCACCGTCAGGTCGTCCCCGTAGCCGAGGGCCTTGAGATTGCGCTCCAACTGCTCGACGTCCGGGCCGTCGTCCACGCCCTGCCGCAGCGGGCGGTAGAGTGGCAGGTTGCCGTACAGCAGGACGACGGGCTTACGGTCGATCTTGAGCAGCGGACGGCCGCGGCGGACCACGGAGCCCTCCTTGGCGACCGACGTCACCGTGCCGACGGCGTCCGTGCTGATCTGCCGCTCCCCGGCGTAGGTGAGCGCGCCGTCCACGGTCTTGGTGTCCACCAGGTCCTGGCGGGTGATCGCGGCGGTCGCGGTGGTGGACGGCGCCGGGGGCGCGGCCGCCTCCGTGTCACCGCTGACGAGGAGTGCCGCCGTCGTTCCGGCGGCGAGCGCGAGGAGGCCGACGACGGCGGTGAGCGCCTTCCTCACGGGTTCGTCTTCATTTTGGGGGAGAACTCCTTGCACGCCTCCTGGGCTTCCTTGAGCTTCTGCTCGCCGCCCTCGGGGACCGTCATCTTGATGCCGCCGCCGCTCGGGTCGGGCATGTCGACGCCGTGCTCACGCATGCACTGGGCGAACTTCACCATCCGGTCACGCATCTCCGGATCGGGCGCCGTCGCCCGGTCGCCGACGGCCTGCTCCATGAGCGGCTGGCATTCCTTCATCGCCGCGTCGGCCTTGCCCTTGTCCATGCCCTTGGGCATTTCGATGCGTATCGCGCCGCTCGAGTCCGGGTCGGCCATGTCGACGCCGTGCTCGCGCATGCACTGGGCGAACTTGAGCTGCGCCTCGTGCCGGTCGAGGGTGGCCGACGCGGACGGGGAGGACTCGGGGCCGGACGCGCCCCCGCCCGCCGAGGCGATGCCTCCGTCCCCGGAGGAGGCGCCGCCGCAGGCGGCGAGCGCCAGTGCCAGCGGCGCCGCGGCCGCCAATAGCCGGATCTTCATGGGTCGCTCCTTCGCCTCCGGGTCGCTCGCCCGGGGCGCGGACCAACTTCAGCGATCTCGGTGCTAAACGCGGATAAATCAGCAGGGCGTGGTTCGCCTTATCCGCCGTTAACACCCGGTCGGTCACCCTCGGACGTGGACCGGGGAGGCAGGGATGCGCGTGCTCGTCGTCGAGGACGAGGAACAGCTGGCCGACGCCCTCGCACGGGGGATGCGGCTGCACGCACTCGCCGTGGACGTCGCCTACGACGGCCAGGAAGCGCTCGAACTGGCGGCCTACGTCGACTACGACGTCGTCGTGCTCGACCGCGACCTCCCGGAGGTGCACGGCGACGACGTCTGCCGGGCGCTGACGGCTGCGAGCCCGGCGAGCCGCGTCCTGATGCTCACCGCCGCCGGGCGGCTGCGCGACCGGGTGGACGGGCTGTCCCTCGGCGCCGACGACTACCTGGTCAAGCCGTTCGCGTTCGCCGAGCTGGTGGCCCGGGTGCGGACGCTGGGCCGCCGCTCGTCCAGGGCCGCGCCCCCGGTGCTGGAACGGGCCGGCGTACGGCTCGACCCGGCCCGCCGTACGGTCACCCGGGACGGGCGGCCGATCGCGTTGAACCGCAAGGAGTTCGACGTCCTGCTCGAACTGCTGCGCGCGGAGGGGGACCTGGTCTCCTCGGCCGAGCTGCGCCGGGCCGTCTGGGACGAGTACGCCGACACGGGGACGGGCGTGCTGCGGGTGACCCTCACCTCGCTGCGCAGGAAGCTCGGCGAGCCGCGGCTGATCGAGAACGTGCCCGGCAGGGGGTACCGGTTTTGACCGCCCGCGGCACGTCGCGGGCGCGGCGCGTCCTCGCCGCGGCGCTGCCCTGGAACCGGCTGGGGCTGCGGGCCCGGCTGACCCTGCTGTACGGCGGGCTGTTCTTCGCCGGAAGCTCGGCGGTGCTGTGGGTGGGGTACCTGACGACGGCGCGGGCCCTGGACCAGCGGCTCGTCATGAAGTTCGCGGCGGACCCGCTCCCGAAGCTCGGGTCGGGCACGACCGTCATCGGCACGTTCCCGAAGGTGGTGCAGACGCAGGTCGAGCAGCGGGCCGCCGACGTGCTGCAGGAGACGATCCGGTCGTCGCTCCTCGTCATGGTCCTGATCGGGATCATCGCCCTGCTGCTCGGCCACCTGATCGCCGAACGCGCGCTGCGGCCCCTCGGCCGGGTGACCGAGACCGCGCGGCGGCTCTCGGAGAGCAGGCCGCACGAGCGCATCGCGCTGAACGAGAGGATCGCGCTGCGCGGGCCGCAGGACGAGGTCAAGCGGCTGGCCGACACCTTCGACGCGATGCTCGACCGGCTGCACCGCGTGTTCGACGCGCAGCGCCGGTTCATCGCCAACGCCTCGCACGAGCTGCGCACCCCGCTCGCCATCAACCGCACGGTCCTGGAGGTGTCGCTGGAGGAGCCGGCCGCCTCCGAGGACCTCAAGGCGCTGGCCCGCGCGCTGCTCGGCACGAACGCGCGGTACGAGCGGCTGATCGACGGCCTGCTGCTGCTTGCCCAGTCGGAGCAGGAGCTCACCGTGAGCAAGCCGGTCGATCTGCGGCACGTCGTCCGCGTCGTGCTGGACGAGCAGGCGCTCGCGCCGCGGAAGCGGGGGGTCGCCGTTCACCGGGACCTGCGCCCGGCGGTCGTCCGGGGCGACCCGCTGCTGCTGGAACGCTGCGTGTCCAACATGGTGGAGAACGCGGTCAAGTACAACGTCCGCGACGGCGACGTGTGGGTGACGCTCCGCGTGGACGACGCCACCGGCGAGGCGATGGTCACGGTGGAGAACACCGGGCCCCAGGTCCCGCCGTACGAGGTGGACGACCTGTTCGAGCCGTTCCGGCGGCTGCACGGCGAGCGGGTGCGGTCAGCGGGCGGCGCCGGGCTCGGCCTGTCGATCGTCCGCGCCATCGTGGACGCGCACGAGGGCGCGGTCACCGCCCGGGCCCGATCCGAGGGCGGCCTCGCGGTCACCGTACGGCTGCCCACCGTGCCGGGCACGGGGAGCGAGCCCGGCGAGAAGGCCGTGGGCCGGGCGCGGCTACCCGCCGTGATTTCCGGTGACCCGGCCCTTCGCGGGTAGGGGGAAGGGCGACCGCACCGGAAGGGTGGAGGAGGTCGCCTGAGAATGGATCTGTCCGCGAGGAAACTGGGCCTGCCGGACCGGGTACGGGCCTGCCTGTTCGACCTGGACGGCGTCCTGACGCGTACGGCGCGGCTGCACGCCGCCGCGTGGAAGGAGATGTTCGACGGCTTCCTGAGCGAGCGCGCCACGCGTACCGGCACTCCGCTGGTCCCCTTCGACGACGTGGCCGACTACGCCGCGTACGTGGACGGCAAGACGAGGGCGGACGGCACCCGCTCGTTCCTCGCCTCGCGCGGCATCCACCTCCCCGAGGGGGAACCCGGCGACCCGCCGGACGCCGAGACCGTCAACGGCCTGGGCAACCGCAAGAACGAACTGATGATGAGCCGGCTCAAGAAGGACGGCGTGGAGGTGTTCGAGGGCTCCGTCCGCTACGTGCGCGCGGTGCGGGACGCCGGGCTGCGCCGGGCGGTGGTGTCGTCGAGCGCCAACTGCCGGGACATGCTCGCCGGCGCCGGGATCGAGGACCTGTTCGAGGTGGGGGTGGACGGCGCCACCGTCGCCCGGGAGCACCTGGCGGGCAAGCCGGCGCCGGACGCCTACCTCGCCGCCGCGCGGGCGCTCGGGGTGCCGCCGGACGAGGCGGCGGTGTTCGAGGACGCGCTCGCGGGGGTCGAGGCCGGACGGGCCGGCGGCTTCGCCTGCGTGGTCGGTGTGGACAGGGTCGGACAGGCCGACGCGCTGCGCGAGCACGGCGCGAACGTGGTGGTCTCCGATCTCGCCGAGCTGCTGGAGCGATCATGATCACTCATCCCGCGTTCGCGTGCGAGCCCTGGAGCCTGCGGCTGACCGGGCTGGACGTCGACGTCCTCGCCCAGTCCGAGTCGCTGTTCGCGCTGTCCAACGGGCACATCGGCTGGCGTGGCAACCTCGACGAGGGGGAGCCGCACGGCCTGCCCGGCAGCTACCTGTCCGGTGTCTACGAGGTGCGGCCCCTCCCGTACGCCGAGGCCGGCTACGGCTTCCCCGAGTCGGGGCAGACCGTCATCAACGTCACGAACGGCAAGGTGATCCGCCTGCTCGTGAACGACGAGCCGTTTGACATCCGCTACGGACGGCTGCGCGCGCACGAGCAGACGCTGGACTTCCGCGACGGTGTGCTGCGGCGGACCGCCGAATGGGAGTCGCCGGACGGGTGCCCGGTCCGGGTGTCGTCGGTCCGGCTGGTGTCGCTGGTCCAGCGGGCGGTCGCCGCGATCTGCTACGAGGTGGAGCCCGTCGACGAGCCGCTGCGCGTGGTCGTGCAGTCCGAGCTCGTCGCCAACGAGCAGTTGCCCTCGGCGGCGGGCGACCCCCGGGTCGCCGCCGCGCTGGAGGCGCCGCTGATCTCCTGCGAGAACGCCGCGTGGGACGCCCGCGCCGTGCTCGTGCACAGCACCCGCGCGAGCGGCCTGTGCGTCGCCGCCGCGATGGACCACGTCGTCGACGGTCCGGACGGCACCGGCGTCGTCGCGGAGAGCTCCCCCGACCTCGGCCGGGTGACGGTGATCGCCTCGATCGAGCCCGGCCGGCCGCTCCGGTTGATCAAGTTCGTCTCGTACGGCTGGTCGGGCGCGCGGTCGCGCCCGGCGGTGCGGGACCAGGCCGACGCCGCGCTCGCCGCCGCCCGCCAGACCGGCTGGGACGGCCTGCTCGCCGAGCAGCGGAGCTACCTGGACGATTTCTGGGCCCGCGCCGACGTCAAGGTGGACGGAGACGCGGAGATCCAGCAGGCCGTGCGATTCGGGCTCTTCCACCTGCTGCAGGCCGCGGCGCGCGGCGAGGGCAGGGGCATCCCGGCCAAGGGCCTCACCGGCAGCGGCTACGACGGGCACTGCTTCTGGGACAGCGAGGCGTTCGTGATGCCGGTGCTGACCTACCTGCTGCCCGAGGCGGTCGCCCACGCGCTGAGCTGGCGGCAGAGCACGCTGCCGATGGCGATGGACCGGGCGCGGCAGCTCGGGCTGAGCGGGGCGGCCTTCCCCTGGCGGACCATCCATGGCGAGGAATGCTCGAGCTACTGGCCCGCCGGGACGGCGGCCTTCCACATCAACGCGGCCATCGCCGACGCCGTCGGCCGTTACTACGACATCACTCAGGACGAGGCGTTCGACCGGGGCGTCGGTTTGGAGCTGCTCGTGCAGACCGCGCGGCTGTGGCGGTCGCTGGGGCACCACGACGCCGAGGGCGACTTCCGCATCGCCGGGGTCACCGGCCCGGACGAGTACAGCGCCGTCGCCGACAACAACGTGTACACGAACCTGATGGCGCAGCGGAACCTGTACGCCGCCGCCGACGCGGCCAAACGGCACCCCGCGGAGGCCAGGAAGCTGCACGTGGACGAGGAGGAGATGGCGGCCTGGCGGGACGCGGCGCGGGCGATGTACGTCCCCTACGACAAGAAGCTCGGGGTCCACCCGCAGGCCGACGGTTTCACCGAGCACCAGGTGTGGGACTTCGCCGTGACGAGCCCCGACCAGTACCCGCTGATGCTGCACTTCCCGTACTTCGACCTGTACCGCAAGCAGGTGGTCAAGCAGGCCGATCTCGTGCTGGCGCTGCACCGCCGGGGTGACGCCTTCACCCCGGAGCAGAAGGCGCGCGACTTCGCCTACTACGAGCGGATCACCGTACGGGACTCCTCGTTGTCGGCGTGCACGCAGGCGGTGATCGCGGCCGAGGTGGGCCACCTGGACCTGGCCTACGACTACCTCGCCGAGGCCGCGCTGATGGATCTCGAGGACGTCGAGCACAACACCCGCGACGGCCTGCACATCGCGGCCCTGGTCGGAGCGTGGATCGCCCTGGTCGAGGGGCTCGCCGGGATGCGCCTCCACGGCGGCGTGCTCTGCTTCGCGCCGCGGCTGCCCTCGGCGCTCACCGGGCTCTCCTTCACCGTGTCCCTGCTGGAGCGGCGGCTCACGGTCAGGGTGGATCAGGAGTCCGCCACGTACACGCTGCTCGACGGCGAACCGCTCAAGATCGTCCACCATGGGAAGCGGGACGTCGTCTCCAGGGACGCGCCGATCACGTGCGCGATCCCTCCGGTGTTCCCCGGCCCGGCCCCTACCCAGCCCCGCGGCCGCGGTCCGGTGCACCGGCAGACGAGGGAGGCCGCCGGGATCATGCGACCGGCAGGGTCACCGGCTCATCCAGCGACGTGATCACGCGGCCTCCTCAGGTGCCCGCGAGGGTGGTGAGGGCGACCGCCCGGTCGCTGGAGACCGGGCGGCCGATCCGCGGCCGCCGTCCCTCGGTAGTGAAGGTGAGCCGGACCGGAAGAGCCAGGGAGCGAGTGGGCCTCTAGGACGTCTGCGGCTTCTGCGGTGTTCCGGGGGACGTCGTTTTCGGAGGCTCGGGTTTCGCCGCGGGCTCCGGGAGATCCTTCTTGGGAGCGATCCACTGGGAAGGGGGCTCCGTCGAGATCGTGGCCCGCTTGAAGTCGATCTCGACGCCTCCGTTCGGCATGATGGTGAACATCTGCGTCAAGGACTGCGTGGTGTTGCTCAGGGTGACGCCCGCCGCGGTCAGAAAGCCCAGAAGGATCTTCGTCTTGTTGGCGATGATCAGGTTCGTGAACGTGACGAGTCGTTGGAGCCAAATCGCCCCGACGGCCCTCGTCTGTGGCACTGCCAGCATGAGCTTGGCGGCCGCGACGTAGCCGATCACGGTGGCGGCGAGGGCGCCGATCTCCTGCCAGTAGGTCTGGTACGAGTCGCGCACCTGATCGACCTGGCCCTCCATGCTGTAACAGACACCGCTGAGCTTCTGCAGGTCACCACCGAAGACCGCGGTCGTGTGCAGGAACGCTCTCTGGTCGTCGGCGATCCAGTCTCCGCGGGATATGAAGGCGGCGTTGCCCACCATGCCCGGGTACTCCACTTCGAGCGCCTTGGCCAGGGCGTTCCAGTTCGCTTTGGCCTCGCCCATCGCCGGAACGTTCGCGACCGCCGTGGCCGCGATGGCGACGCCCGTCCACAGGGCGGGAGCCGACCTCGCGGCTTCCTTGAGTGCGTCGAGCGCGGCCTTGGAAGACAGCGCTACAGGTAGGGACATGCCCGGCCTCTCTTCTCAGGTCTTACCTGTAGACCACGGTGCTGTTGTTCTCTGCCTGGATCCAGTTCCTTTTGACGGTCTCCAATGCCTCGATCCAGGCCTCCACGGTTTCGATGGCGTCCTGGACCGCGCCTTGGACGCTGTGCTGTACGTCGCTGTATTTGCCGCCAAAGATCAGGCCTTGGGTGCCGAAGCCGGGGAAGGTGACACCGGTGCTCCCGACGTCCTTCTTTAGATCCTTCAGCGCTGGAATGAGTTTCTCGTTGAGGTTGCTCTGCACTTTTCCGATACATGACGAGGTGACGTGTATGTCCTGGCTCATGAGTCGTCTCTCCTGACTGTGCCCCCGCTGTTCACCTGCGTGCTGCCGTCTCTTGGCATGGTGTACACACAAAGGGGACAGTATCTTGTAATTTTGTGTTATGTCAGGGGTGATTTGAGGCACCTTTGAGCACTCGGCGCGAAAAGAGAAGTATGTCTGGTTTTTGGATTGACCCCGACAACATCCAGGCGGAAGACCTGGATCGCGTGAGCCGGGAAGCCGAACAGATGATGCGACGCCTCTCCGATGTCGAGGGCGAGCTGGGGGAGGTACGCGGCAGGGCGACGGACGCGAACAGCCTGATCACCGTCGTCGTCGACGGCTCAGGCCGCGTGGAGAAGATCGAACTCAATCCCCGCGTGATGCGGCTGGAGAGCCACGTCCTGGCGGAGGAGCTGGTGAAGACCATCTCTGAGGCGCAGGACGATGGGGCACGCCGAACGCGCGAGCTTCTGAGCGACTCGCTCGGAGGCATGGAGATCCCCACCAGCGGGTTCGACCCCGCGCGGGCGGAGAAGCGGATGACGGAGTCGTACGAGTCCTTCGCGCGCGCCATGGAGAGGCGGATCGCGGATCTGGGCACCGGTTACTGACGCTCGCATCTCGCCACCGCCCGCCGCGAGCGTGCGCTAACGGTCGAGCAGGACCGCGACGGCAGTGGCGGTCTCGGGATGCCGGGCCACCAACGCGCCCGCCTCCCCGGGGTCGCCGCCGCCGGCGATCTCCTGCCAGCCGCCGTCGCATCCGAGCAGGGCGGCGACGGCGTCGCACGCCGCCCGGTGACCCGCCAGCAGCTCGGCCGCCGGCCCGCCGCCCGGCGCGACCCCTGTATGTCGGCCCGGCCTCGCCTTCGCCGCGCCTGACGGACGGCCCAGCCACGGCGGCACGAACGTGTCCAGGGACGGCAGGGCCGCCGGGAACGTGCGGCCCGCCTCGCGTACGAGTACGGGCACCAGCTCGCCCGCCTGGTCCCGCAGCGTGGTGATCAGCTTGGGCAGCCACGGGAGCAGGACCGCGTCCGGCAGCCGCGCGAACGCCTTGGACAGCAGCTCGACCACGAACGGCGCCAGCGCGGGAGCGGGTTCGAGCGCCTGCACGAACCCGCTCAGGTACATCGGGAACGACGGGACCACGAGAGGGTTGGCGAGCAGCCCGTCGCACCGCTCCCGCAGCTCGGCCATCGGCAGCAGGCCGAGCTGGGACCGGGCCGCCCACAGCAGCGCCACCTTGGCGGGCGCCTCAGGATGCGACTGCAGCACCGCGAGTTCGAGCTGGGCGCGGTCGCAGCCCAGGGCCAGCGCGAGGCTCTCCATGCTGAACAGGAAGCCGAGCATCGCGGCCACCTGGCGTACGCCGGTCTCCTCGTCCACGAAGGCGGTCGGCAACAGGGTGCAGTAATGCGCGTACCCGGCGGTGACGAACGCCTCGCACCACTCCGGCAGCGCCGGCTCCGTGGCGCGATAGTAGGCGAGCAGGCGGCGGATCCGGCGGAGCACCTCGGGGGCGTCGTCCACCGTGCGCTCGGCGGACAGCAGCTCGACCGCACGCGCCCCCAGCTCGGCGGCGAACCGGCCGCCGCCCAGGTACAGGACGGCGTCCTCGACGGCCCCGAGCGCGACGGCCGCGGTCGCCTTGGGATCCCACACCATACGGCGGAGCCGCTGTTCGAGCACCTGCTCGACGGTGATGGCCTCGTAGCCCAGCTCGATGATCGACCGCTGGTGGCGGCCGATCGCGAGGTCCCAACTTTCCTGGATGGACCGCTCGCCCAGCCGTCGCTCGCCC
Source organism: Microtetraspora malaysiensis (assembly GCF_050947145.1). Taxonomy (NCBI): domain Bacteria; kingdom Bacillati; phylum Actinomycetota; class Actinomycetes; order Streptosporangiales; family Streptosporangiaceae; genus Microtetraspora; species Microtetraspora malaysiensis. The sequence continues at coordinate 406,542 of NZ_CP191998.1, forward strand.
ATGATGGGACGCACCGCGTCCTCCGGCAGCAGGCGGCGCAGGATCCACAGCAGGTCCGAGCAACCGGTGAGCTCCGGGTTCGCGTTGAGGTCGAGCAGCGCCCGCTGGAGGGTGCGCTTCTCCAGGTCCACACCGAGGGGCGCAAGCCGGTCGTACACGTCGCGGGCCAGCGGCGGCAGGGCCTCGTACCCCACCTGGCCGATCCGGTCGCCGCCGAGGAGGATCTCGCACAGGTGGCGGACGTCGCGGCGGCCGGGCACCGCGTCCTTCTCGATGCAGGTGACGGCCGCGTCCTGGAAGTCGTACGGCGTGGGCCTGGCCCGGTTGCGCATCCCGGCGAGCAGGACGGACGTTTCAAAGACGGCGATGGCGTCCGCGGTGCTGGCGAGGTAGCCGTTGCGGCGGGCCAGCCGGACGATGTCCACGCACCAGCCGAGCAGCTCGGCCTCGTCGAGGCCGTCCAGTGCCGGAGGGCTCGACAGGAAGCCGGACAGCCGATCGGCGACCGGCGCCGCCGGCGTCGAGGGCGGCGGCAGCGCGGCGCGCTTGGCCCGCTTCGCGGTCCCCTTCTGGCCGTCCAGCCGGAACGGCGTGTCACGGAAGCGGGTCACCGCCTTGCTCCAGGTGGCGGCGGCGATCGACACCGAGCCGGAGGCGAGGCCGAACTGCGCCTCGATCGCGGAGTGGCTGGACGGGATCAGCCCGTACAGCCAGCGCGTCCCGGTCCGGGGGCTGATCTCGTACGGCGCGTCCGACGCCAGCCCGAACTGCTCGACCCGGCTCGCGGCGTGGTAGGCGCCGCACACGTACAGGCAGTCGGCCGGGTCGGCGCCGGACGCGGCGAGATGCTCGCGCATCCGGGTCCACATGTAGCGCTCGCGCTCCTCGTCGCGCGACACCCGCTCGTCCTCCGACGGCCGCAGCCGCCGGAACAGGCTGCCGATCAGCACCATGACCTGTCGATAGGCGTCGTAGTCCGCGCCGGTGAGCGGCTGCTCGACGTACTGGTCCCACCACTCGGACCAGTGCCGCACCTTGCCGTGGTGCAGCAGGTGCGCCTCCAGCTCGGCGAACCGCGGGCGCAGGTCACCGATCTCGATGCCGACGGCGTCGCCGTGCAGGGCCGCCTCCTCGGCGCGTTCCGCGACGTCGGCGTTGGCGTCGGTGTCGCCGTCGGACGGCGCGGGCCGAGCGGACTCGGCGGGCTCGTCCGGCAGCCACTGGAAGACGTGGTCGGTCGAGCGGTCCACCAGCACCAGCTCGACGCCCGGCGTGTCCAGCGCGTACGCGATGGCCTGGTACTCGGCGGACGCCTCCGTGATGGGGGCGACGACGCTCAGCGGCCCCACGCCGGGCGGGAAGCCGTCGAGGTCGGACGCGAAGGCCTGCAACGCCACGGGCAGGCGGCAGTTGCGCAGCTCGTCGAGCAGCGGCCGCAGGTCCTCGCACAGCTCCAGGTAGACGACCTTGGGCTGCTTCTCGCGCAGGCGGCGCACCATGGCCAGGGCCGAAGCCGGCGAGTGGTGGCACACCGGGAAGATCTCCAGCTCCTCGGCCAGCGCCCGGTCGACGTCGTCCACGATGCCCGACAGGATCCCCGCCAGCGCGTCGGACGCGTCCGCGGCGGTCCCGGTTGCGGGGGCGAAGGTCCTGGCGGCGTCGAGGAGCTGCCCGCGGAGCGCGTCGAAGGTGTCCGGAGTCATGGAATCTCCTTGAGCGTGGAGCCCCCCGGCCTCGGCCGTGGGAAGGGGGTCACGAGAGCGTCGCGATGGCCTCGCGGCCGCCTTCGAGGAACTCCTGCCACTCCCCGCCGTCCTGCTTGCCGCGCGGCTCGACGACGCCGTGCCAGTACTTGTTCAGGATGGCCAGGTCCTCGGGGTTGCGGCGGGCGAGCGACCCCACGAGCGAGCCGGCGAGCGTCTGCGCCCGCAGCGTGCGGTCACCGAAGAAGTGGCTGTGCAGGATGGCGTCCTCCAGCACGCCGATCTGCTCGGCGGTGGACAGCGCCGACTCCAGCCTCTCGTCGTCGCTGGTCGCCGAGGCGGCGGCGGCGCGCAGGTCGGCGAAGCTCTGCAGCAGGATGTCCAGCAGCGTGGGCGGCAGGTCCAGGTCGATGTGGTGCCGGCGGAGCAGCTCGGTGGTGCGGAACCGCACGATCTCCGCCTCGCTGCGCCGGCTGGTCACCACCGGGATGCGGACGAAGTTGAACCGCCGCTTCAGGGCCGAGGAGAGGTCGTTCACGCCGCGGTCCCGGCTGTTGGCCGTGGCGATGATCGAGAAGCCGGGCTTGGCGAACACGATGTTGTCGTCATCCAGCTCGGGGATCGACACGTACTTCTCGGAGAGGATCGAGATCAGCGCGTCCTGCACGTCGCTGGTCGACCGGGTCAGCTCCTCGAAGCGCCCGATCACGCCCTGCTCCATCGCCGTCATGATCGGCGACGGGATCATCGACTCGCGGGACTGGCCCTTGGCGATCACCATCGAGACGTTCCACGAGTACTTGATGTGGTCCTCGGTGGTGCCCGCGGTGCCCTGCACGACGAGGGTCGAGTTCCGGCAGATCGCCGCGGAGAGCAGCTCGGCGAGCCAGCTCTTCCCGGTGCCCGGGTCGCCGATCAGCAGCAGCCCCCGGTCGGACGCCAGGGTCACGATGCTCCGCTCGACGAAGCTGCGGTCGCCGAACCACTTCTGGGAGATCTCACGGTCGAGCCCGTCCGAGCGCTCGGACCCGAGCACGAACAGCCGCACCATGCGCGGGCTCAGCCGCCAGGAGAACGGCTTGGGGCCGTCGTCGATCGACTCCAGCCAGTCGAGCTCTTCTGCGTACTTGACCTCGGCGGGGGCACGCAACATGTCGTCGGTCATCGCGGTCTCCTAGGTGAGGAAGTTCTTGAGCTCGAACACGAGCTTGCGGATGTGGCCCGAGATCACGGGCGTGCCCAGGTCCTTGAACCGCTGGCGGAACCACGGGTCCACGCTCTGGTGGCCGGAGCTGTTCACCGAACCGACCGGGATGAACCGCACGCCCGACTGGTGCACGGCCCGGATGCCGTCGAACAGTGGCTGGGACCGGTCGAACTCGTAGAAATCCGAGATCCACACCATCGCCGTGTTGCGCGGATCGGCGATCTTCTGCCGGGCCAGGGCCATCGCGACGGGGCCGTCGTTGCCGCCACCGAGGTTCGTCCGCAGCAGCACCTCGAACGGGTCGTGCACCCACGGGGTCAGGTCGAGCGCCCGGGTGTCGAACGCGATCAGGTGCACGTCCACCTTGGGAAGCCCGGCGAAGATGGACGCCAGGATGGTGCAGTTCACCATCGAGTCGACCATCGAGCCCGACTGGTCGACGACCACGATCAGCCGGGCCGGCGTGGTCCGCCTGGCGGTCTGCCGGTAGTACAGCCGGTCCACGTAGAGCCGCTGGTCGTCCGCGTTCCAGTTGGTGAGGTTCTTCCAGATCGTGCGTCCGATGTCGAGGTTGCGGAACACCCGCTTCGGCGGCACGGACCTGTCGATGGAGCCGACGGTCGTCTTCTCGACCTGGGTGCGCAGCACCTCGGCGACCTCGTCCACGTACCTGCGGATCAACGCCTTGGCGTTGGCCAGCGCGACGCCGGACAGGTTGGCCTTGTCCCGGAGGAGCTGCTCGATGAGCGACATGCTCGGCGTGAGCCGCCGCGCGAGAGCCGGGTCGGCCAGCACCTCGCGCAGCCGCATCCGGCGGACCAGGTCGCCCTCCAGGCCGGCCAGCACGCCGGCCAGCTCCTCGCCGCCCGGCCGAGAGCGTAGTTGTCCCGGCTCGCAGCCGAGCCCGCGCTGGAACCAGGCGGCGTCCTGCTGCCAGTCGGCGAGCTGGGTGGCGGTCACGCTGCCCGTCCCGGTCGAGAACACGTTGAGCAGCAGCTTCGACACCAGGGCGGCCCGGCGGACCTCGTCCGCGCCGACCCGCTCGGGGGCGGGAGCGGCGGCGTCGTCCGGCTCCGCCATCAGGTTCCGCAGCTCATCGCCCAGCTCGGGGAAGCGCTGCACGAGGTTGTCCACCGACACGGAGGGGTCGAGCAGCGCGGGCGGCAGCCCGAGATCCCCGGCGACGGCGACGCTCGCCGCCTCAAGCGCCGGCTGCTCCTCCGGGTCGAACAGCCGGGCCAGCAGCCGCCAGTAGAGCACCTGCCGCCGGTTCTCGTCGGCGTTGACCTCCGGCGAGGCGGGCGTCTGGGCCGGGGGCGTCACGGGGTCGCTCATCGCCGCAGCAGCCGTCCGGCCCGCTCGCGCAGCACGGCGACCGAGTCGCCGGCCTTGGCCTCCGCCTTCATGACCTTCGGATCCGTCGGGCCGAGCGCCCAGTCTCCGTTGTGGGCGGTGACCGGCTTGCGCTTGACCGTCGCCTGTACGGCGAGGGGCTGCAGCGCCCACCTGCCGCCGTCCCAGCGGACCAGGCCGACGCACGCCGTGGAGGCGGCCACCAGCTCGGGCGTGAGCGGTCCGCAGGACGGCAGCCGCTCGACGTCGACCGCCAGCGCCGGCCCGCCGAGGTCGAACGTGACCTCGCCGCCGTCGGTCGTCGCCGTGTACCCCTCCACCAGCACGGGTTCGGATATCCGTACCGGATGGCGGTCGAGGGGCGGCACCGCCGGGGCGAGCGCGCCGCCGAGCAGGACGCGTGCGGTGGTGAACGGGTCGGCGGGCTCGCCCGCCTCGGCCCGGTCGTCGTGCCACACCAGGTCGCCGCTGTCGAGGAGCGGCTGGTCCGTGATGTCCAGGCTGCGGTGCTCGGCCAGCGCGCCCAGCAGCACCGGGTGCCACTGAAGCAGCCGCCACAGGGCGGGGCCGACGATGGTGTCCACCTTCGGCGCGGCGACGCTCGCCCGCACCAGCCGGGACGGGCCGCCGCCCGTGGGCTCCAGCACGGCGTGGACCTGGATCTGCACCGCCGTGGCGTGCTCGTGGACGTCCACGCCGAGGATCAGCAGCCGTCCCGACACCGTCGCCGCCGGTTCCGGGGCGCCGGCCGGGGCGCCGGGCTGCGACAGCAGCAGGGCGCGGGTCCACAGGTCCGCCCACCGCCGCGCGGGTAGCCGTTCCATCGTCGCGATCGGGCTCGATGCCCGCAGCTCGGCCGCCAGGCCGTCGAGCAGAACCGCCGTCCTGCGCAGCTCGGGTACGGCGAGCAGCGCCTCGATCGTCTGGTCGGCCGCGGAGACGAGGTCGTGGTCGACGCCGCGCCAGCCCGCGATGGCCAGCTCGTGCAGCCAGGACCGGCACCCGGCGAGCAGGTTGTCCGCGCCGGGGGAGGCCGCGGACGGCGACGCCTCCCAGGGAGCCCTGGTCCGTCCCAGCGCGCCGTCGAGGCGGCCGAGCAGGGCGTCGTGCACCGCGCCGAGCAGCGCCGCCCGGCCTCCCGCCAGCACGCTCAGGTGCTCGTCGGCGACCGAACCGGCGGCGATCTTCTCGGCCGCCTCGCCCGCCCGTACGCCAAGGGGGCCGGCCGCCAGCGCGCCGGCCAGGGCGGCCAGGGCGGCGGCGCGGTCCTCGCCCAGCCGGGAGAGTCCGTGGACGAGGGCGTCGTCGAAGCCGGCGACCAGGTCGAGGGCCTCCTCGATCCCGGGGAGGGGGCCGTCGAGCAGCTCGGAAAGGTTCACAGCGAGCATCAGCGGGCCGCCCCCAAGGCCGGGAACCAGTGCATCTCGGGGATGGGCGTGGTCGTGTCCGGGATCTCGAGGTAGTTCAGGTGGCGGAGGAACCGGCTGAACACCGTGGCCGCCGGCGCGCGCTCGACCTGGCCGTTCATGCTGTGCACGAGTTCGGCGCCCGTGGCGGCGTCGTCATCGATGTCGACGCGGAGATAGCGGGCGACGCGGTCGATGCCGTACTGCAGCACCGCCTCGGTGGCGAGCAGGTGCAGGTGCTTGCACGGAGAGCTCCCTGACGGCAGGGCACCGCACGGCCGGTTGTTGTTGGTGCTGCAGCTGTACGCGTGGGTGCCGGTGGTGAACGACGAGACGTACACCCGCTCGATGTCCGAGCCGCTCGACACGACGCCCTGCAGCCGCCCGTCGGCCAGCTCGACGAAGGGGACCTTCGCCAGCTTGCGCGGCCGGACGGGCGGGACGACCCGCACCGTGCTCCGCCGCTCCCATGCGGAAGTCTCCGCGTTCACGCCCTTCGACCTCCAGCTCGACGGCTCGCGGACGCCGGCCGGTACGGCGGCGCGTGCGGTGGCACGTGCGCGAACGGCCGATTCATGATCGGCCAACCTACCCCATCGTTTCGCCCGGCCTCCGGCATTCACGATATATCCGCATATGCGGCTGGACGTGCCCCGTGCGGCGGTCTCCGACGCAGGGTCCGGATGGGCGGGGCATGATGGCGAAAAGGCTCTTAGACGGCTCTCACGGCCGATCCGGTGCCGCGAGTTCGGTGTGATTTGCATCACATGCTGAATACTCCCTGACAGGTCGCCGAACGGCGGGTCCGGACAGCCGGAAACCTGCGATGACCTGGAGGCGCTCGGTGCCCCGGGGTCGCGTCCACGCTTGGTAACGAAAAGGTAACGGCCATTTACCTGGGAAAACGCTGTGGATCACGACCCTTACGAACCCCCCGTGCCCTCTGTAGTTTCGTGATCCGTCCTTTACTGACGGATGGGACGCAGTGACGTCCCACGACAGCGCAAGGAGCATCCCCCTTGAAGCGCACCCTCGCCATCGGCGGAACCCTCGCCGCCGCCGCCGGCCTCCTCGCTACCGCCATGGTGTCCACCCCGGCCCAGGCGGCGAACAACTACAAGGTCAAGGAGACCCTCGCCGGGACCTCCAACGTGGCCCAGCAGGTCGCGTTCTTCTGGTCGTCCAAGACGCTGGAGGAGGCGACGCCGTACAACGTCGAGCCCGTCGTCTCGGCCAAGCACGTCTCCACCGGCGGCTTCGCCGGCAGCTCGAAGCCGGGCGTCGTCCCCGCCATCGGCGATGAGAAGAAGACCGTCTCGAAGTCGAAGAACGTCAACCTCCCGATGAACATCGGCAAGGTGTTCTTCCTCGGCGCCGACGGCAAGCCGCACTGGTGCACCGGCACCTCCCTGCAGTCCAAGTACCGCAACCTGGTCGCCACCGCCGGCCACTGCGCGTACGACACGAAGAGCAGCAAGGCCACGCTCGACAAGTGGATCTTCGTCCCCGGCTACTACAAGGGCAAGTCGCCCTGGGGCATCTACGTCGGCAAGCAGGCGTTCACGCACTACGACTTCGACGTGTACGAGGACGGCGACCGCGACTACGCGTTCGTCACCGTGTACAACGGCATCAACATCGGTGGCGACAAGGCGGTCGACAAGAAGGCCTACGACGCCTACACCGGCGACAAGCAGACCATCTCCCAGGAGGTGACCGCCGCGGAGTTCGCCGAGAAGTACACCGAGGACGGGCCGTACTGGAAGGAGACCGTCCCCGGCGGCACCCAGGTGGACCCGCCGGCCGACGCCGCCGCCAAGCGCTGGGAGTACATCAAGAAGGGCATCGACGGCGTCAAGCTGACCGCCGACGAGGTCACCGGCGCCCAGTACAAGGCCGCCCCGAACGCCTCCACCGCCATGAAGAACGGCGAGAAGTGGGGCTTCCGCGGCGACCACTGGGTCCGCATCTCCCTGCGTGAGTACCACGAGCTGTCCAAGGCCAAGAAGGCCGGCACGTTCAAGGGCGACCTGCAGGTCAAGCGCGGCAAGCGCGTCGTCGAGGCGTTCAAGAAGCAGTACTTCGTGAAGAAGTGGGTCAAGGACGCCGCGGAGAAGTACTACAAGGACACCTACATCATCCGCGAGATCACCGACGCGGGCCGCCTGGGCGACCGGGTCGGCGGCCAGGGCATGGCCTACAACCAGAAGCTCGGCAAGAACGTGTTCGTGTTCGGCTACCCGAGCGGTTCGCACCCCGACGGCACCAAGCCGTTCACCGGCCAGGTGGCGAAGTGGAGCTACGGCAAGACCTTCGGCGCCACCGCACCCTCGATGAAGGCCGAGGAGCTGCAGGGCCTGAAGTCCTCCTTCACCGGTGAGGGCTCCATGGGCTCGGCCTGGCTGCTCAACTACAGCAACGCCCGTCGCCTCGGCTATCTGAACGGCGTGACCATCGCCCTCGCCGACCGCGACAACAACCAGCGCATCGACACCAGCCTCTCGCCGTACTTCGACGGTGAGACCTACGGCGTGTACGCGCAGGCCGCGAACGTCTGGTCCGGCTCGATCCTTTAGCGGGACCAGCGACCGGGGAATGAGGGGCTTCGGTCTCTCTGGGGAACACCCTTGGTCGGGGCCCGGCGGTGACGCCGGGCCCCTCTCCTTTTCCCCAACCGTTTTCCCTAACCCTTATGGCGAGGTTTGAGCCGATCGGTCTTCCGGTACGTCCAAGGAAGTATGAGAATCTGGCGAATCACGCTTCTGGCGGCACTCGTCCTGATCGTGGGTGTCACGACCATCGGCCCTGAGCCGGCAGCGCAGGCGGCGACCGTGCGGAAGAAGGTGCTGGTCCAGCTCAGCGAGCAGGGCGGCTTCGCGGGCATCGACGACCGCGTCACCGTGTACACCGACGGATGCGTGCGGCTGAGCCGCCGCACCGGAACGGTCGTGCGGAAGTGCCTCACCGACGCGGAAATGCGCGGGCTGCGCCGCGACCTCGCCGGCCTGCGGCTCGGCGGCTCCCAGGCCCAGCCGCCGGGCGCCGACTTCATCAAGTACACGCTCACCTACCGCGGCCACCGCACCGTCCGCTACACGCTCCCCTCCTCCTGGACCCCGGTGGTGCGGCGGCTGGAGAAGATCCTCCAGAACTACTGGACGCATTCCTGACGGCGATGCAACAGATCCGGACGGTCGGACGTCCCTGGAATCGTGGACCACACCTTCGACGAATTCGTCCGGGCACGGAGCGGCGCCCTGTTCCGCTACGGCGTCGCGCTGACGGGCAACGCGCACGACGCGGCCGACCTCGTGCAGGAGGCGCTGCTGCGCCTCGGCGACGCCTGGCGGCGCGTCGTCCGTAAGGACGACCCCGAAGGCTACGTCCGGACGGTGATGGCCCGCCAGCACATCAGCTGGTGGCGGCGCAGGCGGCGCGAGCACCTCGTGGCGGACACGCCCGATCACGGCTACACCGACCCGCTGCTCGACGGCGACGCCGGGCTGTGGAAGGAGGTCGCCGGGCTGCCGCCGAAACAGCGGGCGGTGCTCGTGCTGCGCTACTACGAGGACCTCCCGGACGCCGAGATCGCGCGGATCCTCGGCATCTCCCCCGGCACCGTACGCAGCCAGGCCTCGCGCGCCCTCGACAAGTTGCGGATCCAGCGCCGCGCGATCCGGATGGAGGAAGTGTGAGAACGGAACATGAACTCGCCGAGGCGCTGAAGAACGCCGCGAACGGCGCGCCCGTCCCGGCCGACCTCGAACGGGGCGTCGCGGATCGCCGCAGGCGCAGGACGCGCCGCCGCCACGGGTCGCTCCTGGCCGCCGCCGGGGTGGTCGCCGTGGTCCTCGGCGGCACGGCCGTCGTACGCGGCGGCCACGTCCCGCCGAGCGCCGACCCGGTGGCCTCGGCCGCCGCCGGCGCGCCCGACGACGCCGATGCCGACGCGGACCAGGCGTCACGGGCCCGCGATGTGTGGCCGGAGGCGGTCACCACGTTCCCCAAGAAGGCCGCGGACGGGTTCAAATACCGGCCGGTCACCGCGCTCGGCCCCACGGAGATCCTGCTCACCGCCGAGGCGTCGTTCGAGAAGGCCGGCCGACTGGAGGTCTACGACACGCGGACGCGGGCGTCCCGGGTGCTCGCCACGATGGCCCCCCGCGGGAAGGGCTACTATCCGCAGGACTTCGAGGTGGGCAGCGACTACATCGCCTGGTACGGCACCACCCCGAACAACGGCCGGAAGTGGGCGGACTTCTGGGTCGCCCCCCGGCAGGGCGGAGAGCCGATCCGGGTCGGCGAGGTGACCGGGGATCTGGCCCTGGTGGACCGGATCGGGGTCACCGGCGATCACATCGTCTGGTCGCCCAAGTCCGGCGGGGTGTACCGGATGCCGATCGCCGGAGGGGAGCCCGAGAAGATCGAGGGGACCGACGGGCTGTGGCTGGACTCCTGGCCGTGGGCGCGTGACGTGCCGGGCGACTCCTTCCCCGACGAAAAGTGGCGGAACGCCAACCAGGCCCTGCTGGTCGACCTGGAGAACGGCACGCGGCGGACGATCACCCCGCCTCCCGGCGTGACCGGCCTGCGCTGCTCGACCGAATGGTGCCTCGGCACGTCGGGCAAGAAGGCGCTCTCCATGCGGATCGACGGCACGGACGTGCGCGAGCTGCCCGGAAGATCCCGGACGACGGACCTCTACGGGGGCCGCTTCGCCGAGCTGGGGGGCTGGCTCCCCGCCATCTACGACCTCGCCACCGGGAAAGCGGGCGGGATCGGCGCCACCACCCGGGACGGCCGCGGCGGAGGATGGGGGCACGGAGTCTCGTCCTCGCCCACCCGGGTCTTCTACTGGAACGCCCACGGGGTCGAGACCAAGGAGACCTGCGGCCCGATGCCGGAATGGCAGCGTAAGGCACTGGCCGAGGCGGGGGCCCCCTCGCCGGGCGCCACGATGTGCACCACGGAGACGGTCGAGCCCGGGGACGAGAACGAGGTCCTCAACCTGGCCGCCGTCCCGCCCGCCGGCTGACGCGGCGGGCTCCGCTCAGCCGGGCACGCGGTGGGCGGCGAGATGGGCGAGGACCGCCTGGTTGGCCTCCCAGCCGTCCGGGAACTTGACCGGCTCGTTCAGCCGCACCCGCCCGGTGCTCGGGTGGGCGTCCAGAAGCTCGGGGATCCCGGCGCGGGCCACGACGACGCAGGCGTGCCGGTGGCGCGAGGTCAGCACGCACAGGCGGCCCGACTCCAGGTGGAAGGCGGTGGCGTCGCGCCGCCCGGACAGCGGGTGCAGGACGATCGTCACGTCGTACTCGCGGCCCTGCAGCCGGTTCGCGGTGTCCACGGTGACGCCGTCCGGGACCCCGGCGGCCCGGATGGCGGCCACCTGGTCGTTGTGCGCGGCGCCGATGGCGATGCGCGCGGCGTCCACGCGATGGGAGCCGTGCTCGTCGTGGGCGATCGCGCCGCGCTCCACCAGCCGGGTCGCCAGCCCGGCGCACGCCCGCACCGCGTCGGCGTCGGTCCGTATCGTGTGGCGGCTGGGCAGCTCGTGCAACGCCCAGCCGGTCGCCGCGGCCTCCTCAAGAGCGCGGTCCCAGGCGGCGGGGGTCCCGGTGACGGGAGATCCCGGGCCGGCGAGTTCGAGGACTCGCTCACCCGGCCCGGTGCCCGACCGGAACGGTGTAAACGGATAGAACGCCTCCGAGACGAGCGGGGCGGCCGAGGCCGGAAGCCGCCAGGAGACCGGTAGCCGGTGGACCGGCAGGTCGTTGAGCCGCGCGGTGACGGCCACCGCGCTCTGCAGGGGATCCCACGCGAGGCCCGCCCAGCGCTCGGTGTCCACCACGGAGAACGGGTCGAGCTGGCCGGGGTCGCCGACGAAGAGCGCCCGCTCGAACAGCGCGGCGATGGCCAGCAGCTTGTCCGAGCGCATCTGGTACGCCTCATCGATGATCGCCCACTGCCAGGTGTGGCCGGACACGTAGGCCCACTTGTCCGCGGTGGCGAGGACCACCGAGCAGGAGGCCACGTCGTCGATCTTCTTGGACGCCCGGACACCGGGGTGCCGGATCACCCGCTCGGGCACCTGGAAGCCGTCCTTGTGCAGGCGGCCGATCGTGAGCGACGGGTCGCGCGTGGCGATCTTGTCGGCCAGGTCGTCCACCTGCTCGTTGGTCTGCGCCACGATCATCAGCCGCTCGCCGGCCCCGGCCAGCTCCAGCGTGGTGGCCACGACCAGGGTGGACTTGCCCGCCCCCGGCGGCGAGTCGACGATGACGCCCCGGTGTGCGCCGCCGGTGAAGTCGGCGAGGATCGCGGCGGTGGCGCGGGCCGCCGCCTCCGCCGGGCCGTCCTCCGGCCAGGGGCCGGCGGGCGCGGGGCCGAGCGGATCGGGGAAGGGGGCGACGGTCACGACCAGTCCTCCTTGGCGTCCTCGTCGGTCGGCACGTACGCGGCGGGCGGCCCGCCGTGGGTCCAAGGTGTCTCCTCCGCGGCGGGGAAGCCGGGCCGGATCCGACCGCCGAGGTCCAGCTCGGTGAAGCAGACCGCGTCGCCGACGCCCGGCACGCCCGCGCCCTTGGCCAGCTGGTCGTTCAGCTGCACCACGACGAGGTCGCCGTCCAGCTCGACGACCTCGCCCGACTGCCTTCGGCGGTGCGCGGAGAACACCTTCTTGCCCGGCGCGAGCCGTACCGGGTCGGCGGTGTGGACGGTGACCAGCGGTCGCGACACCGGCTTCTTCCCCCCGGGCAGCAGGATCGTCCGCTCCCGGTCCACGTGGACCACCTCGCCGGCGAACGCCTTGCCGGTCGCGCGATGCTCGGCCATCACCAACGGGTCGTCGTAGGCGCGCTGCGCGTCGTACGACTGCCGCGCCGACTCCATGTCCCAGAGCCGGGCCGCGGCGGATCCGGCCTGGTCGCGGCGGCCCCGGGGAGGGCCGCCCTCGGCCACGCGGGCGACCTCGCGGGTGTACCGGTCCCGGTCGGCGGCCCACCGATCGCCGACGCTCGCCGCTTCGGGCAGGCCGCGCAGCAGCTCGACGGCCTGCCACATGAGCCGCCAGGTCGGCTCCAACTGGCCGCGCAGGGCCTCGCGGACCGGCTCCGGCGAACCGGACGCGTCGTACGCGTCGATCGCCGGCCGCAGCACCCGCGCGTCGAAGCCCGGATCGGTGTCCGGACCGGCCGGAGGCCACCGGACGGGGTCCTCCGCGGCGGCCGCCGCATCCTGCCCGGTGCGGCCGGGCGGCGGGCAGATCCACGCCAGCAGCGTGGCCAGGTTCGCGTCCTCCATCGGGCTCTGCCCGGTCGCCCAGTGCAGGGAGAGCGCCTCGGTCATCGGGACCAGCGCCGACGACCCGGCGAACTCGGTCCGCTCGTACAGGAAGGTCAGCCACTGGCCGAGGACGGGCACGGCCGGATCGACGGGGTAGGGGCCGTCGGCGCTGCGGAACCGGGTGGAGCGGCCCAGCAGCCGGACGAACTCGACCGCGCCCCGTCCGGGCACGATGACCTGCGGCGCGTCCAGATAGCGCTCGCGCTCGTTCTTCCCCGGGACCGTCTCGGTCGCCGCGGCCCGGCCCTCGATGTACGGAAGCATGATCCGGGCCAGCTCGGCCATGAAGGCGAACCGCAGGTCGCGGTTGCGCGGCTGCGGGACGACCAGCAGGTGGGGGCGGGCCGGGTCGCTGCCCACCATCGCGCCGAGCGGCGCGGCGGCCTCACCCGCGAGCCTGAGCGGGATGAAGACCAGGGGGTCGGCCGCCAGGTGCAGGTGCCGCACGGTCGCGACCGGCTGCGCCCGGCCTTCGCGGACGGCCAGCGCCCGGGCGTACGACGTCACGACACTCACGTGCCCACCTCGCTGAGGATCGCCGGACGCGTGAGCGGGCTGCTGTGCTTATCGGCTCGCTCGCTTCGCTCGCTGCTGTGCTTTTGGGTTCGCTCGCTTCGCTCGTTCATGCGACCACCGCCTCGGCCGCGGTGTGCGCGCGATAGATCGCGTGGACGTGGCGGAGCTGCTCGGCTATCTCGTCGTGCTCCGACGCGGCGCGGCGGTCGTCCGCGGCGAGATCGAGCACCGCGTCCACCGAGTCGAGGCCGCCGAGATCGTCGCGGGTGACCCGGCCGAGCACCTCCAGCGAGCCGCACTCGCGGGCGTCGGAGCGGCAGAAGTACGCCATCTCGCAGGTGGACAGGCACTCGGGCGCGTACCTGGCCTCGGCCGCGCGGACCGCCCGGGCCAGCTCGGCGGGCGACTGCTCCAGGCTGAACGTGAGGTCGGGCGGCAGCCGGTCGAGGATCCGGTCGATGCGGGTGAGCCGCGACAGCTGCCGCCTGAGCGCGGCGAGCTGCAGGCGCACGTCGAGCAGGGTCGCGGTGGGGTGGTTGGCGAAGTCCTTGGGGCAGACCAGCACGACCTCGTGCGACACCAGCCCGGGGTCGATGCCCTCGGCCGCGAACATCGCCTTCAACGCGTACACGTAGACCGCGGAGAGCCGGGAGGCGGCGGCGACCTGCGCCGAGTCGGCGGCGCCGTCGATGACCGCGAACGACTTGATCTCGACGATGTGGAACCGGCCCCCGGCCTGGACGGCGAGGACGGCCGGATCCAGGTAGACCTCGTGGCCCGCGACCGGCAGCGTGAACAGCGGGTGGTCGACCAGCGTGCCGTCGCCGGAGCCGCCCCGGACCGCGCTCTCGGCGGCCTGACGCAGCTCCTTGCGGGTGCGGGCGTGCCGCAGCTCGCGGGTGGCCTGGCCGCCCGCCTGCGGGATGTCGAGGTACGCGATCGCGGGGATCGGCAGGCCGAGCGCCTCGCGCAGCAGCCGCAGCAGATGCGCGCAGCGGTCGGCCTTCACCAGCTCCTCGAAGGACCTCGCCCGGGCCAGGGCGAACGGCGACTGCCCGAAGGGAGCGGGGTGGCCGAGGTGGACGGCGGTGTCCCGCTTGCTGATCCCGGCCGCGTCGAGCACCGCTCGCCGGTCGCACCCGGGGTTGCCGGCCAGGGCGGCGACGGTGCGGGCGTTGTGGTCGACGGGCGCGGCGCCGCCTCGCAGGGCGTCGAGCCGCTCGGTGGACGTGCTCACTCGGTCCTCGCGGTCGTTTCTCGAGTCGGTCGTACGGCCGGGTCGGGGCTCGTGGGGAAGCCCATATGGAGGCCGTCCGGGGTGGTCGTTGGGGCGGCAGCCTAACAGCGACGTCCGTCAAAACCGCGTGCTCGCCCGGCGCGAGATCACATCCGGTCCAGCACGAACATGATGTGCTCGTTCTCGTCGTGCATGATCGTGCCGGACGACCAGAAGCCGCACTTCTCCAGCAGGCGCACCGAGCCCGTGTTCCCCTTGTAGGGGTCCGCGTACAGCGGGCGGACCTGCTCCAGCTCCAGGAAGAGCGTCAGGGCCGCGGTGCCGATGCCGCGGCCCCAGAACGGGCGGCCGAAGACGTACCCGATGAAGCGCCGGTCCCCCTCCCACCAGGCCACGACGTTGCCCGCCGTCTCGTCGTTCACGGTGACCGTGCGGATCAGATTGGTGGGGTCGCCCAGGACCCTGGTGCGCCAGTGGGTCATGAACCTCTCCCGCTCGCGGGGCGGGAACTTCGACCGCCGCACCGTCTCGGGGTCGTGCTCGTGCTCGAAGAACAGCTCCAGGTCCGCTTCTTCGACGGCTCTCAGCCGCACGTCGTCGTTCATCAGAAACCTCCGAGGAGACCTCCGCCTTCAGGCGGAGGAGGAATCGAGCTCCATACGGAGCAGGGCAAAGGTAGATGATTCGTCGTAAGTCGAACATGCGTGCGATTGCTGGCTGATCTTGTGGCAGGGTGTGCGGCATGGCGCAGATCGTGCAGCGGGCCTACAGGTACCGCTTCTACCCGACACCCGGACAGGCCGCCGAGCTTGCCCGGACATTCGGGTGTGTGCGCCTGGTCTACAACAAGGCGCTGCAGGAGCGGACCCGCGCCTACACGCTGGAGGGCCGCCGCTTCTCCTACGTGGAGTCCTCGTCTGCGTTGACGGCGTGGAAGCGGACGGAGGAACTCGGCTTCCTCAACGAGGTGTCGTCGGTGCCGTTGCAGCAGGCCCTGCGCCACCTCCAGTCCGGGTTCGCGAACTTCTTCGCCAAGCGCGCCAAGTATCCGGCGTTCAAGTCCCGCAAGAAGTCCCGCGCGTCGGCGGAGTACACCCGCTCGGCGTTCCGCTGGCGTGAGGGTCGGCTGTGGCTGGCGAAGATGGATGCACCGCTGGACATTGTGTGGTCGCGCCCCCTGCCGGAGGGGGCGGAGCCGTCCACCGTGACTGTGTCGAAGGACGCGTCCGGGCGGTGGTTCGTGTCCATCCTGGTCCAGGAGAAGATTCGCCCGCTCGACCCAACCGGCAGCGCGGTGGGGATGGACGCGGGGATCACCGCCCTGGTCACCCTCTCGAATGGGGAGAAGGTGGCCAACCCCCGGCATGAGCGGGCTGAGCGGCGCAGGCTGGCCAGGGCGCAGCGGGCGCTCGCACGTAAGGCCAAGGGCAGCGCGAACCGGGCCAAGGCCCGGATCACGGTCGCCCGCGTCTATGCCCGGATCACTGACCGCCGCCGGGACCACTTGCACAAGCTGTCGACTCGGCTCGTCCGTGAGAACCAAACGGTCGTGATCGAGGACCTGACCGTCCGCACCATGGTCAAGAACCACAGCCTGGCCCGAGCCATCTCCGACGCGAGCTGGCGGGAACTCCGCTCGATGCTGGAGTACAAAGCCCAGTGGTACGGGCGGGAACTGGTGGTCGTGGACCGATGGTTCCCCTCCTCCAAGCTGTGCTCGGCCTGCGGGGCGTTGCAGGAGAAGATGCCGCTGAACGTCCGTACCTGGGAGTGCGCCTGCGGCGCGGTCCATGACCGGGACGTGAACGCCGCGAAGAACATCTTGGCCGCCGGGCCGGCGGACAAGTAAAACGCCTGTGGAGCTGGTGTAAGACCTCAACGAGAGTGTCCTCTCGGACGGGGCGCCCGGCGGTGAAGCAGGAAGCCTGACCGGTGACGGTTGGAATCCCCCTCGTTACGAGGGGGAGGATGCCAATGGGGGAGTCTGGCAGCGGGCACCGACAATTCCGCGCCGCGTCGGGAGGCGGAGCCGGTCGTGCTCGCCCCGTCCCTGGGTAGGGGCCGACCACGCACCGACGACGGGGGCTCCGTGAACGAAGCCGGGAGAGAGGACACGCCGTGGCCAAGGAGATCTTCGTGGCGTTCGGGATCGACGTCGACGCCGTCGGCGGCTGGCTCGGCTCCTACGGGGGCGAGGACTCGCCGGACGACATCTCGCGCGGCGTCTTCGCCGGGGAGGTGGGCGTTCCCCGGCTCAACGCCCTGCTGGAGAAGTACGGCCTGCCGGCGACCTGGTTCTGGCCCGGCCACTCCATCGAGACCTTTCCCGAGCAGTTCGACCAGGTCGTGGCCGCCGGGCACGAGATCGGCCTGCACGGATACAGCCATGAGAACCCGATCGCGATGAACCGCGAGCAGGAGTCCGCGGTCCTCGACCACTGCGTCGAGCTCATCGAGAGGCGCGCCGGCCGGCGCCCCACCGGGTACGTCGCCCCGTGGTGGGAGTTCTCGCCGATCACCAACGAGCTGCTGCTCGAACGCGGCATCACGTACGACCACTCGCTCATGCACCGCGACTTCGAGCCCTACTACGTCCGGGTCGGGGACACCTGGACGAAGATCGACTACGCCAAGGACGCCCGCGCGTGGATGAAGCCGCTCGTGCGCGGGCAGGAGACCGACCTCGTCGAGATCCCGGCGAGCTGGCACCTCGACGACCTGCCGCCGATGATGTTCATCAAGGCCAGCCCGAACAGCCACGGGTTCGTCAACCCTCGCGACATCGAGCAGATGTGGCGGGACCAGTTCGACTGGGTCCATCGCGAGTCGGAGTACGCCGTCTTCCCGCTGACGATCCACCCGGACGTCTCGGGCCGCCCGCATGTCCTGCTCATGCTGGAGCGCCTCATCGAGCACATCAGCGGGCACGAGGGCGTCCGGTGGGCCACGTTCGACGCGATCGCGGACGACTTCCGGGCGCGCCGCCCCCGGGCGTAGACGCGTATGAGCGCGCGGCCCCGGCTCGGGAGGCCGCGGCGTCGCCGATCCGCAGCCGGATGTGCGCGCCGGGGGTCCAGCTCAACTCGCGCAGTTCTGGGCCGGAGACGCGGACGCGGCGCATGCGCTCGGCGATCGGCTCAACCTCCGTGACCGTCCCGTGCACGAACAGGTTCATGCCCGCGGCCCTTCGCCGAGTGCGAGCACGCCCGCGGTCAGAGCGCGGCCCGGATTCCCCCCGCGAAGGGCTCGGACACCGGCGTAGCGGGCGGGGCCGAGATCCTCCAGGGGTGAACGCGCGCACACGCGACGGGGGCCGCTCCCGGGCGGACGGGAGCGGCCCCCGCATACAGGTCAGCGACCCTGCAGCGCCTTGACGTTGTCGCCGAAGGTCCAGCCCTTCGACCCGTCCCAGTTGATGGACCAGGTCATCAGGCCCTTGAGATTGCCGCTGAAGGCGTTCCAGCTCTGGCTCACCAGCGAGGGCGCCATGTAGCCGCCACCGGCTCCGGGCTGGGCGGGCAGGCCGGGGACCTGCTTGTCGTACGGGACCCGGATGGTGGTGCCCTGGATGACGAGACCCTTGTCCAGGCAGGTGGTCTGGGCGGTGAAGCCCTGCACGGTGCCCGCGGAGTAGGAGTCGCCGGAGCAGCCGTACATGCTGCCGTTGTAGTACTGCATGTTCAGCCACCAGAGGCGGCCGTTGTCGGCGTACTTCTTGATGATCGGCAGGTACGCGCCCCAGATGGAGCCGTAGGTGACGCTGCCGCCGGTCACGTACGCCGTCTCGGGGGCCATGGTGAGGCCGAAGTTCGAGGGCATCTGGGCGAGCACGCCGTCGATGATCCGGATGAGGTTGGCCTGCGACGGCGAGAGCTGGTTGATGTTGCCACTGCCGCTCAGACCGGTCTCGATGTCGATGTCGATGCCGTCGAAGTTGTACTGCTTGAGGATCGGTACGACGGTCGCGACGAAGCGGTCGGCGACCGTGCTGGAGCTGAGGTCGATGCCCGCGGCGGCCCCGCCGATGGACATCAGGATCGTCGCGCCGGCGGCCTTGGCCTGGCACATCTCGGCGGGGGTGGCGACCTTGACGGTGGAGTCCATGCCGTCCTCCCACAGGACGGTGCCGTCGGCGCGGATGACCGGGAACGCCGCGTTGATGACGTTGTAGCCGTGGGCCTGGATGCGTGAGTCGGTGATCGGGATCCAGCCGAGCGGCGGGTGCACGCCGTTCGACGCGCCGTCCCAGTTCTCCCAGTACCCCTGCACGACCTTGCCGGCCGGCCGGGACTTCACCGGGCACGTCGTGCCCGTGGGCGACGTCGAGGGTGAGGGCGACGGAGACGGAGACGGGGAGGAGGACGGTGAGGCCGACGGAGACGGCGACGCCGAGGGTGAGGCGGAGGGGGACACCGAAGGAGACGCCGAGGGGGACGGGCCGCCGGGGCCGTCGAAGCTCACGTCGTCGGCGTAGTAGGTGCCCTGGCCGTACCAGCCGTGCAGGTAGATGACGGCGGAGGTCTGCCCGGCCGCGGTGGTGAAGGAGACGGTGAGCTGCGTGTACGCCGAGGGCGACGAGGTCCAGGTGGAGCCGCCGCCGTTCACGCCCAGGTAGACGTAGCCGCCGCGGACCCAGGCGGACAGGGTGTACGCGGTGCTCGGCCGGACGGACACGGACTGGCTGCACTCGGCGGTGTCGGACGCGCTCGCCGCGCCGGCCAGCGCCTTGGCGCCGGAGTGGACCGGGGTGTCGACCACCGACCCGAGCCCGCCGGTGCAGGACCAGGGGGAGAGGGTTCCGGTCTCGAAGCCCGGATTCACGAGCAGGTTGGCCGCGCTGGCCGAGGTTTGGGTGACGAGGGCGCCCAGGGCGGCGAGCAGGAGTGCCACCGCCAGCGTCAGCAGGCGCGGTGTTCGGTTTCGCATGGGGGTCTCCCGAACCAGGAGCGATCGGAGTCGTCGCGCCGATCGAGGGGGGTGAGGGCACGGGTGAGTGGCGCGCGGCGACGTCGTCGGCGCGCTGCTGGATGGGTGAACGGATCCGCGCCTACATCGTCGGGAGCGCGTCCATCATCTGTCAAGTTTCTTAACTAATAACTCTCCTGCCAGCCAGGAAACCCGCCGAAGGTCTGCGAGGGGCGCGGCGGTGTCTGGACTGAGGGTGCTCCGAGCCCGCGCGAGTGCCTGTGATCATTACGGCGCCCAACCATCACGCTCGGGGCGCGGCGGTGTCTGGACTGAGGAGCGAGTGGGGAGCGAGGGACGAGCGACTCCGAGCGACGAGGGAAGACATCGACTGAGGGCGCCCCGAGCCGCGTGAGCGGAGCGAGCGCAAATAGACGCAGCGACGAGGGAAGACATCGCCTCAAGGGCGCCCCGAGCCCGCGCGAGCGCAGCGAGCGCGAATAGACACAGCGAGGGAGAGGCCGAAGATCAACAGGCCGGACGCGGTCATCGCGGCCCCCGCGAGGTTGACCCCGGTGTACGGCGCGCCGTGGTCGATCACGGCCGCGCCGAGGAGCGAGCCGGCGGTGATCCCGGCGCCGAACGCCGCGGTGTTCGCGGTGCCGACCAGCGCGGAATCCCGCCCGGCGACCCGCAGCACGTACGTCTGGGTGGGGGTGAGCAACCCGAACCCGCAGGCCCCGAGGAGGAACAGGGTGACCACCGTCAGCGGCTTGTCATGAGCGGTGACGGTGAAGAGGCACAGGCCGGCCGTCAGGAGCACGAGCAGGGTGGTCGTGGTGGCGATCAGCGCGCGGTCGGCCGCGCGTCCGGCCAGCCAGTTCCCGGCCACCAGTCCGGCCCCGTAGATCGCCAGCAGCCACACCATGTCACCCGTCGTGAATCCGGTGACGCGGGTCAGCACCGGCTCGATGAACGTGAAGGAGGCGAACAGTCCGCCGAACCCCGTCGCCGTGGCCGCCAGCGCAAGCCACAGCCGGGGATTGCCGAAGACCGCCAGCTCCGCGCGCAGGTCGACGGCGGGAGGCGCGTCGTCGCGGGGGATGAGCCGGATCATGCCGGCGAGGCCGGCGACGCCGAACGCGGCGACGAGGGCGAACGCCCCGCGCCAGCCCCAGGACTGCCCGGCGAGGGTGCCCATCGGCATGCCGAGCACGTTGGCCAGGCTGAGTCCGGTGAACACCAGCGCGATCGCGCCCGCCTGCCGCCCGGGCGGCACCAGCCGGGACGCCACCACGGAGGCGACCCCGAAGAACGCGGTGTGCGCCCAGGCGGTCAGAAATCTGCTGGCCAGCAGGAGGCCGAAGGTCGGCGCGACCGCCGAGACGAGGTTTCCGGCGGTGAACACCGCCATCAGCAGCACCAGCACCCGCTTGCTCGGCATCCTGACGGTGAGCAGTGCCAGGACGGGGCCGCAGACCTGTCCGATCGCGTAGGCGGTGGTGACCATTCCGGCGTGCGCGATGGTGACCCCGAAATCGTCCGCCAGGGCGGACAGCAGGCCGTTGGTGACGAATTCGGTCGTACCGATCGCGAAAGCGCTGAGCGCGAGTGCGAGCAAGGCGGCGGGCATGGTGAGACAGGGTCCGATTCTCGTTGGGGTCGGCTTCTGCGACGGCTTCGAGGCGGCTTCGAGCCGGATTGACGACGCCCATGCTTCGCCACCGCGAGAACGGCGACCAGACACCCGCTCGTCGTACGACCGGCGTGCCTACCACAACCAGGGTCACCCTTCGCGGCGGCCCGGCGAAGAAGCCGCCGGTAGCCTGACGCCATGGGAGGAAGCGGCGAGCTGGGGGAGTTCCTGCGCCGCCGTCGTGCCGCCGTCACCCCGGCCGACCTCGACCTGCGCGCCCCGGCGGGGCGGCGCAGGGTGACCGGCCTGCGCCGCGAGGAGCTGGCCGGGCTCGCCGGGATCAGCGTCGCCTACTACACCCGGCTGGAGCAGGGACACGTCGCCAACGCCTCCGACCAGGTGCTCGGCGCGCTCGCCCGGGCGTTGCTGCTCGACGACACCCAGCGAGCCCACCTGTTCGACCTGGCCCGACGGCCCCGCCGTCCCGCCCGGCGGCGGCCCCGCGTCGAGCGGGCGCACCCGCGCACCCTCGAACTCCTCTCCGCGCTGGACCACCTTCCGGCCGTGCTGCTCGGCCGGCGCAACGACGTCCTCGCCTGGAACCGCATGGGCCACGCCCTGCTCGCCGGGCATGTGCCGTTCGACGCCCCGGACGACCCCACGACCCGCCCGTCGATGAGCCGGATGCTGTTCCTGGACGCGCGCACCCGCGAGCTCGAACGCGACTGGGAGCACTACGCCAGGACACACGTGGGATATCTGCGGCTGATCAGCGGACGCCACGGCGACGACCCCGCCCTGGCGGAGCTCATCGGCGAACTGGCCATGAAGAGCCCGGAGTTCGCCGCCATGTGGGCGGGCGGCGACGTGCGCGAGTGCACCTTCGGAAGCCGCACGCTGAACCACCCCGACGTCGGGCCGGTCGAGGTCACCTACCAGGTCTGGCTGCAACCCGACCAGCCCGACCACCGGCTGGAGATCTACACCCCCGGCCCCGATCCCGCCGCCGCGGCCGCGTTCGCCGCGCTTGAGCGCGGCCTGGTCCATGCGGCCCCGTCGCGCGCTTCCGCGGACACGGACTGAGCCATGTTGCCCGGCTGGCTGTGGTGGATCCTGCCGCTCATCGTGACGGCGGCGCTGTACGGCCTGGCCCTGCGGCGGACCGCGGGCGTGGCCGCCGGGAGCGTCGCGGTCGCCGTGGCGTTGAGCGCGGGCACGGCGATCGCGCTCGGAGAGCCGGCCAGGTCCGTCACCGGCGTGGCGCTGCTGGCCGCCGGCCTCGGCGCGGTCACGTGGGCCCTCGGCAGGGCGCGCAGGCGCGGCCGGGCGCGACGCCTCGCGCTGGCCGCGTACCGCGCGGCCGCGCCGGACGTTCCCGGGGTCGCGGCCGAGGTCGAGCGGCACCGCCTCGCCGCCGAGCTCCATGACACCGCCGCCCACAGGCTCACCGGCATCGTGGTCGGCTCCGCGTCCGCGCTGCGCCTCGCCGATCCGGCCCTGGTTGAGGAGGCGGCCCGGCACGCCGCCGAGACCGGACGGCTCGCCGTCGAGGAGCTGGAGCGGCTGACCGCCGCCGACACCCCGGCCGGCCGTGCGGACTTCGCCGATCTGGACGCCCTGATCGCCACCTGGCCCGACCCCCGGCTCAGCTACCGCAGAACGGCCGGGAGCGCCCCGCCGGAGATCGCCGCGGTCGCATACCGGGTGGTCCGCGAGGCGCTGACGAACGCCCTGCGGTACGGGCCGGGAGGCGACGTGCGGGTCGGCGTGGAGCGCGAGCACGGCCGCCTGCTCGTTTCGGTCGTCAACACTCCAGGCGACCCGCCCGTGAACGGCGGGGACGTGGCGCGCGGGCTGGGCGGCGGGCACGGGCTCGCGGGACTCAGGGCGGCGACGGCCGCCTGCGGCGGCTCCCTGTCCGCGGGGCCGGAAGACCAGGGGTGGGCCGTACGCGCCGAACTCCCGCTCGCCCCCGAAGACCGCCCGCCGTCGGCGCCGTACTCGCCGTACTCGCCGTACGAGTGGCGCGGCCGGCAGGCGGCCGACGTGGCGCTGGCGATCCTCGCGCTGGCGCTGTCCATCGGGACGAGCCTGGTGACGGCCGACGTGCCCGAGGAGCTGCCCGGAGAGGCTGCCCTGCTGGTGCCACTCTTCGCCGCGCACGCCCTGCCGCTCGCCCTGCGCAGGCGGGCGCCGCTCGCCGGCCTCGCGGCCGCGCTGTCGGTCTGTCCGCTTCTGCTCGCCGCCGGGCTCGCCGGCTGGACGACGCAGCCCGCGGGAGACGTCTTCCTGTGGTGTCTGTGGGTGGAGCTGGCGCTGCTGTACGCGGTGGGCGCGTACGGCCGGCCCGCGCTCCGGCGGTGGGGCGCCATGGCCCCGGCGGCCGTGGCGGCGGTGGGCGGGCTCGCCCTGGCGTGCGGGCCCGGGATCACCGGAAACCGGCCGGCGGCGTGGGCGATGCTGGCCACGGGTGTCGCGGTCCCCGCGACGGCGACGTGGGCGCTCGGCCTCGCGGTCGCGGCCCGGCGCGGGCGGCGCCGTACGGCCATGGTCAAGGAACGGGACCTGCTCGGCCGCGAGGCGGCGGCGGTCGTGCTGGCGGAGCGGAGCCGCCTGGCGGCGGAGCTGCGCCGTACGGCGCAGCGGCACGCCAGGGCCATCGTGGCGGCCGCGGACGCGTGTCGGCTGGACGACGTGCTGGCCGAGGCCAGGGCCGGGCTGGCCGCGCTCAGGGAGTCGCTCGACGAGCTGCGGCTCCAAGGGGACGACCCGCCGCCGACCATCGCGGGGATCGCCCTGCTCGCCGCGCGGCACCAGGGCGCCGTCCGTTACGCCGGGACGCGGCGTGCGGCGTCTCCGAGCGTGGAGGTCGTCGCGTTCCGGGCGGCCGAGCTGATCCTCCGCCACGGTGGGCCGGAGGTCACCGTGGCCTGCCACGCGGACGGCGCGGCGGTGTCGGGGCCGTCCTCCCCCGGCGCGGAGCGGCGGCTACGCGCGCTGGCCGACGCGGCCGGAGGCGGCTTCTCGCAGGCCGAGAATGGGACGGCGAGGGTGTGGATCCCGGAGGTGCTGGCGTGATCAGGGTGACGGTCGCCGACGATCAGGCGGTGGTGCGGGTGGGCATCGCAGCGGTCCTGGGCGCCGAACCCGACCTGAGTGTGGTGGGTCAGGCGGCGGACGGCGAGGCCGCCGTGGCGCTGGCCGTGTCGCTGCGGCCCGACGTGGCCCTCATGGACATCCGGATGCCGGGCTTGGACGGGCTGCGCGCGACCGCCAGGATCGGCGCGGAGGCGCCCGGCACGCGGGTCGTCGTGCTGACGACGTTCGGCTTCGACGAGTACCTGTTCGCGGCACTGCGCGCGGGCGCCAGCGGGTTCCTCCTCAAGGACACCGAGCCGGAGCGGCTCGCCGACGCGGTCCGGGTGGTGGCCTCGGGAGACGCGCTCCTCGACCCGGGGGTCACCCGGCGGCTCGTCGACCGGTTCGCGTCCGAGCCCGAACCCCGCGACGCGGCCGTACTCCGCACGCTGACCCGGCGTGAGACCGAGGTGCTGACGCAGGTGGCCCGCGGCCTCACCAACGCCGAGATCGGCGAGGTGCTCGGCATCAGTCCCGCGACCGTCAAGGACCACGTCGCGGTGATCCTCGCCAAGCTCGGGGTCCGCGACCGTCTCCAGGCGACCATCGCCGCGTACGAGACCGGCCTGATCCGTCCGGGCGTCCGCTGAGCCGGACGTCGCCGAGGGGGAGGGCGGCCCCGCCGCGCGGCGGGGGTGACGACGGTTCCGCGGCATGAGGTGGCCGCGAGATCGGATTCCTAGCGTCGTTCGTATGAGATCCAACCTGTTGTACGGCGGCGCGTGGGCGCTCGCCGGGATGATCGCCGCGGTCGTGGCCGGGACGGCGGCCCTCCTCGGGACGGCCGCCCTCGTCCCGGTGGTGGCGGTGTTCGGCGCGGCCGGACTGATGGCGGCGGCCGGAGCCGCCTGGCTGTTCGGACGCCCCGCCGTCCGGCGGTTCGGCGCGCCGCGGGCGCTGTGGCCGTACGTCGCCGTGGTGGTCCTCCTGACCGCCTGCCTCGGGGCCGTCACGGTCTTCCACCCCTTCCCCGTGCCGCCGGTGGCCGCGGCCCCGCCCGGGGTCTCCCACTGGGACCTGCCCATGGGCTCCCGCATCGCGTACGTGAAGATCCCCGCGTCGGGGCGGGCCCGGCCGACGCCGGTGATCTTCCTGCACGGCGGGCCGGGGACGCCGGGAGAGGGCGTCCCCGAGGCGGGACGGGAGCTGGCCGCCGCCGGTTTCGACGTCTACGCGTACGACCAGGTCGGCGCCGGCCGCTCCACCCGGCTGGCCGACGTGACCGGCTACACGGTCGCCCGGCACGTCGCCGACCTGGATGCGATCCGCCGCGCGATCCACGCCGAGAAGATCATCCTCGTCGGCAGGTCCTGGGGCGGCACGCTGTCGGCGGCCTACCTGGCCGCCCATCCCGGCAACGTCGCCAAGGCCGTGCTCACCTCGCCCGGCGCGATCTGGGAACCGGCCTTCCCCGGTGGGCCGGGCGGCCCCTGGGACCGGCTCGCCCCGGCCCAGGCCGAACGCGCCGACGAGCTGACCTCCGACCTCCGGTTCCTCGCCCAGGCGCTGCTGCTCCAGGTCAACCCGGCCGCCGCGCACGCCCTCGTGCCCGACGCCGAGGCCGACGCGTACTTCCGTGAGCTGCTGCTCACCGCCAAGGACGCCACCGGCTGCCCGGGCGGCGCGCCCGCGCCCGTCCACGACAACCGGCCCGGCTTCTACTCCAACCAGATGACGTCCGCCGACGCGGCCGCCGTCCCCGACCCGCGGCCGCGGCTGCGCGCCGTCCACGTGCCCACGCTCGTCGTACGGGGCGAGTGCGACTACCTGAAGTGGGCGGTCACCTACGACTACCGCCGTACGCTGCCCGAGTCGACCCTCGTCTACGTGCGCGGCGCCGGGCACTCGATCGCGAACGGCCGCCCCGACCTCTACCGCGACCTGCTCCTGGCCTTCCTTCTCGACCGGCCGCTGCCCCTCCCGCCGGTCACGTCGGCGGAGGAGCCCACCTGAGCCCGCGCGAGCGAAGCGAGCGCAAATAGAGCCGCGGCCTCGTCGATCGCCCGGGTCAGGGTTTCCGGCTCCGGGCGCAGTGCCGCGACGATCGCGTCGACGTCACGCAGCCCGGCTCGGTGCAACAGCCGCTTCTCGTTGGTCACCCACTCGCCGCGTGCGGCGAGGATCGCGTGGGCGGTCTGCGTCGCCGCGACGGCGATGGCCCCCGCGACCTCGGTGACCTGGCCGCGCTCGGCGTAGGCGGACCTGGCGTACTGGAGCGTCAGGTCCGCCCGGCCCCGCCACATCGGCGGGGCCGCCGCGCGCAGCGGCTCAGGGTAGGCGGGGCGGGGCAGCGAGCCGCGGAGCACCCGGTTGACGGCCAGCTCGGCCACCACCAGATAGCTGGGGATGCCGGCCAGGTGGAACATGAGCGGCTCCCAGTGGAAGCGTCCCTGCTCCGCCTCGGCGAGCTCGTGCTCGACGACGTCGAGGTCGCGGTAGTGGACGTCCACACGGCGGCCGTCGATGTCGAGCCACGCGCCGCCGTTGAAGACGCCCCCGCCCCAGCCGCCGATCTCGGAGACCTCGCCCTCCCAGCCGACGGCGCGCAGGTCGGCCGGGTCGAAGCCGCCGCGGTAGTAGAGGGCGAAATCCCAGTCGCTGGACGGGGTGTGGGTGCCTTGGGCGCGGGAGCCGCCCAGCGTGACGGCGCGTACGGCGGGCAGGGCGGCGAGGCGGTCGGCGACATGGTCGAGGAACGTCTGGTCGGTCATGAGGGTGCCGTTCTTTCGGAAGTGGACGATTTGACTGCGGACACGATCAGGCCGACGCCGGAGCA
Source organism: Microtetraspora malaysiensis (assembly GCF_050947145.1). NCBI lineage: Bacteria > Bacillati > Actinomycetota > Actinomycetes > Streptosporangiales > Streptosporangiaceae > Microtetraspora > Microtetraspora malaysiensis. The sequence goes on from NZ_CP191998.1 coordinate 433,763, forward strand.
CGGCTCGTAGGGCGTCGGGGTGCGGGTGTCGCGTGTCGTCACTTCACGGGACCAGAGCCTAATCCAGCCTCACGATCACGACAATCGGGGCGCACTCACCTGGACGGCGCGGGGGGCTCGCAGTCGGGGCGGAAACGTCGGTCGTCATGGCTACGATCTGTGCTTACTTGATCTCTCTTTGTGATTTTCGCTGATCTTCCTGGAGGGGCTGATGGTGCTGTCATCCCGGGCGTCGGCCGACGGGGCGCCGCCCGCGTCGCACGCGGACGCCCGATCGGGGCGCCGCACGGTCTGGCGGTGGCTGGGGGAGGCGGTGGCCCGCCGGCACCGGGCGGTGCTGGCCGTGTGGCTGGTGCTGCTGGCCGCATCGGCCCTGATGGCGCCCGGTCTGCTGCAGCGGGCCGTCGCGCCCACCGTGCGGGTGAACGGCTCGCCCTCGGTGACGGGGGCGAGCCTTCTGGAGCACGGCTTCGCCGGGCTGGGCACCGAGCAGATGCTGCTCATCTTCGCCTCGGCGACGCTGTCGAGCGGCGACGAGACATACCAGCGCGCGCTCCAGGCCGGGGTGCGCGCGGTGTCGGCCCAGCCGCAGGTCGGCGGGGTGCAGCTGCTGCCTCCGGTGCGCGGCCAGGATCGGCGGCGGGCGTACGCGATCGTCGGCCTGAACGGGGACCAGGCGGCCCGCCAGGCGGCTCTGCCGCCGCTGCGCGACGCCGCCCAGCGCGCCGTACGGCAGGCGTCCGGCTCTCTCGTGGACGCGCACATCGTGAGTGAGACCGCCATGCTCGCGGAGGCCAAGCACGCCGACCTGGCCGACCTGCGGCGAGCCGAGCTGGTGGCGGTCCCGGTCGCGCTGCTGGCGCTGCTGATCGGTCTGGGGGCGGCCGGTGCCGCCCTGGTGGTGCTGGCGACGGCCCTGACGGTCATGGTGACGGCCCTGGGAGTGCTCGCGGCGGCGAGCCTGCTCGGCACCGAGACGGACACCTTCATGCTGGCGGTGGCGGCGACCGTCGGGATGGGCCTCGGGCTGGACTACGCGCTGCTGATCCTCCTGCGCTACCGCCGCGCCCGTGGCATGGGGCACGAGCGAGTGCACGCCGCCGGGGTCGCCACGAGCACCGCGGGGCGGACAGCGGGCTGGTGTGCCCTGGCGGTCGCGTTGACGGCGGCGGCGCTGCTCGTGGTGCGCATGTCGATGATCCGCACGATGGCGGCGGCGGTGGGCATCGCGGCCGTGGTCGCCGCGACGGCGGCCCTGACGTTGCTGCCCGCCGCGCTGGTGGCCGCCGACCGGTGGCTGGCCCGGGGGCGGCTGAGACGGCCACGCCCACGGCGCGCCGCCGGGCGTCGGCGGCGCGTTCACCCCGGCCGGCCGGAACGCGACGGAGACGGCGCCGGCGGGTGGAGCCGGTGGGCGCGCCACCTGATGCGCCATCCCATCGCGTACACGCTGGCCTGCGTCGGCGTGCTCGCGGTCGCGGCGGCGCCGGCGGCCGGCCTGCGCCTGGGCTTCGACCTGGACCGCGCCTCGATCGCCCAGACAGATCTCGGGCGCGGGCTGGCGTACATGGAGGCCGACGGGGTCTCGTCCGCGCTGGCCGTGGTGCTGCCCCACGCGGTGGGAGCGCCGCCGGTCGACACCGGCGCGCTGGTCGCCGCGCTCGGCGCGGACTCGCGGGTCGCTCTGGCGGCCCCCTTGGACAACGGCCACGACCTGACGGTCATCCTCGTCGTGGGGCGCACGCCGATCGACGATCCGGCGATCACGGCCCTGGCGCGGCGGCTCACGGATCACGACGCTCCGGCCCTGCTGCCGCCCGGCCAGCGCGTCCTGGTGACCGGGCCCAACGCGATCTTCTCCGAGCTGGTCGAGGAGAGCACCGCCCAGCTCGGCACGGTGATCGCGCTCGTGCTCGGCTGCTCGCTGGTCTTCCTGCTGGTGACCTTCCGCAGCGTCCTGCTGCCGATCAAGGCCGTCGTGATGAATCTGCTCGCCGTCACCGCGGCGTTCGGCCTGCTGACCCTGGCCACCCGCCATTTCCCGCAGATCGTCGGCCACCAGGTCAACACGCTGATCCCGCTGCTGGCCTTCACGCTGGTGTTCGGCCTCTCGATCGACTACGAGATGTTCCTCATCCACCGCATCGCCGAGCACTACCAGGTCAGCGGGGACAACACCGATGCCGTGGTCCACGGCCTGCGCCACACCGCCCGCCCCATCACCGTCGCCGCGGCCGTCATGGTCACCACGTTCGGCGCGCTGCTCACCGCGCACCGCCACGAGCTGGCCCAGCTCGGCCTGGCCATCGCCACCGCGATCACCCTGGACGCCACCGTGATCAGGTTGGCCCTGGTCCCGGCCCTGATGCGCATCCTCGGCGCGCGCAACTGGTGGCTGCCCGGCGGGCTGGCGCGGCTGCTGCCCGCGCCACGCGGCGGCCCCGGCGCCGCGCCCCGCGAGACCGCCGCCGTCCCCGACCCCTCGGACGTCACGTGACAGGGAGGCGGCGGACGGATGTCATTCGTCGAGGTAGCGCTGGGCGGCGTAGATGCCGAGGGCGCGGATCATGACCGTGTGCCGGTTGAGGGGCAGCAGGTCCTGCAGCGGCTTCCACGCCTGGTCGATCACCTGGCGGGCGTCGGCGAGCGCCGCCGCGACGGCGCCGCAGTCCCGCAGGGCCTCGGCGACGCGGACCGCGGCGACCGGGTCGGCGCCGCCCGCGCGGACGACCTCCCAGACCTCGCGCAGCCGGGGCTGGGGCAGGCGGGCGACGGCGTGGGCCAGGGGCAGGGTGACCTTGGCCTCGCGGATGTCCTCGCCGGCGACCCGGGCGACCCGGGCGGTGGCGTCGCCGGGGGAGGCGAGCAGGCCGAGCAGGTCCGCGATGTCGTCGTTGATCTGGTAGGCGAGCCCCACGGCCTCGTAATACGCGCTGATCGCGGCGAACCGTTCGTCGTCCGCGCCGGCCAGGACCGCCCCGAACTCTCCCACTCCGCGGACCACTCCGCCGGTCTTCAGCCGGTGCGTGGTCCGCACCCTTTGCAGCACCGTGCCGGCGTCCCCCGTGGCGACGGCGGCGTCCATGGCATCGTGGTGTCCGATGATGTCCAGCGCCTGCCCGGCGTGGCTGCGGCGCAGTCCGCCCAGGTAGGCCTCGTACAGGCGCAGCCGCCGTCGCGGGTCGTCGGGCAGCAGCCTCCGGACGACCTGGTCGAAGACGAAGTAGGCGTGCGTCCCCGCGTTGATCGCGATTGCCGGGCCGAACACGGTGTGAACCGCGGGGCGTCCCCGGCGGGTCGGGGCGCTGTCCTCCACATCGTCCACGATGAGACTGGCCGTGTGCAGCAGCTCGGCCAGCGCCGTCAGCTCCTGGTGCGGCCGGCTGTCCACGCCCAGCATCTCCATCGCGGCGAGTGCGCCGTAGCTGCGCCAGCCCTTGCCCATGGCGTCGACCATGTGCCGGATCGGCGCGACCAGTGAGCGGTGCAACGGGTCGGTGACGAGGTCGACGGGCCACCCCTCGTCCGGGTCCATCCCGGCCAACGCCGCGATCGCCGCAGGTTCCGGAACATCCGGATATACGCGGACAAGCTCGGCGTGGGTGATCTCGCGCAGCCGCTCCATGTGGCGTTCGAAGTCGCGGATGCGGGTGACCGGCAGCACCTCCAGCCACCCTCTGCCGCGGACCGGCCGGCCGTGCAGCGTGCCCTCCGCCGTGGCGCCGCCGTCCAGCTGAGCGCCCAGGCCGAAGACGACATGCCGTTCCTGCTCGGGGAAGCGAGCGCGGACCCGCAGCGAAAGGCCCGCCTGGGGCGATTCGATCCCCCACTCGGTGGGATAGGAGTTCAGCGTCGTCATCGAGCCCCAGGACGCGGAACCTGTGAGCCGCGCCGGAGCCTCGTGGCGGATGCCGTCCGGCGCCACGAGCACCACCGACGCGGGCCGGTCGGCCACGCCGCCGGCGAGGTCCGCCGTCCGGGAGTGGACGGCCACCACCTCCCAGCCGTTGTCCAGGTGCAGTCCGGCCCACGTCCGGCAGTGGTCGATCGGCGGGTGGGCGTCGGCCTGGGGAAGCTCGGCGGCGCCGAAGGCGTGCCGGTACATCGCCTCGCCGAACATCGCCGCGTCCCGCCGTCCCGGACGGCTCCGCGTCGCCTCGACCGCCAGACGGGGCACGACGTACGTGTAGCACGCCTCGTCCACGCCGAGCGGCGCCCCCAGCCGCACCGATTCCGTCACGGCGGGCTTGAGGGGGCGCAGCCGCAGGAGCCAGCTCTCCCGGTCGCCGCGCAGGACGATCCGGTAGGTGCCGTCGGCGTCTCCGGACAGCTCGGCGATCCCGCCGAAATCGAGACGCAGCGCACCGGCGGCGAGCCGGACCGGGCCGGGGAACACCTGGTCGGGGGCGATCGGCTGCCCGCCGGAGCAGGCCTCCCACACCGCCTCGGCCACGCTGGGGTCGCAACTTCTGGACGCGTCCAGACAGGTCAGCTCGACCGCGCCGACGTCACGCCAGGTCTCGGCGCGGTAGGTGGCGCCGTCCGCGGTGCTCCAGGAACACCCGTAAGAGGTCAACGGGCTGCCGTCCGGCCTGGTGGTCCGGTGGCTCAGGAAGGTGACCAGGAGCTGGAGCTCCTCCCCGTCGTCGTCGCGCAGGTCGGCGGCGAACCGCCACGACTCCGTCCCGCAGTCGAGGTGCGGCCGGTCCTGCACCGGCGCATCGACCGGCTCGCCCGGTCCGGGCCAGCTCGCCATCCACTCCGCCGGGACCTCCCGCTCGGCCACCACAGCATGCCCCCTTTGTCGTCACCGTTAGCGATTGATTGATCGCGAATTGTAATGATGGGGGATGCGAGACCCGTCGGCTACCTGATCGGGAGGACTCGGGGCGGGCCGGCTTCCCGCGGGCGACGGCCGCGCGCCGAACGGCCGCCCGCAAACACAGGGATCGAGGGAGCGGAGCGGAAGGGAGCGAGGACCGCAGCGGTGGCCCGGCGAAGCGGGCCGCCGCAGGTTCCTGCCGGCGAAGTGACCGGCCCGGCCAAGGTACGTGGACGCCCCACTATTCGGGGAACTCGGCTCTGACGCCCAGCAGCCGCACCGGCCGCCGTTCGGCGAAGCGGTCGAGCGCGGCGAGCGCCGCCTCCTCGATCGCCGCCGGCTCGGCGGTCGGCGTCTCCAGAGCGTGGCCGTGGGTGTGGGTGACGAACGGCGCGTAGCGCACTTTGACCACGACGCGGACGGCGGGTCGTCGCTCGGCGGCCACATCGCCGGCCACCCGCCGGGCCAGCCGTACCACCTCGTGCCGCACCTCGTCCCAGTCGTCGAGATCGTGCTGGAAGGTGGTCTCACGGCTGCGCGAACGCGGCACGTACGGCGTGCCGACCACCGGCGACGTGTCCTGGCCGCGGGCGAGCCGGACCAGCCACGGCCCGATCGTGGGGCCGAACCGTTCGGCGAGGACGCGCGGATCGGTGCCCGCCAGCTCGGACACCGTGCCGATCCCCAGGGCGGCGAGTCGCCGGGCGGTCTTCGGCCCCACTCCCCACAGGGCGTCCGTCGGCCGGTCGCCGAGCACGTCGAACCATGTCTCGCCGGTCAGCCGGAAGACGCCCGCGGGCTTGCCGAAGCCGGTCGCCAGCTTGGCCTGCAGCTTGTTCCGCCCGATGCCGACCGTGCAGTCGAGGTCCGTGGACTCCCGTACCCGCCGCTGGATCAGCCGGGCCGTCCCCTCGGGATCGTCGTCGACGACGCCGAGGAACGCCTCGTCCCAGCCGACCACCTCGACCACGGCCTCGAACTTCCGCAGCGTCGCCATCACCTGGGCCGACGCCGCCTCGTACGCCTCCCGGTCCACGGGCAGGAACACCGCGTCCGGGCATCGCCGCGCCGCCGTGCGCAGCGGGAGGCCGGAGTGCACGCCGTACGGACGCGCCTCGTACGAGGCCGTGCTCACCACGCCGCGCTTGGTCGGGTCCCCGTCCCCGCCGACGACCACCGGACGGCCGCGCAGCTCGGGACGGCGCAGCAACTCGACGGCGGCGACGAACTGGTCGAGGTCGACGTGCAGCACCCATCGGGCCACATTTCATTGTGGGCCCAGGCGCCCCGCCGAGCATGAGTCAGGGGCCGCGGCGACGCCGAAGGCCGAGCACGGAAAGCCGGTCGGCCGCCCCCGGTTGGAGTAGCGTGGCCCGCCGTGACCGACTTCATCTCCCTCCCCTTCTATGACCTTTTCCATGAAAAAGGGCATGTGCCGGAGATCCAGAAGAAGCTCCCCCCGCTCCTCACGGACGTACGGCGCAGCATCCTGGAGATCGGCGCGGGGACCGGCCTGATCACCACGTCGCTGGCCGACTGGACGCCCGCCGAGATCTTCGCGCTGGAGCCCTCGACCGGCATGCGCGCGGTGCTGCTGTCCCGGCTGTGCGCACGCCCGGAGCTGTTCGAGCGGGTGACCGTGCTCCCCTGCGACGCGCTGAGCGTGGCCCTGGACGAGCCGGTCGAGGCCATGGTGATGATCAACGTGATGTACGCCCTGGAGCCGGACTACCGCAAGCGGCTCTGGCCGGTGCTGGCGGACCGGCTGGAACCCGGCGGGCTGCTGGTCTTCACCTGGCGCGACGGCGGCGCCCCGTCGGAGCGCCCCCTCAAGGAGCTGGTGTCGCGTCAGGTCGGCCGGCACACCTACACGGTCTTCTCCGAGATCCTCGAGTCGGACGGGGAGGCGTGTAAGGCCCGCTACCTCTACCAGATCACCCAGGACGGCAAGCTGATCAGCGAAGAGGAGATCGTCGGCCACTCCTACCGTCCGGTGTGGGAGACGCTCGAAGGCGAGTTGGTCGGTGCCGGGTTCGTGCAGACCGAGGCGCCCGAGGGGCTGCTCGCCTGGCGGCTGTCCTAGGTCGTGTCTGACAAATCAAGCCCTGCTGCGCGCGGCCCAGACGGCGCCTCGCTGCGTTGTCGTCGTCGGCCGTAGGCTCCGCTACGGCCTCCTCCTCCGCCTTGCGATGCATCCGTCTGGATCCGCGCTCGCTACGGGCAGCATTTGTCAGACGCTCCCTAGCCGTTTTCCTTCGCGATCGCTTCGCGTACGGCCGGGACGATCTCTGTGGCCCAGCGGCTGAGGGAGACGAGGTCCGGCGTCCCGCCTTCGGGTGAGAAGAGCGTGAACCCGGATGCGCGATGCTCCAGTACGGCCCCGGTGAGTTCCTCGACCCACTGGTCCACCGAACCGCCGATCCAGCGGCCCTCGCGGTTGCGGGTGGCGGACAGCGGCCGGTCGGTGATGCGCCCGGGGAAATTGAAGACCGTGCGGATCTCGTGCGGATCGCGGCCCACGGCCTCCGCCGCCCGGTCGATGATCGGTCGCGAGGTCCGGTATCGGTCGCTGAGCCAATCCGCCGCGTGGCCGGGGATCCAGCCGTCGGCCACCCGGCCGGCGGCGGCCAGGGATTTCGGGCCGACCGATCCGGTCCACACGGGGGGCGCGGCCACGGGAGCGGGCTCGATCTGGTCAACCTGGTAGTGGCGGCCCTGGTAGGTGACCGGTGGTCCGCCACCCGACAGCTTCTTGACCAGGGTGATCGCCTCTTCGAAGGCGTCCACGGCATCGGCCGGCGACAGCCGTGGCACTCCCATGTCGGAGATCCGATCCCACAACCCGCCCGCGCCCATGCCCAGCACGACGCGACCGCCGGACAGCGCCGACAGCGACGTCACCATCCGCGCCAACATCGGAGCGGGCCGGGTCGGCAGGTTGGTCACGTTGGCGAAGCCCGAGATCTGCCGCGTGCGTCCGAGGATGAATCCGATGGAGGCGTAGGCGTCCAGCCGCCCGCCAATGTAGGGATGGTCCGACTGCGAGAAGAGGTCGAGCCCGTCACGGTCGGCCTGTTCGACCATGCGCAGCAACTCCGGCCCGTCGTCGATCCTGCTGTGCGCCCCGAACCCGAAGACGACTTTCTGTGCAGGCAATGCTCTGCCTTTCGTTAGATGGGCCATGGTGCCAGTTAGTCCCGTTGTGGCCGGTATGTCGGCGAAAGCGTCGTTGCGCGGAGACGTCGGCAATGGCCCGGACGTGGTCGCCGGCGTGCCGGCGTTCAGCGCCGAGGTGTGATCACCAGGCGTACGCCTCGGGCGCGGGCTTGGCCCCGTTCGGTGCCGGCGACGGGACAGGTGGTCTCGTCAGGTGGTCTCTTCGGGCGAGCTCGTCAGGCGGGCTCGTCAGGCGGTGGGGCCGAACTGTCCGATGAAACGGCCGGTGAACAGGTCCGCGCCCTTGAACTCGGAGACCATCGACGCCGGGGCGACGAACGGGCCCTCGGGAGAGGGCAGCTGTCCGACACCGCCGTTCGGACCGAGCGGGAGCAAGATCATGGGGTAGGGCAGGGGCTGGTAGGTGGCCGTGGGCGGCCCACCGTTCAGCTGGGCGGTGATGTTCTTGGCGACCACCTCGGCGTGCTGCATCGCGTAGCCGGCCATCTTGGCCTCCGCGACGTCGGTGATGTCGCCGACCGCGTAGACGTTGTCGTACCCCTCGACGTTGAGGAACTCGGTAACGGGCACCTGGCCCCGCGAGTTGAGAGTCGTGAGCCTGCCGTTGGCGAGGTAGCCGCTGTTGGTGCTCACCCCGTAGGCGCGGAACCAGATGTCGGCGGTGATCTCCTCGCCGTCGGTGGTGGTGACGGTGAACGCGTCGGCCTGGCCGGGTTCGGTGCGCGGCAGCGCCGCCAGGCTGGTGCCCAGGCGCACCTCGATGCCCCGGGCGCCGAGCTGGCCGTGCAGATCCTCGACGCTCTCCGGCTGGAAGCCGGAGAGCAGCTTCTCGGCCGGGTCGACGATGGTCACGTGCTTGTCCGGCCAGACCTCCTTGATCTCCCCGGCCAGTTCCAGGCCGACCGGACCGGCGCCCAGGATCAGCACCTTGTCGGCCCGGCGCAGTTCCTTGTGAGTCCGGCGCAGGTCGTCCATCGCGGCGCTGATCGAGTCGGAGACGGGCTTGGCCGGGTAGGTGTAGCTGGAGCCGGTGGCCAGGACCACGTAGTCCGCCGCGACACGCTCGCCCGAGGCCAGGGTGACACCGTCGGGGTCCACCGAGGCCGCGCGGTCGCGTACCACCGTGCCCTTGGTGAGCAGCGTCTCGAAGGGGAAGAACATGTTGCCCGCCCAGTCGGGCCGGGTCACCGCCCGCAGCGATCCGGCCGCGTTGACGAACGCGTCCCGGGGATCAATGAGGACGACGTCAGCCTCGGACTCCAGCGCCTTGGCGACCGCTGCGCCCCCGTAGCCTCCGCCAATGACCGCCACTGTGCGACTCATGATTTCGCGCCCCTCAGAGAAAGTAGAGTTCGTGCCACGAACCGTTTCGATTCGCACCACGAACCATATTAGTTCGTGGTACGAACCGCAACCTTCTCGGGAACGCGATGTCGCGCGTCAGTGGTCGCGAGCGGCGGGACCCCCTTCGTCCGGCTCCAGGAAGACCACGGGAACCTCGTTGTCCAGCACGACGCGGCCCAGCAGGTCGGCGAGCGTGCCGCGGTCGGCCGGACTGAGACTCCCCGGCAACTCCTCGATCCGCCTGCACGTCTCGGTGTAGAACTCCCTCGCCACCTTGCTGCCATGCGCGGTAAGCGCGACCTGCACCGCGCGCGCGTCCTGTGGATCCGGTTCGCGCCGAACCAGGCCGTTGCGCTCGGTGCGGTCCACCAGGCCGGTGAGGCTCGACTTGGCCAGCTTCAGCATCGCCCCCAGTTCGCTCATGCCATGCGGCCGCGCCATCAGCACGCACAGCAACTGCCCCTGCTGCGGAGTCAGTCCGTACTCCCGCCCCGATTCGGCGTACACGGCATTCACCAAGAACGAGGAGCGCACCAGCGCGGCCACAACCCCGATCTGGCCATCATCAGGTTTATCCATTCGGCCAGGATAACAGCGGACACCCTCTTAATTCGCGCGACGAACTATGCGCGTAACGGGCGTGGGGAGGTGGTCGAGCGCGGCGCATCGGTCGAGATCGGCGTCGATCTTGGGCGTGCTTGGGCGGCACCCCGATCGCCGTCCTGTCCCCGTCACCGAGTTGAGAGACGGGCGTAGAGGATGACGTTGTCGGTGTAGTGGCCGCGCCGGCGGTCGAACGCGCCGCCGCAGGTCACCAGGCGCAGGCCCGCGTGGTCCAGCGGGCCGTACACGCGGCGGGTGGGGAACCGGCTCTTCGGCACCAACTCCACCGACTCGACCACGAAGGTGGCCACCGAGCCGTCGGCGCGGCCGACCTCGACGGTGTCCCCGGTCCGCATGCGGCCGAGGTCGTAGAAGACGCCCTTGCGGCCCGCGCCGTCGACGTGGCCGAGGATGACCGCCGCCCCGCGCTCGCCCGGGGTCGCCCCGTGCGCGTACCAGCCGGCCTCCTCGGGGTGGTCCACCGGCGGGATCTGCACGGTGCCGTCGGGGTTGAGCCCGAGCCGGCCGAGCGCCACGTGGACGCCGATCTTCGCGATGTCCAGGCGGCGCGGCTCGGACGGCCGGAGCACGGGCGCCGCGGTGGAGGAGATCCGCTCCGCCGCGGCGCCCGTTCCCTCGGCGGTCGCCGCGGTCACGGGCGGTGGGGCCGGAGGGGTGTCCGCCGGGAGGACCCCGCAGCCCACGAACACGGCGCCGGTCACAACGACGGCGGCGGCCGCCACGCCCAGGGGGCGACGACCGCCGTCCGTCCTCGCGCCCGGCATGTCAGGCGCTGAATCAGGCACCGGCGCGCGACCTGCGGCGCAGCGCCAGCACGCCCACCCCGGCCCCCGCGGCGAGAAGTGCGGCGCCCGTCGGAACCAGCACGCTCGCGGTGTCCGAGGGGCCGCCGCCGGTCTCCGGGGCGCCGCGCGGCACGACCCGAGGGCGCGGAATCGGGGTGGCCCTCTTCTCGCCCGAGGACTCCGGCGCGGCCGACGGTACGGGCGAGGGCTTGGTGACCGCCGGCTGGGCGTCCGCCATGGCGGTGGAAGTCATGGGCGCGGCCAGTACGGCGATGCCGAGCGCCGAGGCGGCCAGCGCGGTACGGATGAATCGCATGTGTTCTCCTTGCGCGGCGGCGTGGCGGGAGGATCCCCGCAGCGCGCACGCTGGTCGTTGATCAGGAACGACGTCGATGCTGGCAGGGGAATGTCCGCCGACCATGACCGGAATGTCATGAGCATGTAATGGATGTCGGCATTCGCAGGGAGAAGAACCGGCGTACCGGATACTTGACGAGTGGCCCGGGTAATGCTGATCGAGGACGACCACTCCGTACGGGAGAGCCTGCGTCTGTCGCTGGGCCGGAACGGGCACGACGTCGAGGCCGCGCGGACCGGCGAGGAAGGACTTCGCCGCCTGTCCGCCGCCCCCGCCGACATCGTGGTGCTCGATCTCATGCTTCCCGGGCTCGACGGATTCGAGGTGTGCCGCCGCATCCGCGCCGGGGGTTCCACGCCGATCGTCATGCTCACCGCCCGCGGCGACGACCTCGACGTGGTCAGCGGCCTGGAGGCGGGCGCCGACGACTACGTGGTGAAGCCGGTCCGGCCGCGCGTGCTGGAGGCGCGGATCCGCGCGGTGCTGCGGCGCGGAGGGCCCGCCGCGGCGGAGGCCGCCGCCTCGGCCGGGCCGGAGACCCACGGTGACCTGACCATCGACCGGGGCGCCCTCACCGTGTCCAGGGCCGGGGTCCCGATCGCCCTGCCTCCGACGGAGCTGCGGCTGCTGCTGGAGCTGTCGGCGGCCTACAACCAGGTGTTCAGCCGCCAGCAACTTCTGGAGTCGGTCTGGGAACTCGACTTCCTCGGCGACTCCCGGCTGGTGGACGCGTGCGTGCAGCGGCTGCGCGCGAAGATCGAGGACGTCCCCTCCAAGCCCCGGTACATCCAGACGGTGCGCGGGTTCGGATACCGGTTCGGCCCCCTGTGAGGCGAGATCGCGGGAACGGCCGGCTCCCCGTCTGGGTGCGCGGGCTGCGCCCCCGGCTGATGATCGTCTGCGTGCTCCTCGCGGTGCTCAGCGCCGTGACCGCCGCCGGGCTGGTGTATCGCCAGGCGCGCGACCTCATGCTGGCCCGTACGGAATGGTCGCTCGTCAACGAGTTCCGGCTGCGCGTCGCGACGCTCACCGAGAACATGCAGCATCCGCCGGACCGGCCGGCGCTACAACGGCTGGCCAACGGCGTCGCGCCCTCGTTCCTGGAGGCGACCGGGGCCGCCGCCTACCGGGGTGGGGGACTGGTCGCCTCGGGCGACGACACGGGCGCGATCACGTCCGAGCTGCGCCGTACCGTCCTCGACCGCGACCGCCTCTTCTACCAGCGCGTCGTCAGGTCCGGCACGCCGTACCTGGTGGTCGGCACGCCGGTGATGCTCGGCAAGCAGGCCACCTCGTCGGGCGTCGAGGTGTACCTCGTGGTCTCCCTCGCCAAGGAGCAGCGAGAGGAGGAGCTCCTGGTCACGGCCGCGAGGAACGGGGCGATCCCGGTCGCACTGCTCGCCGTGGCGCTCGCCCTGGTGGCGGCGCGCGGGGTCCTGCGCCCGGTCCGCGACCTCGACCGGGCGGCGCGCAGGCTCGGCGCGGGCGAACTGGACACGCGCCTGAAGGCGACCGGCGGCGACGAGCTGGCGCGGCTGGTCAAGACGTTCAACGCCACGGCCGCCGCCCTGGAGACGAACGTCTCGGAACTGCGGACCATGGAGGTCCAGGCCCGCCGGTTCGTCGCCGACGTGTCGCACGAGCTGCGCACCCCGCTGGCGTCCATCCTCGCGATGGCCGACGTGTTCGAGGAGGAGGCCGGCCACCTGGAGGGCGACCTGGAGCAGGCGGCCCGCCTGATGAACCTCGAAGTCGGCAGGCTGGTCCGGCTCGTCGAGGACCTCATGGAGATCTCCCGGTTCGACGCCGGCGCGGCGAATCTGGTCCTGGACGAGGTCGACACGGCGGACGCGATCCGCGCCTGCCTGCGAACCCGCGGCTGGACCGGACAGGTGGGCCTCGATCTGCCCGCGGACGTACGGATTCGGCTGGATCCGCGCCGGTTCGATGTGATCATGGCGAACCTCGTGGGCAACGCCCTCCGCCACGGCGCGCCCCCGGTCACCGTACGGCTCCAGGCCGCGGCCGAGACCGTCGTCATCGAGGTGCGGGACGCGGGCGACGGGGTGGACCCGCGCATCCTTCCGCACGTCTTCGACCGTTTCTCCAAGGCCGACGAGGCGCGGACCAGGTCGGACGGAAGCGGCCTCGGGCTCGCCATCGCCCGCGAGAACGCCCGCCTGCACGGCGGCGCGATCGAGGTGGCCAACCCGCCGGAAGGAGGAGCCGTGTTCACTCTCACGCTGCCCCGCCACCCGCGGCCGCCCCAGAACGACCCCGACGACGCCTCGCCGATCGGGAGGGGCGAGCAGTGATCTTCCGTACCCGCCGCGCGGCGGCGGCCCTCGCGGTGGTCGTCGTGTCGTCGATGGCGGCGGCCGGCTGCGGCATCGCCCCGACCGGCGTCAGGGACGGAGGCGAGCCCGCGGTGGGGTTCCGCCCGAGCGTCCGGCTGTACTTCGTGTCGGGCGCGCGGCTCCGGGCCGTGACCCGCCCCATCCCGTCGCTCACACTGAAGGAGACCCTCGACCTGCTGCTCGACGGGCCGAGCGCCGACGAGCGCAAACGAGGGCTGCGCACCGACCTGATCGCCGATGTACAGGGGCCACTGAAGGCCAGCGCGGGCCGCGCGAGGGTAGTGATCACGCTCCCGTCGCCCAAGCCGCCGTATCCGACGCCACAGCGGGTACTCCTCCCCACCGACCTGTCGATGGGGCAGCTCACCTGCACCGCCGCGGGCGCCGTCGCCGCGCGCGAGAACATCGACCTTGACGCGGTCACCGTCGTCTTCCGTCGCGGGAAGATCGGCCGGCCCGAGTCGTTCCACTGCTCGGAATTCCCCCGAGGCTAGACCCCGCCCTTTTCTCATTCACCCGGAACGGGCCGGCGCGAGAGCCTTCCCGAGGATGTTCAGGAACGAGAGGATGAGGATCGCGCCAAAAGAGCACTCGGGAGGACGGCCCCGTGTCTATCGCTCCACCGGACGGCTCCGTTTCGACCTGAACACCGAGTTGTCGGTAGAGGAGATCGCCCGGTACTACGAGACGGCGAACATCGCGCCGAACGACGGAGGGAGCGGAAACCTTGAGATCAGGGTGTGGACGACTCCCCAATCGCCGTCCTCTTCCGACGCGTCCGGGAGAATTCCGGTCATCGTCGAGATCCAGGACCGCGACCACGGCTCACTCTGGGATCTCCGCTGCATGTGACCGCCCTGCCCGTCGGCTGGAAATCGCGCGGACGGCCGTGGAGGGGTCACGCCGCTTCGGTGAGGCGGCGTGCCTACGGCGGTCACTCGCAGCAGGTGCAGCAGGTACAGCAGGTGCAACACTCGCAGCAGTCGCAGCAGCTGCCGTCGCGCAGGTAGCAGCGCTCCTCGCAGGGGCGGCCCTTGCGCTTGCTCCACCGCGGCCGCCACAGACCGCAGGTGAAGAAGGTGCCCACGCCGGCCGATGACTTGCGCACCCAGCCCGGCTGCTCGTAGGAGGCCGTCGCGGCGTGGTCGCCGAAGGTCCGCTCGATCGCCCGCCGTACCTCGGTGTCGAGCAGCACGTCCACCAGGTGCCGGTCGGCCAGGCCCACCTCGCGCAGCGCCAAGGCCAGGCCGTGCGCGGCGTCGTCGCACAGCCGCCGCGCCTCGGTGCGACCGGTGCCGGTCGCGGTCAGCGGGTTGAACGCGCCCCGGGCGTCGTCCTCGTCCTGGTCGGCGACCGCGTCCAGCAGGTGGGCGACGCGGCCGAAGAAACCGCCCGCCTCGGCCAGCGCCGCGGCGTTGCCCGGCCGTTCGGCCAGCACCGCCGTGTGGGCGAACGCCGCCGCGACGGCCTGCTCGGTGGGGGCGGTCAGCTCCAGCAGCCCGATCGGCCGCCCGTCGAGCGGGAAAGCCGACCCCGCCTGGCGCTCCAGCTCCAACTGGCGGTCCACGGTCGAGGTCAGCACGCCGACGTCGAACCCGACCCCGGCGGCCAGCCGGGCGCCGCCCTTCTGCCACCGGGCCGCCAGTCTCGTACGCGCCGCGACCGTGGCGGCGGCGACGTCTCCGTCGGCCACCTGGTCGCGCATCCGGCTCGCGGCCAGCACCAGCGAAACCCCGGCGGCGAGCCGGGCGCCCCGCGCTCGCGCGTCCACCACGTCAGCCGTACGGAATCCACGCAGCGCGCACGGACCGGCGGTCCGATGCGGCGAGGCCGAAGGAAGCTGCGCCTCGGCGAGCACCGAGATGATCAGCGTGTCGTAGTTGGTGGCCAGCCGGGCCGCGTGACTCTGGCCATCCCGCAAGGTCAGGCACAGCCCGCAGAGGTGTGCCCGCCACGCCTCGTGCAGCGAAGGACAGGAGTGCGTGCTGCACGGGCGAATGATTCCGAACAAGGGGCCTCGCCGGGTTTTGGACCGGTATATCTGTGTGACCGCAGGAATATACACCCGCATCGATCTTCGACGGCAGATTCTGACGCGAACGATTGCCGCCTTCGGACATTGTGAACCCATGAGTGTTTTGGCCCGTCTCAGGGGCATGAGAGGCATCTAGTGCCGTGTCAGGCCACGTTTGCCCTCTTCACGATCCGGCGTAGGCGGGGGTTATCGACGTTGCGGTTACGCCAGGCGATGTAGCGGCGGATCATGCTGCCCTGCTCGCGGTGGCTGGCATGGTCGGTGCCGTTGAGGGTGAACTCGCGCAACGCGGTGAACTGCGCCTCGATCCGGTTCAGGTAGGAGGAGTTGGTGGGCGTGTAGGCGATCTCGACGTTGTTCGCCTCCGCCCACTGGCCGACTCGCTTGTCCTTCTTGGTCGTCAGGTGCGGGCTGAAGTTGTCACACACGATCGCGATGCGAACCTCGGCCGGGTGAAGGCTGCGCAGGTAGCGGCAGAACTCAAGGAACTCGCCGCGTCGCTTGCGTTTCTTGATGTGCCCGTACATCTTGTTCTTGCCCACGTCTAACGCGGCGAACAGGTGCCGTACGCCTTGGGTGCGGGTGTAGGTGGCGCGCATCCGCGGTCGCGGATCTCGGTCGGGGTCCTTGCCCTTGCCGCCGACGTCGGTCCACTGCCTGCCGGGGCGGGGTTGCAGGTTGAGCGGCCCGAACTCGTCCATGCAGAAGATCACAGCGGGTTCGCCGGGGTCGGGGACGACCTCGCCGTCGGCGATGGCATACAGGTGCTCGATGCGGGCCTTCTTGGTCGCATAGTCCGGGTCGCGGGAGGCCTTCCAGGTCTTTATGGCTTGAAAGGAGACACTTTCCGCACGTAGAAGCTCGCGCAGGCCCTCATGGCTGATGTCCTCGACCACCCCCTCGGCGACCAGGAAGTCGGCCAGCTTGGCAAGGCTCCACCGGGAGAACGGCAACCCGTGCTCGGCAGGCTTGGACTTGGCGATCTTCTTGATTTCACGGCGTTGCGGCAGCGTGAACGTCGGTGCCCGGCCGCCCTTGTACTTGGGGTACAGGGAGTCGAATCCATCGGTATTGAAGTTATGGATCACGTCCCGGACCCGGTCTTCGCTGGTGAACGCGACCTGCGCGATCTTTGCGACAGGCATGCCCTGGGCCGACAGGAGCACCATCTGCGCCCGCCGCCAGGTCACCACCGACCCACTGCCGCGCCGTACGATCCGCAGCAGCCGGTTGCCTTCATCGTCATCGATCTCACGTACGCGAACCCGTTCAGCCACACGCAGAGTGTGAAGCGATCACGCCGACCGTGGTGGGACCTTGATCGGCGTGTCACCACGAAACAGGGCAAACCCAAGCTGATGCGGCACTAGCTCGGATTGCAGCGATCGCGGCCACCCTCTTCGTGCTCCACTCGAACTGGGCATCTCAGTGAGCCCTTCCGCGTAATAGATCACAACGTTGCGTGATCTCCAGTCAGATGTGCCGACCGTGTTCGAGGCGGAGGAGGACGTGGGCAGCCTTGACGATGGCGCCGATCCGCCAAGGGTCGAGGCTGACCCGGCGCAGCGCCTTGAAGGTGGTCTTGAGTAGGGAGTTCGCTCACTCCCCGACACCGTGGACGCCCCGGATAACCTGGTTGTACGCCTTTTTCTCGATGGTGAGTTCGCCGCCCTTGGGCTTCTTCACCGGGTGGCGCAGGGCCGGGCTGAGGTTCTCATATCCCAGGTCGGTCAGGGTGAGCAGGCCCTGCTCGGTCGCGGTCTGCTCCAGCATGGCCAGTAGGCCGTCGGCCGCTTTGACGCAGGTGCTGTCATGCTCGCGGCCGGGTCGGATCTGTGAGGTCCACAGCGGCCATCCCTCAGGATCGGACAGCACCTGAACGTTGCCTCCGTGGCTTGTACTTTCCGCTCCACCACAGGTCAGCGCCGTTCGGGCCGGGGGTGGCGACCCGGTCGGTACGCAGTACGGTGCCGTCGAGATTGAGATGACCGGCTCCGTCGCACTGGGCTTCGGCCAGCGCGGTGGCCAGGTCTGGCGCCTGGGCGGCCAGCACGTCGATGCCCTCGTGCAGGTAGACGTAGGCGGTGCTCTTGCCGATGGCGTTGTCGGCGGCCAGTTGCCGGACTCGGGCGCCGTCCAGGAACCAGCGCAGCACCAAGATCGCCTGCTTGAACGGTCCGAGCGCGCGAGTCCCGGCCCGAGTGCCGAGCTCGGCCCGGTGCGGCGAGAAGGACAGCCAGGAACTCGACCGTCTCCCGCTGGACGTCAAGGACGGCGGTATATGTGACACTGTTGGACACGTGAAGCCTCTGCTCGGAAGTTGATCTGTCGCAAGACCACTTCTAGCAGGGGCTTCACTGCTTTGGTTCTACGGCCCGGCCACGCTGCATGGCACGCGAACCGACCGTGACGATCACTACCCGTGATCTTCGGTGGCGCGGAAGGTCTCAGTGGCAGCGCCCTCGTCGGGATCACATCGCAAGTTGTACCCGGACGGAGGCCGCCGTCGAGGGAGGTGTTCCTAGATCTTCGACAGGTATGTCGATGGCAGGCTGAGTGGTGAGACTTGCGCGTTCGATCCGATCGAGGCGGAACCACCGGATAGCCTCGCGGCGGTGGCAGCGCGCCACCAGGAACCAGTGCCCGGCCGTGAACGCGAGCAACTGGGGGTCAACCCGGCGCGTTGTTGGCGCACCGCGACGATCGCGGTAGTGCAGTGAGAGGACCTTGCGCTCCTGAAGGGCATGTTCGATCGCGTTGCGTCGGCGCGAATCAGCTGCCTCGGTAGTGCTGTGGTCGATCCAGATGCGCTCGGTCAAGTCGTCCGCGTGCCGCCGCGCCTGCGGGTCCATCACCGCCAGCACTTTCACCAGGGCAGCTCGGGCCGGCCTGTCGAATGGTTGTCCACGGTGTGCAGCGATCGCCGCAGCGAGCGCGGAGGCTTCGGCGGCGGTGAAGTTCACCGGCGGTAGGGTAGCGGCACGATCGACGACATATCCGCCAATCCGGCCCGTGCGTGCCCATACTGGGAACCCGCCCTGTTGCAGAGCGGAGATGTCGCGCTTGACGGTGCGGACACTGATCTCGAATGCGGTGGCGAGCTGTTCGGCAGTGCGGCCGCGGGGACCGGCACGGCGGAGATCTTCGCGGATCGCGTAGAGCCGGTCAGTGCGGTTCATGCATGAATGGTGCCATAACGGTGACATCCAGCGCCTCCAGAATCGGAGCATGACACAGTCGCAAGAACCCATCCTGTTGTTGAGCGGTGCCGGTCTTCCCGTCTGGATCTGGGATCAGGTGCGCGAAGAACTGGCCGCATCGCACCAGACGGTGGTCGCTGAGCGACCGCGTCATGATCGCGCTTCGCTCACGGAATACGCCGCCGCGGCACTGGATTCGGCACCGTGGGAGCGATTCGCGGTCGTCGCGCACTCCAGTGGCGGGACTGTCGCAGCGGAAATCGTCACCCTCGCACCTGACCGGGTGAGCGCGTTCCTGGCGGTCACGGCCGTCGTGCCGAAGCCGGGACGCAGCTTCGTCGCGTCGATGCCGTTGCCGAACCGGCTCGTGCTGAGCCTGGCGATGCGGCTGGCCGGCACCCGACCGCCCGATGCCGCTATCCGGCGAGGCGTGGCCAGCCGGGTCGACACGGAGACGGCCGATCGCATCGTGGCGGAGTTCAACCCCGAGTCTGTGCGTCTCTACCGGGACACGCCGCAAGGCGGCGGTTTTCCCGAACGTCGAGGCTACCTCTCCACCAGCCAAGACGCTGAGCTCCCGATCGGACTGCAACAGCGATTCGCGCGCAACCTCGACACGAGCTGGAATGAATCTCTCGACAGCGGACACCTACCCATGCTCGAAGCGCCCGACGCTCTCGCCCGGCGAATCGAGAACTTCCTCGCCAACAACCCCCAGTTGACCGACAGTCCGGACGACGCTAGGCCGATCACGACACCTGGGTCTGGACCGGCCTGAATTCATGAGGCATCGGAACACCTGCGCGTCGTGGGTGCCGTGGAGGGCGTGGTGGAGGCGGCGCGCCGGCTGGCCTACTCCAAGATCGTCGCCGAGTTCGCCGGAGAAGAACGCCTGACGCCAATGGGCTGATCGGCCTGGCCGATTCGTCGGCGACCGTGCTGGTGCCTGCCGCCGGTGGCGCGAGCCTGAATGGTGGGCAGCGGCGCTGAAAGGGTGCAGTGGCGGCGGCCTGGGTCCTGCTCGTCGTGCACTTGGCCCGCGCGGGGCGGCGGGCCTGGCGAAACACCGGCGACCCCGGCGTCCTGAGCCGCACTGGCAGCTTCGGCGTCCCCGGCGGCCTCAGCGTCCCTGAGCCGAGCCGGCAACGCTGCCGGCGCCACGCGCGACCGAGGCATTCGCTGGCCGCTGCTGCGCAGGCGCCGATTCTTGCCCACCGCCAACTCGTGGAGTCAGCAGCGATGACACCGACACCAGAGACACCGACACCAGAGACTAGACACCGACACCGGAGGCGCCGACACCAGAGACGCCGGCTTGGCGTGCCCTCTCCGGTCATGAATGCCCACTGAACGGAATGCTGCACGCGATGGCCACAAACAGTGCAAGCGTGATTACTTAGAGTTGCAGTTCGAACGCGTGAGCGATATCTTCGCAGAGGGTTGACCGTCAGACCGGGAGGGGAGGTGCGCAGAGATGATGCTTTCGGGTGGCGTGCTGTTGTCGCGCCGACCGGAGGACACACCTCCGTCCCGACCGTCCGACGCGCCCTCCACGTCCCCGCGGCGGCGGTGTGGGCCCAGGCGGCACACGCTGTTCATCGGATCCGATCGCTTCTCCGGTGACTCCTACGGGGCGGTGCTTCTCGACCGCGCTCGCAGCGCCGGGCTCCTCGATCACGCCAGCGGCTCCGGCAGCCGCGAAGGAGCCCCTGATCCCGCCCCTCACGACACAACCCGCCCTGACGGGCGAGGTGCGCGACGCGAGTCGGAGACGACGCACTCCTGGGCTCGGCGGCTGCTCGGCCTCCCGGACACGACAGAAGACCAGAAGCCTGACGGCGGGGAGGGGTCGCAGCGCCTCGGCAGCGGTGGCGGGGCTCTTTCCGGTCGGGATGAGCTACTGCGGCCCGGATGCGACCGTGACGACCTGTCGGCCTGGGATGGGATCTGGCAAGGCCGCCGCCCCACCCTCGATGAGTCGCCCGCGACCCGTCCCTTGCGGGCCGGTCGGGATGATCGGCAGCAGAACGACTCGGGCTGGCAGGGCAAGGACCGGCGGGGCCGGGATCAGCTGGGCGTGGGACGCGTTCGCGAGGATGAGCAGCGTCCGGGCCGCGCTCCGCAGGACACAGACGCACAGGGATCGGGTCGGCGTGGCGGTGACCGGCGGGCCGGTGGCGATGCTGCCGCCGATGGCCAGGGCATCGGCGGTGATGGCTCGGCCGCTGGTGGTGACCGCCGGGGCGCTGGTCGGGATGGTCAGGACGCAGCTGGCCGGGGCGCTGGTGCAGGCAGTGCCGGCGGTGATGGCCAGGACGGTGCGGGCCCGGATGGTGCTGGTGGTGATAGCCGGGTAGCGGACTGGCCCGACCTGAACCTGGCCGGACGCGACGTCATCGACCTGCTCGCCCGTGCCGAGCGGCTGGCCGCGGCCGCAGGGAAGGTGCCGGGCCGAACCGAGACCGGGGCTGAAGCAGAGGCTGAGACCGAGGCCAGGGCCGACACCGGCGCTGCTGCCGGTGCCGGCCCTGGCTCCGGTGCCGAGACCGGGGTTGAGGTTGAGGTGGCGATGGCAGAGATCGTCGCCCTGGCCCGGGCGATCGATCTGGCCGAAGTCGCGATCGCCGCCCGCCTCCCGATAGCCGAGACCGGTAAAGGCCACCACCTGTTCGGACGGCGGTCGATCGGAGCATGGCTGGCAGCCGCCACCGGCTCACGCACCGCCCGCGCAGGAGAACGCGTCACACTCTCCCGGCAACTCCCCCGCCTGCCCCACACCGCCCGCCTGTCATACGGGTATGCGGCGACGATCGCGTCCGCCACCCGGCATCTGGATGACGCCGAGACCGAACTGGCGGAGCCGATTCTGGTGGAGTTGGCGCGGGCGTCGGCGTCGACGGTGGAGGACGTGGCCCGCGCCGGTCAGACCATCATCGAGACGATCGACCCGGACGGGAGGCTGGCGCGGGCGGCGGCCAAGACCGAACGCCAGCACCTGACGATCTCCGACACCGCCGATGGGATGGGCCGCCTGCGCGGGCTGCTCGACCCAGAGTTGAAGATGCAGCTGAAGACCTGGCTGGAGCCGTTGGCGGCCAAAACGGACAGCACCGACCTGCGCAACCACGGCCGCCGCACGGCCGACGCCCTCGCGATCCGCTTGTCCCAGGGCGGGCGGCGGACCGTGATGCACGTGTCGGTGACCGAGCAGACCCTGACCGGCAAATCAGAGGAACCAGCGTATTTGGAGGACGGCACCCCGATCCCCGGCGAGGATGCGCGCCGGATGGCCTACACCGCCGAACTACGGCGGGTGCTCCGCGACGCCGACGGGATCATGCGGGACTTCGGGCGGGCACGCCGGCTGGCCTCGGCCGACCAGCGGGAAGCGATCCTGGCCACGTACCGGACCTGCTGCCGCGAAGGGTGCGACGTCCCCGCCTACCTGGCCGAGATCGACCACATCGAACCCTGGTACCCGACCGGCCGCACCAACCTGGACAACCTCGCACCGTTGTGCGCGGCGGACAACAAATGGAAGTCCCGCCACCCCGACCGGGTAGAAGTGATCGATCAGGGCGACGGGACCGTCTCAATGCGGTTCCACCGGCATTCCAAGCTCCGCCCCCGACGCTGGACCGACAGACAGTGACCAACAATCACTGAACAGCCATCCGCGATCCGTGGTCAGTGATCCGCGACCCGCGAACGGCGATTCCGTGACCCCCGATCCGTGATCGACGATCGGCGAGCCGTGACCCACCAGACGTGATCGGTGAGGTTGATCGCGGCGGCCACCCGATGATCAGGCCCCGAACTCCACGCGCCAAGGGCCCACGCACCGGGGCACCCGCGTGCCGGAACTCCGTCCGCGTCGGCGCGCCCCGGGTGACGCCCCCTCGGGCCGCCCCAGACAATGGTGGAAGGAATATCCGCTGGCGATGTAGGCGACATTCCCGCTGGTCAGGAACCAGTTCCCGGAGCTTCCTGCCTGGTCCGCAAGGTCGAACGGTGAAAGGCCGCCTTCTGGTTGCCCGTTCGCACCGTCCCGATCCACCAGCAGAATCTCGCCATGGTGGACATGAATCTGATCGATGAGCTCGGTGACGAGGTCCGCCACGGCGCTCCTCCTCGCAGGCGGACTCATCTCTCTGGCCGTGGGTACCCGGGTTCACGCCGTCAATTCGATCACGCTAGCAAGTTGATCGACGAGTTCCGCCGCGGCGGACTGTGCTCCTGGACGGCCGTCTGAACGGCGCGGATGTCCGCGCGCGGCCATCGTGAGGCGGTCGGGGAGGGCGCCCGGTCAGGACGTTTGCTGCTTCTCGAACATGGCGACCATGGCGCGCAGCCGGCCAAGCGCGCCGTACGTGCCGAAGACGTCCATGTAGTCCCGCATGTCGATGATCTTTCCCTCCCTGACCCGGCCCAGCAGCAGTCCTGTGGCGTGGAACGGCCGGCCGTCCGGGTTCAGGGAGCCCACGCCGACCCATTCCCCGACGATCACCTCGGGGTCGGCTGCGTGGTGGACGACCACGTCCTCGATCTTCGTCAACCGCACCGGGCTGTCGCCCCAGGCGGCCCGGTAGAAGGCGCGTACCTCTTCGCGCCCGTCAAGGCGTTCCGGCGCTCCGGGGACGCGGAACGGGAACGCGTGGGTGGCGTCGTCGGCGTACAGGTCGGCCAGGTCGTCGGCCGATCTGTCGATCATCGCCTGGTGGTAGCGGGCCAGAACCTCGCGCGGGGTAAGGCAGGTCGACGGCATGGACGTGCTCCATTCGCTCAACGCTTGTTGACTCAACGAGCGTAGAGCGAAATAGCGCAGCGGGTCAACGTAAAGTCGGTGACCGTGAAGGACTCGCCGACGGCACGTGCCCAGCGCAGGCGTCAGACGGAGGAGCGCATCCTGTCCAGCGCTCGGCGCGCGTTCGCGCAACGAGGGTTCGAGCGCGCCACGATCAGGGCGATCGCGGCCGAGGCCGAGGTCGACCCGGCCCTGGTCATCCAGTACTTCGGGTCGAAACAGGAGCTCTTCCAGCGATCCGTGCAGTTGGGGTCGGTCCCGCCGCTGTCGGGAGACGTGGACGAGCTCGTCGAGGCTGTGCTCGCCAGGATCGGCATGAAGATCGGATCACTCCCGCAGGCAACGCTGGCGATGATGCGGTCGATGCTCACCCACCCCGAGGCCGCCGATCAGGCTCGGGCCACGCTCGACGGCCAGGTGGTGGAGCTCGGTTCGGCGATTGAGGCCGAGGACGCGGATCTCCGTGCCGCCTTGATGGTCAGCACGATGCTCGGTGTGACGATCGCCCATCAGTTGCTCGACCTGACCGCGCTGCGCGGAGCGTCCCCGCAGAAGATCGCCGAGCTGCTCCGTCCGGGGCTGCGCGCGGTGGCCGGGGTCGATCCGCAGTAGTCCGCGCCGCGGCGGCGTCCGGCCTGTGGAGTCGCGCGCCAGGTCACACCAGGGGCGAAGAGCGGGCGGGTGCCACTTTCGGCGGTGAAAGCCGCAAATTATGGACTATTTCCCGGAGCCACGAAGCGTGTCACGATGAGTGGTCAACATCGGTTAGCCGATGGAGAAGGGTGCAGCCCATGCCGCCTGCGATCGTCGGGCATGAAGGTCCTCTCGCCGGACAGCGGTTCCCGATCAGCGACAAACCGATCACCTTCGGTCGCAGGGGCGACAACAGTGTGGTGATCACGAGCGAAAGGGCGTCGCGCTTTCATGCCGAAGTGCGGCGCGAGGCCGACGGCTATGTCGTGCACGACCGCGGAAGCCGCAACGGCACGCTGGTCAACGGACAACGTGTCACCTCCCACGTGCTCCGCCCCGGCGACACGATCACCATCGGCGGGGAGACGTTCCGGTTCGAGGCGTTCGACGAATCGGAGACGGTCATGGACGCCTCGCTGCTCCAGACGGTCGTCGGGTCCGTGCCGAGCGTCGAACCGGGCCAGGTCCTGCGCGTCACCGTTTCGGGTGGCGGCCCCGTCGGCTTGAGCCTCGCCCTGCTGCTCGACCACCTCATGGGGCAGCGGGTGGCCATCACGATGTACGACGGCCGCTGGATCCAGGACGGATCACGCGTCGTCTGGAAGAACGCGGCACAGGGCAACAACCGGCGGCAGCAGGTCGTGACGGTCCAGAGCCGCCAGTACCTGAACCTTCCGGAGGAGGTCCAGGCGCGGCTGTTCACCGCCGGCTCCTACACGGAGATGTGGCCGGCCGGTCCCGATTCGATTCGCGGCTACAGCCCGCGGAACATCCGGATCGCGTACATCGAGGACACGCTGCTCGAGATGGCGAACGAGAAAGCCGGCCGCATCCGCCTGATCCCCGCCAACTTCGATCCGGAGAAACACCACGAGGCCGTGGTGGGGGACCACGTGCTGGCCATCTGCGAGGGAGGGCGCTCGCGCACCCGCGAGCATTTCACCGACAAGTTCGGCAAGGCCGACAAATCGATCTACTCGCTGGACGGTACGCACGTACAGGACGTCGTGCTGGGGCTACGGGTGAAGTCCGGCCTGTCGGACCCCATGACCGTCCTGCTGACCGTGGCCCAGAATCGTTTCCTCCTGAACGCGCTGCGCGGCGAGGGATTCCTGAACATGCGCCTCACCGACGAGGAGGCCAAGGAAGTCGTCGGCATCGACCCCGTCCGGCACGTGTTCGAAGAATGCATCGCCTCCAGCCCGTGCCTGATGGCGCGCAACGAAGACGGCGACTTCCACTGCTCGACGCACCGGACGCTTTTCCTGCCCGCCCTGATCAGGGGATCGGCGTTGTGGAAGCGGGCGAAGGAAGGGCTGGTGCTCTTCGGCATCACGGAAGACGACGTGAGCGCGGTCACCGCGTTCCGGCTGGACATGGTGCAGCGGCCGCGATTCACGGCGCAGTTGTACTCCCCAACGTCGACCACGCCCGGAACGTACGGGTTCCTCCTAGGAGACGCGGCCAACGCGATCCACTTCTGGCCGGGGCGCGGACTCAACAGCGGGTTGGCGTCGGCCATCTCGCTGGCGCGGTCGCTCAACCGCAACTGGCGCGGCCGGCCGCTCCGCGACGCGGACTTCATCCGGCACGAAGCGGCGATGTCGATGCTGCAGTACCGGCACAAGAGCCGCGCGTGGAACGCGATGGTGACGACCGACGAGAACGGGGTCACCCGGGCGATCAAAGACACGATCGTCCAGGGCATCGAAGAGGGCGACGCCGGTTCGGACAAGGACGCGGACATCGACGCCCTGACGGAGCGACTGCGCCAGATCCGCGCTCGCCTGTCACCGCGGATCCCCGGCATGCCGGACGACGCGACCCTCGTCGAGCACCTGCGCAAGCTGAAGAGCGAGACCATGCGGACCCTGCTGGTCAGCGGCGCCTGGGACACGTTGGTCGTCGGAGGCGAAGAGGTCGACATCGACATCTTCGACCGGCCGGTCTCGCCGGACCCGCCCCCGCCCGACAAGCGCCTGGTCTCGTCGCGCGGCGAGGGGCCGCACAGGCGGACCAAGGCGGTCTCGGGAGGATCCGGCGACGCGGTGCCGCCCGGATGACCCTCAGAAGGGCACGGGCCGGGTGAGCAGCCCGGTTCCTTGGCCTCGGCCGGAGAGGATCCGGCAGAACTCGACAGCGTCCAGGGTGATCTCCTCGCCGTCCCCGTCGCCGCCGACGAAAACGCCCCCCGCCGGACCGTGCAGGTGGAGCCGGAACTGCCGGCCGTGACGCCGCGCCCACTCGGCGACCACGTCCGCCACGATCCGGCCGTCATGGTCCGGCGTGAGCACCAGCGGACGGTTCGTCGCCCGGGCGATGTCGACGCGGTGCATCCACGTGTCGCGGGTGTAGATGACGTCGTACAGGAAGCCCAGCTGCCAGGTCTCCGTGACTCCCGCGACGTCCGACTTGAACGGCAACCGGCGCAGCGGCGCCGGCAGCCTGCGCCGGGCCCGGGCCGCACGCGGCGCGGTGGCGACGAGCCGTTCGACCAGCAGGGACGTGCTCAGGTGGGCCCGCTCGGCGACCTGCACCTCGGTCATGCCGTCGATGAGCGGACGGCCGCCCGCCGCCCGGCCGCCCGCCCGGAGCTGGTGGACCAGCTCGCGCGGGGAGACGATCGACTCCATCGCGCCCAGGACGTGCGCGACCATCGCCCGCACGTCCCAGGCCGGGCAGTCGGTCGGCCTGGTCCAGTCATCGGCGTCCAGCGACCGGACCAGGTCGACGAAACGCTCGTTCTCGGCCGCCGCCAGCGAGGCGGCCTGTGGGCGATCGAGTAACGGCACCGACTCGATCGTCGTCGCGCTGTCGGGCATCAGCGGACCTTTCTCCTCGTACGGGTGTTCATGTGGGCGAGGAACATCTCCATGGCCTCGTCGACGAGCTTGAGCCAGCGATCGCCGCCGGGGTCGTTGGAGATCTGCTGGTCGGCCAGGCCGGTGGTGAGCGCGGTGAGCATGTCCAGCGCTCCGGGGGCGGTGATGCCGATCTTCACCAGCGCTGCCCGCAATGACTCGAGCGTCTCGACGGCCAGGGCGTACGACTCGGCGGACGGCTCGAACCCGGGGACCGTCCGCTGGAACATCAGCTGGTAGCGAGCCGGGTCCTCGACGCAGAAGTCGATGAACATCCGGGCACCGGCCCGTAGATCGGTCAAGGCGTCGCCGGTGAGGTCGAGCCGCGACACCCGCCCGAGGAACTCCCGGCAGCCCTGGGCGTACATGGCGTCGTAGACGGCGTGCTTGGACGCGAAGTAGGAGTACACCGACGGCGGGCGCATCCCCACTTTGCGCGCCACGTCCCGCAGCGTCAGCCCGGCCAGGCCGTCGGCGCGGGCGACCTCCCAGGCGGCGTCCAAGATCTCGGCCTTGGTCCGCTCATGCCGTTCGGCTCTTCTATCGCGAGTCGGTTCTCCTAACACGATTAGGACTATCACACGGCGTTAGGAGATGGTCAAGGCGACGCGGTACGGAACGACGGCGCTTTCACCTGCCGCTGAGATGCCTCGCGCGGGCGAGGGTCACGTCGTGGCGCGGACCACCAGACGAGTGGGGAGCACGACGGAAGTGGTGTGGCGGCCGTCGAGGCGGGACAGGAGCAGGCGGGCCAGAGCCAGCGCCTGATCCGCGGTGGGCACCCGGACGGTGGTGAGCGGCGGGGTCGTGCAGGAGGCGGCGTGGACGTCGTCGAAGCCCACGATCGCCAGGTCCCGGGGCACCTGGAGCCCCGCCTCGCGCGCCGCCTCCAGCGCGCCGATCGCCAGCTCGTCGGAGGTGGCGAACACCGCGTTCAGGTCGGGATGGCCGGACAGGAGCTCGCGGGCCGCCGCGCCGCCCGACTGTCTGTCCAGACCGGCGAGCGCGATCGCCGGCCGCAGCCCGTCCTCGTGGAGCGCGGCCAGGTGTCCGGCGAGGCGGTCCTGCACGGCGACGAGGTCCATCGGCCCGCAGATCACGCCGATGCGGCGGCGTCCCCGGTCGAGGAGGTGCCGGGTCGCGGCCTTCGCGCCGCCGGTGTTGTCCACGTCCACGTACGGCACGAGGGAGGCGATGGCGGGTCGGCCGAGCAGCACGACCGGCACACCGGTACGCGCGAGCCGCTCGGCCAGCGGGTCGGGACCGTCCGGGGGGACGAGGACGACTCCGTCCACCTGCCCCGCCTCCACGTGCCTGATGATGCGCCGATGGCTCTCGGCCGTGTCGGCGAGCATCAGCGTGATCTGCTTGCCCGCCCCCTCCAGGACGCCGGTGACGTACTGGACGACGGCGGAGATCAGCGCGTCACCGCCGTTCCTGGGGACGGACAGGACGAGCGCGACCGAGTCGGTCCGCTGGGTGACGAGGCTCCTGGCGGCGGCGTTCGGCACGTAGCCCAGCTCCTGGACCGCGCGCAACACGACGGCGCGTGCCTCGGAGCTGACCGACGCCTCGCCGTTGACGACCCGCGAGACCGTGGCCCGGGAGACGCCCGCGCGGGCGGCGACGGTCTCCAGCGTGGGCCGTTTCGGCCGCTCCGCGCCGAGGCCGTTGCGCTTGATGACGTCGCGGTACCACAGGGCGCTGTCCTTGAGCAGCCGCCGCTGGGTGGTGAAGTCGACGTGGACGATGCCGAACTTGCGCCGGTAGCCGTCCGCCCATTCGACGCAGTCGAGCAGTGACCACAACAGGTAGCCGCGGACCCGGGCGCCCTCGTCGAGCGAGGCGCGAAGCGCGCGCAGATGCTCCTCCAGGAAGCTCATCCGCTCGATGTCGTGGACGCCGTCGCCGGCCACGACGTCGACGAAGTCGGCGCCGTTCTCGGTGATCATCACGTCGGTCTCCGGGTACTCCTCCGACAGGCGCCGCAGGACCAGGGAAAGGCCGCTCGGCATGATGGGCCAGCCCATCGCGGTGACGGCCGTGGGCACGCTGCAGAAGAGGACGCCCTCGCTGCCCGGGAAGGCCGGGTCGGCCGGAGCGCCGGGCTGGGCCCGCACCGCGATGGGCGTGTAGTAGTTGACGCCGAGCAGGTCGATGGGCCCGCCGATGACGTCGAGGTCCCCGTCGTGGATGTGGCCGAGCCCCGCGACCTTCTCGACCAGAGGCAGCAGGTCGGCAGGGTAACGGCCACGCAGCACCGGCTCCAGGAACTGCCGATTGTGCAGGGCGTCGATCCGCGCCACCGCCTCGGCGTCCTCCTCCGGAAGATCGAGGGACACGTCGCCGAGCTGCGCGGGAGTGAGGACGGGCGAGAGGTTCAGCACGACACCGGCCCTGGCGGCGCCCCGCGCGCGCAGCGCCTCCAGGCCCAGCCCGTGCGCGAGCAGCATGTGGTGGGCGCTGACGAAGGCGTCCGCCGCCGACCGCCGGCCCGGGGCATGCACGCCCGAGGCGTGGCCGAGGAAGGCGGCCACCTGCGGCTCGTTGAACGTGAACCACGTGTCCACGCGGTCGCCGATCCTGTCGTACACGACGCCGGCGAAGTCGGCGAAGTGGCGGGCCGTGTCACGCGAGGTCCACCCCCCGCCGTCTTGGAGCGCCTGCGGCAGGTCCCAGTGGTACAGGGTGGCGTACGGGGCGATGCCCGCCCGCAGCAACTCGTCCACGAGCCTGTCGTAGAAGTCGAGCCCCGGGCCGTTGACCCGGCCGTGCCCCTCCGGAAGCACCCGTGACCAGCTCACCGAGAACCGGTAGGCGGCGACGCCCAGGTCCTGCATGAGCCGGACGTCGTCGGCGTAGCGCCGGTAGTGATCGCAGGCCGGGTCGCCGTACGCCCCGCCCGCGAAGGTGTCCCAGATGGAGGGGCCCCGGCCGTCCTGGTCGGTGGCGCCCTCGATCTGGAACGCGGACGTGGACACTCCCCAGACGAAACCCTCCGGGAACGAAGCGGTGCGCATCTACGCGAAACCCCCAGGCGACTCGGTGCGCCTAGTCTGCCACCACACCGCGAAGTGAGGCCGGGCCGTACGAACTGATCGTTTAGGGTGCGGGCATGACGGCCGACCACAATGACCTGACGCCGCTGCGCGACCGCCCCTGGGCGGAGCTCTCCCACCGGCAGGCGCTGGCCGAGCTGGTGCTGCTGGGCTGGACCCCGTGCGGCGTCGGGGACTGGGCCGTGGGACTGCGCTCTCCCGGCGGGCACCTCGCCGCGCGGGTCTGCCCGTTCGACCCCGCGTACGCGGCCTTCCTGGAGCTGTGCCGTCGCTGCCCGGGTAACCCGTACCTGCCCCGGGTCGCCGTCGAGGCCGCGCTCGACGGAGGAGGAACGCTGGTCGTGCTGGAGTTCCTCGCCCCGCTGGATACGGCGGCCGAGGTCGTACGGCAGTGGCGGGACGGTGGCGGCGACGCGGCCCTGGCCGAGGTGCGGCGCACCGCGACCGAGATCGACGCCGAACGGCGGGAGACCGTCCCCTGGTGGGACGGCGTCGACCTGAACACCGGCAACGTCCGGCGTGCCCTGGACGGCCGCGTCGTTCTCATCGACGTCTTCTGCATGGACGGCGCCGCGCTGTACGGCCAGATCCTCAAGGACGCCACCGTCGTCCGGGACCAGCTTCCGCACAGCCGGTACGCGCTGGACATCCCCTACATCGCCAGGGAGAGCACTCCCGACGAGATCCACGCCCTCCGGGCCGCCTGGACCGCGGGCGCCTGACCCGCCACGGGAAGGTGGCCCTCCCGCTGACTGCGTACGTCGCGGGACGTGGACGTCCGGCTGCTCGCGTCCGGTCTCACGGGGTCGGCCGGTGCTCACGAGACCGGGATATGAATCCATAGAAATCGCGAAATTTGCCGCATTTCTCATCACCCTCGGGGTGGCGCTCGGCTGGAGCTGGGACGCGAATCGCCGAGATATTTCAGACTTTATGGCATCTATTCTGTTCGCCGGTATTGGTGGCATTTTGGGATGTAAAGGGGAATCGTGCTACGAACGCGCGGGTAATTTTTTGGCATGGTATTTTCCAGTCGGAATCCTGATCGCGGGTTCCATTTCTGCTGGCGACCAAAGAAAGGCGACAAGAGATGCGGCAGGCGGCTCTCGATCGAGTAAAGCTCATCTTCACCCTGCTCGACGCCGACGGCACCGGCAGCCTCGAAGCCGAGGACTTCGAGCTCATGGCCACCCGCGTGGTGGCCGCGTCCCCCAACTCCGGCGAAACAGCCAAGGCGGCCATGCTCGCCGCATTCCGGCGCTACTGGACAACCCTGGCCGCCGAACTCGACGCCAACCGCGACGGTCGGATCACGCTCGAGGAGTACACCGCGTGTGTGCTCTCCCCGGAGCGTTTCGACTCGGCGCTCACCGACTTCGCCGAGGCGCTGGCCGCGCTGGGCGACCCGAACGGCGACGGCCTCATCAGGCGAGGCCTCTTCGTGGCGCTCATGGTGGCCATCGGCTTCGAGCGGGCGAACATCGACGCGCTCTTCGACGCGTTCCAGCCGTCCGACGACGACCAGATCGAGGTCTCGGTCTGGGCCGCGGGCATCAAGGACTACTACAGCCCGGACAAAGCGGGCATCCCGGGCGACCACCTGGTCGAGGTCCGGGGCTGATCGCCGGTCGCCGCCCCGACGCATCGGCTTTCAACAAAGGAGCACAGGTGGAACCAGTCATCGGACTCGCCGTCGGCGGGGGAACGGGCCCCGAACTCGCGACCGTCTTCGAGCGCGCTCTGGGCCGGATCGCCGACGTGTATTCGGTGGAGATCGGCATCATGCGGTCGGAAAGGGTTTACCACTCGTATTCGTCGTTGAAGGCCGACGCGGGGATCGAGCAGATCCGCGAGCTCACCCGCGAGGACGGCGACCACTACGCGGAGTTCTGTCGCGAGCAGGCCGCTCTCGGCGTCCCGGCCATATTCCGTACGGCGATCAACGCCCAGTCGCTCTACCTGGTGCGCCGGCGCTTGCAGGCGGTGAAAGTCGACGCCATCACCGCCCCGAACGCGTCGCTGCTGCTGGTCCGCGACGAGGCCCAGGGCTTCTACACCGGGGACAACACCCACATTCCCGGCGCGCTCATCCGCACCATGTCGTTCAGCCGGGAGATCACCGAGAAGGTCATCGCCTTCGCGGTACGGCGCGCCCGGCAGCAGTGGCCGGACGGCGAAATCGACGAGATCGTCATGGCCTACAAGTTCCACCTGCTCGACGGCGCTCTGGACGAGTGGGTGGCCGAGAGCGCCGCGCGGCACGGCGTCGAGATCCGCCTGTCCCAGCCGGACACGGTGAACCGCAACCTGATCGAGCGCGGTCCGCGCCCCCGCACGGTGATCATCGCGGGCAACGAATGGGCCGACATCATGCACGTGGTCCTGCTGGACCGCTTCGGTGCCGAGCGCCAGGAGAACCGCTGCACCGAGAACGTCTACCTGCACTTCGAGGTGGCCGGTCTGGTCGAGTACCAGACCGTGCACGGCTCGGCCGACGACCTGGAGGGGAAGGACACGGTCAACCCGGTGGCGACCGTACGGGCGGCGGCGATGATCGCCGAGCGGCACGCGGGCTGCGCCGGGGCGGTGCGGTTGGTGGAGGGCGGTCTCGAAACACTCCGCCGTCGCGGCATCGGCACCCCGGACCTCGGCGGACGGCACTCGACCACCGACGTGGTGGACGCGCTGCTCGACGTGCTGGAGCCGGAGGGGCAGCGGATCCTGGTGACGGAGCCGTGACATCCGTGGAGAGCATGGCGCTGGCCGTCGTGGACCTGCAGAACGACTTCTGCGTCGAGGAGGACGCGTGCCGGCCGCACAGCACACCGGTGTCGAAGACGGCGTCGGCCTGACCGCCCTCATGGTCGCCGCCGCGCGGGCGATCGAGACTCACCGGCCCGACGCTCTGGCCCGCGACACCTACGCCGAGCACTTCGTCCGCGCGGCCGAGGCGTCCGCGGCCTGGCCGGTGCGCCCGGCGGAGGTGCCGGACGGCGACGCGAACCCCTTGTGGGGCAGGCTGGGACGGTACTTCGGGCTGCGTACCCGGGTCCTCGACGACTTCCTCGTCCGCTCGGCTAACGCGGGCGTCCGGCAGGTCGTTCTGCTCGGCGCGGGCCTCGACACGCGGGCGTTCCGGCTCGACTGGTCGCCGGGCCACACCGTCTACGAGATCGACCGCGACGGCGTCCTGGCGTTCAAACACGACGTGCTCGACGGCCTCGCCGCCGTCCCGACGGCCATGCGCCGTCCGATCGCGGCCGATCTGTGCGGGGACTGGGCCGCCTCGCTGGTGAGCGCGGGCTTCGGCCCGAGCGCGCCGACCGCCTGGCTGGCCGAGGGCCTGCTGCTCTATCTCCCGTCGGCCGCCGAGCGGCGGCTCATCGACACCGTGGACCACCTGAGCGCCGCCGGCAGCTCGCTGGCCTTCGAGGTCAAGCTCGGGGTGGAGTCCCCGGAGGTCCGCGCCAGCCCCGTCTACGCGGCGACCCGGCGGCAGATCGGCGTCGACCTCCTCGCCCTGTTCGACGAGGAGCCGCGTCCCGACTCCGTCGCCTCGCTGAAGGCGCGGGGCTGGTCCACCGCCGTCGCCACCCCCTTCGACTTCACCCGCCACCTCGGTCGCGGTCCACTCCCCGAGCCGGACGACGCCCTGGCAAGCAACCGCTGGGTGTTCGCGTACAAACCCGGCGACCGCTGAATCGCCCTGCGCGGTGCGGGGGGTTCTTGACGTACATGAGCGCTATCTGTCTGTGGTTTCAGGCGCTCCCGGCTGTTCGTTCAGGTGATCGTTTTGGGTAGTGACGGTCTGGCGTCGGTCCAGCCGGACGTTGTCAGAGCGGTCCACGAGGTCAACTCGCCCGTGCGATCAGGAACTTGTACGGCCAGAAGCTCGCCGGACGTTTGATCGATGATGATCTGTATGGCTTCGCCCGACGCCTCTATCCCTGCCCCGACGCGTCCCAGCGGGTCCTTGATCGTCCCGATGTTCTTCGCACTCTGCAAGTTCGCCAGCACGCGATACAGCGCGGCCCGTAGCTTCGGGGTCGTCGGAAGCCCGGACAGGATACTGGCCGCCTGGAAGAACAACGACTGCTCTGTGGGTGGGACGTAACCAGCTCGCCGGGTCCAAGCCTGAAGGACTTCCTTAAGTTTCGCCGGATCGGTCGGCAGGCTCATGACCTCTTCCGTAGTGACATGCGTGGCTCCGACCATCGGGTAGGAAACTTCTGGGTGGCGCTTGTCGTCGAGGCGGCTGGCAAACGGCGGCGCCGGCAGCACCCCGCCCACCGACGGACCAGCGGCCCCCTCACAGGCGCCGAGCCTGTATGCGCCCTGCCGGCGCCAGGCGGCCTCGTCTGCCCTGGTGAGCGGCTCGCCTGACTGGGCTGTGACCACCAGCCAGCTGGGATCGCGCTCCGACCTCGCGATCCAGGTCTCGTGAGTGCACGCCACCCGGTAACGGACGTCTTCCGGTACCTTGCCGACCGGGGCTTGCCCAAATGCCCCTACGGCAAAGCTCTGGCCAGTGGTGTGCCAGTATCGGCCGATTGCCGGGTTTGCGGTCTCGATTCGATCGGCAGCCGCGAGAAGTACAGTCCGGGCGAGCGTGGGGGTGGATGGGGCGACCTCGCTGTCTGTGCTCCGCACGAGCACGGTGGTCGTGACCGCGACGACGGTCGCGATGGCCGTGAAGCGAAGGGCGGTGACCAGGGGCCTTCTCCGGCGCGACGGTCTGCGTGTGAGTTCTTCTGGTGCCTCGGTGGTAGCCATGGCAAGCATGTCGTCAGCGGAGACGCGTGAGCCGCGATCCAGCGAAGCCGGGCGGGCCATGGCAAGCAGGTGCGCGGGGTCGGGCTTGCGGCTCATTGGAATTTCCTTCCTGTAACGGTCACGGGCTTGGCAGACGTGGAGGTGTCGCCGGCTTGGATCGCCGCTTGCAGCCGGCGGCGAGCCCGGTGCATTCGGACGAAAAAGGCGGCCTTGGTGCAGCCGAGCACTTCGGCTGCCTCCACGGCGGACAGACCGTGCCAGGTGGTCAGGGTCAGGATCTCTTTGTCGGCATCGGACAAGGTGGCCAGCGCCCGGAGGGCGGCGACTCGCTCGGTGGCGTGCTCGCCCGCGTCCGTGGCGGCTTCGTCCATCCACGCTCTCAGTTCGGCTTCCAGGGACTCGCGCCGAGCGGCCTGCCGGAAGTTGTCGCGCAGAATGTTTCGAGCGACGCGGAAGAGCCATGGCAACTGTGCGTGGTCGGGGATGCTGTCGAGGCGCCGCCAGGCCACCAGGAAGGTCTCGCTGACCACTTCCTCCGCGAGTTGGTGTCCGGCGCGGCTTGCCGCATAGCCGCACACCCTCGCTTGGTAGGTGTTGTAGAGCGCGGTGAAGCGCTCATGTGGGTTGGGCAAGCCGGTTCCTTCGGTGGGGGTACGTCGTCCGTAGAGCA
The DNA here is from genome assembly GCF_050947145.1 of Microtetraspora malaysiensis. Lineage (NCBI taxonomy): Bacteria > Bacillati > Actinomycetota > Actinomycetes > Streptosporangiales > Streptosporangiaceae > Microtetraspora > Microtetraspora malaysiensis. Next base: position 469,325 of record NZ_CP191998.1, read on the forward strand.
TGTGGTTCGAAGTCGGGCTTTCTTACATCCCGATTTCGCCCACCGGACACGTCTCCTGGGCCGGCGTGCACACGTGCCGAGCTGGCGGGGCGGCTATGAGAATGAACTCTGCGCGGGTGCGGGGTCGTCGGTCCAGCCCAGCCGCTTGACCACGTATGCCGTGAATGTCGCGCCCGTGCCAGACAGCTCCTTCTGGATGGCGAGGAGTTCGCCGCTGTCCCGGTCGATGATGATCTGCTCGCGGGTGGGCGCCTTGCCGTATGTCAGTGCGATCCCGGTGCGGCCGTCGATATCGACGACGTTGTCCTCTACGCGTACGCCTGGCAGGCCGGCGAGGACCCGGTAGAGCGCCGCCCTGGTGGCCGGGGTGGTCTCGGCGTTGAGGAGGAGCCATGGGCTGGCGCCCCAGATCCACGTTTCCGGGGTGTCCTTTAGGCTGGCGCCCCAGACCGCCTCCGGGGTGTCCTTGTCGTTTTGGGGGACGTAGACGCTCAGCAGCTTGGCCTTGAGCGCCTGCGGTTCGGCAGGCAGCTCCTCCGCGGGGCTCACCGTCAGCTTGAGCGGGGTGAAGTACCCGCCGACCATCTCGCAGCGGTCGCACAGATCAGGCGAGCCCGCGTCCCTCCACGCCTGTTCATCGGCGGGCGTGCGTGGTTTGGCGGAGATTTTCGCTTGCTGCGTCCGCCACCCATGCTCTCGGCTCGACCAGAGCACCTCCCTGCGCCGCCGCTCGACGGTATAGGCCGGGGTTCTGGTCCACTCCACCTGCGTCATGTCCCGCCGCCACCAAGCACCGGTACCCGGGGGTTGTGCGGCCAGCCGGTCCGCCGCCGCGGCGAGCACCGCGCCCGGCGGCACCGCGGCCGTCTGGATACCGGACCCGTCGGACCCGCCCACCAGGGGCGCCGCCACGAAGCCGCCGGTGATCACCATGCTGACCGCCGCTGCCGCGAGCACCACCTTCGGCCAGACCCGCCGGCGCTGCCGTCGCGCGCCGCCCAGCATCCGGGCGCGGGCAGCCGTCATCGTGGCGTAGTCGGCGGGCGGCACCTGCGGCATCACCTCGTCGATGAGCTGGAACTCCTTCATCACACCTCAACTCCCAACGCATCACGCAGTTTGGTCCTGGCCCGGCTCAGCCGGGAGGCGACGGTGCCGTAGGCGACTCCGAGCGCCGCGGCCACCTCGTCGTAGGTCAGCTCGCCGTACGCGACGAGCAGCACCACGTCGCGCTCACCGCGCGACAGTCCGGCCAGCGCGGCCGAGAGCTTCTGTACAGTCACCCGCGCCGTGACCCGATCCACCACACGCTGGTCATGGCTGTCGTCGGCATCGGATGGCTCCGATCTGGCCAGCGCCCGGTAGCGTCGCAGTTCGGCACGCCGGTGGCTGCCGATGAGGTTGGTGGCGATGCCGTACAACCAGGGCCTGATGCCGCCTTTGGCGGCGTCGAAGCTGTCACGTCGGCGGAACGCGATCAGGAAGGTCTCGGCGGCGAGGTCCTCGGCGATGTCGAGGTCGAGGCGCCGGCCGATATAGCGGCGTATCTCCTCATAATGGGCGTCGAAGAGGGCGGAGAATCGCTCGGGATCGGCGACCGCTCCGTCGAGGAACGTGGTCATGCAGGGTCACTCTCGCCGGGAACGTCTGGACACCAGTGATTGCCCGCTCCCGGCCGACCCTTCCATCCGGGCATCACAGGAGTCTGAGATGCCCGTTCCTCAGGAGCGGGGGGACACCGGGTCGCGGCCTTCCTGCCAGTCCTCTGTGGGAAACACGATCGCGCTCACCAGGTGAGGGGTGCGGCCCGGCGCGGGCTGGTTGCCCCACCTGGCCACGAGGACCTCGCGCATGTCGTCGATCATCTCCGCGAGTTCGTCCCGGGTGAGCCAGAGCACGCTTTGCCGGTAGCCGACCAGGTCGGCGGTCGGGTCGGCTCCGTCCCGGTCCAGGTAGGCGTTGAACTCGGCGTGCAACGCGGCCATGGCGGAGGTGAACCCCTGGCGGTGGTCGTCCAGGGACATCGACGCGGCTGCTTCGGCGTCGATCGTCGTCCGTTTCTGGTGGAGCCGGTAGTGGCGTTCGACGGCGCCGTGCACGCGCCGCTCGTCGACGACCTCCAGAACTCCCGCGTCGGCCAGGAGGCCGACGTGCCGGTACACGGAGGTTTTCGGGATGTCGGACATGCGGGCGCACAGGTCGGCGGTGGTGCGGACGCGCCCGCCGGACATGGCGTGCACGATACGCAGCCGGACCGGGTGGAGAAGCAGGTCGAGAGTGTCCATCGTCGTACGTTCCCATATCTGGTACTGTTCCCAAAATTGAGAATGCAGGCGAAAGGGCTCAGGGATGACCGCGAAAACTTCCACGACGACGGTGGCGGCTCGGCTCAGTGGCGAGGCGGTGATTCCGCTGCACACACTCGATCCGGCCGGGTCACTGGACGACCTCGAATGGCTGGACGAGGCGATCGGTGACGCGCGAGTGGTGGCGATCGGCGAGAGCGCGCACTACAACCGCGAGTTTTACGAGCTCCGGAACCGCCTGCTGCGCTACCTGGCCGAACGGCACGGGTTCAGCGCCTACGCGATGGAGACCGGATTTGTCGAAGGACGGCTGGTCGACGACTGGGTCCGAGGCGGTGACAACCAGCTCGGCGAGGTCATGGCGAACGGTATGACGTCGCTGATGGGACTGTGGACGCCGATGGGCGCCCATCTGGAGTGGATGCGGCAGCACAATCGCACGGCCGCGCGCCCCGTCGGCTTCTACGGGATCGACCTGCCGGGCTCGATGGTGTCCCTGCTACCTGGCCTGGACGCCGTGCTCGCCTACCTTGAGCAGGCAGATCCGGAATTCCAGCCCGACCCGGGCATGCGGGAGACGGCCTCCGCCTTCGCGGCCCCGTCCGCGTTCTCCGCGCCCGCGGCCATGACCGCGTACGGCTCGCTCGCAACCGAGACCAAGGACGCGCTCACGGCCGGCCTCGCCGACCTCGCCGCGCGTATGACGAGCCGGCGCCTGGACTACATTCAGCGGACCACCGTCGACGCCTACGAACGTTCGCTCCGTTCGCTGCGTATCACTGTCACGCTCGACAGCATCGCTCGCGCCATGGTCCGCGGCGACCAGCAGGCGGCGATGTGCGACCGCGACGCCGCGATCGCGGACACCGTCGAGTGGATCCTGCGCAGAGAGGACCGCGTCGTCCTCGCCGCCCACAACGGCCACGTCCAACGCCGACCGCTGACGCTCCCCGGCATGCCGCCGATGACCCCGATGGGCATGCACCTCGCCGACCGGCTGGGCGCCGACTATCTCGTCATCGGCACGACCTCGGGCAGCGGCCAGATCCTCAGCACAGGGGCCGACTTCTACACCGGCACGCTCTTCGCCGACATGGAGGCGCCCCAGCCCGGCAGCCTCGACGCGCTCATGGCCGCGAGCCACGACGGCCCGTTCGCGACCGACCTGCGACGGCTGTCGCCGGCCGACACCGACACCGTCCGTGCCGCCTCCCAGCAGCGCGCCGGCGTCGGAGCCTTCTACTCCGACCAGAGTCCGCTGGACGCCTTCGACCTCGTCGTCCACCTTCCGTACGTCACGGCGGCCGAGCCCGACCACGCCGCGCTCGTCCACGCCCCGCACGACGTACGGCAGGCGTTCTCCCAGTGGAAGCCGAACTGACACTGGACCTGATCACCCCATGGGGGTCGATGCCCTGGAAGGGCCGGGCATGGCCTCCACAGAGGTCGACGCCCGATCACGTCACAACGGTGGGCTCCCCTCCTTGATACGGGGAGCCCACCGCCCACCTATGGCCGGAGCAGGCGGCCTAGGGTGAAGGTCAGAGCTTCGCCGGGGGCGCGCCGGCGTCGATCAGCGGCATCGGGGCGTCGGAGACCGCGATCCGGTTGGTCCCGCACATGGCGCCGACGGTGTGTACGATCCAGGCCTGCTGGCCTGCTTCGGTCTCCGGATGCCAGGTCATGTTGATGCCGGAGGAGGTCTGTTTGCCCCCGTCTTCGGTGCTGAGCGACAGCGTGGCCATGCCGACGATGCCGCCGTCGTGCCCCCACAGCTTCCCGCAGGGCGTGTCGTAGGAGATGAGGCCGAGCCCGTAGTTCATGGTGTCGGGGCTGCCCGGTCCCAGCGTGATCGGGACGGTCTTGCGCATCTCCGCCAACTGGTCCCGACCGACCAGCCGGCCGGTGAGCAGCGCCCGGTAGAAACGGTTGAGGTCCTCCATCGTTGAGACCATCGCGCCGGCCGTGCCGACGTACGACATGTTGAAGGTGCTGAAGTCTCTGAGCGGGAAGGAGCCGAACAGGGACGTGTATGCCTTGGCGTGCGGACGCGGGAGATCGGATGCGCTCGGGAAGAACGTGTGTTCAAGGCCCGCCCGCTGGATGACGTGGCGGGTGACGTAGCGTTCGGCGGGCATTCCGCTGACCTTGTCGAGCAGCAGGCCGAGCACGATGTAGTTGGTGTTGGAGTAGCTTCCCGGGGACTCGCCGGGCTCGCTCGAGGCGCCGACGCTGAGACCGAGCTTGACGAGTTCGTCCTTGGTGTACTGCCGTACGCGCATCTCTTCGAGGCTGTCGGGGCTGGTGATGAGCGCGCTGACGTAGTCACCGATGTGGCTGGTGTGGTTGAGCAGCATCCTGACCGTGACGCGTCGATCGGGCAGCAGCCCGGGCAGGTACTGCTCGACGGGGGCGTCCAGCTCGAGCCTGCCCCACTCCACCAGCTGCAGGACGGCGGTGGCGACGAAGGTTTTGGTGATGCTGCCGACCCGGTGGTACATGCCCGGCTGCATGGGGCGCCTGGCCTCCAGGTCGGCCAGTCCCGTGGCACCGCGCCAGCGCTGCCGTCCGTCCTGGACGGCGGAGTAGGCCCCGGGGAGGCCGCCCTTGGGTACCTCGTCGAGCGTGCGCTGCAGTTCCCGCCGGTCGAGTCCCGGTGCGGCGGCGTGCGCCGTCGGGGCGAGAGCCGCCGTGGCGAGCAGCGTCCCGAGGCCCAAGGCGGCGATCTTCCTGACGGCTTGCTTCAGGAGGGTGGGGACGGGGCGGCCGGCAGTGGGATCAAGCACCGGTGATCCTCCTCAGGACGGCTGTGTAGGTGGCGAACGCGGCCTTGCCCTCGTCGGTGAGGGACAGCGAGGTGCGGGGCCGCTTTCCGACGAAGCCCTTGGACACCTTCACGTAGCCGGCCTTCTCGAGGATGAGCACGTGCTTGGACAACAGTGAGTCGCTGACCTCGAGCGTCTCCTTGAGGAAGCGAAAGTCGACCCGGTCGGCGGCGGCGAGCGCCGCCATGATCGACAGGCGGACGGGGGCATGGATGATCTCGTCGAGATCGTGCCGTGGGTGCGTGCTCATCGTGTCTTCATCAGCCGCCAGGCGGCGTAGAGCATCGGCAGCCCGCTGGCCACACAGAGCGCGGCGCCGGGCACCGTCCACGATGAGGAAAGGGGTGCGGGCCCGTACACGAAGAACAGCGCCGCAGGGGCGAGGAACAGGACGAGGTCGCCGCCCGCCACCCAGTACATGATCTGGGTGAGGCGCCGCCCCTTGGCGCCGATGCGCATCATGAGGGCGCACAGCACCAGGGTGAAGAGCATCCAAGCGAGCGTGACCGGAGGGCGAAGCGTCGGGGCGAAGAGCATCCCCGCCCAGAAGAGCGGTTGACCGATGCCGCTGGCGAGGCAGATCGCGCCGTAACGGCGCTCGGCGGCGCGGACGTGGCCCTCGACGCGCTGGATCTCCTGCAGGGCTTGAGCTGGTGAAGGGGTGTTCATAGATCCTCCTTGCTTCAAGTACTCGTCAAGCTAACATGTACTCAACCGTCATTCAAGTACATGCTTTGCGGTTGATTGGCACCGTTTGTCGATCAAGCCCCTGGACAGGGGTGCAGCTCTGATTCGGATCAGTTCGGCGATGTCGGCATAGATCGGCGCGCGGTCCACGTCCTTGCTTGGTGACACTCCAAGGAGGACAGGTGGATCCAGGATTTGCGGCGGACTTCCGGGCGTTTGTCATCGATCGATCAGGGGCGCTGTTCCGTACCGCGTACTTGCTGACCGGTGACCGGCACGCCGCCGAGGACCTGGTGCAGTCGGCGTTGGCGAAGACGGCCGCGAAGTGGCGCGGCCTGCGCGACCCCGCGTCCATCGAGGGTTACGTCCGCCGTGTCATGTACCACGAGCAGGTGAGCTGGTGGCGGCGTCGTTCCCGCGTCGCGGAAGTGCCCACCGGATGGCTGCCCGACCAGATCGGCGGAGAGCACGCCGAGATGGTGGACCTTCGCGTGGTGATGCGTACGGCTCTCGCCCGGTTGACCCCCCGGCAGCGGACCATGCTCGTGCTCCGCTACTTCGAGGACCTGTCCGAGACCGAGATCGCCCGGCTGCTCGGCCTCAGGGTGGGGTCGGTCCGCAGCCAGATTTACCGGTCGCTGGAGCGTCTGAAGAAGGCGGCACCTGAACTGAGCACCGTGAGGGAGTTCGGATGAACATCGAGGATCTGCTGCGCGAGACTCTTTCCGACATGGCCCACGAGGAGCAGCCACCACCGCCTGGCCGGTTCCTCCACGTCAACGGGAGCCGATCCCGTCGCCGCGGCCTCGCGCTGGCGGCGGCGGCAGCCGTCACTGTGCTGGCGGTCGGATCCACGCTTGCGGTCCAGGGCCTGTCCTCGCGCACGGTGGCCCCCGCGGTCCTCACCGGGCAGGGCTCCGGTGAGACGCGTGCGGAGACCCGGAACACCGTGACGGTGAACGAAGGACTGCGGCTCTCAAATGTTTTGAAGAATCTGTCGGCCGCCACCGGCAAGCCGCTGAAGGACTTCGAACGGGCGGCCAAGGACGGTGCGGCGCTCGGCCTTCCCGCCTACGCCAAGGGCAGGCTGGAAGGATTCGCCTACCCCGCGACCTATGAGGTCTCGCCCATGTCGAGCCCGGAGGAGATCCTCGCCGCGATGGTGACACGCTTCAGGAGCGTCGCCGAGGACGCCGACCTGGTGGAAGGCGCCAAGCGTGTCGGCCGTACGCCACTGGAGATCGTGATCATCGCCAGCATCGTGCAGGCCGAGTCGGGCGACAAGCGCGACATGCCCAAGGTCGCGCGGGTTATCTACAACCGGCTGAACCACACGCCCGAGATGGGGCTGAGGATGGACAGCACGGTCCTGTACGGCCTGAACAAGTTCGGCCTCGCGGCTTCGCACGAAGATCTCCAGAGCCGGTCGCCGTACAACACCTACCTGCGCCGCGGCCTGCCGCCCGGTCCCATCGGCAACCCGGGCGCCGACGCCATCGAGGCTGCCCTGAACCCGGCCGCCGGCAACTGGCTGTGGTTCGTGACGACCGACCCGAAGAAGGGCGTCACGAAGTTCGCCGACTCCGAATCCGAGTACCTCAAGCTGGTCGAGGAATACAACAAGAACCGCAGGGCCGGGTGATGGAGCGGCGCGCCGTAGTCCTCAGTTCACCGATCGGGCACGCTCCCTCTCCTCGTACCTCCATCGGGTCGCGACGACGCTCTCCGCTGGGCTACCGCTCGCGTGGCGGAGCCACTGGCCGTCCTCCGCGCGCGCCGGGACCGGCGGCTGCTCCTGGCTGGGGGAGCAGCCGTCCGATCCGGCGGGGCCGCGGTCGAGCACCCATGTCGCCGAGTGTCGCCGAGGACGCCCAGGTGACTCAGACGCGGAGGACCCCGTGCGGGAGGGCGACGGCTTCGCGGCCGTTCGGCGCGCGAACGGTTCGCGCGGCCAGTAGCGCGTCGACGACCGCTTCCTCCACCGAGTCCAGGACGGCGGCGAAGACGGCGTCGAGCTCGGCCGGGCTCAGCGTTCTGGGGGCGTCGGAGGGCTCGGCGGAGAAGGCCAGCCCGTAGTCGCCGCTGCCGTGGCTGTACGAGGCGCCGGCCCTGCCCAGCGCGAAGACGCCCCTGGCCGCGATCCGGGACAGTTGCAGGGCGCCGCACGGAACGTCGAGGCCGACCACGACGACGCAGGAGCCACGCTCATCGGAATGTCCCGCTCGCCTCAGGCCCAGGCTCTCCGGAGTGATCGTACGGCCAAGGAGCCGCAGGTCACCGCCCATGTTCGCCTGGACCAGCACGCCTACCGTCGCCTCGCGGTCGCGCAGGGACACCCGGCGTGACGCCGTGCCGATGCCCGCCTTGAAGCCGAGCGCGCAGGCGCCCGTGCCGCCGCCGACGTTGCCCATCGCCACCGGCCCGTCGGATGCCCCGTCGAGGGCGGCATAGACGTGCTCGGCGGTCACCGGGCGCGGGTCTCCCGTCGAGAGCCAGCCGTTGTTGACCTCGCCGACCACCGGGTTGACCGAGACGATCGGCTCGCGGCTGCGGTCGATGAGCCAGCTCAGCAGGCTGTCGGCGACCCCGAACGTGGACAGGGTGGAGGTCAGCAGGATGGGCGTCTCCAGCTCGCCGAGCTCCATGACCTGCGTGGCGCCCACGAACTTCCCGTAACCGTTGCCGACGTGCAGTCCGGCGGGGACGGCACAAGCCCGGTCAGCGGTCAAAGCGGTCGGCACGATGGCGGTGACACCGGAGTAGACGCCCGTATTGTCATCAAAGACGGTTGTCTGTCCCACGAGGATCCCCGCCACATCGGTGATGGCGTTGAGCGGCCCCGGTTCCAGACGACCGACCACATGTCCGAAGTCCCGCAGGCGTCGTCGCTGCATTCAAGTCAACCCTCTCGTAGTGCGGACCCTTGAATTGTGAGTCCTCCTCCACGTTCGTACGTGTTTGCGGGGGCAGAAAACGATCGACGAACCCGTTGCGGGGGGACCTCCGCTCAGGGGCCGGCGAGCATTCCGGCGGCCATGACGCGCAGCGAGGCGGCCAGTCGCGCCGACTCTCCGCGCTCCAGCAGCCGCAGGACCGGTTCGCTCTGCAGGCTGCCGAGCAGGATGTGGGCCAGCAGCTCCGCGTCCAGGTCCGGCCGCCGCTCGGCGATCAGTCCGCTGGCGTGGCCGTGCCAGAACTGGTAGACGGGTCTGCCGTCCGGCGGCCCCTCAGCGTGGTCGTCTTCCCGCTCCTTGCCGGAGGAGCTTTTGGAGGAGGTCGTGGCCGCGTGGCCCAGCGCGGCGAGCAGTCCCTTGTTTCGCCCGACGAGTTCGGCGACCGCGTCCAGGAAGGCCATCAGCCGTTCCTCCGGAGGGGCTCCCGGGCCCAGCGGAGGTGGCCCGTTCGTGATGGCCTCGCCCATTGCGTACGCCCGTTCCCGCATCAGCGCGACCATCAGCCCCATCCGGCTGCCGAAGCGGTGGAACACGGTGCCCTTGCCGACCCCGGCCGCGGCGGCCACCCGCTCCATGGAGACCTGCTCGGGCCGGTACCGGGCCAGCAGTTCCTCGGTCGCCCGCAGGATCGCCTCCCGGTTCCGCGCCGCGTCGGCGCGTTCGCGCCGCCCCTCAGCCATGACGCTCCCCACCCATGAGGACCTCTTCCACATAGACAAGTGGACCGTCGGTCAAGTACGCTCGCGCATAACTTGACCACCGGTCCAGTTTATTCGGAACCCAGGAGGACATCATGCGCCGAATCCGCTATCACGCGTACGGCGGCCCCGAGGTGCTCGTCATGGAGGAGACCGATCCCCCGATCCCCGGCCCCGGCCAGGTACGGCTCCGCGTCGAGGCGATCGGCGCGAACTTCGTCGACGTGAAGTTCCGCCGCGGCCCGGACGCCGGCGGCATCTACCGGCGGGACCTGCCGGCCGTGCTGACCGGCGACGTGGTGGGCACGGTCGAGGACATCGGCCCCGGTGTCGAGCCCGGCCTCGTGGGCCGTCGGGTCGCCGCGCTCGCGGAGGACGCCTTCGCCGACCAGGTCGTGGCCGACGCCGAGTGGCTCGCGCACGTACCGGAGGGGATCGACGACGCCACCGCCAGCATCCTGCCGATGGCCGCGCCGGTGGCGCTGGGCGCCCTGCGCGCCGCGCGAACGGCGCCCGGCGAAACCGTGCTGGTCCACGCCGCGTCCGGAGGCATCGGCCACCTGGCCGTGCAACTCGCCAAGATCTCCGGCGCGACGGTGATCGCCACCGCCGGCTCGCCCGCCAAGCTCGAATTCGTCCGCGCGATGGGCGCGGACGCCGCCGTCGACTACTCCGCCGCGGACTGGCCCGAGCGGGTACGCGAGGCCGCGCCGGGCGGCGTCGGCGTCGTCCTGGACTCCGTCGGGGGAGGCGTGCTGCGCCGCAGCCTCGACCTGCTGGCCCCGTTCGGCCGGGCCGTCGTGTACGGCGCGGCGAGCGGCGAGCCCACCGACGTCCCCGTTACCAGCCTGTTCGCGCTCAGGTCCGTCACGGGATTCTCGCTGCTCGCCCTGCGCGCTGCCGCCCCGAAACAGGCGCGCGAGGACGTGGAGGAGGCCGTGCGGTACGCGGTGGAGGGCAGGCTGCGCGCCGCGCTCCATGCCCGCCTGCCGCTGGCCGAGGCGGCCGAGGCGCATCGGATCCTGGAGGGCCGCTCCCAGCTCGGCCGCGTCCTCCTCGTGCCCTGACGTCTCCCCGCCGTCGAGGCCGCCACCGCGCATCCGCTGTCGGCCGCGGTTCGCCTTCGGCAGGGACGGCCACGAACTCGAGTCACAGGCGACGGTCGGGCCCTACCTCAGCCACTCAGTGACGAAGCCCTGCTCCTCGTGAGCATCCCGGAGCTGCCGCCTCCGCCGGCCACGACGCACCAGAGCGTCCACGACGGCGTACAGGAAGATGATGAGCGCACAGGTAGCGCCGACAGCGGCGACGACCACGCCGACGACGAGGAGCAGGGAAGCGACGACCTTCCAGACAAAGTAGAAGATGATGGATAAGTCGTACAGCGACAAGGCGGCTCCTCATCACGTCAGAGGGGCGGTTTCTCGTCGGCCTGGCAGCGCTCGGGAGCCCCCTTGAGCGTCAGAGTGCCGTAGGAAAAGGGCGAGAGTTCTGACAACGGACTCTGACTGATCTATTACGGACCCGCCGATCACGGAAGTGGTCGTTCAGGTACGGCGCGCGAGGGTGCTGGTCAGGGTGTAGCCGCGGGTGATCGCGACGAGGTCGCCGTCCTCCCTGGTGGCCGCGACCAGACCGGCAGGCCGGGGCAGGAATCCCGGCACCGCTGAGAAGCCGTCCGTTTCGGCGATCGCGGTGACGCGGATCCGGTCCGAGTCCGGGAGCCGCACGGTGATCTGGACTCCCGAGGCGGGGATGCCGCGGAAGCGGATCTCGGCGGGCCAGGTCCCGGCTCGCGTGCCGCTGACGGGGATGCTCACCGGACCGAAGCGACCGGCCGCCGCGGTGGCCCGAGTTATCGGGCGGTCGAGGCGCAGCGTCACGGAACGGGCGCCCCTTCCGGCGGTCACGTGCAGCTTGAGCGTGCGCCCGTCGTACGCGATCACGGTGGCTCGCGGGCCGTCGGCGGTGATCGCGGGGGCGGGGCCGGTCCACAGTGTGCCGCGCGCGTACCCCGGAGGAAGCGCCGCGGTGTCGTGGCCGGAGACGTACCGCCTGGTCCACTCGGCGGGGTCGGTGTCGGCGCTGACCCAGTGGGCGACGCGGGTGTCGGCGTCCATGACGTACGCCAGGTGCGTGCGCTGCGGCCGGTCCGCGCCGAACGTGTCCGTGACCAGCCCGGTGCCGACCAGGCTCAGCGCGAGGACGGCGGCGGTCAGGGGCACGGCGACGACGATGCCGCGGTTCGGCCTGCTGCCCGGGTCGGGCAGGAAGAGTTCCACGATCGGCAGCACGGTCAGCCCGAACAGTGCCAGGACCAGCGCGCTCACCCCGCCGAGCGCCAGCCCCATCCCGTCGAAGGCGTTGCCGGCCAGCGAGGGCAGGACCATGGCGGCCGTGATCGGCCCGAGCGTCGCCGCCGCCACCCGTGCCCAGGCGGACGTGGGAAGCAGGAGCGCCGCCAGCGCGCCGAGCGCGCACATCAACGCCGGCAGGGTGAACAGGAAGGCCGCTCCGGGAGCGAACCGGGCACACAGCACGCCGAGCGCGGCCGGCCAGGTCAGCGCGCCGACCGCCAGCGCCGCCGGCCCGAGCCTGCGGCGCAGCGGCAGGTACCAGCCGAGCACCGCCAGCGCGGACAGGACCACGACCGCCGCCTGGTAGGGCCGCGGGCGGTGCAGGAGCCCGCCCATCGTGTCGTAGGCCGGCCGTACGGCCACCAGCAGCTCCCACAGTCCTTGCGCCAAAGCGGCGGACGCGAGCAACGGCACGACGGCCGAGGCCGCCGCCACCGTCAGCCGGGGCAGGCTGAGCAGCCGCCTGGCGCGGGCGAACAGCGCCGGCCCCGCGACCGCGAGGACGGACAGCGCGGCCAGCGGCCAGACGACCACGTCCGGATAGGTGATCACGGTCCCGAGGGCGCGGAAGTACGTGACGTCATGATCGGAGGTCAGCGTCCGCAGGTCTGCGTTCCCCAGGGAACGGGCCAGCGCCAGCATGTTCGCGCCGTGGTGCTGCAGGCTGCCGCGGTCGAGGTTCGCGATGGTGTCCTCGGCGGTGTGGTAGAGCGAGGAGCGCTCGATGTAGGCGAAGTTCATGCCGGTGAATCCGGCCTTGGTCAGCGGGGCGAAGTCGGTGTTGTTGGGCAGCAGCCGGTACATCTCGACCATGGAGGAGTCGCCGCGCGGAGCGGGGACGGCGTCGACGAACGTCTCGACCAGCCGGGCGTTGTCCCGGGAGGTCTCGAACATCAGCGAGGGGCCGCTCGTGCCCCGGGCCTCCCAGTTCAGCAACACACCGCCGGTATGTCCCAGCGGATGTTCCCGGACGAACGCCTCGGCGCCGAGCACGCCGTCCTCCTCGCCGTCCGACATCAGCAACACGATGTCGTTACGCGGGTTGGCGCCCGAGCGCAGCGCCCGTACGGCCTCGATCATCGCGGCCACCGCCGCGCCGTCGTCGGAGGCGCCCGCACCCATCGCCGCGGAGTCGTAGTGGGCGGCGATGAGCACCGTGCCGGTCGAATCGGTTCCGGGGAGCCGGCCCACGATGTTGTCGACCTGGCCGAAGGTCGCCAGCCCCGCCGCCGAGCGGGCCCCGACGGACCGCTGGACCTCTACCTGGAGACCCGAGGCGCGTAGTCGAGCGGCCAGGTAGTCCCTGGCCCGGTCGCGCGCCGCGCTGCCGATGGGCCGCGGTTCGGCGGCGAACCGCTTCAGGTGGGCCAGTGCCCGTTCGGCGCTGAACTCCGCGGTGGGCGCCGAGGCCGGCAGGGGCTGCATCGTGCTGTCGGTCATGGCGGACAGCATGATCACTGCGGCGAGGGTGGCGAGGGCCGCCAGTCCGGCGAGTATCCGTCTCGGGACGTCGAATAGCTTTCGGATCACGGATGGCGACGGTAGGTCCGGCCGCCGGGGCCGCGGTATGAGGCCGATCTCCGCGTGTATCTGTGGTTTTCCGCACCCCGGAACGGCCGCATGCCTCATTCCGGCCATATCGTGACTCTTCGTAATTTCGTGGCATGACGGATTGGCTGATCGAACTGATGGAAAGCCTCGGGGCACCGGGTGCGGGGCTGGCGATCGCGCTGGAGAACCTTTTCCCGCCTCTCCCGAGCGAGGTGATCCTGCCGTTGGCCGGATTCACCGCGTCTCGAGGTGAGATGGACCTGGTGAGTGTGCTGCTGTGGACCACGGCGGGTTCTGTGGGGGGCGCGCTGGCGCTGTACTGGGTGGGCGCGCTGCTCGGCCGCGAGCGCACGCTGGCCCTGGCCGCCCGGATCCCGTTGCTGAAGGTCTCCGACATCGGCAAGACCGAGGCATGGTTTCTCCGGCACGGCCGCAAGACGGTGTTCTTCGGCAGGATGATCCCCATCTTCCGCAGCCTGATCTCGATTCCCGCCGGGGTGGAACGGATGCCGCTCGGCTCCTTCACACTGCTGACCACGGTCGGCAGCCTCATCTGGAACACGATCTTCGTGCTGGCCGGCTACGTCCTGGGGGAGAACTGGTCGCTGGTCGAAACGTACGTCAACGTGGGCACCAACGGGGTGATCGCCCTGGTGCTGCTGGCCGTGCTCGTCTTCGTGGGGGTCAGGCTGGGCGAGCGGCGCAGGGGACGGCATGCGGCTCGCGGCTAGGGGTCTGAGGCTGCTGGGGGCGGTGGTCCTCGGGACGGTCACCGCCCTGCTCGACCTCGTCTTCGTCCTGGTGACGCTGCCGTTCACCGGTCGGCCGGGCGTGCGGGAGGCGGCCCGGCGGCTGGCCGTGCTCGACGCCCGCCGCCTGCGCCTGGATCCCACGGATCTGGGGCTCACGGCGGCTCACACCGACGGGCGCGAGCTGCGCTACCTGGCGGCCAGGGCGCCGGTGGGCGTGCTCGGCGGCCTGGTGGTCTTCCTGCTCGGCTGCGGCGTCGGCACGGCCGTCGTCCTGGCGTGGTCCTGGGGAAGGGGCCGGCCGGTCGACGGCATGCTGCCCAGCCTCCCGCTGCTCGCCTACTTCTGCCTGGCAGGTCTCGTCCTGCTGTTCCTCGACCTGTCGGGCCTCGTGGGGGTGCACGCCCTGGAGCAGCGGCTGGCCGTACGGATGCTCGGCCCGGACCCCTCGGAGGCGCTGCGGCGCCGGATCGCCGAGCTGACCGAGAGTCGTGCCGGGGTGCTGGCGGCGGTCGACTCCGAGCGGCGCAGGATCGAGCGGGACCTGCACGACGGGCTGCAGCAGCGGCTGGTGGCGCTGTCCATGCTGGTCGGGCGCGCCCGACGGGGGCGGCCGGAGCTGCTGGAGCAGGTCCATGAGCAGGCGCAGCAGGCGCTGGTCGAACTGCGCGAGGTGGCCTGGCGCGTCTACCCGTCAGCGCTCGACTCCCTGGGGCTCGCCGATGCTCTGGCCGGGGTCGCCGAGCGTTCCGGCGTTCCGGTCACGGTCGTCTGCGACCTGTCGGCACGGCCGCCGGCGGCGGTGGAGACGGCGGCGTACTTCGTGGTCAGCGAGGCGGTGACGAACGCCGCCAAACACTCTCAGGCCACCGGGATCACCGTGGAAATCAGCAAGCACGACAAAATGGTCATCGTGCGTGTTCAGGACAATGGCGTGGGCGGGGCGGCCGCGGGGAGCAGCGGGCTCTCGGGGCTGGCGAGGAGGGTGGCCGCGCTGGACGGCCGCTTCACGGTGACCAGCCCGTACGGCGGGCCGACCCTGATCGAGGCGGAGCTGCCGTGCGGGTGATCCTGGCCGAGGACTCCACCCTGCTGCGCGAGGGGCTGGTCCGGTTGCTGGCCGAGGAGGGCCACGAGGTGCTCGCCGCGGTGGGCGACGCCGAAGCGCTGCTCGCGGCGGTGGCCGCGCAGCAGCCCGACGTGGTGGTGGCCGACGTGCGCATGCCGCCCACGCACACGGACGAGGGGCTGCGCGCGGCCCTGGAGATCAGACGACGCCGGCCGGACGTCAAGGTGCTGGTGTTGTCGCAGTATGTGGAGAAGAAGTACGCCACCGAGCTGATGAGCGAGAACATCGAAGGCGTCGGCTACCTGCTCAAGGATCGGGTGGCCCAGGTGGGCGATTTCCTGGACGCGCTGGAGCGGGTCGGGGCCGGGGGCACGGCGTTCGACCCGGAGGTGGTACGGCAGTTGCTCGCCCGGACCAGCCACGCCGACCCCCTCGCCCAGTTGACCGGGCGCGAGCGGGAGGTGCTGGAGCGGATGGCGCAGGGCATGGCCAACGCCTCGATCGCGCAGGCCTTGCACGTGTCGCAGAGCGCGGTGGAGAAGCATGTCAACGCGCTGTTCGACAAGCTGGCGCTGTCCCACACCACCGGTTACAGCCGCCGGGTCCTGGCCGTACTGCGCTATCTCGGCTCCTGAGCCGGGGGCATACCGGTAGAACCACCGACAGAACGTTCATGCCCTCACGGGGTGCGGGGCGTCCTGCCGTGCGGGCTCCCCGGCCTACTCATGGGCCGGCCTGCTCAAGGAACGTGCGGACCTCCTCCGCCTCCGGAACACCGAGCTCCCCGTAAAGGCCGAGGGCCAGCCGCCCGTGCGCACCGGCCTGCTCTGAGTGCCCGAGTGCGAGGTGGGCGCGCGCCAGCCCGTCGTGCGCACGCGCCTGCTCCGGCCGGTTGCGCGTCAGGTCGGCGAGCGCGAGCGCGGCCGTGTGCTCCTCGACCGCCCGAGCCGGGGCGTCCGCCGCCTCGGCCAGCCCGTTGAGCGCGGCCGCCTCGTCGGCGGTGTCGCCGAGCTCGCGGTAGAGAGCCGCGGCCTGCTCGTGGCGGGCGCGGGCCTGGGCGAGCTCGCCTTGGTGCCGCAGGACGACGCCGAGGTGGTTGAGGGTCACCGCCTCTCCGGCCGGGTTGCCCACCTTGCGGTGGAGCGCCAGCGCCAGGTCGAGATGGCGCCGAGCCTCCTCCGGACGGCCGGCCCGGTCGAGGACGAGGGCGAGGAGGCCGAGCACGTGGGCCTCGGCCCAGGAGTCGGCGCCGATCCGGGTGAGGTCGAGCGCCTGCTTGAGGTACTGCTCCGCCTGAGTGTCCTGGCGGCGACGCAAGGCCACGTTTCCCAGGGTGAGGAGCGCCCGAGCCCGTTCGTGGTCCTCTTCGCACCCGTCGAGGGCCTGGAGGGCGTGCTCCTCCGCGCGCTCGTATTCGCCGCGCCGCCAGTAGGTCCAGGCCAGGTCGGTGAGCGCGCGCGCCTGGACCTCGCGGTCGCCGAGCTTGCGGCTGCGCTGGAGCGCCAGGGTGTGCAGCGTGAGCGCGTCGTCGTGGTGCGCCTGCTGGTCGAGGTAGGGGCGCATCGTCAGAGCGAGGAGGCCGAGGCAGATCTCGGGTCCGTGGACGGCGGTCGCGATGATGTTGGAGCGCTCGGCGTCGAGCCAGGCGATCGCCTCCGCGGCGTCGCGGATGGGCGCGATCGGGGCGGCCGGCTGGGGGACGCCCTCCCGCTGGCTGACACTGTGCGGGAAGAGCCGGTCCATCGCCGCGCGGGAGCGGTGCAGGTAGTAGACGAGCAGTCGCATGACGGCGCCGTCGTCCGCGGCGATCGAGCGCGCGTGCTCGCGGAGCAGGTCGTGGAAGGTGTATCTGCCCGGTTCTAGCTGCAGGAGCATGTGGGCGTCGAGGAGGCCTTCGAGGAGTTCCTCCGCCTCGTCCTCCGAGATCCCGGCCAGTGCGGCCGCGCCGTAGGCGTCGATGTCGCGCCCGGGCGCCAGTCCGAGCAGGCGGAACATGTGCTGCTCGGCCTCGTGGAGTTGCTCGTAGGAGAGGGCGAAGGCCGCCGACACCCCGTCCAGGAGCCGGCGATGGTCCCGCAGCCGGCCCGCCAGATAGGACACGGTCCAGCGCGGGCGGTGCTGGAGACGGGCGGCGGAGATTCGGATGGCGAGCGGCAGGTACCCGCACAGGCGCAGCACCTCTTGTACGGCCTCCGGCTCGTGGTGAGCGCGTTCGCCCACGATCCGCTCGAACAGCCGGGCCGCGTCCTCCTCGCCCAGCACGTCGACCGACAGCGCGTGGGCGCCGTCCAGGTCGATGAGCCGCCGCCTGCTGGTGACCAGGAGGAGGGTGTCGGAGTGGCCCGGCAGCAGGGGGCGCACGTGCTCGGCGTCGAGGGCGTTGTCGAGTACGGCGAGCACGCGGCGATCGGCCAGCTCGGCGCGCCAGAGGGCGCTCCGCTCGACGAGCGTGATCGGGATGCGGTCCGCGGGCACCCCGAGCTGTCGGAGCAGGGCCTCCAGCGCGGCGGTGGCGTCGATCGGCTCCCGGCCCGCGGTGTGGGCGTGCAGGTCGATGAAGAGCCGGCCGTCCGGATAACGGGCGGCCAGCCGGTGGGCCACGTGGACGGCGAGCGTGGTCTTGCCGACCCCGGCCATGCCGTCGATCGTGACGACCGCCGGCCCGTGGTGCTCGCCCAGCTGCTCCAGCTCGACGGCGCGTCCGGAGAAATCCGGAATGTCGTAGGGCAGGAAGGTGGAGCGACGCGGCGGGCCGGGAACCGCCGGCGCCGCGTCAGCCAGGCGCAACGCCGGGTCGTCCGCCAGGACCGCCCGCTCCAGCTCGGTGAAGGCGTGTCCGGGGTCGAGGCCCTGTTCGTCCGCGAGAGCCGTACGGTACGAACGCGCCGCGGCCAGGGCGTCGGCCTGCCGACCCGCCCGGTGCAGGGCCAGGACGAGGTGGCCGTTGAGCTTCTCGCGGAGCGGGTTGGCGGTCACCTGGGCGGCGAGCTCGTCGAGTAGATCGCCGTGCCGCCCGGCGGCGAGCCGGCCCTCCACCAGGCGCTCGTACGCCGACAGGCGCCGGTCGGTCCAGAGCTCCCGGACGCCGCTGACGTAATGCGCGTGCACGTCCTCCAGCGCCTCGCCGCTCCACAGATCCAGGGCCTCGCGCAGCTCACCCGCGGCCACCAGCTCGGTGAACTCCTGCGCGTCGACCTGTCCGGGCTCCGGCTGCGCGACGTAGCCGCCGGCCCGAGTCTCAAGGAGGTGTCCGGCTCCCGCACCGCGCAGGACCTTGCGGATCGCGGTGATGGAGGCATGGATCTGCGATCGGGCGGTGTCCGGCTGGTCGTAGCCCCACATCGCGTCGATCAGCCGCTCGATGCTGATCACCCGGCCGGCATTGAGCAGAAGGTAGGCCAGCACGGCCCGGTGACGTGGGGCGATGCCCGTCAGCGGCGCGCCGTCGGCGACCATCTGGACGGGGCCGAGAAGGGTGAAGCGCAGCATCGTCTCCCCATCACCATCGCATCGTGCGCGCATAGCGAATGTATCAATCCGGGCAGCCAGTCTGATCTCACACGAACTGAGACGGAGGAAAGCACGATGGAAGCCCGGATGAAGAACCCCGTGACGATCATCCCCGCCGCGATGAAGCCGATCATGGAGTTGATGAAGGCCGCGCAGTCGCAGGGTCTCCCCCAGGAGCTCATGGAGATGGTCCACCTGCGGGTCAGCCAGATCAACGGCTGCAGCTTCTGCGTCGACGCCGGCCTGAAGAACCTGCGCAAGCTCGGTGAGAGCGACGACCGTATTGGCCTGGTCGCCGCCTGGCGCGAGGCTCCGTACTACACCGACGCCGAGCGGGCCGCGCTGGAGCTGGCCGAGGCCTCGACCCGGTTGGCCGACCGCGCCGACGCCGTCCCCGACGACGTCTGGAACAACGCCGCCGACCACTTCGACGAGCAGCAGCTGGCCTCGATCCTGCTGATGACCGCCGTCACCAACCTCTTCAACCGCCTGAACGCCCCGGTCCGGCAGATCGCCGGCAGCTGGTAAGCCACGAACCCCCACACACGTAGGAGACACCGAAATGTCCGTCGTCCGCTCGCACCGCTACTCCGTCGCCGACGCCGACCTGGAGGAGTTCCTGGCCCGCCGGAGCTCGCTGATCGCGACCGTCCGGGAGGGGCGCCCCGGGCTCACCCACGTCGTGCTGATCCGGCTCGAGGACGGCACCTACACCGACACCTGGCACTGGGAGACCGCCGGGCAGATGGGCGCCGCGCTCGCCGCCCTCCCCACCTTCCCGGAGGCGCCGCTGACCATGGCCCTCACCAAGGACGGCACCGCCCTGAACGGCCAGGTCGTCGACGAGCGCTAGTGCCGTGACCGGCAAGATTTGCCCGGCCGCGGCGGATCGTCATCGGTGATCTCCACGAAGCTTGCATGTTACACCTAGTAGTCATATAGGCGTATTTCGTAGTGTATGGGTGTCGTGTAGAACGCGACGTGAGATCAAGGGTGTCCGGGGCTGATTTCAGCGGGAGGCCCACGTCCCGCGCCCTGCTGCTGTCGACCGGCCGCGACAGGGTGCGGAGCCGGTCGATCCCTTCTCCTCTGTGCGCGAGTGAGCCCGGTATTCACACACGGTAATCATCGGGGAGGTCGCTGTGGTCCACGATCAGGTATCAGGCTCGGTAGCGGGATCGGCGGTGCGGGACGACGAAGCCATCGCCACTCTGACGAACCTTCTCACCCCCGAGCTTCTTCTCCGGCCCAAGCGACTCGCGCCCGCGGGTGGCTGGCGTCGTATGGTCTACCAGGCCACCGGAGGGATCGTGCATCTCGGCGAGCCGCCGGAAGAGATACACCGTCGCCACCTGATCGGCCTCGCCCGGACGCCGGTGGCAGGCGGCCATCACCGCGTGGCGGTGCTCAGCCTCAAAGGCGGTGTCGGCAAGACCACCACGGCCGTGGGGCTGGGGGCCATGCTCAGCAGCGTCAGAGGCGACCGCGTCATCGCGGTGGACGCCAATCCGGACC
This sequence comes from Microtetraspora malaysiensis, assembly GCF_050947145.1. Lineage (NCBI taxonomy): Bacteria > Bacillati > Actinomycetota > Actinomycetes > Streptosporangiales > Streptosporangiaceae > Microtetraspora > Microtetraspora malaysiensis. The sequence goes on from NZ_CP191998.1 coordinate 489,546, forward strand.
GCGGAACCCTCTCGGACCGGGTGCGACTCGAGACGCCCACGACTGTCCGCGACCTCCTCACCGAGCTCCGCACGATGGACAAGCCGCGGTACGCCGACGTTCGCGCGTTCACGTCGCAGTCGGCGTCGAGCAGGCTGGAGATCCTGGCATCTTCCCGTGACCCGGCCGTCTCCGAGGCGTTCAGTGCCGACGACTACCGGACCGTCGCCACGCTCTTGGAGTACTTCTACTCGATATGCATCACTGACTGCGGCACCGGTCTCCTGCATTCGGCCATGTCCGCGACCCTGGAGTTGGCCCACCAGATCGTTCTGGTGACCATCCCCTCCGTGGCCGCCGCCCGGTCGGCCGGTGCGACCCTGGACTGGCTGGAAGCCCACGGTCATGCCGAACTGGCGCGAGCGGCGACCGTGGTCCTGTCGGGGGTACGCCAGGAGAGCAGGTCCACCGTGGACACGGACGCACTGCGCGTCCACTTCGGTGAGCGCTGCCGGACCGTGATCAGCATTCCGTTCGACCCGCACCTGGAGGAGGACTCCGAAGTCGAGCTGGACCAGCTGAGTCCCGCGACGTACGAGGCCTACCTGACCCTCGCCGCCACGGTGGGCGCGGCCTTCCCGCAGCAGCGCCGTCCGTTGGGCGAGCATGAGGAGCGCGCCACTCCATCGCCGGCAGAGCTTTTCCACCCATCCGAGTTCGACAACGAAGTCGTTCATCCGGGCAAGACCGTGGTCGCCGACTGACAGAGGGACGACGAAGCCCGGTTCCGCGTTCGGAACCGGGCCAGGTCCCGTTCACCGACGGCCTGCACCGGCGGGGGAGGGCAGGGGGTCAGCTTGTCGAGGCGGGGCGGGGTGTCGGCTTGGTGCCTTCGCCCGGTACTTCGACCGCCGGGCAGCTGGTGCCCTCCTTGGGCGTCTTGAGGTCGATGAGGAAGGCGTCGATCACGTCGTTGACGCAGGTGCTCGATCCGAAGGCGACGGTGGAGGGGTAGATGGTGTGCCCGAAGCCCTCGTAGGTCACGAGGGAGGCTCCGCTCTGCTTGGCGGAGTTCTTGGACCAGGCGTACACGCTCGCGGGGTCATTGAGGTTGCCGATCATGACCAGCGGCAGGCCGTCCTTCACCCTCAGGGGCTTTTGGGGGTTGGCGGCCTTGCCTTGCCATCCCACGCAGTCCAGCGCACCGTCGGTGGCGTTGGGGTTCCACTCGACGTTGGGGTAGCGCTTGGACAGCCGCGCGATGGTGCTCTTGAGCTCGGCGTAGTTCTTGATCTCGAAGGTCCAGTCCTGGCACCACATCCCCTGCCGCGGGTAGGTCATGGTTTCGGGCAGGTCGGGCTGCTGCGACGCCGGCGAAGGCGAGGATGGATCCGTGCCGTCGTACAGCGACTTGAAGAGCGCGGCCAGATCCTTCCAGTACTCCGGCGAGCTGACGGCCTGGGCTCTCCCGGTCAGCATGCCGAAGTCGACCTTCATGCCGGCGGCCGGGTCCACAAGCTTCCCGCTCTTGGCACGCTTGCGGAGGACACCGTAGACCTTCTTGGCGTCCATTCCGTACAGGGCGCAGTCGGAGGTCTTGTCGCACCAGTCCGCCCACTGGACGAAGTTCTTCTCCATCGCCGCAGTCTGGCCGTCCAGGAAGTCCCACGCGGATCGCAGGCTGCGGTCCACGTTGCCGTCGGCGACCAGGGCTCGCACGTGCTGGGGGAACTTCTCGGCGTACTGCTGGATCATGAGGGTGCCGTAGGAGTACCCCACCTGGGTGATCTTGTCTTCGCCCAGGGCGGTCCTGATGGCGTCGATGTCCCGGATGACGTGCAGGTTGTCGAGGTGGTCGTACAGCGGGCCGGTGAGCTTTCGGCAGTTCCGGCTGAGCTTCTGGTTGGCGCGTTTGAGGGCGGCGAAGTCGGCCGCGCTCCGGCCGGCCCGCCTTTTGGCCTCGTCCGCCTGGATGATCAATTCCGTGGCGCACGTGACCGGGGTGCTGGTGTTGACACCGCGTGGGTCGAAGCTGATCACGTCGAAGCGCTCGCTGACAGCCGAGGTGAACAGGTTCGGCTTCCGTTTGACCTCGTCGACACCGGAGACTCCGGGGCCGCCCGGGTCCATGAGGATGGAGCCGATGCGGGCGCTCGGCTTGGTGGCCTTGCGGCGGGCCAGGCCGATCTCGATGGTCTGACCATTCGGGTGGGACCAGTCGAGCGGCACCTTGATGGTCGCGCACTCGACCGCCGCCTTGGCGTCTTCACAGGCATGCCAGTTGATCTTGCTCTTCGTGGACGTGGCGTGGGCCGGGACGGCCGTGCCCGCTGCCAGGATCAACGCGGCACTGAGAAGGGCGGTCAGGCGATCGGTGCGAGATCTGGTGGAGGAATGATGTTCGTGGACTCGTAGCCTCACCGGGCGTCCTTTCGTCGGGGGATCAGGAGTTCGGCAACGAAGGGCGGCATCACGCGCGAATCGCGGTCGTGGCCGTTGCGGCTTGACGGATGCCGAACTCGACAGGTGAGAGGTATACGGGAGCGGCGGTTTCGGGAGGGTTTCATGCGCGTCCGGCGGCGGCCGAGCTCTGTCAGGGTGTTCTGCCTGGTCACAGGGCATGCCGAGGGTGCCCGGCGCCGCGCTGTTCGTCCGCGGCGCCGGGTGGCGGTCGGGGCGGTGGGCTCAGGTGGTTCGCAGGGCTTCGGTGGGTTGCATACGGGCGGCGCGCAGCGCGGGGAGAAGCCCCGCGACGACTCCGATGGCGACGGCCGCGCCGAGCCCGCCGCCCCAGGCGAGCGATGGCACCACGGTCGCCCACGCCTTGACATGGGCATAGACCGCCGTGGCCGCCACCCCGATGACCACTCCGGCGGCCCCGCCGAGCGCGGCGAGCAGGATCGCCTCGGACAGGAACTGCAGCCGTATATGTCCCTTGGTCGCGCCGAGCGCGCGCCTGAGCCCGATTTCCGACCGGCGCTCCAGCACGGAGATGACCATGGTGTTGGCCACGCCGATGCCGCCCACGAGCAGGGCGACCGCGCCGAGGCCGAGAAAGAGGCCACCCAGCGCCGACTGCGCCGCGGCGCGGGCCACCAGTGCCGCCGAGGGGCGGCTGACGCCGACCTCGCCGGGGTTTCGCGGATTGGCCGTGGCGGCGAGCACCTTCTGCACGTCGCTCACCTGCTCGGTCTGGGCGCGCACGTACACCTTGGACGGATGGCCGTCGAAATTCAGGTACTTCCGCGCGGCCGGATATCCGACCAGCACCGAGGAGTCGATCTCGGGGGTCAGCGCGGCCCGGTTGAGTATCCCGGCCAGGTAGAACCACTGGCCGCCGACCCAGATGCGCGCGCCCGGGTGGATCCTGGCGATGCCCAGGCGGGCGGCGGCGTCCGAACCGAGCACCGCGACCGGTTGCTCGGCCGTGGCGGCGTTGAGGTAGCGGCCTTGGGCGACGGTGGCGCGTACCGCCGCGGGCAGGTTCAGGCTGGCGGCGTGGACGCTGATCGAGTTGGTGTTGAAGCTCGGGATGTGCGGGCTGCGGTAGGCACTCGCCTCCACCTTCCCGGTGTGTTCGACCATGTCCACCGGGCCGATCCTGGCGATCATCGCCGGGGCGTCCACGGGCAGCCTGGCGTCGGTGCCGCCCATGGTCTGGCCGGGGGTAACGGTCAGCAGGTTGGTGCCGAGCTTGTCGATCTCGGCCAGCAGCCCGGCCTGCGAGGAGGCCGACAGGCCGAGCACCGCCACCATCGCGGCGACGCCGATCGCGATGCCGAGGGCGGACAGGGCGGCGCGCATGCGACGGGTACGCAGGCCGACGACGGCGGTGCGGGCCAGGTCGGCCGGGTGCAGCCGGCGGGGGGCCGATCCGTCGCGATGAGGGGGCGTCATGGCCGCTCCCTTCGCGTGTCGGCGACGACGCGGCCGTCGAGGACCTCGATGCGGCGGGGCAGCCGCGCGGCCAGCTCCCGGTCGTGAGTGATCATGATGATGGTGGCGCCTTCGGCGTTGAGTTCCCGCAACAGCGCGAAGATCGCGTTCCCGGAAGCGCTGTCGAGGTTCCCGGTCGGCTCGTCCGCCAGCACGATGTCCGGGTCGCCGGCCAGCGCACGCGCGATCGCCACGCGCTGCCGTTCACCGCCCGACAGCTCCGGCGGCCGGTGGTGGAGGCGATGGCCGAGCCCGACTCGCTCCAGGGCGGCCGTGGCGGCCCGCGTCCGCGTTCCGTGCCGGGCACCCGAATACAGCATCCCGTCGGCCACGTTCTCCAGCGCGGTGGCGTGCTGGGCCAGGAAGAACTGCTGGAAGACGAAGCCGATCCTGGACGCGCGAAGCCCGGCCAGCGCCCGGTCGGACATGCGCGCGACATCGTCGCCCACGATGTGGACCGTCCCGGAGGTGGGCCGGTCCAGGGTGCCCATCACCTGCAACAGGGTCGACTTGCCCGAGCCTGATGGGCCCACGACGGCCACTAGTTCGCCCCGCCGTACGGTGAAGGTGGCCTCGGCGAGCGCCACCACCGGGGTGGCGCCCGGGTAGATCTTGGTCACCCGCTCAAGTTGGAGCACCGGCTCGTCTCCCTGCCGGTCGCCGAGCGGCCGTGGTTCCGCCTGAACGCCGGTCATGTGCCCGGCACCACGATGTTCTGATCGGCCGCCAGGCCGTCGCCGGCGACTTCGACCGTGCCGGCGCTGTCGTCGAACAGCCCGGTTTCCACCCGGATCAGCCGGTGTTTGCCGTCCGTCTCCACGGCCTCGACCGCGTAGCCGCCCCCGGCCAGCGCCAGCAGCGCGTTCACCGGAACCGACAACACGTCCTCGACTGTGTCGGTCACGATGGACACGTGCACGGGCGCCTGGTCGAGCCGTCCCGTCGCCCGCGGCTTGAGCGGTTTGATGCGAACCTCGACGGTGGTGCCGCTGTCCGCTTTCACGGCCATCTTGCCTACCGAGGAGACCAGGCCGGGGGCGGTCGTGCCGTCGGGCAGCGTGATGGTCACCTTGTCGCCGGTCGCGACCTGGGACTGCCGGCTCGCGTTCAGTTCGACGGTGATCTGGCGAGCCGTCGACGAGGCCCGCAGTACCACGGACCCGGCCGCCGCCATGCCACCGGGCACCGCCAAGACCTTGGTGACGCGGATCCGCCCGGCGGGCACGAACACCGCCTGGCCCAGGGTCAGGGTCCCTGTCTGCTCCAGCCCCACCGCCTCCTGCAGTTCTTTGAGCGCGTAGTAGGTCCGCCGTCCGAAGTAATCGGAACCGGGGTCGAGCTCGCCCCTGGTGGCGTACCCGAGATCCACCAGCGCGGTGTTCAGTTGCCGTACGTCGGTGCCCTGCGTGCCCCAGGACAGGTCGCGGTAGATCGGGACCTCACCGCGCAGCAACACCACAGGCTTGCCGTCCACCTGGTAGAGCACCCGGCCCTGGGAGACGACCCGGCCCACCGCGGGCAGCCCGGTCACGGTGCCGCCGGCCTTGTTGACCACCTGATAGTCGCCCGCGTAGCCGAGCGTGCCGTTCTCCATCGTCCTGGCCGACAGGGTCCCCCTGGTCACCTGTGCCAGCGCCGTCGCGACCGCGGTCCGGGCCGGTGTTTCCTTCGCCCCGGCGGCGAACGGTCCGGACAGCGCGAACCGCGCACCGGCCGTGATCACCGCCCCGCCCACGAGGACCGCCACGAGCCGGCCGAGCCGACGGCGGCGCGGACGCCGGCCCTTCGCGCTCGCCGGACCGGCGTCCACCGTCTGGGCGGCACTCACGAGGTGCCGCCCTTCATCTGCGTCGGCTGCGGCCTGTTCCGCGGCTGGTACTGCTCACAGGCCCCATCCGCCTTCGTGAACTGCTCCGAGGTGGGGTCCACGGTGCCGTTCTGCGGGAAGATGAACCCGCCGTTGTCGTCGGGGTCGGGGAAGCTCGGCACGCCGTTCTCCCGCATGCACGCGGCGTACTTGAGCTTGTCCGACACCGGCCAGGAGTCGTCGGGCAGGTGCGGCCGGTCCGGGGCCGGCGGCTGGAACCGCGCGCAGCTCTTCTCCGCCGCCTTGAACTGCGGGGAGTCGGCCAGCTCCGGTGAGAAGGCGAGGCCCTTCTCGGGCTTGGGGTCGGGGAAGTCCGGCATGCCGTTCTCCCGCATGCACCGGGCGAAGGCCAGCGCGTCCCCCTTGACGGCGGTCGCGTCCGGGGACGTCGCGCCGCCTGCCTGGGGCGCCGCGGACGCGACGGTCCTGGCCGGCCCCTCGTCGCCGGCGCAGGCGGCGGTGGTCAGCGCGGTGGCCAGCGCGACGGACGCCAACACGGCGGCCGGCACGCCGTCCCGCCGCACGCGGACTTTCCCACGTGTGTTCGTACCTGTAACGCTTCGCATGTCGCTCTCCATCACGTCCGACGAGGTTCTTGTCCCGACAGCCCGCACGCCCAAGGCCGAGAGGGTGCGTTTGGCGGAACGCGACCGTTTGTAGGGGAGCCGTGGTTTCGGCGCGGTTTCACCGCCCCTGACCCGCGGACGAAACGCCGCCGAAACCGGGGGTGAAGGATGCTGGCGGAGATGATCTGTCTCGGCGGAGGGAGCCGTGGGTGCGGGTGCTCGTGGTGGAGGACGACGAGGTGACGGCGCGAACGGTGGCGGTGGGGCTGCGCAGAGCCCAGATGGCCGTCGACGTGGCGCTCGACGGGCCCGCCGGGCTGGAGCGCGCGCTGTTCAACGACTACGACGTGATCGTGCTCGACCGCGACCTGCCGGGGATGCACGGCGACGACGTGTGCGCGCGACTGCTCGCGGCCGGCTGCCGCAGCCGGGTGCTGATGCTGACCGCGGCGGCGACGACCGAGGACCTGGTCGACGGTCTCGGCCTCGGCGCCGACGACTACCTCACCAAGCCCTTCGACTTCCCCGCGCTGGTGGCGCGGATCGGCGCGCTGGCTCGTCGCGCCCATCCGGCGGTGCCCCCTGTGCTGCGCCACGGCGATCTCGCGCTTGACACCGCACGGTGCCGGGCCAGCCGGGGCGATCGGCCGCTGGAGCTGACCCCCAAGGAGTTCGGTGTGCTGGAACTGCTGCTGGCCGCCAAGGGCCGGGTGGTCTCCGCCGAGGAGCTGCTCGAACGGGTCTGGGACGAGAACGCCGACCCGTTCACGAATGCCGTGAAGATCACCGTCAGCAGGCTCAGGACCAAGCTCGGCGATCCACCGATCATCGAGACTGTCGCCAGGCGCGGCTACCGGATCTGATGGCGTCCCTGTCGGCCCGCACGCGGCTCGCCGCCCGCCTGGCCCGTCCACACCTGCCCCGCCGTACCGTGCGATTGCGGCTGACCCTTCTGTACGGAGGCCTGTTCCTGGTCTCCGGCGCCGTCCTGCTGGCGATCACATACGTGCTGGTGCGCCATGCGGTCATGGGGCAGGCGGTCAAGAGCTTCATTCCCGCGCCGGACAACGCCCCCGTCCCCTCTCCGGGCATGCCGCCGCCCGGCAAGTTGCGCTCCGTTGAGCTGCTCCCTGCTCAGTTGCAGCAGGCCCTGGAACTCCAGAGGGCCGAGGTGCTGGACCAGTTCCTGAACAATTCCGTGATCGCGCTCGCCCTCATGTCGGTGATCTCGGTCGTGCTCGGCTGGGTCGTCGCCGGACGCATCCTGCGCAGGCTCCGTACGATCGTCGTGACCGCCCGAGAGATCTCGGCGACGGACCTGCACCGGCGCCTGGCCTTCGACGGCCCCGCCGACGAGATCAAGGCGCTGGGCGACACCTTCGACGGCCTGCTGGCCCGGCTGGAGGCGTCCTTCCAGGCCCAGCGCCGATTCGTCGCCAACGCCTCCCACGAGCTCCGCACCCCGCTGACCCGGCAGCGGGCGCTCGGCCAGGTCGCCCTCTCCGACCCCATGCCCACCGTGGAGTCGCTACGGGAGGCGCACGAAGAGATCCTCGCCGCCGGAGCCCAACAGGAACGCCTGATCGAGGCGTTGCTCACGCTGAGCCGCGGACAGGCGGGCATCGAGGCCCGCCATGCCTTCGACCTGGCCCGGCTCGGCGAAGATGTCGTGGACGCCCGCCGCGCGGAAGCCCGCCGGCGGGGCGTGGCGATCCGCTCGTCGTTCGGTGCCGCCCCGGCGGCCGGTCACCGCCCTCTCGCCGAACGCCTGGTCACGAACCTGGTGGACAACGCGCTGCGCCACAACACCTCGCCCGGCTGGGTAGAGGTGGAGACCCGGACCGCGGACGGCCATGCCGTACTCACGATCAGTAACTCGGGCCCTCGGGTGCCCCCTGGCGCCGTCGAACGCCTCTTCCAGCCCTTCCAACGTCTCGGTACCGCCCGCACGGAGCACACGGACGGGCTGGGTCTCGGTCTGTCCATCGTCCACGCCATCGCCACCGCCCACGATGCCGCCGTCACCGCGATCCCCAGGCCCGAGGGCGGCCTCACCGTCACCGTCACCTTCCCGCGGACATCACCTCTTGCGTGAAAAGCGCGCGTTCCCGGACGGTACGGCGCGTACGCATCGGTCGACGTCGAGGCACACGCCGTCGCCCACGCGATGAGGCCGCGATCATGTCCGAAATCCGCTAGACCTCGTGCGGCGCGAACTGGTGGACTCTCACCATGACGACTCACGTTGAGAAGGCCCAGCTGTTCCGTTCCCTGCACGTCGCGGGCAGTCCGCTGCTGCTCGCCAACGCCTGGGACGCCGCCAGCGCACGCATTGTCGAAGCCGCCGGGGCTACCGCGATCGCCACCACCAGCGCGGGGGTGGCCTGGAGCCTCGGCGCCTCAGATGGCGACCGGTTGGACCGCCGCCGCGCCCTCGACCTCGTCGCACGCGTCGCGGCGGCCGTGGACGTCCCCGTGACCGCCGACATCGAGGCCGGGTACGCCGACGACGCCGACGGCGTCGCGGATACCGTACGAGCCGTGCTTGAGGCCGGGGCCGTGGGGGTCAACCTGGAGGACGCCCACCACGGCGGGCCGACGCCGCTGCGGCCGGTCGAGGAGCAGGCGGCCCGGATCGGCGCCGCTCGCCGGGCCGCGGACGAGAGCGGGGTTCCGTTGTTCATCAACGCGCGCGTCGACACGTACCTCCTTTCGGTGGGCGACCCCGACACCCGATTTGACGAGACGCTGGCCCGTGCCGCGGCCTACGTCGAGGCCGGCGCCGACGGCGTCTTCATCCCCGGCCTCACCGACCTCCCGACGATCGCGGCCTTCGTCGAGAAGGCGGCCGTACCGGTGAACGTGCTCGCCGGGCCGGGCGCACCCGACGTGGCGGCGCTGGCGGAGCGGGGCGTCGCGCGGATCAGCCTGGGCAGCTCCGTCGCCCAGGCGGCCTACGCCGTCGCCAGGAGGGCGGCCCTTGAACTGCTCGGCAGCGGCACCTACACCACGCTGACCGACGCCCTCGACTACGGCGAGATCAACGGACTGCTGGCGAACAGCTGACCGTCCGTATCGCATGCGCGGGGGGATGGGTAGAAGCGGCTCTCGTTAGGACGGTCTCCGCGCAGAAGTGCGACCCCGCGTCGTGCGTTCCGGAAGTCGGTGGTCACTGGCATCGGCACGGACGGCGCGGATCATGAGGGGCAGCGCGACCAGCAAAGCGACTCCTCTCAGTACGCCGGCGATGAGGTAGGGCGCGCGCAATCCGAACGCGTGCGCCACCAGTCCGCCGATCAGTGCTCCCAGCGGGATCAGCCCCCAGCCGAGCATCCTGTAGGCGCTGTTCACCCGGCCGAGTATCTCGCCCGGCACCATCTGCTGCCGGAGGCCGGTGGTCACGATGTTCCAGAGTGTGATGAGGAAGCCATTGGTGGCCAGTAGGGCGCCCAGCACGATCGCGTTCGGGCTCAGCCCGATCCCGACGAAGACGACGACGTTCGTGGCGAGGGCGATGAGCAGTGAGGGGAACGCGCCGATGCCAGTGATGACGCGCGCACTGATCAGGCCGCCGAGCAAGCTGCCCATCGCAGCTCCGGCCAGCAGCAGGCCATAGCTTCGCGTGCCGAGGTGCAGTACCTGGGTGGCCAGCAGGACGAGCGTCGCGTTACCGAGGTTGCCGCAGAAGGTGTTGACACCGAGGAGGATCGCGAGGGTGCGCAGCAGTCGGTGCCGGGTCAGCCATCGCAGGCCGGCCGCGATCGACGTGCGCATCGGCGGAGGCGCGATTCGCCGAGGTCTACGCCTGGGGAGCGTCGCCAGCAGGGCGGCAGACAGAGCGAACGAGCCGGCGTCCAGCCCGAACGGCAACGCCACGGCGACCGCGAAGAGCAGGCTGCCGATCGTTGGCCCGACGAACTCCAGCCCGACGGTGGTGATCGTCTGCTGATGGCCGTTGGCTTTGTGGAGCAGGGGATTCGCGACAATGTCCGGCAAGATCGCCTGTGCCGCGTTGGCGGAGACGACCGTACACGCCCCCAGCCCGAAGGCCGTCACCGCGAGCAGCGGTATGCCGATGTAGCCCAACGCGGCAAGGACGGCGATGGCACCGACGATGATCGCCTGGAGCACCTGCGAGCGACGCATGAGGCTGACTCGGTCCGACCGGTCAACGAGCGCGCCGGCGGGGAGGGAGAGCAGCAGCCAAGGCAGGTACGTCGCCGCGGACACAACCGAAAGGAGCCGAGGGTCACTCGTGATCGTGGCGGCCAGCAGCGGAATCGCCGCAGCGAACGCCCCGTCACCGACGGCGTTGACGCCTGTCGCCCACCACAGGCGCCAGTAGGCCGTGGACAACCGTGGTTCAGCTGCGACCTGTTTCACGTCCGGCTTCATGCCGGGATCATCTGAGCCCCGGCACCGTCACGACATCATTTAGGTCACCCCTACATAATCGACCAATGGTTCTGAGGGTCGATCTCGGCGTGAGCGAGCTGGCGGCGACGCGGTTCGCGATCTCACCGCTGTCCGAGACGGTGTCCGGCCTGCAGCAGTTGAGCGGCCTCGATCGGAACCCACTCAACCTGCGGTGGCTGCGGTGGGCGACGGACGAGCTCGCCAGGCGGCCGATCGACCTCTCGCGTACCTTGCCACTGATCGTGAACGACCGGCCGAGCTGGCCGGAGTTCCTCGTCCCGGCTCCGCTCGATGCAGGGTCATCGATCGACGACGACCTGACCGCGCTGCGGAAGACGACCGCCCATCAGGTACGCGCCAGCCTCCAACGCGTATTCGATGCGGAACTTCCCGACGCCGCCGCCACGCTCGCCGCGCAGCCGAGGGAAGGCCTGCATGTGATCGCCGCCGAACTGCGGCACGCATACGACCGGCTCATCGCGCCGTACTGGTCACGGATCCGCGCCGTCCTCGACACGGACGTCATCTACCGTGCCAAACAGTTGGCCGCCGGTGGCGCGGTGAAGCTGTTCGCCGACCTTCATCCGGATCTTCGCTGGTGTGATGGTCGGTTGGTGCTGGAGGAGAAGCGCTGGCGGACTGAGCGCGTCGTGAATCGCGGCCCAGGCGGGCTGGTACTCATGCCGGTCGTCCTCGGCCCACCCCACGTAATGATCAAAAAGAGCACGTCCACGCAGACCACGGTGCGGTATCCGGCGCGCGGCATCGGCGCGTTGTGGACGGCCGGGACGCAGCCGCCCGCGGGCAGTACGGTCCGGTTGCTCGGTCGGGTGCGGGCCGAATTACTCGAGGCACTGCGCTCGCCCGCGACGACGACGGACCTGGCTCGTGCGCTCGGTGTCACGCCGAGTGCGGTGTCGCAGCACCTCGGTGTGCTCCGCGACAGCGGGCTTGTCGCGCGCGAGCGATGCGGACGCAACGTCCTGTATATGACGACTGCTCTCGGAGCGTCCGTGTGCGGAACACCTATTCACCGGTCGCCGTAGGACTTTCCGGGGCGTACGGCATGATGGGGATCGTGGGTAGATCCTTGATCGTCTATGACGGGGACTGCGGTTTCTGCACCACCGCGGCGAACTTCATCGAGCGGCGCATGAACGTTCCCGCCGATGCTCAGCCTTGGCAGTTCACCGACCTCGCGGCGCTCGGCACCACCCGGGAACGGGCGGAGTATGAGCTGCTTTGGGTGGACACCCGGGGCCGCATATACGGCGGGGCCCAGGCGGTGGCCAAGATCCTCATCGCGGCGGGACTGCCGTGGTCACCCCTGGGGCTGCTCCTGCGCGTCCCGCCCTTCCGGTGGCTGGCCCACGGGGTGTACCGGCTCATCGCCGACAACCGGCATCGGCTCCCCGGCGGCACCCCGATGTGCGTCCTGCCCGCCGACCAGCGCCGGAGCGGCTGACCCCGCCGCGTCCGCGGCGCCGTTTCGGACGAGACGCTCTGTCGGCAGGAAGGCGAACAGCAGGCAGAGCACGTGCGGCCAGAACATGATCGAGATCATGGCGAAGACCATCAGGTGGAACGCGGTCAGCACGCCGACGGCGGCGTACCGCCACCGGCCGCGCAGGAAGAGGACCACGGGCGAGACCAGCTCCATGAGCATGATCCCCCACTGGGCCCAGTGGAGCATCCAGGGATAGTCGAGCAGCAACCGGCCGACCCCGGTGCCCCGGCGCATCACGGCGCGGACCAGCGTCGCGCTGTTGACCCACTCGACGCCCCCGAAACGGAGCTTCGCGAACGCCGACAGGAAGTACGTCGCCACAACCGCGAGCTGCACGCATCGGAGTGCCCACGCGGCCGATTCGGCCGCGCCGGAGCTCCGCCACCGGGCCCCCGCCACCGTCGGCAGGACCGCCAGCGCCACCACGTACGCGATGCGGTCGTGGTCGACCTTCCCGAACGAGAAACTGATGAGCAGCTGCTCGAAGTAGAGCAGGAAGATCGCGGTTCCGAGGACGCGCTGCCACCGGCCGGACGGCGCGAGCGCCGCGGCGGCCAGGGCCAGCGGGATCAGCGTCCAGGTGACGGCGACGATCAACCAGGGAGTCGGCCGGGGCAGATGGAGAAGCTCGGCGACGATCAGCGGCTTGTACAGGGCGGTCGCCGAGGCGTGCTGGGACCCGAGCGGGCGGAGCACCAGCAGATCGAGCGGGATGAACAGGTACGCGGCGATCCGGAAGACCGCCACCCGCGCGAGGGGAACCGGCCCGAAGAACCAGCGGTTCAGCGCAGCCATTGGGCCACCACCTTCTCTTCGGTGCCGACGAACCTACGGTCACGCAGCTTCAGATAGCGCATCACGAGGCGGGCTCCCGTCCAGCGCGGCTCCGCGGGGCGCAGCCGGTCGTGAGCCTCGACAAGCTTGCCCACGAGCGCGGGATCGGCCTGGAAGCGCGGGATCTGGCCTTCCACTTCGGCCCGGTTCACCCCCACGACGGGCGCGTCGAGCGGCGCCTCCCGCCATGAGCCGTCCGGCATCCGGGCCTGCAGCGTCATCACATGGATGTTCCCGTTGGGCGGGGTGCTGGTGGAGTACATCCGGAACGGCCCGAAGGGGAAGGCGTCGTCGTCCCCCCAGAAGGTCCCGACGCAGAGCAGCGCGACACAGACCCCGGCGACTACCAGCCGCAACCCCCTGGCTCGGGCGGAAAGGGAGGCCCGCCCGGCGACGGGCGGGTCGGCGGGCTCGGCGGAGGGGGGCATGGCGGGCCGTTCGCCTCGCGTGATCATGAGTGGTGAGTTTACCCAGCCGGTTCTTGACCGCGCCGAGCCTTTCCCGTTCCGGCCAAACGTGCGAAATCCCGTAAGTGCTCGCCGAAGAAGCCCGGGTGGAAAATCTTTAGAGACGTATTTCCGATCGCTGCGAAGTCGGTGCTCGCTTGTCATTCCGCGCGTTCAGCGACCAGAGGGTCCAGGCCAGCCAGCCGACCGGGATCTCGATCAGGTGGGCGAAGAACCAGAACAGCAGCACGGCGGCCGCGGCCACCGCGGGTGCCACGCCGAAGCCGAGCAGTGCCAGCGCGGTCGCCGACTCGCTGATCCCCGAGCCTCCGGGCGTGATGACGGCGGTGGTCAACACTCGGTTGATCGCGAAGGCGGCGACCGCTTCGGGGATGGGGATCCTGCCGCCGGTCACCTGCAGGCAGCCGATGAACAGGACGCATTGCAGCGCCATGTAGCCGATCATGCCGAGCGTGAGCTGTGGCCACTTGGTACGGGTGATCTCGATGGTGGAGCTGCGCAGGTCGAGGAGGACGTCCCGCAGGCTGGACTTGGATTTGATCGGCAGCCGTCTGACGACCCGATCCAGCCCTCTGCCCAGCAGGTCGGCCGCGCCTTCCCGGTAGAGGGCGGCCGACATGGCGGCCACGACACCGAGGAGCAGCGCGCCGCCGGTGCCGGCGGCCACGGCCAGCCGGCTGTCCGGCACCCGCCCCGTGCCGACCAGGCACAGGAGCCCCACGGCGGGGAGAAGGAACCGTGTGAGCATGTTCCACACGCCCGTCACCACGGTCGAGACCACGACCGGCCGCCGCCCGAAGCCCCATCTGGCCGTCATCGTGAACGTCATGGCCACGCCCACGGCTCCGCCGAAGGGCAGTACGTTGCTGACACCGCTGCCGACACAGTTGATCAGAATCGCCCGGCGCCTGCTCAACCCGGGCAGGGAGCCGCTGAGCACAACCGAGTAGGCGCACAGCCCGGCCACCCACAGCCCCGTGAGCACGGCCATCGCGCCCCAGCCGATCTGCGAGAAGCGGTCGTAGAGCTCCTCCCACGTGACTCCGGCGATGCGCGGCAGGAAGACGATGAGCGTCGCCGCCAAAGCCAAAGAGATCAGCGACATCGCAACCCTGCGGAGAGACGGGCGGCTCGCCGTCACCTCCGCCGACGCGGTCTCCCAGGCCACTTCTTCCGCCCCCGTCCTTCGGTTCCGCCGGGTCGGCGAACGTCGCACTCACCGAAGAATAGTCGCAAACTTGCGCATTCGAGCAATAAATTCCGACGCGCTGGGGGGCTGCCCAGCGTCCACGCCGAAGGGGAACCGGGCGGGACCGCGGCGGGCGATTGGCGGCGACGCCACCGTTCAGCTGGGAAACATCCCGGTGAGGTTGACGAACGTGCCCGTGATCCCGGCCGACCGGTCCGACGCCAGGAACGCGGCCATGGCCGCTACTTCCACCAGCCGCGGCGAACGGCGCAGCATTCTCATCTCGTCCAGGCGGTCGAGGACGGCCTGAAAGGACGCGGCATCCGCGCGCATCGTGCTGTTGACCGCGGCGAGCCGTTCCGGTGACAGCGTTTCCGGGATCCCGGCCGCCCAAAGACCCAGAGCCCGCACACCATGAGGGCCGACCTCTACCGCAAGGTTGCGGATGAAGGTGTCGGTCGCCGCGTCGGCGGGGCCGGTGCCGCCCATCATGGGGCTTCCGTAGGCGGATCCGCTGTCCAGCGCGAGGATCACTCCGGATCCCCGCTCGATCATGTGGCGGGCGGCCGTTCGCGCCGTGATGAAGTTCGCGGTTATCCCGGTCGTGATGGCGCGGGTGAAGTCACTCGTCTTCATGTCGACCAGCGGAACCCCTTGGACGTCTCCGCGCGAGATGAGGTTGAACGATACGTCGATGCTTCCTGCCTCGGACACCATCGCACGGGCGTGCTCGTCGACCGACTGCTCGTCAAGGGCGTCGACCACGGCCGCCTGGGCCCACCCGCCGGAGGCGGTGATCTCCGCGGCCAGCCTGTCGAGAGGCTCGCGGGTGCGCCCGGTCAGGAAGACCTTGGCCCCCTCCAGCGCGAAGGCCAGGGCGACGGCGCCCCCGACCTTGCCACCGGCGCCGTAGATGACGATGTTCTTGTTCTCCAGCAACATCCTTGTTTCTCCTGCTGTCGAGTCCCTGTGGGTGGAAAGAGGCGATGGCGGTCCCGCCCGCCCGAAGTCGTGAGCGGGCAGGACCTCCCATCCGGGGCCGCTCAGCGGGACTTGAGCCGGTAACGCAGGTGCGTCACGCCGCGCCCTTCGACGGTCACCGGGTCCTCCAGTTCGATGACGTCGTCGAGGTTGTCGAAGAAGCGGATGCCTGCACCGAGGAACACGGGCACCAGGTCCACGTGAACCTCGTCCAGCAGGCCCGCGTTGAGACACTGCTGGGTGATGTCGGCGCTGGCGACCGCGACGATCTTTTCGCCGGCGACGGCCTTCGCCTTCTCGACGGCGCTCTCGACGCCGTCCGTGACGAAGATGATGGACGTGTCGTCCTGCGGCCAGCCGTCCGGCACCGTGTGAGTGACGACGAAGACCGGGGCGCCCATCGGGTGCTTGCCGCCCCAGCCCTTCGCGTCGTCGAAGGTTCGGCGGCCGGAGACCAGCGCGCCGACCTTGGTGGTCGCGTCGCGCAACAGAGCCGCGCTCGCCTCGGACATCTGGAAGGTGTACTCCGGGACGGCCGTCGGGACGGCGACGTCGCCGTTGAAGTACCAGCCGAACAGCCGGTCCGCCCCACTGGAGGGGTGGGCGACGAAGCCGTCCAGCGACATCGACATGTTCGCGATTACCGTGGCCATGGTGTCTCTCCGTTCTTACCTGCCGCGGGTCACGGGTGCTCGCCGCGGGCGATTGTCGAACGTTGAGACGCATCCGGTCCGGAGAACTCATCGGTCCGATGTCGCGCCGGCCGCTGTGGCGTACCTCAAAGCTTCAGCGGCAGGCCGAACGCGGGGAGCAGGTGAGGTTCGAACGTGGTGATTTCCACGATCTTCCCGTCGGCGATCCGGATCACGTCGAGGTTCTGCGCGCGGTAGACCGTGGTGCCCGGCCGCTGCACGTAGCCGGCCATGGCCGGCTGCCCGTTGGCTCGGGTCGGCAGGTGCCGCCAGCGTCCGAGGTACTGAGGCGAGCCGGAATCGAACGCCGGCGCGACGAAGGACAGGATCGCGTCACGGCCCACGAACCACAGCGGGTTCGGCGGCATCGTCAGCCGCGCGTCCTCGCTGAGCAGCTCCGCCATCACGCTGATGTCGGCCTGTTCGGCGGCCGCCATGTAGCGGTGCACGATCGCGCGTTCCTCCCGGCTGAGCGTCTCCGAGGCCGCCCAATCCGTACGGCGTTCGGGGAGACGCTTGCGCATCGTCGGCCGGGCCCGTTGCAGCGCGCTGTTCACCGCCGGGACGGAGAGCTCCAGCAGTTCCGCCGTCTCGGTGGCCGGCCAGCCGAGCACGTCCCGCAGGATCAGTACCGCACGCTGGCGGGGCGGCAGATGCTGGATCGCGGTCAGGAACACCAGCTCGATCGTCTCCTTGGACACCACCGCCGCGTCCGGCCCGATCTCATCCGAGACCACCCCGTCCAGGAGCCGGTCGGGGTACGGCTGCAGCCAGGTGACACGCGCGGGAGGCTCCCCGCTGCCATGCTCCATCCCCGGCAGCGCCTCGTAGTGCCGCGGCCGGCGCGTGTGCCGCCGCAGAAAGTCGAGGCAGGCGTTGGTGGCGATCCGATACAGCCACGCGCGCACGGTGGAACGCCCCTCGAAGCCGCCGCGTTTGCGCCAGGCCCGCAGGAACGTCTCCTGCACGAGGTCCTCGGCGTCGTCGTAGGAGCCGACCATCCGGTAGCAGTGCACCTGCAGCTCCGGCCGGTACGGCTCGACCACGTGGGCGAACATCGAATCGTTTCCCGAACGAACGGCGGAGAGAGCCGCGGCGGCCTGCTCCTCGTCCGGCCGGATGCGCGGTCCGGATTCGGTCGCCGATTTCGTCACCGATTCCGGCGTGACGATTTCAACGGCCGTCCGCGGCCTTCGCTCGACCACGGCGATCCGGGCGGCGTCACGTGCGCTCCGGGCGATGCGGCGCAACCTGCCGATCGAGGACGACAGTGTCGTCAGCTCGGAGTAGAACACCTCCGGCGGTTGCGGAACCAGCAGCTGGACCCGCCGCTGGACCTCGGCGATCAGCTCCCGCACCGCCTGCTCTCCCGGTGCGGCCTGCCGCGACCGGTGCGCCTTCTGCCGGCACGCGGCCGAGCAGTACACCAACGATCGACCCGGTTTGCCGGTCCGGCCCGGCAACGACTTGCCGCAGCTACGGCACACGTCCTCAGACATTCTCCGCACCCCATTACGTCACGCTGGTCGGCGTTACGATCAACCCTCGCCTCCGGCAAGCACTGGATCGCCGGTAATACGTTACGGGCTTTCGCCGAGACGTTTCAGGCCCGCCGCGCCTCATGACCGCGTTCGGGTTTGACGGACGTGCGAAGCGTCGCGGCACCCCATGTCGGCCCGTTCGGCCGGCCTGAACCGGTGGGGATCTTCTCCGAGCTCGCCGGCCGCTGACGGCCATGCCGGCATCGCGCGGTGACGTACTCCTTATGGCAAGAAAGCGCATCGCGGAGATGGGCGGAAATCCGGCTCTGGTCATAGAGCGCAAAGCGGCGACCATTGGACTGATGGAAAGCCATGATTAAACGTCGGTTTCCAATATGCGTCGGTCGTCGAGCAGCCCGGGTGGCCCTGGCCAGCGCTGATAGCCTTTCCCTGTGGCGTCGCTCCCGATTTTCCGCGTCGCCCGGGGACGTGCGGCGGCCATCGGCTCCAGGCCCTTGATAATCAACCCCGCTGGAAATGCGCTCCCAAACTTCGTCCACCCGATGGGCGGGCGAGGCGCATTCTGGTGACCCACTCACCGAACAGCCTGGTAAGTGCAGCCCCCGGGACTTCACCCATCCGACCACGGGAGCGCTATGAGAATGTCACGAAAGGAAGCAGGAGCCGGTATCGCGCGAGCAGCGACATGGAACGTCCTGCTGGCGGCCTGCCTGCTGCTGACGCTCCTGGCCTGCACCGCCCGTGAACCCGCCGAGCGGGAACATCGTGCCCGGAGCCGTAACGCCCTGGTCGACGGGCAGGTCGGGCCCATGCGACTGATCCACGTCCACATCCTCGCCCCACCGATGGACCAGCAGAAAGCCGGCGACAACCTGGGCCTGTACCTGACCCTGGTCAACAACAGCGACCGGCCCCAGACCCTTGACGGCGTCAGCACCGTACACGCCGACGAGGTCGTCTACCGCTCAGGCCCGGCCGCCGCCCCAAAGCCCATCCATGTGACGATCCCTCCGCATGGGACCCTCTCGCTCCAGGAGGGCCATGATCGCCCGCACCTGGAGCTGATCCGCATCCACCGGCCGCTTGGCGCGACCCCGATCGACGTCACCTTCCGCTTTCCCACCGCGGGCACTCTCACCCTGCGCATTCCGGTACTGCCGTTGTCACATGGAGCCGGATCACCCACGCCCAGCTGAGCCGTCGCCCCGCGGATGCTGAGGCACTGCTCCTCGACCCGGCGCGAGGCGCTCCCTCAGCCGCTCGTGGGCGCTCGCAGGGTACGCAGTTCGCCGAGCAGGTCGCCGATCAGCGCCGACCCTGCCAGTTCCCGGGTGGTCACGTAGCCCACCCGGCGCAGCGGGGCGCCGTCACCGAGCTCAGTTGTGGCGACCTTGGGCGGCGCGCCCACCGTCGACAGCCGTGGCACGATCGCCGCGCCGAGCCCGTGGCCGACCATCGACATGACGACGCCGTCGTCCTCGACCGTGATGTCGCCAGGCGGAATCCACTCTTGCCCGGCCAGCCAGCGCCGGGTCTCGCCTGAGCAGTTCTCATGCCAGTCGATCATGGGCAGCGAGCGCGGATCCGGATGCCCCGCCGGATAGGCCAGGACGTACGGCTCGGCGTACAGCTCCCTGCTGACCAGCCCGTCAACATACACCGGCAGCGAGACGACGCCCACGTCGGCCCGTCCGTCGGCCACCTCGCCGGCGATGCCTCTGCCCAAGTCAGGCACGATGCGCACATCGACGGTGACCTGAGGGTGGCGCCGCCCGAACCGCACCAGCACTCTCGGCAGCAGGTGGAAGGCGGCGCTGCGGAAGGCGGCCAGCCGGATGGTCCCGGTGGCCCCGCCGGAGGCGGCGGTGCGCGTGTCGGTCTTCATGACCTCCATGAGCCGCAGGACGCGCCGGGCATGGCCGACCGCGACCTCCCCCGCCGCGGTGGCGTGGGCGCCGCCGCGTCCTCGGTGGAACAGCACGGCCCCCATCTTCCGTTCGGCGGCGCGCAGGGCGTGCGAGACCGCCGACTGGGTGAGCCCCAGCCGAGCCCCTGCCGCCGACACGCTGCCCGCACCGTCCACGGCGACGAGCACGCGCAGTTCGGCCGCGGTCAGATCGTTCACGGCGGCGACAACGTATGAAGGACCTTCATACATTCCGCGCAATGCAGAAACGCCACCCGCTCGCCGGCCTTCGGCGCCGGTCCTAGCGTGGCGTGCATGAGAGTGATGCATGCCGAACGGCTTGGCGGTCCCGAGGTGCTGACCCTGGCCGAAGTGCCCGACCCGGTGCCGGGCCCCGGCGAGACCCTGGTGGATGTCGAGGCCGCCGGGCTCAATTTCGCCGACCTCAAGCGGCTCGACGGTTCGTACCTGCCGCCCAAGCTCCCGTTCGTGCCGGGCAGCGAGGTGGTGGGCCGCACCGCGGACGGTCGCCGGGTGCTCGCCTTCGCGGGCCGCGCCTTCGCGACGAAAGCGCTGGCGAAGGAGATGGTGGAGATCCCGGAGGAGCTGCCCGCCGGCGCCGCGCTGGCGCTGCTGGTCCAAGGCATGACCGCGTGGCATCTCCTGCGTACGGCGGCGCGGATCGCATCCGGTGAGACCGTCGTGGTCAACGCCGCGGCCGGTGGGGTGGGCCACCTGGCGGTGCAGCTGGCGAAGGAGTTCGGAGCCGGGCGGGTGATCGGTACGGCGTCCACCGAAGAGAAGCGTGAGGTGGTGCTGGGCCTCGGTGCGGATGCGGCGGTCGACGGCGCCGCGGACGGTTACGCCGAGCGGGTGATCGAGGCCAACGGGGGCTCTCAGGTGGATATCGTCCTGGACGCCGTGGGCGGGGCGGTGTTCGACGCCGCGCCCTACGCGCTCGCTCCGTTCGGCCGCCTGATCGCTTACGGGACCTCGGGCGGCGTCGATCCGAAGCCGGTCGATCCCGGCCTGTTCAGCGAGCGCAACATCGCGATCGGCGGCTACTGGCTCGGCGCCCACCTGAACCTGCCCGGGAGCGCCGCCGACGCACCGCTGGCGGAACTGATCGAGCTCGCCGCCGCCGGTCGGCTGCGTCCGCTGACCGGCGGAGAGTACGAGCTCGCGCAGGCCGGTCTTGCCCTGGCGGACCTGGCGGCCCGACGTACGGTCGGGAAGGTCATCCTGCGCAATCGTTGAGCGTGGGGCGCGGCCACCAGGCACCTCGGTCCATGGGATGCGTTGGCCTCCGGTCGCCTGCGGTGTGCCGCGCCAGCAGGCGGTTCACCGGATATCGGCTCTTGCGCTTGGCGGTGATGTTCGCCGCGATGAGCAGCCCGGCAGGGATGATCGCGGAAATGAAACCGCTCATTCCGATCAGTCCTACGCCCAGCGCGCCCCAGGCGAGGATCGCCCAGCCGAAATACCCGGGAACGTGTTGTCCCTGCCGTCCCACCCGCGCCAGGAGTATCCCTAGCAGCGCCAGCACCACGACGAATCCACCGGGAAGCGCCCAGAACAGTGCCAACGACTCATCGTCCGCGGCACCGTTGCGGAGGTCCCCGGCGAGCCAGCTGGACCAGGGTACGAAGGGGGCGAACACGGCGGTGTGCGCCAGGGCGATGAAGATCAGGCTCCGGCCGGCCCAGATGGTGAGCCGGCTCGGGGGCGTGGCCACTGCAGATGGGGAGACCGTGGATGTGATGTCCATGGTCGCCAGCCTTTCTCGGCGGCGGTTCGGCGTGCTCCCCCGTAAGGGGGATGCCGCTCCCTCCCTCCGGGGAATGCCGTACAGGTGCGGTGCCCTACGGTCGCGTGGGGAAGGAAAGCGGCCCCGTTTTGGTCAGGCGGGCCAGCACCGTCATCTCGGCTTGGTGGCCCACAGTATGACGTTCGTACCGAAGAACTTCTTGCGCCACCCGATGTTCTTGAAACCGAGTCCACTCAGAATTCTGGCGATATGTTGCGGTGATTTGAAGGCGAGCGTGCTGGATTCAAGATAGCTGTAGGACGACCGGTCGCGGGCCACAACCTGTCCCAGCAGCGGAACAAATACGCGAACTCCCCAATCCACGACCGGCTTCACCGGGCCGCTCGGGGGGCACGTTTCGAGGATCACAATCCGGCCGCCGGGCTTAAGAACTCGGTATTGCTCGCGGAGCACTCCGTCCAGGTCTTCGACGTTCCTGAGAAGATAGCCCTCGGTGATCCCGTCGAAAGACTCGTTCTCGAACGGCAGGCTGGCCGCGTCCGCGTGCCGCCATCGAACCGCGTCGGCCCCGGGCTTGGCCTTTGCGCGATTCAGCATCTCTTCCGAGAAGTCGACGCCCGTCACGGTGGCGGCAGGGTACCTCCGTGCCGCCTCCAAGGCGATCACACCTGTCCCGGTGGCCAAGTCCATGAGCTGTCCGCCCGCCGCCGGTGCGACACGTGCGGCCACCTCGCGGCACCATCGTTCATGGCGGCCGAGCGTCATGACGAAATTCATCCGATCGTAGTACCCGGCGATCTTTTCGAAGATCCCGTGTACTTCGGAGCCTTTGCCGCGAGGCGTGCGGTTATTTGTCACCTCTAAGACCTCCTCTATCAGGAATGCTCACCGTCGACTCGGTCCGGGCGAGGTGGCGACTCGCTCTGGAGTCGATTCCGGCCACGTCCGGACCGGCCATGACTGCAACAATAAAGAGCCCGATCAGCGCTGAGCCCACCGGCGGTCGCAATCCGAAGAGCAGAAGGCCGGGAAATACAACGGGCATATACATGTCCCGTTTGCCGACCCGACTGCACTAGACCGGCGTTCCGGCCCGGCTTGCGGAGGTCATTTTACCGCCGTACTTTCCGCCGCCACCGGCGGGTGCGAATTACGCCAGGTCCATCTCCTGCTCTCGGGCCGCTTCCGTCCGGTCTTCGTGCCGCGCTGCCAAGATGATGAGTGCCCCGGAGATCGCCCCGGCGAAGAACGGGGACGGCACAAGAAGGACGCCGCCCAGCACACACCATGCCGCGAGGCCCCAGCCGATTCCGGCGGGCACCGCCACCCCGCGGCCGGCGAGGTGCCATGTCAGGCAACCCAGGAGAATCAACGGCACGGCGAAGCTTCCCGGCGCGGCCCAGAAGGCGAACTTGTTTTGAAGGGACTCCACCGTCTGCACGGCGCCCTCCGTGGGCAGGAGCGGGACGGCCGCCCACATCCCCCGGTCAACCCAGCCGGTGATGTCCTTCCAGGCGATTAGCGCCACCAAGGACAGGTGCCCCGCTCCCAGCACGAGCATGATCCCGCTCGCCCAGCGGAGCATCCGCTTTCTGGCGTTCACAGTGACGTCCCTTCGTCGTGCTCGGCCTCCACGTGGTCGTGGTCGCGGACGAGCCAGGCTCGCTCCCATCGCCGGGTCAGGGCCGGGTAGACGATGAGGTACCGGAAAGGCGCGATGGCGGCCAGGTAGAGCCGGCCGAACAGCCCGTTGGGCTTGACGAGGACGGCCATCCGCAGCTCGTAGTCGCCGTTCGCGCCTTGAACCCAGCCGAGATGCATCAGGGTGTGCACGGTCGTGTTCGCCAGCTCGCGAACGGACTCCGTGTCGAGCTCGTAGACCGCTTTGAGGGGCATGGCCTTGCTGTCCGGTCCGCGGGGAGCGTCCCGGACGTCGCCGGGTAGGCGGTCGCGGAGCGAGGTGACCCGCGCGCCGATGCCCGCTGACGGCCTGTCCCACCCGAGGAGGGCGCCGATCTTCCACCGGAGGGCGAACAGGAACCGCGCCGGCCAGGGTTGCTGCGCGAGCCCGTCGGCGGCTCGCATCGCCGCGAGCATCGCGGGGAAGTCGTCAGGCCCGGCTCCGGGTGTGCGGAACGACCACACATCCTCGATCGCGAAGTCACTCGTGAATTCGTGGACGCGCCACGGGCGGGAGGTGTGCGCGGTCTTCGGCAGTCTCACGCGAGCGCCTTCTCGGCCATCATGGCCATCAGCGTCATCTGGTCCAGATGAGGTGTGGTGGCGGGGTCGAGTTCGCGGTAGCGCCGGTGCAGGTTGACCACGATCCGTTCGGCGTCCAGCCAGGTGCCGTACTCATCCAGATCCACCGTCCTGATCGCCTCGGGGAAGGACAGGCCGCGGGCGTGGGCGGCGTCCGCCTGCTCGACCACGTGGGTGAGGTAGCCGCGCACCGCGCGGATCCCGTCGGGGTCGGTGATCGGGCCGTGGCCGGGGACGATCGTGTGGGCGCCGGTGGCGATCATCGCGTCGCAGGCGGCGATCCAGTTGGCGATCGGGCCGCTCCACACGATCGGGGTGCAGCCGATGAACAGCAGATCGCCCGCGAAGAGCACACCCGCGTCCGGCACATGCACGACCGTGTCGGCGCTGGTGTGGGCGGGGCCGAGGTTCATCAGGCGCACCTCGCGTCCGCCGACGTCCAGGGTGAGCTCCCTGTCGTAGGTCAGGCTGGGCAGCCGCAGGCGGATGCCGCTGAAATCGAAGGCGTCGAAGCGTTCGCGGAAGTAGGAGGTCGCCAGGCCGATGTCCATGACCTGGGTGGCGGTCAGCATCTCAGGAGGCATCTCATGCCGCATCTCCGCGCAGGTGGCCTCCGCAGAGATGATCGTGACGTGCTCGCCCAGCAGCTGGTTGCCGTGCGTGTGGTCGCCGTTGGAGTGGGTGATCGCGGCGTGGGTGAGCGGGTGCCGATCGGTGATCTCGCGCATGGCGTCGAGCATCTCGGCGGTCAGTGGCAGGTCGAACAGGGTGTCCACCAGGAGGGAGGCGCCCTCGCCCGTGACGAGTCCGGCGTTGCTCAAGCCGTACCCGCCGTCGGGCAGCAGCCAGGCCCACACGCCCGAGCCGATCTCGTGCAGGCCGCGCGTGTAGGGCAGCTTCGACGGGGCGCTGTTGACGCGCGGGCGTGGCGGCCGCCGGTCGGGGTTGTGCCGGGGCGTCAGCGGGTACGGCGCGGCGGACGCGCGGACGGTCTGGCGGGTGCGGCCCAGCCCCTCGACCGTCAGTTCGACGACGTCGCCGTCCCGCAACCAGCCGGGGAACGCGGACGGATCGGCGAGGGACAGGTGCTCGATGAGGCAGCAGCCGGGCACCGTGCCCGAGCCGAACACGTCGCCGGGCATCAGGTCCACGCCCCGCGAGGCGTAGGAGATGACCTCGCCGAAGCTCCAGTCCATGGTTTTGGTAGAGCCTGAGCCGATGATTTCGCCGTTGACGGCGGCCTCGACCCGCAGGGCGAGCCTGCCGTCGCGGCGGTGGGGCTCCAGCTCGTCCGGGGTGACCAGGAACGGGCCGAACGTGGTCGCGCCGTCCTTGCCCTTGGCCTGGCCGATCGCCAGCGGCGTCTCGCGCAGCTGCAGGTCCCGCGCCGACCAGTCGTTGTAGATGGTGTAGCCGATGATGCGTTCCTCGGCCTGTTCCGGCGTGAGGTCCCGGCCGCCCGGGCCGATGACCGCGGCGATCTCCAGTTCGAAGTCGAACCAGGCGCTGCCCGGCGAGATCGTCACATCGTCGTACGGGCCGGCGATCGTCGAGGGGCAGGCGAAGTAGAAGGCCGGGATCCGGTACCAGGCGTCCTTGAGCGTGCGCGGCTGACCGGCGGCCTGCTGGCAGTTGCGCATGTGATCCAGGAAGCACAGGCAGTCGCGGATCGAGGGCGGACGCGGGATCGGCGGGCGCAGCCTGGCCTCGGCCAGCGGGACCGTCCGCGCCGACGACGCCAACGCCGCCTCTCCCGTCGTACGCAGCTCTTCCGCGCCACGGCCGATGAGATCGAGCAAGCTGACGCCCGGCGCGACGGGATGGATCCGGTCCTCTCCGATCACTCCGACGCGGTCGCCGGTGTTCGTCGCGTAGGTCACCCAACGCATGGAGAACCTCCTCAACTGTTCTATGTTGGGCGACATAGGCTATATCAATCAGCATTTGCTCTGTTATTGGGCACACCTGGTTTGATGGGTCGCATGGCCACGCGACGTATCCAGAGGACCGAGGAGAGCCGCCGACTGCTGGTGACAGCCGCCGCCGAGCTCTTCGCCGAGAAGGGATACCGGCAGACGAGCTTCATCGACATCGCCGACAAGGCCGGCATCAGCCGTGGCTCCATCCCGTGGCACTTCGGCAACAAACTGGGCCTGCTGGAAGCGGTGATCGACGACCAGATCCAGGTCGTGCTGACCATGTCCGCCTCGCCTGCGGAGGAACGCTCCAGCGATCCGCTGGACCAGGTCATGGGCTTCATCCGCCTACCGGTCACGCGCTTGTTCATCACCCTGCTCGCCGAGGCGGTGGAGGGTGACTCGCCGATCCGCGAGCACTACGCGCGGCTCCATGCGGCGCTCCGGGAGGCGGTGCAGGCCCGGATATCGGAGGAGGCGTTGCCTGCGGGCACCGTCCCGGAGGCCTTCGCGGTAGTGCTGGTGGGTGCACTCATCGGTGTCCACGCCCAATGGCGGGTCGCCCCCGAGGCGGTGGACCTGGACGCCGTCCACGCCACGCTCCGTGTCCTGCTGCCGGAGGGCCTCAAGTAGGCCGGACGCCGTTGCCGGCTCTCCGGCTCGCGGCACCCCGGGCCGGAATCTTGGCCGGGTCGGTCACTCTCCATCCCGTACCGGCCCCAGGGAACGCCGCGCTGGAACGTCGCCGCAGGTACCCGGGCGACGTCGGCGCGACAACGCGCGCGCCAAATCGGACAAACTTCCACTTTGTTGGAGCCTGGGTTATCGCCAGGATATTTCGGACGATTTGCCTGACGTATCACCACCCCCTCCGTGCCGGTGACCATTATTAATTACTCTCGGTAAATCGCCGCATAGGAGATATACCGGACACTCATTGACACTTGGGTACATCTAGTCTGGCATTTCGCCGCATCCGGGTCCGCTACGCTATCCACCGTTCGTACCGCCCCAGCGGAAACATCGCGTGCTGGACCGCGCATATGTCCGGGAGCCCCGCGATTTGTCGACCGTACTCGCGGTTCCGAAGCGATGTTTGCGGATGTGGCATACGTCATTCCGCTCTCGAATTATTCGTATCGGTCCACCGAATGGTCCTACCTCCTATGAAAGGTTTTGCTATGCGCATGACAGACGTTCTCCGCTCGTCCGTGCTGGGCCTTGCGGCGATGACGCTCGCCCTCGGCCTCTCCGCCTGTGGCGGAGACGGCGGTGGGGGCGGCATCGACAAGGCCGCACTCGTCGCGAAGATCAAGGCGAGTGACCCGGATCTCAAGGACGTCCCTGAGAAGACGCTGGCCTGCCTCGCGGATGCGGTGATCAAGTACGGTGACCAGGGCAGTGTCCAGGGCTACCTCGACGGCTCCGTCGCGTCGGTGGACGACATCAAGGGCCTTGGCGAGGAGAACAAGGAGGCCGAGGCGGCCGGCGCGAAGTGCGTCGAATAGCCTGGCCCGCCGGTCGGATGACGGCGGAGTGCGCCGCCCTACCCGGCAAAAGAGGGGCGTAGGCGGCGCTGCCTTTGTCGGTTTGGTTTCTCGCTCGCAGAGCGTGATGAGAAGTTACGGGAATCATGGGGCCGGGCCGGTCGAACCACCGCTGAGCGCGTGAAATCCCGCCCCGATTGCGGCGGTCATCTCCGTGGCGGAAATATGAGGACTCCCGGCGGGTGCGGGAAAAACATTCGGCCGGACCGTTCTTTCTCCGGAAATCGTCCTCGCCCGGGACACATAGGGCGGACGTTTAATCTACGGATGAAAAGAGCGCTTATCGCTTGCCGTTCGGCTGCCCCGGTGTGCCCCGTCCCGTAGGAGCGGGCGCCGGAATCGCCGCCCCGGCGTCCCCGATTCCACGTCGGCTTCCGAGATGGAGATCTCGGAAGCCGTTCCCGGCCGGGCCGCCGGGATTCCACAGCCCGGAACCGTGGAGACGTCCGGTCCACGTCCGCGAGTACCCGCGTGATCAACAGGGCGGGACCGCCGGGTGGGCGCCTCCTCTTCGGTACTGCTCCTGTCAGAGGGCCCGCTTGTCGTGGAGTTCGGTGGTGGCTTCCAGATAGGCGTCGGCGGCGCGGGCGAAGTAGTCGAAGAGGACGGCCTGTTGCTCGGGCGAGTAGCCCTGGACGATGGCGCCGATCTTCTGGCGGGCCGGGGCCAGGACCTCGTCGAGGCCGGTGGGCCGGGCGACAAGCTCGACGATGATCTTGCGACGGTCGTCCGGATCGGGGACGCGGCGCACGTAACCCGCCTGCTCCAGGCGGTCGATCAGCCGGGTGGTGGGCCCGGTGGTCAGGCCGGTGCGGCGGCCGAGCTCGCCGGGGGTCATCGAGCCGCCCAGTCCCAGGATGTTCAACGCGTACAGGTCGGTCGCGCCCAGGCCGACGGCCTTGGCTCCGGCGTGCCCGTGCAGCATCAGGGCGCTGAGGTAGCGCCGGTACGCCACTCCCGCGTTCTCGGGCGTTGACATGTCTTCCCCTCTTCTCTAATCTCTTCCTTAGCGAAGAGAAATCTTCAACGCAGTAAATGCTCAAACGAAGCTACCATGAGAGGGTGCGCGCCATGAACATCTCCACCACCGCTCACACCGCCGACACCGCCGACACCGCCGCCGTCACCGCCGTGCTGGACCGCCTCACCGCCGCCTGGAAGGCCGGGGACGGAGCCGCCTACGGCGCCGAGTTCACCGACGACGCCACCTACATCACCTACGTCGGCACCCTCTACATCGGCGGCACCGAGATCGGCACCGCCCATCAGGCCCTGTTCGACAGCTTCCTCAAGGGCACCCAGCTCGCCAGCGAGATCATCAGCATCCGCTTCACCGGCCCCGGCACCGCCCTGGTCATCACCCGCGGCGACGTCCACAAGGGCAAGGCCGGCAAGCTCCACAAGATCCAGACCTACACCCTGGTTCGCCAGGCGAACGGCGAATGGAAGGTCGCCGCCTTCCAGAACACCAAGCACAAGGCCCTCATGGAGGCCTTCTCCTTCAAGGCTCAGCCCGCCACCAGGCCCGCCGCCGCCTGAGCACCTCCCAGGCCCACCGGACCGAAGGACCTCCTGTGGCCCCGGCTGTCGCGGTTATTTCGTGGGCCGGCGTGCCTGTCTCACTTCGCGATCGATGGCCCAGGCGTCCGCCACCGGGCCCAGGTGCCCGAGCTTGTCGGGGTTGATCACCGAGCGGATCGTCTGGACCTGCCCGTCGAGCACATCGAGTGCCAGGGTGTGGAGCACCTTGCCGTCCCGGTCGCGGAAGATCGCGCCCGCCTGGCCG
Source organism: Microtetraspora malaysiensis (assembly GCF_050947145.1). Taxonomy (NCBI): domain Bacteria; kingdom Bacillati; phylum Actinomycetota; class Actinomycetes; order Streptosporangiales; family Streptosporangiaceae; genus Microtetraspora; species Microtetraspora malaysiensis. The sequence continues at coordinate 518,667 of NZ_CP191998.1, forward strand.
TTGACCTCCCGCGGCTCGAACGTCGCGCCGATCTGGGCAACCCGGCGGAAAGCGGAGGCAAGCAGCCGAGCCACGGCAGCGGCGCCGACGATGACCCTGGCCAGCTGCGGGGCCTTGCCACCGCCGTCACCGGCCAGCGACACGTCGGCGGCGAGCAGCTCCCGCAGGCCGGCGACGTCGCCTTCGCGGAGGGCGGCGAAGAAGCGTGCCGCCAGATCATCCCGCTGCTTGCGGTCCGCCTCGAAGCGGGGCCGGCCATCCTGCATGTGGCGGCGGGCCCGTGACGCGAGCTGCCGGCACGCTGCCTCCGAGCGCCCCACCGCCGACGCGACCTCGGGAAAGCCGAAGTCGAACACCTCCCGGAGCACGAAGACGGCGCGTTCGAGCGGGCTGAGCCGCTCCAGCAGCAGTAGTGCCGCCATCGACACCGAATCGGCCAACTCCACGGAGCGTTCCGGGTCCTGGTAGGGGTCGGCGAGAAGCGGTTCGGGGAACCATGGCCCGACGTACGCTTCCCGGCGAACCCGGGCGGAACCCAGCACGTCGATCGAGATCCTGGTGACTGTCGTCGAGAGGAAGGCCTTGAGCGACCGGGGCTGGGTGGGGGAGGCCTGGAAGCGGAGCCAGGTCTCCTGGACGGCGTCCTCGGCCTCGGTCACGCTGCCCAGGATGCGGTAGGAGATCGAGAACAGCAGCGGCCGTAGTTCCTCGAATTCCGTCTCTCGCGTCATCCCAGCCCATCCTTGAAGCCCTGACGCCAGGCAGGCTAGCGCAGCTCCCCGCCAGGCTCCGCTCGCGCCGGTGTCACAGCCGAACGAGGCAGATCGTCTTAGAGGGCATGACAAACTCGGAACAGACCTCGGTGCTGATCACCGGAGGCAACAAGGGACTCGGTTTTGAGGCGGCCCGGCGGCTCGGGGAACTGGGTTGGACGATCTTTCTCGGCTCGCGTGATGAAGGCCGAGGACGGGCGGCCGCCGACAAGCTGACCGACGGCGGCGCGAACGTGGTCATGGTCCCGCTGGACGTGACCTCGGACGAGTCGGTGGCCGACGCCGTACGGCTCGTCCGGGAGCACACCGACCGGCTGGATGTGCTGATCAACAACGCCGGTGCGCCAGGAAGGGTCATCACGCCCGCGGACGCGACGGCCGACGAAATTCACTCCGTCTACGACACCAACGTGTACGGACCGATCAGGGTCACGCACGCGTTCTTTCCCCTGCTGCGGGCGGCGGACAATCCGCGGGTGGTGATGGTGTCCAGCGGTGGCGGTTCCTTCGCGGTCGTGACCGATCCGGAGCAGCCTGTCGCGAAAATGCACGAGCTCGCCTACAGCTCGTCGAAAGCGGCGCTGAACATGATCACCGTTCGGTACGCCCAGGCGCTGCCGGAGATCAAATTCAACATGGTCACTCCCGGAGAGGTCGCCAACCGCAAGTTCACCGCCACCGACATGAACAATCACACCGGCCAGCTGACGGTCACCGAGGGCACCGACCCGATCGTCAAACTCGCGATGATCGACGCCGACGGACCGACCGGGATCTTCATCGATCGCCTCGGCCCTGTTGGGTGGTGACCGCGGATTCGCCGCCGAGGGCTAATTCTCCGGATACACCGCCTCCAGAAGGCCGCGAACAAAGGTGTCGGGGTCGTCGAGTCCGGAGGCGGCCAGGGTGCCGGGCCCGTCGGCCAGCAGGTGCGGGATGGCGGCTTGCATGGCGAGGGTGATGGTGGCGGCTCGTTGTGCTGAGACGGGGAGCCCGGCGGCCGCCTGCGCGGCCGCGAATCTGGCGAAGTCGGAGGCCGCGATTAGGTCGAGGATGTCCGCCAGCCACGGCTTGCGAGCCGCCTCGGCCTGCAGTTCGAGGTAGGCCAGGAGGCGGGGACGGCCCGGACCCGCGACGTTCTCCACCAACCCGCGCAGCATGGCCACCAGTTCCTCCCGGTTGGTGGGCAGCGGTCCCGCGACATCGTTGTAATGCTCCACACAGCGCTCGGCCACGGCCTGGAGCAGGGCGTCCCTGGTCGGGAAGTAGTTCTTGGTGGTGCCGAGCGGCGCGCCGGCGGCGGCGTCGACAGCGCGGTGCGTGAGACCGCGGCCGCCGGCCTCGGCCAGCACCGTGATGGCCGCGTCGCGCAACAGGTCGCGTCGGTCCCGCTTCATCGCCAGCCCTCCGGTCTACTCATGGCTTTGCCAATGATACCCCGCCTGTGGTACCACAAGTGGGGTACCACATGTGTGGTGGTCGCGGGAGCTGGAGGGGAGACCATGGCTGGATCAGCGTTGGTCGTCGGGGCGGGAGTCGGCGGGCTGGCGACGGCGATCGGGCTGCGCCGTGCCGGCTGGCAGGTGTCGATCCTTGAACGGCGCACCGAGGTGGAGCGGTACGGCACCGCATTCGGCATCCATCCCACCGCGCAGGCGGCGCTGGACCGGCTGGGAGTGGGGGAGAAGTTCCTCGCTCGGGCGGTGCCGTACCGTACGGCGCGGATCCGCACGCCGGAGGGGAAGGCGCTGGCCGCGCTGCCGCTGGAACGGATCGAGCGGAAGGCCGGTCGCCCCGAAATGCTGATCTCCCGGCCGTACCTGCTGGACATCCTGCTCGCCGAGCTGGACGCCCTCGGCGACGTGACGGTGACGTTCGGGCGGCAGGTCACCGATGTCGAGGCGCTGGCCGCCGAGCACGACCTGGTGGTCGGTGCCGACGGGATCCGCAGCGTCGTGCGCGCCGCCCGGTTCGGCGCGGGCAGCGCGCCGCGAGGTATCGGGACCGTCGCCTGGATCGGCATCGCCGACATCGAGACCCACGTCCACGGAGAGACGTGGGGGGAGGGGCGGTTCTTCGGGATGACCCCGGTCGAGCCGGGACGCACCAACTGGTACGCCGCTGTGCCCGAGGCGGCTACCGCCGACGAGTTGCGCGGGTATTTCACCGGCTGGCACGAACCCATCCCGAGGATCCTCGCCGAGACCGACCCGTCCACCTGGATCCGGTACGAGATGCGGCACCTCTACCCCGCGCTGCCCACGTTCGTCGACCAGGAGAAGGTCGCGCTCGTCGGCGACGCCGCCCACGCCATGACGCCCAACCTCGGCCAGGGAGCGTGCACCGCGATCCTCGACGCGGAAGCCCTCACTCGGGCGATCGCCGCGTACGGTGTGACCCGCCTGGGGTCGGCCCTGCGGGCCTACGACGCCGAACGTCGCCGCAGCGCCCAACGGGTCGCCTTCGGCTCCCGCAACCTGCACCGGTTCATGGCCACCAGGCGCACCTGGCTGCGTGACTCGCTGCTCCGGTTGCTGCCCGCCTGACGTGGCATGCGGGCCGGGACACGGTCGCCGCGCCGGTCGCGGCCTTGGAGGAGCGGGCGGCTCCGGCCTATCCCAGAAGGCTGGGCTGGTCGATCACCCACAGCCACGTGCCGTCATCCTGGCGACGGGCCACCTCGACGGTGGCACCGCCGTCAGGCAGCCGCACCGAGGTGAGCGCCAGGTCGCCGTTACGCAGCGTGGGCAGCTGCTGTCCAGGGGTGAAGGTGGGCTTGTCGGCGACCAGATGCCTGTACGCCTGGCGGATCTCCTCGCGGCCCGTGGCGACCTGACCGTTCGGCAACGCCAGCACCGCGTCCGGTTCGTACAGCGCCACCAGCCCTTCAACGTCGCCCGCGTTGAGCCGTTCCACGATGAACCGGCTGAGATCCTCCGGCTGGACGGCACGCTCCCGGACATCGTCACTGGTCATTGCTTGTCGCTCCCATCTGGCCCGGTCGAGCTGTCTTCGACAGTGGGTGATCATGGCAGGCGGGTACGACAAAACCAGTGTTCCCGGGACCACGACGGTGAATGCCTTGGAGATGCGGCCGACCCGGAAGTGCCTGCTCGCCGTCGCGCCGGGCCCGGGAAGGATCTTCTTGACGGCCGCGGCGACTCAGCGTCCGCCCGAGATTCCGTGGTTCAGGCCGCGGTGCCGGGCCATGGTGCCGGGCCACGGTGCCGGGGTGGATGTCCGCCTCAGTGTCTCGGGCTCATCCCGGTGAAGAGGGCTTCGAGTACGCGCGCGCTCGGAGTGGCCGGTGGTCATGGCGTCACCCTACCGACACGGCACGTGCCGTATTGACAAGTGTGACGATACGGGATCAGATTGATCACGTCCGCCGTTGGCACGATCCGTGCTGTTCTGATGCTCGTGACGGATCATCCGCTCACTGAGATTCGACAGGGAAGCCCTTGAGCGCATCAACCCACGCTCCCGCACTGCGCCTCGCCGGCCTGACCAAAACGTTCGATCACAAACTCGCGGTCGACCACGTCGATCTGGAAGTGCCGCGCGGATCGTTCTTCGGCCTGGTCGGCCCCAACGGGGCGGGCAAAACCACCTCGTTGTCGATGGCCGTGGGACTGTTGCGGCCGGACGCGGGCCACGCCGAGATCTTCGGCCATGACGTGTGGTCGGCGCCGGAGCGGGCCAAGGCCCTGGTCGGTGTGCTCCCCGACGGGCTGGCCATGCCCGAGCGGCTGACCGGGCGCGAGGTGCTCACCTACCTGGGCCTGCTGCGCGGCCTGGCCAAAGACGTGGTGGCCCGGCGAGCCGAGGAACTGCTGGCCGTGCTGGAGCTGGACGGCGCGGACAAGACGCTGGTCATCGAGTATTCGACCGGCATGCGCAAGAAGATCGGGCTGGCCACCGCGCTGCTGCACGCGCCACGGCTGCTGGTGCTGGACGAGCCGTTCGAGGCGGTCGATCCGGTGTCGGCCGCGACGATCAAGACGATCCTGCGCGGCTTCGTGGCCGGTGGCGGCTCGATCGTGCTGTCCAGTCACGTGATGGCGCTGGTGGAGCAACTGTGCGATCACGTCGCGGTGGTGGACAAGGGCCGGGTGGCCGCGACCGGCACGCTGGATGAGGTACGGGGCGGACGCTCCTTGGAGGACGCCTTCGTCGGTCTCGTCAGCGATCAGGTCAGCGGAGTCAAGGAGCTGTCGTGGCTGTCGTCGCCCTGACCATGGCCCGGATGAAGCTCGCCGTGCTGCGCCACGCCTTCCACGGCCGGCGGGCGCACACGGCGGGCACGGGTGCCGCGCTCGGTGTGCTGTCCGCGCTCGGAACCGTCTACCTGGCCTTCGTCGACCCCGACCTGCTGGCCGCCGGATACGCGGTCTGGCTGCTCGGCTGGTTGCTCGGCCCCCTCTTCATGGGCGGCGGCGACGAGACGCTGCGTCCGGAGTACTTCTCGCTGCTCGGCCTGCCACCGCGCCGCCTGGCGGCCGGGCTGCTGGCGGCGGCGTTCGTCGGCGTCGCGCCGCTGGTCAGCCTGGGCGCCCTGCTCGGCCTCCTGGTTGCCGGTGTCCGGCTCGGCGTCGCGAACGCCCTGGTGGCCGTGCCCGCGATGGTGCTGCAGCTGGCCGTGTTCGTCCTGCTGTCGAAGGTCTCCGTGGCGGTGGTCGGGCTGGCGCTGCGTACCCGGCTGGGCGCGATCGTCTCCGGCCTGCTCAACGGCGCCGTCCTGGCGGCGCTCGGGCAGATCTGGATCTTCTTCTGGGCCTTCGGCCAGACGGGCGTGCCCGCCGCGGTGTGGTACCTGCCCTCGGGGTGGGGCCTGCTCGCCGTCCGGGGCCGCTGGTGGGCGCTGGCCGCGCTGGCCGTCCTGGTGCTGCTGCTCCTGGCCGTGTGGGCGGCGCTGCTCACCCGGCGCGTGGGCGCGGCCCGGGCCTCGGCGCGCGGCAGACGCCCGATCACGGCGGGCACCGCGACCGGCGCGGTCGTCGCCAAGGAGCTGCGTACCTGGTCGCGCGACCTGGTACGCAACCACCAGTTCACCTTCGCCCTGTCGTACGGCCTGTGCTTCGCCGCCAGCCCGCTCATCCTCGGCTGGGACGGCATGCTTCCCTACGCCGGCCCCATCTTCATCGTGATGGCGGCCGCCATGGCGGCCAACCTGTACGGCACAGACGGTACGGCGTTGTGGCTGACGCTCATGACCCCTGGCGCGAGCGACGTACGTGGCAGGCAACTGGCCTGGCTGTCGGTGCACGCGCCGGTGGCGATCGTGCTCACCGTGGCGCTCACCGCGCTCACCGGCGGCCCTTGGCCGCTGATTCTGGCACTGCTCCCCGCCCTGCTCGGCGGCGCGGCCGGGCTGGTGCCGCTGATCTCGGCGTACGCGCTGGTGCCCGGCACCGACCCGCACCGCCGCGCGGGCAACCCGCTGCGTACCAGCGAGGACGACGGCGGCCTGACCGGGCTCGCCTACCTGATGCTCGCCCTGGTGATCCTCACCGGCGCGCCGGCCGCCCTGGCCGCCGTCTGGTACGGCTGGGCCGGCGTGGCCACCGGCGCCCTGACCGGGGCGTTGTGCTGTTGGGGCTTCGGCCTGCTGGCCGAACGGCGGCTGCGCGCACACGGCCCCGAACTGCTCCATGTCATGCGGACCGGCCGCAAACCGCACACGACGATGAAGTTCCGCTTCGACCAGCTGTCCAAGACCCAGAAGACGATCGCCTCGTGGTGCCTCGGCTTCGGCGCCATCCCGCTGATCCCGCAGGGCATCCTGGCCGCCGTCTTCGTGGCCAACGACATGCTGCGCCACAGCTGGTTCCTGGCCACGTACATGCCGCCCGGCCTGCGCTTTCCGGTCGCCGCGGCCTTCATCCTGCTCGGCCTGGCGATGTACGGCGCCGGCGTATGGATCGTCAAGCCCCGCTCGCCCGGATCAGGGCCGTCTCGTGACTGACGGAACTGGACCCTTGAACGGCGAGGAGGACGGAGGCCGCCGGGTCAGATCCCTCTGGCAAGAAGGTCCTTGGCGGCCTGCGGCGCCTTGGCAGGAGATCCCGCGTCGAACGGTGGTTGCGGGTCGTATTCGATGGCGAGCTGGATCGCCTCAGCCGTGGTCTGATCGGCGATGCGCGATGCGAGCGCGAGCGCCATGTCGATCCCGGACGAAACCCCGGCGGCTGTGACGATCTTCCCTTGGAACACCACGCGCTCGGCGGTGTAGGTGGCTCCGAAGGACTCCAGCACGTCCACCGCGCCCCAATGGGTCGTCGCCGAGAGGCCGGCGAGCAGCCCGGCGGCTCCCAACAGCAGCGATCCGGTGCACACCGAGGTCGTCCACGTCGTTCCTCCGTGCATTCGACGGATCCAGCCAAGAAGCGCGTCGTCGTCCAACAGGCGTCGCGCGCCCGGACCTCCGGGAACGAGCAGCACATCGCATGCGTCGATGTCGTCGAACGCCGCGTCGGCGGTGAGGGCCAGCGACGTCGGGACGTCCCGGATCGGCCCCGGCTTGGTGGCGGCGAACACGATTTCGGCTTCCGGCAGGAATTTCAGCACTTCATAGGCGCCGACAGCGTCCAGAGCGGTGAACCGGTCGAACAGAGGTATGACGATACGCATGGCGGTTCCTCTTGGCTGCGAATGTGCATCGTGAAGTGCCGCCCATGCTACGGCGCGTCCGCCGAACGGGCCGGGGCCGCCCGGGACCGGGTCCTTCGGCCCGATCCCGGGGGCCGAGGCGTAGTCCTCAGCTCAGCGGGTTTTCCGGGCTCCGCCGTTGACGTTCAGCACCTGACCGGTGATGTGGCGGGCCGCCGGCGACGCGAGAAAGGCGACCGCCCCCGTGATGTCCGCCGGTGAACCGGGGCGCCTCATCGCGGTGGCGGCGACCAGCGTGTCGCGCCGCTCTTCCGAGAGCCAGTCCCGGAAGAACTCGGTGTCGGCGATGTAGCCAGGCGAGACGACATTGGAGGTGACGTCGCGGGCGCCGAGCTCGTCCGCCAAGTCGAGGTTCCAGGCGGCCAGCCCCGCCTTGGCCGCGCCGTACGAACCGGCTCCCTGGTCGGCGGCGATCGACCCGATGTGCACCACCGTGCCGCCTGCGGCCAGCCGGCCGTTCAGCGCCCTGGTCGTCAGCGCGGCGCTGACCAGGTTCGCGTCGAGGTTGGCCCGGAAGTCCCGGGCGTACGAGGCCAGGTCGGTCCCGCCGTCGGCGTCGAAGTCGGTGTTGCCGCCCGCGTTGTTGACGAGCACGTCGATCCACTCGGGCAGGTCGGCCAGCAGCCGGGTGAGCGCCTCGGGGTCGGTGTGGTCGCACACCAGGGCGTGGGCACCGCACTCGTCGGCCAGCTCCTTCAACGGGCCGGGGCGGCGACCGGTGACGAAGACGTTCTCGCCCTGCTCGGCGAAGTGCCGTGCGATGGCGCGGCCGATCCCTGTGCCGCCTCCGGTGACCAGGATGGTGCGTGACATATGCTGAGCTCCGAATCGCTCGTTCAGGCCTAAATTTAGACCTAAATATAGCCGAAAGGGACGCCGTGGCAAGGGAACCCATGCCGGAACAACCCGCCGACCGGTATCCGCTGGACACCGCCACGGCCTACCCGGTCCAGGAGATCGCCGCCGCCTGGGAACGGGAACGGCCCGGCACCCCGGTCTCCTCGATCGGGATCGTCACGCCGATCTGGCGGCTGGCCAAGCTCCTGGGCGACGACCGGCGCCGGGTCCTCACCCGCGCCGGGGTGGACGCCGCCACGCTCGATCTCCTCAGCATGCTGCGCCGGAGCGGTCCCCCCTACACGCTCACGACCCTCGAACTCAGCCGCCGCTCGCTGATCACCGCGGGCGCCATCTCGCAGCGTGTCGCCCGTGCCGAACGTGAAGGGCTCGTCACCCGCCGCCCCGGGGAGGGACGTCCTCGCTCCGTCCAGGTCGCCCTGACCGGAAGCGGCCATGACCTGGTCGAGGCGACCGTGGATCAAGTACTGCGCCGCGAGGCCGAGTTGATCGACGGTCTCACCTCCGAGCAGCAGGGGCAGCTCGCGGAGTTGCTCCGTGTCCTCCTGCAGGATGTCCAGTGCCGGCTCGGCGACGACCGGATCACGCACGTTGGCGAGGAGTGACGCGGGACCGCCGAACGCCTGGGGTTCCTCGCTGGATCACGCTGAATCGCGATCGGCCGGAGCCCCGCGCCCGGCCGGAGAGTCCTGTGCCGCCTGCGGAAGTTGACCTCACCGCTCCATGATCGCCATACTCCACCAAGTGGTTGGTTGAGAATGGGGGTTGAGGATGAGCAAGCGCGAGGCCCTGATCGTCGCGGCCTATGAGGCGATCGCGGAGAAAGGGTTCGAGGGGTTGCGCTTGAGGGCGGTGGCCGCGCGAGCGGGCATCGATCACTCCACGCTGCATCACTACTTCGGCACCAAACAGGATCTGGTGGACGCGGTCGTCGACCACGCGACAGGCCAGGTGCGGACGGGCACATCCGCGGACGGCAGCCGGGAGGAACGGCTGTGCCATCACCTGGGCATGGTCGGCACGATGATCGCTCAACGACCGGAGCTGCACATCGTGCTCAGGGAGCTGGACCTGCGCTCCCTGCGCGATCCGCGAACTCGTGCCACGGTCGCCGCTCACGAGGAGGGCTGGCGGTCCAGCCTCGCCGGGTTCGCCGGAGCCGAGGTCGAACTGATCATCGCGACGGTGAAGGGGGCCAGCCTGTGTCCCGAGCAGGCTCCCGCCGTACTCAAGAATCTGTGCGAGCTGCTTCGCGGAGGCCGGCCGTGCACGTTCTGATCATCGGCGGGGGGATCGGCGGACTGTGCCTGGCGCAGGGCCTCAAGCGGGCAGGGGTCAGCGCGACCGTGTACGAGCGGGACGCCGCCCCTGACGCGCGGCTGCAGGGGTACCGCCTCAACATCGAGCCCGTCGGCAGCCGGTCGCTGCACTCCTGCCTGCCGCCTGAGCTGTGGGACCGCCTGATCGCCGCCTCGGGCGATCCCGGACCGGGCATGGGCGTTTTCGACGAGCGGCTTCGCGAGCTGATGCAGGAGCGCAGCAACGCCGGCCGTACCTCCCCGGTGGAGGCGGCGCACGCCGTCAGCCGGGTGGCGCTGCGTGCGGTCCTGCTCGACGGGGTCGATGTCAGGTTCGGCAAGGAGTTCGTGCGTTACGAGCAACTCCAGGGCGAGGTCGTCGCGCATTTCGCCGATGGGAGTACGGCAAGCGGCACGCTGCTCGTCGGCGCCGACGGCTCGCGATCGCGGGTGAAGCGCCAACTGCTCCCCGGTGCCGGCCAGCGTGACCCGGCCGCCTTCGGAGTCGGCGGCAAACTGCCGCTGACCCCGGAGGCCGGTACGTGGCTGCCCGAAGTCCTGACCACGAACAAGAACATGATCCTCCCGCGGCGCGACTTCCTGTTCACGGCCGCGTTCCGGCCTCGGGCCGGCGAGGAGGGGTATCTCATGTGGGCGTTCGTCGCCCACCGGTCGACGTACGCGGGCCAGGATCCGCACGGATTCGTTCTGGAGCGGAGCCGCCGCTGGCATCCGGATCTGCGTCGGCTGGTCGCGGAGTCGGGCGGCGTGGAGCTCTTCGACTTCCGCGCGGCGGCCAAGGTCAAGCCCTGGGCGACGACGAACGTCACCCTGCTCGGCGACGCCGTTCACAACATGCCGCCGGTCGGCGGGCTCGGCGGCAACACCGCATTGCGTGACGCCGGCACCTTGCGTGACGCGCTGACCAGCGGGATGCCGCTGATCGAGGCGGTGCGCGACTACGAGGCCGAGATGCTCTCCTACGGTTTCGCGGCCGCGGGGGAGGCCCTGATGTACCTGCGGCTGGCCACCGTCCGTAGCCGTCTCGTGCGTGGCGCCGCGCGCGGCTTCTTCCGTCTCTGCGGTGCCGTACCCCCGCTTCGCCGGGCCATCTTCGACGGCTAGCAGACCCGGCTGGCAGAACACGGAAAAGGCATGCCGGGGAGCGGCGAACCGCGATCACGGCGAGGTCGGGAACCGCGACGGGCGAGAGTGTCTAAACAGGGATGAACTGGGGTGATATTGATTTGGATATCAATTTGTAATTAATACCGGTCTTGGACAGTGTGCGGATGGCTGTGCTGTCATGACCGCCATGTCCAGCTCGCACCGTACACGCGTATCCAGTATCGCCTGGCTGGCTGTGGCAGCCACCGCCACCGGGGTGGTATCCGCGGCGCTCGTGCTGCCCGCTATGGGCAGCTCGGGGGCGGCGGTCGTCGCGGCGAGCGAGGCGCTGAACTTCCGGCCGGAGGAACTGGAGGAGCCGGCACTCGCGGAGAAGACGACGGTGTATGACGCCGAGGGCACCAGGATCGCCCAGTTCTACGCGCAGGACCGCAAAGTCGTGCCGCTGGACCGCATCGCGGACGTGATGAAGACGGCCATCGTCGCGATCGAGGACGACCGCTTCTACGAGCACGGTCCGATCGACATCGAGGGCACGGCCCGCGCCCTGGTCAAGAACCTCGCCTCGGGTGGCATCAGCCAGGGCGGCTCGTCGATCACGCAGCAGTACGTCAAGCAGGTCCTGCTCAACTCGGCAGGCACCGAGAAGGAGAAGAGCGCGGCCCTGGAGGCCAGTTACACGCGCAAGCTCAAGGAGCTGCGCCACGCCATGGCCGTCGAGCAGAAGTACACCAAAGGCGCGATCCTGGAGAAATACCTCAATATCGCCTACTTCGGCGCCGGGGCCAACGGCGTGGAGGCGGCGGCCAGACGCTTCTTCGGCGTGTCGGCGGCCCGCCTGGATCTGGCCCAGGCCGCCACCCTCGCCGGGGCCGTCCAGGCCCCCAACGCGACCGACCCGAACCTCGGAGCCAAGGCGCGCAAGCTGCTGCTGCAGCGGCGCAACGTGGTCCTCGACCGGATGGCGGAGCTGGGCCGGATCACCCGAGCGCAGGCCGACGCGGCCAAGGCCCGCAAGCTCGGGTACAAGGGCGTCAAGCAGCCCAACGGCTGCCAGGAGAGCCGCTACCCGTACTTCTGCGAGTACGTCCGGCATGAGCTGCTGTCCAACCCCGCCTTCGGCAGGACGCGGCGGCAGCGCGAGCTGGCCTTCGGCCAGGGCGGCCTCAAGGTCCACACGACGCTGGACCCGAAGGCGCAGAAGGCGGCCGAGGCGGCCATCAAGAAGCACGTCTTCGCCTCGGACCGCGCGCTGGCCGCCGAGGCGCTGGTGAAGCCGGGCACGGGTGAGATCAAGGCGATGGCGGCCAGTCGCCCCTTCGGCGACTCCGCCCGCAGGAACGAGATCTCCTACAACGCGGTGGCCGACAAGGAGCATGGTGGGCTGATCGGCTTCCAGCCGGGCTCGACGTACAAGACGTTCACGCTGATCACCGCACTGAAGCAGGGCATGAAGATCGACGACGGCATCACCGCCGGCGCCGGCTACACCGCGCCCGGCTACGCCACGTTCAAGAACTGCGCGGGCGAGAACGTGGGCGATCCGTCCTGGACGGTCACCAACGACGAGGGCGCGCCCGGCTTCAAGACACTGGCCACCGGAACCTGGGGCTCGGTCAACACCTTCTTCATGGCTCTGCAGGAGCGGGTGGGCCTGTGCCCGACCGTCGAGACCGCCAAGTCGCTGGGGATCAAGCGGGCCGACGGCGCCAAGCTGCGCGAGTTCGAGACGTTCACGCTCGGCATCAACGAGAGCGACCCGGTGACCGTGGCCACCGCCTACGCCGCCATCGCCGCGCGCGGCACCTACTGCCCGCCCATGGCCATCACCAGGATCACCGGCCGTGACGGCAAGACCACCGACTACCGGCCGCGGTGCAAGCAGGCACTGGACCCACAGGTCGCCGACGCGACCGCCCACATCCTGTCCGGGGTGTTCACCCGCGGCACCATGCGCGGCGTCGGCGGCATCGGCCGCCCGGCGGCCGGCAAGACCGGTACCACCGACGGATACGCCAGCGCCTGGTTCGCCGGGTTCACCCCCGACCTGGCCGGGGCGGTCAGCATCGGCGACCCGCGCGGCTCGCAGCGCTACAAGCTCACCGGCGTCACCATCGGCGGCCGCTACTACGGCGCAGTCCAGGGTGCCTCGCTGCCCGGGCCGATCTGGAATGACACGATGGCGTCCGCGCTGCGGGGAGTGGCGCCGGCCCGGTTCACTCCGGTGGACGCGACCCGTTTCGGCGGATGCAGCCAGGACTGCGCCCCGGCTCGCCAGGACCGGGAAGACCCGACGACGAACCAGCCCGAGGACGAGGACGTTCAGCAGCCGGACGAGGACCTGCCCGGCCAGTAACGGATCACGCGCGATCAGCGGCCCGCTGGACGGGGCGCCGAGCATGTCGCTCGGTCACCTCCGTGCCGGACGGCCGTCCCGGGGTCAGGACAGCAGGCCGCGTTCCAGCGCCGTCATCACCGCCGCCGTACGGTCGGAGACGCCGAGCTTCTTGAAGGACCGCAGCAGGTACGTCTTCACGGTCGCCTCGCTGAGGAACAGCCGTTCGCCGATCTCGGCGTTGGTCAGGCCCCGGCCGACCAGGCGGAGCACCTCGCACTCACGCTCGGAGAGAGGCGACGGCCTGGTCCCCCGGGCGCGGAAGAGCTTGCCGGCGAGGGAGGGGGTGAGCACGGTCTCGCCGCGGGCGGCGCTCTGCACCGCGCCGATCAGTTCCTGCCGCGAGCTGCCCTTCAGCAGATAGCCGGCCGCGCCCGCCTCCACCGCGCGCAGGATGTCGGCGTCGTCTTCGTACGTGGTCACGATGACGACTTTGCTGGCCGGCAGCCGTCGTCGGATGTGCTCGGTGGCCGAGACCCCGTCCATGCCGCCCATGCGCAGGTCCAGCAGGATGATGTCCGGCCGCAGGGCCTCGGCCTGGACGATCGCCTCCTCACCGGAGCCGGCCTCGCCGACGACTGTGATGCCGTCGGCGGACTCCAGCATGGCGATGAGGCCCTCCCGGACCACCGGGTGGTCGTCGGCGAGCAGGACCGTGATCGGCTTCCCGTCAGGCACCCGCCGCCTCCGCCATCTCCACCGCCGTGGGAACGCTGACTTCGACCGCCGTGCCTTCGCCCGGGCCGCTGCTGACGGTCACCGTGCCGTTGATCTCCGCCACGCGGGCCCGCATGCCGCGCAGCCCGTACCCTTCCCGGACGACGTCCTGGGCGAATCCCGCACCGTCGTCACGGATCAGCAGGCGCACGGTGTCCTCCTCGAACGTCACCAGCACGTCCACGGTGCGCGCCCGCTTGGCGTGCTTGCGTACGTTGGCGATCGCCTCCTGGGCCGAACGTAGCAGGACGACGTTGACGGGCATGGGGAGGGGTTTCTCCTCACCCCGGATCGAGGTGCGCGCCTCCAGGCCGGTCTCGGTGACCAGGCCGTCCACCTGCCTGCGTACGGCCTGCACCAGAGAGCCCCCGCGCAGCGTGGGCGGGGTCAGGGCCGCGACGAATTCACGGGCCTCGGCGAGGGACTCCCTGGCCACCTGCCCGGCCCGCGACAGATGCCCGCTCGCCTGGTCCGGGGCGTCGCGCATCTTCGACTCCGCCGCCTGCACCAGGCTGATGATGCTGGTCAGGCTCTGGGCGAGGGTGTCGTGGATCTCCCTGGCCAGCCGCTCCCGCTCGGCGGAGACGCCGGCCTCGCGGGAGAGCCGGGCCACGCGTTCCCGGCTGCGCCGCAGCTCTTCGATGAGCTGGGCGCGTTCCCTGCTCTGCCGCGTCACCCGTTTGATCCACAGTCCGAGCAGAACCGACAGAGTCAGGCTCAGCAGCGAGATGGGCACCACGACCCAGAGGCTCGCCCGCGCTTCGTCGCCGCCGGCCCACACCATCGCCACGGGGAACAGGTTGGCCACCGTGAGCAGGGCGACCGCCGGCCGCATCGGCAGACTCATGATCAGCATGGGGGCCACGGCGAACAACGCGAAGAAGCCGATGAAGCCGAACACCGTGATGACGCAGAACAGCAGTACCAGGCCGAACGCGAAGACCAGGTTCCTCGGCCCGTGCACCCGGTTGATCATCAAGTGGCGGCCGAATCCGGCGTACCACGGCACGATCAGCGTCAACGCGCCGATCGCGATGGAGCGCTGGGCCTGGGGGGCGTCGGAGGTGAGCAGCAGCACACAGGTAATGAGGTAGGAGGCGGCGAAGAAGCCGTCCCACAGACCGAACCAGCCGGTACGGGTCCCGGGTTCGTGCTGCTCGCCGGATCGCTGCTCCGCTGTCTGATGCCCCTCTTGCACCGAACAGTCGTACCACGAGCACCCGGCCTGTCCGCCGATCGGTGGACAGCCGGAGTCGCCGTTCGGACGTCTCGCGGCGGGGGCCGCGTCCCTACGGTGGAGATCGGAAAGAGAAACGTGCGAAGCGCGACCTGCCGCACGTCACCCCATCCGTACGAGGTGGAGACCCCCTTCATGAGTCAATTTCTTGCTGCCCTCATCGCGAGCGGAACCATTCTGGCCATCGTCTTGGCCACCGACCTCGGACAACGCCGCATCACCACGATGCGGATGCTGCGGTCGGTGATCGCCGTGGCCGTCGTCATCGCGATCTTCGTCCATTCCTTCCCGACGCAGGGCAATGACCTGCCGTTGCAGCTCGTCGGGATCGGCACCGGGCTGATCTTCGGGCTGATCGCCGGCGCGCTGCTGCCCGCGTATCGGCACCGGTCGGGGGAGTTGTACACCGTCGGCGGCGCCGGCTACGCGCTGGTGTGGATCGTGCTGTCCCTCGGGCGCGTCCTGTTCGCGTACGGAGCCGAGCACTGGTTCACCGAGGACCTGGTCCGCTTCTCCATCGACTACAAGATCAGCGGAGCGGACACCTACGCCAACACCTTCGTCTTCATGTCGCTGGCCATGGTCCTGGCCCGGACGGCCTCCCTCATGACCAAGATGCGCAGGCTGAAGAGCGGCGGCGCGACGGTCGGCGAGGAGCAGCTGTCCGAGACGAACGCCAGATAAGACCCGGTAAGACCACCCGTTAGACCAGATGCGAGAGGTTGGAACGCCATGAGGCTTCGGGCGCCCCGCAACCGCGTACCCGGCCGTGCGATCGGCTGGTGGAGCGTGCAGTCCGCGCTGTTCGCGCTCCCCCTGCCCCTCACCTTCGCCATCCTGTGGGCCTCCATCCCGCCGACACGCGAACTGTTCATGTGGTTCACCCTGATATCCCTCGTCCCCGGCCTGCTCTACATGGGCGTCATGCCGTTCTGGCGCTACCGGGTGCACCGCTGGGAGGTCACCGACGAGGCGGTCTACGCGGCCTCCGGCTGGCTCTGGCAGCAGTGGCGAGTCGTCCCGCTGTCCCGCGTACAGACCGTCGACACGCTGCGTGGCCCGCTGCAGCAGCTGTTCGGGCTCTCCGGGATCAGCGTGACCACCGCCTCCTCCTCCGCCGTCCACATCAAGGGGCTCGACCAGAAGGCCGGTGACGAACTCGTGGCGTACCTGACCCGCGCCACGCAGGCGGTGCCGGGAGACGCGGCATGACCTCCCACGACGCTCTCCCGCGTACGGCCCGCGCCGCCGTGTCCCACGGCCGGGGACGACTGAGTGGCCGGCTCGTCCTGGTCAACCTGAGCGTCCCGGCCGCCCCCGTGGCCCTGTTTCTGGCCGGTCTGCTCGTCACCGGCGGGGAGACGAACCTCCAGGTCCTCATCACCCTCGGCTCGCTTCTCCTCGCCTGCCTGGTCGTCTGCGGCGTCAGCCTGGCACGGTGGCTGACCACCCGCTATCGGCTGACCGCCGAGCGGTTCGAGCTCCGCTCGGGCCTGTTCCTCCGCAGCCGCCGGACGATCCCGATCAACCGCATACGGGCCGTGGACCT
Source organism: Microtetraspora malaysiensis (assembly GCF_050947145.1). NCBI lineage: Bacteria > Bacillati > Actinomycetota > Actinomycetes > Streptosporangiales > Streptosporangiaceae > Microtetraspora > Microtetraspora malaysiensis. The sequence goes on from NZ_CP191998.1 coordinate 535,291, forward strand.
GACCGCGAACCCGGTGCACCGGATCTTCGGCCTCACCACGCTCAGGATCGACGCCGACGGGCAGGGCGCCCCCGCCGGGCGCGGACTCAGGCTGGACGGCCTCACCAAGGCGGACGCCGCCGAACTGCGCAGCCTGATCATCGAACGGCGCGATAGGGACCACGCCCGGAACGTGGCCGACGGCGACGGCCTCGTCAGCGAGCTGGACCGATCCTGGATCCGGTACGCCCCGCTCACCGTGTGGGGCGTCGGCAGCGTGCTGGCCGGGGCGGGCAGCGTCTACCGCACGCTGCACGAGATGAAGATCGACCCGCTTGAACTCGGCGTCGTGAAGGACCTGGTGAGCCGCTTCGGCTCCGTCCCGCTGTGGTACGGCGTGCTGCTGGCGGCGCTCGCCGTCGCCGCGCTCGGCGTGGCCTGCTCGACCGCCACCTTCATCGAGGGCTGGAGCGGGTACGAGCTGCGCCGCACGGAAGGCGGAGTCCTGCGGATCCGCCGCGGCCTGCTGGCCACCCGCTCCGTCACCATCGAGGAGGACCGGCTGCGCGGCGTCGAGCTGATTGAGCCGATCCCGCTGCGCTGGGCCAAGGGCGCCAAGCTCAACGCCGTCGCAGGGGGCCTCGGCGACCGGGAGGAGAACCGCAGGCGCCGCGCCCTGACCCCTTCGATCCCTCGCGACGAGGTCCTGCGCGTCGCCGCCGAGGTGCTGCCGGCCGCCGCGTCGCCGGAGGAAAGGAACCTGCTCACCAGGGACGGCCTGGCACCGCACCCCCGCGCCGCCCTGCGCAGGAGGATCAACCGAGCGCTGACGGCCGCGATCGCGATCGCCGCGGTGCCCATCGGACTCGGGCTCTGGCTCGACCCCGCGCTGGTCACGATCGGCTGGATCACCGGCCTGGCGCTGGCGGCCGCCCTGACGGCGCTCGCGTACGACGCCTACCGCACTCTCGGTCACGCGGTGCGAGGCCGCTATCTCGCCATCGCCTGCGGGGCGTTCGCCCATCGCACCGTCGTTCTACGGCGGGAAGGAATCATCGGCTGGAACATCACGCGATCGCCCTTCCAGCGCCGGGCCGGCCTGCTCACCCTCGGAGCCACCGTGTCCGCGGGGGACGGCGTCTACAAGGTGCGCGACGTGTCCGTGGCGCGGGGACTGGCTCTCGCCGAGGCCGCCGTACCCGGGATGCTCGCCCCGTTCGTCGAAAGGGATCCCGCGGCGGGCCGGTGACCGTCCGGCCGGGTCGCCGTGTTCCCTCAGGTTGGGTGGTGCCCTTGCCGCGAGACGCCGCGCCATGGCGCGGGCGACGACGCGGCGCGATCATTGGGGCATGACGACCGCCGCGAAGTACGCCGAGTTCGCCGCGCGCGAGGCGCACGGAGTGTCGCCGACGTACGAGCGCCTGGCACGCGCGGTCTCCCGCGACGAGCAGGTGCTCGCCCTGCTCGGCACGCTCCCGCCGATCAAGCGGCAGCCGAACCTGCTGTTCGGCGTCGTACGGTTCCTCGGCGGCCCGGTCGAGGACCCGGCCGCGTTCCACGACTACACGGTGGAGAACTGGCCGGCGATCGAGGCGGAGATGCGCACCAGGGCCACGCAGACGAACGAGGCCGGGCGGTGTGCCGTACTGCTGCCGGTGCTGGCCACGTTGCCGCAGCCGCTCGCGCTGCTGGAGGTCGGGGCGTCCGCCGGGCTGTGTCTCTACCCCGACAGATACGCCTACCTCTACGGCGACCACATGATCGGCTCCGGCGAACCGCTCCTTGAGTGCGCGGCGACCGGAGTGGCGCCGCCGGCCTCCGTACCCGATGTGGTGTGGCGGGCCGGCCTGGATTTGAACCCGCTCGACGTGACGGACTCCGCGGACGTCGCGTGGCTCGACGCCCTCATCTGGCCGGAGCACGCGCACCGCCGCGCCCGGCTTCAGGCCGCGGCGGCCATCGCCGCGGCTGAGCCGCCGCTGCTCATGCGCGGCGACCTGGTGGACGACTTACCGGCGCTGGCCGCGCAGGCGCCGACCGGCGCGACGCTGGTGGTGTTCCACACCTCCGTGCTGTACCAGGTCCCGGCGCCACGACGGGAGGCGTTCGCCGAGGTGGTACGCGGGCTGTCCGGGCACTGGATCGCGAACGAAGCCCCGGACGTGCTGCCGTACGACGCACTGCCGAACCCGCCTGGCGCGGCGCTGTACAACGTGCTCGCGCTGGACGGGACGCCGCTCGCCTGGACCCGGACGCACGGGCAGGAGATCATCTGGTTCGCGTAACGCCTGCCGTGGTGGGTCGGCGAACCTGATCTGGCACGTGGGCGTAGACCCCGTTACGAGTGATCGTGGTCGCTCCCTCGTCACCCTGCTCAATGGCCCGCTGACGGCCCGGCGGTCACTTCACGCCGTCAGTGTCCACGGTTATGCGTCCACGCCTCGGCCGGAGCCTCTAGGACACAAGCCGATCGGTAGTGGAACGGTTGTCGGCAAGGGCTCGGACGGCGTCAGGACCCCACGTGTACTCGACGACGGGTAGTTCGAATCCTGCGGGGAAGCGTTCCATGAACTCTTTGGTGGGATGGCCGCCGAGACGCCGGTAGAAGGTGATCGCGGCGACGTTGTCGCGCAGCACCTCCAGATAGACCGTCTTGCCAGGGTGTTGCTCGGAGGCCCAGCCAAAAGTTCGGTACACGAGTTGGCGGCCGATGCCGGACTGCTTGCGCTCCGGCTGGACGTGCAGGTTGTCGAGCAGGATGCGCCCGTCGGCGCCGACGGCGAGATAGGCGAACCCCAGGAGGGCGTCGCCGTCGACGGCGACGAGCAAGCAGCGGGCGTGATCCGGTTCCGAGGCGACGGTGGCGAGCCGGGCGCTCCACATTTCCCTGCGCTCGTCGAGCAGGGAGCCGTTCAAGTAGCTGGCGGGCATGATCCCGGCATAGGCGGTCAGCCAGCTACGAGTGTGGAGCTCTGCGATGCGCTCGGCGTCGTCTTCGGTACCGGATCTGATCTGCATGGCATAAAGGTTGACATAGTGGCTGATGGAGCCGTTAATCGCCGGGAGCGCCGCCCTACGCAGTCGTCAGGGCGACCGTCGGCGACAGGCGGGCGGCGCGCACGGCCGGATAGATCCCCGCGACGGTGCCGATGACGAGGGTGGCGGCGACGGCGCCGCCGATCGTCCAGAGCGGCAGGACGGGCGGCCAGTCCCGCGACCACGCGTACGCGAGGGTGGCCAGCGCCCCCAGCGCCGCGCCGGCGACCCCGCCCAGCGCCGACAGCAGCAGCGATTCGACCAGGAACTGGAGGCGTACCTGTCCCCGGGTGGCGCCGAGTGAGCGACGCAGCCCGATCTCCCTGCGCCGTTCCAGCACCGAGATCACCATCGTGTTCGCCACGCCGACGCCGCCGACCAGCAGCGCGACCGCCCCCAAGCCGAGCAGCAGGTTCGTGAACGCGCCCGCGGCGGCGGCCCTGGCGGCCAGCGCGTCGGACGGCCTGCTGACCTCGACCTCGCTCGGGTTCTGCGGATTGACCGTACGCGGCAGCACCGCCCGCACGGCCGCCACCGCTTCCTCGCCGGAACGTTCGTAGAGCGTCGTGGGGCGTCCGCTGAAGCCCAGGAACTCCACCGCGATCGGGAACCCGACGAGGGCCGAGCGTTCGATCTCCGGAGCCAGCGTCATCGGCTCCAGGATGCCGATGACGGTGAACCACCGGCCGCCCATCCACACTCGTACTCCCGTCCTGGCGATACCGAGTCGTTCAGCGGCCACGGAGCCGAGGACGACGGCGGGTTGCCGTTCGGTGGCGGCGTTCAGCCAGGTTCCCTTCCAGACGTCGCCTTCGAGCGTGGTCAACAGCTCGGCGGACGCGGCCTGCACGGCGATACCGCCGGTCACGGCCTTGGGGATGAGCGGGGTGCGCCGAACCGTGGTGTCGACGGCACCGGTGGCCGAGGCCGTACGCACCGGGCCGATCCGCTTGACCATGGGCAACGCGGTGGTGGGCAGTTCGGCCTTCTCGCCGAACACCGTCCGGCCGGGCGAGACGGTGAGCAGGTTCGTGCCCAGCCGGTCGATCTGGCGCAGCAGCTGCTCGCGGGAGGAAGACGAAATGCCGATCACGGCGATCATGGTGGCGATCCCGATGGCGATCCCGAGCGCCGAGAGGATCACCCGGATCGTGCGGGCTCGCAGCCCGGCCGCGCCCACGTACAGGACGTCGGAGGGGCTGAGCCGGGCGGGGCGCGGTCGTCGGTCTCGCGTCATGTCCGGACCCGCTTCGTGATCTCCGCCGGTCGGCCGTCGCCGTCGCCGTGGTCATGAACGATCCGGCCGTCGCGGACCTGGACCTGGCGCGGGCACCATTCGGCGATCTCGATGTCATGGGTGATGATCGCGATTGTGGTGCCCGCGGCGTGCAGGTCACGCAGAACCTCCAGCACCTCGGCGCCTGCGCTGGAGTCCAGGTTTCCGGTGGGCTCGTCGGCGAGCAGCAGTGGCGGGTCACCGACGACCGCGCGGGCCACGGCGACGCGCTGCTGCTCGCCGCCCGACATCTGGTTCGGCTTGTGGGTCAGCCGGTGACCGAGGCCGACGCGTTCGAGCGCTGCCGCGGCTCGCTCGCGTCTTTCCCGCCGGGGAGTGCCGGTGTACAGGAGGCCTTCGGCGACATTGTCCAGCGCGGCCATGCCCGGGGTCAGGTGGAACTGCTGAAAGACGAACCCGAGGGTGCGACCACGCAGCGCCGACAGCTCGTCGTCGGGCAGTTCGGCGATGTCGTGCCCGCCGACGCGCACGGTTCCGGTGGTGGGCCGGTCCAATGTCCCGATGATGTGGAGCAGCGTGGACTTGCCGGACCCGGACGGCCGACGATCGCCAGCAGCTCGCCGCCGGCCACCGCCAGGTCCACCCCGCGCAGCGCCGGCACGTGCCCCCCGTAGACCTTGGTCACGCCGCGCAACTCCACGACGTACGGCACGCTCATGACTTCCCCCCAGCTGACGGCTCGGGGCAGCGTCCGCGGATCGTGCTGCCCTTACCGATCCGTTCGCTCATGACGCGGGCACCCCGACCTTCACGCCCTCCGACAGCCCGGCACCGGTGATCTCCACCAGGCCGCCGCCGAACGCGCCGATCTCCGCCGGCACGACGCGGGTGGCGCCGCTCTCGACCACTTCGACGCCGAACCCGCCCTCCCGCAGCGCCAGCAGCGCCTCCACCGGTACGGCCAGCACGTTCTTGTGCCGCTCGCTCTCCATCTCCACCTCGACCGGGGCTCGGTCCAATTTGGTGGTGGGTGTCTTGGCCAGCGTGATGTCGACGTCGATGGTGGTGGTGCCGGAGTCCTGCCCCTGACCCGAACCGCGGCTCTTGGCCACCGCGCCCACCGAGGTGATCCTTCCGGGGACGTGCTCGCCGCCGGGCAGCTTCACCGTCACGCCCGCGCCCTTACGCGCCAGCGCCTGGTCGTCGGTGTCGAGATCCACATGCACCAGCCGCCGGATGCCGCTGACCGTGAGGGCTTGCCGCCCGGGGCTGACCTTGTCGCCGACGCTGACCTCGGCATCGACGACGCGAACCACCGTAGGCAGGAACACCACCTGCGAGGCGTCCACCCGGCCGGTGGCAGGCAGCCCCAGGTCGTGCTGCCACTTCCGGACCGCGAGGTACGTGGCGTAGCTGAAATGGTCGTCCACGGTCAGGTAGGCGCCGTATCCCAGCGCTTTGAGGTTGCGCTCCAACTGCGCCACATCCGGGCCGTCGGAGACGCCCAGTCGCATCTCCCGGTAGAGCGGCAGCCTGCCGTACATCAGCACGAGCGGTTCGCGGTCGACCTTGAGCAGCGGGCGGCCGCGCCGGATCACGGCGCCCTCGGTGGCCACCCAGGTCACCGTACCGGGGGCGTCGGCGGTCAGGTGGTGTCGGCCGGAGTAGGTCAGCGCGCCCTCGACGGTCTTGGTGTCCACCAGGTCCTGCCGGGTGATCGCCGCCGTGCCGAGGCTGGGGGTCGCGGTGGGCGTCGCCGCCGGACACGACCACCGCCGCGCATATGGCGGCACCCACGAGCAGGGCCCCACCGGCGAGAGCGAGACCCTTTCTCATGCCGGGAACCCGCCGGGCGCGAACTGCTTGCACGCCTGCTGGGCCGCCTCGACCTTCTGCTGCGGCGTTCCCTGCGGGATGTCGATGTCGACTCTCCCGTCGGGAGCGGGGTCCTTCATGTCGATGCCGTGGTCGCGCATGCACTGGGCGAACTTCACCAGTGCGTCCAGTTCCTTCTGGTCGATCCCTTGCTTGCCGCCGTCGCCCACCGCCGCATCCATGAAGTGCTTGCACGCCTGCTGGGCCTTCGCGACCTTCTGCTCCGCTCCCTTGCCCGACTTGATCGAGATCCCGCCGCCGGGTCCGGGGTCGGGCACGTCGACGCCGCGCTCGCGCATGCACTCGGCGAACTTCAGCTCCGCCTCCCTCCGGTCGACGGGAGCCGAAGGTGAGGCCGCAGGCGTGGCCGCTGTGCTGTTCGCGCCGGCCACGCCGTCGCTCTTGTCGGCGGCGCCGCACCCGGCCAGCGTCAGCGCGAGCGGCAGGGCTACGAGCGCGCATCGCATTCGCATTGTGTGGTCTCCTCATGTCGCGGCCGGACGGTTTCCGGCCGCGGGCCATGCAACGCGACGGGTCGTTTCCCCTGCGTTTCCACGACGATGTCGGCGATCCGTACAAATGGTCACTAACGGAAAGGAAACGCGGCATCGGTGACCATGGCCGAGTAGGGCCGCCCCACGCCCCGTGCGGAACGCCCCTGAACCGGGAGAGGACACGGATGCGGGTGCTGGTGGTCGAGGACGAGGCGACGCTCGCCAACGCGATCGCGGAGTGGCTGCGTGAGGACGCCCACGCGGTCGACCTCGCCTACGACGGCGAAGCCGCGCTGGAACGGGCCGCGGTCAACCGCTACGACGTGATTCTCCTGGATCGGGATCTGCCCGTCGTACACGGCGACGAGGTCTGCCGCGAGCTGGTGCAGGCCGGGTCGGCGGCACGGGTGCTGATGCTCACCGCCGCCGCCGACATCGCCGACCGCGTTGACGGCCTCTGCCTCGGCGCCGACGACTACCTCACCAAGCCCTTCGCCTTCCCCGAACTCGCCGCCCGCGTCCTCGCGTTGGGGCGCCGCTCCCGTCCGGCCGCGCCGCCGGTGCTGCGCCGCGTGGGCATCACCCTGGACCCGGCACGGCGCGAGGTGTTCCGCGACGGCCGCTACATCCCGCTGGCGAGAAAGGAGTTCGCCGTCCTGGCCGAGTTGCTGGGCGCGGACGGCGGAACGCTCTCCGCCGAACATCTGCTGGAGAAGGTGTGGGACGAGCACGCCGATCCGTTCACCGCGGCCGTCCGGCTCACCGTCCTCAAGCTGCGCCGCAAGCTCGGTGACCCACCCGTGGTCGAGACCGTGCGGGGAGTGGGGTACCGCATCCCGTGACCCGTCCCAGAGCACTGCCAGGCAGGATCACCCTGCGAGCCCGCCTCACCCTGATCTACAGCGGCCTGTTCCTCACCGCGGGGTTGTTGCTGATCGGCATCACGTACGTGCTGTTCAACCAGCAACTCAGCCGGAACGGACCGGCAGTGGACACCGGCATCGCCTCGTCCGCCGCGCCGACCGGCCCCATCCCCGAGAAACAGCTCAGCGTGGTCACCTCGGGCGGCGACCGACTCACCGGCGCCGCCGCCGAGCAATGGTTGCTGAACCAGCAGGACACCCTGCACGAGGCCGCCGCCACCTCGCTCATCACTCAGGGCGGGCTCGCGCTTCTCCTGGTCGTCGGCGCGGCCACCGGCTCGGGCTGGCTGGTCGCCGGACGCGTGCTGGCCCCGCTGCGCCAGGTCACCGAAACCGCCCGCCGCATCGCCGGGGCGCCTGCCGCGGATCGCGGCCTGCACGAGCGCATAGCACTACGCGGCCCGGACGACGAGGTGAAAGATCTCGCCGACACCTTCGACACCATGGTTGGGCGGCTCGACAGGTCCTTCGACGGACAGCGCCTCTTCGTCGCCAACGCCTCGCACGAATTACGTACTCCCCTGACCCTGAGCCGTGCCCTGATCGAGCTGGCCATGCACCGCAGAACAGCCTCCGAGGACGTGAAGCAACTGGGCAAGGACCTGCTGGAGATCAACTCGCGCCACGAGCGGCTCATCTCAGGGTTGCTGCTGCTGGCCCGCAGTGAGCATGAGATCACCGAGAAGACCATGGTCGACCTGGAGGACGTCGTGAATCACGTGACCGCCCAGAACGCCGCACATGCGCGAGAGGCCGGGGTAGCTCTGCGGGAGGAGACGTACCCGGCGCCCACCAGCGGCGACGGTCTGCTGCTGGAACGGCTGGTGCACAACCTGGTCGAGAACGGCATCCGGCACAACGTCGGCGGCGACGGCGCTTGGGTGCGGGTCATCAGCCGCACCATGGCCAACGGGTGCGTGACGGTGGAGGTGAGCAACACCGGGCCGGCCGTGCCGCCGTACGAGATCGCATCCCTGTTCGAACCGTTCCGCCGCGCCGGCGGCGACCGCCTTGTCACCGCCAAGGGCGTCGGGCTCGGTCTGTCCATCGTCCGCTCCATCGCCCGCGCTCACGGCGGCGACGTCACCGCCCGCCCCCGCGAGGGTGGTGGCATGACGGTGACCGTGACCCTTCCCTGCTGTCCCGAAGACGAAAGGACGGAAACGGTCGCGGCATGAACGGCCGTGCCGGATCGGACTCGCCCCGGGAGGCGCTTCAAGTCCGGGGGTGAAGCGGACTCTCCCGCGTAGCGGGCAAGAACAGCCGATTCGTCGTCAGGCGAACCGGCGTCCACCCCGATCAGACCGGCCGTTTCTGCTGCTCGATGTACTGCTTGAGCACGGTCAGCGGGGCCCCGCCAACCGACCCGGCGAAGTAGGAGCCGGACCAGAAGTGTCCATCCCACAGGTGCTTGCGGACGTGGGTGCTGAACTCCTTGCGGAGCATCCGTGCCGAGACCCCCTTCAGCGAGTTGACCAGCTTGGACAAGGCGACCTTGGGCGGGTAATAGACCAGCAGGTGGACGTGGTCATCCTCGCCGTTGAACTCGCGAAGTTCGACCTCGAAGTCGGCACAGACCTCACGCATGATCTGTTCGCATCGGACCAGCATCGGGTCGGTGAAGGCCCCCCGCCGATACTTAGTGACGAACACCAAGTGTGCGTGAAGGTGGTAGGCGACGTGCCGTCCTGTGCGCACATCAGGGTTCGGTTCCCATCTCGGAGACATAAACCAAACGATACGATCAGAGTGTGGAGAAGGCGAAGCAGACCCGGGCGCATATAGCCCGCCTGGAGCTGAGTACGGCCCAGGTGGCGGTGCTGGACGGCCAGGCACACACCGCCCGCACGCTGTGGAACCTGCTGCACGAGTACGTCACCTTCCGGCAGGGCCGGTTCGCGACGTTGAAGGAGTGCGACACCGCGATCCGGGTGGCTCGTCATGAGATCGACTGGATGGGACAACTGCCCGCCCAGGCGGCACCAAGGCCGCCGACGTGTCTCACGTCATCGCGCTCCTGGACGACGGGATCCACCACTGGGCTCGCCGGGGTGGCGCGAAGTGGCGGTACGAAGGCGTCTACGACGCGCGTGTGTGCGTGCCTCCAGTGCCCACTCGCCTGTACATGGCCTGGGGCCTGGTCTTCAACACCGAGTCGCCGGGCGCGCCTCCCAATACCGCCTGTCCCCGATGACACCAACTCCATGAGTTTCGTCTATCGGGATCGGACCAGTGAGCTCCCCTCGTCACCCTGTCTAATTGCACGTTAATTGCACGGTGATCACGTCACCCGGCCAGCATGATGGCCACGTGAGCTGGACAAGCAACTGCTGGTTGGTGGCCATCCGTGACGAGATTCCGGCCGACGAGATCAGGAGATGGTGGAACGCCAAGGAGACCCCGCTGCTTGACGATCTCGTGATGCGGGCACCCCGCGTCTGGCTTGGGAAGATGAGCGACTCCGGCGAAGAAGCTCTCCCCAGCCCGGCCAGACGGGTCTACGCCCTCCTCTTTCTCAGGGGCACCCTGCCTGAATACGTCGTTCCCGTCCTCGACGAGGAGCTGATCATTGAGATCCTGGCGGCGTTCCAACCTCAGGGCGATGACAACCCGACAGATCGCTATGGAGCGATAGCCGAGGTCACTGCGTTTCTTGCCGAGCACCAAGGAGTCGGTGCCCTTACCGATGAGGCCTGTGTGCCTTAGCGTGCGCGGTGCGCAAGCCTTCACCGATCTGATCACCCCGTGTGCCGTGGACCCGCCCAAAGGGGGTCCCGCCGGAGGCGCGGGGTGTCAATTGCTTGTGTCGGTCCTCCACGCCGCGCGGGCGACGGCCTGGCGTTCGGCCTCTTCGCGTTCGGCGGCCTCCTGCTCGGCGGCCGCGCGCCTGTCGTAGGCGGCGCGCGCCGCGGCGATGGCGTTCTGGTGCTCTTCGGTCCAGACGACAAGGGCGCGGATGGTGCTGTGCAGGGTCACGCCCATCGGCGTCAGCTCGTAGTCCACCCGCGGCGGGACGGTCGGATGCACCGTCCGGCTCACCAGCCCGTCGCGCTCCAGGTGCCGCAGCGTGCGGGTCAGCATCCGCTGGCTGACCCCGTCGATCGCGCGGCGTAGCTCGGTGAAGCGCAGGCTCCGCTTGTCGAGCAGCGCGATCACCAGGAGCGACCACTTGTCGGCGACGCGGTCGAGGATCTGCCGCACCTCGCAGTCCGCGCGCTGGTCCCACTGGAGAACGTCGTCGTCGATGCCGGTATCCCCGCAGTAACCGAGGGACTCGAAAGTGCCGTCTTCCATGGTCACCGATGGTGCCTGACGATGCTGCCAGTTACAAGAGGGAACTGGCAGGCGCTCGGGGAACCACTCCGGGACCGGTTCCCGGAGGAGATGGGGTCAGACTCCGATGTCCAATTCCGTCAGCGGATCCGGCGCCGCCGGCCACCCTGCCCGCATGACAGGGCGCGCGTGGGGCGTACTGCTGGTGCTTTGCGGCGCGATCTTCCTGGAGGGGATCGACGTGGCGATGCTGAACGTGGCACTGCCGTCGATCCGCGCCGACCTGGGCCTGTCCACCGGGATGCTCAGCGGCGTGGTCAGCGCCTACGTGCTCGGCTACGGCGGGTTCATGCTGCTGGGCGGGCGCGCCGCCGACCTGCTGGGGCACCGGCGGATGTTCGTGCTGTGGCTGGTCGTCTTCCTGGCTTTCTCCGGGCTCGGCGGGTTCGCCACCGAAGGCTGGATGCTGTTGGCCGCACGGTTCGTCACGGGGGTCGCGGCCGCGTTCATGGCACCCGCCGGCTTGGCGCTGGTCACGTCCAACTTCCCCGAGGGGCCGGTGCGTACCAAGGCGCTCGGCGTGTACGCGGGGACGGCGGCGGGCGGATTCTCGCTCGGCCTGGTCGCCGGCGGCGTACTCACGTCGTTCGGCTGGCGGTGGGTGTTCTTCGCGCCGGTCATCCTGTCGGCGCTGATCCTGGCGGCGGCACTGATCCTCGTCCGCGACATCGGTGGCGAGCGGCCCTCGGGCGGCTTCGACCTGGCGGGGGCGTTCGCCATCACAGGGGCCATGCTGCTGCTGGTGTACGGGGTGGTCCGGTTGGAGCACCCCGGCGACGGCCCCGGCCTGACCGGCGGTGTGTTCGCCGCGGGGCTGGCACTGCTGGGGTTGTTCGTCGCGGTCGAGCGGCGGTCGTCATCGCCCCTGGTACGGCTGGGCATTCTGCGCAGCGCGCCGCTGGTGCGGGTGAACGTGGGGGCGCTGCTGTTCCTGTTCGCGTTCGCGGGCTTCCAGTTCCTGGCCACCCTGTACCTCCAGGAGCTGCGCGGCTGGAACACGATGCAGACCGGCCTGGCCATGCTGGTGATCGGGATCGACACGGTGCTCGCGCCCACGCTTATGCCGCGTCTGGTGAACCGCTTCGGCAACACCCGGGTGCTGTTCGGCGGCGTCGTGGTCGCGGCGGTCGGGTACGCGCTGTTCCTGCCCGTCGGGATGGACTGGACCTACGCCGCCATGCTTCCGGCGCTGCTCCTGCTCGGCCTGGCCTTCTCGCTGGCGTACGGCCCGCTGACCATGGCCGCGACCGAGGGCGTCGACGAGGACGAGCACGGCCTGGCAGGCGGCCTGCTCTACACGGCCATGCAGTTCGGTACGGCGCTTGGACTGTCGGCCGTCACCGCCGTCAGCGTCGCCGCCGGGTCGGGGCTGGACGCGCTGCGGACCGCGCTGGTCGTCCCGGTGGCGGCGGCGGTGCTCGGCGCGGTCGTCATCGCGTTCGGCCTCCGCACTCCCCGTGCGGCCTCGGGACCGGCTCAGGGCGCCCTGGCCGAGTCGGCCGCGACCACCGTCTGAGCAGAGCCCGTACAAGAGGGAGAGAGCGTTGGCCACGCACGTGACCTCGTTCACCGAGATCAAGAACCAGTTCGACACCTACATCGGCGACATCGTGTACGCGACCATGACCACCGTCGACAAGAAGGGACGGCCCCGCGCACGAGTACTGATCCCGGTCTGGGAGACCCTTGAGGGCGGCCCGCTGGGCTGGCTCGCCACGTACAGGACACCGGTCAAGGCCGCCCACCTGGCGGGCAACCCGCACACCACGTTCTCCTACTGGACGCCGCGGCAGAACGCGGTGAGCATCGACGCCGTCGCCACCTGGGTCGACGACCCGGAGACCAAGCGCCACGTGTGGGAGCTTTACCGGCGTACGAGCCCGAAGGGGGCCGGGTACGACCTGGGCAACTTCTGGCGCGGTGGGCCCGGCGACCCAGAGTTGCACCTCCTACGGCTGGAGCCTTGGCGCGTCCAGGTGATCAGGGGAGCGGACCTGCGCAGCAGAATCTGGTACGCCGCAGGAAAACGCTGACGAACTCCCGGACCGGGCGTTTGATCCTGCGGAGCCGGCCGGGATCAGCCCCTGGCGGCCAGGCCGAGCCGCATGGCCAATGCCGGGTTGGATGTGTACAGGCTCTGGGCGACTCCGGCTACGCGTCCATGCCCGCGCACCTCCTGTGTCGGCCACTTAGGGGTCTCCTTCGGGACCCACTTGGATGTCCGGCCGGCCAGCGGAGAGAAAACCCTTGGTCACCAAGGAGATTCACCGCTGTGCGCCGTCGTCATAGCCCTTGAAGGGTTGGGTGTTCGTGGCGTAAGAAAATCATCAGGTTCGACGGCCAAGCGGGGTGTCCCGCCCTGCCCGGGCGGCCGTTCGGCCGGAACCGGCCGCGACAGGGGAAGGGGAGGGACTGAGGGACTGATGGCGGGCAAGCGCAAGACGAATCCGGCGGGATCGTCGAACCCGCTGCGCGGCGACGTGCTGCGCGTGCTCGGAGTGCTCAAGGTGGCCACGGTCGACCAGATCCAGCGGATCGCGCTGCCCCACCTGACCTACCGGCACACCGACAAGAAGACGCCGTCCGAGCGGAAGACAGCTCGCACCGCCTCGCATCTGGGGGCGCTCGCCGACCTGCGCAAGCACGGTCTGACTGAGAACGGCGGCCGCACCAAAGACGGAGACGTCCTGCGGAATCTGACCGCCAAGGGTCTGGAGGCCGCCTCCTACGAACTGGTGCGGCCGGTAGGGGAGATGGGCGGCACCGCTTGCGGCGCGGGCAGCAGCGGGGCCTCCCACCCCATGGCTGTGAACGAGACCGTCATCGCGATGCTGCGCCCGAAGCCGGACCTGGCTCTCCTTGCCGATGAGCCGGCCGACGCCCGCGCGGCCGCCCAGGCTGCCGTCGACGCGCCGGACGGGATCGGCACCATCGCCTCGTACGCCACCGGGGTCCCACTGCCGACCGCCGGGACCTGGACCACGCCGGGCCGGGGCAGTGCCCAGGCCGACATCGTGCTCACTGCACCCGAGGCCGGGGTGCCGCTGCTGTTCATCGAGGTCGACAACTGCCACGAGACCGCGCAGGAGATCGCCGCGAAGATCGACAAGTACATGCGGTTCTTCCAGCGGAAGGTCAAGGACACCGACGGCACCGAGCGGCCGATGTGGCGCACCCGCTGGCCCGCATCCGAAGGTCGGTACGGCGATGTGCCGCACCCGCCTGTGCTGCTGGTATTCAACAAGGTCGGCGCCCGCAACCCGGACAACACCGTTCGGCAGCTGGCCGAACTCGCCCGTCGGCACTGGGAGGGACAACCGAAGCGCGGCGGCTACCACCTCGACGACCGGAAGATCCCGATCGTGGCGACCGGGCTGCGGATGCTGCGCGAGCACGGCCCTGCCGGGCCGGTGTTTCTGCGCCTCGGCCGCGACCGCATGGAGCCTCTCCTGGAGGCGATCGGCAATCGGCGCAGGGAAGACGCCGACGTACGCGTCCAGGAAGCTGAGCGGGACCCTCAGGAGGCGTACCGGGCCGAACTGAAGTTTCTGGCCGAGCAGAAGGCAGCCGACCGTGATGCCCGCCGTCCCGTCTGCGCCACCTGCGGAGCGAAGTTCACCGACGAACGGTGGGAGACGACCGCGGCCTCTCCCAAGCCGGGGCGCCGCTGGTACCCGACGCTGTGTGGGGAGTGCGAGGACCGGGCCATCGAGGCCGGGCGCCAGGCCGATCAGGCCGAGCGCGAGCGCCACCAGCAGGAGGAGGTGCAGGCCGAAATGCGCCCACTGCAGGCTCTCGGTCTCTCTGCGACGGCGGAGGCTGCCTACCTCGCGCTCGTGGAACAGGGGCCGCAGACCTTGAGCGAGCTCGGCGACCGGCCGACGCTGGCCGGGGCGCCTGCCGACGGGCTCCAGTACGCGGTCACCGAGCTCGGCGACATCGGTCTGGTGTCACGCACGGACGACAGGCTGACCGCCCAGCCGCCTCGCGCGGCGCTGGAGGCCGTCGCCGAGCGACGCGCGCGTGAAGCCCGGATCGCTCACGACAGCGCGGCGCTCCTGTCACGGTTCTGGCTCGATCACACTTCGGGATCGAGTTATGTCGAGGTCGTCGACACATCCCACAACAGTGACGCGATCCAGCGACGGGTCCATGACGAGGCCGTGGCGGAGGTGCGTGCGCTGTGGATAGGGCCGGTGGGCGGGGGCGATCGTGAGCCGGAGATCGACACCGACGCGTTGAAGGCCATGGCCCGGGGGATCGCCTATCGGGTGGTGTACAGCGCCACCATCCTGCAGGACCCCAAAGCACTGGAGCTGGCGCACGAGTGCGTCGACCGCGGGGAGCAGGCGCGGGTCTTCCCCGACCTGGCGATGAATCTCGCACTCTGTGACAACCGCTTCGCCGTGGTGTCCGTCACCGCGCCGGACCGCGCGGGACATCACAGCGTCGTCGTCCAGCCGTCAGGCCTGCTGGATGCGCTGATCGGCATCTTCGAGTCGCACTGGCGGATGGCCGTCCCGCTCCCCCCGGCCGGCGAGGCCGTCGAGAGCGGGGCGAGCCCGACGAGCGAGGCGCGGCAGCTCCTGAGCTACCTCAGTGCCGGGCTGACTGACGAGTCGATCGCCCGTGAGCTCGGGGTGAGTGAGCGGACGGTCGCCCGACGCATCGCCCGCCTGCAGGAGGTGCTCGGTGCCCGAACCCGGTTCCAGCTCGGTGTCCAGGCCAGCCGCTGCGGCTGGCTCTGAACCACGGCCCTGGTCGGGCCCGTGCAATGGGCGCGCGGGACGGGCCGGTGCGTGATCCGGCCCGCCCCGCGCGGGTCTTCGGCCGCTCAGGCGATCATCGCCCTGCGGTGGGAGCGCAGCCGTCAGACGGCGTCCGGCTTGACCAGGTCAGGGAGCTTCGCCTCGAACAGCTCGTCGAACTTGAGCGACGGCAGGATGTGCCCCTGGTTCGCCGCGTCGTTGGCCACGCTCGCCGCCCAAGTGGACGAGGCGAGCCGCTGGTTCGGCGTGCCGTGATGGCCCCGGCTGGTGAAGCTGCAGTCACCGACCTGGTAGAACGACTTCTCGGACTTGAGGAGCCGGGCCGCGTTCAGCGACTCGCCGCGGGCGTGGGTCAGGTAGTACGTCCCGAACGCGTCGGCCATGAGCTCGGTACGGCGGGTGGCCTCCGAACCGGTCAGGTCGCTCTCGAAGAGGTCCTTCTGGAACTGCACATGGTGACCGAACTCGTGGCCCACGATGGCCCGCGGCGCGACATCGCCCAGACCCACCGCGGTCATGCCCTGCAGGATGCCGTCACCCACGACGATCCGGTCGGAGACGCCGAGGGGCTCCGGATCGCCCTTCTCGCTGTAGGCGAAGGCGTTGAAGGTGAACATCGGGTTCGCGCCGCCCTGGAGAACCGGTTCCGAGTCGATCAGCTCGATGAACAGTTCGGCCAGGCCGAACGCCCATTCCCGTGGGGCCTCCTCGATGGGATTGCCGTACATCACGGAGAGGACGTGGGCGAGCCGCTCGGGACTGGAGAGGACGTCCGCTCCGTGCATGGGTACCAGCTGGATGCCCGCGGAGTCGATGTCCCAGAAGCGCTTGAGGTTCTTCATCTCGGCGGTGAGCTTCTGGGTGTACTCGCCGTTGACGCCGAAGGTGTTCGACTTCGACTCCGTGCCGACGATCAGCGCGTCGAAGGCTGCCCAGTCGAAGCCACCGTAGAACCGGAGGTTTCCGAGAACACCCGGGTGCACGCCATCGAGGAGAGAGTTGGCGTACGTCGTGAGTTCGGTCCGCTGGCACTGGTGGTCGCCGGGGTTGATCACGCTGTCTCTGATCTCGCTCCACTGCGACTCGTTCAGGCCGTACTTCGCACGGGCTGCCTTGACGCGGGACTCCCAGTCAGCGGGCAGCATGGCCTGGATCTTGTCGACGATGGCTTTGGTCTGCGGGGCCATTCCAGAGGTGTCGATGGGCGACTGCAGCGACCGGTTGGTGACGGTCGTGTCGGCGGCGTGCGCAGGAAGCGCCATGCCGAGGGCACAGGTCGCGGCGATGGCCAGGCTCGCCGCCATGGAGAGGGTCTTCTTCACGGGGGTTCCTTTCGAGGGTGCCCGGTAGGGGATCCGCGGGCGGTGCCCAGTCTGTAAGCGCGATTGCCAATTGGTGAACGGGCGTTTACGGTCTGGAACCGGCATGTCTGGAACCGGACAACTGCGCCAGGTGGAAAGCGCGCGTAGCGCTTGACTGACCACCGACGACGGACACACGGCGCCTGGCTGAGCTCCTGCGCGACACCCGCCCCCTGCTCCTTGACCTCACCGGCGGGAACGACCGCGCCGGGAAACGGCGAATGCCGCCTTCGGATATCCGAAGGCGGCATTCGCGATCGTCAGATCAGTGCGCGAGAGCGTACCGCGTGGGGTTGCTGATCGTGGTGCAGTAGTACCCGGAGGGGGCCAGCTTGAGGTCGATCTGGCAGGCCCGCGCACCAGCGGTGGTGTACGGATAGGTCTTGATGACGGTCTGCGCTGACGCCACACCCGAACCTAGGACGATGCCGGCGGCGGCGGCCGCGGCGACGACGACTGACACTGCTCGGGAAGTACGCTTCAGGCCGATCTTCACGCGTGATCACTCCTCGCACTTGACTAACAGTGATCATTACATGTCGGTCAGCGCCATCGCCAGATCGTCGGCGTCACAAGATCATGTGACTTGTGTCATAGTATGCGCGCCCGGCAGGACGGGTAAAGGACAGCGGATCCGAGCGTCATCAGGGCCGCTTCAGACAGGCCGATATGCCGGGTTCTCCCTTCGGTCCGCGGCGAAGCCGGGTGTCAGGAGCTGAGGTAGGCGAGCACCAGATCCTGGTGCGCCGCGCCGACTCCGCCCAGGTCACGGCGGATCTGACCGCGCTGACCAGGAACCGGCCCGGCGTCCAGGTCTCCGGCAGCGGCGCGCTGACGGCCGAGCGCACCGCCGGCCAGCAGCGACTGGCATACGACGCCAGGGGCACCCGTGAATGTTCATGGCTGAAGCTGAGGGGGCTGTCGGACCGGCTGAAGTACCGGACCGTCACGTACCGCAACTGCTCGTCGTCGAGGCCGCGCGCGTTCAGCGTGAACTTCGGATACGCCCTCAAGGCGCAGGCGAAGGTGTGGCGGGGCTCCTCCACCAGGATCACCGGCAAGTGCTCGCCGTGGGCTTCGGTCTGGAGGCAGGGCGGCTACTGAGCCCGCGGGCCCGGCGATTCCGTACGGTCACCCGCGCGCGGACCCGCGGGTGACATGTTGTGCCGGGGAAGCATGCCGGGCCAGAGCGGCCGGTAGACGGTGAATGACAGATCGGGGCACACTTGTCTTCCCCCCATATGGAGGATCAGATGTTTGGGGTTGGCCCGGCTGAGGTCCTGCTTCTGTTGGTGATCTGGGTCGTTCTTGCAGCGGCGTTCTTCTTCTTCATTTACTGGTCGGTCCGGCTGGCGATCAGGCATGAGAGGCGACGGGAGCCGAGTCTGCATGAGCGTGTGACAGCGGAGCGCGCGGCTCAGCGTCGTGAATGGGCGGAGCGCGAGGCTCGGCGGAATGCGGAAGCGCCCGACGGGCTGTAGCCCAGTGGTCCCGCCGGGCAAGGTGCGGCCCGCGATATGACAGCCGTCCGAGCCGCCGGCGGCCGGGACCGGCCCTCAGGCCGCATGCGCGGCGCGGAGCACCGCCCTTGACGCGATCAAGGGCGACCGTCTCGCCCCCAGCCCCTACGACGATCGGCCGTAACAAGGCAATCGTCAGGGCCGCATTTGCTATTGACGCAGAACAAACGCCATCCGATGCTTTTGCCGACGGAAACGCCCGCTGTGCTCGCGGGGCCGGCAGATACGCTCAACGTCATGATTGTTTGGCTGAACGGGACCTTCGGTGTCGGCAAGACAACCACCGCGAAGGAATTGACCACGCTCATCCCGGAAGCGCGGATTTTCGATCCCGAGCATGTCGGTTACATGCTGGGGCGAGTTCCGAACCTCCCGCGGCTCGGGGACTTCCAGCACTGGCCACCGTGGCGCCACCTGGTCGTGGAGACCGCCTCACAGCTGCTCAACTATGTCGGAGGGGTGCTCATCGCCCCGCAAACGGTCCTTGTCGAGCGCTACTGGGCCGAGATCAGCACGGGACTGGAGCGGGCGGGCATCCCCGTTCACCACTTCGTGCTGCACACCGACCCGGACACCTTGGCCCATCGGATTGACGCAGACACGGTAGAGAGTGGTGCTCGGCAATGGCGCCTGGATCACATCTCGGAGTACTGCGATGCCGTGGCCTGGCTGAGCGGTGAGGCGGAGGTCATCGACACGACAGAGGTATCGCCGGTGCAGGTCGCTCACTTCATCGCAGACAGGATTGGTACGAGGACCGCAGGCGTCGATTGACTCCGGAGACTATAGGCCGCGGATGCTTTCTGGGAGAACAGGGCCACCTCGTGGCGGCACGGAAGGGCGCGTTGCCGGAGTGGGCGCGCACATTCCTCTCAGAAGTGCGGTCACGATACGCGTCAGTTGAGGTTCGACGTCGACCAGTGCATGCGTCAGCTCGGGGTGGGCCTCGTAGAGCGAACGGAGACGGGTGCCGGGCGCGGCCATCTGCCACAGCGCCCCGGCCATGCTCGTCGCCGTGGAGATCGCGTCCGTGGCCTGGCGCTCGTTGATCCCGAGCAGTTCCTGCAACATGCCGGTCACCGAGGCGACCTCGCCGAGCGCGATCTTCTTGAACGCGTAGGCGGCGTCGAGCGAGACGTTGCGCTCCAGGTTCAGCGGCGCCTGTGCAAGCAGGTCACAGAAGAACGGCCGCGCCACGAGCGACTCCGTGATCACGGCGGCGACTGACTCCGGGCCGGGGTCGGAGAGATCGCTCAGCCGCGATCTGAGCGCCGCCGACCAGTCCTGCCAGCCCTCGGCCGTGAGCGCCAGGAAGATCTGCTCCCGCGTCTCGAAGTAACGCAGCATCGCGGACTTGTGCATGCCGACTTCAGTGGCGATGTCCGTGAGCGTGACCTCCCGCACGCTGCGCTTGGTACCGAGGGATCGGGCAGCGTCGAGAATCGCCCGCTGCCGCTGCTGTTTCGCTCCCGCGCTGCGCGCGCGCCGGGGGGCGGCCTGCGTCATGGCGACCAACTTAACACAACAGGGTTGTAGTAATAACGAAACCGTGTTTTGCTAACTCCCATGAGTGTGCAAACGTGGTTCATCACTGGTTCGTCCCGCGGCTTCGGCCGCAACCTCGCCATCGCGGCTCTGGAAGCCGGTGGCAACGTCGTCGCCACGGCACGCAAGCCGGAGCAGCTGGACGATCTTGCGCAGAAGTACAACGACCGCGTCCTTGCGGTCGGGCTCGACGTGACCGACCGGTCGGCCGCCGTGGCCGGCCTGGCGGCGGCAGTCGACCGGTTCGGCAGGGTCGACGTAGTGGTCAACAACGCCGGATACGCCAACCTCGCCGCGGTTGAGAGCACGCCCGAGGACGACTTCCGCCAGCAGTTCGACACTAATTTCTGGGGCGTCTACAACGTCTCAATCGCGGCGCTCCCGGTCCTCAGGGCGCAGGGAGGCGGCACGATCGTGCAGTTCTCCTCCATCGGCGGCCGCGTCGGCGGCACGCCCGGTCTCGGGTCCTACCAGGCCGCCAAGTTCGCGGTCGACGGTTTCACCCGGGTGCTGGCGGCCGAGACCGCGCCGTTCGGCATCACGTACCTGGTCGTGGAACCGGGCGGGTTCGCCACGGACTGGGCCGGCGCCTCGATGCGGATCCCACAGGTCGCGCCGGAGTACGACCCGACGGTCGGCGAGATGGCGCGGCATCTCAGGGGTCCCGTGTCCGCCGCGGGCGACCCGAAGCGCGCCGGCGAGATCCTGGTCCGGGTCGTCAAGCACCCGAACCCGCCCTCCCACCTGATCCTCGGGGCCGCCGCCGTGCGGATGGCGCAGGACTACTCGCGCAGCCAGCTGAAGGAGGCGGCCGCGTGGGAGCCGGCGAGCCGGTC
Organism: Microtetraspora malaysiensis; assembly: GCF_050947145.1. Classification (NCBI taxonomy): domain Bacteria; kingdom Bacillati; phylum Actinomycetota; class Actinomycetes; order Streptosporangiales; family Streptosporangiaceae; genus Microtetraspora; species Microtetraspora malaysiensis. Next base: position 556,199 of record NZ_CP191998.1, read on the forward strand.
GGCCGACCTCGGTCAGGACTACCCCGTCGACCTCGTCGACCACACGCGGGAAGCAGGCGCACGGCAATGAGGCAGTCCACGGACAAGGTGGCGCTCGTGACCGATGCGGGCAGCGGGTGAACGGTGGTCGGACCGGGCGACGGGCTTCAGGGCCCTTTGCCGTGGCGGGTCAGTGGTGTTCGGGAGCGACCCATTCGACGAACTGGATGATCACGCCATTGGGGTCGGTGACCTGGAACAGGCGTTCGCCCCAGGGCTCCTGGCGCAGCGGCAGGGTGATCTGGACTCCGGCGTCACGCAGCCGCTTTTCCTGCTCGTCCAGGCCGCTGTCGAGGGTGAAAGCCAGGATCAGGCCGTCGGCGTGCCGGTCGCGCTGCTCGGGAGGCAGCACCTCGATGCCGCGGACGAGCAGGACGACATCGACCGCGTCGGGCCGCGTCAGGGACGCGAAACCGTCGGCGGCCTGCTGGACGGTGTAGCCCAGGTGGGTGGTGAAGAACGCCTGGGAGGCGGCGACGTCGTCAACGGTCAGCGAGAGGGTGGAGGCGGTGAACTGCACGGCGGTCTCCTTGCGGGGGTTGGGGCGAGGGCTGGGGCGGGGGTCAGTAGCTACGGCGGCGGGGGACGGTGCGGACGACCCTGGGCTGCTGCCGTGCGCGGATGCGGTGTTCGGCGGGTGCGCGACGCAGCTCGATGCCACGGAGCTGGGGCTGCTCGGGCTGCTTGGGCTGCTGCTGTCGCGTGAGCAGGTGGGCGAGGTCGGTCGTGGGGGTGGCGAGGTCGTGGGTGAGCTTGGACATGGGCGTCCCCCTTGATGCTTGGCGTTCCATCGTCGCAAACTTGCGACGGACGTAAACTTAACCCAAGGCGTCTGGGGGTGTCAACATAAAGATGCTACGAGGGTAAGATTGCGTCATGGCTACCCAGACACCCGCCCCGGCCACCGGGCTGCGTGAGGCGAAGAAGCAGGAGACCCGGCAGCTCATCTCCGACCACGCGACCGGGTTGTTCATCGCCCAGGGCTTCGAGCAGACGACCATCGCCGAGATCGCCGTCGCCGCCCGCGTCGCCAAAAAGACCGTCACCAACTACTTCCCGCGCAAGGAAGACCTGGCCCTGGACCATCAGGAGGAGTTCGCCGCCTCCCTGGCCAGTGCCGTCACCGCACGACGCCCAGGGGAATCAGCGCTGGCCGCGCTGCGCCGCACGTTCGCCGACGCCGTCGCCGCCCATGACCCGGTCGCCGGGTTCTCCGGCCGGCAGTTCGCCCGCATGGTCGCCGACAGCCCCACCCTGACTACTTGTCTGCGCGGCCTGCACGACCAACGCGAACACCACCTCGCCCAAGCACTCGCCGACGCCACCGGCACCGAACTCGACGACATCACCGTCCAGACCGCCGCCGGACTGCTGGCCACCCTGCACCGCGTGCTGTTCCAGCGCATCCAGGCGCTGACCCTCGACGGCCGCCCCAACGAACAGATCGCGCGCATCATCGCCACCGACGCCACCCAAGCCTTCGACCTGCTGGAACCCGCCCTGTCCGACTACGCCACAAGGCAGGCCGCCTCAGCGAGTTGAGGTCCAGGTGGAGCCGGGCTCTGATACGAGAGCTGCTTGTCTGAGCAGCCACTGCTCGACCGCCGCGCTCATCTTCCCGCCCGCCTCCAGCGCCGCCGCCTTGGCGGCGACCGGGTTGGTGCCTGCCGCCTGGCCGAGGATCACCCCGAGCACCAGGCGGCCCCGCACGCGGGAGGCCCACATCAGGTTGCCGCCCGCGGCGGTGCCGGAGCCGAGTGCGGGGTACGGGCTGCCCGGCCGGACCCTGCAATCACGCGAGCGATGATTGGGGCACCCGGCGGGTGATCAACGAACGACTATCGAGCGGCCGACGAGCGACTGAGCTCGCTTGACCTGAATCCGGGGAGTGGACATGTCCGCCGATCGCTCTGCTCGGCATGCCCCCACTGATCGACCCGGCATCTTGCCAGGCGCAAGGGCGAGTGCGGCTCTCGGTTGGGCATCCGATCTTGGTCGGCTGCTGTCTTGCCAACCTCATCCGGCGAATCCACCCCCCACCTGGCCGGGCACATAATCCGAAGCAAACGCAACCTTTGGGATCAAACGCCCTCTGAGTTATTTTCTTGACACTTCGCATCGGGTTTAGGCTTGTCGGCGCTGCGGAGTGGATGGTCCAGCTTGTATAGGGCTTTGCCTCGGCAATATTTACGCGCACTTACTGTCGGCTATCGTGGTAAATGCGACGGTATTTGATTACATCCAGAACCGCAGGGCGTTGTCAGTGCGATTGCCCTACAGCGGCCGATGAACAGAAAATTCTCGTCGCCGGCCGACCTGCCGGGAAGTGCCTTCGCTCAAGAGGGATTCTTGCGTTCAAATATTCGAATCGGCGAGCAATATTGACGAAGGGGAATCGTTCTCCATGATGAAGAGAACAGCGAGATTGTAGTTTTCAATCGCGTCCTCTCGCCGCGGTGCTTTCCGCCATGACTGGAGCGGCTTCCGCCACCGGACCAGCGATGCGCCGGGCAAGTCCTGACGACGAAACCCTACGAGCCGGGCGGAAAGCCCGACTGGGTTGCGGTCCCCGAAACGGTGGGCGCCGGCTGGCGTAGAGACGTTGAAGCGGCCTGTCATCTTTCCTCAACCTCCGCTACCTGACAGGAGGAGGATCATGAGGATCTTCACGCTTCCAGAACCTGGCAGGACCCAGCGGCGGCCTGTGCTCGCGCTCGCGGTGGTCTTCTTGACACTCGGCGCCCAGCACGCCGCAGCACCCGCCGCCCATGCCGCCCCGCTCGGGACCGCGCACGTCGTCGCACGGCCGGCCCAGGGCAACGTGGTGATCGAATGGAACCGGACGCTGCTCGACATCGTGCGCAGTCCGCACGCAGAGCCGACCACCATCCACCCCACCCGTAACTTCGCCATCATGAGCGCAGCCGTCTACGACGCGGTCAACGCGATCAGCCGCGCTCATCCCCTCTACGGCCCCAGCCTCACCGCACCGCGGGACGCCTCACGCCCCGCCGCGGCCGCGGCGGCCGCGCACGACACCCTCACCGCCCTGTACCCGGCACACAAGGCCGAACTGGATCGCCAGCTGTCCTCCGATCTCGCCGGAATTCCCGACGGCCGCGCCAAGCAGGAGGGCATCAAGGTCGGCGTTCAAGCGGCCCGCGCCATCATCGCCCTGCGCGCGCACGACGGCGCCGACGCCACCCCACCGCCCTACGCCACCACCGGCAAACCCGGCGACTACCGATCGACCCCGCCCGCCTTCAAGGCACCGGAGTTCACCCACTGGGGCAAAGTCACCCCATTCCTCATCCGTACCGGCCACCAGTTCCGTCCCACCGCCCCTCCGGCGCTGGCCAGCTCGGCTTACGCGGGCGCCATCAACGAGGTCAAGGCCATCGGCGCCGCCCGCAGCACCACGCGCACGGCGGAACAGACCACGCTCGCCAAGCTCTGGAGCGGCCCCGCCCAGAACTACTGGTACGACGTCGCCCAGCAGGTCGCCCTCGCGCGCCACAGCGACCTCGACCAGTCGGCGGACATGTTCGCCCTGCTCAACCTCACCGTCGCCGATGCCACCATCGCCATCTACGACGCCAAGTACACATACCGGTTCTGGCGGCCGATCACCGCCATCCGCCTCGCCGCCGGCAACCCGCGCGTCAAACGAGACCCGGCATGGACCCCGCTTGTCGTCACCCCTCCCGACCCGTCCTACCCAGGCATGCACAGCGACATCAGCACGGCCGCCGCCACGGTACTCGCCGGCTTCTACGGCGACCACAACACCTTCACCCTCACCTCACCGGCGACCGCCGGCAGCCCTCGGCCCTACACCAAGCCCTATACCAGCTTGAGCGCCACCGCGACGGAAGCCGGGCTCAGCCGCATCTGGGGGGGCGTGCACACCCGGCTCGACCATAAGTCCGGCAACGAACTCGGCGCCGCCATCGCTCGCTACGCGCTCGGCCAGTCGAAGCTCGCGCCGGCCGTCCCGAGTTCGCCGACCGGAAAGACCCCGGCCGGCAGAGCCACGCCCGCTAGCGCCACCGTCGCGAACGCCACCGTCACGGTCCGAGACTCCAAGCTCGGCAAGATCCTCGTCGACGGTCGAGGACGCACGCTGTACCTGTTCGTGGCGGACAAGGGCACCAGCTCGACCTGCTACAGCGCGTGCGCGAGCGCCTGGCCGCCCTTGACCACCACGGGCAAGCCGCAGGCCGGCAGCGGCGTATCACCCGCCTTGCTCGGCACCACCACTAGGACCGACCACACCACCCAGGTCACCTACAACGGCCACCCGCTGTACTACTTCGTCACCGACGTCAAGCCCGGTGACATCACCGGGCAGGCTCTCGACTCCTTTGGCGCCAAGTGGTACGTGCTCGACCCGAAGGGCAACAAGATCGAAACGGGCTGAGTGCTGTCGGTCACGGCAGCCGCCATACGCACGACGTCGAGCGGGCCGGTGCGAGGCCCCTGGCGGCCGGGATCATACGGACCGCGCCCGGGTCGCCCTGCACTCCCTCGCTGGCTGCTTCTTCTACGGCGCATTCGCCGCGAAGGTGCTCATCGTCCGCCGCCGGCGCCTACCCGGCTGGGCGTTGCCACTCGCCGGCGGCACCCTGGTCATCCTCATCGCGATCCTGTGGTCTTCAGCGGCGCTCTGGCAGCTGTGCGCCAGCCGGTAATGGGCTTCCGCATCCTCACGGCGGGCTACCGTCGACACCGCGACCGACACATAGCGAACCCGAAGCATTACATATAGTTGCTTTTTGGTTGGTGATGACACAGCCGGGCGGGAACTCGACATGAAGGGGCGTGAGTATCCACGACACGGGCCCGCCGGTGCGGGAGCGACAGTCTCTGATCTTTTCACGGCGACCTATCCAGCGGTTCTGCGTTTTGCCGAGCGTCGGGTCCATCCGAGCCACGCCGAGGACATCGCAGCCGAAGTGTTCGTTGTGGCCTGGCGCCGTTTCGAAGACGTCCCGACCCATGTGGACGACGCACGCGCCTGGCTGTTCGGCGTCGCCCGCCTGACCCTGATGGCCGGCATGCGAGGCGAGCAGAGACGACAGGCGTTGGGCGTGCGCATCTCCGAGGACCCGACAGCTCACGGCCATGTCGGAGCGCTCGACGCCGATCTGGTTGCCTGGCGAGTCGATCTGGCCCGGGCATGGTCTCGGCTGTCCGCGGTACATCAGGAGGCGCTGGCCCTGACCGTGTGGGACGGGCTGGACGCGCCCCGGGCGGCCCAGGTTCTGGGCATCTCTCCGGTCGCCTACCGCCTGCGCCTGAGCCGTGCCCGCAAGGCCCTGGCGCCGTCGCAGCCACCGTCACCGTCGGATTCGTGGCCGGACCGTCCTTGTTCGGCGGCGGTCAGGCGTTGGCCTGGTCGGCGACACCGCAAGCCCTGTCCACAAGCGCAGCACGCCAGGCCGAGACGGCGTGCGTCAAGGCAATCCTCGACGACCCCAGGCCCGTCAAGGATGTGGACGAGTCGAGGATGCGTCCGGTGATCACCGAAGCACGCGGCTCCTTGGTCCTGGTCTACCTGACCGATCGCGCGCCGAGCCCGAGCGAGTCGACGTGCTACGTGCGCGACGGTTCGGTCGTGGGCATGACGGGCAGCAGCGCGACTCCGCAGTCACCGCCGGCGCCAGCCGTGGCGCCGAAGTCGGCGCTCGTCGCCCTGGGAGAGGTGATGAGCACGTCCTCGGGCAGCATCCGAGGCGTCCGCGGGCGTGTCGGCGCCGATGTCGTCGGTGTCGTCTTCGACACCGTGGCCAAGGGGCCGGTGACCGCGACCGTCCGAGAGGGCCACGTAGCTCTGTGGTGGCCCGACGCCCCAACGACCGAACAGAAGGAGAACGCGGCGACCACACCGGAGATCCGCGGCGCCACCCTGACGCTGCGCGACGGGTCGACCCGGCAGGTCGGCGTTGAGGAACTCACGGGCCGTACAACTCAGGAGCTGACTCGGCCTGCCTCGGGCGGATCCGACTAACCGCGGGCGTTGACCACCACTCCCAGCTCGCCACGACGAAGCGGTACACCCACGTGATGGAGAATCTGGCCGGTGACGCGGTCGCGAGGGGGGCAGGGCAGGTCCTCAGGGCTTCACTTCTTCTCGGGGAAGGCGGCGCGCAGCGCGGAACCGCGGGTAATGAAGGCGACGGCGATGAGGGCCAGCGCGGACAGCCCCTGGAGCACGGCGTACCACGCTGGGCAGAGGCCGGGGATCAGGTCGACGCCGATGATCGCGACCGGCAAGATGGTGGACAGGGTGCGAACGCGGTCGAAAGCCTTGTGCGACCCCTCTGAAGCGCGGACAGCCATCCGGTAGATCAGCGGGGTGACCGCGAGCAGGATGGCTCCCCGGATCCACATGAACGAGGTCGCCTCGTGGCCGGTGAACGCCATCACGGCAACCGTCCCGAGGACGATGGCGCTGACGGCGCCGAAGAGCGTGATGTACTTCTTCACCGTGGTGAAGGCTTCCTGGGTGGGGGCGTCGCCGAGGTGTGCCGTCGCGGTCGTGATGTCGCCGGCGTTCGCCATGATCCTGCTCCTTCGCGTCGTTGCGGTAGTGATCTTAGGAAGCGCCCGACCCACCCGATATGGGCTTGGCCGTACGGGTGGGTGGGGCCAGACCCACTCCTGGGTCGGCGGCGCCGGCGGTTGGCCGGCTTCGGCGACTCGAGTGTTCGACTGGCCTACCGGACGCCCAACCAGCGACCACGCCTGTCCGGTGCCAGAAACTGGCAATGGGGCGCCTGACCTGGTCTTCTAAGCTCGTCTCTCGTGTTGTTTCGGCTGCCGGTCAGGATGTTCGGCTGGCTGGCACTGCTCACATCAGGGCCGATACGCAATGTGCGAGATCTTGAACGCGATCCTCTACCGACGGGGCCTGAGTTCCGGTCAGTCCCGTTCCCGGGAGGCGTCGCCCTCGGACGCCATCAGTCCGCTCTGATAGGCGATCGCGACCGCTTGGGCGCGGTCGCGCGCGTCGATCTTCGCCAGGATCCGCTTCAGGTGGGTCTTCACCGTGGATTCGGCGAGCAGGAGCAGCTCGGCGATCTGCGCGTTCGAGTAGCCCTCGGCCGCCTGCCGGAGCACCTCCCGCTCCCGGGCGGTCAGCCGGGCCAGCCGCCGATCTGGCGGCCCGGGCCGCGCCCGCCCCGGGCCGGCGGCGACGAGTTGGCTCACCAGGTTGCGGGTCACCGCCGGGTCCAACACCGACTCCCCGGCGGCGAGGGTCTGTACGGCGTCGATCAGGCGCTCCGGGGAGGCCCGCTTGAGCAGGAATCCGGCGGCGCCGGCCCGTAGCGCGCCCCACACGTAGTCGTCGTGGTGGAAAGTGGTCAGTACCAGCACCTGGGTGGGCGGCCGCGCCGCCACGATCCGGCGGGTCGCCTCGACCCCGTCGATGCCGGGCATCCGCACGTCCATCAGGACCACGTCCGGCACCGCCGCCCGGCACAGCTCCACTGCCTGCAGCCCGTCGGCGGCCTCGCCGACCACCTCGATTCCGTCCGCGCTGCCGAGTATCAGGGCGATCCCGGCGCGCAGCAGGGCGTCGTCGTCGGCGATCACGACTCTGATGGTCACGGGACCACCGCCGCCGGGGTGCCCGGAATCGGGAGTACGGCATGCAGCCGGAAACCGCCGCGCTCGCCGGGGCCATGCTCCACGCTGCCGCCGAACTCGCGGACCCGCTCCGCTATGCCTCGCAGGCCGCGGCCTGGCACGTAGCCGCCGGCCACGCCCACACCGTCGTCCCGGATCTCGACGTCGAGCACGTCTCCGTCGCAATGGACCGAGACCTCGGCCCGGGCGGCGCGCCCATGCTTGACCGTGTTGGTCAGCGCCTCCTGAACGATCCGGTAGGCCGACAGGTTGAGCGGGCGCGGCACCTGGTGCACGGCAGGGTCGACCCGGGCGGTCACCCGGATCCCCGCCTGCTCCATCCGCTCGGTCAGCGATGCCAGTTGCGCCAACCCCGGCAGCAGGCCCGGCTCTTCCTGGTGCAGCAGGCCGAGCACCCGGTCCAGTTCCTCCAGCGCCTGCCGGCCAGTGTGCTCCATCGTGCCCAGCAGGCCGCGGATCTGCTCCGGGTCCCGGTCGAGCAGCCGACGGGCGGCGCCGGCCTGAACGAGCAGCACGTTGAGGGTGTGCCCGACCAGGTCGTGCAGTTCCCGGGCGATCCGCACCCGCTCGTCGGCGACCACCTGGTTGCGCAGTACTCGGCGCGCCGCTTCCTGCTCCTCCTGCCGCCGGGCCCAGCCGTAGCCGAGCGCCCAGGCCAGCAACCAGACGAACAGGACCGCGGCGGGCACCATCTGGTAGGTGTGCGTGGGTCCGGAGAAATACGCGACCATGCCGAGCAGCACGATGACCGGTCCCAGCCTGGCCTGGGCGCGCGTGCCGCGCAGGCCGAGCGAGTACAGGCCGAGCAGGTTCGCGTATGGCGATACCGGGCTGGGCACGATGAACAGGGCCTCGGCGGACAACGCGGCGGAGCCGACCAGGTACGCGGCGAGCGGAAGCCTCCGGTGGGCGGCGAGCGCGCCGGCGATCAACACGCTCAGCGCGAGCGCCGCGGGCATCCGATCGCCGATCCGCGCCGCCACGCTGAGCCGCTCGACCAGCATCGCGGCCAGGAATGCGGCGGCGAGCGCCAGGTCGAGTGCCGCGGTACTCGGGCGCAGCCGGCGCCAGACGGCGGGTCCGGCCGGCAGCGACCGGAGGCGCCGGGCGGCGGCGCGCGCACTGGTCCAGTTCGGCCGACTCATCGCAGCTCCGGGGGTTGGCGTCACCGCTGCGCGGCGACTTGATCGAACCGAGCCTAGCGACAGTCGGCGCGCCGCACATTGCCCAGGAAGGGTAGGCGGTCCGTACTCCTGGTGGGGTACATGCGCGCCGGTCCCCTGAATCGTTGGCTGCCTGGATGCTCTTGGTTTCGCCGGTATAGCTGGTATAGCCGATACCCCCTGCTGAGGTACCGAGATCGACCCCCGCAGGTGGACGCAGCGCACGTGGACCGGACCGTAGCTTTCCCGGCGTGACTACTCCCGTCCCCACCAGCAGCAGCCCATCCGCTCCCGCCGAGGCCAACCGGGCCGGCAGAAGCGCGGGGAAGAAGACCCCGCGCCGGAGCCGGATCGGCTGGCTCTGCGTGACCTTCCTGGCCACGATGACGGCCGCGATCGCCGCGCGCTATTTCACGCTCGACCCCAAGCTCTTCCTCGCACAGCAGCGCGCTGTCTACGTCGCGAATCTCGTCCCACTGCTCTTCCATGTGGGCGGCGGCCTCCTGGCGCTTGCCCTGGGCCCGTGGCAGTTCGTGCCCCGGATCAGGGCGCGGCATCCGGCGGTGCACCGGGTGATTGGGCGGATCTACCTGCTCAGCGCCCTGGCAGCCGGGATCGGCGGCCTGCTGCTGGTGCCGAAGGGGCTCTACTGGCCGGTTGCACCCCTCGGGTTCGCCGGGCTCGCCATAGTGCTGCTGCATGCGTCCGGTATGGCGTTCGCCACGATCCGCCGTCGGGCGATCATCGAGCATCAGATCTGGATGATCAGGTCGTACTCCCTCATCTTCGCCGCGGTCACTTTCCGCCTCTGGCTGGCGGTCTTCTCCAGCACCGCCCTTCCCTTCGACCGGGCGTATATGAGCGGAGCGTGGCTCTCCTGGCCGATCAATCTGTTGGTCGCCCAGTGGCTGATCATTCGGATCCGGTCCCGTCGCCGGGCTTACCGATCTGTGCCAGAATCCGGGTCGTGACCTCCGGCGCCCTTGCCGTGCGCCCGATCAGGAAGCCCGGCCGCGCGCCACAGACGGCGACGACGACGAGCCACGCCGCCCGCTGCATGACCAACCATCGCCCCGCCTGATCGGCCTTCCGTCCAGAATTGTCCCCGGGCCCGCTGGAATCGCCAGCGGGCTTGGCGCCTGCCTCGGCAGCGGCGAGCTGTCGGCCGGCCCCGTCTAGGGTGGGCGCATGGCCGAACGGCGTCCCTTGATCGCGCGCAGGCTGCGACCGGGACACTGGGTCGCCGCCGACGCGTTCGCGGCCGTTGCCCTGGCCGCCGGGTTCTCGGTGCCGGCGGTGCTGGTGCCGGAGTCCGCCGGAGTGTCGCCGTATGCGGCCGTGCCGATGATCGCGCTGGCCTGCCTGCCGCTGGCAGGGCGGCGCCGGTGGCCGGTCCTGGTCTGCGCGCTGGTCCTGGTGGCGGCGGTGTTCGCGCCGTTCGCCGGCTGGGAGGAGGCGTTCGTGCCCTTGGCGGTCGCGCTGCACGCGGTGGCGCTGCTGGAAGCACGCCGGACGGCGGTAGCGGCGCTGGTGGCCGCGCTGGCCGTGACCGCCGCCGGTGCCGCGATCGACTCGCCCTCGTGGACCGAGGCGGCGTCGGCGTGCGGATTCGCCTGGCTGGTGCTCGGTCTGGCATGGACGATCGGGCTTGCCGTACGGGAGCAGCGCGCGTACGCCGCGCAGGCCGTCGCACGGTCGGCGCAGGCCGCGGCCACGGCGGAACGGCTGCGCATGGCTCGTGACGTGCACGACATCGTCGCCCACAGCATGAGCCTGATTTCCATGCGGGCCGGCATCGCCAACCACGTCGCCACCACGCACCCCGAGGAAGCGGGCGAGGCCCTGTCGATCATCGAGGAGACCAGCCGGAAGGCGCAGGCGGACCTGCGCCGCCTCCTCGGTCTGCTCCGCGACACCTCCGGGGACCAGGACGGCCCGCCGTACACGCTGGACTCGCTGCGCGAGCTGGTCGCGGCGATTCCGGCCGGCGACGTTCGGGTGGAGCTCGACGTCGAGCCTGGCCTCGCGCTCTGCGACGAGGCGGCCCTCGTCGTCTATCGCCTCGTGCAGGAGTCGCTGACCAACGTGCTCAAACACGCCGGCCCGGCCCGATGTTGGGTGGCGGTCGGCGCCCGTGCGGAGCACGAGCTGGTGGTCGAGGTCGTCGATGACGGTCGCGGGGGTGCGCCGCGTGAGGGGGGCCACGGGCTGGCCGGGCTGGAAGAGCGGGTGACCCTGTACGGCGGAGCGTTCTCGGCGGGGCCGGAGCCCGGAGGCGGCTTCGCCGTTCGGGCAAGGCTGCTGTTGCCAGGCGGTTCCGGGGAGGACGAGAGGTGAACACGTTCACGGTGCTGGTCGCCGAGGACCAGGCGTTGCTGCGCGCGGGGCTGCGCAGGCTGATCGACACCGCCCCCGACCTGGAGGCCGTCGGCGAGGCCGGGACGGGGGAGCAGGCGGTGGAGCTGGCCCGCTGCCTCCGGCCCGACCTGGTGCTCATGGACGTCCGCATGCCCGGCCTCGACGGGATCAAGGCCACCGAGCTGATCCGGGCCGACCCGGTGACCGCCGAGACGCGGGTGGTGATGCTGACCACGTTCGATCTCGACGAGTACGTCTACGGGGCGTTGCGGGCCGGAGCCAGCGGATTCCTGCTGAAGGACACCCGGCCGGGCGACCTGCTGGAGGCGCTGCGCATTGTGGGGGAAGGACAGGCGCTGCTGGCCCCGTCGGTCACCACGCGGCTGATCGGGGAGTTCGCCCGGCGCGAGCCCACCGGAATCCCGGCCCGGCTGGCGGCGGGGCTGACCAAGCTGTCCGGCCGGGAGCGGGAGGTGCTCTTGCTGGTGGCTCGAGGGTTGACCAACCCGCAGATCGCCGAGCGGCTCGGCATCGGGGCGGCAACGGTCAAGACCCATATCCGCAGCCTGCTGGCCAAGCTCGCCGCGCACGACCGGGCGCAGCTCGTCATCGCCGCCTACGAGGGCGGCGTGGTCACGGCCGGTGGGCAGGGGCCGTCAGCGGCGGTAGGAGACCTCGGGGAAGGCGGATGACGGGCCCTGCAGCAACTCCTGCGGACGGCCGCGCAGGTTCTGCTCGAAGAAGGCCAGCGGGTAGGCGCGCTGGAAGGCCAGCGCCCGCTCGGCCGGGATCGTGCCGACGACCTCCTCGAGCTGCTCCTTTCCCAGCCCAAGCGGCTCGGCCGACATGGGGATGAGCAGGACGTCGTCGCCGAAGGAGTTGTGCGCCGCCCCATTGAGCGTCACGTTGAGTCGCCAGCCGCGCAGGCCGTCCCAGAAGGTGCGCAGCGTCGGATTGACCGCCATGCCGCCCTTCCCGTCGGTGTCGACCACCATGTACGGCCGGTCGAGGCCGGACTGCGCGACCTTGCCGAAGACGGCGCCATCCAGGCCGAGCCCGGCCTTGATCCGCTGGTCGGCGTACATGGCGGAGGAGGTGGCCGCGCCGCCGAGCGAATGCCCGAACATTCCGATCCGCGCGAGGTCGAAGAGCGGCTTCCCGTTACGGCCGGGCAGCTTCTCCTCCAGGGAGGGCAGGCTGTCCAGGACGAAGCGCACGTCGGCCACCCGGACGTCGACCGCCTTGGCGAAGTCGGTCAGCTCGGCGCCCGTCTCCACCCGGCCGCCGGGGAACTCCACCACCGCCGCGTCATAGGGGTGATCGACGGTGACCACCGCGTACCCCCGGCTGGCCAGCTCCTCGACGACGCCAGTCCCGTACGCGCGCGAGGAGTTGGCGCCCGGCGAGTACAGGACGACCGGCAGCCTGCCCAGGCTCGCGTCGACGGGCGCGCCCTCGTGGCCGTCGGTCCTGTCCAGTAGCAGCGAGCTTGGATCCAGGTCGTTCATCGTCAAGTACCGCTCCGCCGCCGCCTTCGGCATCCAGGGGGCGACCGGGTGGGCCTGCACGTCCCGGGCCGGGTACCACAGGCTGACCATCAGCTCCCGCTTCCTGCCGGAGCCGTTCCAGGGATCCGGGCGGGACTGGTCGACCAGATGGACCGAGACGGTCCCCACCGGATGAGGGCCGGTCGGCTTTGGGACCGTCAGGCGCTGCGGTGGGGTGGAGCCGCATCCGGCCAGTGTGAGGGCCAGGGCGGTGATGATGAGTGCACGTTTCACCCTATTCACGGTGCCGGTCGTGTACGGCTGCCGCCTCTGGCGTGGGTAGGATCTGCGGCTCAACCCAGGAGGGTAGAGCTCGACGAAGATCGTTTTCAGGGACGATGCTCACGAACGAACCGCGCCTGAGCCCAGGATCTGCCGGCGACCTGGTTCATCACCACCCGCCTTACCCAGACGGCCGGCGATCAGGAGTTCGCCCAGTGCCTGCTGACCGGTTCGACCGGCGAGCGGGACAGCAGGGTGCTGACCGCATTGGCCCTCGCCCGCGAGCACTGGAGTTACACCACCCGAGGGGACGTCACCTGTCGCCGCCGCAGCTTCGCGCCGAGCAGCAGTTCCTACGAACGTGGCCCACTTTGGCGGAAAGAAGTTGGCGTCCTGAAGCAACCTCCTGGCGCACCCGCGCATGGAGTGGGCATGCAGAGCGAGAGAAACGTGATGGAGGACCCTCCACCGGAGCTTGCCGCAGTGGAGCCTTCTGCGGATACCACCGTCACCGAGTTGTTCAAGGCACACCGTCTCGGCCTCGTCCGATTCGCCTTCCTTCTGGTGGGAGACCAGGAGACGGCCGAGGACATCGTGCAGGACGCCTTTGCTGCCGTGCATCACCGATGGAGGCGTTTGGCCGATCACGATCAGCTGCTGCCCTATCTCCGTACCGTGGTGCTCAACGGCTGCCGCGCGGTTCACCGCCGGCGAGCGATCGCCCGACGGTTCGGCGTCGAACGGGAAGTGCCGTTCTGGTCCGCTGAAGTCCAAGCCTTGCTGGGGGAGACCCGGCGCGAAGTGTTCTCGGCAGTTCGTGATCTCTCGCGTCGCCAGCGGGAGGCGGTGGTGTTGCGCTACTACCTCGATCTATCCGAAGCGGAGACGGCGGCGGTGATGGGGGTCAGTCGCGGAACGGTGAAGTCCACCGTGTCCCGTGCACTCAGTGCGCTCGCTGTGAAACTTGAGGAGGGCAGATGACCGAGCGGATCGAACAGCAACTCCGGGACGCCTTCGCCGCTGGCGCAGAACTTGTGCGCGTTGAGACGCTGCGTCCGGCTGACAGTGCCCTGCGGCCAGAAACTCGCCTGCGCCGCCGTAAGAGTCTCGTACTGGCCCCGGTAATGGCGGCCATGGCCGTAGTCGTGGCTAGCTTCGCCGCTATGGCCGTGTTCGGTGCTCCGCCTCCGGTGAGTACGCAAGAAGGCGGCCTGGCATCCGGTCCGCGCTATCTGCTGACCGCAGGGAAAGACGGCCTGGCGATCCATGACGCGCACAACGGAAAGATCACCGACCGGGTCACAATGCCTTCAACTCCCAAAGGAATCACCCGAGGTGTTCCCGGTGGATATCTGCTCACGGGAACCGGGCGAGGCACGACGTTCTATGTCGCCCAGAGCGTGAAATCGCACACGACGATGGTGAGCACCACGTGGTTCTACCGCCTGCGGGTGGACGACCGGGGGAAGGTCGCCGAAGTGACGCGGGATGTGATCGCTCCTGTGATCGGAGATGCCGTCAGCTCCATCGCGATAACGGACGACGGCACCCGGTTGGCCTACGGCCTTGACGGCAAGGTGTGCGGTGCGGGCAAGACACTGCGCTTCTGTCCGGGCGCGCGGCTCGTGGTTGTCGATCTCCCCGGCAGAACGACCCGGTCCTGGACGACGAACGCCTTCGGAAACATTTGGAGCCTGTCATGGGCGGCCGACCGCCGCACGCTCGGGTTTGCGGTCGCATCGGAGGTACGCGTTCTCGACACGGCCTCCGCTGGCGAAACACTCAAGAACAGTCACACCGTGGTGCGCGATGTGGACGCCCCAACGGGGGTGGCGATTAGCCCGGACGGCCACATGATCCTGATCGGCACGCCCAATGGCGAGCGATCAGGACGCTCCTCAATCGGGGAGTACTCCGTCACGGACGGTAGGAAAATTCGCACGGTGTTCAGCGCGGACCACTCCGGAAGTACCGGAGCCCTATGGACTCTCATCCGTTATGACGCCACTGGAAAACACCTGCTGATCAAGGGCAACGTTCATCCGCTGAGCAGATTGGACGGGGACCGTACCACCGTCCTCATCCGCGCGGATTCATCTAATGCGTCACCAGAGGAGATGCTCGCGGCCTGGTGAGGCAATCCTCTCCGGCTGGTCGGACTGGGGAGACCTGCCAGGGAGCCCGCGTAGGTGAGTAGATCCGACTGACTGAAGCCCTCAGTTCGGAGGCAGACAGCAACTATCTGGCTCGGTGAGCCGTGCAGCTGTGCGGCGGCGGGGCAACCCCATCTGGAGCTTTCGGTCAGTACGGCGAGGCGGGCGTGCGGCGCCCGGCCCGGTGTCCCGCCGCCGTCCGGGACCGGCCCCCAGGCCGCACGCCCGGACGGCGGGCGGGCGGAGGGCCGGGGGTGCGGCGGCGCGGAGCGCCGTCGCCTTGACCATCGGTACGCCGATCGAACCGGGGAATCTCTCGGCACGGTGGCGCAAGGCGCGGACACAGGCGGGCCTGGACTGGCTGAGACTGCACGACCTCCGCCATGCCTGCGCGCCCTACCTGCTGGCCTGCGGAGCGTCGCCGCGCACGGTGATGAAGACCCTCGGGCACAGCCAGATCGCGTTGGCCATGAACACCTACGCGCACGTGCTCCCGGACATCGAGCGGGCGGCCGTCGACGCCGTCGCCAAGAAACTCTTCGGGTGACTCAACAGCATCAGGGCCGGACTCCCACGACGGGGGTTCCGGCCCTCTTGGCTGTAAAAGGTGGCTGTAACACCCCTCAGAACAAGATCTGTAAGCGGTGTTTTGCCTGGTGGGGCGCCAGGGATTCGAACCCTGAACCTACGGATCTGCACCCGCCCCGGCGATCTGGTCGTCGACATCCACCCCGTCGATCACACGTTGGTGGCCAACGCGATGATCCTCGGCCGCCGCGCGTCGGCTGTCGTCAGCGACCCCCGCGAGGCGGGTGTCACGTGGACACGGGCAACCACCGGCCGCGACGAAGGCCCGGTGCGCAGGGCGGAGGTTCGCGTCGCCCGAGCCGAGGCCACCTATACCGCGCTTGCCCACCGGCGCGGTGAAGCTGCTCTCGTCGTCCTTCGGCGGATCTGCGAACCGGTGCCGAATGCGACCTCGATCGGCTTGCCCATCGAGGCGAGCTCACTGGCTGATCCTGCCGCGCTGCTCACCAACGGCGGTCACCTGGCCGTCGTCACCGGTTTGCACCTGGTGGACGGCCGTCCGCACGATCCGGTGCCGGGCCTCATCCTTGAGGCACGCCATGCGGGGCTGGTCTATCTGCAGCACATCGTCGCGGTACACGGGCCGGTCCGGCGCAAGCGGATCGTCCTGTCCCTCCTTCCGGCCACCATCACCGCCAGGCGGGCGAGGACTGTCCTGCCGCACGTTCCAACCGCGCTGCGTGCCCACGCGGACGTGCTGATCTTCACCAAACCCGCCTGGCCACCAGCGTCCGCCGAGCCGTACTCGAACGAAGAACGGGGAACTCATGATGCGTGAGCTGATCGGATCGGTGTGGGCTACCGGACAGCAGCCCTCACGGACGCAGCGGCGGGGCCGCTACCTGCCCGAGTCGATGAAGCACCCGGGCAAGATGCTGCCTGCCATCGCCGCGAAGGTGATCGCCACCTACACCCAGCCGGGTGAGTTGGTGATCGACCCGATGTGCGGGATCGGCACCACCCTGGTCGAGGCGATCCATCACGGCCGGAACGCGGCCGGCATCGAGTACGAGGCGCAGTGGGCCAAGCTCGCTGCTGAGAACGTGGCCCACGCCCGCTGGAACGGCGCCCCTGGAACGGCGCAGGTCCTGATCGGGGACTCTCGGAACGCCTCTCGCCTCCTGCCAGGCCTGGCCGGGACGGCAGCGCTGATGCTCACCTCCCCGCCCTACGGGTCGTACACGCACGGGCATATCCGCTCCACCCGCGATACCGGCGAGCCGGGCATCCGCAAGTGGAACCACCACTACTCCCGCGACCGAGCAAACTTGGCCCATCAGAGCCTGCCCGCTCTGCTGGACGGCTTCGCCCAGATCCTGGTCGAGACCGCGCTCCTGCTGCGGCCCGGCGGGATCGTGGCGATCACCGTCCGGCCATACCGGGTCCGCGGCGAGCTTGTCGACTTGCCCGGCCAGGTTCTCGATGTCGCCCAGGAGGCGGGGCTGCTCTTCACCGACCGGATTGTGTGCCTACTGTGCGGGATTGACGACGGCCGCGTGATCAATCGGGCGTCGTTCTTCCAGCTCCATGAGGCACGCAAGGCGTGGGAGCGCGGGGTGCCGATCCACGCGCTCGCCCACGAGGACCTGCTGATCTTCCACAAACCGTTCACCGACGCAGCCGAGGTCGGGCGTGTCGACGATCGGGAGGCACGGTGAGGGCGGTGCCGGTTCTACGGCGAAACGGGGTCCCTGACCAGCGGATATTGCTTGACACGCATTGCAGAGGTGGGCGTCGATACCGGCGGCCATGGTCGACCGGCCGCTCCATTCCCCGCCGCACCCGTGTACGGCGGTGTGGGGCGCGCCGGTCCGGCAGGGCCACGGCAGCGACACCACGCCAGCGAGTCCAGGCGGCGTACCTGCGCCCGTGCGGGGGCGTGCGATGACACCGGCAGTGCGGGCGGCCGACCTGGGGGACCTTCCGGCGGTGATCGACGTGGTCACCGCGGGGCGGCTCTTGGGGTTCGGCCGGACGAAGGCGTACCGGCTGGCCAAGAACGGCGAGTTCCCCTGCCGGGTGCTTCGGATCGGACGCAGTTACCTGGTGCCGACGCGGGAGGTGTGGGCGTTGCTCGGCTACCACGACGACGGCATACGCCGTCCACAGCCTGAGGAGAGGTGAGCCACGGTGGCAAACGGCACCACCTACAAGACCTGCGGCTGCCGCGACGCGGCCACGGGCAAGCAGCTCGGGAAGAAATGCCCGAAGCTCCGCCGATCCGGCGGCGGGGGAGAGCGGTGGAGCAGCACACACGGCAAGTGGGCCTACCAGCTCGAACTCCCCCCGCACGCGGACGGGCGACGCCGGACCCCGCTGCGGCGTCAGGGGTTCGCGACGCTGGAGGACGCTGAGGTCGAGCTCGACCACGCCCGTGGTCTCCTCGCGCTGGACGAGGACCCGCATACCCGGCGGAAGATCTGCGAGTTGATGCTGTCGGTGCTCAAGGACACCAAAGCGCTGCCGTCGATCGAGGACGTGAGGCGCAAGGTCCGCACCCACCAGGACCTCGACCGGACCGTAACCGTCGGCGAATGGATGGGCGAGTTCCTCAAACGTAAGAAGAAGATCGACGCCACCACGCGCCGGTCGTATGAGGCGCACATTCGGCTCTACTTCGTCCCTTACCTCGGCGACATTCGCCTCGATCGGCTGAGGGTCTGCGACATCAGCGGCATGTTCGACGCGATCGAGGAGTTCAACGACGTCATCGCCACTGCCCGCGCCAGCGGAAACCCCGAGGAGCGGGCGAAGGTGAAATACCGCAAGCCGGTCGGCCCGGCCACGATGCACCGCATCCGCGCCACCCTCCGCCACGCGCTCAACGTGGCGATCAAGCAGGACCGGCTGATCGACTTCAACCCCGCCGCCGTGGTCGAACTCCCCACGGTCACCCGGCCCAAGGGGCTCGTGTGGACCGACGAGCGCGTCACCCGCTGGCGGGCCGATCACGCCGCCAACCGCGCTGCCGAAAACCAGCGGCGGGCCGGGCGCAGCGTGGACGTGGTCAACGTCTACCTGACCACCGTTCGGCCCTCACCGGTCATGGTGTGGACCCCGGAGCAAACCTCGGCGTTCTTGGCCTATGCGCGCCGCCACCGCCTGTATGCGCTGTATCGGTTGATCGCTTTGCGTGGGCTGCGCCGGGGTGAGGCGGTCGGGCTGCGCTGGCCGGAGGTGAGCTTCACTGCAGGAACGATCGGGGTGAACTGGCAGATCACCCAGCTCGGCTGGACACCAGTGCAGGGAAAGCCGAAGACCGACGCCAGTGACCGCGTCATCGCCCTCGATACCGAAACACTCGCGATCCTGAAAGAGCATCGCAAGCGTCAGGCGAAGGAACGCCTCAAGGCGGGCGAGGCGTGGACGGACAGCGGGTTCGTCTTCACCGGCGAGTACGGCAGGCCGTTGCATCCTCAGCATGTCACCGACCAGTTCTACTGGATGTGCTACGAGGCGGGACTACCGCCGGTCCGGCTGCACGACCTCCGCCACGGCGCCGCCTCGCTCATGCTCGCCGCCGGGGTCGAGTTGAAGGTGGTCCAGGAAACCCTCGGCCACGTCTCCTCCACGTTCACCCGGGACACCTACACCAGCATCTACCCAGAGGTTGCTAAGGCTGCAGCGGAGTCCACCGCAGCGCTCATCACCACCCCGCCGATTACCACGAGCCCCGGCATCGGGGGGAAGGGGCGGTTGGTCAATCTGTCCAGCAGGACCCCCGAAACGAAGTGATCACCGGGATGGGGAGGGCCCGATGAGATCAGCGGGCACGCCCCATCTCCCTGATCGCGGTCAGCGTCAGTCGAACCGTTCGGCGGCGAAAGCAGCCAGTTGCATCGCGGCGGCTGGTTCGAGTCCCAGCTCAGTTGCAGCGGCCATCACGGCGTCCGCCGCATTCGCGTGTAGTGGTAGATGCTGTGTGGTCGCCGCCAGGAGCTTGGCTGGGATGTCCGGGGCCAAGCCGAGGCTCTCGGCTACGGCGCGGGCGCCCAGAGTCACGGAACATACGCCGGTCTCGGGGAGTTCGAGCCGTACGTCCCGGGCCGCTTCCCAGTCGCCGGCGAGCGCGGCGACGACGGAGCGGGCCTGCTCGTAGCCGGTGGCCAGGAGAAAGGTCGGGGCGCGGCCATAGCTCTTCATGCCGATGGCGAAGTAGCCGGATTCGGGGTGGGTCAGCTCGTCCACGCCATGGGGACGGACGGTGCCGCACGAGTGGTCGTTGGGGTCGATCAGCGGGGCGAGGAGACGCGTGGTGCCGAGGATCGGGTCCAGGTCCAGGCGCAACTCGGCGGCGATCGAGTGGTCGGGTCGATACCCGGTGGCAGCGATGACGCGATCGGCCGTAATGGCCCAATCTGAACCGTCAGAGCGCTGGGACACGAGCTCGACACCGCCGCTTGCTCCCGGGCGTACGGCACGGACTTTGAAGCCAGCGGCAAGCTCCACCAGACCTTTGTCCACGAGCAGTCGCAGGCCGGATCCCAGCGAGCCGCGCGCCGGTAGGGCGTCGTCGCCGCCTCCGCCGTAGGCGCGGTCCGGCTCCTGGGATCGGATCGCCCAGGTGATGCGGGTGCCCGGCACTTGTTCGGTGAGTTGGGCCAGCGCGAGCAGCGTGGTCGCGGCCGAGTGCCCGGCTCCGATCACGACCGTGTGCCTGCCGGCGAAGTGAGGGCGGTCCGCGCCGAGGACGTCGGGCAGGGCATGGTCTATCCAGGCCGTCGCCTCCTGCTCTCCGTGGGCGGAGAGCCCGTTGGCGCCCAGGACGTTCGGCGTTCTCCAGGTGCCTGAGGCGTCGATGATCGCCTGTGCGGTGATCTCCGTGCCGTCCTGAAGCCGGACAACGTACGGCGTCCCATCGCGGCCCGCGGTCCGCAACCGGTCGACGTCCACCCGGCTGATCGCCACCACTCGCGCTCCGTACCGGACGTGCGGGGCGATGGCGGGGAGCTTGGCCAGGGGCTGGAGGTAACGGTCGGCGAGTTCGGCTCCGGTGGGCAGCTCCTCCGGGTCGGGTGGGGACCAGCCTGCGGCGTCCAGTAGACGGCGCGCCGCGGCGTCGGTGTCGTAGCGCCACGGGCTGAACAGCCGGACGTGTCCCCACTGACGTACGGAGGCGGCGGGGCCGTCACCGGATTCGAGGACGAGGAAGGGCAGGTCGCGTTTGACGAGATGGGCGGCGGCAGCCAGGCCGATGGGTCCGGCACCGATCACGACTACAGGGTGGTCCATGAAACACGCTCCTTACAGGCCGTAGGCGGCGCGGGCCTTGACGGCGTATGCGGCCAGCGGGGCGGCGACGTGCTCGGCGTCGCGTGATACTCCGCGCAGGGTGTTGGAGGCGAAAGAACGCTGGAACTCCAGTCCGACGTAGACGAGTCCGGCGTGCGTGGTGGAGATGCCGCCGACGTGCTTGGGCATGCCTACCTCGTCCAGTGCGCCGAGAGGCTGCAGGTAGGGCAGGTTGGGGCGGTAGCCGGTGGCGAAGATGACGGTGTCGGCCTTCTCCCGGGTGCCGTCGGGCCAGATGACGCCGTCGCCGTCGAAGGCGGTGAACGTGCTCCGCTGGCTGACGCGTCCGGATTCGAAGGCGCCCGCGTAGTCTCCGGTGTCCATGACCAGGGTCGTGTGGATCATCTGGGCGAGCCACTCCAGAGGCAGCTCGTCGAATCCGGTCGTGGTGTGCCAGTAGTGCACGTCCTTACCGCCGAGGAGTTGCGGCATGAACGCGACGGGGTGGTTGGCGGCCAGGGTGACCGTGGCGACCTCGGCGAGTTCGTAGCCGATTTGGACGGCGGAGTTGCCGGCGCCGACGACGATGACGCGCTGGCCGGCGTACTCCTTGGGTGAGCGGTAGTCGGCCGCGTGCAGCAACTGTCCGGTGAAGGTTTCCTTTCCGGGGACGTCCGGCACGTACGGGTTGCCGAAGCTGCCGCTGGCGGCGACCACGCCCGCGGTGGGGAGCCGGGCGCCGTCGGCGGTGCTGACGACGAAGCCTCCGCTGCCGTCCGTCTCAACGGCGGTGACGCGGGTGCCGGTGCGGATCTCCACGTCGAGGGTTTCGGCGTACCGCTGGAGATAGGCGACGACCTCGTCCCTGGTGGGGTAGTGGTCGGGGTCACCGGGGAACGGCATACCGGGCATGGCGCTGTAGCGGGCGGGAGAGAAGGCCGTGAGGCTGTCGTAGTAGTGCGGCCAGGAGCCGGTGGACTGGTCCCCTGCCTCCAGGATGACGGGGCTGACGCCGAGGTTTCGCAGGGCACGGGCGGCGGCGAGGCCGGACTGGCCTGCTCCGATGACGATGATCTCCATACAGCGCATAGTATCGTCAAATAATGAAATGACAATATGATGCGTTGGGGGCGATGCTAGGGACATGACGACGAACGGGATCGAGCTGACCCAGGCGGCGCGCGGCTTCCTCAAAGCCCTGGCCAGCGACACCCGCCAGCAAATCCTCTTCCTGTTCACCGGCGGAGTGGAGCTGACCGTCAACGAGGTGGCAGAGAAGCTGTCGCTGGCCCAGTCCGCCGCGTCGACCCATCTGGCGATGCTGCGCGACGCCGGGGTCCTGACATCCCGCCGCGAATGGAAAACCGTCTACTACCAGGTCAACCCGGACGGGGTCGCCCAGGCGCTGAAGGATCTTCAGGCCACCCTGCGCGCCTGCTGTCCTCCATCCGCCGAGTGTGGCTGACCGCGAGGTGGCGCCCCACATACCCTTCCCTTCCGCGTCCACGGATTCCTTGGGTGCGGCACCTAATTTGACATACCTCTAATCAGTTGGGCATGCTCAGTATTACTTCGACGTACTTCTAATCAGAGATGTGCGCGGGCATTGCTCGACCGCGCCCGCACGACAGAACTGATGCTTGGCCGACAATCGAGGAGACAGCCGCCATGGGTGGATGCTGCAGCACAGAGACCGCCGAGATCGAGCAGATCACGCCACGCGCCGGCCTTCCGATCGTGGTGATCGGCGCCGGCCCCGTGGGCTTGGCCGCCGCCGCTCAGCTGACTGAGCGCGGCCTGGACTTCCAGGTCATCGAGGCGGGCGAGCGGGCGGGCGCATCCATCGCGCAGTGGGGCCACGTACGGGTGTTCAGCCCGTGGCGCTACAACATCGACCCCGCCGCCCGCCGCCTGCTGGAGGCCCACGGCTGGACCGCGCCCGATCCCGAGTGGCTGCCGACCGGTGCTGAGATCGTCTCCGACTACCTCGCTCCGCTGGCCGACGCCATCGGGGACCGGCTGCGCACCGGAGTCAAGGTGATCGCGATCAGCCGCCTCGGCTACGACCGGGTCCGCACCAATGGGCGCGAGGAGGCCCCCTTCCTGGTGCGGCTCGACACCGGCGAGGAGGTCCAGGCCAAGGCCGTCATCGACGCCTCCGGCACCTGGACCACGCCGAACGTGCTCGGCGCGAGCGGCCTGCCCGCCTTCGGCGAAACCGATGCCGCCGACGTCATCGACCACGCTCTGCCTGACGTGCTGGGTGCCGACCGCGCGACCTATGCGGGCAAGCACACGCTCGTGGTCGGCGCGGGGCACTCGGCCGCCACCACACTGATCGCCCTGGCCCAGCTTGAGGACGCCCAGATCACCTGGGCCATCAGAGCCGGATCCGCCACCCGTACCTACGGCGGAGGCGACGCCGACGCGCTGCCCGCGCGCGGCGCACTCGGCACCCGCCTCCACCACCTGGTCACCTCCGGCCGGGTACAACTGCTGACCGGTTTCTTCACCCACTCCGTCGAGAAGGCCGGCGACCAGGTGGCAGTGATCAGCCGGGACCCGTCCGGCGTCGAGCAGTCGGTCACCGTCGACCGGATCGTCTCGGCCACCGGCTACCGGCCCGACCACTCCATCGCCTCCGAGCTGCGACTGGACCTGGACCCGATCCTCGGCTCCACCCGGCAGCTCGCCCCGCTGATCGACCCCAACGCCCACTCCTGCGGCACCGTCCCCGCCCACGGCGTCGACGAACTCGCTCACCCCGAGTCCGGCTACTACGCGGTCGGCGTCAAGAGCTACGGCCGCGCGCCGACGTTCCTCATGGCCACCGGGTCTGAGCAGGTGCGTTCCGTCGTGGCCGCACTCGCCGGGGACTGGGAGGCCGCCCGCGACGTCCAGCTCGACCTGCCCGAGACCGGTGTCTGCTCGTCCAACCTGGCAGAAGCCCAGGAGCAGCGGGTGGGCCTGGCCACCGGCATCAGCGGCGGCCTGCTCGCCACCCCACTGCCCGTGACCACCGTCTCCTCCGGCGGCGGTAGCTGCTGCGGCTGAACGAGAGCTGAAATGTCCGACGGATATCCCACCGCGGCGCAGAAGCAGGCCCTGCGCCTGATCTGTGACCACGAGCCGATGCCTGCGGACCGGCTGGCAGAAGAGCTCGTCGCTACCCGCGCGCCGAGCGGCAACCCCGGCTACGCTCCGGCGATCGCGCGCACGGCCGCGACCCTGGCGTGGCGGCTGCACGCCCAAGGCTTCATCGCCGAAACCGGCGAGGGAGCTTGGAGAACGACAATGAGCGGTCGTGAGTTGATCGCCTGCCCGGGCGGGGGCTCGTGAGTCCGTCTGCTGAGGCCGCCGTTCCCGGAGTCAGGAGCGGCGGCCGGTCCCGTTTCACCCGCGGTCGGTGCATCGTCGCCGCCCTGGCCGTCACCCAGACCATCGGCTACGGCGTGCTCTACTACGCCTTCTCGGTCTTCCTCACTCCGATGAGCGGCGCGCTTGGAGTCGGCGGGACACAGGTCGCCGCCGCGCTCACGCTCGCGGTGCTGACCATGGCGCTGTGCTCACCGTTGGTCGGGCGCTGGCTGGACGCCCACGGCGGTCGCGCCCTGATGACCGCCGGCTCCGTGCTCGGCACGCTGGCGGTGCTGGCCTGGTCGCGAGTCGACAGCCTGCCCCAGCTCTACGCGGTCTTCGTCGCCATCGGCGTCGCCTCGGCGATGGTGCTGTATGAGCCGGCCTTCGCCATCATCGTCTCCTGGTTCGATGGCAACGGGCGCGCGAACGCGCTGCTCGCGCTCACCATCGTCGCGGGGTTCGCCTCTTCGATCTTTCTGCCTCTCACCGGATTGCTCGTGGAGCACTACGGGTGGCGGCAGGCTCTGGTGGTCCTCGCTGTCCTCTACGGAGCGACGGCGATCCCGCTGCACGCGTTCGTGCTGCGCCGCCGTCGGGCGGTGGCGGAGGTCAAGCCGCACCAGCGCGCCGACCTGGTCAAGGCCGTCGTGCGAGCGCGGCCGTTCTGGCTGCTGGTCACCGCGTTCACCGCGCATGGCGGCGCCGTGGCGACCATCGCCGTGCTGCTGGTCACCTACCTGATGCACCTTGGCCACACCCCGATCTTCGCCGCCACCATCGCCGGGCTGCTGGGTGTCTTGTCGGTGACCGGTCGCATGGTCACCACGGGGCTTCGCCGCCGCTGGTCCGCCGCCTCCATCGCAGCCGGTGCCTTCGCCCTGCAAGGCGTCGGGGCCCTGCTTCTGCCGCTGACCGGCCACACCGTGCCCGGCGCAGTCGGGTGCGTGCTGCTGTTCGGGCTCGGCTTCGGTGTCGGCACCATCACCCTGCCGCATCTACTCGCCGAGCGGTACGGCACCGCCGCCTACGCCACCCTGTCGGGCCGGATCGCGATGTTCTCGGTCGCCGACAAAGCCGCCGCTCCCCTCGGAGCGGTGGCCCTGGCTCAAGCCGCCGGTTACGGCTGGGTCATGACCGCCGTGGCTGCGGCATGCGGAATTGCCTCGTTCGCGCTGGTTGCCTACCATCGCCTATCATTTAGACCGATATCAAATCAGGAGGTGTTGTCGTGACCGTCGCCACCGGCCAGTGCTGCGCGCCGATCGCCCGTGAGCCGTTGTCGGAGACCGACGCGGCCGAACTCGCAGTGCTGCTCAAGGCGGTCGCCGACCCGGTTCGGCTGCGCCTGCTGTCGATGATCGGCTCCCACTCGGGCGGCGAGGCGTGCGTGTGCGACCTGACCGACGCCTTCGACCTGACCGCCCCGACCATCTCCCACCATCTCAAGGTGCTGCGTACCGCCGGGCTGATCGACTGCGAACGGCGCGGCACCTGGGTCTACTACTGGATCATCCCCGCCGCGGTGGCCCGGCTCGGCGCCCTCTTCACACCGTTGGCCGAACCCGCCACCGCATGACCTCATCCTCGGTCGACGTCCTCGTCATCGGAGGGGGCCAGGCAGGTCTGGCGGCCGGGTATTACCTGCGCCGAGCCAAGGCCGACTTCGTCATCCTCGACGCCCAGGACACTCCCGGCGGCGCATGGCAGCATGCCTGGCCGTCGCTGCGCCTGTTCTCGCCCGCCCAATACAGCACTCTCCCAGGATGGATGATGCCGCCGCCGCCAGGTGGCGGCTATCCCAGTGCGGCCCACACGGTGGCCTATCTCCGCGAATACGAACAGCGCTACCAGCTGCCGATCATCCGGCCCGCTTGCGTGCGCGCCGTACGGCGAGGCATCGACCGGCTGACGGTCGAAACCGACGTGGGCACGTGGCAGGCTCGTACCGTCATCAGTGCGACCGGCACGTGGTGGCGCCCCTACATCCCGTGCTATCCCGGCATCCGGGGCTTCCACGGCCGGCAGCTTCACACCGCGGACTATCGGGGTCCCCAGCCCTTCCACGGCCGGCGCGTGGTGATCGTCGGCGGTGCCAACTCTGCCGCGCAGATCCTCGCCGAGGTCTCCACCGTCGCCCAGACCACCTGGGTCACCTTGCGCCCGCCTCGGCTGCTGCCCGATGAGGTGGACGGACGAGCCCTGTTCGAGCTGGCGACCCGCCGCTACCAGGCGGCCCAGACAGGTCAGAACGCCCCAAGCGTCGCTGATCTCGGTGACATCGTCGTGGTGCCGCCGGTCCGTGACGCACGTGATCGGGGCGTGCTCAAGGCTGAGCCCATGTTCTCCCGGATCACCCCACACGGTGTCGCATGGCGCGACGGCACCGAGCTGGCTTGTGACGTCATCCTGTGGTGTACCGGCTTCCGCCCGTCGCTCGGCCACCTGACCCCGTTGGGGTTGCGCGGCTCCAACGGGCTCATCCCGACCGAGGGCACCCGTGCACTGGGCGAACCGCGACTGCACCTGCTCGGCTACGGCGACTGGACCGGCCCGGCCTCCGCCACCTTGATCGGCGCAAGCCGTACCGCCCGCGACATGGTCGCTGAGATCACCGCCCAGCACTGAAAGCCCGGACGGTTACTCACGAAACCACGAGTGTTCCACCGGCCATCGTTCGGCTTGGCGCAGTATTCACACCTCCGGCCGAGGCAACCGGTATCTGAGCAGGTGAAGGGGACGGCGGCTGATGGCAATCACTGCCGTGATGGGCATGCTGTCGAGAGAGTTCTGGGCAGTGGTTTCCTGGTATCTCCTGTCCCGGCCTCCGCCAGCAACGATCGCGTTTACGAAGGCTCGGGATTCAGGTCCGAGACGCCGGTCGGCGTAGCAGGCGGGCAGAGTTGGCCAGGATGCCGAGATCGGGCAACGACTGGGCTGCGGCGGCGACCATCATCGGCAGGATTCCGGTAGCGGCAAGCGACAGGCCAACGGCGTTGTAACCGGCAGTGAAACCGATGTTGATTTTGATGGCACGGGCTGTACGGCGCGCGATCCGCACCGCTTGTGGGACCAGAGTCCAGTCATCGCGCATCAAGGCGATGTGCGCGGCCTCGACCGCGATGTCGCTGCCGGCGGCGCCCATGGCGATGCCGACGTCGGCCTGAGCCAGGGCGGGAGCGTCATTGACGCCGTCACCCACCATCACCACCCGGTGCCCGGCAGCCTGGTACTCCCGAACGATAGCGATCTTGTCCTCAGGCAGCAGGCCGGCCCGGAAGGGAATACCGAGCCGGTCGGCGATGCCGGCGGCGGTGGCCTGGTGGTCACCGGTCAGCAGCTCGACGCGGCTCAGGCCGAGAACGTCGAGGTCCGCCAGGGCGGCGGAGATCTCCGGCCGCAAGGTGTCGGCAGCCGCGAGCACACCCACGAACCGGCCGTCGACGGCAACGGTCAGCAGGGTCTTGCCGTCGTCGGCGAGCCTGCGCACCTGCGGGTCGTCACCGGCTTCCGGCACCAGGTCCACGCCGCCTACCGTCACCGTGGTGCCGTCGACGATGGCCTTCACTCCCCGGCCGGGCAGAGCCTGGAAGTCTCCCGGCTCGCCCAGAGGCAGGCCGCGCTCCCTGGCAGCCGTGCGGACGGCCTCGGCGAGCGGGTGCTCGGAGTAGCGCTCGGCGCTCGCCGCCAGGTGAAGCAGTTCCGCCTTGGTGTGGCCGTCCAGGGGGATGATGTCGGTGATCTCCGGGCGGCCGAGGGTGAGCGTGCCGGTCTTGTCAATCAGCAGTACGTCGGCCTTGGCCAGGGCCTCGATGTAGCGGCCCCCCTTGATCAGCAGACCGTGTTTGGCCGCCGCTCCCACTGAGGCCAGCACCGCGACCGGCGTCGCCATGGCGAAGGAGCAGGAACAGGCCACCACCAGCACCGCCGCGGTGGCAAGGGCGTTACCGCTGAGCAGGAACGTCAGTACGGCGACGGTGACCACGACCGGCAGATAGTAGGCGGAGAAGCGGTCGGCGATGCGCTGCACCGGGGCTCGGTGCGTCTCGGCCTGCTCGACCAGGGTGATGACCCTGCCGAATGTGCTGTCCGCCCCGACGGCGGTCACCTGCACGCGCAGACTTCCCAGGCGGGCGAAAGAGGCGGCGAACACTCGCGCGCCGGGGCCCGCCTCCACCGGCATGGACTCCCCGGTGATAGCGGCCTGGTCGACGGTGGCCTGCCCGGCCGTCACGGTCCCGTCCACCGGGATCTGCTCCCCGGGACGCACCACGACCGTCTCGCCGACCCGTACCTGTCCCACGGGCACCTGTACCTCGGCCTGGTCGCGCATCACCCGGGCGGTCTTCGGCGCCAGGGCGGTCAGCTCGCGCACAGCGCGACGGGCGCGTTCGGTGGTGAAGCGTTCGGCGTAGTTGGCCGTGTGCATGAAAAGCACGACCACAGCGGCCACCGGCCACTCGCCGACGACCAGCGCGGCGGCCACTCCGACGGTCATCAGCGTGTGTGAGGTGACCTTCCGGCGCAGTGCGGCACGGCCCACGTTGTAGAAGATCGGGAAACCACCGGCGAGCACCAGCAGCAGGCCGACGGCGAATGGCACTCGATCGGTCAGTTGCTCGAAGACTCCGAGCCATTCGCCGACCACGACGACCAGTAGCACCAGGCCCACGACCAGCCCGAACAGGGTCAGTACCGGTCGGGCGAACGCCAACCGGTCGCCTCTTGCGGCCTGTCCGGGCGTAGGGGACGCCCCGCACGAGTCGTCGCAACCGCACCCGGAATCGAGCGCTTGTACCGCGCGGGATGCTCCTGTGCCTGTGCTCTCGTTCATGGCTGCTCCACCTGGCGGGGTCGGACGGCATACGCTGGGCACAGCGCGACCGCTTGATCGGTCACGGCCAGGAGTTGCTCGGCTGAACGCAGCACGTCGAGTAGCTCGGGCACGGCGATGAAGTAGAACGACTGGCGCCCCTCGGCCCGGTAGTCGACCAGCCGGCAGTCGCGCAGGCAGGCCAGATGCTTGGACACCGTTGACTGGGCCAGCTCAAGTTCGCGGGTCAGGTCCACCACTCGAGCCTCACCGGTCGCGAGCCGTTGAACGATCGCCAGACGCACCGGATCGGCCAGTGAGTGGAACAGCGCCGCTGCTGGGAGGAGCCCGTCGCGCGGCGTCATTCCACATTCGGAATCAATTCCCATATTCCGATGATAGCGGTCGAGGGGAATCTTTCAAGCGCCTTCACCCGACGCGAGCTGTGACGAGACAGGGGCTGCGACGGCGGCGCAGCCCCGGATTGCCGAATGTCATGATCTGGCGGCACTTGGAGCGACAGCGATGGGGACGGTCAATGTGGATGATCTACGGGCGTCGCCACGCCATGGATTATCGGCGCGGTGAACGGGAGGTTGGGGTGGGGCGCGATCGTTTCGATGTGGTGCACGACCAGGTCAGCCTCCTCGATCGCGGCCTGTGTCCGGCGGTTGGGACGGCATCCTGCTCCGACGCGCCGCCACAGCGGTGTGAGGAGGTCCTGGATCCGTCCACGCATGCCGGTGTCGCGTACGTGTTCGCAGAACACGAACGTTCCCGTCGGCCTGAGCACCCGGCGGACCTCGGCCAATGTGCGATTCAGATCATCGACCGAGCACAACACGAGCGTGCTCACCACCGCGTCGAAGCTGGCGTCGGGGTAGGGCAGTTCCTCACCGCACGCGGAGCTGATCTCGACCGGAACGCTTGCCTTGTGTTTGCGCAGACGCTGACGCATAGCGGGGTCCGGTTCCGCCGCGACCACTTGTTCGGCCTCGCGGTAGTGAGCGAGGTTGGCCCCGGTACCCGCGCCGATCTCCAGAACCTGGCCGCTCAGATTCCCGACGAGGTGGTCGCGCAGTGCCCCCAGCCAGCGCTGCTCGGCCCCTCGTGTGATGCGGTCATAGAGCAGCGCGAAACACCGGTGTCCGTGGGCGCCCCCATGGTTGGCCATGGCAACCTCCTCTCCCGCCGCGCCGGCGCCATGCGCCCGCTGCCGGAGGTTCAGATGCGCGGTTCTCGGGAAGACCCGCCGAGACCAACAACACCGAGAGTCATCTACCGCTGTGTTCTTTCGGCAGGAGCCTCCCCATCGGGGAGGGCGTCGGCCATGGCGACAGTGTGCCCGACCGAAGCTCCTGGATTTGACCCCGACCTGGGACCGCTACCCGGCCTCCGCCGGTTCGATCTCTGCGATCAGCTTCTCAATACGCCGGCGGATCTCATCGCGGATCGGGCGTACGGCGTCGATGCCCTGGCCGGCGGGGTCGTCGAGCTTCCAGTCCTCGTACCGCTTGCCGGGAAAGAAGGGGCAGGTGTCGCCGCAGCCCATGGTGATGACCACGTCGGAGGCCTCAACGGCTTCCGGGGTGAGGATCTTGGGCTGGCCGCCGGTGATGTCGATGCCGACCTCGCGCATGGCCTCGACCGCTACAGGGTTGATCTGCTCGACCGGAGCGGACCCGGCGGAGCGGACCTCGATCCGGTCCCCGGCCAGATGGGTGAGCCAGCCCGCGGCCATCTGGGAGCGTCCGGCGTTGTGGACGCAGACGAACAGGACGCTGGGCTTGCGGTCAGACATGGACGGGCTCCTTCGTGAACAGGCGGCGGCCCCAGAGGCTGACGTAGACCAGGGCGACCAGGACGGGCACTTCGATGAGCGGGCCGACGACCCCGGCGAGGGCCTGGCCCGAGGCGACGCCGAACACCCCGACGGCGACCGCGATGGCGAGCTCGAAGTTGTTGCCCGCGGCGGTGAAGGCCAGCGTGGTGGTGCGGTCGTAGGGCAGCCCGATGGCACGGCCGGCCAGGAACGAGCCGCCCCACATGACGGCGAAGTAGGCGAGCAGCGGCAGCGCGATCCGTGCGACGTCGCCGGGCTGGGAGATGATGGTGTCGCCCTGGAGGGCGAAGAGGATGACGATGGTGAACAGCAGGCCGTACAGGGCCAGCGGGCCGACTCTCGGCAGGAAGCGGGACTCGTACCAGTCGCGGCCCCTGGCGCGCTCGCCGAGCTTGCGGGAGAGATATCCGGCGGCGAGCGGGATGCCGAGGAAGATCAGCACGTACCCGGCGATGTCCCAGGCGGAGACCTGGAGCGTGGACTGGGACAGGCCGAGCCATCCGGGCAGTACCTGCAGGTAGAACCAGCCGAGGGCGCCGAAGGCGACGACCTGGAAGATCGAGTTGATGGCGACCAGTACGGCGGCGGCCTCCCGGTTGCCGCAGGCCAGGTCGTTCCAGATGAGAACCATGGCGATGCAGCGGGCCAGCCCGACAATGATCAGGCCGGTGCGGTACTCGGGCAGGTCGGGCAGGAAGATCCAGGCGAGCGCGAACATGACGGCCGGACCGATGAGCCAGTTGAGCACCAGCGAGGAGATCAGCAGCCGCTTGTCGCCGGTCACCGTGCCGAGGCGGTCGTAGCGGACCTTCGCCAGCACCGGATACATCATCACCAGCAAGCCGAGCGCGATCGGCAGTGAGATGTCGCCGACCTTGACGGCATCCAGGGCAGTGTTCAGGCCGGGGACGAGCCGTCCGAGGAGCAGGCCGGCGGCCATCGCGACGCCGATCCAGACCGGCAGGAACCGGTCCAGCGTCGACAGGCCGCCGATCACGCCGGTTTCAGGCGGGGCGGACGCTGGGGCGCGAGTCGGGCTCGATGACATGAGGAGTGATCTTCCTTACGTGCCGGAGACGGCGGAGCGGATGCCGATCAGACCGTGGCGGGGACGCTGAGCAGGGCCGACAACTCCGCGAGCGTCTCGGGGACGACGCGGTAGTAAACCCAGGAGGCGCGGCGCTCGGAGGTGAGCAGGCCGACCTCCTTCAGCACCTTGAGGTGGTGGCTGATCGTCGGCTGGGACAGGTCAAAAGCGGCGGACAGGTCGCACACGCAGGCCTCGCCCCCCTCGTGACTGGCGACGATCGACAGGATGCGCAGCCGTACCGGGTCGCCGAGCGCCTTGAACACGCGCGCCACTCCTGCGGCCTGCTCGACATCCAGAGGCTCACGCGCCAACGGCGAGCTGCACTCCAGAAGCTCCAGCGGCTCCATACGCCCCTCCCTCTGTCGATGGCTGTCGATATCAATATACGTCAATATCGACACTTATCTAATCTCCGACCTCCGCCCGCGTGCTGTCAGGAGGAGGGCAGGTCGAGCTGGACGAGGAGATCGCGCACGCGGCGCTCGATCTCGTCCCGGATCGGACGGACCTCCACGAGCCCCTTCCCGTCGGGGTCGTCGAGCTCCCAGTCCAGGTAGCGCTTGCCGGGATAGACCGGACAGGCATCCCCGCAGCCCATCGTGACCACGACGTCGGCCGCTCGGAGAACCTCATCCGTCCAGGGCTTGGGAAACTCCGCGGAGATGTCGATACCTCGCTCGGCCATGGCCGCTACCGCTGCCGGATTGATCTCGCCGGCGAACTCAGAACCGCCCGACCAGGCCAGTGCGTTCTGACCAGCCAGTGCCCGAAAGAACCCGAGCGCCATCTGGCTGCGACCCGCATTGTGCACGCACAGGAACAGCACAGCAGGTCGCCCGTCGCTCCCGCCTTCCACCCTGGCCAGGGCATGCAACCGCTGGCGAGCGAAACGCTCAGCCAGCAGAGGGAGGAAGTTGGTGATCCGGCCATGCTCGGCGAACTCGTCATAGCTGGAGTGAAGGAACCGCGCGATCGTCTCGGCTCCGAAGGTGCCAGCGAACTCCTCGCTCAGGCGGCGCGCGGCGGTGTCCAGGGCCACTTGTTGATCGATGGTCAGATCGCCGCGCCTGTAGGTGCTGGTCATCGGTCGCTCCCGTAGGCGTGCCCAACGCTGAATCGATGGGCGTCTACTTCGATTAACGCCAATATCGACAAGCATCGATACCGGGACGAGGCGAACGGCAGGTGAACATCTCATGTCGGAGCCCAGGCTCCGTTGTGGTGAGCCACGGCAACTGTGAGCGTCTTGTCGACGCGCACCTTCGTTCCTTTCAGGCCCCAGTGAAGACGGAGAGACGCGAGTACTGCGGGCGTGACCGGAGCTGGCTGACTTCGCGCCCAGAAATGTTGGTGTGAAATGACAGCGTTTTGTACGCCGAACCTGTCGGTCAGGAGATGGGCTGCGATCAACGACCGTGTCACCAGCCCCAGTGACAAGGTAGATGAGGCGGCATGCATGGGTTCACGCGCTCGGCGGGGCGTGGCGGGCCATCTTGACCGCTGAGATCAGCAGGATGCCGGCGAGGGTGGGGATGAGGAGCAGGTTGGAGATCACGCCGAGCAGCAGACCGCCCAACAGGGCACCAGTGATCGAGCCCGCGACCATGACCGCGGTGAAGCGCAGGTTGGCGCCCAGGACGGCAAAGCTGTTGTCGCGGCTATAGCGGGCGAAGGCCACCAGCATCGTGGGCAAGGACACCAGCAGTGACAGACTGCCCGCGATCTTGATGTCCACGGCATACAGCAGCACGATCGTGGGGATCAGCAGCTCACCGCCGGCCACACCCATGATCGCGGCCACCACGCCGATGCCAAACCCAGCCGCGATCCCCGCCAGCGCCTGCACCACAGCAGGCAGTGCCACAGTCCCCAGAGCGGTGGCGTGGCTGAGCACCAAGGCACCGGCCATGAGTACCATCAGGGCCGCCAGCACCTTGTACAAAGTGGCGGTGCGCATCCGCACCGCCCAGGATGCCCCTGCCCAGGCACCTAACAGGCTTCCGGCCAGCAGGTTGATCACGATCCCCCAGTGCGCGCCCAGCGCAGTGAGCGGGACGGCAGCCAAGCGAGCGGGCAGGGCGGTGAGCACCACGATCAGGCTCATCGCCTTGTTCAAGATGACCGCCGACAGCGCGGCGAACCCGAACAGACCTATCAGCAGCGGCAGCCGGAACTCCGCGCCGCCCAGGCCGATCATCCCTCCTAACAGGCCCACCGCTGCCCCGGCGGTGAACATCAGCGGTACCGAGTGCACCGCACGTGCGGGCACGGTGCTTTCGTCCGTGGTCACGCTAACCCACTCCTCACTGCCCGGGGCCTGCACCCCGAGCACGGTCGGGCCTCTACGATCCCGTGCCGCGTACAGATCGACCTTCGACATCGGAGGCGCAAGGGACTCCCTCACGCTGCATAGCAGCCTGCTAATCCCACGCAAACCATCCGGGTGCTATCAACCCTCAGCAACACAGCCCAACGCCAGCCGAGGCCGCTGTCACGGCTGCCCTACAAACGCTCACCGACAGAGCCAGCTGGCCCTGCTCTGGCGGTTATCTGCCCGGTTCAGAGGAGCAATCGTCAAGACCTGTGGATCACGAGTTTCTAAGCAGCTGCCGGTGAGGGCTGATCGTCGGGACGTTCGACGAGCCTGCCGTTGATGAAGGTCGCCCCGGCACGTACCAGGGCGACGAGGTGGGGAGCGTTGACCGCGCGCCAGCGGGCCTGGGCCGACTCGATCAGCTTGAACGCCATGGCCAGCCCAGCCGCCCGGGACCCAGGGCCTTTGGTGACCTTGGTGCGGTGCCGGACCGTGGCGAACGTCGACTCAATCGGGTTGGTCGTGCGCAGATGCACCCAGTGCTCTGCGGGGAAGTCGTAGAACGCCAGCAACTCGTCCAGGTCGTCGACGACCTTGGCCACGGCCTTGCCGTACTTGGCGCCGTAGGCGGCCTGGAACTCCTTCACCGCCGCGTGGGCGTGGTCCTTGTCCTCGGCGTTCCAGATCTCCGCCAAGGCCTTCTTCGCCCCTGGCTGAGCGGATTTCGGTAGAGCCGCGAGCACGTTGGCGATCTTGTGGAACCAGCAGCGCTGAGCCCTGGCCTGCGGGAACACCTCACCCAGCGCAGCCCAGAACCCGAGCGCGCCGTCCCCGACTGCTAGGACCGGGGCGCGCATTCCCCGACGCTTGCAGTCACGCAGTAGATCGGCCCAGGATTCGGTCGACTCGCGGTAGCCGTCCGATAGCGCGATCAGCTCTTTTCGGCCGTCGGCGCGCACGCCGATCATCACGAGCAGGCACAGCCGCTGCTCTTCCAGACGGACGTTGACGTGGATGCCGTCGGCCCACAGGTAGACGTAGTCCACTTCGGATAGGTCGCGGGCGGCGAAGGCGCGCTGCTCGGCCTTCCACTGCTCGGTCAACCGGGTGATCACCGGTGCCGATAGCCCGGCGGACGAGCCGAGGAACTGCCCCAGCGCCGGGACGAAGTCCCCGCTGGACAGGCCGTGCAGGTAGAGCAGCGGCAGCACCTCGGTGACCTTCGGTGTCTTGCGTGCCCAGGGCGGCAGGATCGCGGAGGAGAATCGCTTGCGTTCGCCGGTGACCTCATCGGTGCGTTTGTCGTTGACGCGTGGCGCTTGGACCTCGATCGCGCCGGCTGCGGTGAGCACTTCCCGCGGCTGGTGGTAGCCGTTGCGCACGACCAGACGGTGCCCGGCCTCGTCGCGCTGGTCGGCGAAGGCGGCGATGTAGGCGTCGACCTCGGCTTTGAGTGCTTCGGCGAGCATCCGGCGGGCGCCTTCGCGGACGATCTCGTCGATCAGCGAGGAGGAGACGGGGCCATCAGCCGGACGGCGGTCGCCGCCGGCGGGGTCAGGGACTACGGTGAGCATCGGGTGTGCCTTCCCAGCCGACGTTGGCGCGTCGGCCATGCGTGAGAGACCTCAAACGATCACCGGGAAGGTACACCCCTTCCCGGCCGATCCACAGATCTCAAGCATTGCTCGGTTCAGAGGCCGGTCACGGAACTGCGCCGTTCGATCATCAGCACGTCACGCCAGACACTGTGGTGGCGTCCGACACGCTCGCGGGTTCCGACGATCCGGAAACCGAACGACTGGTGCAGAGCGAGGCTGGGGATGTTCTCCGGGAAGATGCCGGATTGGATGGTCCAGATGCCCGCCTCCTCGGAAGCGGCGATGAAGGCCGACAGCAGAGCGTGGCCGATGCCATGGCCTCTCCATGCCGGGTGGATGTAGATGCTGTGCTCGACCACACCGGCGTAGACCGGCCGGGCGGAGACCGGGGAGGCGGCCACCCAGCCAGCGATCCGGCCTGTCTCGACCTCGACGGCCACGTAGCGAGGGTGGGCCAGCTTGCTCGCATCGAACGCCTCCCAGCTCGGGGCGGTTGTCTCGAAGCTGGCCTGGCCGGTGTCGAGCCCGGCCTGATAGACGGCCAGCACCTGCTCAGCGTCCCTCGACCGCATCGGGCGGATCTCCAGCCCGGCCGAGATCGCGGCCTGGGCCACCTGGACGGCAGCCGGACGAACGCCGTCACCACTGGAGTCGCGGTTCGCAGTCTCGTCGTATGTCAGAGAGGGCTCCTCAATCGCTCATCGGGGTGCGAGAGGCACGTCGTCGGCGGAAGCCGGATCGACGTTGCCGAGCACGCTCAGGCCAGGCACGGAATGCGACATTAGGCCGCTCGCTCCGATTCCGCATTCGGACTACCGCTCTGGTGAGCTTGAGCGGCCGACAAGTCTCGGTCCGCGCCTTCACTTGAAGCCCGCAGTATGAAGACCGCGGGCGAAGCTTGCCCGTAGCAAGGCGGGCGTCTGGAGTGGGCCGTCAGGGGCTCCGTGCCAGCGAAGTTCGCAGGTTAAGCAGTTGCACCAGCGGATTATTCGTCCGCTGGTTCTGGAGGCCGTCAATCCAGCACAACACGGAGAGGCGATCTTTGACCGTTGGCATGCCCTCACTTGATGTTGGGGCCCTGAGCGGTCTTTGGTTTCGGTCTTCTCTTGATCGTCTCTGAGGTCTGCCCTGACGCAGAGGGTCTAAACGATCTACCGTGTGCCCGATCCGTGCCCGCGAGCAAACAACGAGCAACCAAACGAGATCAACTTCTCGATCTGAAGTCGTGCCAGGCCGAGAAATCCCAGGTCAGATGGGGTATGGAGTGGTGGGGCGCCAGGGATTCGAACCCTGAACCTACGGATTAAAAGTCCGCTGCTCTGCCATTGAGCTAGCACCCCTTGCTAGAAGCAGGGTACAGAGGGTACCGCGCCTCCGGCGACGTGCTTTACCGCGATCACGATAACGGGTCAGCGGAAGGCATCGAGCCCAGTGAGGACCTTGCCCAGCGTCAGCAGGTGCACTTCCTGGGTGCCTTCGTAGGTCAGGACGCTCTCCAGGTTGTTCATGTGCCGGATCACCGGGTACTCCAGGGTGATCCCGTTGGCCCCGAGCACAGAACGGGCCTGGCGGGCGATGTCCAGGGCGGCGCGGACGTTCGCCAGCTTGCCGAAGCTGATCTGATGCGGTTTGAGCGTGCCCGCGTCCTTGAGCTTGCCGAGGTGCAGGGCGGTGAGCCCCGCCTGCTCAAGCGCAACGGCCATCCACGCCAGCTTCTCCTGGGTGAGCTGGAACGCCCCGATGGGCTTGCCGAACTGCAGGCGCGTCTTGGCGTAGTCGACCGCGGACTCCAGACACGCGTGGCCGGCGCCGAGAACGCCCCACAGGATGCCGAAGCGGGCCTCGCTGAGGCACGACAGCGGGCCCTTCAGCCCAGTCACGCCGGGCAGTACGGCGGACGCCGGCAGCCGGACGTCGTCGAAATAGAGCGAGGACGTCACCGAGGCGCGCAACGACATCTTCTTGTGGATCTCCGGGGCCGAGAACCCGGGGGTGCCGGTCGGGACGACGAAGCCGCGGATGCCGTCGTCCGTCTGCGCCCACACGATCGCCACGTCGGCGACGGAGCCGTTGGTGATCCACATCTTGGCGCCGTTGAGGATCCAGTCGCCGGACGGGTCCTGCTTGGCGATGGTGCGCATCCCCGCGGGGTCGGAGCCCTGGTCGGGCTCGGTCAGCCCGAAGCAGCCGATGGCCTCTCCGGCGGCCATGCGGGGCAGCCATTCCTGCTTCTGCTCCTCGGACCCGTACTTCCAGATCGGGAACATGGCCAGGGAACCCTGAACCGAGACGAAGGAGCGCAGCCCCGAGTCGCCCGCCTCCAGCTCCCGGCAGGCCACGCCGTACGAGACGGCGTCGAGGCCGGCGCAGCCGTACCCGTCGAGGTGCATGCCGAGCACGCCGAGCGCGCCGAGCTGGGGCGCGAGCTCGCGCGCGGGGAAGACGGCCTCCTCGAACCAGTCGGCGACGTCTGGGAGGACCCGGTCCGCGACGAAGGACCGCACGGCATCCCTGATCATGCGCTGTTCGGGGGTGAGCTGGTCGTCGAGGCGCAGCAGGTCGTCCATGGCTGCCAGCGTATCGGGGCCGCACCGGGGTTGGGCCAGGGGGAATCCCGATGCACGGATGCGGACTCAGGAGGCACGCTGGAGGCATGAACGAGACACACACGAACAGTTCGGTCAGGCAGCTACGGCGGACCAGGAACGGCAGGGTCGTGGCCGGAGTGTGCTCCGGTGTCGGCCGGTACATCGGCGTCGACGCCAACATCCTCCGGGTGGCTCTTGCCGTCGCGACGTTCTTCGGCGGCCTCGGCGTCGGCATCTACGCGGTCGCGTGGCTGCTCATCCCCGAGGAGGGCAAGGACACCTCCATCGTCCAGGACCTGGTCAACAAGAACAAGGACGGGCACGTCTGGCAGGACGCCAAGACGAGATGGGACCGCGCCCAGGAGGCCTGGTCGCAGCCGACGGACGCGACGGCGGAGCCGCACCGGCAGGACGGCTACGCGCAGCACCCCTACGCCCAGCCCCGCCAGTCGCAGCAGGAGCAGGGGCCGCAGGGGCCTCAGGCGTGAGTCACGCCGTGCGGGCCTCGGCGAAGACCTCCGTACGGGACTCGGTCCAGGCCATGGCCAGCCATGCCGCGAGTGAGAGTCCGGCCGCGCCGGCGAGGGCGACCACCGGCTCCGGGCCGAGTTCCTGGGCGACGGCGCCCCCGATCAGGATGCCGATGCCCTGGGCCGCCAGCAGGCCCGACTGGACGATCCCGAACGCCTGGCCGCGCCGGTCGGCCGGGACGCACTGCACGAAGGCGGCGTTCGCCGCGAGCTGGTAGGCGCCGCCTATCCCTGACAGGACCCACAGCAGCAGCACGGCGACAAGCGGCGGCCGCATCGCGCACACGATGAGCGGCGCGCACGTCAGCATCGCCATCCACCCCATCGCCCGCAGCCGCGCCGACGGCGCGACGAACCGGCTGAACATGAACGCCCCGATCACGGTTCCGGTCGGCATCGCCGCCATGAGCAGCCCGGTCACGACGGCCACCGGCAGCGTCCCGTCGTCGAGCTCCATGGCGTACGGCACGGCGATGCCCTCAGGCAGCACGTAGAACCCGCAGAGCCAGGCGAACAACACCAGGGTGCGTAGCCGCCGGTCACCGAAGACGAGGCGGCCGCCGGCCCTGGTCGTGGTCCACATCGAGAGGCGGCCCCCAGAGCCGGCGGGGGCGTCGCGCCTGCCCACACCTGCCACGATGACCAGAGCCGACCCCAGGAAGGTGGCCGCGTCGAGCGCGAGGGCGCGGTACGGCCCGAGGGTCGCGATGACGGCGCCGCCGACCGCGAACCCCAGCATCTGAACCGCCTGGTTGGTGACGTTCTGCAGGGCGGAGCCGACGACGTACCGGTCGCCTTCGAGCACCTCGGGCAGCAGCGCCGCGCGGGCGGCGGAGAACGGCGCGCTGAGCAGGACCACGCCGAAGACGAGCGCGCAGAGCGCGGCGAACGGCATGCCGGGCACGGCGGTGACGGCGATCAGCCCGGCCCGGAGGAGATCGCAGACGAGCATGATGCGGCGGCGCGGATAGCGGTCGGCGAGCCCCGCGAGCAGCGGCCCTCCGACGATCGGCGGCAGGTAGGTCAGCGCGTAGACGCCGGCGGTGGCGAGAGCGGACTGCGTCCGGTTGTAGACGAGGATCGCCAGGGCGACCTGGGCGAGCTGGTCGCCGAGCAGGGACATGCCCTGGCCGAGCCACAGGGCGCGGAACTCGCCGATGGCGATGACCTCGCCGTAGGTCGCCTGCCCTTCGACGGGACGACGATGCCGTCCGGGGGACCGACCGACCCTGGTCGCCGCCATATCACCCCGCTGAGATCATCCACACGAACCGTGTTCAGTATGTCACCAACAGTTCCCATGGTCTCGGGGTTTCGCAACTCGTACCGGATCACCAGCCGAGCTCGTGCAGCCGCTCGTCGTCGATCCCGAAATGGTGGGCGATCTCGTGGACGACGGTGATGCGGACCTCCTCGACGACCTCCTCAGGCGTCTCGCAGATCTCCAGGGTGGGGTTGCGGTAGATCTCGATCCGGTCCGGGAGGACCCCGGAGTACCAGTCGCCGCGCTCGGTCAGCGGGATGCCGGTGTAGAGCCCGAGGAGGCCCGGCTCCGGCGGATCGTCGACGACGACCACCACCACGTTGTCCATGACCTTGGCCAGCCCGGGCGGGATCGTGTCCAGCGCCTCGGAAACGAGCTCTTCGAACCTGTCCAGGGGGACGTCGATCATGTCTCCATCGTGTCACCGGGGAACGCGGGTGTCGCCGTGTGGTGACACCGTACGGCCCGGCGGCTCCGCGAAGGGACGCCGCGGCCGGTCACCAGCCCGTCGCCACGCCTCCGGAGCCTGCGCGATGCGCTCGATCGGGGCGGCGGCCGCCCGTTCGCCGTCGATCCCGACGGGTATCCGGTCGCGATCGACTCAGGATTGGGGTAAGCAGGAAAGGCATGGAGACATCGGCGTGGAAGGGCAGCCCCCGGCGGCTGATCAGGGGTCGCGTGGCACGCGTGCTCGCGATCACCGCCGTCGCGGTGGCCGGGGCGTGGCTCGGGCTCGTGCTCGGTGCGTCCGTCCAGACCCCCATGGGGCCGGCGGACGTCCAGATGTCCTTCCAGCCGACCTGGCGCGGCGAGTCGGTCATCGACGTCCGCCCGCTGGGAACGCTCCGGTTCGCCTC
The DNA here is from genome assembly GCF_050947145.1 of Microtetraspora malaysiensis. Classification (NCBI taxonomy): domain Bacteria; kingdom Bacillati; phylum Actinomycetota; class Actinomycetes; order Streptosporangiales; family Streptosporangiaceae; genus Microtetraspora; species Microtetraspora malaysiensis. The sequence goes on from NZ_CP191998.1 coordinate 597,408, forward strand.
TCATCGAGGTCCGCTACGGCTCACGCTCGGCATCGAGGCGGTCCACCCGGACGTGGCGCAGGAGATCCTGAACAACCCCGAGTGGGCCGACCGGCTGCCGGAGACCATCGAGAGAGATCTGATCGAGGGGCTGCGTCAGTTGGCGATCCGTGCGGTGCTGTTCGCCGTGGCGGGAGGCTTCCTGGCCGGGCTGATCGTGTTCCGCCGCCTCTCGCGCGCCGCGTGGACGGGCGTCGGGGCGCTGGTCGTCGTGGCCGCGCTGGGCGGGGTGTCGGTGCTCACGTTCAACCCGCGTTCCGTCTCCGAACCCCGCTACACCGGGCTGCTCACCGGCGTTCCGTCGCTCATCGGCAGCGCGGAGTCGATCGTGACCCGGTTCGACGAGTACCGGGGTCAGCTCGCCAAGCTGGTGACCAACGTCTCCCAGCTCTACGAGGCGGGCTCCACGCTGCCGATCTACACCCCCGACCCGGGGACGATCAGGGTCCTGCACGTCTCGGACCTGCACATCAACCCCGTCGGCTGGAACGTCATCCGCTCGCTCAAGGAGCAGTTCAAGGTCGATCTGATCATCGACACGGGCGACATCAGCGACCACGGGACCCGGGCGGAGAACCCGTTCGTCGAGGAGATCGGCAAGCTCGGGGTCCCGTACGTGTACGTCCGGGGCAACCACGACTCGGCGGTCACGCAGCGCGCGGTGGCCAAGCAGAAGAACGCGATCGTGCTGGACGGCACCGCCAAGACGGTGAAGGGGCTGCGCATCTACGGGATCGGCGACCCCCGGTTCACCCCGGACAAGTCGCTGGAGCCCGCCGACGACGACGCCGACCTGGTCAACCTCGGCCGGACCCACGCGGTGCGGCTCGCGCCGCCCGAACGGCCCAGTCCCGTGGCCGATCCGTCGCCCGAGAGGATCCCGGTCGATCTCGTCGCCGTGCACGACCCGACCGTGGGCCGGGCGCTCTCCGGCGCCACGGCGCTGGTGCTGGCCGGGCACGTCCACAAGCGCTCGACCGAGCTGCTGCCCACCCGTACGCGGCTGATGATCCAGGGATCCACCGGAGGAGCCGGGCTGCGCGGCTTGGAGCACGAGGAGCCGACCCCTCTTGAGGCGTCCGTCCTGTATTTCAGCAAGGACACTCACCGGCTCCAGGCCTGGGACGACATCACCGTGGGCGGCCTGGGAGAGCAGTGGATCCAGTGCCAGCGGCATATCGAGCCCGAGCCGGGCCGTACAATTCTTCCGGAGCCGAAGAACGCCCCGTCGCCAACGGGAACGATCAGCGGCACACCGTCGCCGGTCGCTTTGGCATCAGGGGCAAACGTCCCCTATGCTTCAGAGGTCTCCGACGGAAGACGGAACGGAACGGGGCGAAAGCTCCGAGCCCCCATCGTCTAGCGGCCTAGGACACCGCCCTTTCAAGGCGGCGGCACGGGTTCGAATCCCGTTGGGGGCACTGGCGAGCGAAAGCTCACCGGGGAAACGGAAGGTCGAAGACCTCCGAAGAACTGGTAAGCTAAGCAAGCCGAAAAAAACGGAAGCGAAAAGCTTCCTACACAAGGTCCTGTAGAGCAGTTTGGAGTGCTCGCCACCCTGTCAAGGTGGAGGTCGCGGGTTCAAGTCCCGTCAGGACCGCTCACGGCGAAAGCCGTAGGGTCAGGTAGCTCAGTTGGTACGAGCGTCCGCCTGAAAAGCGGAAGGTCGGCAGTTCGACCCTGCCCCTGACCACATCATCTGAACAGCAAGAACGCCCCGAGCCGATTATGGCCCGGGGCTTTTTGATCTTCAAAGCTCGGAGGGCGGCCGCTCCCGGGACCTACGTCTTCGGCGCGCTGGCGGAATAGCCCGCCTGGCCCGTAGTGGGGTCCGGGTCGAGTCCGGCCCTTTTGCCCTTTCCCCTCAGGAACGATCGCACCTCTTGCACGATCGTGGGGTGGCGCTCTACCGGCCGGGTAGTCGCCAACGGTCCTGCTTGCTGTGGCGAGGAAGTACCAAGCCTGCCGTACATCGGGGGCCGGCCGGGGACGGGCTGCGGATTCCCCGGCCCTCTCCGACCGTGACCTTCGTCGCGGCGATCTCCTCCCCGTTGAGTGGTTTCAGATTCGCTCAGCGCTTTGTCCAATGCATCCCAAATATGAGACTTGTCAGGTTTCTTTCTTGGTTCACCTTCGCTACACGCGAGCGAAGCAGATCGTTTCACCTGCTGTGGTTTTTGTGATGCGGCAGTCGCCACTCCAGAACCACCTGAAACGGCAGAAACATGACGCGCACCAGCGCACCACGAACACACACCTGGCCCGGTGCGATCACGGCGATCGCACTCGCAGCCGGCGCACTGGTCTGTGCACCGGCTTCGCCGGCCTCGGCGGCCGGCGAAGATCGGCCGACGTACCTCAACAGGTCCCTGTACACCGGCGAGTTCCACGCGCACACCTCCGTGAGTGACGGCGCCAAACTGCCGCCGGACGCCTACAAGCACGTCCATGACGAGACCGACGCCGACTTCTTCGCGGTGTCCGAGCACGACGTCATGTGGGACATCCGCAACGGCGACGACTTCATCGAGAACTGGCGGGAGGCCGACTCCGCCGAGTGGCGCTACCTCCACGAGAGCGCCGCGAAGTTCAATGCCGAGCAGGACGACCTGGTCGCGGTCCCCGCGGTCGAGAACACCTGGTACGACGGCACCGGCCACATCAACGTGTTCAACAGCGACTGGCACGTGACGGCGCGGGCGACCGAGAAGGGCAGCGTCGACGGGTACGGCAACGTGTTCGGCACCGGCGACATGAAGTACGACTACTTCACGTTCCTGGCCCGCCTGAAGCAGGACCCGGACGCGATCGGCCAGTTCAACCACCCGTCCACCACGAGCAAGGGCGACTTCTTCGGCTTCAAGGGCCTTGACCCGGCCGCCGACGACCGGATGGCGCTCATCGAGGTCAAGTCCACCGATGCGGTGAACGAGTTCCAGAAGGCGCTGGACGCCGGCTGGCACCTGGCCCCGGTGTGGAACGGCGACGAGCACTCCGCGAACTGGGTGTCCGGGAACCCGTCGATCACCGGCGTGTGGGCCAAGGACCACTCCCTGGACGCCTTATACGCGGCGATGCGGGACCGCAGCCTCTACTCGACGGCCGACGTCAACGCGGTCCTCGCGTTCGGCGGCAACGGCAAGATCATGGGCACGGTCCTGCCGGGCGACACCACCAGCCTGGACGTCGAGCTCCGCCTCGCCGACCCGGACGCCAAGGACTCCTTCACCTCCGCGCGCCTCATCACCAACGGCGGCGCCGTCGCCCACGACTTCGGCAAGATCAGCGGCAACGACCTGACGCTGAAGACGAAGCTGGACGTCCGGGACGGCGACTTCTACTACGTCCGCGCCGACCAGGCCGACGGCAACTTCCTGGTCTCCGCCCCGATCTGGATCGGGAAGACCACCCGCGGCGCGAACTACGCCCCGCGGATCACCGTGTCAGGCGATTTCCCCGCCACCGCGCAGTACGGTGACACGGTCACCCTGCCGAAGGTGACGGCCACCGACGACTCCGGCACCCAGCCCACGATCACGTTCGAGGTGTTCGACTCTGCGGGCAAGGCCCCGGTCTCCGGCGGTGCCTTCCGGATCCGCTCGTACGACGACGCGTTCGTGGTCGTGAAGGCGACCGACAACCTCGGCAACACCAACGCCGAGCTGCTCCGGATCCAGGTCTCCCAGGAGGCGCCGGACCCGGCGGGCGTCTTCCGCTTCGGCAGCAACGCGTCCGTGGGCGAGGTGCCCGGCGCCGCCGGCATCGCGGTCACCACCGACCGCGACGTCAAGCAGGTCTACGCACAGGTCCTGCCCGAGGGCTCGGACGACTGGTCCAAGGCCGATGTGCTGACCTCGACGAACGACCGCCCGTACGAGGTCAACACGGTCGGCAACGACGAGCCCGTCTACCAGCACTCCATCACTGGCCAGACGCTGCGCTCCCACGAGTTCCGGCTGACCGGGCTGAAGGTCGGCACGACGTACCGGTTCCGGTTCGGCGTGGCCCGCGACGGCCGTGCCCCCGCCCCTGCCGTCGAGTCGGCCTGGACCGGCGTACGGGGCAAGTTTCTCGTCGGCGGCGCCAAGGGGGAGCCGGTCTACATCCTGGGCGACATTCAGGTGCCCGACGGCAACGCCGACGCCCTCACCCTGCCGGTGCGGGTGCTCGACCGGCTGAAGGGCCAGACGCCGGGCGGCGGTACCGTGATTCAGGTCGGCGACCTCGTCGACCGCGGAGGACGGGGTGAGAAGTGGGCCGAGATCCACGGCTCCTTCCTGTCCGAACTCGACCTGCAATACGCGGGCGTGGTCGGCAACCACGAGACCTACGAGGACCTCGACTACGACGCGGTGGGCAAGCAGCCGAGTGCGATCTTCACCAACATGTTCGCGCTGCCGCGCAACGGCGTGATCGGCGAGAGCAACTACTCCTTCGACCGCGGTGACATCCACTTCTCGGTGCTGAACTCCAACGTGCGCCTCGACGAGCAGCTCAAGTGGCTGGTCGACGACGTGCGCGCCTCGCACGCGACGTGGAACGTCGTCGTCGGGCACTTCTCCTACTACGGCGGCCAGCACGCCGGCGACGGCGGCATGGACATCGACCGGGAGAAGGTCACGCGCGTGCTCGACCGGCTCGGCGTCGACCTGTACGTCGGCGGGCACGACCACGTCTACAAGCGGTCCACGATCTACGACGGGCGCTTGGCGAAGACCCCCGAGGAGGAGGCCGCAGGCACCACGTTCGTGACCATGGGGTCGTCCGGCCCGAAGTTCTACGACAACCAGCGGTTCTGGTGGGACGACAAGGTCTTCGACGAGAACGTCCAGATGGGCGGTGTTCTGAAGGCGACCGACGCCGGCCTGCAGCTGTCGACGTACACGATGGACGGGCGCCTGGTCGACGAGGTGACCGTCGCCAAACCGCGCGGTTCCTGGAAGGTCTCCTCGGCCGAGATCGAGAACCGTGAGCTGAAAGGTGTGGGTCTCCTGTCCTCCTCGGGCAGCCTGGACAAGGTCACCGTCATGGCCGCGACGTACGACAACTCGCAGCAGCGGATGATCGACGTGCGTACCCTCGACGTCACCCTTGACCACCGCGGTCGCGAGCAGTACGTCCGCTTCGACACGCCGCTGCCGGTGGCGCCGAGCTCGACGGTCAAGCTGTTCACGTGGGACTCGCTGGCGTCCGGAAAGCCACTGCGGCCGGCCGTGACCCTGCGCGAGGGCCTGAGCGGTGAGGGCACCGAGAAGTCCCCGTACCTGATCGACTCGCCCGACGACCTGGCCAAGGTCGACAACGACCCGGCCAGTCACTACCGCCTCATCGCCGACCTGAACCTGACCGGGCTCGACCGTGCTCAGATCGGTCGTACGACCACCTTCACGGGCGTCTTCGACGGTGACGGGCACACCATCTCCGGGCTGGCCGCCCTGGCCGATCAGGGGCCGGGCCTGTTCGCTGACAACCACGGCACGATCGAGGACCTGGTGGTCCAGGGCGACGTCACCACCGACCGTTCCACCGCCGGCCTGGTCGCCGACCAGAACCACGGCACGATCCAGCGGGTCCGCGTCGACGGGTCGCTGACCGCGAACAGCTACGTTGGCGGCATCACCGGCCACCATTTCGGCACCGTCCGCGACAGCATCTCCACGGCGAACGTACGCGCGACGACCCAGTACGCCGGCGGTGTCGTCGGCGTCTCCGTCGGTGGGTCGGTCACCGAGAACGTCCTGGCCACCGGTGCGGTCCTCGCGAGCGGCTCATCCGCGGGCGGTGTGGCCGCCTACGGCTACACCGACACCCAGGTGAGCCACGCGGTCGCGTTGAACGCGAACATCTCCGCGTCGAGCTACGCGCACGCCATCGTCGGTCGCGTCTACACCGGGCAGACCGCCACGCTCGAGGACAATCACGTCAGCCGTTCCGTGCCGATCAGCGGGCAGTCGCTGACCGACCCGCCCGCGGCCGACAACCAGAAGGGCAACGTCGTCGCCCCCTCGGAGATCCAGCGGCAGGCCTTCTACGCGGAGCGCGGCTGGGACTTCGAGACCGTCTGGCAGTGGGACGACGTCGCCAAGCGCCCGACCCTGCGGATGGCGACGGAGACGCTCGAGCCGGTCCCGGCACCCGAACTGCCGAAGGACGAGCGCGGCTTCTACGTCATCGACAGCGTCGAGGACCTGATCCTGATGGGTAAGCACCCGTCCTACGACTACGTGCTCGCCGCCGACCTCGACCTGACCGGCACGCCGTTCACCAGCCTGCCGCAGCCGTTCATCGGCGAACTGGACGGCGCCGGCCACACCATCACGGGCCTGACCTCCACCACCGGTGGTCTGTTCGCCCAGATCTCCGGGCACGTCCACGACCTCGCGGTCCTCGACGCCAAGGTGAACACCACCACGGCTCGCGCTGGCATTCTGGCCAACAGCAGCACCGGCGCCATCGAGCGCGTGTGGGTCTCCGGGTCCGTGACCGCGGGCTCGCGTGCGGGCGGTCTCGTCGGTGACTCGCAGGGCATCGTGCGTGACGCCTACTCCACGGCGAACGTGCACGCGCTCGCCACCGAGGCGGGCGGCGTGATCGGCGTGGCCCTGGCCGGCTCCACCACGGAGCGGGTCTTCTCCACGGGCGCCGTCACAGCCGACGCCCGTAACGACGGTGGTGTGGTCGGCTACGGCTACACCGGCACCACCATCCGCGACTCGATCGCGCTCAACCCGACCGTCACCGCACCGTCCTGGGCGCACCGCTTCCTGGGCCGTGTGCTGGCGAACAACGTCGCCACGCTCAGTAACAACTGGGCGGCCGAGACCGTCGAGGCGAACTCGCAGGCCGAGACCGCGATCGGCCCGGCCACGCTCAACGGCGCCACCGCGACCCGAGACCAAGCCGCCGACCAGGCCTTCTGGGCCGGCAAGCTCGGCTTCGACTTCGAGTCGGCCTGGCAGTGGGACGCCGACGGCCGGCGGCCCGTTCTGCGCGCGGTGCCGGAGGACGTTCCGGCCGTCGAGGAGCCGGCCCCCGCGGGCCCGGCCCTGAAACGCGACACCGACGGCTTCTACCTCGTGCAGAAGCCCGGCGACCTCAAGGAACTGGCCGCGTACCCGTCCGAGCGGTTCCGCCTCACCGTGGACCTCGACCTGACCGGCATCGCCCGCATCACCCCGGCCTTCACGGGTGAGCTCGACGGCGCCGGCCACAACTTGACCGGGTACGCCTCCGCCGATGGCGGTCTGTTCGCCTCCGTCACCGGTCACGTCCGCGACCTGACCCTCGCCGACGCCTCCGTGCAGACGACCGCGGGGAACGTGGGCCTGCTCGCCGACCGCCTCGACGGCACCCTCGAGCGCGTCGCCACCACCGGCGCGATCGTCGGCAACACCACCGTCGGCGGCATCGTCGGGTACAGCTGTGGCATCCTGCGCGACGCATGGTCCGCGGCCGGCGTCTCGACGAGCGGCGGCCGGTACGCCGGCGGCCTCATCGGCATCGCCGGCGGTGCCGCCCAGTGCGCCGCGACCACCGGCGGCAGCCTCACCGAGCGCACGTACGCGGCCGGCCCGGTCTACGCCGCCGGCAACCAGAGCGCCGGCGGTGTCAGCGGCTACGCCTACACCGGCACCACCATCCGTGACAACGTCGCCCTCAACCCGACGGTGACCGCGACCGGATGGGCGCACCGAATCGTCGCCCGCACCCTCAGTGGCGGCGCCCCGACCGTTGAGAACAACCTCGCCTCCGAGACCGTGGTCGCCTCGGTGCAGAACATCGGCGACACCGCGCCGGAGAGCTTCAACGGCACCACCATCACCACCGAGCAGGCCGCCGACCCGGCCACGTACACGTCGCTCAGGTGGGACCTGGAGAAGGTCTGGCAGTGGGACACCGGCCTCGGCCGACCGGTTCTGCGCGGCTCGGCAACACCCGCAGCCAAGGCGACAGCGGCCGAACCCGCGGCTGCGAGGGAGACCGTCGCCGAGGCCGGAACGGTGCGGACCGTCGCATTCACCACCGCGGTCCCGCCGACGGCCGAGGCCACCGAGACCGGCGGCATCCACCACGAGGTGGTCGTAAACGACAACGGCACGGTCACCGTGACGGTGTCCGCCGGGACCGCCGCGGCGGCCAAGCAGTTGTCGTTCCTCCTGCTGAAGGCCGGCGCATCGACGTCGGCTCCGGCTGAGGACGACGTCGCCTACCTCGGAGAGGTCCGCCTCGACGAGCAGGGCAACGCCACGGTCACCGTGCTCCTGAACCGGTCGGACGGGACGACCCTCGCGCTCAACACCTCCGGTGACATGGGGCGCTACGTCGCTTCGCTCCTCCCGCAGGAGCCTGGGACCCCGCCGATGAGTGTGCTGCACGACACCGTCACCGCCACGGTCAAGGCGAAGGAGAACGCCCCTGCTCAGGCGACGATCACCCTGGTCTGCGCCGGCGCGGAGAAGTGCCAGGAGCAGGTCACCATCCGCCACGACGGCCACCCTCTTGACACCAAGAAGGTCACGCTCCAGCCCGGCAAGACCCGGGACCTGCAGCTCAACCTCCGCGACGAGGCCCGCGCCGCCCTCCTCGCCGGCAGGTCTATCACCCTGGACGTCCAGATCGGCACGGCCTCGGCGGTCCAGGTGACCGTCACCCCGTGACGTATCCACCGGAGAGGCCCCGGCCTCTGCGGTGACTCCAGAACCTGTGGCGCCCGCAGCCTCGGCTGCGGGCGCCACAGGTCACCTCCCGCGTTGACTGATGGAGATGCGGTTCGTGCCGCCCCCGCTGCCGGCGTCCGACGGCAAAGCTGACGGCAACGTCGGCCACCCACGCCGTACGTCAGGAACCGCCGAGCACTCTCCAGCCCCAGGTCAGCAAGGGCGAGGTGGGCGACTGCCACAGCTGAAAAGCGGAAGGTCGGCAGTTCGACCCTGCCCCTGACCACATCATCTGAACAGCCCAAACGCCCCGAAGCATGATCGCTTCGGGGTGCTTTTTCGTTGGGCCTGACGGAGGGTCACGGGGCGGCAAGGGCCTCGGTGGGGGAGAGGCGGGCGGCGCGCCAGGCCGGGTAGATGCCGGCGAAACCGCCGATCACCAGCGTGGCGACCACGCCGCCGACGCCGACCCACGCGGGCACCACCGCGGGCCAGTTCTGGTACGTCGCGTACGCCCCCGTCACGGCGATCCCCAGCAGTGCGCCGCCGACGCCGCCGAGCGCCGACAGCAGCAGGGATTCGGCGAGGAACTGGATCCTGATATGTCCCCGGGTGGCGCCCAGCGACCGGCGCAGGCCGATCTCCGCGCGCCGTTCGAGCACCGAGATGACCATCGTGTTCGCTACGCCCACGCCGCCGACCAGCAAGGCCACCGCGCCGAGGCCGAGCAGCAGCCCGGTCAAGGCCGTGTCCATGGCCTGCTTGGCCGCGAGCGCGTCCGACGGCCGCGACACGTCCACCTCGTTCGGGTTCTCCGGGTTGGCGGTGGCGCCCAGGACAGCCTTCACCGCCAGGACGGCGTCGTCCCGCGTACGGGTGTAGACGGTGGTCGGATACCCGTCGAAGCGCAGGGTGGACTTCGCCGCATGCCAGCCGACCAGGGCGGCGAAGTCCAGTTCCGGCGCGAGGACGACCGGGCGCAGGACGCCGACGACGGTGAACCACTGGCCGCCCAGCCACACCTTCACGTCCGGGGTGGCCCTGACGATGCCGAGCCGCTTGGCCGCCGATGCCCCGAGCACCACGGCCGGGTATCGCGCGGTGGCCGCATTGAGCCATGTCCCGTTGGCCACGCTCGCACCCACTGTGCCGAGCAGGTCGGTACGCGCGGCCATCACCGTCAGGTTGCCCGTCTCGCCCGGCGGGACACGGTCATTCCGGTACACGTTGGCGCTGGTCAGCGTCCCCGTGGCCGTCACCGAGAGCACCGGGCCGATCCGGCCTATCATCGCCACCGACTCCTCCGGCAGGTGCGACTGGTCGCCGTGGAGGGTGTGCCCGGGGGACACCCGCAGCAGATTCGTGCCGAGTGCGGCGAGCTGCCGGTTGAGGCCCTCCCGGCTGGAGCTCGCGATGCCGACCACGCACACCATCGCGGCGATGCCGATCGCGATGCCGAGCGCGGACAGGAACACCCGCAGTGGCCGGGCGTGCAGACCGGCGGCGCCGACCCGGAAGGCGTCCGCGAGCGAAAGACGCGACGGCGCGGTCATGCGACCACCCGCCCGTCGCGTACGTGCACCAGGCGGTGCAGCCCTGCGGCGAGGTCCCGGTCATGGGTGATCACCACGACGGTGGTGCCGGTGGAGTGAAGGTCCCGCAGCAGCCGCATCACCTCCGCGCCCGAGGCGGAGTCGAGGTTGCCGGTCGGCTCGTCGGCGAGCAGCACGGGCGGATCGCCCACCACCGCGCGAGCGATGGCCACCCGTTGCTTCTCCCCGCCGGAGAGCTCGTGCGGGCGGTGGTCCAGCCGGTCGCCCAGTCCGAGCCGCTCCAGGGTGGCGGTCGCCCGGCGGCGTCGCTCGCGCAGCCGGACGCCGGCGTAGAGCAGGCCGTCGGCCACGTTGTCCACCGCCGGTACACCCGCCGCGAGGTGGAACTGCTGGAACACGAAGCCGACGGTGCGCCCCCGCAGCGCCGAGAGCCTCCGGTCCGGCAGCCGGGACACGTCGGTTCCGGCGATCGTCACCGTCCCGTTGGTCGGCAGATCCAGCGCCCCGATGAGATGGAGCATCGTCGACTTGCCCGATCCGGACGGGCCGACGACGCCGACCAGCTCGCCGGCGTCGATCGTCAGCGAGACGTCGCGCAGCGCCTGGAAGCCGCCCGGGTAGGTCTTGCCCACTCCGCTGAGGACGATCATTCGGGCACCCCCACGCGGGTGCCCTCGGTGATGCCGTCACCGCTGACCTCCACCCGGCCGTCGCCGAACATGCCCAGACGTACGGACACGTACCGGCTGGTGGAGCCGGTCACCACCTGCAGGCCGTACCCGCCCTCGGCGAGCACGGCCAGCGCCGCGACGGGGACCGTGAGCACGTCGCGCACGCTGTCCGACACCAGGCTGACGACGACCGGGGCCCGGTCCAGCCGACCGATCTTCGACTTGTCCCGGAGGGTCACGGTCACGTCGATCGTCGCGGGGCGCTGCTCGTCCTGCCCGGGGGTGGCCACGGTGCCCACCTTGGCGATCCTGCCCTTGGCGGTCTTGCCGTCCGGGAGTTCGACCGTCGCGGGCAGCCCCCGCCTGACCAGGGTTTGCAGCGCCACGTCCAGGGCGATGCTGACCACCTTCGTGGTGCGGGTGTAGGCGAGGATCGGCCCGTTCCCGGGGGTGCCGAGCCGCCCGGTGAGTGACGCCACCCGTATCGCGCCGGGCGCGATCACCACGGACGCCGGGTCGAAGACACCTGTCTGGGTAAGCCCGAGATCCTTCTGCCACCGGCGTACGGCGACCGCCGTGGCCCAGGTGTACCGCCGGTCCACGGTCAGACCCGGGTAGCCGAGAGCGGCCAGGTTACGCTCCACTTCCTCGACGTCCCTGCCAGCGTCCCCGATGCGCAGCTGCCGGTAGAGCGGAAGCCTGCCGTAGAACAGCGGCACCGGGTCGTCGTCCGCCCGGTAGACCGACCGGCCACGTTTGATCGTGGCGCCGAGGCGCGGTAGCCAGGTGAGGGTGCCGGAGCCGCCTCCGGCGACGGTCACCGACGCCCCGTAGCCCAGCACCCCGTTCACCTGCTGGCTCCGGGTCAAGGTGGTCCGGGTGACCGGAGCGGTGGCGGGTAGTGCCCGGGTGGTGCTCGACGAGGCGGACGGGCTCTTCCCGCCGAAGCCGATCGCGGCGGCCGTCACCACCGCAACCGCCAGCAGAGCCGACCCGCCCACCAACGCCGTCCGGGTCGGCCGGTTCACTTCCCCTCCTTCTGTTCCTGGGGCAGCTTGTCCTTGCAGGCCTCGATGGCCGCCTTGTAGACCGGGTCGCTGTCGAGCTGGGCCCGGGTGACGTTCGCGAATCGGCCCTTGATCGTCATGTTTCCGTCGGCTGGGTCGGGATCGGTCATCTCGATGTCGTGGGCGCGCATGCACACGGCGAAGGCCCGGAGCTGCTCCAGTTCCTCTGGCGGGGGGCCGTTCTCCCGCATCCCCTCCGGGAGGAAGCGCTGGCACGCCTGCAGGGCGGTTCGCCACGCGCGTTCCAGCTCGCCACGCGGCGGGATGAGCCGGAGAGGTTCGTTCGGGCCGAGATCCTGCATGGTCTGGCCGTGCTCCCGCATGCACCTCACGAAGGCGGCCGGATCGCCGGCCGGGGATGCGGACGGGTGCGCGCTTGCGGTGCCCTGGTTCGCCGAGGCGATACCGGTGCCCTCGGGGGCCTTGGTGCAGGCGGCGACCGCCAGCCCGCACAGCAGGAGGGGGATCACGAGAATTGGTCTCATGCCGTCGAGGTCTACGCCCCGGCCGGTGACAGCACCGCTACGTCCGATGTCGGACCGATGTCATACCCGGCGACGCACAATGACCTCATGCGAGTCCTGGTGGTCGAGGATCACGTCACTCTGGCCCATCGGGTCGCCGAAGGGCTCCGCGACGCCGGGATGGCGGTCGACGTGGTCACTGACGGGGCGGCCGCCATGGTCGAGGCGGCCTCCACGGCGTACGACGTGATCGTGCTCGACCGGGACCTGCCCGAGGTCCACGGTGACCAGGTATGCCGGTCGCTGGCCGGCGGCGTCGCCCGCATCCTGATGCTCACCGCGGCGGCCGGGGTCGACGACCGGGTCGACGGGCTGGAGTTGGGCGCCGACGACTACCTGGGCAAGCCGTTCGCGTTCCACGAGCTGGTCGCCCGGGTGCGCGCGCTCGGCCGCCGCGCACTGTCCGCGCCGCCGATCGTCCGCCGCGGCGACCTGGTCGTGGACCGGGCCCGCCACCGTGCCAGCCGCGGCACCCGCGCGTTGTCGCTCACCCGTAAGGAGTTCGGGATCCTGGAGATGCTCATGGCCGCCGACGGCGGCGTGGTCAGCACCGAGGAGCTGCTGGAGCACGTCTGGGACGCCAACGCTGACCCGTTCAGCAACATCGTCTCGGTAACGATGACCCGGTTACGCCGCAAACTCGGCCCGCCGCCGGTGATCGAGACCGTCATCGGACGGGGTTACCGGCTGTGACCCGGCCGCGCCTCACCATCCGGGTCCGCCTGACGCTGCTCTACACCAGCCTGTTCGCGGTGTGCGGGGCGATCCTCGTCGCCATCACCTACCTCCTCGTGGCCGGGCTTTCCGAGATCCAAGGCGCGACGCGCCAGACGGAGAACGCCGAGCAGTTCCTCACGTACTGCAGGCAGACCCTTCGCGTGGACGCCGACCCCGAGTTTCGGCTCAAGTGCGACCTGACCTTCCTGGAAGGCGTCGTGGCCGGCGCGGCGGGCCAGCGCGAGGTGACCCTGTCACACCTGCTGCGGTACTCGCTGATCACCCTCGTGGCGGTCACCCTCCTCTCCGCGCTCGCCGGGTGGGTCGTCGCCGGGCGGGTGCTGCGCCCGGTCCACCGCATCACCGCGGCGGCGCGCGCCGCCTCCGAGCACAACCTGTCGGCGCGGGTATCGCTGACCGGCCCGCGCGACGAGCTGCACGAGCTGGCCGACACCTTCGACAACATGCTCGGCCGCCTGCAGGCCGCGTTCGAGAGCCAGCAGCGGTTCATCGCCAACGCCAGCCACGAGCTGCGCACGCCGCTGACCGTCATGCGGGCCACCGTCGACGTCGTCCTCGGCAAGCGGGCGCCCACGGAGGCGGAGCTACTGAGCATGGGCCGGGACGTCCGGGTCGCCGTTGACCAGGCCGAGGCGGTCGTCGAAGCCCTGCTCACCCTGGCCCGCAACGAGCGCGGCCTGAGCGTCCGGGAGAAAGTCGACCTGGCCACCGTGGCCGAGGATGTCCTCGACGAGGCCAGGCTCGGCGACCGCAAGCTGCACACGACACTGGAGCCGGTGGTGACGTGGGGCGACCCCGTGCTGCTGGAACGGCTCGTCGCCAACCTGGTCGACAACGCCATCCGCTACAACGTGCCCGGCGGCGACATCTGGCTCACCACCTCCGCGATGGACGAGCGGGTCACGCTTTCGGTGACCAACACAGGACCGGACGTTCCCGTGGATCGCGTCGACGCCCTGTTCGAGCCGTTCCAGCGCCTGCACGATCGCACCACGTCGGACGGGTTCGGGCTGGGACTGGCGATCGTCTCGTCGATCGCCGCCGTGCACGACGGTGCGATCACCGCCGCTCCCCGCCCGGATGGCGGCCTGCGTGTCACTCTGACGGTTCCAGCGGCCGGGCCTGCACCGCGCGAGCGGTCGTCAGATCGCGCCCATTGATTGGGCGACCCAGATCTCGCCACATCCACGCGGGCGGATAGCCGCCCAAGCCTGAGGACCGAAGCCGGTCGCAGCGTCTGATCAAAGCGAGGGATGGGAATGAGTACGGACCTTTAGGGCGCCGAGTTGGCGTTCCTCGGGGGATTGCGACTAGTCAAGGCTGGGGCGGTGACGGCAACGTCGGCCACCAGCGGCACACTCCAGGCACCGCCGACCACCTTCCACGCACAGGTCAGCGATGGCGAGCTGGGCGACCGCTACACCTGAAAAGCGGAAGGTCGGCAGTTCGACCCTGCCCCTGACCACATCATCTGAACAGCAGAACGCCTCGACGCATGATCGCTTCGGGGCGCTTTTCGTTGGGCCTGACGACAACTCTGACGACAACGTGCCCATGGCTCTTTGCAGCTGATCTTTTTTGTCGGCCTCGGTCGGTAGCGTCCTGCGTACTTCAGTGCAGGTGAGTCATCGACGGAGAGGGCGGATCGTGGGCGCTTCAGGGTGGGATTACTTCACGCCGTATCAGCAGGATGTTTCGGCTGCCCTCGCCGCGGCCCATGAACGTGCGTTCAGCGAGGGCGACTACTTCTGGCTCTACGACGGACGCTGGGGATCTCCTGAGCGGCCTCGGCCTTCCACGATTGAGGAGCTGTGGGAGGACGAGGGTGTGCGGCATTCGTTCACTCACTCGGTGTTGGACATCTTCAGGGTCCTCGGCCCGGGCGAAGAGCCTGAGGTCTGCTCAGCCAGGCCGCTCACCGCCGAGGAGATAACGAGAGTGCTCGGCTCGTCGTGGCCGACGCGTGCGGACTTCGAGCGGATATCTGAGGACGGCCTGATCGAAGAGCGTGGATACGCCTGTTACACCGTGTTGTATGACGAGCAGCGGCATCCCAGCGAGATCGTGTTCTGGGGAGTTACCGGGGACTGACCGATGGGAAAGCAGAACGCCTCGGGCACGGTGTCCGAGAAGGGAAGACGAGGCCGTGATCCTCCCAGTCCGGCCACCTGCCGGACCGTTCGGCGAACTGGCGCTTGCGGTGCTCCTTGAGCGCCTCGACGCATACGGGCGGAAGCGGGACGGAACGCTCCGAGTCTTCCGTCTTGGGCTTGACGAACTGAAGCCGACCTCCGACCCGCTGAAGGGTCTGGACGACTTCCAGCGTGCCCGTCTCCAGGTCGACCTCTTCCCAACGAAGCCCGAGCAGTTCGCCGCGTACGGGAAACCCTCGAAGAGACCGGCGTCCTGTGCGAGATATCCGGCCTTGTCGGCACCTACACTGACCCGAGGCATGTGATCCTCTACACCTCCGACGGTGTGGCCCGGCATGAGTTCTCCATCATGCTCACTGCTCACGCCGTCGGCGGCGCACCGACCTCGAGCAGCGAATCCAGCGAGGTCCCATGGGTCCCCCGGGATCAGGTCACGGGCCTGCGGATGGACCGGTCAATGCGGTTACGGATCGGCCACTACCTCACCGGGAGCGGCTTGCCGTACATCGGCTGGTACCGCCTTGATACGGCGGACGGCGGCCAGGATGCACGGCGTCGAGGCCGTGATCGAGCGGCCGGCCAGGTGGTCACGGCGTAGCGGGAGTGGATCTCGGCCAGGCGATCGAGTTCGTCCAGGCAGGTGGCCCCGGTCCCCGCGCGGATCACTTGTCTCGGATGTGGTGCAGACGATGGAGATCGTGCAGACGGTAGCTACTCGAGCTGTCCATCGCGGGATATGTGCGGGATGATCGTCGCTGGCCAACCTCTTTCACCTGGCTACGCCGCAGGTGAGGGCCTTCGAGTTGCGCTCCCAACCTCGCCCCGTCTCCGGCCGCCGCCGCGCGACAGTAGAGCGCCGATCGCAAGATACCGGGCCGAGTTGGGACAACCACCGTGCATGGCAGCGGCGGAGTGCCGCCATGATGACCGGCCCGCGACGAAGACGGCGTTGACCCCCGAACGGGCGGGCCGTACGGTCGCAACGACATCCGCTCGAGGCTGTCGGTGAAGTATGACCGGCTGCGGGACGAGAGGCGAGCCAGATGCCGCAGAACTCGGTAACGCTCCTGTCCATCGGCTCTCTCCTCGTGGTCGTCGCGTCTTCGTTGAGCGATCACGTCGCCCGGCGACGTTCACGACGTGTGCCGCGCGGTGCCGCTGAACGCAGTCCGAGCCTCTATGAGCTGGCATATCTCGCCGGAGGCGTCCGACGAGTCGTAGTCACAGCACTCGCGGCCCTGGCGAGGGCGGGAGTCGTGCGCTTCGATACTGACGGGCATGTCCAGGCGGTCGCAGTCGGCGGCAGAGAAGACGCGATCGAGGCCGACATCATTCACAGGCTGTCGTCACGAGACGATCGGCGTCCGGTGACCGAGCTATGCGCCGAGATGCCGGAGAGTGCCGCGATCACCGCCCTGGCCGAGCGACTCACTCGTCAAAAGCTGCTGTTGCCTGCTGCCTATAGGCCGCCGGTATGGAGTCGGCGCCTCTTGGGACTCGCCATATCGATCGCCGGTGCTGCTGCGGTGATCTCCATCCTCACCGGACATCTGTTGGGTGCAGTACTCGCAGTCGTCGCAGTGGGTATTGGCGTGGTCGCATGGCGTCGGGGTTTCAGGCTAAATAAGACCCCCCTGACCGATGCCGGGAATTACGTCCTGGCCAACACGCTGACACGCAATCGACAAGGGGAGATTCCGGGAATGGCCGATGTAGCTGTGGCCATGATAGGAAGCTTGGGCTTGATCAATCCTGAAGTTCGACGAGGACTTCAAATAGCGGAAGCATTTCCTGTGGGTAACGCAGAGGATTCATGGACCTGGAAGCCTACTCAAACACCGCCGAAGGATTACGCGGGTGGAAGTGGTGATCAATTTGGCGGGCTCCCGCCAGGGGCGGGACTGATCTGAACTCGATTGAGACCGTCGATGTCGTACCGTAGCGAAACACGGAAACGGGACGGCACAACTTCTCATCCCCCGCTGTCACAGCCGGATCAGGGCGAGGAACTTTCACTTCGTAACCGGCTCCGTTCGCGATCAGGTGTTCGCGATTGCTCGGCTTGGCCCGCCCGGCATGGCTACGTCTGCCCGACGAGGAGAATGCGCCACGAAGCGCTTCGTCATATATCCAACTCAGTTGGAAGAAGCGCGAAGGGGCGTCCTCACCCGAGGGCATCCCGCGACGGGCTGCTTCCTACGGCCCGAAGTGCTCGACGGCCTGGCCCAGCTACGCGCGTCCGGGTGGCGAGTCCAAGCCGGCCCCTTGGTCCTGAAGGTCTCCGAACGCATGCGCGGCTCGACTGGCGTAGAAGGCGGACAGGCCGCAGAGCAAGATCTGTGACTGGGAACCGTTCGCGGCCGACCTGGCAACAACAGGTGTCCTGATCCAGAGCCGAGAGGCCGCAGAATGAGTGAGACGAGCCGGGCGGACGTCGATGACGCCTCGATCATCGAACGGTCCCGGCGCGAGCCTGAGGCATTCGCCGAGCTGTTCCGTCGGTACGCCGTGGACATCACACGCTATGTCACCCGCAGGCTGGGGAGCGACGCCGCCGACGACGTGGGCGCGGAGACGTTCCTGACGGCGTTCCGCCAGCGTGACGGCTACGACCGGTCACGCCCGAACGCGCGCCCCTGGCTGTACGGCATCGCAACCAACCTGATGGGACGGTACGTACGCGCCGAGGTACGGCAGCTCCGCGTCCTGGAGCGCACCGGCGTCGACCCGGTGATGGAGCCGTTCACCGAGCGCAGCGACGAGCGGCTCACCGCCGAAGCCTCCAGCCGTCGCCTGGCGGGCGCGCTGCGGGCGCTGCCCAGAGGGCATCGCGACGCGTTGCTCCTGGTGGCGTGGGGCGGCCTCAGCTACCCGGAGGCCGCCGAGGCGCTGGGCGTCCGCCTGGGAACGGTGCGGTCGCGTATCAGCCGGGCGCGCGACAAGCTCCGCAAGGAACTCGGCGGAATCGATCCCATGACCACTGTCAGTAAGGAGTCCGTCTATGAATGAGATGACGCGGCTTGAGCGGTTCCGCTCGGAGGTCCCGCCGCGCGACCTGACCGAGCTTCAGGCCCAGGAGGCCCGGCTGCTGGCCGCCATCGCCGACCCCGCGTCGGTCCGGCCGGAACGCGCCCCGGCGCGGAGGGGTCTTCCCCGCCGCCTGGGCCTCGGTCTCGCGGTGGGGCTGACCGTCGCCGCGGTCGTAGCCGGGGGAGTGGCGGTGATCCGGGACTCCGGGCCGGGCGCTTCCCCGGTCATCCACATGATGCCTGTGGCGGCGGAGCAGGTCCTCACCCGAGCCGCGCAGAAGGTGGACCTGGCCCCGGAACTCCACCCGGCGCCCGGCCAATACCTCGTCTTCGAGTCGCAGACGATGGACCCCGTCGGCGGCACGGGCCGCTATCTGTCCCGGGCGAAGCGCAAGGTCTGGCTGCCAGTCGAAGGGGACGCGACGGGAGGGGTGATCGAGGAGGAGATCCTGTCGCCCAGGCCGTTCCCCGGCTGGCCGATCCCGCCGGAGGCCCGCGAGAACGTCGGCCGCCACGGACCGAGCAAGCTCGCCGACTTCGACGAACGCGTCGAGTACCTGCGGAACGACTACGCCTACGTGAGCCACCTGCCCACCGAGCCGGAAAAGATGTATGAGCATCTCTACAGCCACCTCGGGCGTGACGTCCAGGCAGATAACGAGGCCTGGGGGCGGGTGCGCGAACTGCTTTCGGAGGCGTACCTGCCCGCCGCGCAGCGTGCCGCCCTGTTTCGCGCGGCCGCCGCGATTCCCGGCGCCGTCTCCGTCGACGGCGCTGTGGACGCAGCGGGCCGTACCGGAATCGCTGCGGCGAGGGTCGACCCGTCGTTGGGTATGCGAAGCGAGTACATCTTCGACCGCGCGACCTACCAGTATCTCGGTGAGCGGAGGGTGGTCATCGACTCCGCGCTGGCTGGGGCGCCGGTGGGGAGCGTGCTGACCTCCTCGGCGCAGCTGAAGGTCTCGGTCGCCGACGAGGCGCCCGCCGTGAACGGGCACTGACGGCTGAGGTATACGCGAAGACAGGCTTGCCCCTTCGTCGTCGGCCCGCTGCCGCTTCGCGGTGGGTCGACGGCATAGGCGAGGCGCGAACGGCCTTTGAGCTACCGGGCGAGCCCTGGCCGGGGTGCTACAGCGCCGCCACCGGCTCGCACCAATCGTTTGAACGGAGGGAGGTGGCCTCTAGGTTGTGACTGGCTCCCGTTTGCAAGCAGGTGCTCAAAGCCGTGGGAACTGACGGCAACGGTGACGGCAACGTCGGCCACCAGATACACATGCCGGGCGCCACCACAGGTTGCACAGCTCGCCACGACGGGCACCCGTGTAGGCGGCGAGGTGGAAGAACGCGAACAGCCGATGACTCCTCGCGGCGGTGAGGAAGCCGCGGAGCTGTGCCGGAGTCCACATGGTCCCCGGCTCGGTGACCTGGACGCATGGAAGCTTGGCGCGTTCGGCGGGGTGCTTGCGAAGGCACGCACTTGCCACGGTTTGATCAAGTTCCCGGTGACTCGTTACGGTTAGACGCTTTGACCGCTTTACCCCCAATGAGATGGCCATGCGTCGCTACCGTTTCGGCAGGATCGCTACCCTGATTGCGCTCGGCTACCTCACCGTAGTCGCCGTGCTGGGTGCCATCGCGCTGACCACCGCCCAAGGTGACCTCCTCTGGAAGATCGTCACCCACGACTCCGGCATGGACTGGTTTCTCGGCCCCGGCGAAGAAACCCGCACCGTCCCGTGGGGGCTGACGGTCGTCCTGATCCTCATCGGAGCGCTTCAGGCGTGGGCCCTGTGGCAGGTGCTGCGCGGGCGCGCCAAGGGCGAGTTGACACACCGGGGCAGGGAGGTTGGCCTACTGCGGCTCGCCCTGTATCTCGGCATCGGCTACAGCCTGATCAGCATCGCCAGCACCCCGCTGGTCCACGCATGGAAGATCTACTGGGCCTGGTCGGTGACGGGAATCGCCTCCGGCTGCGTGCAACTGGCCATCGTCTGGCTGTTCTTCCTGGTGCTCCGGGGCGCCGTCTCCCACAGGCTACGGCTGTTTTCCCTCGTCGTCGGAACCATCGCCGTCGTGAGCGACCTCGGCCAGGAAATCACCGACCTCTTCGACCTGCACTCCGCCGAGCGGATCTTGACCCTGGCCGGAGGGTACGGCTACGTCTGGCTGGCGTGGTCGGTGTCGATCCTCATCGCCCAGGCCAAGGATCCCCGCTGGAGCGCGGCGACCGTCCGGATAGGCGTCATCGCGCAGGCGGTATCGGTCCTCCAGCCCTCCGGGATAGTCTCGTTCGGCGACACCGGGTTCCCCAGCATCCTCACGGTCTACACGCTCCTCGGTGCTGTCAGTGTCTTCGGACTAGTGTGGGATGCCAGGACCGCCCACGAGCTGACGGCCCCCCTTCCCCAACCGGGCGCGGGACACGTGCCGGTACGGCCGGCGGCCAGGTGGTGGCCGTTGGCCGCCGTGGCCATTGCGCTGCCGCTGATCCCCGCCGCCGTCAACTTCGCACACGGCAAGTACCTCTGGATCGGCCCGAGAGGCGTGATCGAGCAGTTCGTCCGCGTGGACGGAGGCAGCGGGAACGCTCTGACCTGGCTCGTCCTGGACGTCTTCGTCGGCGTCGGCGGCCCCACGCTGCTGATCCTGGCCGCTGTCCTGCGCCGGACCCGCCGCACTCTGCGGTTCACGACGCTGACGCTGATCATCGCCGCAGCCGTGGGCTTTGCCAGCGCGCTCACGGCAACGCCCCTGCCGGAGGACTTCGGCGGCTTCTACGAAGGCGCACAGATCTACCCGGAGAGCCTGTTCACCCAGAAGCACGCCGGTGAGATCTTCCTCGGCATCTCACCAGCGTGGTACAGCGCGGCCCTGCTCGCCTCCGCCCTGCTCCTGTCGTTCCTGTACCCGACCCCGCTGGCCCTGCGCGCACACCGCCGTATGCTCCTCCTGGCCCAAGTCGCCACGCTGGTCGCGCTCGCGTTCGTGCCCGTTGCGGACTTGGCCCGCGGCCCGGTCACCGCGGCCGAAGACTGCACCTCACGCGAGGCATGGAGGGGTGAGCCCGAGGAGCCTAAGCTCACCCGGGACCAGCGACTCGTGTGCTCCCTCCGGCAGGGAAACGTGATCAAACTCGCTGCTACCACGCCTGACGCCATGGTCCTCGCCCACGCCCGCTGGCTGTGCAGCATCTACACCCGCAACGATCCCCAGGAGGTCGCCCGCCTTCAAAAGACGCAAGGACTGACGCGCGATGCTCTGACCTACCCGCTCGCAGAGATCTGCCCCAGCGCCGACGCCGTGGTCAAGGTCGCGGCCGCTGAACGGGACCGGGAGATGCAGGAGTGGGAGGCCGACGCGCAGCGCATGTGCGATTCGAGCCCGCCCCACCGCCCGCTCATCAAACCGGCCAAGGTGATCCGCATGAAGGAACCCCAGGGGACCGACTACGGGGTCGTGGAGACGTACGAGCCGACCGAGGACGACGGGGACCCGTACGAGGACGGCCTGCTCGACAAAGCTCAGGACAACGGCCTGGTAGCCGCCCTCCCCGGCCACCTGATGATCCTGACGCACTCCGACTACGACCTCTGCGTCACCCTGGAGACCTACACCCGCCGGCCGCCAGTGGAGACCAAGGGCTGGGACCACGTCGCCGAGGTCGGCTACGAAAGCCCCACTGGCGAGATCGTGCTCAGGGATGATCTGAGCGGAACCGAATTTCCCGACCTGTCACTCAACGGCCGGGCGGGGCACTACCGGATCCGCGTGCACTACGACTGGTTCAAGTGGAAGGGACTGCAAGAGGGGGGCCAACGTCTGCTGATCATGGCGTTCCCCGGGAAGGGCGACAAGCCGGTCGCGTACCGCAAGCCGCCTCAGCGGTGACACGCCTCAGGCCTGTCCTGGCTTGACCATTTGCTTGCCGATCGGCATCTCCGGGTGCGTGTCGAGCTACGCCTGGTCCAGGCCGTAACGATCGCTCACTTCGCTACTCGCCGATCGTGGTTGGGGCGATCGCTGCCACAGCCCTCCTTAGTCGGGCCTTGCCATCGGATGACCGTGGCTGAGGCGGTGCGGGAGTTGACGACAACGGTGACGACAACGTCGGCCACCACGAGCGCACGGTGGCAGCGTCACACCACCGCCGACCTCGGCCGATACCACGGGCGCCAGGGCAGTCGGTCCGCCTGAAAAGCGGAAGGTCAGGGGCAGTTCGACCCTGCCCCTGACCACATCATCTGAACAGCAAGAACGCCCCGAAGCACGATCGCTCCGGGGCGTTTTCTCGCGTTCTCTGACGGCAACGGCAGCGGACGCTCAGCTTCTCCCGGTCAGGCTCGGTGTATGAGCGCATGCGTGAGGAGCATCTGATGGATCGTCTGCGTGAGGAGAAAGTGGCCCCGTGCTGCGGCCCGTCCGAGGTGAATTGATGAGCAGCCCGTCGTTCGCGACCTGCCATTCATCGGGATGCTTGAGGCCGGCTGGATTTCGCGGAACGACCTGAAGAGATCTCGCTCTCGGCGCCACCGGGGCATGCGGCGTTATCCGCCGCAGAAGACGTGGTCCAGGTGGCGGTCCACGGCGTCGACGACGGTCTCTGCTGGCCGTACGCAGCCGGGCTCCGACTGAAATGCGGCGTGCTCCCCTTCGGCCGCCGCAGTGCTGCGCTCGGTGGTCCGCCGTGTTGGCCTGCAAGCCGTACGCCGCCACTGGCCCTGACCGAGGGCGGCTTCGCCGCCCCTGCGCGCCTGATCGGCTGACTCCGCCCACGTGGTCAGCCGAACGCTCGCGCTCCTTACTCACCGCAGATCGGCGACAGCCGGCGCGTCCGGTTCAGTCAGCTAATCCAGCGCACCGGCTGTCCGGTTAGGCGGGAGATGGCGTCAAAATCGGCGTCTGCATGCAACACGGTGAGCTTGTGATGCCGAGCCGTCACCGCCATGAGCAGATCGACCGGAGAGGCACATTGGTGCCATCCCCTGTCAGCGAGCTCGCGCTGCAGCCGGCTTGTCTCGTCCCAAGCCGATTCGGGGATGAAGTAGTACGGAAAGGTCTCCCGGAGCAGGCTGTCGGCTTCGTAGAAGGCCGGTCGGCGCTGACTGCTCTGAGGCCTGATCGGCTCGCAGATGCCGACAAACCCGGCCGAAACCGTGTGATCCCATTCCGCACCCACCTGACCGCGGTAGAAGCGGACCAAGGCACTGGTATCGATGAGATAGAGCTCTGTCACGCCACCGCCTGTTGTGTGCCATCGCCCTTCTCGATGGCCGAGAAATCGATCTCTCCCTCAGTCACCATCTCGCGCATACGAGCTATGGCGGCTGCACGTCTGCGTCGGTCGACGATCTCTCGTAGGGCGGCGTTGACCGTGTCTTTCTTGGAGGAAGTGCCGAGCAGTTTCGCGGCCTCGGCCAGGGCCTCGTCATCGAGGTGGATCAGGGTCTTGGTCATGGACATCACCTGGCTCGTATATATAAATCCAGATTGGTATATCAGCAGAAGCTGGCCGGTGAGAGTTCCAGCGGCAGGATCTCTGCGACCTGACGGGTTCCAGCCTGTCTTGGCTGTGTTGCCGGTTGCCTGGGCGTACGGGCTAGCCTGATCATCTCCTCATAGAGGAGCCTCGGCCGGTGTTCGCACACGGCCTTCGGTGACTCCGCGACGGATGGCTTCCAGCGGCTAGCTTCTAACGGTGCGCACCCGGACCGCTCTGCAGGCCCTCACCCGGCATCCGCTGTCCTTCCTGCGATCCCGGTGGCCGTGGCGATCACTGGCGTACCTGTTGTCGAGTGCCGTGCTCGGCGTCACCGTCGTCATCGTCGTGGTGTCGATCTCCCTCCTGGGATTCGTCCCGCTCATGGTCACCGCCGGGTTGGCCGCCGCCGGTCTGCTTGTTCTGCCGGTGACGGGGTTCGAGCGGTGGCGGCTGCGGCTGGTCGACCTCGCCCCGCCCGCCCGCGGGTCTGACGAGCTGTGGCGCAAGGTCGGCCTGACGCTGGTCTCGCTCCTCGCGCTCTGGTGGATCGACCTGGTGGTGGTCTGTTTCACCATCGGGGGTCCCGTCGTGCTGATCCTGTCGCCCGTCCTCCAGCCGGTGGAGGAGACGTGGGCGCTCGCCGCCGCGCTGACGGCCTCGGCCGCTGGACTTCTTCTGCTTCCGGTGGCCGCCTACGCCTTCACCGCCTGGGCGGGGGCGCGCGGAGCGATGACCAGGGCGCTGCTCGCTCCACGCGAGACCGAGTTGGCCGAGGTGGTGCGCTCACGCGCCCGGCTGGTGGACGCGTTCGAGATGGAACGCCGCCGGATCGAGCGCGATCTGCATGATGGTGCCCAGCAGCGGCTTGTCGCGCTGAGCATGAAGCTGGGTTTGGCCCGGCTCGACCTGCCGCCGGACTCGCCGGTCGCCGAGCCGGTCGCGCAGGCTCATGAGGAGGCCAGGCTGGCCCTGGCCGAACTGCGAGAGCTGATCCGCGGCGTGCATCCGCAGGTGCTCACCGACCGCGGTCTGGCCGCCGCCGCCCGTGACGTGGCCGGGCGCTCTCCGGTGCCGGTGGATGTGAACGTCTCTCTGCCGCGGCGGCTGCCCGAGGCGGTGGAGGTGACCGCCTACTACGTCGTCTCCGAGGCTCTGGCGAACATCGCCAAGCACAGCCGGGCAGGCAGGGCCCAGGTGCTCGGCCTGCTGGTCGACGATACGCTGATCATGGAGGTCCGCGACGATGGGGTCGGCGGTGCCGATCCGGCCGGCGGCACCGGTCTGATCGGACTGGCCGACAGGGTGGCCGTGGTCGACGGCACGTTGTCCCTGTCCAGTCCGGCAGGCGGGCCGACAACGATGCGAGTGGAGATTCCGTGCGCGTAGTGATCGCCGAGGACGCCGTTCTTCTCCGTGAGGGCCTGGTCGGCCTGCTGGAGCGCTTCGGGCACACGGTCGCCGCCTCTGTTGGCGACGCCGTCTCCCTCGTCGCAGCAGTGGAGGAGCACCGGCCCGACATCGTGGTGGTCGATGTGCGGATGCCGCCCGGCTTCACTGACGAAGGGCTGCGCGCCGCCCTCGTACTGCGCACGGCGCACCCGGAACTGGCCGTGCTGGTGCTCAGCCAGTACGTCGAGCAGACCTACGCCGCCGAGTTGCTCGGCTCCGGTCGTGGCACGGGCGTCGGCTACCTGCTCAAGGAGCGGATCGGGGACGTCGGCGAGTTCGTCGACGCGCTCGTCCGGGTCGCGGAGGGCGGCACGGTCATCGACCCCGAGGTGGTGCGGCAGTTGCTCAGCGGGCGGCGCGACCCGCTGCGGCGCCTTACTCCACGGGAGCTGGAAGTGCTCGCCCTGATCGCCGAGGGGCGGGCCAACGCCTCGATAGCCCGGGCTCTCTTCGTCACTGACGCGGCGGTCGCCAAGCACATCGCGAGCATCTTCGCCAAGCTCGACCTCCCGCCCGCCGCCGACGGCCACCGCCGCGTCCTGGCCGTCCTGGCCTACTTGCAGGCCGAGCCGAGGTAGTGCCAGGTCTACCCCGGGGCCTGGTTCCCGCGCCAATGTGCGGCGGGCGCCGCACCGGTTGGATCGACGGCATGGCAACGACCTCTGTTGAATTCCCTGGCCGCTGGGTTGAGGGTGCCGGACTTGTCCTCGGTCCGGTTCTGATGCTCGCCGGAGTGCTGCTCCGCGTCGATTTCGACGACTTTTTCCCCGGGCAACTCGCGGCGTTCGCCGCAAACCCCGTCAGGATGACCGCCTCCTACAGCGCCTTCGCCGCGGGGAACGTCCTGCTGTGGCCTGCCGTCATCGCGCTGGTCCGGCGCGCGTGGGCGACCCAGCCGCGGTGGGCGCTGTGGGGTGGTGTGATGGTCATGCTCGGGCTGTTCGCCCGGGCCTTTCACACCGGGATCAATCACCTGATCTTCCAGATTGCCGACGCCCAGGGGGTGGAGGCGGGGCGGAAGGCGGTCGACGGCTACTACGGTGCGTTCCACGTACTTCAACCGTTGTCGATCGCGATCTTCTTCGGCTGGGTCGTGCTGGCCGTCGGCGTATGGCGGGCAGGCGTGCTGGGGATCGTCAGATCCGTCGCCCTGGCATCGATGAGCGCGCTGCCGATCGGCGTGCTCAAGGGGACGGGTCCGATGTCGATCGTCGCCGCTCTCGGCTTGTGCGTCGCGCTGGTGCCGCTGGGGACTCGCATCCTGAAGGACGGGCCCGCGCCCAGGTGGTGGGCCTATCCGCTCGCGCTGGGCGTGGGCACCGCAGCCGTGCTCCTCGGCATGGCCGGTTGACGGCCGAGATCGACGGCGACCACTCCTTCGAGGGCGCCCGGGTACGGCCACGCTCCCGCTCGTTGACCACCATCTTCGAACAGTCAAGACGCCCCGAAGTGATCATCGCTTCGGGGCGTTTTGTGTCCGCTGACGGCAACGTCTGCTGACGTCCCTACGTTCCAGCGGTGGTGAGGCGAATGCCACGCCCTCCCATGACCATGATGATCCTCCACTGCGGCAACGCACTCAGATCGGCTACCGGATGTGAAGTGGCCTAGTCTCTCGGGATGGCGGAGACAACTGAACATCTGGCCCTACCCGTCGCCCTGGCCGAGGTGGCCGAGGTTGGCTTTGAGTGGGAGTGGGACGAAGAAACCGACGAGGCCGACGGTTGTGATTTCGAGCTGTACGAGCGGTTCGAGGCGCCGGAGAAGACCGCGTGGTGGTTTCGCCTGTGGACCGGTAATGAAGAGGTCGATGGCAGCGAATTCCGCTTTTTCGGCGCTACCGGGGCGGGCGACTATGTCGGTTTCTGGCTGGTTCGGCCTGGTATGTCAATCATCGAACAGCCCGTCGTCTACCTCGGTTCCGAGGGTGAATGCGGCGTGGTAGCTCGCGATCTCGGTGATCTGCTCTGGTTGTTCGCGGAGGGTTTGGGCCCGGCAGAGGCATTCGCCGACCCAGGTCGTGAGACGCAGCCGAACGAGGCATTCCAGGCGATCGCGGAGCGGCACGCGCCGGGGAGGCGCCGTTCCGCGGCGGAGATCGTGGCGTGGGCGCGAGAGGAGTTCCCGGGCTTCTCGGAGTTCATCGACGCGATGTGCCGGTGAGCGACGTCCGCGCGGCGGGCGCACGCAGATGCCCCGTATCATCGCCGCGTGATCGAGCTTCAGGAGGTCGGGGAGATCGCCTGCGCGGCCGCACGTGTGTGGGCGGTCGTCGCCGACTACGGCCAGGACCCACGCTGGCGCAAGGGCGTCGAGACGATGACGCCGCGCCCCGAAGGCATCGTGCGGGTGGGCACGACCACAGCCGAGGTGATGCGGTTCGCGGGCCGGACCTATCGCAACGGCGGCGAGGTCATCCAGGTGGACCCGGGGCGCTCGTTCGCCTGGCGCACCACTTCGGGGATCGATGCCGAGGGCGACAGGCTCGTCGAACCGCTCGGCGCGGACCGGTGCCGCTTCACCTTCCACGTGCGCGTAACCCCACGAGTGACCTCCGAGAGGTTGCTGGAGCCGGCGCTGAGGTGGTTGCTGCGGCGGTCGATCCGCGCCGACATCTGCCGCTTGGCCGGTCTCTGCGGTTCCTGAGCGTGTGGCCATCGCTGTAGGGCTGGCCGGGTGCCGGCAGCTGAAGGCACTAGGTCAGGCCCAGTGACCTGACCAGATCAAGCATCTCGGAGC
This sequence comes from Microtetraspora malaysiensis, assembly GCF_050947145.1. Lineage (NCBI taxonomy): Bacteria > Bacillati > Actinomycetota > Actinomycetes > Streptosporangiales > Streptosporangiaceae > Microtetraspora > Microtetraspora malaysiensis. The sequence continues at coordinate 625,506 of NZ_CP191998.1, forward strand.
GGTGCAGCGCGGCTGGGTTGCCTGCGACGGGATGGATGTGGCCATCGATCTCCAGGGCCACCAGGCCGTGCATTCGACCCCAGACGCGCAGCGCGAGCGCTGCCGCGGCGGGTGGCATGTCCGGGAACTCTGCCTGGATCTTCGCGACGTAGTCCGGGTGAAGATCGGACCAGGAGGTGTCCTCGGGCTGGTGGTGTCGGGCGTGGGGCCATGCGGCAGCCACCAAGCGGGTGAGATCGCGGCACACCCGGCGTGCTGTCTGGTCCACCGGGCCGTTCTCGGGGGGCTGGTAGCCGGGGATGGGCTGGCCGTAGAAAAGTCGGAAGCTTTCCGGGTGGGCCAGCGCCCATTCCCTTAGGGCTTGGCCCCAGGCCATCAGCCTGCCGCCGGGATCGGTGTCGGGCACGGCGTTGCTGGCGGTCTCCACCGCCTCGGCGATCGAGGTGGCGATCTCGCTGATCAGCGTCGTGATCAGGTCGTCTCGGGTGGGGAAATAGCTGTAGATCGCCCGTGCGGTCATTCCCATTTCGCGGGCGATGCCGCGCAGCGAGATGGCCCCCGGACCTCCATCGGCCATCTGCCGCAGCGCGATGGTCTTGATCTCATGGCTCGTCTCCGCCCGCAGGCGCTCTCGGCGGCTCGTCGCGGCCACGACGCGTTCGCCCTCTTCCTTGCTCACGTTGACTCAGGTTACATCAGTACATTAGGTTCCGGCGTGTCAAAAGTACACGCCGTGTCCTAGAAGGTAGGCAACCGTGCCCGCTTATGTCATCGTCGGAGTCGACGTGCTCGACCAAGAGGCCGGCCTGGCCTACGCCGCTGTGGCCCAGCCGTCCATCCTCAGCCACGGCGGGCGTTACCTCGTGGCCGGCCCCACGCCCGAGCCAGTCGAAGGCGTCTGGGACTTCTCCCGACTCCTGGTCATCGAGTTCCCCGACATGGACCGGATAAGGGAGTGGTACGACTCTCCCGAATACCGGCGGGCCCGGGAAATGCGGAAGAGCACGGCTCGGGTGCGGATGTTGTTCGCCGAGGGCTCGCCGCCCGAGGGCTTCTCCCTCCCGGTCTAGCTGGTGCGGTGATCGGAAAAGGATTGCCGGGAAGAGATTCGTGGTGTCCGTAGCAGCGCACCAGACGCAGGTTGATCCGGCAATACCGCCCGGACGGGGCTGGTCGCTGGTGGCGAGAAGCACGGCGAGGCGCTTGGCTGGGGTATCCCAGCCAAGTGTCTTTCGTGGTCTGGCGTTGAGTTCGGCAGCGACGGCGCGCTCCAGCACGACCTCGCGGCGCTGCTTACGGAGGCCCTCTCCTTGTGGCGCGAGCCGGCGCCTTCGGGAGGGGTGTCAGCGGTGGCCCAGTACGTTGACCACGCGGCCGTTTGGGTCGCGGACGAAGAACCTGCGCACTCCCCACTCCTCGTCCTGCAAGGGATGCACGATCTCCGCGCCGCTCTCCCGCATGGCCGCGTAGGCCGCATCCACGTCGTCCACCTCGACGCTCATGTCGGGGACGACTGGTGCGGTCTTGTCGCCGGAGATGAAGCTGATCTGCGCTGTCGGACTGGACGGGGAGGCGAGCGTCATGATCCAGCCGAGGTTCATGACCTCCTCGAAGCCCAACAGTCCATAGAACTCCCGGTTCTCCTGCACAGCCCCTGACGACTGGACGTTGGGCACGACACGGTGAACGGTCATCGACGACTCCAAACGAGAACGGACATGTCCCTGAGACTCCCTGCTATGCGCTCCCTAGCTGCCGGGATAGGGCCGTGTCGATCGCGCCGATCATGATCCCGCCGGCCCCCGATGGCCAGCCGATCTCCACATTCAGGGTGTCGTCATCGGTACGGCGGGCCCGCTCCACGAATCCGAAGGCGTCGACGAGGAAGTCGATCGCAGCCCCCGCATCGCGGAAGGACAGACAGGGCCACACCGAAGGACGGTCAATGCCGTTGTCCTGCGTCATGCGGCCCATCGTCGCCCAGGGCAGCGTCCACGTCTTGTACGGATGGGAACTCCGCACGCCATTGCGTCGCGGTGAGACCACCCGGGGCGCGGAAGTCCCGTGCCAGGTGGGCCTGATCGACCTCGCCGCAGGTGACTGCCGTTTCGGCCATCGACGGCCGGTGCGGGGAGCGCAGCAGGCGCCGGGCGCGTTCGAACCGGATCACCCGGGCCGCCACCTTCGGCGGCAGGCCGATCTCACGCTGGAAACGGCTGTTGAGGTGTCGGCGACTCCAGCCCAGTTCCCTGGCAAGGGACCGGGGCGCTCTGCCGGTCGGCCTCGGTCGAGGGCGCCACGGTCGCCATGTCATGATCGAGATCTGCTATTTTTTACCTTTCCGGCCGGATGTTGCTTCCGGCCGGAAAGTGTTTGTATGACTACCTTTCCGGTAACCGTGCGGCCCGTGAGCGCCGTGGACCGCTCCACCGTCGAACGACTCTGGCTCATGTTCCGCCACGACATGGCGGAGTTCCAGGGCGGGCTGCCCAGCCCCGACGCCACCTTTCGCAGTGACAGGCTCCGCTCGGCGTTCGAGGACGACGACTGGGCGGCTTACCTGTTCACCAGCGGCGACCGGCCTGTCGGATTCTCGTTCGTGCGTGCGTTGTCCGGCCCAGCGCGCGTGCTGAACAGCTTCTTCGTGGTGCGCGGCGCGCGCCGGTCCGGGATCGGGATGAAAGTCGTGCGGGAGGTGATCTCCCGGCACCCCGGCCCCTGGAAGATCGCCTTCCAGGACTCGAACACGGCGGCCGTCACGTTCTGGCGGCGCGTCGCCACCGAGATCGCCGGTGACGCGTGGACGGAGGATCGCCTTCCCGTGCCGAACCGGCCCGACGTTCCCCCGGATGTGTGGATCTCCTTCACCACCGCCTGACCGGCGGCGGGACGGAACGCTCCGAGCCCTCCGTCTTCGGCTTGAAGTCGACGTCTTCCCAGCGGAGCCCGAGCAGTTCTCCGCGCCGTAGGACAGGCAGAGCGCCAGGACGTGGCCAGACCCCGGAAAGCCAAGCGGAGGCGCCGGGCGTTGGCTGATCATGGGTGGAGGAGGTCTCGTGCGAAGAATGATCGCGTACCTGTTCCTGGTGCTGCTCCTGTCCTCCTGCGGCGGGGTCCCTCAGGCCTCGCCCGGCGGGTCCCACGGCGGCTCGTCTGACGAGTTCGAGGCTCGTGCCCAGAAGGTGGCGGAGCGCTGGCAGGGCTCGGCCGACGACCGCGCCTGGCGCAAAGGGTTCGTCGCACTGGAAGTGCTGAACCCACAAGGATGGGCTCACGTGGGCCGGATCCCGGCCTGGGTGAACCGAAGCTCGCACAACGGCGCCTGGCGGCTGGCCGCCAAGCTGCCCAAGGACTCCCCGGACCGCGCCGACGTGCGATGGCCGGACGGTGAGGTCTCGCAGGTGCCGCTCATCACGGCGGCGAGCGCGTACGCGGAGTTCAGCAAACCGGCCGGCCTCATCGAAGAGGAGTGCCCGGCCAAGGGATGCCGCCCGCTCCGGGTGACCGGCGCCAGAATGGGCAAGGTCCCGCTGGAGACCAGCCGCGGCACGATCCAGGTGCCGACCTGGGTGTTCACCGTCGAGGGAGTCGAGCAGGTGCAGGGGGACGTCGAAGAGGTGATGGCGTTCGACCGCGTCGCCGGCAAGCCGAACCAACTGCTTCTCCTTTACGGCTACGGCGCCTGCGACACCATTCACGGGGCACGTGCTTACGAGACCGACCGACTGGTGGTGGTCGACGTGGACGAGAGAAGATCCGACTCCGCCGGGGTGTGCCCGGCCATCCTCAAGACAGCGACGATCACCGCCACGCTGGCGCGGCCACTCGGCGACCGCCTCGTGCTCGACTCCGGCACCGGGCTACCGGTGCTGCGGGGACTGAGCAGGCGCTGACGGCCCGGCGACCGCACCTCCCGTACTACTTCCCGGAAGCGGTTCCGGGCAGGGCCAGTGCTTGCACGGTCTCGGTGGAGTAGTCGGCCACGTGCCTTGCTTTCCCGGTGTTGACGTTGACCGCGTAGAGGCTGTACTCGCCGTCCAGGGTGAGGACCATGACCTCGGATGGGCTCTCCCAGACGGAGATCGTCAAGATGCCCCTGGGCTTCGCCAGGCCGCGGACGGTCACTTTCCGCAGGATCCGCCCGGTCTTGGTGTCGAGGAGCGTGAGCACCGGCTTCGACTGGTCCTTCATGTCGGAGGCGGCCACCGTGCGGCCGTCCGGGGCAAGCTCGCTGAAGTTGATGAACACGCCATCGAAGCGCACCGGCTTGCCTCCGCCTGTCACGGGCATCAGCCACAGGTCGGTCTTGACGTACCGGACCAGCTCGACGACGCCGCCCTTGACGGTGATGGCCTCGTACTTGCCGGGCAGGGTCACCGACTTGCCGGTGCGCATGTCGATCAGTACGCCGGGCTTCTTGCTCCCCACCTTCGGGTCGAAGACCAGATAGCGGCCGTCGTCGGAGACCACGAGCTGGTTGCCCACGTCGAGCTGGTCCTCCGTCACCTTGACGGGGGAGCGCACCTCGGCGCCGGTCACCAGGTCACGGACGATGTGCGCCCGGGCCTCGCGGCTGTAGTAGGCCAGCATGCGCCCGTCCCGGCTGACGGCGAGGCATACGGTTTGGCTCCTGTCGCTCGCGACGAGCGCCTGCGGCACCCGGTAAGTCGTGCCGGTACGGGTGACCACCCGCCACTCCTGGACGCTGCAGTCGATGATGCGCCCCATGTGGTCGAAGAGGCAGGGCGTCTGGTAGGCGTGGCTTATCGGCCCTACCTTGCCGTCCGGCAGGTCGGCCACCGTGTCAGCGCGCTGCGGCGTGGCCGTCTGGGTGCCGTGGGGCCAGATCGCGACGGCCCCCTCCGCCGTCGCCACCAGCGCCGCGACCGTCACGATCGCGGTCAACGCCATCCTGGTCCGCCACCTGCGCCGGTGTCCCGCGATGGCCGCGTCGGCCAGGCTCACCGGCGGGGCCTCTTCCGCGAGGTCCTTGAGCGCCTCGTGCAACCTTGTCATCGGATTACCTCCGGGATGCGCAGTTCTGCCAGCTCTGGCGCGAGCGCGCGCAGACGGGCCAGCGCGTGGTGGGTCTGGCTCTTGACATTGCCGATCGAGCAGCCGAGCGTGTCGGCCGTCTGCGCCTCGGTGAGGTCCTCCCAGAAGCGCAGCACGATCACGGCCCGCTGCTTACGGGTCAGCTTGGCCAGCGCCTGACGCAGGACGATCCGGTCGAGCGTGGCGTTGTCGTGGGAGGTGCCGTGCTCGGGCGGATCAGCGCTCGGTAACTCGCGGCTGGACCGGCGCCTCCAGGAGATGTACTCGTTGACCAGCGCTTTGCGCGTGTACGCCTCGGGATTGCCGTCCCTGGACAGCTTGGACCAATGCCCGACGACCTTGGTCAGCACGTTCTGCAGCAGGTCCTCGGCGAGGTGAGCGTCTCCCACGAGCAGGTACGCGGTCCGCATCAGTGCTTGCTGGCGGGCGCGTACGAACTCGCGGAAGTCGTCGTGACGATCCAATGTGCTCTCCCTTCGCCCGTTGCCAACGCGGCCAATGGGGCGAAAGGTTGCACTGTTTTCACAATCGAGAGGATCCCGCCATGGTGGACACCCGGGAGGCGCGCCAGGCCGTAGCCGCCGAGGCCCTACAGAGCGCGGCTAGCGGACGCGCCCGCGCGCCGGCCGCCGCACGCCAGCATGGGAAGGCCGCTGATGCGCACCGTGAGTTCCACCGCCGGCCCTCCACATGACTGATCCGCGACAACCAAGCGATCTACGTGGAGGACCTGGCCGTGGCGGGGATGTGGAGGGCCGGTCAGACCGCCCCACCAGGTGGCACAGCCCGATGAAGCAGGAAGCCGCAGAGGTGCCGCGTGAGTGCGCGGCACGGGCTGAATCTGCGACGTTCAGGCCGGGGAGCGCGTCAAGACGCTGATTCGGCCCTCGCCCGCCGGGCGTCCCGGCGCTCCTCGAAGCGGGTCGCGGCCACTTCGAGATTGGCGAGGAAAGCCGCCAACTCCTCGCGGGCCTGCTCCCCCTCCGCGTCGAGACCTTCGATGTCGAAGGGCTTCCACTGTCGCAGCACCGGCGTCAGAACCTCGTCACAATGCTGGCGCAGGTCGTAGATGCCCGCCATGGCGATCATGACCGACTTGCGGGCGAAGCCCTCCATGCCCTGGCCCGGCATCTGGAACGAGGTCACGACATCGGTGACGGCTCGCATGGTCTGCGACGGGGCCAGCTCGAACGCGGCGGCAAGGAGGTTCCGGTAGAAGAGCATATGGAGGTTCTCGTCAGCGGCGACCTTCGAGAGCAACCTCTCGCAGAGAGGGTCTCCCGACACCTTCCCGGTGTTCCGGTGGGCGACGCGGGTGGCCAGCTCCTGGAACGAGACGTATGCCAACTGCCGGAGCATGCCGTCGTACTCCGTGGCGAAGCCGCTTTGCATGTGGGTCATCCTGGCCCGCTCCAGAGCGACCGGGTCGACGGCCCGGGAGACGAGGAGGTAATCGCGGATGGCGATCCCGTGCCGGCCCTCCTCCGCTGTCCACCGGTGCACCCAGGTGCCCCAAGCGCCGTCCCTGCCGAATGTCGTGGCGATCTCGTGGTGGTAGCTCGGCAGGTTGTCCTCGGTCAAGAGGTTGACGATGAGCGAAACCCGGGCGGGCTCAGGAATCGAGGTGTCCTCCGGCGACCAGGCCTCGCCCTGCAGGACCCCGTCGAACGTCCGGCCCTCGCTCCACGGGATGTACTCGTGAGGGAACCACTCTTTGGCCACCGCGAGGTGGCGGTCCAGCTCTCGCCCGACCACGGGTTCGAGCTCCACGAGAAGCTCCGTCTGGGTGAGCGGGCGAGATGCGATCGGCATGTAGGGCCTCCGGGTCTGCAACCTAAACGTGACCTACGCTAGCGTAGGTCAGCGGGCCGATCGCCTGTCGACGGGCCACCGCGATCGTCCGGAAGACGAGCGGATGTCCCGCAGGAGTTCCATCGTGCCGATCCTCGACGCGGTCCAGGTGGGCATCCCCGCGACGCCCACGTATAGCGGGATCTCGGCGCCGCAGAAGATCGGAGCGGCGACCTCGGCCGCTGAAGATCGTGCGTCCACATGACGAAGCCCCGGACTTCGTGAGAAGCCCGGGGCTGAATGCCGTCGGATGACGGGCCACTCTCAGTGGCCCGACATCAGCGGTATGAAGCGCTGCTTAGAGCGGGCGGACGTGCTCGGCCTGCGGGCCCTTGGCGCCCTGGCCCGCGGTGTACTCAACCCGCTGGTTCTCCTCCAGCGAACGGTAGCCGCCGGCGTCGATGGCCGAGTAGTGGACGAAGACGTCCGGAGTGCCGTCGTCGGGGGCGATGAAGCCAAAGCCCTTCTCGGCGTTGAACCACTTGACGGTTCCCTGAGCCATGATTCCTTCTCCTTGATGAGACGATCTTGAGAGCCACGAATGTGATCCTCGGGCTGCTGCGACCGACCGCCTTGGGAAAGCCTCGGCTTCGTACGGTAACGCCCGCTGTCATAACTCCGCAGGCACTCTACGCATGCTGGGACTTCGACACAACCTGTGCTTGCGACACTACACGCCATAATGCGGTTCCGGCGCCAACTCTCGCGAAACCTTGTCGACATCTTCGTGAACCGGGAGGCGATCGTCCGGCTTGTCGGTGCGGTGCCGGCAGCGCACCTTCTCCTCCACCGCTTCCCCCCGGGCGTGGTCTCCGCAGGTAGTTCGTTAGATACGCCTCAGCGCAAGGGGCCTGCTGTGTCGAGGGGCGGCAGGGCTGAGCCGCGCACTGCCTCAGCGTACGGATTCGGCGGGTCAGGAGAAGCGCCTGCCCTCGTCGCGGCGGTAGGCCCACACGGCCCCAGCCGCCAAGAGAACCGTCCAGACGGCCAGCATGATCAACGACACCGCGTTCGGGCTGACGCCGGCGGTCGCCCACCAGATCAGCTCGGCCGCGCCCCTGGTGGGCACGTACGGCGAGACGACCTGCACGAACTCGGGCAGGATCTGTGGCGGCAGCAGCAGCCCCCCAAGGATGGCCATCGGGAAGAACAGGAGCTGCGACACCGCCATCGCGGCCTTCGACGCCATCACGAAACCGACGAACAGCCCCATCAGCATGAATGGCACGACACCCGTGACCAGCGCGCCGAGCCCCAGCAGCAGCCTGGCCGGCGTGATCGCCGCCACCGTGAACAGCGCGCCCACCACCAGTACGGGGATCACCGAGATCAGCATGACCGCGAGCGTCGACAGGATCCGCCCGGCGAAGCGCGGGAACGGGCCCGCGGGCAGTGTGCGCAGGTACGGGCTCCACGACCGCTCGCGGTCCTGCGAGACCGCGTTGCTGAGCCCGATCAGCGCGGCCGACATGGCGCCGAAGAACATCAGCGAGGCTGTCGCCGTCGTCGCTCCCTGCACGTCCTGGCCCGCGAACGGCACCACGAACGCCAGCATCGAGATGGCCGGGAACAACGAACTGGCCAGAAGCCCGATCGGCACCCTGATCTGCTCGATCATGAGAAAGCGGGTATGGGCGAGGACCAGGTTAGACATTCGCGGACTCCTTCGAAGTGATGGCGAGGAAGGCCTCTTCCAGAGTGGCCGGCCTGATCTCCAGGCCGGAGAACGGCATGCGGCTGCGCACCAGCTCCACGACCAGCCGGTCGGGGTCGGTGGTGACCAGGTCGATCCGGCCGTCCGCACGTTCGGAGCCGAGCACGCCGGGCAGCTCGGGCAGGTCCTCGGCGACAAGGGAGACGCGCCGCGCGCTCACCATGCCGCGTACGGCCGGCACGGTGTCGTCGACCAGCACGCGGCCGTTGCCGACCACCACGACCCGCTGGGCCAGGGCCTCGATCTCCTCCAGGTAGTGGCTGGTGAGCAGCACGGTGCCGCCGTCCTCGTGGAAAGCCTTGATGCCGTCCCACAGCGCCCGCCTGGCCTCGACGTCCAGCCCGGTCGTGGGCTCGTCGAGGAACACCAGCCGCGGCCGGCCCGCGAACGCGAGTGCCACCGCCAGCCGCCGCCGCTGCCCGCCGGACAGCCCCCCGATCTGCCGCTTGACCAGGTCGCTGAGGCCGAACCTGGCCAGCAGCTCCGCCCTGCCGACGGGCTCGGGGAAGTGCGCGGAGACGAAGTCGACGATCTCGCCCACGCGGAACGACTCAGGCAGCCCGGTCTCCTGCGGCGTCACACCGATGCCGCGCCGTATGGCCGGGTCCAGCGGCGAGCCGCCGAACAGCTCCACCACGCCCGACGTCGGCCGGCGCAGTCCCGCGAAGAGGTTGATGAGGGTGGACTTGCCCGCGCCGTTCGGGCCGAGCAGCCCGACCAGCTCGCCTGCCCTGATGTCGAGCGAGACGCGGTCGAGCGCGAGCACGTCTCCGTATTGGCGGGTGGCCTCGATCGCTCTGGCGAGGACCGTCATGTCATGTCTCCTGTGTCGTCCCGCTGATGTCCAACAAGGTGCGAATCGTTGTGGTCTTCGCAAAGGCCCGCAAATCGGGCGACTGTCCGCAGCCGGGTCCGGGCCGGTGCGGCCGGTGCGCACAGGGTGGAGATCGCGACACCACCCAGGTGATCAGGCATTCGCCGGGCACGTTCATCGCCGGGCCAGCCCCAGAACGAGCACGGCGCCGACGACCAGGTGCAACAGGAGCAGCACCAGCGTCGCGGCGATACCGACGGCGTTGCCGATCGGGCCGAAGAGGGACAGGGCGAACACGATCAGGGCGACGATCGTCCAGGTCCGGCCGGGCTGGGACGCGAACCGCTCCAGAACGGCCAACAGCCCCCAGCCCGCCAGCCCGGCCAGCAGGCTCGTCACCACGACCAGTACCGGCCCCACCAGTTGCGTGCTGTCGCCCATCCGCGCGGTCAGCGTCGTTCCGGCCACCGGAACCGCCAGGGCCCAGACGGCCAGGGCGGCCGCGGGTGCGCCGATCACGGTGATCAGGAGTCTTTTGACGGAAGTGTTCATGCCGGTCAGCTTCGCCCGCCGGCCCGGTCTGCCACATCGGGCGCGCGGTCGCGCCCTGTCCTCCCCCTGTGGGGTACGGGTCCGACTTTGGTAGGTGATGGCTCCGCCCTACCTCCACCTAGCCTGGGCCGATGAGGAAGATCCAACCCCCGTACCTGGTCGCGGTCGTCGGCGTGCTCCTCGGGATGGGCGCGCTGACCGCGGTGTCGCTGTGGGCCCAGGCCGGCCACCCCACCTGGGGGCTGGACGTCGCGGTCGCGGTGGCGAGCCTGGCCGCCGCGGTCGCCCAGCTGTGGTGGCCGACCTCCGGGGCACTGGTCGCCACCCTCCTGGCCACGCTCTCCCCGGTGGCCACGCCGGCGGCATCGATGGGGGCGCTGCAGGTGGCCCAGCGCAGGCGCTTCCCGGTCGCGGCGGCGGTGGCCGCCGCAGGCATGGCGGCACACGTGGTCCAGGGGCTGTGGCGACCGAACTCCGGCATCTCCCTCGGCTGGTGGCTGCTGCTGATCTGCGCCGCCTACGGCGCGCTCCTCGGCTGGGGCGCGCTGGCCCGATCCCGCCGCGCTCTGCTCATCTCCCTGCACGAACGCGCCCGCCGCGCCGAGGCCGAGCAGGGCAGGCAGGTCGCCGAGGCCCGTATGGCCGAACGCCGCCGGCTCGCCAGTGAGATGCACGACGTGTTGGCCCACCGCCTGTCTCTGGTGGCCACGCACGCCGGGGCGCTGGAATACCGCCCCGACTCCTCTCCCGACAAGATCGCCCGCGCCGCCGGAGTGGTCCGCGCCGGTGTGCACCAGGCGCTGGAGGAACTGCGCGAGGTGATCAACCTGCTGCACGAGCAGGACGACCAACCAGACGGGCTCGAACCCCGGCCGGGCCTGGCCGACCTGCCCGGCCTGATCGCCGACGCGCGGCAGGCGGGCCAGTCGGTACGGCTGCGCGAGGAGGTGACCGAAGTCGACGCCCTCCCGGCGGCCGTGTCCTGGACCGCGTACCGCGTCGTACAGGAGGGGCTGACAAACGCCCGCAAGCACGCCCCGGGCCAGCAGGTCGAGGTGCTGCTGCGCGGCGCTCCCGACACGCCCTTGCTGATCGACGTCCGCAACCCGCTGCCCCCGTCCGGCACGGCCCCTCTCGTGCCGGGCAGCGGGCTGGGCCTGGTCGGGCTCACCGAGCGGGTACGACTGGCCGGCGGGCAACTGGATCATCACAGGACCGAAGGAGAGTTCCGACTTCAGGCCCGGATACCATGGCCGGCGTGATCCGCGTGCTGCTGGTCGACGACGACGCCTTGGTGCGTGCCGGGCTGTCCATGATGCTTGACGGCGCCGCCGGCATCACCGTCGTCGCCGAGGCGGCCGACGGCCAGGAGGCCATCACCGCCACCGACGCCCACGCCCCCGACGTCGTCCTGATGGACCTGCGCATGCCCCGCGTGGACGGCATCACCGCCACCCGCCGGCTACGTGCCCGCGCCCGGCCGCCGGAGGTGATCGTGCTGACCACGTTCGACACCGACGAGAACGTCCTGCACGCGCTCCGCGCCGGTGCCGCCGGGTTCCTGCTCAAGGACACCTCGCCGCCGCAGATCGTGGAGGCGATCACCCGGGTGGCTGTGGGAGATCCGATCCTGTCCCCACGCATCACCCGGCGGTTGATGGACCGCACCGTCGCCCAGGCCGGGGCCTACGAGCGGGCCCGCGCCGCGCTGGCCGGCCTCACCCCGCGCGAGCACGAGGTCGCCCTGGCGATCGCCCGGGGCAGGACGAACGCCGACATCGCCGCCGACCTTGCCATAGGCATCACGACGGTGAAGGCTCACGTCTCCAACATCCTGATCAAGCTCGGCCTGGACAACCGCACCCAGATCGCGCTCCTCGCTCACGACGCAGGCCTTACCTGACCGGCATCTGCCTGCGCTGGAATTGAACGACGGGACTCCCGTCGTTTCCGCGGGCGTCCCGTCTCCGGCCAAGGGCTGGATACGACGTCACTCTGTGCCACAGCTGATCGGCCCTGTCACGCCTGGAAACGTCCGGACACCTTCCTTCATGTGACATTCCGCATAGAAGGGACGACCACGTGGGCCCGCCAGACCCCAGGCGACGCTTCGAGGAGCTCTATACCGAGCAATACGCGGCTGTTTCCAGTTACGTCCGCCGGCGTGCCGACCATCCTGACGACATGGCCGACGTCATCGCCGAGACGTTCACGACCGCGTGGCGGCGGCTCGCCGACATACCCTCCGGCGACCGGGCCAGGCTCTGGCTGTACGGCGTGGCGAGGCGCACGCTGGCCAACCACCGTCGCGGCGAGTCCCGCAGGGCGGCCCTGACCGAACGCCTCCGTGAGGAACTCGCTGACTGGACCGACCCGCTGACGAGCCACGTGCCCGAGACGACGCGTGCGGCTTTCCTGCGGCTGTCCGCCGACGACAGGGAACTTCTGTCGCTCGTCGGCTGGGAGGGTCTCAGCAATGCCGAGATAGCGAAGGTCCTGGGGTGCTCGCGCATCGCCGTACGCCAGCGCCTGCACCGCGCTCGCAAACGTCTGGCCGTCGAACTGGCCGTCGGCGACAGCGAACTCAACCGGTACGGCGCCCGCGCCGTCCATCTTGCCAAGGAGACCTTGTGAACACGCATGTCGACGACGTGGTCAGGCGTCTCGCCCCCGGCCCCGCCCCCGGCCTGACCGTGGGCGCCCGGGAGACGATGTACAAGATCATGGATGAGGAGCCGGCCCCGGCCGCCTTCCGCAGGAGCCGGCGCCCGCTGCTCGCGTTGCCGATCGCCGCAGGTGTCCTCGCGGCGGCCCTGGCCGCCCCCGCCGTCTTCAGCCCCGCCCCCGCCTCGGCGTTGAGTATCAAGGCCGAAGGCGGCTACTACCTCATCGAAATCACGGACATGTTCGCCAAGCCGGAGGTGTACGAGAAGCAGCTGCGCGACGCCGGTCTCGACATCAAACTGCGGCTTCAGCCTGCCACGCCAAGCCTGGTCGCTTCCTCACCGATCCTGGCCACCAGGACCGGGAATCCGGCCAAGGTGGACGGGATCGAGGTCATCGACCGCCCCGGGGAGTGCGGCAAACCGTTCGGCTGCCCCCTCGGCATAAAGGTCCGCGGGGACTTCACCGGGTCGGCCGAGGTCGTCCTCGGCCGCGAGGCCCGTCCCGGCGAGGAGTACGCGGCGTTCACCGGCTTCGACTCGCCAGGCGAGCCCATGCACTGCGTGCCGTTCTACAACAAGCCCGTCAGCGAGGTGCGCGCCTTGCTGAAGGAACGCGGCCTGGACATCCAGGAGATCGCGGTCACCGGCCCCGCGACCGGGGGCAGGGAATCGGAGATCAAGGCTTCGGTACCCGACTCGATGCACGTCACCGGTGGATACCTGCGGATGGTCGGCAAGGTGGCGCTCACGGTCAGCGACGCGGAGCTGCCCGCCAAGACGGTGCGGACGCTGAACGAGAAGCACGGCTGCCAGGGCGGCTGAGCGGGCTTGGCAAGGCAGGGGCGGTCCCGTCGCGGGACCGCCCCTGCCGTGCCGCCCGGCAATCCGGTCTGGCCGCACAGCGTGCATCGAGGCCCTGCGTGACGGCTTCATCCGGGGCGACACCCTTGGCGTGGCGGGACAGCGTATCCGCACCGATCTGCCGTTCCCGGGTACAGCCACCGCACTGACAGCCCCTCGGCGGCATCCACCGATCGGTTGACTTTCGGGTCAGCAGCATTCGCGGACGAGTATGGCCGGCAGATCGATTCGCCCCGGGCGCAGGCGAAAGATGCTTGAGTCATGGCAGTCATCGAAGTCACAGACCTCCGCAAGAGGTACGCGGACCTGACCGTTCTGGACGGGGTGTCGTTCTCCGTGGAGGAGGGCGAGATCTTCGGCATCCTCGGGCCGAACGGCACCGGCAAGACCACCGCCGTGGAGTGCGTGGAGGGGCTGCGGCGGCCCGACGGCGGGTCGATCAAGGTGCTCGGGCTCGACCCGGTCAAGGACGGGCGCAAGTTGCGCGAGCAGATCGGGGTGCAGCTCCAGCACACGCAGTTGCCGGAGAACATCAAGGTGTGGGAGGCGCTCGACCTGTATGCCTCCTTCTATGCCAATCCGCGGAACTGGCGTGAGCTGCTGGAGGAGTGGGGGCTGGCGGACAAGCGCAATGCCCGTTTCGGGAAGTTGTCCGGTGGCCAGAAGCAACGGCTGTTCATCGCGCTGGCGCTGGTGGGCAATCCGCGGGTGGCGTTTCTCGACGAGTTGACCACGGGGCTCGACCCGCAGGCTCGCCGTACCACCTGGGAGCTGATCAAGCAGGTCCGGGCGAGCGGCGTGACGGTGGTGCTGGTGAGCCACTTCATGGACGAGGTGGAGGAGCTCTGCGACCGCGTCGCCGTCTTCGACCGCGGCACGATCGTCGCGATCGACACCCCGGCCGGGCTGGTCGACGGGATCGACGCCGAGCACCAGATGCGGTTCACGCTGATGGCGGGGGACATGGTCGAGCTGGGTGGACTGCCCGGGGTGACCGGCGTGACCAGGACGGGAAACCGGGTGGTCGTCACGGGCAAGGGTGATTTCGCCACGGCGGTCACCGCCGAGCTCGCCCGCCACCACGTCCTGGTCAGCGATCTGCGCATCGACAAGCGCACCCTCGACGACGCGTTCGTCGCCCTGACCGGCCGTTCGTTCGACTCGACCCACTAACGGAGAAGAACCATGACCAAGCTCACCGTCGTCGAACTGAAGCTGTTGACCCGGGAACCCGGGGCGATTTTCTCGCTGCTCATTCCGTTGTTCATCCTGGTGGTCTTCGGCAGCTCGATCGAGCCGGGCGACACCGTGCTCCTGCCGATGGCGCTGGCGATCGCCGTGGGGCTCGTGGGCCTGTACATGCTGCCCACCACCATGGCCACCTATCGCGAGAGAGGCATTCTGCGCAGGCTCTCGACCACGCCGGTACGCCCGGGGAACCTGCTGGTGGTGCAGCTGATCCTGCAGCTCGTCTTCGCGCTGGCCGCGTGCGGCCTGCTGCTGGCCGTCGGGGGCACCGTCCTCGGCGCTCACCTGCCCACCGGGGTGCTGCCCGGGGTGCTGACCTTCCTGCTCGGCACGGCGGCGATGTTCGCGGTCGGCCTGCTCATCGCGGCCCTCGCTCCGAACGGCCGGGCCGCCAACGGCATCGGCGTCCTGCTGTACTTCCCGATGGCCTACCTCGCCGGACTTATGCAGCCGACGGATCAGATGCCCGATATCTTGGCCCGCATTGGGGAGTACACCCCTCTGGGCGCTTTCCGGCAGAGCATGCAGGACGTCTGGGCGGGCGGCGCTCCCAGCCCTCTGCTGCTCGGTGTGATGGCCGCATACGCCGTGGTGATCAGCATCGCCGCGGCCAGGTTCTTCCGCTGGGAGTGAGTGAAGTATGACCGGGCGGCTCGACCGATGGGAGCAGCTGCTGGAGCGCCAGATGGCGGCCGCGCCGTACGTCTTGCTGGCGACCCCCACGGTGCTCTCCCTGCTCACCGACGGCAGGTCGTGGGTCACGCTCGGCCTGGCCGCGCTCGCCGCCGCCTGGATCTGGCTGGTGCCGCGAGGCGCGGTCTACGTGGCCGGGCTGGTGGTGCTGATCGGAGCGCTCTGCGCGCAGGGGATGTGGTTCGCGAGCTTCTTCGGGTTCGCCGGATACATCCACTCCTGGCAGTACCTGAAGGGGAAGTGGAGGTTCGCCGGGGTGACCGCCACGGCGGCGATCAGCGTCGCGACCTACAACGGCGGTCTGCCTGATCCCACGCCGTCCGGAATCCTCGTCTACCTGTTCTTCACCGGCGCCATCGTGGCTCTGGTCGGCCTGTTCAGCTTCGTCGGCGAGATCACGGCCGAGCGGAGCGCCGAGCGCAAGCAGATGGTGACGCAGCTCGAGGCGACCATGAGCGAAAACGCGGGACTGCACGCCCAGCTGCTGGTCCAGGCCCGCGAGGCGGGCGTTCTCGACGAACGGCAGCGCATGGCGGCGGAGATCCACGACACCCTCGCCCAGGGGCTGACCGGCATCATCACCCAGCTCCAGGCGGCGCAGCGGACCGAGGACTGGCGGCGTCATGTGGACAACGCGGTACGGCTGGCGCGGGAAAGCCTGGCCGAGGCCCGGCGTTCCGTACACGCGGTGGGACCCGGCCAGCTGGAGGCGGCGCCACTGCACGAGGCACTGAGGGACGTCGTCACCCAGTGGGGTGAGCTCAACGGGGTACGTGCGGATTTCACCGCCACTGGTACGGTCCGTCCCATGCATCCGGAGGTCGAGGAGACGCTGCTCCGCACCGCGCAGGAGGCCCTGGCCAACGCGGCCAAGCACGCCGGTGCGTCCCGTGTCGGGCTGACCTTGTCGTACATGGAGGACGTGGTCACCCTGGACGTGCGCGACGACGGCGCCGGGTTCGACCCCGAGCGCGTCCGCGACGGCGGCGGCTTCGGCCTGACCTCGATGCGCAAGCGGGTGAGCCGCCTGGCGGGCACGCTGGAGATCGAGTCGGAACCCGGTGCCGGCACCGCGATCTCCGCGAGCGTTCCGGCGGTGGCACGTGGCTGAGACCCCGATCCGGCTGCTGATCGTCGACGACCATCCCATCGTCCGGGACGGCATCCGCGGCATGTTCGTCGGCGACCCGGACTTCGAGGTGCTCGGCGAGGCCGGAGACGGCGCCCAGGCCGTCGAACTCGCGCGGGCGCTGAACCCCGACGTGATCCTCATGGATCTCCGCATGCCCAGGATGGACGGTGTCTCGGCCATCAAAGAACTCGTCAGGCTGGGCATCGCGGCCCGCGTCCTCATCCTCACCACTTATGACACCGACAGGGACGTCCTGCCCGCCATCGAGGCCGGGGCCACCGGCTACCTCCTCAAGGACACCGGCCGGGACGAGCTCATCCGTGCCGTCCGTACGGCGGCGCGGGGTGAAGCCGTGCTGTCCCCGTCGGTCGCCACCCGCCTGCTCGGCCAGGTCCGCGCGCCCGCCGACCCGCTGAGCGCCCGGGAGCTGGAGGTCCTCCGCCTCATCGCCGAGGGCGCCACCAACCGCGAAGCCGCCGCGCGCCTGTTCATCAGTGAGGCCACGGTGAAGAGCCACGTGCTGCACATCTACACCAAGCTCGGTGTCAACGACCGGGCGGCCGCTGTCGCCGTCGCCTTCCGGCGCGGCCTGCTCACCCTCGACAACGGCTGACCAGGACAATCGCAGGCGACAAAGGCCGCGGAGCGTCTTGCGTTCTGCCCGCGCCGAGTACGGCCTAATTTGATCCCTAGATGTCTACATATTTCCGTTGTGTCGAATTATGCTCGGGCCAGTCCTGAAGTGGATCACACGGAGGTGCTTATGAGGAAGATGACCGTCCGTCGTAAGGGCGCGCTGCGCCTGCTGTCCGGTGCCCGCCGCCTCTGGATCGAGTGGTGCTGGTAGTTGCCGGCACGGCGGGCGCTCCCGGGCGCCCGCCCCTGCGGCGATCGGCCCAGCCGTGATCGATGTGCCCGACGGCTACGACTGCCATCGCGACCACGGGCCGTACGCCGGGGTCGCGGCCTTTCTCGGCCGGATCGCCGCCGACCGTCCCCGTCTGGCGTCCGGTCACAAGGTCGAGCTGTACGCCATCGTCCCCTGGCTTGACCCCGTGGCACGACCGGCGGCCGAGGAGGAGCCGATCCGGTTCCATCCCGCCCGGCGTACCGCCTGTCTGGCGTACGGCGCCGCCGAGTTCGCAGCGGCCTGGGCGGGCACGCTCCGGCATCCGGTCACGGTGCGGTTCGACCACGTGGCCGACGCCGACGAGACTACCCGGGAACTGCTGGACGCGCTGACCCGCCGGATCGGATCGTCCCCGTTGCGCCTGGACCTGCGCGACGGCGGCGCCCGCGAGCCGGTGGCGGCCGACCCGACGCCGGAGGCGACACGCGCGGCCCTGGGCGACAGTCTGGCCCGCGGCTTCTACCACCACGCGGCCCGCGTCGCCTCGCGCGGGCGCGCCGCGGTGACGCCGGAGGGCGACCTGCGGCACTGGTGGGCGTTCACCACCGGCCTGGCCACCGCCTTGGCGGCGTTGGACCGCGCCGCCGAAGCTCTCGACGTCTACCACGAGGCGCGCGCCGCCACCGACGACCCGAAGATCACCATGTCGGCCGCGTACGCCACCGCCATGCTGTACGCCAGGCACCTGCCGGCGGCCGAGCAGGACCCGGCGCAGGCGCGGCACTGGCTGGAGCAGGCGCTTCATCTCGCCGCCGGACTGGACGACTCCCGGCAGCGGGTGCTGTCCACCGTCTTCTACGAGCAGGGCATCGCGCTGCTGGACAGCAGAGCGGGTGAGCCCGCCCGCGCGCTGCGGCTGATCGACGACGGGCTGGCCCGGCTGACGAAGGTGCTCGCCCCCGGCGAGCGTCCGCAGGACCTGGCTCGGTTACGCCACAACCGGGCGCAGGTGCATCTGGCCCTGGGCGATCCGGAACAGGCCCTGGCCGAGCTCGACACGGTGATCGCACACGACCCCGGCAACTGTGAGTACTACGTGGACCGGGCCGCCCTGCACCGGGCGGCGGGCCGGCCCCAGGCCGCGATCAAGGACTATGGCACCGCGATCCGCCTCGGACCGCACCTGCCCGAGGCGTACTACAACCGGGCCGTGCTCCAGCAGGAGCGGGGCCGGCCGGAGTCGGCGCGTGACGACCTGGAACGCGTACTCGCCATCGACCCCGGGCACCTCGACGCCCGGATCGCCCTGGTCAACCTGCACGTGGAGCGCGGCGCGTTCGACGCGGCCGAGGAAGGCGCGCGAGCCGGGCTGGCGCTGGCTCCGCAGGAGCCCGCGCTGCTGTGCACCCTCGGGTTGATCCGCTCGGAGCGCGGCGGCCTCGCCGAAGCCGACGAGCTGCTCACCCGGGCCCTGGCCGGGGATCCGGAGTTGGTCGAGGCATGGACGAACCGGGCCGCCGTCCGGTTCGAACACGGCGACGTGGCCGCCGCCGTGGCCGACCTGGACCGTGCGGTGGCGCTGTCGGCCGCGCCGGTGCCCCGTTACAACCGGGGCACGGCCCTGATGCGGTTGGAGCGATGGGACGAGGCCGCCCGTGATTTCGACGACGCGCTCGCCCAGCCCGGCCTGGACCGGGCGCTGCGCCGTGACCTGCGCGCGGCACTGGCCCGCTGTCGTCGTGCCATGGCCGGCTGACTCCCCGCCGGTACGCCGTGCCGGGGCCGGGGAGCGCGTCAACGGTCTGAGGTCTCCCGCTCGCGAAGCGGCTGCTCGACGGCCTCCTGGGCGCGGAGCTTGGTCCGACGGCGGCGGCGGGGGGCCAGAGCCGCGACGACGAGCCCGCAAAGGACGATGAGGACAAGTAGCACCGCCCAGGGGATGGTCCAGGCGTGCGCGGTGCTCTCCACGTTGGCGAGCGGGGCGACCGAGCCCGCCGCGTCGGTGAGCAGCGGCATGAGGGTGACCGTCCCTGTCAGTCTCAGCGCGGGAACCACTCCGTGTATCGGCACGGAGACCTTCCAGGTGTCGCCCGGGAGCAACTCGGGCGAATCGTCGATGTGCCCCGCGTCCCCGCTCAGGCGCCCGAAGAGGCCGGACAAGGACACCGTCTGCCGAGCGGTGAGGATGGCGTTGCCCGTGTTGTGGATCGTGTACGTGACGGTGGCGTCACCCTTTCCCAGGGGGTTGGGCGTACCCGAGTAGCGCACGCGCAGGTCCTCCACCGAGAGGCTCGGCTTGAGCTCTCCCCCCACGCGCAGGCGGATCCGGATGCCGAGACGCCGGTTCCCGTCGCTCCCGCCCGCATCGCCGTCCCGCGTCAGCGAGGTGACGATGCCGCCCATGTATTCGCCGGGCGCGGCGCTGTCCGGAAGGGCGACGGTGAACGGCACCTCGACAGACTTGCCGGGCGGGACCGTCACGTCGGACCGGTCCGTGTGGACCCACGCACCCACCCCGGTCGGCTTCGCGTCCTTGGCGGCCAGGTCGAGCCGGCCCTGCTCGGTGGTGAACCCGTCAGCGGCGTACACGGCCAGGTGGAGCGGCGTCGTGCCGTGGTTGACGACCACGAGGCCGTCGTCCAACCGCCCGCCGGGGTCGAGGGTGTAGCGGTAGTTCTGCCGGCCGGACCCGAAGTCGTTGGAGGCCGTCCCGACCGCCCAGGAGACCTCGCCGTCCGCCGCCGCGGCAGGTGCCGTTCCCGCACCGAGGACGCCGAGCACGGCGAGCAGCACCACGACGGTGGCCTGGGCGAGTGATCCGGCTGCTGTGGTCGTACGCGGTCTGGGCAGGTGCATCTGATGGTCCTCAGGCAGTTCTGGGAGCGGCGGGACGGACGGCATGCGATGGGTGGAGGACCGGTGGTGGGGTGGGCGCCCGAGGGTGCCCACCCCATGAGGTCGAGCGGGCCGGGTCAGCTCAGCGCGGTGAGCGTGCGGACCCGGCGCCACTCTCGGTCGGCTACTGAAGCCAGCCGGAGTCGGCCGCGGCCGACTTGTTTCCGTCGGCCTTGCCCTCGTTCGTGTGGATCACGACCTTGTCGACGCTGGAGCCGACTCCCGGAGCGGCGTCGGCGCCGTTGTTCGGGCCGCACCACTTCACCTGGCCGAGCTCCACCGCGGCGTTGGGGGCGGCGCAGGTGCTGCTGCGGATGTTCTCGACGACGAGCTTGTTGCCGCGCACCTGGACCCGCACGTAGGTGCGGACGTGCTCCTGGTTCTCGACCGAGTTGGCCCAGTGGCTCTTGGGGTTCAACGGGTCGGGACCGTAGTTCGGGTCCTTGTTCGGGTCCGGAGCGGTGATGTCGTAGTACTTCGAACCCGACGCGGAGTTCGCCGTCACGTAGATGACGCCGCCCGGGCCCTTGGTCACCTCGGCGGCGCCGGGCTGCTCGTCCTTGTTCGCCTTCTGGCCGTTCTTGATCACGTAGCTGCGGGAGTAGCTGTGGTCGTGACCCTGCAGGACCAGGTCGACGCCGAGGTTCGAGAACGCGGTCGGGAAGTCCTTACGGCGCTGCTTGTTGTCGGAGTCGTTCGCGTGGCTGGCCGGCGAGTAGATCGCGTGGTGGTAGATGAGCACCGTGTGCTTGGCGTCGGCGCCCTGCTCCTCGATGACCTTGGAGATGTAGCCGATGTGCGCGGCGTCGGCGTCGTTCGCGTAGGCGTTGCTGTTGATGTCGATGAACAGCACGTTCTTGTACTTGAACCAGTAGTTGCCGCCCGACCGGGTCGCCGCGCTGCCGTTGTAGTACGGCGCGGAACGGTCGGTGTTCGGCGTCCAGAAGTGCTGCTCGTACGCCTTGCCGCCGACGTCGTGGTTACCGATGGTGGCGGCCCACGGGTACTGGCGCAGCTTGGCGGGGGCGAGGAACGCGTCCCACTGCGACTCGGTGTTGGCGGTCTCGACCTGGTCGCCGCCCGAGACCAGCAGCTCGGCCTTCGGGTTGGCGGCGAGGGCGACGTCCAGGGTGTCGAGCCACCCGGCGCCGTCCTTCGCCGTATTGCCGGACGAGCCGATCTGCGGGTCGCCGAAGAACAGGAAGTCGAGGTTGTTGCCGTTGAAGTCCTGGGTCGTGAAGGAGTGCGTCGGGGACCACTGGCCCTCGGCGCCGACACGGTAGGAGTACGAGGTGTTCTGCTTCAGGCTGTCGATCGTGGCGTGGGCGTTGTAGCCGCCGTTGACGCTGTTGGCGGCGACCGTGGCCGGGAAGCTGACGGCGCTGGAGGGGAACTCGCCCTTGACGAGCTTGGACGTCGGCACGACCTGGACCACCTGCGCGGTGCCGGTCGAGGAGTACCAGGACACGACGCGCTGCGTTTCGTTGGTGCCCACGCCGAGGATGATGCCGGTGAGCGTCGTGCTGTCGGCCTGGGCCGCGGACGCCAGGCCGCCGCCGAACACCGCGGTGACACCGATGGCCGCCGCGGTGGCGCCCACGGCCACCCGGCGCAGAACAGAGCCCGAGCCTTGCGGCCCCTTGTCGAGCTTCATGTGTTTCCATCCATTTGGGGGAGTTAGGGAGATTTGCACGCTTTCGAAAAGCCGTGTCGTGGAGGTGAACGTGGGGTGGGCAGGCTGTTGCGCTTGCCGGAAGTCGTGACGTGATCTCAGATTTCGAGAACGCGTTGCACGAACCACACCAGGCCCATCACGGACACACCCGTCGCGATGGCGCCCGTCGCCCACAGCCCCGCGGCCGGTCGGCGGTGGCGCAGCAGGGCGAGCAGCGGGAAGACGACGATGATGATCGCCAGCTGGACGACCTCGATGCCCACGTTGAAGACGAGCAGCGACCACAGGAGCGTCCACGACCAGGCCTGGTCGATCCCCAGGGCCGCGGCGAAGCCGAGACCGTGCACGAGGCCGAAGCAGAAGACGACCGCGAGCCGGGACCAGCCCGCGCGGTCCAGGGCGAGGTGACCGTGCCCGACCGTCTCGAGATCTGTGGCGTGCGACCGGCGTCGCCAGATCCGCCACAGATGCCAGCCCGCCACGACCGAGATCGAGAGGGCGATCACCGGCTCGACGACCGACGCGGGCACCTCCACGAGGCCGAGAGCGGCGAGGACGAAGGTCACCGAGTGGGCCAGCGTGAAGGTCGTCGCCGCCAGCACGATCTCGCGCAGGCGGCGTGATCCCGCGATGAGCGCCAGCAGGAACAGGATGTGGTCGATTCCGTCGAGCAGGTGCTCGGCTCCGAGCCGGAAGAACTGCCAGAACCGCTCGATCCAGGACTGCTGCGTGGAGAACGACCGATGCTGAGCGTCGAGGGCGGTGCTTCCGGACTGCAGGTCGAGGTCGTAGGTGACGATCGTCTTGCTGTCACGTACATAGCCCTCGGAACCCGGGAACAGTCCGCTGCGTACTTCGTGCGCTTCGGCGGACTCCGGGCACCGGTAGTCGAGGGCCAGCAGCGCGTACGGGACGCCCTCGCGTCGCCCGATCGTGAAGTCGCCGTCCCGGGCCGGGGCGCACGCGCTACCTCCGGCCGTGACGCCGAAGCGCTTGGTCACGTACGCGACGACCGAGTCGGCGTGGGTGTTGAGCGCGGCGGCCTGCTCCGCGGCGTCACCGGACTCGAACGCCGCGGTGCCCGCGCGGAAGAGCTGATCATTCTTCTCGTTGTCGGCGGCGGAGACGACGAGCAGGTCGTACTCCAGTTGGAGCTCAGTGCGGACGTGCCCGGCCTCGGTCGAGGTGAGGTCGGCGTACACGGTCGAGGTGAACCCGTGGGCGAGAGCGGGCGCGGCGCTGAGCAGGACGGCCACGGCTACGGCGGCGATGATGGCACCGGCACGACGCCGTGCGGCGGGGGACATATGACTCCTTTTCTGGTTTGGTGTACGAAATCTCCTCGACTCAGATGAACGAGTGGCCTCTCGCACGCGAACTCGCGACGAACCAAACCCGGCGGAGGCAGCCTCAGCTCCGAAGGCCGCAAACAATGAGGTAGGAAGTAGGCGCACTTCCCGCCATACCGGAGGACGACCCCTATGCGCCCTCGACTTCTGCCTGCCGGCACATTGGCCGCGGCAGTCGCGACCGCCCTACTGATCAGTGGATGCGGCTCCGGCGACGACTGGTCCCGGCCGCACGCGAAGCCCAGCGCCGTCGGCACCCCCGGCCCGGGGTTCTTCCCGGACGCGTCGCCCGCCCCGGAAGCGACGATCACGCCTCGACCCGGCTCGTGGGACGGGGTCCGCCCGTCGGAGGGCTACCGGGTGGTGCTGCTCACCACGGGGGACGACCCCCAGACCAGAACACTGGTGAACGCCGTGACGGAGTGGGCCGAGGAGGAGAACGTCAGCCTCAAGACCCTCACGGCCACGGAGCCGGACCAGTTCATCCCGTGCATCAGCAGCGCGATCAAGATGAAACCCGACCTCATCATCAGCGCCGGCAACGACCTCATCGACCCCCTGGCCATGGTCAGTCCCAACCATCTCGACCAGCAGTTCCTCGTGGTCGGCGCCGAGCTGGCCGAGCCCACGGGGAACGTCACCGCCGCCGACTGGACCGGTGCGTCGTTCCGCGGCGAGGGGCTCGGCATGTCGTCGACGTACGATCCCGCCACCTTCACCCCCGAGCGTGCCGGGCGCGCCATCCGGGCCGGCACCGCGGCCGTACTCAAGGGGTTGACCGGACTCGTGATCTGGATCGACTAGGCCCCGGAAGGGCGATGTGCCCCCTCGCCTGGTGGTCAGGACGACATGCAGGTGTCCCCTTCCGTACGGACGTTCGGGTAGCCGGGGTAGGCCCACTGGCATATGTTCGTCATGGTGACCTCTCTCCTTCCACTAGTGCCATAGCACGAGTAGTTGCCTGCGCCGCCCACGCCGCCGAAGTATCCCTGACTCTGGCAGTAGGCGTTCACGTCGCTTTGAGACACGGTCCCGAGCACCCTCGGACCTGAAGGCGTCGGCTCTCGTCCGTTTGACGATGGCTGCTCCTGTCCGCTTGACGGCGATCGCCTTCCCGCGTCTGGTTGTGGCCGGTCCGCTGATGGTTGTGGCTGTTCCTTTGCCGGTGAGGACGGCTTCTGGGTTGGCTTCTGGGTTGGGGTCTGGGATGCCGAGGGCTTCGTGCCTCCCGAGTTCCGCGCATCGTCTGAGCGTCGCGGGTTCTGCCGCTCCGTCTTGTCGGCCTTGGGAGATTTCCTCGGCCGGGCAGACGGCGACGTGGTCCGGCCCGCCGTGGCGTCGGCCGGGCTGGGCGATGCCGGGCTACCACCACCGGAGGGCGATGTGGAAGGCAGCGCCTTTGATGCGGTGAAGTCCTCTGCTCCTTGACCGAGGGTGACGACGGAGTAGGTGATGCCCAGGGCCGCGAGCAGGGGCAGGACCGCGGCACCGATCAGGACAAAGTGCCGGCGCTTGCCGTTCTCGGCCGGTGCTCTGTCTTTCCCATCTCGTCGGCCGGCGCCGTTGGCGGGCTCGCTGACCACAGAGTTTCCGGTGCGCCAGGCCGAACTGGGCAGGCCGCGTAAGCCATCCACGACCTCCGCCGCGGTCGGCCGCCGGGCCGGGTCCTTGGCCAGGCACGCGCGGACGATGGCGCCGAGCCGTCCGTCCAGTCCGTCCAGATTCGGCTGGTCGTGGAGGATCGACCGTATGATCGCGGGGATCGAGTCACCGCTGAAGGCCCTCTTTCCAGTGGCGGCGAAGACTATCGTCGCTCCCCAGGCGAACAGGTCGACCGCAGGTGCGATCTTGCCGCCCGCGAGTTGCTCGGGCGCCATGTAGCCAGGGCTGCCCACGACCTGGCTGGTGGTGACCGACCGGCTGATGTCCAGTGCCCGGGCGATCCCAAAGTCGATCACCACTGGGCCGTCCGGGCCGAGCAGGACGTTACCCGGCTTGAAATCCCGATGGACCACATCCGCCTGGTGGATCGCGGCCAGCGCCGTCGCTGTGTTGAGCGCCAGCCGTTCCAGCGCCGCCTCGCTACGGGGGCCCGTATTGAGCACCGACTCCTGCAGTGACGGCCCGTCCACGAATTCGCTGACGATGTAGGGCCGCTCGTTCACGAAACCGCTGTCGAGCACCTTCGCTGTGCAGAACAGGGCCACCCGCTTGGCGATTTCGACCTCGCTCAGAAAACGGGCCCTGGCCATCTTGTCGATGGCCAGGTGCGGGTGGAGCAGCTTTACCGCCACTCGCTGCCCCGGAACCGCGCTACCCACATAAACCGTGCCCTGACCGCCGACCCCGAGTCGGCCTTCAAGGCGGTACGGCCCCACCGCTTCCAAATCCGAGGGCAACAGAGCCATCCACTCGGGCACATGTCCTCCAGCGTCGAATGGGGGGATCGTGTCCACGGCCGCCCTCTGAACAGCGGCTATGCATGGTTCGGATCCAGAGAGGGCGCCGGTTGAACAGGACGCCGCGCGAGCAAATAGACAATATCGTCTTTTTATGATTCGTGGCAGGCGAAATGCATTGATTTCATCGCTTGGTTGGATCCGAAATCGCGGACTCGCCGGATTCGCCCGGTAAGGCGGTCTTTGTCCCTCGGGTCAGGCGCGGCCCGTGCCGACGCCGAAGGCGCCGCAGTCCCAGAGGGTGCGGACATGGGTGATCAGTTGAGGGGCCACGGCGCGCAGACCTTCACGGTCGTTCTCCGCGACCGGGACGGTGACCAGAGCGCTGGTGGCGGCGACGAGCATGCGGCAGGTCAGCAGGCCCTGATCGTCGATGACCCCCAGAGCATCGGCGTAGAAGGAGGTCATGAACTCATTGAGCTCGCGCCGGTGGGCGACGGCTTCAGGGCCTGCGGCGTAGACCTCGACCAGGTAGATGCGGGTGTAAGGCCACTCCGCTTCGAGCGCTTCGAGGTAGGCGGTGATGGCGCGCTCGTAGCCTTCCATCGGGTCGCCGCCCTTGTCGAAGGTCCCGATCGCACCCATGACCTGTGCGAAGAGCAGTTCACACGCATGGTCGAACGCGGCCATGAAGCAGTCGAGTTTGGAACCGAACAGCCGATAGAAGCTCAGGCGGGACACCCGGGCATGCTTGAGAACATCCTCAACGGATGTGGCGGCATACCCTTTCTGCGCCATGACCTCGGCCATCGCCCGGCAGAGGCGCTCGCGCTGCAGCCGATCCACCTCTTCCGGCGGCAACGCGTTCCGCCCTCGGGGCAACCGGTGCGAGCTCGACATCCGCTCACTTTAAAGCAGCCGGAAACCTCCCCCTGGGGTTGGCCGCATCTGGGGAACAGACCGAGTGCGCAGAAAGGGACGATGTCTCTGTGGAGCGCATCGGCGGTTCAGCGGATCCGTCTGGCCGCCCTACCGCTCAGGTGCAGGAACGCGACCTCGCCCGCGTCGTCTCGAAGGAAGCGGCCGACGGTACGCCGCGGGTCGGGG
This sequence comes from Microtetraspora malaysiensis, assembly GCF_050947145.1. Lineage (NCBI taxonomy): Bacteria > Bacillati > Actinomycetota > Actinomycetes > Streptosporangiales > Streptosporangiaceae > Microtetraspora > Microtetraspora malaysiensis. The sequence goes on from NZ_CP191998.1 coordinate 652,367, forward strand.
GCGAGTGTCACGTCGTCACCGCCCTCGACCAGCGCGAGCGGTATGTCGGGCATGCCCTCCACACCCGCGGCCACCAGTTCGGGGCGGAGCACGAACCGCGCGGTCAGCTGCTCGTCGACCTCGAAGGTCCACTGCCCCGCGTCGTAGCTGCCCGCGTACTCCGGCTCGGGTTCGCGCAGCGTCAGCCGTACGGCCCGCGGTGTGGCGCCGAGGAGGTGCTCCAGGCACCAGTCGGTCACCAGGTTGCCCAGCGCCTTGCCGGGGGCGGAGTTGGTGAGCGTGGTGACGGCGAAGCCGCGCTCGGGCGCCAGGACGAACGAGGACAACTGGAGGTTGCCGATGTTGCCGCCGTGCGTGACCAGCCGCACGCCGGCCTGCTCGTCCAGCAGCCACGGCAGCCCGATGCCGGTCCACGGCACGCCGACCGGGACGTGCTCCCGCTGCATCAGCTCCCTGGTGGCGGCCCCGACCGGCTCCTCACCGCTCGCGCCCAGGTGGAAGGCGGCGTAGCGGAGCTGGTCGCGCACCGACGACACCAGCCCGCCCTCGGGCATGCTTTCGCGGAACAGTCCCCACATGTGCGCGACCTGCGGGCCGTCCTCCCGTACGGTGTGCCCGACGGCGTGCGGTCGCGTCGCCACCTCCCAGGGGAAGAAGAAGCTGGAGCTCATGCCCAGAGGTTCGAGCACGATCCGGCGGACCGCGTGCTCGTATGGCTCGCCGCACACGACCTCGATGACCCTGCCGAGCAGCCGGAACGCGGCGTTGTTGTACGAGGCGAGCGCGCCGGGCGGGAAGAGCTGGGGGAGCTGGTCGTAGGCGTCGATCGCAGCGGCCAGCGCGCCGGTGTCCCAGCTCTCGCCGTCGTCGATGTCGCCGAGGAATCCGCCGGTGTGGGTGAGCAGGTGCCGGATGGTCAGCTCGTCCGCGGCCCGCTCGTCGGAGAGCCGGAAATCGGGCAGGTACTGCCGTACCCGCCCGTCCAGGTCGAGCCGGCCGCGCTCGACGAGATGCATGATCGCTGTAGCCGTGACCGTCTTGGTGGTCGACCCGATCTGGAACAGCGTGTCGCCCGTCACGGGGGCCGGCGCGTCGACGCTGGTGACGCCGGTGGTGAGGACGTGCTCCGCGCCGTCGAAGAGCACGCCGACGGCGGCGCCGGGGACCTGAAGGGATTTCGCCTCGCGGTCCAGCAGGCTCTGCAGGTGGGTGAGGTCAGCCATCCGTTCATCCTGCTGATGTTGAGAGCGCTGGACTTCGTCGGTCCGCACCATTTCCGCCGCGCTGTTCGTCCAGGGGTCCGGAAACGGAGCGTCGCCGTCACAGACAAACAGAGTTGCGGGCGACGGCCTGCCGGGCGTTGACTGGGGCGATCTTTCTTCGAGGAGCGCCATGATTGTGATCTCAGCCGCGTCCGGACAGCTCGGACGGCTGGTCATCGACCGACTCTCCGGCAGGGCCGACGTGGTGGCCGTCGTCCGCGACCCCGCGCGGGCTCCGGAGGGCGTCCCGGTACGGCGGGGCGACTACGACGACCCGGCGAGCTTGCGGGTGGCGTTCGACGGAGCCGCCCGGCTCCTGCTCATCTCCTCGCCGGGACTCGACCCGGCCCAGAGGATCGCGCACCACTTGGCCGCTGTGGACGCCGCCGTCGAGGTGGGGGTCGGGGCCGTCGCCTACACCAGCTTCCTGGGCGCCGGCACAGTCGCCACGGGCGTCACCGAGGCGCATCACGCCACAGAGAAGGCCGTACGCGACAGCGGCCTGCCGTACACGCTGCTACGTCACCCCTATTACGGTGACGCGTTCGTCCCGGAGCCGTCGGGCGGAGAGCTGACCGGCAGCACGGGCGGGCGGGGGCTGAACACCGCGTTTCGATCCGACCTGGCCGAGGCGGCGGCGAACGTGCTGACCACCGACGGCCACCTCGGCCGGGCCTATGACTTCACCGGTCCCCTGTGGAGCTACCCCGAGCTGGCGGACGCGCTGGGCATGACGTACCGGGAGGTGCCCGACTCCGGGCCGGGCCCCATGGCCTGGCTCAACGCCCAGGTGCGGGCGGGCGCGCTCGAATACCAGAGCGACGACCTCGAACGGGTGCTCGGCCGGCCCGCCGAGTCAATGATCGCCCGGCTGCGGAGCGTGCCGCGGGCCTGATCGCATGACGAATGAGGTCTTCGGCGCCGTCTCACGCCCGCGTTCTCACACGTAACCAGGGCCGGATCTGAAGACGGGCGGTCTATCCGCACACCCCGGGGAGGTCGCACACCTTCTTCGCCATCTTCTTCGCGTCGCCGGCGAGCGCCTTCCTCAGCGCGCGATCGCCGAGGAGGCGGCCATGGCGATCGCCGCGGTCCGCGAAGTCGGAGTAGAAGAAGACGGCGCTTCCCCGCCGCGCCACCGCCCACATCGTGGGGGGCATGGTTTTATCGATCTTCCCCTTCGTGTAGGCGTGGCCGGTGACGGACACAGCCTCGTCCCCGACCGACAACGCCTTGGCGGAGTACCAGTACGAGCCACGCGAGCAGCGCTTCAGCTCGGCGCGTAGCTTGGCGAGGACCGCCTTGGCGGACGTGGCGTTCCGGTAGAGGACAAGCTGTTCGCCACTGACGGAGGGAGCGCTGGTCAGGTGTGTGATGGTACGTATCGCGACCCGGCCGTCGCGGGGCTTCCCCTTCGTGGAGCAGGGGTTGAGATCGAACTGGAGGGACGGCTTGTCGCTGATCTTCCACCATTCCTCGTCATCCAACGGTGGCGGGATGACCTTCCTTGCCTTCGCCTCGGTCAGCAGGAACCCCTTGGGGATCTTGGTGGCGCTCGCGTGGGCCACGCCGGTTCCGCCCAGTACCGATCCGAACACCAATGCCGTCGCTATAACGTGTTTGATCACAACCGTGAGATGCGCGATCTTCCCGACAAGTTCGCTTGCTAGGACTATGACCGGCTCCGCATTCCGAAAAGGAAGCGGGTCGGGCGGGTGCGGCGCACCACCAGTTCGTACGCGGCGACCGTCAGGGAGAGCGAGGCCGCCACGATCGCGACGTACTTGACCGGCATCGCGGCGTCCCACCGGACCACGCCGTACGCGACGGCGACGAGGATCGGCTGATGGAGGATGTACAGCGGCAGCACGGCGGCGGCCAGGTAGCCGTACAGCCGCCTGCCGAGGCCGGCCCGCGGCGGCGCCGGTTGCGGCCCTCCGGAGCCGCCCCCCGGTGCTGCCGAAGGAAGCGGGGACTCGGGGTTCCGCGTGGTGCGGCGGCGGTCGAGCAGGCCCAGGATCGCGACCAGGCAGCACCAGCCGGCCGCGCCGTACAGCGCGCGGACCGCGATCGCGAGCGCGGTCATGTCGGTGAAGGGGTTCGCGCCGGGAGCGTCGCCCGCGATCAGGAAGCCCGGCATTCCGATCACCAGCAGAACGAGCGCGGAGCCGAGCGCGGGGCGGGCGTCCCGGCGCATCGCGACGCGGAACCGGTCGTCGGAGGCGAGCACGAACCCGTACAGGAAGAACAGCAGGTACGCCCAGCGGCTCCACCCGGCGAAGGGCTCCTCCATGCCCGCCAGGGCGGTGATCAGGGCGATCGGGAGCGCCGGAAGCGCGAGGATCGCCCCGCGCGTCCGCATGGCGGCGGTCAGCCTTTCGCGGATCCGGCGGCCGGGCTCGCGCGGCAGCCAGCGGACCAGCGGGGCGAGCAGGAGCGCGTACGCGAGCAGCATCACCACGAACCACAGATGGCCGGACTCGAAGTGCTCGCCCTGCACGATGAAGGGGAACTCCGACAGGTCCAGCCGTACGTCGAAGAAGCGTGGCAGGAAGCGCGGGTACGACTCCCGGTAGGCGGGATCCGCCCGTAGCCGCAGCCACTGCGGCACCGGGAGGAGGGCGACGGTCGCGAAGACCAGGGGCACGCCGAGCCGCAGCAGCCGTTCCATCGCGAACCCGGCGGGCCCGCGACGGCGGAAGGAGTGCCACGAGCCGAGACCGGCGATGAGGAAGAGCATCGGCATCGCCCACACCACGGCCAGGCCCGCCACGACCGTGGTCGCCTCGGTGGTCTCGGCGTTCTTGACGTAGTAGGCGTTGCGCGTGTCGAACACCAGCGCCGCGTGGAAGAACACCAGCCCGACCACCACGAGCGCGCGGATGGCGTCCAGCTCCGGCCGCCGCGTCTGCGGCGGATCGCGGTGCGCCGTCGTCATTCTGCCTCCGCCGGGTCCGTGACAGCCGGGTAGCCGCCGTGCGTGACAGGGTCAGTTTGCTGCCATTTGCGGCACGCCGCCAGAACTTGGCGAGCATGCCGAGACGCGGGTGCGGATCAGTTTTGACGCGTTCTCACCAACCTTTTCCTGACCGCCGGCGTCTCTTATGGGTATGCGATTCGCGATCTATCGGAACACAGCCATGGCCGGGCCCGGTCGTTCCCGGGTGCCGGTTCTCCTTCATCTCGACGGCGGTACGGGCTACCGGGCGGCGGGGGCGGCGCGTTGCGCGTTCATCTAGGCGTCGCGGCCAGGCGCGCCGGTGTCCCGCTACCGCCCGCGGCCCTCACCGCGGCCCGCGAGGCCATAACGCGGGCCTTCCCGGTGCCCGCCGAGACCGTCGTCGCGGGCGAATGGCAGTCCGCGCGCGGTGACATCTCGCTGCTCTCCTGGTCCAACGAACCGGAAGACCACGGGCTGCCGGTGATGCTGCGGCGTGACGGCCGGGTGGCGGGCATCACGGGACATCTCGCCAGGCCACCGGACGCCGGCACGCTGCTCGCGGCCGTACGGCTGGGTGAGACGGCCGGCCGCACCGGCGGCTGCTTCTCGGTCCTGCGGGCCGGCGACGACGATCTGGCCGCGGCGACGGGCAGCACGGGAGCCTGCCCGATCTTCTACGCGGAAACTCCGGAGGTTCACGTCGTCGGCACCCGTGCCCTGCTGGTCCACCTGGTCGCACAGGCCGCCCGGACCGGCTCGGTACGGCCCGAGGTCGGCTGGAACCTGCCGGCGCTTGAGTCGATGGTGCGGACGGGGTACTTCCTCTCCGACGAGACCCCGTTCGAGGGTGTGACGGCGCTGCCGCCCGGCGGCGAGATCAGGATCGCCGGGGGGCGCCGCATCGTCACCGTCGTCCCGCTGCCGGTGGCGCGTCCCATGCCGACGTCCCGGCGCGACATCCGCGCCCAGGTCGGCGAGCTGGCCGACGCGCTGCTCTCGTCGGTCGAGCCACTGCTCGGCACGGCCGAGCCGGTACGGCTCTCGCTCACCGGAGGACGGGACAGCCGGCTGCTCGCCGCCTTGCTGCACGGCGCCGGCATCCCCTTCGTCGCCACGACGAGCGGGAACGACGGCGACCCGGACGTGGAGCTCGCGCGGCGCGTCGCCGCGGCGCTGGGCGTCGAGCATCGCGTCCACCAGCCGAAACGGTCCCCGGACGGCGGGAGTGTCGTCGTCCCGCATCCGCTGGTTCGCGCGCACAACGTCCGGTACGCCTGCGAGGGCATGCTGTCGGCGTATGAGAACGTGCCGGGACCGGCGCGCTTCGATCCGGCGCCGCGCATGTCGGGGCACGGCGGGGAGATCCTGCGCGCCGGGTTCCTGCACAACCAGGAGGACCCCGGCCACAAGGCGGTCAGGCGCCGGATGGAGGGCTTCTACGCGAAGAACGCGGACCTGCTGACCGAGCGGGCCAGGGAGCACACCCGTGCGCTGGCCGCCCCGTGGCTGGCCCGGTGCCAGGAGAACCCGGCCGAGGCGCTCGACCACTTCTACGTCACGTATCGCGTCGGGCGGTGGCACGCCGCCTCGCGCGCCTCGCTGCTGCGCACGAGCCGGCCGATCCCGCCGTTCCTGGACAACCGTGTCGTCCGCACCGCGCTCAGCATGGACCCGCTGTGGCGGCGTTCCGAGGATGTCGTCCACCGGGTGATCGACCACTTCGCGCCGGAGCTGCGCGGCATCCCGATCGAGGGCAGGCCGTGGCGTTTCGAGGTGGAGCGTTCCGACCACGGCTTCGTGAACCGGATCCTGCGCCGGCGCGCACGGCCCCGGCCTCCCGTCGCCGGCACGGCCGGGGGAGCGGGCGGCGGGAAGCCGTGGAACTGGCGGTTGACGCCCTCCGAGGAGCTGGCCGGTCTGCTGCGCGAGGGCGTCGCCGCCGCGGATGAGGCGCGGGTGCGCGAGAGGCTGGCGAGTCTCGTCGAGGACGACGAGCTCGGCCGGATTCTCGCGATCCTCCCGCGGCGGCGGATGGACGTGGCCTGGAACCTGTACACGGTCGCGACCATGATGGCCGACGCGTTCTCGGACCCCTCGCCTCCCCGGCTCGCGCCGCTGCGGATCCCCCGTCCGGGCTGAGTACGGCCCTCGCCGGCCGCGCCGGTCAGGAGCGGCCGCGGGGGACGCCGTCCGCGTCGAGCTGGTCGATGAAGGCGAGGACCCTGGCGCCGACCCGCTCCGGGAACTCGCCGTTGAGGGCGTGGGAGGCGTCGGGCCACAGCTCGACGACCCCTTGGGCGAGCAGCCGGCGGGCGCGGTCCGCGGCCCGGTCCGGGGTGTGGATGATGCTGCGTCCGGCGATCACGGCGAGGGTCGGCACGTCGACCGCGGCGATCTGTTCGTCCGAGAAATACGTCGGCGGGGGCAGGAAGGAGGTGAACTCGCGCATCCCCGCGGAGATCAGGTCGGCGACCGGCTCGTCGCCGGAGAGGTCGGCTCCGCCGGAGATCCAGCTCAGCAGCCGCAGCCGCCATGACTCGGGGAACGGTCCGATCGATCCGAGCGAGACGGCGACCGCCTTCCAGGTGATCCGGCCGAACAGGTTGGCGGGGTCGAGCAGGCTCAGGGAGGCGACCTTCTCCGGAGCGTGCCTGGCGAGTTGAAAGGCGGTCCACCCGCCGATCGACACCCCGAGCAGGTGCGTCCGGCCGAGGCCGAGCCCGGTCAGGAGTTCCGCGAGCCACACGCCCTGGTCGGCCGAACTCGCGAACGGCTTGCTCTGCACCGAGAGACCGGGCTCGCCGAGCAGGTCGGCCGTGTAGACGGCGCGGCGCGAAGCGGTGAGGCCGGCGAGGTTCGACGCCCACATCGGGGTGGACGCGGTGCGTCCCGGCAGCAGGAGGAGCGGCCTTCCGGCGTCGGCGCCGTCGGCGCCGAAGCGGTAGACGCGCACGGTTCCGAAGCCGGTCGGCACGTCCTGGACCTCGTCGGGCGCCGGAAGGTCGGCCATGGCCCGGTCGTAGTCCCGCCGGTAGCGCGCGTAGGCCGACGCGTCCGGGAAATGGCCGAGGCGCCGTCGGCGGAACTCGGCTCCGATGTTGGGTCGCACGGGGTCATTCACGTACGGGTCCTCCGTTCGCCATTGGCAGTACGATCGTATTGTATCGATATCACGATACGTTCGTATTGTAAAAAGAGGGAGGGTAAGCCGTGCCCAAACAGGTCGACCACGCGGCTCGACGGGAGGAGATCGCCCAGGCGGCGCTGCGGCTGTGCGCGCGGGACGGCCTGGCCGGAGTGACCATCGGGCAGGTCGCGCAGGAGGCCGGCGTCTCCAAGGGGCTCGTGCAGCACTACTTCGCCGGGAAGGCCGATCTGCTACGCGCCAGCGCCCACGTCCTGCGAGGAGAGATCGAGCGCTGCGTTCGCGACGCCGTCCGGGACGCCCGCGGCCCGGCGGACACGCTGCGGCGCGTGCTGCTCGCGATCGTCGAGCTGGGTGTGACCGCTCCGATCCCGCTGCTCGCCGGGCACGCGTTCCTGGCCAGGGCCGTCGCCGATCCGGAGATCCGCGACCTCTATCGCGCCGGCGGCGACGCCGTCCATCGCGAGATCGCCGCGCTGCTGGCGGCCTCCGGCCCGGCCCCGGACGTCGACCCCGGCGCGGAGGCGCACGCGCTGCTCGGTCTCGCGCGTGGCCTCTCCGACGGGGTGCTGCTCGGAGACCTCGGCGTGGGTGACGCGGCCGCGATCGTCGACCACCACCTCCGCCGGATCCTGCCGGAGGCCGCGATCGGCTCCGATTCGTCCTCCTGGCCGCGGCCTTTCAGGTGACGATCGTCAGGCGTCGTGCGGACGGGGGCGGCGGAAGCCGTACGTCTCGTGCCGCCGGACGAACCCGAGCGACGCGTACAGTCCGGCCGCGGCGGTGTTCTCGGCGTTGTGGTTGACGGTGACCGTGGTCATGCCGTCCGCCGCCATGTGTTGCATCGCGGACAGCATGGCGGCGCGGGCGAGGCCGCGGCGCTGGAAGTCGCGATGGGTGCCGACCGGCTCGAAGTGCCCGATCCCGTTCCGCTCGTCCGTCCAGTAGACCGTGAAGGCGGCGATCCGCCCCTCGGGCGACTCGACGACGATCTCGCGGGCGGGGTCGTAGCCGGGCTTCTCCATGACCGCCGAGCGGTACAGGTCTCCCGTCCAGCTCTCCTCGAACGAGTTGTTGCGGGCCTCGGCGAGTCCGGCGGCGTCGTCCGGGCGGGCGCCGCGCACGACGAATCCCGCAGGGAGCCGGGGCTCGGCGATCGGGCCGTTCAGATCGCGCTCGTTGACGTGGTCCCAGACGCGGAAGCGGGTGAACCCGAGCCGGGTGAGCAGGTCGGCTCGCACGGTGTCGCAGTCGAAGAGGTCGGTCAGCACGAAGGGCTCGTCCTCGTCCATGAGGCGGCCCGTCGTCTCGTACGCGGTGCGGAGCATGTGTGACTCCGCCGCGGTCCCGCGCAGCGACGGCGCGGTGAACACGTCGAAGGCCGCCCCGAAGCGCAGGTTGATCGCGAGCCCGGCGACACCCCCGGCGTCCTCCCAGACGTGGACCAGCTCGCCGACCGGGCGTCGGCCGCGGAGGTTCTCGTAGATGCGGTGCGGCAGTTCGCCGATGTGGTCGTATCCGCGGCCCGCCTCGGCGATCCAGCCGGCGAAGGTCCGCTGGAGAAGTGGCAGGTCCGCGTCGGCGTAGGGGCGCACGGTGAGGTCGCTGGCGATGGTCACCCGGCCATCATTCCGGGGCGGAGCATCCCGCTACATCCCGTTTTCCGGCGACCTGGCCCGGAGCGGATCGGGGCCATGCGGAGGCACCCCTCAGATCAAATAGAGCGGGAGACTCACTTGACATCATCGTTCTCCAAAGAGAGCATTGCTCTCGAAACAGAGCGACGCGCTAGCGATTCTCGATGGGAGCCGTCCATGTCCACCCTCAACTCATCCCGTGCTCGGCTGGGTGCCGGTTCTCTCGCTGTGGCCGGGGTGCTGTTCCTCCTCTATCCGGTGGTCCGGCCGTACTCGGACGAGACCACCCTGGCCGGGGCGCGGGCGATGGCCTCGTCGGCCTGGGTCGCGGCGCACCTGTTCGCGGCGGTCGGGTTCGTCCTGCTCACGCTGGGCCTGCTGGCGCTGCACCTCGTGCTCGACCGGCGCCCGTCGCTCACCGCCGTGGTGGTCACATGGATCGGCGCGGGGCTGACGCTCCCGTACTACGGAGCCGAGGTGTTCGGCCTGAACGTCATCGCCGCCCGCGCCCTCAAGGAGCAGGATGCGTCCCTGCTCTCGCTCGCCGACGACTTCCGGTTCGGCCCCGCGGCGGTCACGATGTTCGGGGCCGGGCTCCTGCTGCTCGGCGTCGGCGTGGTCCTCGCGGCCGTCGCCGTGTGGCGTTCGGGTGTGCTCTCGCGGTGGAGCGCCGTTCCGTTGGCCGTCGGGTTCGCCCTTTTCCTCCCGCAGTTCTTCGGCCCGCCCGCGCTCCGGATGGCGCACGGCGCGCTGATCACCGTCGGCGCCCTGTGGGTGGCCGTGGAGCTGTGGCGGTCCCGCCGCGCCTGAGTGGCGCCCGCCCCATCCGGAGGCGTCGCGGAGTGACTGCACGGTGCGACGTGGGGCAGGTAGGCGGTCAGGGACAGCGGACCGGTGAGGGGAGACCGTCCATGGCCAGGCAGACCATCGCCGAGCAGTTCGTCGACATCCTCGGCCAGGCGGGCGTACGGCGAATCTACGGTGTCGTCGGAGACAGCCTCAACCCGGTCATCGACGCCATCCGCCGGGCTCCCGGCATGGACTGGGTGCAGGTGCGGCACGAGGAGACGGCCGCCTTCGCGGCGGGCGCCGAGGCGCAGCTCACCGGAAACCTGGCGGCGTGCGCGGGAAGTTGCGGCCCGGGAAACCTGCACCTGATCAACGGTCTGTACGACGCGCACCGGAGCATGGCGCCGGTGGTGGCGCTCGCGGCGCAGATCCCGAGCAGCGAGATCGGCACGGCCTACTTCCAGGAGACGCATCCCGACCGGCTCTTCGCCGAGTGCAGCCACTACTCGGAGCTGATCTCGCACCCCTCGCAGATGCCCCGGGTGCTGCAGACGGCGATCCAGCACGCGGTGGGCCGTTCCGGTGTCTCCGTGGTCAGCCTGCCCGGTGACATCGCGGCCCTTGAGGCGCCGCAGCGGGCGGCCGAGCTGGCGCTGGTCACCCGCCGTCCCACCATCCGCCCGGCGGACGAGGAGATCGACGCGCTGGCCCGGATGGTCGACGACGCCCCGCGCGTGACGCTCTTCTGCGGCAGCGGCACGGCGGGCGCCCACGACGAGGTGATGGCCTTCGCGGAACGGGTGAAGGCGCCGGTCGGCCACGCACTCCGCGGCAAGGAGTGGATCCAGTACGACAATCCCTACGACGTGGGCATGTCGGGGCTGCTCGGCTACGGAGCGGCGTACGACGCCATGCACGAGGCCGACCTGCTGATCCTGCTCGGCACGGATTTTCCGTACAACGCCTTTTTGCCGGATGACGTGCGCATCGTCCAGGTAGACGTGCGGCCGGAGCATCTGGGCCGCCGGTCCAAGCTGGACCTGGCGGTGTGGGGCGACGCCCGCGAGACGCTGCGGGCGCTGCTCCCGCGCGTGGCCGAGAAGGCCGACCGCAGGTTCCTGGACCGCATGCTGAAGAAGCACGCGGACGCGCTCACCGGCGTCGTGGACGCCTACACCCGCAACGTTGAGGGGCACGTGCCGATCCACCCGGAGTACGTGGCGTCCGTCCTCGACGAGGAGGCCGACGACGACGCCGTCTTCACCGTGGACACCGGCATGTGCAACGTCTGGGCGGCCCGCTACCTCACGCCGAACGGCCGCCGCCGGGTGATCGGCTCCTTCAGCCACGGCTCGATGGCCAACGCCTTGCCGCAGGCGTTCGGCGCCCAGTTCATCGACCGGGACCGCCAGGTCGTCTCGCTCTCCGGCGACGGCGGGTTCTCCATGCTGATGGGCGACTTCCTGTCGCTGGTCCAGTACGGCCTGCCGGTCAGGGTGGTGCTCTTCGACAACTCCGCGCTCAGCATGGTGGATCTGGAGATGATGGTCGCGGGCCTGCGGCCGTACGGCACGACGTATCCGCACACCGACTACGCCGCCATCGCGCGGGCGGCCGGGGCATACGGCGTGCGGGTCGAGGACCCGAAGCAGGTCAGGGACGCGCTGCGCGAGGCGTTCCGCCACGACGGGCCGGCCCTCGTGGACGTTGTCACCGATCCGAACGCCCTCTCCCTGCCGCCGCGCGTCACGGGGGAGCAGCTCGCGGGCTTCGCGCTCTCGGCCGGGAAGATGGTGCTGAACGGCGGCGTCGGGCGGATGGTCCAGATGGCCCGCGCCAACCTCCGCAACATCCCTCGTCCCTGACGCCCTGTCCCTGCCGCCTCCGACAACTCCCATCGCCTTGACAAGAAAAATTGTCGGTGACATCGTGGGGCACATGTTGGAAGTCGCGGTGATCGAAGATCCGTCGGCGGCCGAGGTCTCACTGGATCCGGTGCGTGCCCGGCTGCTGGCCGAGCTGGCCGAGCCGGGGTCGGCCACGATGCTGGCCGCCCGGGTGGGCCTGCCCCGGCAGAAGGTGAACTACCACCTCAAGACGCTGGAGAAGCACGGGCTGGTCGAGCTCGTGGAGGAGCGCAGGAAGGGCAACGTCACAGAGCGGGTGCTGCGCGCCACGGCGGCGTCGTACGTGATCTCGCCGATCGCGCTCGCCAGTGTGCAGCCGGACCCCGCCCGCTCGCCCGACCGGCTGTCGGCGCGCTGGCTGCTCGCCCTGGCCTCCCGGCTGGTGAGCGATGTCGGCTCCCTAATCACCGGCGCGACCCGGGCCCGCAGGCGAGTCGCGACGTTCGCGCTGGACGGCGAGGTACGGTTCGCCTCAGCGGCGGACCGCGCGGCGTTCGCGGAGGAGCTGACGAACGCCGTCACCGCGCTGGTGTCGAAATATCACGACGAGACGGCCGAGGGCGGTCGCGACCACCGGGTGGTCGTCGCCGTGCATCCGAGCGTGAAGGCCGTGACCGAGCCCATGACGCAGACGAAGGAGTCCTGATATGCCGCACGAGTTCGAGGTGCGCGAGGAGATCGCCCTGGACGCCACTCCCGAGCAGGTGTGGGAGGCGATCGCCACCGGGCCGGGAGTGGACTCCTGGTTCATGGGACGGAACACGATCGAGCCCCGAGAAGGCGGCCGGACGCGCCAGGAGATCATGGGCTTCCCGTCCGAGGCCACCATCACCGCCTGGGAGCCCGGGAAGAAGTACGCCATCCGGACCGACGACAACCCCGACGGCACGTTCATGGCCATGGAGTACCTGATCGAGGGCCGCGACGGAGGCAGCACGGTGCTGCGGTTCGTGCACAGCGGCTTCCTCGGCGACGACTGGGAAGCGGAGTACGACGCCCTCAAGGTGGGCGACGGCATGTACCTCCGCAAGCTCGCCGCCTACCTCAGGCACTTCCCCGGCCGGACCTCCGCGTACAACGTCTTCGCCGTCGGACCCCAGGTGGCGGACAAGGACCGGGTCTGGTCGGCGTTCGCGGGCGTGCTCGGCCTGACCGGCACGGAGGTCGCCGAGGGCGCTCCGGGACGGCTCACCGTCGAGGGACTCGCCCCGGTCGACGGGGTCGTCGAGTTCGCCCGGCGGCCCGGCTATCTGGGCTTCCGTACGGACGAGGGCCTCTACATGCTGATCCACGGCTACCAGGACGCGGTCGTCGTCGAGCACCACGACTTCTCCGGAAGCGCGGACGGGGCGCGCCTCGACGAGGTCTGGCAGTCCTGGCTCAACCGGTCCTTCGCCTGACCGGGGTCAGCCGGACACCACCTCGACGTCGTAGAAGCAGAAGTGGTCCTTGATCTGGGCGACGTCCGGCTTCGGGTCCGGATACGCCCAGACCAGGTCCTCCGCGTCCGGGCGCGACCAATAGGACGCCGTGCCCTTGAACGGGCAGTAGGTGTGGTTCTCCGACGGCGTCAGGAGGTCGGTGCGTACGTCCTCCGGCGGCAGGTAGTAGCGGACGGGCAGCCCCGTCTCGCGGAGCAGGAGCGGGCGGCGGCTCTCGGCGAGAAGCACGCCGTCCCGCTCGACGCGTACGTGCTGGGTGCCCTGCTCGATCGTGATGCGGTGTCCCTCCGACACGGTGCCTCCTCGCTCGTTCCACGGCTGCTCTCTTCGCTGACAGCACCGCGATGCGCCGAAATAGTCCCCGATCAGGCGGGGCGGAGCGCGGAGAGGAGGATGCGGAGCTCGCCGACTCGGAGCAACCGCGCCGCGAGGGGATAGAGCACGGTGGCGGCGGCACCGGCGGTGAGCAGGGCGATGAGGGATCCGCTCCATCCCGTCCCAATGGTGGGGGCGAGGGCGCGGGTGACCGCGATCGCGGCGAAGCCGGCGCTCACCGCGGCGATCGACGTGCGCGTGTGGGTGGAGAGCAGCCGGTGCCCGTCGACGCGTCCGAGCCGCGCCCGCAGGATGACCGCCGCGGTGAGGAGGCCGACGGTGCTGGCCAGCGCGTACCCGGCGGCGAGACCGACGAGCATGGCGGGTCCGGGGACGAGGGCCGAGGCGGCCCAGGCGGAGGCGGCCGTGACGGCGGACACGAGGACGCCGATCAGCGCCGGCGTGCGGGTGTCCTCCAGGGCGTAGAAGCCGCGGATCAGGATCTGGTAACCGCAGAAGGGCACGAGCGCGAGCCCGTACGCGGACAGGACGGAGCCGGTCAGCGCCACCGCCGACGGCGTCGCGCTCCCGTGCCCGAACAGCACGGTGGCGATGTGCGGGCCGAGGGCGATCAGGAGCGCGGCCACCGGCAGCAGCGCGACGCCGGACAGGCGCAGGCTCTGGGAGAGCTCGGCGGTGACCTGCTCGAGGTCGCGCCGCGCGGCGGCCTGACTCATCCTGGGCAACACTCCGGTGATGAGCGACACCGTGATGATCGCGTACGGCAGTTGGAACAGCGTGTACGCGTTGGCGTAGACGCCGGTAGCCCCGGCGCCGACGGTCGTGGCGAGTCGGCCGACGAACAGCAGCGCCGCCTGGCTCGCGACGACGGCGACGACCGTCCACCCGGCCATGCCCATGATGCGCCGGAGCCCGACACCGCGGACGTCCAGCCGCAGCCGGGGCCGGAAGCCCGCCCGCCGTCCGGCGTGGGCGAGCAGCAGCATCTGCGCGGCGACGCCCGCGGTCGTGCCGACGGACAGCAGCAACGTCTGCGCCGGGGTCAGCTCCTCGATGCGGTGGCCGCCCCCGAGGGCCAGGTACGCGACGGCGGTGGCGATGACCATGACGTTGTTGGCCACCGGGGCCCACATGGGGGCGGCCATGCGTCCCCGGGTGTTGAGGACGGCGGCCAGGGCCGCGCCCGCGCCGTAGAAGAGCACCTGCGGCAGGAAGAAGCGGGTGAAGGTGATCGTGAGCTGCCGCTGCTCCGGGGTGTAGCCGGGCGCGCACAGGTCGACGATCTGCGGGGCGAACACCATCGTGACCGCGACGGTGACACCCAGGGCGTAGACGATCAGCGAGAGCAGCCGCTGGGCGAACGCCTCGTCGCCGTGCCGTACGAGGAGGGGAACCAGAACGCCGGCGAGGGCGCCGCCCAGCACCAGGTCGTAGATGGAGTTGGGCAGGGTGTTGGCCGTGGTGTACGCGTCGAGCAGCCGCGATCCGAGCCCGAGCGCCGTGACCAGGGCGAGTGTGCGGCCGAACCCGGTCATCCGGGAGACCAGCGTGGCCAGGGCCATCGCCCGTCCCGCCTTGGCGAGCCGCGGCTGCGGGTGCCCGTCCTGTGGTTCGTCCATCGGCTGTCCCTCCTGACCCCGGCCGGTGCGGCCGGGGTCGGCCAAGAGCAGTAGAGCACGCGGTACCGGAGCGCGCTGAGCGTTTCGCGGTGATTGGTGCAACGTGTCCGCCTCCGGGTGGGGTGGCATGATCGACGGATGCGTAAGGCTCAGGCCGCGGACGTGGCGGCCGTCAGACAGCTGGTCCTCGACGCCTACCAGCCGTGGGCGGAGGTCATCGGCAGGCCGCCGATGCCGATGGAGGCGGACTACGAGGCCCTCGTCGCCGAGGGGCGGGTGCACGTGCGGGACGCGCCCGACGGGATCGAGGGGCTCATCGTGCTGATCCCGGAGGACGGCGTGCTGCTCGTCGACAACGTCGCCGTTCGGCCCGACCGGCAGGGCAGGGGAGTCGGCCGGAGCCTGCTGGCCTTCGCCGAGGAGGAGGCGCGGCGGCTCGGGCTTCCCGCGCTGCGCCTCATCACGAACGTCAAGATGACGCCGAACATCGCCCTGTACGCGTCGCTCGGCTACGCGGAGACCGGCCGTGACGAGCTGGACGGCCGCTTCGTCGTGCGGATGCGCAAGGAACTCGCGGACTAGCTAGGGCGCGTAGCGGATTGTGAGCAATCTGCTGGATTTGCCCGGATGGCGAGGTTGGATCCGACAGGCGGTCTCGCATGACGCGAGTCCCCGGCTGCTGGATCATGGCAGGCAGGCAGGCGGGCCGCCGACGCGGCCCGCCTGTCGTCCGGCGGATGCAGGCTCAGACGCAGCCGCCCGGCTTCAGGGATTTGGACCAGGCCGGAAGTTCGTCGGTGATCTGCGGACGGGTGACGGACCAGACTTCACGCCCTAGTCCCAGCGCGAGTTCCTGGCCGCCCAGGAAGACGTAGGAGGTCTTGTCGAAGATGAAGGATTCGCGGGAGACGGAGCCCCCGGGACCCAGGTTGTCCACCCGGGTCACGGCGATGCCCGTTTTGCCGGTGGCGTCCTTGAGCTCTTCCGTCTCGATGCCCGGCAGGGTCGCGGCGATCTTGAAGATGGCCGCCTGCAGCTCGGGCGGCATCGGGTGGGCGAGGACGCCGAGGGCGCGCCAGATCTGGGTCGCGGTGTCCTTTTTGAGGACCATCTCCTTACCGTGTTCGGCCAGTTTGTGCCGGAGCTGCTCCTGGTCGGTCGGCCACCCCCGCAGGTCGGCGTAGGTGAGGCGGTCGTGGCCGGGGCACCGGGTTGCGAGTTCCTTGTACTCGCCGCGACCGCGATGGGGGCGGGACTTCGACGGCTTGCCCCAGCTGAGTCGTGGGCGGGAGCCGTCGACGGAATCCCAGAACTCGCCGTTGATGCGGCGCGGACCGGGGTCGGGAACCCCCTTCTCGGGGCGCGACTCCGCGATCTGCTCGTAGTGGAGGTACTGGTCGTCGCGGGGTTCCGGCCACGGGGTGGCGGTCGCGGCCTCGGCCGCCAGTCTCAGGACCTCGGCGGCGCTTGCGGGCGCGGCGGGCTTGAACGTCTGGACGGCGATCACTCCTGCGGTCATCGCCGCGACCAGGCCGCCTGCGAGCATCAGACGCCGCAGGCCGGCCTCCCGGGCCCGGCGCCGCTTCGTGCGGGCTTCGGCCAAGAGGGCGGTACGGGCGGGGGCGAGGCGGTCCGCCGTGGGGTGCGGCTTGTCGGCGAACAGGTCGCGGAGTTCGGTCAGGTCGGTCAGTTCGTTCATGAGGCCTGCTCCATCGTGGGGTCGGTGCTGCCGAGGGCGTTGCGGACGATGGCCCGTGCGCGGTTGAGGCGGGAACGGACTGTTCCGATCGGGATGGACAGGGCGTCGGCGACCTCCTCGTAGGTGAGGTCGGCCCAGGCCACGAGTAAGAGGACGTCGCGGTCGCGGGCCTTCAGTGAGGCGAGCGCCCGGGCGAGAGGGCGGCGTACGGCATGCGCGCTCGCCCGTTCAAGAGCTTGTTCCGCGGCGTCGTCGGCGTCGGGAAGCACGCCCATTTTCGAGTACGCCTTATAGCGGTGTAGCTCGGCGCGCTGATGCCGGCGGATGAAGTTGGTTGTGATGCCGTACAACCACGGGAGAGCCTCCGGACGGGTGGTGTCGTAGTCGCGGCGCTGCCTGAACGCGGCGAGGAACGTCTCGGAGACGACGTCGTCGACCGTGTCGTCGCCGAGCCGGCGGGCCACATAACGGTGGATGTGTCCTGCGTGCCTGTCGAACAGCAAGGCGAAATCCTCGGGATCTCGCCACGACCGTTCGATCAGGGCGGCGTCAGACAGGGTCGTACTGAGGGGCATGTGGTCGGGCCTTCCAAAGGAAGTAGTGTCGCCCGTCTTTCACACGAGTCAGGAAACGAGTTCACGGGACGCTGCCCGACCGCCCGGCAGGCTCGGGTGAAGGCGTCCTGGCCCCGGCAAGGTCGTCAGTGGGCCAGCCACGAAAGACCTGCACCGGGCCCGTCCGGGGCGTCGCGAGCCTGCTCAACGCGCTCGCCCGACTGGCCTTCGCCTACCTGCTCCCCATCGACGCCGCTCCGGTGGCCATGCAGGCGTGCTGGCCGGTCAGGGTGCCGCTTACCGGGCTCCGGCGAACGCCAGCCCCGCGGCGGAGGCGATCACCGTGGCGAGCACGACCATGACGAGGATCGTGCCGAGCGGGTTCCGGCGCCGGCTGGGATGCCCGGCGGCTTGGCGGGCCCGCTTCCGCTGGACGGTCACCACCGGCGAGGGCGACGGGCGGTGTCTCACCACGGGGCGCGCGGGCGGCCACGACTGCTCCGGACGCGGAGTGGCCCGTACGGGAGGCGGGGGAGGCGGAGCCGGTGTCTCCGTCGGCGAGGGCGGTACGACCGGCGGCGTCGATGGAGGCGGTGGCGGCGTCTCGGGCGGCGTTTCCTGCGGTGGCTCAGGCGGCGTCGGCTCTGGTGCCGGTGTCGGGGGCGGCGGCTGGGGCGCGGAGCACTGGGAGCCGCAGCCGCAGGGATAGGCCCCTATCCCGACCCCCAGCCCCAGCTCGACCACGGTGTGCAACTCGACGCAGATCCCCAGCTCCACCCCGAGCGCCGGCCCGTCCGCGCCGGGGTCGGCCGCTCCCACGTGTGCTCCGGCGCGGGCGGAGAGCCCGACATCGGCCGCGCCCACGTCGGCTCTGGCCTGGGCGGAGGCCTCGACTCCCGTGCCGACATCGGTGGAGAGCCCCACATCGGCCCCACCCGTATGGATGTCGTCCGCGGACGCGGGGTCGGCGAGGACGGCCGATCCGACGAACGCGGAGCCCGCGAGCACGGAGACAGCCACCGCCGACGCCGCCAGGGCGTGCGCCGCCGCTCCGGTCGCGTTGCGGACGCCCGCCCGGCCGTGCCGCCCTCTCATCGGCCCTGAGGGGTCAACGCGGCCCGGGGCGTCTGCGGGATCTCGGTCGTCGGACGCTTCCCCGACTTTTCCGACTTCTGCGGAGTCTCCGGGATCTGGGGGATCCGCTGGATCTCCTGGGCCGCCGCGCGCAGCGCTTCCGGCTTGACCGCGAGACCGCCGCTGAAGACGTGCGAGATGTCCCAGGCCTGGTACGTGCCGAGCCCGAGCAGGGCCGCCATCGTCACCAGCGGGACGAGCGCCATGCCGCGCGGCCGCGCCCCTGCCATGAAGGGGAAGAGGATGACGACGATCCCGGTCACGATCGACAGGGCCAGAACCCCCGCGGGCGGCGTGGCCTTGGCGTCCGCCGCTCGCTGCTGGCGGGTGGCCGACAGGTCGGCGAGTCCGTCGAGTACCGCGTTCTTGGCGTCATGGGCGTCGTCCCCGGTGACGTTGAGGCCCGTGACGTGGGCGCGCAGCCCGTTGAGCAGCGCCCCGCCCTCCGGGCTGAGCTCCCCCTGGGCCATGATCGGCCACTCCTCGTCCACCACGAACCCGACGTAGTCGCGCAGCCGTGACTGGATCTCGGCCGCGGCCGGATCGGGCAGGGCCGTCGAGGCCCAGTACGTCTGCACCGCCGCCTCGCCCTCGGCGTAGGTGTTCTGGCGGGCGGCGTCGGCCGTCGTCCACGGGACGATGATCGCGATGGCGAAGACCAGGAGGAACAGGGCGGACAGCATCGCGCCCGCGTGGCCGGCGGAGGGGCCGCCGGGATCCCGGTCGTCGGCGCCCCGGTCGAGCTTCCGGAAGAGGAAGGCGGCCAGCGCCACGACGCCGACCGCCGCCGCCACGGCGAGTACGCAGACCATCATGACGATCTCCCATTGCCGAGGGATGACAGAGAGGTCCCGCCGCTTTGTCGATCGCGGGCCGTGTCATGACTATCACAATGAGTGAGGTTCCGGGCGCTGCTGGACGCAAGGCGGCGAGAAGGGATTCCAGGAAATATCGGGGCCCGCTCCCCGCTCAATGGATCGCCGTAGGGAGGGACAGGGCCTCACCCGCGCGGCGGATATCGGAGCCGCCATCATGGGGCCTCCGCGTCGCCGTTCCGGCCCCTCAGGCGGACGACAAGGACGACAAGGACGGCAAGGACGACGGCGCGAGCGTGGGAGGATCGCGAGTCGTGCCCCCTCACACTGACGCAGCGCTTAGCCCTCCCCTCGCTCTGAGCCTCTCGTTCGCCATCGTCGTGATGCTGGTCCTGCTGGCCGTGGCGGCCAGACGGCTCCTGGGCGTCACGTTCGGTGTCTTCCGCACGGCCATCGCCGCGGTTCTGGCGTTCGCCCTGACCGGCCCGATGCTGTCTCCGGTCATGGCGCAGTTCCAGAGCACCGAGACGGCGAGCGACCCGGGCCTCGGCACGGTGTGGGTGCTCGTACTCGTGGCCATGTGCATCGTGCTGATCCCCATGGTCATCCTGGTGGTCGCCGAGGCACTCGTGCCGTCGGGCTCCGTCCCCGGGCCGATCGAGGTCGCCCGCTCGCTGCGCGGCCGGATCTCCAGGGCGCGCCGCTACTCGCAGATCACCCGCATCGCGTTCCGGCACGGCCTGGGGCCGTACCTCCGCGGGCGGGGCGACCGGCTCGACGACCGGGGCGGCAGGGTACGGCTCGCCCGGGCGCTGCGCGGCGCCCTCGACGACGGCGGCGTCACCTTCGTGAAGCTCGGCCAGGTGCTCTCCACCCGCCGCGACCTGCTCCCCGCCGAGTTCGTCGAGGAGCTGGGCACGCTGCAGGACCGCGCCGCCCCCGCGCCGTGGGAGCAGGTCGAGCAGGTCCTCGTGGCCGAGCTCGGCGGGCCCGTCGACGAGGTTTTCGCCGAGTTCGACCGCAGTCCGCTGGCGTCCGCGTCCATCGCGCAGGCCTACGCCGCCCGGCTGCGCACGGGCGAGAGCGTGGTGGTCAAGGTTCAGCGCCCGGCCATCCGCGCGGTCGTTGCCCGCGACCTCGACATCGTGGCCCGGCTGGCCCGCACCCTGGAGGCAAGAACGCGCTGGGGCCGCGCGCTCGGACTGCGCGTCCTGGGCGACGGCTTCGCGGCCGCCATCCGGGAGGAGCTCGACTTCAGGGTCGAGGCAGGGAACATGGCCGCCGTCGCGGCCTCCGGCGGCGGCGCCGTCACTTACCCGTCCCCGTACACGGAGCTGTGCACGGAGCGCGTCCTCGTCATGGAGCGCCTCGTGGGCGAGCCGCTGTCCGGCGCCATCGAGCGCGGCCATGAGCGGGGCCAC
Organism: Microtetraspora malaysiensis; assembly: GCF_050947145.1. Classification (NCBI taxonomy): domain Bacteria; kingdom Bacillati; phylum Actinomycetota; class Actinomycetes; order Streptosporangiales; family Streptosporangiaceae; genus Microtetraspora; species Microtetraspora malaysiensis. Next base: position 673,068 of record NZ_CP191998.1, read on the forward strand.
GAGCTGGCCCGCACGCTGCTCGGCTGCCTGCTGCGGCAGGTCCTGGTCGAGGGCGTCTTCCACGCCGACCCGCATCCCGGCAACATCATGCTGCTCCGCGACGGCACGCTCGGCCTGCTCGACTTCGGCTCCGTCGGCCGCCTGGACGCGTCCGTGCGGGCCGCGCTGCAGCGGTTCCTGGTCGCGATGAACCGCCAGGACCCGCTCGGCGTCACCGACGCGCTGCTGGAGGTCGTCCCCAGGCCGGAGGAGATCGACGAGGCGGCGCTGGAGCGGGCGATGGGCCAGTTCATGGCCAGGCATCTCGCGCCGGGCGGGGCGAGCGTGGTGATGTTCACCAACCTGTTCAAGATCGTCACGGAGTACGGCCTGGCCGTGCCGCCCGAGGTCGCGGCCGTCTTCCGGGCGCTGGCCACGCTCGAAGGCACCCTCGTCGCCCTCGCGCCCGGGTTCGACCTCATCGAGGAGGCCCGCGCCTTCGCCGGGCGGCACCTGGCGGAGCAGCTCAACGCGACGTCACTGAAGGACGAGGTGACCCACGAGCTGGCCACCCTGCTGCCGATGCTGCGGCGGCTGCCCCGGAGGGTGGAGCGGATCGCGAGCGCCGCGGAGCACGGGCGTTTCAGCATGAACGTGCGGCTGCTCGCCGACGAGCGGGACCGCCGGTTCCTCACCGGGGTGCTGCACCAGGTCGTGCTCACGGTGCTGGGGGCCACGGCGGGCATCATGGGCGTCGTCCTGCTCGGGACGGACGGCGGTCCCCAGGTGATGCCGAAGGTGGTCAGCCTGTACGAGCTCATCGGGTTCAACCTGCTCGTCATCAGCGCGATCCTGGCGCTGCGGGTCCTCGTCGGCGTGTTCCGCCGGGACGGGCTCTGACCGTCCCGGCTCGGCTCCGCGCCGCCGTCCTTCTGACGCCGTGTGACGCTGCGCGCGGCGTCACACGGTCAGTTCGCCTAGTTCGCCGACCAGAGGGGCTTGTTGTCCTTGGAGTAGATGACGACGTTGCCCTGGTTCTGCACCGCGAGGTAGGCGCCGGGGTTGCCCGCGGTCTTGGTGGTCCACACGCCCGCGTTCTGCGCGCTGTAGATCACCAGGTTGCCCTCCTTCTGCATCGCGGCGTAGGCGCCCGGCCGATCCGCGGTCGGCGTCGTCCACAGGGCCTTGTTGGCCCGGCTGTAGAGGACGAGGTTGCCTTCCTTCTGCATGAGCAGCTTGTACTCGCCGTTCTTCGACTGGACCCACTGCCCGGTCTTGAGCGTGTGCCCGGACGGCAGCGACCCGACGTACGCGTGCCGCGACCAGAGGAACTCGTTGCTCACCGAGTAGATGACAAGGTTGCCGTCGTTCTGCACCTTGAGGTACGCGCCGGAGTGGCCCGCGGTGTTGGTGCCCCAGAGTGGCTGGTTGGACGCGTTGTAGACGACGAGGTTGCCCTCGCGCTGCATGGTCGCGTACGCCGTGGTGCCCGACGTGGGCGTCCCCCACAGGGCCTTGTTATCCGGACCGTAGAGGACGAGGTTGCCCTGCGCCTGCTGGATCAGCTTGTACTGGCCGTTCTCGGACTTCACCGACTCGTTCGGCTTGAGAGCCTCTCCGGCGGTCAGCTTGTCGTCCGTCCTGTCGATCGCGCCCGCGTGGGCCGTCGCCGACAACGGCAGCGCCAGCGCCGCCGCGAGGATCGCGCTCGCCCCTGCCCCGCGTACGGCCGCCCGCCTGAGTGAACGCTTCCGAACTCGCCTCACGACACAAACTCCGAATCTTCTTGTGGTTGCCTATCCGAACTCCGTCACCACCCGATGCGCCGGCGGCTGGCACCCGGCGGCATGGACCGGGCCCTGCACGCGCCGGTGAACGATCCCCCGACCGGGCGCCGCGAAAAAAGCGCATCAGGACCGCCTCGGTGACGCGGCCACCACCCTAGGAAGCCGAAGCCGACGGGCGTGACGGTCGTTCGACCCACAACGCGGATCGCGATCGAATGATCACAGATCGTCCACGTCGATCAGCCCGTCCTGGATCGCCCGCGCGACCAGATTCGCCTTGGTCCGGGCCTCCCGGCCCACGTTCGCGTACTTGATCCGGACCCGGTCCAGATAGGAGTTGACCGTCCGCGGCGTGATGCCAAGCTTCTGTGCGACGAGTTCCTTCGACTCGCACTGGAACCACTCGATCAGCACCTCCTCCTCCCGTAGCGAGAGCTTCGGCCGATCGGCCGCGGTGTCCGCGCCGAACGCCCCGGCCAGCGCCGGCGGTGTGTATGGCAGGTCGTGCGCGGCCGCGACCGTGGCCGCGACCAGGTGCTCCTCGCCCTCGGCCTTGGTGAGGAAGGTGAAGGCCCCGGTGTCCATGCAGGTCAGCGCGGTCTTCTCGTCGTCGCGCATTGTGTAGACGACGACCTGTCGGCCCGCGTCGACCAGCTGGCGCAGATCGCCGTACGCGGGCGGGCGGCCGTTCAGTTGCAGGTCGAGCACGACGACCGCGGCCGCGTCGCCCGGCGGCGTCCACGCGGTCTCCACCGTGGCGCCGGAGGCCACGACCTCGATCGGCGGGTCCGCCGCCGAGTACCAGTGCTTCACTCCGGCCAGGACCACCGGGTGATCGTCGATCAGCGTCACCGTGACGGCGTCGCCTGTCGCCATACCGCCTCCACCCACAGTCGATTCTCCGCGACCACACGATTGATCTCGACGTGCCGCGACGCGAAATCCGGGTGTGGCGGCGTCGGTTCGTCGCCGAGAGCGCTGACCCGGACCCGGTCGGACGTGCGGACCACCGTGACCCGGGCGTTGGACCCGGCCGCGGCGAGTACGGCCGCCACCGGATCGATCAGCTCGCGCCGTACGTCCTTGGACAGGTCCCGGGGCTCGCCGCGTGCCGCGAACTGGACGGTGATCCCGCTCCGCTCGGCGACCTCGATGACCGCCCGCAGTTCGTGCACCAACCGGTCGGACACGTCGTCGCTCTCCGCGAACAGGCGCCGCATCCGGGCGGCCTCGCGCGCGCAGCGGCGCCGTACGTCCGGATCGGACGGGTCGAGCGAGCCGTACCCGAGCCCGGCGAGCAGCGGGACGGCGGTGCCGAGCAGCGCGACGTAGCGTTGCCGGTGGTCGCGATGGAGGTACTCGGCCACCGCCTCCGCCGTGCGGAGCCGCTCTTCTTCCTCCGCCGTCTCCCTCGCCCGCGCGGCGACGCGCCGCACTTCCTGGATCACCAGGCTCAGCGCGAGCTGGAACCCGTAGACGGACACCACGGACACCGCCATCGCCGCCCACGCCAGCGGATCGGGCGGGCCCGACAGGACGGCCTTGGCGAGGGCGACGACGAGGTTCGCGCCGAGGAAGAGGGCGAGGCGCGCGGGCGGCCGGTCGAACAGCAGCAGCACGCCGTACCAGCCGACCAGGCCGAAGTACCAGTGGGCCCGGTCCAGATAGTTGCCCGGAGGTGCGGCGACCGCCGCCGCTCCCGCCGCGAGCAGCACCAGCAAGGCGCCGACGCGCCGGGCCGACGGCGGGATGCGGCCGTTGCGCGCCAGGTACACGGCGGCGCCGACCGCGACACCGACCAGCAGGACGAATCCGGTGATCTCCAGCCATAGCGGGTCATAGCGTCGGCTGTGCTCGATGAGTGTGGGCAGGCAGAGCCCGAACTGCACGGCCATCGTGACCGCCAGAACCGCCGCGTGGGCGCCGCGCAGGAGCCGGTCCTCGACCCGGACGGCCGGCCCGTCGCGGCGGCCCTCAGTAGTCTCCGTCATCTGGCCACATCCATCTCAGCGTGGTGCCCCCGCCCGGCCGGGAGCCGACCAGCACCCGGCCGCCCGCCCTGGTCATCCGCTCCACGATCGAACCGGAGAGGCCACGACGATGCGCGGCGACCTGCTCCGGGTCGAAGCCGCGGCCCCGGTCCCGCAGCTCGACCACGATCCGTCCGCTCTCGTCGAGCGCCGCGCGTAGCGACGCCTCCGGCACCCCCGCATGCCGCTCCACGTTCGTCAGCGCCTCGCGTACGCCATGGAAGATCGCGAGCGCCGGCGTCGCGGGCAGCGGGGGCAGGGCGTCGATCTCCACCTCGACACGGACGGCGGGGTGACGGGTGGCGGTGCCCAGCAACGGCCCCAGGTCGACGCGGCCGTCGTCCGAGCCGGGCACCTTGGCGAGCTGCTCCAGATCCTGGCGGGCGCGTTCGGGCACCCACCGCGTTCCGTCGCGGGCTCCGATCGCGATCATCAGCAGGGTGGTGCTCGCCGTGTCGTGCAGGGTCGCCAGGTACTCCCGCTCGCCCGAACGCCTGGCCGCAGCGACTGCGGCCTGCCGACGCCGGGCCGCCACCCGCGCGGTGAGCCGGTCCGCCGAGCGCGCATGGGCGCGGACGAGCACATAGGACAGCCGAGACAGCGTCAACTCCAGCAGCACGCGCGCGCCGGCCAGCGCGATCGACCACTCACCCAGGTGGATGTAGGAGCCCGCGACGAAGGCGCCGAGCCCCAGGACGCCCAGGCCGCACCCCACCACCGGCCGGGTGGGCCACTCGTACGGATAGGTCACGGCCGTGATCGAGACCAGCGCCACCACCCAGCCGCCGGGGTCACCGGTGCCGGTCGCCGCCTGGCCCAGGCACACCGCCACGAGGACCGCCGCGTCGACCGCGACCGGGCGCCACGACCGTGAGAGCGTACGGTTCCGCGTCCAGGCCAGGCGGAGCGCACACCACCCGATCACGAGGGCCGCCATCGAGATCGTCGCGGTCTTGCGCTCGTCCGGCGTCGCGAGGATCCCGAAAACGGCGCACGGCACGACCACCGCCGAACGGAACCAGACCGCGTAGCGCTCGCCCGCGCGGTTGAGCTCCCGCTCCGCCACACCCGGCCCCGCCTCGCTGCCGGAGTCCTCCTGCTCTCCAGGCTCGGCCGGCTCTCCACGGCCGGCCTCGGTTTCAGGGGCAGGAGCGTCTCCGGGGGCGTTTCCGGGCTCGGCCTCGTCCGGGGACCTCGCCGCCGGGTCCGTCCCCTGGCGATCGCCCGCCGATGGGGCCTCCTGCTCTCTCCCGCCCATCCGGTGAAGACTATCTACGGCAGAAGACAGACGGATCACGCTTGCACGTGGGAGGACGCGCACGTAATCTTCCGGCAACGCGTTGACGGAGACGAGTAGTCACCGAACCGGACAGGTAGGAGAGAGCCGCCGGAAGCTGCGAAGGCGGACCTGTCCCCGGAGACGAAGACCCTCCTGAGCGCGGGGAGGAACGGCGCCCACGCCCAATGCCCCGCCGGCCGGCCCCCGTCATCGGGCCGTCGAGGCCGCCGTGTCACGGCGGTGAAAGTGCGGTGGCACCGCGAGTTCCCTTCTCGCCCGCACTCCCAAGGGATCACCACTCACTGATCAGAGGTTTGTGTTGATCTCCATGTCCGCAACAGTTCCCGCCGCCTGCCGTGTCCTGGCGGCGGAGCTTCCTCATCACCTCGGCCGGCGGGTGACCGTCCAGGGATGGCTCCACCGCAGGCGGGTCCTGAAATCCGTGGCCTTCCTCATCCTGCGCGACCGCTCCGGCCTGGCCCAGGTCGTGGTGGCCGAGCCCGACGCCCTGAGCGCCGTCGGCGACCACCCCGAAGAGACCGTCCTACAGGTCACCGGGACGGTGACCGCCAACGCCCAGGCGCCCGGCGGAGCCGAGGTGACCTCGCCTGAGGTGATCGCCCTGTCGGGCCCCGCCGTGGCCCCGCCGTTCGACCTCTATCGCCCCACGGTGCCGGCGACGCTGCCGACCGTCCTCGACCACGCGCCGGTCGCCCTGCGGCATCCACGGCTGCGGGCGCCCCACGCCATCTCCGCGGCGTCGGTGACGGGGTTCCGTACGGCGCTGGACGCGCTCGGCTTCACCGAGATCCACACGCCGAAGGTGGTGGCCTCGGCGACCGAGTCGGGGGCCAACGTCTTCGCCATCGACTGGTTCGGCACCCGCGCCTATCTGGCCCAGTCGCCGCAGTTCTTCAAGCAGGCCATGGTCGGCGTCTTCGAGCGTGTCTACGAGATCGGCCCCGTCTTCCGGGCCGAGCCGCACGACACCGCGCGGCACCTGGCCCAGTACACCTCGCTGGACGCCGAGCTCGGCTTCATCACCGACCACCGCGAGGTGATGGCCGTGCTGCGCGAGGTTCTCGCCGGGATGACGGCCGCCGTCGCGGACCGGGCGGGCGAGGCGTGCGCCGTGTTGGACGTCAAGATGCCCGAGGTCCCGCGCCAGATCCCGGAGATCCACTTCGCCGAGGCCCAGGAACTTCTCGCCGAGCACACCGGTGAGGACCCCCGGGGCGAGCCGGACCTGGCCCCGGCCCACGAACGCCGGCTGTCAGAGTGGGCGCTGCGCGAGCACGGCAGCGAGTTCCTGTTCGTCACCGGCTATCCGATGGTCAAGCGGCCCTTCTACACCCACCCCGAGCCCGGCAGGCTGGAGCATTCCAACAGCTTCGACCTGCTCTTCCGCGGCCTGGAGCTGGTGACCGGCGGCCAGCGCCTGCACCGCTACCAGGACTACCTCGCGGCCCTGGCGGCGCGCGGAGAGTCGCCCGAGCCGTACGCCGGATACCTGGCCGCCTTCCGGCACGGCATGCCGCCGCACGGCGGCTTCGCCATCGGCCTGGAACGGTGGACCACCCGGCTGACCGAGGCCGACAACATCCGCCGCGCCACCCTGTTCCCGCGCGACCTTCACCGGCTGACTCCGTGACGACGGCGTGCGGCCCGTCCCTCGGGACGGGCCGCACCTGTCGCGGGTGACGACGCATGAGCCGAGGCGGCGCGACCGAGGCGGACGTTCAGGCCACGGGCGGGCGCTTCACCGTTCACGCCGCGCAGGAGTCCTGAGTGGCGTCGAAGCCGGTCAGCTCCTCCGAGTCGCTGACCTGCATGGGCTTCAACCCCTGCCAGTCGTCACCGATGGTCAGGATCAGCCGGGACGTCGTCCCGCGTGAAACCAGCTGGGGTTTGCCCTTCTTCAGATCCCTGGCCAGGGTCGGGACGCGGGACTCGCCGTTGGGCGAGTACAGGATCGTCGTTTTCGGGTACGGATCGCTCCCCGGGCGGATCTTGGATATGTGGTAGCCCCGCTGTTCCAGTGCGGCGGCCACCTGAGTGGCGAGCGAGGCCTTACCGGCGCTGTGGCGGATTTCGATCTGCACCCGAGAACGCGCCGTCTTGATCTGGCCGCTGCGCAGTTTCGAGTTCTTCGTGCTCTTGTCCTGCGCGACCAGCTGGAAGAGCGTGCGCGCCTGCGGCTGAACCCATTCCACCCGCCCCGGCTGCTTGACCGAATACCGCCATGGGACGGTGATGAAGCGGATCTCGCCCGCGCTCAGTCCCTGTGCGCTGTCGGCCAGGTCCTTCATCACGCCCGGAGTCAGGTCGGGGTCGGTGGTGACGGACTTGGTGGCGGCGTCCAGGAAGTCGTAGAGCTTGGTCGGACTGGTCAGCGTCTCGCCGCTCATCACCTTTTTGATCATGGAGGCGACGAACATCTGCTGCCGCTGGATCCGGCCGATGTCCGAGCCGTCGCCGAGGCTGTACCGGGCGCGTACGTAACCGAGCGCCTGCTCGCCCTTCAGCGTCTGGCGGCCGGCCGACAGGTGAAGGAGGGCCTTCTTGTCGTCGATCGGCTGGGGCACGCAGATCTCGACCCCGCCGATGGCGTTGACCATGCCCTTGAACCCGATGAAGTCGACTTTCACGAAGTGGTCGATATGAATGCCGGTCAGCGTCTCGATGGTCTTCCAGGTGCAGGCTATCCCGCCGAAGTTGAACGACTCGTTGATCATGCCGGTGTGCGGGGCCTGGCCGGTGAGGTTCTTCGACGGGTCCGCGCGGCAGGCGGGAAGCCGGACCAGCGAGTCGCGGGGGAAGCTGATGATCAGGGCGTTGTCCCGGTTGGGTGACACGTGGGCGAGCATGATGGTGTCCGTACGCTCGCCTGCGATGCGGCGGCCGTACTTGGCGTTCTTGCCGTCACGCTGATCGGAGCCGACGATCAGCACGTTCATCGCCTTGGTGGGGGCCTTGGGCGGGCGAGTCTCGCCGAGGTCCTGCGGGGCCACCTCGATGTGCCGGACGTTTCGGGAGAGCTTGGCGTAGGCGGTCGCGACGACGCCCACCGCCACGAGCGGCAGGGCCAGACCGAGCACGATCAGCCAGCGGAGCCGACGCCGCCATCGGCTGCGCGGCGGCGGTTCGGTATCCGCGCTGTTCACACGTCGCTCCGAGGGACGGGGGTCACGACATCGACCGTGACCGGAACTTGCCATTTGTTAGGGGAAAGGCCTGCTGTGCGGGTCCGCGCTCTATGTCCGGGATTGCCGCACTGCTCAGGCCATGGGCAATCTTGGCGTCACTTGCGCAATTCTGCAAGTGATGGGGCGTTGGTGACCCCTCGGCTCGTCAGGCCGGCGCGGCATCTTCTTCGGCCGACCGGCCCTCCGGCTCCCTGGATCGGGCCGGCGATCGGCGGCGGGGTGGACACCGGCGTGGTGGGTATACGCATGCCGCGGTAGCCTGAGTCTCACTTGCTCGATTGCGCAAATGATCGACGGAGGGTGACATTTGCATCCTTGCGTAACTATCCTGTCGATGGCGGCTCTCGGTCAGGAGCTCTGATGTTCGGGCTGGACATAACGAAGGTCGTGGCTCTCGCGGTCGTGGCTCTGCTCGTCTTCGGCCCGGAGCGGCTGCCCAAGGTCGCGGCGGAGGCGGGGCGGGCGCTTCGTCAGCTCCGGCAGTTGGTGGAGAACGCCCGTGCGGGACTCGGCCCCGAGTTCGCCCACCTCGACGTCACGGAACTGCACCCGAAGACCCTGGCGCGTAAATACCTGTTGGAGGAAGCGGGCGAGAGCCCGATGCCGGCGCCGACCGCGGTGGCGAACCGTGAGCTGGCGTGGGGGGAGATCCCTCCCTATGACCCCGAGTGCACCTGAGGTGCTGATCGCCATCCCGGCGATGGCATGAAGAGAAGGAGAAGGTGATGGGCGGACTGAGCCCCATGCACTGGATGATCGTGGCCATCGCCGCGGTGCTGTTGTTCGGCGCGAAGAAGCTGCCCGACACCGCTCGCTCTGTCGGGAAGTCACTGCGCATCTTCAAGACCGAAGTGACCCGGTCCGACCAGGAGGAGCCGCAGGCTCCGCCCACGTTGCCGTCCGTCGAGGAGCAGGCCCGCCAGCTCGAACAGCAGGCCGCCGCACTGCGTGCTCAGGCGGCAGCCGACGCGAAAGACAAGCCGGTCGACGCGAAAGACAAGCCGGCCGCTTCCTGACCCTCGAGTGTGTGCCTCGATCGGCGTGGCCGGGTCTCGTGCCGGCGCGCCGGGCGCTGACCGTGCCGGGCGAAGCGGGGAGACGAGGTCGGGTCACGCCATTACTCGGGGAGGAAGAGCTCGATGACAGCGGCTGGGATCGGCGATCCGCCGGCCGCGGTGCTGGCCGAGGCCGCGGCCGCGTTCGGGTTGCTGTCCTCGCCTCCGCGCCTGCACATCGTCTGGGTGCTGGCCCAGGGGGAGTGTGATGTCACCTCGCTGGCGGAACGCGTCGGCAGCGCGCTGCCTGCCGTGAGTCAGCACCTGGCGAAGCTCAAACTCGCGGGCCTGGTGCGCTCACGCAGGGAGGGCCGCCGCGTCGTCTACCTGATCGACGACCTGGACGTCGTCACGATGGTGCGGGAGCTGATCGGTTGCCTGACCCCGCGGGTGACCGAGCCGGGAGAGCGCCTCCGAGGCATGGGAGCCTGAGGCGCCGGACGGCGGCGGATTCGGTGCGGGCACGGTCATCCGTACGACAGGTCCGCACACGGATCGTCGTCCGCTGAGCGGGCCTTGGAACTGAACGCGGTCGGGGTCGGCGTGGGCTGCGCGTAATCGGAACCCAGGATCACCGTGATGCCCGGCGTGGAACCCGACTCGAGTTTGGCGCCCGGGACGGCCCGGGCGACGATCTTGGCCTGATCCTGAGCGTCCGGGCCATACGTGACGACAGAGGATGTGTAGTTCTGGGAGGCTGCGGTGCCGACCGATGTGACGGTGAAGCCGGCCGACTTCAGCTTGGCGGCGGCACGGGCGCCCAGGCCGTTGACGGTGGTGCCGTTGTAGAGGGCCAGGCGAATGCCCGCACCTGACACCGGGCGGGTCGGCTTGGGCGAGGAAGTGGCCGTACTACTCGCCTTGCCGCTGGCGTCGGCGCCGTCCAGGGTGCGGTCGGCCCTGAGCGCGGCCCACAACTGGTCGGCGTCGGGCTGGACGATGGCGACGCGAGCGCCCTGATAGCGCCACGGCACGGTGATGAACTTGGTGTTGTGCAGGTCGATGTCCTTCAGCCCGAGAGCGAAGGACAGCAGTTTGTCGGCCGAGCCCAGTCCGGGGTCGACCGTGATGGCGGAGGCGGCGGCCTCGGCCAACGGCAGCAGCGTTGTGGGGTTGAGGCCTTGAGCCTTGACCTTCTTCACCAAGCTGGAGATGAAGGCCTGCTGGCGCTTGATGCGCCCGATGTCTGATCCGTCGCCGATGCCGTGCCGGATGCGGACGTAGTCCAGGGCCTTCTTCCCGGAGACGGTCTGCTGGCCCTTGGGGAACAGCAGCGCGCCCTTCGATCCGCGGTTGGGGTTGAGGTCGCCCTGGTAGACGTCTTTGGGCAGGCAGACTCGGACGCCGCCGACCGCTGCGGTGATCTTGGAGAACCCGGCGAAGTCGACCACGATCGTGTGGTCGACGCGCAGGCCGGTCAGCTTCTCCATGGTGTTCTGACTGCAGGCGGGGTTCCCCTTCGCCGTGAGACCGACGGTGAACGCGGCGTTGAACATCACACCGCTCTGCGGTGCCGTCCATGTGCCGTTGGGCAGCCGGCAGCGCGGGATGTCGACCAGCGTGTCACGCGGTATCGACACAGCCACAGCGTGCTTGCCGTCACGGTAGACGTGCACGAGCAGGGCGGTGTCGGAGCGGCCGACGTCCCCGGTGCCTCCACCCAGCTTGCTGTTGCCGCCCGAGCGTGAGTCCGAGCCGAGAATGAGGATGTTCTGTCCGCCGACGTTCGCCGCGGGCCGCTCGCTGTTGATGCCGTCGGCGGCGAAGGTGTTGATGTCGGCGTTCAGCCGCGCATACAGCGATCCTCCCGCGGCTGCGATCACCACAGCGAGAGTCACCGCCACAGGTACGACGACCGGCGCTCGCTTCGACCGGCGTCGACGCCTGGTCGTGCCGCGAGGACGATCCCTCAGCGGTGTGCTTGCTGTAGGCATGCCCGCTCCCGCACCATCGTTGTATGGTTGCGCAATATAGCAATCATTGAGACGTCGAGGCGTCGGGGCTGGTTCATGCGAACAGGGAGTCAGTACAGGCTTGTCGCCCTTTTGCTGTGGGCGCTGGTTTGGTCACTCAACGTGTACGAGTGGATCGGGCGTGTTTGAATCGGCGTACGCCTGCCCGCCGGGGAGCGATTCATCCCTTGACTCTTCGTGAATCGGAACGGCGGGAGGTGGCCCACGGCCTCTTCTGTGCCGTGGCGGCCGGCGGGCGAGAGCGTCTCCATCGTCGAGGGCGTCGACCGGTTCCGTCGTGCGCCTCGTGGCTCTTTTTCAGACGGCGAACAGCAGGGCGGCGCTGATCAGGACGATGACGGCGGTGGCGAAATGGATGCCGAAGGCGACGGCCTTGGGGCCTCCGCTGCGCAGCACGATCAGGGTGTCGCCGAGCGGGTTCAGCGCGACGACGAGCATGAACCAGGCTGCCGCGTATGTCCCCGCGAAGGCGAGCAGGGCCAGGCCGAGGATGCCGTAGCTGAAGTCGCGCACGCCCTTGATGGTCAGGTAGGCGTTCGGCTTGGCCGGCACGCCGTACCCGGTGGCCGCGGCCTCGGGCTGCAGCAGAAACCGGGCACCGATGAACATGACCAGCAGGTTGAGCAGGATGGCCAGGCCGTACGCGATGGGGGTGAGCATGAGTTCCTCCGAGAACTAGCGTTGCTAGGTGCAAGATCGACGCCAGCATAGCGACGGCAAGTAGCGCTAGCAGTGCTAGGATCGGAATATGTCGATACAGGCCCGACGAGAGCGGGAGCGAGCGGAGCGGGAGCGGCTGATCGTCAGAGCGGCCCGAGAGTTGGCTGAGGCCGAAGGCTGGGAGGCGGTGACGATCCGGCGGCTGGCCGAGCGTGTCGAATACAGCCAGCCGGTGCTCTATAGCCACTTCGCGGGCAAGGGCGCGATCATGGCGGCGGTCGCGGTCGAGGGGTGCGCCGATCTGGCCGTCGAGATGCGGGCCGCCCGCACGTCGGCGAGCGGCCCGGAGCAGGCGCTCGCCGACGTCGCCGCGGCCTATGCCGCGTTCGCCGAGCGGCGGCCGGCGATCTATGACGTGATCTTCAACCAGGCGGTGGACCTGCCGTTCGCCACGCCCGAGGCGCCGGAAGCCCTGCATGCCGCCTTCGACGAGCTGCGCCAGGTCGTCCGGCCCATCGCCGGAGGCGACGAGGTGGATCTACTCGCCGAGGTGTTGTGGAGCGGGCTGCACGGGATCATGACGCTGACGCGCGGCGGAAGGCTCCCGCGCGAGTACCACGAACACCGGCTGGCCCTGCTGCTCCGCCGGTTCGCGGGTTGGACGCGACCCTAGGCCGACTCGGTGGGCAGGCCGGCCTCGACCCAGTCCTGGATGCCCTCCCGGTACTTGCGGACGTCGGTGTAGCCGAGCGCGGTGAGTCGATCGGCGACCTGGCCGCTGTTCGGGCAGGCCGGGTTGGAGCAGTACGTGACGATCGCGGCGTCGCGGTCCGGCAGCAGTGCCGCCGCCCGGGCGTCCACCTCGGTGGGGGCCAGGGGGAGGGCGTTGGGCAGGTGCTGCTTGGCGTAGTACTCGCCGCCCAGTGCGTCGATGACGGTCACCGTGCCGGCGTCGATCGCGGCCCGGAGTTCATCGCGGGTGATGAGCGCGGTCATGACACTCCTTTCGGGAAATGGACTATAGTCCGGTTATGTCTCATGACGATAGCGGACCACGGTCCGGTTCCGCAATCCCGCTGGAGCTGCTCCGCACCCCGCCGCCCAAGGAGCGCGCCGACGCCGCGCGCAACCGGGCCGCCGTCCTGGAGGCGGCCGAGCGGCTGTTCGCCGAGCACGGGGTGGCCGCCGTCTCCATGGATCAGATCGCCGCGGCCGCCGGGGTCGGCAAGGGCACCCTGTTCCGCCGCTTCGGCGACAAGTCGGGCCTGGCCGTCGCGCTGCTCGACGCACGGGAGCGGGTGCTGCAGGAGGCGATCCTGCACGGCCCGCCGCCGCTGGGCCCCGGTGCGCCGCCCGCCGAGCGGCTCACCGCGTTCGTCGACGCCTACCTCGACTACCTGCTGAAACACCTGGACCTGGTGCGGGTGTCGGAGACCGCGGCGCCCGGCGCCCGGTACCGGATCGGGGCCTACCGCTTCTGGCACCGGCATGTGGCGATCCTGCTGGACGGCGTACCCGACCCGGACCACGCCGCGCACGCCCTGCTCGCCGCACTGGCGGCCGAGCACGTGAGCGCGCTGCTGCCCGAACTCGGCGAAAAGCGCATCCGGGCCGGCCTGCGCCGCCTCGCCGAGAGGTGTCAGGACTGAATGAGCCGGCCGGTCGATCTCTGCTCGGCCCCGTACGCCCTCCCTACCGAGCAGCACGCGAATTCGAAGGTAGCTAGCCCTTCATAAGTTGGGCGAGGCGGTCCCAAGCCGGGGATGAGGCTCCGGGCTGCGATTGCGCCGCCAACCGGGCGATAGTCGGGTTGTGGACGGGGCGGGTCTCGGATCGGCTGTGATGACTGGTGAACCAGTTCCGGGTACGGTCCGCGAGGGCGGGGAGGCGGGGATCGTCCGGCGACCAGTCGTAGGCGGCGTCATGTTCAAGGTAGAGGGCGCGGAACTCGGGATCGGCGATGAGCTCGCGCTTTTCGGCGACCCACACGGAGGCGTCCTCGGGTGAGGCTGTTTGCATGAGGATCCAGCCGTCGCGTTCCAGGTGCGTCTGGCGCTCGCTCACGCCGAGTTCGCGCAGATCGTCGAGATAGTCGGCGACTTCCGGGGAAACGAAAAGCCGGTCGCCGCCGCGCAGCTGGGCGAGCTGATCGCGGGTTCGCCGCAGCTGCGCGATGCGGTCGCGGAGATTGTGGTCGATCTCGGTGATGGCTGCCGTGAGCGTGTCCTGGTCGGCGTCAAGAAGGTCTTTGATGCGGGTCAGTGGCACGCCCGCGTTGGCCAGGGTCCTGATCTTGACGAGGTCGACGGCGTCTTTGGCGGTGTAGCGCCGGTAACCGGACGAGTCGCGGCCGGGCTCGGCCAGCAGACCGCGCTCGTGATAGTGGCGGACGGCTTTGGTGGTCACGCCGGCGTAGTCCGCGAGCTGGCCAATCGTGATCATGCTGGGCATCCTTCCACTCGGTGGTCAGGTCGTTCGGAACGGTCAGGCCCGTCGGGTCAGGCGGCCGCCGCCGTTGCGGAAGCGCGCTTGGCCGTCGCGGACGTCGTGGTAGGAGACGAGCAGCAGTCGCAGGTATCCGTCGAACGTTTCCCGTGGGTATCCGGCGGGCGCGAAAAGGCCGGGCCGGATCGGCACGTAGCGCTGGGGCGGGGCGGAGGTCATGCCGCCGGCGAACTCGGTGAAGATCCGCTTCTGCGATTCGTCCGCCGGTTCGTAGGTCATCCGCTCCTCAAGCTGACCGTCGACGATGCTGACGTCGATGCGGAGCTGATTGGAGCGGTACGTGCCCACGTATGGGGTGAGGTCGACGTCCTGCTCCAATTCGGTGACCAGAGCGGGGATCTGGACGCCGAGATGCTCGCTCAGGAGCCGCTGCAGGATCTGGTCCTGCAGCATGATCGCCCCAGGGGTATTGCCGAAGGCGGCGAAGACCAGGTCGTGTTCGGGCACGACACACAGGATGGACACGCCGCCGGGAGACGCGCCCGACATGGCGAGGACAGTCGTGTCGCCGAACGGGTACCGCACCCAGCCGAGGCCCATCGGCGGCACGTTCGGGGTCGCCATGTCGTGTGAGACCTGCTGCATCAGGGCGGTCGACTCGGCCGACAGGACGCGCGCGCCGGATGGGGACACACCGCCCGCGAGGTGGGTGCGTCCGAAGGCGAGCAGGTCGGCGATGGTGCCGATCGGCGTGCCGCCGGCCGGCCCCCAGGTGTCGGGCAGCGTGAACATGCCTGTGGGCTTGGCCGCCATGGTCTCGGGGTCGAGGAAGTGGCCGATGGCCGTGCTGCGCAGGATGGCCTGCTCGGCTGAGGTGCTGGACTCCCTCATGCCGACGGGGGCGTAGACATCGCGTTCGAGCAGGTCGGGGAAGGGGATGCCGGTCACCACTTCCAGCAGGCGGCCCGCGACGATCATGCCGCCGTTGGAGTAGCTGAGCTGCTCGCCGGGTTCGAACAGGGCGCCACAGTTGCTCGCGAGGCCGTCGACGTAGGTCTTCAGGGCGTCGCGGCCCTTGGCGTCGGGGAAGAACAGGTCCGCGTCGATGCCGTTGGTGTGGGAGATCAGGTGGCGGACCAGGATCTTGTCCGCCGCGCCCGGCGCGATCAGGGCGAATTCGGGAAGGTGCTTCACCACCGGCGTGTCGAGGTCCAGCAGCCCGCGGTCGACCTGCTGCAGGACCAGCGTGGTGGTCAGGACCTTGGTGACAGAGCCGAAGAGGAATCCGGTGTCGTCGAGCATCGGTGCGCCGGTGGCGACGTTCGCGGTGCCGTGGGCGACGACGATCTGCTCGCCGGCGTGGTAGACGCCGGCGACGAACCCGGGGACGTTGTTGGACTCGCAGTAGGTGGCGGCCTGCTCGCGGATCTGGGCTTCGACGGTGCGCAGCGCGTTGTTGTTCATGTAGGCCATCGTCGGACCTTGCCCCTGGGGCAAGGTCAAACCCGGAACGAAGGAAATCGGTGCGCTCCTTAGTGGGTGCCGGCCGTCGATCACGAAAATGACGGTCGAAAATGCGGCCTCGGTGGTGGGAGGAAGGTGACTATAGTGCCGAATGTGATGATCGGGGCAGGGGGTGTATTCGGCGTGCGCCGGTGCCGCTCCACGTCCCGGTCGGGGGCCGGCCGTCGTAGACGTGAGCGGCCTCGCCATACGGCACGCACAGCCAGAGAGGTATGGCATACCCACCGTCCCCGAACCGCCCGCCCGCGTACCCGCCGAACCCCGGGCAGCCTCCGTACGCCCCCTATCCGCCACCCGGCCCCAGCCAGGCGCCCGGGATGTACCAACCGCCAGGAACGTACCAATCTCCTGGGCCACCGCAGCCGGGGATGCACCAGCCGTACCCTCCGGGGCCACCGCCGGGCGGTGACGAGAGGCCGCGGCGCGGCGCGGGGCGGATAGTGGGCGGGACCCTGGCGGCCGGAGTCGGACTCCTCGTGCTGCTGGGCGGCGGCGGTGTGCTCGCGCTCAGCCCCGGCCAGGTGCGGGACATTCTGACGCGGACCGCCACGCATCCGGCGGCGGCTGGAACGTCTTGGTGGGCTACGGGCAGGTGAACGCGGCGGCGGCGGCGGTCGTGGCCGCCGGGGCGGCGGGGAAGTCCGCCGTCCGGGCCGTGCCGTACAAGGGGGAGAAGTACTTCGGGCACGGGCCGGCCGACTCGCCGATCACGCATCCACCCATCGATTCCGAATATCTGATCATCGGTGGCACCGGTGCCGGGATCGGGCTGCTCCTCCTGGTCGGGGCCTTTCTGCTGCTGCGCCGGCCACGCGCCAGGAAGACCTGACCCGGGCCGGTTACCCGGTGAGGCCGAGCTCGCCCGCGCGCACCCCGGCCTGGAACCGGGAATCGGCCTCCAGCGTGGTCATGAGCTCGGCGACGCGTCTCCGGTAGGTGCGCAACGAGAGGCCGAGCTGTCTCGCCGCGCTCTCGTCGGTGTATCCCGCGCCGAGAGCGCGGAGGACGGCCCGGCTGTCGGCGTCGAGGTGCGGCACGTCACCGCGGAGATAGGCGGCCAGATCGGTGGCGGTCTCCCAGGCCGCACGGAACAGGGAGTACACCCCGTCGACCAGGACGGGCGAGGTGGTCACGGTGAACTCGCGCATGCCCGGCGCCCCGCGTCCGGCGAGGATCATCACCCGGCGGTCGATGATGATCGTCTCGTGTGGCAGCGGTGCGGAGCTGATCCGCACCCGCGCGCCCCTGGCCGCGACCTCGCGGAGGTGCGACCGTGCGGCCTCGTCGGCCAGGGCGACCGGGCTGACGAGCTTGTCGACCGTGATGCCGGACGTGTCCGCCCCGCGCATCCGCCGGCTGATCGCCTGCCGTGCCTCAGGCTGGGACCACGTGTCGAGATCGCGGGCCGCGCACACGAACTCGCGCTGGGTACCGGCGAAGAGGTGACCGGCCCGGGCGATGAGTTCCGTGTCACCGTGGACGGTGATGACCTGATCGGCTGTCACCCGCCCATTATGGCCGCCTATGGGGCGATGGCAGCTTGTTGCCATCGCGTTGGCCCGCCCTCTCATCTGCGCGAGGCTGACCGGCATGACGACGAACACGCACCCAGACTCGGTAACCCCGGCCGCGCTCACCGGCGAATTCGTTCTTGGCGGAGACCTTCCGGTCCACCGGCTCGGGTTCGGCGCCATGCGGCTCCCGACCGGTACCTTCCAGGGACCCGCTCGCGACCCCGAGACGGGCATCGCCGTACTGCGCCGCGCGGTCGAGCTCGGGGTGAACCACATCGACACGGCGTGGTTCTACCGAAGGCCGGGGGTGGTGGCGAACGAGCTGATCCGCATGGCGCTCGCCCCCCATGGAGACGACCTCGTGATCGCGACGAAGGTCGGGCCGTTGCTCGACTCCAGCGGCGTTCCGAGCGGCGAGGCGGGCCCGGCCCAGTTGCGCGGCCTGGTGGAGGACAACCTGCGCAGCCTCGGCGTCGACCGGCTCGACCTCGTGTACCTGCGGGTCGGCGGCATGAGCGGCCCGGGCGGCGAGTCGATCTCCGACCGGTTCGCGGCACTCGCCGAACTGCGCGAGGAGGGGCTGATCCGGCACCTGGGCGTCAGCAACGTCGACGCCGCGCAGCTGGCCGAGGCGCGGGCGATCGCCCCGGTGGCGGCCGTGCAGAACAGCTTCCACGTACAGGACCGGGGTGACGCCGAGCTGCTGGCGCAGTGTGAGAAGGACGGGATCGCCTTCGTGCCCTTCTTCCCGCTCGGTGGCGGACACCGTCCGATCGACGCGACCGCGATGGCGGCGGTCACGGCCCGGCATGGGGCGTCGACCGCCCAGGTCGCGCTCGCGTGGCTGCTGGCGAGCTCGCCCGTGATGCTGGCCATCCCCGGCACGGGTTCTCTCGGCCACCTGGAGGAGAACATGGACGCCGGACGCATCCGCCTGACAGCGGACGACTTCACCGCACTCGGAGGTTGAGCGCCCAACCGGCGTTCGCCGGAGCTTCTGGTTCCGAGGTTCGACCGTACGGCGGAGCTCAGGGCTGAGCTTCGGCCCTGAGCTCTCATCCGGCGCGGCGTTCGACGTTCTATGCGGGCTGCTCCGCGGGCTCCAAGCCCACCAAGAGGTTGAAGGCGCCCTCGGGTGGATCAGACAGTGTGAGAGCTGACAGCCGGTACGGCCTCGACGTATCGGCGGCCGATCGCCAGCAACCGCAGCAACCCGTCCACACTCCACGCGGCCCGCCCGACGAAGAGGCCGTCGGCCGGCGTCTCGCGCAACAGCGTGGCGGCATTGGCGGCGTCGACGCCGCCCCCGTACAGCACGGCCCGGCAGCCGGCCCCGGCGCCGAGCAGATGGGCCTCCTCGGTGATTCGGCCCATCACCGGTGCGACCTGTTCCGGGGTCGCCGGGGTGCCGGCGAGCCCGATCGCCCACACCGGCTCGTACGCGATCAACGTCTGACTTATCTCGTCCGGGTGGAGACGGGACAGCGCCGCCCGCACCTGCGTGGTGACGAACCGCTCCGCGTCACCGGCCGCGCGTACCGCCCCCGGCTCTCCGACACAGATCAGTGGCGTCAGGCCGTGATCGACCGCCGCCCGGGCTTTGCGCGCCACCGTTTCATCGGTCTCCCCGAACTGCTCCCGCCGTTCGGAATGGCCCATCTCAACGAGCTGGGCGCCCGCGTCGGCGGCCATGCGCATGGAGATTTCGCCGGTGCCGGCCCCTCCGCCGCCCAGTGCGCGTTCTGCGCGCCGAGCACCTCATGCTGTGGCCGTCGGGACGGCTGTCGGTCCGTGATCCGAACTCGGCTTGGCGGTGCCGTCCGAGGTCGTTCCGGTTCTGGTGTAGAGGACCTCGCGGGCCTGCTCCGCGGCGCGGATGAGGCTCTCGCTGACGAAGTCGAGGAAGCGGGCGACGTTCTCCAGGCGGGTGGCGGCCGGGGTGCCGGGACCGAGGACGCCGACGCCCTGCCGTGCGGCCTCGACGACCTGGTCGTTGGACCGCGCGCTGCGGATCATCGACTGGTACCAGAGGTCGTCGTCGACGACGTAGCGCTCGCGGCGGCGTTCGTCGCGCTCCCGGCGGATGAGGTCCATGCTCTCGAGGAACGTGATCGCTTTGGAGATGGACGCCGGACTGACCTGGAGGCGCCGGGCGAGTTCGGAGGCGGTGAGGCTGCCGGTGTCGATGGTGTAGAGGCAGGCCAGAACCCGGGCCATCATCTTGGGCAGGCCCGAGGTCATGAAGACGGTGGTGAGCGTCTCCTGGTAGTCGTGCACGGCCTCGGCGTCGCGTCCGTGGGGCTGCGGGGACGCCTGCGACCCCTGGGGCGCGGCCTGCCTGCGCCGGTGGGTGCGCTGCTGGGTGGCACGGTGGGCCAGATCGGCGCGGTAGCCGGTGGGGCCGCCGTTCCGCGTCACCTCACGCGTGATCGTGGAGGTCGGACGGTCGAGGCGGCGGGCGATCTCGGCGTAGGCCAGGCCGTCGGCCAGCCCCACCGCGATCTGCTGGCGCTCCTGCTGGGTGAGCCTGCCTCCCGGCATCACGACCCCCTTCATGCCCCACGGGTGCTCCATGGTGCTCGATGTTCCCTGACGCCTCCATCATAGCGTTCATCTTCAATGCATTGCAATGATCGAGCGGTGGTCATTGCGTTAATCTCGAAGACCGTTGCAACAGTTTCCTGGCATCTACCTGCATAAATGTTGATTCGACGCAACGTTGATGTTGCATGACTTTGGAAAGCAACGTAGCGTTTGCGATGTCGGAAGCACCGCAGCACAAGGAGCACACGATGCAGAAGTTCGACACCCCCGCCCTGATCTCCGCCGTCCTGGACATCCCCGCCGGACGCGTTCAGTTCATCGCCGCCGACCGGGCCGACACCACCGTCGAGGTCCTGCCCGCCAGCCCCTCCAAGGGCCGCGACGTGAAGGCGGCCGAGCAGACCACGGTCGAATACGCCGACGGCGTCCTGCGGATCGAGACCTCGATGAAGCACCAGTACCTCGGTCCGACTGGGGCCATCGAGGTGACGGTCAAGCTGCCCGCCGGCTCCCGGGTCGAGGCCAAGACGGCCAGCGCCGAACTCCGGACCGTCGGCCGCCTCGGCGACGTCGCCTTCGAAGGCGCATACCGCCAGATCAAGATCGACGAGGCCGCGAGCCTCCGCCTCACCGCGACCGACGGCGACGTCGAGGTCGGCCGCCTGGGCGGCCCCGCGGAGATCAGCACCGCAAGGGGCGACATCCGGATCGCCGAGGCCACGGGCGGCAAGCTCGTGCTCCGCACGCAGTCCGGCGACATTTCGGTCGGCGCCGCCGCGGGCGTCTCGGCCTCCCTGGACGCCGGCACCACCCACGGCCGCATCACCAACGCCCTCAAGAACGATGGCACCGCCGAACTCGAGATCCACGCCACCACCTCCAACGGCGACATCTCCGCCAGCAGCCTCTAGCTCCCCGTCGACCCGCAGTGTCCGGGGCCGAGCACCACTTGCATCGACGGTCCGCACTACGCGGCCACGGGGTCATGCCCGGCCGGCTACGTCCCGCCGCAGGTCAGTGGCGGCGTCAGAACGGCAACAGCCCGATATCAGAGCGATCGGCGATGGTGAACGCCATGAACGGTCCAGCGCTTGCGGCCTCGGGGCCGCGAACCGGGCCGGCCGCGAACCGGGCCGCGCCGAGCTCACCCCCGACCCTCGTGCGCCGCTCATGGAAGCCCATGGGCGACGCGCCGGGGTGGGTCTCGCAAGATCGAACACTGTATTTAAGGAGATTGATGATGAGGACCGGCGACAGCGGCTTCTCCGCAGCAGGGCTGCGCAGGTTGCGTGAGGTGCTGGCACGGCATGTCGATTCCGGGAAGATCCCCGGGCTTGTCGCCCTGGTCGGCCGGGGCGAGGAGACGCATGTCGAGGTGATCGGGACGATGCGCCATGACGGTGGCGCGCCGATGCGCCGGGACACGATCTTCCGGATGGCCTCCACATCCAAGCCGGTCACGGTCGCGGCGGCGATGGTCCTGCTGGATGAGTGCCGGCTGCGGCTGGACGACGTGGTAGAGCCGTGGCTGCCGGAACTGGCCGACCGGCGGGTGCTGAAGCGGATCGACGGCCCGCTGGAGGACACCGTGCCGGCGCGGCGGCCGATCACCGTGCGGGACCTGTTGACCTCCACGTTCGGGCTCGGCATGGACATGACCTCGCTGGGCACCCCGATCATGAACGCGGTCTTCGAGCAAGGGCTCACGCCCAATCTGCCCGAGCCGATGCCCGAGCCGGACGAGTGGATGCGCCGCCTGGGCACGCTTCCGCTGATGCACCAGCCCGGAGAGCGCTGGCAGTACCACATCAGCAACGATCTACTCGGTGTGCTCGTCGCCAGGGTCACGGGCCAGCCGTTCGAGACGTTCCTGCGCGAACGCGTCTTCGACCCCCTGGGCATGAAGGACACCGGTTTCCACGTACCCGCCGACAAGATCGACCGGCTGCCGCCGAGCTACGTCCCCGACCCGCAGGCCGGAGAGCTCATCATGTGGGACGAGGCCGAGGGGGGACGCCACAGCCGGCCTCCGGCCTTCCAGGGCGGCGGTGGCGGGCTGGTCTCCACCGTCGACGACTACCACGCCTACTTCCAGATGCTGCTCAACCACGGCAAGCACGGCGGCGAACGGATCCTGTCCCGGCCCGCCGTCGAGCTGATGACCACCCACCGGCTGACGCCCGAGCAGACGGCCGCCCGAACCGCCATGGCCCGCGACAACGTCCATGCGTCCTTCGGCCAAGGGCAGCACGGCGGCTGGGGCTTCGGGATGGCGGTGCGCACCTACCGCGGCGACTACGCCTCCATCGGCCAGTTCGGCTGGGACGGCGGAACCGGTACCTCGACCTACGCCGACCCGGACAAGCAGCTCACCGGAATCCTGCTCACCCAGGTCGGTATGTCCACCCCGGATTCGGCGCGGCTCATCCACGACTTCTGGACCACCCTCTACCAGGCGATCGACGACTGACACCGAGCCCGCGCCCGGTGAGGGTGCGATCCGCTCGGGCGGCTCCGCCTCGAGTTCCCCGGTATCGAGCTGAACGAGCCGTTTATCCGGCTTGCTGTCGCGAGAATCCGCGAGGCGGGAGCGGCGTCGGGAGGCATTGCATGAAGCCGATGACCGTCCCGCGACCTGCGGGACCTGCCGCCCACTATTGGTCTGATGACCGCTGCCCGTGCCCTCGGCATCGGCCGGTCCAAGGCGTACCGACTCGCCCGTGACGGCGAGTTTTCCGTTCGCACCAATCCGCATCGGCGACCTCTACGGTGTCAGCACCGCCGACCTCATGAAGGTTCTCGGGGTGGGCGCGGGCGGTGATTTGAAGTCGGTTCGCGTCCATGGCGACGGGTATGGACGCGACCCGCGAGGGTCGTGACCGCATTCGCGGTCGCGAAGTGGTGGTCGGGACATGTCGGGCAACGGCCGGGGCCGGAGCCAGACGGGCCAATAGGACACCACCATCGTCACCCGACATCCTGCGTGCTGCCCGCGACATGCTGCCCAACCCCGAGTACTCGATCACGTCCATCGGCAAACTGCTCGGTGCCTCCCTCGGCACGCTCTACACCCAAATACCCGATCTGAAGGAGTTGCGGGCCGCCGGCGTCTCGCGCCAACTCCCGGTAGGCACGCGATGATCCGTAGCCCGCACCGGATGAAGGGTGCCTGCATGGGGCGCACGCGGTCCTCATCGCCTCCCTGGTCCCCGTAGCTCTCGTGGCTGTCGGTGCGGCGCGGCGCGCGAGATCCCAGGACTCGCCCCGTTGGACGCCGAGGTCCACATGCTTCGGCCATCGGTCCACAGCTCTGAGGCGTGCTCGTCGAACCGGTCGACGAGCCTGTTGTCCCGGCCGGCCGCCGCAGGCCGATTTCAGAATTGCCGCCGAATTGGCGCATTATTCACGTTATCGGAAAAATGTGACCTCGGACCGCTTGAATGCGTATCCGATGTGGCCGTCGGATGTGGGGAAGAATGGATCCGGCGCTGAGGTGGGAAATAATGCATCCGTGACATTCGCTCAGGCGACGATTCAGGACAGCGCCGTCGAGGTGCTGACTGCCGAATTATCATTGATCCTCGCGTGAGCGGATTCCGATTTGCGAATTATGAGAGGACGCCATGCGGATCAGATCTGTCCCGTGCAACCTTTTCGGCCGCGTCGGTTTTGCCGCTGTCGGGATGGCCGTGCTCCTCACCGGCTGCGATCATGGTGGAGCGCCGACTCAGCGTGGCGGCGCCGTGTCGAGCGGCCTGACGTCGACCCCCAGCCCATCCCCGGTCTCCCCCAGCCCATCCCTGGTCTCCCTTAGTCCGCCTCGGGTCTCCCCAAGTCGGCCTGTGGCATCCCATAGGACCGACCTTGCGGCGTGTGCGAAGGCGGACTGTGAAGTAGAGGTCCGGCCGGGTGATCGGCTGGAGATCGACAGTCGGTTCGGCGTGAATACGATCACCATCAAATCCGTGAGCGCTGATGAGGTCAGGCTTCGAATCGAAGGCACATCGGGCGGGCTGAGCGTCGAAGGAGAGAACACCAGCGTCCAAGGGTCCTGCACCGACGGGCGCTGTCGTGATGAGGGAGAAATGTCACTGACCACAGGCACGCCAGGCCGCATCAACAAAATCCGGCTGCGTCTGGTGAAAGCGGACTTCTCTCATGCTGTTCTGGTGCTCACGCCGGAATAGACGCCAGGGGAAGGCGAGGCTCAGTTCAGACCGACGGTCAAATGACGGTTAAACGATCAAGGGCCTGGCCGCTGTCTCCAGCGATCAGGCCCTTGGCCTGCATCTATCGGGTCGGGGTGGCGGGCTTTGAACCCACGGCCTCTGTCAACGGATGAGGTTCGGGTACCAGCCTCGCCTGCGCGGATGATGTTTGCCCTGGTCGGAGGCGTGGTCTCGATGGGGTTTGCGCGGTGTGGCGAGGGTTCGGGGAGCGGGTCGGCTCCCAGATGGCTCCCAGGAGTAGTCAGAGCGTCGTTCCGCTCGCTCGTGTCGGTGCCTCCGCCGACCGGTCCAGCGTGACGGCCGTACCCCGGCGTCACGGGGGCATCGTGGCGACTGCGCGTGACCCGCCCCTCTCAAGCCCCTCGCGAGATTTCGTCCATGAGGGCTCCCATATACCCCCAAGGGGTATATGGTTCTGATCGTCGCCCGAACGGGCGGCGCCAGCAGACACATCAGAGCCCAGGGAGTTGTCATGACGAACCACGCCGGCCACGACCACACGACCCACGCTGACCACGCCGCCCACGGCGGAGCCCGGCCCGGTGGGCTGTCGGTCTCCGAGAGCGGATACACCCTTGAGCTCGATGCGACGATCCTCGGCGCCGGCCCGCAGACGATCACTTTCCGCGTGACCGGCCCCGACGGCCAGCCCGTGACCGAGTTCGTGCCCGAGCACGAGAAGGAACTGCACTTCATCGCCGTACGACGGGACACGGCCGGGTTCCAGCACGTGCACCCGGTGAGGGACGAGAAGGGCGTCTGGACCACCGAGCTAACGCTGGAGCCGGGCGACTGGAGGTTCTTCACCGACATCCACCCGGCGAGCCACACCGGAACCCTGACGCTGGGGGCCGACGTCGCGGTCGCCGGCGCCTACGACCCGCGCCCGTTCCCGGAGGCCACCGGGATCGCACAGATCGGCGACTACACCGTCACGCTCGACGGCGGGCTCCGGCCGGGCGAGGCGAGCGAACTGACCCTCACCGTCAGCCGGAACGGCCACCCCGTCACCGACCTCCAGCCCTACCTGGCCGCCTACGGACACCTGGTGGCCCTGCGCGTCGGCGACCTGGGCTACCTCCACGTCCACCCGGAGGGCGCCCCCGGCGACGGCACCACCGCACCGGGACCCGAGATCTCCTTCATGGCCGTCGCACCCTCGGCCGGCACCTACCGCCTGTACCTGGACTTCCAGCACGACGGCATCGTGCGGACCGCCGAGTTCACGGTGCACACGACCGCGACCGCGCCCCGGCCGAACGCCGCACCCGAACACGGCAGCCACCACCACGGCCACCAGCACCACAGCGCCCACGCACACCACTGACCGCGCGAGCGAACACCCCCGCCCCCTCCAACGGAAGGAGCACAAGGAATGCCCCGCCTCTCCACCCTCACGCCCGATACGGCGGTCGGCGCCTCGCGCGACCTCCTCGCCGACCTGGTCTCCCGCCATGGCCAGATCGGCGACATGGTCTCCGCGATGGCCCACTCGCCGGCCGTAATGGGCGGCTACCTCCAGCTCAGCCGGGCCATGGGCCGCGCCGAACTCGACCGCGGAATCAGCGAACGGATCTCGATCGCCGTCCAGGTACAGCAGGGCTGCGGGCTCTGCCTCGACACCCACGCCAGCGCCGCCCGCGCCCTGCGCGCGCACGGCTGCAGCGACCGCGCGATCGCCGATGTCGTCGGCGTCGGCGCACTGAACATCCTCACCGGCGTCTTCAACCTCCTCGCCGGACTCACAGCGGGGAGCGACACCGGTGCGTAGCGAAAACACCCCTGCCTGTACTCGCGGGGCACGGTCTCCGCCCCGGGGCCGCGCCCCGCCGCATGGACACGGAAGGAACCTGTCATGCGACTGTTCGCCATCCGCGACTACCGCCACCTGTTCGGCGCCCAGGTCATCGCCCTCTTCGGCACCGGGCTGACCACAGTGGCCCTCGGGCTGCTCGCCTACGACCTCGCCGGCCCCCGCGCCGGGACGGTCCTCGGCACCGCCCTGACCATCAAGATGGTCATGTACGTGGCCATCGCCCCTCTGGCCGCCGCGTACATCGACCGGCTCCCCAGAAGAGCCCTCCTCGTCCTCCTCGACGTGATCCGCGGCGCGGTGGTCCTCGCACTGCCGCTGGTCAGCGAGGTCTGGCACGTCTACGTCCTGATCGGCCTGCTCCAGGCCGGCTCGGCAGCGTTCACCCCGACGTTCCAGGCGGTCATCCCCGACATCGTCACCGACGAGTCCGCCTACACGCGTGCGCTGTCCGCCTCCCAGGTCGCCTCCACCATGGAGAGCCTGCTCAGCCCCGTGCTGGCCGCCGTCGCCCTGACGTTCATGACCTTTGACCGCCTGTTCCTGGGCACCTCCGCCGGATTCCTCGTCTCCGCCCTGCTCGTCCTGTCGACCCGCATCCCCGACGCCCGCCCCAGCACCCACACCAAGGCCTGGGACAAGGCGGCAGCAGGCATCAGGACCTTCCTCACCACGCCGCGGCTGCGCGGCATCATGGCGCTCAACCTCGTGGTCGCGGCCGCAGGCTCGATCGTCGTCGTCAACACCGTGAACTACGTCCGTGACGAACTCGGAGGCTCGCAGTCGGACGTCGCCTGGATGCTCGCCGCCTCCGGCACCGGAACCCTCCTGGCCGCCCTCGTGCTGCCCCGCCTACTCGACCGGATCGCCGCCCGCACCGTCATGATGACCGGCGCCGGCGTACTGGTCGGTGGCACGACGGCCGCGGTCACGCTCGTCGCGGCCGGCCTCACCACCTGGACGGGTACGGCGATCACCTGGACCGTGATCGGCGTGGGCATGGCGTTGATCATCACCCCGACCGGCAAGGTCCTGCGCGCCTCCGCCGGACGGAACGCGATTCCCGAGGTGTTCGCGGCCCAGTTCTCCCTGTCACACTTGGCCTGGCTGATCACCTACCCCATCGCGGGATGGCTCGGCACGACCGTCGGCTTCACCCTCGCCTGGTCCGTCCTCGCGGTCCTCGCCGGGGCGGGAGCGGCCGGAGCCCTTCTTCTGTGGCCACGCCACGACGGCCAAGGAGCCATCACTGCACCCGCGATGCCCGCCGGACGCGCACCCAGTGAGGACCGATCCACCCTGGCCAAGGCCGCGTGAAGCGTCGGTTCAGAGAGGGGAACGGCTTGCCGGGGAACCCGGCGGGGGTACCGTCGGTCTACGTGGCCGGACGCCTGAGGCCATCAACGCCCTGCGCGAGACTCTGCTGCGAGAGTGGTTCCACTGGGAGTGGCCTCGGTTGGAAGATCCGTACCCTCTGAAGCCGTAGTCACTCAGGTAATGCAGAAGGCCGGTTCCGATGATCGGAACCGGCCTCTCAGCTGGTACTTCTGGGTCGGGGTGGCGGGATTTGAACCCACGGCCTCTTCGTCCCGAACGGGTATGAGGCGTTCATAGCAGCCCCTGGTCGAGTGATCGACGATCCGTATAATCCCAGGTAGATGACCGTTCTTGGTGCCCACTAGTGACCAAGGGTACCCATCGATGACAGCGGGTCTCACGGTCAAACGACGGTCAAACGATCAAGGAGGTGATCGGCGAGTGGGGTACTCGCGGAAGCGGACCGGCAGGGACGGCAAGCCCCGGTACACCGCCTACTACTGGGACCTCAAGGGCGTGGAGAAGTCCGCCGGCACGTTCTCCAGCAAGAAGGAGGCGGACAAGGCGTGGCGCGACGCCGAGGCGCTGGTCGCGCAGGGGCGGGTAGGAGATCCGCGGCGCGGGCGACAGACCTTCGAGCGGTATGTCCTTGACACCTGGCTGCCCAATCACGAGATCGAGGCGACCACCCGGCAGAGCTACACGTATACGATCCACCGGCATCTGATCCCCGAGTTCGGGGCCATGCGGATGATCGACATCCTTCCCGAGCACGTGCGCGCGTGGGTCGCCACCATGAAGAAGAACGGCGTCAGCCCGGCGACCATCAAGTACGCCAAGGTCCTGCTCAGCGCGATCTTCACGACCGCGCTTAACGACCAGGTGACCTATCTCCACCCGTGCCGAGGTGTGAAGACGCCCACCGTTCCCCGGAAGCCGCGCACGATCATCACGCCCGAGCAGTTCGACCTGCTGTACCGAGCGCTCCCCGACGCCGACGCTCAACTCCTGGTGGAGACCGCGATCGAGACCGGCTTGCGATGGGGTGAGCTGACCGAACTGCGGGCCAAGGATCTGGTGCTCCGGTCGAGGATCCTCACCGTGTCGCGCGCTGTCGTCGAGGTGAACCCGAAGTTCCATCCCAACGGTGAACGGTTCATCGCGAAGGACTACCCGAAGGACAAGGAGTTCCGGCGCTTCAAGCTCACCGCTCAGATCGCAGCGAAGATTGAGGCACACATCGAGGCGGAGAAGCTCGGGTCGGACGACCTCCTCTTCGTCTGGCGGCACGAGCCGAGGGACAAGCCGAAGCTCAGGCTCGCATCCGATCCTGTAGAACTGGGCCTCACCGAGCCGAACGAGAAGGGGCGGAGCTACCGGCATGGCACGCTCAGTGCCTACACCGCCGGCAAGTGCCGTTGTGAGCACTGCCGCGCGGCGTTCGCGCTCTACCGTGCGGGCCGGCGGTCCTCAGGTAAGGACAGCCCGCGTGAACCGCGGCTGCGGGAGACCGACGGCCACATCCCGGCTGACTGGTTCCGGCGACAGATCTGGAAGCCCGCACTGAAGGAAGCCGACCTGGGGATCAACGTCCGAATCCATGACATGCGGCACGCACATGCTTCATGGCTGCTGGCCGGCGGCGCGGACCTCCAGGTGGTCAAGGAACGGCTCGGCCACGCTTCGATCGCCACCACCGAGAAGTACCTGCACACCCTGGACGACGCCGACGAAACAGCGCTGGACGCCTTCTCGAAGATCCGGAACAGGTCGTCAAGGTGAGCGAAGCCAGCCCGACCGAGGACGGCGCACCCGTGCGTATCGAGCCGTCTGGGCAAGAACGCCGACTCACCCTCAACGGGACGTGACCGATCCGACCGATCCGCGCGCGAGATGGCGGCAGGGGTTCTGCGGACGCCCGTACAGCAGGCATGGCTCCTGTGGGCGGCGATGCTGACCGGCCAGGTGCGGGTGAGCGGACGCGTCGTCGAGCCTCAGGACAGCGAGGAACTCCCGCTGAGTTCTCAGGGCTGCGAGGAATTTCATGTTGGCGACCTCAATCACGGGGCGAGCCATCGCGCCGGGGGTGGCGCGGCGGCTCGGGTGGGGCCCTGTGGTGCGGGGCCCGGTGTTCCGCACGGCCCTATGGTCGGGCCTGGTGGTTCCGCGGTCTCGTCGTTCGCGGCTCCCGCGGCGGACGGCTCAGCAGGTATGGAGGCCGGTAGCGCGCGGCCGCACCTCCTCGCCGTCGCCCCGGCTCGTCCGGAGGATGCGCTACACGCTGGTGAACGACCACGACCCTGGTCGACCGAGAGGTCTACGGTTGTGGGCCATTGTTTGATCCGTGGGGTGGGTCACCCCACCCCCAGAAGCGGTAGAGCGCGTTCCCCTGTTCCAGCAATTCGAACGACAGGCGGATTCCGGTGATCCGCTCCATCAGGACGAAGGCATGGATGCGCCAGTCGTTCAGAGTCTGCTCCCCTGGCACTAGGCCTCTCTCGACGTCGGCATATCTCTCATGCAAATTGAACAGGCCGTCGAGGTGCTTCTCAATGGAGGCCGTGTCGCCCCAGGTGTCGTCGCCGTAGTTGAACATGCACAGCCTGCGGCCCCCGCGGGCGTAGTACAACCTGCCCCGATAGAGCATCTGACTGCCTGTCAGGCATATGGCCTCGCCGTCGGAGGAGAGTCGCTCAAGCGCCCCGAGAGCCCGATCGACGCTGTACTCCACCGCGAGGAACCAGGGTGGTTCCTCGGCCAACAGCAGGAACCTTGGCAGCCTGCCCTCCTCAAGGTCCTCGTACGACTCATTGATCAGGCCTTGCAGATCGCTCATGGTGACATCGAGCACGTCGACGTCGAGAGCGTGAATCACCTGGTCGGCCGAGGCTGCCCGGCACCATGTCATGCACAGCTCGCCCATGAGATCGGCGTGCTCGATCAAGTCCGCATAGTGAGCCTCGATGTCGGTGTGCAAGGCCCAGCCCTTTCCGTTGGTTGATCTCGTGTGTCTGAATACGGACGGTCGCCGCGAAGCGACGGATGGTGCTTCGCGGCGACCGGTGGTTCTGCCGAACTGCTGCCTAGTTCCCTACGGTCACGTAGAAACTACCGAAGGCATGCTTGGCGTCGGCTCCCGTCTCCGGATCCGAGCCGAGCACTCGATAGTGGTTGTAGAACCAGCCCAGAAGGCTTCCCACGCTCCTGTTAGGGCTGTACGGGATGAGCTTGACCGCCACGTTGTAATTTATCGCCTCTCCTGATTTGCCGGCCGATCCATCGTGAGTGGCGGCGAAGGGGAACTCGTCGCAATCCTCGTCGGGAGACCTTTCCCATGGATAGTCGGGTTCGTTGAGCAGTTGTGCGCACCACTTCTTCGACTGTGTGCGGTTGTTTTTTTCTCGCGTATCGTTGGAGCTGCGGTGAAGAGGCCCCTTCGCACGCGATCCCGGGATGGACTTCGATCCTCCGTTCGGCATGTGCGGGTAAGTCGAGTTCGGATTGTCGAGCGCCTGCTGGATGAGCGCGGCGGATTCGTTCGGGATGGGGTTCCCGTGGCTGTCGAATCCCCAGACCGGCTTCACCTTGAAGGTGGGGACGTGGTCCGCGAAGACGCATCCGCCATAGCTCTTCGTCAGGGTCTCCGATGTATCGCAGCGCACCGTCATGTTGGCCATCTTGTGGAGCACATACGGCATTGGGCCGTTACCTGCGACGATCATCGGGCTGAGATCGCACGTGGCCAGCCGGTGCGGGCCGCGGCTGGCATTCTTGTCCGAGAAGTACTCGAAGTAGGCTTGAGGATTGGTTCTCCACTCGGCCAAGGTGGCACGGCGAGTACCGCCCTGGGTCTGCTGGCAGCCGTTGCCGAAGAACCCCATGTCCACATCGAGCCTGGAGGTCTCCGGCCATAGGAGGGGCCCGTCCTTACCCCTTACCTTGATGTTGTCCACACGCGCCCAGACCTGGGTCGTGCGGCTGTTTACCACATTGTTCCTGCTGTCTAAGGCTTTCTCAGCCATGGGGTTGGGGTTGCTGTTGAGGAGCTTCGTGTCTCCGGTGAAGGTGTGCCCCGCGACGCTGAAAAGGAATTCCACCTTGCCGCGGACCGTGTACTTACAACCGCACGGATCCTTCATCTTCCTGACCCGCGTCTTGCCGACCGTGCGAACGGCGCACCAGTTGTACGAGTCCCGCACCCAGCCGTGCGGATGAGTCCCCTTGCTGTTGGCCATCTTGTTCGGCCAGCAGTCCGAGAACGTAATCCGCTTGTCCGGCTTTGTCGGCCATGGCCAGCCCGCGCCGGCCCCCGGAGCGGCGAGCAGGCTTGTCTGGGCGCTTGTGTCCGTGCGGTCGTGAGCAGCAGCCCCTGCGACCGCACTGCCGACGGTCTGGTTGTGCCAGTCGGTCCATGCGCCTACGACGTCACCGACGACAGAGCGCGCCCGCCACCGCGCCTGCGATCCCGGCTTGAGCAGGCCCTTGGGTATCGAGAGTGTGATCCGGGAGGAGCCGCCGGGCCTGGCAGCGGCCTGGCCGGACCAGATCGGCCGTCTTCCGCGCGAGTTCTTGTCAGGTCTGTGCGCGACTTCGACCTCGACTTTCGCCTCGTTGCCCGGCGGATTCGAGACCCAGATGCTCAGGGACGGCGCGGCGTCGGTGGTGGAGGTGATTCCGTTCGCCGACCGG
The DNA here is from genome assembly GCF_050947145.1 of Microtetraspora malaysiensis. Lineage (NCBI taxonomy): Bacteria > Bacillati > Actinomycetota > Actinomycetes > Streptosporangiales > Streptosporangiaceae > Microtetraspora > Microtetraspora malaysiensis. Next base: position 705,112 of record NZ_CP191998.1, read on the forward strand.
GTGTCTGTCACCGCCAGCTTCCCGATCGCAGGAGTGGGCTGCTCGGCGGTCGCGCTCGCCTGCGTGCTGCGGGCTGCTACGCCGATGGGGGTGTTCATGTCGGTTTGGATCTCAGCCGCGGTTTGGGCGAGATTGTAGACGCGGACCTCGTCGATGACGCCTTGGAAGTATTCGCCCCATACGCTGTTGCCGCCGATGCGCAGCGCACCACCATCAAGGTCGAAGCGGCTTCTGGTGGAGACTTGGCCAACTTGGCTACCGTTGACGTACAGCCGAGCTGTGCTGCCATCGTAGGTGAGTGCCAGATGACTCCATGTGTTGATCGGCAGCGCTGTGTTACCCCCAACATCCGCGTCCTGCGCCGGGTCCTCCATCGCAAGCCATCCCGATGGAGCACCGCCGTTGGATGACGCGTACAGAGAGTAGGACATATAGTCCGCGCCGACGAGCTCCTTCATCACCACAGTGCGCCAGTCGGTGACGGTAGATGGCTTGACCCAGGCCGACAGCGTCATGCCGGTGGACAAGTGGAGCGAGGGGGCGTCGTTGACCGTGACCCAGCTGGAGGCGCCGTTGAATGACAAGGCCTTGCCGTACTTCCCCTGGGCGGCCCATGTGGTGTCCGTGGCCGTGCCGGTGTTGTTTTTCCCGGACGAGTCGGCGACCACCGTGCCGGCGCCTTCCTCCATGCCGTAGGCCGCCACCAGCCCAGGAACCGGCGCCGGCGGCGTCGGCGTCGGAGTCGGAGTCGGCGTCGGAGTCGGCGTCGGGCTGGGATTGGGGCCCGGTGTGGTGGAGCCGACGGGGGTGTTCATGTCGGTCTGGATCTCGGCCGCGGTCTGGGCGCGGTTGTAGATGCGCACCTCGTCGATCAGGCCTCTGAAGAACTCACCCCAGATATCGTTGCCGCCGATCCGCAGCGGGCCGCCGTCATCGTAGAGGCTGCCGCTCAGAGCGGTCCGGGCGACTTGCTGGCCGTTGACGAACAACCGCAGGGCAGCTCCGTCGTAGGTCAGCGCCAAATGGCTCCAGGCGTTCACCGGCAACGGGGAGGCTCCGCTGACCGTCGAAAAGTCTTCAGGGTCGGTTTGCACCCAGCCGGCCGGACCTGTGCCGTTGGAGGCGTCCAGGGTGTAGGAGACGCCCTCGGCGCTCAGCTCCTTGGCGAGCACGCTTCTCCAGTCGGTCACTGTGGTCGGGTTGACCCAGGCTGAAAGCGTCATCCCGGTCGTCAGGCGCAGCGACGCGGCGTCCTGGACGGTGACCCAGCTGGAGGAGCCGTTGAACGACAAGGCCTTGCCGTACTTGCCTGTCGCCCAAGTGGTCTGGGTGGCCGCCCCGGTGTTGTTCTTCCCGGAGGAGTCGCCCACGGTCGTGCCGGTGCCTTCGTCCATGCCATAGGCCGCCACAAGCCCCGGCACCGGAGCCGGTCCGTTCGCGCCGGTGGTGAACGACCAGTTATACGGCTCAGCCATGGCATTGCCGACGGTGTCCTTGGCCCCGGCCACCTCCGCGGTATAGACGGTGGTTGCGGTCAGCGGCTGGGCAGGAGTGAAGGTGAGCACCTGGTTGGCGGCATCCATCGCCACCGCCCCGGCGACCGCCGTACCGGCCGGGTCCTTCAGCGTGAACTGTGCGTCGGAGACCGGCTCGCTGAAGGTGGCCTTGACCACCGTGGTCAAGGCCACGCCGACGGCGTCCCTGGCGGGAACTGTTTCGGTGACCGTGGGCGCCGTATGGTCCGTCACCGTGGCGAATGACCAGGTGTGCGGCGCCATCACGTTCCCGGAGGCGTCCTTGGCGCTGCTCACTTCCGCGGTGTAGGTGGCGTTCCCCACCAAATGAGACGTCGGAGTGAAAGTCCAGACCTTGCCGGTAGCGTCGACTCCCATCGTGCCCGCCAGCGCGGTTCCGGAACCGTCCTTCAGAGCGAGCTGGACGTCGGACACCCTTTCGCTGAAGGTGACTTTGATCTGAGAGTTGAGTGCCACATCCGTGGCGTCCTTGGCCGGGCTCGTGGTCGTGACCGTTGGTGGAGCGCCATCCGTTGAGAACGACCACGAATAGGCCGCCATCGTGTTGCCGACCGCGTCCTTGCCGTCGCTGACGTTCACCGTGAAGGTGGAAGCCGGAGGCAGTGGCTGGGTGGGACTGAAGGTGACCATGTCACCTGCCGGGTTCGAAGTCATGACGCCGGGAACGGCCAGGCCTGAGGCAGCCTGGACAGTCATCTGCACACCGGTCACGGGCTCGTTGAAAAACGCCACCACCTTGGTCGCGGCCGGCACATTCTCCGCGTCCTTGTCCGGTACCGTTGCCGCGACCGTAGGCGGGCTGGAATCCGGCTCGCCCTCGTCGGGTGGTAGCACTTCGTCGGGCAGATAGTCCTGATCGACCTCGAACGACTGCGTACTCGATTCGGTCAGCTGCGCTACCTCAGCCATGGTGCGGGGCCGGTAGGAGGGAGGCGAGTCGCTGAGCGGAATCTGGTTGGCGAGCACTTCTTCGTAGGTCGGCAGGTTGTCATCAGGAAGTCCGTCACGCTCATAGGCGATGTCGAACTCCTCCGCCGGGATGTATTCGATCATGAGGGTGGGAGGGTGACGGTTGCCCGGGTACGGGCTGCCGCTGTACTCGCTGGAGTAGTACTGGCGCCAGTTGACCGCCGCGGTTTCGCTGGCGGCCCGCAACACCATCCCGTAGTTGGGCACGCCCTGTTCGATCCAGCCGCGGGCCATGGTGGTCACCGAATGCCACAGTGCCGCATCCTTGGCGCACCAGGTGCCGCTGGCGTCATAGTTGTAGCCGGCCCGGTTGAGCCCTTCGGTGCTGCTGGCTCTGGTCGGCTGGTTGTTCCAGTCCAAATACCAGCTCACCCAGTCGGAGGTGACCCGCTGGGCGACGATGCCCGCCCCCAGCGGATCACCGCACAGCGCTCCGTTGGGGCCGCCAGACTTGTAGTTCCAGATGATCAGATCGGCATCGACGACGGTGGCCCCCTCCAGTTCCGGGGCGTTGAGGTCGTACCACAGGTACACCCGGGCGATGTCCGCGCTGGTGGAGGTGGTGCCCGCGCGCAGCCACCCGTCCGCGTAGTGGTTGCTGGAGGGGTCGTTCTTGTTGACCCAGGCGTCGTCGGGCTTTCCGCCGCCGAACCACTCGGAGGCGGCGGCGATCGTCACCGGGTAGGTCACCGCCGGGTCGGCCAGGAACTTCTCATCCGGGGTGAAAACTAGCTCCGACGTCGTGCCGGAGGTCTCCACGTGCGCGTCGACTCGGGAGGTCCTGCCCTGCTCGGGGGAGGCCTCCACCTTGGCGTCCATCGCCGTCAGCACGATCGGAGCCGCCGCCGCCTTACCCTTGGCGTCCTGCAGCTGCGGCAACCCTTCGGGACTCTTACCGAATGCGGTGCCCTCGGGGAGCGTGAGGGGCAGCCGCACTGTCACCGGGCTGGCTGGCTTGCGCCGGAAAGCCACCTGGGAGACAAAGCCGTCGCCCTGGGCGATCACCACCAAGTCCGCCCCCGGCGCTACGGCATCGGGGTAGGTGACCGTGTTTCCGGAGATTTTCGGCTCCGGCAGCGCCCGGGTCACCCCCAGGCCGCTGGTGCCCTGCTCTCCCTCTGCTGACACCAGGTGCTTGGACCCGCGCCCGCCGAAGGTCAGCGGCGACTTGACACGCGCCGCCTGCAGATTGCCGTCGCGGGCCACGATATGGGTGTCGATGGGTTCCCAGGCACCGCTCGCCGGGTTCTTGAGCTGTACGGGCCGGGTGTGCAGCTCGGCGCGCAGATGCTTGCCGTCGGGGTTCGCCCAGACCTTCATCCTCTCGGTGGAGCGGTCGGGCACTTCGACGGGTTTACCGGACTTGGAAGCCTTGTCCCAGGCGGCCTTCAGGGCCGGATCCGAAAATGCCTTCGGTTGTGTTGTCGTTGCGGAGGTCAGGGTCAGAGGTGTGGGGGCTGGGGCTTGGGCGCCCGCGGGCGCGCTCATGAGCGAGAGCGGCAGCATCAGGGTCGCGATCAGGGCAGCACGGCAGCGCGTCCGGACGGATAAGCCGGACGCTGGTCGGCGTCTGTTCACTCACAACCTTTCGAACAGATATGGGCAAAACGCCGTGATCATGACATAAAGCTGACATAAAAGTAAAGATCATTTTTAGTAACGGGAAAGCCCTGCTCCGTGAAGGAGTCCGAATCGGCCACTCCTGGTGCCGAGGCGAACAACGAGGACGTCGCGCGCTGGCTACCCCCGACCGACGCGACCGCTCCAAGATCACGAGACTAAGCGGATGGCAATGCCATTGCGTTTAGCGCGGGGAGCGTGAGGCAAGCCTTTTGAAGATTGTGATACGGCGTGGAAGCTGTAGGTTTGCGCGGTTGCGGGGTGCTGTCCGCGCTCGGGCCGTACCTCGCCCAGCGGGCGGCCGGTCTACGTTCGTCTCGGTCTCCGACGTGGTCGCTGCGGCGCGCCGGGTGGTGCATCGGTACGGGCAACTGTGCGGTGTTCACCCGTGCCGGCCGTACCTCGTGGGCGAGGGCTCATGAACGATCCAGACGAGCCCGAGCGGCTGCACAGCGTGCATGTTCTGGTGCTGCGCCGAGTTCCAGAGGAGCTGGCCCGGGCCGGTGGGAGCCGTCACCTGCGCGTCGCGTCCGGTGCTCGCCTGGACATGTGACCGTCAGGCACTTTCTACGAACTGTGCCAAACGAGAACGCCCCTGAGATCAGCGAGTCCCACCAATGGTGCGTGGTTCAGGGCTGGGAGACCTGGTCGGCGCTGCTGACTGGTCTGGTGATCAGGGTGGCGCGGCGGAAATCTAGGGACATTCAATGATGGGCTTGTACATCTACGCATCGATTCAGCGAGCGGCGAGAATCTGGCTCCCCGCACTTCGATGGATGCCGTATCTAGGCGATCACTCAATGTTACGAGTTGATGTAACGCAACGCGACGTGCTGGTGATCAAGGTGCGAGGGTGCCTGTGGCTTTGAGATCATGCTTGTCGACCAAAACGAGCCATCTCATCACCGCAGGCACATGGATCATCATATTGCGACATGCCTTCTTGGGCTGGACAGCCTTCGGGTGCTCAACGCCGAGCAGGACGACGACGGGGTGCTGACCGTGTACGTGGGCACGGACGGTGAGGTCGCCGGGGCGTGTACCGGGTGCGGGGTCATCTCCTGTCGGCCGCGGGAGCTGCTGGCCACCGCGCCGCGTGACATCACCGCCGGAGGTCGCCGAGTACAGGGGAGGGGCGACATTCTCAGAGCGCCAGGGCTCCCGGGCCTAACACGGCTCCGGTAAGACCGAGCCGCCGCGATCCACCTACCAGCCAGCTCGTGACAGGATCTCCTCGGCCCAAATCGGAGGGCCTGCCTTGGTCTCCCGCCATGGGCCGACTGAATTGATCAAGCCGTCGTCATCGGTGATTTCGGAGACCCACGCCGTCCGGATCTCCGGCCGCCCTGAGAACATCTGGACGGCTAGGATGCGGCGAAACCCCTTCTCAGGGCGCCCAACGAGAGCTGATCCAGCGAGTAGAACGGCTTGAGGTTTGAGGCTGGCAGCACGGTCGATGAGATGATCTGCCTGCTCGACGAACGGGACGCCGGAATCGTTGACGAAGGCGATCACGCCACTTTCGTAGGTCTCAAGCCCCTCGGAATGGAGAACAGCGGCCGTCCCATCGGACACCACGACAAGGCGCTCGGGGACCTCTGCTTGGCCCACCGCTTCGTTCGAGATGTCGGTTCGCAGCCCTTCAGCGATGGCGAAGAGTTCATCGAGAGACCTCATACCGCAGAGACTATCGACATTCCTCTCATCCGAGGCGTTCGCTGTCAGCCTGCACCTGGCCGACTCTTGGAGATCGGCGCGACGTGTCTGGACCAGGCGACGCCGGCTCGGTAGTGCACGCAACTGCAGCGCCAGAGCCTGTGGCTCGGTCAGACCGCCCGACGGCGCATGAGCAGCGGCGGGCGAGCCTGGATGAGAAGATCAAGCGCCTGTTTGAGGCATCGGGCGGCACCTAGGGCCCGCCCCGGATCACGCAGGACCTGCACGCCGACGACGCCGCCGCCGAGGCGTTCAAAAGCACGCTCAAGGTCGAGTACGTGCACCTGCAGCGCTTCCGCACTCGGGCCGAGGCCCGCGTGAAGATCGCAACCTGGATCACCGACTCTGCAACACAAGTAGGAGGCACAGCGTCAACGACGGTCTGCCGCCTATCACATTCGAGCGTCAGATGATCGAGAAGAGGCAAACGTCAACGGTCCTGATGAGGGCCGCGATGGAATAGGACCGTCTCTACGTTTCGGGGAGGTTGACACTCGTGCTTGTCCCCTTTAGTGCGTCCATAGGGGCGCACCAATATGAAGATTATTCATGTTGAAAGAATCCCAAATTTTGTTGATCAGGTGTGCTAATCAACAAAGCGCGATCTAGGAGGGTGTTGAACTCCTCGCAGCTTGTCTCCGGAAGTAGGACGCATGAGTGGCAGGCGGCGCGGTTCAGATTGTCGGTCCCGCTGGTGTCCGACTCGATACATAGAGGATCGGATGAGCACCAAGAGATTCGATCGATGGCCGTACGGATCGAGGAGGTGATATTTCCGGATTCGACTTGCGCCACGATGCCACCGAGGCTTCCGGCGGAGTCGCTAGTCGCTGTGTAAATGAGGAACCCTGACATTTTGTCCGACACGTAGAGGCGTTCACGCAAGGAGGCGGTCGGATACCCGGAGTCGAGACTCCACTCATTGATGATCGCGTGAGCGAGTGTATGGATCATGACTAGGCGTGGAGTGATTTCCCTGTCTGGGGTAAGGCCGAATCGTGCAAAACGCTCTCGGTAGGCGGCATCGACGGGAGCGACGCGTGCCAGAACCTCAGGGCGTGACTCCCAGGCGACCAGCCGATCGGTATCCAGACGAAGGAAGACTCCTTCTCCGATGACTTCGATCGCGGGAAGCCAGTCGGGTCGATTCTCGGCGGTGTAGAGGGGGGCACGTTGACTTGGGTTTGCCGCACTTGGCCCGGTCAGGCGGGTGAAGCCTCGGAGTACGCGAACCTCGCGCAGTCGTTTGACCCGCATCACCTGGTCGACGGCGAGTTCCGTCATAGCGGAGTCGTCGTGCCAGGGCACGCAGACGAAGTCCTGCTTCCCGGGTTTTTCTTCGGTTGTCCTGGTCAACGCTTGATACTCTTCGAACTTCAACGCCGCTTCGGAAATGTCCGTGTGGCCGGCCTCGTCCTGGCGCCGTCTCTTGACGGCCTGAATGATCTCGTCAACGCTGAACAGGCGATGATTTGCTAGGTCCAACTCCTCGATGCGCTCGCGAAGGTCAGGGGCCTTTCGTAGGGACTTCCAGTTGCGCTCCACCAGCTTCTGGACACCTTCAGACCACGGCGGAATCGAAAGCGCGGAACGTACGTCGGAGTACCAGACGCCAGATGCACCACGCTGCATCGCTCGCGGAAGCTGTTCACAGTCTTCCTGCGGCATATCGCCCAACCAGGGGCGTCTTCCCGTGCACGAGCTGATGCCCTTCAGAGCGCCCTTGCTGAGGGCGCCTTCCATCGTGACGGGACGCACACCGCATGAACACGAGATCTCGATGTCGCCGAGTGAAGCCGAGCGACCGGTCGCCTTCAGCTTCAGATCGTGCTTCTGGGTCTCACTCCCGATGAAGCCACCGCCCTTGTGAAGCCAGCGAAAGTAGGGAAAGTCGTCGATGTGACCCGCGGTGCAGCACACGACGAACCTCGACGGCACCAGCTCGCGATCGCACTCTTTGCACTTGGCCGGACTGCGGGTGGCGCCGAAGAACTTCGCCTTCGCGAGCCGGTTACATCCAGGGCAGGACTGGATCTCCGGGAATCGAATGACAGGGACGTCGCCGTACTTGTCGCTGTCGGCCGCAGGAGGGAGCCGGAAGCATTGCACTCCGAACTCCTTCTCCAGCCTGCGCTCGCGAATGGTCTGGTCGTAGGGGCCGAGCTCAGGCCAGCGGTCGAGTCCTGCGACCATGAACGACTCGCTCCCGACCGCTATCAGGGAGCCGACCCCGTAGGTGGTGATGAGCTGGGCGCGGCGTACTCCGCCAATGGGCTTCCCCTTCACCGTGTTCCCCTGGCCAGATAGAGGGTCGACTCCACGTCCACGTCACGCAGACTCCATAGCGTCGCGAAGGAATGGGCGATTTGATCGTCCGACTCATCCCAGCGGCCGGCGTCGACCAGGAGTCCGGGCTGGCGGTAGGTGCCGTAGATGAGCGCCGGATCCGCCTCTGCGGCCTCACGCCATTGGGCGATGATCTCGTTGATCTGTTTGCCGGTCAGGTCTCGCTCGTCCTGGCCAGCTACCCGCTCCACGCGGGCCAGGATCTGGTCGCAGATCCCACGAAGATCGTTCTCGAAGTCGGCGATGAATGCGGCGGCTTCCTTCGGGCGTGCCATGGGGATCATCAGTCGGGCCAGGCCGACGATGGCGGCGTGCAGTCCGCGGTCGCGGGCCCGCGCAGAGAACGGAGTCACGCTGGTGGCCTCCACCTGTCGATACAGGGCGGAGTGGTAAGCGGTGAAGTTTTCGTAGTGAGAGCGGTCTCTGGATCGGGCTGAGTTGAACAGTGTGACCACAAGCCCTGGCCATTTCCGGCCAACTCGGCTGGTCGCCTGGATGTACTCGGACGTGGACTGCGGCTGTCCCATCACCACCATGAGGCCGAGGCGATCCACGTCGACGCCGACAGAGATCATATTGGTGGCAAGGATCACCCCCAGGGCATCCGGGTATGGCGTGGCCATGTCCTGCAGATGGCCGGGTATGGCGCTCGAAGGCTCTCGACTGGTCAGTTCGATGTCGCGCCCGATGTCGCGTCTCTTCTGGCCGAGGCTCTCACTCAAGAGATCGAGGCGATCGGTGACGTCGTCCTGGACCTGAAGTTTGGCACCACCGAGAAGTCGCAGGCTGTTGAAGTAACCCAGAAGGGTCCAATAGGCATCGCGGACTGTGGCATCTCCCTCGATCGCCTGGGCGTGGTGGAGAAGCGCCGCGTAGGTGCGCACCATGAGACTGGTCTGGCTAGTAGCCGGCGCCATCAAGCCCACATAGAGCCTGCTCGCCTTGCGAGAGGGCGGCGTCTCAACCGAGAAGTAGGAGTCGCGAGCGTCCAGTCCTGGTGGGGGGAACTGTTCCACACGGCGATCGAACAGGGCGAGGCCCTGCTGTACGGCACGGCGGATGGTGGCTGTTGACGCCACCACCTTGGGGCGCTTACCGATCAGATCGACAGCTGTCTCGTAGAGGCCGGCCAGGGTTCCCAGTGGTCCGGAGATGAGGTGCAGCTCGTCCTGGATGATCAGTTCTGGTGGCGGCTCGGTGCTGAAGTGGTTAAAGAGGTTGCCGATCTCCGGTTTCCAGGGAAGCCCGGCGAACTTGTCCGCGGTGGCGATGATCAAAGTGGGGCGGGCAGCGTAAATGGTGTCGTCCACGACATGGATCGGAAGCCCGCCGGAGAAGTCGCAGCCCGTTGTCCCGCAGGCTATTACCAGCCGATCATCGACGACCTTGTAGTTGTAGTGGTCGAGCGCGGTTCCGCACCAGCAGCATGACCGAATCTGGACGGGGTTCTCCTCCTGGACCTCTTCGTTCTTGGCGAGCTTGCGCAGCGAGCGCTTGGCCTCGTCCAACGTGTTGGGCGTGGATCCACGGCCCACCCACATGCCAATGGAGATATCGGTTTGGCCGAGACGGCCGACTGCGTCTCGCCGCAGCCCTTCCATGCAACACATGAGGAGAGCAGCACGTTCGAACTGCTGAACAGTCAGCAGACGGAGCGTGTAACGCATGAGGACGGTAACTCCACCGCCGTTTCGCGGATCCCGGAGCCGCCTCAGGAACGTCGAGAAGGCGATCAGTCCAAGGTATGCCTCTGTCTTTCCACCACCTGTGGGGAACCACAGTACGTCCGCGACCTCGCGATCCTCCAACCCACGATCAGCTATCCCGTGGATTGAGAGGAGTATGAAGGCGATCTGGAAGGGACGCCAGACGCCTGTGGTCTCGTCGGGTGATGTCGACTCCCGAGTCGGGGATCTCAGCCACTCTGTTCGGGCACGCTGCATGGCCATGGCTCGATTCGCGAGCCGGAAGGCCTCCATGGGGGTTGGATCCGCCGGGTCTGAGAGGAGTTCGATTCCCGCGTCCATCCGATCGCAGGCCGTGTTACACCTCTCCAGGTGCTCCCTGGCGGTCTTCCGAAGGTTGTCAACGGTGATGCTCTGAACCTGCTCACTCCTATGCTCGATCCAGTCCCGGTAGCCCGAGGTGAGGGCTTTGAGAGCAGAGATGACTTCGGTATCGGAGGCCGTGGCAAGTCGCTGCATCCCAAGCCGTGCCACATCGATCGTCGGGTTGGAGTCTGCCAACCGAAGATCGTAGGCGGGAACGAATGTTGTGCGGATCCAGCTGGTAGAGGGGGCCGTTGTCATGTCATTGATGGCGATCTCGGCAGGCTCCCACTCCACAGCACAGCCGTGGCCGGTGGCGAAGGTTGGTGCATGCCGGTAGAGCAGTCTGTACGAGTTGAGTTCTCCATCCGTATCCGCGAAACCAAGTGACGGACGCTCTACGAAGGGAGAACATCCATTCAATCCCCTGACCGTGATACGTGGCTGGAAGAAAGCCATCGCATCTCGGTCGGCGGAGTTACTCGATGACTGGAACCGGTTGAGGAGCGCCAGCGTGATGGCGGAGACCCCACCACGGCTCGCCGGCCGTACTCGAACGAACAGCTCCAGATTGTCCGCGAGCTCTGCCCGTTGTGTACCTGCCACGGAGACCCTGATGCTTTGGGGTTCTATCGCGATGTTCCTGCGTCGCCATGACTCCTCCGCCACAGTTCTGGTGCGGCTCCGACGTCCTTCGACAGTCCTCTCGGCCACATAGCGTGCGGCCTCCACCTCAACGAGGATCGAATCCGCTACTGTCACGTCGACAGAAAAAGTCAATCCCATCGAGGACGGGTAGCGCACGTTGGCCAGGGTCACGGCCGGGTCAGGAGCGTCGCCTGGATGCCTGCTCTCCGGCTCGTCGTCCAATGCGTTGGCGTCGGCGACGCTGTCCTGCGACTGAGGAAACAGGATGCCCGCCGCGTACTTGGTGATAGGCGGGTCTGTGATCATCTCCTCGATGGACCCGGTTGGACCGATCAGGTCTTGCTCCAACCGAGCAACCAGTTCGCTTCGGAACGCGTAGTGCTTATCGAAACTCACGGCTGCTCTCCACCCCACTCGAAACGGCCCAGCCCTGTAATCCGAGGCCGCAGCCATACACCTGACCAGCCGAGGCTGGCATTAAGACCTGCGGCCTCGCGACCGATCACGGTTTCCACACTGTCCACCCGAAGATCCTTGATGCTGGAGGGCAGTCTGCGGTCGTGACCGGGTAGAAGTGCCTTCAGCGCCCTGGCGAAGGATTCGCTGGTCACCCCGATGCCATGATCAGCGTGCTTCACAACGTATCTGGGGGCTTCGTCCGAGGGAGATCGTGGGATCTGGACGAGCGTGACAGCGTCGCCGCTTCGCACGGTCAGTGCCAGGTACTTCTGGATCGTGCGCGGATCGTCGTGGAAGCCGGTCGTGCCAGCAGGTTCCTCCGCGTTCACATCGTCGGGGCGGATCTCCATGCCGAGATGGCGGCCCGCTTTGAAGCCAAGCTCGGCCCACCGTCCGTCGCTCTGCTTCCTGAGGTAGCCAGCGGTGAGCTTGCCGATCGGCTTCACATGTATCAGCAGGTCGCGAGGGCGAGTCATCGCCACATACATCAGTCGGGCACGCTCGGCCTGCTCGATGGGGTCGTCGTCCGGTGCATCGCCTGGGTCAACGACGACGACTTGATCGAACTCAAGGCCTTTGACTCGGTGGATGGTGGAGACGACGATCTGCTCCGCAGACTGCAGTGTGGGCTCATCAGGGAAGTCCCCGCGGACCAACTGCTTTCGGACGGCCGTCAGGTCGAGGGTCTCACTTCGACGGTTTCGACTCATACGTTGGAGAAGTTCCCAGGTTTCCTCTGGCTCTGCGCCAGCCTCCCCGAGAACCTCCAGGACGACCTCCTTCGCAGGCTGCTTGGAATCGAGCTCGCGGTAGAGCGCGCTCATCCACGAGGGGATGACCTTGTCCTGGGCGGAACGTTGTAGACGGTGATGTACGCCAAGCTCGTGTAGGCGTCGTGAGACCAGGAGGACTTCATCGTTGGCTCGACACAGCAACGCCGTCGACGTCGTCATGCGTGACAGAACAGGCGCTGCCTGGTCCAGCGTGCCAAGGGAGTCGCCGGCCAGAAGGGCGGTACGCAGGCCGCGCTGAACGTCGGCAAAGGGCGCGTCCACCGCGCCAAGTGCATCGCCGAAGGCGAGCGCAACTTTGGCCTCAGGTTCGCGAGCACGGAAGTTGCCCGCGAGTGAGATCTCCACCAGATCGTCGCGGAAGCGACTACGCACCTCCTCGTAGAGTCGTGCGGCACCTGCCAAACGTTCTTTCGGGTCATCAAGCTGGAAGCCGTAGATGCCCTGGGCCGGATCGCCTAGCAGGGTGAAGCCTTCAAGTGCGTTACCGAGAAGCGCCTTCACAAGTTCTGCACGATCGCCGACAAGGTCCTGGACCTCGTCCACGATGAGATGTCGAATCTCACTGGTCAGTTCTGCGGCGTCGGGGTCTTCCTTGATCAGCCGGGTTGCCTCACGGATCCGCTGGTCGAAACCCTGACGTTGCCAGGGGCCGTCTGGGGTGACCTCGGACAGCAGCCATGTCGCGTAGGAGTCGAACGTTCGAACCTCGACCTGGGCGGCGGTGGTTCCGAACTTGCCAAGTCGGTTTCGAACCTCACGGACCGCTGCGCGGGAGAAGCTGAGAACCAGAAGCTCAGAGGGCTCGAGGTCCTCCTCGTCGATGAGGTATGCGAGGCGGCGGATCAACGAAAGGGTCTTGCCGGTGCCGGCAGGAGCCGTCACCAAGAGGTGAGCCGTTGCAGGCTCTTCGACGAGTTGCCGTTGCTGCTCCGTCAACTGAACTTGGTCGGTCATCGGCTCTTCCACAGGTATTCAAACTGACGGAATGCGAGTTCCTCGCCGTACTGGGCGATGTTGTCTGCCACGTTGACGATGAGGCATTCGTCTTTGCCGCCGTTCAGGGGACCACGAAGACCTCGGCCGATCATCTGCTGATACACGTTGGGGCTGTAAGTGGGGCGGGCGACGATCACAGCACGTGTGGCAGGTGCATCGAACCCCTGCGACAGGACGTTGTAGTTGGCCAGGACCCGAATCCTGCCCCGCCGGAACTGTTCGATCGCATGCCGGCGCTGGCCGAGGTCTGTGTCGCTCGATACCGCGGCGGCGGAGATCCCCTTGCGGGTGAGGAGCGCCGCCATGGTCTGGGCGTGATTGACCGAAGTGGCAAAAAGCAGGATCGGCCAGTCGTCCGGCAACGACAGGACCTTGTCGATCAGAATGCGGTTGCGAAGGGTGTCGTGGCCGAGGCGTTCCTCGGCCGACGCGGGCAGCCGACGCATCGTTTCGAGTGAGTCCCGCTCCCGAGAGCTGAGATCCAGCCTGGCCCCAGGGAGTTCCTCGTGCTTGACCCGAGCCAGCACGCCCAGTTGCTGCAGCGTGGCGTACGGTTCGGCACCCAGAATTTCCGTGCCGTCCCGATGATGATCGAGTCGGTTCCCCCCATAACGAGCCACCAGGCGGTCCGTCTCGACCGTGTTGGTTCCACGGAAGGCTGTTGCGGTCAGTCCGATCAGAGGACATCGAGACCGATGCGGGGTCAGGCCCAAGGCAGCCAAGACCTGCGTGTAGCGCGGACTGATTGATGCGTGCGCTTCATCGACGGTGACCGCTTGAGCTTCGCGTAGCCATGCGTAACTGTCGGAGTCGATGGCCCTTTCCAGCTTGGCGTCGGTGGCGATGACGAGGTGGTACCCCTCCTCAACAGGATCGGCTTCGTTCGTACTCCACAGTCTGCTGATGGTCAGCTGCTGAGCTGGACCGGTGTGTCGCCACACCAGCTGCCAGGTCTGTACGGCCTGCTCGCACAACTCCTCTGTCTGCGCCACCCACAGAATCGGAATGGAGACCGCCTCAGGAGGGAGCGATCGCAGCCGCCGAATGATCGCCTCGACGGCGACTCGTGTTTTGCCCGCTCCGGTGGGCAGGCTGACCATTCCTCGCTGAGCTGGTCGGCTCTGAAGAACCTCCAGGATGCGACCGACCATGAGCTCCTGGTAGTCGTGCAAGGCCGGGAAATCCACCGGACCTTGGACCGTGAGTACAGGCTCAAGGCTGGGCTGCCGGAAACCGGCGTACTCGGTCGGGAAGCCGAGATCAGATACGAACGCCCTCGCCTGATGGCTGCCGGCCATTTGGGTCGGCACAGGAAAGCCTCGCTCTTCCAGCTCTTGCCGGAACTCCCGCAGGACACCGGCGCCGTACACGGCCAGTGCCAGTTCGGCGATGGTTCGGTCGTCGATCCGTCCTTCCTCTGCCTCGACGGCATCGACCAGGCCAAGTGGCAGTCGTTCGCGGAGAACGTCACCACTGAGCATGGCCACCAGCTTGTCCCGGAGGTCCGATAGTTCTCGAACCTTAACAATCTGTTGGTCCCGCTGGACGTCCTTTCGGTGCTGGAGCACTTGGCGGCAGCGCTCCTCCGAGAGTCCCAGCTTGAGCAGGTGGTTCAGCTCGCGGAGCAGGTCTAGATCGTCGCCGCGATCAAGCCAGTAGATCGTCTCGTCACGTCGGCCGATGTCAATCGGTTCCGAGGTCTGGCCCGCAGGAGTGCGAACGAGCTGCTCCAACGCGTCGCAGCGCAAGAGGAACAAGCCCCGTAGGGGGCGTCCCGGCTCGAATTTAAGCTGCGGGAACACATCCTCCAGCGAGATTGGCTGACCCTGATGCGTCGCGCGGAGTTCGGTGATGTAGACCTCGTCGAAGGTCTTCATCCCCCACTGGTCTACGAGAAGTGCTACATCGTCTGACTCCGGCACGAGAATCGCGGCAAGGCCACCGGCCATTAGGCGCCGATACTGAGTGGGGTCCGCGGTGGCGACCGCATTCGCCGGCGGACAGGTGATCCACTCATCGCTTTGCTGGCAGCGGATTCTTGCGGGCGCGCTCAGCTGTGTCGCTGCGATCGAATAGAGGATGCCCAACTCCACACGGGTCTCACTCGCGAGAGCCTGGTTGAGGAGGGACAACCACAGAGTCCCCTTGATGCCCTCCAAGGTGTTGGGAAGTCCGAGGGCACGCGCAAGGCCCGGATCGATGTCCGCAACCGGTAGGACGCGGGAGTGTTCCTTCAGGCCTGGACCGACACAGTCCGAGATAGGCCGAATCCCCATCGACGTGGTCAGCCTGCCGCTCTGCTCGATGACCCACACCAGTGGCGACGGTACGGACAGAGGGGCATCATCTGCACGCGTAAGGGCGTAGGCCGTCCAGGTCGTTACCAGTCCCTCAGAAGGAAGGTTCTGAATGAATCGAGACCGAGCAGCCGGCGTCAGGTCGAACAGGAGTCCTAGATGTCCAGCAGGGTCGGGGCCCGTAACCCTGATCTTGCCTTGCTGCGGTCTGCGAGCGTCCGCCGGCAAAGTCCTGTAGTACCGCTCGATCATGTGTGAGCGGTAGTCGTCGAACCACAAGGCAGAGGAAGGGGCCACGCTTGCGCTCGGGATATCGGACATGCCTAGCAAGCGGAGCATCTCCATGTCATCGTGGTGAAAGTCCTCATCCACCACGAAGTCTCCGTCATCAGGGCTTCCGGAAGGGATGACGGCACCGGGGAGCAGGCACTTGCTCAGCGGCTTGTACGTTCCCGAGGGTGTACGGACCTTGAGATCTGAACTCACGCCCCGGCTACTCAGATGCTCGACGGCACGTTCGGCTCCAGTCTGTCGAGCAAGTAGCCAGAGCCGATCCCAGTCAGAGTTTCGGTAGGAGAGGAAGCCTCCGGAGACGGCCGCGGCGAAACGGCCGAAGGAGTCTGCCTCCCGGATCCCGAGGATGTCGAGGAATCGAGAAGTGGCGGGATCGTCCTCCAGCTCCGGGTCGACATAGACAGTGTCCTCAGTCGGAGGATCCATCGGGGTGCGTCGGAAGACGCTCTTCCCCTGCGGCGGAACCATTCGCCCGTCTGCTGTTCGCAGAACCGCGGACTGGAGCGCCTCCTTCGCATAGGAGTGGTTTTCGGCGACCATCTCTGCCACGATCGACAGCGCAACTGCGGAAGCAGCGGCGGTGCCGTCGGAGACCAGGGCCTCCAGCCACTCCTGTACGGTGCTGGGCTTGGTGCCTGCCGTTTCCATCAGCGCGTCAGCGCGGGATCGACGCGTCGTCGATCTCTCGACGGAGGGATGGCACCATTCGATAGGGCGACCGGGATAATCGGCCCACCTCTCCACCCATGTCTTCCAGCGCTTGTCAACTGCGTGGGTTTCCTTGCTGGGGTCCTTGGGATGAATCTTGATATCGCTGGGGTACCGGAAGTTCCCTGTCTGGTCAGGCAGAGAGAGGTTGCGTGCGGCCTCTTCATGGACAAGCTCGGTAAGCATCTTGTCTGCCCAGTTACGTGTCTCCCGTCCGCGCGCGGTCATCAGTATCAGTGGCAGCGCAGGGTCTTCGGGACTGGCAAGGGCTGGCAGGGAGGCGACGACCAGTCGAGCAGCCTCCTCCATCAGGACCCTGTTGAAGGCGTTGCCCTCAAGAATGTGCTGACGGTCCTCATTGGTCTTCCACGCAGCGTTCAGGACACCACGAAGAGTGGTCTCGTACGTCGTGGGAAAGAACGCCCAGAATTTCCCTGTATCCCCCAATCTGGAGGACGGTACGGCCCACGCGATCGGCACTTCGACACGGTTGCGGTATTCGCCCGCGTCCGCCCATGCCTCATCGGATGGATGGAAGCTGGTCTCGAAGACCCTCCACTCCGCGGAGTCCTGCTCGCGACCGTTCTCAATGACACGCAGCGACCGGTGATCGTCCCGGCCGCTCACCGTGATCTCCCTGCGGTAGGGGATGCCTCGACGGTCTTCAAGGATCACGTGGCCGGCGTGTGGAGAGAACACTGCGAATACAGCGGGGAACTCCCGCAGATCCTTAGCTAGGCGATCCGCGAAGTCGGTCTTGGACAGGGGAAGTTTGACCACGGTGGTGGCCCAGGACATCAGTTCTTCAAGCGTCTCGTCCGACGCGCGTTCCTGCTCTGCATCAAGCAGATGGGCGATACGGAGTACCGGCGTGGGCCCGGATCCGGGAACGCGTTCCCGGATCCGGGCCTGAGAGCGGTTTGCCGACCAGCCGAAGGAGCCGGTGCGGCTGAAGAATTGCGGCTGATCGGAGACACTCAGGACGGACTTGAACCCAAGACCGAACCTGCCGATCTCCGCGCCTCGCTTACGAGACAGGTGTGAAGCCAGGATGGTCCCAGCTCCCGTAGGAGCGATCGGTTTTCCGAGATTCGCGCAATACAGCGTGTCCGCCGTAAGCACTACATGAATGAGTCCGTTCGAGCTCGACCGCAGCTCGTCGGCGCCGTTTTGGATCAGCTCGTACAGCTGCCGGTGTCCGTAACCCCCCTCCCTTACGGAGGTCTCGATGTTCGCGTGTTCCTCGATCAGAGCGGCGTTGGCCTCGTAGGACTGGAGGCAGGCTTCAGACTGTGCCAGGACAACTTGCGAAACCGGGCTGTCCTCGCCTGCCCAACCGGAAAGGCCGGCGTGTCCAGCCTTGTTTGGACTAACCACTGAGATTCGCTCTCCTCACGAACATGAGAGATCGCTACTGCAGGACGTTTATGCCAGAGAGGTACGACAATCGTGCGGGCTGGATGGAACTTTGCCGGCTAGGCCTCAAGGTTCGCGAGCCGGTAGTGGCCCGGCGGGATCTCAGAGTCGTCGTCGTGCGACTGAATCAGCCATCCCTGATCAACTAGCTCTCGGATTTCCTGCCGCCACGTAGGCGTCTTGGCGACTCGTTCGAGTTGCTGCGGGCTCGCTGGCCACGGACTGATGTGGATGAGGTACTCGATCAGTCTCTCCCCGGGGTTCGTACCGCCGATGGACTCGATGGTCTCCTCGCTAGAGGCGACGGACTCATCCAAGTGGGGCGCGGTGAGGCGGTACGGGGCACCAGCTCCTGAGCCGAGGGTGTCGATGCCCCAGCCGACCTCGCGCAGTTCTCGGATGCGTCGCGCCCATGCACGGATGGCCGCGACTCCCTCCAACTGATGCGGCGAGAGAGCTTCCCCGGGGTGGCTGCGGAAGTAGAGAAGGAGCGCCGTGCGGGCGCCACCGATGATGTCTTGACGAACTTCAGCCAGAGCATCGCGTGATTCGGCGAGATGCGTGCCGACTTGGGCTGCCGTCTCCAGCCAGTCCTGGGGCCTCAGGTTTTCGCGCGGCGTGGCCTGCACGATTGCCAGAGCGTCTTTGAGTGACCGTTCGAGCGTCTCCAATTGTTTGCTGTGGAGGTGTCGTCCATAGTTTCCTGAAGAAGTTGCCATTGAGCCACCGAAGCCTTTCGTGGGGATGCGAGCTACCCTTTGGACCTTTGGAGCGTTGAGAATTGGTTTATGGCACGCTAACGCAGAGTCATTCACCCACTTCGGTAGCAGGGCAACTTGGCTCTTAGTCTTGCGCGCTTCCGCTTCTCTGAGTAGACGAGTAGGCGCAGATTCAGTTGTAGGCCCAGGCCTTCAGGCTGGAGAGCTCATCCAGGCAGGGGTATTACCAGACAGCCCGTGGCGAGCTGCATGTTTTGGCAGGGTAGGTGCTAGTTGGTGTGGATGTCAAGAAGAGGTCAGTTTTCCCGTTGTAGACAGAGACGAATCGGGCAAAACCGACACGAATGGCTATAAAATATGACTATTGATGTCATTTGGTATAGGGCATGATTTGTTGTGCGTTGAAGTCGTATTCGTGATCACCCCTTGCGTCGAAAGGGGCTTATGGTTAACGCTCTAGATGCCCCGGTTTGCCTGGGGTTGATGGCGCAGGTATGTGTATGCGCATTTAATGCGCGTGCATGTGATGCTTGGTGGGGCGTAAGCCGAAGGTGTCTTCCTGCAGCGTCATTTCTCGTTCTCGTGGTGCGAGGCGACGAGAACTTATGGTTCTCTGTCGGAGAAGGGTGTTGGTGTAAGGTCGTGAAAGCATCGTGCCCGGAATAAAGCGGCAACCTGGCGTGAGGCGTAAAGCCGCCCAGATCGCTAAGAGGGCAACTCCTATTCCCGCGGGAATCGCTGGTTACTCTTTGGCTGAATTCTTGGGGGCGCAGCCGCTATCTGCGTGGGTGCTTCCCATTATATGTGTGGCCTGCGCACTCCTTGCCGTTGTGGATAAGCTCGCCAACTTTTTCCTGAAGCTCGTGATAATCAGGGGCTACAGGGAGGATTATCGGCGAAGCGATGCGGCCGACTATGTGACGATGTTTCGCGAGCTAAATCAGAGGGAGTAGTCCGCTTTTCCGGTAGAGCACCTTGGGAGTGTGCAGACACCGCGCCTTGGCGCGTTGGCCCTTCTCGCTACAAGGCCTCGCCGTTCAAGAACCATCGCAAGGCAGTGTTCCTTCTCCTTCACCAGCTCGCCAGGGCCGGGATGCCGCTCGTAGTCGATCGCGCGCGATCCAGGGTGGGATGCCTCAGCCGGCTGTTATGTCGGTTGGCCCACCTTGAAGGTGCGCCTCGCAAGCTTGAGAGGACTAGGGCTTGGCCGCGGACACCTCTCCTTGCCCGTGAGCGACGGGCGAGGTCCGGCGCAGGGCAGTGGCGTCCCGCTTGATCAGAACCAGTATCCTCCTGATGAGGTGGAACCCTGTCGGTTCTGCAGTAGCAGTGAGTGGCTACTCGCCGGTTCCGTAGCGAGGTGCTATGGCATGACAATCCTCGACGGGGCGTGCCACAACGTACTGAACTCCATGAATGAGCGCGGTGGGCCGTTCATCACCAGGGGGGCGCGGTACTACGCGAGCACTGATCCATTCACTCTGTCGTGGAACCGTCAGGCCGAGATCCCTTGCTATCTCCGGATGGCCATCTCGGTAACCCAGGATGAGGATGCCGTCGGCGCATACAGTCAGACGTGCGTCACGGGCGCGTTTTGGGCCGTCGTGCTGTTGCGCCACGGTGACCAAGGTGCGGCGATGGATGATTCTTCCCTGGACCTGCCGAAAGAGCGTGGTGACACGCTCCTGCTTCGATAGCTTCCGGTTGAAGATCAATTCGAGCACGCTTTCCGGCATGCTGAGCAGCTGATTCTCCGGAAGTCGTCCTTCCCGCACCAACCATCGGACCTTTGATCTGCCCGCCTGGCTGATAGTGAGCCATTCCGCGTAAGCATCCGTGGCGGAGCGTGATCTTCGAGTGGCGGGCGCGAATGGTCCAGTGGGCTGGATCTGGCGCTCGAACGTAGTGAAGCCCCTGGTAAGAAGTGGTCTTGCGACAGATCAACTTCGAGAACCAGAGGCTTCACGTGTCTTCTAGTGTCACATACACCGCCACCTTGGAGATCAAGCGGGAGACGGTCGAGTACCTGTCGGCGCTCCTGGCCGCCCGCCGCACTCAACGTGGCACGCGGGCCGGCACTCGCGCGCTCGGCCCGTTCAAGCAGGCCGTGCTGGTCTTGCGATGGTTCCTGGACGGCACCCGGGTACGACAACTGGCCACCGACAACGCCATCAGCCGCAGCACCGCCTACGACTACCTGCACGAAGGCATCGACGCCCTCGCCGCTGACGCCCCCGATCTGGCCACGGCCCTGGCGGGGGCCAAGGCGCGGGGCGCCGGTCACCTCAACCTGGACGGCACGGTCATCCGTACCGACCGGATCAGCACACCCGGCCCCAACGGCGCCGACCTGTGGTGGAGTGGCAAGCACAAACACCACGGCGGCAACATCCAGGTCCTGTCCGATCCCGAGGGTTTCCCGCTGTGGACCTCCGAGGTCCGGCCTGGCCGCGAGCACGACACCACCTGCGCGAAAACCGCCGACGGGCTCTTGGTAGCTCTGGAGCAGGCCGCCACCGAGACCGGCCTGCTCACGCTGACCGACCTGGGCTATGAGAACCTCAGCCCGGCCATCCGCACCCCGGTCAAGAAGCCCAAGAACGCCGAACTCACCGAAGAGCAGAAGGCCTACAACCAGGTCATCCGCGGCGTGCACGCCGTCGCCGAACGCGCGAACTCCCTGCTCAAAATGACCTTCAAGGCGCTGCGGCGGGTCAGCCTCGATCCCCGGCGGATCGGCGCGATCACCAAGGCCGCGCATGTCATCCTCCGCCTCGAACACAGCAGACACCTGACCGAAGATCACAACCCGTCGTAAGCATTCAGGTGGTGCACGTAGAGATCTTGCTTGATCACGGTGTGCGATGGGTGAGATCTGAAGTGCGGGACAGCCTGCCCGGTTTTCACCCTGCCATCCCTTTCGAAATCGTAAGCCGTGCCCCGACGCCAGCCCGACTGCTACCGATAGTCGAAATCTCGTTACGTTCCGCGCATCACGTGAATGCTTACAACCCGTCATGATCCGTTACGCGGAATAGCTCAGTCCTCTTGCCGTCTTGGTTGGCTCCGGTATTGAGGATGTCTTCTTTCGCTCGAACTAGTCCAACGGAGAAGCGTCCACGACGATCGTGCGCGTACATGAGCAGGCAGAGGTGCCCTATCGCCTCACGAGGGATCGCTTGTCCGAACTGCGAGGACATGGAGAACTTCGCGTCAACCTGGTGACCGGCGATCCGGTAGTCCATGGCCTGGCCTCGTTCGAGCTGAAATTCGTCTTGGCAGACGATCTCGACTTTGGTTCCAAGGTAGGTTCGCTCAGTTTTCGCTACATTCGATGCATAGATGTCGAATCGGCCGGTCCGTTGTCCGTCGAGAACCTCGTCGATCGACTGACGGAGGACCTCTCCGAATCGCTCGTCCATCTTTGATTGAGCGCGGAACCAAGACTCCACTGCATCAAGGGATCGGTCATGTCCACTGAGGGCCGCGGGTTCGACGATCGGTCCGGCGGAGTCGGGGAATTGAAGATCGAGAGTGTCGGCCACAAATGAAGCCTAGAAGCGCCACACTCCGGTGATCAATAAGGTGCCCGAAATATGTCGCTATGACCCCTCGGTCGGCCTGAACGCCAAAGAATAAACGAAATTGGCGAGGGCTTCAGCGAGCTTGGGCGGTACGGCGTTACCGATCTGGCGCGCGACCTCGATCTTGGTACCCTCGAACACGAAGTCATCCGGGAAACTCTGAAGACGCGCGGCCTCACGATGTGTGATCGGTCGATCCGCAGTGGGGTGTAGGTACCGACCCTTCTCGGGCTTGAAGAATTCGGTCCGAATGGTGAAGCTTGGCCGGTCCCACCAAAGCCTTCCCATCACGTCCGTCGTGCCTGTGGGCTTGTTGGCCCAGCATCGCGGAAGGAGGTCAGGACGATTCCTAGCAAGGTCGAAACGATTACCGCCCTCCGGGATCGCCCGGTAGCGCTCCAATGACATCGGGCGCGGGTTGCGCCGGAAGTGGAGATCTTGAGTGCCATCCGGCAGGGTCGCTATGTCGTCGACTTCGGGATATGGGGCGAGGTCATCGATGACATCACGCAGCGTCGCGTATGGTTTCTGGCCGAGCAACTCGGAACCGTGGGTCGGGGGCGGGGGCCAAGGAATACGCTCGAGACCCTTGATGGCTACGAGTATCCCTCTGCGTCGGCGCTGGGGCACTCCATAGTCGGCGGCGTTCAGCACCCCATATGCGTAGCCGTACTCCTTGAGGTCCTCATCTGTATCGAGGAGGTGCAAGAGCCGTGCGAACTGTGCCGACTTCTGGAATTCCGGAACGTTCTCGATTACGAATGCTTTTGGCTTAACTTGGCGGACCGCCGTCAGGTAGTGCTGCCAGAGCTCGTTCAGTTGCGCCCGGCTTTCGTCATCACGGTCCCGACCGAGCGGGCTGAAGCCTTGGCACGGCGGCCCTCCGACGATCACGTCAGCTTCGGGGTAGTCATCGACCTGCTCGATCGGTCCGTCATGGACGCGGCAGTCGAAGTTGCGCTTGAAGGTTCGTGCGGCTGCTGGATCGACTTCCACGGCGAAGACCGGCTCGAAGCCAAGGTTGGCCTGCTTGAAGCCTTGAGCAAGGCCGCCTGCTCCTGCGAACAGGTCGATCGTGCGGATCACCCTTGTCATCAACGCCTCCCCGCAGACCTATAGTCCCGTAACTATAGGGGTAGCAGTCCTCCTGGTTTGCCCCTGAGGCCCAAGGTGAAGTAGCAGCAGGGGGTACGGGCGCTAGCCCAGGGATAGCTAACACCGGCGGGGCGACAAAATCGAGCAGCTGTTCGTAGCGGGAGCGGGGCCCCGCACCTGAGGATGCCGGCCTAGGGCTTACGGTTGCCTCTGTGGCCAGACCGGTGGAGTCATGGGCCTCGAGCGAGGCCACCAGAGCGAGCATGCGGTCAAACAAGGGCAAGGACACCAAGCCTGAGTTGGCTCTTCGCCGCGCCGTCCATGCGCTGGGCTTGCGTTACAGGGTTTCATATCGTCCCCTCAGGTCGGTCCGCCGCACCGCGGATCTTGTATTCACCAAGGCGAAGGTTGCCGTCTTCATGGATGGCTGCTTCTGGCACGGCTGTCCGACCCATCACACCGTCTCTGCCACCAATCCCGAGTTCTGGGCTGAGAAGGTCCGGCGTAACCGTGAGCGGGACCTGGAGACTGACCGACTGCTCCGGGAGGCTGGTTGGCGAGTGATCCGTATTTGGGAGCACGAAGACCCTCTGACGGCGGCTTCCATGATCAGAGAAGTTATCCGACCTGGCAAAACGCCCATTTAACGAAATGTCGGCCTTGTGGCGTATGGTTCGAGGCAGTGATCTAGGAAGCCTCCAACCGTGCCGAGGGCCACATGACACTGATCACCGATGCCGATGAGGTCGTTCAACTCTTCTGTCGCGCTCCAGATGCCCGTCGCCGGTTCCGGCAATGGGAGACGAGTCGCAGGAGGCGGCACGTTGTCGAGCACGTTATGGCGCACAAGACGCGGATCCTCTACGAGCTGACCGTCGATGACATCACCCGGGCGCTTCCTAGGAACATCAGCGATCACGCCCTCGACGAGATCAAGGGGGACAAAGCCAAAGAGATCGAGCGGATCGACAAGTGGAACCCGGATTTCGCATTCACTCACGTCTTCCACTACGCCTTGGAGGCAATCGGAACCTTTCCTCGATGGGGTGATATCTACCGCTTCTTCCAGGAGGATGAACGGGCGAATGTCATGCTCATGGAGCCGGCCAAGCGTGAGGTCGAGGCGACCGTCCGGGACGGCTGGGGCCGTCAGGAGGCTAGAGCGGCCATGCGGTGGCGTGTTGGCAACTTCTACTACTCCTTCCTCAGGGAGGCCTATGCCGTAGTTCGGCTTCGCGCTGCAGGCTTGGACGTACGGGCTCACCCGCTTGCCGATGCGCTGTTCCGTGTGGACGGCTGGTGCGGCAACAAGATCATCTCGATTTACGTCCGCAATCCCCGCTTTCGGGACGGGTATGAGGGGAGAAAGCCGCAGGTGGAGCGGATTTTAGAAGGAGGCGATCCGTCCTTCGAATTCCATCCGGTCGTCCTGCCTCCTGCCTCGGAGTTCGCGAAATCGCACCTACCGGACGACAGTCAGCTTCGAGCAGCCATACGCGAGCTCAGTAAGAGGTGATCGCCTCCGGAAAGCGTAGGGTGCGGCGGCAGGTCATTCGCCGTTCTCGCGGTAAGCGGCCCGGCCGCCTTGAAGTGTTCTGAGGGCTGAGTGCAATCGATTCCATACGTATGGTCGCAGAAGACTTTCTGCCTCTGAGGCCGTGCAGAAGCGGATCTCGGACAGTTCCTCGTCCGTAGTCCTGAAGTAGGTCTCTAGCGGGCCTGTGACGATCCCGCCATCGAAAATAAACATGAGTGAGTCGTCCCAGGGGCCGTGGGGGGAGACCCAGTCGACGACGAGCAGGTGGCCGATCTCCAGGTCGAGCCCGAGCTCTTCCTTGATCTCGCGGCGGGCGGCGGCCGCAGGGGACTCGTTGGCTTCGGCCATGCCTCCGGGTAGGTCCCAATCCGGCTTGTACTTCGGATCGACGAGCAGGATCCGGCCCTGCTCGTCGCGGATCAGGACGTCGGCACCGACGCGCTTGCGGGCTTGCTTGGCGTTGCCTTCGGCGAGGTAGGCGTTCCAGGCCACCGGGTCGCGCTCATAGAGCGGGGCTTCGGGGTCCACGTTCAGAACCTCCCCATCGGTACAGCCAGCGCCGTTCCTCCAGGGCTTCGGCCAGCACAGTGAGGGCCTCGGCGACGATCTCCTCTTCACGGTACGCCTCAAGTAGCCCGTGGAGATCGGCCAATTGGCGAGTGACGACCAGCGAGCCCAGAGAGCGCGTGTCCTCGACCACGCTCATCACCACGTGACACGCTTCCCCGACCTGGCTTTCGGCCAGCAACACCTTCGCAAGGAGCAGCCGCCCCAGCGCTCGGCTGCGTGTCCGGTTTCCTGATCGCAAGGCCACCGCTCGATCGGCCTGCCGGCGTGCCTCGCGCAGCTGTCCGAGCGCGAGCATGGAGCGCGCCGCGTCGAGCGCCAGCGAGCCTTCGTCGAAGGGGCCGACCCAGGGCGACAGCGCGCTCGTCGGCTCGCCGTCCAGAATGCCTTCTGCCTGGAGTAGTAGGCGCGCAGACTCTGCTGAGTCGCCCAAAGCGGCGAAGCTCCGGGCGGCCATGGTCAGCAGGCGCGATTCCATGGCGGGAGCCGAGGTGCGCGTGGCGGCCAGCATCTCCGTTCCCCTGCGGGCCAGCCGTATGGCGCTGTCCGCGTGCCCGCGGTGCTCGGCGAGGTGGCTCATGCTGCCGAGGACGTGGGCTTCGAGCTGGCGGTCTCCTCCGATGCCCGCGAGGTCGAGCGCTCGGGAGAAGTGCAGGTCCGCGGTGGCGTCCTGGCCGACGTCGTGCGCCATCCACCCCGCCATCTCGGTGAGCGCGGCGGCTGAGACGAACGCCGATGGTCCCTCGGAGCCTCCGAACAGGCGCGGCGCGACGTCACGCTCCAGATATCCGACCACCGTGGCGTAGAGGTGACCGCCCCCGACCTGTCGGTCGGCTCCTCGGAAGGCGGTCATCGCGCTCAGGTCATGAGGGTCGGCAGGGGCTGACATGTTCGCGGTCGGGGGATCCTGCGCCGAGATCTCCGTCGCGTCGGCGAAAAGGGCTTCTTCACCCAGTCCCAGCACGCGGCAGAACAGCAGCCGGTACCGCTCGCTCAGCGTGCTGATCCGTCCGGACTCCCAGCGGCGGATGGACCGTACGAGCGCCTCGTGGTCTGGGAGATCACTGCCGTCGTCGCCGGCGGCGGCACGCAGGCGACGCGCCATGGTGTGGACGTCCCACAGCTGCGCCTTGCGCTCGGTACGAATTCGCTTCGCCCACTGGGGTGAATCGGCCATATTGACCTCCGCACTCGCTCGAACACGCTCCGTGTCCGTCGGTGCTCCTCATTGTCATCCTCCCGAGGCCGGTACGCAGGCCCTCTACTGGGACTGACCCGATTTCCGGCAATGCGAGGACGTCGATATGGACGAGACGAACGCAAGAGAAGCCGCCCGGCTTCTCACGGCTCGCCTGACCTCATGGACCGTCTGGTCCGGCCGGCACACCGGCGGCTTCTGGGCAATGTCCAGGACGCGGGACCTCGCCGCACTGCACATCGCGTTGTGCCGACTTGGGCGCCAGGCATGGGCGATCGAGCATCACTTCAGGGCCAGGCCGGTCTCCCGCTCGGGGAGCGTTCGCACGGCGGAGGTGTCCCGATGAAAGACGAGGCCGTCGAGGACCTCCGGCGGGAGCTGAAGGCCGTCGAGATCCTCACGGAGGACAGGGACGTCTTCCGGCTGAACTCTGGCAATCCGATGCTCAGTCTCGCTCCCGGGCTTGTCGTCTGGACCGGGCTCTTGCGCGTGTACCGGTGGGCTGGACAGGACCGGAGCTGGCAGCTGCACCCGGCCGCCGATCCCGTCGGCGCCGCCCGCCTGATCGCTCCGCTGTACCAGGCACGCATGCGGAACCTCGACCGGGAGGTGCAGGCCTGGCCTATCTGAAAGGGGTCCGGTTGGACTGGACGTCGACGACGAGAAGCGTCGTCGGCCCCGAGGACTCCGGCGAGCTCCGGCGGTCGCTTTCGGCCGATCCGTAGGCCCGGTGCGCAGGCCGGGCAGAGCTCGCCGGATCGCGCGGCAGGAGGGGGGAAACTCCTGCCGCGCACTTTTTACCCAGCCGATTACACGCATCTGTCGTGACATGCGCGAATAATTTCGGGCGATAAAAGCCCGTTTTTCTGTGCTGGTTGCATTCGGTTGCTGGATTTAGTCATCGCAGCGCATTACCGTGTTTCATCCGCGCGGTTACCCCCTACTTGTGCTGCGAGGACATGTCATGTGGCGGCGAAAGCTTCTTTTGGGGCTCCTATTGTCAGGAGCGATTTTCGCCGTTCCCGCATGCCAGTCCACTGAACCCGGCAGCGAAGCCGGCGAGAAGGCAATAGCCCCGCCGAGCGTGACCGCGTCGATCGATCCGCGGGTGTCGACCAAAGAGGCCGTGCTCGCGGCGTACTACGGCATGTGGCAGAACTTCCGCCACGCCGCGAGCACCTCTGACTGGAATGATCCAGCGATTGCCGACCACGCGATCGGCGACGCCGAGAAGGTCCTGCGCCATGGCCTCTACGTCGCCTACCAGAAGGAACAGGTCGTCAAGGGGGAGCCGGAGCTGCGCCCCCGGATCACGGCTCTCAAACCGGCAAGCGGCCCGACGAAGGCGACCGTCAGCGACTGCGTCGACGACACCAAGTTTCTGATCTACGGCAAGGACGGCCGTCGCGTGGAGGACGTCGATCCGGGCGGCCGTCACCGCACCACCGCGGGCCTGGTCCTTCGCAAGGGAGCCTGGTACGTGACCTCCTTTGTCGTCAGGGAGGTCGGAACGTGTTGATGCATGTCATCCTCGCGTCCGCGCTTATCTGCGCGGCCCATGGCGCGCTGCGCGATCCCGGGCCCGGCGGTGGAGGCGGGAGCCTCATCACCTGCGCTCCCAGTGGTGGTCCAGGGTGTGTCGCGGAGGCCCGACGCTGGTGGAACAGCAGACCGCAGCCCCGCACGGACAAGCCCGCCGTCGCTCCGGTCGTCGGCGGCAAGAGGCCCGGATGTACGTCGGAGCCCGCGGAGGCCCCACCCGGTGCATCGGGCAGCGGCCGGTGGGCGCTGGTCACCTGTCCTGGACAACCGGGCATGCTCGTCCGCGATGGGGGAGCACCGAAGGGTGACCCCGGAGACGAGAGTCCGGCGGTCACGCCGGTGATGGTCGCCCTGATGGCTCGGGACCGCTTCCGGCTTCCCGCCCCGGCGATCGGCTCATCGCCGAAGGCTGAGGACCTCCAGCTGGTCCGCCTGCCCATCTGGCTCGCGGTCGCTCGCCAGACCTGGCGTCCGTACACCGCGACCGCGACGGCCGGCGGGATCACCGCTGTGGCGACGGCGACGCCCGTGAGCGTCAGCTGGACCATGGGCGACGGGGCCACCGTGATTTGCAAGGGGCCGGGGACCCCATATCGCGACGGCAGGGACGATCCGCGGAAATCCTCCCCGACCTGTGGTCACACCTACCTGAGATCCAGCGGCAGGGACGACGGATACCGCGTGACCGCGACGATCACCTGGCGCGTGACCTGGTCTGCCTCCGGAGAGAGCGGCACGCTGCCGCCGTTGTCGACCACGTCGAGCGCGAGCTTCCGCGTGGCCGAGAGCCAGGCGATCGTCACCGGTTGACACGGAGAACTGAAGAGGGGGACGGCTTGGTCAGGATGGCTGCGGCTCAGACGCGCCCGAAAACGGGAGCGCCGAGGAGGCGGCGCAGTGCCGGGAGGATGCTTCTCGGCGGCATCGTGGTGCTGGCCTGCGCTTTCGCGTCGGCCGCGGTCACGCTCAGGAACCAGGGTGTGGACGGCGCGCTTGCGGTCCAGCGTGATCTCCAGGCGGGGCACACGCTGGTCCCGGCGGATCTACGCGTGGTCAAGGGGAGCATCGACGCCGATCTCGTCCCGGCGAGCGAGGCGCGGACGATAGTGGGGCGCCAGGTCACTATTCCTCTGGCCGCGGGCGCCCTGCTCGCTAGACGCCACGTCGGCGATCCGAGGTATCCGAGACGAGGCCTGGCCCTAATCGGCGTCGCGGTGAAACCCGGGCAATATCCGCCGGATCTCGCGCCCGGCAACCGAGTCGCTATATCGCCGATTCCCGGCGCCGGTGCCGGAGCGGACGACGGCATCGTGTCGAGGGCGGTGTCCGCCGTGGTTACCAAGGTGGAGCACGCGGAGCAGCCGCAGAACCCAGCCGTTGTCACGTTGCTGCTGTCGAGAAGTGACGCGCAGGCCATCGCCGCGCCCGTCGCGCAGGGGCTAGTCACGCTGATGCAGATCTCTCCGGAGGAGCCGTGACGGCGATCGGCCTGGCCTCGGTGAAGGGCTCGCCCGGCGTGACCACGTTCGCGCTCGCTCTGGCCACCGCGTGGCCGGCCGGTCTTCCCGTTCTCCTTGCGGAACTCGACGCGTCGGGCGGCGACATTGCCGGATGTTTCCGGTTGCAGCCCGACCCAGGAATCGCCTCTCTCGCTACCGAGATCCGCAGGGACCGAGACCCGGAGCTGCTGTTCCGGCACGCGCAGACCTTGCCGACGGGCGTGAAGGTGATCCCCGCGCCGGTGGGGCCGGGTCAGGCGCAGGCCGCTCTCACGGCCCTCGCCGCCACGCTGCCCGAGGTCGTGCGGCGGCTTCCACGCAGCGTGTCGCTCCTCGCCGATCTGGGTCGGCTGAACGGGCCGTCCATGGAGCTTGCGAACTCCATGGACAGGCTTCTCATCCTGGCCAAACCCAGGCTGGCCGACCTGGTCCACCTGGAGGGACTGGCCCAGGTCGTCCCGCACGCGGAACTGGTCCTCGTCGGGCAGGGACCGTACCCGCCTGGGGAGGTCACCGATGCGGTGGGGTTGAAGATTCTCGCCCACCTCCGCCACGACCCGGCGGCGCAGGCGTTCCTGGAGGGGCGGCGGCATCGCACGCGCCTTCTCAGAGCAGCCCGCCAGGTCGGCGCGGTGCTGGCCTCGCCCTTCGAGCTGGAGCCGAGCGCATGAACGACCTGATCAAGCAGATCCGGGCCGAGGTGGCGGAGCGGATCGCGTTCCGCACCCGCGCCGACGAGGAGTACGGCCGACCGCCGATGACCCCGCAGGAGCGCCGGAAGTACGGCCAGGAGCTCATCACGGCGGCTCTCGACGCGCACGTCAGGAAGGCGATCGACACCGGGCGCCCGCCGCTCGACCCGACTACGGAGGCCCGGATCGCCCGGGCCGTCGACAACGCGCTGTTCGGGTTGGGGGGATTCCAGCCGCTGCTGGACGACACTCGGATCGAGAACATCAACGCCAACGCCTTCAACGACGTACACGTCACGTACGCCGACGGCACCAGCGAGGAGGTCGGGCCGGTCGCCGACTCCGACGAGGACCTGGCCGAGATGGTCCGTACGGCCGCCGCGCTGCTCGGCGTGGGGGAGCGCCGGTTCGATCCGGGCTGCCCGACCCTGGCCATGGAGCTGCCCGACGGATCACGGCTGGTCGCGACGATGGCGGTCTCCCGGCATCCCGCAGTCTCGATCCGCCGTCACCGCTTTCCCACGGCGACCTTGCCGGAGCTGCGCCGGACCGGCACCTTCTCAGCGTCCATGCAGGACTTCCTGACCGCTCTCGTCCGCGCGCGAAAGAACATCGTGGTCGTCGGGGCGACCGGAGGAGGAAAGACCACGCTGTTGCGTGCCATGGCGTCGGTGCTGCCCCGCCACGAACGGATCATCACGGCGGAGGAGCATTTCGAGCTCGGCTTGGACCGTGACAAGGACACCCACAGCAACGTCCTCGCGTTGCAGGCGCGCAAGGCCAACATCGAAGGGGAGGGCGAGATCACCCTTGCCGATCTCGTACGGGTCGCCCTGGGCATGTCACCGAGCCGCGTCATCGTCGGAGAGGTCAAGGGTGACGAGTGCATCCCGATGCTCAACGCGATGACCCAGGGAAACGACGGCTCCCTGTGCACGTTGCACGCGAGCTCCAGCCAGGGCGCTTTCTCCCGGCTGGCCTCCTTCGCCGCGCAGGCTCCCGAACGCCTGTCCGCCGAGGCGGCGGCGCTGCTGGTCTCCGAGGCGGTCCACTTCGTGGTCTACCTGGCCGTCACCCGGGACGGCACGCGGGTGATCTCCAGCATCCGGGAGGTCGTCGGCTGTGACGGCATCAGCGTGATCTCGAACGAGATCTACAGCCCGGGGCCGGACCGCCGCGCCGCCCGCAACCACCCACTGCGCACCGAGACGCTCGACGATCTCGAAGCC
Source organism: Microtetraspora malaysiensis (assembly GCF_050947145.1). Taxonomy (NCBI): domain Bacteria; kingdom Bacillati; phylum Actinomycetota; class Actinomycetes; order Streptosporangiales; family Streptosporangiaceae; genus Microtetraspora; species Microtetraspora malaysiensis. The sequence continues at coordinate 736,620 of NZ_CP191998.1, forward strand.
GCCGGGCTGGACGTCGAAGGGTGGCTCGCTTCGTGAGCGGTGCGATCGTCCTGCTGTCCGCGCTGCTCGGCGCGGGCGCCGGCTTCGGCATCCTGCTGATCGGATCGGGGCTCAAGCGGCGGCCGGTCGTGGCCGAGGTCCGGCGTGGGGTGGAGCCGAGGCTCCTGGTACGGCTCGCCGCCTGCACAGGTGCCGCCGTAGTCGTCGGGGCGTTGACCCGCTGGCCGGTCGGCGCGCTGCTCGCCGGGCTCGCGGCGTGGTTCCTGCCACGGGCGCTCGGCCCGGATCGCGAGCACGCCAGGCAGGTGGCCAAGATCGAGGCCATCGCCACCTGGGCCGAGATGCTCAGGGACACCCTCGCCGCCTCCGCCGGGTTGCACCAGGCAGTCATCGGCACCGCGGCGATCGTGCCGGAGCCGATCCGTCCCGAGATCGCCGAGCTGGCCGTGCGCGTCGACAGGGGAGAGCGGCTCCCGCACGCGCTGAAGTTGCTCGCCGACGACCTCGCGGACCCGACGGGGGATCTGGTCTGCGCCGCGCTGATCACGGCGAGCAGGCGGCAGGCGGGGCAGCTCGGCGAGCTGCTCGGCCGTCTGGCCGACGCCGCCCGCGCCCACTCAGTCATGCGGCTGCGCATGGCCGCAGCGCGGGCGCGAACGCGCTCGTCGGTCCGGACCGTCATCGCCGTCACCGTGGTCATGGCGGGAGGGCTGATGCTGTTCAACCGCGACTTCCTCTCGCCGTACAACACGCTGATCGGGCAGGTGGTGCTGCTCCTGGCCGGAGCGATGTTCGCGGGCTCGTTCCTGCTCATCCACAGGCTCGGCCAGGTCGGCGAGCCGCAGCGCATCCTCACGAACCTGGAGGGCTGATGGCGGTCTCACTGCTGCTTGGCGCCGGGATCGGGCTCGGCCTCGTGCTCGTCGCCTCCGGGCTGTGGCCTGCCCGGCTCACGCTCGCCCAGGAGTTCCTCCGGCTTCACCACGCTTCTCCGGTTGAGGAGACCGCTGAGGAGGGATGGACCGGCCGGCTCGGTCGTCCTCTGGCCCGTTCGCTCACCTCCCGAGGCCTGCCCGGCGCCGCCGTACGCCGTGACCTGGCGGTCTGCGGCAAGAACCTGGATCGCTACCTCGGGGAAAAGGCGGGGTGCGCGCTGGTCTTCGCCCTGCTGGGGCCAGCCGTGTACGCGGTCATGGTGCTGGCGGATATCGCGGTGCCGTGGCAGGTGCCCGCGTGGAACATGCTGCTGTTCGGCGCTCTGGGGTTCTTCGTACCGGATCTGGCGCTCAAGTCGCAGGCGGCGGAGCGGCGACGCGAGTTCCGCCACACGCTGTCGGCGTTCCTGGACCTCGTTGTCATCTCGCTCGCCGGCGGGCGGGGCGTGGACGGCGCGCTCACGGACGCGTCGCAGGGCGGCAGCGGATGGGCGTTCGTCCAGCTGCGTGCGACTCTGGTCGCCGCCACGTCCGCACGCCGTACGCCGTGGTCCGCGCTCGGGGAGATGGGCGAGGAATACGGCATCCGTGAGCTGTCCGAGCTGGCCGCCTCCGTCGCGCTCGCCGGGACCGAGGGCGCTCGGGTGCGCGCTTCTCTCGTGGCGAAGGCCACGTCGCTGCGGGCGCACCAGCTCGCCGAGATCGAGACCGACGCCCAGGCCGCGACCGAACGGATGAGCGTCGTCACCGTGGGGTTGTTCGCCGGTTTTCTGATCTTCCTCGGCTATCCGGCCATCGCGGCCGTGCTGGCGGGGTTCTGAGTAAAGGGGGTAGCCGATGCTTTATCTCTTGATCACCTTCGAGGCGTACCGGGAGCGCCTCAGGCGATGCCGCGAAGCGGCGGAGAGGCGTCCGGATGCGGGCAGCTTCACCACCGAGACCGCCGTCATCGTCGCCATCCTCGTGGCCATCGCGGTTGCCGTCGGTGCCGTGCTGATGTCGAAGGTGATGAACAAGGTCGACTCGCTCGATCTCAAATGAGAGATCGGGGAGCGGCGACGACGGAACTCGCGGTGATCTTTCCGTTCGTCATGGTGCTGATCCTGCTCGTCGTGCAGTTCGGCGTCTGGCAGCACGCCGTGCACGTGGCCGAGGTGACCGCCGCGGAGGCTCTGGCCGCCGCGCGTGCCGAGGAGGCGGGTACGGAGGCCGGGCGAGCCAAGGCGTCGTCGCTGCTGTCGCTGCTCGGGGGGTCGGTGCTGCGCTCGCCACGTGTCTCGGTGTCTGTGACGGCCGACGCCGCACGGGTGGAGATCAGCGGGGTCGCCCAGTCGGTCGTGCCGTTCGTGAAGCTCCCGGTCAGCTCGGTCGCGTACGGGCCGGTCGAGCGGTTCCGCCCGGACACCGGAGGCGACCGATGACCAGGATTGGCCAGGCCCCATGGGCCCTTGCTGCGAGCCCGGCATGCACAGTCGGGTCGCACATGCGGAGAGCGCCGCGTTCACGTACCGATGCCGGGCCAGGGGAAAGCGGTGAGCTCGGGCCAGTCCTTGGCCCAGCGGGTGACCTTGGCGTCGTAGACCTCCCGTGGAGCGAGCACTGGGTTGGGGCGCAGCACGAGGTCGAACACGTCGGACAGGCCGCGCGGGGCGTAGATCTGCCAGGTGTCGATAGGCGTCAGCCGTACGCCGAGGTGGCAGGTGGCGCAAGGAAAGGAGTCGATGCCAGCCTCGGTGGAGTCATAAGGAGGGCAGGGCGTTCCGAACCTGTCCTCATACCACAGGTGCACGCGGGCCTGGTTGCGGATCTCGACGGGAAGCGCGCCGAAGATCTCCCGCCCCTTCCGTATGACCTCATCCTCTGCCTCCCACGACAGATCGACGGGGTCGAAGTAGATCAGGTCGTAGTCCTTGATCCCGTACTCGGGATGCCGCCCGGTGACGCTGTTCCACACGGTTTGCGCGATGGCGCCGGCTGCGACGTACCAGCCGGGCAGATCCATCGATCGGGCGCCTTCCAGGACGTGCATCAGGGCGCGGTTGGTCTGCAGGACCGATGTCATGGCGGCGAGCTGGCCGTCCAGGGGAAGCCGGGAGATGCGCATCGCCCATCTCTATCAACCCGCACCGACAAGGGGTCGGCTACCGCCGAGCTGGTGCTGCTGACGCCGTTGCTGATGCTGGTGGCGCTGTTCGCCGTCGCAACGGGGCGACTCGTGGCCGCCCGGCTGGAGGTCAACGACGCGGCTCATCAGGCAGCCCGCGCCGCTTCCATCGCGCGGACGCCGAGCGCGGCCGACGCCGCAGCCCGATCCGCAGTGGAGAGCGCGCTGGGGGCGAACCGAGCGGCCTGCGCGAGCCGGAACGTCAGTGTGGGGCTCGGTTCCTTCCAGCCGGGCGGGAACGTCACCGTGACGGTCACTTGCCGCGCGAGGTTGTCGGACGTCGCGATGGTGCACATCCCGGGGAGTACGTCGTTGACCTCGACCTTCGTTGTCCCCGTCGACTATTGGAGATCGCAGTGAGCGGCTTCGTGGTGGCGATCCTCGGGGCGCTGTTCGTTCTGGCCGGGATCGTGGTCGACGGCGGGCTCGCGCTCGGAGCCCGGGTCCGTGCCCTCAACGAGGCGCAGGAAGCCGCACGTGCGGGAGCGCAGCAGATCGACCTGGCCGCCTACCGACGCAACGCCGAGATGCGGCTGGACGCCGGTCGCGCTCGCACGGCGGCATTGGCCTACATCTCCGCTACGCCGGACACGGCGACGGTTGAGGTGTCCGGCCAGACAGTCACGATCGTCGTCCACGCCGTCCAGCCCACGCAGATCCTCGGCCTCGTTGGCTTGGGCTCGATTCGCGTCTCGGGCAGGGCGAGCGCGGCGGCGCGGCGAGGGACAACCGGGGTGATCAGATGACGAAGGCTTTCGCCGTGCTTGGCCGTTTGGTCCGCGGGCTCGTGGTCGCGGTCCTGCTGGCGCTGGTCGAGGCCGGGGTGCCGGCCATGCTCGTACGCTTCGCCGGTTGGCCGTTCCCGCGCAAGGCTCCGACCTGGGAGGCCGTGCGCCAGGCTCTGATGAGCTCGATCCCGGACGAGGTGCTGCTCAAGGTCCTGGCATGTCCGCTCTGGCTGCTGTGGGCGGCTTTCACGATCGCGCTGGTCGTGGAGATCTGGGCGGCGGTCCGCGGCGTACAGGTCCACGTGCCGCTGCTCGGGCCGCTCCAGACTGTCGCGGCCGGACTGATCGGTTCGCTCGCCATAGCGGTCCTGCCAATCGACGTCGGTTCGAGCAGCATTCCGGCCCGACCGCAGGTCGTTCCTGTGGCCATGAAATACGAGGCCGCAAGCGATCCGGAGACGATCCGGATCAGCTCACCGGTGGCCCTGACCGCGCTGGCCGATCGGCCTGTCCATGTGGTCAAGCAAGGCGACAGCCTCTGGACGATCGCCAGACGCAGGCTCGGCGATCCGCTGCAATGGATGAAGATCTGGAAACTCAACACCGGCCACCTCCAGGCAGACGGACAGGTCTTCACCAACCCTGATCTCATCCGGCCCGGCTGGCGGCTTCGCCTTCCGCTGCTCCGCCGAGGTTCCGGCGACCTTCCTCGGGAAAAGCGCGCGACGACGCGTCCAGTCGAGACTCCGCAGCCGAAACCGATGCCGTCGTCAGGCGCGCTCTCTGAGGAGGGCACAGGCGTGGGGATTGAGCTCCCCTCCGGGAGCGTGGTCGCGATGTCGGTCGCCGCGGGCGTGGCCGCCGCCTACGCGCTGGCACGCTTCCAGCGCCGTCGCCGTCGCGTCTCGCCGTCCATCGAGGAGGCTGCCGAGAACGTTCCGGAGGAACCGCCCGCGCTAGCGGTCGAGGCGATGCGGAGGGCGTACCGCCAGAGCTTTCGGGAGCGCGGCGCGGAGCCGCCGTCGGATGCGGAGCTGATCAGGAAGAGCGCGTCCGCTTTGGAGATCCCAGGAGCGGTCACGCTCGGGACGGGAGAGCACGGGGCGACGGTGGACGTCGCGCTGGCAGGGCTCAGCCTTGGGATGACGGGGCCGGGCGCGGATGATGCCGTCCGCGCGTTCGTTCTGGATCTGCTCCAGCAGGCCGGCAATCTCCGGACTGAACTAATCATGAGCAGGCAAGATGTGCTCCTGCTGACCGGCATCGGCGTGGAGGAGTTGGGGGCCGTACCGGGATTGACGGTCACCGCTTCGAGAGACGAGGCGGTTGACCGGCTGGAGGAAGTCAGGTTCACTCGCCGTCGGCTACTGGCTGAGCGGGAGGCCGACGACGTGGGTGCGCTGCGCGAACGTGACCCCGGGGACGTACTGCCGGCGGTGGTTCTCGTCGCGTCGGCGACGGTGGATGTCGGCTCGCGGGCCGGTGTGGTGCTGGCCTCGGGGGGCGGGTGTGGGATTGGCGCGCTCATGCTTGGAGAGTGGCCTCCTGGCACGACCTGCCATGTCGGGGATGACCACCGCGTCAGCTCCGCCGAAGGCCCGCTCGCGCCGCGACTTGTTCGGGCCGGGCTGTTCCATGTGACGCGGGGGGACCTCGCGGCTGCGCTCCGGCTGCTCGCCCGGGTACAGGGTGAGGACAGCCAGCCTTTGGTGGAAGAAGCAGAGCCTTCGAGCTGGGAGCATCCCACTCCCGTGTGGGTGCGGGTCCTCGGGAAACCAGCCGTTTGGGTGAAGGAGCAGGAGCACCCGCTGCGGATCCGGGGGCTCAAGCTGTGGTTGCTGGTCTACCTCGCGTTGCATCCACAGGGGGCGACCAAGGAGGCCATCTGCGAGGCGCTGTGGCCGGGCAAGCCGCTCGGGCACGAGTTCCACAGCCTCCTGCGGCACCTCCGGCACGCCCTGGAGGAATCGACCGGGCTGTCCGGTGAGCCGTTCATCCAGCTCGGTGACGACGAGACCTACCGAGTTGATCTGAAGGTGATCGGCTTCGACCTCTGGGACTTCCACGCCGCCGTCAAGCAGGCGCGTACGGCCGGGGACCGGACTGCCCGGACCGCCTGCCTGACACGCGCAGCAGATTTGTGCGGTGGCGAGATCGGTGCGGGGATCAGCGAGGAGTGGGTCCTCGACGAGCGCTATCCACTGATCGTGGCGCAGGTCGACGCGCTCACGCAGCTCGCCGAAGTGGTTGAAGGGGACGACGCTGAACGGGCTCTGGAACTCCTCGACCAGGCCCGCCGTCTCGACCCGGACACCGAGGACACCTGGTGCCGCCTCATCCGCCTCCAGGTACGGCTCGGCCGTGCCGACCAAGCGCGACAGACTGGGCGACTCCTGCGTGCGCACATGCAGAGCCTCCAGGTCGAACCGATGCCGGAAACCCAGGAACTGCTCGCTTCCCTCGCTCGCAGCCCAGCTCGTCAGGGATAGGAAGCAAGATCAACGATGTGCTGGACAGGTGCCAACCTGCCTGCCGTGTCATGCTCCAGGGCGCGAGGTCTCACTCCGAGACGGCGACGTAGCGCTCGTCCCGCGGCTGAGGTTCGGAGAGATCGACGTCTACGCCGGGCAGGGCGCTCCGGATCCGCGCCGCCATGCCTTCGCTGAGGAAGTGGTGGTGCAGGTCGAGATGGCGCAGGTGGGTGAGGGGCTGACCGTCGAGTAGCGCTTCGGCGCCGGTGTCGGACAGCATGCCCATGCTGAGGCTGAGCGCCTCCAGACGGGCGACGACCGGTGCCGTGGCCACGGCGGCGGCCATGTCGTCCTGGATCTCGCTGTCGCGCAGCCCGAGCCGCCGCAGCGCGGGCAGACCCGCCCCCGACAGGATTCCCTCCAGGTCGCCCACGGTGGCGTCACCGCCGTAATTGGCGACGCCGAGCCACAGCTCCACGTGCTCCAGCGCGGGCAGCTCGCACGCCGAGAGGGCGCGGACGACGTGGCCGGGCAGGCCGCCGGTCTCGAACCGGAGGACGGTGAGGTGCTCGTGGCGTACGGGGCGTAGCAGCAGGCCCTCGCTCCCGCGTACGTCGAGCCGCTCCAGCCTGGGAAAGGCCTCCAGAACTGGGGTGATGTCGCCTTGCCGGATCCAGGAGATCTCGCAGTACTCCGGTTCGATGAAACCGAGGAAGAGCGAGCGCAGCCGGGGCAGCCGGTGGGCGTGGGCGGCGAGTACCTCGGGCGCCTTGTGCGCATCGCTCCCGGTCACCACGAGGGCCTGGATCTGAGAGCCGTCGACCCTGCGGAGCAGATCCCTCAGCTCAGGGAGAAGATCGCCGTCGGACAGCGACCAGGCGAAGCGCGCGGGGTCGGGGTTGTGATGGTGGTCGATCACGTCGGGTTCGGCGACGGGCAGCCCGGCGTAGGTCTCGCGGTGGGCGCCCACCGCGTCCCAGCGGTAAACACTGTCGGCGGGGATGAACACCTCACCCGGGTCACGCAGGTCGGCCGGCGTCTCGGCATTGAGCGCCTCAAGATCCTCGTCATATGCCATCACAGTGGACATCCTCGGCTGGGGAAAGCTCCGTCCTATCAGGTTGGGGCGACAAATTCGGGGAGCAGTCGATCTTGGCCGTGGCTCGCCTGGCCGCCGGGCCGCTCACGGCGAGGGTGCGCGGGTGGGGCAGATGGCGAAGGACCGTGTGCAGGTCAGTAGGCGATGCGGCTATATCGATCCTGTCACCGGACGGGCCATGTCAGCGGGGAAGTGTTCCTGCCTGTCGTTGGACGACGATCATGGCAGCTGGTTTCGGGGTTCAGGTAAGAGGTTTCCCTGCGCCCCGAGGGGAAGCCCAACGCTGAGTTTGACGGTTATCCAGCTGCGGGTGAGGGTGATCTCATGGCGGCTGACTTCAGCTTGGGCGTGCTCACCGATGTCATGAGATCCGCGTGCCGTACGGCGGGGCTGGATCCGGAAGGCGCTGAACTGCTGCGGCTTGGCGAGAACGCCATCTACAAGCTCGTGCCCGATCCCGTCGTCGTGCGAATCGCGCGCGGTCAGGAGCGGCTGCCGGTTGTGGAGAAAGAGCTATGCGTCGCCTCCTGGCTGGAGGCGTCCGGCGTTCCCGCAGCCAAGGCGTGCACCGAGATCACGCAGCCGATCGCCGTCGACGGCTATCCCGTCTCCTTCTGGAAAGCCATCACGCCGGACGAGCCGTCACCTGGGCCTGCCGATCTCGCCGAGTTGCTTCGCCGGTTCCACGATGCAGGTGATCCGCCTTGTGAGCTGCCGGAGTTCGACCCGCTCTACCAGGTGGAGCCGCGACTGGACGCGGCGCGAGCCGTACGGGATGAGGATTTGGACTTTCTGCGAGCGCGGTGCCGGGAGCTGGTCAAGCGGTATGCCGAACTGGAATTCGCCCTGCCATACGGGCCGATTCACGGTGACGCGCACACGGGGAACCTGCTGCGGGCCGACGGGCAGGTGGTGATGCTGGACTTCGAGGTTGTCGCGCGTGGGCCGCGGGAGTGGGACCTCATGCCCACATCGATCTCCAGGCAGCGTTTCGGCCTGCCGGAGGAGCAGTATCGGGCGTTCTGTAATGCCTATGGGTTTGACGTGCGGCGCTGGCAGGGCTACACGGTTCTACGGGACGTTCGTGAACTGACCATGACGACCTGGCTCATGCAGAACGTCGGCGAGGATCCCCGCATCGCCGAGGAGTTCGCGCATCGGGTCAGGTCCCTCCGCGAGGGAGACCGCGACGTTGTCTGGCATCCGTTCTAAGCGGCAAGCCAACAGCAAACGACTCTTCGACCCGCCCGCGCAGCGCGAGTGCATACGGCTGACCAACATCTACGCCACGCCCTGGCACCTCCCCGAGGACGCCGATCACGCGCTGCCAGGGGAGTACCTGCGGCTCGGTCGGCTGGAGGAGTACTTCAACGGGTCAGCCGCACAGTTGCCGAAGGTGATCCAGCGGATCGATCTCGATCACGACCAGATCGCTTTCCGACGCTGGGATCGTCTCCGAGTGCTGACCGGTGCCCGGTTATGGCTGCTGGTGGTCCCGTCCAGGCAGATCGTCGCAGTGCTCAGCCTCGATGTGAGCTGCGAGCTGGCACACACGATCGACCTGCTGGAGGACTGCTACTACCTCGATGTGAAAGTCGGAGACCAGAGCGTCACGACGCTGGCCGCCGAAGCACTCGGCATGGAGGGCGCGTTCCTGCCCGAGCGGCACCAGATCGCCTTCGGACCGAAAATGTCCGCCGCCAAATATGACGACATCGTCCAGCGGGTCATCTACCGCAGCGACTTGCCGTACCGGAAGGAGTTCAGCGCGATCACCTATCCGGTGGAGCTGAACCGGAGACCGGAAGCGGTGGCCGCGGTGGGACCGTACGTCAGCGTCTTGGGCGGCCAGCAGGATTACGTGGAGAACACCGTCTTCCTGTCCGCGGTCCAGGGCGTGGCCAGCGCGGCACGATTACGCGAGATCCGGGCGGCGGCCTACTCCGCGGTGTCCACGTTCCGCGCCGGCGATCGGACGCACCAGGGCACACAGATGCGGCGCAAGACCCTGGAGAGCCTGAGCGGCAAGCTCGGAAACATGGAGCTGGACCTGAGCTACAGCGTCGAAGCGACGGCGGACCTCGGCCTGCTTGTACCCTCGCTGCGCGTGGTCGGCTACCACGACGCCTTGTACGAGGCGATGGGGTTGGTGGCCAAGGCCGAGACGGTGGCCCGGATGCTGCGCCGGCTTGAGCGGGCCACCGCCGCCGAGCTGACCGCGATCGAAAGCCAGGAACGCCGCGCGGACGAAGACCGGCGGCTGCGCTGGACTGTAGCCATTGGTTTCGTGTCCACGGTCGCTGTGCCTGTCGGCCTGATCCTCGCGTTTCTCGGCATCAACGCGCGTGAAGTCGACAGCAGTTGGTCGATGTTCGACACCCGCTACCTGCCTGTGTACGCGCTCGCCGTCGTCATCCTTCTTATCGGGGCACTGGTATCGGCCGCGCTGTACGCCCAGCAACGCCGCGCCATGCGCCGCAACGGCCGATCGCAGGATCCTGCGGAGTAGGGGCAGCGGGGTCCGGTTCGTCTGATGAGAGCCGGACCGGACCCAGCGATCGACTGGTCAGTACGGCCAGGGGAAGCCGAGGCGTTCGGCGTACTCTCGCGAGCCGCCGACGACCCTGGCATGGGTTTTGGGATCGGTGCGGCGGAGTCGGTCGGTCAGGTGAGCGACCTGGGCGTCGAGGTCGGTGTCGTCGATCGGGATGACCCATTCGAACTGGAGCCACGGATCGTCGCCATCCCGCGATGAAGGGTGGCGTGGATACCAGAAGAACAGTCTGATCCTGTCCTGCTCCTCGTTGTGCGCGGACACGCGAACGAGATCACACTGCCAGGCCGCGAGCGGTTCCGGGTCGTCACGTAGCCGCCGGTCGAACTCGCGGGCCAGGCTGCGGGCAGGCCACTCCCACCCGTGGTCGCGTCCGGCCTGAGCGATCGCCGCGGCGTACTGCTCCGCCTGGAAGTGGAACGGGGGCAGCGTGACCGTTCCGTCGGGATCGCGCCAGTCGCGCCAGACGACGGTGTCGCCGTCACGCACGATGGTGACGTAGAGGGCTCCGCAGCAGCCCTCAGTGCAGTACGCCTCGGCCAGCCGTACCTCGTGCGGCCGGTCGGTGGCCTCCAGAGTGCTGATCAGGTCCTCCGGCTGGTACGGCCGGCCTTTGCGGAACGCGTCCGCGATCACCGGCCGGTCGTTCACCAGCAGCCGGGTCTCGACCGGAGCGGACCGGACGGGATCGAGGACGGCGACACGGATGGCCAGCCGGTCGTGCGCTCCCTCGCCCTGCCAGGCCGAGTCAGGGAACGGCCTGGCGATGGCGCGGCTCGCCCAGCCTGCCCGCCAGCGGGTCATCCGATCGGTGGAACGCCGCACTTCCGACAGCACCGGCGCCCAGCGCGGGGAGGCGATCTCATGGTCCAGCTGGGCGAGTGTGGCTGCGGGCTCTCCGGCTGGCCAGGGGAGGAGGGCGGCGGGGCCGGAACGCAGTTCCTCGGCGAGGGTGACGAGTGCGGCGAGCAGGTCGAGCTCCGGCCTTGCCTCGGCGGCGTGTACCGAGAAAGCCGAGATCGCCTGGCACGCGTCGGGGTATTCGTCTGGCCGGGCCGGGTAGCCGTCGGGGGAGCACAGCCCCTGAAGAAGCCGGGCGGCGGTGAGGATGGTCTCGCTGTCGAGCGCGGCGGCCAACTTCAGGACGTCCGCCAAGGACACCGCCTCGGCGATCTGTATGGCGTCGCTTCCCGTCGGATCATGGCGGTCAGTGGCGTGGCGGAGCAGCCAGTCGGTGGCGATCGGGTCACCGATGCGGCACATCGCCGCTATGGCCCGGGTGTGGGTAAGGGGTGATGCCCGATCGGCCAGCCAGATCAGGTCGGCCGTCACTCGGGGGATCGTCTCCAGGACGTTCACCGCCGTGGGGCCGAGGCAGGGCAGCAGGCCGAGGGTCCGGATGAGCTCGGCGTCCTGCGGAGTGGCTCTGCCGGCCAGCAGGTGCAGGCCCACTCTGGTGGGGAGGTGGTGGGTGCCGTGGCGCGTCAGCCAGGTTCCCGTCTCGCGGGCGAGATCGTGGGAAAGCCAGGACAGGTCGTCCGGTTTCAGATGATCGAGCACCCACAGGGGTGCTCTCAGGTTGCGGATGCCGTCGTGGAGCGCGGCGAGGGAGCGGTCTGGGTTGGTGCAGAACGCTTCCAGCGCGGTGAGGAGGTTCTTGAGCGAGAAGGACGTGGAGGCGGGTCGCCACTCATCAGGCTCGTCGTCCCCGTCGGGACAGAGGCAGCCACTGTCGGGAGGCGGCAGGTCGGGCGTCGGCACGTGGAGCCGGGAGGCGTGATCGAACAGGGAGGGTCGGTGGTCGAGCGCCCAGCGCTCGTCGGCCACGTTCACCGCTGGAAAAAGGTCTCGATTCTCTTGGTCATGGGCGACACCATCCCATTGAGGAGGACCGGCACACAAGTGCGTTCGTGTCCGCTCCTGTCCCTTGATGTCATCCTGACCACCTGCCGGCTGAAGGCCTCTACTTGCTGTGACGGAATATCGGCGAGCTTGTGGAGGACAATATGGACTTGCTCGCGCAGTTTCATGGCATTCATGTGGCGCCTCTTCAGAAGGTGCACGAGAAATTGGCATGGATGGTTCCAGCCCAACGGGCGAACAGAGTCAGGGTCCGCCTCCACACGTGCGAGTGCAGGGCGACCATCTATGAGCTGTGCCAGGCTGGCGGATTGCGATTCATAAGGCGTTCCGTACGGGGGGAGAAAGGTGTCGTCGTGCGTGAGACCGAGTGGCTGCGAGCGGTGGAAGTGGAGCAGCTCTGGCAGCGCATCCTCCTCGGTGAGGCGCGGTAGCCCTGCGAGGGCCGCTCGCAGCGTGCTCAGGCACCTGCCTGTGCGCCGGCGCGTGCGTCGACGTGCTTTAAGTGGGAAGGCCCGGCGGGCGCGTATAGCCAGGTGAGCGGGGGCATGGCCCTCCGCGGTGAACCCCGACTGGCCTGCGGGAGTACCGCACTCTAAAAGGGGCGGCGCGGATCCTGTGATTTATTGTCGACTGCAAATCTCATTCATTTTCTCGTTTTGAAATCTCCCGTGCCACCTTCGAATGGAATCGGCATTATTCGGTTCGGCATTCTCGGGTCCCGGTTTCGCCGTTCCGTCAAGCTTCCGACCTGGGGAAATGTATCATTCTTTGCTTGAATCTAATTGCGGCGATCCGCCTTTCGCGATTCAATTGAGTTGACGGAAGAAAGGGGGTTGCGCGTCGTGCAACCTCGGGAGATCGGAGCAATATGTCAAAGGGAGCCATCGGCAAGTCCGTACCGGCGAATGTCCCTGGCGTAAACCTCACGCCGGAAGACATGGCGCGCGTGACTGGGGACGACTGGACGGAGATTCAGAAGCTGGCGCGCGGCTATTGCCGTACGGTCGACGCGACGCGGTCCCGTAAGCGAATGGACGGGAGCGCGACCGTCGTCAAACAGGGGCACGCGCCGTACGGAACGGACGACGTGTCGGACGACGTCACACAGGACGCCGTCCTTCTGTTCGCCCAGCGTCTGCGGGACATCATCACATCGTGCCGGACGGCATTCGAGAACACGGCCGCCGAACCCGCGTGGGTCTACGTCCGGCGCGATGGCGGCGAGATGATCATTACGCGCACGACCCTGCGGCGGTGGGCGGTGCGGGACGCGGCGGCGCGGAACGGCTACCGGGTCGATGTCCCGCCGGAAGAGATCGACGCCGTGCCTGGCGCTCAGGTCATGCGCGGCGTTCCGTGCGCTGAGCACGTCACAGGCGCAGCCGTGGCGTTTTGCGTGGCACAGAACGGCGCCGCCATCTTCCGCCAGGCATTCGGCGACGGTCGGGACTTCCCGACTCTGGCACGGGTCTACCAGATGGCATCTCAGGCCGATGATCTCGGTCGTGCGGGCATCCTCGCGTCCGTCGCTCAGGAGGTTCACGGCGGAGCGTACGGCTCCCGCCGCAACGTGATCCGGGTGCGCGACGCGGCGCGGGCGGAGTGGCGGGAACTGTCGGAGTGCCTTGACGACGCCAGAAGCGCGATGGCTCACAGCAGCGCCGAAATCGTGGGCGACTGACGAAAGGTCGCGAGAAAGGGTTCCAGGGGCTGCTCTGGGGCCCTTTCTCTATGCTCCTTTCCTATGGTGGCGTTTCCTGCTCTTGCGGAAATCCGGCGGGGAGGAATCTCGAAAGTCTCCGGACGGTTGGACGGCCGCACGGCCCGTATTTATACGAGAGTGAAATTCGCCGGTACGCGACCGATGCGAACGGTGCTGCAACGCTTTCACCTGCTGCTATCTGGCCTAGATCGCTTACGCCGTGAACAGCTAAAGTGGCCGGAACGGCGACTGTTCGCCGGTGTCTCGAAACGAAGGAAAATGTCGCCGAGTGCGGACGGTTCGGCCGTTCCGGCCACCGTATTTAAATGAGATCGGTTCGCTTCGCTGAAGCGTCGCTAACGTTTCAGCCTGTGCGCGAACGCTTTCGCGGCTTTCTGCGCGCGGAAGCGCGTATCGATACCGATTATCGCTCGGTGCCGCTGCCTCCGCCCGTGGGTGGATTCCAGGCCAGCGTTCAGGCCGTCTGGCTGCCCTGAGCGAAGTGTTCCCGCGCGCTGAGATCTCGTGCGCGTCCGCGATCCCGTTCGGGCAGTACCAGCAGGCAGTCCCGGACGGACAACCCGCTGTGAGAGGAGCGTTTCTGTGGAGGTGAATCCTGCCGCCGGTCCGAAATGGACCGTGGGAGACCTGACCGTGTTCACCGGTGGCCGGGTGATGCGAGTGATCGCGATCGGTGCGGTGCGGGCGGACACCACGTCGTTGATTCCGGCTGCTGACCCGTCCGGGGAATCCGAGTACGGGGTGACGGCCACGCTCACGCCGATGCCCAAGGACGCTGAGATGATCACCTGTCTCGGCTGCCTGTGTCAGACGCTTCTGTGGATCGACGCCACGCACACCAACCGGTCATCCGGCGCGAGCATGCGGTTGGTCCGCTGTTCCCGCTGCTTCGTCGACGCGCTGGACTTCCGCGACTGCGAGATCCACGCGACCAGTACCACCGTGCGATCGCATCATCTGGAGCGCCGCGCCTGGTAACGCCGACCGTCCCATCTCACTCACACCTTTGGAGTCGCCATGGCGATGACGCATGCCCTCGCTCTGCCTGCCGGATGGATCATCAGCTCCCGGCTGATGCCCGCCTGGCCGATCGACACCGATCACCTGCTGGAGCTGGAAGCCGCCGGACGGACCGATGAGGGCCGGATCCGCTGGCGGTACCGGCTGTCCCGATCCGGTCGAACGATCTTCGCCGCGTCCGACGTCTGCTCGTCCGTTGGCACGGACCTGACCACCGGTGAATTGGTCGGCGCGGCACGTACGGTGCTGTGCTTCCTCACCGTAGGAGAGGGCGACACCGACGCCGAATACTTCGCCGACTACACGCCAGCACAGCTGGTCTGGCGTGATGAGTACGCCGAGGAACTGTCGGTGTACGCCATGGACGGATGGTGCGGCTACTGCGGCAGCGATGACCACGTCTCGCCCGGCTGCCCGTCCCGCTGAAACCGAACCCCCTTTCCTAGGCCGGTGAGGCGGCGCGCCGCGCGGCTCCGCTCCCGGCTGCGCGGCGCGCTCCCTGACCGGCTCATCGGAAGGAGAGATCATGGCGGTCTGGTTCGGGCTCTGGCACGGCGGCAATGGATACAGTCCGCCGGAACCCGGTGACCTGGAGGAGTTCTCCTCCCTGGCCGATGCCCGGGCCAAGCTGGCCGATCGGCACCGGCACGGCTACTGGCGGCGTTCCCGCTTCGCGTTCATCGACCGGGATCCTGCCGAGGTGCTCACGCCCTGCGTGGGCGATGACTGCGAGATCAGCCTGTACGGCTCTCGCGATGCTCTCGACCACCCCGACCGGCGGATCTTCCTCGGCCCGCGTGGCGGGGTGCGGGTCGAGCGCTGCTGAAATCCCCTCCTGTCCTGCCCTTACCGGCCCTCGGCGTCCCGCCGAGGGCTTCGTCATGTCTGGAGGTTCCTCATGACCACCATCCCGACCATACGGCTGTCCTCACCCGCCGATCTCATCGCCGTGGTGCCCTACCTGCTCGGCTTCCACCCGGAATCGAGCCTCGTGGCGACCGTGCTCGACACCGAAAACCGCACTGTCGGCGGAACGGTGCGCTTCGACCTGCCCTCCGACCAGGCCGACGCGGCGCGCCTGGCACGGCACCTGACCGGCATCCTCACCCGCAACATGGCACGGCAGGTGATGCTGATCGGATACGGCACCGGCGCCCAGGTCACGCCCACCATCGACGCCGTCACCGACGCGTTGAAGGCAGCCGGGATCGAGATCGTGGACGCGTCGCGCGCAGACGAGGGCCGCTACTGGTCCTACACGTGCACGGAGGCGGGGTGCTGCCCGTCTGAGGGCGTCCCGTACGAGCCGACCGCAAGCGCGGCAGTTGCAACCGCAGTGTTCGCCGGGTTCGTGGCACGCCCGGACCGCGCCGCGCTGGCCGACACACTGGCTCCCGTCGAGGGGCCGGACCGGGACCGGGTGAACGCTGCGACCCGCGCCGCCTGTGCCCGCGTCCGAAGCCTGCTGGATGCCGATCACGACTGGTACCACGAGGGCGCCGACCTGATCGCCGCCGCCCTGGAATGCGCCCAGGCGGAGCAAGAACTGGACGCCGATGACGTCGCCTGGCTCGGCGTCCGCCTGACCGCCATCTTCGTTCGCGACGCCGCGATGACCTTCATCGGAAGGTACGACCAGGAGACGCACGTCCGGTTGTGGGGCCAGATCGCGCGCAGGGTGCCGCCGGAGTTCGCCGCTGCCCCGCTCTCGCTGCTGGCGTTCACCTCATTCGGGTCCGGGGATGGTTCGCTGGCGCGCGTCGCGATCGAGCGGGCGTTGTCGATCGATCCGGGCTACCGGCTCGCGCACCTGATCAGCATGGCCCTGGACCATGGGCTTCCTCCGTCGATCACCTCGGAAGTGAATTGCGCGGACATGGCCGGGGAGATCGAGGCGCAGGCACGGCGATACCCGCAGGGCGCGCGCCCGACCCTCCCCGAGGGATGGTGAGCCCGGATGAGACGCGCGCTCACGCGGTCAGCCGCACTGATCGGCGTCACTTCCTACACATCGAAGCCGACCTACGCGGCGCCAACCAACCAACCAACCAACCAACCGCCGAGGACACTGCCGGCGTTCTGGACCTGTGGAAGGGCGATGAACGGTGAGGATCGGTGACCGTGTACAGTCCGGCCCTTCCTCCGCATCCTGGTACGCCCGTGGTGGACCGACCCCTACCCGTCACCCTTCTACTCCTCGGGCACCATCGCTGAGATCACCCGCGACGGGCGCGTCCGGATGGACCTTGATGCGCCACAACACCCGGTCCCGCAGGAGAGCCCGCTTCAAACCTTCCACGCCACCGAGGTCCACCGGCACGGCTGCCGCTGCGCCGAATGCGGCACTCCCGGCCGCGACATCTACCGGTTCCTCTCCGATCCGGCGCGACCCGCGTAAGACAAGTGACATCCCAAAGAGGAGGCTTCGCCGTGGAGACTGCCTACATCGACGATCTGGTTACCAAGGTCGCCGAGCACATGGAGGGGTTCCACCCGCTGATCAGGCCTGGCCATCCCGCCTACCTGATCGGCCCGGACGAAGCCCGGCTCGTCGTCTACCCGCTGTGGAGACAGGAGGGACGCGTCATCGTGCTCGGCGTCTACCCGGACGGAAGCGGTGCCCTGTTCCCGGACCTGCGACGGCATCAGATCACCGTGACAGCGAGCCGAGGCGCCGAGCACGTCGCACGAAAGGTCGCCCGTCGGCTGCTCCCCGGCTACCTGCGGGATCTGGCCGCCTGTCGGGAACGGCTGCGCGGTCGGACGGCCGAGAACATCGTGCGGGCTGATCTCGTCGAGACCCTGCAAACCCTGCTCCCTGGGGCGATGGCCAACGAGAAACAGCGGGAGACCTTCGTGCGATGGCGGCGCGGCACGGTCTCCGGCTCCTTCGCGGTGTACGGCGATGGCGCCAGCACCTCGATCGAGATCAGGATGGCCGATCGCGAGTTGACTGAACGCCTCGCCTACGCCATCCATGAGCGCTTCTCCTGATCGCCGGAAACAGGAACTGACCCTGCCCTTCGCCTCTGACGGCGAGGGGTTTTCGCTTTTCAGGACCTCCCCGGCCTGCGCATTCGGCAGGCCGGGGACCTGCGTGCCGCGGGTGCCCAACGCGGGAACGAGGCCGCTTCCCTTCCTGGCCGCCCGCCGCGCGGCGCCGCTCTCCCGACAGACACCGATTCGAAGAAAGGACGTGCACGGTGAACAGGCAGGAGATCGAGGAGTTCGCGACCAAGCTCGCGCTCGTGCTGGACGGCTTCACCGCCGAGATCGCTGAAGATCGGCCGGTGTATCTGGTCCGTCCGGATGGCGCATGCCTGGTCGTCCATCGGGTGTGGAAGCGCCCGGAACGCGTGAAGATCATCGCGGGATACCCGGACGGAGACGCCGGATACGGCCTGCCCCGCCACGAGATCACCGTCGCTGTCGCGCGAGACCCGGAACGGATCGCCGCGGACATCAGGCGTCGGCTGCTCCCCGCGTACGAACGGGACCTGGCCATCGTGCGCGAGCGCATGACCGAGGCTGCGGTGGCGGATGCTCAGCGGGCCCGATTCGCCGGCCGCCTGCGCCGCCTCATCCCCGCCGCGCACGTCGTGGACGAAGGGCAGCGGCTGGCCGCTCGCTGGTACGTCGGCACAGCCGCATACGTGCTGACCGCGTCCGGTGAGGCGTCCACCTGCCGTATCGAGATCGACGGAGCCGACCACGATCTCGTCACACGCCTGGCGCGGTTCCTTCACGCGGAGCGATGAGCCATCGAGACACCAGCTGGTGCTCATGGGCAGGTGGGGCAGCCAGGGGCCGAGCACGTTCATGCACAGGAAGGACGAGCGCGTGCCCTCTCCCGGACGCTCAATATGTGAATGGCCTGCTCAACGTCTTCGGTAGCTCGGACATCACGGATATGCAGGCGGCTTCTTCTCTTTTTGTTTCTGCGGAACAGACGTACGATACGCCGGTTACTCGGACAGTATGGTCCTGACGTGTTGGCCGGATTTCCGGAGGGCGGAATGGCGCATCGTGGCTGGCAGGGCATCTCGATTGGCGTGGTCGCTGTATTTGTGCTGTCCGGATGTGGAGATAATGCCCCGCCCCAGCCGACCGCAGCTCAGGCTGGCGACGTGCTCAAGAGTCACATCGACCAGACTCTGAAGAACGCGTTGGCCGTAGACATAAAGACCACGGATCCCGGGGGGAAGGACATCCCCTGCGGTAGCGGAAAGTACAAGCGTACCTACGCCGCCGAAGCGCGGGCAAAAGTTGGATCTGGCGATCCAGAGATCATCACAGTCGCCCTCGTCGGCGCGCTAAGTCATGTGGCCGACTATGACCTTGTCGATTCCTCCGGTCGTCTTACTGAGGAAGAGGCCGTCAGTGCCAAATACCACACACGGGTCAATCTTTCCTCTCCTGCTAAGGGGAAGATGGTAGCGCGAGGCGAGACGGAGTGCTTACCTTTGAGTTGAGCTTAATAAGTTCAGCTGTACGGTGATGGCTTCTTCTTCAGTGCGTTACTCCGGCCTCCGTCGAAGACCACCTTGAGCCACTCGTGGGCTTCGCCGAGCTCCTTCTTGTCCGTTCCACCAGACCCGTTGGCTATCAGCCAGTTGTTGAAGTTCTTCAGGGCGCCTCTATCTTTCGCTATATCTTCGAACGGTAGGAGATTTCCCTTGCTGTCGGTGATGGGAGGATGGGAGAAGCGTGCATCGGTAAGTGGGATCTTAGCCTTGAAGCTGTGGACCATAAGCGTGTTCACCATCCAGCCTTCAAGAGACAGGGAAGCCGAACGTGCTTTGTCATCCAGGGCTTCCAGGCGTGTCTTGTCGATCGCCAGTGCGGATTCCAAGGCCAGCGGGGCAACGGTGGAGAGGCCCAGCCACAGCACCTGCCCTCCCATAGTCGGTACGGCAAGGCCTCCGACACCAAGAGATAGACCCGCCGCGAACAGGTCCGCTTTTATCCGCTGCTGGTCTATTGCGTCGAGCTTTCCCTGAACTTCGCTCTCGACTGCGAACTGCAGACCTGCGACGTACCCCATCGCTCTCATCGTGCGTTCGAGATTATCGGCACCCTTCCCATGGTCCTTGGCGGCGGCCATGTTTATGAGCTTGCCGGCGAGGTTTCCCATTCCTTCTTCGAATGGTTTGATGTTCTCCTGAGAGTCCGCAAACGTTTTGACGAACTCATAGGTGTCTTTCGGGCTGAGGCGGAATGTCGGTTTCAGGCCAACGATGATGGTTTTGACGTTCCCGAACGCGCTGTCCTGGGTTCGATTGGCGTCGCCCAGATTCGCGCCTTCGACGATCTCTGTGGCATACGAACCGGCGATCTCGGCCAGATGCACCCGGGTAGGGTCAGCGATCTTCAGAGAGGGGAGCGTCGTCATCAAATTGAAGGCGAGCTGGGCGGCCTCCTTGGAGTGCGCCCCGTCCTTCTCGTCGTAGGCGCCGGACGCGGCGGCCAGCATCCGGCCGAAAGCATCGGCGCGTGAATTCTCTTTCTCCTGCAGATCCGCCTGCCAGTCGTAAGACTGGTTGACCTTCGCCCTCTCGTTCAGCCTGCGGAGTGCTTCGGACAGAGAGCCGTACTCCTTGGTCGCGGTGGAGATGGCCATCCTCGCGGCTTTGGGATTGTTGCCCAAGGCGTACAGGTATCCGGCCAAGCCTTCGCCGTTCACTGTGCTCTTGCTGCTCAGCGCATGCTGGCTCACTACTGCCGAGAGCCATGCGGCTGGAAATTCGCCAGCCCGGAGTAAGTCACCTAGAGCTTGATTTCCCGTCGCGGAAGCGACTCCTCCACTGTCACGGAGTTCAGCGAAGTCTGACGCCGCAGCACTGCCGTGCCCGGTGTGGAAGCTCTGTGTTTGGAATAGAAGCCCGGGATTCTTCCCGGTCACTATCTCGTATCGGACTTCGGCGAAGCCTGGCACGTGGGCTCCGTGCCGGACCGCTGTGCCGAAAGCATGGCTCACCGTGTCGATCGCGTCCTTGGGATCTTTCATGCCCGACCTGAGCTTGGCGGGGATCGCAAGAGTCTTCTCGGCACCGAGTGCGGCGAAGAAGGCAGCGGTGAAATCCGCATCATTTCGATGCGCGGCCAACTCCGCCACCAGATCGGCGAGCTCGCCGTCGTTGTATTTGCCGCCGGGCCACCCCCAATCGCCGGCGAAGGTGTTGGCGAAGCGTTCCGCCAGCGCCTTTCCCTGCCGTTGTGCATCAGCTTGGGACAGCAGCGCCTTTTCGTTGATAGGGACTAGGCCAGTCGGGACGCCTGGTATCCACTGAATATTGTTTGAGGACTGGATCGTCTGATTGCGTCTACGGAGCTTCGGCAACTCCGTTTCGATCCATCCCAAGATGGGACCGAATTGCTGCAGATCCAGGGTCGGCATGTTGACGCTGAGCAACAAGCGGCGGATCGCTTCCGTCTCTTCTTCGATGACATCGCGCCCATGAGTAAGAGAGGTGATGAACGCGCTCATCAGCTCGGGATCAATGCCGCTGTAATCCGGCGACAAGGGCCCCGTTCCAGGGGGTTTCTGCTCCACGACCGCTCCCCGCCCTGTAGACACCTATCTTCACCCTAGTCATCTTTACCGGCAAATCGAATAAATCCGAAATCGGCGAATCATAAGTAATGTCCTTAAATGGATCGGTTCATGACCGAAATAGGCATCAATCCTTCAGTGGCCGTGGCCACGTTGCCTGCAGCTGCCGGGGCGGGTGGTAACGGACACGGGTGACCCCAAGCGCGACGCCTGTGTCCCGGATCAGAAACTCGTTCGAGTGGTCTGGCGCATCCTCTTGCGCCCGAGTGAAGGCAGCGGGTAGCGCACCTGAAAGGCTGCAAGGTGGGCTTCGCCGGACGGCGAAGCATGCTCCTGGGCACGCCCGCCGATGTAGGCGGGCGTGCCCGGCGACCGGCGTAGTGCACTCATCCGCCGGGGGCAACTGAACGCTCTTTTGGTGGAGGGAGGACGTTCAGCAACATGATCATCGGGAGTGTCAGTGGGGCGGTCTACGCTCGCCGATCATGAGCGACGCAACGGGGTCCATCGATATCGTCCAGATCGAACTGTGGGTGCACTACGGGCAGGCATACCTCGTTGGTCAGGACGACGACCTCGACATGCCCGAGATGCTGGACGATCACTCGACGCATCCTGTCGGGATCATCCGGGTCGAGAAGGGAGCCGCTTTCCTGATCATCGGTCTGCACACGGGGACGGTCGATCTCACTGTCGCGGTCGCCGACCACGATCCGGGCCAGGCTTCGGACGACTACGAGGACATCGTGGAGATCAGCTTCGAGTCTCTTTCAGGAGAGGTCTCGCTGTGGGAGTGGGGTGGAGGAGACATTCACGAAATTCCACCGCTGGCCGCTGGCCCGGGGTGGTATCGCCTGAGATATCACGCTCGGGGGATGGACGATGCCGATGACATGGACACCTCGGACGGATGGCCAGCCTCGGCGCGGCAGTGCGCGCGGCCGAGGCGTACGTGCAGAGCGGGTTTCCCTGGTTGCTCGGCTGGGGCCGGTACCACCAGATCAGAGTCCCATCGACTCGGCCCTCCGCTCGGGTCGCTGCCACCAGCCGCAAAGTAGCGCTGAGTAATCAGTGTCACGCCGTATGGTCGCGAGGGTTGATCATCTCCTGTTCCACTGGGCCATCAGACCTGGTGCAATCATCAGCATGGCTGGTAAACCCCTGCTTTTCCGCGCAGCCCTCACGCTGGCCGCGCTCCTCACATCGGCCGCAGCCGGAGCCGCCCTAGCTTCCTCAACCAGGGGGCGGACACCGCACCCACCGCCACCAGTGGAGGCAGAACCAGCCCCAGCACAGCCGTCGGACAACCCCCCACCGCCCGCACCGCCACGCCACAGGTGGTGGCGGCGCGGGCGCTGGCTGGTCCCGCTCCTGGCATTGATCGCCGCCTGCGCCTGGGCCGCGATCATGTGGACAGGACCAACCTGGGAGCGCTGGGTCCTAGCGGGCGTCGCGCTTACGCTGGCGGTCTGCCTCGCGCTCGCGGCCCTCATCGGGCCGGCCGCCCGATACCTCGCCGGCGAACGCGCCCCGCTCACGGACGTCGAACGCACAGAGATGACCGCGGCCGAACGGGTGGAGGCAGTCAACTCCGCGCGTCACACGCTCGTCCAGGCAGTGACCGGGCTAGTCGTAATCGGCGGTGTCGTATTCACGGCACTGGGACTCTGGTACACCGCTCAAACGCTGAACACCACCCAGCAGGGGCAGATCACCGACCGGTACACGAAAGCCGTCGAACAGCTCGGTTCCACCAAGTCCGACGTGCGACTGGGCGGCATCTACGCCCTGCAGCGCCTGGCCAGTGACTCACCCCGGGACCAGGACACCATCCGCAATGTGTTGTCGGGGTTCGTCCGCAACCACGACGGGTGCGCTCTTCAACCCGGCGAGAAAACCCCGCCCGAGCGATGCAGTGACGCCGGGGAAGATAACGGCTCCTACGTGCGTCTCCCTGCCGATGTAGTCGCGGCGTTGACCATTGCTCCCACTCTGGCCGCATTCGATGAAAGCGGCGACGTTACTGACCGCGCAGACTTCTCCTTCAGCCGCTTTCCCAAAGCGGACCTGATCGGCGCGAAGCTGACCGGCGCGAATCTGCGCGGCGCGGACCTGCGCGGCGCGACACTGGCCAGCGCGGACCTGGCCCACGCGGACCTGACCGGCGCGGACCTGACCGGCGCGAAGCTGATCAACGCGGACCTGCGCGGCGCGGTCCTGCTCGACGCGAAGCTGACCGGCGCGGACCTGACCCGCGCGAAGCTGACCAGCGCGTTCCTGATCCGCGACGCGAACCTGCGCGGCGCGAAGCTGACCGGCGCGGACCTGACCGGCGCGTTCCTGCACGGCGCGGACCTGACCGGCGCGGTCCTGCGCGGCGCGGACCTGACCCGCGCGGACCTGCGCGGCGCGGCCCTGCGCGGCGCCGACTTGAGGGGTGTGCGCGGGATAACTGAGCAGCAGGTGCGGGGGATGGCCATCGATGTCTCGGACATGAAGTTCGGGCCGCTGGAGTAGCTCACCAACGAGGCCTGGGGCTCGTCCTGCTCCCTGCGGGGGAGATGTGGCGGGTTGCTCCGCTAACAAGCTGTCCGGGAACGCCCGGTTACTCGCAGCTACTTTGCGTCTGGTGGCGGCGACCCAAGCGGAGGGCCGACTCGGGCCACCAGGCCGTACCAGATCGACACCACGCCCTCATCCGGGCTAAAGGTGGGCGCGAGCCAGGTCGGGATGTTGAGGAGGGCGAGCTCGTCTTGGAGCTGCACGACCATCTGTCCGACCGTGGGAGTGAGGGCCAGGAGGTACGCGGTCTCGGCCTCCGACAGCGCGTCGTCGAGGTCACCGGGGAGTCGTCTCATGGCGGCTCACCGTAGGCCGCTTGTTGGCGATTGTCTGCAGTTGTTTGCGGACATGGGCGGGCAAAGACGCACGATGGCGCATGTCTACGGTGCTCGCTCATGAGCATCGATCACGACGGCGCGATGCCGGTCTATCGGCAGCTTGCCGAGATCCTGCGCGGGCAGATCGAGCGCGGAGAGCTGGCAGCGGGGCGGCGGGTGCCGACTGAGTCCGCCCTGGCGCACACGTGCGGCTTGGGCCGTGACAGCGTTCGTAAGGCGGTGCGGATCCTTCGCGAGGCGGGGCTTGTGGAGTCGGTGCAGGGCAGAGGGACGTTCGTCACGCGGGCCGTCGAGGAGCTGCCCGGCGACGCGGCCGACGAGGTGTAGACCGTTGGCCGAGGCCGACGAAGGAGGCCGCGGGCGCCGATCGCCCCGACCCCGTGCGGCGACCGACCACCACTGGCGATCGTCACGGCCTCAGCCAGCGCGACGAGCGAGTAGCCGGCACCTGGTCAGTTCTGGACGTACGGGGGGAACGCGGCGGCGGCCGCGGCCTGGAGGCGAGAGACGGTGGCAGGGTCGAGGCCATCAGCGCCCACGCGCCGGTACCGCAGGACCCAGGTGACGAGGAGCGAGGGCCGGAGGATGTGCGCGCCCGCGACGCTGATCCCTCTCCGGGGCACGTACGGGCCGTGTATGGCCAGCACCGGCACAGCCTCTACCCGTGAGCCACAGACGGCGCTCAGGGCGCGAGAGACGACCTCAGCCTCATACTGCACGGCTTTGGCGTCGTCGGGGGTGAAGACTCGGCCGCGCTGCACGCGCCGCCCCTGACCGGTTCGGGCCGGGCGGTCGCCCTGCCATTGCTTGCTGTCGATCACGAACACGCCAGTTCCGCCGATGACGAGGTGGTCGACGTTCGCGCGGCCGTGGGGCAGGCGGCGATCGTGGAGCACGGTGTACCCGAGCGAGGCCAGCAGCCGCAGGCGGCGCGCGGTGCGACGTTCGCCGAGCGCGCCGCGACGCCAGGTCCGGACGGCCGCGTGGCCGCGCCAGCGATAGACGGTGTCCACCAGGGCGACGAGCGCAGCGGCCACCAGGCCCGCGCGCCAGTCGACGAGCACGGCCAGGAGCACGGCGGCGGCGAGCGCCAGGGCGACGCGGACGAGGAGACGACGGGCGCGGCCGACTGCCCACTCTTGGCGGTAGCGAGCATGCGCCGACGCGCCGGCCCCCAGCGGTGCATAGCGGACCACGGAGACCTCCAGACGAGACGCGGGCAGACGTGCGCCTCCACGGTACGACGGCGCAGCGACACCGCCGAGAGCCCCGCGCGCCGCTGGCGGTTTCAAAAACGGGACCGCCGTCGAGGTTCCGACGCGTTGCGATCATGAACGCGCTTACACCACGCACCCTCCGTGATCATGTTCCGGTCCGTACCCGCCGAGACCGTAGACAGGCCGTGACCGATCTTGCCCGACCCACAGTGCGGGTGATCTTGAAGCGGTCCGCTGGGGTTCCCCAAGTGATTCCAGAAAAGCCGAATTACCTGTTGCAGATTTGGCCGCAGGCTCCGTCGGACCCGTGTGTCGTCAAGGTCGGCAGTGCCTCCCTCCGATACTGGTTGACGGCTGGATAGCCGCGGAGACCGAGCGTTGGGAGGGCGAGATGAATGCTGAGACGGCGGACTTGCTCTTCGAGGTGGTCGAGCGGCTGGAGAAGAGCATCGTCGCCCGTGATTGTCCCGCGATCGTCGCCGTCGAAGGGCGGCGGAAGCTGGTGCTGAGTGATTACGACTACCTTCGCGACGACGCGTCGGCCGTGGCCTTCGAGAAGAGAGCCGCTGACAAGGCACGGCAGGTCGGTGCCGTCCGCTGGGTCATCGCCGTCCCCCAGGTGTGGGTGTTTACCCCGCCGCGCACGGTGTCCGTACGCGCGGTATCGAGCCATCCGCTGCGTGAGGGCGAGCAGGAGGCCATCACCTGGATGAGCTTCGACCAGGATGAGGGCGTGGATTACGGGCGGGTTGCCTACGCGCGTCGGCCGAGTGGGGAGCCGGTCTTCGAGGAGCCGGAGATGTTCCGGGTCGGCATCCGGCCGACGGAAGCGTCAGCTGGATACACGCTGCTCCAGGCATTCTTGAATGAAGAGGAGCCGACCCCCGGAGGAGCCGGCTCCTGACCCTGTTTCCAACCTTGCTGACGAAAGAAAGGGCGGAGAAGGGCACTCCCAAGCTACCGCGAGCGGTACGGGCCGAGTGGGAGAACCCGCCCGCCTCGGCGGATCGCTATCACTTGATCCATACGGACCGGTTGCACTGCTTGGCGGCGTGGTTGTACCGGAAGCAGAGCTTGAAGACGGTGATGTAACCGAAGAAGACGGTGTCCTCGCCGCACTCGAAGCCGCCGGCCTTCTCGGCCTTGACCGTGTGCATGAGCAGGAACGATGTTGCGTATTCCGCCCATACCTCGGTGGTGTCGTCCTGTAGGTCGCAGACGGTGATGTGCTTGCGATCTGAGCTGACCTTGACCGAGCCTTCCGGGCTGTCCGAGCGCCAGCCGTTGCCGCTCGCCGAGGCGGTCGCGGTCATCGCGAGCAGGAGGAACAGCGTGGTGAGAACGGTGATGGACTTCCGCATCGATTACTCCATTCGTTGGGTGTGTTCGGTTGATGTGGCGGGCCTCCGGTC
Source organism: Microtetraspora malaysiensis (assembly GCF_050947145.1). Classification (NCBI taxonomy): domain Bacteria; kingdom Bacillati; phylum Actinomycetota; class Actinomycetes; order Streptosporangiales; family Streptosporangiaceae; genus Microtetraspora; species Microtetraspora malaysiensis. Next base: position 763,259 of record NZ_CP191998.1, read on the forward strand.
GTCCCGGAGAGCCGTTGAATGCGAAGCGAGATCTGTTGAGCGCGGAGAGTCGCCGGATCCAGGCGTGCGGGGCCGGCCGCTGCCAGAACTGGCAGCGGCGGGAGCTCAACCGCGGTGCGGTTGCTCGGGGTTCGGTGTCACGAGGGCCGGACGGCGCCGGCGAACTGTCGTTCCCGGCTTGGTACGCCCGCCCAGGTGTCGATACGCACGGTGCTGCCGGTGAAGGGCGCGTGGACCATGCGGGTGGCGTCGATCGCGATGCCGACATGGTCGGGGCCGGGGATGGATGAGTCGGTCTCGTAGAAGAGCAGGTCGCCCGGCTGGACTTGGGAGCGCGGCACGCGTACCCCTGCCCGCCACTGCTCGTAGGTGGTGGTCCCGATCCGCACTCCGGCCTTGGCCCATGCGTATTCGGTCAGCCCTGAGCAGTCGAACCCCTTGGTCCTGGCGCCGCGGCCGATGCCGTAACTCGGGCCGTTTGGGCCTCCGCCGCCCCAGGAGTACGGGATGCCACGCATCGCCAGCGCGGCGCGTACGACCTCCAGGCCCCGCGCCGAGGCGGAGGTGAGGTCGGGACCTGCGGGCTCAGCCGCCGAGAGCGCGTCACACAGGTCCCGTGCGACCGCTATCACGATCTCCGTGGCCCGCTCCTTGTCCGCATCAGAGCTATTCACGGAGACCTCGTCCACGAGGACCTCCAGTGGCACCCCGAGAGACGCGGCGACCTCGATGCTGTCGCCCAAATCCGCTCGGTCGTCTACGGATTTCGGCACGTCGTCACGCGTCCCGGCTGTCGACGTGAGAGCGGTGACGATCCGCCCCGCGCGACCCTCGTGCCTGGCGTACGCCTCCGGGTGGGCAGAGCGCTGGACGGCCTGGGCTACGACGGTGAGCGGCTTTCCCGTCCAGCCCTCCACCTCCGTGAGGCGGGAGAAGAACGCGCGGGCGGCGTAGCGGGGGTCGGTTACCTGCTCCCGGCTGCCCCAGCCGTATTCGGGGTGCTGCTGCATGAGGCCGAAGGCGCGGCCGTGGTCGCCCACGGTGCTCTCGTCGAGTCCGCTTTCCTGCAGCGCGGCCGCCACGCCGATGACGGCGGCGCGCTTGGGCAGCCCCAGTTCGGCGGCCACATCGATGATGGCCTTGGCGTTCGCGGCTTGCCTACCTGTAAGCCCCAGCTGTCGCGCCTGGCCGAGCCCCCCGCTGTCGGCAAGGGCGGCTCGGCCGCCCGCGTAAGCGCATACGGCTGCGGCGAGTTGGTCGGGCCGGGCGGACAGCGCCGCACGCTGTGCGCCTCCCGCGACGCCGGCCAGCAGGGCGACGCACGAGATCAGCCCGCCTCCGGCGGCGATGACCTTGGCGAGGCCCGCGTCCGCGATCACCGGCGGCTCCCCTCGGGGGGCTCAGCGGCTTCGCGCCGCCCGAGGTGCGGCCAATGCGACGAGAGCTCGGCTAGGCGCAGCCGCGGCCCTCCGGCTTCCAGGGGAAGCCACAGCGCACCGGCCGGTCCGTCGTCGTCGAAGAGCAAGGCCCGGGACGCCGTGGCGATGGGAACGAGCGCTGCGGCCTGATGGCCGAGCAGCCGCTTGCGGAGATTCACCTCGCGGCGGGCGCTGTGGACGGAGAACAGCACCGGCGTGATGATCGTGCTGCTGCGGGCCAGCGCCGCGTACCCGCTCAGCTTGGCGGCGACCCGGTCGAGCGGTTCGGTGCCGGTGTCGAATTCGAGGAAGAAGTCCAGGCTGTGACCGTTCTCGGCCCACCGGCCGTACCCGTCGGGCCTGGCGGTCTCGCCCCACATCGCGCCGCAGCGATTCTCGGGCCACCATGTCACCAGGCAGGAGTTCTCCTGCCGCCGGGCATGCCAGGACAGATCGGCGTAGAAGTCGTTCACACCGACGGTGTGCGCGAGCCGCTGGTTGAGTGCGATGCCGAGCGCGCGGTCCCGGCGGTAGCCGAACGCCGGGAAGTCCACGCCGTCCTCCGCGGCCAGTACGGCCGCACCGGCCGCGCCCAGAACGTAGTGGTACGGCGCGGCGCCCATGCCGATCGGCCGGTTGGGGCGGAACCGCTCCAGCAGCCCCATGTGGTGCAGGGTCAGCAACCTCTTGCGGGTCGCGGTGTCGGTGTCGAAGAAGAGCTTCGTGATCTGCTGGGAGGTCAGGACGCGGTGGTCCCACACCGCGCGCAGGATCCTGCGATCGCGGTGGGTGATCCGTACGGCCAGGGCGGCGAGCACGGCAGGGCTGAATCGGGATCTGGTCATCGGTCATCTCCTTGGGGTGAGAGCCGGGGGTCTTCCGGCTTGGGTGTGGAGGCGGCGGCCGTACGTCCGTGCGCCTGGGCGGCGTCGGCCCGGATTCGCCGGGCGACGTCGCGGGAGGGTTCGGGCAGTGGTCGGGTGCGCAGCGTGAACGGCGGAGCTTCGGCGGAGCGGACGACGAGCCGCGCGGCGGCCTGGAACGCGTCGAGGTTCGCCAGGTCGTGGGCGGTGAGGTGAGGGGTGAAGTGGTGCTCGGCCTCGCGGGCGTCCTGTGGTGAGAGCGAGAAATAGATCTTGTTCCGGGCGTCGGAGGAGACGGCCTGGCGCAGTTCGCGGGGGAGCTGCGCGAGGTGCTGGTGGGCGAGGACCAGGGACATCCGGTACGCGCGGGCCTCGGCGAGCATGTCCGACAGCGCGTGCGGGAGGGTGAGGAAGTTGTGGCACTCGTCCACGTACAGGGCGGCGTGCCCGCGGGCTCGACCGAGCTTGGCCCGGCGCGCGGCGGCCTGCCAGACCTGGGCGAGGATGACCGAGCCGAGCAGCCGAGCGGTGTCGTCCCCGAGCACGCCCTTGGGCAACCGGACGAGCAGGATGCCGCCGTCCAGGATGCCGTCCAGGTCGAACGTGGAGGTCGCCGAGCCGAGCACGTCGCGGACGAACGGCCGGAGCAGGAACGCCCGCAGCTTGTTCATGATCGGCGCGGTGACGCCGGCCTGGGCCTGCTCGGACAGGCTCTCGTACCAGTTCCAGAAGCCGCGCAGTACCGGGTCCTTCACGGCCGAGGTGATCCGCCGCCGGTGGATGGAGTCGGTGAGCAGTTCGGGGATGTCGGCGAGTGTGCCGCCGCTCCTGGCGAGGGTGAGCGCGCAGCCGCGCAGGATGTCGTCGGTCCGGGGCCCCCATGAGTCGGCGTAGATCGTGTGGAAGATGCCGACCAGGTTGTCCACGGCCATGTCGGTGTCCCGGCCGCCGAGCGCGTTGAGCGAGGGGGCGGGGTGGCGGTCGTCGGGGTCGATCAGCACGACCTTGCCCGCCGCTTCCGGCGGTATGAGGCCGAGAAGGTCGCGGACCAGGTCTCCCTTGGCCTCGATGACCACGGTCCCGCGCCCGGCCTGGATGTCGGACAGGATCATCTGCGCGAGCAGCGTGGACTTTCCGGTGCCGTTCGGGCCGAGCACGTGCACGTGGTGGCAGGAGTCGGCGACCCGCAGGGCGACCGGCCCCTGGTGCCCGGCGTCGGCGAAGCCGAGGACCTTGGCCTCCGGCCCTCCGCGCGCGATGGCCGGTGAGGGCGGGACGGCGTTGGCCCCGGCCCGCGCGAGTCCCGGTACGGCGGCGTCCAGGGGCAGGTGCGCGAGGGCGGCCAGCTCGGGAACCGAGAGCAGGAAGCCGCGGCCGAGCCTCCGCGCGGCGAGTGCATGCGCGGGGGAGAGGATTCGGCGGCGTTCCAGCCGGTTGTGTCCGCTGTAGAGGGCGAACGCCGACGCCAGCGCGTGCGCCCGGCCATCGATCGCCTTTCGCCGGACCGTCAGCGCCGATTCCTGGATCTGCCGGTCGGCGAAGACTGCCTCGTCGGCCTGTACGGCATAGCGGACCTGCACCTCGTAGCGCGGCCGGTGCGCCTTGTCGCGTATCGCCCGTGCCTCGGCCGACTCCTCCAGCCGTGCCGTGTGATCCCTTGGGTAGGTCCGCGGATGCGTCGGCCCAGGCGCGACGAGATCCAGCACGGCGCGCAGCAGCCGTACCGGCGCCGACGACGCGGGGGAGAGACGGCGCCCGGTGACCGGACGGGCGAGGACCTGGACGCAGGCGTGCTGCCAGACCGGCATACCGACGGCCGCGCCGACGAGCGCGCGGAGCGGGTCGCCGTCATGGTCGTGCTTGATCGGCAGTCTCTCGCTGCGGGCGAGGACGAACCGGCCACCGACAGCCTGCCCGTCGAGCGGCACGGGCGGGGCGGCGTCGACGACGGCGGTACGCGCCGACGGCCAGGCCGACTCGACGGCGTGCTCCACCAGGTCCCGCGGGACCACACCGGGCACCCACATTCGGATGCGCACGCCGTCGACGCCGAAGGCGTACTCAAAGGCCAGATGCGGCCGGCCGAGCAGAACGCGCTTCCACGCGGGGTGGAGCAGCCCGATCAGGTTCCCCCACAGAGCCTCGGCGCCCGCCATGTCCGCCACGGGCGGGGCGAAGATCTCGACGCACCTCGCGCCGTCGGCCAGCCGGCGATGGCGGAGCCGTACAAGCAGCAGCCTGAGCGTGATCAGCACGAGCTCGGCGGCCGTGACCCAGACGACGACCTGCCACACATGTGCCCTGGACCAGGAGACGAGCTGATCGACGAATGCGTCCGGGTCGTTGAGAAGGTCGCGGATCACCGGAAACCACCCGCCTCCGCGTCGGCGAGCCGAAATGCGATCACAGGTCCGCCTCCTCGTAGTCGGCCAGCTCCTGCGGGTCACTCGTGACCATCGAGTGCTCCCACGGGCTACTGATCACCTGGAAGGCCACCCGCTGCTGCCCGGCCGCCAGGAGGCCCATGCCTCGCTCGGCCGACAGCAGCAGTTGCCGCTCACCGTCGGACAGGCCGAAGGCGTCGGTGACCTTGTCGATGGCCTGGGGCGCCTGCCGCAGCAGGATCTGCGTGGTGGAATTGGCGATCACGGCCTGGCCGACGTCGCTGCCGAGCAGGTCGCCCGCGTCCTGAGTGACGACCGAAAGGCCCGCCCAGTGCTTACGCGCGGCCTTGGCCATCCGCAGCAGGAACTTCGCGCCCTCGGGATCCTTCATGAGCAGCCAGGCCTCGTCGACCACCACCAGGCGCGGGCGCCGGTCACGCGGGTCGGAGACGCGCCGCCAGACCGCGTCGAGCGTGAGCAGGGTGCCCACAGCCTTCAGCTCCTCGGGCAGATCCCGCAGTGAGAAGACGATCAGGTGCGAGTCAGGCCGGGTCGTCGTCGGGCCGTCGAAGAGCTGCCGGTGGCTTCCCGTGACGTACGGCGCGAGCCCGGCGGCCAGCTCCTTCGCCCTGGGGTCAGCGTCCTCGGTAAGCGCGGTTACCAGATCGCGCATGAGCGGCGGGCGGCGGTTCCAGGTGCGCCGCTCTGTCGTGATCCCGGCCTGCCGGTAGGCCGCCAGGATGCCCCGGTCGAGCGCGGCCTTGCTCGCGTTGACCAGCGTCTCGCCGAGCATCACCGAGATCAGCGTGTGCAGGAACAGCGCGCGCCGGGTGAGCGGATCGCCGTCCCGGCGGCCTTCAGGAGGAAGGTCGAAGGGGTTGAGCCGGACCTTCGGCGCGCCGAGATGGAGGTAGGCGCCTCCGACCGCCGCGCACATCCGGGCGTACTCGTCCTCGGGGTCGATGACCGCCACCTCGACGCCCGCGTACAGGGAGCGCAGCGCCTCCAGCTTGGCCAGATACGACTTCCCCGCTCCGCTGCTCGCGAGGATCACCGAGTTGTGGTTGGCCTGCTCGAACCGGTCCCAGGCGACCAGGGACGCGCTCGACAGGTTCGCGCCGTACAGCACGGCGGTCGGGCCGAGGTCGGCCGTCAGGTCCGGAGAGGTGAAGGGGAAGGCGGCGGCGAGCGCCGGAGTGTCGAACGTGCGCCGCGTGGCGAGGTTGTCGTAGGCCAGCGGGAGCGAGGACACCCACCCCTGAAGCTGGCGGAAGGTGACCCGCCGGGCGTCCAGCAGGAGCGAGGCGGCCAGTGCCCGCACCTGGGCGCAGGCGTCGTCCAACTCCTCCGGCGTATTCGCGTGGACAGTCAGATAGATCGAGGCGCGGAACAGCTTGGCCTGGCCGCGGGCGATCCGGGAGGCGAGGGCCTGGGCGTCCTCGGCCGCCGCCTCCGCGCCCGGGTCGAGCAACCGGCCGTGCTCGTGGTCGCTGCGCAGGCCGGACTCCAGCCGCGCGAGCTGCCGGCGCAGCCGGTCGGAGGCGACCAGCGACGGCACCGGCTCGACATGGACCGAGACGTCCAGGCGACCCGGGTAGGTGAGCAGCGGTTCCAGCCAGCCCGGCGTGACCTCGCGCGGATACCCGGTGACGGCGAGCGTCGCGCAGGCTCCCGACCCCAGCAGGAGGCGGCGCGGCTGCACCTCGACCGACACCGGCCCAAACCCGTCCTGAGCAGTAGCGACCTTGCGACGGAAGCGCAGCTTCACCGACGGCCCCCGATCACGTCGCCGGGCATCGCCGTCTCGCCGTCCGCGAAAGGCGGAGCGGCTGGGTCGAAGCACGAGGCCAGCAGCGCGGCCACCGCATGGGCGTCCAGAAGGCGTACGGCAAGCCCGCAGCCACCGAGCACACGCGACGCCTCGTCCAGCCGGCGCAGCGCCCGCGAGGCGGCAGCCGTACGACCCTGCGCCCCGGCGGCGGACTCGCGGACGACGAGCAGGACCTGGCGACGTAGCAGGTCGTGCCGGGTCGACAGATCGGCGAGGAACGCCGCGTGTTCCCGAGCCGCGCGCGCCAGCGCCGGGTGCGGGAGCTGAGTAGCGCTGTGCCGCAGGTCGTCGATCGTCTCGGACAGATTCACCCGCTCCGCGCGGACCAGGATCTGCACCGGCCCCGACAGCGAGTTGAGGCAGCGCCCGAACACCGAGACCAGCGCGTCCTGTTCGTCAGGAGTCCGCAGCGCGAAGCTCACCGTGGACACCTCGGCGACGGCCGCGACCCCGTCCGGCCCGAGATCGATCAGCCCGTCTCCCGCCACCCCGCGCGCGGGAAGGCGCAGCGGTGCCGGCAGCGGTCCGGGATCGGCGGCGATCCAGGCGGGCGGCTGTGGAGCCTCCTCCATCGTGCTGACCAGGTGCTTGGGCGCGCGCACGTGCCGGAGCGCGGCCAGCAGGTACACGTCCAGCGGGATGCCGTCGTGCCGCCCGACCACCAGCAGGACGCCCGCCACGGCCACCGGCAGAGCGATCGCCGCGAACGCGGCGACCGGAACACGCTCCCCGAACGCGGCGTACGCGGCGTAGAGCGCGGCCCCCGTTCCGCCGAGGATGAGCACCTGCCGGGCCGTGAACGACCCGAGGATCCGGTCGGGGGCTTCCACATCGGCGGGGATGCGAACGGCCTGCGTCCAGCTCATCGCTCATCACCTTTCTTCCGGTCTCGGCGGGTACGGCGTCGCGACGGCGGCGGGGTACGGCGGGCCACGCCGGGGTTCTCCGGCCACGCCGGGGTGCCGGGGACGGGCGCGTCCGGCGAGACGATCGGCCTGACTGGGCGGCTCGGACGTTCGCTCGCCCGGTGGAAAGCGGACGCGCTGGTTGACTGTTCGCGCAGCCGGTACATCTGGGCGAGCCCGGCCGGGCCGTTCGCGTAGTAGGTCCCGCGCGGGTACCCGTAGACCGGTGTGTTCGGCGGGATCGGCCGTGATGGCTGTGGTGTGGGCCGGTACTTGCCCCGGATGGCCGGCGCGGAGGGCGCGTGCTTGACGGGCGCGGCCTCCCAGTCGTTGGCACGTACCGGACGGCGGGCCGAGACCGGGGCGTGTTTGGCCGGTCCGGCGCCGCCACGAGCGGCGGAAGCGGCGGTGGCAGGTACGGCACCGCGGCGGGCGACCGTTGCCGCCGTGGCAGCGCCCGCGGCAGCCGTACCGGCGGGACCCGCGGCCAGGGCGGGCAGCGCCTTGCCGACCGCGGCCCTGGCCCCTGCCACCTTCACGGCCCTGCTGCCACGGCCCAGGTGAAGCGCGTTCAGCACGGGCGAGGTGAGCTTGTACGCGACGGCGTACTTGACGATCCGGCCGATCGCCGACCCGCGTCCTCCGTGGACGAAGACGGCGCGGGACACCCAGCCGGGGATGCGCACCAGGATCAGCAGCAGGCAGAGGACGAGCAGCAGGTTGTAGAGCGGCCCGGTCCCGAACAGGCCGACGACCTCGCGGCCGTCCTGGTTGAAGAAGATCCGCACGGCCGTGACCAGGGTCAGCGACTGGGCGACCTGGATGATCAGCAGCCCGGAGAAGCCGCGCCACCACAACCTGGCCAGGCCGTCGGTCTGGGGCAGGGCCAGGCAGGCCAGCGCGAGTGGGCCCGCGATGACCAGCAGCGTCGTCATGGCCACCCGGAACACGAACGTGACCAGCAGCAGGACGAGCAGGATCACCGACACGAGCGCGAGCAGGATGTAGAAGATCTGCGAGTGGCCCGGCGGAACGATCATGACGCGGATCACGTTCGCCGCGCGCCTCGCGTCGAACCCCTGCCCGAGCAGTGCGGTGGAGACGTCGTTGGCCAGCTCGATCGCCTGGCTCGCCAGGAAGAAGCTGAAGTTGGCGGCCAGGAACGCGACGACCAGCCGAGGGGCGATCTCCTTGAGCGCGTACCGGGTCTGGACCGTCTCGTGCCCCATCACCAGCACTCCGGCGACGACCACCAGCACGACGAACGCCCCGTTCGCGAGGATGGCGACCGCCTGCCACAGGTCCTGGATCCGGTCCTGCCCCTCGACGCTCGGTGTGTGGAGGAGCGTGCCGGCGAGCACGTTCAGCAGCGGTCTGATCGCCGAGGTGACCAGGTCCGCGAACCAGGAGTTGATCTGGTTGCTGATCCACCCGCCCAGGCCGAACCCGATCCCTCCGCTCGTGGTCGGCGGCGCTGGCAGTTCGACCGGAGAGGGAGTGGGCGAGGGCGACGGTGTGGGAACCGCCGCCGTCGCAGGAGCGGCAGTCAGTACGGGGGCAACGACAACGAGACCCGCCAGCGAAGCCGCGCGATGCCGTAGGGCGGCAGAGCGGACGACAGCTCGGACGGATACCGCTCCGGGACGAGGTGTCGTGCTATCGCGGAGCGGTTGAACGGCAGCTCGGAACTGGATCGTCCTCCGGTCGCAGGAGGCGGCAACTCCGGCGGCCATCCTGCGGAGGGCGATACGGGAAGCAGTGGACAGGAAGGTCATGGCCGTCACCCGCCGACCACGCGCTTGAGCACGTTGACGAAGAGCGGAGCCAGTACGGCGAGGGCGTAACCGAACGCTGCCGCCTTGAACGCGGCCTTGGCCTTCTGCACTTCACCCGGGTCACCGCCTGCGATCAGGTAGCGCAGGCCGCCGATCGTGAGCATGAGCGTCGCCAGGGCGGCGAGCAGGCTGATCAGCCAGTTCCGGAGGTTGTCGAAGACCCTGCCGAGCTGGTCGGGAGCGGTCGGCGGTCCGGCCCTCGTCCCGGTCACGGCGAACACATCGGTCTCCGCCATGACAAGGACAGCGCCCACGAGCACCGCTACCAGCAGGAACGAGCCGTTCCGCCGCCAGGAGTTGACGGTTCGGCGGCTCCGCTGCCGTCGGTCGGCCCAGTGGCTCCCCGTTGCCGCAGCTCCTGCCGGAGTGCCTACTGCCTCCGTTGCCGCTGGTGCTCCTGTGGATTCCGGTCGCGCTGACGTTGAGCTTGGGGATTCCAGGGCTCCTGCCGGAGGGCATTCGGTGCCATTCCTCAGCGCCGCCGCGCCTGCCGCCGCCCTGCCGCGGAAGTTGGGTATTGCCGCTTCCGTGCTCAGGGGGCCGGGAGCTGTCGTTTCCGGGCCTGCCGACTTCGGAGGCATCGCCTGCTGACGGCCCCGGTACCTGGCGCCGGACGGCTTCGCCGTGCCCGAGGGGGTGAGCCTGCTCGCAGGGGTGCGGGACGGCAGCGGGTCGGCGGTGGAGATCCGCGCGGAGCCGGAGGTGGTGCCCCGGCCTCCCTTCGGGTGATGGAACTCGGACTCGATATCTGAGGAGTTCCGGCTCCGCGCGGAAGTCGTGGTGGCGTCGCACAGGGGTGGCGCGGCGCCGGTCAGTTCGGGGTCCGGCTCGACGGTCTTCTCCGTGGCGTCGAAGAGGACGACATCCAGATGCCGAGGCGGCACCGAGACGGTGACGGGAAACGGGCGGTCCGGCTCCGATTCGGCGACCCTGCGCGCCCGCTCTCCGGCGCGGCGCGCCAGGCCGTACAAACGAGTCGCCACGTCAGGCGCGTGGAGGTCGACCGTGCGGACCGCGTCGATGAAGGCGACCAGCGCCTCGCCGCCGATAAGGGCGATGCCATCCGGGTCACCCGCGCGATAGCCGGAGGCGATCCGGCCGGTAATGTCACGCAGCTCCGGCAGGGCGACGCCGACCGCGCCGATCACCCACATCTGGCCAAGGGACCGGGCCCGGGCGGCCAGCTCTCGCCACACGGCATCCCGGGTGGTGCTGCTCACCGCGCGACCGTTGAGCAGCCGGCGCAGCTCTGTCAGAGGCACTGGCCGCTGCGGGAGATCGGGCGCGAGCCGGCCGTCGATCACCAGCCCGTACGGCTCGCACGCGACGAGCTGGAAGAGACGCTCAGCGCGGTCCATCGGGGACAGGCCGGGCACCGTTTCGTGAATCTCGGATTCCATCGGGCCACTCCGCTACGCGAGGGATTTCGCTTGTCGCAGCCCTGTCTAGAAAACCGAACAGGCAAATCACTGGCGGAATCTCAGGCAGGCTCTCGGCAATTTCGTGCCGCGCTTCCATGCCCGTCCTGCCAATCGAGTTGCCAGTGCCGCCGGAAGTTGCCACAGCCGCCACCTGCGGAGTTGCCGGTGACCTGCCAGAGCCCGTTGCTGCACTGGTGGCCATCTGAGGAGTCCGCCCCGAAAACGAATGACAAACACACCAGCCAACCGGTTCCGGTACGGCAAGACCTCCATGCGGGAGGAGATGAATTTCAAAGAAAGTGTGGAAAATGGCGAGCGTTTGAAGTCCATTCCCGTCACGCTGCAAACCGCCAGGGCGTTCGTCGCCTGGACCCACGGGCACCTTCCGCCACCCCAGAGGGCGACGTTCGCGATCGGCGTCGCCACCGAGGATGGCACCCTCGTCGGCGTCGTCATCGCGGGCCGCCCTGTCGCCCGGCCGTTCGACGACGGGTTCACCATCGAGGTCACCCGGCTGGCCACCGACGGCACGGCCAATGCCTGCTCGGCGTTGCTCGCAGCCGCCTGGAGGGCCGCCCGGGCGATGGGCTACCGCCTACTGATCACCTACACCCTCGCCACCGAACCCGGCACGAGCCTGCGCGCCGCCGGCCTGCGCCGGGTGGCCGAACGTCCCGCCCGTTCCGGCTGGAACACCCCCAGCCGACCCCGAGTGGCCCACGGTGCCGACGGCGTCGCCCGAGTCCTTTGGGAGATCACCGCGTCCTTCCTGGGTGAGGGAGGTGCCCGATGACACTTTCCGGAAGGGGCCCGCGGTCTCTCGACGGCCGTCGGTTCCGTCCGCCCGCCCTGCGGGTGCTGTCCCTTGGCGTGGGAGTGAAGTCCACCGCGCTCTTGCTACTCGCCGCAGACCGGGTGATCCCGCGCTTCGACGCGGCGATCTTCGCCTACACCGGGCGTGAGCCGAAAGAAGTCATGCGACATGTCGGCCGTGTGGAAACGATCGCTGCAGAGGCCGGCATCCCGATCGTCCGAGTCTCCGTTCCGGGCATCCGCCCCGACGCCCTTGATCTGGATCGCTCGCCCGCCTCCCCGCCGCCGTCCGGCCTCCACTCCGATGGACAACACGGTGAGGCCCAGCGGCCATGCGCTTGCGTGTATCTGATCAGGCCCATCGGAGCGGTCATACGGTCGCTCCTGGGCTATCCGTACTCACGTCCCGTCCCGGAAGGCGTCTACGCCGAACAGGCGATCGGCCTCAGTACGGATGAGGCCCACCGCGCCAGGGCCGCAGAGGTCGCCTACATCCGCAACGTCTTCCCGCTACTCGCCATCGGCTGGACCCGCGCCGACTGCCAGGCCTATCTCGCCCACCGGGGCTTGGCCACGCCCGCGCTCGTCCGTACAGGGTGCATGCGCGCCGTGGACAACCGCATTGCCCTCCAGCGTGCCGACCACGGCCATGAACTGCCGGAGGGCCTTTCAGAGGTACGTGAGGAGGGCGCTCAATGAAACCGTTGACTCTGGCCGAGGTCCAGGCGCTGCCCGCCGTCATCCCACTCCTCACGGCTGCCCGAGCTCTCGGACTGAGCCGTAACACTGCCTATCGCCTCGTCCAGCGCGACGAGTTTCCCTGCCGCGTCATCAAGGTCGGTGACACCTATCGAGTGCCGACCATCGGGTTGCTCGTCCTGATCGGAGCCGACAGAGTGAACGTACGGAGCGCCTTCGGTTCCAGCGCCTGAAGCCCGAGGTCATGGGAGCCTCGACGCCCCGAAGCGGACGGGGCTCTCCGTGATCGCAGATCTACGCCTCCTGGGCCAACCCCATGGAGGCGCAGCTCGGGCCGCTACGCAGCTTCGTAATGGGCAACGCCAACTATCCCAACCACACCGTGCTGGCCCGCAAACTGCAGGCCTACCTGCGCTGGCGCAACGCCAACGCCCCGACGTGCTCGCCGCCCAGCGAGGCAAACGCGCCCGCATCCGCAGCGAGAAACAACGCCGCTGGGGACGACCCGCCAACGAAGCTGCCTGACCAACCCGGTGACGTTCGTGGTCACCGCAGTGGGCGGCTTGGACATCGGATGCGCAGTGGTGTGATTACCACGCGCTGATACGCACGTCGTACGGTTCTTCCATGCCCGACATGAGCAGCAGGAGAGGCAGCCGCTCGCGTGCTCAGCGGAGCTACGAAACTGCCCGGTGGCAGGACGAGGGGCCACTGGTCCTCGGCTCGAGCAAGGAGTTCATCAGGAGGGCCGCGGAGAAGGCCACTAGCCGTCAAGGTGTTCTCAAGCACGTGTCCGGGAATCGGCAGCGCTTCTACGCCGAGGCCGTACACATGAACCAGATGAACGGGACGCCCGGCATCCTGCCGGTATGGGACATCGACGACGCCGAGCCGGGGAAACCCACCTGGTACGCCATGCCTCGCGCCCAGCTCTTGCAGGATGGCCTGGGCGACGACGCGACACTGCGAGACGTTGTCAGCCACGTCGCCTTCCTCGCTGGTGTCCTCGCCGACCTCGCGGAACAGGGGACCTATCACCGCGACATCAAGCCGGGCAACCTCTTCTGGTGGAATGATGGCCCGGTCCTGGCCGACTTCGGCATCGCGGCGTGGAACGCCGGCGTTCCACGAACCCGCTTAGCTCACCCGGTGGGCCTAACCCGACCGGGGCAGAAGCTGGGCCCGGCGAACTTCATTGCCCCTGAGATGCGCAACGGCTCCCCCGCCGATCGAGGCGAACGCGCTGACGTCTACTCCTTGGCCAAGACCCTCTTCGTCCTCGCCCTTCCGCAGCGAGGCCCCTACCCGCCCGACGGCACTCACCGCGCGGACGCCGAGGAGTTCTCCCTGTGGGAGACCGGAGGGAGTGGGAAGTCTCTCCCTGCGCTGCGCCATATTCTCGAAGCCGCCACGGAGTTCGCCGTGCGCCAGCGGCTCTCCATGGCCGACTTTCGGGACGAACTCCATGCCTGGCTCAGCCGGTACTCCAGGATGGAGTTCCGCCGACGGGGGGACCGGTTTCGGTTCCGGTTCGGATGGGAGGGGCTCCACGGGATCTCAGAGCGCCATCGCCGGGACCACGAGGAGACACGATCGATGATGGTGTCCTGTATGGGGCAGATCGCCGAAGCCCTGGCCGGACACTATGAAGCGTGGACCGAGGGTTGGGACCGCGACGCGGACGAGGTGACGCTTGGGGACTACGGCTGGGAGCCCAACGGGGAGGACGGCTTCGTTCCGGAGAACGGGACCATCTGGATGGCCACCGCTACCTCCGGGGGACGCCGGATCGTCCTGGAAGCCGTCCTGGACCACGATGTCTGCTTCATCGCCGAATCCCAAGTCGGGGGCCCGCCGTGGAGACTGGAGCGGCAGTGGGGCCCCACCCCCTGGGGGCGGCCGAGGCTGCAGCGGACCGCCGACCGGGTTGAGCAGCTCGCCGAAGACGTCGTTTCGTGGCTTGCCGAGGCGGCTGCAAACAGCCAGTAAGCAGGCTGAAGGCTTGTTGAGACCCTGTTTGGTGCGGGGGACGGGCCCGACCGGGGCGAACCGTACCAGGATGTCCGCCAGTCCAGCTGATTGGGCAAGACCTGGAAGTGCTCGGCTGAGGGCGGGATTCGTCGGCATTCTCGACGATGAGGCGTGTTAGAAGGGCACCCTGGCTATCTCGTCGACGCAGTAACTACGCCCTCAGTTTGAACGACCATCAAAGTTCGGGGCCCACGCTGTCGTGATCAAGGTGCCCAGGAAAACTCGTTTGAACCTGTCGGTGCCCTCTGGCGGCGTTCAGACTGACGGTCAAATGACGGTCAAACGATCAAGGGCCTGACCGCTGTCTCCAGCGATCAGGCCCTTGACCTGCATCTATCGGGTCGGGGTGGCGGGATTTGAACCCACGGCCTCTTCGTCCCGAACGAAGCGCGCTGCCAAGCTGCGCTACACCCCGGTGCCTGCAGAGCTTGCGCCCTGCTTGCCTCGGAAAGTCTAGCGGACTTTGGTCGTGCTTGTGTCATCCGCTGATCCGGTGATCAGGAAGTGGTCCGCCGGGGGACGAGCGTGAGGAGCGTCGCCTCCGGCGGGCAGGCGAACCGGACCGGTGCGTACGGCGAGGTGCCGAGGCCGGCGGACACGTGCAGCCACGCGGCCTCGTGCCGGCTCAGGCCCTTCACCCGGGCCCGGTCGATGCCGCAGTTCGTCACCAGGGCGCCGTAGAAGGGGATGCAGAGCTGGCCGCCGTGGGTGTGGCCGGCGAGCAGGAGCTGGTAGCCGTCGGCGGCGAACCGCGACATGTTGCGCGGTTCGGGGGAGTGCATGACGCCCAGCCGAAGGTCGGCGTCGTCGGGGGCGGGACCGGAGATCAGGTCGTACCGGTCGCGGTCGATGTGCGAGTCGTGGATGCCGCCGACGTGCACGTCCAGATCGCCCACCTTGAGGCGCGCGGTCGTGTTGTTCACGTCCAGCCATCCGGCCGCGGTCATCGCGGCCCCCAGCTCGTCCCAGGGGAGGTTCGGGATGGTCTGCCGGGCATCGTTCTTGGACGTACGCCAGAGGTACCTGGCGGGGTTCTTGGGGCGCGGCGCGTAAAGGTCGTTGGACCCGTACACGAACATGCCGGGCCGGTCGAGCAGGGGCTCGACGGCGCGCATGTAGGCCGGGACCGCGTCGGGGTGGGCGAGGGTGTCGCCGGTGTTCACCACCAGGTCGGGCTGGAGGGACGCGAGTGAGCGCACCCAGTCGATCAGCCGGGACCGCCGCGGGGTGAGGTGCAGGTCGGAGATCTGCAGGATCCGGACCGGCCGTTGCCCTGGAGCGAGTACGGGGACGTCGAAGCGCCGTAGCCGGAACCAGTTGCGTTCCAGGACGGACGCGTAGCCGAGACCCGCCACGCCGAGGCCGAGTAGGGACAAGGGCACCGTGACAGCTTTCCTCACAGTGCCATCATGCCCGACCCGGGCCACGGCTCAGGGATATCGAGGCGAGAACCGATCCGCCGAGGCGGCAAGATGGACCCCATGAGTGCGTTGAAGGACAAGCTGAAGGCCGATCTCTCGGCTTCGATGAAGGCCCGCGACGAGGTACGCCTCCGGACCATCCGCATGGCCCTGGCCGCCGTCAACGTCGAGGAGGTGGCGGGCAAGGAGGCTCGCGAGCTCTCGGATGAGGAGATCCTCAAGGTTCTCACCCGCGAGGCGAAGAAGCGTCGCGAGGCGTCCGAGGCCTTCGCGAACGCCGGACGGGCCGCCCAGGCGCAGGCCGAGCTG
The DNA here is from genome assembly GCF_050947145.1 of Microtetraspora malaysiensis. Taxonomy (NCBI): domain Bacteria; kingdom Bacillati; phylum Actinomycetota; class Actinomycetes; order Streptosporangiales; family Streptosporangiaceae; genus Microtetraspora; species Microtetraspora malaysiensis. The sequence continues at coordinate 779,189 of NZ_CP191998.1, forward strand.
GACGAGCAGGCCGTTCTTGAGGAGTACCTGCCCGCGCAGCTTTCCGACGACGAGCTGAACCGCCTGGTGGACGAGGCGATCGCGGAGAGCGGCGCCGAGGGGCCCAAGGCGATGGGGCAGGTCATGAAGGTCCTCAACCCGAAGATCGCGGGTCGTGCCGAGGGTGGCCGCGTCGCCCAGGCGGTACGCGCCCGTCTCGCCGGCTGATCCGGCCGCCCGCCGAAGCACCCGTGCTCGGAGCGCGAAGCGAGCCAGGAGCGGGCTGAGGCCGCCCGCTGGCCCGGCCCGCTGACTCAAGCCATCCAAACCGGGATGTAGGGGCCGTAGACGCGTCGCGGGCCGGCGGTGACGACCGCCGGCCCGCGAACCACCGCCTCAGGCGGCCGGGTCAGTTGCCGAGGATGAGCGGGTCGTCGCCGCCGTTGTCCCAGCGGCCGAACCCGCCTCGGCCGTTGCCACGATCTCCACCGTTGCCGCGGTCTCGGCCGTTGCCACGGTCGCCACGGTCGCCGCCGTGATCGTCACGCTCCGGGCGGCGCGGCGCGCACTGGCTGGTGCACCCGCCGAACCGCGACATATCGGGCGAGGTGAACGACGAGGCCGAGACGCCCTTGAGCGCCCCCAGCATGGTGTCCTTCCAGATCGGCCCCGGAATGGTGGCGCCGAACACCGAGCCGTAGGCACGCCCGCCCATGACCTGGCCGCCCAGCGGGTAGCGGACCGGGCCGCGGGGGTCGCCGAGGCTGACCGCTCCGGCGAGGTCCGGGGTGTATCCGGCGAACCAGACGGTGCGCGACTGGTCGCCGGTACCGGTCTTGCCGGCCGCGTCGCGGCCGATGCCGCCGACGCCGCGCATGGTGCCGTTGGTGAACACACCCTTCAGGATGTAGCTGGTCGCGTCGGCGATCTCCGGCTCCACGGCCTGCTTGCAGTCCGGCTTGAACGCGGTGGCCTTGCCGAACCGGTCGACGATCTCGGTGATCGCCATCGGTGCGCAGGACTTGCCGCGCGCGCCGAGCGTCGCGTACGCGGACGCCACGGTCACCGGGTCCATCTCGTTGAAGCCGAGGGTGAAGGTCTGGAACTCGCGCAGCTTCTGGCCGTCGGCCCGCTTGATGCCGAAGTCCTTGGCCGTCTTGACGACGTCGCAGAGGCCGACCTTCCGCTCCAGCGTCATGAAGAAGGTGTTGACGGAGCCCCAGGTGCCGGTCTTCAGCGTCTCGAACCCGCCGTTGCCGCCCTCGGAGTTGTGCTGGACGGCGCTCGGGTCGCCGACGTTCTCACCCTTGCAGTTCTTGAAGTCGGAGTACCCGTTGGCCTGGAACGTGCCGCCGACGCTGAAACCGTCATCGATCTTCATGCCCTCCTTGAGGGCGGTGACCAGGGTGAACATCTTGAACGTCGAACCGGCCTGGAAGCCGGTGCCGCCGCCGTGCAGGGCGTCGGCGACCACGTTGAACGACATCTCGTTCTTCTTGGGGTTGGTGCCGAACTTCCGGCTCGCCGCCATCGCCCGGATCGCGCCGGTGCCCGGCTCGATGAGCGCCTCGGACGCCACCGGCTTGTCGGACGCGTGGACGTACTTCTTGATCGCCTTCTCGGCAGCCTTCTGCATGTCGCGGTTGAGCGTCGTCTTGATCGTCAGGCCGCCCCGGTTCAGGAACTCCCGCCGGGCCTTCTCGGTCTTGCCGAACTGCTTGTCGTGCAGGATCTCGTTCTGCACGTACAGGCAGAAGTACGGGAACTCGCTCTCCTCGCACCCGCCGGGGATGGGCTTGTCCTTGAAGCCGAGCTTCTTGGACTTGGCCTTGGTGGCCTCAGCCTGGGTGATGATCTTCAGCTCGGCCATGCGGTCGAGCACGGTGTTGCGCCGCAAGACGAGGCGGTCGCGGTATGCCTTGCCCAGGTTCGGGTCGGTGTTGTTCGGATTCTGCACGGCTCCGGCCAGCGTGGCGGCCTGCACAAGGTCGAGTTCGGAGGCGTGCTTTCCGAAGAACCGCTTGGAGGCCGCCTCGATCCCGTAAGATCCGGCACCGAAGTACGCGATGTTGAGATACCTGTTGAGGATCTCGTCCTTCGTGTACTTCTTCTCGATGGCCATCGCGTAGCGGATCTCGTTGAGCTTGCGCGAGAACGTCGGCGCGAGCGCCGCGGCCTTGTCCGCGTCGGTCTCGGCCCTGTTGAAGATGACCTGCTTGACGTACTGCTGAGTGATCGAGGAGCCGCCCTGCGTGACGCCCCCCGTGGTGAGGTTCTTGACGAGGGCACGGCTCGTGCCCTCAAGATCGAGCGCCCCATGCTCGTAGAAGCGGAAGTCCTCGATGGCGACGATGGCCTTCCGCATAATCGGTGCGATCTTGTCCAGCGGGACGGATTCGCGGTTCTGGAAATAGAACTGCGCGATCTGCTTGCCGCCCGCGTCGAGCAGAGTGGTCTTCTCGGGAAGCGGAGGTTCGTCGAGTTCCTCCGGCCCGATGTTCAGCTCTTCCTTGACGGATTTCACCGTGATGCCCGCACCGCCGACAGCCGGTAGCGCGATGGCCGCCGCCAGCACCCCCGCCGCGCCCGCGGCGACGAACAGCCGCAGGACGGTACCGAGCGCCGTTGCCTGAGCTTTGCCTTTAGCTTGCACGTTACCAAGGGTACGCGTGTTGCGGCACTCGCTCGATACCGGAGGTGCCGACTTTACTGTCGGCCCTGACCGGCAGGACTAGTCATTCCCGGCCACATGGCCTGACATGACCATCCGGGAAATTGGTCCGCCCGGGTCTGTCGAACAGATCGTCATGTTGCGTACGTTCTCCTCTGCGGCAATGCAACCAGGAGGCTCGACGCCCGCGCCCGTCGGCCGAAATGACGACTGACCACCTTAAGGGGAGTGGGGTCGAACATGTGGATCACGGATTGGACCTCCCGTGCCGCCTGTCGAGGTGCGGATCCTGACGCGCTCTTCGTGCAGGGGGCCGCGCAGAACCGGGCGAAGCTGATCTGCCGGGGATGCCCGGTCCGTACCGAATGCCTCGCCGATGCGCTGGACAACCGCATCGAGTTCGGGGTGTGGGGCGGCATGACAGAGCGGGAACGCCGCGCGCTGCTGAGGCGCCGGCCCGATGTGAACTCCTGGCGCGACTTGCTGGAGTCGGCCAAGGAAGAGTACGAGCGGACCAACGAGCTCATCGCGGGATAAGCCGAGGGTCCGCCCCCTCCCTCCTCACTCGCTCATGAGGCGAGGAGCTCTCCGATCTCGCGCAGCCCGTCCAGGTCGTGGACGTCCTCGGCCATCGCCGGGACGTGGGCGATCGGCACGGTCGGGTGCGCCGACGTGAAGTGTTCCTGCTCACGCTGCTCGCGGGCGGCGAGCTGCATCCGTCCCGCGTGCAGGCGCAGGACGGCGGCGGCCAGATCGTGCTCGCCACGGGACTCCAGATCCTCCGCCGCCGCGGTGCTCCGGGCGGCGGAGAGGGCGGCAGCGGGCGAGCGGTGCATCCGGTTGATCACGAGCCCGGCCAGGGGCATCCGCTCCTCGGCCAGCCGCTCGACGAAGTAGGACGCTTCGCGGATCGCGTCACGCTCCGGCGTGGCGACGATCACGAAGGCCGTCCCCGGCGCCTGGAGCAGCTTGTACGTCTGATCCGCGCGCTGCCGGAAGCCGCCGAACACCGCGTCGAGGGCCGAGACGAACATCTGGAGGTCCTTGAGCACCTGGGCGCCCAGCACCTTGGTCAGTGCGCCGGCGACGATGCCGAAACCGGCGTTGAGCAGCTTGAAGGCGCTCCTGCCGCCGGCCTTGGCCGGGGCCATGAGGATGCGGATCAGCCGCCCGTCGAGGAACCGGCCGAGCCGTTCCGGCGCGTCGAGGAAGTCGAGCGCGGACCGGGACGGGGGCGTGTCGACGATGATCAGGTCCCAGTCGCCGGAGCGGCGGAGCTGCCCCAGCTTCTCCATCGCCATGTACTCCTGCGTGCCGGAGAAGCTCGACGACAACGACTGGTAAAAGGGATTTGTCAGGATCTGACGGGCGCGCTCGGGGTCGGCGTGCGCTTCGATGATCTCGTCGAAGGTCCGCTTCATGTCGAGCATCATGGCGTGCAGCTCGCCCCGGGAGCCGTCCGGCGAGCCACCCCGGGAGCCCGTGGCAGCCTGGGAGCCGTCGTGACCGCCCTTGGCGCCGTCCGGGGAGCGGACGCCCTTGACCAGGCGGGGGATGTTGTCCAGCTCGGTCAGCCCCATGGCCTGGGCCAGCCGCTTCGCCGGGTCGACGGTCAGCACGACCACCGACCGGCCCCGCTCGGCCGCGCGCAGCCCGAGGGCCGCGGCCGTGGTCGTCTTGCCCACGCCGCCGGAGCCGCAGCACACGACGATGCGCGTGTTCTCGTCGTCGAGGATCGCGTCGATGTCCAGAGCGGGCGCCGTCTTGGTCACAACTCAGCCTTTCCACGTCGGGGCGCGCCGGGCCGGGGCCGACCGGCGGCCGCTCGTGCCGTACGGGGGCGGGTCATGCCGCGCCCTGCGCGCGGATGGCCTCCGCGAGCTCGTACAGCCCGGCCAGGTCGGCGCCGTCGGCGAGCAGCGGCAGCTCGTAGCGCGGCGTGCCCGCCTTGGCCAGGGTGGCCCGTTCCCGCTTCTCCAGGCGGGTCCGGTGGGCGTGGTCGACGACCTCCTGGGCGAGGGCCTGGGCGATCGCCGTCGCGTCGTCGGAACCTCCGGCGAGACCGGCCGCCTTGAGCCCCAGCGCGAGCTCGGCGTGGTCGAGCCGGTTCTTCACCGCCGCGTCCAGCACGTCCTTCGGCAGGTCGACCGGGCGGACCATGTTGATGAAGATGCCGCCGACCGGCAGCCCGGCCTCGTGCAGCTCGGCAATGCCGTCCAGCGTCTCCTGGACCGGCATCTCCTCCAGCAGCGAGACGAAGTGCACCGCCGTCTCGGGCGAGGCGACGACCCCGCGCACCAGGTCGGCGTGGTTCTTGACGGGGCCGACGCGGGCGAGCCCGGCGACCTCCTGGGTGACGTTGAGGAACCGGGTGATCCGTCCGGTCGGCGGCGCGTCCATCACCACCGCGTCGTAGACGCGTCGGCCGGACCCGTCGCGACGGCGTACGGCCTCGCTGGTCTTGCCGGTGACGAGGACGTCGCGCAGGCCGGGGGCGATGGTGGTGGCGAAGTCGACGACGCCCATCCGGGTGAGCGCCTTGCCCATCCGCTTGAGGCCGTAGAACATCTCGAGGTAGTCGAGCATGGCCGCTTCGGGGTCGATCGCCAGGGCGTACACGTCGCCGCCACCGGGCGCGACGGCGATCTTGCGCTCCTCGTACGGCAGCGGCGGCAGGTCGAAGATCTGGGCGATGCCCTGCCTGCCCTCGATCTCGACGAGCAGCACCTTGCGGCCGCCCGCCGCGAGGGCCAGGGCCAGGGCGGCGGCGACGGTGGTCTTGCCCGTGCCGCCCTTTCCGGTGACGACGTGCAGGCGCACGCCGTCCCAATCGGTGTCCCGAGAGCTCACGGCTCCTCCTCGCCAGGGGGCGTGGAAATGGCGTCGGAGACGCCGCCGCGCCGGGTTGTTCGCTCGCTCCGCTCGCTCACGGGTTGAAGGCTACCCAAAGGTCACATGTCGATTTCGCGGAGGCCGTCCCTTGTGAACCCTTGCGATACGACGTGTGCGTCGATTGGCTTGGGGGCGGACGTCATGGCTTTTACACAATGGTGTGGAAAGGGGTAGCGAGCGTGGAGTCGGTCGTGTTCGCGCTTGTTCTGTTATTGGCGATCTTCGTGCTGGTCGTGCTGGCACGCAGTATCCGGGTCGTGCAGCAATTCGAGACCGGCATCGTCTTCCGCCTCGGGCGCATCCAGTCGAACGTCCGAGGGCCGGGGGTTCACCTGGTCGCTCCGGTGATCGATCGGTTGCAGAAGGTCAACATGCAGATCGTGACGATGGGCATCCCCGCCCAGGAGGGGATCACCCGTGACAACGTCTCGGTCCGGGTGGACGCCGTCGTCTACTTCCGGGTCATCGACCCGATCAAGGCCGTCGTCAACGTGCAGAACTATCTCTTCGCGGTGTCGCAGGTCGCCCAGACCTCGCTGCGGTCGGTCATCGGCCAGTCGGAGCTGGACCAGCTCCTGTCCGACCGCGACGAGCTGAACTCCCGGCTCAAGAGTGTGATCGACGAGCCGACCGAGGGGCCCTGGGGCGTCAGGATCGAGCGGGTCGAGATCAAGGACGTGGCGCTCCCCGAGGGCATGAAGCGGTCGATGTCCCGCCAGGCCGAGGCCGAGCGTGAGCGCCGCGCCCGCATCATCACCGCCGACGGCGAGTTCCAGGCGTCCAAGCGGCTGGCCGCCGCCGCCAGGGAGATGTCGTCCGACCCGGCCGCCCTGCAGCTGCGCCTGCTGCAGACCGTGGTGGAGGTCGCCGCGGAGAAGAACAGCACCCTCGTCATGCCGCTGCCCGTCGAGATGCTGCGCTTCTTCGACCGGATGGCTCCGGACGCGCCCAAGTCCGGCGCGGCGCCGGAGGAGCCCGAGCCGACGGAGGGCGTCGTCGAGGAGGTGCCCGCGATCGAGCCCCAGACCGTCGTTCCCGGCCTGTCCGGCCTTCCCGGTACGGCGGATGGGGTGGACCGCGCTCCGACCGTCCAGAGTCCAGTCTGGGACCGCGACACCCACTGACTCGTGGGCGATCGGCCCCCCGGGCGCGGCGGATGAACCGTCGCTAACCTGGCCCCATGACCAAGTGGGAATACGTCACCGTGCCGTTGCTGACGCACGCGACGAAACAGATTCTGGACAACTGGGGAGAGGATGGCTGGGAGCTGGTCTCCGTCATCCCGGGTCCGAACCCTGAGCAGCTTGTCGCCTACATGAAGCGGGAGAAGTGATGACCAACCCTGAGAAGCGCATCGCCGATCTGGGTCTGACCCTGCCCGAGGTGGTGGCTCCGCTCGCCGCCTACGTGCCGGTCGTACGCACCGGTGACTACGTCTACACCTCCGGCCAGCTTCCGATGGTCGGCGGCAAGCTGGCCGTCACCGGCAAGGTCGGGGCCGAGGTCTCCGCCGAGGAGGCCGCGGCGCAGGCGCGGATCTGCGCGCTGAACGCCCTGGCCGCGGTGAAGTCCGTGGTCGGCGACCTGTCGAAGGTCGTCCGGATCGTGAAGGTTGTCGCCTTCGTGGCGAGCGCTCCCGGCTTCACCGGCCAGCCGCAGGTGGCCAACGGCGCCAGCGAGCTGCTCGGGGAGATCCTCGGGGACGCCGGCAAGCACGCGCGCAGCGCCGTCGGCGTGGCGGTCCTCCCGATGGACGCCCCGGTTGAGGTCGAGCTGATCGCCGAGGTCCGCTGACCCTCCTCGTACGCGGTGTGATCACGCGCGGGGCGTCCGCCCGAGGGCGCGCTCCTCGCGTGATCGCCGCCGGGGCCGCGGTGCGGTCCGGCATCTCGCGAGCGGGACGTGACACCCTGCCGGATATACCCGGCATTTCCGTACGCGTCATGATGGGTCACCAGAGGCGCTACCGCGTGGAGGATGTATGGCGATCCCGCTTCCGGGAGAGATCGGGCAACGGGCGCGGGACGTCCTCGCGGGACGCGTCCCCGTGGTGCCCGCGAGGGACGCGGCCACCGTGGTGGTGCTCCGCGACAGCCCCCTTGAGGTCTATCTCCTGCGCAGGAAGGCGACGATGGCGTTCGCCGCGGGCGCGTACGTCTTTCCGGGCGGCTCGGTGGACCCCCGGGACGCCGACCACGCCGTCGCCTGGGCGGGCCCCTCGCCCCGCGAGTGGGGCGCGGTCTTCGGCGCGGACGAGCGGACCGCGCGCGGGCTGGTGTGCGCCGCCGTACGGGAGACCTTCGAGGAGTCCGGCGTGCTGCTGGCCGGGCCCAGCGCGACCACGATCGTGGCGGACACCACCGGCGACGACTGGGAGGCCGACCGCCTCGCCCTGATCGCCCATGAGCTCTCGTTCGCGGAGTTCCTCGACCGGCGGGGCCTCGTGCTGCGCTCCGACCTTCTGCGGCCATGGGCGCACTGGATCACGCCCGAGATCGAGACCAAGCGGTTCGACACCCGGTTCTTCGTGGCCGCGCTCCCGCCGGGTCAGCGTACGCGCGACGTCGGGGGAGAGGCGGACATGGTCGCCTGGATGCCGCCCGCCGCCGCCCTGGACCGGGCCGCGGCCGGGGAGATCATGCTCATGCCGCCGACATTCAGCACGTTGACCGAAATGCGCGAGTTTGGGGCGGTCGGCGATGTACTGCGCGCAGATCGCGTGATCACCACCATCCAGCCGTCGGCCGCCGAGGTGGACGGCGAGATGGTCCTGATCGTCCCCGATGCCGGTCGGCTCGCCGGGCAGGGCGACGGAGGCGGGGGCCGATGAGCGGCATCCGGATCCCGATAGAGGGCACCCCGGGCGCTTCGGGCGCTCGGGACGGCTCGGACATCGACGGCTCCGGTACGGCGCACGCCACCGCCCTGCTGGCCCCGAACCCCTCGCCGATGACGCTGGACGGCACGAACACCTGGGTCGTCGGGCGGGCGGAGACCGTGCTCGTGGTGGACCCGGGGCCGGACGACGACGGGCACCTGCGGCGGGTGGCCAGCCACCTCGACGGCCGCCGGGTGGCGGCCGTGCTGCTCACCCACGGTCACGACGATCACAGCGGCGGCGCGCTGCGGTTCGCCGAAATGGTGAACGCGCCGGTCCGGGCGCTCGATCCGCGCCACCGGCTGGGCGACGAGGGGCTGGGCGACGGCGACGTCATCGATCTCGACGGCCTGGAGGTCCGGGTGGTCGGGACCCCGGGGCACTCCTCCGACTCGCTCTGCTTCTGGCTGCCGGAGGACCGGGCGATGCTGACCGGCGACACGATCCTGGGCCGGGGGACGACGGTGATCGCGCCGGACGGAGACCTGGCCGACTACCTGCGCAGCCTGGACCGCCTGCGGGCGGGGGCCGAGATCCTCAACGCGGAGGCGCTGCTGCCCGGCCACGGCCCGGTCCTGGCCGACCCCGTGGGAGTCCTGGACGAGTACATCGCCCATCGGCGGCAGCGGCTGGACCAGATCCGCCAGGCCATCCGGGACGGGGCCAAGGACGCCCGGCAGATCGTCGAGATCGTCTACGCGGAGGTGGACCCGGCGCTGTGGCCCGCCGCCGAGATGTCGGTGGCGGCCCAGCTCGCGTACCTCAAGGCGCTCTAGCGGGAGCGGTTGTAGAGACGCTCCATGTCCAGGATCACCACGGCCTTGGCCTCGATGCGCAGCCATCCGCGCTGGGCGAAGTCGGCCAGCGCCTTGTTGACCGTCTCGCGGGAGGCGCCGACGAGCTGGGCCAGCTCCTCCTGGGTGAGATCGTGGTGGACCCGCAGGCCGTCCTCGGTCTTACGCCCGAAGCGGTCGGCGAGGTCGAGCAGCTGCTTGGCCACCCGTCCCGGCACGTCCGTGAAGACCAGGTCGGCCAGCACGTCGTTGGTACGGCGCAGCCGCTGCGCGAGGGCGCGCAGCAGGTGCAGGGCCACCTCGGGCCGGCCGGTCAGCCAGGGCCGCAGGTCGTCGTGGCCCAGCCCCGCCAGCCGCACGTCGGTCAGGGCGATGGCGGAAGCCGTACGGGGGCGGGGGTCGAACAGCGAGAGCTCGCCGAACATCTCGCCCGGGCCCAGCACGCTGAGCAGGTTCTCCCTGCCGTCGGGTGCGGTGCGGGCCAGTTTGATCTTTCCTTCCAGCACCACGTAGAGCCGGTCGCCAGTCTGGTTCTCACTGAACAGGGTCTGTCCCTTGGACAACTCGACCTCGGTGACGCTGGTCCGCAGTGCCGCGGCGCCCTCACGGTCGAGCGCGGAGAACAGCGGCGCCTTGCTCAGTACGTCTTCGGTGCTCACGGTGCCTCCTTGCAATGGTCGCGCTCGGTCGTTGGCGCCGTGCAAGCCATTGTGACCTACACCATCCGCGTACTCTTACGGGGTGTCCCGCAAAGTCCAGACGGCTGGGGAGTCCCGGCTCGCTCTCGTTCGCCGCGCGCGGCGGATCAACAGAATCCTGGCGGAAACCTATCCTGACGCCCATTGCGAACTCGACTTCGCCAACCCCCTCGAACTGCTGGTCGCCACGATCCTCTCGGCGCAGTGTACGGACAAAAGGGTAAATATGGTTACTCCGGTGCTTTTCGCGAAGTATCGGACACCCGCCGACTACGCCGCGGCCGACCGGACACAGCTCGAAGAGATGATCAGATCCACCGGGTTCTTCCGGGCCAAGGCCAACAGCGTCATCGGCATGGCACAGGCGGTCTGCGACCGCCATCACGGCGAGGTGCCGGGCACACTCAAGGAACTCGTCGCCCTCCCCGGAGTGGGCCGCAAGACCGCCAACGTCGTGCTCGGCAACGCGTTCGACGTCCCCGGCATCACCGTGGACACCCACTTCGGACGGCTGGCCCGGCGCTTCGCGTGGACCACCGAGACCGACCCCGTCAAGATCGAGCACGAGGTCGGCGACCTGATCCCCAAGTCCCAGTGGACGATGCTCTCGCACCGCCTGATCTGGCACGGCCGCCGCATCTGCCACGCCCGCAGGCCCGCCTGCGGTGCCTGCCCGGTCGCCGCCCTGTGCCCCGCGTACGGCACCGGCCCGACCGACGCGGCGGAGGCGGCCAAGCTCGTGAAGGAAGGCCCCTTTTCCTGAGGCCGCCGAGCGGACGGCGATCGGCGGGAAGTTCGGCCGCCGCTCCGCGGTTGTACGGCTTGCGCGGCTCGACCTGCATTCGGAGGAGACTTTGGTTCCCGGCTGGCTGACGGACCTGGCGGCGGAAGCCGTGCGGAACCCCGTACCCGAGGTGCTGCGGCCCCCCGGCGATGGTGCCGGGCGGCCGGCCGCGGTGCTCCTGCTGTTCGGGGAGGGACCGTCGGGACCGGACATCCTGCTCATCCAGCGCAGCTCCAACGGCCGCAGGCACGCCGGCCAGCCTGCCTTCCCCGGCGGCGGCGTGGACCCGGGCGACAACGGGCCCGTGGGCGCCGCGCTGCGGGAGGCCCAGGAGGAGACCGGGCTCGACCCGAGCGGCGTGGAGACCATCGGCACCATGCCCGAGCTGTACGTCTGGCGCAGCCACAACCGGGTGACCCCGGTCCTGGCGTGGTGGCACACGCCGTCCGCCGTCCACGCGGCCTCGCCGGACGAGGTCGAGTCCGTGGAGCGCATCCCGATCGCCGAGCTGGTGGATCCCTCGAACCGGCTGCGGCTGCGCTACCCGAGGGGCCGGGCCACGCCGGAGGAGGACGCGTCCCGCAGGTACGCGGGGGAGCCGGAGGGCGCGCCCGCGTTCCGGGCGCGCGGCCTGCTGGTCTGGGGCTTCACCGCGGGGATACTCGACCAGGTGCTCGCCATGTCGGGCTTCGAGCGGCCCTGGGACCGTTCACGCGTCGAGGATCTGCCGCCCGACGTGCTGAGGCTCGCCTCACGCGGCTAGGCCCGCAGACCGGGCCCTCAGAGCGGGTCCTCAGAGCGGGCGGGGGTCGGCGCCTTCGGAGGAGGACGAGCCGAGGTGGCCGACGAGGCTCATGCCCAGCGTGGCCCAGTCCGCGACGTCGTCGTCCGGGTCGCTCGCCAGCAGACGCAGCGCCGTGAGCCCGGCCGGGTCCGGTGGGTTCCCCATCACGTTGGGCAGCGCGTACGCGGCGCCGTACCGGACGGAGTGCTCCGGGTGGGAGGCCAGCTCGATCACCGAGGGCAGCGCCCGCGCGTCGCGCAGGTGGCCGAAGGCGATCAGCACCGAGTACAGCACGCGCGGATCCAGCTCGCTGGCCGCGAGATAGCGCAGGATGGGGAGCGTCTTGTCGGCGAACGGCCGGTCGCGGCCGAGCTCACCGAGGATGTCCACCCCGAGGACGCGCTCCGCGGTCGTGTTCCCGGCGCACAGGCGCCGGGCCAGCGTGAAGGTCTCCAGGTCGCCGCGCTCCTGAAGTACGGCTATCGCCTGCCAGCGGACCGCGCCGTCCGGGTCTCCGTCGGCCAGCGCGATCTGGATCAATTCCTCGACCGGTCCCCCCATGACGTCACGATATCGAGCTGGGGTGAAAGAAGGTGTGCACGATGACGGGCGTGGCTGGATACCGTTGAATCTGTGCGCGGCGATCTCCTCGACCTCATTCTGATAGGCCTGGTTGTGGCCTTCGCCGTTTCCGGCTACCGGCAGGGCTTCATCATCGGGGCGTTCAGCTTCGTCGGGTTCATCGGCGGCGCCGTGCTCGGGATGTTCATCGCGCCCCCGATCGCCGGGGCGATCGTGAGCGGCGACACCGAGCGCGCCCTGCTCGCCATCGTGATCGTCTTCCTCGCCGCGACCATCGGCCAGTTCGCGTCGTCCACCGTGGGCGCCGTGGTGCGCAGCCACGTGACGTGGGAGCCCGCCCGCCTGGTCGACGCCTTCGGCGGCTCGCTGGCCAGCGGGCTCTCGGTGCTGCTCATCGCCTGGCTGCTCGGCTCGCTGATCGTCTCCATGGGCTTCCCCCTGCCCAAGGAACAGATCAACGGCTCGGTCGTCTGGCAGGCGGTGGACGAGGCCATCCCGAACGGCGTACGCGCCCTGCAGAAGCCGTTCCGCGACTTCGTCGACTCCTCCGAGTGGCCCGAGGTGATCACGTCCATCGGTGGGCAGAACGTGCCCCCGCCGGACGAGGGCGTGCTCAGGGGCAGCCCCGGGCTGACCCGCGCGCGCCGGGCCATCGTCAAGATCCAGGGCACCGCGCCGACCTGCCGCAAGCGCATCGAGGGCACCGGCTTCGTCTACTCCCGCAACCGCGTGATGACCAACGCCCACGTCGTCGCCGGGGTCAGCCAGGAGCTGCGGGTCACCGACTCCGGAGGGTCCCAGCACAACGCCCGGGTGGTGCTCTACAACCCCGACCGCGACATCGCCGTGCTCTACGTGCCCGGGCTGAACGTGACGCCGCTGCGCTTCGACTACACCGCGAGGAGCCGCGACGACGCGATCATCGCGGGCTACCCGAAGGGCCACGGGTTCACCCCGCTCGCCGCCCGGATCCGGATCAAGCAGCCCGCTGAGTCGTACGACATCTACAACCGGCACAAGGTCGAGCGCGAGGTCTACGCCATCCGCGGCGTCGTGCAGCCGGGCAACTCCGGCGGTCCGCTGCTCAGCCCCGAGGGCCGGGTCTACGGCGTCATCTTCGCCGCCGCGACCGACCAGGCCGAGACGGGGTACGCCCTCACCGCCGACGAGGTCCGTCCCGACGCCAACGGCGGCAGCGGCACGCTTGCCCCCGCCAATACCCAGGAGTGCGACTAGCGCTCTTTCTGGGACCGGTGTTCATCGCAGGGTGAGTGGGGTTTCGGATGCGATGTAGGTCAGTTTCTGCGGGTTGCGGACGTAGTAGAGGCCGCCGATGTGGGTGTCCTCGACGCGCATCGCGATGACGCCGTCGAGCTCCCCGTCCATGTGCAGAGCCACTGCGGTGTCTCCTTCGCTCCGAGGGGCTCGAGTACAAGACACCGCATCGGCGAAATCCCTGACATCATGTGAAGCAGATCACTCAATCCGCTCGATCCGTGGGCTCATTACGCGATCGAGTCGCCCGGCTGCCACCAGATCGGGGCACAGCGGTCGCCGAGGATTCGCGAATGCGCCAAGACCGCAGCAAACACGCCCTGGACTAGGGAGCGTCTGACGGACCCCGCCCTGCCGCACGCGGTCCAGACGCGCCCTGTCGCCGCGCCAGGTGGCCGAGGATCTCGCCGATCGCCGTCCCCGCGTCGGTCTCTTGCGTGCCGATCCCGCGCACGATCCGGCCCGCCGCGCCGGCCACACCGTCCAGGTCCAGTCCGTACGGCGGCGCGCCCGGCGGGAGGGAGCGGCCGTAGGCGAGGGCACGGGCCGAGCCGCGGGAGAGCAGGGCGGCGGCCCCCGAGAGGTTGCCGCGCTGGAGATGGGTGAGGCCCACGCAGATCTGGGCGAGCCCCTGCCACAGTTCCCGCTCGTCGCCGGGGCCGGTCTTCCAGCGGGCTTCGAGGACCTCGTGCGCGTGGAACGGCCGCCCGTCGGCCAGCAGCCGCGCGGCGTCGGCCAGCGCCTCCTCGGCGTCCGGCGCGTAGTCGTCGGGGACCCGGGGCACGCCCTGAGCGCCGTGGGGCAGCGGCCGGCCGTACTCGTCGCGGGGGCGGGCGTTGCGGGGGCGGCCCGCCTCGTCGCGGTCGCGCATGATCCCTCCAGATCGCTCGATGTCGGAGAGCGGCCGTCGTGGGGCGTTAGCGGTCCGGCTCCGGGTCGGCGAGCCAGGCGACCAACTCGGCGTCGAACTCCTCGGGGCGCTCCTCGTGCGGGAAGTGCCCGGCTCCTTCGAGCATGCGCCAGCGGTAGGGCGCGGCGACGAAGCGGCTGGACCCCTGGGCCGTACGCGGCAGGACGCAGGAGTCGAGCGCGCCGTGGAGCTGGAGCGTCGGCGCCTCGATCTCCGCGCGCATCTGGCGGGCGTAGCGCAGGCCGTCCGCCCGGAACTGCGACCGGAAGAACCAGCGGTGGTACTCGAGCGCGCAGTGCGCGACGCCGGGGATGCCGAACGCCTCGCGGTAGGTCAGAGCGTCCTCCTCCGACGGCCACTCCGGCCCCGACCACTCATCAAGCAGCCGCCCGACGAGCGCGCCGCCGTCGGCGGTGAGCCGGCGTTCGGGCAGCGCGGGCAACTGGAAGCCGAGGGTGTGGCCGCTGGCCCTGAGCTGCCCCAGCGGGTCGGTGAGCAGCGACGCCCGCAGCCGCAGCGGGTGCGGCGCCGAGACCGGGACCAGCCGGCGGACCACCTTGGGATCGAACGCCGCCATGGTCCAGGCCAGCAGGCCGCCCCAGTCGTGGCCGACGACGATGGCGCCGGTCTCGCCCAGCGCGCGGACCAGCCCGGCGCCGTCCATCGCCAGGTTCGGCAGGTCGTAGCCGCGCGGCGGCTTGTCGCTCGCGCCGTACCCGCGCAGATCGACCGCGACCGCGCGGTAGCCGGCCGCGGGCAGCGACACGAGCTGGTGCCGCCAGGTCCACCAGAACTGGGGGAACCCGTGCAACAGCAGCACCAGCGGGCCGTCACCCGCCTCCACCACGTGGAACCGGGTGCCTCCCGCGTGCACAGTGCGATGCGTCCAGGGCCCCTCGATCTGGACGAAAGCCTCGTCAGTCGCCATGGTCCGATGACTCGCTCACCGTCTCGCGGTGCGCGCCGACCTGCCCGGCCGTCGGGCCGGTGTACGCCTTGCGCGGCGGGACGGTCTCGGGGAACAGGCTGGGCGTCTCCGCCTCGGCCTCGGCCGCCTCGACGCCCTCGCCGCCGCCCTTGAGGCTCTTGATGGAGCGGGTCGTCCGGCGCATGCGGGTCAGGCCCTTCAGCCGGCGGTAGCCGACGAAGACCAGCCCGGCCGCCACCACCAGATAGAACACCGTGACGATGACGAACGCGAACCACTGGGACAGCCCGGCCGCCACCAGGGCGTACGCGATGGCGAACGAGGCGAGGATCAGACACAGGTGGGCGATGAAGGCCGCGGCGGCGAACAGCCCGGTGGCCATCCCCACCCGCTTGGCGTCGAACTTCAGCTCGGCCTTCGCCAGCTCGATCTCCGAGCGGACGAGTGTCGAGATGTGCGTGCTCGCCTGGGCGACGAGCGCGCCGAGCGATTCGTCCTCGGGCATCAGCGTTCTCCTATTCTGCGAACCATCAAACATCATCCCGTGCCCGCTTGCGCACGCGGACGTGCAGGAGGATCGCGGCCAGCACGGATGCGATGAAACTCGCGACCAGCACCGCCGTCGTGATCTTCTCCATGCCGGGATAGGCGCGGTCGCCGATCAGCAGCGCGACCGTGAAACCGATCCCGGCGAGTACGGACACGGCCGCGAGATCGCGCCAGTACAGGTCCTCGCTGATCCTCGCGAAGCCCAGCCGGACCGACAACCAGGCCCCTCCGAACACACCGAGGAACTTGCCCACGACCAGCCCGATGATGACGCCGAGCGTGATCTTCTCGGTGAAGACCGCGCCGAGCGACTGCGGGTCGAGCCGGACCCCGGCGGCGAAGAAGGCGAACACGGGAACCGCGAAACCGGCCGAGATCGGCCGGATGAAATGGTCGGCGCGCTCGGCGGGCGAGCTCTCCTCGTCCGCGTCCGCGCGCACGCGGGTGAGCAGGCCGCAGATCACGCCGGCGACGGTGGCGTGCACGCCGCTCTCGTGCACCAGCACCCAGGCAGTCACGCCGAGCGCGATGAAGATCAGGGGGTTGCGCACCCGCTTCCACTGGAGCAGCCCGAACAGGGCGAGGACGGCGGTCGCGGCGAGCAGCGGCGTGAAATGCACCTGGTCGCTGTAGAAGAGGGCGATGACGGTGATCGCCCCGAGGTCGTCCACCACGGCGAGGGTGAGCAGGAAGGCGCGCAGCGCGTTCGGCATCGCGGGGGCGGCCACGGCGAGGATCGCCAAGGCGAACGCGATGTCGGTCGCGGTCGGGATCGCCCAGCCTTTCGCGGCGCCGTCCACGCCCGAACTCACCACGAGGTAGAGGATCGCGGGGATGATCATCCCGGCGATCGCGGCGACGATCGGCAGGACCGCGTCCCGGACGTTGGACAGCTTCCCGTGGACGAACTCCTCCTTCACCTCCAGGCCGGCGACGAAGAAGAAGACGGCGAGCAGGCCGTCGGAGGCCCACTGGTAGAGCGAGAGGCCAAGCGGACCCGGCACGGTCTCCCGGAGGGTCTGGTAGGAGTCCGACCACGCCGAGTTGGCCCAGATGAGCGCGGCCACGGTCGCGGCCAGCATGATGACGCCGCCGATCGTCTCGGTCCTGAGCGCCTCCGCGAGTTGCCGGGCGTACTTCACCCTCGGCCGGACAGGCCGGATTTCGGCAGCGCGACGCAATGATCCCCCTCGGTGAACCGGTACGTCGTGGGCGGTTCCCGCGACGGCCGACCAGACTTCCCGGCACACCTGCTGCCAAGGCTACCTATGTCCTGGCATGTAAACGGGCGCGGGTGTTCGCCGAGAACACCCGCGCCCGCCCGGAAATCCCGGTCAGCCCTCGCTCTTCGCGCTCGGCAGCTGCTCGGAGATGAGATTCATCACGGAGCTGTCGGTCAGCGTCGTGACGTCGCCGAGGGAGCGGTTCTCCGCGACGTCGCGGAGCAGCCGTCGCATGATCTTGCCGGAGCGGGTCTTGGGCAGCTCGGGCACGATGAGGATCTGTCGCGGCTTGGCGATCGGGCCGAGCGTCTTGGCCACGTGGGTGCGCAGCTCGGCCGCGATGTCGTCGCTCTCCTCCGCGCTGCCGCGCAGGATGACGAACGACACGATCGCCTGGCCGGTCACCGGGTCGGTCGCGCCCACGACCGCCGCCTCCGCGACCTTCGGGTGGCTGACCAGAGCGCTCTCGACCTCGGTGGTCGAGATGTTGTGGCCGGAGACGAGCATGACGTCGTCCACGCGGCCGAGCAGCCAGATGTCGCCGTCGTCGTCGCGCTTGGCGCCGTCACCGGCGAAGTACATCCCGTCGAAGCGCGACCAGTAGGTGTCGATGTAGCGCTGGTCATCGCCCCAGACGGTGCGGAGCATCGACGGCCACGGCTCGCGGACCACGAGGAAGCCGCCGCCGCCGTTCGGGACCGAGTTGCCCTGGTCGTCGACGACGTCGGCGACGATGCCCGGCAGGGGACGCATGGCCGCGCCGGGCTTGGCCGAGGTCACGCCCGGGAGCGGGCTGACCATGATGGCGCCGGTCTCCGTCTGCCACCAGGTGTCCACCACGGGGCAGCGGTCGCCGCCGATGTGCGTGCGGTACCAGACGTACGCCTCGGGGTTGATCGGCTCGCCGACCGAGCCGAGGACGCGCAGGGACGACATGTCGAACTTGGCCGGGATGTCGTCACCCCACTTCATGAACGTCCGGATCGCCGTCGGCGCGGTGTAGAGGATCGTCACGCCGTACTTCTGGACGACCTCCCAGTAGCGCCCGCGGTGCGGGGTGTCCGGGGTGCCCTCGTAGAGGACGCTCGTCGCGCCGTTGGCCAGCGGGCCGTACACGATGTAGGAGTGGCCGGTGACCCAGCCGATGTCGGCGGTGCACCAGTAGACGTCGGTCTCCGGCTTGAGGTCGAAGACGGCGTGGTGCGTCCAGGACGCCTGGGTGAGATAGCCGCCGCTGGTGTGCAGGATGCCCTTGGGCTTACCGGTGGTGCCGCTCGTGTACAGGATGTACAGCGGGTCCTCGGCGTCGTGCGGCACGGCCGTGTGCTGGTCGGACTGCCGCTCGACGAGGTCGTGCCACCACACGTCCTTGTCCGTCGTCGCGACCTCCTGGCCGGTCCTGCGGACGACCACGACGTGCTCGATTTCGGGGCACTCGCGGACCGCCTCGTCCACCGTGGGCTTGAGCGCGCTCGGCGCGCCGCGGCGGAAGCCGCCGTCCGCGGTGATGACCACCTTGGCGTCCGCGTCGTGGATGCGGCTCGTCAGCGCGCTCGCGGAGAAGCCGCCGAAGACCACCGAGTGGATCGCGCCGATGCGAGCGCAGGCGAGCAGCGAGATCGGCAGCTCGGGGATCATCGGCATGTAGATGGCGACGCGGTCGCCCTTGCGCACGCCGAGCTCCTCAAGCGCGTTGGCCGCCTTGCAGACCTCGCGCTGGAGGTCGGCGTACGTGATGGTGCGGCTGTCGCCCTCCGGCTCGCCCTCCCAGTAGTAGGCGACCTTGTCGCCGCGGCCAGCCTCCACGTGGCGGTCGACACAGTTATAGGCCACGTTGAGCTTGCCGCCCACGAACCACTTGGCGAAGGGAGGGTTCCATTCGAGCGTGTTGGTCCAGCGCTCAGCCCAGGTCAGCCGCTCGGCCGCGCGCTCCCAGAAGCCCAGCCGGTCCTCCGCCGCCTCGTCGTAATCGGCCGCGGTGACGTTCGAGGACGCCGCCAGGTCGGCCGGTGGTGCGAACCGGCGATTCTCGGTCAGCAGGTTCGACAGCGTCTCCTGAGTCTCGTGACCAGGGGTTTCGGAGGTCACAACGTACTCCTTCGCATGGCGTTCATGATTGTCGCGTCCCACTTCACCAGTCCGGAAGCGCCCAGGACAAGAGGTCTAGACAGGTCCGTACCGACAGGGCCTTGGTTGGCTGAAGAGGGCCATTCACCTGTTATCTGGATACCTGATGAAACACAGTGGAATGCGATAGGGGGTGCCGGTTTGTGCGTTCAACGGCGGGACCTCCTCGTTGAATGACGCCTACTCGCCGGTATGGTCGGTTCCCGTGAGCGACCCATTGGCAGTCATCGCCGAACTTCCGGGAGTGCCGGAGGCCGTACAGGAGGCGCGCGAGGCGGTCGACCGGCTTTACGGTCACCGCGTGCTCCGGCGGCGCAGCCCCGAGGTCTCGGCCGAATCGGCGCTGCGTGGCGCGCGTGCGTCGGCCGCGCTCGAAGGCGCCGACGTGCCGCTGGAGAAGCTGCGCGCGGGAGAGGCGACCGATGCCACCGTCCAGGGCGCGCTCCGCGTCTCCGCCGAACTGGGACGGCTCGGCAAGACCTGGCGTACCGCTCCGCGCCAGGTGCTGGCCCGGCTGCACGCCCTCGCCGCGGCCGGTCTGACCGCCGATCCGGGACGTCCGAGAACCGAGCCGACGTCCGTCGACCCCATGGGCCTCGGCCCCGCCCCCGGCCCCGAGGAGACCGGCGTGCGGATGGCCGCCCTGGCGGACCTCGTCGCCGGCGGCAGTGGCGCGCCCGCGCTCGTCCTCGCCGCGATCGTGCACGCGGAACTGGTCGTGCTGCGGCCGTTCGGGGTGGCGGACGGGGTCGTGGCCCGCGCCGCCGAGCGGCTGACCCTGGTCGAGCACGGGCTCGATCCCAAGTCGCTCACCGCCGTGGAGGTCGGGCACGTCGATCTCGGAGGCGCGTACGTGGAGGCGTTGCGGGCCTACCAGACCGGTACCGCCGCGGGGGTCGGCGCCTGGGTGCGGCACTGCGCCTCGGCCGTGGTCCTCGGCGCGAGGGAGACGACCGCCATCTGCGAGGCCCTGTCCCGCTGACACGTTCCCCTTGCTGGGGCAGCCCTCCGTCGGGAAGCCGCTGGCCTCTGCGGGCTGCGGAGGTCCCCCAGCCACCGGGCGAACCGGGTTAAAGAGGTCCGAAAACGACAGCAGACGGCGTCCCTGGGAGGGGACGCCGTCGCCAGTACGTCGCACCGGGTTACCAAGCGTGCACCTGTATTTGTCGGGGCGGGACAAGCCCATCCCGACACGCCTCCCGCGGCTGGTCGCGCGTGGGTACCCGGCGGCCGTACCCGGGCACTAGGCCCGTCTTCACCTTTCTACGTCGGATTTCCGTACATGGGAACCCCTCGGGCCAAGACCTTTACCGACGATCGCGAACGGACACGAGGGGATGCGCGGATGCGCTCTTGTCCTTAGGGATATTGGATCGTTACATACGTTTTTGATCACATTGTGTGATCGTTTTAGGTCGCGAATTGACAACGGCTGTGGAGAGACAGGGGTCATCGAGGGAAAGAAACCCGCCGAATCGGGCGATTGGTGCTCGACGCGGCTGCCGAGATCGGGCAGCATACGGTGGTGACTCTCATTACACAGAGTTGACCTGCCGGTGGGGCGCGCTTGGCGACTCCCTTGCCAGGCCATGGGCAACTGTTGAAAGCTTTCTTCCGAATACGGGTCCGGCCTACCCCCCCAGTGCCGGACCGGTAGGCGACCCCCGCTCTCCCCCCCGGCGGGGGTCGCCCCTTTTGGTGTCGATCTCGCCCAGACCTGCCGCGTGAACGGCCGGCGTCGTCGCACCCGCTCTCCTTCGAGTCCACAGGGGACGAGTTATCCCCAGAACGCCGTTCGGTGTGGCTGGGGGTGGTGCCGTACTCGCAAGGTGGTCTTCCTGCCAGGAGGGAGACTGCCATGCACCGGCCGCTGGCCATCACGGACGATCAGGAACTCCTCGACGACCTCCTCCGCATCGCCGCGGCGGCCGGAGTCGAGCTCGATGTCGCGCACGCCGCGGCGCATGCCCGGCCGTACTGGAGCGGCGCGCCGCTGGTCCTCGTCGGCGGCGACCTGGCGGACGCGCTCGCCGCCACCGGCCCGCCCCGGCGGCCGGACGTGCTGCTGGTGACACGCGGTTCGGACGATCCGTCGATGTGGCGGCGATGCGTCGCCGTCGGCGCGCGGGCGGTGGTCGAGCTGCCCCAGGCCGAACGGCTCCTGGTCGATGAGCTGGGCGAGGCGGTCGAGCCCGTGAGCAGAGCGGGCACTGTCATGTGCGTCTCGAGTGGCGGAGGCGGCGCCGGCGCGACCGTCCTGGCGGCGTCATTGGCCCTGACGGCCTCACGGCGCGGGCTTCGAACCCTCCTGGTGGACGCCGATCCGCTGGGCGGCGGCATCGACGTGGTCCTCGGCGAGGAAGAGGCGACCGGAGCCCGCTGGCCGGACATCGCGGGCAGAGAGGGGCGGGTCAGCTTCGCGGCGCTTCAGGACGCGCTGCCCACCTTCGGCGAGCTGACCGTGCTGTCCTGGCATCGCGGGGAGCCCGCCGCCGTTCCGGCCCAGGCCATGCGGGCCGTGCTCGACGCCGCCCGGCGCGGCTGCGATCTGGTCGTCACCGATCTGCCGCGCCACCTGGGCGGCGCCGAGACGGAGGCGCTGTCCCGGGCCGCTGCCACGCTGGTCGTCGTCCGTTCCGACGTACGAGGCGTGCTCGCCGCCGGGCAGGTCATGGCGCAGCTCCGCCGTCACACCGCGGACCTCCGGCTGGTGGTGCGCCCCGGCGCCCTCGCCCCCGAGGTCGTCGCGGCCTCTCTCGGCGTGCCGGAGGTCGGCGTGCTGCCGGATCAGCGGGGCCTCGCCCACGCGCTCGACCGGGGCGCGCCGCCCCCGCTGGGCCGTACACCCCTGGGCCGGCTCTGCTCGGACCTGCTCGACACCCTGATGGAGGCATCGTGAGCGCGCGTGCTGGGCAGACGGTTCCGTACGGCTCGACGCAGGCGGCGGCGACACGGCCGGCCGAGCCGCGGGGGGTGAGCGAGCCGCCGTCCGATCCCATGGTCGCCCCGGATCTTGTCGAAGCGGTGCGGGTCCGGCTCGCCCGTTCAGGACTGGAGCCGACCGCGGCCAGGGTGGCGGCCGCACTCAGAGCTGAGCGAGCGGTGCTCGGAGACGCCGAGGTGCTGGCCATCGCACGCACCCTGCGCGCCGATCTCATCGGCGCGGGGCCGCTCGAAGGGCTCCTCGCCGAGCCGGATGTCACCGACGTGCTGGTCAACGGGGCGCGAGAGGTGTGGATCGACGACGGTCGGGGGCTGCGGCGCACCTCCGTCACCTTTTCCGGCGACGAGGAGGTCCGTCGCCTCGCCCAGCGGCTCGCCGCGGCGGCCGGTCGCCGACTGGACGACGCCAGCCCGTACGTGGACGCCAGGCTGGCCGGCGGTGTCCGGCTGCACGCCGTGCTCCCTCCGATCGCGCCGGACGGCCCCTGCATGTCGCTTCGGCTCCCGTCGCGCCGCACGTTCACGCTTGAGGAACTCATCCCCGGCATCGGGGCGGCGGTGCTGCGCGAGATCCTGGCCGCGCGGCTCGCCTTCCTCGTCTCGGGAGGCACCGGCACGGGCAAGACCACCCTGCTTTCGGCCATGCTGTCTCTCGCCGACCCGGGCGAGCGGCTCCTGCTCGTCGAAGACTCCGCCGAGCTACGACCTCGGCATCCTCATGTCGTACGCCTGGAGACCCGGCCGTCCAACCTCGAAGGCGCGGGCGGCGTGGTCCTCCGTGATCTCGTACGGCAGGCGCTCCGCATGCGGCCGGATCGTCTGGTGGTCGGAGAGGTGCGGGGAGCCGAGGTCGTGGACCTCCTGGCCGCGCTCAACACGGGGCATGAGGGCGGGTGCGGGACGCTCCACGCGAACGCGGCGACGGACGTGCCGGCCCGGTTGGAGGCTCTCGCCTGCGCGGCCGGGCTGTCCAGGGAGGCGGTGCACAGCCAGCTCGCGGCCGCGCTCGACGTGGTCGTCCATCTCGTCCGCGATCCCGGATCCGGACAACGTAGGGTCGCCGAGATCTGCGTCCTGGAGCGCGACACCTCCGGCCTGGTGACCGCCGTTCCCGCCCTGACCTTCGGCTCCGACGGCAGTGTGGCGTCCGGTGCCGCGGCTCCGGGGCTCGCGGCCCGATGCCCGGGGCTCTCATGGGCGTCGTAACCGTGCTGGCCGCGGTGCTCGCGGTATGGGTCTGGACCGGCTCGGGCACGGGCGCTGTTCGTCTGGCCGGACTTGTCGGTGCCGATCGCCCGGCCCCGAGACGCCTGCCCGCCCTGTTCGACCGGCCCGGTCCAGATCGCCAGGCCGCGGCCTGGCGCGCGCTCTCCATCGAGCTCTGCCAGGGCATCGTGGCCGAACTCGCCGCCGGCGGCACGCCAGGCGAAGCGCTGTCGCGCGCCGTCGCCGCGCTCACCCCTCCGGACGCGGCCGCGCTCAGGCCGGTGGCCGCAGTTGCCAGAGACGGGGGCGACGTCGCCGCCGCTCTGCTCCGTGTCGTCCCGCCCAGAGGAGGCGAGGGCCTCGTACGGCTCGCCGCCTGCTGGCGGGTCAGCGTCGCCACCGGCGGTGGCCTGGCCGCGCTTGTGGAGCGCCTCGGCGGGTCGTTGCGCGAGGCGGAGGCCCACAGGCAGGACCTTGACGCCCAACTGGCCGGTCCCCGGGCCACCGCTCGCCTCCTCGCCGTCCTGCCCGCGCTCGGCCTGCTGATGGCTGCCGGGCTCGGCATGAGCCCCTTGACATTTCTCCTCGGCGAACCGGCCGGGATCGGATGCCTCGTCACCGGGCTCGTCCTGGACGGCGTCGGCGTGTGGTGGACCAACCGGCTCGTCGCCCGCGCGGCAGAGGCGTCCCCATGACTGCGCGGGTTACGGCGTCTCTCACGTCGCATCGGCCTTCTCCCCCAAATCGAGGTGGACGTTTCCCAAGGCGGAGACGAGGCGACTACGAGGCGGGAGTAGGGGCATGGCGACGTTGATCGCCGTCGCCTTCGCCGCGCTCGCCGTGATCGCATGGCCTGCGCGCGTCCCTCCCTCCGACAGGTTGCGGGCGATCGCGACCGGGGAGACGAGACGAAGAAACGACGGCGGAGAGACCGGAGAGTTCGGATCACCCCTGGGATCGACCCGCGCTGAGGCGGGAGCGGAAGGCGATACGAAGGCCGTCTCCGCGAGCCGGCTTCGCGGGCTGGCGATCGCCGCTCCGGCGGGCGTGGTCGCGTTCCTCATGTTCGGTGGAGCTCCCGGCGTGGTCGCCGGTGTCCTGGCCGCCGGGGGCGCATGGGTGATCGCGCGCAGGCGTGAGTCGGCCGATGTCCGCCGCCGTCGTGAACGTATGGCGGCAGACCTCCCGTTCGCGGTGGACCTCATGGTGGCGTGCCTGCGCGCCGGGCAGCCGGTGATCGGAGCGGTGGACGCGGTAGCGGAAGCCCTCGGCGGACCGTTGGGGGAGCGGCTCTCCTGGGTGGCCGGTCAGATGCGACTCGGCGCGGAGCCGGGGGCGGCGTGGGGCGCTCTCGCCCAGGACCCGTCGCTCGCGCCGCTCGCCCGGGCGATGATCAGGGCTGTCCGGCGCGGGGCTCCGGTCGCCGAGGTGCTCACCAGGCTGGCGGATGACGCGCGCCAGGCGGCCCGTGCGTCCTCGTCGGCGGCTGCGCGCAAGGCGGGGGTCCAGGCGGTCGCTCCGCTCGGGCTGTGCTTCCTGCCCGCGTTCGTCCTTCTCGGGATCATCCCCGTGGTCGCCGGACTCGCCGTCCAGGTCCTTGTGCCATAGCCGGTACAGGGGCTCCACCAGACAGACCTCGGGCTCTGCCGGCAAAAGGCCAATCGGGCGCCGCGCTCCGTCCTTTCCCCGCACGTGCGGACATCACATGGGTTGCCGGTTTCCTGAAATCTGGATATCGCACCTGTTTCCCTGCAAGCTCGACACTGCACCCGTTGCTTGTCCGTCCTACGTACATCGGGCCCCGTTCGGACGGCCTTCGCGCAGGCGTTACATGCGACGACAATGCGGACTGGTATCAAGGTCACTTACGTCGCCGGACGGCGGCGTCTCCGCGGGTGTCTCGGGCAAACGCGGAGCCGGTCGGCGATGGCGGCGGTGAGGCGTTGGCCAGCAGGTTTGATCACAGAACTCTGTGGACAGCCCTCCACACCTGTGGATAACCATTGGCCCTCGGAAAAGGTCGTCATAGTCGCGCGATCGAAGATGTGGCGGTAGACGCGCCGCCTATTAACAGGAGCGGTGTTTTCCACAGTTATCCACGGCGTCGCGCCTTATCCACAGAACCGCGTTCGGCCGCGGGGAAACCCCGCCTGTTGGCAGAACCTTGGGACATCCACGGAAGGTCCGTGGTGGGTCCGATCAGGGGGATCGATGGGCATGTGGATCGGCAAATTCGGCGAAACCGCGGGGCCGCTACGCCAGGCGTTCCGGACAGTTCTCCGAGGCGCGGTGCGGCCGTCTCAGCGGCCGACGACGGACGAACATGGGTCGGTTCCCGGACCGGCGACGACGTGTCGGCGAGGTGCGCAGCGTTGTGCGGTTTCGGCACGCCCCGGAACCGGTCGGCCGGCTGTGGAAACGGCTGTTCCGGTCGCGAAGCATCGGCTGGGAAAGAGAAGGCGCCCACGTAGTGCCACGCGCGCCCTATCCGCGTTGATCGGCGCGGTGCGGGCCCGTGCCCGATCCACCGCCATCCAATGGACCTTGATCGCTCGCACAAGAGCCGAGGCCGGCATGTCGACCGCTGAATACGCGGTGGGCACCATCGCCGCCTGTGCGTTCGCCGGTCTTCTCTTCAAGATTGTCACCAGTGGTGAAGTCAGAAGCATGCTGACCGCTCTGATCCAAAAGGCTCTCAAGCTGGCCGGGTGACGCATGGGCGCGGGTGTTGGGGCCGTGAAGGGCGAAAGCGCGCGCGTTGGGCTGTGTCATCCGCGCTTCCGGCCGATGCGGCGAGGAGATCGGGGTTCCGTCACGGCCGAAGCCGCGGTGGGACTCCCAGCCCTGGTCGCCGTCCTCGGCGCCGCGCTGTGGGCGGTGGCTTTGGTCGGTGCTCACCTGGCGTGTGTGGACGCGGCGCGGGCGGGGGCCAGGGCGCTGGCCCGGGGCGAACCCGTCGCCGAGGTGCGCGCCGCGGCGGCGCTCTCGGCGCCACCGGGCGCGGAGATCGTCATCTCGATGACCGGCGAGATGGCGCGAGTGACGATCTCGGCCCAGGTCCGGCCGACCTGGGGACGGATGCTTCCGCCCGTCCGCATCGAGGCGTCGGCCAGCGCCGCCGTCGAGCCCGGCGTCGTCGACCTTTCCACCGGCGGTGAAGCAGTCGGTGGGTGGGCGGAGGCGCGAGAGAGGGAGGCCGGGCACCGGTAGAGCAGCGGGTGAGAGACGGGAGGTCGGGCGCCGGTGACCGGCGGACGGTCACGCGTGGTCGGCACAGCCGGAAGAGCAGCGGGTGGTGAGGGAGAGGAGGTCGGAAAGACGGTGGGCAAGACGTGAGATCGGGGGCGGGAGACGCGGGTGGGCGAGCGGCCAGGCGGGGAGGTCCGGAGCCGGCTGTGGGTGGTGCGGCAGGGGTGGCCGGGCGCGATCAGAGGGAGAGAGGGGCGGCCACGATCTGGATGGTCACGCTCATGGCGGTGGTGTGGATCGTCGCGCTGGTCGTCCTGCAGACGGGCGCGGCGAGGGTGGCACGCCACCGTGCGCAGAGCGCGGCGGATCTCAGCGCGCTGGCGGCGGCCGCACAGGCCCTCTCCAGCCCTCAGAACGCTTGTGCACGCGCCAGAGCGGTGGCGGTGGCGAACGGCGCGCGCATGGACGCCTGCGACCTTTCCGAGGGCGTTGTGCGCGTCTCCGCGTCCGTTCCAGTGCCCCGAGTCCTGCCCCTGCTCGGCAGCGCCACCGCGACGGCTCGGGCCCGCGCCGGACCTGTAACCGCCCCCTGAGCGCCGGGGAAGGGCCCGCCGGGAGCACATGCCGGAGGTCGCGGGGTGCGGTCAGATCCCAGATGGCGATGGTGCTCACTCACCAGCGGCGGCCGGGCACCGAGTCTGCCCCGACAGCAGAGCCGGTGGCTCCCATCAGAGAGCCGCCGGCTCCCATCAGGAGGTGAGGAGGATGTCGAGCAGGCGGAGCGCACCGGCCTTGTCGAGAGGCTCGTTGCCGTTGCCGCACTTGGGGGACTGGATGCACGACGGGCAGCCTTGCTCGCATTCACAGGAGGCGATGGCCTCGCGGGTCGCGGAAAGCCAGTCGGTGGCGCGGGCGAAGCCGCGCTCGGCGAAGCCCGCGCCGCCGTCGTGGCCGTCGTAGACGAAGACGGTGAGGAGACCGGTGTCCTGGTGAATCGGGGTGGATACGCCGCCGATGTCCCATCGATCACATGTGGCGAAAAGGGGGAGCAGACCGATGGAGGCGTGTTCGGCGGCATGGGCGGCGCCGCCGAGA
This sequence comes from Microtetraspora malaysiensis, assembly GCF_050947145.1. Taxonomy (NCBI): domain Bacteria; kingdom Bacillati; phylum Actinomycetota; class Actinomycetes; order Streptosporangiales; family Streptosporangiaceae; genus Microtetraspora; species Microtetraspora malaysiensis. Next base: position 806,696 of record NZ_CP191998.1, read on the forward strand.
TCCACCGGCTTGCCTTCCGCGGCCGTCATCAGGGGCGCGAGCGCGGAGTCGGGCAGGGTCCACCAGACCGCCCGGGTGTGCAGAGTCCGGGGCGGCAGGTCGAGCGGCTCCTCGCCGAGGGACTCGCCCGTCTGGGTGCGCCGCTTGATGTACGACACGACCTGCTGGGTCACCTCCACCGAGCCGAAGTGCAGCTCACCCGGGCCGAAGGGGCGGGTCCGGAGCGACTCGGCCACCCGGATGTCGGTGATGTCCCGGGCATAGGTGGAGTAGTCGGGGTCGGCCGCCGTGACCAGGGCGACATCGCCGTCGAGATCGAGCAGGTCCACGACGAACGTCTCCCCCTGATGGAGGTAGACCGCTCCGGGATGGACGGACATGTGGGCGGAGGGCTCGTCCACGGTGCCGAGGAGCCGCCCGGTGTCGGCCTCCACCACCTGGATCGGGGCCCCGCCCGCGCCGCGGATGTCGGCCAGGTCGCAGGCGCGGTCCCGGCTGGTCCAGAACCAGCCGGTGGCGCGCTTGCGCAGCATCCCGCGCTCCACGAGGTCGTCCAGGACGTCCGCCGCGGCGGGGCCGAAGGTCTCCAGATCCGGCTCGGTCAAGGGGATCTCCGCGGCGGCCGCGCACAGGTGGGGCGCCAGCACGTACGGATTGTCCGGATCGAGGACGATCGCCTCCACCGGACGGCCGAACAGCGCCTCCGGGTGGTGGACGAGGTAGGTGTCCAGAGGGTCGTCCCGGGCGATGAGCACGGCGAGGGCGTCCTGTCCCGCCCGCCCGGCCCGCCCCGCCTGCTGCCACAAGGAGGCGCGGGTGCCCGGCCACCCCGCGATGAGGACGGCGTCCAGTCCGGACACGTCGACGCCGAGCTCCAGGGCGTTGGTGGTGGCCAGGCCCATCAGCTCTCCGGAGCGCAGCGCCTTCTCCAGTTCTCGCCTGTCCTCGGCGAGGAAGCCCGCGCGGTAGGCCGCCACCTGGGCCGGCAGCTCGGGGGAGACCTCCTCCAGGTTCCTGCGGGCGGCGAGCGCGATCGTCTCGGCGCCGCGCCGGGACCGGACGAAGGCCAGCGTCCGCACCCCTTCGACGACGAGGTCGGAGAGCAGATCGGCGGTCTCCGCGGCGGCCGTCCGGCGGATCGGGGCGCCGTTCTCGCCCCGCAGGTCGGTCAGGGGCGGCTCCCAGAGGGCGAAGGTCGCGGAACCCCGGGGGGAGGCGTCCACGGTCACCTCGGCCATTTCCAGGCCCGTCAGCCGGCTTCCGGCGACGGCCGGGTCGCTCGCCGTGGCGGAGGCCAGCAGGAAGGTCGGGCTGGAGCCGTACTTGGCGCAGACCCGGCGCAGCCGACGCAGGATCTGGGCGACATGCGAGCCGAAGACGCCGCGGTAGCCGTGGCATTCGTCGACGATCACCAGGCGCAGCCGCCGCCAGAACGAGGACCACCGGGCGTGGCCGGGGAGCATCGACCGGTGCAGCATGTCGGGGTTCGTCAGGACGTAGTTGGCGTGCCGCCGCACCCAGAGACGCTCGTCGGCGGGCGTGTCGCCGTCGTAGGTGGCCGCCCTCACCTGGGCCAGCCGCAGCGCCCTGATCGCGCGGAGCTGGTCGGCGGCGAGCGCCTTGGTGGGGGTGAGATAGAGCACCGTGCCGCCCTCCAGGACGTGGGCGACGGCCGGAAGCAGGTACGCCAGGGACTTGCCCGATGCGGTGCCAGTGGCAATGATCACGTTTTGGCCACGTCGGACGTGCTCGGCGGCGTCGAGCTGGTGCTGCCAAAGGCCCGTTATGCCGTGGTTCTCCAAGTGGCTCACCAGCACGTCAGGGGCCCATTCAGGCCATCTGGCCCGGCCCGCCTGACGTGCTGGAACGTGCTCGACATGGGTGACCCGCCCGCTGCGCGACGGCGCCGAGAGCAGCCGTGCCAGGAGAGGGCCGGTCCGACGTGAAGGTGAGGTAGACGAAGTCACTGGTTTCCACTATGGCATCTGTGGGGAGAGTCGCTCGGAGTCGGGATTTCGTATAGACACGGAGTCATAGCGTGGTTGAATGCCGCGCGTCGGGGTCGTTCTTCTGGGGCTTTCCGAGCTACCAGGATGCACGACCTCATCCGAGGACCTACGCATGCAAGGCGCTGGAGGATCTGTGGATCTGAAGTTGGACCACCATTCCGAGGACAACCTCACCATCGTCGATGTCGAAGGTGAGATCGACGTCTACACCGCGCCCAGGCTGCGTGAGCTGCTGATCGACCTGGTCAACAAGGGCAACTTCCACCTGCTTGTGAACATGGAGAAGGTGGACTTCCTCGACTCGACCGGCCTCGGCGTGCTGGTCGGCGGCCTCAAGCGGGTGCGGGCGCACGACGGCTCTCTGGAGCTCGTCTGCACGCAGGAGCGCATCCTGAAGATCTTCCGGATCACCGGCCTCACCAAGGTCTTCGGGATCTACGCCTCGGTGGACGAGGCCAAGGAAGCCCACGGCCGAGACAAGTGACGGCCGAGGAGCCAGCATGGCCACCGTCGAGCTGACGTTCAGCGCTCTCCCGGCCCATGTGCGTACGGCGCGGCTGGTCGCGACGGCCATCGCCCGGCGCACCGGCGTGTCGGAGGCGCTGCTGGACGAGGTGCGGCTCGCTGTCGGAGAGGCGTGCTCGCGGGCAGTGGAGGCGCATCGCGTCCATTGCCCGGGAGAGCCGATCGTCATCGAGTTGCGCGACGACTCGGGACGCTTCGAGGTGACCGTCACCGACGTCGCCCCGAGCGAGGACCTCCAGCAACCCGTGATCCCCGCGGACGGCGCTCTCGTGCCCGAGATGCCCGGCCTCGGGATCGCGGTCATCGCGGGCCTGGCAGACGACGTCGAGGTGTCATCCGGAGCCAAGGGCATGCGCATCCGCATGAGCTGGCCCGCGTCGCCCAACGGCGTAGCCGCAGTCTGATTCGTAGCCACAGTCTGATTCGAGATCGAGTGCCTCCCTGCAGGGGGCGGCGCTCGATCTTTTGTATTGCTCACCATCCCCGATATGCGGTCATCCGAAACGCTCGATTCGGGCCCGCCGTTACATTGACCGCATAGGGTCAAGCAAGCGGCTTAAGCAGGCAAAGATCACGCTGGTGCGAAACGTCATCGCGATTGACGGTCGAAAGGGCCTTCATATCCGACGCCTCGCTGCGTAGACTCCCGGCACCGGCCAAGGTATTGCGGATGCAACCGGAAGCGGCACTGCCAACCACCCGGAAGGCGCCGCTCGGCCCGCCGAAACCTTTACAGCAGCGCCGCCCGGGACATACGAGTCGGCGTGGATAGCAGCGCATTTCTTTGTTGTTCGCGCGGACTCCAGAACCCGTCTGGCCGAGGAGGACGGATGTCTGCCTATCTTGCCGCTGACGAAGGCGCAGCGGTATCCCTGAACGGATCCCATCTCACTCTTGTCGTCGTGGTCGCCGCGGTGGCCCTGATCGCTCTCGCTGTCGCGGGCGGTCTCGTCCGCGAGGTGCTCTCAGCGGGGCAGGGCACCGAGCGAATGCAAAACATCTCTCGGGCCGTGCAGCAAGGCGCCGCCGCGTATCTCACGCGGCAGTTCCGTACGCTGGCCCTCTTCGTCGTCATCATTCCTTTCCTGTTGTTCCTGTTGCCGTCTTCCTCGACCGGCGTGGCCGTGGGGCGGTCCGTGTTCTTCGTGGTGGGCGCGGTGTTCTCCGCGCTGACCGGTTTCACCGGCATGTGGCTCGCCGTACGCGGCAACGTCCGCGTCGCCGCAGCCGCCCGGGGCGCGCAGGCGGGCGGCGAGGGCATCACGCCGGGCGAGAAGGCCGCGATGCGGATCGCCTTCCGCACCGGCGGCGTGGCGGGCATGTTCACGGTGGGCCTCGGCCTTCTCGGCGCGGCGATCGTCGTGCTCATCTACAAGAACGACGCGCCCAGCGTCCTTGAGGGCTTCGGCTTCGGCGCCGCGCTGCTCGCCATGTTCATGCGTGTCGGCGGGGGCATCTTCACCAAGGCCGCCGACGTCGGCGCCGACCTGGTCGGCAAGGTGGAGCAGGGCATCCCGGAGGACGACCCCCGCAACGCGGCCACCATCGCCGACAACGTGGGCGACAACGTCGGCGACTGCGCCGGCATGGCGGCCGACCTGTTCGAGTCGTACGCGGTCATGTTGGTCGCCAGCCTGATCCTGGGCAAGGCCGCCTTCGGCACCGAGGGCCTGGTGTTCCCGCTGATCGTCCCGATGATCGGCGTCATCACGGCGATCGTCGGCATCTTCACCACCGCGCCGCGCTCGGGCGACCGCAACGGGATGGCCGCGATCAACCGCGGCTTCTTCATCTCCGCGGGCATCTCCGCGGTGCTGGTGGCGGTTGCCGCCTTCGTGTATCTGCCCGCGAGCTTCTCCGAGCTGAACGGCGTGAGCAAGGAGATCGCGGCTCTCGGCTCCGACCCGCGCCTGATCGCCATCGGCGCCGTGCTGATCGGTCTGGTGCTCGCCAGCGCGATCCAGATTCTCACCGGCTACTTCACCGAGACCAACCGGCGTCCGGTGAAGGAGATCGGGGAGAGCTCGTTGACCGGCGCGGCGACCGTCATCCTGTCCGGCATCTCGGTCGGCCTGGAGTCCGCCGTCTATTCCGCGCTCCTCATCGGCGGCGCCGTCTACGGCGCGTTCCTGCTCGGCTTCGGGAACGTGACCGTGGCGCTGTTCGCGGTCGCGCTCGCCGGCACCGGCCTGCTGACCACGGTCGGCGTGATCGTCTCCATGGACACGTTCGGTCCGGTCTCCGACAACGCCCAGGGCATCGCGGAGATGTCCGGCGACGTGGAGGGCGAGGGCGCCCGCGTGCTCACCTCTCTCGACGCGGTCGGCAACACCACCAAGGCGATCACCAAGGGAATCGCCATCGCGACCGCCGTACTGGCCGCGACGGCGCTGTTCGGGTCTTTCCGTACGGCCGTCGAGGACCAGCTCGCCAAGGCCAGCCAGGGCGTCAAGGAGGCGCTGGGGTCGTTCGCGAACTTCAGCCTCTCGGTCGACTCGCCGAACACACTGGTCGGCCTGATCATCGGCGCCGCGGTCGTGTTCCTGTTCTCCGGCCTGGCGATCATGGCGGTCGGCCGGGCGGCCGGACGCGTCGTCTTCGAGGTGCGCGAGCAGTTCCGCACCAAGCCCGGGATCATGGACGGCACCGAGCAGCCCGACTACGGCCGCGTGGTGGACATCTGCACCCGCGACTCCCTGCGCGAGCTGGCCACGCCCGGCCTGCTCGCCGTCATGACGCCCATCGCCGTCGGCTTCGCCTTCGGGTACGCGCCACTCGGGGCCTACCTGGCGGGCGCGATCGCGGCCGGCACCCTGATGGCGGTGTTCCTGGCGAACTCCGGTGGCGCCTGGGACAACGCCAAGAAGCTGGTCGAGGACGGCCACCACGGCGGCAAGGGCTCGGAGGCCCACGCGGCGACCGTCATCGGCGACACCGTCGGCGACCCGTTCAAGGACACCGCGGGCCCCGCGATCAACCCGCTGATCAAGGTGATGAACCTGGTGGCGCTGCTGATCGCTCCGGCGGTCGTGGCCTACGCCGACAACGTCGCGCTGCGGGTCGGCGTCACGGTCATCGCCCTCGCGGTGGTCGTGTCCGCGATTGTGGTGTCCAAGCGCCGCTCGGGCAGCATCACCTCCAACAACAACGAGGAGCGCGCCCCGGAAGTCGTGGCGAGCTGAGACAACCGTCCCCGAGGGCCTTCCGCGAGCGCGGGGGGCCCTCGGCCTTTTTCCGGCGCATCTAGACTCAGGAGTCATGGACAAGCCATCCGGCGGGCGTACCCTCCTGCTGATCCTGCTCGGAATGCTCGCGATGTTCGCGGTGATCATCGCGCTCGCCGTCTGGGCGTCCAGATGAACGGCGCGCCGGCGAAGACGCTGATCGTCGTACGGCACGCGACGGCCGCGCAGGTGCCCGGCCTGGCCGACCGCGAGCGTCCGCTCACCGACCAGGGGAAGCACGACGCCCGTCAGGCGGGCGATCTCATCCGGCCGCTGCGACCCGAGCTCGTCCTCTGCTCGCCCTCGGTCCGCACCAGGCAGACCGCGGACCTGCTCGGGGTCGACGCGCCGATCGAGATCGAGCACGACATCTACGAGGCGTACGCCGACGAGTTGCTCGACCTGCTGCGCCGTACCGGACCCGAGGTCGAGACGCTGGTGCTCGTCGGTCACAACCCGGGCGTCCACGAGCTCGTGCTCATGCTCACCGGGGACGGGGACGCGGGTTTTCCTCCCGGGGCGTACGCCGTGATCGGGCTGCACGGCGGCTGGCAGGATCTCGACCCGGGGACCGGCGTTCTTGTCCGGGCGCACCGCCCTTAGACGCTGGGCAGGCCGGGCCGCCCGGGCGCTGAGGGTCGAGGACCCCCGCCTGGCGCTCGGGATCGGCATGGTCGGCGGCGCCTGCGTGGCCGTCCCGCTGGTCGTCGGGCTCCTCGTGGGCCATCCCGGCGGAGGCGCGGTGATCAGCACCGGCGCGTGGCTGGTCGCGGTCAGGGGCGCGCGCGATCCCGGAGGCATCCGGATGGCCCGGCTCCTCGGCGCCACCTTCGCGCTGGCGGTCGGCACCCTGCTCGGCCTCGTGCTGGTCGGCAGGAACGAGTGGTTGCTCGTCCTGGTCACCCCGGCCCTCGCCGCGCTGGGCATCGTGGTGCCGATGGTGGGCCCGACGGCGGCGCTCGCGCTGCTGCTGACCACGGCCAACCCGCTGCCCGTCGATCCGATCCCGCACCTGGGGCTGATGCTCCTCGGGGGACTGCTGGCCACGGTGCTGCTGCCCCTGCCGTGGCCGTGGCGGGCCACCCGCCCCCTGCCGATCGTCCTGTCGGGGACCGCCGCGTGCCTGGCCGAACTGGTGGACGCGGCCGCCGACATGAGCCTCGACCGGGACGCCTGGGACGAGCGGCGGCGCGCGGCTACGGCGGCCCTGGAGAAGGCCAGAAAGGCCTGCGCACGGCGGCGCTGGCAGCGGCGCTCCCCACAGGCGGAGGCGGTGGTGGCCGCGTTCCGGCGGGTGCTGTACGAGGCGGTGACGCTGCGGGGCCTGTGCACCACGCTCTACCGCCAACTCCCGGACGTGGACGAGCACGTGGGCGTCTCGTCGCTCACCGCGATCCTCGCCCGGTCGCTGCGCTCGATGTCGCAGGCGCTCGCCCGCCCCGAGACCGGCCTGGAGCTCCCGGTCGGGATCGACTCGTTCAAGGAGCGGGTGGACGCGCTGCGGGGCGAGCGGCCGAAGGGCGAGCGCGAGCTGCTGGTCCTCGTGATGCTCCGCCAGGTGGAGAACTGCGCCGAACGGCTGACGGCGGCGGTGGAGAAGGCGGCCGGGCCCGCGCTCGAACTGTCGTCGCCGCGGCTGGCCCTGCCGCAGCTCGGCGCGCGGGTCACGCCCGAGGTGCGCTACCGGCTGGCCCTTGACGACCCGGGGTTCCGGCACGCGCTGCGGGTCGCGCTCGGCACGCTGATCGCGATGTTGATCATCGTGTTCGTCAAACCGGCCTACCCGCACTGGCTCGCGATCACCGTGCTGGTGACGATCCAGCCGACGTACGGGGAGACGATCGCGAAGGCGGGCGGGCGCACGCTCGGGACGGCGATCGGCGGCAGCGTCGCGGCCATGATCCTGCTGGTCGCGCCGCACCGCTGGCCGCTGGCGATCCTGATCGCGGTCGCGGCGTTCCTGGCGTTCAGCATGGCGGGCGCCCGGTTCGCGTACTGGATCATGTTCCTCAACATGTTCGTGCTCCTGCTCATCGACTTCCAGGTGCCGCAGCGGCCGCAGCTCGCGGGAGCACGCGTGGGGCTGACCTTCCTCGGCGGCGTCATCGCGCTGGCCTGCACCCGCCTGCTGTGGCCGCGCGGCGAGACGGCCCGGCTGGCCGACCGCGTGGCGCGGTTGCTGCGGACGCACGGCGCCGTCTCGCGGACGCTGGCCCAGGTGAGCCGGGGCGAGCTGCCGCAGGAGAAGGCCGAGGAGGCCATCAGGAAGGCGTCACGCGCCGCGGACGCGGTGTCGCGGGCTCTCGACTACATCGCGCATGAGCCGGGCGTCACGGCGCCGGAGGAGGTCGCGGAGGCGGTGGCGCTCGCGCAGCGGGTCCGCGACGACCTGATCGCGGTCACCTCGGTGCTGCGGGGAGAGCGGGCCGACGCCGGGCCCGCCCCCGAGATCCTGGACGCCGTCGCCGACCGGCTGGAGGACGCCGCCACGGCCGTGGAGGCCCGCGAGCCGTACGAACCGGGCAGTGAGGTGGAGGGCGCGCTGGCCGACTTCGGCGGCTGGCTGGGCACGCTGGCCGAGCGCCGCCTGGAGGAGCTGGACGCGGCGCCGGCCGACAAGGCGACCAAGGTGCGGCGGACGCTGCTGCAGGCGGCGGCGGTCCGCCACGCGATGCGCTCGCTCAACGCGGAGTCGGCGCGGCTGTGTGAACGCGCCGCCGTCGCGTTCGCCGCGGACGGCGCCGAGGCAGCCGGACGCGGCCGCTCGCCGGTCACCGATAAGGAGTGACGACCCCGTCCTCAGCGTCCGCGGCCTCTACCTCCTCGCGTGAGATGCCGAGCAGGTAGAGGATCGAGTCCAGGTAGGGCACGTTGACGGCGGTGTCGGCCGCCTGTCGCACGACCGGCTTGGCGTTGAAGGCGATGCCGATGCCCGCCGCGGCGATCATGTCGAGGTCGTTGGCGCCGTCGCCGATCGCGACGGTCTGGCTGATCGGGATGCCCGCCTGCGCGGCGAACCGCTCCAGGGCGCGGGCCTTGCCGGGGCGGTCCACGATCTCGCCCACCACCCGGCCGGTCAGCCTGCCGTCGACCACCTCCAGCGTGTTGGCCGCGGAGTAGTCGATGCCGAGCTCCTTGACCAGGCTGTCGGTGATCTGCGTGAACCCGCCGCTGACGATCGCGAAGCGGTAGTCGAGGCGCTTCAGCGTACGGACGAGCGTGCGCGCGCCGGGCGTGTAGACGACCTCCTTCGCGACCTGCTCGAAGATCTCCTCGGGCAGCCCCTCAAGCAGGGCCACCCGCCGGGTCAGCGACTCGGCGAAGTCGAGCTCGCCGCGCATGGCCTCCTCGGTCACCCGGGCGACCTCGTCGAGGCATCCCGCGTGCCTGGCCAGCAGCTCGATCACCTCGGCCTGGATGAGCGTCGAGTCGACGTCCATCACGATGAGCCGCTTGGCCCGCCGATGCAGACCGGAGCGCTGGACGGCCACGTCCACCTGCTGGAGCGCGGCCTCGGCGGCCAGCTCGGCCCGCATCGCCATCGGGTCGGCCCCGGACACCGCGAGTTCGATGCACGTGACGGGGTAGCTCGACAGCCGCTCGATGCGGTCGATGTTGGCCCCGCATGCGGCGATCCTGCCGCTGATCCCGGCCATGGCGGCCGGGGTGAGCGGGGCGCCGAGGACGGTGACGTGCAGGCGGCCGCGGCGCCGCTTCTCCTTGGAGACGGTGCCGGTGGCGATCTCCAGCTCCATGTCGAGGTCGGAGGCGACCTGCTCGACGGCGGTCCACAGCCCGCCCAGCGTGCCACCGGTGCCGGTCGGCGGCCCGCCCGCATAGGCGACGAGCACTCCGAGGGTGAGCCGGCCGCGGATGACGACCTGCTCGACGTCCGCGACGGTCACGGGAAACCCGGCCAGCACGGTGAACAGACGCGAGGTGACTCCCGGCCGATCCGGACCGGTGAGTGTGATCAGGAGCGTGCGCTGGTTCATCGCCGCCAACGCTACTTGGCCCCGGCGCGTGGTCGCGCATGGGGTTCACCATGCGGACGCCTGACTGCCTCCATTGGGAGGCGCGGCGGTCATTTCGGCATGTCGTGATGGTGGTGAGACGCTTTGAGGGAAGGACGCGCGCCCATGACGATCTCTCTCGACACCGGTCGCTACACGGTCGGCATGGCCATGACCCCCGCAGACCTGCAGGCCGCGCAGCGGCTGCGGTACCGCGTGTTCGCCGAGGAGATGGGGGCCAGGCTGGACACGCCGGTCTCCGGCCTCGACGTGGACGGCTTCGACGCCTACTGCGACCACCTGGTCGTCCGTGACGGGCGCGAGGTGGTCGGGACGTACCGGCTGCTGCCGCCGGGCCGGGCGGACCGGCTGTACTCGGACTCGGAGTTCGATCTCGGCGCGCTCGCCGGGATCAGGCGCGAGCTGGTCGAGGTCGGGCGCACCTGCGTCCACCCGGATCACCGCGAGGGCACGGTCGTCGGACTGCTCTGGGCGGGGATCGCGCGGTACATGGTCGAGGGCGGTTTCCGGTGGCTCGGCGGTTGCTGCTCGATCCCTCTCGATGACGGGGGCGTGACGGCGGCGCGGGTCGCCGCGTGTGTGCCTCTCGGCCCGGAGGAGTACCGGGTCCGGCCGCGCCACGCGTGGCGTCCGGCCCGGCGCGCCGGGGCGCAGGCGGAGCCGTCCGGGCGCTTCGTGCCGCCCACGCTGCTGCGCGGATATCTCCGCCTGGGCGCGTGGGTGTGCGGCGCGCCGGCGTACGACCCGGACTTCGGCGCCGCGGACTTCTTCGTGCTCCTGTCCATGGACCGGATGGACGGACGCTACCTCCGTCACTTCCTCGGGGGCGGGCGGTGACCGCGACCGCGATGATCCCGCTGCCGCCGCGTACGGCGGAGGCTCCGGCGGCGGATACCGGGGGCGTCCCGTGGTTGCGGCCGAGCCCGTGCCTCCCCGACGCGTGTGTGGAGCCCCCGGTCGCCGTCGCGGGTCCGGTCCGCCGCGTCCTGCGCCTCGCCGCCGCGGCGCTGGTGGTGCTCGCCGGGCTCCCGCTCTCCGTCGTCGCCCGCGCGGTGGGTGCGGCGCGCAGGGGCCGCATCGTGGCGATGTGGACGCGCACCCTGCTCCGCGCCCTCGGCGTACGGCTGGATGTGCGGACCGGGTTCGCGTTCGTGGCCGGGTCGCCTCCGTATCCGGCGCTGGAGAGCGCTGGAGGCGGCGAGGAGGCCGGGCGGGCATCCGGAGCCCGGGACGGCCGCGGGACGCTGGTCGTGGCCAACCACGTCTCGTGGCTGGACCCGCTTGTCGTGGCGGCGACGGTGCGCGCACGCCCCCTGGCCAAGCGCGAGATCGGCGCGTGGCCGATGATCCGCACGCTCGCGGCGGGGGCGGGCGCGCTGTTCATCGACAGGGAGCGGCTCTCGGCGCTGCCGGAGGCGCTGGGAAGCGTCGCGGGGGCGCTGCGCGCGGGCGACACCGTCGTCGCGTTCCCCGAGGGGACGACCTGGTGCGGGCGCGGCATGGGCGAGTTCCGTCCGGCGGTGTTCCAGGCGGCGCTCGACGCGGACGCGGCGGTGCGGCCGGTGACGCTGCGCTACCGGGAGGGCGACGCGACGTCCACCCGGGCCTGCTACGTGGGGGAGGACTCCCTCCTCGCGTCCGTGCTCCGTGTGGTGGCCACGCGCCGCCTGGTGGTCGAGGTGACGCGGTTCCCCGAGGTACGGCTCGCGGGGGCCGGGAGACGGCGCGCGCAGCGTCTGGCCCTCGCCAGGCTCGCCGAGGCGTACGTGCGGACCGGGATGGCGGACGCGCCGGAGCGCCATGCCGTGGCGCGACGTGAAACGGGCTCCCGGCCCGTCCTGGAGCGGCGTCCGAGGGCGGCCGGCGAGGAGGCCCCCGCGGTGTTCGGATCGGCGCATCCGGGACGCGCCTGACGGCGGCGGAAGATCAGGGCGGGGGCCGGCCGGACGGAGGCGTCGCGTCGGGGAGGGCGGCTGGGGCGGCGGAGCCTCCGACCGGCGTTCCGGGAACCACCCGGGCGGAGGACGACGCCGCGAGGCGTCGTCCGGGAAAGCACCCGCGGGCCGGGACGGCCCGCGAGAAAGACCTGCGGAAAAACCTAGCGAGGGTGTCCACGAACCTTGGCCGGGTCGGTTCCTTCGATCCCGGTGAACGGTTATGGACAGCGCGCTAGCGGACGACCGCGGTCTTGACCTTCTTGGTGTAGATCCAGCCCTTGATGCCGAGCTCCTTCAGGCGCTTCTTGTCGAGGTCCTCGGCGCCGTGCGGAACGTCGAAGTTGATCGCGCCGACCGCGCCCACCTGGGCGCCGCGCGCGGTCTTCTTGAGGCGGAACTGGATGGAGAGCCAGTCGCTCTCGTCCACCTCAAGGACGTGCGGGGTCCAGCACCAGAACTCGCTGCCCTCCCAGTCGCACTCGGTGCCCTTGGGACCGTTCCAGTAGAGCTTCTTCTTGGTGTCCACACCCTTGGGCAGGGTGCCGCCGATCCAGTAGTAGTCCGCGTCGTACGGACCGGTGTTGGTCGCGGTGAAGGTGTACTTGACCAGGCCGCCGGGCTTGGCCTTCTTGGTGTACTTGACGTTCGAGATCTTGAAGACGCTGAACGGGTCGCTGGCCGTGGTGGTGGCGGCGGTCGTCGCCGCCGTGGCCCCGGCCGGCGCCGTGGCGAGCAGCGTGGTGCCCGCGAGCGGGGCGACCAGCGCGAGCATGGCGATCTTGGCGATCGGCTGACGCATGTGTTTTGTCTCCCAGAGAGGACTAAGGGGGGAAGGAGGAAAAGGCCCCCCAGTAAACGCTCAGGTTGTATCACCCGGGAGATCACCGGTAAAGATCTTTTTTATGAAAGTTTTACTGCTTCTCCGGTTTAGCGGGGAAATGTCGTGATCTGTCGGATTCTTTGACCGGCTAAAGGATGAGGTGCGTGTCGCCGAACTCGTGCCAGAGGTAGCCGCCGTCCAGCGCCGCCTGATAGGAGCGCGACAGTAGCTCGCGCCCGGCGACGGCGGACAGCATCATCAGATGGCTGGAGCGCGGCTCGTGCAGTCCGGTGATCAGCCCGTCCACCGCTTGTACGCCTTCGGAGGGCGTCACGATGTGCGACGTCCACCCCTCCGCCGCCTCCACCACACCGGTCCGCGCCGCGCTCTCCAGGGCGCGCACCACCGTGGTGCCCACGGCGACGACCCGCCCGCCGCCCTCGCGGGTCAGGTTCACCAGCCGGGCGGTGGACTCGGTCACCCGGAAGCGCTCGGGATAGGGAGGCTCGTCCTTCTCCGGCGACGCCACGCCGGTGTGCAGCGTGATCGGCGCGACCACGACGCCACGCGCGACCAGGGCGGTTACCAGTTCGGCGGTGAAGGGACGGCCCGCGCTCGGCATCTCGGCGCTGCCCGGCGTGACGCCGAACACCGTCTGATAGTGGTCCAGCGGCCAGTCCCGCTCCACGTACGAGTAGCGGATCGGCACGCCGTGTTTGCGCAGGTAGCCCGGAACGTCGCGGTCCAGTTCCGCCCGCCACAGACGGGGCGTCTCCCGGCGCAGCAGCCGCAGCGTGGCCTGCCCGGGCAGGGGAAGCCACTCTCCCGGCGACCCGCCCGTGTAGGGCACGGTCCCGCGCTCCGTGCGACTGCGCAGCTCGACCAGCCACTCCCCGCCGGGCAGCTCGCCGGAGAAGTGCACCGCCAGGCGGTCGAGCCGCACCGCCGCCGCCATGGTTGCCGAGTTGTTCACCACGAGGAGGTCGCCCGGCGCGAGAATCCCCGGCAGATCCCGGAAGGCCCGATGCGCGATCTCCCCGGTGTCCTTGCGCGAGACGAGCATCCGCACGCCGTCCCGTCCGAGGCCGCGCGCCTCCGGCGGCTCGTGCGCCTCCAGTACGGCGGGCAGCGTGAAGTCGACGGCCGGGCTCATTCCAGCGCGTCCCTCGTGAACCGGCCGCTGGCCGGGCGGGCGGCGACGAGGCGCAGCAGCGCGGGGGCGACGGTCTCCGGCTCGGGGGCGGCGGCCGCCTCCTCGGCGCCGACCGCGTCGGCGAGCATCCGCGTACGCATCTCACCGGGATCGACCCACCAGACCGCGACGTCCGGCTCCTCGACGGCCAGCACGTTCGAGACCTGGTCGAGCGCGGCCTTCGTCGCGCCGTAGCCGCCCCAGCCCTCGTACGGCTCGACGGCCGCGTCGGAGGAGATGTTCAGCACCGCTCCACCCGATTCGCGGAGAGCGGGCAGCGTGGCCTGGATCAGCGCGAGCGGCGCGATCACGTTGGTCTCGAACAGGTCGCGCAGCCCGTCGAGCGGATATCCGGCCAGTGCGGGAAGCGGCGTCGGCCCCAGCCCGCTCGCGTTGTTCACCAGGAGATCGAGCCGGGGTGCGGCTTCCGCGAGGCGGGCCCGGTGGGCGGGGTCGGCCACGTCGCCCGCGATGGCCGCCACGCCGGCGGAGGCGTCGAGGTCGAAGGCGGCGGAGTGGAGGTCCTCCTCGCTCCGGGCGGTGAGGGTGAGGGCCCAGCCTTCCGCGGCGAGCGCCCGGGCGAGCGCCAGCCCGAGGCCGCGGGAGGCGCCGGTGATGAGTGCGTGCTTCATGCCGCTGACGCTAGAAACCGGGCGGTCGTCGCGCATCGGGCGAGAGGCCCCGCTCCGCCTCGGCAGTTGGCCCTAGGACCGTTGTCCAACCCGCCCAGGACGCGCGGGCGGGCCGTCACGTGAGCGGGCGGGCGCGGCGATGTCGCACGCCCCCCATATGGTGGGGGCGTGCCCGAGCGAACACCTCAACCGCCCCCGGTCGGCGAGTGCGACGCCCCCGCGCGCGACGCCGTCCTGCACGCGGTCAGCTCGGCCGTGCTCGCGGTCACCCGTCACCTGTCGGTGCGCGAGGTGCTGCAGGTCATCGTTCGGTCGGCGAGCCAGCTGCTCGACGCGCGCTACGCCGCGCTCGGCGTCCCCGATGACCAGGGCGCGTTCGCCGAGTTCGTCGCCGAGGGCATCTCCGAGGAGGAGTGGGAGGCCATCGGCCCCACCCCGCGCCAGCACGGGATGCTCGGCGCGATGCTGCGCGACGGCGATCCGGTCCGGCTGGCCGACATCCGCAGGGATCCCCGGTTCGAGTGGTGGCCGCGGGCGCATCCCGTGCTCAAGGACTTCCTCGGCGTGCCCATCCGGGACGGCGACCAGGTCCTCGGCATCATCTTCCTCTCCAACAAGCGGACGCCGGGCGGGTTCACCGCCGCCGACGAGGGCCTGCTCACCATGTTCGCGGCACACGCCGCCATCGCCATCACCAACGCCCGGCTGTACGAGCGGGGGCGCGAGCTGACCGTGATCGAGGAGCGCACCCGCATGGCGCACGAGCTCCACGACGCGGTGTCGCAGAAGCTCTTCTCGCTGCGGCTGACCGCGCAGGCGGCCGCGTCGCTGCTGGAGACCGATCCCGGCCGGGCCGTCCGGGAGATCGACCAGGTCCAGCGCCTGGCGGGCGAGGCCCTGGCCGAGCTGCGCGCGGTGATCGTCGAGCTGCGCCCGGCCGAGCTGGACCGGCACGGCCTGGTCGAGACCCTGCGCAAGCACGTCCACCTGCTCGACCGGCTGCATCCGGTGTCGGCCCGGTTCACCTTCGAGGGCGATCCGTCCGTCGCCAGAGCCGACGTCATGGCCGAGGTGACGGTGTTGCGGGTGGCGCAGGAAGCCCTGCACAACGCGGTACGGCACGCCGAGGCCGCCCACGTCGACGTACGGCTCTCACGCCGCGACGGCGCGCTGGTCCTGGAGGTCGGCGACGACGGGAAGGGATTCGAACCGGACGCCGACCCGGTCAAGGGGCTCGGTCTGGCCTCGATGCGCGACCGCGCGGAGAACGCCCGGGGATCGCTGGAGGTGGTGTCCGCGCCCGGGGCGGGCACCACGGTACGGCTGGTGGTGCCCGCATGATCCATGTCCTGATCGCCGACGACCATCCCGTCGTCCGCCAGGGTCTGCGCACCTTCCTGGAGATCCAGGAGGACCTGGCCGTGGTGGGCGAGGCCGCCGACGGCGCGGAGGCGGTCGCGCTGACCGAGTCGCTGCGGCCGGACATCCTGCTCCTCGACCTCAAGATGCCCGTGCTCGACGGCCTGGGCGCGCTGACCCGGCTCGGCTCCGCCGGCGCCCTCGGCACCAGGGTGATCGTGTTGACCTCGGTCAGCGACCGCGCGGACGTCGCGCCCGCGATGCGGGCCGGCGCGGCCGGATTCCTGTACAAGGACGTCGATCCCACCGCCCTCGTCCAGGCCATCCGGGCGGTCCACGGGGGGCAGGTGCTGCTCGCGCCCGAGGCGGCCGAGGCCATGATCTCCGGCGACGACCGCCCCGCGGCCGACGCCGGCGCGGCCCTGACGGAGCGGGAGCGCGAGGTGCTGCGGCTGATCGCCGGAGGCCGGTCCAATCGCGAGATCGCCAGAGAGCTGCTCGTCGCGGAGAAGACCGTGAAGACCCACGTCTCCAACGTCCTGATGAAGCTCGGCGTGCAAGACCGCACCCAGGCCGCCCTCTACGCGGTACGGCATGGCCTCGGCTGAGGGGTCAGCCCTGCGGCTGCCCCTCCACGATGGCATGGTGGGCGGCGACCCGTGCCCGCCGTACGGCCCGGTCCAGCTCGCGCAGGGCCTCGCCGCGTGCGGCGAGCTGGCCGGAGGTCAGGCCGCGCTCCCCGGCGAGGCGGAGCGCCTCGGACAGCCGCGCGGCGAGCGCGCCCACCCGGTGGGCCCGTCCCGGATAGCCCGGGGCGAGCGTCTCGTGGGCGTCCCGCAGGCTTGGCGCGCCGGGGGCGGGCCCCGCCACGCCACGCAAGGCGTCGGTGGCGGCGCGCATCGCGCCGGTGAGCGCCTGCTCGGCCTCCGCCAGCGACGGCACGTAGGGCTCGCTGTCCGTCGACTCGACGGCCGTCCAGCGCACCCCGGCATACGAGGAGCCGCGCCGGTCCGGTGCGGGCACCAGGCCGAGGCGACGGCCGCGCAGCACGGCGATCACGGCCTGGCCGGCGTCGATGGCGCTCATGTTGAACGCGGGCGGCCCGGCCAGCCCGAGCGGGTCGCCGGGCACCGGCAGGGCCAATCGGAACGAACCGAGCCCTTCGGAGCGGAGCTCGGCGAGGAAGGCGCGGAGCGTCGACTCCCTCGGCCCGTCGGCCACGACCTGGGGGCCGCCGGCCCGCTCGACGTGGTCCACGGCCTCGTCCAGCCCGACGTGCCCGCCCAGCCAGGCGTTCCCCCACGAGACGAGGACGGCTGAGATCGGTGAATCCATGCGCACCCGATCCACGATATGCCGACCGGCTGCAATAGTTTTATCTGAGTAACCACAGGAGGGGGCCACATGGGCGGTCAGGTGCTGCGGCTGCGGGATGTCACGGTTCGCAGGGACGGCGCCGCGCTGTTGCGCGCCATCGACTGGTCCGTCCGCGAGGACGAGCGCTGGGTCGTCATCGGCCCCAACGGAGCGGGCAAGACCACGTTGCTGCAGGTGGCCGCGGCGCTGCTCTTCCCCGCCGAGGGAGCGGTCGAGATCCTCGGCGAGCGGCTCGGCCAGGCCGACGTCTTCGACCTGCGCCCCCGGATCGGCCTCGCCAGCTCGGCGCTGGCCGAGCGGGTGCCGCCGGACGAGAAGGTCATCGACCTGGTACTGACCGCGTCCTACGCCATCCTCGGCCGGTGGAACGAGGAGTACGACTCCCACGACGTCACCCGCGCGGTCGAGCTCATCGACCAGCTCGGCTGCGCCCACCTGATCAGGCGGCGCTTCGGCACCCTCTCCGAGGGAGAACGCAAGCGGGTGCAGATCGCCCGCGCCCTGATGCCGGACCCCGAGCTGCTGCTGCTCGACGAGCCCGCCGCCGGGCTCGACGTGGCCGGGCGCGAGGACCTCGTCCGCCGTCTCGGCGGGCTGGCCCGCGACCCCAAGGCGCCGACGATGGTCCTGGTCACCCATCACGTCGAGGAGATCCCGAGCGGATTCACCCACGTGATGCTGCTGCGCCACGGTTCCGTGGTCGCCCAGGGGCCGGTGGAGTCGGTGATGACCGGGGACAACCTGTCCCGCACGTTCGGCGTGCCGCTGCGGCTCGAGCGCGGGTCCGGCGACCGCTGGTACGCCCGCCCGTTCTGACCGGCACGACCGACCGTCCGTTCTGACCGTCACGGCCGGTCGCCAGGGCCGGGCTGACCGACGTCGTCGCCGACCCGGCCGCGTTCCCGCGCGGCCGGTCAACGGACGGAGGGCGCGCCTCCCGGCCGGCGGTCGGCCTCGCCGTACCCCGGCTGGACAATCGCGGCGGACCTCCATCTACCATCGGGCTCGGGGCGATAGCCGTTCGAGGGAGCAGGACTTGACGCCGTTGGAGGCGGTCGCGGTCTTCGCGGCCGGGGTCGGGGCCGGTGGCATCAACGTGGTCGTCGGATCGGGCTCGCTCATCACGTTTCCCACGTTGCTGGCGGTCGGCCTGCCTCCCGTCGTGGCGAACGTCTCCAACAACATCGGGATGGTCCCCGGCGGCGTGACCGGCGTGCTGGGCTACCGGCCCGAGCTCACCGGTCAGCGTTCCCGGCTGCTGCGGCTCGGCGCGGCGTCCGTAATCGGCTCGCTCATCGGCGCGGTGCTGCTGCTTCGGCTGCCCGAGACGGTCTTCAAGTTCATCGTCCCCGTTCTGATCGGGGCGGCCTGCGTGCTGGTGGTCGTGCAGCCGAAGCTCAACGGCTGGCTGGCCGGACGGCGTACGCACCCGCACGGCGGCCCCTGGCTGTGGCTGACCGTGCTCGGCGCCGGCATCTACGGCGGATATTTCGGCGCCGCCCAGGGCGTCGTGCTGATCGGCCTGCTCGGGATCTTCCTCGACGAGGAGCTGCAACGGATCAACGCGGCGAAGAACTTCCTGTCGCTGCTGGTCAACCTGACGGCCGCGATCCTGTTCTCCCTGGTCACGCAGGTGGACTGGCTCGCGGCGCTCCTGGTCGCGCTGGGCACCGGGGTCGGCGGGTTCGTGGGCGCCCGGCTGGGCCGCAGACTGCCCGCCCCGGTGCTGCGCGCCGTGATCGTCTGCATCGGTGTCGTGGCGATCGCCAAGCTGCTCGCCTGATCGGCGGGCGCTCGTCGTATCGCGGGGCGCGGTCGCGCCGGCGAGGGGTCAGCGCGCCTCGCGGCCCAGCTCGGCGCTGACCTCGGCGGCGGTCCGCTTGAGCGCCTCCGCGAGCGGTGAGCGGGTGCCCTCGGGAACGGAGGCGGTCGTCCCGACGATCGCCATGGCGGCGACGAGCGTGTCGCCGCGGAACAGCGGCGCCGCGATGCTGCGTACCCCGTTGACCGACGGGGTGTTGGCCGAGATGTTGTTCCGCCGGATCTTCTCCAGCTCGCGGCGCAGCTCGGCGTTCGCCTGCACGTCCTCCGCGAGCCCCGGCACCTCCTCCTCCGGCAGGAACGCGCAGAAGACCCGGCCCTGGGCCGACTCGGTGCGCGACAGCCGAGAGCCGGTGCGCACGCTGACCCGGATGATCCGGTCGGTGTTGTCGTCCACCCGCACCACGACCGCCGTGTCGCCGTCCCAGACGCTCAGCACCACGGTCTCGTCGATCTCGCGCACCAGCCGCTGCATGTACGGCCCGGCGATGCCGACCACCGGCATCCCGGCCCGCGCGGCGGCTGACAGCGTCAGGATCTGCGGGCCGAGGGAGTACAGCGCCTCACGGTCGTCGTAGCGCAGCAGGTTGCTCTCGCGCAGCGCCTTCGTGTACCGATGCGCGGTCGCCTTGCTGGTGCCCAGGCTGCTGGTGATCTCGTTCAGGCTGAGCTGGGGGCGGCTGACCGTGAACGCGCTGAGGATCAGTGCGGCGCGCTGGACGGTCTGGATGGCCGGAGCCGCCTTCGCGTCGGCGGAGTCCTCATGAACGGGCCTGGCGGCATCACCCATGTCAGTTCACCCCGGTCGGTGCGGTTCGTCGTTCGTTGCGTTCTGCGAGACAGCATCCTGTCATCCAGAATATTTCCTGTCGACGGTCGTCGGTCCGATCCGCCGGATCGCACAGGTGATCGATGGTTGTTCGCCGGGTATGTACTTCTTTGTGAAGGGCGACCGGGTAGAAATAGTCATCGATGCGGGCGGCACCCCCCGCACCTACGAAGTGGTCGCGACCAGGGCGGGCAGGCGGGTCGAGATCACCACGGGCCGCGGCATCGTCGAGGTCAGCGAGGTCACGCGGACCGGCACCCCCGTCCGCACCGCGCGTTTCATGTCCAGCCGCATCCTCGCGCTGGTCGAGCATCCCGTGGACGAACGCCGTCCCGACGACTGAGAGGGCCCGGCCGTCACGGCGCGGGGCGGACCTGCACGATGCCGTCCCGGCGGAGGCGAGTCTGGAATGCGGGCTGTCGCGCGGTGGCCGGGCCGTGCGCCACGGTGCCGTCGGAGACGCGGAAGACGCTGCCGTGCCAGGGGCACACCACGCACGCCTCGCCCTCCTCCATGACGAGGCGCCCCTGATGCAGCGGCCCGGCGAGGTGGGCGCAGCGGTCGGCCAGCACGCTCACGCCGTCGCCGAGCCGGAGCACGAACAGGTCGATGTAGCCGAGCCGCCGGGTCACCGGCCGGCCGTTGGGCAGGTCCTTGAGCGCGCACAGGTCGTGCCAGCCGAGCGGTACGAGGTGGCTGAGCGACTCGGCGTGGTTGGCGCCGGCGGCCTGCCGATACGCGAGATGCCCGCCCAGATAGGCGCCTCCGAACGCGGCGCCGAGCCCGGCGAACGAGAGGAGTCGGCCCGCCCGATCCTTGCCGGCCATCCGCAGGAGCAGCGACGCGGTGTAGAGGCCGGTCGCGGTCGCGTTCGTCAGCGCGTGGACGAAGCCGACGCGCTGCTGCTCGCGGTGGAGGGTGGACCAGTCGGTCAGGCCGGCGGCCACCGCCGGCAGCGCGGTGCCCAGCCCCGCGGCCACCAGCACCTGGGACGCCCGCTCGTCCGCGTCGGCCCAGTCGACCACCGCCGCCCCCACCCAGCAGCCGATGGTGATCGTGGCCAGCGAGGGGTGGAGGGGGTGCCCGATGGGGACGCCGTGCAGCAGGTCGCGCACCGGCCCCGGGCCCAGCTTGCGGCGTACGGCCTTCGCGATGACCCGGATCGGCCGGTCGAGGGCCGTGGCGTGCTCAAGTCCGTCGAGGATGTTCCCCGGCGGGATCTTGCGCGCCAGCCGGATCGCCCGCCGCGATCTGGTCGTTTTGTCCATTTTCGCCCCCTTGTACCAGCACTTACCCCCGGCCTGGAGAGGCGAACACCGGTGGACGCTCAGGGGGCGAGGTGCCCCCGGGCGACGGACGACTCGATCATCCGGGCCACGTAGGCGCCCAGCGTGGCCGAGCCCTCGTGGATGATCCGTACGCTGTCGGCCAGGTGGCGGGCGGTGACCTTGTAGAGGGCCCAGGTCCCTCCCTCGTTGTGGTGGTTGGCCAGGATGGGGGCGAGCCGGTCGAGCGCCTTGGCGAACCGGGCCTCCTGCGTCCGCCGCTCCTCGAACTCGTCCCACAGCGCGCGGAGCCGTACGCGCTGGTCGTGGGGGAGCAGGCCGAAGATGCGGGTCGCCGCGGCGAGCGTGTCCGGGCCGGGGCCGTCCTGCTGGAGGCCGGGCCGCGTCTCGCCGGGCACGTCGTGACGGAAACAGTCTCCTGTGTCTATCTCCACCAGGTCGTGGACGAGCAGCAGGGCGACCACCCGCTCCAGATCCGTTCCGGGAGGGGCGTGTTCACCCATGGTCATCGCCAGCATGCCGACGTGCCAGGAGTGCTCGGCGCCGTTCTCCCGTCGCGACCCGTCGATCAGCGTGTTGCGCCGGATGACGCGCTTGAGCTTGTCGATCTCCATGGCGAAGCTGATCTGTGCGTGCAGGCGATCCTCTTGGGTTGCGATGGTCACCTTGGCAAGCCTAACCTTCGTGATCAACGTACGCCCGGCCCTCAAGCGCTTGTTTACATATCGCGGTCGTATGGTGACCCTGTGCATCCATTGGTGTGATGACGTGGGATGACGATCCGACTGTCGTGCGGCGCCCGGGCGTGGCGTCGTGCGGCGCGGTGTGGGTGTGGACACGGGAAAGCCCCGAAGCGAGGCCCCCCAAGCTTCGGGGCTGGCTTGTCCGGCCCTGTCGCGCGGTTACGCGCGCGGCGCGGCCCTCTCAAGTTCGAGCACGAGGTCGAATCGGGGGTCGCGGTAACGGCGGGCGCCGAAGCCGGTGCGGGTGACCGTCCAGCCGAGGCGGTGAGCCCACCAATCCTGATCGACGCAGAGATCCCGGTCGGCCTGGCCGGCGAGGCCGCCAAGCTGGGCCTTGATTCGTAAGAGCCGATTGGTACCGTGGAAATGCATAGGAGACTCCCCTTTCGCCGCTTCGATGAGGAGCTCTCGTTTGTCCGCCGGGTCGGGCGGTGGCAGCCTTCCGGCCCGGCACTTCTGTGTCTCGATCACTCCCCTGAGTACCCCTGTTGGTTCGATCGTGACGCCGGAGCGATTTCCTTGCAATACTCAACGTAAGGAAACTTGCAACGAACTTCCGAAGATGCGCCGCATGTAACGGTGCAAATTGCATTACGATGCCCGAGTAGGGGCGTCCGCCCCCGTATGCCTTCCACTGCGGGTGAGGAGGTCGACCGAGTTGTCCGAACGCGGGAGTCCTGCCGTCCGTCGGCGCAGGCTCGGACAAGAGCTTCGCCGCCTCAGGGAGCGTGCCGAGCTCACCGGAGACCAGGTCGCCGCGCAACTCGGTTGGTCGGCGGCGAAGGTCAGCCGCATCGAGACCGCCAAGACGTCGCCAAGAAAGGCGGACGTCGAGGCGCTCCTGGAGGCGTACGAGGTAGATTCGGGTCGGCGCCAAGAGCTGCTCGACCTGCATCGGGACGCCGCGCGAAAGGGCTGGTGGGAGGACTACCAGAGCTCTCTGCCCCATGAGTACACCACTCTGCTGGGGCTGGAGGTGGAGGCCACCTTAGCGCGCAACTGGGAACCCCAGGTGGTGCCCGGCCTCCTCCAGACCGAAGAGTACGCTCTCGAGGTCGTGAAGTCGGTTCAGCCGTTCACGCGGTTCGCACAAGGGGGTGTGCGCAGCCGAGTCGAGGCGCGAATAGCGCGGCAGCAGATCATCCTGCGCGAGGAGGAGCCACTCACCCTGTGGGTGGTTATGGACGAGTCCGTCCTCCTCCGGCAGTTTGGATCCGCCGCGGTAATGCAGCGTCAACTCGAACGCCTGATTGAGATGTCGTATAAGCCGAACGTCGGCGTTCAGATTCTGGCATTGAGGGCTGCGCATCCGGGCCAGTCCGGATCTTTCCTACACCTGAAAATGCCGGAATTTCATGATGTTGTATATCTTGAAACGCTTTATGGTGCCAACTTCGTGGAGGACGAGGATACGGCGTATGGCTACGAGATTGCATTCGACTATCTGAGGGCCGAAGCGCTCGATGTCGAGGATTCTCGTCGAATAATTGAACAGGCAATCCGGCAATGGAAGTGAGCTACTTCCATTCAAGTGCCCGGAGGGAGAGTGCGGTCCTCCTTTCGGGGGAGAGATAAATTCTATGTTTCCGATAGACCCGTCTCGGGTAGTGTGGAAAAAGAGCGATCGGAGTGGTGGTAACGGGCAGTGCGTGGAGGTCGCTTCGCTGCCCGGCGGGCACATTGGTGTCCGAGACAGTAAGAACCAGAATGGCCCAGTTCTCGTCTTCACTCCGGGGGAGTGGAACGCTTTTGTAGGTGGCGTCAAGGACGGAGAGTTCGACCTTTAGCCGGCAGTCCGGCCCTCGCTGTCTCGGTGTAGGGCCGGTACTCATTGACGCTTTCTCTTCCTTGCTGCCAGCCAGCCTGTCGTCATTCCGACACCCAACGAACAGCTGATCAAAATGGCGGGAAGAAGTTTTTGGTTGTCGCCCCGCTTTGCTGTCGAACCAGGGGAACCCCATCTTTCGTGAGCTTCCTTCCATTCGCTGTCCACGATGGCCCAGAATTCGCTTTGCCTCTTGTTCTTTGCGGACTTTAATCGCTGGTTTCGCGTTCTCTCCCAGAAGCGTCGGCCGGGTGTCGCCCAAAGCAAGTCCGCTTTGACGTATTCGCGTAGAATTTGCTCCGGCATTTCTCCTACTTCGTACATCATTTCCCAGAAAGAGATCACGAGATTGAAGTAGAGGTGGACGCGCGGATCGTATCCCAGCTCCCTTTTTGTTGGAAATCCCTCGCCTTTCAACAGTGCGGGGTTTTCGATGGCGAGTTGAAGTAGATGGAAGTGTTGGTTCCGCTCAGAATCTTTTCGCAGCGCCAGGGATTCTCGTGATTGGAGATATAGAGACCAAGACACTCCGATGAGGGCAAGAGCGGAGAGCAGGGCGGAGGCGGCTCCGTAGGTCTGCCCGATGTTGCTGAGGGTCACCCAATCGAGGCCGGGTGCAGACCCTAGGCGTTTGAGCAGGAAGGGGCTGCCCAGGGTGATCAGAGTGCTCCCCGTGACCGTAAGGACGGCAACTGTCGGAAGTACTGCACGGCTTATCCGGTCGCGGTGCTTCGGCTGCACCACGCCAATATGTCACGTGTACATGTAAAAAGAAATGTTTGCTCCAAAATACGGATTGCGCCTCACTGCTGAGATGTGAGCCGTATCTGATGGGGCATATGCCGAGGCTCTGGGCGACGCCTCGGCCCAGGTCCTTGTTGACGTTGGTCCAGTAGTTCATGTCCGAGGTGACCTCGGGGTCCGGGGTGTGGTCACGACGTTGCTCTCCAGGTGCTCGCGGTCGGCCTCCGAGGGCGCGCTCTCCCGCGGCGCGCGGGGCGGGTCCCGCCAGACGCAACCGAGGTCCCCGGCGCAGATCCGCCGGGGACCTCGGTTTTCGGGTGCGCTGCCTTCCTCCCCGGCGTGTCCCCATTCCGGACGCCGCATCCCCGCAGAGTTGAAGAGATCAGGTCTTTGAGGTCTGCAAGTTTGATGGCGAGAAGATGGCCTATTCCCCAGATATCGCCAAGAGATGGCATGCTCAGATTCCGTGAAGATTCGCGTCGCCGCTTTGGTCGCCCTTACCCTCCTGGTCGCCGCCTGTACGGCGGCGGAAGGTGAGCCCATCCCGGAGGCGTCCAAGAAGACCGGCGCCACAAAAGCCTCGCCCACGCAGGCGGAGCCGGAGCCGACCCCTGAGCCGTACACGATCTCGTTCGCCGGCGACGTGCACTTCGAGGGCGTGCTGCGGACCCGGCTGAACAACGACCCGCGCACCGCGCTCGGCCCGATCGCGAATGTGCTGCGCCGGTCCGACCTGACCGTGCTCAACCTGGAGACCGCGATCACCACGGGTGGCACGCCCGCGCCGGGCAAGCAGTTCACCTTCCGCGCGCCCCCCACCGCCTTCAGCGCGCTCAAGGCCGCCGGCGTGGACGCCGTGACCATGGCGAACAACCACGGCATGGACTACATGGAGAGCGGGCTGCAGGACTCGCTCGCCGCGATCAAGCGCACCAAGTTCCCCGCCATCGGCATCGGGAAGAACGCCGCCGAGGCGTACCGGCCGTTCCGGGCCACCGTGAAGGGCAACCGGGTGGCGGTCATCGGCGCGACACAGGTGCTCGACTCCGAGTTCATCCAGGCCTGGACGGCCACCGACGACAAGGCGGGCCTCGCCTCCGCCAAGAACGAGCCGCGCCTCCTGCAGGCCGTACGCCAGGCCCGCAAGAACTCCGACACGGTGATCGTGTTCCTGCACTGGGGCGCTGAGCTGGTCAAGTGCCCGACCGATGTCCAGCGCGACCTCGCCACCAAGCTGTCGGAGGCGGGCGCCGACGTGATCGTGGGCAGCCACGCGCACATCCTGCTCGGCGGCGGCTACTCGGGCCGGAGCTACGTTCACTACGGCCTGGGCAACTTCGTCTTCTACAACTGGGGCCCCGAGACCGGGAAGACCGGCGTGCTCACCCTCACGATCAACGGCAGGAAGGTGCTCAAGGACCGGTGGACCCCGGCCCGCATCAACGGCGGCGTGCCCATCCCGGTGACCGGCGAGGCCGGCAAGCAGGCCCTGGCCGAGTACGCGTCGCTGCGCCAGTGCACGGGGCTGACCGCCCGCCCGTCCGGCGAGCAGTGAGACGGCCGCCGGCGCTCCGGGTCGAGGCGCGGCCGAGGAAATCGAGTGACTGTCCGGGAGGGGACTGACCGGAAGGCGCTGAACGGGCAATATGGAGGGATGTCCACTCAGCTTGAAGAGGACGTCAACCCCGCCGATCCCGACCCGCTCCGCCGTCGCCCGTCCCAGCGCCGCAGCGCCCGGCGCGTCGAACGGATGCTCGACGCGTGCGCCGAGCTGCTGGACGAGATCGGCTACGAGGCGCTCACCACGACCCGCATCGCCGAGCGCGCCGGTGTCGCGATCGGCTCGGTCTACCAGTTCTTCCCGGACAAGCGGGCGATCACCCAGGCGCTGACCCGGCGCCATGTCGAGCTCTTCGTCGCCCGCGTGGGCCGCCGGTTCATCACGGATGACTACACCGGGTGGTGGGATGCCGTGGACGCCATCATCGAGGAGTACGTCGAGATGCATCGGGCCGTTCCGGGGTTCCGGTCGCTGCATTTCGGCGACATCGTGGATCTCAACCTCATCGACTCGGTCGCGGACAACAACACGGTGATCGCCGGACGGCTCCGGGCGCTGCTGCTCAAGGAGTTCGGCCTCGCCGACAGCGAGGAGCTGGACCGCGCCATGCTCGTCGCGGTCGAGGCGGGTGACGCGGTGCTGAAGCTGGCCTTCCGGCGCGATCCCCACGGCGCTCCCGACATCGTCGCCGAAGCGAAGCAACTGGTGCGCGGCTACCTCTCCCGCCAGCTCCGCGCGGGCTGATCCGGGCGTCAGTCGTCCTGGCGCGGGAGGAGCCGGTCCCCCTCGTCGGACAGGGGGTCGGAGAGTGGCATCAGGCGATAGCGCACCTGGACGGGGACGGCGTGCTTGCGCTTCAGCGGCCGGGCGATCAGGCAGGAGGCGGCGACCGACCGCATCGAGGCTCCGGTGGAGTACATCTCGGACTGCAACCGCGTCAGCTCGGCGCTCGCCCGCTCCAGGGCTTCGGACCTCGCCGTGGCATAACCGACGAGGCCGGGGATCACGGCGGAGAGCGCGACCGCCGAAGCGAAGGTCATACTCACCTGCCTGAACATCCGGATCACCGTCCCCCGCTCGCCATGCGCCATGGCAATATGCCCGATTACCCCCCTCCAAACACACTTCGTAGTTAATCGAACGCAATTCGTGATATGAGGAATGCGGGCGGATGTCCGGCGAACAGGTGGGCCGCCTCGATAGCCTCGCCTTGTGGCGCATGTGACACATGAACAGCTGGATCGACTGCTCGACCAAGCACTGCTGCTCGACGACCACGGTGCTCTGGCACGCCGGCTCGACACGCTGGCCCGGCTCTACGAGTCCGGAGAGATGTCACGGGCGGCGATACTCGTCATGGCGGCGGAGGAGTGGCGGCAAGCGGGCCAACCCGAGGTGGCCCTCGATCGTTTCCGCGAGGCGGCGCGAGACGGCGGAGAGGTCCTCGTGGACCCGCGCTCCGGCATCGCCGACACGCTCTTCGAACTCGACCGCCTCGACGAGGCGCGAGAGATCATCGCCGAGATCCGCCACGGCGTCTGGAACCCCGCCACCGCGCTCACCGTCGCCGAGACGCTGGTCGCGTACGGGGACCTGGAGGGCGCGCACGAGTGGGCGACCGAGGGGGCCGCGGCCTGCCCGCTCGGCACCACGATGCGGGAGGCCCTGTTGCGCACCAGGTACCGCATCAGGGTCGATCTCGGGCTGCCCGAGGACGACCTGGACGCCTCGCTCGACATCGCCCGCTGACCGGAACATGACGAAGGGGCCGCGACCGCGGCCCCTTCTCGTTTCGTCGTCCCCGCCCCCCGGTGGGCGGACGCGTACGGCCCGCCTACGGCAGGACCGTGGTGTCGATCAGGCGCTTGGCGATCTTGGCGACCGCTCCGTCCTTCTTGGCGGGCCGTGTCTCCGGGGCCTTCGGCGCGTTCTGCGCCTTCGTCAGCAGGGCCGCCGGCTTGGCCTTCGTCCGCGCGGCCCGCTTCGCCGCCTTGCCCGGCTTCTGGTGGGCCGGCTGCGTGGCGCCCGGGACCGGCTGAGCGGCGGGCTGCGTGGCGCCCGGGACCGGCTGAGCGGCGGGCTGTGTGGCCGGCTGTGTGGCCGGCCGGGCGGACTCACCGGCGGCGGCGTCGGGCCGCGTGGGGATCGCGGGCAGCGCCGGAACGTCCGGCAGCTCCGGGATCCGCACCGGTATAGCGAGCGGGCTCGGCAGGCCGGACGTCACGGCGGAGACCGACGGGAAGCCGGGCAGGCCGGGGAAGCCCTGGCCCGCGGCCGCGCCGCCCGCGTCGGCGATGCTCAGCACCCCGGCCGCGGAGGAGAGGCCGGGCAGTCCGGCCGCGCGGGCGACTCTGTCGATCGTGATGAGGTGCGCGGCCCGGGCCGGGCCGTTCGCGGTGACGGCCTCGCAGGCGGCGCGCGTCGCACCCGCTGTCGTGCCCGTGCACGGCTCCGCCGCCGCGACCGCCTGACCGCCGGCGAACCAGCTCACGCCGGCGGTCACGGTGGCGAGCGCGGCATGGCGCGCTCGGACGCTTCGCGATGTTCCTGACATCGAGTCCCCCTGATTACGTTGCGTGTCGCTACGAACACCGAACGTACCGGCGGGGGCATTCCTAGGGGCGCGCTTGCCGCAATGGTGAGGGATTCCTTACCGAACGGCCCGAACGGCGAGCGTGTCGCCGGCCTCGTCGAGCTCCACGACCACGTCGTCGCCGTCGCGGATCTCCCCGGAGAGCAACGATTTGGCCAGCGTGTCGCCGATCGCCGACTGGATCAGCCGCCGGAGCGGGCGTGCGCCGTACACGGGGTCGTAGCCGGTCATCGCCAGCCACTCGCGGGCACCCGGTGTGACGCTCAGCGTGAGCCGGCGGTCGGCGAGCCGCGCCGCCAGACGCGACACCTGCAGGTCGGCGATCTGCGACAGCTCCTCGGTGCCGAGCGCGTCGAACACGATGACGTCGTCGAGCCGGTTGAGGAACTCGGGCTTGAAGGCGCCCCTGACCGCGGTCATCACGGCCTCGCGCTTGGCGCCGTTCTCCATCTTGGGGTCGACGAGGAACTGCGACCCGATGTTGGACGTGAGGATCAGGATGG
Organism: Microtetraspora malaysiensis; assembly: GCF_050947145.1. NCBI lineage: Bacteria > Bacillati > Actinomycetota > Actinomycetes > Streptosporangiales > Streptosporangiaceae > Microtetraspora > Microtetraspora malaysiensis. Next base: position 835,710 of record NZ_CP191998.1, read on the forward strand.
TGTTCCGGAAGTCCACCGTACGGCCCTGGCCGTCGGTGAGCCGGCCGTCGTCCAGCACCTGCAGCAGCACGTCGAAGACCTCGGGGTGCGCCTTCTCGACCTCGTCGAGCAGCACCACCGTGTACGGCCGGCGGCGGACGGCCTCGGTGAGCTGGCCGCCCTCCTCGTATCCCACGTATCCCGGAGGGGCGCCGACGAGCCGCGCCACGCTGTGCTTCTCGCCGTACTCGCTCATGTCGATGCGGGTCATCGCCCGCTCGTCGTCGAACAGGAACTCGGCCAGCGCCTTGGCCAACTCGGTCTTGCCGACGCCGGTCGGGCCGAGGAAGAGGAAGGAGCCGGTCGGGCGGTCCGGGTCGGCGATGCCCGCCCGGGCCCGCCGTACCGCGTCGGACACGGCCTGCACGGCCGCGCGCTGGCCGATCAGACGCCCGCCGAGCTCGTCCTCCATCCGCAGCAGCTTGGCGGTCTCCCCTTCGAGAAGCCGGCCGGCCGGGATGCCGGTCCAGGACGAGATGACGTCGGCGATGTCGTCCGGGCCGACCTCCTCCTTCACCATCGGCGGCTCGTCGGCCTCCTCGGCCTCCTCCGCGGCCCTGGTCGCCTCGGCCAGCTCCTTCTCCAGCCGGGGGACCTCGCCGTACATCAGGCGGGACGCCTCTTCGAACTTGCCGTCGCGCTGGGCCCGCTCGGCCGCGCCGCGCGCCTCGTCGAGCTGCTTCTTCAGCTCGCCGACCTTGTTCAGCCCGGCCTTCTCGCGCTCCCAGCGGCCGACGAGGCCGTTGAGCTCCTCCTGGCGGTTCGCCAGCTCCTCGCGGAGCTTCTCCAGTCGCTGGCGGCTTCCCTCGTCGGTCTCCTTGACGAGGGCGAGCTCCTCCATCTTGAGCCGGTCCACGATGCGCTGGAGCTCGTCGATCTCCACCGGCCGGGAGTCGATCTCCATGCGCAGCCGCGACATGGACTCGTCGACCAGGTCGATGGCCTTGTCCGGGAGGAACCGCGCGGTGATGTAGCGGTCGGAGAGCGTCGCCGCGGCCACCAGCGCGCTGTCGGAGATCTGCACCTGGTGGTGGGCCTCGTAGCGGCCCTTCAGACCGCGCAGAATCGCGATCGTGTCCTCGACGGTCGGCTCGCCCACGTAGACCTGCTGGAATCGGCGCTCCAGCGCGGGGTCCTTCTCGATGCGCTCGCGGTACTCGTCGAGCGTTGTCGCGCCGATCATGCGGAGTTCGCCGCGCGCCAGCATGGGCTTGAGCATGTTGCCGGCGTCCATCGCGCCCTCGGCCGCGCCCGCGCCCACCATGGTGTGCAGCTCGTCGATGAAGGTGACGATCTGGCCGTTGCTCTCCTTGATCTCGTTGAGCACGGCCTTGAGGCGCTCCTCGAACTCGCCGCGGTACTTCGCGCCGGCGACCATCGAGCCGAGGTCCAGCGCGACGAGCCGCTTGTTCCTGAGGCTCTCCGGCACGTCACCGGCGATCATCCGCTGCGCCAGGCCCTCGACCACGGCGGTCTTGCCGACGCCGGGCTCGCCGATCAGCACCGGGTTGTTCTTGGTCCGGCGGGAGAGCACCTGGATGACCCGGCGGATCTCCGTGTCCCGGCCGATGACCGGGTCGAGCTTGCCCGCCCTGGCCCGCTCGGTGAGATCGACGCCGAACTTCTCCAGGGCGCGGTAGGTGTCCTCGGGGGTCTCGCTGGTGACCCGGGCGTGCCCGCGCACCTTCTCGAACGCGTCGAGCAGCGCGCTCGGCGTCGCGCCCTGCGCCTTGAGCAGGTCGGCGACCTGGCCGCCGTCGGCCGCGAGGCTCACCAGCAGGTGCTCGGTCGAGACGTACTCGTCCTCAAGCTGCTTGGCACGCTGGGCGGCGGTGTTCAGCACGGTGAGGAGTTGCCGCGAGCTCGACGGGGCGCTCACCGTGGCGCCCTGCGCCTTGGGCAGCGCGGCGAGCAGCTCCTCGGACTTGGTCCGGAGCTGCTTCCAGTCCGCGCCCACCGCCTCCAGGAGGGGAACGGCGGTGCCGCCCGTCTGGGCGAGCAGCGTGGTGAGGAGGTGCACGGGGGCCACCTCGGGGTTGCCCTCCGCGGCCGCCCGCCGGACCGCCCCTGCCAGGGCCTCCTGGCTCTTCTGCGTCAGCTTGTAGTCCATGGTGGTTCGTGGCCTCGCTTCGCTCAGCGGGCACGCGAGACCGGCGCGGCGGCTGTTCCTCGACGCCGGGCGGTCAAGGGGCGCTGCGCTCCCCGAACCGCTCGGCGCGATCACCGCCGCGCGTCACGCGGGCCCGTGAATTCCCGGATCAGGCTGGTGGAAGTTCGTATCTGACCAGCGCGCGGATCATGGTCAGCTCGCTGCGGAGCCGTACCACCTCGTCGCGCAGGCGCAGGGTCTCGGTTTCGAGTTCGAGGATGCGTTTGATCCCCGCGAGGTTGATGCCGTCCTCCTGGGAGAGCCGTTGCACCTCGCGCAGCAGCACGATGTCTCGCGTCGAGTAGAGCCGCCCGCGACCGGCCGTGCGTCCCGGGCTGACCAGGCCGAGCCGGTCGTACTGTCGGAGTGTCTGCGGATGGAGACCGGAGAGCTGGGCGGCAACCGAGATGACGTAGACCGGTGTGTCGTCGGACAGATCGAAGAAGTTGGCATCCATACGCTCACTCGCTTCTGGCCTGCTTGATCAGCTCTTCTCTCAGGTCGATGCCCTCGGTGGCGTCGCGGAACTCCTCCAAAGCTGCCCGCGCCTTGTCATCGAGGTGCGGCGGCACCGTCACCTGCACAGTGACGAGCAGGTCGCCCTTGGTGCCGTCCTTGCGGGGTGCTCCCCGGCCGCGCACGCGGAACGTGCGCCCGTTGGGCGTGCCCTCCGGGATGCGCAGGGTGACCGGCATGCCCTTCAGCGTGGGCACCTTGATCTCGGCGCCGAGCGCCGCCTCGGGGAACGTGACCGGCACGATCACGGTGAGGTTCTCCCCCGTACGGCCGAACACCGGGTGCGGCTTGACGTGGACCTGGACGTAGAGGTCGCCGGCGGGACCGCCGTTCTCGCCGGGCGCGCCCTTGGCCTTGAGCCGGATGCGCTGGCCGTCGGCGACCCCCGCCGGGATGCGGGCCTGGATCGTGCGGGTGCTCTTGCCCCGGCCGCTGCCCTCGCAGACCGGGCACGGGTCGTCCACGATGAGACCCCGGCCGCGGCAGTCGCGGCACGGCTCGGAGAAGGCGAAGTTCCCCAGGTTGCGGCTGGCCGCGCCGGTGCCCTCGCAGGTCGGGCAGACGCGCGGCGTGGTGCCGGCCTTGGCGCCAGTGCCGCTGCACGCCCCGCAGGCGGACGAGCTGGTCAGCCGCAGCGAGACCGTGGTGCCTTCGACGGCCTCGCCGAACGACATCGTGACCTCGGACTCGATGTCCTGTCCGCGGCGCGGCCGGGTGGCGCCGGTCGCCGTGGAGCGACCGCCCCGGTTGAACAGGCCGCCGAACAGGTCGCCGATGCGGTCCCCCGCATTGCCGCTCTGCCCGGTGCCGGAGAACAGGTCGCCGAAGTCGAAGTTGAAGCCGCCGCCCCGCGACGCGCCCGTGCCGGCGTATCCGCCGAGCCCGGACCCGAAGAGGGTGCGCGCCTCGTCGTACTCCTTACGGCGCTTGACGTCGGAGAGCACGTCGTAGGCCTCGGAGACCTCCTTGAACTTCTCCTCGGTCTCGGTGTTGCCCTTGTTGGCGTCCGGGTGGTACTGCCTGGCCAGCTTCCGGTACGCCGTCTTGATCTCGGCGGCGGTGGCGGACTTGGGCACACCAAGGACGGCGTAATAGTCCTTCTCCAGGTAGTCCTTGGTGCTCATCTATCGCTTTCCTCCGCGCAAGGGGGTGTGTCTCGGTTTCTCTCCCGATCCTGCCGGATCGGGAGAGAAACCATGGGTTTCAGTTTTGGTTGGATTCACCGGAATCCGCGGAGTCGCCAGAGTCGGCGGCGCCCGCCGCTTCGGCCGCGGCGGTCTCGTCCGGCTCCGCGACGGCGACCCGGGCCGGGCGCAGGATCTGCTCGCCCATGCGATAGCCGGGCTGCAGGATCTCCACGCATGTCGGCTCGGAGACGTCGGCGGAGTAGCTGTGCAGGAGCGCCTCGTGCACGTTCGGGTCGAACGGGTCGCCCTTCGCGCCGTACCGCACCAGGCCGAGCTTGCCGAGGGTCGCCTCCAGCAACTCGCTCACCTTGGCGAACCCGCCGGTGAGCTCGCCGTGGTCGCGGGCCCGGCCGATGTCGTCGAGCACGGGCAGCAGCTCGGTGAGGGCACCGCCCACGGCCTGCTCTCGGACGGCGGACCGGTCCCGGTCCACCCGCCTGCGGTAATTGGCGTACTCGGCGTGCAGCCGCTGCAGGTCGGCGGTGCGCTCCGCGAGCAGGTCCGCACCGTTGTCGCCGCCCGCCGCGGCCGGCGCCTCCTCCGCCATGGGAGCTCCGTCCTGCCCCGCCCCGTCCGGGGCGGCCGCGCCGGAGGGCTCTCCGGCGCGCGCCGTCCCCGTCTCCGGGTCGATCTTGCGGTGGTCGCGGATCACCGGCTCCTGCTCGGAACCGTTCTCGCGCGCGGTCACTTGTTGCCGCCCTCCCGCTTCGGCTCGTCGTCCACGATCTCGGCCTCGACGACGTCCTCGTCGGCCTTCGCCTGGCCGTCACCGGAGGCCGCCGCGCCGTCGGCGCCGGGCGTGGCCTGGGACTGGGCGTAGATCGCCGACCCCATCTTCTGGCTGACGGTCGCGAGCTTCTCGGCTGCGGCGCGGATCGCGGCCGAGTCGGTGCCCTCAAGGGTCTTCTTCAGCTCGGCGAGCGCGTCGTTGACCTCGGTCTTGACGTCGGCCGGGACCTTGTCGTCGTTGTCGTGCAGGAACTTCTCCGTCTGGTAGACCAGGGCGTCCGCGTTGTTGCGGACCTCGGCCTCCTCACGGCGCTTCTTGTCCTCTTCGGCGTACGAGTCCGCCTCGCGCATCATGCGCTCGATGTCGTCCTTGCCGAGCGCGGAGCCGCCGGTGATCGTCATCGACTGCTCCTTGCCGGTGCCGAGGTCCTTGGCGCCGACGTTGACGATGCCGTTCGCGTCGATGTCGAAGGTGACCTCGATCTGCGGGACGCCGCGCGGGGCCGGGGCGATGCCGGTCAGCTCGAACGTGGCCAGCTTCTTGTTGTACGCCGCGATTTCGCGCTCGCCCTGGTAGACCTGGATCTGCACCGACGGCTGGTTGTCCTCGGCGGTGGTGAACACCTCCGACCGCTTGGTCGGGATCGTGGTGTTCCGCTCGATGATCTTGGTGAAGATGCCGCCCTTGGTCTCGATGCCCAGGCTCAGCGGGGTCACGTCGAGCAGTAGGACGTCCTTGACCTCGCCCTTGAGCACGCCGGCCTGGAGCGCGGCGCCGATCGCCACGACCTCGTCCGGGTTGACGCCCTTGTTCGGCTCCTGGCCGCCGGTCAGCTCCTTGACCAGGTCGGTCACGGCGGGCATGCGGGTCGAGCCGCCGACGAGCACCACGTGGGCGATGTCGGAGACCTTGATGCCGGCGTCCTTGATGACCTGGTGGAACGGGTGCTTGCAGCGCTCGAGCAGGTCGGCGGTGACCCGCTGGAACTCGGCGCGGGTCAGCTTCTCCTCGAGGTGCAGCGGACCCTCGGCCGAAGCGGTGATGTAGGGCAGGTTGATCGTCGTCTCAGTCTGGCTGGACAGCTCGATCTTGGCCTTCTCCGCGGCCTCACGCAGACGCTGGAGGGCCATCTTGTCCTTGGACAGGTCGACGCCGTGCGCGTTCTTGAAGCGGGTCACCAGCTCGTCGACGACGCGCTGGTCCCAGTCGTCGCCGCCGAGGTGGTTGTCACCGCTGGTGGCGCGGACCTCGACGAAGCCGTGGCCGTCCTCCTGGCCGACGTCGAGCAGGGACACGTCGAAGGTGCCGCCGCCGAGGTCGAAGACCAGGATGGTCTGGTCCTTCTCCTTGTCGAGGCCGTAGGCCAGGGCGGCCGAGGTCGGCTCGTTGATGATGCGCAGCACATTGAGGCCCGCGATGGTGCCGGCCTCCTTGGTGGCCTGCCGCTGGGCGTCGTTGAAGTACGCGGGGACGGTGATCACCGCGTCGGTGATCTTCTCACCCAGGTAGGCCTCGGCGTCCTGCTTGAGCTTCTGCAGGACGAAGGCGCTGATCTGCTGGGGAGTGAACTTCTTGCCGTCGATCTCGACGGACCAGTCGGTGCCCATCTCTCGCTTGACCGAGCGGATCGTCCGGTCGACGTTGGTCACGGCCTGACGCTTGGCGACCTCGCCGACCAGCACTTCGCCGTTCTTCGCGAAGGCGACCACGGACGGGGTGGTCCGAGAGCCCTGCGCGTTCGCGATGACGGTGGGCTCACCGCCCTCAAGGATCGAGACGACGGAGTTGGTCGTCCCAAGGTCGATACCTACCGCACGTGCCATGAGTTCGTCCTTGTGGTCAAAGTTGAGTCGGTACGACTCAATATTGGGTCGCCCAACAAGCTTTGTCAAACGACTTGAGCCTAGTGGACTCAACCCCATGGTGCGCGGGCGGAACGCCCGAATCCGCTCCGATCCGTCGAGGGCGTGGGCCGTGCGGTCAGCGCACCGCGCCGTCGACCACCTTGCGGTCGCCGAGCGGGGCCCTGAGCTTCACGATCGTGCTCTTCCGGACGGCGATCATCACGCACATCTGCGCGTCCTTGCCCCGGCCCTCGTAGAGGGTGACCGTGACCTTCTTCCTGGTCTCCTTGACGCGCACCCGGTCGAGCACCGTGCAGGGCTCGACGCCGGACCACCAGGTGACCCGCAGATATCTGCCGTTCCGGATCGGCTTGGCGGACGTCCATCTGACCTTGCGCGGGTCGACGGTGCCGCCCTTGGGCTTCACCGGGGCCGGGGCGTCGGCCGAGGGTGTGCCGGAGGCGGGGCCGATGGACGCGGACGCCACAGAGGTCGAGGCCGTTCCGCCGATCGCGATCAGGAGGGTCGCGGCCATCGCCGCGGTTCGTCGAATCGTACGCATGACCGTATTGACGGAGCGGTCTTCCGGCCGGTTCATCATTTGGCGCCGTCGACCACCTCGCGGCCGTCGAGCGGGGCGGCGAGCCGCACCGTGGTCGTCTTCTCCAGCGCGATGGCGATGCAGGCGGTGTCGGGGTGGCGCGGGTCGCGGCCCTCGTAGAGGGTGACCGTGACCCGCGTGGCGCTCTCCTCCACCTCGACCCGGTCGAGCACGGTGCACGGGGCGACGCCCGACCACCAGACGACCGCGAGCGACCGGCCATCCGCGGACGGCGTCACGCTGGTCCACGCGATCTTCCGGGGGTTGAGCGTGTGCCCCACGGGTGTCTGCGGCGCGGGGCTCCCGTGCCCGGGTTCTGTGCCCGCCGGCGCGCTGGTCGGCTGACCTGCGTCGTTCCCCCCGGGCGGCGGTGCGGACGGTGAAGACGATGTGGACGGCGGTTGCCCGCACGCCGCCGCCATGAGCAGGAGCGTTATCGCCAAGAACCTTCGCATATCTCATTAAACGAGGTGGCCGTCCGGTCGGTTCGAACCCCTGTTGACGGTCCCCGCGACAGAGGTCTAATTTCAACGCATGATGAATTTATCTGGACCGGCGATCGCCGTACGGGACCTACGGGTCGCACGGGGCGGGGCCGAGGTCCTGCACGGCCTCACCTTCGAGGTGCCGCGCGGGCAGGTGACCGGCCTGCTCGGGCCCAGCGGATGCGGGAAGACGACGCTGATCCGCTCGATCGTCGGCGTGCAGATCGTCACGAGCGGCGAGGTGACGGTGCTCGGCGAGCCGGCAGGCAGCCCCGCTCTCCGCCGAAAGATCGGTTACTCGACGCAGAGTGCCGCCATATATCGGGATCTGACGGTGCTGGAGAACCTGCGCTACTTCGCGGCGGTCCTCGGGGCGGGCAAGGACGACGCCGAGCGCGTGCTGGAGGAGGTCGGCCTCGCCGGCGCGGGCAGGCAGCTCGCCGGCTCGCTCTCCGGCGGCCAGCTCGGCCGGGCCAGCCTGGCCGTCGCGCTGCTCGGATCGCCCGAGCTGCTGGTGCTCGACGAGCCGACCGTCGGCCTCGACCCCGTGCTGCGCCAGGACCTCTGGCGGCTCTTCCAGAGCCTCGCGGAGCGCGGTGTGACCCTGGTCGTCTCCAGTCACGTCATGGACGAAGCGGCCCGATGCCAGCGGCTGATCATCATGCGGGAGGGCGAGATCCTCGCCGACGGAAGCCCCGACGGGCTGCGCGAGCGCGCCGGGACCACGGATTTGGAAGAGGCGTTCCTGCGTCTCGTCAAGGAGAAGGCGGAGCGCGTCCGATGAGCTTGACGATCACCCTCGCCACGGCGGGCCGGATCCTCGCCCAGCTCCGCCACGACCGCCGCACGCTCGCGCTGCTGGTCGGCGTGCCGAGCGTGCTGATGATCCTGCTCAGGTACGTCATCGACGACCCGGCGTCGTTCGACCGGCTGGGGCCGACGCTGCTCGGCATCTTCCCGTTCATCGTGATGTTCATGGTCACCTCGATCACGACCCAGCGTGAGAGGGCGACCGGCACGCTCGAACGGCTGATGGCGGGGCCGCTCGGCCGCTTCGACCTACTGCTCGGCTACGCCCTCGCGTTCGGGGCGGTGGCCGCGGCCCAGGTCGCGGTGGTGCTCGCCATCTCCCTGACCTGGCTCGGCCTGGAGGTCGCCGGCTCCGTGTGGCTGCTGGTCCTGGTGGCCGTGCTCGACTCATTGCTGGGCATGGCGCTCGGCCTGTTCTTCAGCGCCTTCGCCCGCACCGAGTTCCAGGCGGTGCAGTTCATGCCCGCGGTCGTGCTGCCGCAGGCGCTGCTGTGCGGGCTCGTCGTCCCCCGCGACGCCATGGCGTCCTGGCTGGAGCGGCTCTCTGACGTCATGCCGCTCTCGTACGCGGTGGAGGCGATGCAGGAGGTCGCGCGGACCGGCGATGTCACCGGCGTGCTGGTCCGCGACATCCTGATCGTGGCCGGGTGCGCGGTCCTGGCGCTCGTCCTCGGCGCGGCCACGCTGCGCCGCCGTACGCCGTGACCTGCGCGCGCCGGGCGCGCCGTCGTCGTCGGTAAGCTGCGGGCGGATGTCCCTACCAGCGAGGAATGGTCATGATCGCGATTCTCGGCACCGGCAAGATGGGCGAGGCGCTGCTCTCCGGGCTGGTTCGGGCCGGGCTGCCGCCGAACGAGATCATGGCGACCGCGCGGCGCGAGGACCGGGCGGCGGCGCTGCGCGAGAGTTACGGCGTGCGCGTCGTCTCCAACGCCGAGGCGGCCAAGGCCGCTGAGACGATCATCCTCGCGGTCAAGCCGCAGGACATGGGGACCCTGCTCGCCGAGATCGCCCCGTACGTCCCCGCCGACCGACTGGTGATCACGGTGGCGGCGGGGATCACCACGGCCTTCGTGGAGTCCAGGCTGGGCGAGGCGGTGCCGGTGGTCCGCGTCATGTCCAACACGCCGGTCCTGGTCGACGAGGCGATGAGCGTCATCTCGCCCGGAGCGCACGCCGGCGAGCGCCACCTGGAGCGCACGGAGGCACTGCTCAAGCCGGTCGGCAAGGTCCTGCGCATCCCCGAGTCGCAGCAGGACGCCGCGACCGCGCTGTCGGGCAGCGGCCCGGCCTACTTCTTCTATCTGGTCGAGGCCATGGTGGACGCCGGGATCCTGCTCGGCATGCCGCGCGCCGCCGCCCTCGACATGGTCACCCAGTCGATCGTCGGCGCCGCGATCATGCTGCGCGACTCGGGGGAGCACCCGGTGATTCTGCGCGAGGCGGTCACGTCGCCGGGCGGGACGACCATCGCCGCCATCGCCGAGCTCGAACGCCACAAGGTCCGGGCCGCCTTCCTCGACGCCATCGAGGCGGCCAGGGACCGCAGTCGTCAGCTCGCCTCCGGCTGATCCCGCACAGGTCGTGACGGCCCCCATCGGCAACACGCCGCGAAAACCATTAGGAAACCTTCCGGTCTGGGCGGCATGATTCCGCTGCTGGCATCGGGGCGTGAGCGGTGAGGTCGACGTGGCGGGAGCCGTACCGGCGGTGGCGGAGGTGGGGCGGCGACCGCTCTGGACACCTGATTTCGGGTTCTACTTCACTGGGCGCGCGGTGTCGATGCTCGGCGACACCATGCTGCCCGTCGCGATCTCGCTGGCCGTGCTCGGCGCGGGGTACGGCCCGTCCGGCGTCGGGTTCGTGCTCGCGTCGTGGATGGCGCCGTTCGCCGCGCTGATCCTCTTCGGCGGCGTCTTCGCCGACCGGTTCACCGCCCGGCGGATGATGATCGCCGCCGACCTGGTGCGGCTGGTCAGCCAGTCGGTGATGGCCGCGGCCTTCGCGGCCGGGACGCCGCGGCTGTGGCAGATCGTGGCCCTGTCGGCGATCAGCGGCGCCGCCGCCGCGATGTTCCAGCCGGGCGTGAGCAGCATGGTCCCGCACGTGGCGTCGGACCTGCAACGTGCCAACGCCACGCTGCGTGTGGCCGACGCGATCGCCCAGTTGCTCGGCCCCGCGCTGGCGGGCGTCCTCGTCGGCCTCGGCGGCGCCGGGCTGGTCTTCGTCGTGGACGCGGCGACGTTCGCGGTGAGCGCCGCCTGCCTGCTGCTCATGCGCGTACGGCCGCTGCCCAGCACGGAGCCGGGCTCGTCGATGCTGCGCAACCTGCGCGAGGGGTGGGACGAGTTCCGCTCCCGCACCTGGATGTGGAGCGTCATCATCATCTGGTCGGTCTACGGCGTGCTCGTCTTCGGCCCGCTCATCCCCCTGGGCGCGGCGCTGATCACGGAGGGTCACGGTCGCGGCGCGTACGGCTGGATCATGTCGGCGGCCGGGGCGGGAACGGTCGTCGGCGGCCTCGTCGCCGTCTGGTTCCGGCCGTCGCGTCCGCTGATGGCCGGGGCGATCGCGATGACGCTGTACTTCTTCGAGCCGCTCTCCCTCGCCCTGCACATGCCACTGCCGGTGCTCGCGGCGGCGTTCGCGGTCACCGGATCGGTGTGGGGGTTCTGGTCGGTGATGTGGGCGACCAGCGTGCAGACCCAGGTCAGCCAGGACGTGCTGAACCGGGTGACGGCGTACGAGGTGGCGGGGTCGGTGCTGAGCCTTCCGCTGGGTCAGGCGCTGGCGGGTCCGGCGGCGGAACGGCTCGGCACGGAGAACGTGCTGGCGGCCGGCTTCGTGGTCGGGCTGGTCGGCATCGCCTTCCTGCTCGGCATCCCCGCGATCCGGGGCCTCCGTCGCGCCGCTCCGGTCGGGGAGACCGTCCGCTCATAGGCGCTGGGGGAGGAGGCCGGCCTTCCGCGGCGCCGCCGCTTTTTGCCTATATTTCCGGACAGCTCGGTATGAGTGGCGTATGTCACGAGGGGGCGGAGTCACGGCCGGGCCCGTACGGTAGCGTCACGATCGTGCGGCGAGGAGGCGGCGGCATGATCGAGAGTACTGGCGGGCAAGGATGCGGCTCCGTCCGCGTGCTCTGGGACGACGCGCTGACGTCGTACGACTTCGGCCCCGGCCATCCGCTCGCCCCCGTACGGGTGGAGCTGACCATGGCGCTCGCCCGCGACCTCGGTGTGCTCGACCGCGTCGAGGTGGCCGGATGCGCCCCGGCGAGCGACGACGAGATCGCGCTGGTCCACCGCCGCGACTACATCGAGGCGGTCAAGGCGGTGTCGAAGACCGGCCGACCCGATCTCGGCTGCGGACTCGGCACGGCCGACAATCCCGCGTTCACCGGGGTTCACGAGGCGTCCGCACTGATCACGGGGGCGTCGATCGAGGCCGCGAGGTCGGTGTGGGCGGGAGAGTCGGCACACGCCGTCAACGTCGCCGGCGGCCTGCACCACGCGATGGCGGGCATGGCCAGCGGGTTCTGCGTCTACAACGACCCCGCCGTCGCGATCGCCTGGCTGCTCTCCCAGGGAGCGGAGCGGGTGGCGTACGTGGACGTGGACGTCCACCACGGCGACGGCGTGCAGGCCGCGTTCTACGACGACCCCCGGGTGCTCACGATCAGCCTGCACGAGAGCCCGCGCACACTCTTCCCCGGCACCGGCTTCCCGGGCGAGACCGGGGCGGACGGCAGCGCGGTCAACGTGGCGCTGCCGGCGGGGTGCGGGGACGCCGGCTGGCTGCGCGCCTTCCACGCGGTCGTGCCGCCGCTGCTGCGCGAGTTCGGCCCCGAGATCCTCGTCACCCAGCACGGATGCGACAGCCACGCCCTCGACCCGCTGGCCAACCTCATGCTCAGCCTGGACGGCCAGCGCACGGCCTACGCCGCGCTGCACCGGCTCGCGCACGAGACGGCGGGCGGCCGGTGGGTCGTCACCGGCGGCGGGGGATACGAGCTGGTCCAGGTGGTGCCGCGCGCGTGGACCCACCTGATCGCGGAGGCGTCCGGGCACCCTGTCGAGCCGTCCACGCCGACACCCGCGAGCTGGCGGACCCTGGTCACCGAGCGGACCGGCGAGGTGCCCCCGCTGTCGATGACGGACGGCCGCCACCCGGCATACTCCGACTTCCGCGACGGCTACGATCCGGCCGATGCGATCGACCGGGCCATTGTGGCCACAAGGAAGGCCGTCTTCCCTCTCCACGGACTGGATCCTCTGCCATGACGGGAATCTCGGCCGCGCCAGGAGCGCTGTGGCAGCTGTGAACGCTCCCTCCCGCACCGATCTCCGTGACCACCTGATCAGGACGCGTATCGCGGGCGACGTCGCCACGCCGCGCGAGAACAACCTCGACAACTACCGCTCCCTGGCCAACCGCGACCCCCGCTACACGTTCGGCCTCTCGTTCTCCGGCGAGTGGACCTTCCGGGACGTGCTGGAGCAGATGGCCAAGTCGGTGGGCGTCGCGGCCGACCCGGAGCACCGGGAGGGCCAGGACACCATCGACCCCGACCTCACCATCGACGCGATCGAGGCGATGGGCGACCGCGTCGGCCAGGTGCTGGCCAGGGGGAACCCCCGTATCGTCATCGCCACCGGCCACCCCACGGGCCTGCTCACGATCCATCTCGCCCTCGCCCGGTTCGCCCGCTCCCACGGCGCCACCCTCCTCACTCCGGCCGAGAGGTGGAGCTACATGGGGAACGGGCTCGGACGCGTACGGCGGATCCGCTATCTCGACGACGTCGCGATGCTGGACGACGGCGCCGCCCTGGTGCACACGCACGACCCCGACCCGATGCGCGCCATCCTGGCCGAGGCGCGGCCCGACTTCGTGATCGCCGATCACGGCTGGGCGGGCGCCGCGGGCGAGGCGGGCGTCGAGACGGTGGGCTTCGCGGACAGCAACGACCCCGCCCTCTTCATCGGCCAGGCGGAGGGGAAGATCGCCGTCGCGGTGCCGCTCGACGACAATGTGTTGCCGAGATATTACGGTCCGCTGACGGACTACCTCGTGGCCAGGATCGCGTCTCACCTCTGATCGCGCTGCGGACCGTCCGTTTCGCGTATTTCGCACCCCCCTTTGTCGCGCTCTGCCCCACCTTTGCCGACTCTTTCGTGTGCCGGGGCGACTCTTGTGGGAGAGAAGTTGGCTCGTTCCGCGGTCGGGGCCAGGGGCATTTCGCCGTCCGCTACCAGCCACTTTCTCCATATTGGCGGCATAGGGTCGCGGTGACTGATGAAATGGGGGGTTTGCCTTCTCGCAGTCCCGACTTACGCTGACGGAAGTACACGTGCGTGAGCGATGGCACCAGTGGGGATAACCCGGAAACACGTGCGGAAGAGGCGTCCGATGGGTGCAGGCGAAAGACCTCTCAGCGAGGTGAAGTTCCTGACGGTGGCGGAAGTCGCCACGGTCATGCGAGTGTCCAAGATGACGGTGTACCGGCTCGTCCACTCAGGTGAGCTGCCGGCCATCCGTGTCGGCCGATCCTTCAGGGTGCCCGAACAGGCGGTACACGACTATCTCAGAGAGGCGTTCATCGAGGCTGGATGACACGCCGAGGCGGTGCGGACCCGCGCTGACCAGGCGCGGGATCCGGCATCGGCCACGCGGTATCCCCCAGGGGGCGATCGACCGTGGATCGCCGGTAGTCTGTTGTGCCGGTGTGCGCTCGCGCACCGGTCTGGCATTCTCTACCTTCACCTGGGGGTCCCGTGGGCTCTGTGATCAAGAAGCGCCGCAAGCGCATGGCCAAGAAGAAGCACCGCAAGCTGCTCAAGAAGACCCGCATCCAGCGGCGTAACAAGAAGTAGTAGAAGTACGGAGCGCGCACCGGTCCCGCGGGGCCGGGCGACCGTGAACCGTTATTCCCCCACCAGTCCCCCAGTGAGGCGACGATGACCCACACCGTGCTGGTCACCGGGGTCTCGCGCCACATCGGAGCACGGGTGGCGAGCGCGCTCGCCGCCGAACCGGGCGTCGGTCGGGTCATCGGGGTGGACACGGTTCCACCTCCGTCGGCGGCCCGAGACGGCGGCTGCCATGCCGGTCGCACCGAGTTCGTCCGCGTCGATCTGCGCAGTCCCGATATCGCGCAGGTCATCGCGGCGGCGGACGTCGACGTCGTCGTGCACGTGAGCCTGATGAGCGACTCCTCGCGGGGCCGTTCCGCCGCGAAAGAGCACAACGTCATCGGCACGATGCAGCTGCTCGGCGCGTGTCAGCGCTCGACGACTGTGCGCAGGGTGGTGGTGCGGTCCACGACCGCCGTCTACGGCTCGGCGCCGAACGACCCCGCCGTCTTCACCGAGGACGGCGAGCCCGTCGAGGCGCCGCCCTCGGGGTACGCCAAGGACGCCGGCGACGTCGAGGGCTACGTCCGGGGCCTCGCCAGGCGGCGTCCCGACGTGGTCACCTCGACGCTGCGTTTCGCCGACTTCATGGGACCCGGGGTGGACACGCCCCTCACCCGGTACTTCACGCAGCCGGTCCCGCCGACCGTGCTCGGCTTCGACCCCCGGTTGCAGTTCATCCATGAGGACGACGGGGTCGAGGTGCTGCGCCGGATGGCCCTTGAGGACCACCCCGGCACATTCAACGTGGCCGGCGACGGCGTGCTCCTGCTGTCGCAGTGCCTGCGGCGGGCGGGGCGGTTCTCGCTGCCCGTTCCGTCGCCGCTCTTCCGCCTCCTGGGAGAGGCGGCGCGAGCCGCGGGCCGGGTGGACTTCTCACCCGAGCAGCTCGCGCTGATGTGCCACGGCCGGGTCGTGGACTGCGGGCGGCTCGTCCGAGAGCTCGGATGGCAGCCCAAGTTCGGCACGGCCGCGGCCTTCGAGGACTTCCTCCGTTCGCGCGGCGGCTCCGGCGGGCTCACCGCCGCGCTGGCCGACCGGCTGTCCGATTTCGCGCCGGGGCGGCCGGCTCCGTACAAGGACGACCAGTAAGGCGTGTGTGACGTGACGCGTACCTCCGAGGAGGGCTCACCCGGCGTTCCCGGGGACGCACGGGAACGGCCCGGAGAGGAGCGGCTCGCCGAGCTGCTGGCCTTCCTGCGCCGCCGCCTCACCGGCGAGTACGAGGTGGACGAGTTCGGGTTCGACCCCGAGCTCAATGACAAGGTCCTGCTCGAACTGCTCCGGCCGTTCTACCGGCACTGGTTCCGGGTCGAGACCAGCGGCCTCCAGAACGTTCCCGCCGAGTCAGGGGCGCTGGTCGTCGCGAACCACTCGGGGACGCTGCCGGTCGACGCGCTGATGCTGCAGGTCGCGCTGCACGATGAGGCGCACCGGCCGGTCCGGCTGCTCGGGGCCGACCTCGTCTACCAGCTCCCCGTCCTCGCCCATCTGGCCCGCAAGAACGGTCACACGCTCGCCTGCCCCGAGGACGCCGACCGTCTGCTGCGCAAGGGCGAGCTGGTCGGCGTCTTCCCCGAGGGGTTCAAGGGCGTCGGCAAGCCGTTCTCCGATCGGTACAAGCTGCAGCGGTTCGGCAGGGGCGGCTTCGCCGCGTCGGCGATCCGGGCCGGCGTGCCGATCATCCCGTGCGCGATCGTCGGCGCCGAGGAGATCTATCCCAAGATCGGCGATGTTCCCGCGCTGGCCCGGCTGCTCGGCCTGCCGTACCTGCCGATCACGCCGTTCTTCCCGTGGCTCGGGCCGCTCGGGCTGGTGCCGCTGCCGTCCAAGTGGCTGATCGAGTTCGGCGAGCCGATCATGACGGACGACTACGACCCCATCGACGCCGATGACCCCATGCTGGTCTTCAACCTCACCGACCAGGTGCGCGAGGCGATCCAGAGCCGGGTCGACGCGCTGCGGCTGCGCCGTGGCCCCGCCTTCCCGTCGCTCTTCTGACATGACAGCGGATCACGCGCTGCCCTAGTGTGGATCGGGAAGCGTCGGCGCTTCGCGAGGTTTTCCCCATTCCAGCACCGCCATTCGACGGGGGCGTACGGATGACGGCATCAGGTGGTCTGCAGCCAGGCGATCCCCCGTCCATCGGTCCCTACCGGCTGATCCGGCGCCTCGGGGCCGGAGGGCAGGGCATCGTCTATCTCGGGACGGACGGCGGAGGGGCCGCCGTGGCGGTCAAGATCCTCCGGCCGGAGATCGCCCACGATGACACGACCCGCGAGCGCTTCGCCCGGGAGGTGACCGTCGCGCAGCGGGTGGCCTCCTTCTGTACCGCCCAGTTCCTCACCGCGGACCTCTGGTCGAACCCGCCGTACATCGTCACCGAGTTCGTGGACGGCCCGTCCCTCCAGGACGACGTGAACCGGAACGGCCCGCGAAGCGGGGCGGCCCTGCACCGGCTCGCCGTCGGGACCGCCACCGCTCTCACGGCCATCCACGAGACGGGGTTGGTGCATCGGGACTTCAAGCCCGGAAACGTGCTGCTCAGCCAGGACGGCCCACGAGTGATCGACTTCGGGATCGCCCGAGCCCTCGACGCGACGGCCACGGTCAGCAGCCAGGTCATCGGAACTCCGGCGTACATGGCGCCCGAGCAGATCTCCGGGGCACCGATCGGTCCCTCGGCCGATGTCTTCGCCTGGGGAGCGGTGGTCGCGTTCGCCGCCACGGGGCGCTCGCCCTTCGCGGCCGACTCGGCTCCCGCGGCCCTCTACCGGGTGATCAACGCCGAGCCCGAGATCGACGGGGTGCCGGAGCCGTTGCGCTCCCTGGTGCGCCGGTGCCTGGCCAAGGAGCCGGCGGAGCGTCCGGCCATGCAGGAAGTGCTGATGCGGCTGCTCGGGTCGGCCGAGTCTACGGCTGCCTCCGCCTCCGCGCCGCGGGACGCGTCACGCTCCGCCGAGCGTCCTGCCAGGCGAAGGCAACGGGCGGGTCGGGTCAACCGGGGATACGCCCTCGCCGGCGGCGCCGCCGTTCTCGCGCTCGCGGCGGGAGCCGCCTTCTGGTTCACGAGGGGGCCCGCCGGGACCGGGCAGGCCGCGAGCGTCACCGGCGGCCCTGTCCCCCCCACTCCCGCGGCAGCGAAGGCATCCGTGGCCGCGGACCCGGCGACGTACCGCTTCTCCCGTGCCTTCGAGGGCGTGTGGAAGGGGGCGCTGGCGCAGAGCAACGGCAAGACCAGGCCCATGATCGTGACCATCCGGACCGGTTTCCGCACGGCGGCCGTCAGATATCCGGACCTGGGGTGCAGCGGGGATCTCGCACTGACCGGCCGCGCCCCGGACGGGCAGTTCACCCTGCACGAGACCATCACCGAAGGCGCCAGGTGCAGCCAGGAGGGCGACTTCACGATGAGGGCGAGCCGCCAGGCCCTCGCGCTGACGTACATTCCGCAAGGGGACCGCGACACCACCTACACCGCGAACGTCACTTTGTTCCGCGCCTCCGGCCTCCCGGCAGATGGCTCCGGCTGACGCCTCGGGCCTCTGATCTGGCGATTTTTACCCGGGCTTATGGGTCTATGGGGCTAACAATGCCAGCTACCGGTCGCTATGGTGTTCCTCACCAAGAGGAGCACATCATGCACCAAAGCGGGATAAAACGGAAAGTACTGCTCGCCGGTATGGCACTGGGGTACGCCGCCGGAGTCGTCCGGCGGCGGGCGGAGATCGTACCGGACGTGGTGGACGACTCCCGGCTCGGCTGCCTCGTGGGTAAGCCGATGACCGTGATCACCGATGATGGTGTGCACCTCGCCGTCGACGTCGACGAGCATCCAGACCCCGAGGTGGCCGTGGTGTTCGCGCACGGCTGGATGATGAACCGCCACTGCTGGCACCTCCAGCGCGAGGCCGTGGCCGGCCGTCCGGCCACGCTCGTCTTCTACGACCAGCGCGGGCACGGCGCCTCCTCCGCCGGGCCGATCGACGACTGCACGATCGACCGGCTGGGCGACGACCTGGCGGCGGTCATCGAGCAGGCCGTACCCGAAGGGGTGCCGGTGGTGCTGGTCGGCCACTCGATGGGCGGCATGAGCATCATGGCGTTCGCCGCCCGGCATCCGGAGCTGCTCGCCTCCCGGGTGAAGGGTGTCGCCCTGCTGAGCACGTCGTCCGGGGGCCTGTCCCGGCACGCGTTCGGCCTTCCCTGGCCGGTGGGACGGATCGCCGGGCTGATCACCCCGATCGTGTTCGACGGCATGCTCGCCCGCGCGGACTGGATCGACCGCAGCGTGGCGCTGAAGTCCCGCGCCCACACGCCGGTCGCGCGGTTCATGGCGTTCGGCGGCGGCGCGCGCCCCGACCACGTGCGGTTCGTCACCGACATCGCGGTGGCGACGCCGACCGAGGTGATGGTCGGCTTCTTCCGCGGCCTCCGCGTCCACGACAAGCTGGCCGCGCTCGCGGCGCTCCGTCCGATCGAGACGCTCGTCATGGTCGGGGAGGACGACCGCGTCACCCCTCCCTCGCACAGCCGCAGGATCGCCGAGTCGCTGCCCGGCGCGCGGCTGACGATCGTCCCCGGCGCCGGTCACATGATCGGGTTCGAGCGGCCGGACGTCGTCAACGAGGTGCTGGACGACTTCCTCGACCGGACCGCCCGGCTCGCGTCCTGGTGACTCTTCGCCCCTGAACGACGGTCAGGACGAGCGGTAGTGCTTGCGCAGCGCGATGCCGGCCGCGATGCCCCCCGCCACCGCGCCCGCCGTCGCGGCGATCGGCAGGCCGATCAGCGTCGCCTTCCGCCCGGTGCGGAAGTCGCGGATCCGCCAGCCGTTCTCCTTCGCGTGCTCGCGCAGTTCGCTGTCGGGGTTGACCGCGCAGGGGCTGCCGACCAGCGACAGCATGGGCAGGTCGTTGGCCGAGTCGCTGTAGGCCGAGCAGTGGGACAGGTCGAGGCCCTCCCTGCGGGCCAGCGCCCGAATCGCCTCCGCCTTGGCCGGGCCGTGCAGCAGGTCGCCGACGAGCCTGCCGGTGTAGACGCCGTCCGCCGTCTCGGCCACCGTGCCGAGCGCGCCGGTCAGGCCGAGCCGCTGGGCGATCACCCGGGCCAGCTCGACCGGGGTCGCGGTGACCAGCCACACCCGCTGGCCCAGATCCAGGTGGGCCTGCGCCAGCGCGCGGGTCCCGGCCCAGATGCGGTCGGACATGACCTCGTCGTAGATCTCCTCGCCGAGGTGTACCACCTCGTCGACCTTGAGACCGGCGACGAAGGCCAGCGCCGTCTCCTTCGCCTTGGCGATGTGGTCGGGGTTCTCGTTGCCCCGCACCCGGAACCAGGCCTGGCCGAGGGCGAACCGCACCAGGTCGTTCGTGGTGAACAGACCGCGCGCGGCCAGGCCGCGCGCGAAGTGGTAGATCGAGGCGCCGCGCATCATCGTGTTGTCCACGTCGAAGAACGCCGCCGCCGTCGGGTCCGGCTCAACGCTCGGAGGGGGGACCACCGCCGCGGCCGCCACCTCGCCCGCGATCTCCGCCGCTTCCCGTCGTCGCATTAGCCGCCTCATAGGGCCTCAGCTTAACCGGCCGGATGCCGGATGACGGTGTACGCGGTGTTAGCACCGAGTGACCGTATTCCATGGTGATTCCACACGACCGGTATCACTGGACGGGAGTGCTGAAGGTGTCGATATAGGTGAGGTATTTGGTCGCCTTGTCGCGGTTCTGCTGATCGAGCTTCGGGAGCAGCGGCTCCACCATCGTCCGCTGCTCGCGGGCGAACCGCCCCACCTCCTTGTCGGGCTTGTCGCCGCGCGGCTTGACCCGGCCGAGCGCGGACCGGGTCGTACGCGCCATGTCGTCGAGGGCCTGGGTGATGAGCCGGTCCCGGTCGGGTCCCTCCGCGCCGGCCAGTGTCGCCGCCTCCGCCGCCCGCTGCCGCGCGGCCGTCATCTCCCGCCTGGCCAGCTCGGCGTCGCTCACCGCCAGCCGCAGCACGGTCGCCTCCGCCGCCCGCTTCAGCGGGTAGAGCAGGTCCCCGGGCACCGAGTCGTACGCGCGGGCGCCGGTGGCGAACATCACGCCCAGGAGCACGGCGAACACCGCGAGCGGGCGGAGCCGTACGAGGAGGGAGGGGCGGCGGCGCGGCTCGGGCCGCTCGGCGGGGGGCTCGGCGACGGGCCCGCGCTCGGCGGCGTGCGCCTTCATCAGGTCCGCGCGGAGGCGGGCGCGGAAGTCGGGGCGGGGGCCGTCGCCGGCCCGTGAGCCGGCGTCGGCGATCCGCGCGGCGACCCGGTCGGCGGCACGCCCCGTCCGCCTGGCCCGTCGCCGGCGCCCCGGCCGCCACCAGCCCATGAACGCTCCCGAGGTCCCCCGTTGCCGATCCACGCCTGTGCCCTGCCCAACGAGGTGACCGGGCCAGGGTTACGGCACGTGAGCTAACCGAGATCTTTGGGGAGCGCGCGGGCCAGCGCCTTGATCGCGCGGAACTGGAGCGCCTTGATCGCGCCGCTCTGCTTGCCCATGATCATGGCGGTCTCCGCAAGTGACATGCCGTGCAGGAAGCGCAGCACGACGCACTCCTGCTGCTCGGGATTGAGTCGTTTGATCGCCCGGAGCACGTGCTCGTTCACCATGCTGGCGACGACGGCGTTCTCCGGGATGTGCTGGCCGTCGAGGGGGGTGTCCAGGATTTCGGCCGTACAGACTTCGAGCCGGCTCCGTCCGGACTTGAAGTGGTCGGTGACCAGGTTCCTGGCGATGGTGACCAGCCAGGCGCCGAAGTCGCGCCCCTGCCAGGTGAAGTCGGCGATGCCGCGCAGGGCGCGCAGGAAGGTGTCGCTCGTCAGGTCCTCGGCGAGCGCGTGCGAGCCCACCCGGAAGAAGACGTAGCGGTAGACGAGGTCGACGTAACGGTCGTAGAGCACACCGAACGCCTCGGTGTCGCCGGTCTTGGCGCGCAGGACCAGCGTGCGCATCTCGTCGTGTTCGAGCTGCGCCGCCGCGGGGGCGGCGGGGGGCGCCTGCCGCACCACTCCAGCGGCTGGAGGGGAGAGCCCGGCGAACGGCCACGATGTCGGCATCCGGTTATCCCATTGGGGGAGGGGAGTCGGCGTGCTCGAACACTCTAGAAATCATCGCGAGATAACACAATCCGCCGCTAACCGTAATCACTTCGCGTAACGGGGCGATCCATCGGCTACCAGTCGGCGCGCGAAGTCCGGCAGCATATGGTCCACCATGGAAGTCCTTGTCGCTGTCATCGCGTTCGCCGGCGCCGTTCTCGCCGCCATCACCACCGGCGTCGTCGTCGGTCGTATCCGCGAGAAGCCGTCGGGATGGCTGGTCGCGTGGGGTGTCACCACGGGGGCGATGTGCCTCTCGCTGGGATTGATCGCCGTAGGCCAGTTGCTCGGGTACGGGGTCGTGATCTTCCGGTTGTTCCAGATCACCGGATCGCTCGTCGCCCCGCTCTGGCTCGCCGTCGGCATCGCCCAGCTCATCGCCAGGAAGCCGTTCCCCCGTTTCGCCGCATGGCTCTTCGGCGGCGCGTTGACGGGCCTGGGCGCGGTCATCATGGTGATCGACCCGGTCACCCAGACGTTCACGAAGGAGTTCCCGGCGGCCGATGTCTTCTGGGACATCTGGCCTGAGTGGCTTCTGCGCGCCGTCCACATCGGCGTCCTCGGGATGCTGGTGATCTGGCTCGTGATCGCGGTGCTGCGCGGGCGCAACGGCGACGACTACGACCTCGACAACATGAACGCGACGGTCGCGCTCGCGCCGGGCGGCATCGCCGTCTCCGCCGCGCTGGAGTTCACGCTCCCCGGGATCGTCGTGGTCGCCGCGATGGCCGCCACCGTCGGAGGCGTCTGGTTCGCTCTCGCCCGGCCGCTCGCGCCGTACGAGGACGAGGAAGAA
Organism: Microtetraspora malaysiensis; assembly: GCF_050947145.1. Lineage (NCBI taxonomy): Bacteria > Bacillati > Actinomycetota > Actinomycetes > Streptosporangiales > Streptosporangiaceae > Microtetraspora > Microtetraspora malaysiensis. Next base: position 857,902 of record NZ_CP191998.1, read on the forward strand.
GACGCCGGGGCCGAGCAGCCGGAGGACGGCTGGTCGCGGCGGGGCGCGCGCGGGGCCGAAAGCCGGGCCGAAAACCGGGCCGAGCCGTCGGCGTCGGCTCCTCCGCGACGCTCCGGGCTCGGGGATCTCGTCGCCGAGTATCGCGCGGGCGAGCAGGGCGACGTCGACTACGCGGCGCGCATGCAGCCGTCGGACGGGTTCGCCGCCCGGCCCGCCGGCCCTCCGGCCGGGCAGGACGCGTACGGCGGCGCGCGCGGACGGGAGTACACGATGCCTCCCCAGGCGGCGGAGGCCGACCGCCCGGCGCCCCAGGGCGGGCCGGAGTACACCATGCCGCCGGGCCCCTCGGAGCACGGCCGGCCGCAGGGTGGCCGCCCCGAGTACACCATGCCCGCCACCGGCACGATGCTCCCCGGCGCGGACCCGGCGGCCGGCATGGCGGCCGGCTTCGCCGGCGCGGCCGCCACCTCCCGGGGACAGGGCGGCTCGGTCCGGCCGTCGCCCAACATCTACGGCCTGCTCACCGTGTTCACGCTCATGGACGGGGCGGGTGACGCGTTCGACAAGCTCGCCGAGGAGACGGTCGAGGCCGTGCTGCGCAACGAGCCGGACACGCTCGTCTTCGTCTGCCACAACGTGAAGTCGGCGCCGCTCCAGCGCATCGTGTACGAGCTCTACCGTGACGAGGTGGGATACACCGAGCACCAGCGCCAGCCGCACATGGAGCGGTTCGCCACCGAGCGCACCGCGCTGGTCCTGGCCGCCAACGTCATCGAGCTGAGCGTGAACGCCGCCAAGGTGGTTCCTCTCCCGACCGCGTTCAGGTAGGCGGGGGAGCGGCTGTCGGTACTCACCTTCGGGACGCGCCCGGATCCCCTCGTCCCGAAGGCGCGACGTCAGGCGGTCAGCGCCGCGCGCAGGCGGGCCTCGTCCACCCGCCAGAAGTCGTGCTGGACCCCGTCGACCAGGGTGACCGGGATCATCTCCCAGTACTTGGCGTAATCCTCCTCGGAGGCGGTGATGTCCCGCTCCTCCCACGGCACGCCGAGTTCCGCGGCCACGCGCTCGATGACGGTGCGCGCGTCGTCGCAGAGGTGACAGCCGGGTTTGCCGAGGAGAGTGATCCGATGCTCGCGGGGTGCCATGCGGCCAGCCTATTGGGCGCTCCCCGCGGTCCTTTCGCGATGCTGTGCCCACGCCGAGCCCATGCCGTGCCGCCGCCGTGCCGCGCCCGGCGACGGCGCGGTGCGTGCGCGGGGCAGAGGCGACCTCAGGGCGAGTTGGAGACCGCACACCTGCTTTGGGACAGTGAACGGGACACCGACTTTGTGCATCTCTTCACAAAGGCACTAACCTGTAGGAACGCGAAATCGGTTACATCCGCTCGTACGGCCGGGGGGCGTCCTCCGGCAGTCCGTCCCCCTGGAGCACCGGCAAGTGACCCGCCGTATCCCTCAAGCGCGTGAGCGTGGCATTCCCGATGCGACGGTCGCGAGACTGCCGCTCTATCTGCGTGCGTTGAACGGGCTCGCCGAGCGCGGCACCGCCACGGTGAGCTCGGAGGACCTGGCGGTCGCGGCCGGGGTGAACTCGGCGAAGCTCCGCAAGGACCTCTCCCACCTCGGCTCGTACGGCACGCGCGGGGTCGGATACGACGTCCAGTACCTGATCTACCAGATCTCCCGTGAGCTAGGTCTCACCCAGGATTGGGCCGTCGCCATCGTGGGGGTGGGTAACCTCGGGCGAGCGCTCGCGAACTATGGGGGGTTCGTGTCCCGCGGCTTCCGGGTCGCGGGCCTCTTCGACGCCGACCCCGCGGTGGTAGGTGAGCGCATCGCCGGGCTCGTGGTGGAACATGCCGACGGCCTGGAGTCAGTGATCAGGAAGCGCGGGGTGTCCATCGTGGTGATCGCGACGCCGGCGACGGCGGCGCAGCAGGTCTGTGACCGCGTCATCGCCGCAGGGGTCACCAGTATTTTGAACTTCGCCCCCGTGGTGCTGACGGTGCCGGATGACGTTGATGTCCGTAAAGTCGATTTGTCCATTGAACTGCAGATTCTTGCGTTCCACGAGCAGCGTAAGGCGAGTGGAGGGCCCATGATGGGCGATGAGTGGCCCGATGAGGTGGTCGTAGTGAGTGAGCGCGGGGCGGCGCTGGGCGAGGTGAGCCAATGAGCATCCTCGTCGTCGGCCTCAGCCACCGCACGGCTCCGGTGGCCCTCCTCGAACGCGTCTCCGTGAGCGGGGACGCCCTCGTCAAGCTGCTCCTCGACGTGCGCGACGAGGCCACCGTGTCCGAGGTGATGGTCGTCTCGACCTGCAACCGGGTCGAGATCTACGCCGACGTGGACCGCTTCCACGGAGCGGTGACGGCCGTCACCGACCTGCTCGCCAACCACTGCGGCATCCCGCAGGAGCAGCTCACCCCGCACCTCTACGTGCAGTACGAGGATCGCGCCGTGCACCACCTGTTCTCGGTGGCCTGCGGCCTCGACTCGATGGTCGTCGGCGAGGGGCAGATCCTCGGCCAGATCCGCGTGGCGTTCAAGCTGGCCCAGGACCAGGACACCGTGGGCTCGATTCTCAACGAGCTCTTCCAGCAGGCCCTGCGCGTCGGCAAGCGCGCGCACGCCGACACCGCCATCGACCGGGCGGGCGCGTCGCTCGTCGGCGTCGGCCTGACCCTCGCCGAGCGCGAGCTCGGCCCGATCGCCGGGATGCGGGCACTGGTCGTCGGCGCGGGCTCGATGAGCGCGCTGGCGGCGGCCACCCTGGTCCGCTCCGGCGTGACCGACATCGTCATCGCCAACCGCACCTACGAGCGCGCCGTACGGCTGGCCGAGTCCGTCGCCGGGCGCGCGGTGCGCCTGGACGACGTCGCCGCCGAGATCGCGGAGGCTGACCTCGTCATCTCCTGCACCGGCGCCGGGACGTGCCTGATCACCCCGGACACGGTCGCCGGCGTGGTGGGCCGCGGCCGCGACCTGTTCCTCCTCGACCTGGCCCTGCCGCACGACGTCGACCCCGACGTACGGGCGCTGCCCGGCGTGACGCTGGTGGACCTGGAGTCCATGCAGCAGGCCGGGGTCGCCGACGACATCGGCGACGGCGGCCGGGCCGAGGCCATCGCGGCGGTTCAGGCGATCGTCACCGAGGAGGTGGCCGCCTACCTGGAGGCCGCGCGCGCGGCCCGGGTGACGCCCACGGTGGTGGCGCTGCGCAGCAAGGCCGCCGAGGTGGTCGAGGCCGAGATGGGCCGGCTGATCTCCCGCGTTCCCGAACTGGAGGGACGTCTGCGCGACGAGGTCACGCAGACCGTCAACCGGGTCGTGGACAAGCTGCTCCACGAGCCGACCGTACGCGTGAAGCGGCTGGCGTCCTCGCCCGGCGGCGACCAGTACGCGGACGCGCTCCGTGAGCTGTTCAATCTGGACCCGTTGAAGCCCGAGGCCGTGTCACGGATGGAGGTCGAGTCATGACCGCTCCTTTGAGGATGGGTACCCGCAAGAGCGAGTTGGCCACGACCCAGTCGGGCCTGGTGGCCAAGCGGCTCACCGAGCTGACCGGGCGCGCGGTGGAACTCGTCGGCATCACCACGTTCGGTGACGTCTCCCGGGCGAACCTCACCCAGCTCGGCGGCACCGGCGTGTTCGTCAGCGAGCTGCGCAACAAGCTGATCGACGGTGAGATCGACTTCGCCGTCCACTCGCTCAAGGACCTCCCGACGGCCGACGATCCCCGGATCACGCTCGTCGCCACGGCGCTGCGCGAGGATCCGCGCGACGCGCTGGTGAGTTCCGCCAAGCTGGCCGACCTGGCGCCCGGCGCCAGGGTGGGCACCGGGTCGCCGCGCCGTGTCGCGCAGCTCCGTGCCCTGCGGCCGGATCTCCACTACGTCCCGATCAGGGGAAACGCGCCCACACGGATCGGCAAGATCGCCGCCGGTGAGCTGGACGCCGTCGTGCTGGCCACCGCCGGCCTGCGCCGTCTGGGGCGCGACGGCGAGATCTCGCAGATCTTCGAGGTCGACGAGGTGCTGCCGGCGCCCGGCCAGGGGGCGCTCGCGGTCGAGTGCTCGTCCGATCGCGCCGACCTGATCGAGTTGCTGGGCGTCCTCGACGACCCGCGAACCCGCACGGCGGTTACCGCGGAGCGCGCCGTGCTTTCCGCCCTCGAAGCCGGTTGCGCGGCACCAGTAGGTGCTTTCGCCTCGGATGACGGGCACATTCTCAACCTGACCGCGACCGTCGTCGCCATCGACGGCGTGCGGTCAGTGTGCAAGTCCACCTCCGGACCCCGTCTGGCGGCCATGGACCTCGGCCGTGATCTCGCGGCCGCCATGATCGCCGAGGGGGCCGGCACATTGATGGGGGAGCAGGCCCATTGAGCCCCAATACCGTTTCAGAGCCCCGATCGGGTTTCGTCGCCTTCGTCGGCGCCGGCCCCGGTGACGAGAACCTGCTCACATTGCGTGGCGCCGACCTGCTGGGCAGGGCGGACGTTGTCGTGCTCGACCAGCAGGCGCACGCCCCGCTGCTGCGGCACTGCCGCGAGGGCGTCGAAGTGGTGGACATCTCCGCGGACGCCGCGGAGAACTCGATATCGCTGAAGACGCTGCAGGACGCCAAGTCCGGACGGACGGTCGTGCGGGTGTGTCCGGGCGACCCGTCGTTCTTCTCCTCCGTGGTGGAGGAGGTCGCGGCCTGCGCCAAGGCCGACGTGGACTTCGAGATCGTTCCCGGGGTCCCGCCGGCGACGGCCGTGCTTACCTACGCGGGCATCCCGCCGGCGGTGGCCGTCCCCGAGTTCCGCATCGTCGACGCCGCCCAGGTGGACGACTGGGCGCGGCACGCCGGGTGCGAGGGCACTCTGGTGATCTACAACGGCGTCGCCGAGGCCGTGCCGATCGCCAAGGCGCTGATCGCCGCGGGCAAGCCGGACACCACGCCGGTCGCGGTGACCAGCGAGGGCACCACCACCGAGCAGTTCACCGTCGTGTCGTCGCTCGGCCGCCTCGGCCCCGACCTCAAGCACGCGGGCATGACCGAGCCGGCGCTCATCGTCGTCGGCGACGCGGTCGGCATGCGCGACCGCCTGTCGTGGTTCGAGACCAAGCCGCTGTTCGGCTGGCGGGTCCTGGTGCCGCGCACCAAGGAGCAGGCCGAGGGCCTGGCCGAGCAACTCCGTTCGTACGGCGCGGTGCCGGAGGAGGTGCCGACGATCTCCGTCGAGCCGCCCCGGACGCCGCAGCAGATGGACCGCGCCATCAAGGGCCTGGTCACCGGCCGCTACGAGTGGGTCGCCTTCACCAGCGCCAACGCGGTCAAGGCGGTGCGGGAGAAGTTCGAGGAGTACGGCTTGGACGCGCGGGCGTTCGCCGGGCTGAAGGTCGCCGCCGTCGGCGGCGCGACGTCCCGGGCCCTCGTCGAGTTCGGCGTGAAGCCCGACCTGGTCCCGACCGGCGAGCAGTCGTCCGAGGGCCTGCTCCTGGAGTGGCCGCCGTACGACTCGATGCTCGACCCGATCAACCGCGTCCTGCTGCCCCGGGCGGACATCGCGACCGAGACCCTGGTCGCGGGCCTCACCGAGCTGGGCTGGGAGTGCGACGACGTGACCGCGTACCGCACGGTGCGCGCGGCGCCGCCGCCGGCCCCGATCCGGGAGGCGATCAAGGGCGGCGGCTTCGACGCGGTGCTGTTCACCTCGTCGTCCACGGTGCGGAACCTGGTCGGCATCGCCGGCAAGCCGCACAACGTGACCGTGATCGCCGTGATCGGGCCGCAGACGGCCAAGACCGCCGAGGAGTTCGGGCTGCGGGTCGACGTGATGGCCGACAGGCCGTCCGCCTCCGCGCTCGCGGCGGCCCTGGCGGAGTACGGTGCCAAGCAGCGGCACGCGGCCATCTCGGCCGGTGAGATGCCGCGCAGGCCCTCACAGAACCGCAGAGGGGCGCGCCGGCGCTTCAAGTGATGTCACCTCGCCGGTGACCGCGCCGGCGCCGGTCCGGGTCCGTCCAGTCCGAGTGGAGAAGACGATCGTGAACGCTGAATTTCCGGCGGCCCGGCCGCGTCGGCTGCGCCGTACCGCCTCGATGCGCCGCCTGGTCGCCGGGACGCGTCTGCACCCGGCCGACCTGATCCTGCCCGTGTTCGTCAAGGAGGGCGTCGCCGACCCCCAGCCGGTGGCGTCCATGCCGGGGGTCGTCCAGCACACCCGCGACTCGCTGCGCAAGGCCGTTCACGAGGCGGCGGAGGCGGGCGTCGGCGGGGTCATCCTGTTCGGCATCCCCCTGCACAAGGACGCGCGCGGCTCGGCGGCCGACGACCCGCAGGGGGTCGTCCAGCTCGCGCTCGCCGATCTCGCCTCCGAGATCGGCGACGCGCTGGTCCTGATGACCGACACCTGCCTCGATGAGTACACCGACCACGGCCACTGCGGCCTGCTGACCGACTCCGGCGAGGTGGACAACGACGCCACGCTGGAGCGGTACGCCTCCGCGGCCGTCGCCCAGGCGCGGGCGGGGTCACGGGTGATCGCGCCGAGCGGCATGATGGACGGTCAGGTCGGCGCGATCAGGCGGGCGCTCGACGCCGAGGGCTTCGCCGACGTGCCGATCCTCGCCTACTCGGCGAAGTACGCCTCCGCGTTCTACGGGCCGTTCCGCGACGCCGCCGAGTGCGCGCCGCAGTTCGGCGATCGCAGCGCGTACCAGCAGGACCCGGCCGGGCCGGTCGGCGAGGCGCTGCGGGAGGTGCGGCTCGACCTCGCTGAGGGCGCGGACGCGGTGATGGTCAAGCCCGCGCTGCCGTACCTGGACATCCTCCGCCAGGTGCGCGACATGGTCGAGGTGCCCGTGGCGGCCTACCAGGTGAGCGGCGAGTACGCGATGATCGAGGCGGCGGCGGCGAACGGCTGGATCGACCGCGAGCGGACCATCATGGAGTCGCTCGTCGCGATCCGCAGGGCCGGCGCCGACATGATCCTGACCTACTGGGCCACCGAGGTCGCGCGGCGGCTCCGGGCATAGCGCGCGTTCCACGGGGGGTGGCGCTGCGCGCACTGATCCGTCAAGGGCATTATCAGGTACAGCAAAAGAGCATCCGTGGGGGAGGAGCACGATGGTGGGGGCACCGCTGGTCCGCCGTACGAAACGACGTGCGCATCGAAAGCCACGGAAGATCACATCTGTACTTGAATACGCCCAGCTCGGCTGGGCGAGCTGTCTTGGCGCCCACCCGCTCAGTGAGGGTGGGCGCGCCTGTTCCTGCGACCGGGTCGGCTGTCCCGACCCGGGCGCGCACCCGCTGTCCCCGGCGTGGCAGATGGAGGCGACGGTGGACTCCGCCCGCCTTACGCGCTGGTGGGAGCACAACCCCGACGCGAACGTGATCCTGCCCACGGGCCGGGTGTTCGACGTGTTCGACGTACCGTCCACGGCCGGAATGGCGGCACTGGCCGCCATGGACGCCACCGGACAGGCCACGGGCCCGGTCGCCGAGAACGGCGACCGGGCCCTTTTCTATGTGGCCACCAGGGGCGCCCCCGAGGACGAGGACGAGTGGTGGTCCTGCCACCTCGACTGCGACCCGGCGACGATCGAGGCCTCCCCGGGACTGCGCTGGCACTGCCGTGACAGCTATGTGCTCGCCCCGCCCTCGACGCTGCTGAGCGGCGCGACGGCGAGCTGGCTGCGGCCGCCGGACGGGCGTCCCCTCCCCGACCCGCTCCGCGTCCTGGACCTGCTCGTCGACGCCTGCGAGTGAGAGGTCGTCATGCGCCGCCCGTAGGCTGGGAGGCGTGAGCCGTACGGAGAAGTCAGCGGAACTGTTCGAGCGGGCGCGGCGGATCGTGCCCGGTGGTGTCAACTCCCCGGTGCGCGCATTCGGCGCGGTCGGGGGAGTGCCGAGGTTCATGGCCTCGGGCCAGGGGCCCTACATCACCGACGTGGACGGCAACCGCTACGTCGATCTGGTGTGCTCCTGGGGGCCGATGATCCTCGGCCATCGCCATCCGGCCGTGATGGAGGCCGTCGAGGGCGCGCTGGCGCGGGGGTTGTCGTTCGGTACGGCGACCGAGGGCGAGGTCCTGCTCGCCGAGGAGATCGCCTCCCGGGTCGCCCCCGTGGAGAAGGTCCGGCTGGTCAGCTCCGGCACTGAGGCCACCATGTCGGCGGTGCGGCTCGCCCGTGGCTTCACCGGCCGAGCGAAGATCGTCAAGTTCGCCGGCTGCTACCACGGGCACGTGGACGCCCTGCTGGCGTCGGCGGGCTCGGGGCTGGTGACGTTCGGCCTCCCGGACACGCCCGGCGTGACCGGCGCGTCGGCCGCCGACACGATCGTCCTGCCGTACAACTCGGTCGAGGCGGTCGAGGAGGCGTTCCGCACGTTCGAGATCGCGTGCGTCATCACCGAGGCGTGCCCGGCCAACATGGGCGTGGTCCCGCCGCTGCCCGGCTTCAACCAGCGGCTGCGCGAGCTGTGCACCGAGCACGGCGCGCTGCTGATCATCGATGAGGTGCTGACCGGTTTCCGCGTCTCCGCCGCCGGTTGGTACGGCCTCGACCCGGTCGAGGCCGATCTCATGACGTTCGGCAAGGTCATGGGCGGCGGGATGCCGGCCGCGGCCTTCGGCGGCCGGGCCGAGGTGATGGCGCTGCTCGCGCCGGAGGGGCCGGTCTACCAGGCAGGGACGCTCGCCGGGAACCCGCTGGCCTCCGCCGCCGGCTTGGCGACGCTGCGGGCCTGCGACGCGAGCGTGTACGAGCGGGTGGACGCCGCCGCGTTGGCCGTCGGTCAGGCCGCGTCCGACGCGCTGGCGGCCGAGGGCGTGCCGCACAGCCTGCAGCGGGCCGGCAACCTGTTCTCGATCTTCTTCACCGACAGGCCGGTGCACGACTTCGCCGCGGCGAAGGTGCAGAGCGCGGAGGCGTACCGGGCGTTCTTCCACGGGATGCTCGACCAGGGCGTGTACCTCCCGCCGTCGGCGTTCGAGGCGTGGTTCCTGTCCGCCGCCCACGACGAGGAGGCGCTGACCCAGGTCGTCGAGGCGCTGCCGCTCGCCGCCAAGGCCGCCGCCGCCACGCTGTAAAGCGACAGTTCAGCGACACCGGGCTCAAACCGCCTCAACCGTTTAGACTGACTTACATGTTGGACTTGAACCGGTTGAAGGCGCTGCACGCGGTGGCCGTCTACGGTTCCGTGGCGGCCGCCGCCGAGGCGCTGATGGTGACCCCGTCGGCGATCTCGCAGCAGCTCGCCAAGCTCGAACGCGAGACCGGGGCGGTCCTGGTCGAGCGCAACGGGCGCGGCGTCAAGCTCACCGACGCGGCCGGGCTGCTCGCCGACCACGCGGAGAAGATCCTCGCCCTGGTCGAGACGGCCGAGGCCGACTTCGAGGCGCTACGCGGCGCCGTGGTGGGGCGGCTCGTCCTGGCCGCGTTCCCGACCGCGGCCCGGGGGATCATGCCCCAGGCGCTGGCGACGATCAAGCAACAGCATCCCGACCTCGACGTGGTCATGTACGAGCGCGAGCCCGAGCGGCAGATGCGCGAGGTGACCCGGGGCGAGATCGACCTCGCCGTGGTCCAGGACTGGATGAACCGGCCGATGGCCATCCCGGACGGGCTGTCCCGCGCCCCGTTGCTCGACGACATCGCGGACGTGGCGGTGCCCGCCGGCCACCCGCTGGCGGACAAGCGGGAGATCGAGCTGGCCGACCTCCCAGGCGAGGGCTGGATCAGCAGCTCGTCCGGCACCGTCTGCCACGACTTCCTGATGTTCCTGCTCAGGTCCGCCGAGAAAGAGCCGAAGATCGTCTGCATGGCCGACGAGTACCCGACGCAGCTCGCGCTCGTCGCCGCGGGCCACGGATGCGCCCTCATCCCCCGTCTCGGACGCGGCCGGCTGCCCGAGGGCGTGCGCGCCATCCCCGTCGTGCCCCGGCTCCAGCGCCGCATCTACGCCCTGTGGCGCACCGACGCCGCCCGCCGCCCCGCCATCAGGGCCGCCGTGGACGCGCTGATGCGCGCCGCGTGCGCCGCATGACCGGCGGGTAGGCTCACCTGCCATGACCGAGACCACCGTCGTCCACCTGCTCCGTCACGGCGAGGTTCACAACCCCGAAGGCATCCTGTACGGCAGGCTGCCCGGCTACCACCTGTCTGAGAACGGCCGCCTGATGGCCGAGACCGTCGCCAAGGCGATCGGCGGGCGCGACATCGTCGTCCTGCGCAGCTCCCCGATGGAACGGGCCCAGGAGACCGCGGCGCCCCTGGCGGCCGTCCTCGACCTGGAGGTCGTCCTCGACGAGCGGCTGATCGAGGCGGCCAACGTCTTCGAGGGGATGCGGGTGGCCGGCGGCAACGGCGTCTTCCGCGATGTGCGCGCCTACCGCCACTTCGTGAACCCGTTCCGCCCGTCCTGGGGCGAGCCGTACGACGAGGTGGTCCGGCGGATGAAGGTGGCCATCGACGACGCCAGGGCGGCGGCCCGAGGGCACGAGGCGCTGCTGGTCAGCCACCAGCTGCCCATCTGGATCATCCGTCTGGCGGCCGAGCGGCGGCGGCTGTGGCACGACCCGCGCCGCCGCCAGTGCTCCCTCGCCAGCCTCACCAGTTTCACGTTCGAGGGCGACCGGCTGGCCAGCATCGGCTACAGCGAGCCCGCCGGGGCCCTGCTGCACGACAATCCTGTTCCCGGAGCGTGAGCCCCGCGACGGGAGCACCGGATCCGCTGGGTAGAGTTACAGCTCTACCGGTTGTAGTTTTAGGAGATACTCCCGCGTGTCTGCCAAGAGTTTGTCTCTGATCGCGGCGAGCATCGCTCTGGCCGTGACAGCCCTCGCGGGTTGTGCCGGGAACCAGGAGGCGCAGCCGCAGTCCGGTGACACCCGCTTCGTCCCCGGTGACGGCAAGGTCCAGGTCTTCGACGCCGCGAGCCGCACCACGGCGCCGGCCATCGAGGGCACGACCCTCGACGGCGCGACGGAGAAGCTCGGCAGCGGCAAGGTCTACGTCCTGAACTTCTGGGCGTCCTGGTGCGGGCCGTGCCGCGCCGAGGGGCCGGTGCTCAAGGACATCGCGGCCAAGACCAAGGACAAGGGCGTCCAGTTCCTCGGCGTCAACTTCAAGGACCAGAAGGCGGCCGCGCAGGCGTACGACCGCTCGCTGCAGCCCGGATATCCCAGCATCTTCGATCAGGCGGGCCGGGTGCTGCTCTCCTTCCAGGGCACGGTCCCGCCCGCCGCCATCCCGTCCACGCTGATCATCGACGGGCAGGGGCGGATCGCCGCCCGGGCCCTCGGCGCGGTGAAGTACAACGACCTGCTCGCCGCGATCGACAAGGTCAGCGATGAGCGCGGCTGACCTGGCCTCCACCGTCGCGTCCGGCTCGATGCTGGTCGCGGTGCCGATCGCGGTCGCGGCCGGCGTGGTGTCCTTCCTGTCGCCGTGCGTGCTGCCGCTGGTGCCGGGCTACCTGTCGTACGTCACGGGCATGAGCAGCGACCCCAGGCGCGGGCGGATGGTGCTGGGCAGCGCCCTGTTCGTCCTCGGGTTCGCCGCGGTGTTCGTGCTCGGGGGAGCGCTCTTCGGCAGCCTCGGCGGCGTCCTGTTCGGCAACATGGAGCTGATCACGCGGGTGCTCGGCGTGGTCACGATCGTTCTCGGGCTGGCCTTCATCGGGCTGGTGCCCGGGCTCCAGCGCGACGTCCGCATCCACAAGGTGCCCTCCGCCGGGCTCGCCGGAGCGCCGCTGCTCGGCGTCGTCTTCGGCCTCGGCTGGACCCCGTGCATCGGGCCCACGCTCGCCGTGGTCCTCGCGCTCTCGGTCGACCAGGGCAGCGCGGCCCGCGGCGCCGCGCTCGCTTTCGCGTACGCGCTGGGGCTGGGGCTGCCCTTCGTGCTCGCCGGGCTCGCCTACCGCCGGGCGCTGCACGCGTTCAAGGCGGTCCGCCGCCACTCACGGCTGATCACCAGGATCGGCGGCGCGATGCTCGTGGCCGTCGGGATCCTCCTGGTGACCGGGCTCTGGGGTGACCTCATCGCCGGCCTGCAGGTGTGGGTGGGCGGATTCAAGCCGGTGATCTGAGATGACCAAGAAGAACGAGACGACCGAGCCGAGCGAGGCGCCCGGGGCCACCGAGGAGCGGGAGACGCGGCCCGTCGGGCTCGGCGTGGTCGGCTGGCTGCGGTGGGGCTGGCGGACGCTCACGTCCATGCGCACCGCCCTGATCCTGCTGTTCCTGTTCGCGCTCGGTTCGGTGCCCGGGTCGATCTACCCGCAGCGGAGCGTCGATCCCGGCCGGGTCGCGCGGTACTTCCAGAACAGCCCGACCGAGGCCGAGTGGCTGGACCGGTTCTGGATGTTCGACGTCTTCACGTCGCCCTGGTTCGCCGCGATCTACCTGCTGCTGTTCCTCTCGCTCGCCGGATGCGTCTTCCCGCGGGTGGTCGTCCACTTCAAGGAGCTGCGCAAGAAGCCGCCGGCCGCGCCGCGCAACCTGCGCCGGCTCCCGCAGAACGCGGCCTTCGACGGCGACCTGACCGTCGAGGAGGCGGCGGCGCGGCTGCGGCGCGACCGGTTCCGCGTGGTCACCGGGCCCGACTGGGTCGCGGCCGAGAAGGGCTACCTGCGTGAGACGGGCAACCTGCTCTTCCACGTCTCGCTGCTCGCGTTGCTGTTCGCGGTCGGCGCGGGTGCGCTGTTCGGCTACCGGGGCAACGTCCTGGTCGTGGAGGGCGAGGGCTTCTCGAACACGGTGGCCGCCTACGACCGCTTCATCCCGGGACAGCAGGTGTCGGCCGAGTCGCTCGAGCCGTTCTCGTTCACGGTGAAGGACTTCCAGGCGACGTACATCGCGTCGGGGGAGAAGCGGGGCCAGCCGCTCGACTACTCGGCCACGCTGTCGGTGCAGGACACGCCCACCTCGGGCCCGCGTGACGTCGAGCTGAAGGTCAACGAGCCGCTCGACGTGAACGGCACGCTGACCTACCTCATCGGCCACGGCTACGCGCCCACGTTCAAGGTCGTCGACGGCAAGGGCAACACGGCATTCGAGGGGCCGGTCCCCTGCCTGGCGGGCGACCAGATGACCTACACCTCCGAGTGCGTCATCAAGGTCCCGGACGCCCAGTCCGACCAGCTCGGCTTCCTGGTTCGCTTCCTGCCGACCACCGTGCCCAACGGCAAGGCGTGGGTGTCGGTCTTCCCCGGCGCGGCCAACCCGACCGTCCAGATCTTCCCGTTCTCGGGTGATCTCGGATTGAAGTCCGGGCAGCCCCAGTCGGTCTACCAGCTCGACACCAAGAGCCTGAAGCCGCTGGGCAAGATGTCCGCCCAGCCCACCCCGCTCAAGGTCGGGGACACCAAGGAACTCGCCGACGGCGCCGGGACGATCCAGTTCACCGGCGTCAAGGAGTGGATCAGCCTGCAGATGGCCTACGACCCGGGCCGGCTGCCCGCCCTGATCGCCGCCGCCCTGGCCGTGATCGGCCTGGTGCTGTCGCTGACCGTGCAGCGCCGCCGCGTGTGGGTGCGGATGAAGGGCCGACAGGTCACGGTGGGAGGATTGACCCGCACCGAGGGCGGTGGAGCGAGCTTCGCGGAGGAGTTCGCCGAGATCGTCACGAAGCTTCGCGGTGCCACCCCCTCCGAGCCCTCCGAGCACCCTGAACCGGAGGACCGGTCCGAGGACGTCTCCGCGCCCGACCGCGAACCCGTTTCGCCGAGCACTCGCTCGTCCGAGGAGTAGAAGATGCCGCCCGCCCAGGTCAACGAGGGCCTCGCCACGCTGAGCGACCAGCTCATCCTGGTGACCGTCCTGCTCTACCTCGCCGCCATGATCGCCTACGCGCTGGAGCTGGCCTTCGGCAGGGCCCGCACGGCCGTCGCCCCGGCAAAGAGCCGCCGGCTCGTCGCCGTCGGCGCGGGAGCGGACTCCTCCGCCCCCGCAGAGCCGGCGGACGAGGACGCCGGCCCCGCCACGACGGTCCCGCCCGCGGGCTGGGCGATCAAGTCCGGCGCGGTCGCGGTCGCCATCTCCTGGCTCGGCTGGGCGACCAACCTGGGCGGCATCCTCACCCGCGGCATCGCGGTGGACCGCTGGCCCTGGGGCAACATGTACGAGTTCGTCGTGGCGCTGTGCTTCGCCTCGGTGACCGTGTTCCTCGTCCTGCTCGCCAGGCAGCCGATCCGGTTCCTCGGCGCGTTCGTGACGGTGGCGGCGGCGCTCGGCCTCGGCTTCGCCGTCCTCTTCCTGCACGTCCAGGCGGGCCCGGTGATGCCCGCGCTGAACTCGTACTGGATCGCGATCCACGTGACCGCCGCCGTCATCGCGGGCGGGCTGTTCCTGGTCTCCGGGGTGAGCGCCGTCCTCTACCTGGTGCGCAACGACGGGCGGCTGTCGGTGCTGCCGTCGAAGGAGCAGCTCGACCGCATCGCGCACCGTGCGATCGTGATCGCGTTCCCCATCTGGACGTTCGCCGTCATCGCGGGGGCGCTGTGGGCCGACCGCGCCTGGGGCCGTTACTGGGGCTGGGACCCCAAGGAGGTCTGGTCCTTCATCACCTGGATCGCCTACGCGGCGTACCTGCACGCCCGGGCGACCGCCGGATGGCGCGGCAAGGCGGCCATGATCGTGTCGCTGGTGGCGTTCGGCTGCCTGCTGTTCAACCTGGTCGGCGTCAACATCTTCTTCAGCGGGCTGCACTCCTACGCGGACGTCCCCAAGTAGGCGGCGGCCCCGCCGCACGCGGGGCCGGGCCGCCCGGCCCGGCTCCCGCGCAGCTCACCCGGTCTCGGGTCAGTCCTCGTTCCGCAGCCGGCGCTCCAGCGCGCGCAGGAACTCCGGGTCGTCGTCCGGCCCCCGTGGCGCCTCGGCGCGCGGGGGCCGCTGCCATGTCTCGTCCCGCCCTCCGGACGGCACCGCCCCGCCCAGCACGGCGTCGCCGCTCCTGGGACGTCCGAGGGCCAGCCAGAACACGCCACCGAGCGCGGCCAGGAACAGCACGATCAGCACCCACAGAAGTTTGGGGAGGTTGCGCGCCGCGTCATCCGGTGTCGTGATCACGTCGAACAGGCAGTAGAGCCAGAAGGCCAACAGCGCCAAACCGAGAATCACGCTAGGCATGCCCACACGGTAAGCCATGCCGCCGCTTGATCGGGCCGCGTCGCCGTAGCGGTAGGGGTTTCCACGCGCGACGGACGGCCTTACCGGGGGGATGACGAGGCCCGGACCCGCAACGTACGGTGGACCGGTACCGCGCCCCCCGGATCACACCCGGGCCCGGCGCGGCGGTGGGCACCGCCCAGAGCGAGGGACGGGTGAGCACATGAGCACCGTAGGCGGACTGATCCCGCCGGGGCGCGAGACGGAGAGGGCGCCGCACACGGCCGCTCCCGACGAGGCGACGGGCGGGGGCCATGGCGCAGTCGGGAGATAGGGGCCGCCACCGGCGCGGCCCGCGATGGTGGCAGCGCGGCGGGTACACGCAGCAAGGGCGGGGCGCGGACGCGCCGGAGCGTTCCCCCGAGCGCGTGCGCGAACGCCTCCAGGAGCGCTTCCAGGACGGATGGGAGCGGGTGCAGGAACGCTCCCCCGAGCGGCTGGCGGAGCGCGTCCACGCGGTCACCGCTCCGGTCGTGGACCGGCCTCAGTACACGTGGGGCGACTTCGAGCTGGACGACGCGGCCACGGCGCGACCGCACCGGCCGGACGCCCCGGACCTGCGAGACGGCCGACGGCACTGCGGGCCGCTCGAACGCGTGCTCCACCGTGAGTGGGACGCCGCCGACGGCCCGCCCTCGGCGGACGCCGTACGGGCGGTGGAGAGCCTCGCCAGGCTGCCGGAGAACCTCAAGCTGATGCTCGCCACGACACTGGACGGCATCTACGTGGGTCGCGGCGGCGTCCCCGACCTCGACGACATGGGCTACCTGCGTGGGGCCCCGCTGCCGTCCGGCCGGGCTACCTGGGACGCCTGCGCCGGCGCGTACGGCGATCGCAAGATCGTGGTGGGCGATCGCCCGTCCCCGACACCGGACGTGATGATGCACGAAGTCGGCCATGCTCTGGACGACGTGGGCGCGCATCCGGGAGAGTGGGTCTCCGACTCACCCGAGTTCGCCGCGCTGTACGAGGAATGCTTCCCGCTGTTCGCCTCGGCGTTCCACCGGCAGCCCGGTGGGCTGGGGCGCAAGGAGTTCTTCGCCGACGCGTTCGCGGCGATCGCATCCCGGCAGCGTCCGGCCCTGGTCGACATGCTGGGCGGTGACACGCGTGCGGCGCTGAACGTGATGCTGTTCTTCAACCGGCGCTATGGAATCTAGGTGATCGTGGATGTACGTGATCCGGCTCACTGACGGGACACTGCGCGTGCCGCAATCACTGACGAGCGACGACGGCCGCCTGATCGGCAACGCGTACGTCGACGTCGTCCCGGGGGAGCCGGACTACGAACGGTGGCTCGCCGAGTCGGTCACCGAGGAGGAGGACGCCGAACGGCGGCGCCGGTGGCGCGAGGAGAACGACGACCTGGAGCGGGAGTTCCTCGCCTTCAAGGCCGATGCCGAGGCGTCAACCGGCGGCGATGAGCAGGAGACCGCCGACCCCGAGGGGACCGGACCCGCGCGTCGGGAGAACACGCGCCGAGGCCACGCGGATGGGCAGGACGTGCGCTGAGAGGCGCGATGGCGCCGCGTGGCGTACGAAGGCGAGGCATGACGCCATGAGAACGGCGCCGGGAGGACAGGCACCAGCCTGCGGGCCCGGGAGAGCGGCCCAGGGGAACGGTGCCGTCTGACTCGGGTGACCCTGCGGCATCCGGGTGGCACGCAGGATCACCTGGTCGGTGTATCAGACCCGAGGTGAGTCGCCGTTCGGCCGTTCGGCCGTCAGAACGTCCTCTCCACGGAGGAGGGCGTGCACTTCCGACTCTCGGAACCGCCGATGCCCCCCGGGGGTACGGATGCTGCTGATTCGTCCCGCCGCGGCCCAACGTGTCACGGTCTTCGGATCAACCCGGAAGAGGGCGGCAACCTCTCCAGGGGTCAGCAGTCGCTCGCTGCTACTCTCCACAATCTCTCCCCCTCGCATCCCGCGTCCTGCAGCGGGCGGACAGGTAACCAGTGTGCCGAGCGAAGCCTGATTTATCCGTGGTTTTCGTAGAAGATCACGGGTTGTTATCGGCTCAGTGCCCGATTGTTATATGATAGAGCCTCTTTGGGGTGCTCATGGGTGTTTCTTTACAAAAGGCCCCTCTTGGGCACACTAGCAGCGGTCGCACGGGATGCGAAGAGAGTCACTCGCCTCCGTGGCGTAACCTCGACGGTGTGCGTCCGGTTGTCGTTTACACGCTCTCCCGCCTCGGCCTGTTCGCCGTGGCCCTCGCGGTCCTGTATCTGCTCGGGCTGCGCACGTTCTGGCTGCTGATTGCGGCCTTCGTCGTGAGTGGCCTGGCCAGCTACGTGCTCCTGTCCAAGCAGCGCGACGCTGTCAGCGCCCAGATGGCGCAGAAACGTCACCCGCCATCCGGAAACTAGGGCATCGGGAACATGCCGACCCGGGCATGGTACTCATGCCCGAGCTTCGTCGTGTCACTTCCCACCAAAAGACCACTCTTTGTCGTCAGGAACGCCTTTACTCCGATTCCCCGGGTGCGTGTGGGGTTCCAGGCGAGGGCCTTGCCGGTGGTCGGGTGGATCGCGCCGATGCCCGGCCTTTGGACCGCTCCAGAACCGGCGCTGTCAGCGCCCTTGGGGTTGTCGAGCCAGCGCTGGTGGCCGCCCACGTAGACCGCCGCGCCGGTCACCGCGACCGAGTAGAGCGAGTCGCCGCCGGTCAGATTGACCCAGGTCGGCCGCACGTCGTTTCCCTTGGTGTACGTCTCGAACCTGGCGGCGGAGTCGCACAGCTTCCCGGTGTCCGGGGCCGGGCCGCCCGTCGTGACGACGACGAAGAACTTGCCGTCCGGTGAGAAGTCGAGGCCGCGCACGTACCAGGGGAACACCGCCATGCAGGACGGCGCGTACGCCTCGGTGCGCCAGTCGGCCACCCGGCCGCGGGTCAGGTCGATCAGCGCGATCTGTGGCCGGCGCAGCCCGTTCACCGTGGTGAACGAGCCGTCGATGGCGAGCCGGTCACCGGTGGCGGCCATGGCGTAGACCTTGACGGTCGCCCCGCGCGGATTGCCGGGTTCGATGGTGAACGTCGGGTCCACGGCCCCCGTGGCGGCGTCGAGGCGGGCCAGCGCGGTGCGGGGTGTGCCGCCGATCATGGCGAAGTCGCCGCCGACATAGAGCCGGCCGCCCTGGCGGACGAGGGCGGAGACGCCGCCGCCGTACGCGGGCGCGTCGAAGGAGGCGACGGCCGAGCCGTCGGCCAGGCTGATCCGCGCCAGCGCGCTTGCGGGGAAGTCGAACGAGCCGCCGGCGTAGACGGTGGCGTCGTCCCCGGCGGCCAGGGCGTAGACGGGGCCGCTCATCTCGGGGGCGAAGCCGCGCAGGACCCGACCGGTCCGCAGGTCGTAGGCGAAGAGGTTCTTCCGGGAGAGTCGCGTGTTGCTGCCGGCGTCGCTGACGGCGGTGAAGTCGCCGCCGATGACCACCGTGCCGCCGACGAGGGCGATCGCGTTCACGATGCCGTCCAGCACGTGGGGGGTGTTGGCGACCGGCTTCTGTGAGACGACGGCAGGTTGCCGGACACCGGCCTGTGCTGTGCCGGCGGGGAGCGCGGGGACTACGGCGAGCGCCGCGATCAGCAGCGCGGTGGAGTGTCTGGCAAGCATTCCCGAAGTATTAGCACACTCTTCGTAATCAATGAGCCACGTTCCGTGCATTCGGTGCGGGTGTGAAGATGGTGTCCCGGGTGCCGCCTAGGCTTGCCTCCATGACGCGCGCTTCCCTGGACAAGCAGCCGCACGAGGTCGCGGCGATGTTCGATCGCACGGCCCGGCGCTACGACCTGGTCAACGACGTCCTCTCACTTGGGCAGGACCGGTTGTGGCGCAAGGCCACATCCGCCGCGATCGACGCGGGTCCGGGCGAACTGGTGCTGGATCTGGCCGCCGGCACCGGGACCTCGACGGACGCCTTCACCCTCCTGGGGGCGCGCGCGATCGCCTGTGACTTCTCTCTCGGCATGCTGCGCACCGGTGTGGAGCGGCGCGGCGGTTCCGGGCTCTCCGGCGGCGGAGTGCGCGGTGTCACATTCGTCGCGGGCGACGGGCTGCGGCTGCCCTTCGCCGACGGGGCGTTCGACGCGGTCACGATCTCGTTCGGGCTGCGCAACATGGCCGACACCCACGAGGCGCTCCGTGAGCTGCTGCGGGTGACCAGGCCGGGCGGCCGCCTTGTTATCTGCGAGTTCTCCAGGCCGCAGGTCAAGCCCTTCGAGCTGGTCTACTCGCAGTACCTCATGAAGCTGCTCCCGCCGGTCGCGCGTATGGTCAGCTCCAACCCTGACTCGTACGAGTACCTCGCGGAGTCGATCCAGGAGTGGCCGGACCAGGCGGCGCTCGCGCGCATCATCCAGGAGTCGGGCTGGGGGAAGGTGGCCTGGCGTAACCTCTCGCTCGGTATCGTGGCGCTTCACCGCGCCGTGAAGCCACAAGTTACCGACCGGTAGTCAGACCCCTCTGACATGGAACGCACAAGAGGGGTTAGACTTCGGCCGACAGTTTGTGAAGTTGTTCACAAAGGCACGAAGGTCCCGTACCAGTGAGATCTTCGCCCGAGGACAGGAATCAGGTCCCCCGTGAGCGAGTCAGCCCCTGCGCGGCCGAGATCGGCGCCGTTCCACCGGACGTCGGCCTCTGAAAGCGGACGAGACGCCGACGTCATCGTCGTCGGCGCCGGCCCCGCGGGATCGACGACCGCCTTTTACCTCGCCCAGGCCGGTCTGACCGTCCTCCTCCTGGAGAAGACCCGCTTCCCGCGCGAGAAGGTGTGCGGCGACGGGCTCACGCCGAGGGCGGTCAAGCAGCTCATCGACATGGGCGTCGACATCGACGCCCCGGGCTGGATCAGGAACCGGGGCCTGCGGGTCGTCGGCGGCGGCCTGCGCTTCGAGCTCGACTGGCCCGAGCTGTCCAGCTTCCCTGACTTCGGCCTGGTCCGCACCCGCAAGGACTTCGACCAGATCGTGGCCGACAACGCCGTGCGCGCCGGCGTCACGCTGCTGCAGGGCGTCAACGTCACCGGCCCGATCCTCGACGAGCGCAGCGGCCACGTCGTGGGCGTCACCGCCAAGCAGGACGGCGAGGAGGTCGCCTTCCGCTCGCGCCTGGTCGTCGCGGCCGACGGCAACTCCACCCGGCTCTCCCTGGCCATGGGGCTGCACAAGCGGCAGGACCGCCCGATGGGCGTCGCCGTACGGACCTACTTCACCAGCCCCCGGCACGACGACGACTACCTGGAGACATGGCTGGAGCTGTGGGACGGTGACACGCTCCTCCCCGGCTACGGCTGGATCTTCGGCGTCGGCGACGGCACCTCGAACGTCGGTCTCGGGCTGCTGAACACCAGCGACGCGTTCAAGAACATCGATTACCGCGACCTGCTCAGGCGCTGGGTGAAGAACATGCCCGCGGAGTGGGGGTACAGCGAGGAGAACATGATCGGCCCCATCCGGGGGGCGGCCCTGCCGATGGGCTTCAACCGGCAGCCGCACTACACTCGGGGCCTGGTCTTGGTCGGCGACGCCGGCGGCATGATCAACCCGTTCAACGGCGAGGGCATCGCGTACGCCATGGAGACCGGCCGGACCGCGGCGGACGCCGTGGTCACCGCGCTTTCCCAGCCCACGCCCGCCCGCCGGGAACGGGTGCTGCGGGCCTACCCGCAGATCCTGAAGGACGCCTATGGTGGCTATTTCACGCTTGGCAGGTATTTTGTCGAGGCCATCGGCAGGCCCGGCGTGATGAACTTCGCCACACGGCATGCCATGCCGCACCCGCGGTTGATGAGGTTCGCCCTGAAGCTCCTGGGCAATCTCACCGACCCGCGGGGTGACGCGTCCGACCGGATCATCAACGCACTCTCCAAGGTGGCTCCGTCCGCATGAGATCGATCACCCTTTTCCACCGAGCAAACGAGGACATGTAGCCATGGAGCTGTATGTGCCCATCCTGGTGCTCGCGGTCCTCGCGGCGGGATTCGCCGCGTTCTCCGTCAGCATCGCCCCCTTCACCGGGCCGAAGCGCTGGAACCGCGCCAAGCTGGACGCCTACGAGTGCGGCATCGAGCCGACCCCGCAGCCCGTCGGCGGTGGACGCTTCCCGCTGAAGTACATGATCACAGCGATGCTGTTCATCGTGTTCGACATCGAGATCATCTTCCTCTATCCGTGGGCGGTCGCGTTCGACAGTCTCGGCCTGTTCGGGCTGGTCGAGATGGTGCTGTTCATCGTCACCGTCCTCGTGGCGTACGCCTATGTGTGGCGCCGCCGCGGTCTTGATTGGGATTAGCCATGGGTCTTGAAGAGAAACTGCCGAGCGGCTTCATCCTGACGACGGTCGAGCAGGTGGCCGGCTGGGCGCGGAAGAGTTCGGTCTGGCCCGCGACGTTCGGTCTCGCGTGCTGCGCGATCGAGCTGATGGCGACCGGCGCCGCCAAGCACGACCTCGCGCGGTTCGGCATGGAGCGGGCCTCCGCCTCGCCGCGTCAGGCCGACCTGATGATCGTGGCAGGCCGCCTGTCGCAGAAGATGGCGCCCGTGCTGCGTCAGATCTACGACCAGATGGCCGAGCCCAAGTGGGTCATCGCGATGGGCGTCTGCGCGTCCAGTGGCGGCATGTTCAACAACTACGCCATCGTGCAGGGCGTGGACCACGTCGTGCCGGTCGACATCTACCTGCCGGGCTGCCCGCCCCGGCCCGAGATGCTGATCGACGCCATCGTGAAGCTGCACGACAAGATCCAGAACATGAAGTTCGGCGCCCACCGCGCCAAGCAGATCGACGAGCTCGAGCTTCAGGCACTGCGGACGCTGCCGTTGATCGATCAGGGAGCGGACAGATGAGCGCGAACGCGAGGAACGAGCGCTTCGTGCGGAATTCGTGGAGCGGAGCCACCAGATGAGCAGCGACAACCTCCCCGGCGTGCCGCAGGGCGAGGCGACGGAACAGGCCGCCGAGCGCGTCGCCCGCACGGGCATGTTCGGCGCCAAGGGCACCGGCGACACCTCCGGTTACGGCCGCCTGGTCGTCCGGCACGCGCCCCAGCTGGCCAGCGAGCGGCCGTACGGGTCCTACTTCGACGAGGTGGCCGACGCGCTGGAGCCCGTCGCCGGCGACGCGATCGAGCGCGTGGTCGTGGATCGCGACGAGATCACCTTCCACATCGCGCGTGAGCGTCTCGTCGAGGCGATGCGCCACCTGCGCGACGACCCGGCGCTGCGGTTCGAGCTCTCGCTCGGCGTCTCCGGCGTCCACTACCCGGACGAGACGGGCGCCGAGCTGCGCGCCGTCTACCACCTGTGCTCGATCACGCACAACCGGCGGGTCCGCGTCGAGGTCTCCTGCCCCGACTCCGATCGGCACATCCCGTCCACCGTTTCTGTCTACCCGACGCACGACTGGCACGAGCGGGAGACGTACGACTTTTTCGGGATCATCTTCGACGGGCACCCGGCACTGACTCGCATCGAGATGCCCGACGACTGGGAGGGTCACCCCCAGCGCAAGGACTACCCCCTCGGCGGCATCCCGGTGGAGTACCGCGGCGCCGAGACCCCCGCGCCGGACCAGAGGAGGTCGTACGCATGAGTACAACGACGACCGAGGGCAAGGTCTACGACGTCGCCGGTCAGGACTGGGACGAACTGGTCGAGACGGTCACCGAGACCGCCGAAGAGCGCCTGGTCATCAACATGGGCCCGCAGCACCCGTCCACGCACGGCGTGCTCCGGCTGGTCCTGACGCTCGACGGCGAGACGGTGACCGAGGCCCGGACGGTGATCGGGTACCTCCACACCGGCATCGAGAAGAACATGGAGTTCCGGACGTGGACCCAGGGGGTCACGTTCGTCACCCGCATGGACTACCTCGCGCCGATCTTCAATGAGACGGCGTACTGCATGGGCGTCGAGAAGCTTCTCGGCATCACCGATCGGGTCCCCGAGCGGGCCCAGGCGATCCGCGTGATGATGATGGAGCTCAACCGGATCTCCTCGCACCTGGTGGCGCTCGCCACCTACGGCCTGGAGCTGGGCGCCACCACGCCGATGATCTTCGGCTTCCGCGAGCGCGAGATGATCCTCGACCTGTTCGAGTACATCACCGGCCTGCGCATGAACATGGCGTACGTGCGGCCGGGAGGCGTGAGCGTCGACCTGCCGGCGGGGGCCGTCGACAAGATCGGCGAGTTCCTCAAGATCATGCCGAAGCGCATCAAGGACATGCGCAAGCTGCTCGACGAGAACCCGGTCTACACCCGCAGGACCAAGGATGTCGCCTACCTCGACCTGACCGGCTGCATGGCCCTCGGCATCACCGGGCCGATGCTCCGCGCGGCGGGCCTCCCCTGGGACCTGCGCAAGTCGCAGCCCTACTGCGGTTATGAGACGTACGAGTTCGACGTCCCGACCGAGAAGACCTGCGACGTGTACGGCCGTTACCTCGTCCGCGTGGCCGAGATGGAGGAGTCGCTGAAGATCGTCGAGCAGGCGCTCGACCGCCTGACCGGCCCGCTCAAGGGCGGCTCGGTGATGATCGACGACAAGAAGATCGGCTGGCCGTCGCAGCTCGCGCTCGGCCCTGACGGTCTCGGCAACTCGCCCGACCACATCGCGCACATTATGGGCAGCTCGATGGAAGCCTTGATCCACCACTTCAAGCTGGTGACCGAGGGCTTCCGGGTGCCGGCCGGCCAGGTGTACTCGGCGGTGGAGTCGCCGCGCGGCGAGCTGGGCGCGCACGTGGTCAGCGACGGCGGGACGCGGCCCTTCCGCGTCCACTTCCGCGACCCGTCCTTCACGAACCTGCAGGCCGTGCCGGCGACCTGCGAAGGTGGCATGATCGCCGACGTCATCTCGGCTGTCGCCTCGATCGACCCGGTCATGGGAGGTGTGGACCGGTGACTTACTCACCTGAGGTCCGCGAGCGTCTGGAGACGGACGCCAAGGAGATCATCGGCCGCTACCCCAAGGCCAGGTCGGCCCTGCTGCCGCTGTTGCACCTGGTGCAGTCGGAGGACGGCCACGTCTCCGACGACGGTTACGAGTTCTGCGCCGAGATGCTCGGCCTGAGCAAGGCCGAAGTCGTGGGCGTCGCGACCTTCTACACCATGTACAAGCGCAAGCCCGCGGGCGACTACAACGTGGGCGTCTGCATCAACACGCTGTGCGCGGTCATGGGCGGCGACCAGATCTGGGAGGAGCTCTCCGAGCACGTCGGCGTCGGCCACGACGAGACCACGTCGGACGGCAAGGTCACGCTGGAGCGGCTGGAGTGCAACGCCGCTTGCGACTTCGCCCCGGTGATGATGGTCAACTGGGAGTTCTTCGACAACCAGACTCCGGAGTCGGCCAAGCAGCTCGTGGACGACCTGCGCGCCGGCAAGGAGATCACGCCGACCCGCGGCCCCAAGAAGCTGTGCACGTTCAAGGAGTCCGCGCGGGTCCTCGCCGGACTGCCGGACGGGCTGGCCGGTGAAGGCCCCTCGGCCGCCGGGCCGTCCCTGGAAGGTTTGAAGGTCGCCAAGGCCAACGGCTGGGAGGCGCCCGGAGGAGCGGTGAGCGACCGATGACGACCCTTACCCCTGTCCTCACCCGGAACTGGGACCAGCCGGACTCCTTCACCCTGGAGGGGTACGGCGACTACGCCGCGGCGCGGAAGGCCCTGAGCCAGGAGCCGGACTCCATCATCCAGATGGTCAAGGACTCCGGTCTGCGCGGGCGCGGCGGCGCCGGCTTCCCCACCGGCATGAAGTGGGGATTCATCCCGCAGGGCGACGGCAAGGCGCACTACCTCGTGGTGAACGCCGACGAGTCCGAGCCGGGGACCTGCAAGGACATCCCGCTGATGATGGCGAACCCGCACTCGCTGGTCGAGGGCGTCATCATCACCTCGTACGCGATCCGGGCCAACCAGGCCTTCATCTACGTCCGCGGCGAGGTGCTCCACGTCATCCGCCGGGTCCAGGCCGCGGTCCGTGAGGCGTACGAGAAGGGCTACCTCGGCAAGGACATCTTCGGCTCCGGGTACGACCTCGAACTGGTCGTCCACAGCGGCGCCGGGGCGTACATCTGCGGCGAGGAGACCGCGCTGCTCGACTCGCTGGAGGGCCACCGGGGCCAGCCGCGGCTCAAGCCGCCGTTCCCCGCGGTCGCCGGCCTGTACGCCTGCCCGACGGTCATCAACAACGTCGAGTCGGTGGCCAGCGTGCCGAGCATCGTGGCCAACGGCGCCGACTGGTTCGCCGGCATGGGCACTGAGAAGTCCAAGGGCTTCGGCATCTTCTCGCTGAGCGGCCACGTCACCCGGCCCGGCCAGTACGAGGCTCCGCTGGGGATCACCCTGCGTGAGCTGCTCGACATGGCGGGCGGCATCCGGGCCGGCCACGAGCTGAAGTTCTGGACGCCGGGAGGCTCCTCGACGCCGATCTTCACCGCCGAGCACCTGGACGTGCCGCTCGACTTCGAGTCGGTCGGCGCCAAGGGTTCGATGCTCGGCACCCGCGCGCTGCAGATCTTCGACGAGACCACCTGTGTGGTCCGCGCCGTGCTCCGGTGGACGGAGTTCTACGCGCACGAGTCCTGCGGCAAGTGCACCCCCTGCCGTGAGGGCACCTTCTGGCTCAAGCAGGTGCTCAAGCGGCTGGAGAAGGGCCAGGGGTCCGAGGAGGACCTCACCACGATCACCGACATCGCCGACAACATCCTGGGCCGCTCGTTCTGCGCCCTGGGCGACGGCGCCACGAGTTGCATCCACTCGTCGGTGAAGCTCTTCCGCGACGAATATCTCAAGCACTTCGAGATCGGCGGCTGCCCGTTCGATCCCGCTGCTTCCACGGTGTGGGGGTCCAAGTGACGGTTCAGACAACGCAGCCGGAACAGCCCGTCGTGACCATGGTGACCTTGACCATCGACGGCTTCCAGATCAGCGTGCCGAAGGGCACCCTGATCATCCGGGCCGCTGAGCTGCTCGGGATCCAGATCCCCCGGTTCTGCGACCACCCGCTGCTCGATCCCGCGGCGAACTGCCGCCAGTGCCTGGTGGACATCCCCGACGCCGGCAACGGCCGCGGCTTCCCCAAGCCGCAGCCGTCCTGCGCCATCGAGGTGGCCGAGGGCATGGTGATTCAGACGCAGCTAACCTCGCCGGTGGCCGAGAAGGCCCAGCGCGGTGTGATGGAGATGCTGCTCCTGAACCACCCGCTCGACTGCCCGGTCTGCGACAAGGGCGGCGAGTGCCCCCTGCAGAACCAGGCCATGTCGAACGGCCAGGGCGAGAGCCGGTTCGTGGAGCAGAAGCGGACCTTCGAGAAGCCGATCGCGCTGTCCACCGAGGTGCTGCTCGACCGCGAGCGCTGCATCCAGTGCGCGCGGTGCATCCGCTTCTCCGACCAGATCGCCGGTGACCCGCTCATCGACTTCTTCGAGCGCGGGGCCAAGGAGCAGGTGGGCGTCGCCGACGGCGAGCCGTTCGAGTCCTACTTCTCGGGCAACACCATCCAGATCTGCCCGGTGGGCGCGCTGACCGGCGCCGCGTACCGGTTCCGCTCCCGCCCGTTCGACCTGGTGTCCACGCCGAGCGCCTGTGAGCACTGCGCCTCCGGCTGCTCTCTGCGTACGGACCACCGCCGCGGCCGGGTCACCCGCCGCCTGGCCGGGGACGACCCGCAGGTCAACGAGGAGTGGAACTGCGACAAGGGCCGCTGGGCGTTCCAGTACGCGACCCAGCCCGACCGGCTCAAGACGCCGCTGGTCCGTGACGAGGACGGCAAGCTCGTGCCCGCGTCGTGGCCGGAGGCCCTCGAAGTCGCGGCCAAGGGTCTCGCGGCGGCGCGCGGCAAGGCGGGCGTGCTCGTCGGTGGCCGCGTCACCGTCGAGGACGCCTACGCGTACGGCAAGTTCGCCCGGGTCGCGCTCGGCACCAACGACATCGACTTCCGCTCCCGCCCGCTGTCGGACGAGGAGGCCCGCTTCCTCGCCCACGCCGTCGCGGGCAAGGGCATCGAGGTCTCCTACGCCGACCTGGAGCAGGCCCCGGCCGTGCTCCTCGCCGGGTTCGAGCCCGATGAGGAGTCGCCGATCGTCTTCCTGCGGCTGCGCAAGGCCGCGCGGAAGAAGGGCCTCAAGGTCTACTCCCTGGCGCCGTTCGCCACTCCGGGCCTGACCAAGATGCGCGGGACGCTGCTGCGGACCGTGCCCGGCGGCGAGGCCGAGGCCATCGGCGACCTGATCAACTCCGGCGCCGACCTGCTCCCCGCAGGCTCGGTCATCTTGGCCGGTGAGCGGCTCGCCACCGCCCAGGGCGCGCTGTCCGCCGTCCTGCGGCTGGCGCAGACCACCGGCGCGAAGCTCGCCTGGGTGCCGCGCCGAGCCGGTGAGCGGGGCGCGATCGAGGCGGGCGCGCTGCCGAACCTGCTGCCGATCGGCCGCCCGGTCGCCGACGAGGCGGCCCGGGCCGAGGTGGCCAGGGCGTGGAACGTCTCGGCTCTGCCCGAGGCCGAGGGCCGCGACACCGGCGGCATCCTCACCGCCGCCCTTGAGGGCGAGCTCGACGCGCTGGTCGTCGCCGGTGTCGATCCGTACGACCTTGCCGACCCGGGCCGGGCGCTGGCCGCGCTGGAGAACACGCCGTTCATCGTCAGCCTGGAGGTCCGCGCCAGCGCGGTGACCGACCGGGCCGACGTCGTGCTCCCGGTCGCCGTGGTGGCCGAGAAGTCCGGCACGTTCGTCGACTGGGAGGGCCGTGGCCGCTCCTTCGAGGTCGCGACCGGCGTTCCCGGCGTGATGAGCGATCTCGCCGTCGTCTCGGCCGTCGCCGACCGGATGGACGTCCACCTGGCGCTGCCGGACGCCGCCGCCGCGCGGCGCGAGCTCGGCGCCCTGGGCTCGTGGCGCGGACCGCGCGCGGCCGCGCCGAACGTGAGCGGCGGGCGGCTGGCCCGGGAGCCGGAAGCCGGCGAGGCCGTGCTGGCCACCTGGCACCGGCTGCTCGACGACGGCAGCCTGCAGGACGGCGAGCCGTACCTCGCGGGCACCGCCCGCGAGGCGGTCGCGCTGGTGTCCGAGGCCACCGCCGCGGAGATCGGTGTGGCCGACGGCGACAAGGTCACCGTCGGCGGCTCGGTGACTCTGCCGGTGCGGATCGCCGACCTGCCCGACCGCGTCGTCTGGCTGCCGGCCAACTCCGCCGGCGTCTCGGTCACCCGCGACCTGCGCGCCGTGGCCGGCGACGTCGTGACGATCTCCGGCGACCAGGTCGTCCTCGAGACCGTGAACGAGGAAGTGGAGACCGACCGATGAACCCGACCACTGGTCCCACGCTGGTCGACTTCGGCCACGATCCGTTGTGGCTGTCCATCATCAAGGCCGTGTTCATCTTCGCGGTCCTGATGCTGGGCGTGCTGTTCGGCGTGTGGTTCGAGCGCAAGCTCATCTCCCGCATGCAGCACCGCTACGGCCCGAACCGGGCGGGCAAGTTCGGCCTGCTCCAGTCGGTGGCCGACGGTCTGAAGATGGGGCTCAAGGAAGACATCATGCCCCGCACGGTGGACAAGGTCGTCTACCTGCTGGCGCCCGTGATCATCGCCGTGCCCGCGTTCCTGGCCTTCTCGGTCATGCCGTTCGGCCCGATGGTGTCGATCTTCGGCGTGGAGACGCCGCTGCAGCTCACCGACCTGCCGGTCGCGGTGCTGCTGGTCCTGGCGATGGCCTCGATCGGCGTGTACGGCATCGTGCTCGCCGGATGGGGCTCCCGCTCGCCGTACGCCATCCTGGGCGGTCTGCGTTCCAGCGCCCAGGTGGTCTCGTACGAGATCGCGATGGGCCTGTCCTTCGTGGCGGTCTTCCTGGCCGCCGGCACGCTCTCCACCTCGGAGATCGTGGCCAAGCAGGCCGGCGGCGGCACCTGGGACGTCTTCGGACTGGAGATCCCGCAGCCGTCCTGGTACGCGATCTCGCTCCTGCCCTCGTTCCTGATCTACGCGATCACGATGCTGGGCGAGACGAACCGCGTGCCGTTCGACCTCCCTGAAGGCGAGGGCGAATTGGTCGGAGGCTTCCACACCGAGTACTCCTCGTCGCTGAAGTTCGCGATGTTCATGCTGGCCGAGTACGTGAACGTGTTCACGGTCTCCGGCGTCGCGATCACGCTGTTCCTCGGCGGCTGGCGAGCCCCCTGGCCGATCTCGATATGGGAGGGGGCGAACACCGGCTGGTGGCCGATGCTCTGGTTCTTCATCAAGCTCGTCCTGGTGTTCGCGTTCTTCGTCTGGGTCCGCGCCTCGTTGCCGCGTGTCCGGTACGACCAGCTGATGGCCTTCGGGTGGAAGGTCCTCATCCCCCTCAACCTGGCCTGGATCCTGCTTTACGCCACGCTCAAGGCGCTGCGCGTGCCCGAGAGCAACAAGGCGTTCATTCTCACCCTCGGCGCGATCATCGTCGTGGGCGGGCTGGCGATCTGGTTCCGGTTCGACACGCTGCTGCAGCGGCGCCGGGAGGCCAAGGCCGCCCAGATCGAGGAAGAGTTCGAGCAGCTCCGCGAGGAGCCGGAGGCGGGCGGGTTCCCGGTGCCGCCGCTGGACCTCCCGCACTACCACGGCGTTCTGCCGGCAGGCCAAGCAAGCACCGCGGTCAAGGAGGTGACCAGTGGGAGCAACTGATTGGCTGAATCCGATCAAGGGATTCGGCGTCACCTTCCACCACATGTTCAAGAAGCCGGTGACGGTCAACTATCCGGAGGAGAAGCGGCCTACGGCGCCGCGCTTCCACGGACGGCACCAGCTCAACCGGTGGCCCGACGGCCTGGAGAAGTGCGTCGGCTGCGAGCTGTGCGCCTGGGCCTGCCCGGCGGACGCGATCTTCGTAGAGGGCGCCGACAACACCGAGACCGATCGCTTCTCCCCGGGAGAGCGGTACGGGCGCACCTACCAGATCAACTATCTGCGGTGCATCCTGTGCGGTCTCTGTATCGAGGCGTGTCCGACGCGGGCGCTGACGATGACCAACGAGTACGAGCTCGCCGACGCCAGCCGCGAATCCTTGATCTACACCAAGGAGATGCTCCTCGCGCCGCTGGCTCCGGGCATGGAGCAGCCGCCCCACCCGATGCGTCTCGGCGAGACCGAAGAGGACTACTACCGGTTGGGTCGTAGCAATGGGTGAGACCATCACGTTCTGGGTGCTGGCGGTCGTGTCCGTGTCCGCCGCGCTCGGGCTCGTATTCAGCCGCAAGGCGGTCTACTCGGCGTTGATGCTGGGCACCGTCATGCTGTCGCTGGCGGTGCTGTACGCCGTCCAGGACGCTCCGTTCCTGGCCGCCGTGCAGATCATCGTCTACACGGGCGCGGTCATGATGCTGTTCCTGTTCGTGCTCATGCTCGTGGGCGTGGACTCCTCCGACTCGCTGGTGGAGACGATCAAGGGTCAGCGGTTCTGGGCGGTCGTGGCCGGGCTCGCGTTCGCCGCGCTGCTCGGGCTCGGCGTCGGCAACGCCGTACTGTCGGCCCCGAAGGGGCTGGAGGCGGTGACCGCGAAGGGCAACGTGCCCTCGCTGGCCGAGCTGATCTTCACGCGGTACGTCTTCGCGTTCGAGGTCACGTCGGCGCTGCTGATCACCGCGGCGCTCGGCGCGATGGTGCTGGCGCACCGCGAGCGCATCGCGCCGAAGCCGACGCAGAAGGACCTGTCCCGGGCCCGCTTCGTCGAGTACGGCGAGCACGGCCGCAACCCGGCGCCGCTGCCCGGCCCCGGCACCTACGCCCGGCACAACGCCATCGACATGCCGGCGCTGCTGCCGGACGGCTCGGTCGCGCCGCTGTCGGTCAACCGCGTACTCGCCCGTCGCGAGGCCGCCGAGGGCACCCTGGCCCCCGAGATCGCCGCGGCGCTGGAGGCCGAGGAGCGCGAGGCCGCCGAGCGTAGGGCCGACCGGCACGAGGAGCTGGTCCACCACGCGAGCGGCGTCAACGGATCGGGGCCGAACGGCGCCGCGTCCAACGGAGCCGGGCCGACCGCTTCGGCCGCCCCGGCTGACGAGTCGCCCGTGACGGGCCCGGAGACGGGCGAGGAGGCGAAATGACAACGCACTACCTGGTGCTCTCCGCGCTGCTCTTCGTGATCGGCGGCGTCGGGGTGCTGGTACGGCGCAACGCCATCGTGGTCTTCATGTGCGTCGAGCTCATGCTCAACGCCTGCAACCTGGCGTTCGTCACCTTCGCCCGGCAGAACGGCAACCTCGACGGCCAGGTCATCGCCTTCTTCGTGATGATCGTGGCCGCCGCCGAGGTCGTCATCGGCCTGGCCATCATCGTGACGATCTTCCGAACCCGCAGGTCCGCGTCCGTCGACGACGTGAACCTGCTGAAGTACTAAGAGGTGGCCGTGGAACCCGCAAAGATCATCGAGCACTCCGGGGGAGTGATCGGCGCCTCCTGGCTGCTGATCGCTCTGCCACTGCTCGGCGCCGCCTTCCTCCTGCTGGGCGGGCGTAAGACCGACAAGTTCGGTCACCTGCTGGGTGTCGCCACCGCCGTCGCCTCCTTCGTGGTGGGCGTGCTGGTCTTCCTCCAGCTCCTCGGATTCGACCCGGCGGAGCGCCGCCGGGCGGTCCCGCTGTACGACTTCATCCCCGGTCTCACGAAGATGGGGCTGCTGGTCGACCCGCTGTCGATCTCGTTCGTCCTGCTGATCACCGGTGTGGGCTCGCTGATCCACATCTACTCGATCGGCTACATGGCGCACGACCCGAACCGGCGGCGGTTCTTCGCCTACCTGAACCTGTTCGTGGCGGCGATGCTGCTGCTGGTGCTCGCCGACAACTACATCGGCCTGTACGTCGGCTGGGAGGGCGTGGGTCTCGCGTCGTACCTGCTGATCGGGTTCTGGCAGCACAAGCCGTCGGCGGCCACCGCGGCGAAGAAGGCGTTCATCGTCAACCGGGTCGGCGACTTCGGCCTGGCGATCGCCATCTTCACCATCTTCACGGCGTTCAACACGGTCTCGTTCGCCGGAGTCATGGAGTCCGGAGCGGACCCCAGCCAGGGGACGCTCACCGCGATCGGCCTGCTGCTCCTCCTCGGGGCGTGCGGCAAGTCGGCGCAGCTGCCGCTGCAGTCCTGGCTCCTGGACGCGATGGAGGGCCCGACCCCGGTCTCGGCCCTCATCCACGCCGCGACCATGGTCACCGCCGGCGTCTACCTGGTCACCCGCTCGGGCGCGATGTTCTTCCCGGAGGGCTCGACCGCGGCGATCGCGGTCACGATCGTCGGTGTCGCCACGCTGCTCGCCGGTGCGATCATCGGTACCGCCAAGGACGACATCAAGAAGGCGCTCGCCGGCTCGACGATGTCCCAGATCGGCTACATGATGCTGGCCGCGGGCATCGGCCCCGCCGGGTACGCCTTCGCGATCGCGCACCTGATCACGCACGGCTTCTTCAAGGCCGACATGTTCCTCGGCGCCGGCTCGGTCATGCACGGCATGAACGACGAGGTCGACATGCGCAAGTACGGCGGCCTGCGCAAGGTCATGCCGATCACTTTCGCGACCTTCCTCGTCGGCTACCTGGCGATCATCGGGTTCCCGCTGCTGTCCGGTTACTTCACCAAGGACGGCATCATCGAGAGCGCGATGGAGTACAGCAGCACCCTGGGCTGGCTCGCGGTGCTCGGCGCCGGCATCACCGGCTTCTACATGTCCCGCCTGGTGTTCATGACGTTCTTCGGCAAGAAGCGCTGGGAGGCGGACGCCCACCCGCACGAGTCGCCCGCCGTCATGACGTGGCCGCTGATCATCCTGTCCGTCGGCTCGATCTTCCTCGGCGGCTTCCTGATCGTGGGCAACCGGTTCATGACGTTCCTGGGTCCGGCCGTTGGCCAGCCGGAGCACCTGCCCTCGTTCCACCCGTTCAGCGTGCCCGGACTGGTCACCCTGGCGCTCGTGGCGGCCGGCGCGGCCCTCGCCTGGTTCAAGTACGGCGCGGCCGAGGTGCCGGTCACCGCTCCGCGCGGCTCGTTCCTCACCACGTTCGCCCGGCGTGACCTTTACGGCGACGCGCTGAACGAGGCGCTGTTCATGCGGCCCGGCCAGTGGCTGACCCGCCTCGCGGTGTTCTTCGACAACCGCGGGATCGACGGCCTCGTCAACGGGATCGCCGCGGGCATCGGTGGCACGTCGGGCCGGCTGCGGCGAGTCCAGACGGGCTTCGTCCGCTCGTACGCGCTGTCGATATTCGTCGGCGCCGCCATCCTGGTCGGTGCCTGGTTCGTCGTAGGGAACCTGTGATGCACTACTGGCTCTCAACCCTGATAGGTGTGCCCGTGGTGGGCGCCATCGGCGTCGCGGCCGTGAAGAACGAGCTGCGCGCCAAGCAGGCGACCCTCGGGATCTCCCTGCTGGTGCTCGTGCTGGCCGTCGCCATGGCGGTCCAGTTCAGCCCCAACGGCGACAAGTTCCAGTTCACCGAGACGTACGACTGGGTGCCCTCGTTCGGCGTCCACTTCGGCCTCGGCGTGGACGGCATCGCGCTGGTCCTCATTCTGCTGTCGGTCGTGCTCGTACCGATCGTGGTGCTCGCCTCCTGGCATGAGGCGGAGGGTGGCAAGCGGTCGGCGCGGACCTACTTCGCGCTGCTCCTGGTGCTGGAAGCGATGATGATCGGCGTCTTCGCGGCGACCGACGTCTTCCTCTTCTACGTCTTCTTCGAAGCCATGCTGATCCCGATGTACTTCATGATCGGGTCGTACGGCGGGGCGCAGCGGTCCTACGCGGCCGTCAAGTTCCTGCTCTACTCGCTCTTCGGCGGGTTGCTGATGCTCGTCGCGGTGATCGCGCTCTACACGATCGCCGACAAGGGCTCGTTCATGTTCTCCGACCTCGTCGGGAGCATCCAGGACGCCGGCACCCAGAAGTGGCTGTTCCTCGGCTTCTTCATCGCGTTCGCGATCAAGGCGCCGCTGTGGCCGTTCCACACCTGGCTGCCCGACGCGGCGGCGCAGGCCCCCGCCGGTGCCGCGGTGCTGCTCGTCGGCGTGCTGGACAAGGTCGGCACGTACGGCATGCTGCGCTTCTGCCTGGAGCTGTTCCCGGCGGCGGCGGACTACTTCACCCCGCTGGTGCTGGTGCTCTCGGTCGTCGGCATTGTCTACGGCGCGATCGTCGCCATCGGGCAGACCGACATGAAGCGCCTCATCGCGTACACGTCGATCTCGCACTTCGGCTTCATCACCCTGGGCGTGTTCGCGATCACCGTG
This sequence comes from Microtetraspora malaysiensis, assembly GCF_050947145.1. Classification (NCBI taxonomy): domain Bacteria; kingdom Bacillati; phylum Actinomycetota; class Actinomycetes; order Streptosporangiales; family Streptosporangiaceae; genus Microtetraspora; species Microtetraspora malaysiensis. The sequence continues at coordinate 892,317 of NZ_CP191998.1, forward strand.
AACGGGGCGTCCGGGGCCACGCTGTACATGGTCAACCACGGGTTCTCGACCGGCGCGCTGTTCCTGATCGCCGGCTTCCTGATCCACCGCCGCGGCTCGCAGTACATCTCGGACTATGGCGGCGTGCAGAAGGTGGCCCCGATCCTGGCCGGGACGTTCCTGGTCGCCGGCCTGTCCGGGCTGGCGCTGCCGGGCCTCAACTCGTTCGTCAGCGAGTTCATGGTGCTGATCGGCAGCTACGAGACGCAGCCCGTCTACGCGATCATCGCCACCAGCGGTGTGGTGCTGGCCGCCATCTACATCCTGTGGATGTACCAGCGCACCATGAACGGTCCGACCGCGGACTCCGTCCGCGAGATGAAGGATCTGAACGGCCGCGAGAAGTGGGTTCTCGCCCCGCTGATCGCGGTGATCATCGCGCTCGGCTTCTTCCCGAAGCCGCTGCTCGACGTCATCAATCCTGCCGTCAAGGACTCGATTTCCCAGGTCCAGCACGTCCAGGAGGCCAGTAAGGCGTCCGTTGCACAGGAGGGCCAGTGAACGGCACCATCCCAGCGCCGACCATCGAATACGCCCTGCTGGCGCCGATGCTGGTCGTGTTCGGCGCGGCGATCATCGGCGTGCTCGTGGAGGCGTTCGCACCCCGCTATCTGCGTTCGGCGATCCACAAGCCGCTGACGCTGCTGACGCTGGCCGGCGCCTTCGTGATCACGATCTGGCAGGCGCGTACCGGCATCCCGACCACGCCTTCGGCGATGGGCGCGGTGGCGGTCGACGGCCCGGCGCTGTTCATCTGGGGCACGATCCTCGTGCTCGCGTTCGTGAGCGTGCTGCTCATCAATGACGAGGGTCACTTCGTCGCCTCGGCCGCGGCCGTGCCGGGCTCGGCCGAGGAGGAGCGGGCGCTCACCGAGGGCGCCACGCACACCGAGGTCTACCCGCTGGTGCTCTTCGCGGTCGGCGGCATGCTGTTCTTCCCGGCGGCCAACGACCTGCTGGCCATGTTCGTGGCCCTTGAGGTCATGTCGCTGCCGCTCTACCTGCTGTGCGGGCTGGCCCGCCGTCGCCGCCTGCTCTCGCAGGAGGCCGCGGTCAAGTACTTCCTGCTCGGCGCCTTCTCCTCCGCGTTCTTCCTGTACGGCACGGCCCTGCTGTACGGCTACGCGGGCTCGGTCGACCTGGCGAAGATCGGCACCGCGCTGGGCTCGGTCGGCGGGCAGGACACCCTGCTCTACATCGGCGTCGCGATGCTCGGCGTCGGCCTGCTCTTCAAGATTGGCGCCGCGCCGTTCCAGGCGTGGAAGCCGGACGTCTACCAGGGCTCGCCGACCCCGATCACCGCGCTGATGGCCTCGGGCACGCTCGTCGCCGCGTTCGGCGCGCTGCTGCGGGTGTTCTGGGTGGCGCTGGGCGGCCTGCAGTGGAGCTGGACCCCGATCATGTGGGGTGTGGCGATTCTCACGATGGTCGTCGGCGCGATCCTCGCGATCACCCAGACGGACATCAAGCGCATGCTCGCCTACTCGTCGATCGCGCACGGAGGTTTCCTGCTCATCGGCGTTGTCGCGCTCGGCAACGACCAGCAGCACAACGTCTCGGCGCTGTCCGCGCTGCTGTTCTACCTGGTGGCCTACGGGTTCACCACGGTGGGCGCGTTCGCGATCGTCACGACGGTCCGGGACGCGGGCGGCGAGGCGTGGCACCTGTCCCGGTGGGCCGGGCTCGGCAAGCGTCGCCCGCTGGTCGCCGTGGTGTTCTCCCTCTTCCTGCTCGCCTTCGCCGGAATCCCGCTGACCAGCGGTTTCTTCGGTAAGTACGCGGTCTTCCAGGCCGCCGTGGCGGCCGGCGCGACTCCGCTCGTGGTGGTCGGCGTGGTGTCCTCGGCGATCGCCGCGTTCTTCTACGTCCGGGTCATCGTGCTGATGTTCTTCAGCGATCCGGCGGCCGACGGACCCTCTGTGGTGATTCCTGGAGGTACCTGGGCGGTCGGAGCCGTGGCGGTATTGGCTACCGTAGTCCTCGGGGTCTTCCCGCAGCCCGTGCTCGACCTGGCGCACACGGCTGCCCAGTCGTTGTTCGTCCGATAGGAGCTTCCCTCTATGGCCGCGCCGCCCGTTGTAGACCTGCCTCTCGTCGATGAGCGGCTGGCCGCGGATCTGGCGAACGGGCTCGCGGCCGTGGAGAAGCAGCTCCGCGCCTCGGTGGAAAGTGAGGACTCCTTCGTCACGGAGGCGTCCCGGCACCTCATCGAGGCCGGCGGCAAGCGTTTCCGGGCGATGCTCGTCCTGCTCGCCGCCCAGTTCGGCAACCCCGACGCCCCGGGCGTGGTGCCCGGGGCCGTCGTGATCGAGCTGACCCACCTGGCCACGCTGTACCACGACGACGTCATGGACGAGGCGCCCGTGCGGCGCGGCTCGCCCTCGGCGAACGCCCGCTGGGACAACACGGTGGCCATCCTGACGGGCGACTACCTGTTCGCCCAGGCGTCCGAGATCCTCGCCGATCTCGGGCCCGAGCTCATCCGCATCCAGGCGCAGACGTTCTCCCGCCTGGTCCGGGGGCAGATCCGCGAGACGATCGGGCCGGCCGAGGGCGTCGACCCGATCACGCACTACATCCAGGTGCTCGCCGACAAGACCGGCTCCCTCATCGCCACCTCGGGCCGCTTCGGCGCCCTGCTGGCGGGCGCGCCCGCCGAGGTGACCACCCGGCTGACCGACGCGTGCGAGGCGATCGGCGTGGCCTGGCAGCTCGGCGACGACCTCATCGACGTGGCGGCCCCGACGGTCGACTCGGGCAAGACCCCGGGCACCGACCTCCGCGAGGGCGTCCAGACCCTGCCCGTGCTGTACGCGCTGGCGTCCGACCGGCCGGAGGACGCGCGGCTGCGGGCCCTGCTCTCCGGGCCGGTAGCCGAGAAGGACGTCGACGAGGCGCTGGAGCTGCTGCGGGCCAACCGGGCGATGGCCGAGGCCCGCGACGAGCTGCTGCGGTGGGCGGACAAGGCCAAGAAGGCGCTCGCCGGCCTGCCCGAGATCCCCGCCCGCGAGGCCCTGATCGGCCTCTGCGACTACGTGGTCGAGCGTTCCGGCTGAGTTAGACGGCCCCGGCGGTCGCCGGGGCCGAGCGAGCCGCTCAGGCCCCCTGGAGTGGCTTTCTTCCCCCAAGGGGCCCAGAGGGTCAGACCGTTTCGAGCGTGGGTGCTGTGCGGGCCTCGCGCCGGGCCGCATGGGCGGTGCGCAGGCCGTCCCAGGTGAAGACGCAGAGCGCGAGCCAGACGATGGCGAAACCGACCCACCTGCTGCCCGGCATCGTCTCGTGCGCGATGAGGACGCCGCACATGAACTGCAGCACCGGGGCGATGTACTGGAGCAGGCCGATGACGGTCAGCGGCACCCGGATCGCGGCGGCGGAGAAGCACAGCAGGGGGATCGCGGTGATCAGCCCGGCGCCCACGAGCAGCGCGATGTGGGCGGTCCCGTGGTCGACGAACGTGCCGCTGCCGTTCGTCTGCAGGACGACGAGGTAGCCGAGCGCGGGCACCAGGAGCACCAACGTCTCGATGGTGAGGCTCTCCGTCGCGTCCACCTGCGCGGCCTTCTTGACCAGCCCGTACGTGCCGAAGGACGCGGCCAGGACCAGCGCGATCCAGGGCAACCGGCCGTAGTCGAACGCCAGAACGAGCACCGCGAGGGCACCGAGGCCGACCGCCGCCCACTGCCAGGGACGTAGCCGCTCGCGGAAGACGACGACGCCGAGCAGAACGCTGACCAGCGGGTTGATGAAGTAGCCGAGTGCGCTCTCCACGACGTGGCCGGTGTTGACCGCGTAGATGTACATGCCCCAGTTGGTGGAGATGACGACGGCGGCGAGGGTGAGCAGGAGGAGCTGGCGGCGGGTGATCGAGCGGATCCACGACCAGTGGCGGCGGACGCCCAGGATGGCCAGGACCGCGACGAGAGACCAGACCATGCGATGCGCGAGGATCTCGACGGCTCCGGCGGGCTTCAGGAGCGGCCAGTACAGGGGGAACAGGCCCCACATCATGTACGCGGCTATGCCGTACAGGACTCCTCGGCGTGATTCAGGCATGACACCCAGTGTGACTCCTTACGGGATTTAATACAAATAAGCAATGGTTGTCTTCATATTTAGCGATGCTTATGGGAGGGAACAAACGGCATGGCGCCCCGGTTTGGGGCGATGGAGGTGGGACATGGGCTGGCTGTTCGGACACAACAAGACATCGATGGTGGCTCCCGCGGAGGCGCTGCCCGGCCGATCCGAGTCGATGCCGGTGGCATCCCGGCACCTGGTGCTCGACGCGCCGCTGGCTCCGCCATACGGACAGGGGCTGGAAATCGCCGACTTCGGGCTGGGGTGCTTCTGGGGCGCCGAACGCAAGTTCTGGCAGACGCCCGGTGTCGTCTCCACCGCCGTCGGCTACGCGGGCGGATACACGCCGAACCCGACATACGAGGAAGTGTGCACCGGGCTGACCGGCCACACCGAGCTCGTCCGGGTGGTCTTCGACCCCAAGCGGGTGTCGTACGAGGAACTGCTGAAGGTCTTCTGGGAGGCCCACGACCCGACCCAGGGCATGCGCCAGGGCAACGACGCCGGCACGCAGTATCGCTCGGCCATCTACACGCACGGCGCCGAGCAGGAGAAGGCCGCCCTCACCTCTCGTGACGCGTACCAGCGGGTGTTGAACGAGGCCGGCTACGGCCGCATCACCACCGAGATCGCCCCTGCCGGCCCGTTCTACTTCGCCGAGGACTACCACCAGCAGTACCTGTACAAGAACCCAGGCGGCTACTGCGGCATCGGAGGAACCGGCGTATCCTGCCCGGTCGGGCTCACGTCCGGCGAGGCGTAGACCTGCGGTAACTGACTGATCCTGACCCTTGGCCGTCCAGGCTTAGCCCGATGCCGGCCGGGGGCAGACCGTTGCGTTCGCTGGGTTCGAGGTGTGGGCCTGGGCGGCGCAGATGTTGTGCAACGCGACATGCGAGGCTGACGACGTTCCACCACAATCAGAATGTGTTCTGAATTAGACTGGGTGGCGTGAGCATCAGCAACGCCGACGCCGTAACCTTCTCGGACCTGTCTAGAAATCCCCGGGCCGTCGCCGAACGCGCCGCGCGGCTCGGCCGCGTACGTGTGACTCACCGGGATGCCCAGGACTTCTACCTGACAGCGGCTGACCGTGAGGAACGACGCGATCAGACGCTGGCCACAGCTTCCCGCCTGTTCCTCGCTCTCATGAGGCATGATCCGACTGCTCGCGCACTCGTCATTGCCATGCCCGAGGTCTTTCCCTGGGTTCGTCACCTCACCTCCGATGAGGTGCGATCCTTCACCCTTGAATTGGTCGAGGCGCTCTCTGACGCGGCCGAGCTCGATGTCGACGCCACTGCTCAGGAAGTTATCGCTGGCTGGCGGGCCACTGCCCGAATCAAGGCTGACCCCGCGCACTATGCCCATGCGCGTGAGATGACGAGCGGAGACTTCGGACCGGTTGAGGTTTCGGTATGAGTCCGAAGCGCGGAGACCGGGTTACAGTCCCGCCTCGTGACGACGAATGGGACGTCCGTTTCGGTACGAGCGATGCGGTGAAGGGCTGGGAGGAGCTTTGCCGTCATGCCCTGGCCAACACGCGCCGATGCTTGGAGACACTGCGTGCCAATCCACGCTCACGCACCGACCATGATCGCCAACATTGCCTACGTGGCGACCTCGCGACTCATCGTCACAACGGACAGGACCTTGAGCAATGGGAGTTCGAGGTCACCAGCGGCGGACGCGTGCGCTACGTCATCGACGATGCCGCTCGTAGGGTGTGGGTCGTTTACGCCTCGCCTCGTCATCCGAAAGATACCGACATCTGAGGTCGGCTGGCCCGCCGAGAATCTGTGGCACAGCCGCTGCCGAGGCCGAGGCCAGGAACAGGTGTCAGCTGGTTCTAGTTCTCTAGCGGCTCTGCGGTCCAGGTCTGCTTGCCATCGGTCATCGTCGTATCACGCCGTTCAGTTCTGGACGGTCATAAGACGATCACCTTTCCACGATGGGCCCCACAAGCATCGGGCGGTCGAGCATGCCCGGTGTGAACGGCACCCCGGTGACCTTCGCCGCCAGGGCGAAGCCCCTTGGTACGGCGGTGTAGTAATTGTCCTCCCAGGCGGCGTCCCACGCGGCCTCGTCCTCTGGCTTGTCCAGCCCCATGCCCAGCTCCCGCATGAAGCCGTTGAGCCGGTCAGGGTCGGAGCCGTAACGCTCGAACGGGTGCCGCAGCCGGTAGCCGGTGACGATTGTGCCGTCGATCGCGTACTCGAAGCTGTGCTCGGCGGCGTAGTCGTGCCGGGTGACCGCCAGCACTTCGCAGCCCCGCGACAGCTTGGTCACCACCTCGTGGAGCGTGACCATCCAGCCGTAGGGCTCGATGGCCACGCACCACTCGCCGGCCTGGAAGACGCCCACGTAGCCGCCGCGATCCCCGCCGTCCGTCTCCTCGATGAACTCGTGGGCCCTTTCGTCGAGTCCGCCGAAGTCCGACTCCTGACCGGAGTCCTCGCCGCGGCTGAAGCGGCGCACCACCTCCGCCGGGTCGAGCCCGCGGAAGAAGGCCACGCTGAAGATCGCGCCCAGTGGGCCGCCGCCCTCGTTCTCGGACACGTTGAGCCACTGGAACGGGGCTAGAGGGTCGGTTGTCGTCATGCGGTCCATGGTGGCAAGCCGTACCGACAATCAGCCGAGATCGACTGCCACTCCGACGCAGGCCGACACCTCCTGCAGGTGTTGCCGGTCCTATCGGCGATTGCCGCTGACCGGAACCCTGAGCTGATCTATTGCGTGAAGTGAACCGCTACCACCAGCAGTACCTGTACAAGAACCCGGGCGGCTACTGCGGCATCGGAGGCACGGGCCTCTCCTGCCCGGTGGGCATCGCGCCCGCTGGCGAGTGAACAGGGCGGTCTTCGACGAGGTCTCGGTCCTGTGGGCTGAGCACATGGGGCTGCCCTTCCCTGATGATCTGCGTGGGGTTGAGGTCTACGACCAGCCGGTCGCGTACCTCGACTCCTGCATGGCAGGCCCTCTGACCAGCTACGTAGGAAGCCAGCGCGGAGTCCTGAAGGCAGATCAACTCCGCATCGTGAGGGAGTGCGCCCGCGATCTGCAGACTCTTCTGCCACGTCTGCGCCGACGCGAAGGGCGTAGCTATGTTGCGCGCCTGATCCGAATCGCCGACCTGATCCTTAGCGATGCGCCCCGGGCGACCCGCCACGCAGAGTAGTAGCGGCGAGAATCTTCTCTACAAGGTCAAGCCGCCTTCGGCGGGGGTGCCGCGGGGAGCAGGGGAGGAGCCCGACCCAAGAGCAGGCAAGGGGAGAGAGCAGAGAGCGCACCGAGGACCCAAGCCACGACGGCCCACACCCGGAGACCACGCGAGCACGAGCATCAGCCGGCCACGGGGCCGCGCGCCCCGCCGTCGGCGGGCGTGCGGCTCTTCGGCCGACCCGCCTCGGCGGGCGCGCACCCCTGCCGGTAAGCGGCGCAACGTCGGCGAGAGGGTGGCAGACGGCGGCACTGATGAAGATCTCTCCCATAGATGCAGGGGAAGACCTTGGGGGCGCTGCCCCAAACCCCGGGGCGCTCAGGCTCCGGGATGATCGCGACACGCGCAGGGACCGCACGGAGTTGAGGTGGAACCCTGATCGTCCCGCCCGCCATCGACCCGGGCAAGCCCAGCAGCCCGACTCCCCCAGGTCAAGCCCGGCTGTGCAGGCAGGACGACCAGCGGACGAGGAAGGTCACCGGGAGCAGGTACACGCGAAGCCAGGCTTGCCCCTCCGTCGCCGGCCCGCTGCCCCTCCGGGGCGGGTCGAAGGCAGACGGGAAGATCAGGGCAGGGGCCGAGTGTGCGGCACCGCACGACGATCGGCGAAATCCGCAGGCACGAGGCGCATCACTGCGTGACAACGACTTTGGACGACGGTGGACACTGGCGGACGACGATGGACGCTCCGGAGCTGGTAGACGCCGCATCGGCCTAGTTCGAACACCTGTTGCCGTTGCCTGACAAGGAAGCGGTCCACCACCCCCAGCGAACCCGGAGCGGTTCACGAATCCCCGGGTGCTGCGCTTTGCTGCTGCTCTTCTCTTCGATGTCTCTCCACAGTCAGACGAACATCCAAGAAGAAGGCCGCGAGTAGCAACACACCGCCGACGGCCAGCAAAATCGTCGTTGGGATCTGAACCAGATTGCGAACATCCTCGCACTCGTTCACATGGGCCTGGCCGGCGGCAAGTGACGGCGAGACGAAGGCTGAACCGCACTCCGAGCCACCTTCGGTGAGGGGCATCACACCGGCAAGCACACCGGCACCAATAAACAGGAAGGCGATGAACGCGATCGCTCTGCTGGACATACGTGATCCTTCTAATCATCGATGAGAAGGATCATTCCATCTCGGCCCTCAGATGCGGAAGTACTGACCCAGGGCCTGGTCTCCACCGAAGCCGGGGCGACTCAGCGCAACTGTGGATCAGAGGCTGGGGAACGGAGATCATCCCGTGTATATCCCGCGCTGACTGCACGGTCGGAATCCAAATGATCAGAGTAGTCGATCAGCGCCAAGCGGAACGCACACCGGGAACCATGCTCACGCCACCACCGTTGATGAGTCGAGGCAGTACCTGTCCCACGGAAGGTACCGAATATGGCCGGGCGCATGAAGGAATTCGTTGTCGAACTCGTCGGCAACATAGCCGTGGGGCTCGTTGGGTTCGCTGTAATCTTCGGATTGGCTACGTTGTTTCGCTGGTCCGTGCCAGACCTGCCCGAGATTGTCTATTTCCTGATCGGGATGACCGTCCTGCTTGTCACGGGAATCCCAATAGTGTGGCTGGCCAGAAGGATTAAGCGAAGCCTCCAAAGGGGCCTTGACACACCGCAGGACTCGTCTGGCGATGACGCTTGACCTAATCCAGGAACACGACGCCAGGCGCATGGCCTTCGTGAGCGGCACCCCTTGCTCATGAGGCGGTAGATGCGGACCGGTGGGGTGTGATCGCGTGAGTCGGTGTTGCTGTACAGCACTCCGTCCGATGGCCCGCCCTCGTTATCCGGTGCCAAGTGGACCCGGGCCGCCAGGCCCGAGGACCGGAAGCCGCGCGGCGGCCTGAAGCACCCGCTTTAGGAGAGCGGTAACTGTGTGGTCGGCTTATTCCGGTTGACCTGCACGAATGCTTAGCACAGGCAGCATCGCTTGCAAGATCATCCCGTACCTGTCCCGTAGTTGGCCGCCGGGTCAGTCCTTATGAGTGTGTCTCATATAGACACCACGCTACTGACCGGCCTCCACCTCACTACGCGGCATTGGATCGCGTAGCGACGTCGTAGGCGCCCTTGACCCACCAAGGTGCGGACAGCTGTACGACCCGCTACCGAGGTTGATATTCTCGATAGCGGACCACGCCTCGACTATCTCCTACCCACCGAAGCGGAGCACTTCATAGCCCTTTAAAGAGGCCTCCCAAGCGACGTCTCAATCTGCTACCCGCACAAGTAGCTTGCCCAAGTTTGCGCCGCTGAACAGCTGGTGGAGAGCGTGCGGGGCAGCTTCAATGCCGCCGTCGACGATTGTCTCGTCGTAGTGGAGCTTACCTTCGCCGAGCAGCCCAGCGAGGTATGTGATCGCCTCTTCGAAGCGGTGGGCCCAGTCAAGTACAAGGAAGCCCTTGATCGTCGCCCGCTGCATGATCAGCTGGACTATGTTGGTGAGACTTCCAGTGTGTTCGCCGCCCTTGTTATAGCTGTTGTACTCGGAAATCATTCCGCACAGGGAAACCCGGGCACCGATGTTGAGCCGCATCAAAATGTGATCCATGACCGGCCCGCCAACGTTCTCGAAATCGACATCGATCCCATCCGGTGTGGCGGCGTCGAGCTGTGCACGCCAGTCAGCGGCGTGGTGGTCGATGCAGGCGTCATAGCCGAGAACCTTGACGGCGTGTTGGCACTTGCTGGGACTGCCAGCAATGCCAATCACCCGTCCCGCCCCTTTCTGCCTTGCGATCTGACCGGCAATCGAGCCGACCGCACCGCAGGCGGCAGAGATGACGATTGTCTCTCCCTCTTTCAACTCGGCCAAGTCGATCCCGAGATAGGCCGAGATGCCGGTGTGGCCGAGGACGCCGAGAAAGGCCGACTCGGGTGCCGGCAGTGGGGTCGGCAGGACAGTAAGCGGCGCCTCCAGCTGTGAATCGTCGGCAAGGACCAGTTCCTGCCAACCGGTGAAGCCGCTGACAGTGGCCCCGACCGGCATGTCTTCGCGCCTGGACGCAACTACTTCGCCGACGCCGAAGCCACGCATCACTGCGCCGATCGGGACCGGAGGTTCGTAGCTACGCATATCGCTCATCCAGACGCGGGAGGTTGGGTCGAGCGAGAGAAGCTTGGTGCGGACCAAGGCCTGACCGTCGGCCAGCTCCGGTACCTGCTCTTCAACCAGTTCGAGGTCACCGTCGGTGAGTTGCCCAACGGGTCGGCGTCGTAGGCGGTAGGCCCGGTTGATGCGGTTAGCAGTCATACTAGACACCTACATTCTCGGCCGTCGGTGCGGCGTTGATGCCAGCCTTCGACGCGGTAATTTCGGATATGTTCGCAGCGCCGCCGGTACCGAAAGCTTCCAGTTCGCTGGGTGCGAGGCAGATGATGGCCTGAGCAGCCTCCAGGTCCGGCACGTCCTCCAGCGGGCCACTCCGCAGCGCGGTCACCCGTTCGACGTCCAACACCTGCCGCACCAACGGCGTCCCCAGGAAGCCTTGCTGCGCAGAGAGCAGAAAGTTGCTCGGCTTCATGGCGTCAGACTACGACGCCACCCGACATCTCCAAGGCGTTTTTCGGCCACATCTCGTGGAGTGACATCGTCACGGTGTTGGCGATCAAGGACTGTAAGAACAACGGCTCTGTCGCAGATTCTGCGACAGAGCCGTTGACTGGACAGACCCTCAAGCTGGGTGACCCGTCTCGGTGGGGCGCCTGCCAGACGGGCTTGGTTCCGACCGAGGAGTAGTTCTCCGGGCTTTACTTGTGCGGCTCGCGTCCAGCTCTTGGCCGTGAGCCCGCCCGATCTCTGACCCGCGTGTATGCCTCCATAGGCCCCATTACAACGGAAGACGCAGGGCGAACGTCGTGCGGACACCTGGCACGCTGGCGACCGTGGCTGTTCCACCGTGCGCCTCGGCCAGGTTGCGCACGATGGCGAGCCCGAGCCCGCTGCCGCCGGTCTGGCGGTTGCGGGACTTCTCCACCCGCCAGAACCGGTCGAAGACGTGGGGGAGGTACTCGGCGCGGATCCCGATCCCCGTGTCGGTCACCTCGACGACGACCTGGTCGCCATCCTGGCGGGCGCTCAGCGTGATGTACCCGCCGCGTGGCGTGTAGCGCAGGGAGTTGGTCACCAGGTTGCCGATGGCCTGGCGGAGCCGTACCGGATCCGCGGTCAGCGGGGGGTCATCGGTAACCACGGTGGTCAGCGTGAGCCCTGCGGCTTCGGCCCGGCCTCGGTGGGCGGTGGTCACCTGGTCGAGAAGATCGCCGAGATGGACGGGTTCGACGTGCAGACGGAGCTTGCCCGCGTCGGCGAGGGCGAGCTCCTGAAGGTCGTCGACGATGTGCTGCAACAGCAGGATCTCCTCGACCAGCGAGGCAATCAGCGTGGGGTCCAACTCGGCGACGCCGTCCTGGGCGGCCTCCAGCCAGCCCCTGAGGTTGCTCAGCGGTGTGCGCAGTTCGTGGGAGACGTCGCTGACCATGGCCTTGCGCTGCTCCTCCATGCGCTGGAGGTGTTCCGACATCTCGTTGAACGCCGTGGCGAGCTCGCTGATCTCGCCGGTGGTCCTGACCGTGACGCGGGCGGAGCTGTCCCCGTCGCGCATCCGCTGCGCGGCGTGGGTGAGCGCGTTGACGGGCCTGACCAGGCGCCTGGCCGCCATGACGCTCACGCCCACGGTCAGCACGAGCACGAGGAGGGCGGCACCGGCGATCGAGGGCAGCGGGATGCGCTGGCCGGTGGCCTCGGCGGGGGAGCCGATGTACAGGTACGCCGCGGGAGCGACGTAGGGATCGAGTTGTTCTTTGCGGGCGGTGACGATGCAGGAGGAGATCACCTGATCGGGTTCGGCGACCGGCGGCATCGGCTGTTTCTCCCTGGAGACCCAGGTGAAGTCGAGGCCGACTGAGCCCCTTCCCGCGCCCTTGCCCTTGAGGCACCTGCTGACCAGGAGGTTGAGCTGTTTCAACGCGGCTTTCTCGGTGCGCGTCGGCGTGCTGAAGGTGGTGGCGTCGCAGCCGACGACCACGACGGGGGCCGTGGTCGGCCTCGGCATCGGGCTCGGCTCCTGACCGACCCGCTGGCTGAGCGTCGTGACGAGGGGCCTGCCGGTGTTCGAGACGGTCATCTGTACGGCCTGCCCGGTGCGGCCCGCACAGGCGGCGTAGGTGTCGGCGGCCTTTCTCAGCCGGGCACGATCGCGGGCGGACAGCAGGAAGGGACCCACCGCGCGTGGATCGATACGGTCCCTGGCCGCCCCCGGCACCAGGGTCACGTCCACGGCCAGCGGGTCGACGACGGCCGACACCTTGGCGGGCAGTGGGGTCCCGGCGGTCGCCGAGTCCGCGATGAGGGTGCCGTTCTCGGTGGTCAGCGCGATGCGGCGGCTGTTCTGGGCGGCGAGATCGCGCAGGGGGGCGGCGACGCCCGACCAGTCCGAGTGGCGGGAGGCGTAGCCGAGCAGGCTGTTGTTGATCCGTGCGTCGCTGGCCAGCGTCTGGCCCTGCTCGCGCTGGATGGCGCCGGAGGTGCTGCTGGCAGCCAGCCACGCGGTCGCCGTGATCGAGCAGACCGCCACGACCGCCGAACTCGTGAGCAACCTGACGAACAATGACCTCATGCGCGGGTCAGTTTGTAGCCGACGCCGTACACGGTCAACAGCCGGACCGGGCGGCGCGGATCAGGCTCGATCTTCTTGCGCAGGTTCATCACGTGCACGTCGACTGTGCGTTCGGTGATGAACCCGTCGAAGCCGTGGATGCGCTCCAGCAGCTGCTTCCTGGTGAACACCCGTTCCGGCTCGGCGGCCAGCGTCTCGATGATCCGGAACTCCGCGAGCGTGCAGACCACCGGCGTGTCCGCCGCGGTGACGGTGTGTCTGATCGGATCCACGAGGAGATCGCCCGCCTGGAACACCTGCCGATCGGTGTCCTGGGACTTCCCGGTACGGCGCAGCAGGGTCCGCACACGGGCCATCAGCTCACGCGGGCTGTACGGCTTGGCGACATAATCGTCCGCACCGAGGTCGAGCCCCAACAACAGATCGTCCTCGGTGGACCTGGCGGTCAGCATCAGGATCGGCAGGTCGGACTCGGCACGCAGCACCCGGCAGACGTCCAACCCGTCAACCTTCGGCATCATCACGTCGAGCACCACGAGGTCGGGATTCGCCCGCCGCGCCTCGTCGATCGCGGAACGCCCGTCGTGCACGACGAGGACCTCATGGCCCTCCCGCTCCAGGTATCGCCTGAGCAGTTCGGCCTGCTTGGGATCATCCTCGGCGACCAGCACGTACGCGCACATGGGCTGAGGTTATGGCCATGTCAGGGGTGCACATGGGATTCGCATGACAACCAAACAGGTTTCACACATTCTGTCGCCAGGCTGCGGCAGGTGAGAACCAACCTGCTTCGTACGGCTGCTGCGGCGACGCTCGCCTTCCTGCTGACCGGCTGTGCGAGCAGCGCGAGCAGCACCGTACGGCCCGAGCCGGCGGCCGGCGCCGGTTCCGCGAGCAGCGCCGTACGGCACGAGCCGACGCCCGGCGCCAGTTCGAAGATCGCGACCGTCAAGGGATCTCGGATCACGGTCTACGGAAACAAGGAGGGGACGGCACAGAGGACGATCACGAGCCCCAACGACTACGGCGCGGCGCGTGTCTTCCTGGTGGAACGTGACGAGGGCGAGTGGCTCCAGGTGCTGTTGCCGATCCGGCCGAACGGCAGCAAGGGCTGGATCAAGGCCGCCGATGTGACGCTCGCGGAGACCGCCTACCGGGTGGAGATCGATCGTGGGGCGTTCAAGTTCACTGTCTATGACGGCGACAGGGCCGTCAGGACGGGCAAGGTCGCGACGGGCGAAGCGGGTACGCCGACACCTCCAGGTCGTTACTTCTTCACCGAGCTGGTGAAGCCCGTCGATCAGGGCGGGGCCTACGGTGCCTACGCCTTCGGACTGAGCGGCTTCTCACCGGTGCTGAAGAGCTTCGCCGGCGGCCCAGGCCAGCTGGCGATCCACGGGACGAACAAGCCCTCCGCCATCGGCACGCGGGCCAGCCACGGCTGCGTCCGGATCAGCAACGACGACATCACCTGGATGGCGAACAACCTGGCGATCGGTACTCCGGTCGTCGTACAGGGCTGAGGCCCGAATTGAAAGAACAGGGGAACCTTATGAAGATCAAAGCCACGCTCATGGGCATCGGCGCGGTGCTGGTCCTGACCGCGGGCCTCGCAGGCTTCTCGGGCACGGCCGCGGCCGATCCCAAGCCGTCCGTCACGTCCGCCCCGGCGCCGGCCGACCAGCGGCCCACGGTCAAGGCGACGGCGGGTCCGAAGGAGCCCGTCGTCGTCAGGCCGGCCTACACCGGCTGATCGTGGTGCGGCGCCGCAGCCCCGGGTCTGTGGCGCCGCATCTTGGCGCCCGCAGTCTCGCCGAGGGCGCGACGAGGGCGAGGGTACTGACCGCCCCCGAGCAGAGCACGGACGCGGTCGACGGGCTCACCACAGTGATCCCGGCCGGCGTGGACGAGTGGTCTGGGCCTGCGTTCAGCAGATCGCGGACTCGCGTGTGCACCCGCCGGAGGCCGTAGACCTTGCTGGTTGTCCTGCGCTGGTCACGCCGACGACGCCGCCATCAGGCCACCGCCCGCCGCTGCTACTACCAGCGCAGATCCCAACCATGATCTCAATAACAGTACGGCTGCGTATCGGCGTCCTTGGGAACCTCCGGCATGGAATCGACGACCTTGATCGTCATCATTGCCGTGCCGGCGCGCATGGTTTCCCTGGTACGTCCGTCCGCCTGCTTCATTTCCATCCAGCTCCGCCAGCCGAGAAATCTGTATGTCCCAGGCTCGAAGATGAGTTCCTCGCGTTCCTGGCCGTCAGGGCCTTGGTAGCTGATTGAGGCACCCACTCCGTGGCGGCCTGCCGGATCGGTGAGCTCGGGAACCATGGTCGTGGCGGGCATCTTCGACAGGGCGCTGAAGACCACGGCGCGAGTCTGGGAAGTGCCGAAGGGATTCCTGGCCAGCAAGACGAGCTTCATCGCGACGGTTCTTTCGATCCGGCGGTTGATCTGGTCGCGGCTCGGAGGAGCCTCTCCCGGTGCGGGCTTCTCGGCGCGGACAACCGCTTCCGCGTCCTCGCGGATCCGCGTGAGAAGCCGGTCGGGGTCGGTGGGAAGGTCGCTGACGCCCTGTGACGGCGAAACGTCCACGGGACACTGACCGGCGCGCTGATACTCCACCGCTCCGGCAGGTTGCCCGCCCACCTCGCTTCGGCCGCTGCCCACACGCTTCTCTCCGTACGTGGAGCGCGTCACGGCCTTGCCGGGGTCGGTGGCGGGGATCCACACCTCACGGCGAACATCCTGCGCGTATTCGAACGTCTCGGTACCCGAGGCGCCGAAACGCCACTCGACGTCCTTACGGTCGACGTAGACGAACTGATTGGGCTGCGGCTGCGGGCCCTCTTCGGCCGCCACCGCGGCCGCGTACCGAAGTAGCTCCGCGGCGTTGGCCGGCCGGGCCCCCAAGAGAGATGAGTCATCGTCTCCGCGCACCACGATCACCCCTGCGGTCACTGCCGCCGCAAGGCCCATGACGATGCTGGCCCTGAGCGCGATGCGGCCACGGCCAGGAGCAGGTGAGCGTCGAGGACGCGACGGAGCCGGCGTGTGAGGAGCGCCGCCGGCCCGCTCAACCTCAGCCTCAGCTGCCAGCCGCTCCCATGCTCGTGCGGCGACCTGGGGAGCGGGCCCCGGCAGACTGTCGTGGTGAGCCTTGATCGTCTGGAGATCATTCATCACAGCGCCTCCTCATAGGGACCGATGACCTTGCGGAGCTTCTTACGGGCGCGGTTGAGACGTGAACCAACCGTTCCCCGAGGTATGCCAAGAGCGTCGGCCACCTCCTCGTAGCTGAGCTGAGCGCACGCGACCAGCATCAGAACATCCCGGTCTCCGGCCGAGAGCCGGGCCAGACCGGAGGCCAGTTGCGGCTGCATGATTGCCGCGGACACACGCTGGACCACGCCGTCGGCATGACTGGCGACATCCGAGGGTTCGGCGCTTCTGGCCAGGGCCCGATACCTCCGGGCCTCATTGCGTCGATGATCGGCGACCAGGTTGGAGGCGATGCCGTACAGCCAGGCGCGAGCACTGGGGCGACTGACGTCGTAGCGCTGTCGGCTGCGGAAAGCGCGCAGAAAGGTCTCCGCGGCGATGTCGTCCGCGGCCGACTCGCCCAAGCGCATGTGCACATAGCGGTGGAGGATGTCGAAGTAGCGATCAAAGAGGACCCCGAAGCGTTCGGGGTGACGGCATGATTGCTCTATCAGGTGGGCGTCGGTGACCTCGATCGGAGGCGCTGAGCCTTGAGGGGGAGCTGACATGAACGCTGTTCCTTCGGAGTGGTACGTCGGACACGAGTAGTTCGGCGCAACCCCGATCCCTATTCACGAAGGGTCAGCCTCCCAGCGGTCCGACATCCCGCCGCCTCTGCTCCCTTGGTGGCGTACTCAGCCATATAGGACGCCACCTGCTGATCACTCATCCGCACAGATCGGCCGCGACGTACACCGGCCGCACGTTGATCTGAGCACCCCATCCCGCGGTTTCGTCAGGCATGCCCGGAGTCTTGTCTGCTCCAGTGGCGCTCCAGGGGAGGGCGCGGGGAACTCGCTGACTCCGGGCGCGCTGCCGGCCCGACGACAAGACCAGACCCTTGACGCCCTCGCGGAGGCCGTCGCCCTCGTCGGCCGTACGTCCACCGTACGGACCAGGATTGCCCGCCAGATGGCCGAGGAGCCCTCGTTCGCCCAACCGTGGCTGCGCTCGCTCGCCCTCGAACTGCGCCGTGGTAGGTCCTGACGATCGGTGGTTTCGAGGTGTGGACCCCGGGTGGCGCAGTTGTTTCGCGACGCGACGCGCGAGGCCGGCGACATAGACCGGTTGAGAAGAGCCGGATCAGGGGCGGTCCAGGACGTGTCGCAGTGCATGTTCGAGGTTCCCGGGGTCGCCCGCGCCGCGCGACCGCCACGCGATGACCCCGTCCGGCCGCACGAGGACGGCGCCCGCCTCCGTGATGCCGTACGCCGCGAGGAACAGCCCGTCCACGTCGGCAAGGCCGGCGGCGTCTCCGATCACGTGGAGGTCGAGGGCCACGCCGAGCCGGCGTACGGCCTGCTCAACGGCGCCGGTCCAGTGTCGTCCTCCGGCAGACAGGAGGACGAACGCGCTCCCGAACAGGTCGCGCGTCGAGACTGGAGTGCCACCGCGGGCCAGCCGTACATGCGGGGCACGCGACCCAGGACGGCCGGACGGCGTGACCGGGTTCTCGAACAGCGGGGGCCGGTCGCCGTCCTCGGGCACGAAGGCTCCGGATGGGCAGATGTAGCCGAACAGCCCCACCGCCGGATCCAGGATCTCGGCCTCCGTCCCGTCGCGCAGGTGGGGAGACTGGCGCTGGATCAGGTTGGCGTATTGCTGCTCGGCCAGCGCGTCGGCGTACGGCCGGCGCTCGGCGTCGTGGCTCGCGAGCAGGCCGGGTCCGGCGGTGCCGGACAGGACGGCGGCAAGTTTCCAGGCGAGGTGGTAACCGTCCATCACGGCGGCGTTCCCGCCCTGCCCTCCGGTCGGGGGCATGAGGTGCGCAGCGTCGCCGGCCAGCAGGACCCGCCCGGCCTGGAAGGAGTCCGCGACCCGGGTGACGTGCTCTCCCGAGGACGACCAGGCGATCTCCAGGATCTCCACGTCCAGGTCGGGTACGCCGCAGGCGGCGCGGACGACGTCCACGAGCTGCTCGGCGTCCGGATCGTCACCGGGCTCGAACGGGGCGGCCAGGACGTAGCGGCCCGGGTAGTCGGTGGTCACGACCGTCGCCGCCCGGGCGGGCAGCGCCGGATTCTGCAGGTAGAAGAGCCCGAACGCCTCGCCTCGCAGCGCCACGTCGAGGTCGGCCTCGAACTGCAGGAACATCGTTCGCGCCGGCCGTGACGACCGGCGCCCGTGGACCGGTATGGCGGCCATATCGCGGATTGCGCCCTTGTGACCGTCGGCGCCGACCAGGTACCGCGCCGTGATTGACCGCCGCTCCCCCGTCGCGGTGTCGCGAAGCTCGGCGATCACCGCCTCATCGTCCTGGCGGAACGACACCAGCTCGGTCGAGAACCTGATGTCGGAGCCCAGCTCGGCCGCTTTGCCGGTCAGGATTCGCTCGGCCCGTTCCTGGCTCGCGGCGGCGAACGGCGCGGGAGACAGCCGGGAGAAGTCGGGCATCTCGCGGACGAAGTCCTTCAGGACGGGGCCGGTGACGGTCTCCGCGATGACTATGACGCTCCTGTCCCCGCCCGGCGGAGCGGCGTGGGTGAACCGCTCGGCGATCCCGGCGGTGGCCAGGGCCTCCATGGTCGTCGGCATCTGACCCCTGGCCTTGGGTTGGGTGGACAGCCCCGGATGCCGCTCCACGACGACCGACGGCACGCCGTGGACGCCGAGGAACGCGGCCGTGGACAGCCCCGCGAGGCCCGCTCCCACAATCAGCACTGGGATCTCGCCTCTCATGCTCGCCTCCTCTGTGCTAATTTTGTTCGAAGTGTAGGAAATTTCGATGTATCGAGATAATTCGAGATAGTACGCGTTGGAGTGCGGATGTCAATGGGTCGTCGAGCCGAGGTTCTGCGGACGCTAGCCGAGGCGACGCAGGACAACGCCGCGCATGGCGTGATCATGCATCAGGCCATCGCCGCCCACTTCGGTCTCGGGCCCACCGACCTGAAGTGCCTCAACCTGGCCAGACACGAGAAGGAGCTCACGGCGGGACGGTTGGCCGAGCTGACGGGCCTCAGCACTTCGGCCGTGACCGCGCTCCTCGACCGGCTGGAGCGCGGCGGCTTCATCGAGCGGCACAGGGACACGGCCGACCGCCGCAAGGTCCTCGTACGCTCGACCGGTCGGCACGAGGCGGCGCTCGGGGAGATCTTCGGGCGGGTCGCGGCGTCGTTCGCGTCGGTGGCGGACGCATACGACGACGACCAGCTCGAACTGATCACCGGGTTCGTGCTCCGCCTCAACGAGCGGGCCTGCGAGTTCATCCCGACGCTCGTCCAGGACCTTGGCTCCTGAGGCTGCCTGAGGCCCGCCGGGACTGTCACAGCCCAGACAGCCCGCGGACGGACGTTGTCAGGGTCGGCGAGTCCGTGAATACAGGCGAGGGGCTTCTAGGTTTCAGGTGTGCGCTGTCGGAGCCGCGACAACCAGTCCCCGATCTTTTCCCAGCCCAAGTACGGGAGCAGAGACAGGCCATAGCATCATCCGAGGTGATCAGGGCAGAGATGTGTGGGGCCGCGCAACCTACCGATCCCAGGACATGACCACCGGCTTGGGCGGGACCTCGCCGCTCAGCAGGTACTCCAGCAGGTTGGCCAGGTCGGTGGGAAGCACGCATTCGTCGGTGACGCACAGTTCGGCCGCTGTCCACCAGCGGAAGACATCCAGCAGGGAGCGTTCGTGCTTCTCCATGCCTGAGGGGTCCACCTGTAGGGTCGGCACGCGTAGGAAAAAGAAGGAGTGCTCAGAGCGCATCGGCGCGCCGTCGTAGCGGATCCAGTCGCCCGAGCCCGTGGCCACGACCGATCCGAGGGCATCGGGGGCGACCTCGTGGCCAATCTCTTCACGGAGTTCTCGTGCGGCTGCCACGCTCGGTGTCTCCCCGGGCTGGATGCCTCCACCGGGGGTGTACCAGGCGTAGTAGGGGTCTTTGATGGACCTCAGTGCGCGGTACAGCAGGACCCGGTCATGATCGTCGACGAGTAGGACGCGGGCCGAGTTGCGCAGGATTGGTTGGGGGTGGGTGGGCATGACGATCATCCTTGCCTTTGATCACGAGCGATGCGAGCCCACCAGGGCGCCTACTTCTCCGCCTGGAACAGAAGGTCATGCGGGATATTGCCAGGGGATGATTCCTGGCCCTTTGTTCCCGAGCGCCGTGCTCTCGTCGGCACTTCCGCAGGAACTGCACCGGACCGATCACCAGCGGCGTTCGTGCCTTCGACGACAGGCGTCGCGCCACCCTCTTGTAGAGATGAGGACCAGCCTCGTATCGCCATCTCCGGCCACCGCGGACTGCCCCGGGCCATCGCCGCTCTCGTTGAGGCCGAACTGAAGAGAGCCCTTGACGACGTAACAGACGTGATCGGCCTGTCCTGCCTGGCGGATGGTGCTGATCAGATCTTCGCCCGAGCGGTCGTGGAAGTGGGGGGCAGGTTGGAGGTTGTTGTTCCCGCGCAGAAGTACCGGGAGGGACTGCCTCGGGAGGCGTGGAGCGAGTACGACGTGCTGATCGGTCGGGCGGACAGGGTTCACCGACTCGATTTCGTCGCGCTGATCAGTCCAAGACGGTCCCTGATCGGGCTGATCGAGAACCCGTACTTCCCCGGCCCGGTGCCAACATGACATGTCATGCCCGCTCATTTGCACCGAGTTCCGGACGCCGCCCTGCCTCTGGTCACGTACGCGAGTGGCGCGGTCGGACGGTGCGGCGGATGCGGGAAGCTCATGGCTGGACGCGGCCTCAGGACTGTTCGGGGTCCCTCACGTCGCTGTCCTGTCGAGGAAATCGACGACGCGGGTGTTGAGGTCGGCGGCTTCGTGCCATGGCATCGCGTGGTGGGAGAGACCCGGCAGCACCGCGGTCTCCGCGTGGGGCAGGAGACGCGCCACAGCGGATGCGACGCGGCGAGGAATGTGGGCCCTGCTGCGTCCGGCGAGGAGAACCAGGGCCGGCGTCGTGAGTGCGCGCAGCAGTCCGGGCTCGGGCCGCTTCCCGGTCACGACTTTCACATCCGGGAACTCCGCGGCCAGGCCGTACAGCCATAGCCAGGCGGGGTCGGCTTCCGCGTCGTCGGTCTCCCACGCCAGGAAGGCACGCGCGCGCGAAGCCGTCGGCTGGATGAGAGACGGCAGCGCGCGCAAAAGGTATCCAACCCGGAATCCTCCAAAACACTGCGTCGGATCGAGGAGAACAAGCTGCCGGACCCGCTGGGGCGCGTGGAGGCCGTACGTCAGGGCGATCCATCCGCCGTAGGAGTGCCCGCACACGGCGGCGCTCTCGATCCCGAGCCCGTCGAGCACCCCGTCCAGCCAGTCGAGCAGGTCGGGGACATTGCGAGGGGGCTGTTCGCCCCGGATGCTCCGTCCCGGCTCGCCGATGCGGTCCACGGCGTACACCCGATGCCGGCGTGCGAGCTCGGCGACGTTGGCGAACCACGTCGCCGCGGTGGTGCCACCGCCGTGTAAGAGGATCAGCGGCGGGCCGTCCGTAGGCCCGCACGCGTTCACCCGCGTCATGCCGTACGCCGACGGCAGGTCGATCGCTTCGACCTGGACCGGCCAACGCGCCAGAACCGCGTCATAGGCGGCGAGGAAGGCCGCGTTCGCACCGTGACGGTCATCGGACATGCCTCACCTCGGCAAATAGCTCGCCCATCAATAATCTCGCTGAACGAGATATTGTCAATGTGACGGTTGCCGGGACGGAGGCAAGGTGGCGAACGACGTGCACGAACAGGACGCCGGGATGCGAGTGGTGCACTTGCTGCGTGCGATCACCGTGGAACTCGACCGGATCGGGGAGGGATTCGCCGCCCGGCACGCCCTCCATCCGACCGATGTGCGTGCGCTCATCTGCCTCCTGGATGCCGCCCGCACGGGCCCGCCCGCCACCCCGGGAATCCTGGGGGCACACCTCGGCCTCAACTCCGCGGGCACCACGGCGGTGATCGACCGTCTGGAAAGACTCGGTCATGTGCGCCGGGAACGCGACACCCAAGACCGTCGGCGCGTGCTGCTGAAAGTGGATGAGAGCGCCGTCGCGCTCGGATGGAGCTTCTTCGGTCCGCTCATCCATGAGATCGTCGCCGTCATGGGACGGTTCGACGCCGCGGATCAGGCGACCATCGAGCGCTTCCTCGGTGACGTTAACGAGGCGGTCGCCCGGCAACGAACCAGCCGGGGGTAGCGCTTGCGGCGGATGCTCAAGCGCGTGGGGCAACGTGCCCGGACGAGTTGACCGCAGGGGACATCAGCGCGGGTGATCACGGAGAGCCGTGGGCCTCGGGCATCGGAGTGCAGACCCACCCCTACCGCGGCGAGCACTACTGAACGCGGAGAGTGCGAGCGTCGTGCCATGAGGGTCTTGAGCTGCCCGCCGTGCCGATCGATCGCCACGGCGAGGGGAGAGACGGGGCTTTTCGCGGTCTTCCATGCCGAGAACGATCGTCGCCGGCGCATCGGCACTGGCGCCTCGACGTTCCGGCCGGAGCGTCGAGGCGCCAGGGGAAGCGACCGCACGGCGCGCGTCAGGCGGCGGCGGGGACGGCGGGGGCAGGCTCAGTGGTACGGGAGACCTGACCGATGATCGGGATGAGGGACACGAGCATCAGGATCGCTCCGACCGGGATGAGGTCCTTGCCCACAAGCGGCATGAGGATGTTGAGCACGTACACGAACGGGACCCAGATCTTGACGTGACGCTGGACGGTGAGCTGCACGATGAGCGCGAGCTGGCCGACGTAGAAGAGAATCGGCACCACGTTGTAGACCGCGAAGGGGACGCCGGGGACGGCCTGGATCTGGGTGAACATGGCGTCCATGCCGGCGCGGTCGGTGGCCATGAAGCTGACCGCGATGTCGATGACGAACTGCGCGAGGAGTGCCAGCGACCCGACGAACCCGATCACGGTGCTCACGGTCGACAGGGTGCCCCGTCCCGCCAGACGGCGCATGTGCCAGGAGACAGGGACGAACAGGGCCAGGGCCCCGATGAAGGCGAGATGGCCGGAAGTCCAGGCGAGGCCGGGACCGCGGACACCGTCCAGTCCGTCCAGAATCCGGATCACTCCGTACGCCAGGACGAGAAGCGGTGCTGCGACGAATGCGATACGGGGGTTCATCAGGGGGCTCCTTCGGATCGGTTGCCTCCAATCCTGGATTTTCCGGGCGTCGGAGTAATCGCCGAGGAGAGCGATCTCGGCGCTCCCCCGTGTGAGGGAGAAGGTCTCCCTCGTGTCGGCGATGTCCCCGGCCGTGTCGAGCCCGGCTGCGGCGCGCTGCTCGGGGGCACCCACCGTGGACCGTGCCTCGAACCCCGCCGCGGCCCTGTCCCATCTGGCACGGCACCGCGGTCATGCGGGCGAATTCGATGAACGCGGAGTCAGCGTTCGAGATCCAGGCGCCAACGGATCTCGCCGTCCTGCCACTGGTCGATGGGCGTGAGCCCGGCGGTGGTGGCGACGGCGGCGGACGCCTCATGGTCCGGATGGATGTGGGCGATGACGCTTCGCACCGGCTTCCCGCCGAGCCAGGCGACGAGCCCCCTGGCCGCCTCACCGGCGATGCCTCGGCGCTGCCAGGGAGTGCCCACTACCCATGCGATCTCCGCGACGAGGCCGTCGGCGGAGGGGGCGATGGTCGCCTGGACGGTTCCCGTCAGGCATTCCCGCTCCTGGAGCAGGATGACCCAGTTGCACCAGGAGACCGCGGGGTCGGGCGAGCCGGCGAGCATGCGCTGGTAGCGGGAGCGCAGCGCGTCCGCGCCGGCCGGTGACCCGCCGATGAAGGTGTGCAGGTCGGGATCGGACAGCACCACGGCCATCTCCTCGGCGTGGTCGACGCGCAGCGGCAGAAGTAGCAGCCGGTCGGTACGGATGGCCTCGGCGGCGATGATGCTCATGCCGCAGCGAACCTCTCGAACCAACGCCGGGGGGAACCGAATGGATCTGCGGGCATGCGGTGACTGTAGACCGGCATGCTCCTTCTTCGCCGTGGCGGGCGCGCCCAGATCGACGCTCTCGTACGGCTTGATCGGCTTGAGGGACAGTGCGGCGATGAACACCGAGATCAGGAAGGTGTGTCCGGTGGCGTCGCCGTACGCCTTCGGGCCGTCAGCCGCTTGTGCTACTCGGTTTCGTTGTCGAGCCGCAGGGCGTCGGCGTTTCGGGCGCACCACTCGGCGAAGGTGCGGGGGCGGCGGCCGAGCAGGCGTCGCACGGTGTCGGTGCGGACTCCGGTCGTGTCCGCGCGCATGATCGCGGCGCCTTCGAGGATCGCGTCGGCAAGGGGCTTCGGCGCGCCGTCGGGGTAGCGCGACCGGACGATCTCTTCAGGGGAGGCCGCCGCGCGGACTTCGATGTCACGGCCGATGGTGGCGGCGATGATCTCGACCTGTTCGGCGATGGTGAGCGCCTCGTCGCCGGTGAGGATATAGGTCTGCCCGTCGTGGCCGTCTTCGGTCAGTACGAGGCGGGCGACGGCGGCGATGTCGGCCGGATCGATCGGCGCGGCCCGGCCCGGCCCGATCGCGTCGAGGACGAACCCCTCCTTTCGGATGGACGGCACCCACTCCAGGGCGTTGGTCGTGAAGCCGCCGGGACGCAGGATCGTGGCAGGTATGCCGGACATGCGGAGGAGTTGCTCGCGCTCGTAGTGCCAACGGCCCATGGCGGGCACCGGATCGCCGAAGGCCCAGATGGACGACAACAGCACAATGTGGCGCACTCCGGCGGCGCGGGCGGCCGTGATGGCGTTGGCGGCCTGGTCGATGCCGATGCCCGGGGTAAGCAGGAACAGCCGGTCGACGCCGTCGAAAGCGGGGGTAAGCGTCGCGGGTTTGTCCAGGTCGCCGACCATGCGTTCGGCGCGTGCGGGGAGGTCGGCCGCGCGGGTCGGGTCGCGGATGAGGATGCGGAACTCCGCATTTCCCGCGTCTAGCTCCCTGACCAGCTCGCGGCCGATTCTGCCGGTGGCTCCGGTCACCAGTATCATCGAGACTCCTAGTCGTTTGCCGTCTAATGATCTGCTGCCACGGAAGGCTAGCCGGTTAATGATTAGCCGTCAATCGACCTGCTGTCCGGAGGTGGCGGTGCCCGAGTTCCTTGACTTGCACGGCAAAACGACGAAGGTGCTGCGTGCGCTGGCCGAGACCGCCATGCGCCGCCACGGCCTGCATCAGGGGCAGGATCGCCTGCTGGCGGTGCTGTGGGAACGCGATGGCAGTACGCCCGGCGAGATCGCCGCCGCGCTGCATGTCACCACGCCTACCGTCGTCAAAATGGCCACCCGGATGAGCGCCGTGGGCCTGCTGACCCGTCGCCGCGACGAGCGCGACAGCAGACTGGTCCGACTCTGGCTGACTGACGAGGGCCGGGCGCTTCGGGAGCCGGTCGAGGCCGAGCGCCGCAGCCTGGAAGAAGAGGTCACCGCCGACCTGACCGAGGCTGAGCGCCGCCAGCTGATGATCGCGCTGGCCAAGATCTACAAGTCGGGCAGCGACCTGCTGTGACCAGGGTCGCTGCCTGAACATCCCGAGCGCCGCCCCGGGGTCATGCGTGCGGTGCGGGACGGAGCCTGAAGAGTTGGCAGCGCGCTTCCCGAACTGGCCAATCCGGCGCAGTCGAGCCGACAACGGGCCGGGCGCCTGGTACGCGAACTGGCCGGCGTGATCAGTGGTGTCGCAGCGTGAGGCTCGCCTCTTCGCCGGTGACGGTCAACTGGGCTTCGCCCCCGATGGGGAAGGTGGCCAAGGGGTGGGTGTGCCCGATGTCGATGTTGGCGAGTACCGGGATGCCCGCCAGCGGCGGCTGAGTGCCGATGATCTGCTCCAGCAGCGAGCGAGTCATGTGGCTCTCCTTCTGGAAGCGTCCGATCGCCAATCCCCGGATGTTGACGGCGTCGGGAAGCTGGAGCAGAGATGTCAGGTCTCGCGCGAAGGTCTCGGGGTGGGATTCGAAATCGTCCTCCACGATCAGGATCGCGTCGTCGAGAGACGGCATGTAAGGGGTGCCTTGCAGCAGGTTGAGCGTGCAGAGATTCCCGCCTACGATCCGCCCTTCGGCCGTGCCGGGGTGGATGGGCCACCACCCTTCGTTCGGGATCGGTTCGCGCTGGTCCTGGTCGAGGAACCAGAGATCATCGCTCCAGACCGCCGAGGGGGCAAGGGCGACCGGGGCGCTGTCGAACATGACGGCGGTGAACCATCGCAGGGTCTGGTCGAAGTGATCGCGCATCCCGAATGTCGACCAGTGCGGCCCTGAATAGGTGACGAGACCGGTTCGGGCCAGGATGGCGTTCTGCAGGGCGGTGATGTCGGAGTAGCCGCACAGGATCTTCGGGTTGTCGCGGATGAGCTCCCAGTCCAGGAAGGGCAGGAGTTCGTTGCAGTTGTAGCCGCCGATAACCGTCAGGATCGCCGATACCGACGGGTCCGCGAAGGCGTCATGGAGGTCGGCGATTCGGGAGGCGACGCTGGAGGAGTCGAGCGGGTCCCGCTCATCGACGTGACGGCCATAGGACACGTTCAGGCCGAGCTTCGCGAATCGACGTTCGATGATGTCGGTGTGGTCGTGCTCGGTCACCATCGCGCGGGATCTGGCGGGCGCCACCACTCGTATCGTGTCGCCCTTGCCGAGCTTGGCGGGAAAGATCCTTTCCATTGCGTGAGCATAACGGGGTCTGGGGAGGTGGCCCCGGTCAGTCGGCCGGCTCGGTATGGGCGGAGGAGTGGCGCCCTCCCTGTGGTGCGCGGATCGCCTCGAAGCGATAGACCTCACCGAGGGTGAGCCGGGGTTCGGGGGCGACCCGTGGTTCTGCCCTGCTCTGGTGGGGTCATCCCTACCGCGTGTTGGCCTGCTGGCATGATCACCTCGGCGAAGTCGGACATATAGCTTCATAACGTCACAAACAACCAATGAAGGGCTCGCCCGTGTCCGGCACCACCTCGTTCCGCCGTATCGTCTCCCGCTCCGCCGTCGTCGCACTGGCCGGCGCTTCCTGTCTCGCGGTCACCGCCGGGAGCGCCGGAGCGATCATCAACGGCTCCACGTCCACCGAGTCCTACCCCTTCATGGCGACCATCCCGACCACGGCCCCGCTCATGGGCCTGACGGACGGTAACTGCGGCGCGGCCCTGATCGACTCGCAGTGGGTCGTGACCGCCGCGCACTGCCTCGACATGGAGATCGGCTCGATCCCGAAGGGGACGGTGCGGATCGGCAGTGACAAGCGCAAGTCCGGCGGAACCGTCCGCAAGATCGCGCAGGCGTTCCTGCACCCGGACTACGCCCAGAACTCACCCAACAAGAACGACATCGCGCTGGTCCGCCTGGACCGCCCGGTCAGCATCAAGCCCATCAAGATCGCCGAGCAGGCGGGCAAGCCCGGCACGCCGACCCGGATCCTCGGCTTCGGCATCACCAAGTTCAGCACCAACCCGGCTGAGTGGAAGATGGCCAAGAAGCTGCGCCAGCTCGACACCCGGCGTGGCGCAGTCTCCGAGTGCGGCCCCGGCTTCGCCGATGACACCCGCCTGTGCACCGTCAGCCAGAAGCCCAAGGCCATGGCCTGCAACGGCGACTCCGGCGGCCCCCAGATCCAGCGCGGCCGCAACAACAGGTGGGAGCTGATCGGCGTCACCTCCGGCCCAGGCGCCAAGAGCCCCTCCTGCGAGCAGGGTCCCGGCCTCTACACCAACGTGCCCGCCTACAGCGACTGGATCAACAAGACCATCCGCGCGAACAGCTGAGCGCAGCACAGCCCCCGGCAGCGGCGGTACCGCTCTCCCGATCGCGCCAATAGGGTCCCTCTATGCCCGAACTTCAGCTCCTGCGACCTGACCACGCCTCGGCCCTGCTCGCGTTCGAGATCGAGAACCGTGCGTATTTCGCGGCGTCGGTGCCCGATCGGGGCGACGACTATTTCGCGAATTTCGCGGCGAGGCACGAGGCTCTGCTCGTCGAGCAGGAAGCGGGGCTGATCCTCTTTCACGTGCTGGTCGGAGATGACGGTGAAGTGCTGGGACGAATGAATCTCGTCGATGTTTCGGACGGAACCGCTGAACTGGGATACCGGGTCGCGGAGAAGGCGACCGGTCGCGGCCTGGCGACGTCAGGAGTTCGTCAGGTGTGTGATCTGGCGGTCACGACGTACGGCCTGACAGGCCTGCGCGCCGCCGCGGCGCTGGACAACGCGGGGTCGCGGGCGGTCCTGGAGCGTACGGGGTTCGTACCGACGGGTGAGACCCTGCTGGACGGCCGACCCGGGATCACCTATGTCCTTGACCTGCGTCAGCGCCGCTGACGGCGTTCCGTAAGCCGCTCGAGCGCGAGGCGGCTGGGGGCGGAAGCACCTGGACCCGCCACGCAACGCGATATCGCCCGGAGAAGCGGCCACTACCTGGCCGCTTCTCCTGCCAATGTGCTCCCTGAGCAGGGCCAGGCAGCCGTGCGGGCCGTCGGACCAGGATCCGTCCGATCGCCCAGGCACGGTGAACCGAAAAACAAGGAGCCATCATGTCCGTCAACGCCGTGACCCACCTGAACTTCCGAGGTGACGCCCGCGCCGCACTCACGTTCTACCAGTCCGTGTTCGGCGGGGACGTGGTCATGGTCACCTACAAGGACGCCGGAAACGTCCAGGATCCGTCCGAGGCCGACCATGTGATGTGGGGCCAGGTGGCCGCTGCCGGCGGCTTCCGCGTGATGGCCTACGACGTGCCCTCGCGCATGCCGTGGAACCAGGGAGAGAACGCGTTCTTCGTTTCGGTCCGGGGCGAAGCGGCCGAGGAGGTCACCGCGTACTGGGAGAAGCTCTCCGACGGCGCGACCGTGCTGCAGCCGCTGGGGCCTGCGCAGTGGGCGCCCCTGTACGGGATGCTGAAGGACCGGTTCGGCGTCACCTGGGTCGTGGACGTCGTCAGCGAGTACCAGGCGTCCTGACGATCAGAGCCTGGGCGGGCGGGCGTCCGCCGCCCGGGCGACGCTCCGACGACGGCGTTCAACGCCGACCGGTGGCCGGTGCGGCCAGGAGCGTGTTCCGTGGAGCCGCCACCATGCGTTCCGTCATGACGCCGCCGGCTCCCGCCAGACCACCATGCGACTCGAAGGCAAGGACGTAGCAGTGAAGACGCGCGCACTGGGCCGGACCGGAATCCAGGGCACCATGATGTCCGGCCAGGCCGGGAACCTCGACCACGACGACACCACGCCGACGGTCGGCCGGCGATCGAGCGGCGGCGTGAGCCGATGACCGTCCTGGACACCCGGGCGCTCAACCGCGCCACGCTCGCCCGCCAGCTGCTGCTCGACCACGCCGACATGCCGGTCCTCGATGCGGTCACGCACCTGTGCGGCCTGCAGGCCCAGGAGCCGCAGGAGCCGTTCGTCGGGCTCTGGTCGCGGCTGGGTGCCTTCGATCCGGCGGACCTCTCGAAGCTGCTGATCGGCCGAAGCGTCGTGCGGACCCACCTCATGCGCCGCACCGTCCACCTGCTGGCCGCCGACGACGTTCTGGCCTGGCGCGCCCGCCACGACGGCATGCTGCGCGGGCGGGTCCTCGGGACCTATCGCCGCGAGCTCGACGGGGTGGACCTCGACGAGCTCGCCGCGGCGGGCCTGGAGGTGATGTCCGACGACGAGCCCCGCTCGATGGGCGAGCTCGCGCGGGCGCTCGCCGAGCGCTGGCCGGGGCCGGGCCCGCGGGCGCTGGGTGAGATGCTGGTCGCCGCCCTCATCCCGATGGTGCAGCTGCCACCCCGCGGGTTGTGGCGCACCAAGGCGGGCGTGCGCAACGTCCCGATCTCCTTCTGGCTGGGCCGCGCGGTCGACCCGCCCGCCCCCGACGGCTCCGACCCGGTCGGCCAGGAATTGGTCCGCCGCTATCTGGCCGCCTACGGCCCCGCGGCCACCGCCGACCTACGCGCCTGGTCCGGCCTCACCGGGCTCCCGGCCGCGGTCGCCGCGATCCGCGACGAACTGATCTCCTTCCGGGACGAACGCGGCCGCGAACTCCTCGATCTCCCCGACGCGCCCCGCCCCGACCCCGACACCCCTGTGCCGGTCCGCTTCCTGCCGGCCTTCGACAACGCGATCCTCGGCTACCACGACCGCACCCGCATCATCGACGACGCCCACCGCGGCCTGTCGGTCGCCGGCGAACGCGTCGTTCTCCTCGACGGCCGGGTCGCCGCGACCTGGACCGTCCAGGCCGGCACCGTGGTCATCACCCCGCTGCGCCGCTTCTCCCACGCCGACCGCGCCGCGGTGGCCGAGCAGGGTCGGGCGCTGGCGGCGTTCCTCTCCGACCACGACAGCGACCGCGTACAGATCACCGCCTCTCCCTGCTGAACGCCCCGGCCGCACCCGCGCGATCGACCGCCGCCATATCGAGGACCGGCGGGAACGCCGACGACGTCGACTCGCCGACGCGTCCGCGTCCCGCGCCGTCATGGCGCGGTCAGCCCGGTTCGCCGGTCGCGGCGTCGGCGAAGCGGTGGGCGAGGTACGCGAAGGCGTCTTTGAGTTCGGCCGGCCCGACGACCTGGATGCCGGCGTCGAATCTGCCGATGGTGGCGGCCAGCGCGGGCCATGACCACGCGCCCATGACGAGGCGGCAGCGGTCGGGGCCGAGTTCTTCGACGACTCCGTCGCGGGTGTAGGCGGACACGACGTGGGCGGGGAGATCGAGGACCACCTCGCCACGGCAGGGCCAGTCCCCGGGGCGGTCGGAGCCGTGGAACCTGGCGGTGACGAAGGCGGCCACGTCTCCTCCGGGCAGTTCGCGCGGGGTGAAGCGGGGTCCCGTGGGAGTGCGCGGGGTGATCCGGTCGACGCGGAAGGTGCGCCAGTCGTCCCGGTCGAGATCCCAGGCGACGAGGTACCAGCGTCCGCCCCAGGTGATGAGGTGGTGCGGCTGCACCCGGCGGGGCGGGGGCCCGGCGGGATCGGCGTCGGCTTCCGCCGGGGATACGAGGGTGTAGTCGAAGCGCAGTACTTCGCGGGCGCGGACGGCGGCGCTGACGGCCACGAGAACCTGCGGGTCGGCCTGCGGGTTCGGCCGGGTCCCCGGGCGTTCGACGGCGGTGACCTGGAGGGAGTCGACGCGATGGCGCAGCCGTGCCGGCATGACCTGCCGAACGGTGCTCAGCCCGCGTGTCGCGGCTTCCTCGATTCCCGCGCCGGTGGCGGCGGCGGTCTGGAGGGCGACAGCGAGGGCGACGGCCTGGTCGTCGTCGAACAGCAGTGGCGGCAGCTCCGTGCCGGCGCCGAGCCGGTAGCCTCCGTCCGGGCCTTTGGTGGTCACGATCGGGTAGCCGAGCTCTCGCAAGCGGTCGACATCGCGGCGCACGGTGCGCGGGCTGACCTCCAGTCGCCCGGCCAGTTCCTGCCCCGGCCAGTCCCGGCGCGTCTGGAGCAGGGAGAGCAGCGCCAGCAGTCGCGCGGACGTCTTCGGCATAAGCCGCAATGTACCCGGAGAAGCGGACACATCCTGTCCACTTCTCGGAGGTGAAACCCTCTTGCCGCCAGGTCGGCGTTATGTGGGGAAATCCGCGCACCGGGGCCGATTAAACGGGCGGAAAGGGATATCGCGCGGCTCGTACCATTCCCGCATGGCTGAGATCAGATTGAGCCTCTCCGACGAGACGTATGCGCAGATTGAGCGGATAGCCGGTGACGACGGGCAGAGCGTCGATTCCACGATTACGGCCGTGATCGAGGAGTACGTGGCACGGCGGCGGCGCGAACGCTACGAGGCGCGGAAGCGGGTGACGAAGCGGCGTTGCCACGGAGTCTCCACGGCGCTCGGCGCGTAGTGCTCCCGCACGTAGGCGACCGCCTCGCCGCCCGGCACGCCGTCGAGTACGGCGAGGCACGCCAGCGCCGTGCCGGTGCGCCCCCTGCCGCCCAAGCAGGCGATCTCGACGCGCTCGGTCTCGGCCCGCTCCCATGCCTCACGCAGCGCCTTGGCGGTCTCCGTACGGTCGGATGGCAGCCAGAAGTCCGGCCAGCGCAGCCAGCGGGCCTCCCAGGTCACCTGAGGCGGCTCCTTGCCCAGCAAGTAGAGGGCGAAGTCGGGTGTCGGACCCTCCGGAAGCGGGCGGCTGAGTCCCCGGCCGCGAACAAGTCGCCCCGAGGGAAGCCGTAGTACACCTGCCGCCGCGGGGTCCCATGTAGCGCTCATGGACGGGAGCGTAGTCCGCCCGCTTCCGCACCGTCCTGACATATCGGCAGATGCGGGGACGTAGATCGGCAGCCGCCGACGCGGTCCTCCGGCGGCCCGCGGGAAAGGTGAAGGCGGTCGAGTAGCTGGGCCGCAGGGAGGAGGTGAGGGCGGCCGAGTAGCTGGGCCGGGGGAAAGCCGCTCGCCCGGAAACAAGTGGAATGCGGCAGAATCGGCGTCGTGCAGTTCGGCATCCTTGGGCCGCTACGGGTGCGGACGCCCGAGGGGGAACCCGTCTCCGTCGGCGGGGCGCGGCCGCGCGCGCTTCTGGCGATGCTGCTGCTCGACGCCGGGCGGCCGGTCGGGATCGACCGGCTGATCGACGGCCAGTACGGTGACGACCCGCCCGCGGGCGCGGCCAACGCGATCCAGGCGCACGTCTCCCGGCTCCGGCGCGCCCTGCCGCCCGGCCTGATCGAGTTCCACGGCGGCGGCTACCGGCTCGCCGTCGATCCCGAGGACGTGGACGCCCACCGCTTCGAGCGGCTCGCCCGCGAGGGACGTCGGCTGCTGGCCGCCGGTCACCACGAACACGCGGCGAGGTCGCTCCGGGACGCGCTGGCGCTGTGGCGGGGTCCCGTGCTGGCCGACGTCGGCGACGCCTCCTTCGCGCCACCGCGGACGGCCCGCCTTGAGGAGGCGCGGCTGGAGGCGCGGGAAGATCTCGTCGAGGCCGAGCTGGCCCTTCCCGAGGGCGCCTCGACGGCCGAGCTGCGGGAGCTTGTGGCCGCGTACCCGCTGCGTGAGCGGCTGCGCGGACAGCTCATGCGGGCGCTGCACGCGTCGGGCCAGCAGGCGGCGGCGCTCGCCGTGTACGAGGAGGCCAGGCGGCTGCTCGCCGACGAGCTCGGGGCCGACCCCTCGCCCGAACTGGCCGAGATCCACCTGGCGATCCTGCGGGGAGCCGAGCAGCGCCCGGAGCGGGTGGCGGGCCGCGGGCTGCCCGCGCAGCTCACCAGCTTCGTCGGCCGGGCGGCGGAGCTGGAGCGGCTCGGCGCGCTCCGGGACGCCCGGCTGATCACGCTGACCGGTCCCGGAGGCGCGGGCAAGACCAGGCTGGCGATCGAGACGGCCCGCCGCCGGGGCGGGGACGTCCGCTTCGTCGATCTGTCGCCGCTCGACGGCGGCGGCCAGGTCCCGCAGGCCGTCCTGGGCGCCCTCGGCCTGCGGGAGACGGGGCTGCGGTCGCCGGACGCCGGGCGCCTCGACGCCGCCGACCGGATCGCCGCCGCGCTCGCGGACCGTGAGCTCCTGATCGTCCTGGACAACTGCGAGCACGTGATCGCCGCAGCCGCCGTCCTGGTCCGCCGCCTGCTCGACGACTGCCCGGGGCTCGCCGTCCTGGCCACCAGCCGCGAGCCGCTCGGGCTCACCGGCGAGACGCTCGTTCCGTTGAGGCCGTTGGCCGTGGCTCCGCCGGAGGCGGACCTCGACCGGGCCGCGGCCTACCCCGCCGTACGGCTGTTCGCCGACCGGGCCGCCGCCGTACGGCCGGGCTTCACGATGACGCCCGAGGTCGTCGAGATCTGCGCGGCTCTGGAGGGGCTGCCGCTCGCCATCGAGCTGGCGGCGGCGCGGGTCCGCTCGTTCACGGTGGCGGAGATCGCCGCGCGGCTGGGCGAGCACGGTAGATTCGCGCTGCTGTCGCGCGGCGACCGCACCGCGTCCGAACGCCACCGGACGCTGCACGCGGTGGTGGAGTGGAGCTGGAGCCTGCTCAGCGCCGACGAGCGGGCGATGGCCCGGCGTTTCTCCGTGTTCTCGGGCGGCGCGTCGCTGGAGGCGGTGGAGCGGATCTGCGGGCCCGCCGAGGTGCTGGCCGACCTGGTGGACAAGTCCCTCGTCGAGGCGAGCGGCGGCCGCTATCGGATGCTCGAAACGATCCGGCTGTTCTGCGCGGAACGGCTGGCGGAGGCGGGGGAGGAGCGGCGGCTGCGCGACGCCCATGCCGCGTACTTCCTCGACCTGGCGCGGCGCGCCGACCCCTGGCTGCGGCGGGCCGCGCAGCTCGACTGGCTGGCCCGGCTCTCCGCCGAGCACAGCAACTTCGACGCCGCGTTGCGCCATGCCGTACCGGCGGATCCGGAGACGGCGCTGCGACTGATCGCCGCCCTGTCGGCGTACCGGTGGCTGAGCGGGCGGCGCGGGCAGGCGACGGCGTCCGCCCTCGACCTGCTGGTACGGCTCGGCGGTGCGGCGGCGAAACCACCGCCGGGCCTGGAGGAGGAGTACGTCCTCTGCGTGCTCGCCGCCGTGCCGGACGTGTTGCCCGAGCAGTGGTCGCGGGCCGCCGAGATCATGGGGTCGCTCGGGCACGAACTCCGATATCCGTTCGCGGCGGTCATGTGGGGGATGGTGGCCGGGCCGCCGGAGCCGGGGTCGGTCCGGACGCGGCAGTTCGGCTCCGACCCGTGGGGCCGGGCGGTCGTGCTGCTGGGACAGGGGACGATGAGCCTGCTCGGAGGCGAGGTGGCCGAGGCCGAACGGCTGCTCGCGGCGAGCCTGGTGGGCTTCCAGGCCGCCGGCGAGCGCTGGGGGATGGCGCAGGGGTTCGAGTGGCTGGGGACGATCACCAGTTGGAGAGGCGACCGGGCGCGAGCCCGGGAGATGTGGGCCGGCGCCCTCGATCTGCACGAGCAGCTCGGCGCGCTGGAGGAGATGGTGGACGTGCTCTGCCGGCGGGCGGGCACCGTGCTTCGCGCGGGTGACGCGGACGGAGCGGCCGCCGACCTGCGGCGCGCCGCCGAGCTGGCCCGCCGGGCGGGCCGCTCCCACCGGCCGGCGCTGGTCGCGCTGGGCTGGGGCGACCTGGCCCGGCTGCACGGCGATCACGCCGAGGCGCGCGCCCGCTACATGGAGGCGCTGGACGGCGTCATTCCCGGCACCTACGTGGGCGACACCACCCGGATATGCACGCTCACCGCGCTGGGATGGCTGGCCCAGGCCGAGGGCGACCTCGCCGAGGCGCGGCTCCGGCACGGCGAGGCGCTCGCTCTCGCGTCCGCGGTTCCGGCGACGGACCTCGCGGACGTCGTGGAGGGGCAGGCCGGAC
Source organism: Microtetraspora malaysiensis (assembly GCF_050947145.1). Lineage (NCBI taxonomy): Bacteria > Bacillati > Actinomycetota > Actinomycetes > Streptosporangiales > Streptosporangiaceae > Microtetraspora > Microtetraspora malaysiensis. The sequence continues at coordinate 927,756 of NZ_CP191998.1, forward strand.
TCGCCCTGCTCGAGGGCGCGGCGGAGCGCGCCGCGTTCCTGCTCGGAGCCGGTACGGCGCTGCGCGGCACGGCCGTCACGGGCGACCCCGACGTGGCCGGGGTCGCGGCGCGGGCCACGGAGGCGATCGGCGCGGAGGCGTTCGCGGCGGTGTACGCGCGCGGGGCGGCGCTCGACCGCGCCGGGGTGTGGGCGGCTCTCGGCTGACCCGGCCCGCCGTACGCGCGGAGCGCTGACGGCGGCGGTCCACGGCTGTCAGCCGCGGTTCCGGGCTGTCAGCGGAGTGTCCATGGCCTGTCAGCGCTCCCGGCGACGCTGAACGCATGAACTCCACGAACCGCGTGGCCGGGACGAACGGCCTGACGAACACCCACATCCTGATCTCCGGCGCGAGCATCGCCGGTCCGGCGCTGGCCCACTGGCTCATCCGTTACGGCTTCACCGTGACCGTGGTCGAGAAGGCCCCCGCGCTGCGGCTCGGCGGCCAGGCCGTCGACTTCAAGGGCGAGACCCACCTGACCGTGCTGGAGCGGATGGGCATCCTGGAGGACGTACGGCGGCTGCAGACCGGCGGCACCGACCAGGACATCGTCGACGCGAACGGCCGCAGGCTGACGGTGATTCCCGGCGAGTTCACCGGCGGTGAGCTGGAGATCCGGCGCGGCGAGTTGTCCCGGCTGCTGTACGAAAGGACGGTCGCCGCCGGCTGCGAGTACGTCTTCGGCGACTCCATCACCTCGATCACCGAGACGTCGGGCGGGGTGCACGTGACGTTCGAGCGCGGCGCGCCGCGTACCTTCGACCTGGTCGTGGGCGCGGACGGCATCCACTCCAACGTCCGCCGCCTGGCGTTCGGCCCCGAGTCGGACTATGTGCACTTCCTCGGCTATTACTACGGCCTCGTCGACGTACAGGGGGATTTCGGGGCGAGGGCGACGATGTACAACGAGCCCGGCCGGCTGGTCTCCACCGGCGGTCCCGCGGCGGCCGCCTTCTTCGCCTTCGCCTCGCCGGGTCTGGACTACGACCGCTACGACGCCGGGGAGATGAAGCGGATCCTGCGGGACGCCTACGCCGGGATGGGGTGGCGGACGTCCGAGATCATGGAAGCGGTCCGGCACGCGGACGACGTCTACCTCGACTCGATCAGCCAGGTCCGGATCGACCACTACTCCAAGGGCCGCGTGGTGCTGCTCGGAGACTCCGCGTACGGCAACACGCTGGGCGGCTTCGGTACCGGGCTCGCCATGGTCGGCGCGTACGTGCTGGCCGGCGAGTTGGCCGAGGCGGGTGGAAATCACCAGGTCGCCTTCCGGCGCTACGAGGAGGGGTTCCGCGACTACGCGAAGATCGCCAAGAACGGCAACGCGGGCCGTTTTCTCGCACCGCGCACCCGGCGCGGGATCCGGATGCGGAACCGGATCTTCCGATCCGGCGTCCTGTTCTCGCTGATGATGAAGATGACCGACAAATACGCCACCGACATCACGCTCAAGGACTATCGCGCGCTTGTCCGCCGATGACCGCCGGTTCAGGCGGCTCGGAACGACGGAGGGCTGTGGAACGGCTGAATATTCGTCAAACGATCTAGACGGGTTGGCGGTGAAATGGCAGCCTTACCCGTTATGCGAATGAAGATCGTTACGATTGGCATTTGTGGTGCCATGGTGGCTTTGGGAAGTTCCGGGGTGGCAAGTGCGACGGCTCGCGCCGCCGGTCCCGGCTTCCAGCTGCCCTTCCCCTGCGGGGAGACCTGGGTGGGCAGCAGCGGCAGCTACGCGCACACCGGAAACGAGATCGATTTCAACGGCAGCGCGAACGACGGCGACGGCGACCTCGGACGGACCGTCGTGGCCGCGGCGGCCGGCACCGTCGTGATCTCGGCGTACCAGACCGGCAACGGCTACGGGAACCTGATCAAGATCCGGCACTCGGACGGCAGTACGACGCTCTACGCGCACCTGAACAAGCGCATGGTCGCGGCGGGGGCGACCGTGGCGCAGGGGCAGCAGATCGGCGAGGTGGGCAAGAGCTCGGCCAAGTACAAGGTCGCGGCCCACCTGCACTACGAGCAGCGTTCGTCCTCCGGGTCCATCGTTCCGGCCGTCTTCAACGGCGCCACCTTCAAGTACCCCGGTCAGAAGGTGACGTCCAACAACTGTGGCGGCGGCTCCGCCCCCTCCAAGCCGTCCAAGCCCGCCGGCAGCTCGAACCCGTACAGCGCGGAGCAGGTGTGCGGCGCGGGCTACAAGGCGATCGACTCGGCGTCGCTGGGCTCGTACGGCCGTGTCGTCCTGATGTACTCCGCGGCGACCGGAAAGAACTGCGTCGTCACCCTGCGCGCCAACGGCACGGGCAAGGCCAAGGTCAGCGCCTACCTGGAGGTCAAGGGCAAGAGCCGGCAGACCGACTCCGGGAGCTTCCAGTACTACGCCGGACCGGTGAGCGCCGCGGCTGCCCGCACCTGCGTGAAGTGGGGCGGCTCCATCGAGTCCGCCCGGTACGACAGCCCGTTCGGGCACTGCGGCTGACGCCGCCTCCCGGGCGCGCGGCCCCACGTGCGCCGCGCGCCCGGTTCGTGTGACGCCCTGACCTGGGAGAATGGCGCGACGGAAAAATCTTGAAAAAAGTGTGGCCGCCGTGTCGAATCGGCGTCCCTCCGTTCGATGCGTAGTCGAAGGAGCCGGAGAGATCCGGCGCACGGACACCTCACCGAGAAGGGACCCCGCGATGCGGTACATGATCACTCTCAAGGCCGTCACCAAGCCCACCACCCCGCCGCCCGCCGAGCTGATGGAGGCCATCGCCACTCTGGGGCAGGAAGCGACCGCGGCCGGCGTCCTCCTGGACACGAACGGGCTGGCGCCGAGCGCCGAGGGCGCGCGGGTCGAGCTCGTCGGAGGGAAGCTGAGTGTCACGGACGGCCCGTTCGCCGAGGCGAAGGAACTGATCAGCTACGCCCTGTACCAGGTCAGGTCGAAGGAAGAGGCGATCGAGTGGACCTCGCGCTTCCTGAAGCTCCACCACGACCTGTGGGACGGCTGGGAGGGCGAGGCCGACATCCGGCGCGTCTTCGGCCCGGAGGACTTCGCCCCCGGCGCCTGACGGCCGGCGCCGTTCGCCGCCCAGACGGGCCTTGTGACGACAGGTCATGAGAAGAGGCCGCCTGGGCGGCGAGCTGTGCTTGAATCGGTCGTCATGAAAGGTGGCGACCCCCGGCAGGCGATAGAGGCGGTCTGGCGGATCGAGTCCGCCCGGGTGATCGCGGGGCTGGCGCGGATGGTCGGCGACGTCGGGCTGGCCGAGGAGCTGGCGCAGGACGCCCTGGTCGCCGCGTTGGAGCGCTGGCCGGAGTCCGGCGTTCCAGACAATCCGGGCGGGTGGCTCATGTTGACCGCCAAGCACCGCGCCATCGACCTGATCCGCCGCAGGTCCCGGTACGACCAGAAGCTCGTGGAGATCGGCCGGGACATGGAGATCCGGCAGGAGGCGGCCGAGGCCGAGCTGGACGACGCGCTCGACGACCACATCGGCGACGACCTGCTGCGGCTGCTCTTCACGGCCTGCCATCCCGTGCTCTCGACCGAGGGGCGCCTCGCGCTCACCCTCCGGCTGCTCGGCGGCCTGACCACCGAGGAGATCGCCCGCGCCTTCCTCGTGCCCGAGCCGACCGTCGCGCAGCGGATCGTCCGCGCCAAGCGCACCCTCGCCGACCGGCGGGTGAAGATCGAGATGCCTGTGCCGGACGAGCTGGCCGAGCGGCTCTCGTCCGTCCTGGAGGTCGTCTATCTCATCTTCAACGAGGGCTACTCGCCGACCGCCGGCGCCGACTGGATGCGCACGTCGCTCTGCGAGGAGGCGCTGCGCCTCGGTCGCGTCCTGGCCGGGCTCATGCCCGACGAGGCCGAGGTGCACGGCCTCGTCGCCCTGATGGAGATCCAGGCGTCCCGCGCCGCCGCGCGGACCGGTCCGGACGGCGCGGCCGTCACCCTGCTCGACCAGGACCGGCGCCGGTGGGACCGGCTGCTCATCCGCCGGGGGCTGGAGGCGCTCGGCCGCGCCGAGGCGCTCGGCAGGCTCGGGCCGTACGGACTGCAGGCGGCGATCGCGGCCTGTCATGCCCGCGCGATGTCCGCCGAGGACACCGACTGGGAGCGGATGGCCGCGCTCTATCGGCTGCTGGCCCACGTCGCCCCCTCACCCGTCGTCGAGCTGAACCGCGCGGTCGCGGTGAGCATGGCGTACGGCCCGGAACGCGGCCTGGAGATCGCGGACCGGCTGGTGGCGGAACGGGCGCTGGCGAACTATCCGCAGCTGCCGGCCGTACGGGGTGATCTGCTGGAGAGGCTGGGCCGCCTCGACGAGGCGGGCGAGGAGTTCGAGCGCGCGGTCGCGCTGACCCGCAACGAGCGGGAGCGCGCGCTCTTCACCGCCCGCGTGGCCGCCCTCCGCGAGCGGGAAGCCCAGGAGGGCGCGAGCACGCAGGTGGCGGGCGGAGTGACCCGCCGTCCGAGCACCCCCTGAGGCCCCTCGCGGACCCGCCCCATGACGCGGGTCCTACGCCTTCTCGACGGCGGCCTTCAGTTCGGCCAGCCAGCGTTCGTGGTTGGCCCGGAGCTTGCGCTCGCTGTAGAAGAGCGGCAAGAGCGGGCCGGCGAGCGACTCCTCGACCGTGATCCTGGTCCGCCCGCCGTCCAGCGGCTCCAGGACGTGCCGGTCCACCGCCTTGTAGCCGAAGAACACGCCGGTCCAGGTCAGCTCTCGTTCCGGGGCCACGACGGCGAAGCGCGACCGGAGCGCGACGCCGTTGAGCTTCCACCGGAAGGGAGCACCGGGCCGGACGTCGGAGAGTTCGACGATCTCCAGATTCGAGGCCCAGCGCGGCCAGGTGGCGAGATCGGCCATCACCGCCCACACCCGCTCCACCGGGGCGTCCACGACGATGCTGGACGAGGAGACGAGCTGGGCGTTCGGGTCGACGCGGCCGTGGCGGGCGTACTCGTCGTGCAGGACCGTCAGCGCCGGGCCCGAGTAGAACAGCGTGCTCGCCATGGCGGGCTCCTCTTCAGATCAGTGCTTCGTTGCGAGAGCAATGCTCTCTCAATTGCCCGATCTCGTCAAGAGCAGTGCTCTCTATTTGATCCGCCGATCTCGATTTGGCCGTCGTCACCGGGACGGGGCGGGGACGCGGTCGTCCCAGGAGATCCGGTGGTCGTACATCCAGGCCAGTGCGTTCTTCTTGTCCACCTGCCGCATGATCGTCGGAAGGATGAGGTCGCGGGCCAGCGCGGCGAACGCTCCGGGCGCCTTGCCGTCCCCGTTGCGCTTGCCGTGGGCCACGATGCGCTCGACCCGCTCCCGCCGCAGCCCCTCGAAGGCGGCGAACGCGGCGGGGAGCTCGCGGACATCGCACAGGCACTTGGCCAGCACCACCGCGTCCTCGATCGCCATGGAGGCGCCCTGACCGGACGACGGCGAGGTCGCGTGCGCGGCGTCGCCGACGATCACCATGCGGTCGTTGAACCACTTCGGCACGGTCGGGAAGTCGTAGGTGTTCCAGCCGCTGATGATGTGCTCGGTGGCGTCGATGATGTCGAGCATCGGCCCGGCGTCGTCCGAGAACAGCGACTTCAGCCGGGCCCGCCACTGCGCCGGGGTGATCGCGGCGAGCTCCTCTCGGGTCGACTCCTCGCGGCTCGGCGGGTTGGCGAACCACCACACCTCTCCGTCGGGGTGGATCAGGTAGCCGAAGAAGCACTTCTTCCCGAAGACGAAGTAGTACGTTCCCGGCTCGCCCGGCACCGTGACGCCGCGCGCGAAGCCGCCCGTGTTCAGCAGCCCGACGTGCCGGGCGCGCGGCGCGTCGGGATCGATGATCGCGCGGGTGCGCGATCGCAGGCCGTCGGCGCCGATCAGCAGATCGCCCTCGGCGGTGCTCCCGTCGGAGAAGGCGGCGCGCACGCCGTCCCGGGTGATCTGCGCGTCGACGAGCCGCTTGCCGTAGTGGATGCGCACGTCGCGCCGTAAGGCCTCGTCGCGTAACGCCTGGTAGAGGTCGGCGCGCCTGACCGTGCGGCCGGGCTGCCGGACGGCGGCCAGCTCCTTGCCGCGGCCGTTGCTCATCCGCATCCGCGGTGAGTCCATGCCGAGGTCGCAGACGAGGTCGCGCAGGTCGAGGACACGGAGGGCCTCCAGCCCGTTGGTCGCGAGAGTGAGGAAGGCGCCGACGCCGTCGGAGCCGTGGTCGTACGCCTCGAAGACGTCGCTGTCGATGCCCGCCTGCCGCAGGGCCATGGCCGTGACCGGGCCCGCGATGCCGCCGCCGATGATGAGTGCTTTAGTCATAAGTTGAATATACATAATATGACTAGTCGATGCTAGGCCGATACGATGTCCGGCATGTCGACGAGGCGGTCTCCCCTGGCCATGGCGCTGCTCTCCCTGGTCTGTGAAGAGCCGATGCACGCCTACCGTATGCAGCAGATGATCAAGGATCGGCACAAGGACGACGTGGTCAACGTCGCGCAGCGCAACAGCGTCTACCAGACCATCGACCGGCTGCTCCGGGCCGAACTCATCGCGGTACGGGAGACCGCGCGTGAGGAGAACCGCCCGGAGCGCACGGTCTACGAACCCACGGACGCGGGACGGGAGACCCTGCGCGAGTGGATGCGGACCATGCTCTCCACTCCCGCCCGGGAGTTCCCCGAGTTCCCCGCAGCGCTCGCCTTCCTGCCCGTCCTCACGCCCGACGAGGTCGAGGCCGCGCTGCGGGAGCGTGTCACCGCCCTTGAGCGACGGCTCGCCGCGGCGGACGCCGAGATGGAGGAGGTCGGGAAGTTCCTGAAGCGGGTCTTCCTCGTGGAGACCGAATACCAGCGCTGCGTGCTCACGGCCGAGCTGGAGTACATACGCGGCCTCACCGACGATCTGCGCGCGGGCCGGATCGACTGGGATTTCCGCCTCTGATCCAGCCGGTCGGCGGCGCTGGACATGGCCGGGTTCGGCGGCCTGCGGACAGGTCGTCCGGGCCGGGACGGACGCGACGGTCCGCCCCGGCCCGGACGCGCGTCAGCTCCAGACCATGTTGATCTCACGCTCGAAGTTGACGTACCCGGCCCGCTCGAAGGCACGTGCCATCGGGACGTTCCCGAGGTCCGTGGACGCGCGGATCCGCGGGACATCGTGGGCGGCGAGGATCCGCGTGCCCTCGGCGAGCACATCATCGATGTAGCCGTTGCCCCGATACGCGGGCAGCACGCCGATGTAGGCGATGATCGCGTTGTAGTTGTTCCGCGCCGGGATGACGAAGCCCACGGGGTCGCCGTCGGGCGTGGTCGCCGTCTGCCACCACTCCCGCGGGCTCTTGTACCGCGCCATCTCGTCGTCGTACTGCGCGGCCGCCGCCTGGGCGGGGGTCATCTGCGCCAGGTCGGCGTGACTGTGCGCGTCGAGCGTGCCCTCCAGGACGAGGGTCATCAGCTCGACGAGGTCGTCCCGGCCGCGCACCGGCCGGAACCGGAGCCGCCCACTCGGTTCGGGGATCGGGGTCCCCGGTCGCCATTCGATGCGCAGCCGTTCGACGAGCAGCCGGGCGCCGGTCCGTTCGAGGGAAGTCATGCGACTCTCGACGACACGGCGGGCCATCTCGTCGTCGCGCCACGCGGGTGGGACGAACCGGGAGTACTCCGTCCGTGGGGTGCCCGGCGGTATGACCGCGGCCGTGGCGGTCTCCACCAGGCGGACCCCGAGGTCGAGGCGCTCGGATTCGGGCAGCGTGTCGTCGAGGTCGAAGATGTCGAGCATGAACGGCGGCTCACCCGCGCCCCGGGACCACCAGGCGAGCCTGGCGAGAAGGCGATCGCCCCGCAGGGCCATCCACATCCACTCCGGTCGGCGGCGGCCGGCGTCCAGGTCGTCGGCCAGCTCGTGGTCGAACTTGTACGACAGTCGGGTGAAGAGGTCGAGTTCTTCACGCCCGGTGATCGGGCGCATGGTCAGGTCGTTGTGAATCACGGCACGTTCCTTCGATGAGGTGTGCCAGGTCGCCCCTGGGTCAGCGCGCGGCCGTTTCCAGGGAGGGGACCGGCACGATGGTCATGGCACGCATCGGCTCATCCCTCCTTCCGTCAGCGGGGCCGGTCGTCGCCGGCCGGAGAATCGGGAGTAGTTCTATCCGCTCCCCGTACGCCCGGGCAACCGGATTTCCGTGTGCGTCCTCCGGGGCCTCCGGCGGCGGCTCCACCCATGGCCATGCCGTCCGTACCGGCCGGATCCTGCTGTTCTGTCCCCATCGATGCCGTCTGAGAAGATGGCGGGTCGTGTGGCAGGAAACGGACAGCATCGCGGGGAGCCCGGCGCCGGGCATCGACGTGTCGGCGGCGGCGATCATCGAAGAGGGGCGCCTCCTCATCGTCAGCAAGAAGGCCGCCCCGGAAGTCTTCTACCTGCCCGGCGGCAAGCCGGAGCCGGGAGAAAGCGCGGAGGAGGCGCTGATCCGAGAACTCGACGAGGAGCTCGGCGTCACGCCCACCGAGGTCGCGCCGCTGGCCCAGGTGCGGGACGTGGCCGCGCTTGAGGGCGTGCCCATGCGCCTGACCGTCTTCACGGCCGCGATCGACCGGGCTCCCCGGATCGCCGCCGAACTGGCCGCGCTCGGCTGGACGAGCGGTTCCGACCGGTACGCGCCGCTGCTCGCCCCGGCGATCCGCAACCAGGTCGTCCCGCTGCTCGTCCGATCGGGTCTGCTCGCCGGCTGAGCTGGGGGCCGCCGCCTTGGTGCCAGGGTGCCTGGCCGTCGCGGTCGGCGTCACCGAGGACGGCCGGCGGCGGCCTCGCGGGCGTCGAGCAGCTTCTCCCAGTGCTCCTCGGCCCAGGCGTAGGCGGCGGCGATCGGTTCGAGGAGGCTGCGGCCGAGCGGGGTCAGCTCGTACTCGACCTGCCGCACCGGTCCGGGATGTTCGGTGCGGACCACCATGCCGTCCCTTTCGAGGGCGCGGAGCGACCGCGTGAGCACTTTCGCGGAGATGCCGCGCAGCGGGACCCGCAGCTCGGAGAAGCGCCGCGGCCCGTGTTCGAGGCACCGGACGATCATGCCGTACCACTTGTCGCCGAAGCGGATCGGTGTGAGGTCGGAGGGGCAGACCGGGTCGAACATGTCCGGATCGAGGGGCTCTCGCACGGCCCCACGCTAACCGGTATCCCGGTGGTAACCACGTCACCGGATAGCGTCCGCGCAGCGGCTGGAGATCAGATCCGGCCTTCCAAGGACGAGGTAATTCGGATGAGCAAAATCATCATTTTCGGTGCAGGCGGAAGGGCCGGCCGGGCGACGGTCCACGAGGCCCGCCGACGCGGTCACGAGGTCACCGCCGTCGTCCGCGACCCGGCCAAGTACCGCGACCAGGCGGACGGGCTGTGGGACGGCGTGACACTCGTCGCGGGCGACGTCACCGACGCGGACGGCGTCGCACGGCTCGCCGCGGGACACGACGCCGTCGTCAACGCCGCCGCCGACCTGGCCGCGCCGCCGGCCGTCCACTTCCCCGCCGCGACGCGCGCCCTGCTCGACGGCCTGGCCCGGGCGGGCGTGGCGCGGCTGCTGTCGGTCGGCCTCGCCTCCGTCCTGGAGAACTCCTCCGGCGTGCGGTTGATGGACACGCCCGGATATCCGCAGGAGTACCGCGACTTCTGCCTGGGGCACGGCGCGGGAACGGACGCTCTGCGCTCCGCGGACACGCCCGTGGACTGGCTGGTGATCAGCCCGTCCGGTGACTTCGACCACGGCGACGGGCGCACCGGGCGCTACCGCATCGCGCCGGCGGACATGGACAGCCGCATCTCCTACGCCGACTTCGCGATCTCGCTGCTCGACGAGATCGACACCCCGACGCACAGCCGTACGCACCTGGGTGTCGAGCAGGGCTGACGGTGGCGGGCGGGTTGGGAGACGCGCCGCCCCGTCCGGAAGCTCCGGTTCTCGCGAAGCCCGCTTCGCCGGGCGGAGGTCAGGGCCGGCCGGCCTCGGCAGGGCCGGCCAGGGCCGAATGCCGGTACGAATAGCCGAAATAGATGACCAGCCCGATCAGGAACCAGACCACGAACCGGGCCCACGTCTCCCAGCGCAGATACGTGATCAACCAGAGGGAGAAGAGGGCGCCGAGCGCCGGCACCACGGGCATCCCCGGACAGCGGAAGGTGCGCGGCAGGTCGGGCCGCCGGTAGCGCAGGACGATCACCGCGACGCACACGACCACGAAGGCCAGCAGGATCCCGATGTTGGTGAGCTCGGCGGCCTCACCGATCGGCACGAGCCCCGCGATGACGGCGGAGCCGGCGCCGACCAGCCAGGTCACCCGGGTGGGCACGTGCCGGGTCGGGTGCGTCCTGGCGAACCAGCGGGGCAGCAGGCCGTCCCGGCTCATCGCGAACCACACCCGGGTGACGCCGAGCATGAACGTGAACATCACGGTCAGAATGCCGATGATCGCCCCGGCAGCGATGACGTCGGCGAGCCGGCGCAGGCCCGCCGACAGGAACGCCGAGGAGAAGCCGCTTCTCGGATCGATTTGCGTGTAATGCTGCATCCCGGTCAGCACCAGGCAGGCCAGGACGTACAGCACCATCGCGATGGCGAGCGAGTAGATGATCGCTCGGGGCATGTGCCGCGCGGCGTCCTTGGACTCCTCCGCGGCCGTGCTCATCGCGTCGTAGCCGAAGACGGCGAAGAAGACCGTCGCCGCGCCCGTCACCGCCCCGCCCACGCCGTACGGGAAGAACGGCGTGTAATTGGCGGCGTCCACGTGGAAGAAGCCGACGATGATGACGAGCAGCACGACCGCGACCTTCACCACCACGACGACGGTCTCGAACCGCGCCGCGTTCTTGATCCCGAGGGTCAGCAGGTAGGCGATCAGCAGGCAGAGGACGGCGGCGAACAGGTCCACCCGGTGCCCCTCGCCCGTCCCCGGGGCGCCCAGCATCCACGCGGGCAGGTGCAGGCCCACGTCGCCGAGCAGAAACGACAGGTAGCCCGAGATCCCGATCGCCACGACCGAGACGATCGCCGTGTACTCCAGCAGCAGGTCCCAGCCGATGAACCAGCCCGGAAGCTCGCCGAGGGCGACATATCCGTATGTGTAGGCCGACCCGGCCTTCGGCACCAGCCCGGCGAACTCGGCGTAGGAGAAGGCGGCGGCCGCGCTCGCGATCCCGGCGATCAGGAAGGACACCACGACGGCGGGCCCGGCCGTCCTGTTCGCGACGGTGCCCGCGAGCGTGAAGATGCCCGCGCCGATGATGCCGCCCACGCCGATCGCGGTGAGCTGCCACAGGCCGAGCACCTTGGTGAGCTGGACCGACTCCTCACCCGGCGTCTCGTCGACGAGTTCGATCGGCTTGCGGCGCAGCACGCCCGTTCCGGGCCGGAGCCTTCCCATAGCGCATCCCCCGAGCGATGATCACAGACCCGTCCGATGCTCCCACCTGCGGTCGCGGCGGTGCCGGACGTTCCCCCGCGTGTCCCCGTGCGGCTCGGCCGCCGCGCGCGGTGCCGGGACCGGCCAGAATGAGCGGATGGCCATACGAGTCTTGATCGCCGACGACCAGGAGATGGTACGGCGCGGCCTGCGCCGCATCCTGGAGAGCCAGCCGGACATCGAGGTCGTCTGCGAGGCCGCCGACGGCGTGACCGCGGTGGAGATGGCCCGGCGGTTCCAGCCGGACGTGGCGCTGGTCGACATCCGGATGCCGCGGATGGACGGGCTGGAGGTGACCCGCCTGCTCGCCGGTCCCGACGTCGCGTCGCCGGTCAAGGTGGTGGTGGTGACGACGTTCGACCTGGACGAGTACGTCTACCCGGCGCTGCGGCACGGCGCGTCCGGCTTCCTGCTCAAGCGGTCGGGGCCGACGCTTCTCATTGAGGCGGTCCGGGCGGCGGTGGCCGGGGACAGCCTGATCAGCCCCTCCGTCACCGTGCGGTTGCTGAAGCACGTCACCGACTCAGGCCCCCGGCGCGCGCCGCTGCCCGAGCCGCTGACCGAGCGCGAGATCGAGATCGCCGGCCAGGTGGCCGAGGGCAAGACCAACGCCGACATCGCCGCCGAGCTGTTCATCTCGCCCGGCACGGTCAAGACCCACGTCGCGAGCATCCAGCGCAAGCTCGGCGTGCGGAACCGGGTCGGCATCGCCGTACGGGCCTGGGAGATGGGGTACGCCCGCCCTCTGTGACCTCCGTTCGTCGCGCGAACCGGGGGAGCGGCGAGGCTGCGTACGCTCGTGGCCATGGTGCGAAGGGGGCCGGTGCGAAAGAGGCCGGCGCGAAACGGGCTGGGGCGAAAGGGGCAGAGCACGGAGCCGCTCCCGCCAGGCGGTGCGGGACGTGCGAGAAAGATCTGGTTCCGCGACGTGTTGTGCGCCGTGGTCGTCGCGATGGTGCCGATCCCGGCCGTTTTCGCTCCTCCGAGTGGGCTCGTCGTCGCGTTCTCGGCCACCTTGGCCGCGGCGGTCGCGCTGACGCGCTGGCCGTACCGGCGGGTCAGCCTCGCCACGGCGGCGAGCGTCGTCGCGGGGGTCTCCTTCGCCGTCGCCTTCTTCTATCAGGGACGGCATCAGCTCGTCGGGGTGTGGCTGCCGGTCGAGATGGGCGGGGTGCTGGTCCTCCTCGGACGGGTGATCCGGCGGCTGCCGGGCGCGCAGGCCGCGGTGATCGGGACGTCGCTGGCCGTCGCGGCCGCGGTGGAGCTGCCCCTGCGGCTCACGCTCCGGATGCCCCACCCCTCGCTGGAGACGTCGGCCATCGCCTGCTTTCTGGCGTTCTTTCCCATGGCCTGCGTGGCCGGCGTCGCGCTGTACCTCAGGATCCAGGACGACCGGAGGGTACGCGCGGTGGCGCGGGCGAAGCGCGCCCAGCGGCTCGAAGTGGCCCGTGACCTGCATGACTTCGTCGCGCACGAGGTCACCGGCATCGTGCTGGAGGCCCAGGCCGCGCAGTTCGGCGACCTCGACCCGGAGCAGGCGCGGGACTTCGCCCTCCGCGTCGAGGAGGCCGGGCTGCGGGCGCTCGCGTCGATGGACCACATGGTCGGCGCGCTGCGCGATCCGGACGAGCGCGCGGCCGCGGAGCCGCCGCCGACCCGCCTGTACGGCCTGGCCGACCTGCCGGACCTCGTCGGCCGCTTCTCCGCCACCGGCGGGATCCCCGCCGAGATCCACATGCCCGAGGGCACGGACGGCGTCCCTGCTGATCCGCTGCCGCGCGAGATCGAGAGCACCGCGTACGCCGTCGTCCTTGAGGCGCTGACCAACGTCCGGCGGCACGCGTCCTCGGCGGGCCGGGTGGTGGTCGAGGTCGCCCGCGCCGCCGGTCCCGCTCTGGAGGTGTCCGTCGTGGACGACGGCGGCCGGGGCCGTGGTACCGGCCGGAGGAGACCTGACGGCGGCGAGGTCCGGCCGTCCGGGCTGTCGGGGAGCGAGCGGCGGGGCGGGGGCACCGGGCTGATCGGCCTGGCCGAGCGGGTCGAGGCGCTCGGGGGCGTCCTGCGTACCGGCCGCCACGAGCAAGGGTGGAAGGTCACGGCGCTTCTGCCGGTCCCGGAGGGCGCGCTGGACGGGGCCGCGGCGCGGCCCTGAGCCGTCATCCGCGCCCTGGGCGCGGCCCGCGACAACCGCGGTCGCGCCCCTCCGGACGGCCGCCGTCGTCCCCGGGACCGTGGGCGAGGAAGAGGTCGGCCGATATCTGCCGAACGGCAGATGCCGCGGCCGCCTGAGAAGGCCGATCCTGCTCCGGACGCCCATTTGATCCGGAGGACCCGATGATGACGCGGAAGACGGCGATGTCCGTTCTGATGCTTTTCGCGGCCGCGGCGGCCCTCAGCGGCTGCGCGGACGCGTCGAACGCCACGCCCCGGTCCACGACCTTCCCGTTCAGCGGCACGACGCTGGACGTGCGGGCGCACGAGAACGCGACGGACCTGGTCGCGGCGGACCGGGACGACGTCAAGGTCACCATGTGGTTCGACGTGAAGGGAACCAACCCGAAGTCGAGCTGGTCCCTCGACGGGAACAAGCTCAACCTGCAGGCGGGGTGCAACGGGTGGGCGAACTGCGCGGCCCGGTTCCGGGTGGAGGTGCCGCGCCACGTCAAGGTCCTGCGCGACGGGCGCAAGACGAAGCTCGTCGGGAGCGCCACGCCGTCCCCGGACACGGACGGCACGCCCGCGGCGGGCTGAGCGCACCGAGACCACCATTCCACGAACGATCTGCGGAAGGCATGGAAGCGCGTCTCCCCCCAGGCAGAGACCGACGCCGTGGGGCCGCGCGCCAGAAAACGATGAACAGAACACCACTTCAGGGGACGCCGACGCTCGAACTGGAGCACGTCACCAAGGTCTACAAGGGCGGGAAACGGGCCGTGGACGCGGTGTCGCTGCGTCTCGGCGCGGGACTGCTCGGCCTCCTCGGCCCGAACGGAGCCGGGAAGTCGTCGCTGATGCGCATCGCGGCGACGGTCACCCGCCCGACCAGCGGAAAGATCCTCTTCGACGGGACCGACGTGGTGTCCCGGCCGAACGCGCTTCGTGCGGTTCTGGGCTACCTGCCGCAGGACTTCGGCGTCTATCCCCATCTGTCCGCCCGGGAGTTCCTCTCCTACCTCGCCGCCGTGAAGGGGCTGTCGGCCCGCTCGGCGCGCCGCCGCATCGAGGAGCTGCTCGAACTCGTCAATCTCACCGAGGCGGGGCGCAGACCGCTGGGCAAGTACTCCGGCGGCATGCTGCGCCGGGTCGGCATCGCGCAGGCCCTGCTGGCCGACCCGAAGGTGCTGATCGTGGACGAGCCGACGGCCGGGCTGGACCCCGAGGAGCGGGTGCGGTTCCGCACCATGCTGAGCGATCTGGCGGAGGACCGGGTGGTGCTGCTGTCCACACACATCGTGTCCGACATCGAGTCGGTGGCGTCCGACATCGCGATCGTGGCCCGGGGACGGCTTCTGCGGCGCGGCGCCCCGGAGGAGCTCCTCCGCGAGGTGGACGGCCAGGTCTGGGAGACGGTCGCCGGACCGGCCGAGGCCGCCGCCCTGCGGGAGCGCCACGTGATCAGCCGGACGCTCCGGACCGCGGACGGCGTCCGCCTCCGGCTCCTGTCCGCCGCGCCGCCGGGCGGCGACGCCGTACGGGTGACGCCCGACCTGGAGGACGTGTATCTGGCCGTCATCAACGGGTCCGCCGGGCGGTCCCTGCGGCAGGCCGGCGCCGGAGCGGGCCGATGATCGCGCGGACCCTGATCGCGCTGGCCGTCGCCGACTTCCGCGAGCGGGTACGGCGTCCCGCGTACGCGGTGACCCTGCTCGCGGCGGTCGGCCTGGCGTGCCTGGCCGTCCCGAGCGCCGCGTCCCGGTGGGTGATCCTCGACGTCGGGGGTTACCGCGGCGTCTACACCAGCGCCTGGGTCGGGACGGCCACCGCCCTCGCCGGAGCCCTGTGGCTCACGACCGGCGGGTTCTACGTGGTACGCGACGCGATCGGCCGGGACGAGCGCACCGGTGTGGGCCCGCTCCTCGCCGCCACGTCGCTGCGCACGCCGACGTACCTGCTGGGGAAGTTCCTCAGCAACTTCCTGGTGCTCGCCTCGATGGTGGTCGTCCTCGCGGTGACGGCCCCGCTCATGCAGCTCGCGCGGGGCGAGTCCTTCGCCGTCGACCCGGTGGCGCTGCTGCTGCCGTTCGCGGTGATGACGCTGCCTCCGCTGGCGCTGACGGCGGCGGCCGCGATGCTGTTCGAGACCGTGCCGCTGCTGCGGAGCGGTGTGGGGAACGTCGTCTGGTTCGGCGTCTCCATGGCGTTCTTGCTGGCCGGGCAGGGGCGCAACGCCCCTCTCGGCGGCTTCGGGGTGCGGCAGGCGGCCGAGTCCATGCGCGTCGCCATGGCCGAGCAGGGGATCGGCGTGCGCGCCCGGGAGTTCAGCCTCGGTCTGACCGAGGTGAAGGAGCCGCTGCGCACCTTCCGCTGGGACGGGTTCGCCCTGGACGGCGCCTTCCTGGGCGGCCGGCTGCTCTTCTTCGTGCTGGCGCTCGCCGTCGCGCTGCTGCCCGTCCTGTGGTTCGGCAGGTTCGACCCGGCGCGCCGGCTGCTCGGTGCCTCGGCCGCGGCCGAGGGCGCGCAGGCGGCGGGGAGCGCGCAGGAAGCAGCGGGGCGGCCGATCGCCGAGCCGCAGGCGCCCGCCGTGTTCGGCGCCGTCCCGGCGAGCATCGCGCGCCTGGGCCGGGTGTTCCCGTTCTGGCGGCTCCTCGCGGGCGAGCTGCGCATCCTCGCCCAGGGGATCTCGCGCTGGTGGTGGCTCGCCGCGGCGGGGGTGACGGTGGCCGGGTTCGTCGCGCCGGAGCCGACGATGCTGCTCCCGCTCGCCTGGGTCTGGCCGGTCCTGATCTGGTCCCGGCTCGGCACCCAGCGGGTCGAGCACGGTCTGGACGGGCTCCTCGGCGCCTACCCCACGCCGTCGAAGGGGCTGCTCGCGGAGTGGGCGGCCGGGGTCGTGCTCACGGCCGTGACCGGGGTCGCGCCGCTGGTCCGGATGGCGGTCGCCGCCGACTGGCCCGGCGCCGGGGCCTGGGCGGGCGGGACGCTCCTGGTCCCGTCGCTGGCCCTGGCGCTCGGCGTGGCGTGCCGTACGCACCGGGTGTTCCAGGTTGTCTACCTGGGCGTGTGGTACCTGGCCGTCAACGGGGTGGCGGCGGTGGACTACATGGGCGTGGTCCGTTCCGCCGGCCTGCCGGCCGGTCCGTCGCCGCTCGCGGTCGCCGCCGTCGCCCTGGTGTTGGTCGGCGCCGCCCTCGCGGTCCGTACGGCACGGCACGCGACGCGCTGAGCGGCATCATGGGCCTCTGGTTTCACCTGACATGGCCGGGGCACATCTGGCATCCCACCTGGTCGCACCGTATGGGAGGAATGTAACGTTATGTAGCACTGGGGGGACGCTATGCATAAGATCATCTGCGTTGCGGCGCTCGCCGCGACGGTGTTCGGGACGACCGGGGCCGGGTACGCGATGGACTGCGTGACCGGAGGCAAGCGACAGGTCAGCCGGGCTCAATACCGGATCCTCATCAGGCAGTGCAGGTACGCCGACACGAAGACCGCCCGGCGGGAGTGCCGCGCCAAGGTCCAGCGGACCTACACCATCGGGGCGGCCAACCCCAACCTCGACTGCCGGACGTACTCCAGCGTCACCGTGTGCGGCAAGCTGAAGCTCAGCCCCCGCCAGAAGGCGTGCGTACGGGAGTCGGTGCGGAGCGGTCTCACTTTCCGGCGGTCGGAGGTGGAGTGCTACGCCTTCTACGGGAAGGGCCGGAACTGACTCACTCCCTGGGGTCAGAGCGCCTGGAGCCCCTGGATCACCTCAAGCAGGATGCGCTCCTCCGGCAGCCGGCTCGCCGTGGCCGGCGCGTGCGCGGTGATCATGCCGCGGTCCCGCAGGTCCCCGAGCAGGATCCGCAGGACGTTGACCGAGAGTCCGGTCTCGGACGCCAGGTCCACCAGCGTGGTCGCGGAGCGGCAGACGTCGAGGATGCGCAGGTGCTCGGGCGACAGCCCGCCCGCCCGCCCGGACTCGGGCAGCGTCGACCTGATGATCGTCATCAGGTCGAACTCCGGGCCGGTGGGCCGGGTCCGGCCGCGCGTGATGGTGTAGGGCCGTAGCAGCGGGCCGTACTCCTGCTCCGTCACGACTCCTCCTGCGAGCGCTCCAAGCCGGTCCTGCCCTCGTCCGCGGCCGCCCCGGCGCCGACGGCGTACTCGGGCGTGGCGTCGTCGGCCATCAGGTTCGCGGGGATGAGCACGATCGCGGACGTCCCTCCGTACACCGAGGCGCGCAGGGAGACCCGCACGCCGTGCCGCCGCGCGAGCAGGCCGACGACGAACAGGCCCAGCCGCTCGCTGTCGGCGAGGTCGAACTCGGGCGGTTCGGCCAGCCTGGCGTTGATCTGCACCATCTCCTCGGCGCCGATGCCGAGGCCGCGGTCCTCGATCTCCAGGGTGAACCCCCTGGCCGCCACCTCGCCGTGGACGATCACCTGGGTGTGCGGCGGCGAGAAGATCGTCGCGTTCTCCACCAGCTCGGCCACCAGGTGGATCATGTCGGTCACGGCCGGGCCGGCCAGCGCCGGACCGTGCGGCACCCCGATCTCGACCCGGAGATAGTCCTCCACCTGCTCGGTCGCGGCGCGTACGACGTCGTACAGGGAGACCGGGGTGCGCCACCCGCGCCCGGGAGCGGCGCCGGACAGGATGATCAGGCCCTCGGCGTGGCGGCGCATGCGCGTCGTCAGGTGGTCGACGCCGAACAGCTTGTCCAGCACGTCCGGATCGGTGACCTGCCGCTCCAACCGGTCCAGCATGGCGAGCTGCCGGTGCAGCAGCGACTGGTTGCGGCGGGCCAGGTTGCGGAAGACCTTGCTGACGCCGTCGCGCATCCGCGCCTGGTCCACCGCGGCCTCGATCGCGGTGCGCTGCACGGAGGTGAACGCGTTGGCGACGTGGTCCACCTCCGCCGTGGTTCCCGAGATCGTGACCGGCGGCGTCTCGGCGGCCACGTCCACGTCCTCGCCGCGCCGCAGGCGGCCGACGACGGCGGGCAGCCGCCGGTCGGCCAGCTCGATCGCGGCCTGCTCCAGCCCGACCATCTCGGCGGTCAGCCGCCGTCCGAACCTGATCGAGTAGAGGACGCTGAACGCCACGATGAGCAGGCCCACGCCCGCGGCGATCCCCATGCGCCAGAGCGCCTTCTCGGCGAGCGGGACCGTCCGGTCCGTGATCGTCTGGCTCGCCTCGCCGATCAGCTCGCCGAGGGTGACGGTCATGGCCTCGCTCGCGGTACGCCAGGTGAGCGTGCCGGGGCCCAGGGCCCGGCCGGGCGTGACGCTGTCGGTGACCTCGGTCTCCATCGCGCTGAACGCCCGGTAGGTGGCCGACGCGTTCAGCGTCAGGAACGGCGCGGCCAGCTCGGCGTCGAGCTGGCCGACGCCCAGCTCGTAGAGGAGCTTGCGCTTGCCGGTCATCTTCCCGAACGCGTCGTACTCGGCCTTGGTCATGTGGGAGGCCGCGAGCGTCCCGGCGAGCACGGCGGACTGCTGGCTCATCACCTCGCGGGCGCGGCTGATCAGGATGACCGCCTTGACCTGCTGGATGATGTCGAGGTCGTCCGCGATCATCAGCCGGTCGTAGACCTGGAAGCCCACCTCGGTGACGGAGTCGTAGTGCTCCACGGCCTCCATCGCCGTCAGCAGGCGCTGGTCCACCTGACTGCGCATCGCGTTCAGGCCGCGGGCGTAGGTGACCAGCTCGCGGAGCCGTCCCCACATCTCGTCCGGGGTGGCGTCCCTGGCCTGCGCGGACGCCTGCTCCAGGTGCGCGACCGCCTCGTCGGTCTTCTGCCGCTGGCTCCGCAGCTCCGGGTAGGCCGTCGTCATCTTGGCGCCGAGGTACTCGGCGGACAGGGTGCGCTCGGCCTGGAGCTCGTCGATGACGTCCTGGGTCGGAACCACCACGTTGTCGTACACGGCGCGGATCTTGAGGAGCTCCGTGCCGTTCTGTACGGTGATCACCGAGCCGTACGCCCAGACCACCACCAGCGCCGTGACGGGGACCACGATGATGGCGAAGATCTTGGCGCGAACGGAACGCCTGCGTCTTGCCATGTGACCTCGCCCACCACGAACCGCTGTGTCAATTGCGGCGAAACATTAGCAATGACAGTGATGTGGATACCAGCGGCGGTATCTAACGAAAGAGCGGCATTCCTGGCCGTGCGTGCCCGTGGTCGCCGGCTGACCTGTGCGGACGCCGGAAGTCGCGGTCAGTTGGCGAGCATCGTCACCGAGAACGTGACCTTGCCCGACGCTCCGTCGCTGACGGCGTCCGACAGGACGCTCCCGAGCGCGTCGTAGGCGGTGGGGTCGGCCCGCCGCAGTGCCGAGGGCTTGGACCAGATGAGCACGTGCTCGCCGGTGGGCAGCCAGGACAGGTCGGTGAGGCAGTCGTAGAGGGCGTCGAAGTTGTGCCCGAAGTCTTCGGGGAAGTCGAGGGCGCGGGCGATCAGCTCCAGGATCGCGGCCGGGCTCTGCGCGCCCGAGCCGTCCAGAACGTGCGGTGTCGCGCCGCGGAGTCTGACTTGCCGGATCGCTGCCGCGACCCCCATCCCCGTCGGCGCCTTGATGAACTGTCCCGCGACCCTTGACTGCGTCATGCCGGCCAGGCTAGCGATCGCCCAGGTCAGGGGCACGGAACCGCGCCGGTGGACAAACTTTGTCTGATTGTCAGACAATCGTGCTATGACTTCGCGCTCGGGCCCGCTGACCGTCGTCGCCGCGGCCGTCCTGTGGGGGACGGCGGGCACCGTGGGAGCGCTCGCCCCCGCCGGATCCATCTCGCTCGCCGCGGCCCGCCTCGTGATCGGCGGTGCCGTGCTGGCCGCCGTCGCGGCGCGCGCCGCGCGTGCCGCCGCCGGGCGGGCGACATCGCGCGCCCCGGGAAAAACCACCCGGCGCGTCCCCGGGGCGCTGCTCGCGGCCGGCGGGCTGGCGGTCGCGGCGTACCAGCTCTGCTTCTTCGCCGCCGTCGCCAGGACCGGGGTCGCGATCGGCACCGTCGTCGCCATCGGCAGCGGCCCGGTGTTCACCGGACTGCTGTCCTGGCTTCTCGACCGGAACCGGCCGAGCCGGCGGTGGGCGGTCGCCACGGCCGCCGCCATCGCGGGCTGTGCCGTACTGGTCACCGGAGGAGGGGCCGGCGGCGCGGACGCGGGCGGCATCGCGCTCGCCCTGCTGGGCGGCCTGCTCTACGCGTTCTACGCCGTCACGGCGGCGCGGGCGATCGGCGCGGGCATGGGGTCCGACACGGTGATGGGCGTGCTCTTCGGGGCCGCCGGCCTGATCATGCTGCCCGTGCTCGCCGGAAGCGGCCCCGGCTGGCTGGCCGAGCCGCGCGGGCTGCTCGCCGCCCTCTACCTGGGCGTCGCTACCACCGCCCTCGCCTACGTCCTGTACGGCAGGGGCCTGCGCACGACCCCCGTCGCGACCGCCGCCACGCTCGCCCTGGCCGAGCCCGCGGTGGCCGCGATCCTCGGCCTGGTCGTGCTGCACGAGCACCTGTCGGCGATCTCCTGGGGAGGGCTCGCGCTGCTGGCCGCGAGCCTGGTCGTCGTGGCGCTGCCCGACCGGAGCGCGCCCCACCCGGCGGCCCCGGAACACGCGACCGGCCTAAGCTCGTCAGCGTGACGTCCCTCCGACCCGTCTCCACGGTGCAGGCTCTGGCGGCGGCGCTCCGTGAGCGCGTGCTCTCCGGCGACATCCACCCCGGCGCGTCCCTGCCCGAGCAGGAGATCTCCGCCCGGTACGGCGTGGCCCGGCCGACCGTGCGCGAGGCCCTCGCCGCGCTCGTCCACGAGGGGCTGCTGCGGCGCGAGCCCAATCGCAGCGCGTACGTGCCCGAGGTCACGCCCGCGGACCTCGCCGACCTCATGTACGTGCGGCGGCCCCTTGAGGACCTGATGGCCGAGGCCGTCGCGGGCCGCCGGGTGGCGGCGGCCGAGGCCGCGCTGGAGCGGTTGGCCGCCCTCCCGGCCGACGCGCCGTGGGCGGCGGTCGTCAGCGAGCACATGGCGCTGCACGAGGCGCTGGTCGTGGCGGCGGGCAGCCCCCGCCTGGAGCGTCTCTACGGCGCGCTCGCCACCGAGACCCGCCTCGGCCTGGTGCGGCTCCGCGACGTCTACCCGGACCGGGAGGAGCTGGTAGCCGAGCACCGCGAGCTGCTGGAGACGATCGCGCGGGGGCCTCGGGAGGCGGCGCGGCGGGCCGTCAGGGAGCATCTCCACTGGCGGAGCGGCTGACCGCGCTCTTGCACGGAGCGGGCGGATGTAGTCACAATCCGCCCATGCACGCCAACGCAGTGCCGGAGTCCTACGTGTACGTCACGGAAGAGGGCGTAACCCGTCACTACGCCGACGGCAGCGTCGAGGCCCTCGCATGGGAGGACGTCGCCGAGGTGCGCGTGGGAGGTCTCGCCGGCCCGCGCGCGGACTTCGGTGACGGGCGGGAGGAGCGGCGGGGGGACGATGAGGACGACGTCCTGATCGTCCTGCTGTCCCGTGACGGTGAGGAGTGCGTCGTCCCCAGATCGGCGACGGACGCGTCCTTTCTGGCTCGGCTGCGCTACCTGCCCGACTTCGACCTCGCTCGGCTCAGCTCGGCGGTCGAGGCGGCGGCCGGCGACTACGTCGTGGTCTGGCGCAGCCCCGTGCCCCCGTCCCCGCTGCCCGATTTCGACTACGACTAGCTTGTTGTCACAGGGTCGCGATCGCGCCGTACGATTTCCGTCGTTTCGATGCCGATCGCCGTGGCGTGAAGGCAATCCGGGGCGGTTCGCCGGACGACGCCCTTTGTCATGATCTTGGATAATCTGTCGGCCGGCACGACCCTCGCCATCCGGGTGGGGGCGACCGAACTGAGATCGTTCCCGGTCGAAGGATCATCATGAGCGACACACAGAGCCGGCGAACCAGCCCGAGCAGAAACCGCCCGGCGAAAGCCGGCATGGTGTTCGCCGGCCTCAGCATCGCGTGCATCGGGAACTTCTTCACTGGCATCGCGTGGCTGAACCCCGGCATCTTCGTCGGCATGGCGATCCTCTTCGCCCTCCTCGCGATCGGCGTCGGGCATGTCGGCCGCTACCGGGGTCGGAGTCTGGACGGGGATGGACGTGGGATGGCGCTGCTGAGCATCGTGCTCGGCTGGCTGATGCTCTTCGTCTGCGTCATCGCGATCGTCACCCTGATGGGGCTCATCGCCGGACTGGCCGTGATCGTGGACAGCGTCTGAGGAGCCGCCGCGACGCCGCCGTCTCACTGTGCCGTCTCACTGTGCCGGCCGCTGCCGACACGCGAAGGCCCGCGTCTCGCGCGAGACGCGGGCCCTCAGGCGCGCGAACTAGTCGATGCGCCAGGTGTCGCCGCCCAGAAGCAGGTCGGCGAGCTGCCCCTTGCCCTTGTCGGCGGTGGCCTGCTCAAGCTGCTCGCTCATCAGCGTGTCGTACGCCGGACGGTCCACCGAGCGGAAGATCCCGATCGGCACATGCTGGAAGGCCGGCTCGTCCAGCCGTGACAGCGCGAACGCCAGGGACGGGTCGGGCCGGTGCGCGTCGTGGACGAGGATCTCGCTCTCGGCCACATCCGACCGGTTGACGACCTCGACGCCGCCGTACGGCGCGAGCCGTACGGCCTTGGCGTTGTCGCCGGTGCCGAAGACGATCGGCTGCCCGTGCTCCAGCCGGATCGTGATCTCGTCCCGGGTCTCCGGCTCCTTCATGGCCTCGAAGGCGCCGTCGTTGAAGATGTTGCAGTTCTGGTAGATCTCGACCAGCGACGTGCCCCGGTGCGCGGCGGCCTCACGCAGCACGCTCTGCAGGTGCTTGCGGTCGGAGTCGATGGTCCGGGCGACGAACCCGGCCTCGGCCCCGATCGCCAGCGAGATCGGGTTGAACGGCTTGTCCAGCGACCCCATCGGCGTCGACTTGGTGATCTTCCCGACCTCGGAGGTGGGAGAGTACTGCCCCTTGGTCAGGCCGTAGATCCTGTTGTTGAACAGCAGGATGTTCAGGTTGACGTTGCGGCGCAGCGCGTGGATCAGGTGGTTGCCGCCGATGGACAGGGCGTCGCCGTCACCGGTGATCACCCACACCGACAGGTCGGGGCGGGACGCCGCCAGCCCGGTCGCGATCGCCGGAGCCCGCCCGTGGATCGAGTGGAACCCGTAGGTGTTCATGTAGTACGGGAACCGGGACGAGCAGCCGATACCGGAGACGAAGACGATGTTCTCCCGGCGCAGGCCCAGCTCGGGCAGGAAGCTCTGGACGGCCGCGAGGATGGCGTAGTCACCGCAACCGGGGCACCAACGGACCTCCTGGTCGGACTTGAAGTCCTTGAGGGTCTGCTTGCCATCGGTCTTGGGCACCAGCGCCAGGCCCTTGCCGTTGAGGCTCTCAGTCACTGTTGATCACGTCCTGGATGACACCGGCCAGTTCCTCGGCCTTGAACGGAAGCCCGCGCACGCGGTTGTAGCTGATCACATCGATGAGGAAGCGCGCCCGAAGGAGCAGCGCGAGCTGACCGAGGTTGATCTCCGGGAGCAGCACCCTGTCGTAGGCGCGCAGCACGTCGCCGGTGTTGGCCGGCAGCGGGTTGAGGTGCCGCAGGTGGGCTTGGGCGACCTTGCCGCCCTCCCGGCGCACCCGCCGCACCGCCGCCGCGATCGGCCCGTACGTCGATCCCCAGCCGAGGACGAGGACCCGGGCGTCGCCGTCGGGGTCGTCCACCTCCAGCGGCGGGACGTCGATGCCGTCGATCTTGGCCTGGCGGAGCCGGACCATGCGGTCGTGGTTGTCCGGGTCGTAGGAGATGTTGCCGCTGCCGTCGGCCTTCTCGATGCCGCCGATGCGGTGCTCCAGCCCGGGGGTGCCGGGGACGGCCCACGGGCGGGCCAGCGTCTCCGTGTCGCGCTTGAACGGCAGGTAGGTCGTGCCGTCCTCGCCGTTGGGCTCGGTGGTGAACTCGACCGAGATGTCCGGCAGCTCGGAGACCTCCGGCACCTGCCACGGCTCGGAGCCGTTGGCCAGGTAGCCGTCCGAGAGCAGCATGACCGGCGTGCGGTACTTCAGCGCGATCCGCGCCGCCTCGATGGCCGCGTCGAAGCAGTCCGACGGCGTCGAGGGGGCCACGACCGGGACCGGCGACTCGCCGTTGCGGCCGAACATCGCCATCAGCAGGTCGGTCTGCTCGGTCTTGGTCGGCATGCCGGTCGAGGGGCCGGCGCGCTGCACGTCCACCACGATCAGCGGCAGCTCGGTCGCCACGGCGAGGCCGACCGTCTCGGCCTTCAGCGCGACGCCGGGACCGGACGTGGTCGTCACGCCGAGCGCGCCGCCGAACGCGGCGCCGAGAGCGGCGCCCACCCCGGCGATCTCGTCCTCGGCCTGGAACGTTCTGATCCCGAACCGCTTGTGCTTGGACAGCTCGTGCAGGATGTCGGAGGCCGGGGTGATCGGGTAGGTGCCGAGGAACAGCGGCAGCCCCGACTGCACCGACGCCGCGATCAGACCGTACGCGAGCGCCTGGTTGCCGGAGATGTTCCGGTAGACGCCGGGGGCCAGCGTGGCGGGCTTGATCTCGTAGGAGACGGAGAACGACTCGGTGGTCTCGCCGTAGTTCCACCCGGCCTGGAAGGCGGCGACGTTGGCCTTCGCGATGTCGGGCTTCTTGGCGAACTTGGCCTCAAGGAACTTGATCGTCGCCTCGGTCGGCCGGTGGTACAGCCAGGAGAGCAGGCCGAGCGCGAACATGTTCTTGGCCCGCTCGGCGTCCTTCTTGGAGATCGAGAAGCCTTCGAGCGCCTTGACGGTCAGCGACGTGAGCGGCAGCGAGTGGACCCGCCACTCCGCGAGCGAGTCGTCCTCAAGCGGGTTGGCGGCGTATCCGACCTTCTGCAGGTTGCGCTTGGTGAACTCGTCGGTGTTCGCGATGATGTCGGCGCCGCGCGGCAGGTCGCCGAGGTTCGCCTTGAGCGCCGCCGGGTTCATCGCCACGAGCACGTTCGGGGCGTCGCCGGGGGTGAGGATGTCGTGGTCGGCGAAGTGGAGCTGGAAGCTCGACACGCCGGGCAGGGTTCCCGCGGGGGCGCGGATCTCCGCCGGGAAGTTGGGGAGCGTCGAGAGGTCGTTGCCGAACTTCGCCGTCTCCGCGGTGAACCGGTCACCGGTCAGCTGCATGCCGTCACCGGAGTCGCCGGCGAACCGGATGATCACGCGATCGAGTTGCTGAACCTGCTTGGTCACAGCTGCTCAGTCCTCCTCGCCGCGCCAGGCTGTCTTAGCTCGTGGCACGTTGTTCTGTCCATGCTAGATCCATCATCTCCAGCGACGGTGCCGCCGGCTTCACCGGCTGGCGAATCGCTTCCCTGTCATGGTGCGTGTCTCGAAGCGGTCAGGGGTCGGTCGCCACCCACCTCCACCGAGGGAAGCGAGAGGACGATCTCTGCGGGGAGCAAAGAAGTCACCTGGCACACGCGTCGATTGTCGCGCGAACCGCTCGTCCCCAAGGTGTGACCTGCGTCGCATCGGACGGCGGGGAGGGGCCCGCCCACGGGGGTGCCCGCCGCTGCGCGTATCGCTCGGAAATTCCATGGCCGTCGGGTCGACGGCGCTGTCACGAACGTGGGTGACGCTTCGTTCGACACAACCCCGCAGCGAGCCGGCACAGATCCACGTGCAAGCGGGCGAAGAGGATGTTGCGAGTCACGAGGTCCAACTATATGTCCCCGGGCCTTTCACGGTACCTGCGGACTCGTCGACCCGACGTAAGGCGCGGCCTGCGAGCTCGGCGACCCGGCGGTGGACCCGGCGGTCGCCGGCACGATCGGAGCGGAATAGGTACGGCCCGGCGTCATCTGGGCGGTGCCGTACAGCTCGGGCACGGTCACGAAGACGAAGCCGCGTCTGCCGAGCTCGTCGAGCACCTGGGGGAGCGCGTCCGCGGTCACCTGGTCGATGTCGCGCATCACGATGACGGAGCCGCGCCGGGCGCCGGCGACGACGCGCTTGGCGACCTCCTTCGGGTCCGCGCCGGCCACGTCGCCCGCGTCCACGTCGCCGCGCACGATCGACAGGCCGAACTCGCGCGCGGCGTCGGCCACCCTGGCGTCCGCCGCTCCGTACGGCGCCATGAGCAGCGACGGGGTCTGGCCGCTCGCCACGCCGATCGCGTGCTGGGAGCGCCGGAGCTGGTCGTACATCATGCTGCCGGACAGCAGGGTGAGGTCGCGGTGGGTCCACGTCTGGTTGGCGACGAGGTCGCCCTGCTCGCGCATCTGGCGCAGCACCCCGGGCGTCGCCGCCGCGTTCGTGCCGACCATGAAGAACGTCGCCCGCGCGCCCCGCGCGGACAGCGTCTTCAGCAGCCGCTCGGTGTGCGGCCCCGGCCCGCCCTGGAACGTCAGGGCCACGCAGTTGGCCACGGCGCAGTTCACCGAGCCGTTCATGGTGCTGACGGCGGTGGGGTTGTCGTCCATGGTCTTGGACAGCGGGCGGGTGACCGTGGCGGCGACCGCCGAGCGGGCCAGGCGTCCGAATGGCGTCAGCAGCCCGTCGGCCTCCTTGCGTGGGATCGCCACGGCCACCCGGCCGACCGTCCCCGGGCTGGCCTCCTGGCCGTCGAACTCCACGACGAGGTCGCCCCTGGCGTTGAAGTTGAGCGAGTCGAAGAGCTCGGGGTCCACCACGACGTTCTGGGCCTGGACCGGCGAGTTGCCGGGCAGGTGCCTGCGCACCGTCGCCGAGAGCTGCTCGACGTCGGCGATCAGGCTGGTGGAATCCACCACCTTCCGGCTTTTCCGGTCGTACCAGAGGGTGCGGTAGGAGTCGACCCAGGTGCGGCCGGTGAACCGGCTCTCCCGCAGCCTGACGGCGACGGCGTCCAGGGCGGCAGCGGTGAGATCCCAGTCCACGTTGTACTCCAGGACCGGCTGCCCCTCCCGGACCTGCGTCTTCTCAGTGAACCGCCGCGCCTTGGCCGCCAGCTCGTCCTTGAGCCGCCGGTTGAGCGCGGGCGCGTCCGCGAGGGTGGGGTAGCTGACGTGGACGTGCGGCTTGGCCGTGCCGCTGGAGATCGTGGCGACGGAGAGCCCCGCGACCTTGGCCGGGTCGGCGAAGACGAGGACCGTCGGCTCCGACTTGACGTCGACGTTCCTGTCCTTGTGGCCGCCGAACACTGGAAGGCCGCAGCTCGCCAGGACCAGGACCAGGAGCATGACGGCGCCGGCGAAACCAAGTGGGGGCATGCCTGGAGGGTATGGGCGGATATGTCGGCTTTACTGGCTCTTTGTGTGATCACCGCGCATCTTTTGGCTGCGAACGGTGACAAAGCGGTGACACGGTTATGATCGTGGCAGTAGCTGTACGGGCTCGGAGGCGAGCATGAACGGATATTTCAGTTCCTATCTCACCGTCGCCGCCCTCCTCGCGATCGGCCTGGCCGTCGTGTCCGGAGCGCTGCTCGTCAACCGGCTGCTGCGCCCCCACCGGCCCACCCCCGAGAAGCTGCTGACGTACGAGTGCGGCGTCGATCCGGTCGGCGAAGGCTGGGCCCAGTCCCAGGTCCGCTACTACGTCTTCACCTACCTGTACGTCGTCTTCGCGGTGGACGCGGTCTTCCTCTTCCCGTGGGCCACGATCTTCGCCGCTCCGGGGTTCGGGGTCGCCACGCTGGTCGAGATGTTCGTCTTCCTGGCTTTCATCGCCCTCGGCATCCTGTACGCCTGGCGCAAGCGTGTGCTGACCTGGACATGATCGTCGCGCTGTGGCACGCTCCTCGCTCCATGACCCCCTCAGCGATCATTCAGGAATGCCCGCAGTGTGCGGCGTCCATCACCGGCGACAGCCGGTTCGTCATGTGGTGCCCGGAGTGCGAGTGGAACCTGAGCCGCCCGGACCGGGACACGCCGTCCACCCGCCCCGGCCCGCTGGCGCGGCTGAGGAACCGCCTCGACGCGCGGTTCGCCGCCGACCTCCACCGGCAGGTGCTCGGTTCCGGGGTGGGCACGCCGTCCCGTGACCCCGGCAGGATCGCGGCGTACGCGCTCGCCTCGGCCGTCCACCTGTTCGCCCTGTCCATGCTGGTGGGCGGGGTGTGGCTGCTCGTCGCGACATGGCCGAGCCCCTTCGGCGCCGTCTTCGGGGTCGCGGGCGTCGGCTTCGCCTACCTGGCCCGCCCCCGCTTCGGACGTCTCGACGGTGACGCGCCGGCCCTCACCCGGCAGGAGGCCCCGGTCCTGTACGACCTGCTGGACCGCGTGGCACGCGAGGCGGGGGCACCGCCCGTGGACGTCGTCCTCGTGGACGGCGAGGTCAACGCCTCCGCCCGGACCGTCGGGCTGCGCGGCACACACGTGCTGACGATCGGGCTGCCGCTGTGGCAGATCCTGGAGCCGCAGGAGCGGATCGCGCTGCTGGCCCACGAGATGGGCCACTTCAGCAACGGCGACGCCCGCCGGATGCGGTACGTCGGCAGCGCGATCGCCACGCTGTACGAGATCCACGGGGCCGCCGCCCGCCAGCGCGTCCGCGGCAGCTTGGGCGCCATCGCCATTGCGATCGTGGTCAACATCCTTACGGGGCTAATCCGGCTGCTCGTCCTCGGGCTGATCATGATCCTGGAGTCGCTGACGTACCGGGAGTCGCAGCTCGCCGAGTACGCGGCCGACGACAGGGCGGCCCGGATCGCGTCCCCGGTCGCGGTCGCCGGGGTGATGGACAAGCTGATCACGAAGGCACCTGCGGCCGACAGGCACCTGGAGTCGGCGGCGCACCGCGGCGGGGACCTGTGGGAGGGGATGCGCGAGTACATGGCCGGATTCCCGGAGGCGGAGGAGGAACGGCTGCGCCGGCTGGCCCGGCTGGAGCGGGTGCGCGTGGACGCCACCCATCCGCCGACCCACCTGCGCGCGGCGTTCGCCGTCTCCCGTGCGTACGGCGCGGCCACCATCGTCGTGACGGACGACGAGATGGAGCGCGTGCAGGCCGAGCTGGACGCGGCGGCGGGCCGGATCGCCCGCGAGATCGCCGACCGGGCGCGGGCGGCGCTCTACGAGTGACCCGGAGGGACGCCAGGCCATCGGCCCCCGTGTTTCGGCCGCCGGTTCGGGCCGTACGGACGGTCGCCGGGCCGGTGACGGCTGTACCGGTGGCCAAGACGGGGGGAGAATGGCCGGTATGGCGGTGAACCTTCCGATGCCGACGGTCGGCCCGGTCTCCCGGCTGGCCCCCAAGCCGATGAAGTTCGTGCTCAACTGGGGCCGGCGATACTCGCTGTGGGTGTTCAACTTCGGGCTGGCCTGCTGCGCGATCGAGTTCATCTCGACGTCGATGAGCCGGCACGACTTCATCAGGTTCGGGGTCATCCCGTTCGCCAACGGCCCCCGTCAGGCCGACCTCATGATCGTCTCGGGCACCGTCACCGACAAGATGGCCCCCGCCGTCAAGCGGCTCTACGAGCAGATGCCCGACCCCAAATACGTCATCTCGTTCGGCGCCTGCTCCAACTGCGGCGGGCCGTACTGGGACTCCTACTGCGTGACCAAGGGCGTGGACCAGATCATCCCGGTCGACGTCTACGTCCCCGGCTGCCCGCCCCGTCCCGAGGCGCTGCTTCACGGGATCATGAAGCTCCAGGAGAAGATCGCCGCCGAGTCGCTCGGCGACCGCTACCAGGGCGGTGAGGCGTGACCGACTCCACGCAGGCCGGCGCCGGCATCCTGGCCGCCCTCGAAACCAGGTACGGCTCGCGGGTCCGGCTGTCCGACTCCTTCGGCGAGCCGGTCGCCGACGTGGCGCCGGAGGACTGGGCCGACCTGCTGGCTTTCGCCAGGACCGAGGGGTTCGTGTTCTTCGACTGGCTGACCGGCGTCGACGAGCCCCCCGACGCCTTCGCCGTCGTCGCGCACGTCTTCGACCCGGTGGCGATGACCCACCTGCTCGCGCGCACCCGGGTGCCGAGGGAGGACCCGCGGCTGCCCACCGCCACCGGCGTCTTCCGCGGCGCCGACTGGCACGAGCGGGAGACGTTCGAGATGTTCGGCGTCGTCTTCGACGGGCACCCCGACCTGCGGCCGCTCCTTCTCCCGGACGGCTTCGAGGGGCATCCGCTGCGCAAGGACTTCGTCCTGGCCGCCCGGGTCGCCAAGGCGTGGCCCGGGGCCAAGGAACCCGGCGAGTCCGGTCACGGGTCGCCGAGCCGCCGCAAGATGCTCCCGCCGGGCGTCCCGTCCGGCTGGGGCGCCGCACCCGACCAGGAGGAACGGCGTGGTGAGTGAGGTGCTCGACATCGCGGTCCGCCTGGTCGTGATCGTGGTCGTGTTCCTCGCGTTGCCGCTGGTCGTCGGGCAGATGGAGCACAAGGCGATGGCGCACATGCAGTCGCGCCTCGGCCCCATGTACGCCGGGCGGTTCCACGGATGGGCCCAGCTCATCGCCGACGGCGTCAAGTTCGTCCAGAAGGAGGACGTCATCCCGGCGGCGGCCGACCGGCGGGTCTTCGCCCTCGCCCCGGCCGTGGCGCTCGTGCCGTACCTCGTCGTGCTGGTCGTGATCCCGGTGGGGCCGGGGCTGTTCGGGGTGGACCTCGACGCCGGGCTGTTCTTCGTCCTCGCCGTCATGGGCGTCGGTGTGCTCGGCGCGATCATGGCCGGGTGGGCGTCGGCCAACAAGTACAGCATGCTGGGCGGCATGCGGGCGGCGGCCCAGCTTGTGTCGTACGAGCTGCCGCTGGTGCTGGCGGCGTCCAGCGTGGCGATGGCGGCCGGCACGTTGTCGCTGAACGGCATCGTCGAGCAGTGGCGCTGGTGGTGGCTGCCCTGGCAGGCGATCGGCGGCGTGGTGTTCTTCGTCGCCGGGCTGGCCGAGCTGCGCCGTCCGCCGTTCGACATGCCGATCGCCGAGTCCGAGATCATCATGGGGCCGATGACGGAGTACACCGGCCTCCGGTTCGCCCTGTTCATGCTCGCCGAGTACGCCGGCATCGTGGTGCTGTCGGCGCTGACCACCGTGCTGTTCCTGGGCGGCTGGCACGGGCCGCTGCTGCCCGGCCCGGTGTGGACGCTCCTGAAGGTGCTCGCGCTGGCGTTCGTGGTGATCTGGGTGCGGGTGAGCTATCCGCGCCTGCGTGAGGACCAGCTCCAGAAGCTCGCCTGGGTCGGTCTGGTGCCGCTCGCCCTGCTCCAGCTCGTCCTGACCGGCGTCGTCAAGCTGGCCCTCTGATACCTGCTACAGGTGTAGCAAGCGTTCTACGATCGATGCGTGACATCGATTCCCGCTCGCGGCGGCGTCAGTGGATCCCGGCGGTCGAGATAGCCGGCGAACTGTCCCGGCTCGGGCCCGACACCACCGGCCTTGCCGAGGAGTTGCGGGAGACGCTGACATGCCCGGCCTTGAGGTGATCAGAATCTGAGGGGCGTGGCCGAGAGCCCGTTCGGGCGGCCACGCTCCCTCAGGGCAGGTAGACGGTGTACTCCGTGAGCGTGCTGGTCAGGTCGGCCGGGAGATTCGCCGTGACGCACACCTCCAGGGCCGAGCTGAAGGTGCCGACCGTCTGGCGAGCCTCAAGGATCTGCTTGACAAGCTCCGGGGTCATCCCGGGAAGCGTGGCGATCACCGCGGTCGGCGCGTGGTTCACGTCCACCAGGCCGCCGTCGTCGTACCGCCGCGGCAGGTCGGGACGGCCGATGCGCAACTCCATGGCGAGCCCGGGGTCCTGCTCGGCCAGCTCGCGCGCCTCCTGACGCAGCTCGCGGCGGTGTTGCGCGAACTGGATCGCCTGGTCGTTCCCGTACGCCACCGGGTCGGGGCGGGGGAAGACGCGGCGGCGGATGGCGAAGGCGTGGGCGGTGCCGCCGAGGGTGTTCAGCAGCACGCTCGCGACGAACAGCGCTTCGCCCAGTGGACCGCTGGGACCGCTGGCGACCATGGTGACCGTGCCGACCATATAGAGCGCCAGGGCGGCCCACGCCGTTTGCGTGCGCAGCTTGAGCGCGGCATAGAGGAAGGAGACCGGGGTGAGAAGCCCCATCGTTCCCAGCGGGACCAGCGACCACAGGACGCTGAGGAACGTCCGGCCACCCGGCGGGCGCGGCATCGGGGGAGGCATGCCGGGCACCGGGCGGTACGGCATCGGCCCGTGCGGTCCCCGGCTGTAGGCGGGGTGCCGGGGAGGCGCGGCGGGCGTCGCGGGGGCGTGCCCCTGCGGCGGCTGGACCACCGGCCGCCGGACCGGGGCTGTCGGCGCCTGGTCCACCTCCCCGCCGGGCCGTTGCGCGTCCGGCGCCGGCCCGTGCGGGGCGGCCTGGCTCTGGGGCCCGGGCGCGTACGGCCTCTGCCTCATCGCGCCGTGGGGGGACGGCTGTGCAGAACCGGGCGCCTGCCCGTGCGGTGTGGGTCCGTACGGCGCCTGCCCGTACGGCGGCTGTGGAGAAGGACCGGGATGTGGGGGCCGCATAGTGGCAGAATAAGTCCTTTTTTACCGCTCCACTTGTGGACAACCAGTGGAGGAGCCTGTGGAAACTGTGGAAAACACAGAGGGATGGATCGCCGCATTCACGTGTCGTCCATCCTGCGCGATGATGGGGAATTGTGGCACGTATACCAGGAGAAGGGCTGGCCAAGGGGCTGGCGGTCACGTTCAAGCACATGGTGCGCAAATCGGTGACCCAGCAGTACCCCGAGGTGCATCCTGACCTGCCTCCGCGCAGCCGGGGCGTCATCGCCCTGGTCGAGGAGAACTGCACGGTCTGCATGCTCTGCGCCCGTGAGTGTCCCGACTGGTGCATCTATATCGACTCCCACAAGGAGACGCTCCCGGCTCCGGAGGGTGGGCGGCCCCGCGCGCGGAACGTGCTCGACCGGTTCGCGATCGACTTCTCGCTCTGCATGTACTGCGGCATCTGTGTCGAGGTGTGCCCCTTCGACGCCCTGTTCTGGGCTCCGGAGTTCGAGTACGCGGAATACGACATTCGCGATCTGCTTCATGAAAAGGACCGGCTGGGCGAGTGGGTGGAGAGCGTGCCGCCTCCGCCCCCGCACGAGGTCGGCGCGGAGCCGCCCAAGGAGGCGGCCGCCGCCGCGTCCCGCCCGGCTCGTGGGCCGGCCGGCCGTACCGGCGGGGAGCCCGCGGGTGCGGAGCCCGCCGGACCTGGGCGTTCGCGCGCCGAGGGCGCGGGCGGTGCCGGGCGTTCGAGCGAGACGGCCCGCCCGGGCGCCGCCGCCGGCTCCGGTCCCGCCGAGGCCGCGGCCGTCCCGGGCGCCGCCGAGGCAGGAGCCCCCACGGAGACCTCGGAGGCTGCGGCCGGTACGGGTCAGCCCGGCGCCGAGGGAGGGACGCGGGCAGCCGCGGGCAGGGCCGATGCCGACAGGGGCACGCGGGCACGGCGCGAGGCGCCACGCGGCCCGGCCGCGATCCGCGCGATCCGCCCGCCGGGAGCGCTGCCGCAGCGGCCGTCCGCGCCTGGCGGGCCCGGCCCTTCCGAGACACCCGAGTCTCCGGAGGCATCCGGCCCACCGGGCTCTCCCGAGCCGCCCCGGCCGTCCGAACCTTCCCGGCCACCGGAGGCTTCCGGGACCGCCGGGCCGTCGGGCGAAGCGAAGAGGCCGTCGGGCGAAGCGGAGAGAGAGCCTGCCGAATCTCCGGGCGCCGACTCCGCCGACTCCACAGAGGGCGGCCCCGCCGGGCGGGAGGCTCCGGCTCGCCGCGAGTCACCGCGCGCCCTGCGGAACGTCCGCTCGATCCGGCCGCCCGGATCCCTGCCCAAGAAGGACGCGCCACCCGATCAGGGAGGCGACGCGTGACATCGCAGGTGCCGGACCTATGGCCGCCGAGCGCGCAGGAAGTCGTCTTCCTGCTGCTCGGCGTCGTCGCTCTCGGGTCCGCCCTGCTGGTGGTGACGACCAGACAACTCGTCCACGCCGCGCTCTGGCTGGTGGTCTGCTTCGGCGCGCTCGCCGGCGGCTACCTGGTGCTGACCGCCGAGTTCGTCGCGTGGGTCCAGGTGCTCATCTACGTGGGCGCGATCGTCGTCCTGCTGCTGTTCGGCATCATGCTGACCCGCGCGCCCATCGGCCGCAGCGCCGGCCTCGACTCGGGCAACCGCGTCACGGCCGCCACGGTGGCGGTGGGGACGGCGGCCGTCCTGGTGACCGTGGTCGTCCAGGGGTTCGCCACCGCGTACACGCCGCTGGAGCCCGGCGGCGGCGCGGCGGCCACGCTGGGGGCGAGCGTCTTCCGGTCGTGGGTCCTTCCCTTCGAGGCGCTGTCCGTGCTCCTGCTGGCCGCCCTGATCGGCGCCATCGTCCTCTCCCGCACGGACATCCGCCCGGCGAATCCCGCCGCCGACGCCGGAGGTCCGGCCGCCCCGACGACACCGCCACACCCTCCGGATCCGGGCCCGCCCCCGGCGGACGGTTCCGGCGCGACCGCGGGTGAGACCGGCTCCGGCCGGGTCTCCCGGGACGGCGGTTGACGTGCACGTCGTCTATCCCCTGGTCGTCTCCGCGTTGTTGTTCTCCATCGGCGTCTACGGCGTGCTCGCCCGGCGCAACGCGATCCTCGTGCTGATGTCGGTCGAGTTGATGCTCAACGCGGTCAACCTCAATCTCGTCGTCTTCGACGTGTGGTTACGCGACCGGCTGCACAGCGGTCAGGTGCTCACGCTGTTCGTCATCGTGATCGCGGCGGCCGAGGTGGGGCTGGGCCTCGCGATCGTGCTCTCGGTCTTCAGGAACCGCCGCACCATCGACGTCGATCGGCTCCGGGACCTGAGCGAGCGCGACCTCATGAGTCCCACGACCGCCGGGCCGCCCGGATCCGGCCGGTCCGGCCCTCCCACCCCGCCCGACGCCGGACCCGCCGCGCCGGGACCGCGGCCGGCCCCCTCAGGCTCGGGTTCCGGCGGAGCGCTCGACCCTTCGGAGGCCGGATGATCGTCCTGGCCGCTCTCGCCGTCCTGCTGCCGTTCACGGGAGCCGCCGCCGGGCTGCTCGGCTCGCGGTTCCCGCGCCGCCGCACCCCCGCCCGTACGGCACGGCGGCGGGCGGCGTGGTTCGCGGTCGTACCCGTCGCGGGCGCGGCGGTGGCGGCGGCGTGGCTGGCCGGGTGGCAGGCGACCGGCGGCGGCGAGGCGGCGGCGTGGCCGGTCCAGATCGAGACCGGCTCCGTGCCCATCTCCGTGGGGCTCCAGGCGGGCGGGCTCGCCGCCCTCGTCGGCGTCCTCGTCACCGTCGTGGCGCTGGCGGTCCAGGTGTACTCCGTCGGATACATGCGGGACGACCCGCGCTATCCGTCGTACAGCTCGTTCATCAGCCTGTTCACCAGCGCCATGCTGCTCGTGGTCTACGCGGGCGACCTGATCGTCCTGTACGTCGGCTGGGAGATCATGGGCCTGTGCTCCTACCTGCTGATCGGGCACTGGTGGGAGGACCGGGCCAACTCACGGGCGGCGGTCAAGGCGTTCCTGGTCACCCGGCTCGGTGACGTCGGATTCCTGTTCGGGATATTCACCCTCGGGCTGTCGGCGGGCAGCTTCCGCATCGACGACATCCTCGCCGCCGACCTGCCGAAGGGCACGCTCGTCGCCGCGACGATGCTGCTCCTCGCCGGGGTCGCGGGCAAGAGCGCCCAGGTGCCGCTGCACACGTGGCTGCCGGACGCCATGGCCGGCCCGACCCCGATCAGCGCGCTCATCCACGCGGCCACCATGGTGGCCGCGGGCATCTTCGTGGTCGCCCGGCTCTACCCGGCCTTCCTGGCGGCCCAGCCGACGCTGGACGTGCTCGGCGTGATCGCCGCCGTGGGGATGCTGGGCGCGGCGCTCGCCGCCCTGGCTCAGGACGACCTCAAGCGGGTGCTGGCGTACTCGACGATCAGCCAGCTCGCGCTCATGGCGGGGGCGCTGGCGGCCGGGTCGGAGCACGCGGCGATCTTCCACCTGGTGACGCACGGCGCGTTCAAGGCGCTGCTGTTCCTGTGCGCGGGCGTGGTCATCCACCACGTCGAGTCGAACCTGATGAGCCACATGGGCGGGCTCCGCTCGACCCTGCCGGTGACGTTCTGGACGATGACGATCGGGTTCGCCGCGCTCGCCGGGCTGCCGCCGGCAAGCGGTTTCTTCAGCAAGGACGCGGTGATCGCGGCCATCGAGCGCGCCCACGGCCCCGCGCAGCCCTTCCTGTACGGCTGCGCGCTCGTCACCGTGGGTGTGACCGGCGCCTACGCGGCCCGCGCCTGGCTGCGCACGTTCTTCGGCTCGCCGCGGACGGTCGTGCTGCCACACGCAGGTGATCACGGTGGGGGGCACCGCCGGGTGCCCCGCTCCATGCTGTGGCCGGTCGTGCTGCTCGCCGTACCCGCCCTGGGGCTCGGCTTCGCCGGGGCCCGCGACCTCGACGCGGGGTCGGCGGCGACCAGCGTGGTGATCGCGCTGCTCGGCGCCGGCGTCGTCTACGCGCTGTGGCGCGGCGCTCCGGAGCTGGATCCGGCGCGGATGCTCGGCCCCTTCCGCACGCCGTGCGAGCGCGCCTTCTACCTGGACGCCGTCTATGACCGGCTGGTCGCGCGGCCGGTCCTGCGGCTCGCGCGCGGCGTTGTGCGCGCCGACGACCGGGTGGTCGACGGTGCCGTACGCGGGTCGGGGCGGGCGGCGGTCGGCCTGTCCGGGCTGCTGCGCCGTGCGCAGAACGGCAACGCCCAGCTCTACGTCACCGGCGTGCTCGCCGGGGTGCTGCTGATCGCGGTCGCGGTGGTGGTGCTGGGATGACGGAGGTGCCCCGCGTATGAGCTGGCTCCCGATCGCGATGCTCGCCGTTCCCCTGGTCGGCGCGGCCGTGCTGCTCCTTCCCGGGTTCGCCGGGCGGACGCCCCGCCGGTACGGCCTGGCCGTCTCCGGAGTGACGCTGGCCCTCGCGGTCGTGCTGGCGGCGACCTTCGACTACGGCCACGCGGCCCGGATCCAGTTCGAGACCGATCTGTCCTGGATCCCGGGGCTGGCCCTGCGGTTCCACCTGGGCGTGGACGGCGTCTCGCTGCCGCTGATCGTGCTGACCGCGCTGCTGACGTTCCTGTGCTTCGTCCTCCTGGCCGGTCGGCCGCCGCGCCGGCCCCGGGCGCTCGTGTTCACGCTGCTGGTCCTCGAAACAGGCATGATCGGCACGTTCCTCGCGCTCGACCTGCTGCTGTTCTTCGTGTTCTTCGAGGTCGTCCTCGTCCCGATGTACTTCGTGATCGCCGTCTGGGGCGGGCCGGGACGGCGGGCGGCGGCGGTCAAGTTCATCCTGTACACGCTGCTCGGCTCCGCCGTCATGCTGCTGGGGCTGCTGGTCGTCTGGGCCCAGGCGGGGACGCTGGACATGGTGGCGCTCGCCCACGGCCACACCATCGCGCGTTCGGCGCAGATCGTGGCGTTCCTGGCGATCGGCCTCGGCCTGGCGGTCAAGGCGCCGATGTGGCCGCTGCACACCTGGCTGCCCGACGCGCACACCGAGGCGCCGACCGTGGGCTCGGTGCTGCTCGCCGGAGTGCTGCTCAAGATGGGCACGTACGGCTTCGCCCGCATCGCGATCCCGATCCTGCCGGAGGGCGCCGCCGCGCTCGCCCCCTGGCTCGGCGCGTTCGGGGTGATCGGCATCGTCTACGGCTCCCTGGCCTGCCTCGCGCAGCGCGACCTCAAGCGGATGATCGCGTACTCGTCGGTCGGGCACATGGGGTTCGTGCTGCTCGGCTTCGCGACGCTGACCCCGGTCGGCGTCAACGCCGCCCTCTTCGGCAACGTCGCGCACGGCCTGATCACCGGACTGCTCTTCTTCATCGCCGGCGCGGTCAAGGACCGGTACGGCACGGCCGACATGACACGGCTGGGCGGCGGGATGCTGAGCCGCCTGCCGTACATCGGGTCGTTGCTGACCTTCGCCTGCGTCGCGTCGCTGGGGCTGCCCGGCCTGGCCGGGTTCTGGGGGGAGATGCTCGCGCTGTTCGGGGCGTTCCGGCCCGCCGCCGAGCTGTCCCGGCCGCTGTTCCTGGTCTTCATGGTGATCGGCGGTGTCGGCACCGTCCTGACCGCCGCGTACTTCCTGCGGATGCTGTCCCGGGTGACGCACGGAAGCCCGGCGGTGCCGGAGGGGCCGCCGGTCACGTCGGCGGAGGAGGTGCGCGAGGTCCTGGGCGGCGAGGGGCCGGCGGAGCCGGTCGCCACGGGAACGGTCGTGGCCGCCGTCGCGGCTCCGGGCGCTCCGGGTCTCGGCGGGCTCGGGGAGCCGCCTGAACGGCGTGACGTGACCGCGTACGAGCTGGCCGCCTGGGTGCCGCTGGTCGTGCTGATCCTGATCTTCGGCCTCTGGCCGAAGGCGCTGCTGGCCATCACCACGCCGGCCGTGCAGGCCATCCTCCGGGGGGTGGGCGCGTGATCCAGTCCATCGACTACGTCGCGATCGGCGCGCCGCTGGCGCTCGCGCTGGCGGCCGGGCTGGTGCTGCTGCTCGACCTCTTCCTGCCCCGCCGTACGCCGGGGCCGCTCGGGCTGGTCACGCTGGCCGGGGTGGTGGTCGCGGGCGGTTTCGTCGCGGCGCAGGCCCTCGGCGGCGGGGAGCGGCGTACGTTCTGCACCGGCGGCGCCGGCTGCTCCTTCGTCGTGGACGGGTTCACGCTCGTGCTGTCCGGGCTGGTGCTCGGCGCCGGGGTCGTGGTCGTGCTGCTGTCGATGACCGAGCTGGCGGAGCGGCGCATCCCGCCGGGCGAGTGGTACTTCCTGCTGCTGTGCGCCCTGACCGGCGCGGTCCTGCTGCCCGCCGCGCGCGACCTGGCCACGCTCGTCGTGGCGCTCGAACTGGTCTCCCTGCCGGTGTTCGCGCTGACCGCGCTGAAGCGGTACGACGGCCGCGCCTCCGAGGCGGCGCTCAAGCTCTTCCTCGTGTCGGTGATCTCGACCGCTGTCACGCTGTTCGGCGTCTCGCTGCTGTACGGGCTGACCGGGACGCTCTATCTGGAGCCGCTCTCGGCGGCCCTCTCCGGTGCAGCCGCTTCCGGCGCGGCGTCCGTGGCCGTCGTGCTGGTCCTGGCCGGGTTCGCGTTCAAGGTGGCGGCGGTGCCGTTCCACTTCTGGGCGGGTGACGTCTATCAGGGCGCGCCCGTCCCGGTCGCGGCGCTGCTCTCGGTCGTCTCCAAGGCCGCCGGGTTCGCCGGGCTGATCCTCATCCTGACCGTCGGCCTGCCCGGGCAGGCGGCGCTGTGGGCGCCCGTCGTCGCGGTCGTGGCCGCGCTGACCATGACCGCCGGGAACGTCCTCGCCCTGCGCCAGCGCGCCGCGCTGCGGCTGCTCGCCTGGTCGTCGGTCGCCCAGTCCGGCTACATCCTCGCGCCGCTCGCCGTGGTCGGCGGCAGCGCCCGCGACGCCTCGGTGGCGTACCTCGTCATCTACGCCGCGATGAACCTCGGCGCGTTCGCGGTGGTCATGGCGGTCTCCCGTACGGCGGCGCGGGGCGAGCTGGACGACTACCGCGGGCTCGCCTTCGGGCGGCCCGGGGCGGCGGTCGCGCTCGGCTTCTTCCTCCTCTGCCTGGCCGGCCTGCCGCCAGGGCTCGCCGGGTTGTTCGCCAAGGTCGTGGTGTTCCGCCAGATCGTGGAGGGCGGGCTCGGGTGGCTCGCCGTCGTCATGGCGGTGAACACGGTGATCGGGCTCTACTACTACATCGCCTGGACGGCCCGGCTGTTCACGCCCGCCCCGGCCCCGCCCGCGCGGGTGTCCGCGCCGGTGCCGGCCGTGCTCGCCGTGGGGATCGCGGTCCTGGTCACTCTGGCTTTCTCGGTCGCTCCGCAACTGGTGCTCGCCGTCGTCGGCTGATCGTTTCCCGGTGGGAACGTTCTGCCTGGCCACGCACGTTGGTACCGGTGAACGCACCAAATCGTGAGCTCGTGAGGAGGGTGGCGTGCACCACAACGGCCTGCGTACCGCGATC
Source organism: Microtetraspora malaysiensis (assembly GCF_050947145.1). Classification (NCBI taxonomy): domain Bacteria; kingdom Bacillati; phylum Actinomycetota; class Actinomycetes; order Streptosporangiales; family Streptosporangiaceae; genus Microtetraspora; species Microtetraspora malaysiensis. Next base: position 968,332 of record NZ_CP191998.1, read on the forward strand.
CTTCTGGGGGCTCTCTCCGCGCTGATCCTGGTTGTGGGGGCCTGGCTCGGAGGCGGCTCGGGCGTGCGGCTGGCCCTCGTGATCGCGCTGCTGACCAACGGGATCGCCTACTTCTTCTCCGACCGGATCGCCCTCTCCGCGATGCGGGCGCGCCCCGTCAGCGAGGTGGAGCAGCCGGTCCTCTACCGCATCGTCCGCGACCTGTCCTACGACGCGCGCCAGCCGATGCCGCGGATCTACGTCTCCCCGACCATGCAGCCGAACGCGTTCGCCACGGGACGGAACCCGCGCAACGCGGCCGTCTGCGTCACCCACGGCCTCCTCACGGTGCTGGACGCGCGGGAGCTCAGGGGAGTGATCGGGCACGAGCTGTCCCACGTCTACAACCGGGACATCCTGATCTCGTCGGTCGCCGGGGCGTTGGCCACGATGATCACGTACTTCGGATACATCGGGATGTTCTTCGGTTCGGACGACGACGACGGCCCGGGCTTCCTCGGCGCGCTGCTCATGATGATCCTGGGCCCGGTGGCCGCGTCCATGATCCAGATGGCGATCTCCCGCTCGCGCGAGTTCGCCGCCGACGAGTCGAGCGCCCGGCTCACCGGCGACCCGCTGGCGCTGGCCTCGGCGCTCCGCAAGATCGAGATGGGCGCCCGGCGGCTGCCGCTGCCGGAGAACGGCCGGCTGGCCTCGGCGAGCCACATGATGATCGCGAACCCGTTCCGCGGCGCGGGCGTCGGCAAGCTGTTCTCGACCCACCCGCCGACCGCCGAGCGGGTCGCCCGGCTGGAGCGGATGGCCGGCTACCGTCGCTGACCTCCTCCTCGGAGGGGCGCGTGAGCCAGACCGGTCACGTCGAGGCGAGGGTGCGTGACCGGTCTGTCGTCCGTACGCGGGTCCGTGTGGCGTGGGGTCATTCGCCCGGCAGCCACCACATGTAGATCTTGGAGCCGAGCTTGATCGTGTCGATCGTGCTCGTGGCGCCCGAGTCGGGGTCGAGAGAGCGACGCACGATGCCCGTCGTGTCGCCGTCCTTGTTGTTGCGCAGATCCCACAGCGTCAGGGATCCGGAGGCGTCCCAGCTGAGTCGGTAGGGTGATTCGTTCTTCGGCACCTTCACGTCCACCGCCGCGCCGACGTTGTCGGCCTCCAGGTCGTAGACGCGCAGGCGCGTCTTGCCCGACGGCGTGGTGATCGTGACGGCGACGCTGTTGCCGTCGTCTGCCACGGCCTGCGGCATGTTGTTGGCGATGACCTGCGGCACGATGCGGCGGGCGGTCGTGGCGCCGTTCTCGTCGAGGACGAGGAGCTCGGTGGTGTTCTCGCTAGTGGAGCGGGTCGCCAGGAGGTGGCGGCCGTCGGGGCTGAAGTCCTGGACGGAGAGCTTCGGCGAGATCGTGCTGACCTTGCCCGTCGTGAGGTCGACGAGCAGCGTGGAGAGCTTGGCGTCCCCGGACGAGTAGTCGAGCAGGATGCGCTCGCCGTCGTACGACAGCTTGGCGTTGACGTCGTCCATGCCGACGCCCTTGGGCAGGCGGCCCGTCGTGCCGGGCAGCACCCGAACCCGGTTCGTCGCGAAGTCGCGGACCACCAGTTTGCTGTCCGACTTGCGGAAGTAGGCCGCGTATCGACCGTCGCCACTGAGGGCGAACTCGGACATCAGCTCCTTGTCGACCTTGCCGGCGGCGGTGACGGGGTTGACCCGGGCGTCGGTGACCGTACGGGTCGTGCCGTCGCGCATGACGACCATCCACGGCCCGCAGGGGATGTTGTACTCCTGGCCCTTCTTCGCGCACAACTTCGCCCAGGCGTAGCGGACCTCGCCCTTCGCGGCGGACGAGGCTCCCGTTCTCGTCTCCACGGCTGCGGCGGTGCCCGTACGCGCCTGGGCGGCGGTGGGGGCGGCCAGAGCGGAGATCGTCGCGGCGACCGCGGCGGCGAGGATCGCCGTTTTCCTTGTCATCGCTTGCTCCTTTCGTCACCTGATAGATGCGGAGGGTGGGCGAAAGGTTGCGTTACGAATCGGCCACGGTGTGTCGAAGGTCACCGCTTTCCCTACTGTTCAAGTAGGAAAAGCGGTGGAAGATTCGCATATGGATGGTGTTTACTGCATCTAGCCATTTGGGGCGTTTGAGTAGACAGATCGTTAGAGAGTGTCTGACAAATGCTGCCCGTAGCGAGCGCGGATCCAGATGGATGCATCGCAAGGCGGAGGAGGAGGCCGTAGCGGAGCCTACGGCCGACGACGACAACGCAGCGAGGCGCCGTCTGGGCAGCGCGCAGCAGGGCTTGATTTGTCAGGCACGACCTGATGCCGGGAAAGGTGTGGCATGGCGGGTATCGACGAGCGCGGCGCGTTCAGCCGTCGCGGGCTGCTCAAGGCGGCCGTCACCGGTGTGACCATCCTGTCCGCGGCCGCGCTGCTTGAGGCGTGCGGAGCGGCGCCGGCGCGCGAGTCCGGGACGCCCGGATCGGGCGGGAGCGCCGCCACGGGCACGGACACCGGCAAGGAGATCGAGCTGCTCCGGGTCGCGCTGCCCGGGTCGCTGTCGAACCTCTATCCCGGCCAGGAGTCCGGCATCCTGAACTACTACGTCGCCGGGATCTGCATGGAGGGTCTGGTCGGCGTCGACACCTCCGGCGCGATCGTCCCCGCGCTCGCCTCCAAGGTCGAGCGCACGTCGCCGACGACGTACGTCTACACGATCTGCGACGACGCGAAGTTCCACGACGGCAGCCCCGTCACCGCCGACGACATCCTCCACTCGATCGAGATGGCCAGGGACGCGAAGGCGTCGCCGAGCACGGCGAGCTACTGGGCCAACCTCGACAAGGCCACCAAGTCGGGCGCTAACGAGATCACGCTGACCAGCAAGACCGCCGACGAGGCGTTCGGCTGGATCCCGTCCAATGTCGACGCGCTGTGGGTCGCGCCCAAGGCCGCCTGGGAGAAGGCGAAGAACCAGATCGGCACCGCGCAGTCCTCGCTGGTCGGCTCCGGGCCGTACAAGGTGACGGAGTTCGCCCCGGACTCGCACGTCGAGCTCACCCGCGTGGACACCTGGCACGGTCCCCGGCCCAAGGTCGCCAAGATCCGCTTCGAGTTCATCGCCGACGACAACACCCGGCTGCTGGCGTGGCAGGCGAACAAGGCCGACATGTCGCTCAACGTGCCGCTCGCCCAGGCACGGCAGTGGGAGGCCGCCCCCGGCACCCGCGTCGTGTACGCGGCCGACCGCTCGTACGCGGGGCTCACCTTCAACGTGACGGCCAAGCCGTTCGACGACGTCCACGTGCGCAAGGCCGTCGCCCACGCGATCAACCGCGACGCGATCGTGCAGAAGATCCTGCGCGGCCGCGGCCAGGTCGCGACCGCGCTGTCCACTCCGGAGCAGTTCGGCGGCCTGTGGACGCCCGAGCAGGCGACGAAGGAGCTGGCCGCGATCCCGCAGTACGCCTACGACCTGGAGCAGGCGAAGAAGGAACTCGCCCAGTCGTCGGTGCCGAACGGCTTCACCGTGTCGCTGTCGTACCCCAACACCGGCCCGCACCTCGGCACCGCCGCGCTCGCCTTCGCCGCGGACCTGAAGAAGATCGGCATCACGCTCGACGTCAAGGAGCTGCCGATCGAGCAGTGGCTCGCCGAGCTGAACACCTTCCCGCCGCTGAGCTTCATGTGGTACTTCAACACGACCGGCGACCCGGCCGAGCTCGCGAGCTGGTTCCTCGGCGAGGGCAACCCGGCGAAGTACGCGAACGACGGCATCGCGGCCACCATGGCCAAGTCGGGCGCCGAGTCGGACCCGGCCCGGCGCGCCGCCCTGCTGGTCGAGGCGCAGAGCGCCCAGGCGGCGGATCTGGCGTACCTGCCGCTGTGGTGGGGGCAGTCGGCGATCGCCCTGAGCAGCGCCGTCGGCGTGCGGGACTACACCTCCTACACGCTGCTGGCCAACTGGCCGGACCACCTCTACGCGGCCAAGTGACCGGCATGACTCCGGATCGGCGTACGGACGGATGGGCGGGCGGATGGACGGGCCGGTGAGAAGACCGTGAAGCGGCTGGTGACCGGCCCGGTGCCGGCCTTCGTGCTGCGCAGGGCCGGGGCGACGGTGCTGCTGCTGCTCGCCCTCTCCCTGCTGGTGTTCGCGCTGCTGTACCTCGCCCCCGGGGACGTCGCCCGCAACCTGCTCGGAACCCGCAACGTCACCCCGGAGGCCCTGGCCGAGATCCGCGCCCGGCACCACCTGGACGAGCCGTTCCTGCAGCAGTACTGGAGGTGGCTGACCCACGCCGTCACCGGCGACTTCGGCACCTCCATCCGCACCGGACGGCCGATCGGACCGCTGATGCTGGAGAAGACCGGGATCACCGCGGCCACCGCCGGGCTGGCGTTCCTGCTGTCGGTCCTCGTCGGCATCCCGGCGGGCGTCCTCACCGCCGTCCGCCGCGGCCGCTGGCTCGACCGCGTCCTGGTCACCGCCTCCGTCATCGGGGTCAGCGCGCCCGGGTTCGCGGTCGGCCTCCTGCTGCTGTACGTCTTCGCGCTCGGCCTGGGCTGGTTCCCGATCTACGGGACCGGCGAGGGATTCTTCGACGCCCTCTGGCACCTCGCGCTGCCCGCCGTGGCGCTGGCCCTGGGGCTCGGGGCCTTCGTCGTCAAGCTGACCCGCGCCGCCGTCATCCGCGAACTCGACCAGGACTACGTGACCTTCGCCCGGGGGCGCGGGCTGCCGGAGGCCGCCACGCTGCGCATCGTCCTGCGCAACGCGGCGATCCCGATCGTCACCAGCCTGGGCCTGATGGTCGCCTACCTGTTCGGCGGCACCGTGCTCATCGAGGTCACCTTCGCCCTGCCCGGTCTCGGGTCGCTCATGGAGGAGTCGGTGCTGTTCAAGGACATTCCCGTGGTGCAGGCGCTGACGCTCGCCGTCGCCCTCGTGGTCTCCGTGGCCGCGTTCCTGGTGGACCTGTCGTACCTGATCATCGATCCGCGCGTACGGGCCCGGACGGTGCGGCGATGACGCGGGATTCATCGGTGCGGGCCGGGGCGGTGGGACGATGAGCCGGACGTCGAACGCCGGACGGAGGCGCATCCCGGTCGTCGCGATCCTGTCCGCCGCGCTGCTGGCCTTCGTCGCGATCTGCGCCATCGCGCAGGAGATCATCGCGCCGAACGCGCTGGAACAGGACATCTATCTCGGCGTGGTCGGCGGCGGCGTCGAGGGCCACCTGTTCGGGACCGACCAGCTCGGGCGCGACATCCTCCAGCTCTCGCTGGCCGGCGCGCGGTCCGCCCTGGTCGGCCCGCTGGTGGTCGCGGCCGGGTCGATGCTCATCGGGTTCTTCCTCGGCACGTACGCCGGCTACCGGGGCGGCGTCGTCGACATGCTGGCCGGTCGCTACGCCGACCTGCTGCTCGCGCTGCCCGCGGTGCTGCTGGCCATCGTCGTCGCCGGACTGGTCGGCCGGGGCTACTGGGTCACCGTCGCCGTGCTGATCGTGCTGTTCTCGCCGTCGGACGTGCGGCTGGTACGCGGCGCGGTCATCGAGCAGGCCCCACGGCCGTACATCGAGTCGGCCCGGGTGCTCGGCATCCGCCCGTCGCGGATCATGTTCCGGCACATCGCGCCCAACATCGTGCCGATCGTCGTGGCGAACCTGCTGCTGAACGTCGCGTTCGCGCTGGTCGCGCTGTCCTCGCTGTCGTACCTGGGCCTCGGCGTCCCGCCGGGAGCGCCCGACTGGGGGCGGCAGCTCGCGGACGGCAGGCAGCTCCTCGGGGACAACCCGCTGGCCGCCGTCGTCCCCGGCGTGCTGATCATCCTGACCGCCACGGCGGTCAACCTGCTCGGCGACTGGCTCTCCGACCTGCTGGACCGACGGGTGGTGGCCCGATGACGACATCGATGGCGACGGGACGTGCTCCGTTGCTTGCCGTACGCGATCTGCGCGTGACGTCGGCCGCCGGCGCCGTCGTCGCCGGGCTCGATCTCACCGTGGCGCCGGGCGAGACGGTCGCGATCGTGGGGGAGTCCGGGTCCGGCAAGTCGATGACGGTCAAGGCGCTGACCGGACTGCTGCCCGAGGGGGTACGCGCCAGCGGGAGGATGGACCTCCCTGCCCGCGACCCCGGACGTGCCGATCCGGAGCGAGGGCCGGCCGGCCTGGAGATCGATTTGGCCGTTCCCGGGGGTGCGTGGCGCGAGGTGCGCGGGTCGCGCATCGCGCTGCTGCTCCAGGACCCCTTCACCTCGCTGTCCCCCGTGCATCGCTGCGGCGAGCAGATCGGCTGGGCGATCTCCGGGGCGGGCCGGGGCGAGCGCGTCGCGCGGCTGCTGGCCGAGGTCGGGCTGCCCGCCGAAGTCGCCGGCAAGTACCCGTTCCAGCTCTCCGGCGGGATGCGCCAGCGGGTGGCGATCGCCGCCGGGCTGGCCGCCGACCCGGACCTGCTGATCGCCGACGAGCCGACCACGGCACTCGACGTCACCACGCAGCACGAGGTCCTGGAGCTGATCGCCCGCCTCCAGCGCGAACGCGACATGGGGCTGATCCTGATCACCCATGACCTGCGCCTCGCCCGCAGCCGGGCGGACCGCGTCATGGTGATGTACGCGGGGCGGCTGATCGAGGAAGGGCCGACCGCGCGTGTGCTCGACGCGCCCGCGCACCCGTACACCGCCCGGCTCGCGGCCTGCGACCCGCCGCTCACCCATCGCCTCGCGGTGCTGCCGACGATCCCGGGCTCGGTCCCCCGGCCGTGGTCGGTCGGCGCGGAGTGCGCCTTCGCGGAGCGGTGCGCGTTCGTGACCGACGCCTGCCGTACCGCCGAGCCGTCGCTGGTCGAGGTGGCCGACGATCATCGGGCCGCCTGCCTGCGCGCCGGAACGGCCGTCCCGCCCGCGCCCGCCGACGCGCCCGACCCGCGGGTGACCGGGCCCGGGGAGACGCGGGACGGGGACGCGGCGACGGCGTCGCCGTTGCTGCTCAGCGTGGAAGGGGCGGCCAAGCGCTTCCCCGGCTCCGCCGTACCGGCGCTGGACGGGGTCGATCTGGAGATCGCCGCCGGAGAGGCGGTCGCGGTGGTCGGGGAGTCGGGGTCGGGCAAGACCACCCTCGCCCGGTGCGTCGTCGGCCTGGAGCAGGCGGACGCCGGGCGCATCACCTTCCACGGCAGCGCCACCGGCGCCAGGCGGGTGCAGATCGTCTTCCAGGACCCGTACTCCGCGCTCAACCCCGGGCTCACCATCGGTACCTCGCTGGCCGAGGCGTTGCGGGCCGCGGGCCGGCCGAAGTCCGAAGTGAGCGAGCTGCTGGAGCTCGTGGGGCTTCCGGCGGCGTACGCCCGGCGCAGGCCGCGGGCGCTGTCGGGCGGCGAACGCCAGCGGGTCGCCATCGCCCGCGCCCTCGCGCCCCGCGCCGACCTGCTCGTCTGCGACGAGTCGGTCTCCGCGCTCGACGTGTCGGTCCAGGCGCAGGTCCTGAACCTGCTCGCCGACCTGCGGCGCAGGCTCGGGCTGACCCTGCTGTTCATCACCCACGACCTGGCGGTGGCCCGGCAGATCGCCGATCGCGTCTACGTGATGCACCACGGGCGTGTGGTGGAGAGCGGACCCGTCGACTCCGTGCTGGGCGCTCCGGCACACGAATACACCCAACGGCTGCTGGCCTCGATCCCGGCGGCGGACCAAGCGGACTGAAGAGGTTGCGCGTACATGTCTGAACGTGTTGTCCACCCACCCCATACCGGTACTCACTCGGGCGATCCCCGGCAGGGCGATACCGGAGCCGCCGGGTTGGCCGTCGATGGGCTCGACATCGCCGTTCTGCCCGTGCACGGGGACGTGGGGCAGGTCGCCGAGGGCCTGCTCGACCACGTGCCCGAGGAGACGCTGCGCCGCTGGCGGCTCGCCGGAGGCATCCAGGTACGCACCCTGGTCACGGCGCGCGCCAACGGCGTGCTGGTCGGGGCGGCCTTCGAGGTGCACCGGCCGTTGACCGACTATCGGAAGATCGTCGACGTGTGGGCCCCGGACGAGCGCGTCGCCGACCTCCTGGTCGAGACGATCGAGGAGCGGGCCTGGCGCGAGGGCGCGGTCGCCGTCAAGCGGTGGTTCGCCGCCAACGACCACGACGACTCCGCCGGCCATCGAGCTGGAGACCCCGCGGACCCGGCTGTGAAGGACCCTGCTGTGAACACGGCCGGGACATCCGCCGCCGCCGGGAAATCCGCGTGGCGACGATCCCTGGAACGCGGCTATCGAGAGGTACCGGTTCCGACATGGGCGGCGCCGGTCACCACCGACCCCGCGGACACCGGGTACGGACAGGTGCGATGGCGGGGGGCGGCTCCCGACCGGGCGTTGCCGTACATGCGGCAGACCACGGACTTCACCTGCGGGCCGGTGGCGCTGCAGCTCGCACTGTGCGGGCTGGGGCTGCAGGATCAGCCGGACCGGGGCGAGGAGATGCGCATGTGGCGCCAGGCCACGACCGTGGCCGGCTGCGACCCGCTCGGGCTGGCCCTCGCGGCGGCGGACCGGGGCGCGGTGCCCGAGGTGCTGCTCTCGACCGACCAGCCCACCCTGCTGGAGCTGTGCACCACGGACGAGGAGCGCGACCTGCGGGGGTTCATCCAGTCGGGCTTCCGCGCGGACCTGGCGGAGCGCGGGATCGCGGTCGAGACGACGGCGTTCGATCTCGACCGGCTGCGCGCCGTGCTGGCCGACGGCGCCATCGCCCTGGTGCTGATCGAGCAGCTCGGCATGCACGCCGAGCCCTCGCCGCACTGGATCACCGTGCACAGCGTGGACGGCGACATCTTCTACGCCAACGACCCGTGGACGGACGCGGACCTGGGCGAGACCTACCTCGACGCCCTGGACCTGCCGCTGCCCTCCGCGACGCTGGACCGGCTGGCCTGGTACGGCACGCCGAGCTATCGCAGCATGGTTGTGCTGCGCGCGGCCTGAGGCCGTGCCCGGCCAGTAGCTGTCACGGCCTGGCCGGGCCCGCTAGCTGGGCCCTGGCCGCTCGGCCCGCGGGATCGGCGGTGGTGGGGCTTCGGCACCGGGCGTGGCTCATTGGATCGGCGTCACTTACAGGGTGCGGGAGATCGCTTGTGCGCGGTTCGACGAGGCTCGGCGGCGGATCAGTCGGCGGGCATGGAGACCAGGGTCAACAGGCGGGCGGCCCGCGCCCCGGTCTGGTAGCTGTGCTCGGCCTCCGACGAGAACCGGACCGCGTCTCCGGCGCGCAGCCGGACCGTCCAGGTCGCGATCTCCAGGGTCACCGCGCCGGAGACCACGTAGACGAACTCCTCCGATCCCCGGCCGTGCGGCGCGCTTTCATGGGTGTGCTCGGGCGGCAGCAGGGACTCGTAGATCTCGAAGCGGCGCCGATCCATCGAACTCAGCAGCGTGCGCGCCGCCGCGTCGGCCGCCGTCCGTCGCATCACCTGCGGCTCGTACAGCGGGGTCCTGGTGATGTCGGCGAATGAGAGATCCAGCGCCTCGGCGATGCCGGAGAGGACCTCTATCGTGGGGTTGGCCACGCCGCGTTCGATCTGCGACAGCAGAGCCTTGCTGAACCCGCACCGGTCGGCCAGATCGCGGATGCTGAGCCCTCGCGTGCGGCGGGCGTGCCGGACGTTTCCGGCGATCGCCGCCCGGACCTGCTCCGACAGGGCGGTCATCGCCACACCGCCGCCATTCGTGCGCGGCGAGCCGTGAGCGCGGTCGCCGGTGGCCGTGGTTCTCGCCGTTCTCGTGGTCTCACGTGCCCTCGATGTGCCCTGCGGTGGAGTCCTCCAGCGAGATTATGCCAATCTTGGTGATTTGGCGGGACGTGGCGGGGCTGAGCGCTTGGTCCCGAATCAACGCCAATTGAGCCCTGGCGGTAGCGACAGCCGCAGAGGCAACGGAAACCGGAGCGTGGGGACGCCGGGGCCGGACCGGCGACCCGGACGGAGCACCGCGATAGGGGAGCGGTGACCCGTCCGGATCACCGCTCGGTCAACGGTAGTTCGTGAACTGCAGGGCGATGTCGAGGTCCTTGCCCTTGAGCAGGGCGATGACCTCCTGGAGATCGTCCTTCTTCTTCGAGGTGACCCGGAGCTCGTCACCCTGGATCTGCGCCTTGATGCCCTTCGGGCCCTCGTCCCGGATGAGCTTGGAGATCTTCTTGGCGTTCTCCTGGTCGATGCCCTCCTTGAGGGCGATCATCAGGCGATACTCCTTGCCGGACAGCTTCGGCTCACCCGCGTCCAGGACCTTGAGGGAAAGGCCGCGCTTGACGATCTTGTCCCTGAACACGTCGAGAACGGCGTTCGCGCGCTCCTCGCTGTTCGCCTTGACCTCGATATTGTCCTGGCCGGACCAGGAGATGCTCGCCCCGGTGCCCTTGAAGTCGAACCGGTGCCCGATCTCCTTGACCGTCTGGTTCAGCGCGTTGTCCACCTCCTGGCGGTCGATCTTGCTGACCACGTCGAATGACGAATCTGCCAAAGCACAAGCCTCTCTCACTGTTGGTCCGGCTCATCGTCGGGAGGCGCCCACAGAGGTGTCACCACGATGCGCGCGGCTTTCCACGGGACCGACCCGTGACAGCTTCACGTATGGATCAGCCTATCGAGCATCATCCGGTACTGGGGTGCAGGCAGTATTCGCCCCTCCGCCGTCACATGCGCTTGGCGGGCAGGGACGGCTCCTCGTCGGTCCAGCCAATCTGCTGGTAGGCGGTGAAGCTGGTGACCTTCGCGGTGCGCCCGTCGGCGAGTTCGATCGTGCCCGTCGACGACGTCGAGAGCGGCAGGCCCGTCTCGGGGTCGATCACCTCCACGATCTGATTGCCCCCCTCTCCCTCTCCGCCGTTCACCCGGTAGCCCAGAGCCTCGCCTGTACGGCCGAGCGGATCCTTCACCCGGCCCAGGGCCGTCATCCCGGGAATGGTCGCCAGGATGCGGTAGGCGGCGGCACGGACGGCGGAGGAGACCGGCAGGCCGAAGACGATCTCCATACAGCTCCCCTGCAGGGCCGACCGCCGCCATTCGGGGTCGCTTCCGTAGTCACCCTTGGCACGGGCGGTGATGCGCTGTTCGAGATAGGCGCGCAGCTCTCGCTCGCCGCTGGGTATGCGGCGGATCTCGTCCCAGGTGATGGACACCTTCGACAACGTTCCGGCCGAGCCCTTCCACTTGCCGCGCAACCGCGTGGCCACCTTCTCCTCCGCGGCGGCTCGTACCGTCTCAGAGGAGTTGACCCCTTCAAGTCCGGTCATGTCGAGCGGATACTTCCACCGGGTAGGCGAGCCGGCCTTACGCCAGGCGGCCTTGTCCTCGTCGGTGAGTGGCTTCGCGCCGAGGTACTGATCGATCCACCAGCTCTGCCCTCCCGGCCGGCGCGCCAGCCACTGCTCCTTCGAGAAGCGTCGTCTGATGATGTAGCCGCGATCAGGCGAGGTCGCATCCATGCCGCTGATCGTGACGGTACGCCAGTACGCGCCCGACGAGGGTGCCTTCATGGCGGCGGACGCGGCGGCGAGCAGGATCTGGCGCGCCGACGGCTGGATTTCCGGCGAAGCCGTGGTTTGCGACAGGTTCGGGATCTGCCCGTCCGGCGCCGCCACCAAGGTGACCACCAGGGTCGCGGCGGCGGCCAGGCCCACCGCGGACGCCAGCCACGGCACCGGCACGCGCAGTCGCTTCGCGCGCGGCCTGCCTTTTTGCCCCGGCGGTTCGGACATGATCGAGGCCAGCAGCGCCCGGGCCCCCGCTCCGGACGCCTGCCCGGCCGGATCGCCGCCCAGGTCGTCGTCGTGCACTCTGGCGAGATCGGTCAGGTTCACAGTGCGGTCCTCTCCACGAGCGGAAGGTCGATTCCGGCATCGGCCAGGGCGCGGGCGAACCGCTTGCGCGCGCGGTGCAGGCGGACGCGTACGGCGTTGCGCGTGATCCCGAGCGCGCGCGCCATCTGCTTGGTGTCGAGCTTCTCCCAGGCGACCAGCGACAGCAGCTCCCTGTCGTCGTCGCTCAGCATCCTGAAGGCCTGGCCGAGCTGCGTGTACTCGCCCGGCGGCGGGCCGGCCAGCGTCGGAGAGACGGCGAGCTGCTCCCGCAGCGCGGCGGTGCGCTGCTCGTGCCGTCGCTCGCCGCGCCGGTGGTTGGCGAGGGTCCTGCGGGCCACGCCGTACAGCCAGAGCCGTGCCTCGTCCCCCGACGGGGTCTCGTCGATGCGCCGCCACGCGGTGGCGAAGGTCTCGGCCACCACGTCGGCCGCGTCGTCGGGGTCCGCACATCGGCGCAGGACGTACCCGAGGATCGGGCGGTAGGCATGTTCGTATATCTGCACGAACCGGCCGTGGGGATCCGATCCCATCCGGCCTCCTTACTTGGATCATCAGTCCCCAACTCCATGTCCGGAATATCGGCAGCATTACCCGACTGCTCGGTTCACTGGTGATCTCGTACGGGCCGGTAGGCGGCGCTGTCGCGCTCGGGATGCCGGAGTGCGGTCGAGAAGGCCGGGTGCGCCGCTTGGGCCTGCGTCGGCCGACGCCGCGGAGATCCGCTCCCGGAAATACGTAGTGCCCCGAGCCGTGGAAGCTCGGAGCACTGAGAGACAAGCGATCATGTGTGGCGCGTCAGGGGCCGATCCGCAAGCCGCTGCCGGCGTCGCTCGTACCCTGGCGGGCCACAGGATCAGAGGACCTTGCGCATGACGACACGGGGGGCGATCTCCAGGCCGAGCGCCCGCTCGTGCTCCACCAGGGCCCGCAGCTCGGGTCCCCAGCTCTCCGGCGGCAGCACCTCGAAGCCGCGCCGGGCGTACCACGGGGCGTTCCACGGCACATCACGGAATGTCGTGAGAGTGATCCCGTCACTCATGGCCGCGGCCGCGTCGCAGACGGCCTCGATCAGCCGCGTCCCGACGCCCTGGCCCTGATGATCCGGATCTACGGCGAGCTGGTCGAGATGCGTCGAGCCGTCCACCTGGCCGAGGAGGGCGAACCCCACCGGCGGCCGGCCCGCGACAATCACCCGTCCCGGGTCGTCGCACTCCTCGATCATGGTCGTGCCGGGAGGGAAGACGATGCCCAAGGGGACGAACGTCCGGTCGGCCGCGAGCTCAACCTGGACCAGCCCGGCGAGATCTTCCTTGTCAGCCCATCTGATCATTTGTCCATCATCTCGCGAGCCTGACGCCCCGGGCCGTACGGTCTGGGGCCGGGACAAACCGGTGTCACGTCCACGCCCGAAGTCCGCTATTCTTCTACCTGTCGCCGCGAGAGCGGAAGACAAGGCAGGTTGCCCGAGCGGCCAAAGGGAGCGGTCTGTAAAACCGTCGGCTCAGCCTACCCAGGTTCGAACCCTGGACCTGCCACCAGCAGGAAAAGGAGCCCCTGACCAGCGGAAACGCCGGTGAGGGGCTCTTTCGTGATGTCCGGCTGTGTCCGGTCGTCGGTGGTTCTCTACGGGTGATCGTGCCGAATACGTGCCGAAGTCTCGGGGGCGTCCTGGGGCGCTTTGGCGTCCGGGTTGGTGGCGTCGAAGATCCGGCGTTTGGCGTCGGCATCCTGCCCGTCGATGCACTTGGCGTAGACCCGCAAGAGCACATCCACACTGTGGCCCGCCCATTCGGCGACTTGGGTCGCCGGGACGCCGGCGTTTAGCCATGTGGATACAGCGGCATGGCGAAGCGCGTAGGGCACGCTCACCAGCGGTGAGGCGGCTTCTCGCTCGTTGAACGCTCTGGCTCGGGCCGCGTGGAACACCTTGAGGTACGCCCTGTCTGTCATGGCGCCGCCGCGGGGGCCGACGAAGATCCGTCCGTCCAGTGCGGTGCCAAACTCCTTGAGGTGGTTGCGATGCAAGGTCACCAGCTCGGGATGGATTGGCACAGGCCGCGTTTCCCCACGTGCCCGGTGCTTGAGTTCACGGCGCTCGCGGGGCCTGCCGCTGTCGGCCCACTGGGTGCCGGAACGGGGCTCAGCGTTCGTCAGGAGCATCTCTCCCCATCCTTCGTCGGGGAGGCTGACCAGGTGGTCGCGACGTAGGTCTACGACCTCTTCCGGACGGAGGGCGGCGTAGTACATGCAGCCGAAGAAGGCTTCCATGCGAGCCCCTCTTTTGCCCTGCATGCGGACGGCCAGCAGCAGACGCCGTGCCTGCTCGGCATTCACCACGACGCGCCGGTCTACCGTGGCGAGCGTCTTCGGCTTGGTCCACTTCACGGCCTTGAGTGGATTCGAGGGCAGGGCGCGGATCTCGCAGGCGTACTCCATCGCGTTGTTGAGCACCATGCGTTTCCGGTTGGCCGTGTTGCCGGCGGCCGGTTTGTCCTGCTGGGTCTTGCTGATCCTGTCGAGAACCCCGCGAATCAGTGCCGGACCGCGGTCGCCGGAAAGGTCGGTGAGGGGAACCGTATTGCGCTCAAGCCACTGCACGACGGAGCGCAGGTCATCCGGAGGTTCTGCCCTGTCGCGGGTCCGCGAACTGAACGCCCAACTGCGCAGCGCGCGCCGGATCTCCTCCTTCCTCGGGGCTCCAGAGGTCCCGGTGAGAAGGGCTTCCGTGGCGTCCGTGAGCGCTTCGGCGATGCCGCGACGATGGTTCGGTGAGGAATACGGCCATTTCGCGTCCACGTAGGCCAGCGTGAAGGCGTACCAGGTTAGAGTGGACTCCTTCCGCCTCCACGCCATCGGGAGCCCTGTCGCCAGGCGTGACATCGGGGTGCTTGCAGAGAACGAGCACATTGGATGGACCACGTCACGAGTCCTTGATCTACTCCCGGACGGCTCCACAGTCGGATTTGATTTGGACCCCCCTGAGGGGCCGATCAAGCGCGGGGCGGTACTCGACCACTGGCTTGCCCACGACTACCGCGCACAGGTCCATCCCGCCACACTTTGCATTCGGCGAGATCTGTTGCTTGCCCTTGGTGGGTGGATGGCGCTGCCGGCATCGGAAGACACTGGCCTACTGATCGCCGCGAACACGGTCACGGATGGCTACTTCTCGGCGGACCCAGGTCTTCTCTACAGGAAGTGGTCGGGCCAGATGACCAGCCATGCATCTCACGTCGAACCGACTGAGCGGACAGCGAGGATGCGAGTCATCAAGGACAGGGCGCACGCGTTGGATCTGCTCTTCCACGGCGAGGGGTGACCTGTCGCAGAATTCCGCAAAATCCGCAGAATGCCGGATCGTCCTTCAGGATTGCCCTAGGCGTGCGGCCCTCCGTTGCTCGTAGCCGAGCAAGTATTGCCTAGACTTTAGGTCGCGCCAGAGGCAGGATGCGGTCATGACACTTGAACAGCGCGTCCGATCGTGGCTACAAGATCAGGGTTACCCCTTGGAGATGCAAGTAGCTGAAATGTTACGGGCTTCGGGTGCCGCGTGGGATCACGGTCGTGTCTACACGGACCCCATCACCGCAAAAACCCGCGAGATAGACCTGGTGGGATACTTTGACTGCGTTGGGCCGGCGCAGTTTGCTGTGCATTTAGTTTTTTTGAGTGTAAGCACACTAAAGATAAGCCATGGGTCTTGTTCTGTACGTCGCGATCGATGCTAACTAGAGCCGGGTTCGTTGCTTCCGTTCCGGTCACTCCAGGCGTTCACCGGGCAATGCAAAAGTTGTCCCGTGAGAAGCGCGTACAGGAAATGACCCTGTTTTCCGCTCCTGGTCTAGTTGGATTCAACTTGATCAAAGCACATACCGATAATCAGGATGCTGCGTTTCATGCCGTCCATGGCGTGATAAGTGCCGCCCTCTCGACAGCCAAGGAGATTGGGCGACACGGGCATAATGTGTTATACGTTCCTATAGTCGTAATCGACTCACCTCTTATGTGTTCCTATCTTCCTGTGGGAGGTGGTGAAATTGTGGTGGAGCAAATCAGTAGGGGTGTATTAGTCCAAAGCGCAGACGAGTCCTTATCGAAGCGAGTGTTCGTTCATGTCGTGCACGTTGATGCCTTACCTGAATTTCTCGCCAGAGTAAAAGTCGAGGTGGAAATTCTTTATGACCTTATCGCGCCACGCCTGTAATGTTCAACGCTGCCGTAGAGAGTGCTAGGAAGGCATTCTGCGGATTCTGCGGTGAGGATGCCGGGCACGACCGTTCCAAGATCATGGATTGAGTCCGAGTACCGCGTCGCCTGCGGTTTCGGTGTCCATGCGGGTCAGCAGGATGGTCGTCAGCCAGGTACCGATGGCGGCATCCAGGGTGGCGGCGTCGGTGTCGGTCAGTACCCGCCAGATGGTGGTCTTGCCCGGTGGCGGGGCCGGGGACGCTCCTGCGCGCATGTACAGGTCGGCGAGCACATCGGCGGGGACGTCGGCGATGGAGCGGTATCCCTTCATGCCGGCCACGGTCGCCGCTGCGGCCAGGGCGAGAACTACCGCCGCCGGATGGTCGCGTCCTTGACCGGATCGTCCGTCGGACACTCCGCTCAGGAGTTCCAGCAGGTCAGTGCGGGCGTCCGCGAGCGGGAGATACGAACGGCTGGCTCAGCGGTCACCACGCCGGTGGCTACCGGTTCGGCCGCGAGGATGGCACACTTGGCCACGGCGAAGCTCCACAAGCGAAGATCTGTAGGAAGACCTTGCTTAGCTGGGGCTTCGCCTCATATGAGGAGCGACGCGCCGGACGTGATCACATCGCGACGTGCCTGGATGCCCAGCGAGCGCTCACCCTAGTTCGATCTTGGAACGGCCGTGCAGTGGTGGCCTCATCCATGCTCATGATGTTAGGCCCTTGCTCCAAAACGCGCGGCGGACGCGGCCCTGACCACGCCGACGTCCTACGGTTGCCCGGACCGGTCGCGCGGGGCGCCGATCCCTTCATGATTGTCGGCGCATTGGGGGGCGGCTGACCGCGCCGGTGGAGACGGCTTGGACGAGCGCCGGGTGCCCCCATGAAAGGCGTCGGATGACGCTATGCTCGCGCACAACTTGATCAACCTCGTTCGTGATGAAAGTGGTGCCGTGAAGCGTTTATCACACCGTCGTCCGATGATTGCAGCAATGGCGTTGGCGATCGGAACGATCGCGTTGACCTCGGGCGCGGGTTATGGGTCGGCGAGTGCCGCGAGCCTCAGCGCCGCTACGGCGACGGCCTCCGTGCCGAACACCGTGCATGTGGACTACCTGGTGGGCTCCCAGGGCGCCTTCCCGTTCCCTCCGGGCCGGCAGTTGAGCGCGGCGCCGAACAGCTGGAAATACGGCACAGCGACGAATGCGGCCCTCGCCAAGCTCGGTCTCACGCAGACTCGCGTGTGGCTGGAGTTCAATCAGGGGTACGACGTCACGAGCCGGACGCCGCAGTATTCCAAGTGGTACGACTACCTTGAGGCGTACGCGTCGCGGTCGGACGAGCTCCTGCTCAACTGGCGCTCCGACTACGACCCGCTGATCACCAAGGGCACGTTCACCCGATCCGAGCTGCTCACCGCGGAACGCGACATGCTCGCCGACTACAAACGGCGCTTCCCGAACATCACCTATCTGGAGTCGGAGAACGAACAGTCCGACATCGCGGCCTACTACCCGATGTACAAGTTCACCTATCAGGTGGTGAACGCGGTCAACGCGATGAACCTGCCCGGCCCGAAGCTCAAGATCGGCGGCCCGACGACCGACATCTTCACCACCTACCGGATCGGGAAGTTCCTCGACCTCTACGCCGCCGACACCGACCCGGAAAAGCGGCTGGACTTCATCAGTTACCACCAATACCTGATCGACACCTCCAGCGACCCGAACAACTGGCAGACGCTGAAGGAGAATCCCGCCATCGTCTCGACCGAGCGCGCCCAGCTCGACTCCATGCTGGCCGCCCGGGGGCTGCCGAAGGTGCCCGCCATGGTCAGCGAGATCGGCGTCTTCCCCCGCGACCGTACCTCCAGCCTGGGTATGTCGGCGGACCTCCATATCCAGGCCGCGGCGTTGGCGTCGCTGTCCTACTACTACCTGGGGCAGAAGTCGGTCACGCCGTTCCACTGGACCATCGATCACCCGGACAACGACCGTAAGGACTTGTTCGCCGACAGGTTCACCGGCGTGCCCCGGCCTTACTACAACATGATGCTCATGCAGTCGATGCTCCCGGGCACCAGGTTCCGCGCGACCTCGGACCAGCTCAGCGAGAAGGGCATCGGGGTCTACGGCCTGGCGGCCGCCGACGATGACAAGTTCGCCGTCATGACGTGGAACTACCAGTGGACGCAGCAGACGACCTATGACTCCAAGATCGTCATTTCCATGTTGCCCAAGGCGTTCGCCAGGTCGAACGTGCTCGTCACCCGATACAAGATCGGCGACGACAGTGACACCGCCACCCTCAAGCCGGTCGAACAGTTCGTCATCGAGCCGCGCAGAGGCGGTGGGTACACGAGCCAGACGTTGTCGCTGAAGCCGAATGAACTGCGGCTGATTGTCCTGACTCCGACGAATCTGCCGGTCACCCAGTAAGTCCCAGGACGGAGGCGTCCCCTCCGCACATGCCCGCCTTCGGCGTCCTTCTCGGCCGCCGAAGCAGGGCGTGGCCGCTCCAAGCCCCGGAACACCGGACCCGGTCGGCGCTGCGCTCGTGACCAGTGCTGGATGGTCGTAGACGCGAGCGGTGGATACATCGGATGCGCCCGGATCCGATCGCCTCACAGGGGTTCTGATCCTTGATCGTGCCTAATGCGAGCCGAAATAGCGGTTTGAGAGCGTGTTTTCCCAGGTAGACGCGTTTTCGCGGCGGGTCTGTAAAACCGTCGGCTCAGCCTACCCAGGTTCGAACCCTGGACCTGCCACCAGCCATAACGGCAGCTCAGAGCCCCTCCGGGGGCTCTTTTGCTTTTCCAAGACATGCAGCCGTGTGCCGCCCAGAGCGATCGTTTGTCACTGCTCCACCAATATGCGTGCAATGATCTTGGGGCTGTTTTCCCAGGTGGATCGGCATCTCGGACACCGCCTCATGTGCTCGGCTCGGCCAGAGCGGTGAAGGTACCGAGATCGGCCGGCGGTGTCGCTAGGGCTAACGATCGATTGGGATCCCGCTGGGAGAGCTGCATGCCATGTCCAGGTCCGGGGCGAACACTGTCAAGGGAGCCCCGCTGATGTCGAGGGCATCCCCGTCCTTGATCATCAGATGCGTCCTGCCTTTGATGCCGACGGAGCTCCCGTTCAACGTCGCCTCAGACCGTCTGTCCACGCGCGTCTTGTCTACAGGGGAATCACGGCACAGGTCACAATGAGCCTTTTCCAACCTGTCGTCCGGGCTGGTCAGCGGTGGCGGACTTCGGCCCGGCGCGGCGGCCTGCCGGTCCGGGTCGTGTCCGCAGCCGGGACGAGTGGAACCCATCGGTCCGGCCTCGTGCCGGGAGACTCACATCAGGTGGGGAAAGGGCTCACTGAAAAAGACCAGGCCGGCCGAGGGCGAGGGCGGCGCGCTGCAGCGCGGCCTCGCAGGACCCTGGCTCAGGCGACGATAGGGGTCAGGAAAATCCAGACGTGGCCGAACGGGTCACGAAGCATCGACTGCCGGGCCCCGTAGGGCATGTCGGCCGGAGAGGAGAGAAGTTCGGCCCCGGCGGCCACGGCCTGGGTGGTCAGTGCGTCCACGTCCGGCACGTAGACGTGCAGGACAACGGATGCACCGCCTTCACCAGGGGGCGGGAACCGCGCGTCGGCGTCACCGAGCATGAGAGTGGAGCCCTGGACGCTGATCTCGGCGTGGACGATCCGCCCTTCATCCCCGTCGAGCCGGAAGAGTTCAGAGGCACCGAACGCCTTGATGTAGAACTCGATCGCCTCTGCGGCCCCGTCGACCATGATGTGGGGGATGACCGCGTACTTGTAATGCTCGGGAATCTCCATGCGGGCTACGGTAGGGACGCATCGATCGACTCGGCATCGGGCGAGGGACCCCTTCGCACTCCGTCGAAAGTCCTAGGCCGAGCCTCCGCCACCTCGGCCTGGCAGTACTCCCGGCACGACGCCGGACCGATGGATGGGCTCCGCTCGTCCCGGCTGCCGGCACTGCCCGGACCGGTAGGCCACGGCGCTGGGCCGGAAGCCGCCCCACGCCGCCGGCGACCCATGGACCGACCTGGACGGCAGGTTGAAAGGCTCAATCTTTCATGCCGCCAGAGCGTCATCAATCCTCCGGTTGGCGATCTCCTGTTGGCCGTCGAGGCACTTCGCGTAGACCCGCAGGAGGACGTCAACGCTGTGCCCGGCCTGCTCGGCTACGTCGGGGGCCGAGACCCCCGCGTTGAGCCAGAGGGAGACAGCCGCGTGCCGGAGGTCATACGGCCGTTGGGCGAGGGGAGAGTCGACCTGAGCCGGTGTGAAGGCGAGGAGCCGGGCGGCTTGCCAGACCTCTGTGTAAGCCGTCGAGGCGATCACCTCGCCGCGTTCGCTCCGGAAGGCCCTGCCGTCAGGGCCGACGTCGAACTCCGCGATGTGATGCCGAAGGATCTTGACCAGCGCCGGGGAAACGAAGACGTGGGCGGCGGGTCGATGACGGCGGCGGGGGAAGCGAGATCTATGGCACAACCTTGCGAGGCACGGCCGGCGATTCCTGATCCCTGTTAGGTTCCCAGCCATGGGTATGGAAGCCATCCTCCGCGGCTACCTGCTCGAAGAGGCGTTGGCCTGGCTCCTGCGTAGCAGCGGCTATCAATTGCTCGTCGCGGCCGAGCAGGACCCCCAGGAACTCGTCTCCGAAGGCAGCACCTTGAAGGTACGTGGCAGGGGGACCGCGCATCAGGTCGACGTCCTCGGAGAGTGGGCGTTCAACCCCGCTTTCTCGCTCCCGGTCCAGCTGTTCCTGGAGGCCAAGTTCTACGCCACTCCCTGCCGAATCGACGTCATCCGGAACGCGCACGGCGTCATCCATGACGTGAACGAGAACTACGCGGCCAGCGGCCAGAACGGGCGCCCGCGGCGTCGATTCCAATACTCCTACTCCCTTTTCTCCGCCAGCGGCTTCAGTGAGAACGCTCAGGAATACGCGGTGGCTCATCAGATCTCGCTCGTTGATCTCTCCGGCGACTCATTCGCGTGGCTGCGCACGTTGATCTATACGACCGCAAAGCGCCTGTACGCCGAACGGATACGGCATCACGTCACCCGCTTTCCGGTGACGTGGATGCGTAGTGTTCTGCGTAGAAGGTTGGGCACTGCCGATGTGCACCTGTTGCCGACCGTGACGACCCCAGCGGTGCTGTTCCGGGCGGCAGCGGAACGGGTGCTAGAGGAGTTCGTGGCAGGTCTGCTGCGCTATGAGGAGACGGAACTGCTCATTGGCTTTCCATCGGCGCCCTTCATCATCCCGCTAAAGGTCGATGACAAGCGAAGGTTTGTAGCTCATGCGGACGCTCATCCGACCCACCCGGTACGCATCCGCCGGCTCGGCCACGAGCCACATGCCGAATGGGTGGCGTCGAGATTGAGATCCTTCGGGAGGCGAGCGATGAGCTCGTGACCGCGCTCGGCCGGCTTCTGCCGCAACTGTCCACGACCGCGAAGGCCCTTGATCGCGAGACCGTCGCTCGGCTGCTGGCCTTCGAAGCGAACACGGTACTGGGCGCTCGCCTTCAAGGTCGGTTGGTAGGCACGTTGACCTTGGTCGCCTTTCCCCTGGCTTCCGGGGTCCGTGCGCGCATCGAGGACGTTGTGGTGAAGCAGTGGACTCCAACCGCCGGGCCATTAAGCAGGGCGACGAGGGGGCAGCCACGGCCACTCATGACCTTTTCAAGCCGCAGGTCACCGCCCTTACGAGGCGTGCTCCAGGCAATTCCCAGGCCGACAGCGCGGGCAGAGGCCTGTCACCGACGGAAACGCGGTGACGGGCCTCTCGCGTCGGGTCCGGCCGTCTACGGGGCGATCACCGGTGGCGTCGTCGCCGGCGTGACCATCGCGATCGTCTCGTTCAGTCCGCCCGCGCGGCGTGGGCCGCGGTGAAGGCAAGGAGGAGTGCGGCGGTACGCGGCGGATCTTCCAGAATGGGCGAGTGCCCGACACCGGGCAGCAACTCGATTTTCGCGCCCGGAACGACACGGTAGTCGGCGGCGGATGAGGATCGCCATCTCCGGTCTTCCTCGCCGAAGATCACCAGCAGCGGCTTGCCGAGGACCATCAGCCGATCCGGGAGCGCCCGCTGCTCCAGGTAGGCGCGACCCGCCCGCATTACCGCGGCGAACGCGTGGTAGGTCATACCGCGCAGATCGTCCACGAACTCTTGTGGGATCTCGTAGTCCGCGCGGCCGAAACCGGTGCTCGCGAACTGGCGGATCTGCTCGTCGGTCGGCGGCCATTGCGAGGGGCCGCTCGCGGCGGACTCCGGTGCGATGTAAGCGTCCATGCTGGGTCCGGTGTTCACGAGAGCGAGCGCGGTCACCAGGTCGGGTCGTTGTTCGGTGAGGGCGGTGGCGACCGCGCCGCCGCTGGAATGGCCGACGACTATGGCGTGCTTGACGCCGAGCCGGTCCAGTTCCACGCCGACCCGGCGTCCCTGCTCGGGGGTCTCGTAGCCGCGATCGGCGGCCCGTTTGGCTGACCGGCCGTGCCCGAGCAGGTCGACCCGGATGACGCGATGGGATCCGGTCAGCAGCGGAACCAGCATGTCCCATGAGCGGGCCGAGGATGCGGTCCCGTGGATGAGCAGGAGTGCGGGGGCGTCGCGGGGGCCGTCCTGGCACAGGTAGATGTCGCCGTCGTCCGGGGACAGGGGCGAACTCTCGGTGGCCTCGGCCTCGGCGTCGCCGTTCGCGTGCGGTTGCCCGTCAGGAGTAGTCATGAGGCCACTGTCGCCGCCAGTACGCGCTGGCGGATTGGACATATGTTCCCTTCAACCGGCCCGCATAGCATGGGGCGGTGCGGACCTTCGTGCACGGCGCGGCTGTGTGGGACGTCGCATGTCCGCAGCGGCCCAGTCGGGTGGCCGGTGTCACCATGGCCGGGTTCGGCGTCCGTTCCCTGGACGCGCTCCGGATGGTCCCGCACCCGGCCGTGACGCTGCTTCTGGAGTTCGGCGCCGGTTCGTCCGTCCTGGACCATGCCGCCGGGCGGCAGCAGCTGGGATGTGTTGTCGCCGAGCCCGGGTTCGGGTCCGGAGGCGCGGTCTGGGCGCGGGGCGAGAACGTCGAGTGCGTGCAGGTCCGCCTGTCCCCGATGATCGCACGCGCGGTTCTGGGCGCCTCCCCAACCGACTTCGACGGCGCTGTGGTGGTCCTGGACGATCTGTGGGGCCGGGAGGCGGCACGGATTCGTGAGCAACTGAGCGATGTCTCGTCGTGGCAGGATCGCTTCGCGTTGACGGACGCGCTGCTCGCCCACAGGCATGAGGCGGGGGCGCCGATAGACCCGGAGGTGGCCTGGGCCTGGCGCCGGATTTCCGGCAGCCGCGGCCGGGTCCGGGTCGAAGGACTGGCGGCCGAGGTCGGATGGAGCCGTAAGCGCCTGTGGTCCCGGTTCCGCTCGCAGCTCGGCCTGCCGCCCAAGCGCGCGGTGAAGCTGGTCCGTTTCGACCATGCCGTCCACCGCCTGGTCGCGGGTGAAGGCGCGGCCCGAGTCGCGGCCGACGCCGGCTACGTCGACCAATCCCACCTGCATCGGGACGTCATGGCGTTCACCGGAGTGACCCCCGTGACCGTGGCCGGCGAGTCGTTTCTGGCGGTCGACGACATGGCATGGCCCAGCCGCGAAACACCCGCCGGTTCGGTCGCCGGTCGGAGGTGAGACGGCTACCGCTGTGATCAGGCTCCCGGCTCCAGCGGAATGATCGACGTCGAGGGCGGGCCAGGAGCCGTGGTGAGTACACCTAGCTCGTCGAGGCGGCGGTTACCTCACGTAGGGCGCGGGTGAGGGCGGGAAGCGTGACGGCCAAAGCGGAGCGCTCGGCGTCGGAAAGCCGGCCAAGCACCTGGCCGTGCCGGTCGTGTAGATGCGCTGCCATCCGTTGCACGACCGCGCGGCGTCCTCAGTCGCGTGCTGGTCGCCGTGTGCCTGGTCACCTCCTCCTTCCCGATCATTCGCGATACCGGCCGCAGGGCGCTGCCCGCCGTGCTCACGGCGCTCGTCGGGCAACTGTTCTGGGTGGCGCTCCTTGCGATTGACGGCTCGCTCAACCCCACGACGGTCCTCGAAGTCGCCGGAGCCCTGCCGTACGCGCTGGGAATCGTGCTGCTGGGAAGGTCGCGAGCAGGGAGCCAGCAGTGGCAGGTCCAAAACAGAACAGGCAGATTGAACCCCCGGTTCGGGGAGCATTTTCGGCTGGCGTCTGGCCCTCAGGTCGAGGGTGCGTCCTGGCGACGACCGTTCCAGACGGACATGCTCATCGAGTGACAAATGCTGCCGCAGCGTGCGCTGTTCGAACTGCTCGCCCCGAGGATCTGGTGGCCGTCTTGCAGGTCTACGCCGCAGAACACGTCCCAGATGGTGGCTCTCCGCGCGAGGCCTCGGATCTGGAACGGCAGACCTGGGAACAGATGATGCGATCCAGCGGACTCACCGTCTATCTCGCCGAGGTCGACGAGCAGGTGGTAGGGACGGCAACGCTGATGGTGATGCCGAACCTGACCTACGGTTGTGCCCCCACCGCGTTCGTCGAGGCGGTCGTGGTCGCTGCAGCTCATCGTCGCAAGGGCATAGCCGCCGCGATCATGCGTCGGCTCCTCAACGACGCTCGATCTGCGGAATGTAACAAGGTTCAGCTCCTGTCTCACAAGCGCCATGCCACCGATGGCGCGCATCGGCTCTACACCTCGTTGGGGTTCGAGCCGGAGGCGGAGGGATTCCGGCTCTATCTCCAGCAGGTCCCGGCCGCGGTTCAGGCCGCCACGCTGGCACAGAGCTGAGAGGCGCTCCTGAGAACGCCCGCCTCCAGTTGTATGGGCGTCGGCCGTAGGGGCGCTTGGCGTGGGAGTGGGGGAGGACATCGGCACCGCCGTGCTCGGTGTCATCGTCCGCCGGTGTAGCGGGCGACGAGTTCGGTGCCAATGCGGGTGAGTTCGTCCTGGACGGAGGGGGATCGACGACCTCGATCATCGCGCCCCAGCCGGCGAGGTGGCGGGCGATGTCCAGGGGAGTCGGGGCGGCGAGGCGGACCCGCACGCGTCCTTGCTCGGGGTCGCCGTCGGCGTGGCAGTGCCGTCCGAACTGGTCGCGCAGGATCGGCACGAACCGCTCCTCGACGAGCACGGTCGCCCAGGTGCGGGAGCGGCGCCGTTCGACCTCGTCGACGACCTCCTGCCAGGCGTTGGCGAGGACGAGGTCGTCGGGGCGGTCGGCGGCCTGATCGGTCGGCTCGGCCTGGGTGATCCGGTCGACGCGGAAGGTCCGCCGCCCTTGGTCGGTTCCGGCGAGGAGGTACCAGACGTCGTCCTTGTCGATCAGGCCCCATGGATCGACCAGCCGCTCCGTTCGCTCTCCGGCGCGACCGGCGTAGGTCAGGCGGACCTTGCGGCGGCGGACCACGGCGGTCTGCAGCAGGTCCACCGTGGCGGGCCGGGGGCGGTCGCGTTCGCCCCACCGAATGGGGTCGATCACCGTGGCGTCGGCGGCGGCCTCGGCATCGGCCTGGAAGGTCCGGGGCAGGGCCCGTACGAGCTTGCGGAGCGCCGCTTTGGCCTCGGACGAGACGGCCGTGGCGGGGCCGACGAGCAGGAACAGCGCCTGCGCCTCGGCCGCGGTCAGGCCGCTGAGGTCGGTACGGGCACCGCCGACGAGGGACCAGCCGCCGCCGCGTCCAGGCTGCGGATAGACCGGGACGCCCGCCGCCGACAGCGCCTCCAGATCCCGGCGGGCGGTGGCGACGGACACCTCCAGCTCGGCGGCCAGTTCCGCCGCGGTCACCCGGCCACGAGCCTGCATCAGCAGCAGGACGGCTACGAGACGGTCAGCGCGCATGGCCCCAGATTCTCCAACAAAGTGCTCAGAAGATGAGCACTTTTGAGCAGAGGATGGGAGATATCACCCGCTGAGGAAGGGACCACCCATGTTGCGCGGCCTCACCACCATCAGCTTCTTCGCCGACGACGTCGCCGCCGCCGCCCGCTGGTACGGCGAACTGCTCGGCATCGAGCCGTACTTCGCGCGTCCGATTGAGGGGACGCCGGCCTACGTCGAGTTCCGCGTCGGCGACTACCAGCACGAACTCGGCATCATCGACAGCCGCTTCGCCCCGCACCGTCCGGATACGGCCGGCGGCGCGGTGGCCTACTGGCACGTGGACGACGTCGAGGCCGCCTTCGAGCGGCTGCTGTCCCTGGGCGTCACGGCGCACGAGAAGCCGATCGAGCGCGGACCCGGCTTCGTCACCGCCTCCGTGGTGGACCCCTTCGGCAACGTCCTCGGCGTCATGTACAACCAGCACTACCTTGAGGTCCTGAACCGATGATGCTCTTTCCGCCCGCCGCCGGCGTGGCCCGCCGGGCACCACGAGCGGATGTCGGCCGGGCGGCGCTCTCCGAGTGGCCGCCGGCTGGTCGGCTACCCTGTGCCGGTGATCTCCGATGACGATGCCGAGGAAGCCCGACGGGCGGCAGTGATCGACGCCGACCACACCGCTCCGCGGGGAGATCCCTCCCGTGTGATCCTGCGAGGGATCACCCGCCATGACCAGGACGAGTTTCTCCGGCTGGCCCGCGCCAGCGTCGACCTGCACCATCCGTGGATGTCCCTGCCCGCCACGGCGGAGGAGTTCGAGGCGTACGTCGGGCGGTTCGACGACCAACTGTCCAACCAGGGGCTGCTCGTCTGCGTACGTGACACCGGTGCCATAGCCGGCAACGTCAATATCAACAGCATCATTCGCGGACGGTTCCAGTCCGCCTCCCTCGGCTACGCGGCTTTCGCTCCCACGGCCGGTCAGGGATACATGTTCGAGGGCCTCGGCCTGGTGCTGCGCTACGCGTTCGAGCAGTTGCGCCTCCACCGGCTGGAGGCGCAAATCCAGCCGGACAACCACGCCTCCTTGCGGCTGGTCCAGCGCCTCGGGTTCCGCTGTGAGGGATACGCGCCCGATCTGCTGTACATCGACGGAGCCTGGCGCGATCACGAACGGTGGGCCATCACCAACACCATGGCGGGCATTCCGAGCGCGCCGCATCCAACGCTGCCCATCCGCTGAAGTACCTGATTTGCGGAAATAGCCCAGTCTCCACGACGCACTTAATACGGCCGACCGGTGTCAACCGGATGGCGTCGCGCGCCGTCTCTCCTGTGTCCCCTTTGTCGCAACAGGAGTCGTCTTGCGCATCCGCCCCATGCTCTCGGCCGTCGTGGTGGGCGGCCTGGTCCTTCTCTGCTCGCCCGCGCGGGCCGCCGTACCCGAAGCGCGGCGGGACACGGTCACCGACATCGTCGATTACGAATGCACCACCTCGGGCGCGGCCGAGAAGCAGGAGGTCAAGGTCAAGATCGAGCTGACGATGCCGACCGACGCCACGGTGGATCGGCAGATGTCCATCGGCTGGCACGGAACGTACGCCGACGGCAGCGAGCTGAGGGTGCCCGCCACGGGGCTGCCGAGTGGCACCAAGCTGTACGCGTACGCGGCTATCAGCGGGCTGTCCCAGTTGTCGTCGGCGACCGGAGTGGAAGAACTCGCCACGCTCAGCCCCGGGCAGGTCCTTCCCCTGCCGGCGGCCACGGTCTCCCTGAAGACCACCGCCAGAAACGCGGGCACGGCGACGGTACGGCCAGGCGCCATCAACGTCGGGACTAGCCCCAGTGAACGGGTGATCGAGTGCGAGGTGCGGAACGCCGGCGGTCTCAAGACCTATACCCTCACCGTCGCCCCCGCAGGCGGCCAGCCGAGCCACTCCGCCACCCCGACGCCGAGTCCCGAGCCGACCCCCAGCGCCACGACGAGCGCGAGCAGCCTGCCGACGCATACCGTCATGGTGACCGTGACGAAGTCCCCGGAGGAACCGAGGGAGAAGGACAACGAGGTGTTCAAGACGCCGCGGGGCGGAGCCGCCACCGGCGGAGGCGGTGAGACAGGCCCGGACGGGCGAGTGATCGTGCTGATCGGCTCGGTGGTCACCCTCGCGGCCGCCACCGGACTGCTCCTGCGCCGTCGCAGAGGCTTCAGCAAGGGCTGAGACCCTGGGGCGGCGAGCGGTTACCGAGCGAGGGGGGTCGATGAACCGGGCGGTGGAGGAGTCCAACCGGCGGATGCTGCGCGCCCGGGACGCTATGGACCGCGCCTACGCGCAGCCGCTCGACATCCCGACGCTGGCCCGGATCGCGCACGTCTCGGAGGCGCACTTCATCAGGACGTTCCGGGCGACCTTCGGTGAGACCCCGCACCGCTACCTTCAGCGCCGCCGGGTCGAGCGTGCGATGTTCCTGCTGCGTCAGACCGACCGTTCCGTGACGCAGATCTGCTTCGACGTCGGTTTCGCCAGCCTGGGCACGTTCAGCCGGACGTTCCGCGCCATCGTGGGCGAGCCCCCGACCGCGCATCGGGGGCGCGGCCGCGTCCCGCCCGCGCCGTCGTGTTTCGCGATGTCCTGGACGCGACCGAGCAGTTTCGGAGCAGCCCCGCGTGGATGCGGATGACTAGCGTGGTCTGCATGGTTACGTCACTCACGCATTCGCACATCTACGTCTTTGACCAGGACGAAGCTCTCGATTTCTACGTCGGCACGCTGGGCCTGGAGGTCCACTCCGATTTCGATATGGGGTTCATGCGCTGGCTGACCGTCAACGTGCCCGGCCAGCCGGAGCGCCAGATCCTGCTGGAGAAGCCCGGCCCGCCCGCGCTGGACGAGGCGACGGCCGATCAGGTACGGGAACTGGTCGCGAAGGGCGCGATAGGCCTGACCATCTTCAGCACGGACGACTGCCGCACGACATACGAGTCGCTGCGCGCCAAGGGCGTCGAGTTCACGCAGGAGCCGACCGAGCACTTCTACGGCATCGACTGCGCGCTGCGCGACCCCTTCGGCAACGCGATCCGGATCACCCAGCCGGCCGCGGAGCCCCAGGAGCCCACGGCGGGCTGCTGACCGGACACGTAAGGAGCGGTGGGCCGGTCAGTGGGCGGAGGCCACAGGGAGCAGGGAGAAGGTGACCGCGGAAAGGTGGATGCGACAAAGCGGGAGGAAAGCTATCGTCGCATCCATGCGTTGGGGGCGCCTCGCCGCATTGGCGGCCGTGCTTTTCCTTGCCGCCGGATCGATCCCACGCGCCGACGAGCTCGCCAAGGTCGTCGGCTATGCCTATGCCTCCCAGGGCATCCCGTACTCCTGGGGAGGCGGCCACGGGAAGCGGCCGGGCCCGTCCCGGGGGACCTGTCGCGGCTACAGCGGGTCCGTACGGCCCTGCCCGGCGGAGCGCACCCTGGGCCTGGACTGCTCCGGCTTCACTCGATGGATGTACCGGCTCGCCTACGGCGACGACGTGCTGGGCCGGGGCACCACGGACGACCACATCCGTCGGATGCGCAGGGTGCGCACGCCCAGCCCCGGTGATCTCGTGTTCTACGGCAGCCGGAGGAAGACCCATCACGTCGGCGTCTACATCGGCGGCGGCAAGATGATCAATGCCTTCGCCACCGGCACGACCACGCGGATCGACGACCTCGGCGAGGTGAAGGACCTGCTCGGCTTCTATCACTACTCGGGCTGACGGGCGTCTCGCCGGATCTGGCGTGGTTTGTGATGCTCTGAGAAATTGACGGAGCGAAGCGATAGTTTGTCGGATTATGGAACGGCGATGGGTGGGTCCCGACGGTTACGAGATCGTGCCCGCGATCCGGGACGGCCGCCAGGTGCTCCAGGTCTGGAAGGGCGAGCTGCCCATCGCCGACTGCCGTTCAGTCGAGGAGGTCGCCCGGCATGTCGACCTTGCCGACCTTTGTGAAGTGATCCCCTTCCCGACGCGTGACGACGACCGCCGGGCCGCGCTCCCGTAGTTCCCCACGAGCCGGGCGCGCCCCCTCTAACCTCGGAGAATCCCGGTCTCACGAGGGGGAACCATGCGCCTGCCCGCCGCACTCCGCCCGGCCGTGCTCTGCCTGGCCGCCCTGAGCCTCGCCGCCTGCGCGAGCCAGGCCGTCCGTACGGCTCCTGCCGAGGAGACGCCGATCTACGTGCTCAACCTGTACGGCGACGAGAACGGCAGGAACGATCAGCGTCCCCCGTCCCTCGTCCTGTCGGAGTTCAGCACCGTCAGCGGGATGAGCTGGCGGAGCTGGGGGCCCGAGCGGGCGGTCGGCGTCGGCCGGCTGAGCGGCACCTGGTGCCTCCCGCGCTGCCAGGACCACCCCTACGGCGCGACCGTCACCCTCAGCGACGTCGTGCCGTACAGGGGTGACGGCTATTTCACCAGGTACGCGATCAAGGCGAGCCTGCCCGCGGCCGAGAGGGAGACGGCCGATCTGAAGGGTTCCCTGCCGGCGCCGCAGGACGAGTAGTGGCCGCCCTTTTCATGGTCAGGACGGTGGCCGGACGCACAAGATCGCAGGTCGGCCGCGCCGGGGCCGGAGCGCGGCGTGCCGATTCAGGAGCCGCTTCTCGCAGCGCGTTGCGCGGCCGCACTTTGATTTCGCATCAACCGCTGGGGACGTGTATGGTTACACCTGTCCGCAGCGCGAGAGCGGCGGCGGGCACGCCCCTATAGCTCAGTCGGCAGAGCGTCTCCATGGTAAGGAGAAGGTCAACGGTTCGATTCCGTTTGGGGGCTCTCGCTAACAAGTCCCGCTCGATCTTTCGGGCGGGTCTTTTGGCGTGATGGGAGGGGTTCACTCCTCTCATCAGAAACGGTTTGGGTTTCTCTCGTGAGTTCCGGCACACTGGGGGTACCTGAACCCGATCAGGGGCCGTATGCGGGTGCGCAACAGCCGTACGGGTCGGGTATCCTTGCGTGGCCGGTCGATTTTGCCGGTTCAAGGCGGAGTAGCTCAGTCAGGCAGAGCAAGCGGCTCATAATCGCTGTGTCGCCGGTTCAAGTCCGGCCTCCGCTACTACCCTTCTCGGTTTCTCCCACACAGGGAGCCGAGTTTCGGGTTGTCCAGTAGTCCCAGACGTAGAAAGGCACTCCCACGTGGCTGCCACAGACGTTAGGCCGAAGATCACGCTGGCCTGCCAGGAGTGCAAGCACCGCAACTACATCACGCGGAAGAACCGGCGCAACGACCCGGATCGGCTTGAGCTGAAGAAGTACTGCCCCAACTGCAAGACGCACCAGGCGCACCGCGAGACGCGCTAACCGGCGTCTTCCGGGCAGAACGTCGCGACGTACTGTCCATCGCGCTCCTGGGAACCAGGGCAGGGCGCACCACGCCTCCCAGGCGGCAGGGCTTCCGGGGAAGCCGCCCGCAGCGCCCGCGAGAGCAGGGCGAGAGAAGCGTGCGTTCGAACGCGCCGAGGTGAGACACGTGGTGTCCCTCGGCAGCGGACGAAGTGCTGCCCAGGGCGAGGGCATGCGGTGCCCGCGGCAGGCGATAAACCCGGCAGGTCATAAAACGCGTAACCGGCGTTCCCGAAGTGGAGCGCCGGTTTCTCGCGTCTTCAGGCCCGGAACTCTCCGAGGCGCCGATCTCTCCGGGGCATGAATCTCTCCCGGCACGGAACCTCCCGAGCACGGGGCGCGAACGCCGTGTCACCGGGAAGCCCGCTTTGTCGTCTCGATACAGAACCATGGTGGGCGTCGTTGGCGCGAGGCGACACATGATCCAACCGGCCGGCCGGGCTAACGTTGGTCCTGGCCGGCGTACGGCGAAAGCCCGACCCACGACAGCCGAATGTTGTTCTGTTACCGTCGGCCTTTCCGCTCTGTAGCCGCGAAGGAGCATGGGCACCGATGGCTTTGAACCGTGATTTCGTCGGGCGGGCGTATACGGCGCCCACCCCTTACGAGGTCAGCCGCGTGAAGATCAAGGAGTTCGCCACCGCGATCGGCGACACCAACCCGATCTACGTCGACCGGGCCGCCGCCGCCGAGGCCGGGCACCCCGACGTCGTCGCGCCGCCGACCTTCCCGATCGTGTTCAGCCTGGCCAGCGCCGGCGAGGCGTTCGCCGACCCCGAGCTCGGTCTCAACTACGCCATGGTCGTCCACGGTGAGCAGCGCTTCGAGTACCAGCGCCCCATCTACGCCGGCGACCAGCTCATCTGCACCTCCACGATCACCGAGATCCGCAGCGTGGGCCGCAACGAGTTCCTGACCGTGCAGGGCGACGTGACGACCCCCGAAGGCGAGCTCGTCTGCCGGACCTACAACGTCATTGTCGAGCGCGGAGGGGCGGCGTAACCATGGCTGCGACGGTCAAGTACGACGAGGTCACGGTCGGGCAGGCGATCCCCGCCGTCGAGTTCCCCGTGCACCGGGTGGACCTGGTGAAGTACGCGGGCGCCTCCGGGGACTTCAACCCGATCCACTGGAACGAGCGCTTCGCCAAGTCCGTGGGCCTGCCGGACGTCATCGCTCACGGCATGTTCACGATGGCTCAGGGCGGACGGTTCGTCACCGACTGGGCGGGCGACCCGGCCGCGGTCGTCGACTACGGCGTCCGTTTCTCGTCCATGGTGGTCGTGCCCGACGACGACAAGGGCGCCGTGATCACGGTCAGCGGCATCGTCGAGGAGAAGCTCGAGGACAAGCGCGTCGTGGTCGTCCTCACGGCCAAGTCGGGTGACAGCAGGGTCCTTTCCAAGGCCCGCGCCATCGTCCAGCTCTCCTGACTCCGGGTTCCCGGCCGAGGTTTGCGGGAGAACGCGGGGGTAAGCGTCCCCGCATGACGCGATCGAGCGAGCAGCGTGGCGAGGGGAGCGACCGGGAGCCGGTGAAGGACGCCGAGTCCGCACGGCGCTCCGGCCCCGGCTCTCCCCAGCCGGCGCCGGACCGCCCCGACTCCGCCCCCGGATCCGAGGGGGCGCGGACCGCCCGTGGTGCCTCCCGGCGGGCCGAGCGCCCCCCGAAGCACGAGATCTACCCGGGAGGGACGATCGAGACGGCCCTCACGCCGTCGGGAGAGCCGTCCATGGTCGCCTCCCAATTGCTGTGGGACGGGAGCAGCGCGACATCCCGCGTCGACCAGGCCATCGCCGAGGCGATCAGCGAGCACGCGGACGAGGCGGACGAGGGAGGCGACGACGCCCGGCCGGACGCTGACCGGCCGTAGGCTGGGGCGTGCCGCGGCGGGACCTCCCCCGCGGCCGTTTGTTGCTTTTCACCGTCTGCTTGAGGATCACGCATGGCTGACCGTTTGGCAGGAGTGCGGCTCGCGCCGTACACGACGTTGCGGATGGGCGGCCGGGCCCGCGCCTTCGTGGAGGCGCGATCCGAGGACGAGCTCGTCGAGACCGTGGCCGAGGCCGACCGGAACGGCGAGCCGGTGCTGATCCTGGGCGGCGGCAGCAACCTGGTCGTGTCCGACGACGGGTTCGACGGCCTGGTCGTCCGGGCGGCCTCCACCGGCGTCGAGATCGCCGGCGACGGGCGGGTGACCGCACGGGCGGGCGAGGACTGGGACGCGCTGGTCTCCCGCTGCGTCATCGAGGGGCTGGCCGGCGTCGAGTGCCTGTCCGGGATCCCCGGCCTGGTGGGATCCACCCCCATCCAGAACGTCGGAGCGTACGGACAAGACGTGTCCCAGACCGTCACCGGGGTCCGTGTCTACGACCGGACGGCCGGCGAGATCCGCGAGCTGAGCGCGGATCAGTGCGGCTTCGCCTACCGGCACAGCCTCTTCAAGGAGGAGCCGGGGCGGCACATCGTGCTGGCGGTCACCTACGCGCTGGCCCGGTCGCCCCTGTCCGGGCCGGTGGCGTACAAGGAGCTGGCGGCGCGGCTCAGCGTGGAGATCGGGGAGCGGGTGCCGCTCGCCGAAGCGCGGGAGGCGGTGCTCGCGCTCCGCCGGGGCAAGGGCATGGTGCTCGACCCGGAGGATCCGGACACGCGCAGCGCGGGCTCGTTCTTCACCAACCCTGTGCTCGACGCGGCGGCGGCGGCCGACCTCGAACTCCGCGCGCCGGGTTTCCCCCGGTGGGACATGCCGGACGGCGCGGTGAAGGTCCCGGCGGCCTGGCTGATCGAGAACGCCGGGTTCCCCAAGGGATACGAGAAGGGGCGGGTGCGCATCTCGACGAAGCACACGCTCGCCCTCACGAACCCCACCGGCGAGGCGGGCGCTGCCGAGTTGCTCGCGTTGGCGCGGGAGGTGCGGGACGGCGTGCGGGAGAAGTTCGGCGTCACCCTTGTGAACGAGCCCGTCATGGTGGGCGTGTCTCTCGCCGACTGAAGCCCCTCTGAGCCCCTGAGGCCTTCCTGAGCTTCCTGCGTCCCTCTGAGCCTGAGGTCTCCTGAGGCCTCCTGCGCCCCTCAGGGTCCTGGGAGCCCCAAAGGGCCCCGAGGAGTCCCCCGGAACCCGTGACGGGCGAACAGGGCCGCGGACGGCCGGGAATGAGCATCGGCGGGGATCCGCTAGGTTGGTGAGGAACCACCCGAAGGGGAGTAGTCCCGAATCCGTTGATCGACATACTGGCGTGATCTTTCACGCCCGGTCACGGAGCCCATGCGGCGGACGAGACCTTCGGCCCGACAGTCATGTTCCTGTGCTGCCGGGCCGAAGTCGTGTGCCCGAAACTCCCCGGGTGCCGAACGCGGCCCGGTCGCGCGTGCAGCGAGAGGCGACCCTTGGAAGCGTTCTGGATATCCCTGGCCGTGATCTTCGTGGCCGAACTCGGTGACAAGAGCCAGCTCATGGCCCTCACCTTCGCGACCCGGTTCAAGGTGTGGCCGGTGCTCGTCGGCATCACCGCGGCGACCGCGGTCGTCCACCTCGTCAGCGTCGGGCTCGGCCAGGTCATCGGCGACGCCCTCCCCACGACCGCCATATCGATCGCCGCCGGCATCGCCTTCCTCGGCTTCGCCGCGTGGACCCTGCGCGGCGACGAGCTCAGCGACGAGGAGTCGTCGAAGGCCGCCAGGACCACGCGCAACGTGCTGGTCGCGGTGACCGTGGCGTTCTTCCTCAGCGAGCTGGGCGACAAGACGATGATCGCCACGATCACGCTCGCCACGCAGCACGGCTGGCTCGGCACCTGGATCGGATCCACGATCGGCATGGTGGCGGCCGACGCGCTGGCGATCGTCATCGGCCGCTTCCTCGGCGCGCACCTCCCCGAGAAGTGGATCAAGTACGGCGCGGCCGCCGCGTTCGCGATCTTCGGCGTGATCCTGCTGCTGGAACCCCTGCTGACCTGACCGGGGACCGCCCCAGCGGGTCGCCTCCTGAGATGCCCCGATGCCCCTATTCCGTGTGCTGCGGCGCAGGGCTTGGGGGCCCAGGGACTCAGGAGCACGAACGGTGAAGGTCGCTCCCTTCTCCCGGTCAACGACCGCGAGATCCCCTGGCACATCGCCCGGTCGGGCCGAGATCGCTGGCGATGGCGCTTACGCTGCAAAACTGGCAGAAGTTTACAAAGCCTGAAAACAGCGTTGCTCTTGGGTGGTTTCGGCTGCACTATCTGACGGACGGGGCTTTGGGATAGCACGCAAACGGGGAGTTATGCATGCGACGTCCTTTATTACTCCTTACCTGGGTGATCGCCGCGTTCGCGGTCATCATGAGTCCGCAGGCGGCAACAGCAGGCCAATCCCAAATCGCCATCAACTGGTCCAACAGCGACCCTGACGACCTGGGCAAACTGCGAATCTCCGCCACCTCGACCTATCCGATCGCCGCTTTCAAGGCGCATGTCATGTCCGACAGCGGCCAGGAGCTTGCCACGGCCGAGGACTTCGCTCTCACATCAGGAACCGACACCAACGGCGTCTGGACGACCCGGTCCCGCATCCAGATCGCCGAACTCGGGCTCTATGGCGTCACCGTGGAAGCGACGGACAGCGAGGGCAATCACATCACGGCCGAACGAGTCGGCAAACTCACCTATATGGCGAAAACGGAGTTCGCGCCGTTCAAGTCCGACCGCGCTACCGTGAACTACAGCCGGCGCGACGTCATCGTGAGTGGCCGCCTTCTCGGGCGCTGGCCGGGGACCGGCGAGCCGAAACCGCTGGCCGGGCGGAACGCCACGCTCACCATCGCCTATCTCAACAGGGACAACGGCGGCTATGACGGATTCGACCTCGCGGAACTCACCACAGACGCCGACGGCCGATTCAGCCATCCCATCACACTCCAGCAGGCCGCCGAGTTCAGCGCGAGCTACTACCACGACAGCGCGTTCCCTGGATATTTGAGTGGGATATCAGACAAGCTGGTCGTCGGTGTCCACGAATCCGCCACGCAGATCAAGATCCGGCTGAGCTCCGATCGGATCAACGCAGGCGACCAGTTGACCGTGTCCGGAACGGCCAGGTGGCACTCGCCCGACGGGTGGCGGCAGCTGGCCGACGCCGCCCTCACCATCGGGATCGAGTACGGCTCCGGTGGCCCGATCGAGAGCGTGACCACTGACGCGAACGGGCGCTTCAGCATGACGCTGACCCCGTACACCAGAGGAACCGTGAGCGTCGGCTTCTACAGCGAGGACCCGTACAAGGCGCACGCGACGGAAACGGCCACCTTCGTCGTGGTCCATCCGGCGGCCTTCACGGACTTCACCGCCCAACGCGCCGGTGCGGATGTCGCCGTCTCCGGGCACCTCGCCTTCTCGGGGACCTCCGCTCCCGCCGCACCCGAAGCCGTGATCGAGTTCTCCGCCGACGGTCAGACGTGGACGGAGCGCACCGTCCTACGTGCGTGGTGGGACGGGCGCGGGTACGCCTTCTCCGGCTCGATCCCTGAGCCGGGCGCGGGGCGGTGGCGGGCTCGGTTCCTAGGAGGCGGGAACTTCCAGGACGCCGTCAGCCAGACGGTTTCGGTGGACGCGGCCCCCTAGTTGAGTAGGGCGAGGCGGTGGGCGGCGGCCGCCGCCTCGCCCCTGGTCGAGACACCCAGCTTGGGCAGGATGTTCGACACGTGCACGCTGACGGTCTTGGCCGAGATGAACAGCTCGCCGGCGATGTCGCGGTTGGTCCGGCCCTGGGCGACCAGCCGGAGCACCTCCAGCTCACGTGGGGTCAGCGTGACCTCGGGTGCGGCCTTCCTGGCCGATGCGTCGTCGAGGGCCGCGCCGACCCGGCGGGCCAGGGCGTCGATCTCGGCCAGGAGCGGGGCCGCGCGCAGCGCCTCGGCGAGCGGTCTCGCCGTGCGGAGCCGTGCGGCGGCACCGTCGCGGTCGCCCTGCGCCGCCGCCGCGATCGCCCCGTACACGAGGGCCTTGGCCCGCGGGTACGGGCGGCCGAGGACCTTCCACCCGGCCGCCGCCTCGTCGAACCCGCCCTCGTACACCTGACGGAACGCCGTGCCCACCGGCCCGTCGGTGACCATGTCGGCCGCGAACACGTCGGTCAGGCCGCGTACGGTCGCGGTGTGTTCGGGGGCGACGGCGGCGGCCCGGTCGCAGGCGACCCGGATCGCGGCGAGCAGCCGCCAGCCGAGCATGGCCTTCCTGGACCAGCGCGGGTTGACGAGCGCCGACTCGGCCGCTTCGACCGCCTTGTCCGGCTCGCCGCGGAGCAGGTGCCAGCTGATCAGCATGCGGGTGTTGGCCGCCCACTCCTGCGTCCCGTCCTCCGACCGGGGGCTGAACGCCCCGACCTCGGTGAGGATCTTCTTGGCGGTGTCCTCCTCGCCGCGGGCGATCGCGATGTCGGCCCGCACCCGCAGCAGGTGCCAGCGGTTCTGCCGGGTCGGCTCCATGGTCAGGGCGTGCGCGCTGACGTCGAGGGCCTCGTCCCATCGGCCGAGGGCCTCCAGCGCCTCGGCCCGGTTGTTCGCGATGAACGCGCCCTGGGCGCGCATCCTGCCGTACGTCTTGGCCAGCCGCTCGCCCTCGACGGCCAGCTGTACCGCCTCCTCGGACCTGCCGAGGTTGTTCAGGGTGTCCACGTTGTTGGCGATCGCGCGTAGCTTGATGCGCGCGGAGCCGAGGCGTCTCCCGATGGAGAGCGCGCGGTCGTTGATGACGCGGGTCTGCTCCAGGTCGCCCGAGATCGAGTGTCCAAGGGCGAGGTTCAGCAGGAGGTCCGCCTCCAGGCACTCGTCGCCGAGATCGCGGACGATCCGGAGCGCCTCCAGCGTGACCGCGGTCCCCTCGGTCACCTCGTCGCAGAGCATGAGGACGCGGCCGACATGGCTCAGCGTGTTCGCCCTGGCCTCGGTGGGATGGGGGACCAGCCGCTCGGCGTGACGGAGGTCCTCGATGAACCCGGACGTGTGCTTCTGGATCTTGATGTTGGCCCGGCGGACCAGCAGCTCGGCCACCCGCTCCGGCTCGGTCTCCTCGTCCAGCTCCGCGAGGGCGCCGTGGACGAACTTCTTGGCGCGCTCGATCTCACCGCACAGGTACGCGCTCTCGGAGGCGCGCTCGTACACGGTGACGTGGTCCACGCCGATCCGCTCGGCGGCGTCGGGCACCTTGTCCCAGAGCGTGAGGACGCGTTGGAGCAGGTCGATCTGCTCGGTGTAGGCGAAGGCGCGGGCCGCCTTCTCCGCGGCCTCCCACGCCGAGATGAGCGCCCAGAGGTCGTTGCGGGCCGAGTGCCAGTGGTGGGCGATCTCGATGGCCGCCCGCCCGGGCGGCACGAGGTCTCGGTCGCGGTCGATCTCGAGCGCGTACCGCGCGTGCAGCCGCATGTGCTCACCGGGGAGCAGATCGTCGTGTACGGCCTCGCGGATCAGGGCGTGTCGGAACATGTAGGCGCCGTCGGCGATCTGCACGACGTTGGCGGCGATCGCCGGGCGCAGCGCCCGCTCCAGGTCGTCGTCGGACAGCCCGCTGACCGCGGCGAGCAGCGCGTGGCCCACGCGGATCCCGCTCGCGGCGGCGATGCGCAGCACGTGCTGGGTGTCGTCGGGGAGCCGCTCCACGGACGCGCTGATCAGGTCGTGCAACGACTCGGGGAAGGTGCAGTCGTCGCCGCAGTCGATCAGTGCCTCGACGAACAGCGGGATGCCCTCGCTGCGCTCGAACACCCGGCCGACCTTGGCGAACTCCGGGGCCACGCCGAGGATGCCGGCCATCTGCGCGGCCACCTCGTCGTGGGTGAACCGGGGCAGGTCGATCCGGACGACGCCCTCCACCCGGGCGAGCTCCGCGAGCACCGGCCGCAGGGGGTGCGTCCGGTGCAGTTCGTCCGACCGATACGTGAGGACCATGAGGACGGGCGCGCTGCGCAGGTTGCGGCTCAGGAAGGCGATGAGGTCGCGGCTGGAGCGGTCGGCCCAGTGGATGTCCTCGATGAGGAGGAGCACCGGCCGCCGCTCGGCGAGCCGTTCCAGCAGGGTCAGGATCAGCTCGAAGAGCCGGGCCCGCGCCGACTCGGTGTCCAGGTTGCCGCTGGGCTCGCCGAACTCGGGCAGCAACCGGGCCAGTTCGCGTTCGGAGCCGTCGGGCAGCAGCCGCGCCACGTCGGCGGTGCTCGTCTCCCGTACGAGCTGCCGCAGGGCGGCGGTGAACGGGGCGTAGGCGAGGCCCTCCGCGGAGAGCTCCACACACCCGCCGACGAGCACGTGGGCACCGTTCCGCGCGGCCTGCTCAGCGAAGCGGGCAGCGAGGCGGGACTTCCCGACGCCGGCCTCGCCGCCGAGCAGCACCACGGCAGCCGCCTGCTTGCGGGCCCGGTCGAACGCCTCGGCCAGCATTTCGAGTTCCGCGCCCCGTCCGACGAAAACGGGGCTCACCGCCCGGGCCATCATGTCGTCAAGCATTACATGTCGTCCGTCCGGATTGCGCCGGTTTTCCGGTCAGTGAACGCGCCTACGGAGGAGCAAAGGCCCGGCCGGGAGGGAGGCTCCGGCCGGGCCTTCGAAGCGAGGTCATGCGACGCGGGACTTGGCAAGAGCCGCCCGCGCGCGGTGCGCGCTCGCGCGTCGCTCCTTCAGCGCCGCGATCGCCGCGCGTACGGTCCGGTGGTGGGCCGCCTCCTCCTGGAGCTCAGCCACGCGGCTGATGATGAGCTGGTAGTGCAGTTCGGGAGCCATCTTGTTTTCTCCTTCTCAATTCCCTTACACACTCAAGGTTCGGGCTAAGGCCCCCTCCGGCACATCAGGCGGATGCCCTATCTGTGCGCGGCCCCTTGGGCTTAGGACGTACTAAGCCTCCTTAGGCACGGTCACTGGGTCATCCCATGTATAGGGCGGCTCGGGCCGGGGACCGGCGACATCTGCCAAAAAAGCTCTGGACGCATCAGCCCTTGGTCGGTTTGGAAACCGTGAGACCGGTCGGCGATGCTGGGGAGGTGTCAACTACGACTGCTCCGTTCGCGGAGGTCGCATCTTCCAACGCGGCGCTGCGCGCGTTCCTGCACGGGCTCCCCGGTGTCGACCGGGTCGGTGCGGACGCGCGGGCCGCGATGCTGGGGACGCGTTCGATCAAGACGACGGCCAAGGCCCAGGCGATCGACCTGGCCATCTCGATGGTGGACCTGACCACCTTGGAAGGCGCCGACACCCCGGGCAAGGTCCGGGCGATGTGCGCCAAGGCGGTTCACCCCGATCCCACCGACCCCTCCGTTCCCCGTGTCGCCGCCGTGTGCGTCTACCCCGACCTCGTGGCGACCGCCGTACGCGCCCTGGACGGTTCGGGGGTGAAGGTGGCCTCCGTGGCGACGGCGTTCCCGAGCGGGCGGTCGTCCCTGGATGTGAAGGTCACCGACACCGCGCTCGCCGTGGCGGCCGGCGCCGCCGAGATCGACATGGTGATCGACCGCGGCGCGTTCCTGTCGGGTGACTACCTGAAGGTGTTCGAGGAGATCGTGGCGGTCAAGGCCGCCTGCGGTGCCGGAGGCGCGCAGGACGAGCACAGCGCGCATCTGAAGGTGATCCTGGAGACCGGCGAGCTGGCCACGTACGACAACGTGCGCCGGGCCTCCTGGCTCGCGATGCTGGCCGGGGCCGACTTCATCAAGACCTCCACCGGCAAGGTGCAGCCCGCCGCCACGCTCCCCGTGACACTGATCATGCTGGAGGCGGTCCGGGACTTCCGGCTGCGCACCGGCCGCGTGGTGGGGGTCAAGCCCGCCGGCGGCATCCGCACGACCAAGGACGCGATCAAGAACCTCGTGCTCGTCAACGAGACGGTGGGCGCCGACTGGCTCACCCCCGACCTGTTCCGGCTGGGCGCCTCGACTCTGCTGAACGACCTGCTCATGCAACGGCAGAAGATGGCCACCGGCCGGTACGCCGGCCCCGACTACTTCACCCTGGACTGAGGCGCCCCATGTTCGAGTACGCACCTGCGCCCGAATCGCGGGAGATCGTCGACATCAAGCCGTCGTACGGGCTGTTCATCGGCGGCGAATGGGTCGACTCCCAGGGCGACACCCACCACAAGACCATCAACCCGGCGTCCGAGGAGGTCCTGGCCGAGGTCGCCTGGGCGACCGAGGCGGACGTCGACCGCGCGGTCCAGGCGGCCCGCACCGCGTTCACCACGTGGTCCGCGCTGCCCGGCTCCGAGCGGGCCAAGTACATCTTCCGGATCGCCCGGATCATCCAGGAGCGCTCGCGCGAACTGGCCATCCTGGAGACGCTGGACAACGGCAAGCCGATCCGCGAGTCGCGGGACGTGGACCTGCCGCTGGTGGCCGCGCACTTCTTCTACTACGCGGGCTGGGCGGACAAGCTGGGATATGCCGGGTTCGGGGCCGACCCCCGGCCGTTGGGCGTGGCCGGGCAGGTCATCCCGTGGAACTTCCCCCTGCTCATGCTCGCCTGGAAGATCGCTCCCGCGCTGGCCTGCGGCAACACGGTGGTGCTCAAGCCCGCCGAGACGACCCCGCTGACCGCGCTCGCGTTCGCCGACATCTGCCGCCAGGCCGACCTTCCGCCCGGCGTGGTGAACATCGTGACCGGCGCGGGCGAGACCGGCGCGGCCCTGGTCAACCACCCCGGCGTCGACAAGGTCGCCTTCACCGGTTCGACCGAGGTCGGCCGGATGATCGCCAG
Source organism: Microtetraspora malaysiensis (assembly GCF_050947145.1). NCBI lineage: Bacteria > Bacillati > Actinomycetota > Actinomycetes > Streptosporangiales > Streptosporangiaceae > Microtetraspora > Microtetraspora malaysiensis. The sequence continues at coordinate 1,010,295 of NZ_CP191998.1, forward strand.
GTCGGTGGCCGGCACCGGCAAGAAGCTCTCGCTGGAGCTGGGCGGCAAGGCCGCGAACATCGTGTTCGAGGACGCCGCGCTCGACCAGGCGGTCGAGGGCATCGTCAACGGCATCTTCTTCAACCAGGGCCACGTGTGCTGCGCCGGCTCGCGGCTGCTGGTGCAGGAGTCCGTCGCCGACGAGGTGCTCGACGCCCTCAAGCGGCGGCTGTCCACCCTGCGGCTCGGCGACCCGATGGACAAGAACACCGACATCGGCGCGATCAACTCCGCCGCGCAGCTCGCCAAGATCCGCGAGCTGGCCGAGGCCGGCGTCAACGAGGGGGCCGAGCGGTGGTCGCCCGCCTGCCCGATCCCCGAGCGGGGCTTCTGGTTCCCGCCGACCGTCTTCACCGGTGTGGCCCAGTCGCACCGGATCGCCCGCGAGGAGATCTTCGGGCCGGTGCTGTCCGTGCTGACCTTCCGCACCCCCGCCGAGGCGGTCGAGAAGGCCAACAACACGCCGTACGGCCTGTCCGCCGGGATCTGGACGGAGAAGGGGTCCCGCATCCTGTGGATGGCGGACCGGCTGCGGGCCGGGGTCGTCTGGGCCAACACCTTCAACCGGTTCGACCCGACCTCGCCGTTCGGTGGATACAAGGAGTCCGGCTACGGCCGGGAGGGCGGACGACACGGACTGGAGGCGTACCTTGCAGTGTGATCATCGCCGCCGTCGCCGCCTGACCCGGCGGGCCGTCGCCGGGGCCGGGGCCGGGTACGCCCGCGGCCGCCGCTCCCGTCGCTTCGCTGTACGGCACGGCTGGTTCGCGCACCGCGGCGGCGTCTGCCGGTGCGGCCAGGTCTACCAGCCGGCCCGTCCACTCCAGATTGGAACCTTCGATGAGTGAGCGCCTGGCCGTGCGCAAGACGTACAAGCTGTTCATCGGCGGGGCGTTCCCGCGCTCGGAGAGCGGAAGGTCCTACGCCGTGACCTCCTCCAAGGGTGATTTCCTGGCGAACGCGGCCAAGGGGTCCCGCAAGGACGCGCGGGACGCCGTCACCGCTGCCCGCAAGGCGTTCCCCGGCTGGTCGTCGGCCACGCCGTACAACCGGGGGCAGATCCTCTACCGTGTCGCCGAGATGCTGGAGGGACGCCGGGCCCAGTTCGCGGCCGAGCTCGTCGACGCCGACGGCGTCACCGCCAAGAAGGCGGGCGAGCTGGTGGACGCGGCCGTCGACCGGCTCGTCTGGTACGCGGGCTGGTCGGACAAGATCGGCGCGATCCGGGGCGCCGCCAACCCGGTCGCCGGGCCGTACTTCAACCTGTCCACCGTCGAGCCGACCGGCGTCGTGGCGGTGATCGCGCCGCCGATGGGGCCGCTGCTCGGCCTGGTCAGCGTGATCGCCCCGGTGATCGTCACCGGGAACACCTGCGTCGTGGTCGCCTCGGAGCGGGCGCCGCTGCCGTCGATCACGCTCGCCGAGGTGCTGGCCACGTCGGACCTGCCGGGTGGCGTGGTGAACATCCTGACGGGTTCGGCGGGGGAGATCGCCCCCTGGCTGGCCGGGCACATGGACGTCAACGCCATCGATCTCACCGGCGCGGACGAGGACCTCGCGGTGCGGTGCGAGGAGCTTGCCGCGGAGAACCTCAAGCGTGTCCTGCGTCCCCCGCTCGACCGGATCGACTGGCTGGCCGACCCGGGTATGGACCGCATGACGGCCTTCCTGGAGACGAAGACCGTCTGGCATCCGATCGGCGTCTGAGCGGGTGAGCGTCTCTCCGGGGGCCGACCGTTTCGGCTGGCCGGCCCCCGGGAGACGCTCACCGGACAGCCGGCTCGGCGGTGTCCGGCCAGGATTTTGGCTTGGGCCGTTGGGCGGGGCTCGGGTCAGCGTGATTGGAGCGCGTCGAGCGCGACGGCCGTGGCGATGATCAGGCGGCGGTCCAGGCGGGGGTCGCGGATCCTCACGAGATAGCTGTCCCGGAGAGACCAGCGCCGCTCGACGGAGAACGCGATCGACGCCCCCACGCTGAAATCGAAGTGGTAGGGCAGCCAGGACAGCGAGTCGCCGAAGCGGCGAAGGAGCGCGACGGTGGTGTTGCGCTCGGCGCCCGTATAGGTCGACAGGCCCGGCTGCCGGACGTGCCAGGTCGAGCGCAGCAGCGATCGGCGGAAATCCTTGCGGAACACGCCAAGCGGCGTGCCGTCCTGGTCGGTCACGTCGTACTCGCCCGCGAGGTCGAGCACGTTGCGGGCCTTGAACCCCGCGAGCACATGTTGTCGCGATTCGTCGGTGTAGAGCGTGACCTGCTCCTTGAAGGCCAGCCGCTTCTGCTCCGCGAAGGCGACCTCCTCGCCGGGCGAACCGTCCGTCCGGACCGTGTGGACGACATACCGGTTCACCATCATGGTGATCTTCTGGCGTACGATCAGGTGCGTCTGCTGCTGAAGAACCGAAATATCCATGACACGCTCCATGGGTTCCGATTAATCAGCCTATATCGCGAGATCGTCATCAACGCAGAATCAATTCGCCGGTGCGTCGAAGAAGATCGTCCCTCTCGGGGGGACGGCGGGGCGCGTCCGCGTAGGCGGCCGTAAGCGGCCGAACCAGCCACATCCCTCGCATCGTTCCCGAACGACCGTCATCGTGGTCCTCTCGCGGGTCGTCTTCCCGGGCGCGTGCTGCCGCGTACGTGCCGGGGGCCGGTCGGTGCCGCAGGGGACGGGGATGGGGGCGACGGTGACGGCGACGCCGAGCGGGCGGCGGGACTTCAGGAAGCCCCGCCGCCCGCTCGGTCACGCTGATCAGTCTTTGAACTTGTCCTTTGTTTTCTCGCCGGCCTGCTTGACGTTGCTCTTGGCCTTGTCGGCCTTGCTCTTGGCTTGGCGGCGCTCGTCGTCGGTCATTTCGCCGGCGCGCTCCTTGGCCTTGTCCTTGAGCTCCTTGGCCTTGTTGGAAATCTTGTCATCCATACCCATGTCAGACTTCCTTCCGTTATGTGGCAGATTGTCCGCCCTGTGAAGAGTTGTCCGTTGTGCGGGCAAGGGAACCCCGGGGCTATCTCAGGGTTTTGTCAGGGTTCGCGGCGGAACCGGATCTTCCTGGAGGCTCGTTGGACCAGGTGAAAAGGGGGTAAAGCTACATGCACCGATCCAGAGAACACAGGATGATCGCGGGGGTCTGCGGAGGCATCGCGGAGCGCTTCGGTATGCCGCCCACCGTAGTCCGGCTGCTCTTTCTCCTGTCCTGCCTGCTTCCCGGACCGCAGTTCGTCATCTACCTGATCATGTGGGTCTTCATCCCCGTCGCGCCTTCGCGCACGTACTACTGACCCTCAGCACTGGTCCTCAGCACTGGTCCTCGGCACCGGTTCTCGGCATCCGGTGCTGTGCCATCCGCGCCTCCGCGTCCAGGCCACCCTGGGTGCGTGGCCGATCGCGTCACCGCGGCCCACCCGCCCGGTCGATAGCGACACAGGGCGGTCGCATCCGGCGGCCGTGCCCCAGGGCGCCTGCGTACCAGCGTCATGATCAGAGGAGGAGGTCCGGCCCGGGGCGTCTCTCATCGCGTGCCGTCCCGGTCGAGTCCGTCGGCGTCCGCGCCTCCAGTCCGGCCGGTTTCCCATCGCGCCTCGGTCCAGTCCGTCGACGTCCGCACCACCAGTCCGGTCGGGTCCGGACTTCATGCGGAGATGCCCATGGCCAGACTCCACCCGGTACGAACCGTCCGCGAATCTTTGGGGCAGGAGCCCCCTTTGGGGCGCGGAGTGGAACCTCAGGTGGGCCCTGGCGAGGCGCGAACGCGCTGATCAGGGCTCCAGCACCGGCACGGACCGTTTTCGCGGTGCGGGGAGGCGGTCCCGCACCGGGGTGCGTGCGTTCGTTTTGCAGGGCCGTTCTATGCTCGCGAATGGAGGTGCCCCATGCGTGAACGACCGTTGACGTTGATTCAGGATGATCTGGTCGACTATGAGAAGGCCATGGAGCGAATGGCCGCTCTGGTCGAAGAGCGGCAGGAGGACGCCCGTCCGGACACTCTCTGGCTGCTCAGCCACCCCAGCGTGTTCACGGTCGGGAAGCGCACCCCTACGGAGCACCTGCCCGACCCCTCCCACGGAATCCCCGTCATGCAGACCGGCCGTGGCGGGCAGCTCACCTACCACGGTCCTGGACAGCTGGTCGGCTATCTGATCGTGAAGCTTCGGGCCGACGAGGGCGTCGTCGACTACATCCGCGAGGTCGAGCTTCGGCTGGTCGAGGCGCTCGGCGAGCTGGGGATCGCGGCTGAGCGTCGCGACACCCCTCCGGGCTCGGAACTGCTTACGGGGGTCTGGACCAAGGAGACCAAGCGCAAGATCGTATCGATCGGCATGCGTGCCAGCCGCGCTGTGACCAGCCACGGCTTCGCGCTCAACGTGGACGGCGATCTCACCCCATGGGACCTCGCCATCCCCTGTGGGATGCCCGACGTCGATATGACGTCGGTGGCGCGCGAGCGCGCCCAGGCATCGATGGGCGAGACCCGGCAGGTGGTCGCCAAGGCTTTCGAGGCCACGCCCACGGAGTAACCACGGCCGGCGTCGCCGTATGTCGCCGTACGTGGCCGGCCCTGGTTCCGCTGCCCGTATCCGCGCCGGAGCCCGCAGGCGTACGCGCGATGGGGGAGCGACGTCGAGTCGGTGCGGTGCGGACCGGGGCCGTGTAGTCGTGTCGAGTTGAGTGGCAGGGCGATGCGCCGTGGTCGGCCGACGCTGAGGCGCGGTAGCAACCGCTGCGGCGAGCCGTGCCGGGCTGATTCATACGGTGGAAGAACGAGGTGGAAGGCCCCGGCCGGGCAGGAGCGTAACCGCCTCTGAGGCCCCGGCATGACCAGCGACGAAGGGCACAACCTCGCTGATGCGTTCCGTACGAGCGGCGTCGTCGAGAGGTAGTGGTTGCCCCGACTTATGCCCGGCCATGACGCTCTCCGGTCCTCGGAAATCCCCCTTGACCTTGCGCGGCACCTGAACTCTGTTGCCGGAGGAGTAGTGCGGGCAAGGCGCTTCACCGGTGCTGATCGCCCACCAGTGATGATCTTCGTCCGGTCTTTCGGATGACGGCGGAGAGGTGGTCCTGCGAACAGCAGGCCACCCCCGGTACGGGGATTGTGTCGATCCGTCCTGCAGCGCCGATGTTGCCTTCTCGCTGTCGCCGCGCCGTGCGGTCACAGCGGTCCGGGCCTGCCGGACCGGCCTGACGGGCCTACGGTCTGGTGCTCGCTGACCGGCCACGCTCCCTCCGGACAAAACGAACTAAGGCCGCCATCCGAATATTTCTCGAAATACCTATCGATTGTCACCTCGAAATTCTTTGCGAATTCGACTTGATTAGCGCCGCCATCTTTGACACTATTCATACAGGCGTTCTAATCGTGATCGGGGGTGGGTATGACTCAGCTCTTCGAGCCCGCCGGATTCTTTCCGGAGGAGTTGTCGGATCGCGACGAGTCCCGCCCTTGTGATGCTGACTGGTGGGAGCACGCCACAATCCCCAGGCCAGCCCAAACGGGCGAATCGCCCTGTAGCGCCGCCATATTTACAATTGACGACTTTCTCCCCAATGTGGCGAAAGGAAGCAATTCAACGGCGAATAATGTGACCTCGACAAAAACCGTGCCTCCTTTCCTCGGCCACCTGGGTCCGGACGCGGCTTCGGTAAAACCGCCGGTGGAGGCGGAATCGCCGGTGGGTGAGTCGGCGCCGGTGTCCGAGGCTCACTCCGCGGCTGCGTCAGGCGACGGTGACGGATGCCCTTGCGCGTCGTCCGCTTGCGCGTCTGCCGTGGACGCCGATGCGCCTTCTGCCGCGTCCGCCGCCGACGCGGACGCGGACCCGTCCTCTGCCGGGTCCGGGTCCGCGTCCATGGCTGGGCCTGGTGGGTCTGGTGAGGGTCGGGATTGTGGGGTGTCGTGGCCGTTGGTGGCGCAGGTCCGGCAGGTCGCGTCGGCGTTGGCGGTGGGGGTGGTGCCGGACGCGCCGGGGGTGTGTCTGGCGGAGGCGGAGGATCTGCTGTTCGCGCGGGACCGGTTGATTTCGGCGATCGCGGCGCGGGTGGAGCGGGTGCATGCCGCGGGTGAGGCCAGGCGGGCTGGTCATGCCTCGACGCGGTCGTGGTTGCGGGGGGCGGCGGGGATGAGTGTGGCCGGGGCGGGCCGGGTGCTGGCGTTGGCGACCGAGCTTGCCCGCCTGCCGACGGTGCGGGCGCGGTTCGCGGAGGGGAGCCTGGCTGAGGGTGCGGTGACGGCGATCTGTTCGGCGACCGCGCGGCTGACGGATGAGCAGGCGGCGTTGGCGGAGCCGATTCTGGTCGGGCTGGCGGACCGGCAACTCCTGCGGAGATCGCACGTGCGGGGCGGTATCTGCGTGCGGTGCTGGACCCGGACGGGGAAGCCGACGACGGCGAGGCGGATTATCGGGAGCGGTTCCTGTTGGTACGGGAGAGCGCTTCGGGCGGGGTGGAGGGGGAGTTCCGGCTGCCTCGGGAGGCGGCGGCGCGGTTGCGGACGCTGTTGGAGGCGTATGCGAAGCCGAGGGTGGCGGGGGATGAGCGGCCGCTGCGGGTGCGGAACGCGGATGTGTTGATCGCGTTGTTGGAGCAGCAGATCGGTACCGAGTTGCTGGTGTTGATCAACGCCGAGTCCCTTCCCGACGACCCGCCCGCCTCCTCACCAGGCGAGACGTCCGATTCCTCATCAGCGGGAACGCCCGCGCCTTCGCGGTCGAAGGCGTCCGACCCTGGGCGAGGCGAGGTGCCCGCCCCCACACGATCCAAGACATCCGACTGCTCGCCAGCCGGAACGTCCACCTTCTCGGGCGGGCAGGCGTCTGCCGCTTCGTCAACCGACGCGTCCGGCTCTCCGGAAGGCAGCGCTCACGATGGCGTGCGGCACAAGCCGGAACCGCAGCAGAACCGGCAGCCCGAGGACGACGGGCGAGGCGATCAGGCCGCTCGCGGTGGTGTGCGGCGTGATCGCCTGGCCCGGGACAATGAGCGGCTCGGCCAGATCGATCAAGATGACACGAGCCGCGAGCAGGGCGCCCGCAGCAACGGGCAACCCGACCAGAGCGCTGGGCACGACACCGGGCATCGCCGAGAGACTCACGACGGCGGGCGGCGAGACAAAGAAACTCGGCATGACGCGGAGGAGCGTGGCCAGGGAACACCTGGCCAGGGCACTCACGACGGCGGCCAGCATGGTCGGAGCGCTGGGCGCGACGCAGAACGTGGCCAGAGAGCGGAGCGTGGTCAGAGAGCGGGCGGCCGGGGCACCCGGGCCGGTAGGCCGAGCGATCGGCCTGCCCGCGACGTCGGACAGCGGAATCAAGGGCCGGGACAGGCACAAGAACGGGGACAGGCGCGGGGGCGGGGTGCGGACTGGGCGACGCCCGGCGGGCTCATCTCAGGACGCACGCTGCCCGGGCTGCTGCTCGCCACCGGACAGCTCCTGCCCGTCACCGACATCCACCGCCTCGCCCGCCTGGTCATGGACGCCGACGGCTGCGTCCTCGACGTCGGACGCACCGCCCGCCGCGCCACCCGACGACAACGCCGGACCATCCTCACCCGCTACACCCGATGCATGGTCGACCACTGCCCCATGCCCGCCCACCTGTGCCAGATCGACCACATCACCAACTGGTCCGACGGCGGCACCACCGACCTGGACAACCTCGGACCCACCTGCCAGTTCCACAACCGCGACCGCTACCGCAACCCCGCCCACTACCAACTCCACCGCGTCGGCAAGAACCGCTGGGGATTCACCTACATCGGCCCCCGGCCTTCGACGCGTGCGGGGCGAGCCCGGTAGTCCTACCGTCGCCACTCCTGCAGCAGCTCGGTGGTGCTCGGGCAGTCGGCCCGGCAGCGGCCGTCCTACGGGGTTGTTCTGGCCATCAGCGGGTCGGGGCCTGGCCACCGCTGGGTCGGGGCCGGCGGGTCGTCGACGCGGTCGCATCCGGCCGGACGGGGACCTCGCCTCCGTCGTCGTGCCAGGTCCGCGTGCCGCCGAGCCTGACCCGCCGAGCCTGACTTACCGAGCGTGCCGAGCCTGGCCCGGTGAGCCTGACCCGCCGAACCTCACCCGCCGTGCGCTCCGTGGAAGGGCGTGGTGACGCCCTCGTACGCGAGGTGGAGGGCCATGCCCATGTCGGCGTGGGCGAGGTTGTGGCAGTGGTTCATCCACATGCCCGGGTTGTTGGCGAGGAAGGCCACCTCCCATACCTCGCCGGGGCGTACGTCGAAGGTGTCGACGTACAGGGGGCTGCCGGTCGGCGGGCGGCCGTCGCGGCTGAGCACGAGCACCCGGTGTCCGTGGAGGTGCCAGGGGTGGGTCTCACGTCCCCGGTTCACGACCTTGATCCGGACCAGGTCGCCCTCCGTCACCTTCTGAGTGGGGATGGAGGGGAACGCCTGCCCGTTGACCGTCTGCGCGTACGCCGGCCGGCCGTTGACCATGGCGAGGCCCTGATCGAGGACGAGGGTGAATCTGCGGTCGGCCGGCGCGCTCGGGTCGAACGGCGGTGTCGCGGGCCGCCCGTACGCGAGGGGGTCGAGCTCCGGCCAGCTCGCGGTGGACGTCACCGGGCCGGATGGTCCGGGGGAGGGGGTGGCGGCCGTTTTTGCGGCCTTGGAGGGTGTTCTCGCCTGGGAGGCGCCGGATACGGGAGGCGTCAGCCGCAGCCCCTCGATGCGGTCGTCCACGATCAGCCGCACCTCTCCGTTCCCGGCCGGGTCGAGTTCGAGCGGCATGGTGAAGACGAGGTCGTACCGGCTCCCCGCAGGTAGCCGCAGGCCGACCTCGCTGACCTCGCCGGGCTCGATCACGTCGTTGCCGTCGATCGCCGCCAGCCGGTACGGCGTGCCGGTCAGGGCGAACCGGTGCGGCGTGTTGTCGGTGTTGACCAGGCGGAGGCGCACCGGCATGCCGGGGGCGACCCGCTGCTCGATGGGCTGGTCGTGGTTGCCGAGGACGGTCATCCCGGAGAACGTGTGCACGGGGAGGGTGAGATCCACGCCCTCGGTTCTGGGGGCGGTGCGGGGGCGGACCACGAGGGTGCCGTACAACCCCATCCGCACGCCGAGGTCGGACACCTCGTGGGTGTGGTACCAGTACGTGCCGGCCTGGGTGGCGAGGAAGCGGTAGACGAACTCCTCGCCGGGCATGACCGCGTTCTGGGTCAGGCCGGGGACACCGTCCTCGCCGGAGGGCACGTCGTAGCCGTGCCAGTGGAGCGTCACGCCCGACTCGATGTCGGCGTTGCGCAGCCGTACCTCGATCAGGTCGCCCTCGACGGCGACGATCGGCGGGCCGGGCACCTGGCCGTTGAAGGTCCAGGCGGTGACCTGCTGTCCGGACGACAGGGCGGTGGTGGAGGTGCGCGCGGTCAGCATGTACCGGCGCACCCTGCCGCTCTCGGTCGGAGTGGTCGGGCCGCGCAGCGAGGTCACCGGTACGGCCTGCTCTCCACGCCGTTCGTGCCGCGCGTGCTGCTCGTCGGAGACGCCGCCGAGGTCGCTCGCCTCACCCGGCGCGAGCGCCAGCCCGGTCCCGAGCAGGCCGACCGCGAGGATCGCGGACATACCGGGGCGCAGGCCGCGTACCGGAGGGCAGGCGATCCGCCAGCTCACCAGCAGGGCGACCCCGAAGAACGCGATCGTGAGCAGGCCGGTGCTCCAGGTCGCGGGATAGCCGAGCAGGAGGGTGTGCACCAGCCCTGCCGCGGCGGCGAATCCGGCGCCGAACAGAGGCATGACCACGATCGGCCGGGCCGCGGCGACCCCGCGCCCACGGGCCGCCTCGACCAGGCGCGGCCCGGCGAGCACGGCCGCGACCAGGACGGCGAGGCCGAGAAGGGGCACCGCGATGATGACCTTCTCCTGGACGAACCACCAGCCGGCCCGGGCGAGCGCGATCACGCAGGCCATCCGGGCCAGTGTCAGCAGCACGGCCACGGGAAGCACGGCCAGTGCCGCTTTCGGACGCCGGGTGGCGGCCGCCGCCCCGGTCCCGAGCCACGCGAGCGCGGTCAGGGCCGAGGCGAGAAGGTCGAGCGCGAGCAGCCCCGAAACGGTCATGGCACCGGCGCCGTCACGGTTCTCGGAGTCACTCCGTCAGCGGACACGAGCCGGCGGGCTCCGGCGAGCACCCGCCCGGCGACGGCCATGATGGCCAGGCCGTTGATCGCGTGCAGGCCGAACACGGCGAGCGACGCGGCGGTGGTGTTGCCGGTGCCGTCGTTCAGCGCCCGGCCCAGCATGATGATCAGCATCTGGACGACGACGAGGCCGAGCGGCAGGATGCTCAGGCCGATCAGGCGGCCCGGAGCCTTCACCAGCGTGGCCACCACGGTGATCACCAGAGACAGGACCGGGATGGCCATCATCCCGAGCGTGGCGTGCAGCTCGTACGAGTCGCTGGTCTGCGGCCGGTCGAAGGCGCCGATCCCCGCGAAGTAGAACTGCGCGAGTACGGCGATCAGTTGCAGGCCGGCCAGCGCGACGTAGATCCTGCGCACGGTGCGCTCCCTTCAGATACGTGGGTTCGGGAGGATCCTGTCCCATCACGCCCGCGCCGTCGTCGTCCGGCCAGAGACACGTCGAGTACGACCAGGGGAGTACGCGAGGGGGGTGCGGCGTCTCGCCCGTCGCCGGAGGAAGGTGCGATGGCTTCCCCCAGGGCAGGCGACGTCCGGTTTGGATCTACTCAGATCACGCTCAGGTCATGATCAAATTATGACCGCGCCGGTCACTCAGATCAGGCCGAGCGCCAGCATGGCGTCGGCGACCCGCTTGAAGCCGTCGATGTTGGCGCCCGCCACGTAGTTGCCGGCCAGGCCGTACTCGTCGGCGGTGCTCAGGCAGCGGTCGTGGATGTCGCGCATGATCTCGCGCAGCCGGCGCTCGGAGAACTCGAACGTCCACGAGTCGCGACTCGCGTTCTGCTGCATCTCCAGCGCGCTGGTGGCCACGCCGCCCGCGTTGGCGGCCTTGCCCGGCCCGAAGGCCACGCCCGCGTCCACGAAGACCCGGATCGCCTCGGGCATGGTCGGCATGTTGGCGCCCTCGCCCACGGCGACGCAGCCGCCGCGGACCAGCCGCTCCGCGTCCTTTCCGGTGATCTCGTTCTGCGTGGCGGACGGCATCGCCACCTCGCAGTCCACCTCCCAGACGCTGCGGCCGGGCACGAACACGGCGCCGTCGCCGCCGCGCTTGGCGGCGTACGCGCTCAGCCGCTTGCGCTCGACCTCCTTGACCTGCTTGAGCAGGTCGAGGTCGATGCCCTTCTCGTCGACGACGTATCCGGAGGAGTCGGAGCAGGCGACCACGACGCCGCCGAGCTGACGCACCTTCTCGATCGTGTAGATGGCGACGTTGCCCGACCCGGACACCACGACGCGCTTGCCCTCGAAGGACGTGCCGCGCGCCTTGAGCATCTCCTCGACGAAGAAGGCGCAGCCGTACCCGGTGGCCTCGGTGCGGACCTGGGCGCCGCCGAAGCTGAGTCCCTTGCCGGTGATGACGCCGGACTCGTACCGGTTCGTGATGCGCTTGTACTGCCCGAAGAGGTAGCCGACCTCGCGGCCGCCGACGCCGATGTCACCGGCGGGGACGTCGGTGTACTCGCCGATGTGGCGGTAGAGCTCGGTCATGAAGCTCTGGCAGAAGCGCATGATCTCGCGCTGGGAGCGGCCCTTCGGATCGAAGTCCGAGCCGCCCTTGCCGCCGCCGATGGGCAGGCCGGTCAGGCTGTTCTTGAAGATCTGCTCGAAGCCGAGGAACTTGATGATCCCCAGATAGACCGAGGGGTGGAAGCGAAGCCCGCCCTTGTACGGCCCGAGCGCGCTGTTGAACTCGACCCGGAAGCCGCGGTTGATCTGCACCTCGCCCTGGTCGTCCTCCCAGGGAACTCGGAAGATGATCTGCCGCTCGGGCTCACAGATGCGCTCGATGATCTTCGATTCCGCATACTCCGGGTGCTTGCCGAGAACCGGGCCGATGCTCTCCAGCACCTCGCGTACAGCCTGGTGGAACTCGATTTCCCCGGGATTGCGGCGCAAAACGTTGTCGTAGATGGTCGACAGCTTCTCGTGTAGCACCCGGTACCCCGTTCGTCAGGTCTGGTGGTCCATGCCCCCTAATCTTATGAGTCCCGACTTGACGCTGTTATGCCGGATCGGCACGTCAGCGCCGCTTTGCGTCCATATTTCGGACAAAGGCGGTGGACGTCGGCTTTACCTGCGGCTCCTGTTACGGTGGGTCGCTTACGTGGCCTCTCTTGCCATGCTCTGTTGTAGATCTCTTGATGCGCTCTTGACGGAGGCGTTCGGTGGTGCGGCGGTCTTTTGCGGCGGAGTCGGCGAGGTGAAGGGACGGCAGGCCGGGTGGGGCTCGGCGGTACTCGACCGGTTCCAGAACCCGACACAGGTCCTGGCGACCGGCTTCGGCAGCGTGATCCTGCTCGGCACTCTTCTCCTGAGGCTGCCGATCGCGACCACCTCGGGCGAGTCCGCCGACTGGGTGGCCGCCCTGTTCACCGCCACCTCGGCCGTCTGCGTGACAGGGCTGGCCATCGTCGACACCGGTGGGCACTGGTCGGCCTTCGGCGAGGGAGTGATCGCCGGGTTGGTCCAGGTCGGCGGGTTCGGGATCATGATTCTGGCCACCCTGTTCACCATGATCGTGTCGAACCGGATGGGGCTGCGCGCCCGCCTCATGGCCCAGGCCCAAACCAGCACGCTCACCGTCGTTGACGCCCGGCGGGTGGTCCGCAACGTCATCGTCTTCAGCCTCGTTTCCGAGGCGGTCGTGGCCGTGATCCTCACCGGCAGGCTGATGATCGGGTACGGCGAGTCGTTCGGCACGGCGCTCTATCACGGCGTCTTCCACGCCATCTCCGCGTTCAACAACGCCGGATTCTCCCTGTGGCCGGACAGCCTGACGCGTTTCGTGTCCGATCCGTGGATCTGCCTGACCATCTCCGGAGCGGTGATCGTCGGCGGGCTGGGCGTCCCGGTGATATTCGAGCTGCTGCGTTCCTGGCGTCGCCCCAGCCGATGGACGGTGCTCACCCGTGTAACGGTGGTCGTCACCACGCTGCTGCTCTCCGTGGGCACCATGGTGTTCCTGATGACCGAGTGGCGCAATCCGGGCACTCTGGGGGCACTCAAGGACTCCGACAAGCTGCTGGCCAGCTTCTTCACGGCCGTCATGCCGCGGTCCTCCGGCTTCAACACCATCGACGTCTCCCAGATGGAGTCGTCGAGCTGGCTGGTCACCGACATCCTGATGTTCGTCGGCGCGGGCAGCGCGGGCACGGGTGGGGGCATCAAGGTGACCACGCTCGGGTTGCTCGCCTTCGTCATCTGGGCGGAGATCCGGGGCGAGCCTCAGGTCAACATCGGGCACCGCAGGCTCACCGAGTCCGCGCAGCGTCAGGCTGTCGCGATCTGCATGCTCGGCGTCGCGCTCGTCGCCATAACCACGTACGTGTTGCTGATCATGACCCCACACAGCCTGGACCAGGTGCTGTTCGAGGCGGTCTCTGCCTTCAGCACCACGGGCCTGTCCACCGGGATCACCCCCGATGTGCCGCCGGCCGGGCACCTGATGCTGGTGGTGCTCATGTTCATCGGCAGGATCGGCCCCCTCACGCTCGGCTCGGCGCTCGCCCTCAAGGAGCGCATCCGCCGCTACGAACTACCCGAGGAGCGAGTCATCGTTGGCTGAGAAGAAGAACGACCCCGTCGTGGTGATCGGGCTCGGCCGTTTCGGCAGATCCCTCGCGCTTGAGCTGGTGCGGAGGGGGGCCGAGGTCCTGGCCATCGACAGCCGCCCCAAGCTGGTGCAGAGCCTGGCCGGGCAGATCACGAACATCGCGACCGCGGACGGCACCGACATCGAGGCCCTGCGCCAGCTCGGCGTGTCGGACTTCTACCGCGCCGTGGTCGCCATCGGCAGCGACCTGGAGGCGAGCATCCTCGCCACCTCGCTGCTCGTTGAGCTGGAGATCGAGGACATCTGGGCCAAGGCGGTCAGCCGGCAGCACGGCCGGATCCTGCACCGGATCGGCGCCCACCATGTCGTCTTCCCCGAGCACGACATGGGGGAGCGGGTCGCGCACATGGTCAGTGGTCGGATGCTCGACTACGTCGAGGTGGACGAGGGGTTCGCCCTGGTCAAGACCCACCCGCCCAAGGAGTTCGTCGGCGTACCGCTGGGGGAGTCCAAGCTGCGCCACAAGTACGGTGTGACGATCGTCGCGGTCAAGAGCCCCGGCGAGGAGTTCACCTACGCCACCCCCGACACCGAGCTGTCGTACGGCGACATCGTGCTCGTCTCCGGCAGGAGCGACAACGTCGAGCGCTTCGCCGAGCTCCCCTGAGTCCTGCGCCTGACCCCTGACTGAGCTCTGAGCCCCTGACCGAGCCTGACCCCCAAGCCCCAGAGCCTTCGAGTCCTGACCCCCAAGCCTTCGAGCCCCAGGTCCGAGTCGGAGCCGGAACGGCTCGGCGAGGGCCGATGGTGCCCCCATTTGTCACATAAGAGGCAATTGGTCACTTTGTCTGTCATTTATCGGGTTTTGCGGAGATCGAGGAGCTGGCCGAGGGGCCGGCTGGGCATAATTCGCCCTGGTCAGACGTTTGCTTAGCTGTACTAACTTCTTCAAGGCTAGGGGGCAGAGAAGATGTGCGGTATAGCCGGCTGGATCGACTACGACCGTGATTTGGGAGCCGAGCGCGACGTCGCCCGGGCTATGACCGAGACCATGGCGTGCCGGGGCCCGGACGCCGAGGGGCTGTGGACGGAGCCGCACGCGGCGCTCGGCCACCGCAGGCTCGCCATCATCGACATCGAGGGCGGTCGCCAGCCGATGGCGGCGGAACGCGACGGGCGGCTGCTCGCCGTCCTCACCTACAGCGGCGAGGTCTACAACTTCCGCGAGCTGCGCGCCGAACTGGCCGTCCGCGGCCACCGCTTCCGCACCGAGAGCGACACCGAGGTCGTCCTGGAGGCGTACCTGGAGTGGGGCGAGGACTTCGTCGACCGGCTCAACGGCATGTACGCATTCGCGATCTGGGACGCGCGGCGCGAGGAGCTGCTCCTGGTCCGCGACCGGATGGGCATCAAGCCGCTGTACTACTACCCGACCCCGTCCGGGGTGCTGTTCGGCTCCGAGCCCAAGGCGATCCTCGCCAACCCGCTCGCCGAGCGGGTGGTCGACGCCGACGGGCTGCGCGAACTGCTCGCCTTCGTCAAGACGCCCGAGAGCGCCGTCTACCGAGGCATGTACGAGGTCCGTCCCGGCCAGATCGTCCGCGTCCGCCGCGAGGGCCTGACCAAGCGCCGCTACTGGCGGCTCGAGTCCCGCGAGCACACCGACGACCTCCCCACCACGATCTCCACGATCCGCGGGCTGCTGGACGACATCGTCGGCCGCCAGCTCATCTCGGACGTGCCGCTGTGCACGCTGCTGTCCGGTGGCCTCGACTCCAGCGCGGTGACCGCGCTGGCCGCCCGGTCCCTGGGATCGACCAAGGTGCGCTCGTTCTCGGTCGACTTCGCCGGGTACACCGAGAACTTCCAGCCCGACGCCATGCGCGACACCCCCGACGGGCCGTACGTCCACGACGTGGTCGAGCACATCGGCGCGGACCACACCGACATCGTGCTGAACTCCGCCGACCTGATGAACCCGGCCGTACGCGCCGCGGCCCTGCGGGCGCGTGACATCCCGGTGGGCATGGGCGACATGGACACGTCGCTCTACCTGCTGTTCAAGGCGATCAGGGAGCGCTCGACGGTGGCGCTGTCCGGTGAGTCCGCGGACGAGGTGTTCGGCGGCTACAAGTGGTTCCACGACCCGGACACGGTGAACGCGGGGACCTTCCCCTGGCTGGCCACCGTGGGCGTCGGCCACCGTAACGGCCTCACCACGCTGTTCGACGAGCCGCTGCTGCGCAAGCTGGACATCCCCGCCTACCGGGCGGACTCCTACCAGCAGGCACTGGCCGCGGTGGAGCCGCTGCCCGGAGAGAGCGGCCTGCAGAAGCGGATGCGCGAGGTGAGTCACATGCACCTCACCCGCTTCGTGCAGATCCTGCTCGACCGCAAGGACCGGATGAGCATGGCCGTCGGCCTTGAGGTGCGCGTCCCGTTCTGCGACCACCGTCTGGTGGAGTACGTCTTCAACACCCCATGGGCGATGAAGACCTTCGACGGCCGGGAGAAGAGCCTGTTGCGCGCCGCCGCCGGTGACGTCCTGCCGCGCTCCGTCGTCGAGCGCCGCAAGAGCCCGTACCCCTCGACACAGGACCCCGCGTACGAGCGGGCGCTCCAGGTGGAGTCGGCGCGGCTGCTCAGCCGGGACGACCTCGCGATCGCGCCGCTGCTCGATCTGGCCAAGGCGCGGAACGTCCTCGACCACGAGGTGGGCACGACCAGCCTCCAGGAGAACAGGACGGCCATGGAGCAGCTCGTCCAGTTCAACGCCTGGATGGAGGAGTACGGGGTGCGGGTCACCATCTGAGCCCCGGCTCCCGGCTTTGACAGAACAGCGCCGTCCTGCGGGGCGGCGCTGTTCGCGTCCGCCCGGCAAAACAGCCCGGTAACAGCCCCGGAAGAGGCCCCGAGGATGCCCTGCTGAAAGACCGGCTTGCCCCGCCCAGGACCACCGAGGCCCCGCCCGTGACTATCGGGGCCAGTTCGCCACCGTCTCGGTCTTGATCGGGTCGGCGTAGCAGCTCAGCGTCGCCCGCCGGGCCCGGTCGAGCACGCAGACCTTGACGTCCACGCGGGTGATCTCGCCGTCCGAGGAGAGCCGGAAGCCGCCGCGCGCCGCGCAGGTCGTCCTGGGCCGGGCCCACCCCGTGCCGCCGCCCGCGTAGTGGAAGCGGGCGCGGATGTACGCGCAATGGTCGCGGTGCCGGTCGCGGTCATACAGCGTGCCGGAAACGACGAACGTCTCCGCGCTGAAATCGGTGATCCACACGTCGGCGGTGGCGTACCCGTCGTGGCCGCCTCTGGAGCGGACCGGGCCCCAGTGGAGCCGTGCCCCGGCCGCCGTCGCGGTGGTCGTGGTGGCGGCCGGCGCGGTGGCCTTCGTGGCCGCGGTCGTGGCAGCCGCCGGAGTTGTCAGAGCGCACGTGGCGGCCAGCGCGAGCAGCGCGCCGGTCGCTATTCCACAGAAGGCGATTCCACGGGGGGCGGCTCCGCGGGCGGTCGTGAACGAGGGGGCCATGGTGCCGTTCTTCATGGCCCCATGGGTAGTCCCGCGGACTTGGAGGCACCTTGCATCCGGCTGAGTCAGGGAGGCCCGGGAGAGGTGGGGGAGGTCTGGAAGGCAGGCGGGGAGGGCGCGGAGGGGGCCCGGAAGGCAGGCGGGGGAGGAGAAGAATGGTCATTTCTCGTACAGCGATTCTCATCCCTGCGTAGTGTCTTAATCACTAATAGTGATCGAAGCGGGGGTTGTCGTTGTTGACTCGCGCGCAGATCCGGCTTGTCATGGCCGGACTCATGCTCGCCATGCTGCTCGCCGCCCTGGACCAGATGATCGTGGCCACCGCGCTGCCGATGATCGCGCAGGAGCTCGGCGGGCTTGATCAGCTCTCCTGGGTGGTCACGTCCTACCTGCTCGCCTCCACCGCCGGGACCCCGCTCTACGGCAAGCTCTCCGACCTGTATGGCCGCAAGCAGATCTTCCAGGGCGCGATCGTCATCTTCCTGATCGGCTCGATCCTGTGCGGCCTCGCCCAGAACATGGCCCAGCTGATCGTGTTCCGGGGCGTCCAGGGGCTCGGCGGCGGCGGGCTCATGGCGCTGGCGATGGCGGTGATCGCGGACGTCGTCCCGCCGCGTGACCGGGGCCGCTACCAGGGGCTCTTCGGAGGTGTCTTCGGCCTGGCCAGCGTCGCGGGCCCGCTCGTCGGCGGCTTCTTCACCGACCATGCCACCTGGCGCTGGATCTTCTGGATCAACCTTCCCATAGGCGTGGCCGCGCTCGCCGTGATCGCGGTCGCGCTGCACCTGCCCCGCGCCACGGTGCGGCACCGCATCGACTATCCGGGCGCTGTCCTCCTGGTCGCCGCGGTGTGCTCCATCCTCATGGTCACCGTGTGGGGCGGCCGGACGTACGACTGGGGGTCGCCGCAGATCATCGGGCTGGCGGTCGCCGGGGTGGGCCTGACGGCGGCGTTCGCCGTCCGCCAGCGCAGCGCGGCCGAGCCGATCCTTCCGCCGCGGGTGATCGCCGACCCGGTGGTCGCGGTGAGCGCCGGCCTGTCGCTGCTGTCCGGTGTCGCGCTGTTCGGCGCGGTCGTCTACCTGCCCACCTACTTCCAGATCGTGCGCGGGCAGTCGGCGACGGAGTCCGGCCTCGCCCTGGTCCCGTTGACCGGCGGAGTGATCGCCGCCTCTCTGGTGAGCGGCCTGGCGGTCTCCAAGACGGGCCGCTACAAGGCGATGCCCGTCATCGGCGCGGCGCTGCTGGCCGTGGGGCTCTACCTGCTCGGCCTGGTCGAGATCGACACCTCGATGGTGCTGATCATGGCCTTCACCGTCGTGGTCGGCCTGGGGGTGGGCGCCTTCATCCAGGTTCCGCTGGTGGCGACGCAGAACGCGGTGCGTCCCGGCGACATCGGCACCGCCTCCAGCGCCATCGCGTTTTTCCGCACGCTGGGCGGCTCGCTGGGCACCGCGCTGTTCGGCACGATCCAGATCCGCACCCTGGAGGACGAGCTGGCCAGGGCCGGGCTGCCGACGCAGGCCGCCCAGCTCGATCCCACCCTGCTCACCCGGCTGCCTGCCGCGCAGCTCCACAGTCTGCTCGAAGCGTTCACCACGGCGGTCCAGGCCGTCTATCTGTGGGCGATCCCGTTCGCCGTGGCGAGCCTGCTGCTCGCGTTCTTCCTGAAGGAGGTGCCGCTGCGCGGCGAGGTGACCGTGCGGCCGAGCGCGGTGACGCTCGCGGTCACCGGCGTCGCCCTCGCCTGGCTGGCCGACCGGCTCGAACGTGGGCACTCGCCCCGGCTGGTCGCGGCCGCGGCCCGGCTCCTCCCGGACCAGGGTCCGGACGGGAGCGGGGACGACCATGTGCGGGCCCGGCTGGCCTCGCGCAGGTTGATCAGGCCGTTGGCCGGCCAGGTGCTGCTCGCGGCATTGACGGAAAAGGAGAAGAAATGACCCGCTATCTGGCCGGCCTGATCGCGGCGACCGCCGCGCTCGCCGGCGGTGTCTGGCTGCTGCTCGCGCCGTACGGGCTGGACTACCCCTCGGGTGGGACGGCGGTGCAGGTGGACATGTGGACGGGAGCGGGTGTGTGCGTGATCGCCCTGGCCACCATCGGGGTGTGGGCGCGGGCCTGGCGCGGGCAGCTCCGCGCCGACGGACTTCTGCCCGAGCGTCCCGCCGAGGAGCCGGCCGCGGCGGCCGAGGCGGAGCAGCCGCCCGCTCCCGCGCCGGTGGCCGTACCGACGACAGAGGACCTGCACAGCCTGCTCAAGCCGCTGGTGGCGGCGCTCGCCGCGGACCAGCTTGAGCGGACCGGCAACAGGCACAACGAGGAGGACTGGTGAGCAGATGGGGGATCGCCGGCGTCGGCCTGCTCTTCGTGGCCGGGGTCTGGCTGGTCGCCGCGCCGTTCGTGACCGGCCAGCAGCCGGAGGGCGCGGTCTGGACGGCGGCCACGCGCAACGATGTGATCGTCGGCGCGGTGCTGGCGTTGCTCGGCTTCATCGGCTTCTTCACGGTGCTCGCCGGTCACGTCGCCGATATGTACGCCAGGGGCCCGCAGCCTCCGGCCCAGCGCTGACCCGCGACCACCGGGCTTGCGGTTCTCCCGGCGGGGACGTGCCCGCTGTGCGGGTGTGTCCCTCGCCCGCCCCCGCCGGGAGAACCTTCATTTCCTGAAATTTCCCGACAAGGGTTATTTCAGGCCGGCGTCGACGGCACTGGTCAGCGTGCCGGTGTCACCGGACATCTCCCAGATCATCACGCCGAGCAGCCCCTTGCTGCGAAGCCACGCGGTCTTCTTGCCGATCGACCACGTGTCGTCGAAGGTCCACCACTGGCCCGGCTGGCTCGCGCTGCCGGTGTAACAGAAGGTGGCCACCGCCTGCTCGTCGTGCCGTACGGGGCAGCCGGGCACGCTCGCCACCAGGTTGCTGTAGCCCCGGGTGCCCGCCTCCTCCTGGAACTGGCCCGGCGCCGCGCCGGTGGCGGACTGCCACTCGCCGTACTTGCCGCCGTCGGTGACGCCCTGCCAGCCGCGGCCGTAGTACGCGAGCCCGATGGTGAGCTTGCGCGGGTTCACCCCGGCCTGCAGGTACGCGTTGACCGCGTTCTCGACACTGAAGTGGAACGAGTAGGGGTCGTCGACGTCGGTGTACAGGTTGCCCGCGTGGCCGGTCCGGTTCGGCTCCCAGGAGTTGTCGCTGCCCGAGCCGTGGAAGTCGTAGCCCTGGATGTTGAAGATGTCCAGGTTCTTGGCCACCTCGGGCAGGTCCCAGCCGGCCTCGATCTTCGCCGGGTCGGCCGGCGTGAACGCGGTGAGCTCGTACCGCTTGCCGGTCTCCGCGGTCAGCGCGTCGAGCTGCTTGCGGAACTCGGCGATCAGTGCGGTGTTGTTCGCCTTGTCGTTCGCGCCGACGTGGTTGCCCGGGTGCCCCTCGGAGCCCGGCCACTCCCAGTCGAGGTCGATGCCGTCGAAGATCCCGGCGGCGCTGCCCGGCCCGCCCGCGCTGTTGTACTCGGGCAGGTTGCCCTTGATGTACATGTCGATGCACGAGCTGACGAACTTCTTGCGGGCCGCGTCGGTGGCGGCGGCGTCAGAGAAGTACTTCGAGTACGTCCAGCCGCCGATCGAGATCAGGACCTTCAGGTTCGGGTACTTCGCCTTGAGCTTGCGGAGCTGGTTGTAGTTGCCGCGCAGCTTCTCCCAGCCGGTGTCGGCGACCCCGTCCACGGACTGGGCCGAGCTCATCGGCCGGCCGTAGTCGGCGTCGGCGTCGCCCGCGCCGTCACCCTGGCTCGGGTCCTGCGAATCGGACGAGGTGCCCTTGGTGACGCCGTTGAGGCAGGTCAGCTTGACCGGGTCGATGTTGGCGAAGGCGTAGTTGAGGTGGGTCAGCTTCGCCGCCGCCCCGGTCGTGTCGAGGTTCTTCACGAAGTACTGCCGGCCGTAGATGCCCCACTGGACGAAGTAGCCGACCCGGGCGTACCCGTTCTCGACGATGTCGGCGGTGGTCGCCTTCACGGCCGCGCTGGCGGCGGACGTGTTGTCGTACAGGTCGCGGGCCCGCACGGTGAAGGAGTACTCCGTGGACGGGGAGAGCCCGGTGACCGTGGCGGTCGTGCCGAGGACGCTCGTGGCCAGGGTCGAGCCGACGTACACGTCGTATCCGGCGACGCCCTTGTTGTCGGTCGAGGCGTCCCAGGCGAGGGAGACGCTGGACGAGGTCTTGCCGGTGCTGCGTAGGTTCGCGGGCACGGTCGGCGGCTGGGTGTCGTCGGCCGGGTTGCTGGTGGTCACCTTCAGCGGCGTGCTCGCCGGGGAGAGGGTGCCCTTGCGGTCCTTGGCCTTCACCGTGAACGTGTACCCGGTGTTCGGGGTCAGGCCGGTGACCGTCGCGGCGGTGCCGGTGACCGTCGTGGCGAACTCGCCGCCCTGGTAGACCTCGTACGCGGTGATGGGCAGGGTGCCGGGGGTCGCGGCGTCCCAGGCGAGGGAGACCGTCTTGGTGGTCTTGACCGGCGAGCGCAGGTTGCCCGGCGCCGACGGCGGGGTGTCGGCCGAGCCGTCACACGGCACGTCGTTGACCCGGCAGCTCGTCGGCTCCACCGGTGAGCTGAGCGTGAACGTCGGGCTGTACGGCTCCGTGGTGGCGTGCGCGTTCACCTTGGTGTTGTAGAAGGCCGGGCTGAGCGTGACCTGGCGGCCGCTCTGGCTCAGCGAGCCGTTCTGGGCGTTGCTCGCGGTGACGCCGCCGGGCAGCTCGAACTGGATCGACCAGCTGTCGAGCGCGGCGTCGCCGTTGTTCTCGACGACGAACTTCCCCTGGTTGCCGCTGAGCGAGAAGCTCGCCACGACCGGCGCGGTGGCAGGCGGCGGGTCGCCGCTGCCGTCGCAGTTCGCGTTGTTGATCAGGCAGCTCGTGGGCTGTGTGGGCGAGCTGAGGGTGAAGGTCGGGCTGTACGGCTCGGTGTTCCCGTTCGCTCCGACGGTGTTGATGTAGAACGCCGGCGTGAGCTTGACCCGCGTGCCGGTCTGCGTGGTCGTGGCGTTCTGGGCGTTGCTGACGGTGACGCCGGCGGGCAGTTCGAACTGGATGGACCAGCCGGTGACGGCTGAGCCGCCGGGGTTGCTCACCACGAATTTGCCCTGGTTGCCGGTCAGGGTGAAGGCGGCGGTGAGGCGGCCGGCAGCGTGTGCGGGGGCCGCGACGAACGCGACCAGCATGGCGATCGGGAGCAGCAGGACGGCTAATCGACGCATGTGAGAGCTCTTTCCGTAAGGAAAGTTTCCTAATAATTAGCCGGATCGTAACTTGCGCCCACGACTGCGGCAAGGCCCAAAACCATCGGGTCAGTAAATGTCCGGCTTGTGCGGATGGGCTAGCTTTGGGCTATCGTGGTGATATCACTTCAATAGCAAGGGGGAACGATGGAGCGTAGGGCGTTCCGTCTGAGCGGCTTCGCCGTACTGGTCGGGCTGCTGGTGCTCGGCGGCGTCGTCGCCGTATTCGCGCTGCGCAGCCTGTCGGCAGACGGGGTGGGCGGTGGAACGATGATCGACGACCCGGGCGACTTCGCACTCCCGGGCCTGGCCGTGGTCGCGTGGATCGTGGTCTTCTTCATCGCGGCGACCGGATTCACCGTGATCAACCCCAACGAGGCCAAGGTCGTGCAGTTCCTCGGCCGGTACGTCGGCTCGGTGAGCGAGGCCGGCTTCCAGTGGGTGCTCCCGCTGACGACCAAGCAGCGGGTGAGCCGGCGCGTGCGCAACTTCGAGACGACCAAGCTCAAGGTCAACGACGCCGACGGCAACCCGGTCGAGATCGCCGCGGTCGTCGTCTACAAGGTCGTCGACACCGGGCGGGCCGTGTTCGCGGTGGACGACTACGAGGAGTACGTGGCCATCCAGTCGGAGGCCGCGGTGCGCCACCTGGCCACCAGCCACCCGTACGACTCGCACGTCGAGGGCCGGACCAGCCTGCGGGACGGCGCCGAGGTGGCCGGGGAGCTCACCACCGAGCTGCGCGAGCGCACCGATCTCGCGGGGATCGAGGTGCTCGAGGCCCGGATCACCCACCTGGCGTACGCCCCCGAGATCGCCCAGGCCATGCTGGTCCGGCAGCAGGCCGCCCAGGTGGTCGCCGCGCGCGCCCACATCGTCGAGGGCGCGGTCGGTATGGTGGGTCTCGCCCTGGACCGGCTCGCCGCGCAGGGCGTGGTCGAACTCGACGAGGAGCGCAAGGCCCAAATGGTGTCCAACCTCCTGGTCGTCCTCTGCGGCGACCGGGCGACCCAGCCGGTGGTCAACGCCGGCAGCCTCTATGCCTGACGCGTCCTGACCATGGTCGAACGCAAGAAGCTCCTGCTCCGGCTCGACCCGGCCGTCTACGAGGCGATCGCCAAATGGGCCGCCGACGACCTGCGCAGCGTCAACGCCCAGATCGAGTACGCGCTGCGCCTCGCGCTCAAACAGGCGGGCCGCGAGGCGAAGCGCGACGCCGGAGGGGGAGCGGCAGACCGGACCGCGGAGCCGGACGTCCCGGCGGGCTGACCCGCCCGGGGGCGTCCGGCACCAGGGGGACAGACCGGTTGGTCCGCGGCCGCGGAGCAGGGGCACGGAGCGGATGTGCTATGGAGGAGCCGTGACGAATCCCCAGGTCGACCCCCACGCCGATGTTCACGCCGACGCTCACGCCAATGTCCACGCGCTGAACGGCAGGCCCTTCGACGCCGTTCTGTGTGACCTCGACGGCGTGATCCGCTTCTATGACATGACCGAGTTGACCCGGATGGAACGCGCGGCCGGGGTGGCGGAGGGAACGACCGCCGAGCTCGCGCTGGCGCCGGAGAACGATCTGCCGGTGCTCCGGGGCGAGCACACCGTGGAGCAGTGGCGGGACACCATCGCCGCCGCGCTCGCCGATCATGTGTCCGAGGACAAGGCCCGCGAGCTGGCCGCCATGTTCACCCGGACGCCGTTCCGCGCGGACGAGAAGGTGCTGGAGCTGCTCCGCCTCGCCCAGGCGCAGGTGCCCGTCGTGCTGGTGACCAACGCGACCCCCGAGGTGGAGGACGACCTCGCCGGGCTGGGGCTCGCGTACTTCGCGGACGACGTGGTGAACAGCGCCCGGGTCGGCGTGGTCAAGCCCGATCCGGCCATCTACGCGATCGCCGCCGAGCGGGCCGGCGTCCCGATGGACCGGTGCCTCTTCGTGGACGACCGGGCGGAGAACGTCGAGGCCGCCGTGGCGCTCGGCATGACCGGCGTCGTGTACGGCGGGGTCGCGGACCTGGAGGCGGCGCTGGCCCCGCTGCTGGCCCCGCCGGCGGACCGGGCCACCCGCTGATCGAGCCCCGGACGAGACGGCCGCCTTCCCGGCGATCGGGTGGGCGGCCGTCCGCTTCCCGGGCGTCGGGGCGGCGAGCCGGGCAAACCCGATTACGGGCAATCGTGGAGATTACGGCGGTTGGGCGCCGGGAACCTCCCGCACGATGCGAGCGCGATCAGCCGCGTGCGGTGCGACCGACGAGCCTCGCTGCCACATCCACCGAAGGAGTCACCGTACCCATGCAGGCACGTCTGCCTGTCACGAAGCCGCGCGGATCCGGACTGGTCGCCCCGCCCGGGACGACGCGGCACGGCACCGGTGACGGCGCCGGGAGCAACGTCGTCCTCACCTTTCTCCACGGGGACGACCTGCCGCCTGCGCGGGATCGGCTGCACGACCTGGCGGGCGAGGTCCGGTACGCCCGCGGAGCGGAGCTGGGCGACGCGCTGCCGGGGAGTGACGCGCTGCTGCTGTGGGACTCGTTCTCGCCCGCTCTGCGCGCGGTCTGGCACCGTGCAGAGGCGCTGCGCTGGATCCACGTGGCGGCGGCGGGCGTGGACCGGATGCTCTTCGACGAACTGCGCGACTCCGACGTCGTCGTGACGAACTCGCGCGGCGTCTTCGACCGGCCCATCGCCGAGTACGTCCTCGCGTGCGTCCTCGCCTTCGCCAAGGACATGCCGGGATCGTGGCGCCTGCAGTGGGAACGCCGCTGGGAGCACCGCGTGACGGAGCGGCTCGACGGGAAGACCGTCATGATCGTCGGTACCGGGGCCATCGGACGGGCGATCGCCCGCATGCTGCGCGCGGTGGGGCTCACGGTGCTCGGCGCGGGCCGCTCGACGCGGGACGGTGACGCCGACTTCGGTGAGGTGTTCGACTCCTCACGGCTCCCGTCGCTGGTCGCGGACGTCGACTACCTGGTCAGCGTCACGCCGCTGACCCCCGAGACCAGGAAGCTGATCGACGCCGACGTCATCGGGGCGCTGAAGCCGTCGGCCCGGCTGATCAACGTCGGCAGGGGCGAGACGGTGGACGCCGACGCCCTGGTCGAGGCGCTGCGAGCGGGACGGCTCGCGGGGGCGGCGCTCGACGTGTTCGAGGAGGAGCCGCTCCCCGCCGGGCATCCGTTGTGGTCGTTCCCCCAGGTGCTGATCTCCCCGCACATGAGCGGCGACGCGGCGGGGTGGCAGGACGCCCTCGCCGAGACCTTCCTGGAGAACCTGCGCAGGTACGTCGCGAGGGCTCCGCTGATCAACGTGGTGGACAAGCACCTCGGCTTCGTCCCCTCGTCCTGACCACGAGGCGCGCGCCGCCGAAACCGGCCGAGGCGCGGCGTCTCGTGGGGGAACGGTGGCTTCGGGCCTGGTCCGGAGCCGAAGCCCGGACCCGGCCCGCGATCCGCCGTGTCGCGGCGTTCCGCCCGGGAGGACCTGGGGGAGCGCCGGTTCAGGGTCAGGGCTTACACCACGCCTTGACCGCGATGATCACCTTGAACGCCTGCACGCGGGTGATCGCCCCGCCGCCCTTGGACAGCTCCGCGACCGTGAACTGGGGGAGGCTCATGCCGCCGTCCTCGGGCTTGCGGACGCGCTGGCACACCAGGCCGCCCTGCCGGATCGCCCGGTCCTCGTTCTCGGCGAGCTCGGGCGAGATCTCCCGGAGAGCCGCCAGGTAGACCGCGCGCTGCGCGGAGGTCGGGCTGGGCAGGTCCTCGGCGGTGGGGGCGGCCGCCCCGCTCTTGGCCGGCTTCGCCTCCGACGCGGAGTCCTCGCCGCCGGTCAGGAAAACGATCGCGCCGACGACGGCGGCGACGACCACGACCGCGATGACGATCAACAGCGGCATCTTGCTGCTGGGCTTGCGGCGGGAGGTGGGCGGCGTCGGCGGGGGAGGCGTGGGTGTGGGGGGCTGCATCGGGGAGTGCGGCTGCGGCTGCGGCGCCTGCTGGTGCCATTGCTGTGGGGGGTCGTACGGCTGCTGATAGCCAGGCGTTTGGTGCATGATTTGGAACGTTAGAGCCCCGGGCTCCGCCTTGTCCCGGCCAAACGCCTAAATGTCCACTTTTGGTCGGCGCTAATCCTGTTTACGATCTTATAAATACGACATGATTATATAGAAGTGACATAAAGTGTCATTTACCGCGCAAGGGTGAAAACAGCGTCAAAGGGTGCTTTGCCTGGCTTGTTCCGGCGCGGAGCGGAGAGACCTGGGAGAGGTCCACGTTCTGTCGCGAAGGGAAACGACCATGTCCGGACTCCCTCGGCTGCCGTTCGCGCGGAACGACGTCCTGGCGCTCGCCCCCGAGTTCGGCCAGCTCAGAGCCGCCGAGCCGATCACACGGGTGCGGACCGCGACCGGCGACGAGGCCTGGCTGGTGACCGGCTGGCAGGAGATCAGGCAGGTCTTCGCCGACGAGCGGCTCGGCCGGTCGCACCCCACCCCCGCGTCGGCGCCCCGGCTGTCCAACAGCGCGTTCGCGGGCGGCCCGACCGGAGACCACGCCACCGAACGCGAGGTCCACGATTCCATGCGGCGGTTGCTCACGCCCGCCTTTTCCGCGCGGCGCGTACAACGCCTCACCGGACGCGTGGAATTGCTCGTGGACGCGCTGCTCGACCGGATGGCCGCGCAGGGGCCGCCCGCCGATCTGCACGGCAGCCTGTCCGCCCCGCTGCCCATCCACGTGATCTGCGAGCTGCTGGGCGTGCCGTACGTGGACAGGGAGCGGTTCCGGGCGATCGCGGAGGAGATGACGGACCTGACCGACCCGGCGCGCTCCGCGGCCGCCCAGGCGGAGATGAACGCGTACAGCTTCGCCGTGGTGCGGGCCAAGCGGGAGCACCCGGGCGAGGACGTGTACTCCGACCTCGCCACCGCCGAGCTGCCCGAGGCGGAGATCGCCAGGATCGCGGGCGGCCTCCTGTTCGCCGGGCACGAGACGACCGTCAACCAGATCGACTACGGCGTGCTGCTCCTCCTGCGCGATCCGGAGCAGCGGGACGCCCTGGCCCGCGACCCCGGGCGGGCCCCAGCCGCGGTGGAGGAGACCCTGCGGATGGCCGCGCCCAGCCAGCACGGGCTGGTCCGGTACGCGCACGAGGACATCGAGATCGGCGGCGTGACGGTCCGCGCCGGTGAGCTGGTGGTGCTGGCGACGTTCGCCGCCAACCGGGACGAGCGGGTCTTTCCCGACCCGGAACGGTTCGACATCGGGCGCGAGACGGAGAACGCGCACGTCGGGTTCGGCTACGCGGGCCGCTACTGCCTGGGGGCGAGCCTGGCCAGGATCGAGCTGCGCGCCGTGTTCCAGGCGCTCTTCCCGCGCTTCCCCACCCTGAGCCTGGCCGTGCCGTACGAGGAGCTGGAGGTGCGCTCCGACCGGCTCACCGGCGGGTTCGCGGCGCTGCCCGTCGCCTGGTGAGACGCCGGGCGGGGACCGCCCGGCCGGGCGGGGGGTAACCCGCCGGGCCGGGCGGAAGGGCTCACGATCACGATCGCGGGCGCGGTCGCGGTCGCGGGCGCGAGCCATACCGGCCGGGGGCGGTCCGTGGACCCGCGAAACGACGCGGATCCACGGAGCCCGCCGATCAGAAACCGGCCGTGATCTTGGTGAACTCCCAGTTCTGCTGCGCGATGCCGCTGCAGTTCTCGGCCACGCCGCCGCCCGGGCACGGCCGGTCGCGGTTCGCCGACCAGAACGCGAGGCGGGTCAGTCCCTTGGACAGCGCCCAGTCACGGATCTGCGTCCACGTCGCCGGGCTGGTCTGCTCCTGCTGGTCGGACAGGCCGTTCATGCCGGAGATGCCCATGTGCGCGTACGCCTGGGCGTCGGTCCAGCCGTTGGCGGACTTGAGCGCGTTCTTCAGGCCCTCGGAGGCGTTGACCGTGCTCTGGTACATGTTCGCGCCGCCGCCGAAGTCGAACGGCATGATCGTGTAGTTGTCGATCGGGACTCCCAGCGCCTTCGCCTGGTTGATCAGGCGGACGCCGTGCGAGTTCGGCCCCGAGGTGGTGGTGCCGAAGGTGACCACGACCTTGACGTTCGGGTTGTTCTGCTTGACGGTCTTCAGGCCGTTGAGGATGCGGTCCTGCACCGTGTAGTTCTCGAACTCGTCGGTGTTCTCGATGTCGAAGTCGACCACCGCCGGGCCCACCGCGTCGATGACCTGCTGCACGGCCCCGGCGAAGGCGGCCGGGGTGGAGCAGTTCGGGCCGAGCTTGTTGCCCTGCCAGCCGCCGAACGAGACCTGGACGTTGCCGCCCTTGGACTTGATCGTCGAGATCGTCTGGGCGTCAACGCCGCCGGAGAGCTGCCGCTGGCCGTCCCACTTCGGCGTGCAGCCGCCGCCGGACAGGATGAACGCCATGGTGAAGGACTTGATCCCGGTCGCGTCCATGACCGTTGCCGCGTTCGGCGGGTCGCCCCAGCCCATGTAGAGGTACGGCGCGCCCGGCATCCGGCCGCCGGTCGGGCAGCCGGTGGTGCTGCCGGTGACCGCGCCGCTCGCCGCCGACTCGCCCACCGCGTTGTACGCCTTGACGGTGTAGGTGTGCGACGAGCAGGTCGTCAGGTTGGAGATCGTGGCGGTGGTCCCGGTCACCTGGGCGACCTGCGTGCCGCCCTCGTAGACGCGGTAGCCGGTCACGGTGCCGCTGGAGGCCGGCCAGGACAGCGAGATCGACGAGTCCGCGCTGCCGGTGACGGTCGGCGTGCCCGGGGCGCCCGGCGCGCCGTTGCCGCTCTGGGTGCTCGCGGTCAGCGTGTTGCTGGGGCCGGAGAGGTTGTTCGCCGCGTCCCGGGCGCGGACCGTGTAGCTGTAGGAGGTGCCCGCGGACAGGCCGGTGTCGGTGTACGTCGTCCCGGTGACGGTCGTCACCAGGTTGCCGTTCCGGTAGACGTTGTAGCCGGTGACACCGGTGTCGTCGGTGGAGGCGTTCCAGGCCAGTGAGATGCTGCCGGTCGTGCTGCCCGTGCTGCGCAGGTTCCCCGGAACCGACGGCGGCGTGGTGTCGCCGCCTCCGCCGCCCGCGACCTTCCACAGGGCGGGGACGTTCGGTGGCTCCCACCCGGGCAGCGAGGTGTGCCCCTGGACGCATTCGTAGTCGACGCCGTTGTACGTGACTTTCGCGCCGGTGCTGTAGGCCGTCCACGCCTGCCAGGCCGGGTACGCGGCCAGCGTGGTCGAGGCTCCGAGTGCCGCCGGACCGGCGGCGGCGATGCCGAGGGTGGACATCGCGGCGGCGGCGAGTGCCGCCGTCGCCATGCGACGCAATCTCATTCGCACTCCTTGGGGGGTTAAGGGAGGGTAGCGAGGTGAGGCTTGACGGTCTTGGAGAAGTTCCAGTTGTTGCTGGCGTCCCAGTTGATCGACCAGGTCATCGCGCCCCTGATCTCGGGGTAGGCGCGCGGCGGCACGAAGGTCCCGCAGCTGGTACGGGTCGCCAGGCAGGTGAGGCCCTGATTGACCAGGGAGGGTGACACGACGCCGCCCCCGGCTGCCCCGGGCCCGGCGGGCAGGCCGAGCGCGACCTGGTCGGGGCGCAGACCGTTCTCGAGCTGGATGCAGGCCAGCGCGGTCATGAAGTTGACCGTCCCCTGCGAGTACGCGGCGGACTGGTCGCAGCCGAGCATGGAGCCCGAGTTGTAGTACTGCGTGTGGACGACGGTGAGGATGTCCTTGATGTTCAGCGCGAGCTTGAAGTACTCCATCCCGGTCGACTGCATGTCGATGGTCTGCGGCGCCATCGTGATGATCAGCCCCGCGCCGGCCTTGGTCCGCAGGGAGTGCAGCGCCTGGGACATGTAGGTGGCGTTGAGGCCGTTCTCCAGGTCGATGTCCACGCCGTCGAAGCCGTAGCTCTGCATCAGGGCGTAGACGGAATCGGCGAACTTGGTCGCGGCGGCGGCGCTGCCGACCTGGATCCGGCCCTTCTCACCGCCGACGGAGAGGATGACCTTCTTGCCCCGGTTGTGCAGGGACTGCACGTCCGCCTTGAACTGCGCGTCGGTGTAGCCGCCGAGCCCGGCCGCCAGGTCGGCGCCCACGCTGAAGCTCACCTCACCGGCGGTGGAGGTCGCCTCGCCGAAGGCCACCGCGATCAGGTCGTACTCGTCCGGCACGGCCGACAGCTTCAGCAGCTTGGCCGCCTTGTTGTCGAAGTTGTGCCAGTACCCGGTGAGGAAGTGCTTGGGCAGCGGGCCGATCGGGCAGCCGGTCGTGGTGGCGGTGACCGGGTCGCTCGCCGGGCCCTCGCCGACCGAGTTGTACGCCGTGACCGTGTAGGTGTAGGGCGTGCAGGCGGTCAGGCCGGTGATCGCGTGCGAGGTGCCGGTGACGGTGGCCGCCACCGTGCCGCCGGTGCGGATCCGGTAGCCGGTGACCGTGCCGGTCGCGGCCGGCCAGCTCAGGGTGAGGCCGGTGTCGCCGACCTGTCCGGCGGTGACCGTCCCCACCTTGCCCGGTACGCCGCTGGAGCAGCCGGTCGTCGAGCCCGAGACGGCGCCGCTCGCCGCGGACTCGCCCGTCGCGTTGTACGCCTTGACGGTGTAGGTGTGCGACGAGCAGGTCGTCAGGTTGGAGATCGTGGCGGTGGTCCCGGTCACCTGGGCGACCTGCGTGCCGCCCTCGTAGACGCGATAGCCGGTCACGGTGCCGGTGGCCGCGCCCCAGCTCAGGGAGATCGAGCCGTCGGTGGCGCCCGTGACGCTCGGCGTGCCGGGTGCGCCCGGCGTGGTGTCGCCGCCTCCGCCGCCCGCGACCTTCCACAGGGCGGGCACGTTCGGCGGCTCCCATCCGGGCAGCGAGGTGTGCGCCTGGACGCATTCGTAGTCGACGCCGTTGTACGTGACGCGCGTGCCGGCGCTGTAGGCCGTCCACGCCTCCCAGGCCGGATACGCGGCCAGCGTGGTCGAGGCGCCGAGGGTGGGTGTCGCGGTGGCCTGGGCGGGTAGCGCGACGAGGCTCAGGACGAGGGTCGCCAGGGCGACCAGGGTGGCACGTGACTTCATGTTCACCTCGGGTCGGAGTGGGGGGTGCCGTACGGCCCGCGTCCGAGGAGGTGGCGGACGCGAGCCGTACGGGGCGGCGGCCGGGGCGGGAGAGCGCGCCGCGGCCGCGTGACCGGCCTGAGGACGGTGGTGGCTCCACCGGTCGTCAGGCCAGGTGAAGGGGGATTGGGGGGTGGGAGGTGTCAGGTAATCTTTTAATAAAGTTTCCTAAGAGTTGTGGCGATCGTAGCTTTGACATCCCGCCGTTACAAGGCCCAAAAGCCGGGGGTGCGCCCGTAGCCGCGGTGAGGGTCAGCGCGGGGTGAACTCCACCAGTGCGTCGGGCTTGCGCGCGAGGTCGGGCACCTCCGCGTCCGCCGCCGCGTACCCGACCGGGAAGAGGATGTACGGCCGCTCGTTGGCCGGCCGCGCGCAGATCTCAGTGAGGAACGCCATCGGGTTCGGCGTGTGGGTGAGCGTGGACAGACCCATCTCGTGCAGCGCCGCGATGAACAGGCCGCAGGCGATGCCGACGCTCTCGTTGACGTAGTAGTGCTTGACCCGGGCGCCGTCCGGCCGCACGCCGTACTTCTCGACGAAGCAGACGACCAGCCAGGGCGCCACCTCCAGGTAGCCCTTGTCCGCGGTCGTCTCCAGCGGGGCCAGCGCCGCCCGCCACTCCGGGGTGAGCCGGCCGCCCTCGTAGTTCTGCCGCTCCTCGATCTCGGCGGCCTCCCTGATGCGCTTCTTGGTCGCCGCGTCGCCGATCAGCACGAACTTCCACGGCTGCTGGTGCGCCCCCGACGGCGCGGTGTTCGCGGCGCGCACCGCGAGTTCCAGGCACTCGCGCGGCACCGGTTCGTCGCTGAAGAAGCGGACGCTCCTGCGCTGGTCGAGGTGCTCGTAGAACGCCCGTCCTCGGGCGATCATCTCCGGCTCGTCGTACCGCTCCGGGTGGTACGGGACGAATGGGTGGGAATGCTGGCGTGCCATCGCAACCTCCACGGCTGTCATTTATGCACGCGTAGTCTGATTTGCCGCTTCAGACCGGGCAACAGGTCGGTCGATTCCCTGCCAGATCGGCAGCCACCGGGCCGGATCACCTCGCGGAAGTGAGCAGATTGGCAAGAACCGGGCTCGACACGCCAGACGTACGGAGTCTCCGGCACTCGCCCGACACGGCCGGGATGAGGAGCGGCGGCCGGGTTACGGTCGCGGCTCGAACCGGGAGGGACCGCGTATCGCCACGATGAGGGCCACGAAGCCGGCCACGCCTCCGGCGGCGATCAGGACGAGGGCGAGCCAGAGCGAGTCCTGCCCCTGGTCGCTGTCCCGTTCACCGGCCCGCGAGACGACGGACGGACGGCCCGGCGGCAGGACCGCGCCGACCACACGGGCGGCCGCCTTCCCGGGCCAGTCGTACTCCGCCGACGCCAGAGCGCCCGGGTCGATGGACCCGGCGACCCTGCCCAGCGCGTCGTGGAGCACGTTGAGGGCGGCCCCGTTGTAAAAGGCGAGGATCGTACGGCCCGGCAGTCCGTCGGGCCCGTCCACCCGTGCGTAGCCGCCGTCGCCGGCGGTGCGGGGCACGACAGCGGCCTGCACCACCTTGTCGCGAAGGGCGCGCAGCGGGTCCCGCGCCGGGACGGGCTGCAGCCGCAGCGAGGGATAGCGCCGCTTCAGGGCCTCCGCCAGCTCCGGGTCGGTGTCCGGCAGCGAGACGCGGACGTCCTTGTCCTGCCCCTTGAGGGCCGCGCGCAACTTCTCCGGCGTGATCTGCCCGATGTCGTAGACCAGGACGTCCGGGCTCGGCACCGGGATGGTGCCGGCCTGGACGAACCCCTGTGGCGGTTCTCCCGTGAGCGCGGAGTCCGGGCCCGCGATGAGGACCACGGCCGGCTTCTCGACGGGCGCGGCGGCGGCGGGGATGTCGCTCCGCCGGATCTCGAACCGATAGCCCGAGCGCCGGACGACCTCGGCCACCACGTTCGTCGCGAACGCGTCCTCCGGCCGGTTCGCCGCCTGGATGACGACGGTGCCCGGCTGCGCCTCGGCGACGTCCGGGCCGGTGGGGGGATCGCCCCCGGGAGCGCGCACCAGCGCGACCACGCCGAGACCGATCAAGGTGATGCCCAGCGTCGCGAAGGCCACCGTCACCGTGACCTTGGCCTGCGGGCCCCGGCCGGACCGGGCTTGCTTCCCGCGATCGGCATGTTCCAGCCCGCCGAGCGCGGCCTGCATCGAGAGCGGCACGGCGCCCGGGGCCGGCCCCTCGTCGGCCGTCCGCCGGTAGGGCGTGGTGGGCGCGGCCGTGCCATCCGGCGGCGCGCCGGGTGCGGGCGACCTGCCGTGGCCGCGGCCCAGCCAGGTCAACACGCTGCGGACGGGCAGGGTCAGCCGCCGCGCGTTCCCGGCGGGCGGGGACGTTCCGGCCGGCACGGCGTCGCCGCCGTGCCGCTCCGGCGCCGGCTCGCGTCCGGGGGGATCGGGCGCGCCGGAGGCGGGTGCCGCCGTTCCCCGCTTCACCGGATTGTCCGGTTCACCGCCGTCCCGGGGCTCCCCCGTTCCCCGGGGCTCCGGCTCCGCTTCGTCCGCGGAGCCGGGCAGCTCGGGATAGCCGGAGTGTTCGAGCAGCCGTACGGCCATCGGCCGGTCGGCGGGGCCGAACGACAGCGGCTCGGTCTCCCTGGCCAGCCCCCGGAGCAGGTCCGCGAGCCGGACGTCGGACCGGGTCAGCAGGTCCAGGCACACGTTGGCCGGGCTGTCCCGCCGGGTGATCTCCGCGCCGTGCCGCCACCGCACCTCGTAGGCGTCCTCCGGCGCGTGCCGCGCGAACGACAGCCTGATCTTGTGCCGGGCCGTGCTGCTGGTCCAGGTCGCCGCGGTCAGCCGCGCCCGCATGCCGTACGGCAGCAGCGCGGCGACGGCGTCCAGGAAGCGCAACCGCTCGATCATGGGGACGCTGTCCGCGCCCACGACGCAGACGGGCCGCCCGGTCAGCAGCAGCGCGGCGGCGGAGAGCGCGTCCGGACCGGGGACGCCCTCCTCGCCGAACCCCGTCGTGGGGTCGAACTCCGGAACCTGAACGGCCAGAGGAGGGGACGGGGTCACCGGAAGGCCCGCGAGGGCGTGGTAGAGCGCCTCGTAGGACACCGGGTGGGCGGCCAGCTCGTGGTACGGGATGTAGAACCAGCGGGTGTAGACGATCTTGCGGTTGGTGGCGTCCCGATGCCCGGACCAGTCCTGGATCGCGAGCACGATGTGGCGCGACACCCGCTCGCGTTCCCGGGTCGCCGCGACCGCGATCGTCACCTGGGGCAGATCCGCCGACAGACCCGTGGCGTACCTGCTCCTGATCTCCTCGAAGACCTCGGGCCCGAGGCGGTCGTCGCTCCAGGAGAGCAGCTCGTAGTCGTCGTGGGCACCGGGCCGCTTCCCCTCCAGCGCCCACTCGAAGCCGATCTCGCGCCGGGTCACGAGATCTCCGTCGATGGCCGGATCGCGGCGAGTCGCTGCCCCAGCCACAGCATCGGCTCCACCACGTTGATCGGATGCAACTGCCCCCGGATGCGCGAGTCCTCGTCCGCCTCCCCGGGGACCATGTTCTGGAAGTCGTCCCAGTCGAAGCGCTTGGTACGCCGGTCCACGTAGAAGCCGATCGAGGACGTGGCGAAGAACCGGATCCGATCCGGGTGGAAGTACTGGTCGAGCGCGTTGAGCACCATGTCGGCGTTGCCGCTGGCCGACACCTGGCACAGCTCGTGGAACAGCTCCCGCGCGTCCTCGCTGGCCACCCGGGGCAGCCGGTACGGATCGTCGAGGTCCACGGTGAGCAGCCGCCGCTTCTCGGCCGTCTCCAGCACCCGGGGGTCGTCGAACTTGGTGACGCACACGGCGATGTGGTGCGGCAGCTTCCCGTCGGTGAACTCCCCGGAGGCGAGCATCCGCTCGGCGAGCCGGGCGAGCGGGGCGTGCATGTGGTCGAAGGCGTCCCCGAAGGTGAACTCCCTGATCGGGTCGAAGAGGAAGACGATGCCCCGGCTCTGCTCAAGGCTGTCCAGCAGCTCCTGACGGCGCGGGTCGCCCGCGCCGTCCGGAGCGCCCACGCCGCCCGCCGGGCGCCGTCCCGTGCCGAACAACCCTCCGGGAGCGTCGAACATGCCGAGGCCGATCCGGGCCGGCGGCCCGGGCTTGGCCTTCCTGCCCCAGAGGCCGGTCTTCTGGGGAGCGGGGCCGATCAGCGTCCAGTGGTAGCGCTCCAGGGCCATGCTCGCCTCGGGGAACACCTTGCCCCGCGAGAGGGCGTTGGTCCTCTCGATCAGGTAGTCCGACGACGCCGGGTCGGACCCGACGATCTTCCAGTCGTCGTTCCTCCTGGTCAGGGCGATGAACAACGCCGCCAGCAGAGTGGTCTTGCCGCTGCCGGGGGCGCCCCACATGGAGATGTTGTGATCGGGACGCCCCCGGCTCGGTTCGGACTGCATGCGCTCTGTCACTCCGTCTCGTCGAGCAGGGGGAACGGGAGATGGACGGGAGAGGAGGCGACCAGGCCGAGAGCGGCGGCCAGCCCGCGCACGTCCACCGCCTCCAGGTGGGCCAGGGCCGTCGCGCCGATCCCGTGCCACGCCTGGTGCGTCTGGTCGGTCGCCTGGTCGCAGATCGCGCCCAGGGCCGTGCCCTGCCGCTTCCGCAGGGAGGCGAGGAGTTTCCGCCAGTCGTGCCGGCGGGGGCAGGGCAGGATCATGGACGGGTCGGTGCGCGCCGGATGCGGCGGGCGGCCCCCGACAGTGAGGACGACGGTGGGCGTCGGATCCGCCCAGTCGAGCCGTTCGGCGACCACGGCGAGCATGTCCTCGACCTGCGCCGCCTGGGGATGGTACGGGTACCCCCTGGCCACCGCTCCCTGTTCCTCCAGCGCGTCGAGCGCGTCCAGGGCCTCGCCCGCGCCGGCCTTCCAGGCCGGGACGCGCACCGGAAACTCCGGCGCCGACGCGTCGTACGAGTGCGCCGCGTAGGCGAGGAGGGAGACCTGGAGCAGGTCGCCGAGCTCGCCGGAGGCGAGGTTGATCACTTGGCGGGCCCGGCTCAGCCGTTCCGCGACCTGGTCGTCCGCTCCGCAGACCTCCACCGCGCAGACGAGGTGCGCGGGGCTGAGACCCCCCGGCAGCCGGTCCGGGAGCGCGGAGACGAGCTGGTTCCAGTCTCTGGGGTCGGGTGAGAGCGCGGGCAGACCGGTGAACCTCACCCGGCCGGGCCGTACCAGCTCGGCGGTCACCTCGTAGCGGCCGGGCGCGAGCGGGGCGGACTGGACGGACAGCAGTCGCGGCTCGGGGCCCTGCCAGGTGACCACGGCGAACGCGGTGCCGTTCGGGCCGACGGTTTCGCAGCGGACGGAGACCCGGGTGCGGGCACCCGGGCGGGAACCGAGGGGGAAGAGCTGCCTGCTGGTCAGCCGAGGGCGGTCCGTGCCCGGGTCGGTGAGGACGACCACCAGCTCGTACGACCGGGTCAGCGGATCGTCCGCCATGACCTCCCGGACGAGCGCGGCGACCGGGGCCTCGGCCCGCAGCACCTGGGCGGCGGGATGCGCCGCGCGCAGCCAGTCGAGGGCCTGCTCGGCCTTCGGATCGCCGGAGGAGGCGGCCACCAGGATCACCTCGCCGAAGGGCGAGGGGGCCCGGGAAGCACGGAGCACGGCCTCCCGGGTCTCGGCCGGGTCGGCGTCCCATCCGTGCTCGCCCGCGAGGTCCGACCAGGTCGCCGACCAGCTCCGGCCGCGGGGGCAGCCGTTGCCGTCCCGCTGGATCAGGAGCGTGGTGACGCCGTCGGTGGCGACCTCCACCAGGGTGAGGGGGGCGGTGTCGGCGAGGTCGGCCAGGGCCTGGGCGATCGCCTTCCTGCTCAGATCCCTGTCGGGCTCCGGCACGAGGAGTCCTCCATAGGTATGTCGTATTAGCGGCGCTGCGTCCCCGATATCCAGATTACTTAGCGCATTTAACGATATGCTGTGATGCTCGGGCGAGATGTTGTGGGACTGCCTAGGCGAAATCCTATTGGGTATCCGGAAATGTGATATTGGGCGCCTATGATAACCCCTTCAGGGGAACCGGCGGCGGCCCGATCGTCGTCGACATGGTGAGACTCCCATTCCCGAGGAGGAGCATGAGACGTTTCCTGGCCGGGCTGTCCGCGGTTCTGATCGCGCTGTCGGGAGCGCGCCCCGAGGTCCTCCGGACGTGTCCGACCGAGCGCGGCAAGTTCGAGGGCATCGGTGGCGCCGTGCTCACCACGAGCGTGCTCGCCGTCGTCTCCATGACGTTCGCCCTGAGCAGCGCGCTCAGCGTCAACATCGTCCTCGCGGTCCTGGCCGCGCTGCTGTGGGGCCTGGCGATCCTCAGCCTCGACCGGTGGCTCGTCTCCACCATCAGGGCGGACGCGCCGAACCGCTGGAAGATGGCCATCCCCCGGATCCTCATCGCTTTCGTGCTCGGTCTGGTGATCTCCACTCCGATGGTGCTGCAGGTCTTCAAGGCGGAGATCGACACGCAGATCGTCGAGATGAAGCAGGAACGCGCCGATGTGTTCGCCCGGCAGCAGAAGCAGGGCGAGGTGGGGAAGGGAGTGGACGAGCTCCGCAAGGAGGTCGCCGATCTGCAGCGGGTGATTTCCTCGGGCGGCGACGTCCCTCTTGACATAGAACAGGATCCGAAGATAAAGGCGTTGTCCGCTCAGCGCGCCGATGCGCGGAAGCAAATGGACAAGCACTACAACGAGTTGCAGTGTCAGCTCTACGGTGGAGCAAACTGCCCCAAAAAGGGCGATGGCCCACTTGCTCAAGAGAGCCGGAAAGCGTACGAGAAGGACAAGAAGCTCGTCGACCTGCTCACCCGGCAGATAGAGGATCGAAAGCGCGAGCTGAACTCGTCCGGGGAACAGGCCAAGGCGACCCGGCTGGCCGCCGCAAAAGAGGCCCTGCCCAAGGCCCAGAGCCAGCTCGACACCGCGGTCGAGCAGCAGGCCCGGATCCAGCGGTCCTTCAACGAGGACAACCTGGCCACCGACGGCCTGCTCACCCGGCTTCGGGCGCTCAACGAGCTCACCGGCAAGGACTTCACCCTCAGCATGGCCCGGCTGCTGCTGTTCCTGTTGTTCCTGCTCATCGAATGCCTGCCGGTCGCGGTGAAGCTCATGCAGCGGCCCGGCATCTACGAGAAGGCGCTCACGCTTGCCGAGCGCCGGGACCTGGACGGCATGCGGGACGAGTTCGGCGTCCGCTCGGCGTCCCGGGCCCGGTCCGCCGCGCCCGGCGGGTCGGACAGCGTCTGGGGCATCTGGTCGCCGCGCGAGGACGAGCCGCGCCGCCCCACCGCCCGGTTCGAGGAGGAGGCGCGGCCGCCCGAGGGACCGAACGGCACCCGGGCCGACACGGCCGACTCCGGCTACGCGTACGGGTCGCTGGAGGACGAGGCCCTGCGCGGCATGGCGGACACCCGTACCCTCCGCATGCCGGGGCCGGGCGCGGAGCGCTCGGGCGGGGTCGAGCTGCTCCCCGACGAGGACTGAGGCGCACCGGTGACCGCGCGAATCGTGCAAGGGCGGTATGAGCTGCGGTCCCAGCTCGGCAGGGGCGGCATGGGCACGG
The DNA here is from genome assembly GCF_050947145.1 of Microtetraspora malaysiensis. Classification (NCBI taxonomy): domain Bacteria; kingdom Bacillati; phylum Actinomycetota; class Actinomycetes; order Streptosporangiales; family Streptosporangiaceae; genus Microtetraspora; species Microtetraspora malaysiensis. The sequence continues at coordinate 1,049,511 of NZ_CP191998.1, forward strand.
TATGGCTCGCCTGGGACCGTACGCTGCGGCGATCCGTCGCACTCAAGGAGGTCGTGCTGGCGGCGTACGGCGAGGACATGGCCGTACGCCGGAAGATGGCGCTGCGCGAGGCGCGTGCCGCCGCGCGGATCGACCATCCGGCGGTCGTCCACATCTACGACGCCTTCATCGACGACGGATCGCCGTGGATCGTCATGGCGTACATCGAGGGTACGTCGCTGGACCGCCGGATCGAGCGGCAGATCCTCTCCGAGCGGGAGATCGCCCGGGTGGGGCGCGACGTGCTGGCCGGGCTGGCCGCCGTCCACGAGGCGAAGGTGCTACACCGGGACGTCAAACCGGCCAACATCATCGTCGATCCCAAGGACCAGGTCTTCCTGGTCGATTTCGGCATCGCGCGGATCTCGGGGGAGCACGGCCTCACCTCGACCAACATGCTGCTCGGAACGATCGAGTTCATGGCGCCGGAGCGGATCGACGGGCACACCGTGGGGCGGGCGTCGGACCTGTGGTCGCTCGGGGTGACGCTGTTCTGCGGGCTGGAGGGATACTCGCCGTTCCGGCGTGAGAGGCCGCTCGAAACCGCGCGCGCGGCCGCCGCCGGGCGGCTGCCGCGCTTCCGGCGACCGGGTCCGCTCGCCGACGCGATCACCGGCCTGCTCGTCACCGACCCCGCTGGGCGGATGGGCGCGGCCGAGCTCGGACGGCGGCTGGACGCGATCCTCGCTTCCGTGTCCCGCCCCCCGGTCGTCCGCGGTCCAATCTGTCACCTTCCGGGGGGACGCGTTCCCGGTGGCCCCGGCCCGGAGGGACGGCGCGGGGGCGGTCAGGTCCCGGATGGACGCGGTCCAGAGAGACGCGGTGCGGGTGGTGCCGGTGCGGGCGGCCGGGAGAGGGAGCGCCCGCTGCTCGAACGGCCCCGGCAGGAGGCCGCCGAGCTGCTCGCCTCGACGGAGCCGAGGGCGGCGGGACGCCTCATGGACGGCATGGCCGGCGACCCGGCCGCGGCGGCCGAGGTGCTGGCGCTGCTGCCGACCTCGCGGGCCGGACGGATAGCCGACCACATGGCCCCGGACCTGGTGGCCGGGCTGGTGCGCGCGATGCCCCTCAGCCGGAGCGCGAGCATGCTGGCCCACACGGACGACCGGGTCGCGGCCGCCGTCCTCGGCGCGCTCGGCGTCGTCCCCGCGGCGGTCCGCCTGGTGGAGGCGATGACGCTGCGCCGCGCCTGCCGGGTGCTCGAATACGTGCCGCCCGCCGTCGTTGCCGGGCTGCTGTCCGCGACCTCGGACGGCCGCGCCGACCGACTCCTCGGCGGGCTCAGCCGTGCCGTACGGGACGAGATCGCCCGCCTGACCGGCCGGGCGTGACCGTGCTCGCTCCGCCTGGAGGCAGCCGGCGTCCCAGCCGGCCTCAGCCCTGATCGGGCGTGAGCGCCATGCGGTAGTGGACTTCGGGCAGCCGGACGCCGGAGATCTCCTCCGCCTGCGTGCGTCCGGAAAGGGTGAACCCGGTCTTCTCATAGAAGCGGCGCGCCCGCGGGTTGTTCTCCAGCACCCAGAGTCCGGCCTCGCCGTGTCCCGACTCCGTCAACCGGGCCAGCGAGAACGCGATGAGTTCCGGCCCGAGCCCGCTCGACCAGCACTCCTTCAGCGTGTAGATCGCGTATACCTCTCCGCCGGGGACCCCGTTCCCGGCCGGGCCGTACGCGCTGAGCCCGACGATCCGCCCGGCGGTCTCGCCGACGACGACGCCGCACGCGGGGCCGGCCATCATGGCCTGCCAGTGCGCGACCGCCCCCGGGGTGACGGTGAGCCCGTCGAGAAAGTCGTCGGGCACCACGCCCCGGTACGCCTCCTGCCACGAGGCGTTCTTGACCCGCAATACGTCCGCGGCCTCGGCGGGCTCGCCCATCCGTACTGAGAAGCTCATCGACCGAGTATCAAATCCGCGTCGCGCCGTGTCGAAGAGGTTTCGACACCGGGAGCGGGCGGCGGGCATCATGGTGCGTGTGGCCGCCCCTCCCCAAGACCTCAGAGACGTGCTGGAAGAGGCACTCGGACGCTTCGCCGTACCCGAACTGACGCGCTCCGTGCAGAGCATCATCGCGCAGTATCGGGAGGGCTTCGACCGGGCCGCGCCCGTCCTGGGCTCGGAGACGGCGGTGGCCGCGTACGCCGCGTACCGGATGCCCGCGACGTACGCGGCCGTGCGCACGGCGCTGCACCATGTCGCCGCGCTCGCGCCCGGGTTCGCGCCGGAGACGCACGTGGACGTGGGCGGCGGCACCGGCAGCGCGGTCTGGGCCGCGAGCGACGTCTGGCCGACGCTCCGGCAGGTCAGCGTGCTGGAGCAGTCGCCGTCGGCCATCGGCTTCGGCAAGCGGCTGGCGAAGCGGTCGCCGACGGCCGCCGTGCGCGAGGCCCGCTGGCAGCAGGTCGTCATCGACCGGGCGGTCCCCAAGCCTCCGGCTGACCTGGTCACCATGTCGTACGCGCTGGGGGAGCTGTCGCCCGCCGCCCAGGAGGACGTGGTCCGCTCCCTGGCGAAGGACGCCCGGGTCCTCGTGATCGTCGAGCCCGGAACGCCCGCCGGCCACGCACGGATCATCGCGGCCCGGGACCTGCTGATCGAGCTGGGGGCGCACGTGGTGGCGCCGTGCCCGCACGACCGGGAGTGCTCGATCCGCGGTGCCCAGGACTGGTGCCACTTCTCCGTGCGGCTCAACCGGGGCGCGCTGCACCGGCAGATCAAGGACGGCACGCTGAGCTTCGAGGACGAGAAGTTCTCCTACATCGCGGTGTCGGCCGAACGGTGGCCGCGCGCGGAGAGCCGGGTCCTGCGCCATCCGCAGAAGCGCAAGGGCCTGGTGATGCTGCGGCTCTGCACCGACGAAGGCCAGGTCGCCGACCTGACGGTGTCCAAGCGGCAGGGGGAGACGTACCGCGCCGCGCGGGAGGTCGCGTGGGGTGACGAGTGGCTCCCACGTGAGCAGGACGGCCGCGCCACGACCGACGCGACTCGATAACATGATCGAAACGGCGAAGCACCAGTAGGATGCCACGGTCCAAGACAGATGGAGATCGACCCGGAAAGGGCTGCACGTGGCGCAGAAGGTGATTCTGGTTGACGACCTCGACCACTCCGAGGGCGAAGACGTGGCGAGACGGGAGTTCCCGCTGCTGAACCGGACCTTCGCCATCGACCTGTCGGAGGCCAACCAGGAGCGGCTCAGCGAGGCTCTCGCGTTCATCGAGACGGTCCTGGAGAACTCTCGCGAGGTGAAGCAGGCGTCGCGGTCGAAGAAGGCGGCGGCCGATCTCTCGCCCCGGCTGCGCGGTTACACCGCCACCGACGTCCGGGAATGGGCCCGGGAGCAGGGCATCGAGGTCCCGGCCCGGGGCAAGGTCCCCGACGAGGTCATCGAGCAGTTCATCGTGGCGTACCCCGACGCGGACGCGAACGCGGCCGACTCCGCCCAGGGCGGGGAGACCGTCGCGGACGCGGACGGCGCCGCGGCGGACGGCCAGGGAGAGGGCCCGAACGAGGACGCGGACGAGAGCGCCGCGCGGGTGGCCGCGGCCTCCTGACGTCGCTCTCTCGGGATCGTTTCCCGAGGCCGGAAGCCCGTCCACCGCCGGGCCGCGCACGCGGCCCGGCGGTGTCGTTTTGCCGCCCTTCGTTCGGCGGCTGGGGGCGCACCTTCAGTCCCTCGCTCCCCAGGTAAAGAACGTCAAAAAAAGAAGTCAAGATCGCTCTGTACGCGGCGGGTCTGACACCGGTAAGAACTAACCGTGCCGGATCTCCGTGCGAACTATGGTGTGGACGCTCCAGGGGTGCTGGCCGGTCTGGCCGCGGGCGGGGTCGCGGAACTGGCCGTCGCCGTCGTGTTCTTCGGGGTCGGCTGGCCGATCCCGGCGGTGGTGCTGCTGCTCGGCGGCATCATGCTGGTCGTCGGCGCGGCGCTGTTCGCGCACACCACGCTCCGCGGGAAGTTCCACGTCTGGGACACCGAGCTGGACCGGCTGCGGCTCAAGGGCGACGAACGCGTCCTCGACCTGGGCTGCGGCCGTGGCCTCGTCCTCGTCAAGGCGGCGGCGCGGGTGCCCCGGGGCAAGGCCGTCGGCCTCGACCTGTGGACCCGCGACCAGTCGGGCAACAGCCAGGACGCCGCGTGGGCCAACGCCCGCGCCGAGAAGGTCGCCGACCGGGTCGAGCTGGTCACCGACGACATGCGCCGCCTGCCGTTCGAGGACGGGACGTTCGATCTGGTGGTATCCAGCCTGGCCGTCCACAACATCCCCGACGCGGAGGAACGCGCGGCGGCGGTCCGCGAGGCGTTCCGGGTGGTCCGGCCCGGAGGCAGGCTCCGGCTGGCGGACTTCCGGAACGCCCGCGATTACGCCGCCGTGCTGCGCGAGTGCGGGGCCGCCGACGTCCAGGTCTACGACCTGGGCTGGCGGTTCTGGTACGGCGGCCCCCACGCGCGGACGTCGATGGTCGCCGCCCGGCGCCCCTGACGCCACCCGGCTGTCCGGGCCGTGCGGCCGGCAGGGGACCGGCTCGGTCAGCGAACGGCGTAGGCCCGTGTGATCGTCTGGACGACGCTGTCACCGGCGGCGTCCGTCACCGTGGCGCGCAGCGAGACGAAGCCCGGCGTGCCGGGGTTGGCCAGCAGAGCCGTCCATCCTGACCCGGCGCGGATCACCGGCACCGCGCGCCAGCCGGCGCCGTCGTCGGAGGACACCTCCAGCTTCACGGACCGCACCGCGGCCTCCGCCGCCCCCGGATTCCGTTCGATCCGGATCGGCACCCGGGTCACGGATCCCCGCGTGGCGCGGTTGAGGTCGTCGAGCCCCTCGGGCGCGTAGCGCACCGCCATCAGCGGCAGCGGCTGCGGCTTCTCCGCGGTCGCGGAGCGGAAGGTCCAGACGGCGTCCACCGCCGTGGACAGTGCCGCGTACGGCACCTGCCTGCCCGCCGACGCGTGCAGCGTGTACGTGCCCTTCTCTGCCGGAAGTCTCGCCGACAGCAGGCACTGCGGCGCCTCCCAGGGCCCGCAGTCGGCCAGGTCGATCTTGGCGATCACTTCGCCGCTTCTGGCCAGAGTGACCGTTCCCGTGGCTGCGCCGTCACCGCCGGTCCGTCCGGGCGCACCGTCCGTGAAGAGCTGGTGGGCCGCGAAGCGGAGCTCATCGCCGGTGCGGCTGCCGCCGGGAGTGGCGAAGGCCGGTCCGGTCACCGCGGCGTACCACGTCTCCCGGACGGGCCCCCCATCCAGCTGTCTTCCGGTGTCGCGCACGGACCATGTGCCCGTCGTGACCTCCGTATCCCAGATGAAGCCCGGAGTCCGGTAGTGGGTGACGGTGCCGGGCAGACCGACTTCGGTCGGGACGGCGAAGGCCCAGCCGATCCCGGCGGGATGGGGACCCGTCCAGACGGATCCCGTAGCCGCCACGCCGGAGGCCCGGTAGGTCGCGGTCACCTTCACCAGATCACGCGTCCGCGCGGTGTAGGAGGGATCGTCCGGAATGCCATCGGTGTGGTATTTGACCAGGTCATAGCGGTACGGGCTCGGGGTCGCGTCCTTCTTGTGCCACACCGTGTGGGCCATGAAGCGGAGGCCGGGCTCCCGTATCGGCAGTACGAAATGCTCGAACTGGGGAGTGTCGACGTCGGACCACCCGGAGTACCACGAACCGTTGGTGAGAGCGACCTGGAGCGAGGGCTCACGCGCGGCGGTCGGCTCGTCCACGGAGAATTCGACCTTCTTGGCCTGACGCGCGTCCAGTACCACTTTCTGGTCGGCCTTGCCGACCGTCAGCGGAATATGGGCCGTCGTCACCGAGGCGTCCTCGAACAGGTCGGCGTAGAGGTTCCACGTGCCGACCGGGAGCCGGAGTTTGGTCACCCCGCCCTTGAGGAAGAGGTTGTAAGCGGTTCCCGTCTCCGGGCTGTAGACCTCACCGTAGCCGACGTTGAGCGCGCCGTTCCTGCCGATGCCGGTGACCGTGACGTCGTAGGACTCCGGCTCGACGTAGGCGCCGGCCAGAGTCCGGACCACCGTGTCGCCGGATCTGGCGGTGATCACCCCGGGGTAGTCGCCGGGCGCCTTCCGCTCGGCGTCGATGGTCACCGTGACCGACGCCTCCCCCTTCGCCGGCACCTCCAGCCGGGCGGTCGACAGGGACAGCATGTCCTCGTCGGCGGCCAGGTCGAGGGTGACGGGAGAGTCGCCGGAGTTGGCATAGGTGATCGTCCTGGTCGCCTCCTTCTTGCCGGAATCCCCCCAGGGGAAAGCCGCCCAGACGTTGCCCGAAACGGCTGCGACCTGCTGCGCCACCGCGCGGGCCACATCCACCCGGCCCGCACCCTGGTCGTACGGCCCGGCGTCCGCGACGGGGGTGGCGGAGCCGATCAGCGCCGCCTTGAGCCGCGCGCCGTTCCAGTCCGGGTGGCGCTGGGCGAGGATCGCCGCCGCTCCGGCCACGTGGGGGGCGGCCATCGAGGTGCCGCTATGGGAGACATAGGAGCCGTCGGCCGTGCCGGCCGCCGCGGCGGCCGTGATGTCCACACCGGGGGCGGTCAGGTCCGGCTTGAGCGCGTGGTCGCCCACGCGGGGACCGCGGCTGGAGGACGCCGCCATCCGGTCGGACTTGTCCACCGCGCCGACGGTCAGCGCGGCGTCCGCACTCCCCGGGCTGCTGATCGTTTCGCGTTTCGCGCCGTCGTTGCCGGCGGAGATGACGAACAACGCACCGGTCCGCTCCGACAGCGTGTTCACCGCCTGCTCGACGGGGTCGAGATCCGGCGTGTCCGGGGTGCCGAGGCTCATGTTGACGATCTTGGCCTTGACCTCGACCGCGGCCCATTCCATGCCCGCCAGCAGCGCCGAATCGGTAATGGAGTCCTCGCCGACCTTGCCGACCGCGATTTTGGCGCCCGGCGCCACACCCCGGTATTTCTCCCCGGCGCCGGCGATGATGGAGGCGACGTGCGTGCCGTGGCCGACGTTGTCGCGGATGTCCGGGGCGTCGCTGAAGTTCCGCGACTGGGTGACCACCTGCTTCAGGTCCGGGTGGTCGGGGTCGTAGCCGCTGTCGAGCACGGCCACCGTGACACCCTCGCCGGTCATGCCCTGCTTCCACGCCTCGGGCGCGCCGATCTGCGAGACACTGCGGTCCAGGGTGAACTCGCGGCGTCCGTCGAGCCAGAGCCGGGACTTCCCGGCGGCCAAGGCCCGCGGCCCGTTGACGAGGTCCTTCCACGTCTTGGCCGTATCGGCCTTCGGGACGCGCAACGCCCCCATGCCGAGGGTGTCCAGCCGCATGGTCTGCCGCGCCGCCTGCGGCGCGGCGGGCGCGACTCCCTCGGCCGACTGGCTGATCAGCGGGATGTCAGCCCGGTCGGCGTCGCCGTAACGCCACTGCAGCAGCTGGGTGACGTCGAACAACCGCTCGTCCAGGACCCCTTGAGCGACCAGCGGCATCGCGTCGGAGGGGAACACGTACAGGTGCCCGTCGCGCCGGCGGGTGTGGTACGAGACCTGCCGTCCCGGTCCCGGCTCCACCCGGTGGCCCCGGCCGGTCACCACGACCCGGTCGCCGGTGATCAGTGTGACGCCGCCCTCCGATGCGCCGTCATCGTGTCGGACATCCCCCGGGCCGGGCGATGGTGGTGCCGGAAGCGCGGTCATGCCGACCGATCCGGCCAGGACGGCGGCGATCAGTCCACTGCCTAAGTTCATGCTTTCCTCTCCGTCCAAAAGACGATCTATCTCGCCTTCACCCTTGGACGGAGCGAAAGTTTGCGTTACGCGTGGGCAGTCGGTGATCCGGGCCGACCGGCCCGGATCACCGCGGTTTCACCGGCACTGAAGGGCGTCGCGTGCCCGTCAGCCCCGCTTCGGAGGACGCATGTGCATGGTCGCCCCGAGACGGTTCCACAGGTTGATCTGCGCCACCAGCGCGACGAGGTATGCGGCCTCCTCCGACTTGAACGCGGCGGTCACCGCGTCCCAGACCTCGTCGGACACGCCGTCGGGCTGCCTGGTGGCGGCCTCGGCGTAGTCCAGCGCGGCGCGCTCGGCGTCGGTGTACAGCTCGGACTCCCGCCAGCCCGGGAGCTGGAAGATCCGATCCTGCGTCTCGCCATGGCTCAGGGCCTCGTGGATGTGCATGTCGATGCAGTAGAGGCAGCCGTTGATCTGCGAAGCGCGGATCTTGACCAGCTCGCGGACCGCGCCGTCCAGGGGCCCCTTCCGGAGCGCCTGATCCGCCTGGATGAACGCCTTGTACACCTCGGGAGCCAGTTCGTGGATGTTCAAGCGTGACATCGTGCTTCCCTTCCTCGGACTCGTCAGGTTGTCGCCAGGGAGACGGGACAGCACCGGCGAATGTGACGGCTTCGCCGGAAAATCTTCACGGAGAGGCTCAGCGCGCCGGGGCGAGGTGCGCGAGCTTGTCCGGGTTGAGCACCCGTCGAATCGCCAGGATCCGCCCGTCGGGCGCGATGTCGAAGGTGTCGACCAGCGTGATCCGCTCGTCGCGGCACACCACCAGAGCGAGTTCGCCGCCCACCTCGCGCGGCGCGTGCGGGCCGAACCGGCGCTGCCGGGCCACGCGGAAGAGCACCATGGCGATGCGCTCGCCGCCCATGATGACCTTGCGGGCGGCGAAGGCCTTGCCGCCGCCGTCGGTGACGTACACCGCGTCCGGATGCAGGAGCTCGACCAGCCCCTTGAGGTCGCCGGCCTCGTACGCGGAGCGGAACGCCGTGAGCACCCGCTCGCGTTCCTGGCGGCTCGCGCGCGGCTGCTCTTTGACCGCGGCCACCCGGCGCCGCGCCCGCGAGGCGAGCTGACGGGAGGCCGCGGGGGTGGCCCCGAGGACGTTCGCGATCTGTGCGAACGGCACGTCGAAGACGTCGTGCAGCACGAACGCGACCCGCTCCGGCGGCGTGAGCCGCTCCATGACGAGGAGCATCGCCGTGCTCACCGACTCGTCCACGAGCACCGGCGCGGAGGCGTCCGGGCCGGTCAGCAGCGGCTCGGGCAGCCAGGGGCCGACGTATGTCTCGCGCCGGGCGCGGGCCGAGCGGAGGAGGTCGTAGCACCGGCGGGCGGCCACCGTCACCAGCCAGGCCCGCAGGTCCTCGATCTCGGACAGGTCCGCCGCGGTGGCGCGCAACCACACGTCCTGCACCACGTCCTCGGCGTCGCTGACACTGCCCAGCAGCCGGTAGGCCACCCCGAAGACAGCCGGCCGGTGCCCGATCCACTCTTCCTCGGTCACCCGCCGACCGTACCGGCGACGCCGGCCTGTCCGCCGACCGCGTCCCCATGTGGCTCATCTCCTTCTGGACCGGGCGATGGCGATCACGAGGAGGATGAAGACGGTGACCAGCACCAAGAAGCCGACCAGGCCAGCGGTGTGGCCGTAGTGCGGCAGGCGCGCCTCCACGGTGAGTGCCTGGGCCACGCCGAAGGCGAGCGGCGGCGAGCAGGCGCGGGGTCCGTGAACGATCGCTCTCACCCCCTCTACCTGGTCTACCTGGCCATTCTCCTCTCCTGGATGTCTCCCGGACGGCGGAGGTGGAGGACGGCGGCCGGGTCAGTGCCCGAGCGCCATCTGGACGATCTTGACGATGACGAGCACCGTGGCGACGGTCAGGTAGAGGCGCAGCACGGCCATGCCCAGCCGGCGCGTCGCGGACAGGACGGGCCTGCCCAGCTCGGCCGGCGGCGGCGTCCGCCAGTCGTCCCGGCCCGTACGGTCGATCGGCACGGCTGCGGAGCGGCGCCGACGTGCGAGGACGTAACCCGTCACGACCGCGCCCGCGGCGGCGCACCCGCCCATGATCATGAAGATCTGGCTCTCGCCGATGCCCGGGAACAGAACGGCGGCGGTGAGGATCACCGACAGGGTGACGAGGACGCCGACGACCAGCGAGGTGAACACGTTGGTGGCCCGGCCGTTGACCCACGGCCCGAGGATCTCCCTGTCGTTGCACAGCAGCAGCAGGAACACCGACGCGCTGGGCAGGAGCACCCCCGCCAGCGCCTGCACACCCTCGGTGAGCAGGCCGAGGGGCGAGCCGGGGATCAGCACGACGGCCGCCGCGGCGGCGACCAGCCCGGCGTACACCGCGTAGAAGCCCTTGGCGTTCCGGATCCCGCGGTGCAGCGAGTGGTTGAGGTCGAGGACGTCCCCGACGGCGTACGCGGTGGACAGGGAGACCGCGAAGGCGCCGATCACGCAGGCGTCCAGCAGGGCCACGGCGAACAGCGCCCCGGCGACCCGGCCCGCGTACGCCTCAAGACCGTGCGCGATGCCGGCCGAGTCGGTGAAGTTCCCGGCGGCCTCGGTCCCGGCGAACGCGGCGGCGGCGACCCCCATCATGGCCGCCGCGCCGACGATCACCACGGCGATGCCGATCCACAGGTCGGCCTTCTCGTACTTGATGAAGCGCGGCGTGATGCGCTTGTCGATGACGTAGGACTGCTGGAAGAAGAGCTGCCACGGCGCGACTGTCGTGCCGACGACGCCGATGACGAGGAGCATGAGCGGGGCCATGCCGCCGGGGCCCGCGGGCAGCGAGGGCAGCAGGAAGCCGCGGGCCACCTCGGAGGAGGCCGGGTGCGCCATGACGTACACGGGCACCAGGAGCAGGGACGCGCCGCAGAGCGCGATCGCGATCCGCTCGAAGCGGCGGAACGAACCGGTGGAGGCGGCCGCCATGATGACCAGCCCGGCGAGGATCACTGACGGGATCTTCGGCAGGCCCAGATAGCCGGCGGCCAGCGTGATGCCGATGAACTCGGTGACCAGGGTGAGCGCGTTGAGGATGAACAGGTCGATCACGCTGAACGCGCCCCAGAACCGGCCGAACCGCTCCAAGATGAGCCGGGCGTGCCCGACGCCGGTGACCGCGCCGAGGCGCAGCACCATCTCCTGGTTGACGTACAGCACCGGCACGAGCAGCAGAAGCGTCCACATCAGGGCGGTGCCGTAGTTCTGCCCGGCCTGCCCGTACGTGGCGAACGCGCCCGCGTCGTTGTCGCCGACCATCACGATCAGGCCGGGGCCGATGATCGCGAGCAGCGTCTTGAACTTGGCGGAGAGGCCGGAGGCGGCCGTCTCGCCGTGCCGGATGGTGCCGAGCGCGCCGCGGATGTCGCCCGCGTGGGCGTGGTCCGGCGGCGCGCCGACGCGGCCGGGGGCGGTGAACTCTGTGGCCATGACGAACCCCTCTCGGCCCGGAGCGGGCCAACCGGGGCACGCGTCGCGCCGCCGTCTTCGCGCCTGCCGTACGTGACGGGACCAGGGGAGGGACGCGAGTGGGCGGCTACCGCATGCCGGAGGCGGACGAGGACACGCGAGCCTTGAGCCGACTTCGGCTGGGACAGCGTTCGGACACGTCATCACCTCCGTCCGGCCGGGCGCCGCCGTTTCCCGGCGGCGCTGCTTCCAAGACGGGGCCCGCCTCGTGACAGGCGGTGCACCCCACATCTCGTAAGAGCTTCGGCACTGCCCGGCGTATGCCCGCGTCCCGCGCGGGAAGCCACCTGGCCTCACCCCTTAAGCCGGGGAAAGGTGTCCTGACCCTGGGCGTCTCTCGACGTCGTGGGGTCAGTGGCCTGTATCCGGACAGACGCCTCACCTAACGAGGTGCCTTTTCCTAAGCCTAGGCTGCCGCACGTAAAGCGGACAACCCGGACAGTACGCCGTATGGGCAGGTCAGAGGCGCCCCCACCTGGCGGCTGCGGTTACTCGGGGCTCCTTCGGGGTTCGACGCGCGAACCGCGCGGGCGGTGGCAGTCAGGACCTCACGCAGGCAGGCCGTCGCCGGTGCGCAGGCGCTCTTGCATGGCGCGCATGGTCCGGCCGAGCGCCTGTTCGAGCGCATCGTTCACCACCTCGGTGAACAGCTCTTCCTTGCCGGTGAAATGGTTGTAGACGGTCACCTTCGACACTCCCGCTTCGGCGGCGATGTGGTCCATCCCGATGCCGAAGCCCTGTTTCAGAAAGAGCTTGTGTGTCGCACGCAATAGCCGTGTGCTTTCCCGCGCGAGCACGCGGGGTCTACGCCTCCAGGGCGTCGAGCAGTTCGGGGAGGTCGGCGAAGGAGTCGATGACGTGGTCAGGAGGCGGGTCGGCGAGTTCGTGCGCGCGCGGCAGGTACTTGCCCGTGCGGACGAGGATGCCGCCGATCCCGCAGCGCTGCGCGGCGAGGACGTCCGCCTGCACGTCGTCGCCGACCATGACCGATTCGGTGGGGCTCACCCCGAGCGCGCCGAGCGCCGCGGTGAAGAAGGTCGGCGACGGCTTGCCCACGACCTCGGCCTCCACCCCGGCGGCCTGTTCCAGACCGATGAGGAAGGCTCCGCCGTCGAGTCGCAGCCCCTCGTCGGTGCGCCAGTAGAGGTTGCGCGCGATGGCCACCAGCCGGGCCCCGCCGAGCAGGTGCGCGAATGCCCGGTTGAGTGCCTCATAACCGAACTCGGGGCCGGCGCCGCCTACGATCACCACGTCGGGGTCGTCTTCGACCAGTTCAACCCCGGGAAGGTCCTCGCGGATGTCCCCGCTGTTCAGCAGCGCGCAGCGCGCCCCCGGATAGCGCGACGCCAGGTAGGAGGCCGTGACGGTGGGCGCGGTGACGATGTCGTCCGGCCTGACGGAGAACCCGGCGTCGGCCAGCGTCCGCGCCAGCCAGCTCCGGGTATGCGAGGTGGTGTTGGTGACGAGCGCGATCGCCCTGTCCCGGTCGCGCAGCCGCGACAGGGCGTCGACCGCGCCCGGTATCGGCCGCCACGAGATGGTGAGAACGCCGTCGATGTCGATCAGGACGGCCTTGACCACGGTCATCTCTCGACGGTAACCCCGCGTTATCCGATGGCCTCGGGGCGGCGCACGGTGATCGCGAGCAGCACCGGGCCGTCCCGCCGCGTGCCGCACCCCGGCTTGCCGTCGTCACCGAGGGAGCAGCCGCCGCAGCCGCCGCTCGGACAGGCGGCCGCGATGTCGTCGGCGGAGAGGCGGCCCTTGCGGATCCAGTAGGCGACCATGGCGTCGACCTCGTCGCGGCCGATCTCCAGCCGTCGGGCGATCTCGTCCAGGCTCGTCCCGCCGCGGGCCGCGGTGATCTCTTCGAGGACCCTGCGCAGCGCGCTCACAGGAAGAGGCTTCCTATTTGGAACACCGCCACCGCCAGCAGCCAGGCCAGCGTGAGCTGCATCCCGATGCCGAAAAGGGTGAGCCGTCCGCCGATCTCCGCACGCTGGGCGGCCACGGTCGTCATGCACGGCGTGTAGGCGAGGAGGAACACCAGGAACGCCAGCACGGCGGGGATCGGATGGCCGTTCGAGGTCTGCTCGATGGTGGCCCGCAGGGCGGCCCCGAGCCCGCCCGGTTCGTTCCCGTCAGCCGGTTCGCCCATGCTGTACGTCTGGGCCATCGTGGAGACCACGGCCTCCTTGGCGACGAACCCGGTGATCAGGGCGGCGGAGGCGTGCCAGTCGCCGAACCCGGCGGGGGCGAAGGCGGGGGCGACGGCGTGCGAGGCGGCGCCGAAAACGCTGTGCTCGATCGGCGTGCGGCCGAACGAGCCCTGGCCTCCGAACGGGATCGACGACAACAGCCACACGAGCGTGACCGTGGCGACGATGATCCCGCTGGCCGTTTTCAGGAAGGCCTGCAGCTTGAGCCACGTCTGCGCGCCGATCACCCGTACGGCGGGCAGACGGTACGGCGGCAGGTCGAGGACGAGCGGCTCCTCGGCCATGCCGCGGAAGAGGGTGCCGCGCAGCAGAAGGCCCATCCCGATCACCAGGGCGATCGACAACACATACATCGCGAAGACGACAGTGCCGGCGGCGCTGCCGAAGAAGGCGGTCGCCACGAGTACGTAGACGGTGAGCCGGGCGCTGCAGGTGACGAACGGGATCAGCAGGCCGGTCAGGAGGCGGTGCCGCCGGTCGGACAGGATGCGGGTGCCGGCCAGGGCGGGCACGTTGCAGCCGAAGCCGACGATCAACGGGAGGAACGCGCGACCGGGCAGGCCGATGAGCCGCATGAGCCGGTCGACGACGAACGCCGCCCTGGCCAGATAGCCGGAGTCCTCCAGCACGGACAGCAGCACGAACATGATGGCCATCAGGGGGACGAAGGAGAGCACCTGCCCGACGCCCGAGACGAGGCCGTTCATCACCAGGCCCCGGATCGCGTCGCCTGCCCCCATCGCGTCCAGCAGGCGGCCCGCCCCTGTGGCGACCGGGCCGTCGAAGAGCCCCTGGAGGCCGGTCATGAGCGGCTCCGCCACGGTCGTGGTGAGGACGAACACCGCCCACATGACGCCCAGGAAGATCGGCGGCCCGACCCACCGGGAGGTCAGCACCCGGTCAACCCGGTCCGACCAGGTGGCGTGCCCGGCGCTGTTTCGGGTCACGACGTCCGCGATCACCTCGTGCACCCACGCGTAACGCTGCTCGGCGATCAGGAGCTCCGGGTCGTCCAGATCGTCGTCCGTGTTCAAGGCGGTGCCGAGGGCGCGTGCGGCGGCGGTGGTTTCCTCCGGGACGCCGGGCACGGGCTCTCCCGCGAGCAGCGCGGTCGACAGCCAGCGGGCCGGATAGCGGGCGGCGGCTTCGCCGGGCACCTCGGCGGTGACCGACTCCAGCGCGGCCTCCAGGTCGGCGCCCAGGACGGGTACGGCCGGCCGGCGGGGAGCGGCCAGGGCCTCCCCGATCACGCGGCCGAGTTCGTCCACACCCTCGCCTCGGCGGGGCACGACGGGCACGACGGGCGCGCCGACAAGCTCGGCCAGCCGTCCGGCGTCGATCCGGATGCCTCGGCTCTTCGCGATGTCGACCATGGTGAGCGCGACGACGAGCGGCACGCCCGTCTCCATCACCTGGGCGAGCAGGTAGAGGTTCCGCGCGAGGTTGGCGGCGTCGACAGTGATCACGACGAGGTCGGGACGGCCGTCCATGCCCCGGTCGACGAGCAGGTCCCTGGTCAGCGCCTCATCGGGGGAACCAGGCAGCAGGCTGTACGTGCCGGGCAGGTCGATGAGCGTGATGTCGCCGTGGGGCGAGCGCCAGGTGCCCTGCGCCACGCTCACGGTCTTGCCGGGCCAGTTGCCGATCCGCTGCCGTGCCCCGGTGAGCATGTTGAAGAGGGTCGATTTGCCCACGTTGGGATTGCCGACGAGGGCGACCCGCGGGTCGCCCGCGTTGACGTTGCCGGGGGCGTCGTCCTCGCAGCAGGGCTTGGTCAGCAGTGTCTTGGTGAGCGGTCGCTCATTCACCGGCCGGCTCCACGACCAGTGTCGTGGCCGTGAGGGCGTCGACGGCCACCCGGCCGTCACCGAGGGCCAGGACGAGCCCGCCGTTCATGCCCCGGTTCAGCACCGACAGCACCGCACCCGGCACGAATCCCAACTCGGCCAGTCGGCGGCGATGTCGTCGGTCACCCGTCACCCGGCTCAGCCGCATCAATGCACCTCTGGCGAACTCACCAGGTCCCATGACAACCTCCCTGCCTGAGGTTATCTAAGGTTAGCTTCGCCTAACATCCGGGGATGGGTGAGGCAGACGAGGCCGGACATCCGCAGGCAACTCGGTGGATATCGGGTCGGCACACTGCGGCCGTCCAGGACGACCACACGGGACGCGTCACCCGGTAATCCTGGTGAACGTTCGGGGACCGCGCACTAGGCAATCGGCATTGGCGCTGGGAACATCCAACGTGGGCCCTTGGTGAGCTCCGCCGTCAGGATGAATGAGAACTATCGTGACTAGCATGGAAAATCCCCCTCAGCGTAGGGACTCCCAGATGTCACACCTGCGCGCCTCGGACAGCAACAGGGAGCAGGTCTCCGCCGTGCTCGGTGAAGCCCTGAGCACCGGTCAGCTAAGTCATGAGGAGTACTCCGATCGCCTGGACCGGCTCTACCAGGCCAAGACCGTGGGAGAGCTCGAGATCCTCACCGGCGACCTACAGGTCGAGCGGCACCGTCCGGCCGCGAGCCCGGTGTCCTATGTGCAGGGCGGGAGCTCCGAGCCCGAGAACATCGTCGCCATCTTCGGCGGCGCCCAGCGCAAGGGCCGCTGGCGGGTACGGCGGCGGACCAGAGCGCTGGCCATGTTCGGCGGCCTCCAGTTCGATCTGACCGACGCCGAGTTCGAGGCGAAAGAGGTTGAGATCACGATCAACGCGATCTTCGGCGGAGCCGAGATCATCGTGCCTGAGGGGGTGGAGGTGCGCTGCCACGGCGTCGGCATCTTCGGCGGCTACGATGTGCACGGCAGCGCAGACGTCGACCCGTCGGCGCCGGTGGTTGTGGTGAAGGGCCTGGCGCTGTTCGGCGGCGTGGGCGGCAAGATCCGGCGCCGGCGCGAGCGTTGAGCGACGCGCCCGGGGCGCTTCAAAGACGTCAGGGTGCGACCGCCGAGCGGCGCGTCGCACCGGCACCGAAACAAGAACCCCCGAACTCGTAGGTTTGGGGGTTCGCCCCGTGCGCCGCGGTCTTCCAGCCACCGGGACCGCCGGACTATCGTGGACGCCGCGCGCGCAAATCTCCGCGATCTTTCAGATTTTCTGAAAGGTCCCCTGTAGAACTCCTCGATGGACGCGCGCTCTCGCCCGCCAACAGACTCCCTTCCTGAGATCCAAAGCGGACCCGACCGATCGGGACCGCCTCATAGGAAGCGCGATCTATGGCGAACCGATCCCGGAGAGTGGTGCCCGCAGGGCTCGCGCTCGTCCTGGCCCTCGTGATGGCGGGCTGCAACGCGAACTCGCAGTCCACCGAGCCGACGAAGGACAAGAACACGACGGCGCTCGAGTCCGTGCCCCAGGGCGGGACCCTGCACTACCTCTCGCGGCGCGCGACCGAGTCCTTCGAGACCGCCAAGGCGCAGATGGTGCCGACCACCCGGCTGCGGTGGGTGCACCGTGGGCTGACGTCGTGGCAGACATTCCCGGACAAGGACACGGTCCTCGTGCCGGACCTCGCCACCGACACCGGTACGACGGACGACGGCGGCAAGACGTGGACCTTCACGCTGCAGGAGGGCCTGAAGTTCTCCGACGGCAGCCCGATCACCGCGCAGGACGTGAAGTACGGCATCGAGCGGTCGTTCGCGCCGATGTTCCAGGGTGGCCTCGGCTACCACAAGACGCTGTTGGTCGGCGGCGCCGACTACGACGGCCCGTACGACGGCAAGGAGCTCGACTCCATCGAGGTCGTCGACGACCACAAGATCGTCTTCCACCTGACGCGTCCGTTCGGCAACTGGCCGTGGATCGTCAGCATGCCGGCCTTCGCGCCGGTGCCGGCTGCGGCCGACACCGAGCCGGAGACGTACGGCGAGCACCCGGTCGCCAGCGGCCCGTACCAGGTGACGAGCTTCCGCAAGGGCTCGCAGGCGGTGCTGGAACGCAACCCGAACTGGAAGGCCGACACCGACCAGGTACGGTTCGCCGGCCCGGACAAGATCGTCCTCGACATGGGCCTGAACAACGACACGATCGTGCAGCGCCTCATCGACGACAAGGGCGAGGACAAGACCGCGATCAGCAACGCGCTCATCTCGCCGTCGCAGTTCCAGCGGATCGAGTCCGACCCGTCGATCTCCAACCGCATGGCCAACAGCCCGTCGGGCTACTTCCGCTACCTCGCCATGAACGTCAAGCGCCCGGTCCTCTCCGACGTCCGCGTGCGGCAGGCGATCAACTACGCGATCAACAAGGCCGAGCTGCAGAGCGTGTACGGCGGCCCGAAGTTCGGCGGCCAGATCACCTCGACCATCATGACGCCCGGCATCCCCGGCTACACCGAGTACAACCTGTACGACGGCGGTGACACCGGCAACGTCGACAAGGCGAAGGAGCTGCTCGCCGCCGCCGGCGTCTCCGACCTGAAGCTCACGCTGACCTACCCGACCGACGTGAGCGCGATCGAGGAGAAGGAAGCCCAGAGCATCAAGAACTCGCTGGCGCGGGTCGGCGTCAAGGTCGAGCTCAAGGGCCTTGACGGCGACACCTGGTACGAGCTCATCTCGTCCGCCGACGGCGACTACGACATGACGACGAACGGCTGGGGAGCGGACTTCCCGAGCGGCATGAGCACCATCCAGCCGCTGTTCGCGTCGAGCGAGATCGGCAACGGCGGCGGCAACGCCTCGAAGTTCTCCAACCCCAAGGTGGACGCCGCGATCGAGGCCGCTACCGCGGAGCCGAACCTCGACAAGGCCGCCGAGATGTGGGCCGCGATCGACAAGCAGATCATGGAGGACGCCCCGATCGTGCCGATCCTCGTGCAGCGCACGCAGGCCCTGGCCGGTTCGAAGATCAAGAACTACTTCATCCCCGCCTACCCGCCGTTCGCGAACGAGCTGGTCGTCCGTGTCGATCGCTGAGATCCAGCAGGCGGAGGGCCGGGGTACGCCGGCCCTCCGCCGATTCCTCCAGAAGCAGTCGGTCCTCGGCCGCTTCCTCCGGAAGCGGTCCGGCGTCGCCGGCCTGGTCATGCTCGTCGTGCCGCTCGTCGCGGGGCTCTGCGCCCCACTGCTTGTGTGGATCGAGGGACAGGACCCGAGCACCTTGCACACCGACCTGCTCAACCCGGACGGCGGCCGTCCGCTGGGCGCCTTCGGTGGCGTCAGCGCCGACCACTGGCTCGGCGTCATCCCGGTGACGGGCGTCGACCTGTTCGCCCAGATCGTCTACGGCATCCGCTCGTCGCTGTTCATCGCGTTCGGGGCGAGCATCCTGTCGATCGCCTTCGCCGCCGTCCTCGGTACGGCGACCGGGTACTTCGGCGGCTGGCTCAACGCCGTCGCGGGGCGGGTGATCGACTTCATGTTCGGCTTCCCGGGCCTGATGTTCGTCATCGCGATCATGGCGATCGTGCCGCCGGAGATGCCGCGGGGCCTGGTCCTCGTGCTGGTACTGGCCTTCTTCGGCTGGACCGTTCCGGCCCGGATCATCGGCGCCCAGGCCGGCGCCGTCAACGCCCGCGCCTTCGTCGAGGCGGCGCGCGCGACCGGGGCTCCGCCCTGGCAGATCATCCGCCGTGAGATGCTGCCGCACCTCTTCGGCCTGGTCGTCGTTCTGTTCGCGATGTCGCTGCCCGGCAACGTCAGCGTCGTCGCGGGACTGTCGTTCCTCGGCGTCGGCCTGCGTGGCGACGTCCCCGACCTCGGCAAGCTGCTCTCGGACTCGCTGTCGTGGATCTACAGCGGTGCGGACGTCTGGTACATGCTCTTCCCGGGCGCCGTGGTGTTCCTGATCGTATTCGGCGCCACGCTCGCCGGTGACGCACTCCGCGACGTCCTCGACGTGCGCACGGAGGATGCCGCATGATCGTCTATATCGCCCGCCGCATGGTCACCGCGGTGTTCATGCTCCTCGCGATCGCCTTCGTGACGATAGCCCTCTTCTTCGGGGCCTCGAAGGACCCGGCCCGCGCCATGTGCGGCAAGCCGTGCCCGCCCGAGACCCGAGCCAAGGTCAGCGCCTACATGCAGACCGACCAGAGCGCGGTGTGGCAGTACACCGAGTTCGTGAAGGGCCTCTTCGTCGGCCGTACGTACGGCGAGGGCGCCCAGCAGGTGCACTGCGACGCGCCCTGCTTCGGCTACTCATTCCCGAACCGCAGCGACGTCACGACGCTCATTGCCGAGCGGCTGCCCGTCACGTTGTCGCTCGCGCTCGGCGCGGCCGTCCTGTGCCTCGTCGTGGGCATCGGCCTCGGCGCGTTGTCGGCGATACGCAAGGGCGGGATCGTCGACCGGTTCTCGACCGGCTTCGCGATGTTCGGGCTGTCGGTGCCGACCTTCCTCGTCGGCCTGCTCGTCGTCCAGGTCTTCGGCTTCATGCTCAACGCGCTGCCGTACTCCGGCTTCGTGTCGTTCTCGGAGTCACCGACGGACTGGGCCTGGCACCTGATCGGCCCGTGGATGGTGCTGTCGTTCATCCTCGCCGCCGGCTACATCCGGGTCACCCGCACCCAGCTCCTCAGCGAGCTCTCGGCCGACCACCTCGTCGCGATGACCGCGCGCGGCGCGTCGACCCGGCAGGTGAACCGGCACGCCGTCCGCGGCGTGATGGTGCCGGTCGTGGCGATGTTCGCGCTCGACGTCACCGCGCTCCTGGGCGGGTCGGTGATCGCGGAGAGGGTGTTCAGCCTGCACGGGCTCGGCGACCTGCTGCTGTCCGGCGTGAACGAGTCCGACCTGAGCATCGTCGTCGGGGTGACGCTCTTCTCCGCCTTCCTCATCATCGTCGGCAACCTGATCGCCGACCTGCTGATGCCGCTTCTCGATCCGAGGATCCGCCGTGCCTGACCCCGTACTCCAGGTCGAGGACCTGTGCGTCTCGTTCACCGGCGGCGGCGTCACCGCCGATGTCGTCCGGGACCTTTCCGTGAGTCTGGACGGCGGCCGCACGCTCGCCGTGGTCGGTGAGTCGGGGTCGGGCAAGACGATCACCGGCCGGGCGATCATGCGGCTGCTGCCGCGCGGGGCGAGCGCCCGGGGCCGGATCGTCGTCGCGGGCCGGGAGATGCTCTCCGCCGACGAGCGCGAGCTGCGCCGGGCCCGCGGCTCCGACGTGGCCATGGTGTTCCAGGACTCGATGTCCGCGCTCAGCCCGTACCTCGACGTCGGCGCGCACATCGCCCAGGCGGTCCGCCTGCACAACCCGTCGGTCACCCGCCGCGCTGCGCGGGCCCGTGCGGTCGAGATGCTCGACCGGGTCGGCATCCCCGAGCCCGCGGACGCCGTACGCCGCTTCCCGCACGAGTTCTCCGGCGGCATGCGGCAACGCGCGGTGATCGCGATGGCCCTGGTGAACCGGCCGGCGCTCCTCATCGCCGACGAGCCGACCACCGCGCTCGACGTGACGGTGCAGGCGCAGATCCTGGCCCTGCTCCGCGAACTCCAGCAGGAGTACGGCATGGCGATGCTCCTGATCAGCCACGACTTCGGGGTGGTGGGGAGCGCGGCGGACGACGTCCTCGTGCTGTACGCCGGCCGCCAGGCCGAGTACGGCAGCCTCCGCGACATCTTCGATCAGCCCGCCCACCCGTACACCGCCGGTCTCCGCGCGGCCACGCCGCGGCTGGACGCCCGGCTCCACACTGGCGGGGAGCGGACCCGGCTCCGCGCCATCCCCGGCGCACCCACGTCGCTGCGCGACGCCGGGCCGGGTTGCGCCTTCGCGCCGCGCTGCGGCCTCGCGGACCAGGTCGGCGAGCGCTGCGTCGTCGAGGCACCGCTACCCACCGCCCGCCCGACCAGCGAGGGCGGCGGCCTGCACCTTGCGGCCTGCCACCTCGATCGTCTCCCCGCACCGCAGGAGGTCGCCCGGTGAGCGAGCCGATCCTGGAGATGACCGACGTCAGCAAGCGCTACCGCACCGCCGGTGGCTTCGGCCGCCGGCGCAAGGGCTTCCTCGCCGTCGACGGCGTCTCGCTCCACGTCAAGCGGGGCGAGGCGCTCGGTCTGGTCGGCGAGTCCGGCTCGGGCAAGTCCACGCTGGCGCGGATGGCCAACGGCCTAGTGGTGCCGACGTCCGGAACCGTCCGCACGGACGGGCAGGACGTCGCCGGCCTCAGTCGGCGAGGACTGCGGCGGCTGCGGCGCAACGTCGCCATGGTCTTCCAGGACCCGTTGGCGTCGCTGAACCCGCGGCAGACCGTGCGGCAGACGCTGGAGAACGTCTTCCGTGCGCACGGCGAGACGACGTCGACCGCCGAGCTGGTCGCGCTGCTGGAGTCGGTCGGCCTCGGCGCCGACTACCTGGGGCGCTACCCGCACGAGGCGTCCGGCGGGCAGCTCCAGCGCGTCGCCGTGGCGCGCGCGCTCGCCCTCAAGCCGGACCTGATCATCGCGGACGAGCCGACCTCGGCGCTCGACGTGTCGGTGCGTGCCCAGATCCTCAACCTGCTGGCCGACCTGCAGCGTGACCAGGGGATCTCGTTCCTCCACGTCAGCCACGACCTGGCGGTGATCCGTCTCTACAGCGACCGTGTCGCCGTCATGCAGCGCGGCCGCATCGTCGAGACCGGCCCGTCCGACGAGATCTTCCGCTCCCCGCAGCACCCCTGCACGCGCGCGCTGGTCGAGGCGACACCGGAGGCGGAGCTGCCTGCCTGACCTGCGGGAGCGTTGCGCGACGCCGATCAAGCGTGCCACGATCATGAACATGACTCACCGAACGACCACCCCGTCGTGAGCCGGCCGGAGGCCGGCGCGACAGAGTACTGAATGAGGACACGTGGGAACCGACCTGTTCGTCCGAGAATACGGGCGGGACGCAGCAGATGCGCCCGCCATCCTCATCCTGCACGGCGCCGTGGAGTCCGGCGCGTGCTTCGGCGACGCCGTTGACCGCTGGGGCGGTGACTACCACATCGTGGCGCCGGACGCGCGGGGCCATGGGAAGTCGCCCAGCCGTCTGCCCGAGCATGAGGGCGTTCCGTCCACCGACGTGATGGTGCAGGACGCGATCGACATCCTCAAGGACATGCTCGACGAGACCGGGCGCAAGACGCTCATCGTCGGGCACTCCATGGGCGCGCGGATCGCCGCCTTCGTCGCCGCCGACGCCCCGCACCTCGTGGCCGGCGTCGTGCTCGAGGACCCGCCGTGGTGGGTGCCGGAGGCCGGTCCCAACCCGTGGCTCAGCGTCGAGCAGCCCCCCAAGGACCCCTTCGACTACGCCGACACGGCGTCGGTCGAGGAGCTCATGGACATGCAGCGCGAGCTCAATCCCCACTGGGCGGAGCAGGAGCTGCGTCCGCTCGCCGAGGCGATGAAGGCCGTCGACACCGACTACATGGAGCAGCGGCTCCATGAGAAGCGACGGATCTGGACGCCGACCGCGCGGCAGATCACGGTAGGCCCGGCCGGCGTACCGGCGCTGCTCGTCACCGGCACCGGCGACGTCATCGTCGACAAGCACTCCCGTGAGCGCCTCACGGCCGTCGCGCCCGGCTTCGACGTCGTCGTGATCGAGGGCGCCCACCACTGCGTGCGCCGCGACAAGCCGGACGAGTACCACCGGCACGTCGACGCCTTCCTCCGCGAGAACGCGCCGTCGGCCGGAGCCGTCACTCGACGCTGAAGGTGTCGGACCGCGCGAGCGGGCCGTAGATCTCCGAGTCCGGCGCGGCGACGGCGGCCCGCATCGCCTCCAGCCCCGCGCGTACGACGGGGTGGCCCTGGTTGTCGCGCCGCGTCGTCATGATCACCTTGCGCAGTGGCGCGATGCCGCGCGTCGGCAGGATCGTCACCCAGTCGGCGTCGCGGGCGGAGAGCGCGGACTCCGGCACCAGGCAGATCCCCGCCTCGGCGGCGACCAGCGCCAGCGCGGCGCGGTAGTCGTCCAAGACGTGGGTGATCGGCGGGTGGAAGCCGAGCTCGGCGCACGCCTGCAGCACCATCGTGCGGCACGGGTTACCGGGTGAGGGCATGATCCAGCCCTCCTCGGTGAGCTGCGTGAGCGCGATGCCCTCCTCGCCGGCCAGCGGGTGCGCGTGGGGGAGGACGGCCTTGAACCGTTCGATGTAGAGCGGGAACTTCACGATGTCGGGGGAGTCGCGCTCGGGGTCGGACTCGTACTCCAGGCTGACGGTCACGTCGATATCGCCGCGCATCAGCATCCGGTGGCTCATGTGCACCTCCGCGTCGATGACTGTGACGTCGACGCCCGGCGCCTGACGGCGCAGCTCGACGATGGCGGGTGCCACCAACCAGCTGATCGCCGTGGGGAAGGCGCCGATCCGGAGCTGCCCGAGGACACCGCCCGCGTGCGCGGCCAGGTCGGCCTCGGCGATCTTCAGCCGGGAGCTGATCTCCTCGGCGTGCCCGGCGAGGATGCGCCCGGCCGGCGTGAGCGCCAGCTTGCGCCCCGTGCGTACGACGAGCGCGTGGCCGACCTCGCGCTCGAGCGACGCGAGCTGTTGCGACACCGCGGACGGCGTCAGGTGCAGCGCCGCCGCGGTCGCGGTGACCGAGTCGGACAGCACGAAGGCACGGAGGACGAGGAGACGTCGGGGGTCGATCGTGGGCACGCGGGCTCCGTCGAGAGTCGGCCGGGCGTCCGTCGCGGTGGGGGCATCCGAGAGGCGGGACCGGGGAACCCCGATGCTAGTGGGCCGTCACGTAACCTTGGCCAGGTAACCGGTCCGGCTTCGGATCGGCGAGCTGGCGGCGAAGTTCGTTCTGGGTTCCGCTCTCAAGTCCAATGGCCTGAACTCATCGACGCTAGGTCACTCGCCCATCGGTGGGTGGGTGATCGTAGAGGTCCAGGACACGCTGCATCTTGGCGATGAAGTGCGGGTCGGTGGAGGACTTCCATGTCGTGGTGGTCTGCCAGGTCACCCCGCCTTTGCGGAGGATCCGCCGCAGGTGCTCGCGGCTGATCGCCGCCACCACCCCGCGGGTGATGAGGTGCTCGGCCAGGGTGCGCAGACTCCAGGTGGAGTGTCCGGTGATGCCCCATTCGGCGGGGGCCGTCTTGGCGATCAGGCAGATGTGTTCACGCACCTGGCTACCGATCGTTCGTGGACGGCCCCCGCTCCATTTTGGGTCCAGTGCGTCAAACCCCTTCTCGTTGAAGGCGTGGATGACGTCGCGTACGTAGTCGTCGCTGACCTGCATCAACGAGGTGATGTCCGGGACGCTTTGGCCCTGGCCGGACATCATGACCACGATCGCCCGCCGGAGCTTGACCGGATCCTTCGCGCTTCGCGTGATCCGCTGTAGCTTGCGGCCTTCTTCCATGGTTAACGGCCGGACGAACACTTCCGGTCGGCGAGCCACGACCACCTCCCAACGTTGAAGAGGTAGCCAGCCTGGCGGGTTCCCCGCTGAAGATCAATTACCCGTCCGAGATTCGGTGACGGGCCACGAGAAGTGATCGCCTTGCCCGTGTATCTGACGGGGGCGTTTGGCGGAGCCGTGCCGAAAACCAGCCTGCGAACTGCGGAAACAGCGCCACGCCTGGTTCGCGATCATTGGCCTACGGCTGCATATCGCTGCTCTCGGCTGCCTCTGTCCCGCCGACTGCTCCTGTACGGAAGTGCAGGTCAGACGGTGAATGGCAAGGTTAAAGAAGTGCCCCCGGCAGGATTCGAACCTGCGGCACCCGCTTTAGGAGAGCGGTGCTCTATCCCCTGAGCTACGGAGGCGATACGTGCCCCGTAAGCCTAGCGAAAGGTTGGCACCACGTGCGCCGCTGGGGCCGATAAGTCGCTTGAGTTCATGGTCATCGCTGCCCTGATGGGCGGTAAAGCCCTGGCAAGCGCTCAGGCCGGTGCTAGCTTACCCGATTACCGTCACGCTTCGTGACTATGTGGCGACGTAGACGGAATCGCGGCATCCGCTTGCTTCTCCTGGCGATGGCCGCGCCGGCGATCCTCGCCCTCGGCCTGCTCGCGGGTGAGCTGGCCGGTTACGGAGACCCGGGGCATGGGCCGCTCGCCGAGGCGGCGCCGCAGCAACCGCCGCCACGGGTAGTTGTCCGTCCCGGGCCGCCTGACCTGCTTTATCAGGCGCTGGTGCCGCTCTATCAGGGGATCATGCCGCGTCCGCGGGTCCGCCGCCCTCAGTCCCCGCTGAGGGCGGCTGTACGGCCGAGGGCGGGGGAGAGGAAGCGGCCGCCGCGGAAGGTGACGTCATCTGGCCGGAAGCGGCCGCCGGCGAGGACGGCCGAGCGGAGCGCCGGGGAGTTCGCATGCGCACGCGAATGGCAGGACACCTGGCTGTGGGAGCTGTGCCAGGAGCGGGCGCACCAGACCACCTGACAGGTTGACGCGCGACCTCGGGCATTCGGCTCGCTGTAGTAACGTGCGTCCCTGACCCGGGTCATGAATTCGCAATGGAGGAGTCATCGTGCCATCTCCTCGATCGGCGGGCCTGATCGCGGTTGTCACGGCGATGACTTCCCTCGCCGGCGGGGCCGTCGACAGCCCCGCCCATGCGAGTGGCGCCGCCCATGCGAGCGGCGCCCTACGCCAAGAAGCGGCCGTCGTCGCGATCAAGGAGCCGACCAACCTCACCGAGTTGCGTCGCGAGGCCCAGAAAGCGTTCCAGGGCATTGAGGACGCCAACAGGGCGCTCAAAGCTCGGCAGAAGCAGTTCGACGCGTTGGAGAAACGGGTCGCCGCGAAGCTGACCCAGCTCCAGGGCGCCGATCAGGAACTGGCCAAGGTCCGCCAGCCCCTGTCCGAGATCGTCGAGTACATCTACCAGGACCCGGCGGCGAACAGCATGGGGAGCTTTTTCCCCGCCGGAGACGGCACGTCCACCCTCCGGGCACTCAGCGACGTCAACCACATAGTGGCGGAACAGAACAATGTCGTGTCCGACGCGAGCAAGCTCCTTCAGCAGCGCGAGCAACTGGCCAAGGAAGCCCAGGAACTGCGCGCGGAGAACCTGCTCCAGGAGGCCCAGCTCGACGCCGAGATCGACGCGCTGCGCAAGCGATCGAACACCCTCGTCAAATCGCTCACGCGGGCGCTGGTCAAACTGGGCGTCAAGGTCAACGCCAACAATCGCGGTACGGGCGCCTGCGACCCGACGCGGGTCGACCTCGCCGCGCAGTACCCCAACGGCCTGCTCCCGAGGGCCTATCTCTGCCCGCTTCCGCAGAAGGGCGAGGAGCTGCGCGCCGACGCGGCGATCGCCTTCGCCGATCTCAACGTGGCCTACCAGAAGCGGTTCGGCGCGCCCATCTGCGTCTCCGACAGTTATCGCAGCCTCCCCGAACAACAGGCCGTTTACTACCAGCGTCCCGGCTTGGCCGCCACGCCCGGCAAGAGCAACCATGGCCTGGGCATGGCCGTCGATCTCTGCGGTGGGGTGCAGATCTTCCGGTCTGTGCAGTTCAACTGGCTTGAGGCGAACTCGAAGCGTTTCGGCTTCATTCACCCCGATTGGTCGTATCGCAGCCCCTTCGAGCCGTGGCACTGGGAGTACGACCCCAAGGTGGGTTCCCTGCTCTGATCCGTTTCGCCCCGGTCGGTACTGCTCGGCCTGACCGGGGACGTCTCCCCATCGAAGCCGGCCACCAGCGCCGCCACGGCGGTGGCGTCATCTGCGTCGATCGCGGCGCGGACCTCATCCCAGGCGTTCGTCATGATCGCGACAATAGGGAGGCCCTCCGACAATCCGGTGAGATCCACCGGGCCGCCGTCCGCCCACGCGGTGAAGCGGCGGCGGGCGGCCGATCAGACACCGTGGCCAACGGCGTTTCCTGCGCTCTGATCTGCGGTTTCCGCGCTTAGCATCGGGTCTGATCGGGTGCCGTCCTGATCCGCGGCCGCGCCGGCCGCCGTCCTCGATCCCTCGGCCCAACGGGGTGAAGGGAAGGGAATGGCGGGTCGGTCCAGGGTGCCAACCCACTGACGTGGAGAACTCTGGGGAAGCCGGTTCCGGCCGGCCGCCGAGTGCCGAGGAACTGGACGGGGCCGTGCACCAGTGACCGGCCGAGCGCGGCAGGACCAGGGGGCCGAGCGTGCGGGGCGGGACCGGAAGGCCGAGCGCTGGCAGGGCCAGGGGGCCGAGCAAGCGGGCGGGGGCTGGAAGGCCGGGCGACTCGGCCGAGCCGGGTGGCTGGCATCCGCGCGGAAATGAGGGCTGGTGTGGACGAGGCGCTCGGCACATCGGGGACCGGACGCATCGGATCCGTGTGGACTCCTCCAGACGGCGTCGGTGTGACGGCAGGAGAGGGTTGATGATGGCGACCAGAGCGACGGGACCGGACGGACCTGATGGACCAGGCAGGCGACGCGGACCAGGTGGGTCCGACGGGCCGGGTGGGCCGACCGGACCTGGCGAGGCGGGGGGAACGGGCGGACCGAGGAGACGCGGCGGAGTAGGCGGGGCGGCCGACGTGACGCCGGACATCGCCCTGCCCGCGGTGATCCTCGGCGTGGGGCTCGGCGGATTCGTGGACGGCATCATGCTCCATCAGGTTCTGCAATGGCATCACATGCTCAGTGGCACCGACAGCGACAACATCGGGGTGCGCTACTACCCGGTGGACACCGTGCCCGGTCTGCGGATGAACACGATGTGGGACGGGTTCTTCCATGTGTTCACCTGGACGGCGGTGCTGGTGGGCCTGGCCATGCTGTACTCGCGGATGTCCCATCGCCGCAGGCGCATCTGGGCGTCGCGGGTGCTGTGGGGCTGGGCGCTGGTCGGCTGGGGCCTGTTCAACCTCGTCGAGGGCATCGTGGACCACCACATCCTCGCCATCCACCACGTACGCAGCGGGCCGTACCAGATGTGGTGGGACATCGGCTTCCTCGTGCTGGGCGCGCTGTTCGTCGCCGGAGGGTGGCTGCTGCAGCGGGGTGCCCGCCGCGTCGGCGCGACCGCAGCGGCCTCCGCCTGGTGACCGGGCACGCGCACGAGGGGCACGCCGGAACGACCGCGTGGCCACTGATCGCGGTCATCGTGGTCGCCGTCGCCGGGTATCTGCTGCTCGCCCGAGGCCGACGGCGTGAGCCCAGAGGGTGGAGCGGCGGGCGGGTGGCGAGCGCCGTCATTGGTGCGGTGCTGCTCGCCGTCGCGCTGCTCCCGCCGGTCGCGACCTTCGCCGAACACGATTTCCGCGGCCACATGCTGCAACATCTTCTTCTCGGGATGTTGGCGCCGATGGCCCTCGTGCTGGGGGCTCCGCTGACGCTGCTGCTGCGGTCGCTCCCCGCGGCGGGCAGGCGTCGCGTGGCGCGACTGCTGCACAGCCGGCCCGCGCGGGTGCTCGCCGATCCATGGCTCGCGCTGGCGCTCAACCTGGGCGGCATGGCGGCGCTGTACTTCACCCCGCTGTATCGGCTGGTCGTAGACGGCCAGGTGCCGCATCACCTCGTGCACCTCCATTTCGTGCTGGCTGGGTACCTGTTCGGGTGGGCCGTCGCGGGGCCGGACCCGGCACCCCGGCGACCATCCGTGCGGACGAGGCTGGTGGTCCTGGGTGTGGCGATCACCGCGCACGCCGCGCTGGCCCAGCTCATGTATGCCGGGCTCCTCGTCGACGTACGGGTGCCCGTGACGGAACTGCGTGGCGCCGCCGAGATCATGTACTACGGAGGCGACATCGCGGAGTTGTTGCTGGCCATGGCCTTGTTGGTGACCTGGCGCCCGACCCCCCGAAAGGGGAGGAGTCGGACCCAAGCGACAGCCGTCGCCTCGTAGTCGTCCCGGGAGGGCGTCCGAAGACGACGATCCTGGCTGTCCCGGGAGGGCGTCCGAGAACGGTGATCCTGGCGATCCCGTGCGGTGCGCCTGCGCGCTGTCGGGGCGCTCAGCTCCCATCCCGCGATCGCGCAGGCGCCCGTACTGTTCCTCATGATCTGCGGAGCTATCGCGGGTGGACGGTCACCGAGAGCCGGCTGGCCGACTGTGCCCGGGCGAGGGCGAGCGCCTGCTCGCTCGTGGTGGCGAGAACCAGGAGCGCGCCCTCGATCGTCCCGGTCACCGGCCGGGTCACGACGGCGACCTCCCGGGCGACGGTGACCGCCTGAGCGGTTTCCTGGCCGAAGGCCGCGAGGACGTCGACCACGTCGCCCGGCGAGAGCAGGGTGGCCGCGTCGGCGTCCGCGATCCGCACCGGCGTCGCGACCAGCCCGGAGCCCAGAGCCGCCAGGAAACCGCGTCCCAGCAGCCGGACATCGGTCAGGAGCTCTCCCCGGCGCACCGGCCCGGACAGGACCCCGCCCACGACCGAGGCACGTTCGTCGAACGCGCCGTCGGGCACCGCCTCGGGCGGCAGCCGTACGACGGTGACGTCGGCCGCGGACAGCCGGCCACCGGGGAGGTCGCGGGCCGCGGTGACGACGGCGACGCCAGGTGGCGGCCGCACCGAGAGCAGCGCGCACGCCACGCAGATGGCGGCGAGCGACGCGGCGATGAGGCGGCGATGCCGGGCGAGCCGACGGCTCAGGGCACGCATCAGGATCAGGGGAGCGCGATCGGGAGCGGGATGCCGTCGAGGACGCTGCCGCAGGGACAGTCGCGCTCCTCCGGCAGCGCCGCCACGGCCCGTTCGATGAGCCCTCGCATCCGCTCGACGTTGGCGGCGAAGACGGCGAGGACCTCCTCGTGGGTGACGCCCTCGCCCGCCATCACCCCGGCGTCATGGTCGGTGACCAGGGAGATCGAGGTGTAACACAGGGCGAGTTCGCGGGCGAGCACGGCCTCGGGCATCGTCGTCATGCCGATGATCGACCAGCCGGACCCGGCGTACGACTGGGACTCGGCTCTTGTGGAGAAGCGCGGCCCCTCGATCACCACGAGCGCGCCGCCGTCGACGGCGGGCCACCCGCTCTCGCGGGCGGCGCTCACGGCGACGCCGCGTCCGTTGGGGCAGTAGGGATCGGCGAACGACACGTGGACGGCGGCGCCGGCGTCGTAGTACGTCCGCTCACGGCTGATCGTCCGGTCCACGATCTGGTCGGGGACCACGAGGGTGCCCGGGCCGTATTCGGCGCGGAGCGAGCCGACGGCGCACGGCGCGAGGACCTGGCGGACGCCGAGCGACCGCAGCGCCCACATGTTGGCGCGATAAGGGATGCGATGAGGCGGATGCACGTGTCCGCGACCGTGCCGGGGGAGGAACGCCACGGAGCGCCCGCCGATGCGCCCCAGCGTGATCGTGTCGCTGGGCGGCCCGTACGGAGTGGCGACCTGGATCTCTTCGGCGTCGTCGAGCAGGGAGTAGAACCCCGAACCGCCGATGACGCCGATGTCTGCGCGAGTGACCATGGGGCGACCCTAAGCGAAAGGGCGCCGGGGGCGATTCGGGCCTGTGGATAACTTCGCGCGCTGCTCGCCGCCGGCCATGCCGGGCACTCCACGCTGTCCGGTGTGGCGCCGCACCCCGCAGGGGAAGCGTGCCGCCCGGCGAGGCCCGGCCGAGCCGGGCCTGGGGCCGTACCGGACTGTCCGGAGGCTAAGCCGCGGACGTGCTGCTCGACGCGGTGGCCGGAGCGGCCGACGAACCGGCGGACTCGGTCTTCGCGGCGGGGGCGGACTCCGTCTTCGACGAGTCGCCGGAGGTCGAGGTGGTCGACGTCGTGGACTTCGACGAGCTGGAGGACCGGTTGTCGGTGCGGTAGAAACCGGATCCCTTGAACACGATGCCGACGGCGGAGAACACCTTGCGCAGCTTGCCGGCGCATTGCGGACAGTCGGTGAGCGGGGCGTCCGAGAACTTCTGGACTGCCTCCAGCTGCTCACCGCAAGCGGTACAGGCGTACTGGTAGGTGGGCACGCGCTCCTCCTGAAACTAGCACTCAACCGGTGCGACTGCTAATGGTACGCAGCCGAGAAGCATAAACGCTACTCAGGGCCTGTTTATTGCCTACCGGCGACCGGGCCGCCCCCTTGTGACCTGCCGGAACGCCGGTGCCGTACGCGGAACGGGCGGCGGCCGGGGCGTTCACGCCCGTTCGGGCGCGTTCCGGGGGTCACGCTTCAAGAGATGCCGCAATCACATGCCGGGACACCGGGTGTCCACATGGTGAGATGACAGCCTCAGGTGGTGCCGCGTTCGCCGTACCAGCCGGCCAGCTTGCCCTTGCGGCTCACGGCGCGCAGGCGTCGCTCGACCTCCTCCCGCTGCGCGGCCGTGGTCACCACGAGGAGCTGGTCCCCGGCCTCCAACTGCGTGGTCGGCGTCGGGACGAAGGAGCGTCCCTCGCGTACGACCATCGTCACCGCCGCGTTCGTCGGAAGTCGCAGCTCGAAGATCTCCACGCCGTGCATCAGCGAGCCGACGGGTATTCGCACCTGCAGCAGGTCGGCCTTCAGTTCCTCCAGTGGCGCGGCCTCGACGTCGATGTCCCGGGCCTCCCCTTCCGCGCTGATGCCGAGCACCTTGGCCAGGAGGGACAGGGTGGGCCCCTGCAGCAGCGTGAAAACGACCACGATGATGAAGACCTCGTTGAACACCCCCTTGGCCCCGATCATGCCGTCCGCCCACGGAATCGTGGCCAGGACGATGGGGACCGCGCCGCGGAGCCCGGCCCAGGAGAGGAAGACCTGCTCTCTCCAGGAGATCCGGTCGATCCGGGCGAGACGTACGAGAAGGGCGCTGACGGCGACGGAGATCGGGCGGGCGAGCAGCACGAGGACCAAGCCCGCCAGCAGGCCGGGGACGATCGTCTGAGGCA
The DNA here is from genome assembly GCF_050947145.1 of Microtetraspora malaysiensis. Classification (NCBI taxonomy): domain Bacteria; kingdom Bacillati; phylum Actinomycetota; class Actinomycetes; order Streptosporangiales; family Streptosporangiaceae; genus Microtetraspora; species Microtetraspora malaysiensis. The sequence goes on from NZ_CP191998.1 coordinate 1,081,704, forward strand.
GCTCGGCCGGGCTGGCGAGCATGCCCAGCATGACGAAGAGCCCGATCTGCGCCAGCCACGCCGAGCCCTCCGCGAAGCCCCTGGTGGCGGCCCGGTGCGGCAGCCGGCTGTTCCCGATGATCAGGGTCGCGAGATATACGGCGAGGAAACCGCTCGCGTGGAGCTGCACGGCCCCCGTGTACGTGAGGAACGCGACGGCCATGACGGCGATCGGATAGAGGCCGGAGGCGGGGAGCGCCACCCGGCGCAGCAGGTATGCCGCCAGGGGCCCGATCGCCAGCCCGAGCGTCGCGCCCGCCGCCAGCTCGTACGCCGCGTTGACCAGGATCTCCCACACGGACGGTAGGGGCTCGGAGGGCAGGCTGAGCATGGTCACGACGATCACGGTCGGCGCGTCGTTGAAACCCGACTCCGCCTCCAGCACGCCCGCGAGCCGCGGCGGCAGCGGAAGCCGCCGCAGCACGGAGAAGACGGCCGCCGCGTCGGTCGAGGCGAGTACCGCGCCGAGCAACAGCGACATCCGCCAGCTCATGTCGAGCACGTTGTACACGGCCAGCGCGAACACCACGATGCTGACGGCGACGCCGACCGTGGCCAGGACCAGGGCCGAGGGCACCGCGCGGCGCACGCTCTGCCAGTTGGTGGTGAGGCCGCCCTCCGCGAGGATGATGGCGAGCGCGACGAGACCGAGTTGCTGGGAGAGGGCCGCGTTCTCGAAGTGGATGTGCGCGAAGCCCGCCTCACCCAGCAGCAGGCCGAGGCCGAGGTAGATCAGCAGGCTGGGGAGGCCGGTGCGATGGGCGAGGCGGACTGAGACGATTGCCGTGATCACGACGATGGCGGACAGGAGCAGCCATACGTTCAGCCCCACCTGCCCCCCTTTCGCGCTCCGACGGCGCTGGCGTCACATTTGTTGCATCCGAATAATACCGGTCGGTAAAGCCCCAAACATGACTCGCTGATCATGCGATTCGGCGGGAATCCCCTCGATCAGCTCCCCTTCATGCAGCAGTGCCACGGTCGGGACGTTGGGTCCCACTCTGGCCAGTGCGCGGTCGTAGGACCCGCCGCCACGCCCGAGACGGACGCCCGTCGCGGGATCCACCGCGAGCGCGGGCACGATGACCAGCGCCGCCGTCTTGATCGCGTCCACGCCGCGTCGCGTGTCCACCGGCTCCATGATCCCGTACGGCCCGGGGGCGAGGGAGTCGGGACCGTCGTACACGGCCCAGTCGAGATCGTTGTCCGGTTGGAGCACCGGCAGCATCACGGTCGTGCCGTGCTTCCACAGGGCGAGGACGAGGCCGTGCGTCGACGGCTCGGACCCGATCGACCAGTAACAGGCGACCAGTCCGGCCATCTGGACCCAGGGTTGCTGGAGCAGGTTCTCTCTGACCGCTGCGGACGAATCGCGCAAGGTTTTCTCATCGAGTCCTGACCGTGTGTTAAGAATCCGTCGCCGCAGGTTCATCTTGTCCATAGCCTGCTCCATTAGTGTTCCACCATGGCTGACTTTGAGAACGTAACGAAAGCTGTCGTGCCGGCGGCGGGTCTCGGCACCCGGTTCCTGCCCGCGACCAAGGCGACGCCCAAGGAGATGTTGCCGATTGTCGACAAGCCGGCCATTCAGTATGTCGTCGAGGAAGCGGTCTCCGCTGGTCTGCTCGATGTTCTGATGGTGACCGGCCGCCACAAGCGGTCGATCGAGGACCACTTCGACGTCGCGTACGAGCTGGAGGACGCGCTGCGGGCCAAGGGCGACGAGGAGCGCCTCTCGCAGGTCCAGGAGCTCGTCGACCTCGCCACCATGCACTACGTCCGCCAGGGAGAGCCCAAGGGTCTCGGCCACGCCGTGCTGTGCGCCAAGCAGCACGTCGGCGACGAGCCGTTCGCCTGCCTCCTCGGTGACGACCTGATCGACCCCCGTGACCCCCTGCTCAAGCGCATGATCGAGGTACGCGGCACCTACGGCGGCAGCGTCATCGCCCTGATGGAGGTACCGCGCGAGCAGGTCTCCCTGTACGGCTGCGCCGCCATCGAGGCCACCGAGCAGGACGACGTGGTGCGCGTGACCGACCTGGTGGAGAAGCCGCCGGCCGACGAGGCGCCGTCCAACTGGGCGGTCATCGGCCGTTACGTGATCGACCCGGCAGTCTTCGAGGTGCTGGAGAACACCCCGCCCGGCCGTGGCGGCGAGATCCAGCTCACAGACGCCCTGCGCACGCTGGCCTCCCGCGGCCCCGACGAGGGCGGGCCCGTCCACGGCGTGTTGTTCCGCGGCCGACGTTACGACACCGGCAACAAGCTCGACTACCTGCGGACCGTCGTCCAGTTCGCGGCCGGGCGCGACGACCTCGCGCCGGAGTTCATCCCGTGGCTGCGTGAGTTCCTCGACCAGGCGGGGTCCTAGCGGGATCCTAGAGGCATGAAATCCGTCGATCGGCACCTCGCCGACATCCTCGCGACCGTGCGGCCGCTGGCCCCGCTCGAGGTCGATCTCGAACGCGCGCACGGCACCGTGCTCGCCGAGGACGTCGCTTCGCCCGTGGCGCTTCCTCCCTTCGACAACTCGGCCTTGGACGGCTACGCCGTACGTGCCGGCGACGTGGCCGGCACACCGGTCGTGCTCCCGGTGATCGAGGAGGTGGCGGCGGGAGACAGCGAACTGCGCGCGATGGGGCCGGGCATGGCCACGCGCATCATGACCGGCGCGCCCGTGCCCGCGGGTGCCGACGCCGTCGTCCCCGTCGAATGGACCGATGGCGGCACAGCCCGCGTCACCGTCCACCGGCCGGTGCCCGCGGGCAACGCCGTCCGGCGCTCAGGGGAGGACGTGCGCGCGGGCGACATCGTGCTGCGCGAAGGCGCCGTGATCGGACCGGCGCAGCTCGGCATCCTCGCCGGGGCCGGCCGCCGCCGGGTCCTCGTACGGCCCCGCCCCCGCGTCGTGGTGATGTCCACCGGAGCCGAGTTGGCCGAGCCGGGGACGCCGCTCGGCCACGGCCAGATCTGGGAGTCCAACAGCTTCATGCTGGCGGCCGCCGTACAGGAGGCCGGGGGAGAGGTCTACCGCGCCGGGGCGGTCACCGACGACCCGAAGCGGTTCCTGGAATCGCTCGAGGCCCAGCTCGTCCGGGCCGACGCGGTGATCACCAGCGGCGGCGTCTCCATGGGCGCGTACGAGCCGGTCAAGGAGGCCCTGGCCCCGCTGGGCAAGGTCGTCTTCGACAAGGTCGCCATGCAGCCCGGGATGCCGCAGGGCTTCGGCGTGGTCGGCGACGACGAGGTGCCGATCTTCACGCTGCCCGGCAACCCGGTCTCGTCGTTCGTGTCGTTCGTGGTCTTCGTCGAGCCGGCCCTGCGCAAGATGCGCGGCCTGCCCGAGGGGCCTCCCGTGACGGTACGGGCGACCATGACGGCGTCCCTGCGCTCGCCCGCGCGGAAACGCTCCTACCTGCGGGCCGTGCTGACGCAGGACGCCCAGGGCAGTACGGTGGCCCCCGTCGTCGGGCAGGGCTCGCACCAGCTCGCCGCGCTGGCCTCCGCCAACGCCCTCGTCGTCGTGCCGGAGGACGTGACCGAGCTCCCCGAGGGAGCCGAAGTGGACGTGATCCCGCTGTGAGCGGGCGCGGCCTGACCCGCGTACGCGGCGCCGTACCGGGCGAGGAGGAGAGATGAGCGACCCGACCCGCGAGCCGGCGGGCGAAACGACGCACGACCTGACGCACATCGACGAAACCGGCGCGGCACGCATGGTGGACGTCTCCGCCAAGGACGTCACGATCCGTACGGCGACCGCCACCGGGCGCGTCCTGCTCGCCGCGCCCGCCGTGGCCGCGCTCCGCGCCGGCGACGTCCCCAAGGGCGACGCGCTCGGCGTGGCCAGGATCGCCGGGATCATGGGCGCCAAGCGCACTCCCGACCTCATCCCGCTCTGCCACCCGATCGCCGTCCAAGGGGTCGAGGTCGTGCTCGACGTCGTCGACAGCGGTGTGGAGATCACCGCCAAGGTCAGGACGGCCGACCGCACCGGCGTCGAGATGGAGGCGCTGACCGCCGTCACCGTCGGGGCGCTCGCCCTGATCGACATGGTCAAGGCGGTCGATCCCGCGGCCGTCATCACCGGTGTGCGCGTCGAGGAGAAGACCGGCGGCAAGACCGGCGTCTGGACGCGGCCGTGAAAGCACTCGTGATCACCGTCTCGAACCGCGCCTCCGCCGGGATCTACGAGGACACCTCGGGGCCGCTGCTGGCGAGGCTGCTCGCCGAGGCGGGCTGCGCCACCGTCGACGGCCCGGCCGTGGTCCCCGACGGGGAGCCGGTCGAGGTGGCGCTCCGGAAAGGCCTCGCCGACGGCTACGACGTCATCGTGACGACCGGCGGCACCGGCCTCACGCCTCTCGATCTCACACCCGAGATGACGCGCCGCGTCCTCGACCGCGAGATCCCCGGCATCGCCGAGGCCGTACGGCAGGCCAACCGCGAGAAGGTGCCCGCCTCGGTCCTGTCCCGCGGTCTCGCCGGACAGGCGGGGTCCACACTGGTCGTCAACCTGCCCGGCTCCTCGGGCGGCGTACGCGACGGGATGGCGGTGCTCGCCCCGATCCTGGCCCACGCCGTGGACCAGATCCGGGGCGGCGACCACCGCCGGTGACCGGTTCCGGCACCAGCGTGGCGCCCTGGCCGTCTTCCGGGAGATGATTGACCCGTGGATCGACTTCGCGGCTGGCCGGCGGCCCTGACCGAGGGGCCCGTCGGGCTCCGCCCCCTGCGGCTGCGTGATGTCCGGGCCTGGCGGGAGACGCGGCTGCGTAATGCCGACTGGCTGCGCCCGTGGGAGCCGAGCAACCCCGAGACGCCGCTCTTCCGGACCGGCCTCGGGCCGTACGTGTCGATGGTGGGCACGCTGCGGCGCGAGGCGCGGCAGGGGCTCGCGCTGCCCTGGGTGGTCACCTACCAGGGGCAGTTCGCCGGGCAGCTCACCGTGGGCGCCGTCGTCTGGGGCTCCGCCCGCTCCGCCCAGGTCGGCTACTGGGTGGACGGCGCGCTCGCCGGGCGCGGCATCATCCCGACCGCGCTGGCCATGGCCGTCGACCACTGCTTCTTCACGACCGGGTTGCACCGCCTGGAAGCCAACATCCGGCCCGAGAACCACGCCAGCCGCAGAGTGGTGGAGAAGCTCGGCTTCCGGGAGGAGGGCGTCCGCAAGCGCCAGCTCCACATCGACGGCGCGTGGCGGGACCACATCTGCTACGCGCTGACGGTCGAGGACGTCCCGCGCGGGCTCCTCGTCCAGTGGCGGCGCGCCCGCGAGGCCGCCGCGTCCAGGCGCACGGAGACGACCCCGGGACAGTGAGCGTTTCCGGTGATCACTCACCGGGATCAAATTACATGAAGAGCTTTGACGATCTCGCGACACACCGCATCGAATGCTCGTCAATCAGTGACACGCAGTCTTACGGTGCGTGACGTGAGCACATCTCCGACGTCCAGAGTCCGCAGGTGTGCTCGGCATCTCCGGAGGTGGTCGCATGGGTAGCGTCCTCCTCTACCTCGCCATTGTCGTCATGTGGCTGGGCGTTCTGCTGCCGATGTGGTTGCGCAGGGACAAGCACGCCATCGACGACCTGTACGAGGACGAGCCCGCCGAGCCCGCGGCTGACGCGGACACGGTCATCGAGAGTCCGCAGCCGGAGTCCGTCCAGGAGGCCGACGCGGATGCGGGCTCCGCTCCGCTCACCGTTCCGCTGCCCGCCCCCGTCGTGGAGGCGGCCAGGCAGGGCGCCCTGTCCGCTGATTCGGGGGCCTCGGGTGTCGGTGCCTCCCAGGAGGTGTCCTCTGCGGATGAGGCGGCCGGTGACGCCGAAGACAAGGCGGACCGCTCGGATGCGGCTCCGGCCGCCGACGGCGCGGACCGGCCCCGGGAGGACCGCGCGGCGCGCGCACGCCGGGCCGCTCGGCGGCATCGCGCGCTCATCATCGCCCGCCGCCGCAGGCGGATGCTCTGGAGCATCCTGCTCGTCATCGCCTCCACCGTCACCGCCGCCGTCAGGGTGATGCCGTGGTGGGCCGTGGCGCCCTCAGGCGTCCTCCTTGTCGCGTACCTCGCCGTGCTGCGTGTCGCCGTGCGCGTGGACGCGGAGCGGCGCGAGCTGGCCGCCAAGGCGCGCGCGGAGCGGCTCGCGAAGCAGCGTGAGCGCCGGCGCGCCATGGAGGCCATGGCCCGCGAGGCGGAAGTGATCATGCTGGAGGCGCGCAAGCGGGTCCCGGTCTTCGACCAGTACTCCGACCAGTACTCCAACAGGCGTGCGGTCGGCGACTGAGGGGGATCGACGGGGTTGGCGCGAGCGACTCCGAATGTTTGCTAATCTAGTCGAGGCATTGGGGCTATAGCGCAGTCCGGTAGCGCACTTCGTTCGCATCGAAGGGGTCTGGGGTTCAAATCCCCATAGCTCCACCAGGCCGAAGGCCCGCCAGGTGAATCACCTGGCGGGCCTTTCTGTTGCTCGCAGACCCTCATGCTCAGCCCGGGTCGCTGGGCTTACGAGGTCATCACGCTCAGTGGAACCCTCGTGTCGTCGGACGGCAGGTCGCGCATCCTCCTAAGCGATGAGAAGACCAACCACAGCGGTGCGCCGCATCGCGGGTTCCTGCCAACAGCGCGCTTCGTCTTCCCGAGCGGATTTTCAGGAACGGCTGAGGTGGTTGACCGTGGCCACGAGGACCATTCCGTACACCACATGGCCGGCGGCGAGCACGGCGGTGCGGGAGGAGTCATCGCGGGCTTCCGGCGGCAGGATGCCGATGCGCGGCACCCAGCCGCGCTGGCTCGCGGCCCAGGCCGCCAGCGCGTACCCGACGCCGAGCGGCAGGCCGGCCCGCCCGCGCGACAGGGCACAGAGCACGGCTCCGGATGCCACGCCGAACCCGAAATGGGTGAGGGACTCGGTGGGCCGGGCCCGGCGGCGGGGCGGCGGGCCGGGAGCGACGCGTCCGGACGGCCGGTCACGCATGATCCAGGCCTGATCTCCGGCCAGCGACACCGCGGTCAGCGCCACGGTGGCGAGGGCGCCCCCGGCGGCGCCGCGCACCAGCATCCTCAGCATGAGCACCCTTCTTCCCCAGAGATCGGCTCATGCCCGTACGCGGCGCGCGGGAAACGGGTGAACCCCCAGGCCGGAAGGTTTTGACGGCCTTGCCCGGGGCAGCGGGGGCGCATGCGAGTAGTCGTGGTCGGAGCGACCGGCAACGTAGGGACAAGCCTGGTCTCCGCGCTGGAGGCGGATCCGGAGGTCAGCTCGATCGTGGGCGTCGCCCGGCGGTTTCCCGGGTGGCGGCCCGGCAAGACGGAGTGGCGGACGGCCGACATCGCCACGGCGGACCTGGCCAAGATCTTCACCGGCGCCGACGCCGTGGTCCACCTGGCCTGGCTGTTCCAGCCGACCCATGATCCGGTGACGACCTGGCGGGTCAACGTGATGGGCAGCGAGCGGGTGTTCCGCGCGGTCGGAAAGGCGCACGTGCCCACGCTGGTCTACGCCTCGTCCGTCGGAGCGTACTCGCCGGGGCCGAAGGAGCAGGCCGTCGACGAGACCTGGCCGACCCACGGCTGGCCGGACGCCGCGTACGGACGGGAGAAGGCCTACGTCGAGCGGCTGCTGGATATCTTCGAACGGGACCACCCCGACATCCGGGCCGTCCGGATGCGGCCGGGCTTCATCTTCAAGCGCGAGGCGGCCAGCGAGCAGCGGCGGATCTTCGCCGGCCCGCTCGTGCCGGGGCGGCTGGTCCGTCCGGGGAAGGTCCCCTTCGTGCCGGACATCCCGGGGCTGCGGTTCCAGGTGCTGCACGCCGAGGACGCGGCGGAGGCCTACCGGCTCGCGGTGACCCGGCCCGTCATCGGCGCCTTCAACCTCGCCGCCGACCCGGTCATCACGCCGCAGATTCTGGCGGAGATCTTCAATACGCGGGTGGTGCGGATGCCCGCCCTGGTGGCGAGGACGGCGCTGGCGGCCGGCTGGCACCTGCGCCTGGTGCCCGCCGCGCCCGGCCTGCTGGAGATGGCGCTGAAGATCCCCCTGATGGACGTCTCCCGGGCCCACGACGAGCTCGGCTGGCACCCGCTCAGGAACGGGCGGCAGGCGCTGGAGGAGTTCCTTGAGGGCCTGCAGCGAGGCTGGGGGATGGACACGCCCCCGCTCGCGCCCGAGGAAGGCGTGGTGGGCCGCGTCAAGGAGCTCGCCACCGGCGGCGGACAACGCTCCTGAGCTGCCGGCCACCTGGCGGCGTTCCTGCCGACGGCGGGAACGCCGTGGGGTCGCCGAGCAGGCTCACCCTCCGGCTTCGTACTCCTCGACCAGGCGCCGAGGGGCGGTGAGGCACCACGCTTCGGTGACGAGTTCGGCCAGCTCATCCGGCGGCACCCTGTCCAGCCGGATCTCCACCCAACCGAAGCGGCCCGACGTGTAGGAGCGGGTGAAGACCTCCGGGTCCTGCCCGACGAGCGCCTCCCGCTCTTCCAGCTCCGCCTTCACCAGCGCGACGCCCTTGTCCTCGTTGAGATAGGCGAACCCCTTGGTGCGTACTTTCACACCGACGTGAGTCCCCGGGGCGCCAAGCTCGGCCTCCGGAAGCCCCCGCACGATCCGCAGGAACTCCTCCACACCGGCGGCCTGATCAGTGAGACTTTCCATGCGGCAGGTCTATCAACCGGGACCGACATTCTTCCCGCCGACGGATGCGGGTCGTCTCCGCCGGGGGCTCCATCACGCCGGTTTCGTGGCACACGGAGACTGGGTGGGACACGTCTTACGACCTTCTTAGGGGTGGCACATGGCAGGACAGGCGGAGCGCCTTCCGGCGCAACGCAGCGGCACCTTCCTTCTCGGCGGGGATCTGCCGGTCGTCCGGCTCGGATACGGCGCGATGCAGCTCACCGGGCCGGGCGTCTGGGGCGAGCCGCGCGATCGGGGCGAGGCGCGCGCGGTGCTGCGCCGGGCCGTGGAGCTCGGGGTCGACTTCATCGACACCGCCGACTCCTACGGCCCCTACGTCAGCGAGGAGATCATCGCCGAGGCGCTGTACCCGTACGGTGAATCGCTGGTGATCGCGACCAAGGCGGGGCTCGTACGCACCGGTCCCGGGGAGTGGCACCCGGTCGGGCGGCCGGAATACCTGCGGCAGGAGGTCGAGATGTCGCTCCGCCGGTTGCGGCTGGAGCGGATCGACCTGCTGCAACTGCACCGAATCGACCCGCAGGTGCCGGTCGCCGACCAGGTCGGCGTGCTGGCCGACATGAAGGCCGAGGGCAAGATCCGGCACATCGGGGTGTCCGAGGTCTCGGTCGAGGAGATCGAGCAGGTCAGGTCCATCACCGAGATCGTCTCAGTGCAGAACCTGTACAACCTGGCGAACCGCAAGTCGGAGGCCGTGCTGGAGTACGCGGAGCGGCAGGGGCTGGCCTTCATCCCCTGGTTCCCGATGGCGACCGGTGAGCTGGCCAAGCCGGGCGGCCCGCTGGCGAGCATCGCCCAGGAGCACGGCGCGACGCCCGCCCAGCTCGCGCTGGCCTGGCTGCTGCGCCGTTCGCCGGTGGTGCTCCCGATCCCCGGCACGTCAAGCGTTGCGCACCTGGAGGAGAACGTGGCGGCGGCGGAGGTCGAGCTGACCGACGACGAGTTCGAGAGCCTCAGCAAGGCCGTCTGAAGCGCGCGGTCCGCAACCGTTCGCCGGAGGAGTCGAGGGAGCGGTGCGGGGCCGTCCCCCGGGGCCGTTCACGGCCCCGGGGTCACGCCTGCTGTACGGGCGCGGCCCACGGCTTGGTCCAGTCGAGGTCGCGCCCGTCCAGGCGGATCGTGGGCGTGCCCTGCACCCCGCGCGCGAACGCGAGCTTCGACAGTGCGTCGGCACGGGCGGAGGTCTTGTCCGAGTTCAGACAGGCGGCGAACTCCTCCTCGGCGAGGCCGACCCCCTTGGCATACCGCACCAGTTCCTCGACGGCGAAGCCGCCTTCCTGCGTCTCTTCGGGCTGGTGGGTGTACAGCTCGTCGTGGTAGGCGAGCCATTTGCGCGGATCGGTGACACACAGAGACGCCATGAGCGCCCGGCGCGAGTTGTCATGGGTCACGCCGGAGTTCTCGCCGAACACCGTGAAGGGGTGGATGACCAACGCGACCTTGCCCTGCGCCGCCCAATCCCTGGCGGTGCCGCCGTTGAGCTGCTCGAAGTCGCGGCAGTACGGGCACTGGTAGTCCTCGTACACCTCAAGGACGGGGGAGGCCACGCCGGGGAGCGCCATCAGGATGGTCCCGTCGGGGCGGAACGAGACGAGATCGGACGGGGAGACGGCGCTCCCCTCCCGGCGGCCGTCCGGCGCCAGCGTGATGACGCCGAGCACGATGAGGACCACGGCCGCGGCGGCCAGCTTGACCATGCGCGTACGGATCGCCTGGAGGCGGGAGGTTTCCACGATCAATTGCCCCTAAGAATGGCGCACGGTTGCGCCGCCGATGGTATCGGGGGCCGACTCTCACGCAGGCCGCCGGGTTCCGGGGATCCCGGTGTGGGAGAGGGCCTCAGGAGCCGCGGCGCGGGGGCCAGGGCGCGCTGAGTGAGGCCCGCCTGAGTCCTGACATGAGCGATTGTGCATGATGCGTATGACATGTACCACCGAGACTGCGGTGTCGGGATATAGGCCGCTCCGCCGGATCCGCAAGCGGAGGCCTTTTGAGCGCGACGTCACTGACCGGTCAAGAGGAAGGCGCTGAGATCGGCTCACGACGCGCCAGAGGCGTGATCGCCGTACTGTCCTGCGCGGGCATCCTGGTCGCCCTGATGCAGACCCTCGTGCTTCCGCTGCTCGCCGAGTTACCCGTTCTGCTGCGGACCACCGCTTCCGACGCGTCCTGGGTGATCACGGTGACGCTGCTGGCGGGCGCGGTGGCCACGCCGGTCATCAGCAGGCTCGCCGACATGTACGGCAAGCGGCGGATGCTGCTGCTCTGCCTGGCGCTGCTGGTCGTGGGGTCCGTGGTGTGCGCGCTGAGCGGCTCGCTCGTGCCCATGGTCGCCGGGCGGGCGCTGCAGGGGTTCGGCATCGGGGTGATCCCGCTCGGCATCAGCATCATGCGCGACGAGTTGCCGCCCGCGAGGCTGGGTTCGGCGATGGCGCTGATGAGCTCCTCGATGGGCATCGGCGGGGCGCTCGGCCTGCCGGCCGCCGCAGCGGTGGCACAGTACGTCCACTGGCACGTGCTCTTCTGGGCGTCCGCCGGACTGGGCGTGGTGGTGCTGGTACTGGTGGTCGCCCTGGTGCCGGAGTCTCCGCTGCGCAGCGGCGGCCGTTTCGACGTCGTCGGCGCGCTGGGACTTTCCGCCGGGCTGATCTGCCTGCTGCTCGCTGTCTCCAAGGGCGGCGACTGGGGCTGGTCGAGCCCCGTCACGCTCGGTCTTTTCGGCGCGACGCCACTCGTGCTGCTCGTATGGGGCCGGTACGAGCTGCGTGCCCGTGACGCGCTGGTGGACCTGCGGACGAGCGCGCGCCCCCGGGTCCTCATGACCAACCTCGCCTCTGTCGTGGTCGGGTTCGCCATGTACGCGCAGGCGCTGGTCCTCCCGCAGCTCCTGCAACTGCCGGAGGCCACCGGGTACGGCCTGGGCCGGTCCATGGTGGCCGCCGGGTTGTGCCTGCTGCCCGGCGGCATGGTGATGGTGGTGTTCTCGTCGCTGTCCGCGCGCATCTCGGCGGCCAGCGGCCCGCGGACCTCGCTGGTCATCGGCTGCCTGGTGATCCTCAGCGGGTACGCGATGGCGTTGGGGATGACCCGGCAGGTGTGGCAGATCGGCCTGATCTCCGCGGTCATCTCGGCGGGGATCGCGTTCACGTACGCCGCGATGCCCGCGCTGATCATGTCGGCGGTGCCGGCCTCGGAGACGGCGGCCGCGAACGGGCTGAACAGCCTCATGCGCTCGATCGGCACGTCGAGCGCCAGCGCCGTCGTTGGCGTCGTGCTCAGCCACATGGTGGTGCCTCTGGGGCCGGCTTCGGTGCCCTCGATGACCGGGTTCCGTACCAGCTTCGTGATCGGCGGCAGCGCGGCGCTGGTGGCGGCGCTGCTGGCCCTGGCGATCCCGGCCCGTCGGCGGGCCCCGGCGGGCATGCTCGCGGGCGAGAACGCGGCCGGCTGAACCGGAAGCCCTCAAGGCTGGGCACGTGGCGGCTCGGCGAGCCACGGCTCCGGCGGCCCTCATCCCCGCATGATGGCGGCAAGCGCGGAGGTTCCGCCTCGCGTACGCCCGCAGGGGATGCGCTTGGCGGCTCGCCACCCCGGGGGCAGACTGGAGCGGTGATCAAGACGCTGCGTCCGCGGGACTACAACGAGGCGCTGTACGTGGGGCACTACTTCCGTACGGGCACCCCGGTGGTGATGGATCTGACGGGGTTGCCCGACGGCGAGGCCAAGCAGTTCGTGGACTTCGCCGCCGGACTGGTTTTCGGACGGCGGGGCAGGATGGACCGCCTGGAGAGGAAGGTCTTCCTGTTGCTGCCCGCCGGAATGGCCGGCCCGACGCATCCTGCCGGTGAGCCGCAGGAATGATCGAGCCCACTCGGTGACAGTCCCCGCGTACCAGGGAGGCTCCGCGCGGGCGTGCGGGGGAACGGAGCCCAGGGCACGGGAGCCCGTGCCGGGGCCGGAAACCGCCGAGGCCGCTTCCCGGCAGGCTGACCGGCCACGCCGTACGGCGGGACCTTCGCCTCTGGGGAGCGCGGGTCGTCAGGGCGTGGGATGGAAACGTGAGTGGCGCGCGGCGCCGGCGACGGGCACGTGCCGTCCACACCATGGGACGGGGGCGACCATGGAAGCCAAGCAGTCGAGCATCCGGATCTACGTCGACGAGGACGACGACGCCACCACTGCTCGCGCGGTCCTGTCCACCGGGGACGACACCCATGTGGTGGGAGTCGGCCGTGCGCGCCGCGACCCGACGGACGCTCCCGTCCCCGGCATCGGCGACGAGCTGGCGATCGCCCGGGCACTGGCCGACCTGACGCGAAAGCTGTCCGCCATCGGCCCGGAGGACATCGCCGGCTGAGCGGACGATCGGGGCGAAGGAGTTCGAGGATGACCGACAAACGGTGGAACGTCGTCATCGATATCAGCGAGCACGGCGACGACACCCATGCCCGTGCCGCGTTGGCCGTCGCGGACGGCGTCAGCGTCTCCGGCGCCGGCCACGCCCGCCGGAGTCCGGACGACCGGCTCGTTCCGGAGGTCGGCGACGAACTGGCCGCCGCCCGCGCCCTGGCCAGGCTGAGCCACTGCCTGTACCAGACGGCGCTCAAGGAAATGCTCTCCCGGGGGATGGCGATCGAGGAGATGCCCGGCCTGGATCAGCGGTGAGACCGGGGCAGTTTTTTTGCCCGGCGGCTGCGCGACCTTGTCGAAGAGTTGGGCGCGGCATGGGCGTGAAGGGCGTTGCCGAGCGGTACGAGAGGGGCGCCGGGTGTGCGCCCATGTGCCACCTGGCGAATCGGACGGACAGACGAGCGGGGAGGCTCCTCGGGGCGGCCCCTGATCCTTGGGAGAGCCGCAGCGATGGAGATGCCCACCGTCAACGAGTGCCAGGTCGAGTCGTGCGCGTACAACCGGGATCGCGCCTGCCACGCGCTCGCGATCACGATCGGGGACACGCACCTCGCCCAGTGCGACACCTTCTTCGGCATCTCCTCGAAGGGAGGGGACCCCGCCACCACCGGCCGGGTCGGCGCGTGCAAGGTGTCCGACTGCCGACACAACACGCAGCTCGAATGCCAGGCTCCCGGAATCGTCGTCGGGCAGTCGCGGAGCGAGGCCGACTGCCTGACCTACGCGCCCGCGTAGCCGCCGCCTCCTGAGCGACCCGGACGCACCACGTCGTGCGCGGCCGGCGCACGGGACGCGGCGGCGGGAAGGTTGAGCACGGCGGTGCAACCGCCGCCCGCGGTCTCCTCCCAGCGCAGCACGCCGCCGATCGCCCGGGCGAGGTCGGCGCACACGCGGGGCACGATGCCGACCGGACGCCCATCGGCGTCCCGCTCCCACATCCGGGGGACGGGGGCTGTGTGATCCACCAACCGGATCTCCACGCGCCCGTCCACCTGGGCCGCCTCGATGTGGAGACGCGCCGCATCCGCGGGGCTCCGCCGCAGCGCGTCGGCGGCCAGGTAGGTGATCAGCCGGGTCAGCAGCACGGCGTCGGCGATCACATTCGGTAGTTCCTGGGGCAGGCGCAGGACCAGGTCGTGCCCTCCGGGCCCCAGATCGTCGACGGCGACGATCAGGACGTCGCCGACGTCGACCGGGCGGAGGAAGACGTCCAGCGCCCCGTTCAGGCGGCTCACGTCGACGAGATCGGCGACCAGACCGTGGACCCGCTCGACGGCGCCTTCGGCCTGAGCGCACAGCTCGTCCCATTCGTCCTCCGTATGGGGAGCCGTCCGGTCGCGCAGTCCTTCTACGGCGTGCCGTGCGACCGCCAGCTCAGGTTCCAGATCGCCGGCGACCGTCCGCAGCAGATCGGTGCGCCGCCGGTCCGCCAGGTGCTCCTCGGCCCGCCGTTCGCTGCGCCGCTCCTCCAGGCTGGCCGCGACAAGGGCGGCGCACGCGGCGAAAACGCGCCGATCGCCGGCGTCGAGAGAACGGCCGTGCCCGGCCAGCACCAGGGTGCCTCCTGTCGCCGCCTCCGTGTCGGCGTCCTCGGGACGTTCCGGCGGCATGGACCCCGAGCTGGCGACGACGAACCAGCGGTGCCCGCCCGCGCCGTCGCTCTCCAGGAGACTGACCGAGTCCAGCCCGAAGGTCACCCGTACCCGCTCCAGCAGGGCGGGGAGATCGTTCCCTCCGCGCAGCGCGCCGACCGCCAGGTCCGAGAGCGTCGCCGCCTCCACGGAGGAGCGTGCGGCGGCGCGCGACCTGCGCGCTGCCCGCTCCACCGCCCCGCTGACGATCGACGCGACCACGACGAACACCGCCAGGACGGCCGCATTGGCGGGCCGTCCGATCGCCAGCGAGCCCATCGGCGGGACGAAGTAGTAGTCCGCCAGCACGCCCGCGCCGACCGCCGCCACCAGCGCCGGATACAGCCCGCCGACCAGCGCGACGGTTACCACGGCCAGCAGGTACAGCAGGAGCACGCCCGCCAGGCCGGGGCCGGGCAGCCAGACCAGCGCCAGCGTCAGGCCCGGCACCAGCAGCGCCGCCAGCGTGACGCCCCACCAGAACCGGGCGCGCCCCAGGCCACGCGTGAGCGACGGCAACGTCATGGCGGGCGCGCGCGTCTTCCGCTTGTGCGGCAGGACGTGGACGTCGATGGCGCCCGCCATCCGGGTCGCCTTGTCCACCACCCGGTCGCCGAGCAGGAGCGCGGCGAGCCGCCCGCGCCCGGCGCCGCCGAGGACGAGCTGGGTGGCGTCCTCCGCGCGGGCGAACTGCAGGATCGCGGCCGCCACGTCGGCGCCGACCACCTGGTGATAGGAACCGCCGAGCGACTCCACGAGAGCCCGCTGACCGGCCAGGACCGCCGGGTCGGCCCCGGGCGCGTCGTCGGTGCGGATCACGTGCACCGCGAGCAGCTCGCTTCCGGGGGTCCGATCGGCGATCCGCGCGGCGCGCCGGATCAGCGCCTGCTCGGCGGCGTCGCCGGACAGCGCGACCACGATGCGCTCCTTCGTCTCCCACGGCGTCGCGATGCCGTGCTCGACCCGATAGCGCTGCAGGCCCTCCTCGACCCGGTCGGCGAGCCACAGCAGGGCGAGCTCCCGCAACGCCGTGAGGTTGCCCGGCCGGAAGTAATGCGTCAGCGCCACGTCGACGCGGTCGGCCGGATAGATGTATCCCTGCACCATGCGGCGGCGCAGCGCCTCCGGCGTCAGGTCCACCAGCTCGATCTGGTCCGCGCGGCGGACCACCTCGTCGGGGATCGCCTCGGACTGCCGGATGCCGGTGATCTGCTCCACCAGCGCCACCTGCGGCCGGCGCGCCAGCACCGCCTCGGTGTCCATCTCCGTGAACGGCCGACCCCGATAGATCACGGTGCGGCGGGGGACGACCTCCAGCCCCTCGGCCATCTTCGCCGTCAACCGGCGGCCATGCGATTCGAGAAGCCCGATGACCACGTCGGCGCCGCCGGCCTTGACGCGCTGCCCCTCCTCGAGCATGGCGTAGGTCTTGCCCACCCCCGGAGCGGCGCCCAGATACACCCGCAAGCGGCCACGTTCCATGTCTCGCCCTTCCACCACTGCCCTCCTGCCCGTAGACGGGCCCGGAGAACGGCACGCTCGGTGCTCCGCGGTGGGCGGCGGCCGGTGTGGCGGTACGGGCTACCGGCGATTACTCCGATTCGGCCTTCGGGGGCACCAGATCGGCGGCGAGCAGCAGTTCGTGGGCGAGCCGGGCGCTGTGCGCGGGGCGTGTCTGGTCGGGTTCCTCCAGCGGGTTCGCCTCCATGCCGCGGGCGAGGGCCAGGTTCGCCTCCGCCAGGGTCCGGACCTGTTGCTCCAGGCGGCTCACCCGGCCCTTGAGAAGGTCCAGTTCGACCGTCAGCCGGTGCGTCTCCTCGGCCGTACTCCCCGTACCGGACTCGTGAAGTGTCATCGGATCCCACCCCCCAATGGGACGTGTCCTGTTCTCCCAGCCTTGTGGGGGCGCCGGCTGTCGGCCCAGGGACTTCGGTCCCTACGGCACGGGACCTTGCGACTTCTCCGGCTCGGAGGCGTTGCGCGGGTCGCCGCTCCGCCGTGGGAGAAGAGCGATGAGGGGTTCCGGAGCCGGCGCCGGCGTTGTCGCGTTCGAGGCGTATGCGCGGAGACGCAGAATTGCCGGTCCGATTTCCGCTGCAATTATTCGTCTGAATCGCGCCGGTCCTCGTCACGCGCCCGCTCGTACGGTTTTTATAACGAAACCGTCCGCCTTTTCCGGGCGGAAATCACGACGAGGGAAGTACATATGGATCTCCAGCTTTCCGGCCGGGTCGCCGTCGTCACCGGCGCGTCCAAGGGCATCGGTCTGGCCGTCACGCGCACTCTCCTGGGCGAGGGTGTCCACGTTGTGGCCGCCTCGCGGAAGAGCACCCCCGAGCTGGACGCGCTCGCCGGCGACCTGGTTCACGTTCCGGCCGATCTCACGGACCCGGAGGCTCCCGGGCACATCGTGGAGCGGGCCGTTTCCGAGTTCGGCGGGCTCGACATCCTGGTGAACAACGCCGGCGGACCGCCGCCCGGCGTGGCCCTGCCGCGCTTCTCGTTCCTGGCCCCGAACGACGAGGACTGGCGGGTCATGTTCGAGTTCAACCTGTTCTCGGTCGTACGGGCCGTCCGGGCGGCCATCACGCCGATGCTGGCCCGCGGCGGAGGCTCGATCGTGAACATCTCCTCGGGCAGCGCCCGCCTGCCCGCTCCCATGAACGTCGACTACAACGCCGCCAAGGCGGGGCTCAACAACCTGACCAAGGCGCTCTCCGAGGAGTTCGCTCCCCAGGGCATCCGGGTGAACACCATTTCGCCGGGCCCGGTGCGTACGGCGTGGTGGACCGAGAGCGGCGGCGCGGCCGACATCATCGCGGCCCAGGCCGGAACCGATCGCGACAGCGTCATGGACCAGGTGGCACCCGAAATGATGAAGCTGTCGACCGGTCGTCTGGTCGACCCCCAGGAGATCGCCGACGTGGTGGCCCTGCTCGCCTCACCCCGTTCGGCCAGCACGACCGGAGCGGACTTCGCCGTCGACGGCGGGTTCCTCAAGCAGGTCTGAGCCCGGTCGGGGTGTTCCGGGAAAGATGAGGCCCAGGTCGAGGGATGCTCCTTGACCTGGGCCCTCGGCTGGATGGCTGGGACCGCGTTATGGCGTGATTTATGCCGTCAAGGTGCGTCGAACAGGGCGCTGACCGATTCGCCGTCATGGATGCGACGCATGGCCTCGGCGAGGGCGGGCACGATCGACAGGACGCGGAGCTTGGAACCGGGCGCGGCCGCCGGGACCGGCACCGTGTTGGTGCAGACGATTTCCGCCACATCGGACTGGCTGCCGAGGCGGTCGACCGCTCCGCCGGCGAACAGGCCGTGGGTGCAGGCGACGCGTATCGAGCCGACCTTGCGTTCCCGGAGCCGGTCCAGCAGTTCGATCACCGTCGTGCCCTTGGCGATCTCGTCGTCCAGGACGATGATGTCCTTGCCCGTGACATCGCCGATCACCGAGCTGATGGTGACCCGGTCGTCGCTCAGCCGCTGCTTGGCTCCCATCGCGACCTCGACGCCCAGGAGCCGGGCGAAGGCCGCGGCCTCCTTGGCGTTGCCCAGGTCGGGGGAGACGATGACCGTGTTGGAGAGGTCGTACTGGCGGAAATGCGCGGCAAGCTCGCGCAGGGCGTGCAGATGATCGACCGGGACGCTGAAGAATCCGTGGACCTGGGGTGAGTGCAGGGTCATCGTGAGCACGCGGCTCGCCCCCGCGGCGACCAGGAGGTCGGCGACCAGGCGCGCGCCGATGGAGATGCGGGGGGCGTCCTTCTTGTCCGACCGGGCGTAGGCGAAGTGGGGCATCACCACGGTCGTCCTGGCGGCCGAGGCGCCTCGGGCGGCGTCCAGCATCAGGAGCAACTCGACGAGGTGTTCCTGGACCGGAGGGACGAGAGGCTGGATGAGAAACACGTCGCGTTCTCTGCAGTTGGCCTGTAGCTGCACTTCCAGGCAGTCGTTGGCGAAACGCTTGATCTGGACCGGATGCAGCGGCGTTCCCAACTGGGCGCAGATTTCGGCCGCGAGTTCGGGGTGGGCGCTGCCGCTGAATACGGTGATGTCTCGCACGAGGCGCTCCTTTTGTGGAGTGGTGCTCGGTCGATCGGGCCAGCGGCATGCTACAGGTGGCCGTCGTCCGGTCCCCGCCGCGAGCCGGCGGGCCAGATGGCCGGGGAGAGAAGAGCTGCACCGCCGAGGGAGAACTCGGCGGTGCCGTCCGGTCGGTAATGTCGGCGAGCGGTCAGGGCTTCGGCTTCCAGTGCCAGGTGTTGCTGGGGTATCTGACGCACTTGTATCGCTTGGCGTGGGCGGCGGCCCGCATGGAGTATCCGTAGGCGTTGCGCTGGGCGGTGGAACAGAAGGCGCCGGGTGAGACGCAGTCCCAGTGTTTCTTGTGCAGGTAGTAGTACCTGCCTGACGGTTGCTTTTTCTGACACCAGCCGGCCGAGGTCGTGTGCGAATGCGTACTGGTGGCCGCGAAGGCGGGGGCGCCGGAGGTGAGCAGCAATGTTGCCGCGGCAAAAGCCGCCGTGATCGTTTTCCGCACATTGATCACATTAGTAATGGGTGATCACATTTGGGGGGCAAAACCGCAGCCAAGCATCACCCGCGCTTGTCGGGGCGGCTCATTTCGAGCGGCCGGTGACGAGGTCCACCGCGGCGTCGACGGCTGAGAGATGATCCTGGTGAGCGCCGGAGGGGTGCATCAGGATGGACCACATCAGCCCATCCATGATCGCGAGGACGAGCTGGGCGAGCGCGTTGTGGTCCTGTCCCGGGCGTAGTTCGCCGACAGACTCGGCGTACGCGAAGACGGTGCACAGGTTGTCGCGCGCCTCCCGGTTCAGCTCGTCGATCACCGCGGCGAACTCCGGGTGGACGGCGGCCCTGGCGTAGAAGGCGGCCCAGATGCGCGCCTCGCCCTGTCGGCGGGCGTCCAGGGGGAGCAGCTCCAGGAGGGTGGCGTGGAGCGCGTCGGGGAACGGCATCCCGCCCGGCCCCAGGCGGATGTGCCGGAGGCGCTCCCGCTCCGCCTCAACGACGGTGCGCAGGGCGAAGTGCAGCATCTCGTCCTTGGTGCTGAAGTAGCGCTGCACCGCGCCTACGGAGCATCCCGCCTCGGCCGCCACTGTGCGGACGCTGGCAGCCTCCAGTCCTTCGCGTTCGGTGATCCGCAGCAGCGCGGCCGTCACGTGGCGACGGCGTTCATCATGATCGACAGCCTTTGGCACGCCTCCAGTGTCACGCATCCCGCTTTCCGAGTACAGTCGTATTAAATACAGTCGTATTCTAACCCCGGGGGGCGAGGCGTACATGGCCGATCAGCACAAGGAGAGACGACCGTGGGGGCGTCGGCTGGCGCTGGCCGGCGCAGGGCTCTTCGCCGCGATCCTGCTGCCCGGGGCCGCGACGGCGCTGTTGCCGATGCCGAGCTTGGAGTTGTGGGCGATCGGGTTGCTGGTGCTGGAGTTCAGCCTGGTCTTCGCGGCCGTCGCGGTGGCGGGCGTCGTGCTCGCGGTGATCGCCGGACGGAAACGCCCTGGAGGCGGGCGCGGTCTGTCAGCCGGCGGACGCCGGATGGCGGCCGTGCTCGGAGCGGTCAACGCGGCGATGCTCGTCGCAGCCCTTCTCCCGGCGGTCTCCGCGTGGGGAACGGCTCGCAAGCACGGCGTCCCGCTCAGCCTGGCCGGATATCTCGACGGACTGTCCACCTCCGCCGGGCGCGGCCCCGACGAGACGATCCGGTACGCCCGTGTCGGGGGCGAGGACCTCATGCTCGACGTCTGGCGACCCGCAGCGACGGTCCCCGTGGCCGGACGGCTCCCCGTGGTGGTCAACGTGCACGGCGGGGCGGAGGACGCACCACAGAGCCCGTTTCCCCGGTGGGATGACTCTGGTGGCTAATTCGATCAGGCGGCGAGGGTGAGTTCGAGTCGAGCGAGGTGGCTGGTGCGGGTGCGGTCCAGCGCATGGCCGTTCCACCAGGCATCCAGACGGATCAGGTTGAGTGCGACCGCGGAGAAGACGTGGTCGAGATGGACCTTCTTCAGACCCCGGTAGCGGGCCCGGCGCATCCCGGTGACCGCGACAGCTTGATGCATAGTGCCCTCGACTCCCGCGCGGAGAGCGTATTTGGCCTGCCAATCCTTGGTGTTCTGCTCGCTGCGCGCTTGATCAAGGGCTCGCTGCAGCTCACGCGGACGCAACGTGAGCTGACGGCCACCCTTCCGCGCCGTGGTACACGAAGCCCGGACCGGGCATGCCCGACAGCTCTCGCCGGGGAACTTGACCACGATCGCCTCGGCACCGCGCTGGGTGCACGGGCTCCACGAGGCGCTGACCTGGCCCTGCGGGCAAGTGACCTGCTCGCTCTTCCAGTCGACCGTGAACGCGGTGCGGTCGAACCCTGCACCGGCACGGGCCTGCGAGGAGTGATCGAGCAGGACCGGGGTGATCAACGCCAGGCCGTAGACCGTGCGAGAGGTGACCAGCAGCTCCGCGGCGGCGTACCCCGAGTCCACGTAGTGCTCGGCCGGCAGCAGGCCGCGCCGCCGCAACGCCTGGTGGATGATGCTGGTCATCGCCACGTCCGGCACGGTCGCGTCCGTGGTCGACACGTTCGTGATCAGGTTGGGCGGGAGGCGATCCTCCCCGTTCTCCGGCTCCTCGCTCACCGGGTCTGTGTTGCCCGGGTCCCTGTTCGTGACATCGCGCCCGTCGCTTGCCTCCATCGAGTGGGAACTGCCGGCCGAACTGCGGGCCATGGTGTGGCAGGTCTCGCTGATGTGGACCTTGAAGCCGTTCCAGACGAGGTCATCGCCCTTGGCCGCCCAGCGGGCGTCGGTGTCATACGGGGAGGTCAGACGCCATCTGCCCGGCGGCAGTCCCTCTCCGCCTTCATCGAGTGCCTGCCGCCTTTTGACCACCTCCCGCCCGTCCTTGCCAGTCACCCGGGTGTAGTTCTGGATCAGCATCACCCGCAGCGCCTGCACGGCGGGCAACTGCCGCAGCCAGGGTGGGGAGAACGGCGCATAAACGGCTTCCACCAGCGCATATCCGTCCGCGCCGTACGCGAGGGCGAGTTCGGTTCGCTTGGTGGCCGAGGTCGGCAGCCGCCAGGAGTCCACCCGGGCGTGATACCGCCGCGACCAGCCGCCCACCTCCAGCACCTGCTCGACCCAGCCCGCAGCCGCCGCGGCCAGCGCCTCCAGCGCCGCCCGCACACACTCACCCGCCAGCTCGATCCGGTTCAGATCCCGCACCGCACTGATCACATGCGTGGAATCAGTTCGCTGCATACCACCAGCCTTCACCAGGCCCTTTGCGGCCAGCCTGGCCAGCAGCAGATCCAGGACCCTCTCCTCCAGGCCGTGCTCGGCCACCCGGGTACGGAACTCACTCAGCACGGTGTGGTCGAACCCGGGATCGTCCAGCTCCAGCGATAGTGCGTACTTCCAGTCCATCGCGTACTTGGCCCGGTCAGCGGCGGCCCGGTCGGTCAGGTTCTCCACCTTCTGCAAAACCGTGACCAGCGCGAGCAAGCCCGGGGAGAGGCCCGGGCGGCCCCGCGTCCCGAACGCTTCAGCGAACTCGGCATCGGCAAACAGTTCGCCTAGCTCATCTCGAACCCGCATGGCCAGCGGATACGCGCCCTTCGCCGAGGCCGCGCGCGCCACCCGCGCGGTCATCTCCGGAATCTGCGGCCACGGCTGCGGCTGCATCGACACGACTGCTCCATATTCGCGGCCGGGACGGGGGAACAGCCGCACACCGCATGATCCCGGCCAGACAGCCCCAGATCATCAACATCCGCCCGTGTGTCACAAATTAACCACCAGGGTCTGGGATGCCTGGCTGGCCGACTCGGGGCACGTTGTGTTCGATGTGGACTACCGCTTCTTCCGGCCGTACGACTGGAAGTCCTCGCCGGGCGACGTAAAGTGCGCGCTCGGGTGGGTGGTGCGCAACGCCGAGCGATACGGCGCGGACCCGACGCGCATCACGCTGATGGGCCAGTCGGCCGGCGGCTACCTGTCCCTGCTGGCCGCCTTCACCACGGCCGCCGAGCTGCCGCCGTCCTGTGACGTTCCCGAGGTGAAGCCGACTGCGGTCGTCTCCTGGTTCGGACCGGGAGACGCGACGGCCGAGATACCGTCCGCGTTCCGGCTGTCGGAGGCGGTGCGGCGGCTGCTCGCCGAGGAGACGTGGCCGCTGGCTGAAGAGGACTGGGAGCGTGCGTCGCCAAGCACGTACATCCGGCCCGGGCTGCCGAGAACGCTGCTGATCCAGGGAGGTCGCGACATCCTTCAGCCCGCCGAGCACACCAGGGCCTTCGCCGCCCGGCTCGCCGATGTCGGGGTGCGGCACGAGCTGGTGGAGATCCCGTACGCGGACCATCAGTTCGACCTGGTCTGGGGTGGGTTCGGCAGTCAGATCGCCCGACACGTGATCCGGGGGTTCCTGAGCGGTGGGTGAGCCGCTCAGAGCCAGCCCTTGCGCTCCGCGATCTCCACGGCCTCGGCCCTGGTCCGCGCGCCGAGCTTCTGGATGGCCGCGGACAGGTGGTTGCGCACCGTGCCCGCCGAGAGGTGGAGGTCACGGGCGATGTCCGCGATGGTGCCGTGCCCGCGCGCGGTGGCGAGCACGTCCCTCTCACGCGGCGTGAGCGGGCTCGCCCCCTCGCTGAGCGCGGCGACGGCCAGCGCCGGGTCGATCGCCTGCCCGCCCTCCGCGACCTTCCTGATCGCGGCCGACAGTTGCTCGATCGGGGTGTCCTTGATGAGAAACCCTTTGGCTCCGGCGGCGAGTGCGGCGTGCAGGTAGCCCGGCCGGCCGAAGGTGGTGACGATGACGACCTTCGTCTCGGGTACCGCCGTGCGCAGCCGCCTGGCCGCCTCCAGCCCGTCGATGCCGGGCATCTCGATGTCGAGCAGCGCCACGTCGGGACGGAACGCCTCGCAGGCGCCCACGACCTGGTCGCCGCGTGCCACGTCGCCGACCACCTCGAAGCCGGGTTCAAGCGACAGCAGCGCCGCCATCGCGCCCCGGAACATGGTCTGGTCCTCGGCCAGCAGGATGCGGATCGTCATCGTGTCTCCTTCGGTGCCTCGATCCTCAGCAGGAAGCCGCCTCCGTCGCGGCGTCCCACGGTGAGCGACCCGCCGAGGGCGCGGGCCCGCTCGCTCAGCCCGGCGAGGCCGTTGCCCGGGCGTCCTCCGTCCGGGGCGCCCGAGCCGTCGTCGGCGACCTCCACCGACACGGAAGGGTCCGCGGACACGGTGATGACGCACGACGACGCGCCGCTGTGCCGCAGGACGTTGGTGATCCCCTCGCGCACCGTCCACGCGAGCAGGCCCTCCACGGGCACCGGCAGGTCCCAGGTGTCCGGGGCGCGTACGGTGCACGCGATGCCCGCCGCCTCCGCTGCCTGGACGGCGGACGACAGCTCCGCGGCGAGTGTGGGCTGGCGGTAGCTGGTGACGGCCTGCCGCACCTCGGAGAGGGCCCGGCGCACGGTCGCGTCGATGTCCTTCAGCTCCGCGTCGGTCCGTTCCTTGTCGACGGGGAGCAGGCGGCGGGCGAGCTCCGTCTTCACCGCGACGACCGAGAGGCTGTGCCCGACCAGGTCGTGCAGGTCGCGGGCGATGCGGTTGCGCTCCTCCAGTACGGCGAGCCGGGCCAGCTCCCGCCGCGTTCTCCGGAGTTCGTCGATCAGCTCGGCGCTTCGGCGCGCCTGGGCCGAGAACATGCCGATCAGCAGGACGAACGCGGTGAGGATCAGGGTCTGTCCGGCGTCCGCGCCGTGCGCGAGAACGAGCATCCCGGTCACCGCGCCGATGCCGAGGATCAGCGGTTTCGTGTGCTTCCTGCGGCTCCATCCCGCCGCCGAGGTCGCCCAGGCGACGTTCACCGCCCACTCCGGGCCGGTCGACGCCACCAGCCCGAGAGCGAGCACCACCAGTGCTCCGAACGCGAGGAGCCAGTGACTCTCCCGATCGTCCGGGACGACCCGGGTCACCACGCCGAGGACGGCGGTCAGCGCGGCGAGCCCGAGGGTGAGAGCGACGGCCCACGCGGGGTGGGCACCGTTCACGTACACGATCGAGGCGAAGACCGTCGCCACGATCATCAGGATGAAACGGGACCAGCTCCGCGCCGACCACACCGAGGTGATCCGTTGCGCGGAGCCGTCCGCCGGCCCGTCGGACACGGCGCTCATGCGCCCGAGCTCTGCCGCCACCGCAGGATCACGGCGACACCGGCGGCGACGGTCCAGACGGCCAGCACGCCGGCCTGTGTGACCGTGGGCGCGTGCCCCGCGATCACCGCGTTGCCGCCCTGGACGAGCCCGTAGGACGGGGTGAGCTGCCGGATCTTCTCCCAGACTCCGGGCAGGGCGCCCGCTCCGATCACCCCGCCGAGCACGGCGAGCGCGAAGAAGACGACGACGATGCCGAGCTGGGCGGTCTTGCCCCGCAGGATGAGACCGAGGAACAGGCCGAGCAGCCCGAACGGCAGCGAGCCGACGAGCAACAGCCCGATCAGCGCGGCCCACCGCCCGGCCGGCAGGTGCACGTGGCCGGCGAGCAGCCCCGCCAGGGACACGCCGGCCACGCCGGGCAGGACCATCAGGACGCCGAGCACGATCCGGCCGGCCAGCCACTGGGCGTCGCTGAGCGGGGTGACCTTGAGCTGCCGGATCCACCCCTGGGCCCGGTCGTCGGCGACTCCGCCCCCGGCCGCCATGAGCGCTCCGCCCGTCGCGGCGTACACGGCCATCGCGACCAGCGCCAGCGCCGAGATCTGCACGCCGTCCTGCTCGCCGCTCTGGCGTCCCCAGAGCAGGTAGAACCCGACGGGGACGGCGATCAGGAAGATCAGGTACTTCACGTTGCGCGCCGTACGGGTGATCTCAA
Organism: Microtetraspora malaysiensis; assembly: GCF_050947145.1. Lineage (NCBI taxonomy): Bacteria > Bacillati > Actinomycetota > Actinomycetes > Streptosporangiales > Streptosporangiaceae > Microtetraspora > Microtetraspora malaysiensis. The sequence continues at coordinate 1,107,390 of NZ_CP191998.1, forward strand.
ACCGCATGAACGACATCATGACTGGTCCTTCCTCGACGAGAGAGAGATAAGGGCTTCTTCCAGACCTGCACCGGTCACTTCGAGGTCGCGTACGCCGCCGATCGAGGTGTAGAGCATCTCGACGGTCCGGTCCGCGTCGTCCGTGCGGAGCAGTACGTCGTTTCCGTGGATCGTCACGTCGACCACGCCCGGCAGGGCGAGCAGGCGCTGCGGGTCCGGCGCGGCGAGCACGCAGCGGACCGTGCGGCCCCCCGCCATCGCCTTGATCGCGGAGGGGGTGGCGTCGGCGACGACCCGGCCGTGGCTCAGGACGACCACCCGGTCGGCGAACTGGTCGGCCTCCTCCAGATAGTGCGTGGCGAAGACCACGCTGGCGCCGCCCTCGGCCGCGCCCCGGACCACGGCCCAGAACTCGCGGCGCGCCTCCACGTCGAGAGCGACCGTCGGCTCGTCGAGGAACAGCAGGTCGGGACGGCCGGAGACCGCGATGGCGAACCGCACCCGCTGCGCCTGGCCGCCGGACAGCTCGGTCGCCTGGCGGCCGGCCAGTTCCGTCAGCCCCGCCAGCTCCAGGACCTCGCCGACGTGGCGCTTCCCGCCGTACAGGCCGCAGGCCAGCCGTACGATGTCGCGGATCGTCGCCCCGTCGGGCAGGCCGCCGGTCTGCAGCAGCGCGCCGACCCGGCCGCTCGCCACCGCCCGCGACGGGGACGTGCCGAGGATGGTGATGTCGCCCTCGTCCGGGCGGCGGAGCCCGAGCATGAGGTCGACCGCGGTGGACTTGCCCGCGCCGTTGTGTCCCAGCAGGGCGACCGTCTCGCCTCGACCGACCGTGAAGCTCGTGTGGTCGAGGGCCCGCGTCGCGCCGAAACGCTTGCTCACCTCGTGAAAGAGGACTGCCGAGTTCTCCATGCCTTCGACAGTAGATTCGCCGCTCTTTGCCGATAAGTGGCGTGAATCGTGACTTCACCCATGACGATCGTCATGGGTGCCGCCATCGCTTTTCCGGAGGAGCGGCAGTGGTTGGGGCGGAAACGCAACGCCCTACATTTTGATCTTTTTGCGGATAAGGTGCCTCTGGTCTATTTCGGGTGGTGAGGAGTCGGATTCACATGTGGCGGTCACGCGGGTTCCGGCTCTGGACGGTCGCGACCGCGATGGCGCTGTTGCCCATGGCGCTGCGATTGCTCCCGGAATCGATGCTGACCATCAGTCGAGACCGGGATCGGCAGCCCGTCCGGAAAGCTGTCGCTCACGTCGTGGGAAGAAGGTGAGGCCCTGCCCGACCTCGCCGGCTCCGGCCCCGGCCACTACCGCGTCCGCATCTACGCGCGCAACCAGCAGGAAGCCGTGATGAACCCGTCCGATGTGCCGGTCGAGGAGCATCTGGTCGTGGTCTATCCCGGCAGGTCGAAAAGGACCTTCTTCCTGCCCAAATGAGCAGACTGAAATCGGTCCGGTCCGCGAGCTGGATCGGGAACGGCGATTCGGAGCCGGAAAATGAGTTGATCTCCAGGTGGGCGTCGGAGAAGCTGCCCGCCGAAGTGTCCGGGCACGGAACGGAGGTCAGAACCGTGTGGTACCCGAAGATCCCGCAGCGGTTCGGCGACGGGCCGTTGCCCGGCGGGAGCTGGGTGGCCGAGGAGAAGGTGCACGGCGCGCATCTCGCGCTGGTCAGCGACGGCCGTACCGCGCGGGCGGCCGGACGGCGCGGGCTGTTGGGCGAGGATCGGCTGGAGACGTTCTTCGGGCTGACGCGCCTGTGGCCGGTGCTGGCGACAGCGGCGGCGGCAGCGGCCCGGGCCGCCGGACATATCGTGATCTTGTATGGGGAGCTGGCCGGAGGAGGCTATCCGCACCCGCGAGTATCGCCGGTCGAGGACATCGGCCCGGTGCAGACCGGCGTGTGGTACAGCCCTGACCTGATATGGCTGGCTTTCGACGGTGCCGTCGAGACACCGTCGGGACCACGCTGGATGAGCCGCGCCGAGCTGGCGGAGCTGATGGCCGATGTGGGCGTGGAATGCGTGCCGCTGCTGGGGCACGGCCGGCGGCAGAAGCTGGCGGAGCTGACGGTGGACTTCCCGACGCTCGTGCCCGGAATGCTGGGCCTTCCGGAACTCCCCGGCAACCGGGCCGAAGGCTACGTCCTCAAGCCCGCCGGATCCTGGGACGCAGGCGAACGGGGACCACGGCCGGTACTGAAGGTCAAGCATCCCGACTTCGCCGAGGACGCCCGCTACAACGGCGCCCGGCCGTTCGTGCCGCCGCCCGGTGGAGTGACGGGAGTGCCGGCCTGGCTGCTGGCGGCCGCGGTGGAGCGGCTCACCCCGCCGCGGGTCGACGCGGCCCGCAGCAAGCTCGGCCCGGCCACCGGCACCGCCGAGTTGGCCGCCGAGGTGGTGGCCGACCTGCTCGCCGACCTCGACGACGACCTCGGCGGGCTGCCCGAGCCCGACCGCCGACGCCTGGCCGCCGCGCTCACGCCCGCGGCCCGCACGCTGGCCACATTTCACGACCGCTGAACCAGCCGCTCGACCTGGGCGGATGAGGTCTCACGCGCTCGGTCATACGTCGACGGTCACCGTGCACACCCATCCTTCGGGTGCGCGGTCGAATCGCAGGTCATGGAGGGAGATCCCCTTGGGAACCGCCCCGATCTGGGGGACGGTCGCGACGTCGGCCATGCCCAGGGTCAGATGGAGCCCGTCCTCGTCCTCGCGGACGTCGACGCTGCAGGGAACGTGGGCGCCGACGTCCATCTCATAGATCACTTCATCGAGTACGGCCAGGATCTGGTCCTCCGGGGGCCCGGCCTCGACCTGGAACGACCGAGTGCCGCAGCGAACCGCGTCGGAGAGGTCGGCGAATCCCTCAACCATCGCGCGGACGGCTTCCGCGACGCACTCGGCACGCGTCGGCGCCCACGCCCTGATGCGTACGTCCGCGGTGTGCGGCAGGGTGGTGTGACCCTGCGCCGGGGGCGGTCCTGAACCGGGTTCGGGGCGCCGTTCCACAGGGTCAACCCTTCACCACGCCGAGCGGCACCAGTCTGGCGACGTTGCCGCACAGCCCGGCGCCGACGCCGGCGGCGACCACGGCGTCGACGTCCTTGTAGGCGGTCGGAGTCTCCTCGGACAGGCCGCGCCACGACGACGCGCGTACGGCGATGCCCCGCGCCTCCAGCCGGTCGCGCAGGTCGCGGCCCTGGATGGAGCGCGCGGCCTGGTGGCGGCTCTGGACCCGGCCCGCGCCGTGACACGTGGAGTGGAAGGCGGGCCCGTCGGCCACCCCGGTGAGGACGTGCGAGGCGGTGCCCATCGTGCCGGGGATGAACACCGGCTGGCCGAAGGGCGCCAGGTCGGCGGGGAGGCCGGGGTGGTACGGCGGGAGCGCCAGGGTGGCGCCCTTGCGGTGGACGCACAGCCGATGGCCGTCGTGCTCTTCGAGCTTGGCCATGTTGTGTGACACGTCGTACACGAGGTCGAGTGCGGCGCCGGTGACACGTTCGAAGACGCGCCGGGCCGCCTCGGACAGCAGTTGGCGATTGGCCCGGCCGTAGTTCGCGGCGGCGGCCATCGCGCCCAGATACGCCCGGCCCTCCGGTGAATCGACGGGGGCGCAGGCCAACTGCCGGTCGGGAACGTGGATGCCGTACCGCGCCATGGCCTTGTCCATGGAACGGACGTGCTCGCTACAGATCTGGTGCCCCAGGCCGCGTGAGCCGCAGTGGATCATCACGCACACCTGCCCGAGCCGGAGGCCGAACGCGGCGGCCACCTCGGCGTCGTAGATCTCGGTGACGGCCTGGACTTCGAGGAAGTGGTTTCCCGAGCCGAGGCTGCCGACCTGGACGGCGCCCCTTTCGACGGCCCGGCCGCTGACCTGTGCCGGGTCGGCGCCGGCGACCGCGCCCTGATCCTCACACCGGTCGAGATCGCGGGGAACCCCGTGCCCCTGTTCCACGGCGTAGCGTGCCCCCTCGCGCAACACACGGCCGAGCTGCGCGGACCCGGGCAGCGGCCACACGCCGCCGCGTCCGAGCCCGCGCGGCGTGGCCAGGTCGAGCTCGTCCATCAGCCGGTTCAGCCGAGGAGCGAGCTGCTCGCGCAGCAGGTCGGCGGCGAGGAGGCGAACCCCGCAGGAGATGTCGAATCCGACCCCGCCGGGGGAGACGACTCCCCCCGCCGCCACGTCCGTCGCGGCCACGCCGCCGATCGGGAAGCCGTACCCCCAGTGCAGGTCGGGCATGGCGTACGACGCCCGGACGATGCCCGGCAGAGTCGCCACGTTGGCGACCTGCCGCAGGGCCTCCTCTTCGGGAAGAAGGTCAGGCGTGGTGAACACGACCCCGGGTACCCGCATCGGCCCGTGCCGTTCGATCCGGAATCGGAACGGTGTCTCCTGAACGAGTTTCACGACTGGCCTGGTCCCATCGGTGAGTGATCGCCCCGGCCGGCTGTCTCCGCACCGCCTCTCCATCCACCCTCCGCCGAGCGGGGGCCGCCGTCCGCTGGCCAGAGACCCGGATCGCCGGGACGAAAGTCCCTTTACAGCTCTGCCCGTGGGTGTGTGAAGGGCGCCGAGGCATACGGCGCGGGACAGGCCGAGCCGATGGAACTTGGGCCGGTGCCGACAGCTGCCGCGACTCCTTCACCTGAAAACTCCGCTGGTCCAGGGACGTGGCGACGCGCAGGGCAGCCCCAGTGTCCGGCGAATCGCCAAAACCCAGCCAGCTCAACGAGGCAGCCGCGGGCCGAGGTTAAAGATCAAGTTCAGGGCCTGTTTAAATACGGGGGCCAGCGGCCGTTCGATCAGGGCATGGATGGCGTAGGCGACAAGGCACATCACCACCATCGTGCTGATCAGCAACAGGTGCGGCGGCACCCTGTTGCCGAGCCTGGTGAATATGACAAAGCCGACGTGCGCATGGATCAGATAGAGCGGATAGGTCAGGGCCCCGGCGACGGCGAACCAGGGACGGCCCAGGTTGCGGGTGACCCGCAGCGCGATCAAGGTCATCACAAGGAAGATCGCAATAATGACGGCCACCACGACACCCGCCATGATCTCGGTGTGGTTGCCGACCTTGCCGGCGAACTCGACGCCCCGGTAGACGGCGTTGCCGAGGCAGGCCACGATGATCACACCGAGATTCCAGGACAGCCCGGACCGGTAGACCACGCACAGGGCCATGCCCGCGATGAAGTAGTGCGAGAACTGCGACTGCACCACCAGATCGGCGACGGAGTGAACGGACGCGGGAAGCACCCCGCTCTGCAGCAGGAAGGTCAGAGCCAGCCAGCCCCACAACATGCCGGTCACCCTGCTCCGCGTGACGCCGATCCAGGTCAGGACGAAGATCAGCGCGTAGAACCTGATCTCGGCCCACAGGGTCCAGTACACGACGTCGATATTGGGAATGTTGGGTAACGCATTGAACATCGTCAGATTGGCCAGATACTGCACGAAAGTAACGGGATATCTCCCCAGGCTGAGTGTTATCGAGACAATGATCGTGATCGTGACCGCGACCCAGAAAGCCGGATAGAGGCGGACGATCCGCGACACCACGAAGACCCTGGGGCGGCGCTCCCAGGCGCTGAGCAGCACCACGAAGCCGCTGATCATGAAGAACAGGTCTACGCCCAGATAGCCGAATCTGGCCAGCTCACCGGCGACGGGGAACGAGAGGGGGCTTGCGCCGCCCGCGTATCCGGAGAAGACATAGTGGTAGGTCATCACAGCGACGGCCGCGGTGATACGCAGCGCGTCGATCTCATGCAGCCGGTCACGCTGAGGGCTACGGTGCCGGCCGGGGTCCCGCCAGCCGCTCTTTTCGGTCAGGCCGCCAGGCGTGTGGAAGGCCGTTCGGCGTTGGATGGAAGGCGAGATCACCTCGGGTCAATAAGCGAAGGGCGGTGGCGGGGGGAACGGGCACTCCGCAGGACATCCGCGCAGCGCCGCGCGGCGGCGGTGCGGGCGTTGTCCCGTCGGCTGAGTTCGCCCGTTCCGGTCCGGCGAACGCGAAAGTCGGCGTGGGCGGGTGCGATTAGGGGGCGGCCACAAAGGCGTCACCGCCGCCGGCGTGGCACAGCCCGGATGGCGCCGTGCCCGGACAGGGCGGGCTACCGGACGAGGCGGTGCGTTCTCATCCGACGGCGTAGGCGCGAGTGACGGTCTGCGTGAGGCCGGTGCCGGACACGTCGGTGGCCGCCACTCCCGGCGTGCGCGGGTTAGGCACCATGGCCGTCCACCCCGAATCGGTGGGGCCGACCGGGACGCGCTGCCAGCTTGCGTCGTCGTCGGAGGACATCGACAGCCGGACGGACTTCACCGCACCCTTGAGAGCCCCTGCGTCGCGCTCGATCCACATGGGCCGCCGGGGCGTCGAGCCCGGCGGGGGCGTAACGCATCGCCATCAGCGGAAGCTTCTGTTCCTTTTGTCGGGCTCGCCGACCGGAACGTTCAGACCGCGTCCACGGCGGTGGACAGCGTCGAATGCGGCACCTGCCTGCGCATCGACGCGCTCAGCGTGCACGAGGCGGGCTCCGGCGTCAGATCGGCGTGGAGCGTGCACGTCCCCGGCTCCTCGATCGTGCAGTCGGCGAGATCTGTTTTGGCGAGCACCTGACCGTCTCGGGCGAGCGTGGCGGTGCCTGTGTGGGCAGAGCCGCCAAAGACAGAAATGATCTTCTGGGCACCCGGGGAAGCTACATCGTTCAACGTAGTATCGTCAATGCGCTTTTCAACGCCTCCGGATCTGTCGCAGCCTTTCGAGGTCCTCGAAGCCCACCTCGGCGCCCTTGCGCCTGAGCGACTTCTTGTCTCGTACGACGGCGCGGGGAAGGGGCGTGCATGGCGATGAAGCAGGTCGGGGTCCCGCCGGTACCGGGCGACGAGTTCGGCGTCGGTCGTCTGTTCGCACACGTCGGCGATCAAGTTCTTATCTCCGACATAAACCCACCTTCCGGGTGATGGTTACGATCACTCACCTTTCGCCGCAAGCCAGGATTGTCTTCCCTTGAGTGCGTTACGCCCGGCGCGAGGCCGTTGAGATACGCGGCGCACGGGCCTGAGCGCGAAGATGCCACTGCTCGCGGGCCAGGGATATGCGAATCCAGCCGCGACGCCCCTGGCCTGCAATTTCTCGATCCGTTATGACCTCGGACCGAGAAGCAGACCCCCGTTGGTTGCTCATTGTTTGCTCACGTGTATGCCGCGGGGGCGCTCAACCAGCGGACTTCCGCCAGTGGACTATGACCTGTGTTACCTCTGGTCCGAGACGGGAGCGGGGTTCATCCGGCGGCTGCAGGAGCTTCGCGGCGTGCCGTTCACCGACAGTCTTGAGCGCAAGCTCCGCTTCTGGGAGCTGGCGGACGCGGCTGAGGACGTCCTGCACGGCATCGAGCACGGCCTTTCCGAGTTCCGCGACCAGAGCCTCGCCCTACTCCGCGGCTTCCTCGCGGAGCGGGCGTCGTCCAGATAACCGGTGCTCCCGCCGGATGATTGGCAGCCAGACCCGGCCTCGTCGTGGGCGGCGGTCAGCCCGATTGCCGAACCACGGCGAGGCAGCCGGTGGCGACGGCGGCGTCAGGGCCGTTCGGATACCAGGTCCCCGTCATCAGGCCCACGATGTCAGGTTCGCCGGAAGGGGGATCTACGGTCAGCGCCCGCCTCAACTCGATGGTCACCGCATCACCGGTCAGCTCACCCGGCATCACGTGTCGGCCCTGCGCGTACGCCTTTCTCGCGCCCTTTTCATGGCCAAGGTCGGCGGTCCCGTTGGTTCGGACCAGGCGGAGGACCTCGCTGATCCAGACGGGGTCCGCCTCGCCGTCGTAGATCCAGCGGGTTCCCAGCACGCTGTGCTCGGCCGTCGTGATGAGCGCTTCCGCCCCGGCGTTCTCGATGGGAGCGCCGCGGTAGGTCATCGGGATCTGATAGATCGCTGAGCCGTCGGTCACCAGATGCGTCTCGATGCCGACCTCGCCGGCGGGGTCTTCGAATCGGATGAAGCCGATCGGAGACAACGACGGGATGCCGGTTCCGAGATACCACGGCTGCCGGGATACCCACAGGGGGAGGAAATCCCGGAAGTGAGGCGTGAGAGTGGCGACCGCATGAATTTTGGCCATGATCGGCAGCGTAGATGCGGTGAATCGCCCGCGCAGCCGCCGAGACCCACGCACCCCAGCGCTCCGGACATCGCCGGGCGTGCCAGAAGTCCATCTCGCACGCCCGGCACGCCGCCGCCTCCGATCTCGCCGCTCAGCCGACATTCCGGACGTACGGCCGGGTCACTCCCGGCGCAGGTGAGGGCGGAGCGCCTCCAGCACTCCCGGGTCCTCGATCGTCGAGGGCACGGGCTCGTCGTGGCCGTCGGCGATCGCGCGCATCGACTTGCGCAGGATCTTCCCGGAGCGGGTCTTCGGCAGGCCGTCCACGATCGTCACCTCCTTGAGCGCGGCGACCGGGCCGATGTCGCGGCGCACCGCCGCGACGAGGTCCGCCTGGAGGGCGTCCGGCGCGATGTCCACGTCGGCCTTCAGCACGACGAAGCCGCGCGGCACCTGCCCCTTGAGCGAGTCGTGCACGCCGATCACCGCGCATTCGGCCACCGCCGGGTGCGCGGCCAGTACGGCCTCCATGGAGCCGGTGGACAGGCGGTGCCCGGCCACGTTGATCACATCGTCGGTACGTCCCATGACGAACAGGTAGCCGTCGGAGTCGACGTAGCCGCCGTCGCCGGTCAGGTAGTAGTCGGGGTACCGGGACAGATACGACGACAGGTACCGCTCGTCGTCGCCCCACAACGTCGGCAGGGTGCCGGGCGGCAGGGGCAGTTTGATGCAGATCGCGCCGTCGTCGCCCGGCGGCATCTCCTGCCCCGACGGGTCCAGGATCCGCACGTCGTAGCCGGGCACCGGCACGGTGGGGGAGCCGGGCTTGATCGGCATCGGCTCCAGGCCGCGGAGGTTCGCCGCGATCGCCCATCCGGTCTCGGTCTGCCACCAGTGGTCCACGACCGGCACGCCGAGCTTCTCCGAGGCCCACCGGTAGGTCTCCGGGTCGAGCCGCTCGCCGGCCAGAAAGAGGGCACGGAACGCCGACAGGTCGTACTTCGCCGCCTCGCGGCCCTGCGGGTCGACCTTCTTGATCGCCCGCACCGCCGTCGGGGCGGTGAAGAGGGCCTTGGCGCCGTACTGGGAGATCACCCGCCAGAACGCGCCGGCGTCCGGCGTGCCCACCGGCTTGCCCTCGTAGAGGACCGTGGTCGCGCCGGCCAGCAGTGGTCCGTACACGATGTAGGAGTGGCCGACGACCCAGCCGACGTCCGACGCGGTCCACCAGACGTCGCCGGGCCCGATGTCGTAGATGTTGGACATCGACCAGGTCAGCGCGACCGCGTGGCCGCCGTTGTCGCGCACCACGCCTTTCGGCTTACCGGTGGTACCGGAGGTGTAGAGGATGTACAGCGGGTCGGTCGCCGCCACGTCGACGCAGCCGACCGGCTCGGCCGCCGCCATCAGCTCGTCCCAGTCGACGTCGCGCTCGCCCATCTGGGCCCGAGCGCGGTCGCGCTGCAGCACGACGACCTTCTCCGGGGGGTTCGGCGTGGTGGCGATCGCCTCGTCCACGATCGGCTTGTACTCGACGACCCGGTTCGGCTCGACCCCGCAGGACGCGCACACCAGTACCTTCGGCGCGGCGTCGTCGATCCGGGCGGCCAGCTCCTTCGGGGCGAACCCGCCGAACACCACCGAGTGCACCGCGCCCAGCCGCGCGCAGGCGAGCATCGCGATCACCGCCTGGGGCACCATCGGCATGTAGATCACCACGCGGTCGCCCCGTTCGACGCCGAGCCCGCGCAGCGCCCCGGCGAACCGCGCCACCTGGTCGCGCAGCTCGGCGTAGGTGTAGCGCGCGGACGCGCCGGTCACCGGCGAGTCGTAGAGCAGGGCAAGCCGATCCCCGTGCCCCGTGTCCACGTGCCGGTCCAGCGCGTTGTAGCAGGTGTTCAGCTCACCGTCCGGGAACCAGCGGTAGAACGGCGTGCGGTCGGCGTCCAGCGCGCGCTGTGGGCGGCGCGACCAGGTCACCGCGTCGGCCGCCGCGAGCCAGAAGGCTTCCGGATCTTTCAGGCTCGCCGCGTAGGCGTCCTGGTAGTCACCCATCTTCGATCCCGTCACTTGTTTCGTAGCCGACGCATCGCTCCGTCGGTAGCCGGGGGTAGCGCGGCAGACGGGCGTCCCATGATGCCCGTCCGCACCGCAGGTACGCGGTGCCTCGCCGGGTCTCGTTGACCAGGCGATGCGTGCAGACGCCGCAGAGGCCGGGCGCGGCGCCGAGCTTCGACCACACCTCGTCGGCCGGTCGTACGCGGTCCGGAGGCGGGCCGGGCGTGTCACGCGCGCCTTCTTCGCCGGACGGGGCAAGCGGGCCGGACACGCTCACCGCTCCTCGGCCGGGACGGGCTGCTGCTCGCGGCCGTCCAGTTCGGCGAGCTCCTGGTCGGTGAGCAGCCGCGAACGGATCAGGAAACGCACGCCCTCCGGGGCCTCCAGCGAGAAGCCGCTCCCTCGGCCCGGCACCACGTCGATGGTGAGGTGGGTGTGCTTCCAGTATTCGAACTGTGACGCGGACATCCACACCGGGATCGGCTCGCCCACGCCGTCCACCCGGAGATCTCCGAGGCGTACGTCCGCGTTCCCGGTGCGGAACTCCCCGGCCGGGTAGCACATGGGGGAGCTGCCGTCGCAGCATCCTCCCGACTGATGGAACATCAGCGGGCCGTGCGTGCCGGCGAGGCGGCGCAGCAGGACGGCCGCGTCGGCGGTGACGTCCACCCGGTTGACTGCCATGTGTGCGAGGCTCCCTGCTTCGGGGATGGCCGGTACTCGAGGGGCGGCTGGGAAACCCGGGGCGCCCCTCGCGTACGGACCGCTCGATCAGAAGAATCCCTGGGCGTTTTGAGAGTATGACACCAGGATGTTCTTCGTCTGCTGGTAGTGGTCGAGCATCATCTTGTGGTTCTCGCGGCCGATGCCCGACTGCTTGTATCCGCCGAACGCGGCGTGCGCGGGGTAGGCGTGGTAGCAGTTCGTCCACACCCGGCCCGCCTGGATGTCCCGGCCGGCCCGGTAGGCGGTGTTGCCGTCCCGCGACCACACCCCGGCGCCCAGGCCGTACAGGGTGTCGTTGGCGATCGTGATGGCGTCGTCGTAGTCGTCGAACCTCGTCACCGAGACCACCGGCCCGAAGATCTCCTCCTGGAAGACGCGCATCTTGTTGTCGCCCTCGAACACGGTGGGCTGGACGTAGTAGCCGCCGGACAGGTCGCCGCCGAGGTCGACCCGCTCGCCACCGGTGAGGACCTTCGCGCCTTCCTTCCTGCCGATGTCGATGTAGGAGAGGATCTTCTCCAGCTGGTCGTTGGACGCCTGGGCGCCGATCATGGTGTCGGTGTCCAGCGGGTTGCCCTGCTTGATCTTCTGCACCCGCTCCACCGCGTCGGCCAGGAACGACGAGTAGATGGACGACTGGATCAGCGCGCGGGACGGGCAGGTGCACACCTCGCCCTGGTTCAGCGCGAACATCGCGAAGCCCTCCTGCGCCTTGTCGTAGAAGGCGTCCGGTGCGTCCGCGACGTCGGCGAAGAAGATGTTCGGGCTCTTGCCGCCCAGTTCGAGGGTGACCGGGATGATGTTCTCGCTGGCGTACTGCATGATGAGCCGCCCGGTGGTGGTCTCCCCGGTGAACGCCACCTTCCGGATCCCGCTGTGCTGCGCGAGCGGCTTGCCCGCCTCCACGCCGAAGCCGTTCACCACGTTGACCACGCCGGCCGGGATCAGGTCGGCGATCAGCTCAAGCAGCACGTGGATCGACGCGGGGGTCTGCTCGGCCGGCTTGAGCACCACGGCGTTGCCGGCGGCCAGCGCCGGGGCCAGCTTCCAGGTGGCCATCAGGATCGGGAAGTTCCACGGGATGATCTGCCCGACCACGCCGAGCGGCTCATGGAAGTGGTACGCGACGGTGTCGGCGTCGAGTTGGGAGATGCCGCCCTCCTGGGCCCGGATCGCTCCGGCGAAGTAGCGGAAGTGGTCGACGGCCAGCGGGATGTCGGCGGCCAGAGTCTCCCGTACCGGTTTGCCGTTCTCCCAGGACTCGGCGACGGCGATGGCCTCCAGGTTCTGCTCGATCCTGTCGGCGATCTTGTTCAGCACCTCGGCGCGCTCCGCCGGCGAGGTGCGGCCCCACGCGACCGCGGCGCCCTCGGCGGCGCGTACGGCCCGATCGACGTCCGCGGCGGTTCCCCGGGCGACCTCGGTAAACGTCGCACCCGTGACCGGAGTCGGGTTCGCAAAATATTCACCGCCGGCCGGCGGCACGTACTCCCCGCCGATGAAGTGGTCATAGCGTGGGCGAAATGTAACCACGCTCCCCGAATCCCCTGGTGCCGCATATGTCGCCATGTGTTCGCCCTCCTGGGTCCTGGACCGACGAGATGTGGCAAAAGGTAAAAGTGCCGACGTTGCACCGCCGTTGCAGAGGCATGAACGGGGGATGTATCGCCCTTGTTCGGGGCGGAACGGCAAGGCATGCTGCTGTGAGCAAGACCAGGTACGGGGGCGCTCGTTCGGGTGGACGCAACCGCCCTCGCCGACGTCGCCGCGGAGTGCACCTTGGACGCTGAGATCGCGAAAGCCGCGACCACCGTGGATGTGGCATCTGATCCGGCCGCGCAGTTCTCTGTGTTGCAGCAGGTCCGCGAGGCCATGTTGAGCGGGGACCGGCCGCGGGCGGCGCCGCGCTCGGTGATCCTGGATTCCTGGCGGCGCTCCCTCGCGGCGCGGGTCGATCCGGAGCATTTCCGCCCGCCGGTGGTGTACAAGCCGGAGGACATACCGGACGTGCGCTCCGCGCATCCGCTGCGTGACGTGCTGCCCCTGCTCCGCGAACTGCTCGTCAGCATCGCCGACCAGTCGTCGTACGTCATGATCGTCACCGACGCGGCCGGCACCATCCTGTGGCGGGAAGGGCCCGCCGGGCTGTGCCGGATCGCCGATCCGGTCGGGTTGTGCGAGGGCACGGGCTGGGCGGAGGGGGCCATCGGGACCAACGCGATGGGCACCGCCCTCGCCGTCGACGCCCCGGTGCAGATCTACTCCGCCGAGCATCTGGTGCGTACCTATCACCCGTGGACCTGCGCCGCCGCGCCCGTCCACGACCCCGACAGCGGGCGCACGCTCGGCGTGATCGACATCAGCGGGCTGCTGCACGAGCTGCACCCCGCCGTCGTCACCCTGGTCTCCGCCAGCGCGCGGCTCGCGGAGAGCCACCTGCGCAGGCAGATGGAGATGCGGGACGAGCGGTTGCGGGTGAAGCACCTGCCCCGCCTGATCGGCCTGCGCGGCGAGCCGGGCGCGCTGGTCACCGCGACGGGGCGGGTGATCGCCGCGGAGCCGTTCGGCGGGCCGTGGCCCGAGCGGCTGGCGATACGGCCCGGCAGCGACCGGGTGCCGCTCGCGGACGGCCGTGAGGCCCTGGTCGAGCCGCTGCCCGAGGGCTACCTGGTCCGGCTGCCGAGGACGGCCCCGGCGTCGCCGCGTCCCACACTGTCGCTGTCTTTCCTGGGCGACCGGCCGGTGGCGGTGCTGGACGGCCGGGAGCTGCCGCTCACCCTCCGGCACGCCGAGCTGCTCGCGCTGCTCGCGCTGCGCCCCGCCGGGCTGACCGCCGAGCAGCTCGCCCTGCAGCTCTACGGCGACGACGGCAATCCGACGACCGTACGCGCCGAGATCCACCGGCTCCGGGCCCAGCTCGGCGAGGCCGCCATGACGGCCAAGCCGTACCGGCTGCGGGCCGAGGTCGAAGCCGACTTCCTGACCGTGCGCGACGCGCTGCGCTCGGGCGACATCCGCGCCGCGGTGGCGGCGGCGCACGCCCCGCTGCTCGCCCGGTCGGAGGCGCCGGCGATCAGGGCCGAACGCGACCAGCTCGTCACGGCGCTGCGGTCCGCGGTCCTCGACACCCAGGACCACGAGGCGCTGTGGACGTTCGGGCAGAGCGAGCCCGGCAGCGAGGACATCGAAGTGTTCGAGCGCCTCGTCGCGGAGTCGCCCGCCCGCGATCCGCGTCAGGCGGTCGCCGCGGCCAGGCTCGCCTGGCTGCTCAAGGAGGACGACGACCCGCCCGCGATCAGCCGTCACACGGGGGCCCGGAGGTCGATCGACTGACCCATTCACGCCTAGGATCTCCACCATGATCTCCACGCCGAGGTTGCTCGCCATCAGCGATCTGCACGTGCGCTACCCGGAGAACCGCGAGATCGTCGAGCGGCTGCAGCCGGAGAACGACGGAGACTGGCTGCTGGTCGCCGGCGACGTGGGCGAGTTCATGGCCGACGTCGAGTGGGGGCTGCGCCTGCTCAGCGAGCGCTTCGCCAAGGTGGTGTGGGCGCCCGGCAACCACGAGCTGTGGACGCCGGCGGAGGACCCCGTGCGGCTCCGGGGTGAGGCGCGCTATCGGCACATCGTGGAGTTCTGCCGCTCCCTCGGCGTGGTCACCCCGGAGGACCCCTACCCGGTGTGGCGCGGCGCGGGCGGCCCGGTCACGGTCGCCCCGCTGTTCATCGGGTACGACTACACCTTCCGGCCGCAGGGCACCACCACCATGGAGCAGGCGCTGGATCACGCCGACCACGCCGGTGTGGTGTGTACCGACGAATGGCTGCTGCACCCGGACCCGTACCCGAGCAGGGAGGCGTGGTGCGCTGCCCGGATCGCGGAAACCGAACGCCGGCTGGCCGGCCGCGACCCGGCGCTCGCCACCGTCCTGGTCAACCACTATCCGCTGGTGCGGGATCCCACCTTCGTGCTCAGGTATCCGGAGTTCGCCCTCTGGTGCGGCACCGAGCGCACCGCCAAGTGGCATCAGCGGTTCAACGCCGCCGTCATGGTCTACGGCCACCTGCACATCCCGCGCAGCACCTGCTACGACGGGGTGCCGTTCGAGGAGGTGTCCCTCGGCTACCCCAGGGAGTGGGGCCGCCGGGAGGGGCCGCCGCCCCGCCCGCGCGCCGTCCTGCCCGCAGGGCCGCCCACCGCCTGACCTGGCCGGCCATCGCGGACGGGGCACTCCGCGATCAGCTGGGAGCCGGAGCGTCCGTGCCGGAGACGTCGATGGAGGCCAGCACCCCTCGCGTGTCCCTTGAGCGCCAGGCGGTCACCACCGACCGCGCGAGTGTGGGTGACACGCCCTGCGTGGTGTCCACCTCGTAGTCGTACGGACCGAACGTGTGTATGCCGTCGATTTCGACGTGTCCACGGCCTTCGCCGATGCGGCGATCCCCGCGCTCGCGTTCTCTCCGGTCGACCTCCGCGAGATCACAATGCACGCCGACGAGGAACACGTCGAAGTCGGCCAGCAGGTGGGCCAGATATTCGCGCCACGTCCGGAATTCAATGATGTGTTCCACGATCAGGTCGTTTCCCGCGCCGGCCAGGGCCGGCAGGCAGTGGTGAAACCCCTGGAAGAAACGGGGCCTCATCTCGTCCCACCAGGAGAAAGGACCCTCGTCCTCGCGCCGCTCCGGCAGCATGCCACTTGCCACGAACTGGTCGGAAGAGACGTGCAGGAACGGCTCGTCGAGTGACCGCTGAATTGCTTTGGCCAGCGTTGATTTTCCGGAGCTGGACGCCCCGTTCAGCATGATGATGCGGCCTCGGCCGCGATTCGGCGGGGTGGGTTCCATGCCGACACGATGCCAGAGCCGTACGTGCCAAGGGCGCGGGCGATGCGGGCGATCACCCCGGAGCCGAGAGCCCGCGGAGGCGGTGCGGTGTCGTCCGGATTCTCGTGCTTACTTTTCCGGGCCGGTCAGGGGGCGGTCGTCGACGATCTGCTTCATGACGAGGGTCGATGTCAGTCGCTGAATGCCGGGGAGCGCGGCGAGCCGGTCGTCTTCCAGGCGCTGGTAGGCGGCGAGATCGGTGGTGAGGACGCGCAGGAGGTAGTCGGGGTCGCCGAACAGGCGTTGCGCCTGGACGACCTGGGGGATTTCGGCGACGGCTTCCTCGAAACCGAGAAGGGTGCCGCGGTCTTCTTGCCGCATGGTCACGAAGACGAGCGCTTGAAAGTTCAGCCCGACGGCTTCGGGGGCGACGACCGCCCGATAGCCGCGGATCGTCTTCGTGCGCTCCAGTTCGCGGAGCCGACGGTGACAGGGCGACACGGTCAACCCGACGCGTGCGGAGAGTTCGGTGATGGTGAGGCGACCGTCCTCCTGGAGTGCGGCAAGGATTTTCCGGTCGATGGCGTCCATGAGCGGGATTCTTCCATTTGGGCCGCCGTACCAGCAATAAGTTGGAATCACTTTCCGGCTGTTCGCAGGTAACGTCCCGCATAGGATCCGTTTGCCGCAGGGGAGATGCCATGCCCGTCAGCTCCGTTTTCGCTTTCTGGGGTGTCGCCCTGCTGCTCATCGTGGTGCCGGGTGCGGATTGGGCGTTCACCCTCGGCGCGGGATTACGCGGGCGGTCGGTGGTCCCCGCCGTGGGCGGGCTCGTGCTCGGCTATGCGGCGATCACGCTCGTCGTCGCGGCCGGTCTCGGCGCCTTCGTCGCGGAAAACCCCAGAGCGCTCACCGTGCTGACCGTTCTCGGCGGTGGATATCTGATCTGGCACGGTGTGCGGACATTCGCCGCGCCTTCCGTGCCGGACGTTGCGACTTCCGACGTGATTGTGGACGGCGTGGACGGAGTGGTGGAAGCGCGGGGCAAAACTGGGTGGGCGACGCTCGCGCAAGGTATCGGAGTCAGCGGACTCAACCCGAAGGGCCTGCTGATCTTCATCGCTCTGCTTCCCCAGTTCACCCGCCCGGACCGGAGCTGGCCGTTGGCCGTACAGATGACCGCCCTCGGCCTGGTCTTCACGGTCACCTGCGCCGCGTTCTACCTCGCTCTCGGTTCGATGGCACGCACCCTCCTGCTCTCCCGGCCCGCGGCCGCGCGTGTCCTCAGCCGCGTGTCCGGTGCCGGCATGGTGATCGTCGGCATTTCATTGATCAGCGACCGGCTGAGCGGCGGCGCGGTGCTGTGAACGCGCATTCGGCAGGACACCCAGGAGAGCTGAGCCTGTCACGCGGCCGGAAGGACGCACATGCCGCTCAGGCCGTTCGAGCTGTCACCGCACGCCAGCCAAGGGCGACGCTGCCGGTCAGAAGCACTACTCCGGACAGCACCCCGCTGACGAACGGCACCCAGGCGACGGCGGCCGTCGAGGCCAGGACAAGGCCGGCGGTGCCCAGCACGGTGAGGACCACACCGGGTACGGCGATGCTCCAGTCTTTCCAGATCGGCGCAAGCGCGATGAAGTGAACGCCGACCACCAACGCCACCCAGGCCACGTTGCCTTCTACCGGACGCCCCCATATCGCGAGGACCCGGAGTCCGCCGAAGAGCAGGATCACCTCGGCGGCGACGACGAACAGGTAGCCACGGCTGAACATGTTCCGCTGCGCTCCCTCGGCGGAACCACGCTCCCCCCGAGCGGAGACGAACCACATGGCCAGAACACCTACGGCCCCCACGCAGGCAGCCACTTTCAGAAGAATCGCGGCCACGGAATTCAGCGGGCTCTGTGCGTTGACGACCACAAACACCGCGCCGAAGACCGCGCCGACCAGCAATCCAGTCATTCGTTGCATGTCATTCATTGAAAAGGACGCCGGATCGTCGCTACAAGGGGGCCAAGACGAGGACGAGGTAGGCCTGGCACTACCTCGCGGTGCCGCGCAGATAGGCGAGCACGGCCAGCACCCGCCGGTTGACGTCCTCGGTCGCCGGTAGCTCAAGCTTGGCGAACACGCCGGCCACATGCTTCCCGACAGCCGCCTCGGTGATCGACAGCGCGCGGGCCACGGCGCTGTTGGAGCGCCCTTCGGCGATCAGTCCGAGCACCTGGCGCTCACGCGCGGTCAGTCGCAGCACCGGCTCGGTGACCTCCCGGGCCCTGTTCCAGGTGTGCTCGAACAGATCGATGAGAGTGGTGATCAGGCTCGGCTGCCTGATCATCAGTGCGCCCGGCGAGTACGGGACGGGAGTCGTCCGCACGAACGCCACGGCGCGGTCGAAGATGAGCAGCTGCTGAATCGGCTCGTCGACGACGCGGTGGAGGTCACCCGAGGAGTGCAGTTCCCTGATTCGGGCCGCTTTGCGCGGATCGTCCAGCACGCTCGCGTGGACGATGGTGCGCATCGCCATGCCATGCTGCAAGGCGTCGAGCACGCTTCTCCTGCTTTTCTGCTCCTCGCGCCCCTTCTCCGATGAGCCCACCGGATGCATCGCGCGCAGCTCGTGGGCCGAACGCACCGCCTCGGCGATCCGCTGCTGGACGAGTTCGCTGTCGTCCAGCAACTCGACGCCGACGGGGACACCGCGCAGCTTGTCCACCGCCTCTTCCAGCCGATGGGCCAACTGCTCCAATCGGGCCGACGACATGCTCTCGCCCACGCGCCCCCCTCGTCGAATGTGTCCTCTACGGGTATCCGGCACAACTCATGTGACAGGCCACAGCCGGTTGTCTCCGGATCCCGGAATCATCCCGCGAGGCTTCACGTGACCTTGACTGAAACGAGCTACGGCCGAGCCAAGGCGGAGATTCCCACCTCGGCTCGGCCGTCGGTTGCCCGGTATGGCTCGCTCAGCCGGCCACGAGCTCGTAGCCCGCCTCTTCGACGGCGTCCCGCACGAGGGTCTCGTTCAGCGGGCTGTCGCTGGTCACGGTCACCTTGCCGGTCGCCAGCTCGACCTCGACGCCGGTGACCCCGGTGACCTTGCCGATCTCGGACGTCACCGTGCCCACGCAGTGGCCGCAGGTCATGCCGGTGACGGTGTACGTGCTGACGCTCATGTCGCTCCTTCGCAAATACCCCGGGTGGGTAACTTCCAGGGAAAGATAGTCATGCGGGTGGCGACACCGCAAGGCATACCCCCCATAGGTACTGTGAGATCCACATCACATCGCCAGTCCTACCCTACCCCGGTATGGTTCGGCGGCATGGCTGACATGAGCAGAATCGCGGTCGTCGGCGCGTCCCTTGCCGGATTGCGCGCCGTGCAGACCCTGCGTAGCGAGGGATTCGCCGGTGACATCACCCTGATCGGCGCGGAGACGCACCGGCCGTACAACCGTCCGCCACTCTCGAAGAGCGTGCTACGCGGTGACGACGACGTGACCCTTCCCGGTGCCGAGGAACTCGGCGGGGAGTGGCTCGGGAACCGGCGGGCCGTAAGGCTGCGCGTCGACAGAAGCCCGGGGGCCGCCACCGCGAGCACCGGGGGCGGCTCCATAACCCTGGACGACGGCGCGGAGATCCCGTTCGACGGCCTGGTCATCGCGACCGGTGCCAGGCCGCGGCGGTTCGCCGAACGGCCCGGGGGAGTCCACGAACTGCGCACGATCGACGACGCGCTGGCGCTGCGGGCCGAGCTCGACGCCGGGCACCGGAGCCTGGTCGTCGTCGGCGGAGGATTCATCGGCGGGGAGATCGCCTCGACGGCCAGGGCGCTCGGCCTGACCGTGACGCTCGTCGACGCCGGGCCCTACCCCATGCGCGGCGTCCTCGGGGTGGACACGGCGCGGTGGCTGGCCGCCCACCACCAGAAGAACGGTGTCGAGTTGATCTCCGGCGTCCGGGTGGCCGGTTTCGAGAGCAGGGACGGCCGGGTGACCGGTGTGCGACTCGAAGACGGGCGGTCGATCCCGGCCGACCTCGTCGTCGCGGGCATGGGCATCGTGCCCAACGTCGAGTGGCTGGAAGGCAGCGGTCTCACGCTCGACGACGGAGTGGTCTGCACGCCGTCGCTGTTCGCCGAGGGGACGTCGACCATCGTCGCGGCCGGCGACGTCGCGCGCTGGCGGCACGAGTTGTACGGGGGCGCGCTCGTGCGGGTGGAGCACTGGGCCAACGCCAATGCCCAGGGGGCGGTGGCCGCGCGCAACCTTCTCGCCGGCCCCGAGGGCGCCGTGCCGTACGCGGACGTGCCCGCGTTCGGGACGCACACGCATGGGGCGCGGATCCAGACCGCCGGCCTGCCCCACCTCGCCGACGAGGCGCGAACGGTGCACGGTGCGCCGGAAGAGGCCAGCTTCGTCGTGGCCTTCCTCAGGGGCGGTGTCCTCGTGGGCGCCGTCGGGGTGAACGCTCCGAAGGAACTGAACCGGCTGAAGCGCGGGATCGCCGCCGGGGATGTCCTCGAAGCCGCAACTTCCTGATCCCCACCGCTTGAGAAACCCCCAGGGGGTATGTTACGTTTCTCGCCGATGGATACCCCCCATGGGTATCTGGCCAAGGAGGGAAGCTCATGTCCACGGCATGTTCGTGCTGTAGCGGAGAGGCCGCTGCCACGACCGTGGCGATCGGTGACGGCGCCACGCGGATCTATTCGGTCAGCGGCATGACCTGCGGTCACTGCGTCTCGTCGGTCTCCGGTGAGATCGGCAAGGTCGCCGGGGTGACCGGCGTGGCCGTCGATCTGGCGGCCGGAGCCGTCACCGTCAGCGGAGCGGGCTTCTCCGACGAGGAGATCCGCGCCGCGGTGGAGGAGGCCGGCTACGAGCTGGCCGGGACGCCCGCCTAGCGAAGGCCACGCGGAAAGCCCTCAAGGGGCCGCGCAGCAGGACCGCGAAGTATGGGCCCCCGCCGGGAGCCGGGAGAACGTCCCGGGACGTAAGGGGTGGGCGTGCATTGCCGTGCACGCCCACCTGGGGCCGGTCGGACTCGTCATCACACCCAATCCCCGTTTCGCATCCTATGGTGCGAAGAACCAGGAGACAGGCATGAATGCCGTCAATCCGCGCAGGTGGCAGGCGCTGATCGTGCTCGCCGCCGCGCAGTTCATGGTCATCATGGACACCTCGATCATTGGAGTCGCCTTACCGGACATGCAGCGCGACCTGGGCTTCTCCCAGGGTGACCTGCAGTGGGTCTTCAACGCGTACGTCGTCGCCTTCGGCGGGCTGCTGCTGCTCGGCGGGCGGCTCTCCGACCTGCTCGGCGCGCGCAAGGTGTTCACCGCCGGCTGGGTCGTACTGGTCGCCGGATCCGTCGTCGCGGCGGCGGCGAGCAACCCGGCGCTGGAGATCACCGGCCGGGCTGTCCAGGGCGTGGGCGGCGCGCTGATCGCGCCCGCCGCGATGACCCTGCTCATGATGCTCTTCGGGCACGACCAGCGCGAACTCGGCAAGGCCATGGCCCTGTACGGCGCGGCCGCCCCGGCGGGCGGCACCGCGGGCGTGTTCCTCGGCGGCGTCATCACCGAATACCTGAGCTGGCCGTGGGTGTTCATCGTCTACGTCCCGATCGGCCTGGCCACGCTGGCCGCCGTCCCCGCGCTGCTTCCGGCCGTCCAGGGCAGGCGCGGATCGGTCGACCTGCTGGGCGCGGTCGCGGTCACCGCCGGCATCGCCCTCGCCGTGTTCACGATCGTCCGGGCGCCCGAGCAGAGCGCCGGCGCCACCGTCGTCCAGAGCGTCGGAGCCGTGGTGCTGCTGGTGCTGTTCCTTGTCATCCAGCGGTCGGTCCGCGAGCCGCTCATGCCGCTCCGGATCTGGCGCACCCCCGGGCTGGCCACGGCCAACCTGGCGATGGCGCTGCTCGGCGCCGCGTGGATCCCGATGTGGTACTTCCTCAACCTCTACCTGCAGCAGGTTCTGGGATACGGCGCGTTCCCGAGCGGTGCGGCGCTGCTTCCGATGACCATCGCGATCATGATCTTCATGATCGGCATCACCGCCCGGCTGCTCGGCCGGTTCGGGGCCAAGCCGCTCATCGTGATCGGCCTGCTCGTCCTGGCCGCGGGCGTGGGGGGACTCTCCCTGGTCCACCCTGACGGCTCCTTCGCCGCCGATGTGCTGCCCGCGTCGCTGGTGGCGGCGGTCGGCATGTCGCTGGCCTACATTCCGGCCATGATGTCGGCCATGTCCGGCGCGCGGCCGGAGGAGAGCGGCCTCGCCTCGGGCATCGTCAACACCACCTACCAGGTGGGCTCGGCGCTCGGCCTGGCCGTCATGACCGCGATCGCCACGTCGCAGGGGGCGGCCGATCTGGGGAACCTGCCCAGGCTGACCCACGGCTTCCAGGCCGCCTTCGTCGGCGCGGGCGCGGTGGCCGTGCTCGGCGCCCTGCTCTCCCTCCTGCTGATGCGTGGCCGGAAGGCCGCCGCCGTGCGGAGCGGGGAGCGGGAGGCGTCGTCGCTCGGAGCCTGACGCGGGGACGGGGCGCGCTCCATCCGGAGCGCGCCCGGGTACCCCGAACTCGGCGGGATACCATAGGGGGGTATGGTGTTAACATGAGTAGCCTGAGCGAGAGGAGCGGGGAGATGGCCGGATACAGCGACACCGGGCAGGAGCACCTCCGGCGGCTGCGCCGGATCGAGGGGCAGGTCCGGGGTCTGCAGCGGATGGTCGAAGAAGACAAATACTGCATCGACATCCTCACCCAGGTCTCTGCGGCCAGTCGCGCTCTCCAGTCCTTCGCCCTCGCTCTTCTCGACGAGCACATGGCCCACTGCGTCGCGGACGCCACGGCGAAGGGCGGTGCGGAAGCCGAGGCGAAGATCAAGGAAGCCTCCGACGCCATCGCCCGCCTCGTCCGTTCCTGAACTTCACCGACATTCACGAATGACAGGAGTGATCGATATGACCACCGCCACCTACACCGTCAAGGGCATGACCTGCGGCCACTGCGTCAGCTCGGTCAAGGAAGAGGTCGGAGAGGTCGCCGGCGTCACGGGCGTCGAGGTGGACCTCGCCACCGGCCTGGTGACAGTTGAAAGCGAAGGCCCCGTGGACGCGGCCGCGGTCACCGCCGCCGTCGAAGAGGCCGGATACGAAGTGGTGGATCGCTGATGAACACCCCCGCCAAGCTCGGAGCCTACGTTCTCGGCCTCGCCGTGGTCTTCGGCGCGACCTTCGGAGTCGGCACCGCCGTGGGAGGCGTCGGCACCCCGCCGGCCGCCGAGGAGCACAGCGCCCACGGCGACCACGGCGGTGCCCCCACCGCCGCTGGCCAGGCGACCCCCGCTGGCACGGCGGCCATTCCAGGAGGGCTCGAGGTGTCCCAGAACGGCTACACGCTCACCCCGCTGACCACGACGGCCGAGCCGGGCAAGAACACGGACTTCCGGTTCACGGTCACCGGGCCCGACGGCAAGCCGGTCACCGGCTACCAGGTGCAGCACGAAAAGAAGCTGCACTTCATCCTGGTCTCCCGGGACCTCTCCCACTTCCAGCACCTGCACCCGGCCGAGGCCGGCGACGGTGTGTGGTCGGTGCCGCTGACCCTCCCCGAGGCGGGCGCGTACCGGATGTTCGCCGACTTCGCCCCCGAAGGCGGCAGCGGCATGACCCTCGGCGCCGACCTGTACGCCGCGGGCGACTACGCGCCGAAGGCCCTGCCGGGCGTGAGCCGTACGGCGACGGTGGACGGATACACCGTCACCCTCGACGGCGACCTGGCTCCCGGCCGGACGAGCCGGATCACGCTCAAGGTCAGCAAGGACGGCAAGCCGGTCACCGACCTGCAGCCCTACCTCGGCGCGTACGGCCACCTGGTGGCGCTGCGCGGTGGCGACCTGGCCTACCTGCACGTGCACCCCGATGGCGAGCCTGGCGACGGCAAGACCCAGCCGGGTCCGGAGATCGTCTTCTACGCCGAGGCGCCCAGCCGCGGTGACTACCGGCTCTTCCTGGACTTCCAGCACGACGGCAAGGTCCGCACCGCGGACTTCACCCTCCACGCGGACGGTGCCCCGGCGTCCGGCGAGCAGGGCGGCCACGACGAGTCCCCGTCCGGTTCCGCCGGGCACGGCGAGCACACGCACTGACGCGGGCGTGACGTGAGAGAGGAGAGACGATGACTTCCGTCACCGAGTCTGCCACCGTCGAGGAGCAGCCCCTGGGCTCGCTCGAGCTCTCGATCGGCGGCATGACCTGCGCGTCCTGCGCCAACCGGATCGAGCGCCGGCTCAACAAGCTGGACGGCGTGACCGCGACGGTCAACTACGCCACCGAGAAGGCCAAGGTCACCTTCCCCGACGGCATCGCCCCGCACGACCTGATCGCCGAGGTGGAGAAGGCCGGCTACACCGCGCAGCTGCCCGCCCCGCCCCGCCAGCAGAACGAGAACGGCGGCGGGCCGGAGGAGCCGGAAGACGAACTCGGCCCGCTACGCGCCCGGCTGATCACCGCGCTGGTCC
The DNA here is from genome assembly GCF_050947145.1 of Microtetraspora malaysiensis. Lineage (NCBI taxonomy): Bacteria > Bacillati > Actinomycetota > Actinomycetes > Streptosporangiales > Streptosporangiaceae > Microtetraspora > Microtetraspora malaysiensis. Next base: position 1,131,653 of record NZ_CP191998.1, read on the forward strand.
TGGCGGTCCCGGTGGTCGCGATGGCGATGATCCCCCCGCTGCAGTTCACCAACTGGCAGTGGCTGTCGCTGACGCTGGCCGCCCCGGTCGTCGTGTACGCGGGCTGGCCGTTCCACAAGGCGGCCTGGACCAACCTGCGCCACGGCGCCGCGACCATGGACACGCTGGTGTCGCTCGGCACGATCGCCGCGCTCGGCTGGTCGCTGTGGGCGCTGTTCTTCGGCACCGCCGGCACCCCCGGCATGACCCACCCGTTCGACTTCACGATCCAGCGCAGCGACGGCTCCGGCAACATCTACCTGGAGGCCGCCGCCGGGGTGACGGCGTTCATCCTGGCCGGACGCTACTTCGAGGCGCGTTCCAAGCGCCGCGCGGGCGCCGCGCTGCGGGCCCTGCTGGAGCTGGGCGCAAAAGACGTCGCGGTGCTTCGCGACGGGGTTGAGGTCCGGATCCCGAGCGACCAGCTCGCGGTGGGGGACCGGTTCGTGGTCCGCCCCGGCGAGAAGATCGCCACCGACGGCGTGATCGAGGAAGGCACCTCCGCGGTCGACGCCTCGATGCTGACCGGGGAGTCCGTCCCGGTCGAGGTAGGGCCGGGCGACGCGGTGACCGGCGCGACCGTCAACGCCGGCGGCCGCCTGGTGGTCCGCGCCACCCGGGTCGGCTCCGACACCCAGCTGGCCCAGATGGCCCGGCTGGTGGAAGAGGCGCAGACCGGCAAGGCGCAGGTCCAGCGGCTGGCCGACCGGATCTCCGGCATCTTCGTCCCGGTCGTGATCGCGCTGGCGTTGGGCACGCTCGGTTTCTGGCTGGGCACCGGGGACGGGGTGGGGGCGGCGTTCACCGCGGCGGTCGCCGTGCTGATCATCGCCTGCCCGTGCGCGCTCGGCCTGGCGACCCCGACCGCGCTGCTGGTCGGGACCGGCCGGGGAGCCCAGCTCGGCATCCTGATCAAGGGCCCGGAGGTGCTGGAGTCCACCCGGAAGATCGACACGGTCGTGCTGGACAAGACCGGCACGGTCACCGAGGGCAAGATGACCCTGGTCGAGGTGCACACCGCCGACGGCTCCGACGAGGCCGAGGTGCTGCGCCTGGCCGGAGCGCTGGAGCACGCCTCCGAGCACCCGATCGCCCAGGCCGTGGCCAAGGGCGCGGCCGAGCGGGTCGGCCCGCTGCCCACGCCCGAGGACTTCGCCAACATCGAAGGACTCGGCGTCCAGGGGATCGTGGACGGGCACGCGGTGCTGGTCGGACGGCCGAAGCTGCTGGCCGAGTGGTCCCAGCACCTGCCGGTGGAGCTGGAGCGGGCGTTTGAGGCGGCTCAGGCGGCGGGGCGTACCGCGGTGGCGGTGGGCTGGGACGGCAAGGCGCGCGCCGTGCTCGTCGTGGCGGACACGGTCAAGGCCACCTCGGCCGAGGCCATCGGTCAGTTGCGCGCGCTGGGGTTGACTCCGGTGCTGCTCACCGGCGACAACGAGGCGGTGGCCCGGACGGTCGCGGCCGAGGTCGGCATCGATGAGGTCATCGCCGAGGTGCTGCCCGCCGACAAGGTGGACGTGGTCAAGCGCTTGCAGGGCCAGGGCCGTACGGTCGCGATGGTGGGGGACGGCGTCAACGACGCGGCGGCGCTCGCGCAGGCCGATCTCGGTCTGGCGATGGGGACAGGTACGGACGCGGCGATCGAGGCGTCGGACCTGACGCTGGTTCGGGGTGATCTGCGGGTGGCGGCGGACGCGATCCGGTTGTCGCGGCGGACGTTGCGGACGATCAAGGGCAATCTGTTCTGGGCGTTCGCGTACAACGTGGCGGCGTTGCCGTTGGCCGCGGCGGGGTTGCTGAACCCGATGATCGCGGGTGCCGCGATGGCGTTCTCGTCGGTGTTCGTGGTCAGCAACAGTCTCCGCCTGCGCGGTTTCAAGTAGAAGGTTTCACGTAGGAGCAGGGCGAGCGGCGGCCTCCGGGAGATGTTCCGGGGGCCGCCGTTCGCTGTGCCGGAATTAGGTGTCGGCGGGGTCCGCCGCGTCACGGCGGGTTTGTCAGTCGAGCCAGCCGAGTCGCGCGGCGCGTACCCCGGCCTGGAAGCGGCTGCCCGCTCCCAGCATCGCCGTGAGCTCCCCTACCAGGCGGGTCACCGTACGCGTCGAGACGCCGAGGCTACGGGCGATGGCGTCGTCCTTGGCGCCCGTGGCCAGCAGACGGAGCACGGCTCGCTGCTGCTCGGTGAGCGCCGTGTCGTCCGCCGAGCGCGGGACGTCGACCAACTCGGACGCATTCGTCCAGCAGAACTCGTAAAGCGCCGCGAGAGACCTGATCACGTCACGTCCGCGGATCAGTACGGCGCCGCGCTCCAGATCCTCGGGGTCGGCCTGCACGACCGCGACCTGCCGGTCATAGATGAGCATCCGGGTCGGGATCACCGGCGCGACCCGGATCTCCGTTCCCTCTTCTCTCCGCGCTCGCAGCCGCTCGCGCAACATCGGGTTGGCGAGCATCACCTGGGCGTGCAGTTCGCGCTCCCGTACGCCGCGCCCCCTGCGTCGCCTGAGGCGGGCGTCGCCGGTGTCCAGCCGCTCCGGAGTCCAGTTCGCCGCCGGGTGCATCGTCATTACTTCCAGCTGGGCCAGATCCGCCAGTTCGTCGATCCGGTTGTTGAGCGCCGCCAACCGCTCGCGCTCGTAGAACTCGACGCGGAGATCGTCGTTCGCGTGCCGGGTGAACCCGAGGTAGTTCTGCGCGAGGGAGGCCACCATGGCGTGGTGTTCGACCAGCCGGTCCAGTGCGCGGTGGCTGCTTTCAAGGCCGCGGGTCAACGCCGCGACCGCGTCGACGGTGGTCTCCGTCCCGGTGTCCAGGAGGCCGAGACGTACCAGGCCGTCCTGGGCCCGCCTGAGATCGTCAACTGACAGTCCGAGTTGCGTTGTGGCCTCCGCGAGGGACTCGCCCTGCTCGTGCATCCGGGCGTACAGCATGCGGACATGGCGCTCTTTCTCGGCATGAGACGCGTCGGTCACCGACCCTGGCACCCCCGTTTCGGTATCAAGGATGCGACAACGATGGCATCGGGCGCTTCTGCCGCAAAATCCGGATGATCCACGCCTGGATGGCCGATTCACGCCATGGCGTTCTCCGGACGCCTCATTCACCACCATTCGCCTCTGCACTGCGGCAGGCTCATTGGCGGCGGACTCGACCGGAACGCCTCCCCATTTCCCTCTCGATCTAAGGAGATCGGTGTGATCACTATTGCCTACAGCCTGGTCGGCTACCACGTCACTGGTCTGTCCTCCGGAACCTGCGATCACTGCGTGGCCGCGATCAAGGCCGACCTCATCAAGGTGCCCGGTGTCGTAGGCGTGGAGGTGGATCCCGGCGCCGGGAAGGTCAGTGTTCTCACGAACAGCGCGGTGGATGAGGACCTCGTTCGCGCGGCGATGGACCTCGCGGGCTGCGAGATCGTCGGATCCGCGATCGAGGAGGAATCCAGGGAGGGCGGTCCCATCCCGGTTCCCACCCTGGCCTGACGGCAGGATCCTTCGTCTGGTGTGCTGACCACCAACCTGCTGTTCAACGTCGCCGGCCGTCCAGGTGCGCTGCCGCGCTGTCGCAGACAAGGCCACCTGGGCGGTTAGCTGACCCGCCTGCGGGTGCTCGGCACGATCGTCGCCCTCTTCGTCGTTACGCGGATCATCGCGCCGGCAGTCTGGCGATTTGTGACGATGAGGGCGACGGCCCCGGCCCGGCTCCTGCTTCGCGCCGATTCCCGGAACGGCCTACTCGGACAGGCGGGCGGCACGTCCCGGCTTCCGCGCCGTCTCAGGACTCACGTAGTAGTGCACCACGGCGTGTTCGCCCGCGGCGTTCAGCCAGTCGGCGCGGGTGGTGACGACACGTCGCCATCCGACACGTTCGTACAAAGCGATGGCCGCGTGGCCGTCGTCCGATACGTCGAGGATGAGAGGCATCCCGAGGTTGGCGGCCTCCTTGCCGGCCACCTCGAGGAGCTGGGTGGCCTGCCCGTGGCCTCGCTGCCGAGGGGTGACGAAGAGCCGGGTGATCGATCCAACCGGAGCAGCCGGCGTACCGAGGGCCTCGGCGAGGGACGGTTCAAGGGTCGCCGCGTCAATCTGTGCGAGTCCCACGTGTCCGACCACGTCAAGCCCGTCAACCGCCACCCACGCCTCAACCAGGTTGGACGGTGTCAGCCATCGCCCGGGATCGGCGGGCCAGTCCACCGGGTAGCGATCGGACGCCTGCACGGCGGCGAGAGCATCGATGCACGCAGGCAGATCCTCGGTAGTTCTCCGACGGATCAAGAGGGTCTCCATCCCAGGGATTTTATTGCGGGCCGTCGGAACCTCCCGGTGGGACGGGACCGCGCACAAGACTCCGAGTCGGGGACAGTCAATACCTGTGGATCGGTTGGGGTGCGCTGAGTCAGTGAAGCTGTCCGGTCTGGTGTAGATCATCGAAGATGATCTGGTCGACTGGGGACACGCGGTCGCGGTCGGCGTAGCTCAGCCAGGTGATTTCTTCGATCTCGCTGCTGGGCGTCGGTACTCCGTGATGGTCGGCGGTGTAGCAGGTCATCCGCACGGTGATGCCCTCGGCGTGGCCGTGTGCCTGGGCCTGGTAGGTGCCCACGTGGGTGGCGGTTGCGGGGATGATGGCGATGGAGAGTTCCTCGTCGATCTCGCGGATGAGGGTGTCGAGGTCGGTTTCGCCGGGTTCGCGTTTGCCGCCGGGGATGTAGTAGGCGTTCTTGCCTCGCGACCGGGTGCTGAGGATCTTGCCGTTGTCCAGGTGGATCCAGGCGATCTTGTCGATGGTGCTGTTCATCGTGTGCTCCTGTTGTCGGGGGCAGAGGGATGGGTCAGGCGGCCAGGTCGTCGGGGCGTTCGAGGAGTCTGCCGTCGGTGAAGGCCGCGCCAACGTCGGCCTTATCTCGAAACCACCATCGGCTGATCCGGGAAGGTACACCCTTCCCGGTCAGATCCACAGGTTTCGATCATCGCTCCGAGTCGGCTTGATCAGCGGGTGTCCGGCAGGTCCTTCGGGGAGCTGCTGGCGTGGCCTGGCTGGCAGGTCCGGGTCCGGCATCTTCGGGCATGAAGCGGTGCCGGCCGGTTTCACGCGTCGCTGTTGATTCGGACGTGCAGGTGCCCATCGCGCGGGAAGGCGGGGGGTTGGGCAGGGAGAATGGAACGGAGCGCGTACCGGCATTTCTCTGCCACACGGCACGACGCGTGATTATCGACGGCATGCAGCAGATCGAGGCGGGTTAGCGGCATGATGCGCTGCGAACCAAGCGCCCAACGCGATACAACCTCAAGAGCGCGGCCGGCGATGCCCCGGCCTCGGACTTCGGCCGACGTCCAGTAACCGACCGTCGCCAGAGTCTTGCTGGAATCGGTCGCCGTGACCGCAATGTGGCCGACTGGACGACCGGCATCGCCGTCCTTGCCGCGGCACTCCAGTATGGCGAAGCTGAATCGGACGCCGGTGGCCCATCCTTCGCTCTGATCATCGATCCAGCGACGAGCCTCTGTGCCGCTGGCAAGTGAGGTGGTCAGCCAGCGGCGCAGAAGCGGATCACGATGAGCCGCTACGAGGGCCACCGCATCCTCTGTTCGCCAGGGACGTAGGCGCAACGCAGGTGTGGACATGCCCTCGTGACCGAGGATTTCCACCATGACGCCCCACGGGTGTCGCTGGGTCACTCGGACCCGTTGGCCAGGGACCAGGTCGGCTTCTGCGGCATCGGATCGCGGCACGAGATCATTGTGTCGCGGGGGTGTGCTGAACCGTTAGCCTGCCTCGTTGAGCAGGGAGAACCATGATTTGAGCTGTTCCCACCGGCCTCGGTTGCTCATGGGTTCGTTGATCTGAAGATTTGGCGTGTGGCCTGTGACGCCTGTCCTCCCGTGTCTTGATGCTCTTAGGCTGCTCGTCATGGACAACGGTGGAACATTTCTTCAGGCGGCGGACATCACTGCGACGCTGGACACCGTGCTCACTGCCATGCGAGCTGTAGACGCCGGCATCACTTACCGCCTGGGGGGCACGAGCGCGGCTCTTCTCCAGGGTGTCCGACTTCCTGTCGAGGACATCGACCTTTTGGTGGCGCGGCGAGAGGACGTGGATAAGTTCGGTGCCGCGCTCGCCTCGTTTCCCTGTCTGAATGCTGCCTCGTGGATTCCACAGTCCTCGCAATACTTCGCCAGGTATGAGGTGCACGGGGTCAAGGTGGAAATCAGCACCGTTGAGCGGCAGGCTGACTCTGACGGGATGGAATGCGTTGGTCGCGGCCCATGGCAGCACTACGTGTGGATCGCATGTGGCTCGCACCAGGTTCCTGCGGTTCGTTTGGAACTACGGTTGGCTACGGAACTCGTACGGGACAGGGCCGACCGTTACGAACCTCTCCTTGACTATATGAGCGCCCATGGGTGCGATGTTGACCTGTTACATCGGGCCATGAGGGACCAGGGTCTGTCAGCGGAACGCCGGCGCCTGGTCTGGGATCGCCTCGGCCATTCCGCTTGAGCCGACCTGACGAGGTGCCGACGCATTTTCTACGGGGCCTCTCCCGCCGCGACGCGATGGGCGGCCATCCAGTCTGTCGCGAAGTCGACCAGAGCACGCTGGGACATCAAGCGTGCCGTCGCGCAGCCAACCTTGCCGATCATCGCCGCGCCGGTGGCTTCGAAATCGGCGCCGAGCCGCTCGAAGTCGTCCGTATCGGGCACCACATCGGTCCACGTGGTCCACTGGCCTGCTCCGTCAGGCTGCCGGACCGAGGCACCGGCGAGTGCGCGTGGCGGCGATGCCTGCCGGTATTCGGCTAGATGTAGCGATGTGTTCGAACCGTGCCCGCACCCCAGCAGCAGCACGTTCCCGTCCAGTCGGTACACCGCCCCGAGTGGTGAGTGATCGCCCAGCGCATCGTCGAGCTGGTGCCCGCCAATGATGTCCACAGCGTGCGGGCCATGCGTGGCGAAGGAGACGTGGGGATGGTCGCTGCGCAGGGTGTCGGGCCAGTTGCGGACCGACTCGGCGATGACGCCCATCCACTGACTCGGCGTACGCGACGGGTCGAATCCGGGCGCCTGCTCGCGGATCACCGGCCACCACGTCTCAGGGACCGGCGGGTTCCGCCAACCGGCCGGATCGGTATTCGCGGGCGTGTGGGTCGGCACGACGAGGGTGCCTTCCGGGCCGAGCACGTCGAGCAACGCCTGCACGACCGCCTGGGGACCGCCGGCGACGAAGCCGATGCTTTTCATCGACGAGTGCAGGAGCACGATGTCGCCCGCGGTCACGCCGAGCGCATGCAAGTCCGCCGCAAGGGACTGAGTGGTCTGGGGGAGCGGTTGATCCACTTGGCGGAGTGTACTCGGGGGAGGACTCCGCGAACCATGACGGGCAAGGGTCGGTCCGGCTTCGCGAACGCTGGTGCCTCAGGTGACGTGCAGGCTGCCATGGTGGCCCACCGGCGCGGGTTGCTCTGATCCGAAAATCGGACAGCGCGTCAGGTCGGCATGTGGGTGCACTCACGCCTTCGACCGCGAGAGCCGGTCACTGTTGCCAGTCGCAGACGTAACTGGCCCTGGCCACGTGCCACAGCGCCCACGTCGAGTTCTCATCCACGTACGCGAAGTCATCGGAAATGTTCGCCCTCTGTCGAGGAGGCTCGACGTAGACGGTCTGCATGCCCCAGGGGCGCTCCACGCGGACCGGAATCGGCCATTTCTGAGCGGAAACGGCGGAGCAATCCGTGACCTTGTAGACGAATTCGAAATCCGTCGTATCGCCCGGGCCGAGCGTGATGGGAGTGTGCGTGCCCTCCACCCTGAGCAGCCGCATGAAGGAACTGCTGCGCCCGGCGCCCACGATCGTGACAGGCGTCCACGCTTCGTTTCTGATGCCGAATCGAATGGTCATCACGCGAGTGTCGCTGTCGCCGGACCCGCTGCGGCCCTCCAGCATCACGGTCTGGAGACGCGCGCGGACCATGCCCGAATACCATGAAGCGGCTGCAGCTGCCGACACGAGCGCGACGATGACCAGCAGAATCGTCCATCGCACGCGTAATTTGGGCCCGCCCGTCTCCGTCATGCTGCCTCCCCACTCCGATCCGCCCAATTCGAGAATGACACTTCTTTCGCACTCTTCACCATTGCGGTTGGGTATCGACTCAGGCGGCTCCTGGGCGAGATCGGCAACCGCCACATCCGGCAGTGGCACACGCGGTTGGCCGAGCCGCGGACGGCGAAGACATGCCGTAGTGGAGAAGGACACCGGAGCTGGTGAAACCGCCAGGTCAGAGGTGAAACCGCCGTGAAGCCGCGATGAAGCCGACAACGCAGAAGCTCTCCTCGAACGCCGGGAGGTACTCGGCGGAGAGAGGAGACGCGTCATGGCGGACCTCGGTGCCGTCCGGGCCGAGAATCTGGTCAAGGAATTCGGAGATTTCCGGGCCGTGGATGGAATCGACCTTCACGTGCGGCAAGGCGAGATCTTCGGAGTCCTGGGCCCCAACGGAGCGGGTAAGACCACGATGCTCCGGATGCTCGCCACCCTGCTCCCGATCGACGGCGGCCACGCGGAGATCTTCGGCGTCGACGTCCGGCGGGAACCCCACCGCATCCGGCAGCTGGTGGGCGTCACCGGCCAGTACGCCTCGGTGGACGAGGACCTGACCGCCCGGGAGAACCTCTGGCTGTTCGCCCGGCTACAGGGCCTGGCCGGCACCCGAGCCAAGACCATCGCCGGCGAACTGCTCGAACGCTTCGGCCTCCAGGAGGCGGCCGATCGTCCCCTGTCCCAGTTCAGCGGTGGCATGCGCCGCCGCCTGGACCTCGCGTCAAGTCTGATCACCCGCCCACCCCTGATCTTCCTGGACGAGCCCACGACCGGCCTTGATCCACGAACCCGAGGCCAGATGTGGGACACCATCCGCGAGCTGGTCACCGACGGCTCCACGATCCTCCTTACCACCCAATACCTGGACGAGGCCGACCAGCTGGCCGACCGCGTAGCTGTGATCGACCGAGGCCGAAAGGTCGCCGAGGACACCCCCGACGCCCTGAAGACCCAGGTCGGTGAGTCGACGCTGCAGCTCAGCCTCGCTGACGGCTCCGACACCGCCCTGGCCGCGGACATCGTCCGCCGGCTGCTGGGCGAGGAGCCGGTCCTGACCCCGGAATCAGGACGGATGAGCATCCCCCTCCCCGACCCCAACCGGGCCGCGGACGTCCTGATCGGCCTGCGGGAAGCAGGCCTCGGCATCTCCTCGGTGAGCGTCGCCAAACCGACGCTGGACGAGGTCTTCCTGGCGCTGACCGGCCACGGCGCCGTCGACGAACCCCAGATGGAGGCGGCCCGATGACCACGACGAGCACCATGACCGAGACCCCCCTCCCCCCTCGGCGCGTCGACCCGTCCGCCGCGGTCGCCCGCACCACGTCCCGCAGCTCGGTCCGGGAGACCTGGGTCCAGGTCCTGGCGATGGCATGGCGAGCCCTGAAGAAGATGCGCCGCAAGCCCGAGCAGTTCTTCGACGTCCTCATCCAGCCCCTGCTGTTCACCGCGATGTTCGCGTTCATCTTCGGGGGCGCGATCTCCGGCAGCGTGTCGGACTACCTCCCGGTACTGATCCCCGGCATCCTCGCCCAGACGGCCCTGACCGTCTGCATGGCAACCGGCGTGCAGTTGCGCGAAGACATGGACAAGGGGGTGTTCGACCGCTTCAAGTCCCTGCCGATCGCGAGAATCGCCCCCTTGGCCGGGCCGATGATCGCCGACCTGATCCGCTACGGCATCGCGTCGGTGCTGACACTCGCCAGCGGCCTGGCCATCGGTTACCGCCCCGGCGGCGGTGTGCTCGGCTGCGTCGGCGGTGTCGCACTCACGGTGATCTCGGGCTGGTCACTGGCGTGGATCTTCACCTGGCTGGGCACGATGGCGCGTTCCGCGCAGAGCGTCCAGGGCATCTCGATGATGATCATGTTCCCGCTCACCTTCCTGTCCAATGCCTTCGTCCCCGCCCAGACGCTGCCCGGGTGGCTGCAGGCGTTCGTGAAGGTCAACCCGGTGTCGCACGTCGTCTCCGCGGTACGCGACCTGTTCAACGATGGGGCCGTGACGGCCGAGGTCGGCTGGGCGGTCATCGGCTGCGTGGTCGTCGTCGCGATCTTCGCTCCACTGGCGGTCCGCTCGTACTCCCGCAAGATGTAGACGGTGTCAGACCACCCGCTTCAGGACGGTATGGGCCTCGGCCAGCAGGTCGGGGCCGCGTCGTTCGCCGTATTCGGCCTCGATCCGGGACATGACGCCGGGAGCGATCCGTTCGGCGTGCGCGGACAGCACCGACCACTGCATCGTCGGGGTGAACCGGCTGTAGGCGAACCGGTCGGCGAGCGCGAGCAGGCGGACCCCCTTCTCGGCGGGCAGTGCTCCCTTGAGCAGGCCCCAGGTGCCCAGCCCGGCGAGCACCATCCCCATCACCGGGTAGTCCCGGTTGAACGTGTGGTCCGGGTCGAACATGATCAGGACCTTGGCCCGCAGCGACTCGAAGAGGTCCGCGCCGTCGTCGCCCTCGCCGTACTGCGCGAACGCCGAGAGTGCGATGACCTCGCCCAGGATGGCCCACAGTGTGGAACCGTCCGGCGTGCCCGGGATGTGCACATTCCGGAGTACCTCGACGGTTTCGCGGTGCCGCCGCAGTCCCTCGGCGATGTCGCCGTCGACGAGGGCCAGCTGGGCTCTGCCGACGGCGACCGAGAGGACACCGCCGTGGGTGCCCCGGGAAGCGAGCGCCTCCAGGTCGTCGATCATCCGTGCGGCCTCGTCGCGGCGCCCGTCAGTGAGCGCCGCCATGGCGCGGGCGGCGCGGATCTGGATGGCGTCGTCCACCGCCCCGAGGCGTTCGAGCACCGGGAGCGCCTCGTCGGCATGTACGGAGGCCGACGCGGAGTCACCGAGATGCGCGTACAGGCCGGCCAAGTGAGCGTGTAGCAGCGCCCGGCGCCAGGGGCCGCCGTCGTCATCGACGAGTTGGAGGGCGGCCAGGGCCGCCTCGATCGCGCCGGCCGGGTCGCCGGCGTTCTCCAGGCCGTGGCTCAGCCAGTGCAGCGCGATCTGGCGGATCATGGGGTCGGGATCGTCGATCAGCGTGTCGAAGCCGTTCCCGGGGTCCGCCGCCGTGGTGAGCCATGCGGTCACCAGCGCCCGGATGTCCGGGTTCGCCGAGTCGGCGCCCAGCGCGGACAGCATCCGTGCCAGCTCCCCGATCTCATCGGAGGAGACGAAAACGGTGTTGAACAGCGCACAGCTCAGGGCCACCCGGGTCCGGTCGAGGAGCCGGGGTGGTGGCGTCCAGCCGGTCAGCACGGCGGTGACGGCCGGGGTGAGGACGATGCCGCGCGGATGGTCTCCGCAGATCGTCCAGTAGCCGCCCAGAGTGGAGAACAGCACCACCACAGCTTCCGGGTCCGGGTCGGCGAGGGCCTCGCGCAGGATGTCGGCGAGGTTCGTCTCCTCCGAACGCAGCCGGTCCATCGCGTCGACCTGCTCCGGTGAGTACAGCCGGACACCGTGCCGGTCGGCGTAACCGACGGCCCACGCGCGCACGGCGGCCCGCGCCTCCGCGGTCTCACCGGCCGAGTCCAGCCGCATCCGGCCGAACTCGCGCACCGTCTCCAACATCCGGTACCGGACGCCGTCGGCCGCCTCCACGACGGTGAGCAGGGACTGCTCCACGAGCTCCTCGACGTCGCCGAGAGCGTCTCCGCCGAGCACCTCCTCCGCCGCGTCGAGGGCGAAGCCGTCCGGGAAGGCCGCGAGGCGGCGCAGGGCCCGGCGCTGCCGCTCACCGAGAAGGTTCCAGGACCAGTCGATCACCGCCAGCAGTGTCTGGTGCCGGGAAGGCGCGCTCCGGTCGCCGCCGCGCAGCAGCGCGAACCGGTCCTCCAGCCGGCGGGCGATCTCGACCGGTGACATCACCCGCACCTTCGCGGCGGCCAGTTCGATCGCGAGCGGAAGGCCGTCCAGGCGGGCCACGACGGCGCGCACGTCCTCCTCGTCGAGACGTACGCCGGGCCGGGCCGCGGTCGCGCGGTCGCGGAACAGCTCGACGGCGTCGCCGGTGCCCAGCTGGGGCAGCGGGTAGACGTGTTCAGCGGCGATCGCCAGCGGCGAGCGAGTCGTGGTGAGGACGCGCAGCTCCCGCGTGGTCGCGGTCAGATAGGCGACCAGGTCGGCGACCGCCTCCACCAGATGCTCGCAGTTGTCGAGCACCAGCAGCGTCGGGGCCAGGTCGAGCTGCTGGGCGATCCGGGCCCGGATGTCGGCGCGCTGCCGCGGGGTGAGCGTGCGGCGTCCGGTCACCGAGTCGCGGACGCCGAGCGCCGACCCGACCTCGCCGACCAGGTCCTCGGGCGTGGTCACACCGACCAGCTCGACGAAGTGCGCCACCGGCTGCGGGGCCTCGCGGGCGACGGCATGGGCGAGCCGGGTCTTGCCGAGCCCGCCCGGGCCGAGGATCGAGACCACCCGGGAGGTGGCGAGCAGCGCCCGCACCCGTCGGAGGTCGTCGTCGCGGCCGAGCAGCGGGGTCGTGTCGAACCGCACGCCGGCACGTACGGGGCTGTCGAGCGCCAGCAGCTCCTGGTGGATCCGTCGCAGCTCCGGGCCGACGTCGGCGCCGATCCGTTCACGCAGGTCCGACCGATAGCGCTCGAAGCGGCCCAGCGCGGCGCCCGTTCCGCGCACCGCCACCTCGCTGCGCAGGAGGTCGGCGAGCAGCCCCTCGTCCTCGGGGTGGACGCGCACGGCTTCTTCGAGCCCGGGCAGGGCGGGGCCGTGGTCGCCGCTCCGGCTCCGGGCGCGGGCGAGCACGAGCCGCGCGGACGCCAGGTCGCGTTCCGCGCGCCGACGCACCTCGGCCAGCGGACCGTCACCCTCGGGCGGCAGCGCCCCGACGCCCAGCGCGAGCGCCTCCTCCGCCACCACGGCCGCCGCGGCCGGATTCTCGACGAGCAGCGCCCGCGCCCGGCCCGCCAGATCGTGCAGCCGGCCGGCGTCGACCCGGTCGGCCGGAACCTCGAGCCGGTAGCCGCCGTCTTTCGTGACCAGCGCCTCCGACCCCACGACCGACCTGGTCCGAGACACCAGGACCTGCAGCGCTTTCGCTGGATTGGCCGGTTCGTCGTCCCCCCACACCTCCGCGACGAGCCGGTCCGCGTTCACGGTCCGGCTGGCGAGTGCGAGAGCTGCGAGCAGCGCCTGAGCCCTCTCGCCGACCACCGGCTGCCCTTGCCACCGCACACCGTCGAGCAGGCCCAGGTAGATCGGCATAGCGCAAGTCTAGGCTTCGCCGAGCCATCCACCCGTTCTCACCTTTGACCCGCAGGCGCAATGCTCGCCGCCGGGCCGGGATCTGTCTCCTAACTCGCCCTTGGAGAGGGTGACGGGAATCGAACCCGTGCCGTCAGCTCGGGAAGTCTTTCAAGATGATGTGATCTGAGCCGGGAAAGCGGGGTGCAGGTCAGAGTAGGCCGGTTGACCATGAGTCTCCGTGAGTGACCGAGGCTCCCTGCTTGTTCTGGCACGGGTCTGGCACGCGCCCAAGAGCGAGATCACCCCCAGGTGCCAGGATTCGGGCGGCGTGACATGTCAGGTATCCGGTACTCGGTTGGGATCCGGGACGTGAACGCTCAGCTGCCTCGCCGTTATCTCGACATGATCGAATATGTGTAGATTCCAGAACGTGTCGGACTCCCCATTTCGCCGGATGCGAATGACCCGGCTTGTCCGTCCCGCTGGAACTCCTGGCCTTTGCGAGTGGGCCGAGGCCAACGGCCATTGGATCAGTGCGGGAGGCAGGGTCCCCTTGCACGTCCACGAGGCATACATTGCGGCGAACCCCGACGTGTACGAGGTGGTTCGCGTATTCGCGCAAGACTCCGGAGCCGGTCCAGGTGTTTACGACTGGTCTGAGGACGGGCCGCTCGGTCCCACCTACACAATCGCCTTCGTCCGCGGACTGGACGAGCGCGAGGTCCTGCACGGCCTTGGTGCTGAAGCGCAGGACATTCGGCTCGTCTCCGACGAAGAGGTCACCGACTACCGGATGACGGGGATCTCTGAGGAGATCGTCAGGGTCGCCCGCGCCGGAGATTGGACGGTCGCCGAGTGCAAAGGCCGCCGGGGGAACTGGCGTGAGTCCGTCGAGTTTCTGTCGCAGGATGGAGGCGAGGCCATCGTCGTACAACGCGACGGCACCGCTGGTGACAGCTTCATCCACGCCGTGGACGGGCGAGCGGCGACCAGCTTCACACCGTCTTGCCCGTTCGATCGCCAGGGGAGCGCACCCGATGGGCTGAACGAGCATCTGCGCGCATTGGGCATCGATCCCGCCGCAGGTGACATCATCGACAATGCCGTCCCGGCAGCCCTTGCTCTTGCCAGCAGAATCAGCGGCATAGTGATCACCGATACAGTCGACAACGTCGGCCCTGAAGCCTTCGCTCATGAATTCAGGGGTTTGGTGATCCTCGATCCGGAATCTCCTCGGCTGGGAGCAGTGATCTCCAGCCGGTGGTAGGGCGCTATGGGATGGTTCCGCTTTGACGGCCTCCAAACTCCGTGACCCAGCCTGCGTGTGTGGAGCGGGTGATGGAAACCGAACCCGCACTGTCAGCTTGGGAATCGCATGGATCACGGCTGTGAGGGGCGCATACCTGGGCGTAGGGCCGGTCATAAGTGATCGTGGTTGCCCCTCGTCATCCTGTCTAATTGCACGACGATCGGGAGCCAAAACGCAGATCAAGGCTGATCGGTCTTGTAGTCGAAGTACACGGTGAGGCTCGACCAAGGGCCCTCCGTCGTGATCTCGGTGTGCATAATCACGTCGTGTACCTCAACTTCTCCGAGGTCCTCGATGCTGTCGGCTGCCCTACGAAGAAGTGCCGGCAAATCTGATCAAGTCCGCTGTTCGCAACCCGTCAATCTTGGTCGCGAGGTTGCTTCCCCGAACGTGCTTGTCCTTGGCGATTGCCTCCACCGTCATGCGGGCCATGGTCGCCGCTGCCCGAAAGGGTCCAACTGATAGACAGGTGTGCGCGTCCTTTGCTGCCTCTGAGATATCCACGGGAAAATCGTCATACTGCGTCTGAGGCATCGGACGAGGCCAGTGCGCGTATAGTTCGTCCCGGATTGCATCGTGGAGAATAGCAACCGGGTGGCCGCAGTGATGCGCCGGGGCGGTCATCGATTTATGACGGCTGCTTTATCAACTGAGCTGAGCGAAGGACCGTCGTGCTTGGTCGACGGTAGCGATTTCGTGGGCAGGAAATGGAAAGCCCCAACCGTCTTCATAGGCGCGCTCGCCGATCTCATGTTGCAAGCGGCGGAAACCTGCAATGATCGCTCGTGCTAGGTGGTCCAGAGTGCAGTTTGCGTTAAAAAGTATTTCTGCGTTCCTGTTTGCTTGGTTGTGGTCGGGGAACCAGAGAATGCGCACTTGGACGTCGAGCTGGTCTCGCTCGAAGATCCACCGAAATACTCCTGGTTCCTCCTCCCAGGAGAGGGCAACCTTGCTATCGCCAAGACATAGGCGCTGGAGCGCTCCTAAGAGGTCGCGGGGGGCGTCTGTGATAAAAGATGCGTGTAGCTCGGCCTGGGCACCTCCTACGGCGATCCGTGCCCGACCCCAACCTCGGCCGGTTAGCCAGAAGTCGAATCGAGCTGGATTCATCTCGTCCTCCACTGTCGCGATATAGCCACTCTACGGGGGTTATCACTAGCCGAGTCGCTCGATGATGGCGGGCCTGCCCCTGTGAAAGTGGGTACGCGTTCGCTTTGTCATGCGGCCGGCGTCAACTTAGTTGATCTTTGTGTGCTGGTGTTCGCAGGCGATGGGCTGAGCTGTCCGCTCGCGGTACGACGACCACGGCCACCGATCTGACCAGCGGTGATACACCCGCTTGACATTATGCAGGTAATCACCTGCATAATGCCGGGGTGAGCCTGGAAGCCAAAACGATGGACGCAGCCTTCAAGGCACTGGCCGACCCCACCCGGCGCCTCCTGCTCGACCGGCTGCGTGAGCGCAACGGTCAGACGCTGGGCGAGCTGTGCGAACGCCTGGAGATGGCTCGCCAGTCGGCGACGCAGCATCTCGACGTCCTTGTCGACGCCAACCTCGTGACCGTGGTGCGGCGCGGACGGCAACGGCTGCACTACCTCAACCCGGCGCCGATCCACGAGATCGAACAGCGCTGGATCGCGGGGTTCGACAGGCCACGACTGCAAGCGCTCAGCGCCATCCGGAGTCAAGCCGAGGAGTACGCCATGACCGAGACATCCGTCTCCGTGCCGACCTACGTCTACGTCACCTACATCCATGCAAGCGCCGAGCAGGTGTGGCGTGCTCTGACCGACGCCGATCTGACCGCGCGCTACTGGGGGCACGCCAACGTCTCCGACTGGCAGCCGGGCTCGTCCTGGGAGCACCGGCGCGCCGACGGATCAGAGGCCGTTGACGTCGTCGGTCGGGTGCTCGCCGCGGAGCCCCCGACCCGTCTCGTGATCACCTTCGAAGACCAGCCGGACGCCGCATCGCTGCGGGACCCGTCGGTGGTCACCTTCCTCATCGAACCGCACCAAGACATCGTCCGCCTGACCGTGACCCACGAGGACCTCCCCAACCAGGAGATGCTTAACGGGATTTCCCACGGCTGGCCCGCCGTCCTGGCGAACCTCAAGTCCCTGCTCGAGACTGGCGAGGTCCTCCCACAGGCGCCCTGGGACATGTCCCGTCCGCACGCCTGAACCGGTCCTCGCCGCCACCCTGCGCGCATGGTTCCACGCCGCCCACCTGCAGAAAGAGGACGCCCCCCATGGAATCCGCCCAGCTCCAGGCGGCCTACCGCTCGCTGCTCGACGCCGCCACCACCGTGGCTGACTACGGAGGCGGCGCGATCACCGTCCCGCCACCCGGCGAGTGGACCGCCGACCAGATCCTGGCGCACGTCTCACTCGTCACGGCGACCACCATCGCCGCCGCCTCCGCCATTGCCTCCGGCTCCCACACCACATACGACAACCGCATCGCGCTCGACGCCTGGACCATCGACCGCGTCACCACGCTCGCGGGTGGCACCGCCGGGCTCCTCGACCGCATCCAGCACCAGGCAGACGCCCTGTGCGCGCTCGCCGGGCCGGCGCTGAGCGAGGCCGAACTCGACACTCCCGTGCCCACCCGGCTGCTGTCCAATGACGCCTGCATGGTCGATCAGCCCATGCCGCTGCGGGACCTCCTCGCGGGGCTCGCCGAGACAGAACTGCCCGGCCACACGCAGCAGCTCCTGGCCCTCCTCCCGGACCGCGCGCCGGCCGACACCACGGCCTGATCATCGCTGTAGCGCTCCACGGGGGAACTGGTCCTTGGCCCGCCCGAGTCCAAGGAGGGACGGCGGATCGTCGGCATCCCGCAGCCCATCGTCCAGGCGCTCAAGGAGCGCATCGCGACCGTCGAACTGCTGCCCGAGCTGAAGGTCCGCGCCTCCTGCGGCACCGCGCCGGTCGGCTATCCCGGGTCAGGCCCGGGTGGCGCGTTCGATCGCCACCCCCACCCCGTCGAGCAGGTGGTCCAGGCCGGCGCGGAAGTCGTCGTCCGGACCCGCCCCCGGGTTGGGGGCGAACACCCCGGCCTCGATGGTGCGGGCCAGTGCCGGGAACCGGCCGGGGTCGGCGAGCTCGGTGAGCAGGGCGGCGTACGCCCCGTCGGCCCTTTCCTCTGGTTCGGCGGTCATAGACGTCAGGATCTGGGCCGCGCCGCGCACGTAGTGCACCACCAGCATGACCATCGAGAACCGGGCCCGCGGGTCGAGCGGCGTGCCGCCGAGGGCGCGCAGCGCGGCGTCCAGCCAGGCGAGCTGGCCGGGGTCCACCGGTGGGGAGTTCACCAGCTGGACGATCCACGGATGCCGCAGGTAGACGCCGAACAGCTCGACTGCCCACCGGGTGAGTGAGCCGCGCCAGTCGGCCGGCGCCGTGCCGAACTCCGGCGGCGGGCCGGGCGCGGCGGCCAGCATGAACAGCTGCAGGTCGTCCTTGCTGGCCACGTGCCGGTACAGCGACATGGGCGCGCAGCCGAGCCGTTCGGCGAGCCGGGCCATGGACAGCACGGCCAGGCCCTCCTCGTCGGCGAGGGCGACGGCCGCCGCCACGATCCGCTCCAGGCTGAGCGCGGGCGTGCGTCCCCGCCCCTTCGGCTTGGCCCGCCCCCACAGCACGTTCAGCGCGTGTGGCAGCTCGTCTCCGATGTCGTCCGGCATTCCAGGGAGCCTACCAGTTTGCGTATGGCCTACGCCTTGCGTATATGGTACGCATTGAGCGTATGGCATACGCATCTACTCGACCTCCCCCTGGAGCCGTCATGGACACGACGATCGACAGTCCTCCGCCGGTACCGGCCCGCCGGCGTCCGTGGTGGCGGCGCCGCTGGACGGTGCCGCTCGGCCTGCTCACGGCCGGGTTCCTCGCGTTCTCGCTGCCGCCGTACCTGACCGGGGATCCGTCGCTGTCCCGGGTGCCGCAGGCAGAGGGGTTCGGCCTGCACTACCCGCTGCTCGTGGCGCACGTGCTGTTCGCCTCGGTCGCCATGGTCACCGCGTTCTTCCAGGTGTGGCCGTGGTTCCGCCGGCGGCACCCGGTGTGGCACCGGCGCGCCGGGCGGGTCTACGTGTTCGCCGGGGTGCTGCCGGCCGGGCTGACCGGCCTGGTCATCGGGGCGCGCACCCCGTTCGGGCTGTTCCTCGCGGTCAGCGATGTGCTCCTCGCGTTGCTGTGGCTCGCCTTCACCGTGGCGGGCTGGCGCGCCGCCCGCGCCCGCCGGTACGCCGACCACCGGCGCTGGATGCTCCGCAGCGCCGTGCTGACCTACTCCATCATCACCAACCGGGTGTGGACCGGGATCCTGATCATCGCCCTGCCCCCGCTGCAGGACACCGTCTTCCACGGCGACCCCGACCTGATGGCGTGGACGATCTCCGGGCTGTCCGGCTGGCTCGGCTGGACGATCCCGCTGCTGGTCGTGGAGTGGTACCTGGAGCGTGAGGTGGCCCGCCGCGGCCGCCGCACCGCGCTCGCGACCTGATCCCGGAGGCCGATCCCGGGCCGATCCCGGAACGACCGCCCGCCCCGGAACCGCCGCCGCCGGTTCCGGGGTGTTCGCGTTTGCGGAGGGCCCGAACTGCGCGATCTACTCCCTGACCTGGGCCTTCGCTTGTGGAGCGGGTGACGGGAATCGAACCCGCGCTGTCAGCTTGGGAGTAGGCTACCGATCTTGCTGCGCCTCGCCAAAGGAGATGGCCTCCCGCTGAAGGCCGGGGTCAGGCCTGGCTTCTGAGCCGGGCGTAGGCCGCAGGAGGCATGCCAACCGCAGCGGTGAAGTCGCGGGTCAGGTGTGCTTGATCGGTGTAGCCAAGCTCGGCGGCCAGCGTGGCGAGGTCGAGGCCCTGGTAAACCCGCTCCGCGGCCTCGTGCAGGCGGAAGCGGCGGATCACCCACTTGGGGCCGATGCCGACATAGTCCCGGAACAGCCGCTGCAACGAGCGCACCGACCGCCCCGATCTGGCGGCCAGCTCGTCGACCCTGGTCACGGACACGTCGTTCTCCACCATCGCCGCCAATGCCGCGACCTCTTCCGTTAGCGGATCCTGATTTGGCCCCAGACTCAGTAGGAACGTCTCGGTGAGCGCGATGGCGGCCTGGGCGTCGGGCTCGGCCAGGACTTGCTCGACCAGGGTCGCGCCGGCTGCGCCGTACATCTCGCTGATCTCCACGAACCGGCCGGTCAGCTGGGATACCGGACCGCCGAGGAACGGCCGGAAGCCACCCGGGCGGAAGCGTGTGCCGAGCACGCGGCCGCTGCCCCGCATCGTGTAGGAGAACCCGCCCTTGATCACTCCCGCGATCCGGCGGAAGTTCTGGGTGATCGTCATGTTCACGGTGGGGTGCGAGACGATGCGCTGTTCGTACGGCTCGGCGAGATCGGTCCACGTGACGACCCAGAAGTGCTCCACGTACGCCGCAATCTCGGGCGCTGGCGCCTGCCGGACGAAATCGAACGCGTTGAGCCCCGCGTACGGGTTGACCCAGCCGCGCTGTCGCGTTTCTACAAGCCGCCCTTCGGGCAGGCGAGGCACGCTGGTCGCCATGGAAGACATGATGCCGCTGATGACGCGCGCCACCGAACGGACCGCGAGATTGGTGCGTGCGGTGCGGCAGGAGCAGCTCGGGTTCTCGACGCCATGCGCGAAGTTCGACGTCAAGGACCTGATCAACCATCTCGAATGGGTGGCGGAGATGTTCGAGTCGTTGGCTCGCAAGGGGCCGAGCGTTGCGCAGGGGCCTTACGCGGGCGACTTTCCCGAGCGAGCGGAGGGCATGCTGGCCGCCTGGTCGCGGCCCGAGGCATGGGAGGGAACCAGCCCCGCCATGGGCCTGCCGATGACCGCGCTGGGCCACATGTACCTCGTCGATATGGTCGTGCATGGCTGGGACCTGGCCAGAGCCACCGGTCAGGAGTACGAGCCGGACCCCGAGGCCGTCTCGCGGGTGCTGCACTTCACTGACCAGATGGTGGAGATGGGCAGGCAACGTGGTGTCTTCGGGCCGCCCGTGGCAGTGCCGGACGACGCCCCACTGTTCGACCGCCTGCTCGGCCTCATCGGTCGGGATCCAGCCTGGACAGCGTGATCTGCTCCAGCCCTATCAAGACGTCGTCCAGTGGGGCGGGGTTGGTGTGCGCCGCACCTTCGTCTCGCAGTCGGGCGCGACGTTGCGGGAGCTGATGAACCGTATGGGGCACTCGACCACGCGGGCCACGCTGATCTATCAGCACACCGCGATGGCGCGGGATCGGGCGATCGCCGACGGGCTCGGGAGCTCGCCGAAGAAGCCCTGAGCGAACAAGATTTGAACGGATCGGGCACGGAAGATCGAGAAGGCCCTAGAAATGATCAAGGCCCGGGTCGGGGATCTGTCCCTGACCTGGGCCTTCGCTCGTGGAGCGGGTGACGGGAACCGAACCCGCGCCGTCAGCTTGGGAAGCCTTTCGCGATCATGCTGTCTGAGCTGGGGAAAGACTCACCTGCCGGTATGTCGGTCGAGTGACCGTGACTTCCCGGGATTCCCCGCTGGTCGCCGACCGTACGGGCACGCAACGGCACGCCGTGACGGGTAGCTTTCAGCGGTGCGGTGTCCCGATGGTGACCTTGAGGTCTTCTTCGGCCGCCAGCACAATACCGTCGAACGCTTGTTGAGCTGCGGCCACGGAAACGCCCCGGTCGTTGCCCGGCCAAAAGTGCGTGAGCATCAGTCGGCGGGCGCCCGCCCGGCGGGCCCAGTAACCGGCCTCGGCGGAGGTCAGTAGATTGCGTGTGGGGCGACTGGTCTCGCCGTCGCGGTCGGTGGCCTCGACGATGAACAGGTCGGCGTCGCGGCCGAGTTCGGCCAGCACGGGAGTTGGGCCGGTGTCCCCGGAGTAGGCCAAGGCGACCCCACCAGCTTCTAGGCGGATTCCTGCATTGAGTACGTAGTGCGGGAGCGACAATCCTTTCAGGTCAAAGGGGCCCAACCGGTAGCTTCCGGGCAGCGGATGCACGTCGAAAACCGTGTGCAGGTCAACGTCGGGTTCCAGGCCGCCGATACGGTCGAGCACTCCTGGCGGGCAGTACAACGGCAACTTTGGTGCACCAGTGTCACCGTAGAAGCGCATCCGAAACAGGCCGTGCAGGTCGATGCAGTGATCAGGGTGCTCGTGGGTGATGACGACGGCGTCCATCGCACCGTCTGGCCAGTGCGCGAGCAGCCGAGGCAGGGTGGCATAACCGAGGTCGAGCACCAGGCGGTAACCATCCCAGTCCACCGCGAAACCACTACAGGCACGGCCTGGTTCGGGAAAGGCGCCACAACTGCCGAGCACGCTGACTTGTCGCATCTGCATAGAATGTCAAACCGTGCCAGCTGTCTATCTGGCCTGAGCTTGCCTACGTGGAGCGGGTGACGGGAATCGGACCCGCGCTGTCAGCTTGGGAATCGCATGGATCACGGCCCGTACGGGCGCTGACCTGGGCGTGGGGCCGGTCAGGAGTAACCGTGGTTGGCCCCTCGTCACCCCTTTTAACGGCCCGCTAATGGCCGGCGGTCATTCGCCCCACTCATCGTGATCGAGCACGAGGTTCACCGAACCAGGCGTCAGTTGTCCTGCTGATGCTTCTAGATGGAAGTGTGTGGTCAAGGGCGTATCGGACTCGGAAAGTGTGAGGAGGAGTTCAGCAAGAGAGCGAAGTGCGATCTTGTCTCCCTGGATCACGACCTCGTTGTCGTATGCCCGGACGGTCAGTTGGTGATCCATGGGCCATGATCGCGGGGCTCTGTAGTCGTGGCCGGATGCGAGGGTGTGAGTGGTTGGAGGTTTGGCCACGTCGGGACGATCGTTCACACCGTCAGTGTCCCTGGTTATGCGTCCAAGAAAACGCTGACTTAGGCGTATGCCGGATCGAGTGCCGTTGAATCCCCGGGACTAACCGCTGATCGCCAACCGTACGGGCACGCAACGGGTACGTCCGTCCGACAGGTCCATCGTCTCGATCGCCCCAGCAAACTAGGCCTGGCTCGCCTCCACGCGGCCGGCCAACCGCTCGTAGCGTTGCTGGGCGGCCTGGGCGCTACCGAGCCCCAACCCGAAGGCGATCTCCTGCCAAGTGAGGCCCCGGCCCCGTGCGATGAGCAGCAGGGAGGTCTCCAGCTGGTCCATCTCGGCCCGTGCCAGTGGGATGAGGGTAAGTGCGGCGGTGATGTCGGCTTGGTCGACCTTCGGCTCGTCGACGTCGTGCTGTGCAGTCCCTGCGGCGAGGAACGACACCAGCCTGACAGCCTCCTGTGCGCCGAGGACCTGTGGGTGGACCTGACGATCGCGCTGGTCTTGGGTCGCTGCGTGCCGATCGGCGATGCGGGCGAGGGCGGTGTACACACGGTGTGCCCGCACCTGATCGGGATTCGACAGAGCGAAGGGATCTTCCGACATGCCCTCAGGATGGGTCATAAACATCTTGTTGTCAACGATTCGTTTAAGCGCTACTGCTCGGACCTCTGAAGTCCAAGGCGGGACGGCGGCATCCCGTGGCCCATCGTCCAGGCGCTCAAGAGCACAT
This sequence comes from Microtetraspora malaysiensis, assembly GCF_050947145.1. NCBI lineage: Bacteria > Bacillati > Actinomycetota > Actinomycetes > Streptosporangiales > Streptosporangiaceae > Microtetraspora > Microtetraspora malaysiensis. The sequence goes on from NZ_CP191998.1 coordinate 1,154,878, forward strand.
CGCGACCTATGTCCAGGGCGAGCCGGGCGCGCTGCTCTTCCCCGGCGTAAAGGGCGGCGCACTGCGGCGGAGCGGCTTCAACACCCGTACCCGTTGGGTGGATGTGGTCAAGGAGGTCGGCGAGGCCATCGGCCGCCGAGCGGGTGGTGGGCCGCGAGGTCATGCGGTGGCTGCGGGGGCCTAGGGTCTCCGGCCTAGTCACTGGGGTCGATGACCCGGCCGGGGGCGCTCGATATGCCAATCCGGCCCGAGCGTGCGGAGTACTTGTGCGACGCCCTCATCTCAAGCAGATGAGGGCGTCTTCAGGCGTGTTCGCCGGGGCCGCCGGAGCACCGCTCCGCGGTGCGGAGGTCGCAAACAGTGGTGGGCCCACGGCAGATGCAGCGCGTCGACTGCGGTGCGTTGCGGGCGGTCACACGGAACTCGATGTAAGAAATTGTAGACACCACGTCAAACATTAGTTACGTTCAGGGTGTCAAAAATGTTGTACACCGAGGGGCAGGCATGGCGCACAGAGAGAAGCGCGCGTGGATCATGTTGGTCGTCGCCGTGGTGGCGTACGCCGTCTACGTGGTCACTGTGGTGGGCCGCGGGGGTGGGCGGCCGTTGACGGAGGCTCCTTACGCGGCGGCGTTGCTGTGGACCGTCGGCGCGTCGATCGTGGCGAACATCGTGGCTGAGACCGCGATCGGTGTTGTGAGCCCCAAAGCGTCGCGGGCCGCGGACGTGCGTGATCGACAGATTGGCCAACTCGGCGACTACGTCGGTCAGTCGTTCCTGGTCATCGGGGCGGTCGCGGCGATGCTCATGGCGATGGCTGGGTGGGATCGGTTCTGGATCGCCAATGTGATCTACCTGGGCTTCACGCTGTCGGCGGTCCTCGGCTCGGTCGCGAAGATTGCCATGTACCGCGGGAGGCTCCCGCAGTGGTGAAGCCGACCCGCGTGACGAACTGCATCCGCGCGCTGCGCTTCGCGCACGGCGAGATGACCCAGGCCGAACTGGCCGAACGCATCGGCGTGACCCGGCAGACCGTCATCGCCATCGAGCAGGGCCGGTACTCGCCCTCCCTCGAAGTGGCCTTCCTCATCGCCAACGTCTTCGGCGTAGGGCTCGACGATGTGTTCCAGTACCCCAACTCTGGCGAGGAGACATCATGAAGGCGATCGTTCAGGACATGTACGGCCCGGCGGACGTGCTGGCACTGCGTGACATCGATCGGCCCTCGGTCGGTGACGACGAGGTGCTCGTACGGGTGCGTGCCGCAGGCGTGGACCCGGGCGTATGGCACCTCATGACCGGTCGGCCGTACCTGGTGCGGGCCTTCGGGTTCGGACTGCGCAAGCCCAAGGTGCCGGTACGCGGCCGGGACCTGGCCGGGGTTGTGGAGGCCGTCGGTGCGCGGGTTACACGGCTGCGACCGGGGGATGAGGTGTACGGGACCTGCGAGAGCGGCTCCTTCGCCGAGTACGCAACCGCGCGGCAGGATCGGCTGGCGATCAAGCCGGCGAACCTCTCCTTCGAGCAGGCCGCGGCCACGCCCATCTCCGGGACGACCGCTCTGCAGGGCCTGCGCGACTGTGCGGGCCTGCGGCCAGGGCAACGAGTCATGGTCATCGGCGCGGCGGGCGGCGTGGGCAGCTTCGCCGTGCAGATCGCCAAGGCATTCGGCGCTACGGTCACCGGCGTGTGCAGCACCCCGAAGGTTGACCTCGTCCGTTCCCTCGGCGCCGCTGAGGTCATCGACTACACCCACAGCCAGATCGACGGCAATGGGGCACGGTATGACGTCATCATCGACACGGCGGGTAACCGTCCGGTATCCCTGCTGCGGCGCGCCCTGACGCCGCGCGGAACCCTGGTCCTGGTCGGCGGCGAGCATGGTGGCGGCCGGCTACTGGGCGGCTTCGACCGACAGATGCTGCGCGCACCGTTCATGTCCATGTTCGTCAGTCAGCGCCTGCGCAGCCTGATGGCCAAGGAACACGCCGCCGACCTCGAGGAACTACGACGGCTCATCGACTCCGGCGCCGTCACACCCGTCATCGACCGCGACTACCCCCTCGCCGACGCCGCTGACGCGATCCGCCACCTCGCTCAAGGCCACGCGGCCGGAAAGACCGTCGTCACCGTATAGGTACTCGCCGTCGACCCCGTACCTCAGCACCCGCTCGACGACCCGCCCGCAGCGACGCGATATCCGTGGGGACACCGCGAAACCCGACCACATAGCCATCCAACGACACCCGCACCACTGACGTCCCAACGTCCGCTCATCGGCATGTGAGTGAGCCACCAGGCCGCTCAGGTGTCACCGACGGTAACCAGGACGACCGAGCCCTGGTCGGCAACGGCGTCTCGGTGTCGATGGCGGCGAAGGCGTATCGGCTGCTGCGGGCGGTGCTGATGACTGCGGCCGAGGACGATCAGATCATCTCGGCCAACCCGTGCCGGATCCGCGGGGCCGGCGACGAGCATCCCGAGGAACGCCCGGTGCTCGCCGTGGCCCAGGTCTTCGAACTGGCTGACCGCATCGGCCGTCGTCCGGTCGGCAACGTCCGCAAGGTCAAGAACGCTGCCTACCTGCTGCGCTTCCAGCGGAACGGCGAGATGCGCACCCATCCCGAGATTCTCCACAGCCGTGCAGATGCCGAGCGGGCGCTGTGGAAGATGGGTATGGACGGCCGGGCTGACTGCACTCAGGATCGGCGGTTCCGCGCCCTGGTGCTGCTGGCGACCTTCGCGAGCCTGCGATGGGGTGAGGTGAGCGCGCTCCGCCGTAGTGACCTCGATCTGGAGGCCGCGACGGTTCGCGTTCGGGCGGCCTTCATCGAGCGGTCTACGGGTGAGCTGGTTCTCGGGCCTCCAAAATCCAAGGCGGGACGGCGGGTGATCGGCATCCACAGACGATCATCCCCGCACTGCGTGAGCACCTGAGTACTTACGTCCTCGACGAACCGGGCGCGCTCCTCTTCCCCGGCGCAAAGGGCGGCGCACTGCGGCGGAGCGGCTTCAACACCCGTACCCGTTGGGTAGATGTGGTCCGCGAGATGGGGATGACGGGTCTTCACTTTCATGACCTTCATCACACCGGCAACATGCTGGCGGCCGAGTCAGGCGCGGGGTCAAGGACCTCATGGCCCGGATGGGACACGACAACGTCAGGGCGGCCATCAGCACGCCGTACGCGGGGCGGACAAGGCGATCACGGACGCGATCGACAGGCACATCAGCCGAGCAAGTGACGAGGACGAGGACGGCTCAGCGGGCACGCTCGTCCCCGTCGGCTAATTGCACGCTAATTGCACGGAAGATCGAACAGGTGCCAGAAATGATCAAGGCCCGGGTGGGGATCTACTCCCTGACCTGGGCCTTCGCTCGTGGAGCGGGTGACGGGAATCGAACCCGCGCTGCCAGCTTGGGAATCGCATGGATCATGCCTCATAGGTGTGCTGAGCTGAGCTTCGGGCTGGTCGTGAGTGACCGTGGCTGACCCCCCGTTACCGAGGTTAATGGCACGCCAATGGCACGACGATCAGCTTGTGGCGTGGGTCCTCTTACTCGGGGGTGCTCGTGCGGTCAGGTTGCCATCTAAGGAGCTGTGATGACGAACTCTTGCTTGCCCGGTGTGCTTGTGCTGGCCGCGGCGCTCGCCTTGTCCGCCTGCTCATCGGATTCCTCTGCCTCTCCGGTCTCCCCCTCGGCTCCGGAGGTGGTGAAGTTACGGGCGCCAGCCAGGAAGGTGCTCGACGGCCGACTTAACCGGACGGTCCGTACTGCGGGCCTGACAAGAGAGATCGGCCGCAGCGGTCTCGATCGATGCAGGAGGGGCAACGACGACGACAAGAACGAAGAGGACTTTTCAGCGAAGTGCGCGTTGACCCTGCACCGGGCCTACTTTTGGGACGGCGATGTCGATGCCTTCCTCGACCGCTTTCGCGGTTGCCCGAGCATGGTCACCGAGATCAGGGACTACTGGCACGAGTTCGGCGGCAAGCCGGAGCCTCGAAATAGCTCGCACGTCTACGATGCCGGCGATCTCCCCGAGTTCGTCTGTGATGGCGTGACGATGGGGTTCGCCACCTCCAGCACCAGGGATCCGCACTTGAACTCCATGCCGGGCGCTCGGCTCTGGGATCCGGATGGCGGAATGTACGAGCCATACCACTGGGCGCCTGAAGGTAAGCCGTGGCTGAAGGACTGGATGAGCATCCGTGACACGAACAAGTTCCTGATTGCCCTGGAGGCATCCGAGGACTACTGGTCACTTAAGAGCGGGTGACGGGAATCGAACCCGCGCTGTCAGCTTGGGAAGCTGATGTTCTGCCATTGAACTACACCCGCATCGGCTGTTCTGAGGAGCAACCGCGTCCAACACTCTAGCGGAAACTCGGCATGGTGATGCCGTCGAGGGCGAGAAGTTTTGACGGCCTCCCCTTCCTGGACCGGACGCCGCGACCTCGAAGGCGGTCGACCGGTCCTGGGGTTCGAGTGGCCGGAGGTGCTTCCTGTGGATGTCCGCGACCGGGGCTGAGTGGGGGCGGTTACCCTTGCACGCGTGTTGCTTTCCGACCGTGACATCCGTGCCGAAATCGAGACCGGACGGGTCAAGATCGACCCGTACGAACCGGAGATGATCCAGCCGTCCAGTGTGGACGTGCGGCTGGACCGGTTCTTCCGGGTGTTCGAGAACCACCGGTACCCGCACATCGATCCGGCCATGGAGCAGCCCGACCTCACCCGCCTGGTCGAGCCGGAGGGCGACGAGCCGTTCATCCTGCATCCAGGCGAGTTCGTGCTGGCCAGCACGTACGAGGTGATCAGCCTTCCCGACGACATCGCGTCCCGGCTTGAGGGCAAGTCGAGCCTGGGCCGCCTCGGCCTGCTCACCCACTCGACAGCGGGTTTCATCGACCCGGGCTTCGAGGGGCATGTCACTCTGGAGTTGTCCAACGTGGCCACCTTGCCGATCAAGCTGTGGCCGGGCATGAAGATCGGTCAGCTCTGCATGTTCCGGCTCAGCTCGCCCGCGGAGTTCCCGTACGGCTCCCATCGGTACGGCTCCCGCTACCAGGGGCAGCGCGGGCCGACGCCGAGCCGGTCGTTCCTCAACTTCCACCGCACGAAGGTGTGAGTTGCCGCTTCACCGGCGGCACCGTGCTTCACCAGCGTCTATGTATTAACAGATGACTACGGGGCAGCGATGAGCTTGTTACGAGCAGGCATGCATACCCTTAAGTTCGCATCCCATCCGGTTACCCGTACTCTTCTCTGCGGACTATCCCCGCACCTCACCTCTGGAGAATGACGTGCGCATGCGTCTCACGCCCCGTGAGGACAGCTATTACGACTTGTTCGCCGACTCAGCGAACAACCTCGTCACCGCATCCCGGCTGCTGGTAGAGATCATCAGCGACGGGTCGGACCGGGAAGCACTGGCCGACAAGATGCGGGCCTGCGAACACGCGGGTGACGAGCGCACTCACGCGATCATGAAGCGGCTCAACGAGAGCTTCATCACTCCGTTCGACCGCGAGGACATCTACCGCCTCGCCTCGAACCTCGACGACGTGATGGACTACATGGAGGCCGCCGCCGACCTGATCGTCCTGTACCAGATCGACCATCTGCCCAAAGAGGTCGTCCGCCAGGTGGAGGTGTTGGAGAGGGCCGCCGAGCTGACCGCCGACGCCATGCCGCGGCTGCGCTCGATGCAGAACCTCAACGAGTACTGGATCGAGATCAACCGTCTTGAGAACCAGGCCGACCAGGTCTATCGCCGACTGCTGGCCAAGCTGTTCAGCGGCGAGTACGAGGCGCTCATGGTCATGAAGATGCGCGAGGTCATCGAGCAGCTCGAGCTCGCCGCCGATGCGTTCGAGCACGTGGCGAACACGATCGAGTCGATCGCGGTCAAGGAAAGCTAAGTGGAGCTCGCACTTGTCATCGGCGTCATCGCCATCGCCCTGGTGTTCGACTACACCAACGGCTTCCACGACGCCGCGAACGCGATCGCGACCTCGGTCTCCACGCGGGCGCTGACCCCGCGGATCGCGTTGCTCCTCGCCGCCGTGATGAACTTCATCGGCGCGCACCTCGGCACCGCGGTCGCCCAGACCGTCGGCAAGGGGATCATCGACGCGCCCAACGGCGCGCACGGCCTGGTGGTCGTGGCCGGCGCCCTCATCGGGGCGATCGTCTGGAATCTCATCACCTGGTACTTCGGCCTGCCGTCGTCCAGCAGCCACGCACTGATCGGCGGCCTGGTCGGCTCCGCCCTCGCCGCCAGCGCGACCGTGCACTGGTCGGGCGTGGTGCAGAAGGTCGTCATCCCCATGGTCGTGTCGCCCGTCATCGGGTTCGGGCTGGGCGGCCTCGTCATGATCGTCATCTTGTGGATCTTCCGCAAGTCCAACCCACATCGCACCAGCCGGGGCTTCCGCTTCGTCCAGCCGGTGTCCGCGGCCGCCATCGCGCTCGGTCACGGCCTGCAGGACGCGCAGAAGACGATGGGTGTCATCTTCCTCTCGCTCGTCGTCGGCGGCTACATCTCCCCGGATGCCGACATCCCCGAGTGGGTCATCACGGCCTCGGCCGCCGCCATCTCCCTCGGCACGTACGCCGGAGGCTGGCGCATCATGCGGACCATGGGCCGGCGGATCATCCACCTCGACCCGCCGCGCGGGTTCGCGGCGGAGGCCGCGGCCTCGTCGGTCCTCTACACGGCCGCGATCGGATTCGGCGCGCCGATCTCGACCACCCACACCATGACCACCGCGATCATGGGCGTGGGCGCGACCAAGCGCCTCTCGGCGGTGCGATGGGGGATCGCCGGCAACATCGTGACCGCCTGGGTGCTCACGATCCCGGCCGCCGCGCTGGTGTCCGCGCTCGCCTATCTCGGCCTGCACTGGATCGTGGAGTAGCGGCCCCGACGGGGGACCGGCCCTTCGGCGGGCCGGTCCGGGACGTTGCGGGCGACTCAGCGGCGATACATCACGTCCGTGTTCCATCGGGTGAACCCGAGCGACTCGTACAGCCTGATCGCCGGCCGGTTCTCCTCGTCCACGTACAGCATCACCTGGGCCAGGCCGCGCGAACGCAGGTGCTCGATACCTGTGAGCGTCAGCGCGCGGCCGAGCCCCGATCCCTGCTCGGCGGGGTCCACGCCGACCACGTAGACCTCGCCGACGGGCTCGGCGTCCTGCCCCTCGCCGCCGTGGACCTTGGTCCAGTGGAAACCGGCGAGGGAGTCGTCCCGTACGGCGAGGAAGAAGCCGTCTGGGTCGAACCACGACTCGCGCTCGCGGAGCTCCAGGTCCTCGATCGTCCACGCGCCCTGCTCGGGGTGCGCGGCGAAGGCACGGGCGTTGAGCGCGAGCCACGCGTGCTCGTCCTTCCCCGGGGCGAACGTGCGCAGCCGTACGCCGTCGGGCACGGTCACGGTGGGGAGCGGCGCGTCCAGCGGGCGGCGCATCTGCCACAGCGACCTGGCCCGGGTGAGCCCGGCGGAGGCGGCGAGCGCGGCGGCGCCGGGGTGGTCGCCGTGCGCCCAGACGCGGACCCGTCCGCCGGTCTCCGAGAGCACCGCGTCGAGCAACTGCCGCCCAAGGCCGCGGCGGCGGAGCGCCGGGCGGACGACCAGTTCCCCGCCGGATCCCTCGACGGGGTCGGCGGGATCCAGATGCGCGAACCCGGCGAGCGTGTCACCGTCGTACAGGAGTACGGCCCGGGCTCCCGGGTCAGCGCCGTGGTGTACTTGCAACATCGTGTTCTCGTTCAGCGGGCGCACCCCGTCGGCCTTCGTGGCCTCCTCGACCAGGTCCAGTACGTCGGAGACCTGCCGGTCATCGAGTCGTCCTCCGGTCACCACACGCACGTCCACGTCGCGTACCTCAGTTCCCTCTAGTGGCAAAAGCCGCCATCATGACGCGTGGCGAATCGTTGTTTCTTCGCCATCTCATGTAAAGGTCGCGGCCCTAGTGTCGTGTTCCATGACCTCTCGCACCCTTCTTCGCTTTGCGGTGGCGGGCGTCGCCGCGGCGACGGGCCTGGCGATCGCCGTGTACCCCGCGGCCGCCTCGCAGACCGCGCAGACTCCCCCTCCCAAGCAGATCCGCCTGCTCACGATCAACGACTTCCACGGCAACCTGGAGACCCCGACCGGGTCCAGCGGCCGCATCGTCAACGAGACGGGCGTGACGGTCCAGGCCGCGGGCGGCGCGGCCTACCTCGCCACCGCGATCAAGCAGAGCCGCCTCCCGGGCCGGACCGACGTCGTCGCGGCCGGCGACCTGATCGGCGCGTCGCCGCTGGTCTCGGCGGCGTTCCACGACGAGCCCACCGTGCAGGTGCTCGGTGAGCTGGGGCTTGACGTCTCCTCCGTCGGCAACCACGAGTTCGACGAGGGGCTCAGCGAGCTGCAGCGCCTGCAGAAGGGCGGCTGCCACCCCACGGACGGCTGCTCGCCCGCGGGTAAGTGGAAGGGCGCCGAGTACGAGTACATCGGGGCCAACGTGGTCGACGACGACGGCAAGAACGCGCTGCCGCCCATCGCGATCCGCGTCGTGAACGGCGTCAAGATCGGCTACATCGGCCTGGTGACCAAGACCACTCCGTCCATCGTGACGCCCGCCAGTATCGCGGGTCTCACCTTCCAGGACGAGGTCGAGGCCGGCAACCGGGCGGCCGCCTGGCTGAAGAAGCGTGGCGTCAACGTCATGGTGGCGCTGGTCCACGAGGGTGACTCGGTTGCCGCGAACCAGAGCCCGAACGCCTGCCCGCTGACCACGGGCGGGGGTAGGACGATCGCCACCAAGCTCAGTGCGGACGTCGACCTTGTGGTCATGGGCCACTCGCACCAGGCCTACATCTGCACGACCAAGGACCCGGCCGGCAACACCCGGTACTTCACCCAGGGGTCGTCCTTCGGCCGGGTGATGACCCAGATCGACTTCCAGGTGGACAAGAAGACCGGGGACGTCATCCGTTCCTCGGTGACCGCCGAAAACAAGGTCGTCGCCGTGGACGGCGAGGCCAACAAGGGTCTCGACATCCCCAAGTACGCGGCCGACCGGAAGGTCGAGAAGCTCGTCTCGTACTGGACGTCGGCCGTCTCGACCAAGGCCAACGCGCCGGTCGGGAAGATCACGGCGGACATCTCCAACGCCGTCCCGGCGGGCGGCAGCGGCGAGACCACGCTCGGTGACGTGATCGCGGACGCCCAGCTCGCTGCGGCCAAGAAGGACGGCGGCAACGCCGACATCGCGCTGATGAACCCGGGCGGCGTCCGGACGCTCCTCACCTACGCCTCCTCCGAGGCGGGCGAGGGCGACGGGGTCGTCACGTACGGCGAGGCGTTCGCGGTGCAGCCGTTCAACAACCTGCTGCAGGCCGTCACGCTGACCGGCGCCCAGCTCAAGACCGTGCTGGAGCAGCAGTTCACCGGCGGCCCGAACGCGCAGGCGTTCACCAAGATCCTGCAGCCGTCGTCCAACCTCAGCTACAGCTACAACGCGAGCGCGGCCTGGGGCTCCCGGATCTCCGACCTGAAGATCGACGGCGTGGCGGTGACCGACGGCCAGCCGGTCCGGGTCGCGGCCAACAACTTCCTGGTCTCGGGCGGTGACGCCTTCGCCGAGTTCACCAAGGGCACCGACCTGTGGACGTGGGACGGTGGCTTCGACGTGGACGCCTTCACCGCCTATCTCACGGCCAACTCTCCGCTGGCGCCGCCCGCGTTGACCCGCATCACCAAGATCGGCTGAGCCGTACGCCGATGAGGAGGCCCGTCCCGGCCCGGGGCGGGTCTCGTCCGGTGGGCCCGCGGAAGGCTCAATTCCGGGCGGGTTCCTGGTCGTCGTTCTCGGCCTGCTCGCCCCCGCGGTCGGGGACGAAGCGGTAGCCGACGTTCCGGACCGTTCCGATGAGCGACTCGTACTCGGCCCCGAGCTTGGCGCGCAGTCGCCGGACGTGGACGTCCACCGTGCGGGTGCCGCCGAAGTAGTCGTAACCCCACACCTCCTGCAGCAGCTGGGCCCGGGTGAACACCCGGCCCGGGTGCTGCGCGAGGTATTTGAGCAGCTCGAACTCTTTGAAGGTCAGGTCGAGCGCGCGCCCGCGCAGCCGGGCGGTGTAGGTCGCCTCGTCGATCGCCAGGTCGCCGCTGCAGATCTCGTCCGGGACCTCGTCCGCGGCGGCCAGCGACAGCCGGCCGACGGCCATGCGCAGCCGGGCCTCGACCTCGGCCGGGCCGGCGCTGTCGAGCAGCACGTCGTCCACGCCCCACTCGGCCGTCATCGCGGCCAGTCCGCCCTCGGTGACGATCACCAGCAGCGGGCAGGTGAGCCCCGTGGTGCGCAGCAGCCGGCACAGCCCCTTCGCGTGGGCCAGTTCGCGGCGGGCGTCGACCAGGATCGCGTCGGCGGGCGGGGTGTCGATCAGGGCGGAGGCCTCCGCGGGCGCGACGCGTATGGAGTGCAGCAGCAGGCCGAGTGCGGGCAGCACCTCGGCGGAGGGTTCCAGCGCGTTCGTCAGCAGGAGCAGATTGCTCACTTCGACCTCCTGGCCCCGCCCCCGCCGTGGCGGGATTGTCGAGATCGCTCGCTCACATGCCCTCCTCTTCACAAGTGAAACGGCAGGGCGCGCCGGGAGAGCACCGCGCTGTGCACGATCACAGGCTCGCCTCCTCCGCGTCATCACGGCGTGAGCCGTACAAACACGTAGGGACCCGGGGGCAACGTCGCCCAGGTCCCGTCTTTCATAGGCTAGCCCACAGGAATATTGCGTCCAATGTGAGTCGGGCGTGTAAAAAGTTCTGCACACGATCCGTCCGCGTAACCGCTCGGTCACGTACGGGTCGCCGCCGGAGCCCCGGCGAACGCGGTAGACCGGGCGCACGGCCGGCAAGTGAAGGGGAGGAACATGGCGACGGGCACCGTCCGTTACTGGGCGGCGGCGAAGGCCGCGGCGGGGGTAGCCGAGGAGCCGTTCGACGCATCCACGCTCGGGGATCTGCTGGCGGGGATCTCCGCCAACCCGGACCTGGCCCGGGTGCTGCCGCGCTGCTCCTTTCTGGTGAACGGCGCGCCGGCGGGCATGCGGGACCCGCGCTCGATCGATCTGCCCGAGGGAGCGGTCGTCGAAGTTTTACCTCCCTTTGCAGGGGGATGAGGCGCTAGGGTGAGCCGACCCGCCTTGCCCCCCGTCAGACCACGCCCCCGGAGGAAAGACGGATGCGCAAGCTCGTCGTGTTCCTGATCCTGCTCGTCGTCGCGCTCGCCATCCTGGACCGGGTGGCGGTCGCCGGTGCGCAGCGTGAGATCGCCAGGCAGATCGAGGCCAAGTACGACCTCTCCTCGACCCCGACCGTCCACATCGAGGGCATCCCGTTCCTGACCCAGGCGGTCGCGGGGAACTATCAGGAGATCACCATCGCCACCGGTCCGCTGACCCGTGAAGGGATCACGATCTCGAAGATCGACGCTACCCTGTTCGGCGTGTCCGCCCCGCTGGCCGACCTGATCCAGGACGCCTCGAAAGCCGATCTCCGTGCTGAGCGGGTGGCCGGCACCATCGTGATCTCCCGAAAGACCCTCGAAGAGCGAGCGCCCCGCGGCGTGAAGATCGAGGGCGGCGGCGACGACAAGCTGCGCGTGTCGGGGAAGATCACTGTGCTGGGCCGGGACATCCCCATCACCGCCGACCTGAAGATCGACGCGGTCAAGGGCGGCATCCGGCTCATTCCGGCCAACGTCGAGATCGCGGGAGGCATCTCCGTGCCCAACGTGGAGCGGCTCGTCGGCTTCACCGTCCCGGTGAAGAACCTGCCGCTCAATCTCAAGGTCACCAAGGTGCGGTCCGTATCCGAGGGGCTCGCGGTCGAAGGTTCGGCGACGAATGTCCCCCTCCACTGAACCCGACGACCCGTCCCTACGTCAGGAGGGCGTGAGCCCAGCAGGAACCGCCGATGAGGAGCTCGTGCGCGTCCTCTTCGACGATCATGCCGGGCCCCTGTACGGGTACGTGCTGCGGCTGACGGGCGACCCCGGCCGCGCGGAGGACGTCGTCCAGGAGACGCTGCTGCGCGCCTGGAGGAACCCCTCGGCCATGGCCGGGCGGCCGGTGCGCGCCTGGCTGTTCACCGTGGCGCGTAACCTCGTCGTCGACCAGCACCGGGCGCGCCGGTCGCGGCCGAAGGAGACCGGCGACGAGGCGCTGGCCGTGCTGCCGGCCGCCGACGAGCTGGACAAGGCCGTCGAGTCGTGGGCCGTGGCCGAGGCGCTGGCCTCGCTCAGGGACGACCACCGCGAAGTGCTCCTGCAGACGTACTACCGGGGGAGATCGGTGAAGGAGGCGGCGGAGATTCTCGGCATCCCGCCGGGAACGGTCAAATCGCGCACCTTCTATGCGCTCCGGGCGCTCAAGCTGGCTCTGGAGGAACGGGGGCTGGCACCATGACCTGCGACGACGACGTCCGCATCTCGCTCGGCGGGTACGTCCTGGGCGCGCTCGACGACGAGGAGACGGCCGCGGTCGAGGCGCACCTGGACGAGTGTCCGGACTGCATGGCCGAGCTCGCGGAGCTGTCCGGGCTGCCGCCGCTCCTCGCCCAGGTGACCGAGGAGGACATCCGGAACGCGGCGGAGCCGCCCCGCCAGGTGCTCGACCGTCTCCTCGCCGCCACCGTACGGCGCAGGCGCCGCTCGCGGATCACGCTCGCGCTCGCCGCGTCCGTCGCGGTCGTGGCGCTGGGCGGGACGACGTGGATGGCGTTCGCTCAGCAGGCGGCGGACAGCTCGGCCGGGTCGTCGTCGATCGTGTCGGCGAAGGCGGCGCCCGAGCCGTCCGCCGCCGCGCGGACCGACGCGGCCGCGGACAGCTCGGACAGCCAGCCGAAGAAGCTGAACGCGGGCGGGCAGGAGCTGTTCGGCTCGGTCGCCCCCACAACGGCGTCCGTGCGGCAAGGGGGCGTCGAGGTGACGGTGCGGCTCACGCCGGACGTGGGCGGCACCCGGGTGGAGGCGACCGTCACGGGCCTGCGCGCCGGAGCGGTGGTCCGCCTCACCGCCGTGGGCGCGGACCGCAGGAGGTCCGCGGTGGCGAGCTGGTCGGCGGACGCCCAGGGGGTCGGCGCGACCCCGGTCACCTTCGGCGGGTCGACCGAGCTCCCGCTCGGCGAGATCACCCGATTCGAGCTGGCCACCGCTGACGGGCGCACGCTGGTGACCGTCCCGGTGAAGCACGGGGAATGACCCGTGCCGCGCGCGGGTTGTCCCTCGCGATGGGAGGGATCGTCGTCCTGCTCGCGACGCTCGCCGCCGGCCTGGTCATCGGGCTGCTGATGCGGTGGCGCGACGGCAGGCTGCGCGCCGTACGGCCGCGCGCCGGGGCGGGGACGGCGGCGAGCGGGGGCACGGCCCCGGGGACGAGCGAGAGGGCGGGTGGCGTGACCGGCGAGGAGATCGGCGCCGAGCTGGGGGAGCGCGCCACGCTGGTGCAGTTCTCCACCGCGTTCTGCCAGCCGTGCCGGGCGACCCGCAGGATCCTGGACGAGGTCGCCGCGATGGTGCCCGGGGTCCGGTACGTCGAGATCGACGCCGAGAATCGCCTCGATCTGGTCCGCCGGTACGGCGTCATGCGCACGCCGACGGTGCTGATCCTCGACGGTTCAGGAAATGTCGTGAAAAGGGCATCAGGGCAGCCCAGGAAGGTCGATGTGATCGCGGCGCTCGGCGCGGCGGTCGCGGCTGACGGGGGCTCCGACGGGCGCCGATGATCAGAACTCGGGCAAACCGATGATTGGCCAGACGGTGATCGGAGCTCGGGCAAGCCGGTGATCAGGGCTGGGACAAATCGTCTCACCAATCGGACACGGTGTGACAGATGGCGAGACGCCAGGTACTGTCGAGGCCATGACTCCCACGACAGAGCTGCTGACGAAGCGGCGCGCGGTTGATTTCTGCCGCGTCGCGACCGCGCTCTGTCGCATGGCCTGAGGGTGATTCCGCGCGGCTGATCAGCCGCATTCCGAATCCTTCAGGAGCATCTCACGATGCAAGCCGATCCCCGAAGCCCGCGTTTCAGCGCGGCGATCACGACTGTGGTTCTCGCGCTCGTCCTCGTGACGGGCAGTGCATGGCTCCTCGCCTTTCAGGCGATCGTGTTCGTGCTCGGTGCCCTTGACTCCTCTCCGTACGGCTACCTCTTCCGTAGGTTCGTGCGTCCGAGGCTGGGGCCGCCGCGAGAGTTGGAAGACGTGGCGCCGCTCCGGTTCGCGCAGGGTGTGGGCATCGTCTTCGCGGTTGTCGGCCTGATCGGGTTCACCGCCGGGATCACCCCCCTGGCTTTGGGTGCGACAGCAGCGGCACTGCTGGCCGCCTTTCTCAACGCCGCCTTCGGCTTCTGCCTGGGCTGCGAAATGTACTTGATCATCCGCCGTCTACAACCTGGGAGAACCACATGAGCCGCTCCGCCGTCCTGGTGGATGCCGATTGGGTCGAGGCCAATCTCGACACGCCGGGTGTCGTGCTCGTCGAGGTCGACGAGGACGTCAGCGCCTACGACAAGGGTCACATCCGTGGCGCCGTGAAGATCGACTGGAGGAAGGACCTCCAGGACCCCGTACGCCGCGACTTCGTCGACCGGGCCGGTTTCGACGCCCTGCTCTCGTCCCGTGGCATCGCCAACGACGACACGGTCGTGCTTTACGGCGGCAACAACAACTGGTTCGCGTCCTACGCGTACTGGTACTTCAAGCTGTACGGCCACGAGAACGTCAAGCTGCTCGACGGCGGCCGCAAGAAGTGGGAGCTCGACTCCCGCGAGCTGGTCACCGAGGTGCCGCAGCGTCCGGCCACCACCTACACGGCCAAGGAGCAGGACCTCTCGCTGCGCGCCTTCCGCGACGAGGTCGTGGCGGCGATCGGCAAGCAGAACCTGGTCGACGTGCGCTCCCCTGACGAGTTCACCGGCAAGCTGCTCGCTCCGGCGCACCTCCCGCAGGAGCAGTCGCAGGTCGCGGGCCACGTGCCCACCGCCCGCAACATCCCGTGGTCGAAGGCGGCCAACGACGACGGCACCTTCAAGTCGGACGACGAGCTGACGAAGCTCTACGCCGCCGCGGGAGTCGAATTCGGCAAGGACACCATCGCCTACTGCCGCATCGGGGAGCGTTCGGCGCACACCTGGTTCGTGCTGCACGAGCTCCTCGACCAGCCCAATGTGAAGAACTACGACGGTTCCTGGACCGAATACGGCTCGCTCGTGGGCGTGCCTGTGGAGCTTGGGGAGGCTCGCTGATGACCACCACTCAGGGTTGCGCTGCTCCGGAGCAGACTGTGGCGCTGCCGGCAGGCGTCGACCTGTCGAATCAGGCTGTGATCCAGGGCGTCGTCTCCGGCGCCGGTACGGCCTACGCCCGCCTGCTCGACTACTCCGGCGAGTTCACCGGCGAGGTCGTCGTCTCCGACGAGGGCATCTTCCGGTTCTTCGCCGCTCCCGGCCAGTGGACCGTCCGCATCATCGCGGGCGGCGGCGTCACCAAGGACGTCGCGGTCGAGGCCAAGCTCGGCGAGGTCGCCCAGCTCGCCGTCGCTGTCTGACCTGCGTTCTCCCAGAAGGGCCGGTGCGTCTCCCGACGCACCGGCCCTTTCGGCTTCTTGTTCCGTTCCGCCGACCCCGCTTAGTGTTACGTGGTAGGTGTAATACGTGTCTGGAGTGAGCTCCATGCGGCTGAACAGCAAGGGACAGGTCACCATCCCCGCCGAGATTCGCGAGAAGTACGGCCTGCACGAAGGTGACGAGGTCGACGTGATAGAAGTCGGCAACACGCTGCAGATCGTCCGTCGTGAGGCGAGCGCCACTCGGGGACAGCGTGCGACGCGGCGGCTTCGCGGGACTGCGACGACGACCATGAGCACTGACGAGATCATGGGGCTGCTGCGTGGCGACTAGCCTACGTGTCGTCGGCGATCGGGTCACCATGGTCGACTCCTGTGTGCTTCTTGATATCGCCACCGACGACCCGAAATGGGGCGACTGGTCGGACCAAGCCGTCGCCTGGGCGCGGGACAAGGGACGCGTGGTCATCAACCCGGTGATCTACGCGGAGGTGTCGGTCGGTTTCCCGGGCATCGAGGCCGTCGACGCGGCGCTGCCGTCCGACGATTTCGAGCGTGAAGACATTCCATACGAAGCCGCGTTTCTGGCCGGCAGGGCGCACCTCGCCTATCGAAAGCGTGGCGGTGAGCGGAGATCTCCCCTGCCGGACTTTTTCATCAGCGCGCACGCGGCCGTGCGGAACTACACGTTGCTGACAAGGGACGGGGCGCGCTACCGGACCTATTTCCCGACCTTGGACCTCGTCACGCCGTGAGCGCCCGGATCCTCGGCACTTCGGGGCGTGCATCGGGGTCCATATGCCCGTACGCCGCTGCCGTGCAGGGGGGACAGGTGGAGGAACCGCCGCGATTCACATCGAAAGGCGTTCCCGTCAGTGAGGAGCGCATCGAGCGGCTCGCCGCCGAGGCGGAGGAGGGATACGACGCGTCCGTGATCCGCTCCAGGGCGATGAGCGCCGGGCGCGATCACGCGTAAGGTCGGACCGTCACGAACATCCCGGGCGCATGTTGCCTATGGGGCACGACTGGACCCGATACCATGCACCAGATGTCCGGAACGTCCGCGCTTGCCGCACCCCGCCAGGCCGCCGAACCGCGTACGCGGCCGTGGAAGCTGTCGCCGTACTCGCTGCCGTGGCACATGCTGCGGATCGCCGGGTCGTGCGCGCTGCCGTTGATCATGTGGTTCGCGCTCGGGCGGGTGGTGCGCTGGGGCCTCCTCCTGCTCGCCGCGACCGTCTCGCACGGCTCCTGGTACCAGGCGCGCCTCGTCCTGACCGTGTTCCTGTTCACGCTCGTCGTGATGACGTCCCTGGCCACCACGGTGGGCATGCTGTACGTGATCCGCGGCGCGCTCATGGAGACCCGGGCGCGCCGGGCGGCGGGAGAGGGCCACGAGAGCATCTTCGGCGCGTTCAACCGGACCGCGCTCCTGTTCTCCGGCATCTACATGACGTGGGGCTTCGTCCTGCAGGACGTGCGGGACTTCATGGCCATCGACTATTCCCGCACGCCGGACATCATGTTCCTCGACGCGTTCACCGGTGAGGACAGCCACGTCATGCAGGGGCTGACCAACCTCGGCCTCGTCCCCTCGGTGGTCGGGATGGTCCTCGCGTACGCCCTGAAGACGGTGGCGGGGCGCAAGCACGAGGCGAACGAGGGGCGCTTCTCCGGGATCGTGGCGGCGTTCGGCGAGCTCACGTTCGTGTTCTACGGCATCAACGTGATCGCCGCCGCCATGGAGACGCGCACGGGATGGATGGGGAGCCGCACCGCCCTCGTCGCCCTGAACGAGTGGGTGACCGACGCGCAGGCGAACGTCCCGGGATTCGCGGCAGTCTCCGAGTTCGTGGGCGAGGTGTGGCCGCACGTCGTGGAGGCGCTGATCCTCCCGCTGACCTGGCTCACGGTCGGCGTCCTGGCGTACGGCGCGTACGTGGAGGACACCGAGAGCACGCTCAAGGGGACGCGGCTGGAGGCGGTCGCGGAGCACGGGAAGCGGCGGACTCACACGATGACCCGTCGCGTGGCCGCGCGGCTGACGGCCGGCTGGTCGGAGCGGTGGATCCCGCTCGTCAACGCGTTCCGGCTGACGGCGCGTGGAGGCGCCCCGCTCTTCGGGCTGTTCGCCCTCTGCTACGTCGGCCTCCAGGTCGGGTCGGACTATCTCGGCCGGGCGGGCCGCTACCTCCTGGCGAGCGACAAGCCGTACTTCTGGATCGTCACGGACGTCCCCGTGGACTTCGTCGCCGACCTGGTGACCACGACGCTGACGATGTGCCTGATCGCCGCCACCTTCGACCTGGCGGCGACCCGGAAACGGCTCGACGGCTGACGCGGCTCACGACGCCGCGTCAGCGGAGGAACCTGAGCACCCGGTCCCGCTTCTCGGTCGACGCCCCGGCCTCCTTCATGAAGTCCTCGACGGACTGCCCCGGCACGCTGCGGTAGGTGCTCGGGCGCAGGTCGACCATCACCTCGTCCGCGACCGCCGGGGGCACCACCCCGACGAACTCGACCCGGTACGGCGTGCCGATCTTGTTGTCGAGGGTGTCCGGAGGGGTGTCGTCGTTCAGGAGCCGGGCCTGCCAGGTGCGCCCGGCCCGGTCGGTGAACTCCACGTCGGGGGCGCCGTGCCGGATGGCTCCCTCGTCGTCCAGGGCCGTCCTGGTGGCGACGATCTTCAACCACTGGCGGTCCGGGGCGCCGGGCTTGCCCGTGGGGTCGGAGATCCGCTGCACCGCGACCCGCCACGAGACGTGCTGCCAGGTGGCGGTCGCTCCCGGCCGCACTGTCTGGATGTGGTCGGACGGACGGCCGTACTCGTAGACGCCGTACGAGAACCAGCCGGGGGCGGCGACGGCGACCACGATGGACATCAGCGCGCCGGTGCCCTGGAGGGCGAGCCGCTTGCCGCGAGGCATCGGGGCACGCCGCCGGGACGCGCCGGGTTCGGGCGGAGGCGGTACGGCCTCCTGATCGGCGGGGCGGCGACTCTGCGCGCCGAGTCCGGGCGCCTCCGGCGCAGGGGTCGGAGAGGCCGCGCGGGGTGTGGCCTCCTCGTCGCCCGTGACGGCCGGGAAGGGCTGGGTGGACCTGTCCTCGTTCTCCGGCAGCGGCGGCCACACGCGCAGGTCGGGGAGGTTTCTGCGGAGCGTCCCGGGGATCGGGATCTGCGGCGCCGGGGCGGGGCGGGGGCGCTGCCGGGGTGGGGGCGAGAACCAGTCCCGCGCCCTGTTCCGCTCGCGCTGGCGGCGGCGCCGCCCCTCCATCGGGGACTCACTCATCTCTCCACCTCGCCTGACGAGACAGCCGGTAGGTCTGCCGGGAGGGGAAGCCCTGGGCCTCGTGGGCCGGGCTCCGCCCGTTGGTCGGGTCGTCTGACGCGCGCATCAGCTCTTGTCCACCAGGGAGTGCACCCGCTCCGCCTGGGACACCAGGCGGGCGGCGGCGCCCTCCGACAGACCGAGGTCGATCTCCGCTTCGGGAATGAAGGTGTCGACGACGAGGCCTCCCTGCGGCGGGATCAGGACCAACCGCAGACCGGGCAGCGCGTCCTCCGGGACCTCGAAGACCAGCACGCCCCTCGACCAGAGACCCGGCTGGATCACCTTGTTGAACAGGGTGAGGCTCTCGTCGACCTTGTCCGTGGCCTTGTAGCGCCGGCCGTCCGCGGTCAGGAGGACGGGCGGCTGCAGCCGGCCGAACTGCATCGGCCGCTTGGGCGTGGTGGCCGTGATGTCGGCCACGAGGAACAGATTGCTCGTCTCGACCTCGGTGTCCTGGCCGGTGGTGCCCTTGGTCTCCACGGCGTGCGCGGCGACCACCGAGGTGACCTTCGCGCTGAACAACTTCGTCTCGACCAGCTCGCCCGCCGTCCCCTTGATCGTGAGGGCCGATCCGCGCTGCTCGTACGGCAGGGTGAAGGTGTGGGCGTAGACGGCCGCGGCCGCGACGGCGATGCCGGCCACGACCCCGGCGATCCGCCGGGCCATGCCGCCGCGGCGCGTCCGCTTCTGGCCGCCCGCGGTCGCCTCGCGGCTTTCGGTTTCGGACGACGTCACGGCCATCACGCCTCCTCCTGGCGTACGGGGAGGGTGACCCGGGCGGCCACGACGGGGACGGCGGGTTCCGCGTCCTCCTCCAACTCGAGCCGCCAGATCCGGTACTGGTCCCGTAGACCGGGGGCTTGGTAGACGAAACGCCCCATGGCCAGCGTGACCGACTCGGGCGCCTTGGCCGACGGATCGAGCTCGTACTGCACGACTACCGTCGCGGTGATCCCGGGGTGGAGCTGCTGGCTCTTCACGCCGTAGCTGAGGACGTGGACGCGCGGGCCGTACTCCTGCTTGATCTCGGGGGTCATGGAGACGAAGGAGCTCGCGAAGCCGGCGTCACGGGACCACGGCTGACCGGGGTCGTGCAGCATGCCGATGCCCGCGGTCGTGTCGCCCATGTTGGTGACCTTGAGCACGAGGTTCAGGTAGCGCTTGGTCTTGCCGAACTCGGATCGCTCGACCGTGTCGACGGCCTTGAGGAACTGGGTGTGGAACTCGCCTTGGTCGATGACCTCACCCGGCTGCACCTTCGGCGGGGGCTCCTCCGGAGCCTCTTTCAGGCCGCCGAGGGCGGCGGTGGCCCCGATCCCCACCGCGACTACCGCGAGGGCGACCGGGACGAGTACCGGGCGTCGGCGGCGTGCGCCACGGGGGGAGGACGTCATGGCAATGGATGCTAGTACGACCACACTTGCACCATTAGCCGCAAACATCCCACCGGCGAGGTCGCAAATGTGTCCGAATGGCGAGAACGCCACCCTGATCGGCTTTCCAACTCCTACGCTGTGATCCAGGCGGACATGGAGGGTCAGTGGGCGACCTGCACCCCGAGCATGGCCGGCTTCAGGCGGATCGGATCTACCTGGGCTGGCAGTACGCCCTGTTGCATCCCGACCCGGGGCCGCCACCGAAACGTCCGGCGCGCGAGGACCTCGCCGAGCCGGCGCACGACGACCCGGGCCCGGAGTGGGCCGCGCGGCAGCGGCTCCAGGAGGACCTGCTCAACCGCCCCGTCCGGATCTTCCGGATGTTCATGGTCGTGCTGGCCGCGGTCATCCTCATCCTCGGCGTAGCCGGACCCGTGACCTGGTCGTTCGTCCTCATCGGCCTGGTCGCGACCGGCGGCGTCGCCGGCATCTGCACGTACGCGATCCGGCAGGGCGACCGGGCGATCAGGCAGCGCGCGGACGAGCGCGCGGCGCGGGCGCGGCGCGAGCGGGAGCGCCGGGAACGCGAGCGCGCCGCCGCCCAGGAGGAGCACGCCGCGAAATACCGCGAGTGGGCGGAGCGGAAGAACGCCTTCGACCGGCAGCTCACCTGGTACGGCGTCTCCGTGCCGGACGAGATCGACCGCGTGGACGTGGCCGGGGGCACGCTCCCCGGCTGGTCGGCCCTGGTCACCCTGATCGGCGCCACCCGGCTGTACAGCGGCGGCCACCTGACCGTGCTCGACCTGTCCGAAGGCGCGATCGCCAAGGACCTCGTCGAGCTGGCCAAGAGAGGCGGCGACGACCCGCTCGTCTGGGTGCTCCCCGTCGACCTGCCCCGGCTCGACCTGGGAGCCACACTGCCGCCCGACGCGTTCGCCGACGTCCTCGCCCACGTGGTCAGCGTCAGCGAGGAGACCCACAGGGACGTCGGCTTCGACAACGCGATCCTGGAGCGGGTGCTGGAGGTCCTCGGCGAGAACGCCACGATCAACCAGGTCACCGCGGCGCTGCGGGCGCTCGCCCAGGTGGGTGACCCGCGCGACGACATGCGGTACGGCCTGCTCACCGCCGGCCAGCTCGAACGCATCGGCACCCTGTTCGGCCGGGGCGTCGCCGACCGCGTGGTGATCGAGCGCGCCTGGGCGCTGGAGTCCCAGTTGCGCAAGCTGGAGTCCCTCGGCTCCGAGGCCGTACGGCTGCCGCCCGCCCGGCTGCGCGTGGTCAGCATGGACCGCCAGGCCGGGGTGTTCGGCAACCGGGTCCTCGGCACGTACGTCGCGACCGCGCTGACGCACATCCTGCGCCAGTCGCCCGCCTCCGAGCGGCCCTGGTACCACACGATCATCGTCGCGGGGGCGGACAAGCTGCGTGGCGACGTGCTCGACCGGCTGATGGATGCCTGCGAGACCTCCCGTACCGGGCTGGTCCTGACCTACCGCAGCCTCACCCCCACGGTCAGAGAGCGCCTCGGGCGCGGCCACGCCGCCGTCGCGTTCATGCGGCTGGGGAACGCCGAGGACGCCCGCGTGGCCAGCGAGCACGTCGGCACCGAGCACCGGCTGGAGCTGGCCCAGCTCACCGAGACGTTCAGCTCGGCGGTCAGCGGCGCGGGCGGCCACTACACCTCGACCGTCGGCGAGGGCCACGTCGGCCCGGAGCCGAAGGGCGAGGGGGACCTCAAGGAGGACATCACGGCGTCCACCCAGTGGGGGCGCAGCGCGTCGAGCGCGGCCACGGGCATGGCGGAGGGCGTCCTGCAGCGCTCCCGCGAGTTCCTGGTCGAGCCGCACCAGCTCCAGCAACTCCCGACGACCTCGGTCATCGTCACGCACGCCACCGCGGAGGGGCGGCAGGTCCGCCTCGCCGACGCCAACCCCGCGATCCTCGCGTTCCCCAAGACGACGCTGGGCGACTTCGAGGAGGTACGGCGGGCGGCGCTCGCCCCGCCCGAGGAGGCCGACCATCCGCCGGACGGGGAGCCGGGGGCCGAACCCGAGCCCGAGGACGCCCCGCCGCCGAACCTCGGGCCGCCGCCGCCGCGTCTTGACTGGCGCAAATCACGGTAATCACATCGTCAAGACGACGGTGCGAACGTGATCGGCGAAAGAGTCTCTCCCCTGATAACCGTCAACCGAGGGGTCTCATGCATCCGTTCCCCCTGAGCGGGCCCTGGTACCGGATCCAGGCCATCTCCGCGCCCTCACGGAGCTCGTCGGCGGAGTGGGACTTCGTCACGGTCCTGCCGGCCGTGCTGTCCGCCGCGCAGCGCAACCGGCCGTTCGTGATCGGCTGGCTGTCGCGAGGGGCGGGCGCGCCGCTCGAACTCATCACCAACGCCGGCCCGCTCACGCCGCCGCGCCCGCCGAAACGCGCCGTCACCTCGATCGACGTCACGCCCACCGGGCCGCAGCCGCTGCTGTTCCCCGGCGGCGCCCGGGGCGTCGAGATCGGGGACGAGTGGCTCGCCGACCTCGCCGACCTGGTCTGGACGCCCTGCCCCGGCCGCCAGGCGCCCCCGCTCAGCGGCCGCAGAGAGCCCGAGCCGGACGAGCCCAAGCAGCCGACGCTGTTCGAGTCCACGCTGGTGACGCTGATGTCCCGGCCGTTCGGCTGGGTGGTCGTCGCCGAGCCCACCAACCTGCTCGACGCCGAGGTCGCCCACCTGCGCACCCAGCTCAACGTGCTCCGCCAGTACGGCGACGCCTCGGAGCGGTCGCGGTTCGACGCCGAGCGGGCCGAACGCCGGATGCAGGAGCTGGACGCCTTCCGCGAGGCCGGGCTGTGGAACGTCCGGGTCCTCGCCGGCGCCGCCGGTCCGGACGAACTGCGGCAGATCGCCCCCGTCCTGGTCGGCTCCGTCGAGATGAGCCACCACCCGTACCGGCTGCGCAGCGCCATGTCCGGGCCGCTGCTGTCCGATCCGGTCCGCTCCGGCTCGCCGCACGGCTCCTCGCCCGAGTCCGGGTACGGCTTCACCGAGGCGCTCCACGTCACCCTGCAGGACCCCGCCGACGGGGCCGCCGCGCCGTTCGCGGCCACGGCGGGCGCGCTGGCGGCGCTGGCCGGGCTGCCGCGCCGCGAGGTCCCCGGCGTACGCGTGCTCGACGCCGGCTTCTTCGACGTGACCAGCGAGGCGGACAGCACGAGCGGCGAGACGATCAACCTCGGCGCGATCGTGGACGGGCAGGACCGGGCGGTCGGCACGTTCCGGGTCCCGCTCGCCACGCTCAACCGGCACGCCTTCGTCACCGGCGCCACCGGATCGGGCAAGTCGCAGACCGTGCGGCACCTCCTTGAGGAGCTCACCAAGGCCGGCATCCCGTGGCTCGCCATCGAGCCGGCCAAGTCCGAGTACGCCGCCATGGCCGGCCGGGTCGAGCACCTGGCCCCGCTCACAGTGATCAACCCCTCGGCGCCGGACAACGTGCCGTTCAGCGTGAACCCGCTCGCGCCCGAGCCCGGCTATCCCGTGCAGGCGCACATCGACATGGTGCGCGCCCTGTTCATGGCCGCGTTCGACGCCGAGGAGCCGTTCCCGCAGATCATGTCCCTGGCCCTGCAGCGGGTCTACGAGGCCAACGGGTGGGACGTGGTCACCGGCGGCGGCATCCCCGGAGCCGCGGTCCAGCCCGCCGTACCGACCCTGGAGCAGCTCCAGCAGCACGCCCTGGAGGTGATCCAGGAGATCGGGTACGGCAACGAGGTGCAGGCCGACGTCGAGGGGTTCATCAGCCTCCGGCTGCGCAGCCTCCGGGTCGGCAGCGCCGGCCGGTTCTTCGAGGGCGGCCACCCGGCGGACATCGGCGGCCTGCTCCAGCGGAACGTCGTGCTCGCGATCGAGGATGTGGCCAACGACGAGGACAAGGCGTTCCTCATGGGCACGCTGATCATCCGCATCGTCGAACATCTGCGGATGCGCGCCCGGCAGGAGCTGTCCCAGGAGGAAAGCGGCGGCGGCCTCAGGCACGTCATCGTGATCGAGGAGGCGCACCGGCTGCTCCGCGACCGGGGCGCGCAGCGCGCCTCCACCCACGCCGTCGAGCTGCTCGCCGGGATGCTCGCCGAGATCCGCGCGTACGGCGAGGGCATCATCGTGGCGGAGCAGATCCCCACCAAGCTGGTCTCGGACGTGGTCAAGAACACGGCGCTGAAGGTCGTGCACCGGCTGCCCGCCGAGGACGACCGGCAGCTCGTCGGGGCCGCCATGAACCTCAGCGAGGACCAGTCCCGCCAGGTCGTCTCGCTCCAGCCCGGGTACGCCGCCGTGTTCGCCGACGGCATGGACCGCCCGCTGCGCGTCCAGGTCCCGCTGGGCGAGGGCCGCGAGCGCGCCATGCTCAGCCCCATCCCGCCCATCTGCGGCCGCCGCTCGGCCGCCTGCGGCCGCGAGTGCCGTACGGGCAAGGCGTGCACGCTCTTCGAGCTCCGGGAGGCGGACCTGCTCGCGGTCGCGCCCGAATGGGCGTGGCTGCGCATCTGGACCGACACGGTCGTGCTGGCGTTCGTGACGAACCGGCCGTTGCCGGGCGTGCCGCGCATTCTCGCCGACATCTGGGCGGAGCTGCCTCCCAAGCGCCGCGAGTGCCTTCTCGCCACGCTGGTGGAGCGGTGCGTGGCGCGCCGCGCCTGGTCCCTGCGGACCTGGTTCGACCCCGCGCTCCTCACCGAGAAGGCGGCCGAGGTCGCCGCCGCGCTGCTCGACTCCGCCGCCGCGGTGTCGCAGTCCGCCGCATTGCCGTCCGCGGTGTCGCAGTCCGCCGCCGACTCTGTCCCCGCCTGCCCGGCCGCGCGCGCCGTACGGGCCGAGGCGGAACACGTGGCCTCGGCGGTGCCCGTGCCCGCGGCGGTCGCGGCGGGGGCCGAGGGCGCGGCCGCCGGACCGGACCGCACGACCGAGCCTTCGGCGGGGGCCGACGACGAGCCGGGCGACGATGAGCCGGGCGACGAGGAGGAGGCGGCCGAGAGCCCGTCCGAGAGCCCGTCCGAGAGCCCGGCTGAGGGCCCGGCCGAGAGCGCTGTAGAGGGCGCTGCCGGGGGAGCGGAGGACCCCGCCCGGCGACCGGAGCCGGTGGCCCCCACGCGCCCCTCGGGCCGGACCGGGCCCACACAGGCGGGGGAGCGGCCGGGAGCCGCCTGGGTGGTCCCCCAGGTGCGCTGGCTGCACGAGGTCGAGCGGCTGTTCCCCTTCGGGCACCCGGCGCCCAATCTGCGCAGCCCGGCCCCCGTCATGGAGTACGCGCTGTTCGGCACCGACCCGTCCGGGCGGCCGTACCCGCACCAGGGGGTCAACGGGGCGTACGGCGGGCACGCCGACCAGGACGAAGGCGACGAGACCGGGACCGGCCGTGCGGACCGCGACGGGACGGGTGACGCGGCACCGGGCCGGACGCCCCCGGGTGCCGCGGCCCGGACGGAGCTGCTCGGCCACCGTGCCAAGGCGCTGCGCCACCACCCGCTGTCCATGGAGGTGGACCGCAACCGCGCGCTCGCCTGGCGGGTCATCCTGGGCGACGACGAGCACGAGGGCATCCAGCGGGACATCACGACCGTCGCCATCGCCGTGGAGCCGCGTGAGCGCCTCCGGTACGTCGCCCAGACGATGGGGGCGGGCTGGCTGGAGACGGTGCTGTCCTGGCCGCGCCGGTTCGTGCTCCCCTTCGACGGCGACGCCCCGGCCGAGCTCTCGTTCCCCGACTGATGCGTTGTCCACAACCGTTCACCGGGGTCGAGGGAGCGGAGCGGAAGGGAGCGAGGACCGAAGCGTTGGCCCAGCGGAGCGGGCTTCGCGAGGACCGGAGGTTCCTTCGGGCGAAGTGACCGACCCGGCCAAGGTTCGCGGGCCGGGCTCACCGGTCCCGTTTGCGCTCGATCCGCTTGCGGCGGGCCACCTCCCGGCGGTGCTCCTCGTCGGCCTTCCTGCGCTCCTTGCGGTCGGCCGCCGCCTCGCGTTTGCGGCTCTCCAGTTCCAGCCGCATCGCCTCCTGGGAGGCGGTGCTCCGCATCGTCCTGACCGCCCGGCTCGCGAGCTTGGCGGCCCGCTTGGGGTTGGGCCGCCTGGCCGCCGACGTGTTCGCGCTCACCGGCGGGGCGGACGCGGCCTGCTCCAGCAGGGCCACGCCGTTGCGCATGAGGAACTCGTGGAGTTCGGGATCGGTGGGCTCGGAGCCGAGCACGAAACGGACCGCCCGAAGTTCCCCGTTCTCCTGGATCTCCAGTACGCCGACCCAGAACGGGGAATCGAAGAAGACAGACAGGGTGACCATCGCTGCTCTCCAGTCGTATGCCGAACGACGGCCTGACGAGGCCGCTGACCGGCACACCGGACAGCCCTGGAGAGGGCGGATACGAGGAACTCGCCCGGGCTACCAACCGGGCTGCGTTTTCGTGTGCGTCCCCCGACCCTACGCCAGGGCGATGACCTGGACGAATCCGAATAGGATCGATCGGCGCATTATGGTGAGCGGCATGAGGAGGAGCGCATGAGTCAGCTTCCGTTGCGGGCGCAGCTCGCCAGTGCTCTGGGCCGTACGGCCGCGACTCTGTCCCGGGCGACCGGGCGCGGCGACGGCTCGGTGATCGGCGGACGGGTCGGATTGATGCTGGAGCCGGACCTGCTCCGCCAGCTCGCGGCGGACCGCAGGCTCGCCCTGGTGAGCGCGACCAACGGCAAGACCACGACCACCCGTCTGATCACCTCGGCTCTGCGGCAACTGGGCGAGGTGGCCACCAACGCGTTCGGCGCGAACATGCCCGCCGGCCACGTCTCGGCGCTCTCCTCGGCGAAGGAGGCGCCGTACGCGGTGCTGGAGGTCGACGAGAAGTACCTCCCCGAGGTGCTCGACACCACGCAGGCCGGCGTCGTCTGCCTGATGAACCTCAGCCGCGACCAGATGGACCGCGCCGGGGAGATCTGGCTGCTCGCCCAGAAGTGGCGCCGCGCCCTCGCCGCGCAGTCCACGCTGGTGATCGCCAACTGCGACGATCCGCTGGTCGCCTGGGCGGCGACCGGCTCGGCCCGGGTCACGTGGGTGTCCGCGGGCCAGCGCTGGCGCGAGGACTCCTGGTGCTGCCCCGAGTGCGGAGGCCCGCTCGACCGCAAGGGCGTCGACTGGGCCTGCCGGGAGTGCGCGTTCCGCCGTCCCACGCCGTCCTGGGTGCTCGACGGCGAGGACGTGATCGACCCGCGCGGTCAGCGGTGGCGGCTGGACCTGCAGCTTCCCGGCCAGGCGAACCGGGCGAACGCCGCGATCGCCCTCGCCACCGTGGCGGCGTTCGGGCTCGAACCCGGCCACGCCCTCCTGGGGCTGCGCGAGGTGACCTCGGTCGCCGGGCGCTACACCACGGTCGAGCGCGACGGCCGGTCGCTGCGGCTGCTGCTCGCCAAGAACCCGGCCGGCTGGCTGGAGGCGTTCGACGTCGCCGACCCCTCGCTGCCGATCATCCTGTCGGTCAACGCGCAGGGACCCGACGGACGTGACACGTCCTGGCTCTGGGACATCGACTACCGGATCCTGCGCGGGCGTCCCGTCCTGGTGACCGGGGAGCGCCGCCGCGACCTCGCCCTCCGGCTGTACGTCGCCGGGGTGCCGTTCCAGCTCTGCGAGTCGTTCGGACAGGCGGTCGCCGTGCTGCCGCCCGGCCGCATCGACGTGATCGCCAACTACACCGCCTTCCAGCAGATCCGTACGGAGTTCGGCCGTGCGGAGTGACCACGGCCGCCGCCCGACGAGTGGAGTCCCGGCATGACCTCTCACGTTCGCCTCGTCTGGATCTATCCGGACCTGCTCAGCACGTACGGTGACCAGGGCAACGTCCTGATCCTGGAGCAGCGGGCCCGCGCGCGCGGCCTGTCGGTCGAGACGGTCCACGTGCGCTCGTCCGACCCGGTGCCCGAGCAGGGAGACATCTACCTGATCGGCGGCGGCGAGGACCGGCCGCAGATCCTGGGCGCCGAGCGGCTGCGCAAGGACGGTGGCCTCCACCGTGCCGTCGCCCACGGGGCCGCACTCCTGGCCGTCTGCGCGGGCTACCAGATCATGGGCTCGGTCTTCGGCGGCGAGGAGGGCCAGCCGGTGTCCGGCCTCGGCCTCCTGGACATCAGCTCAGGCCGCGGAGAGCGCCGAGCGGTCGGCGAGCTGGCCGCGGAGGTCGATCCGGCGCTGGGCATGCCCACGCTGACCGGCTTCGAGAACCACATGGGCGTCACCCGGCTGGGGCCGGGCGTGCGGCCGCTGTCCCGGACGATCGTCGGCACGGGCAACGGCGACGGCACCGAGGGCTGCTACGCGGGCAAGGTGATCGGCACCTACCTGCACGGCCCCGCGCTGGCCCGTAACCCGGCTCTCGCCGACCTGCTGCTCGCCTGGACGGTCGGGCCGCTCGCGCCGATCGACGACACCTGGTACCAGCGGCTGCGTGAGGAGCGGCTGGCGACCGTCCTGCCCGCCTGAACCCGTCCGGCGGGCCGTACGCCTCGCGTTCCGGCGGCCGATCGCCTCGGAGCCGCCGGGGGAGCGGCGCGGGTCAGTAGACCAGGGCCTGGACGTCGTCGGCGAGGATCTCCTCGACGAACGTGGGCGCGCCCGCGATCCGGACGCCGTTGATCACGTCGTCGACGGTGATGCCGCGCCGTGCCGCGCACTGGGTGCAGAGCGTGACCTTGCCTCCGGCGAGCACCGCGTCGAGGAGGTCGGCCAGCGGGGCGGCCTCCTCCAGGTTGAACTCCTTGGCCCGGCCCGGCAGGGCGAACCAGGAGGACTCGCCGGTCAGCCACAGGGAGACCGGTACGCCGCTGACCAGGGCCGCGGTCGCGACCGTGAAGGCCTGGTTGCACCGCTCCGGCGCGTCCGCCCCGGCCGTGACCTTGATGACCAGAGATCGTGCCATGCCCGCAGCCTACATCCGCCGCAAAGCCGTACAAGGTGGGACATGAGGGGCGAGGGGTAGCGACCGGGTCGGACGCCTGGAACACGCCCTAAGCTCGTGTCTTATGGACGTACACCCTGACCTTGAGCCGATCGCCTTCCTGCTCGGCCGCTGGGAGGGAGCCGGCGTCGTCGGCTACCCCACGATGGAGAGCGCGAACTTCGGGCAGGAGATCGTTTTCGGGCACAACGGCAAGCCCTTCCTGACGTACACCAGCCGGACCTGGCTGCTCGACGACGAGGGCGCCAAGGTGCGGCCGCTGGCGACCGAGTCGGGCTTCTGGCGGATCCAGCCGGAGCGGCAGCTCGAAGTCTGCATCGCGCACCCGACCGGCATCGTGGAGATCTACCTGGGTGAGGTCGTCTTCCACAAGATCGAGCTGCGCACCGACCTGGTCGCCCGCACCGACACCGCGAAGGACTACGCGGCCGGCCACCGGATGTACGGGCTGGTCAACGGCAACCTGATGTACGCGTACGACATGGCGGCCATGGGGCACCCGCTGCAGTCGCACACGTCGGCCGAGCTGAAGAAGGTCGCCGACTTCACCCCGGACGAGTAGGCCCGCGCCCTCCTCGCCGCACGGCCCGTCACGCCGCGCGGAGTCCGGCTGTCACGCCGCGCCGCTTCCGCCCGATATCTACGCACCAACCTATTTGGGCCGACATATACGGACCGATGGTGGTGCGCGGATGCCGACGGGTGGACGAGGAGATGCGATGAGGCCACGGGCGTTGGTGCTGGCGCCGATGCGGGGTCCCGCGTGGGCCCGGCTGTGTGAACTGGCCGAGGTGATCTACGAGCCGGTCTCGGTACGGCGTCCGCCGCGCGGCTATCGGGCGGCGGAGCTGGCCGCCCGGCTGGAGGAGGAGCACGCCCGCATCCTCATCACCGACGGAGACGAGGTCGGTGGGCCGGTGCTCGACCTGCCCCTGATCGCGGTCGCCTGCACGCGCGCGGAGCCGGTCAACGTGGACGTCGCGGCGGCCACGGCCCGGGGGATCCCCGTGCTGTGCGCCCCCGGACGCGACGCCGACGGCATCGCCGAGCTCACCCTCGCGCTGCTGTTGGCGGTGAACCGCCGGCTGCTGGTGGCCGACCGTGACCTCCGGGCGGGCCATACGCGTGATGAGCGCGAGCGGCACCGGTCCTGGGAGCTGGCCGGCCGGACCTTCGGCATCGTCGGAGGCGGCCCGTCGGCGCGGGCGGTCACCTGGCGCATGAAGGGGCTCGGGATGCGGGTGATCGCCCACGGTCCCGAGGCGTCCCGGGCCCGGCCCGGCATCGACCGGCTGATCGCCGAGGCCGACGTGGTCTCTGTCCATGGCGCTCCCGTCCGCGACGGCGGCGCGATCGGCACCCGAGGCGCGTTCGGCATCCCCGGAACGGGCGCCGTGATCGGCGCGGCCGAGTTCGCCGCCATGAAGCCGGGAGCGATCTTCATCAACACCGCCCGCCCCGAGTTCCACGACGCCGAGGCGCTGGTCGGCGCGCTGAAGACCGGGCATCTCGGCGGCGCGGCGCTCGACCACGTCCCCCCGGATCCGCACCACCCTCTGCTGGGCATGGACAACGTCGTGCTGACCCCGGGCATCGGCGACGGGACGTATGACACCGAGGTGAACCACAGCCGGATGATCTGCGGGGACATCGTGCGCCTGCTCGGCGGAGAGCCGCCGCTGCACTGCGCCAACCCGGAGGCTCTGGGCGTCTGACCCCGATCCCCGCCCTTGGAGAAAAGAAAGAACCCCGGGCGCGCTCCGCCTCTGGGTGAGGCGGGCCGGCTGGACCAAGGCGGGGAGCGGGTCCCACACCGCCGGCTGCCCGGGGTTCCGGTGTCTGTCGAGGATTCGCCGGACGTCGTGCGACATCCAGACGGAGGTCCGAATGGACGGCGTCCTAGCGGACAGCCACCTCGCTAGTCCAACTATGAATCACCATTGTTTGGACCACCTCCTTTCTGCGTGCCTCGTACGTTATGCGACGCTCGGAGGGGGTGGCAACCGATTATTCGGCGATCTTTTCCGAGGCCCTGACCAGGCCTGATGGGAGAAAAGGGGAACACCGCGCCGCCGATCACGATGCGAAACGGCGCGGGGCCGGACGAAGTCGTCCGGCCCCGCGCTTTCGTTTCTCCGGGTCAAATCGGATCAGGCCGTCAGTTGACGCTGATCACGGTTCCGGCCCCGTTGGGGTACTCGATGTAACCGGTGTGCGGCCGCCCGTCGGGGAGCCCCGACCAGCTGGCGGTCAGCGTCTCGGCGACCCCCGGGGTGCCCTTGAGCTGGCGCGGCGACACGGTCAGACCGCCCACGCCCGGGGTGTCGGTCACCACGTTGGCCTGCGCGTGGAACGGAGTCGACGTGGTGCCCGGCGCGGTCGCCCAGCTGACGAGCACGAAGGTGTACGTGCCGGCCTTCGGCCGCTGGAGGACCAGCCGGAAGTCGTCGCCGTCACGATCCACCCAGCCCGCGAGCTCCCGGCCCTGGTAGATGACCAGTCCGCCGAAGCCCAGCTCCAGGTCGTTGTCGGGGCGGGCCCGGAACTCCACGGCCTTGGTCCCCTCAGGGACGTCGATCGCGTACTGCTTGCCGTTGACTTCCTCGGGGCCGGTCGAGCCGACGATCTCCGGGCCGGAGACCAGCCCGTAGGACGTGATGCCGGTCTTCTTCATGACGGGGGTCACCTCGAAGGACACCGACCCGTCCGCGCCCTTGCCCCGCACGTCGGCGGGAGCGAGCACGCCCTGCGCGGTCACCGCGATGGCGCTGCGAACGGTACGGCCCTCGCCGGTCCAGGTCAGCGAGCCGACGATGTCGGTCGCGGTCTCGTCCCTCAGCTCCATGGTGACGGTGAACGACTTGGTCTCCCCCGCCCGGTCGAAGCGGAGCATGGACGGGCTCACCTTGGCCTTGACGCCGGGCAGGTCGATGTCGGCCTTGTACTTGCCGGGCGTGACGGCCGTCAGCGTACGGGTGACGGTACGGGTGCCGGCCAGCGAACCGACGGCGATCGACGGGTAGTTCAGGTCGCTGGTGGCGATCGGCGCCACCCCGCTGCCCGTCCTGAGGCCCAGACCCTCCAGGTAGCCGAGCCAGTCCTGCTCCGCGGAGTCGTAGACCAGGCCGGGCTCGAGCATCCGGGTCGGGTCGACGTTGCCCGCGCCCTGCGCGTGGACGTCGGTGCTGTCGGTGCCGTCTGCGTTCTTGGTCGGCACGGTCGTCGTCATCATCGCGGACTTGATCGCCATCGGCGACAGGTCAGGGTGCTTGCCCAGGTAGAGCGCGGCCAGACCCGCGATGTGCGGGGCAGCCATCGAGGTGCCGTCATAGAAGCCGAAGGTGTTGCCGTTGTTCGCCGGCGGGGCCACGGCCGCCAGGACCGAGACACCGGGGGCGGCGATGTCGGGCTTGAGCAGGTCGCCGTGGTTGGTCAGCGACGGGCCGCGCGAGGAGAACCCCGCCACCTGCGGGTAGACGGCCCCGTCGGCGCTCGCGGGCCGCAGGGTCGCGGTCGCCCCGTCGGTCGCCGCGTACGCCAGCACGGCCGGCACGCCGGAGCCGCCGATGTGCACGGTCGGCACGGGGTGCGAGTCGGCGACGGTGTCCTCGTCGGCCATGTTGACCATGATCATCCCGACACCGCCGGCCCGCTTCACCTCACCGGACTTCTCCAGGCGGGGGACGACGCCACGCTCGCAGACGACGATCTTCCCGGCGACCTTGGCCGGGTCGAGGCTGTCCTTGGCGCAGAGCTGCGCGTCCGAGTCCGTGGCGGAGCCGTTCTTCACCAGCAGGCCCGTGGCCAGCGGCTTGGGCCCGAGCGGGTCGCTGACCGTGGTGCTCGAACCGCGGTACTTGGTGCCGTCGCCCAGCTCGACCTCGCCCAGGTACGGCGCAGTCGTGCTCGCGGCCACGGTGGTCGTCCACGGCATGGTGTTGTCCAGCGTCGAGGCGCCCGGCCCGCTGTTGCCTCCGGCGGTGGAGACGAAGATGCCGCTCGCCGCGGCCGCGCGGAAGGCGAGCCCGACCGAGTCCCACACCGAGGACTCCGAATCGCTGCCCACCGAGTAGTTGATCACATCGACGCCGTCGGCGACGGCCTGGTCGATGGCGGCCAGGATGTCGGACTGCAGGCCGCCGGACTGCTGGCCGTCGGCGCTCTCCCACAGCGCCTTGTAGACGGCGATCGCCGCGCCGGGCGCGACACCGGAGACCCGGCCGAAGTCGGTGCCGTTCACGCTCGCCGGCACGTCCGCGTTGCCCGCGGCGGTGGAGGCGGTGTGCGAGCCGTGCCCTCCCCCGTCACGCGGAGAGACGTAGTCGGCGCGATTGGCCGGCGGAACCCTCCTCAGCCAGGCGTCGCCGAAGTAGCGGGCGCTGATCACCTTCTGGTTGCACAGGTCCGCGGTGAACTGCTCGCCGGTCTGGCAGACACCGGTGAAGGTGCCGCCGTCGGACTTCTTCATGACCGTGGTCGCGCCCTCCCGGTAGGGCCGGTACGGATCGGCGTCCGTGGGCGCCTCGGTGCCGAGGGCCGGGGCCGCGAACAACGGGTTCTCCGGCCAGATGCCGGTGTCGATCACGCCGACCACGATGCCCTTGCCCGCGTTCGCGGTGCCACCGAGCCGCGACCACACACCGGACTCGCCGGACAGGCCGAGGAAGTCGGTCGACTTGCGGTCGTCGAGCGCCTTGCGCAGAGTGTCGGGGACGACGGCGAGCACGTCCTGCGTGGCCTTCAGCCGGGCCACCTGGGCCAGGGTGAGCTCGGCGACGAACGCGTTGGACGCCACGGAGAGCTGCTTGGTCGGCGTGGCGCCGACGCTGCGCGAGACCCGGTCCTGCTTGCCCTTGAGGTGGTCGCGGTAGCGCTTGGCGTTCGCGCCGGCGGTGTCGACCTTCTTGCCCTTGCCGGGCTTGGTGGCGGGGATGCCGGCGACGCCGCCGTCATAGGTCGCGAGCGGCTGGTCGGTCAGGGCGACGATGTAGGTGTCGGTCTGCTCGGCGGACGGGGGTGTCTCGGCCAGTGCGGGGTTCGCCGTGAACGCCAGGGCGGCGGCCAGCAGGGCAGCGCCGTACGCACTGACGCGTTGGGTCGTGCTGTGCATAGTTCCTCTTGGGGGGAGGGGGAGGGCGTCGTCCACCGGGCGAGATCACCTGGATGGACAGCAGAAGTGAACGCTGCGGCGGATGCGCTTGTCGAGACACGACGCTGTCAGCTTTGGTCACGTGACGGATTTCGTCACCGGCGACCATGATCCGAAGCCACGCGATCACGTGACCTGAAACGGCGGGAACAGCCGGCCCGCGGCGTTCCGCGCGCCGGGGCGACGGCTTCGTCATACGCGTGAGCTGCCGGGGAGGTAATCGGCGACGGATTTGTACGAATCGCGGGCGCGGAGACTCGTACACTCTGTGCATGACCGACACTTGGCACGAGGAGTTGCGGGCACGCGGCTACCGGGTCACACCTCAGCGTCAACTGGTGCTGGAGGCGGTCTCCTCGCTTGGTCACGCGACGCCGGAGGACATCTGCTCGCGGGTGCAGGAGACGGCGCGCGGCGTCAACATCTCGACCGTCTACCGCACGCTGGAGCTCCTCGAAGAGCTCGGCATGGTCACCCACACCCATCTCGGGCACGGCGCGCCGACCTACCATCTGGCGTCCGAGGCCGACCACGTGCACCTCGTGTGCCGGGGCTGCGGCGAGGTGACCGAGGTCCGGCCCGAGATGGTCCAGGGGCTCGTCGGCACCCTGGAGGACGAGCTGGGGTTCGCGACGGACGTCCGCCACCTGACCGTCTTCGGCCGCTGCCGCGACTGCCGCTGATCTCGGGCGCTCCCGCTGCGCCGCGTCGCTGCGGGCGGCAATAGCCTTGAGCCATGCGCAGCCCTTTGCTGGACACACCCGGAGCCGTCGCCGCCGAAGGCCCTGACGCGACGGTCGCCGCTCACTACGGAGAGCCCTTCGCCGAGCAGCGGGCCCTCGCGAACGGCGAGGCCCTCGTGGACCGGAGCCACCGCGAGGTCATCCGTGTCTCCGGCCCGGACCGGCTCAGCTGGCTCAACAGCCTGAGCTCCCAGAAGCTCGACAATCTCGCGTCCGGCACGCCCACCCAGACGCTGTTCCTCGATCCGCAGGGGCGGGTCGAGCACCACCTCGTCCTGGTGGACGACGGAGCGGTCGTCTGGGCGCACGTCGAGCCCGGTACTGCCGCCGGTCTGGTCGCCTTCCTGGAGAAGATGCGTTTCATGCTCCAGGTGGAGGTCGCCGACGTCACCTCCGAATACGCCGTCGTCTCCGTCGCCGCCCCTGGCGGCGCCGTACGCGTGCCGGACGGCCTGCCCGAGGGGAGCGTCGTGATCGGCGGAGACCTGCTGATCCCCCGCGCCCGGCTGGCGACCGCGGCGGAGGACCTCGGGCTGCGCCCGGCCGGGCTGTGGGCCTACGAGGCGCTGCGCATCGAGGCGCACGAGCCGCGTCTCGGGTTCGACACCGACCACAAGACGATCCCGCACGAGGTCGGCTGGATCGGCGCGGCGGTGCACCTGACCAAGGGCTGCTACCGCGGGCAGGAGACGGTCGCCCGGGTCCACAACCTCGGCCATCCGCCGCGCCGGCTGGTCTTCCTGCACCTGGACGGCAGCATGGACACGCTGCCCCCGCACGGCGCCCCGGTGACGCTCCAGGGGCAGGGAGCGGAGGCCCAGGCGGACGGCGAGGCGCCGCAGATCGGCTTCGTCGGCTCGTCCGCCCGCCACCACGAGCTCGGGCCCGTCGCGCTGGCCGTCGTGAAGCGGACCGTCCCGGCGGACGCCGTCCTGCTCGCGGGCGGCGTGGCGGCGTCGCAGGAGGTCGTCGTCCCGCCGGACGCGGGGCGCAACGTGCAGATCGACCCCGGCCTACGCCGCCGCATCCGCTGAACTTATTTGCCGCGCCTTCGGCGCGGCAAATAAGCAGGGTGTTATTTCGTCCAGATGGCGGCGTACTTGCCGTCCTCGCTGTTCACCTGGGCGGGGTAGTAGCCCTTGGTCTTGAGCTCGTTGAACCGGCTCTGGTAGCCCGAGCTCGACATCCCGGTGTACTCGAACCAGCTGTCGACCTTGTCCTTGCGCCAGATGGTCGTGTAGGTGCCGCCGGGGTCCACCGCGACGTACGCGGGGCGGTAGCCGTTGGAGAGGCGTAGCTTGAACGCGGCGCTGTGATCCGCGGACGACAGGTCGTAGGTGACGTGCCACTTGACGCCGGAGGTGTTGGGCGTCCAGATCGCCGCGTACGTCGGGGCGCCGGCGGTGCCGTACACGTCGATCGACGTCAGCATGAGCCCCTTGGCCATGGCGTCGAGGTTCCCCGAGGTGAGCTGCTCGATGGTCATGTTGTGCCGGGCGATGAAGTTGCCGGACTTCTTCACGAAGACCGCCGCGAAGCGGGCGGCGTCGCCGCTGCCGGTGGCCGTGACGACCGTGGGCTGGTAGCCCTTCACGGAGTACTCGTCGAACCGCTGCTGGTAGCCCTGGGCGGACATGTCCTGGAACATGGCCCAGGCAGCGCCGGACGACTTGACCCACACGCCGGCGTAGCTGGGGCCGGAGGAGATGCTCAGGCTGACGGGGACGTAGCCCTTGCCGCTCAGCTCCTGGAACTTCTGCGTCTGCTGTGCGGAGGTGAGGCCGTGGTAGGCGACGGGCGCGGTGGACGCCTGGGCGTGCGCCGCGGCCGGCGTCGCCGCCACGGCGAGCGCGACGGCTGCGACGGCGAGCGTTCGGGTGGTACGCATGACCCTCCCCGGGGGTTATGGGCGTTCATGATCTTGGGCGGGGAACGACCCTAACAGAGGAAGATCCGCTTCAAACCTCGATCAGTAAAGTGATCGGCCCGTCATTTGTCAGCGACACCTTCATGTCGGCGCCGAAGACCCCGGTCTCCACCCGCGCGCCCAGCGATCTGAGCTCGGACACGACCGCCTCGACCAGCGGCTCGGCCACCGGGCCGGGCGCGGCCGCCTGCCACGTGGGCCGCCGCCCCTTGCGGGCATCGCCGTACAGTGTGAACTGGCTCACCACGAGCAGCGGGGCGTCGATGTCGGAGCAGGACTTCTCGCCGTGCAGGACGCGCAGCCCCCAGAGCTTGCCGGCCAGCCGGGCCGCCTCGGCCGGGCCGTCGGTGTGGGTGGCCCCGACCAGGACGAGCAGGCCGGGCTCGTCGATCGCTCCCACGACTTCGCCGTCCACCACTACCGATGCGGAGCTGACCCGCTGTACGACCGCACGCATGGCCCCGAATTCTGCCACGTCCGGACGGAAACGACCGGATCGGGCGGGAGGGATCCAGGCGGCCCGCAGCGGGTCGGGTGTGTCCCTGTTCATGCGTACACTCGCCGTATGTCCGAACTGATCGTCGAGGTGGTCCGCTCCGGGTTCGTGGAGTCCGTTCACAGGGCGCGGGTGCTCGCCGTGGACGCGTCCGGGGCTCCGGTCATGCGCCACGGGGAGACGGCCACCCTGGTGTCGCCGCGATCCTCGATGAAGCCGCTGCAGGCGCTCGGCATGGTGCGTTCAGGGCTCCCGCTTGAGCACGAGCTGCTCGCGCTCGCCTGCGCCAGCCACGCGGGCGAGGACTTCCACGTCGATGGGGCGCGCAAGATCCTGGCCGAGGCCGGACTGGACGAGAGCGCCCTCGGCTGCCCCGAGGCTCTGCCCCAGGACGCGGAGGCGCGGAACCGGGCGATCCGGGCGCACGTCGAGCCCGCCCGGATCTTCATGAACTGCTCGGGCAAGCATTCGGCCATGCTGGCGACCTGTGCGGTGAACGGCTGGCCGGTCGAGACGTACCTCGACCCGGCCCATCCGCTGCAGAAGGCGATCCGGGCCACCGTCGAGGAGCTCACCGGGGAACGGGTCGCCGCCACCGGTGTGGACGGGTGCGGCGCCCCGCTGTTCTTCGTCTCCATGGCCGGCGTGGTGCGGGCCTTCCGGACCTTCACGCTCGCCGGCGAGGGCACCCCCGAGCGCCGGATCGCCGACGCCATGCGCGCCCACCCCGAATGGACCAGCGGTACGGCACGGGCCGAGGCGGCGCTGATGCGGGCGCTGCCCGGCCTCATGGTCAAGGCGGGCGCCGAAGCGTTCGACGCGTTCGCGTTCACCGACGGGCGGGCCGCCGCCGTCAAGATCGAGGACGGCGGCGACCGGGCGCGGGTGCCGGTGACCGTGGCCGCGCTGCGCGCGCTCGGGCTGGACGCCCCGGAGCTCGACGAGCTGGCCACCCCGCCCCTGCTGGGCGGCGGCGGGCGGGTCGGCGAGATCCGGGTCCGCCGACCCTGATCGCTCGCCGAACCGGCTTAAAGCACGCCTAGAAGGAGCGGAACAGGCGCGCGGCCGAGATCGCGCCCGACGTCGTCATGGTGAAGGTCCGCATCGAGTCGGCGAACTTCGACAGGTCCCACTCCGCCGGGCCCTGGTACCAGTAGAGGTTGTCCGCCGGTCTGCCGTCGCCGTGGATGGAGGCCACCACGCGGGCCCAGCGGTCCACGCTGTCGAAGACCACCGCGTACGGCAGATAGCGGGAGAACAGCTCGATCCGCTGCGCCGGGGGGATGTCGCCGATCTCCCCGGACATGAGGTGCTCGCGGAAGCCGAGCGTCTGGGCGAGCACCGTCGCGCCCTTGGAGGTCTTCGCGGGCATGTACTGGCCGCCCACCGCGAGCGCGGCGCCCGCGATGATCAGTGCCAGGCCGAGCAGCGCGTACGTCGTGAACCAGGCGAGCGCCACAGTCACCACGACGCCCAGGACGGCCGCGATCACGCCGACGGTCGTCCAGCGGGTACGGACCGAGTCGGGGCGCCGGGCGAACCAGCCCTGGGTCACCATGTCCCGGTAGAGCCCGTCACGGACCTTGCTGAGCCCGGCGGTGAACGACCCCTGCAGCTGCGACAGCAGTACGGCGTCCCGCCCCTCGAAGACGGCGTCGTAGAGCGCGCGTTCGTACGGGAGCAGTGAGGCGATCGGCGCGGACGGCATCCTGACCAGAAGCCAGTCCGGCGCGTCGTACGCCTGCCGGGGCTGCTCGTCGATCCGGAGGTAGCCGCGTACGGCGAGGTCCACGATGGTCGCGGTCACGTCGATCACGTCGGCCTGCTCGTCGATCAGCGTGCCGATCTGCCCGGGCCGTACGTCGTTCGGGGGCGCGAACTGGCCGTTCTGGTGGCCGACGACCATGCCGGACCGGGCGCCGACCACCCGGGCGTCCCGGCCGCGGGTCCAGTAGAGCAGGCCGATGCCGCCGCAGAGCACGAGCAGCAGCAGCGCCAGCGCACCCCCGGTCACCATGTTCAGCGTGAACGCGTTGGCGAGCTCGAAGCGGCGCTCCAGGATGGGCCCGGCGCCGGTCGCCCCCTTGGGGTAGCCGACGACGATCGTCAGCATCTCGCCGTCCCGGAGCCCCTGCTGCTCGAACATGGAGGTCGCCCCGGTCTCGTCGATCGAGGCGCCGGTGCAGCCGATCGCCGAGGCGGGCTCCCCGGCGAAGCAGGAGATGTTCTCGGCCCGCCCGGGGCCGCTCACCGTCACCGTCGCGTGCTCGGCCGGCCCCGCCACCGCGTACCAGCGCAGCTCCTCGCCGCCGCTGAGGGGCGTGACCGCGCCCCGCACGTCGTACTCGACGGTGCCGCTGCCGCTGATGGTCATGGTCGTGCCGTCGAAGGTGGCCCCGCGGACGTTCTCTACGCGGTAAACGCGGTCGTTGCCGTTGTCGTAACGCGTCCGGGTGAGCAGCGTGCGGCGCAGCGGGCCGCCGGACAGTTTGATCTTCTCCGCGACATGGAGTACGCCGTCCTTGCGCAGCTCCATGGTCACGTCGTCCTGCGTCGCCGTCACCCGGTCCGCGTGTGCCGGGCCGCCGACGGCGCCGGCGGTGAGGAGCGTGAGCGCTGTCAGCAGGATGGACAGGCCGAGCCGGCGAACGAGAATTGCCATGAGCCAGCACCCTATCGGTCCACGTTTGTCTCGTTGTCGCTGTCGCTAGTCTGTGACGTCATGGCTCGTACGCGCGTATATAGGGACGGGGTGCTGGCGGCCGAGGGCTTCCCGGTCGAGGAGGTCTCCGACCACCTGCGCGACCCCTCGGCGGTCGTCTGGCTCGACATGTGCGCGCCGTCCGAGAAAGACCTGGCCGAGATCAGCGTCGAACTGGGCCTGCACGAGCTGGCCGTCGAGGGCGCGCTCGGGCACCGGCAGCGGCCCAAGCTCGACGTCTACGACAGCCACATGTTCCTCACCGTCTACGCCGGGGCCTTCGACCAGGAGACGGGACGCCTCGACGTGGCCGAGGCGGCGGCCTTCGTCACCGGGAACGTCCTCGTCACCGTGCGCAAGTCGGAGGACTTCGCGATCGACGAGGTGGTCCGGCGCTGGGACTCCTCGGTCCGCCTGGCCCGGTACGGCGTGGCCTTCCTGCTCCACGGGCTGCTCGACTACGTGGTGGACAGCCACTTCGAGGCGGTCGAGGCCATGGACGAGCAGGTCGAGGCGCTGGAGGAGACGCTGTTCGACGAGCGCCCGATCGGCCCGGCCGAGCAGCGCCGCACCTTCGAGATGCGCAAGGGCCTCGCGGTGCTGCGCCGGATCGCCATGCCGATGCGCGAAGTCGTGAACACGCTGCTGCGGCGCGACGGCGACTTCGTCGACGGGGCGATCACGCCCTACTACCAGGACGTGTACGACCACGTGCTGCGGGTCACCGAGTGGGTGGACTCGCTGCGCGACCTCATCGCGAACATCCGCGAGGCGCATCTGACCATGCAGGGCAACCGGCTCAACCTGATCATGAAGCGGGTGACCGGCTGGGCCGCCATCATCGCCGTCCCCACCATGATCACCGGCTTCTACGGTCAGAACCTTCCGTTCCCCGGGTTCGAGCGGCCGTGGGGGTTCTGGGTGTCCACGTTCCTCATCGTGCTGGTGTCGGCGCTGCTGTACCGGGCGTTCCGCCGGCGCGACTGGATCTGACGCGCCCCGAAAAGGGACGACCGAAACAACCGGTACGTCTCGACCGAAATGCCCATGCGTTTTCGGTGTATTACCGGAGGAACCCTCCCGATTCACTACGTCGCGCGCGTGGGGCCTGCGACGGAGTCCCGCGATCCCCGGAGTCGGCCCCACCTCGCTGGATAAACTGCGGACCCGGCCGCCGCGCCGCCCCGGCACGGGCATGTGCCGTACTCGCGGGACCGGGGGTTCCAGCCGCGGCAGGACGTCACGAGACCCACCCGAGGTGCCATGCGCGAGCACAGGAAAGCCCGGCGTTCCCTGACGGCCTGCGCCGCCGCCCTGCTGGCCGCCGGCCCCCTGCTCACAGGATGCGCCGAAGCGGTGAGCCAGGCCGCGCAGAGGGCTTCCGCGCCGGAGGAAAGGCCGCTGGTGGTGATGTTCCTCGGCGACAGCTTCACGGTCGGCTCGGGACCGGTCGCCGAGTGGGACACCTACGCGGCCGACACGGCGAAGACCCTGGGCTGGCAGCTCGTCACGGCCGGCGGCTCGGGCACCGGCTACGTCGCGACGGGACGGGTGGGCCGCACGTTCGAGCGGTCCTTCGACCGGCAGCTCTCCTGGCGGCCGGCGCCGGACCTGGTCGTGGTCTCCGGAGGGCACAACGACCGGCGGGCGCGGCCCTCGACGGTCCGCGCGGCGGTGCTCCGCCTGGTGACGCGGGTCAGGGAGCGGTGGCCGGTGACGAGGATCGTGCTGGTCGGGCCCATCTGGATCGACACCGCGCCCCAGTCGGGGTACCGGACCAGGGACGCCGTCGCGAGCGCGGCCTGGCTGGCCGGGGTGCCCTTCCTCGACCCGCTCACTCAGCGGTGGATCGTGGACGACCGGGCCAGGGTGCTGCTGCCCGACGGCGTCCACCCCACCCTGTACGGCCATCTGAGGCTGGCGCACTGGCTGGCGGAGACCCTGCGGGCGCGTGGCCTCGCCGGTGACGAGGCGGCTCCCGCAGCCCTCCCCGGCTGAGCGGACGGATCGGCGCGGTCAGATCACCAGGGGCCGTACGGGCCCTGGTTGCCGCCGCCGCGGTACTGGCTGACCGCGGGCTTCACATCGGCCAGATAGACGCCGGACGCGATGACGGCGAGGATGGTGAGCAGACCCGGCATCCCCATCCCCATGCCCATGTAGTTGACCGCGGGCGCGAAGGTGAACAGCGTCGCCAGCCCCAGGATGACCAGCCACAGCTGCTTGGTCAGCTTGCCCGCCGCGGCGAACGCGCGCGCCGGCATCCGGACCGCGTGGATCAGCGCCCAGAGCGACAGGATGAAGGCCCCGACGGAAAGCAGCCAGAAGATGAGGGTGAGGAAGTTGTTGACGGGGCCGAACATGGACTCTCCCAAGCGGTCACGGTCTCTGTCGCCTCCAGACTAGTGCGGCGCGGGGCCGCCCGGTCTCGCCGTCCCGGTGCGGATGCCGCACACGGCGCGGGCCCGCACCGGACGAACCGGTGCGGGCCCGCATGGCGGCGTGTCAGGCCTTGGACGTGGTGCGCGCACGGCCCGGCTTGCGCCCGGCCGCCTGCTCCGCCGTCTTGGAGACTTCCTCCAGCTCCAGCGCGGCCTCGCCGCTCACCTTGCTGATGATCCGGCGGCCGCGCCCGGCCAGCTCGTTGTACAGCTCGTTGAACCGGGTGGTGGCGGTGTCGGCGTACTCGCGGGCCTTGTTCGGGAAGTCCTTGGCGACGGCCTCGGCCTTGCCCTGAACGGTCGTGGCGTACTCGCGGGCGCGGACCGGGATGTCCTTCGCGGTCTCGCGCAGCTCGCCGCGGCGGGCCTGCAGCTTCTGGATCTGCTCGGGCAGCTCACGCAGCTTCTCGACGGCGTAGTCGCCGGCGCCCGCGACCGCGTAGAACGGCTTGGACTCGGCGATCTTCTTGACCTCGGCGGTAAGGGTCATCGGTTAACCTTCCTTGGAATCCGGTGTGGCGGTGTTCTCCGTTAGAACCGCGTCACCAGTCGGGGGCTCAGCCGGTCGCGACGGCTGGGCCTCCGGATTTCCGGCGCGGTTCTCCTTGCGGAACGACTCGTAAATGTCGATCAACACCTGGCGCTGCCGCTCGGTGACGGTGACATCGGCCCGGATCGCGGCCAGCACGTCGCTGTCCGGCTCGCGGTCCTCGATCAGGCCGGCCTGCACGTACAGCACCTTCGCGGAGATATGCAGACCCTTGGCGATCTGGTTGAGGATCTCCGCGCTCGGCTTGCGCAGCCCGCGCTCGACCTGGCTCAGATAGGGATTCGAGACCCCCGCCTGCGCGGCGAGCTGGCGCAAAGAGATCTTCGCCTGCTGCCGCTGCTGGCGGATGTACTCGCCGATCGAGCCGACCTTGGGTAGTTCCATACCCCCAAGTCTGCCCTCATAGTGCTTGCAATTGCAAACTCGGCGGCAAACGCCAGCAAGCGCCAGGGGCTCAGGCGGGGAGCAGCCAGAGCAGCGGAGCCGAGACGGCCAGGGCCGCGGACGCGGCCAGGATGCCGTACCTGACGTGCGCCGGAAGGTCGATGTCGGGCTTGATGAGCCGGTTGACGCGGGCCATCACGTTCTGGCCCGACGTGGCGCCCAGCGCGCCGTGCGGCGTCGGGACGGCGGTGGCGGCGCCGAACCGCAGCAGGGCGGTGGCGAGCCGCTTCGGCGAGCAGAAGCGGCGGGCGCGGTCGTCCGCGGCCATCTCGATCAGCAGTGCCACGGCCGCCTGCGCGTCCCGCACCACGGCCGACCAGGGCAGCGCCCGGAGCAGCGCGCCGAACGGCAGCAGCACCAGATCGTGCCGCTCGCGCGCGTGCGCGATCTCGTGCGCGAGCATCGCGTCCAGTTCATCCTGCGAGAGCAGGTCGAGCGTGCCCGCGCTGATCACGACCTCGGACTTCAGCCCCGGCAGGCAGTACGCCGCCGCGCCCGGGTGGTCGACCACGCGGACGCCGGGGACGGCGGGCTCGTCCCGCGCGATCAGCTTGAGCAGCATGCGGTGGCGGCGCCGGGCACGCAGCGTCTGGGCGCCGGCCGCGACGAGCACGACCACGAGCACCGTGAGGAGGGTGAAGCCGCTGAGCAGCGCGCACAGCCTGATCACGTCGTGCGGCTCGCGCACGTCGAACTCGGCGCTGGTCAGCAGAATGGAGAGCCCGTGCACGACCCCGGCGCCGTAAGGGGCCAGCGCGTACGCGAAGAGAGCCCCGGTGGTGGCGAGCCCCCACGTGACGCCGAGGGACTGCCACAGGAGGATGGCCGTGCGAGGGGCACGCCAGGGCCAGCGCGCGGAGGTCAGACGCCAGGCGCCGACCGCGCATGCCAGGGCGAGGAC
The DNA here is from genome assembly GCF_050947145.1 of Microtetraspora malaysiensis. Classification (NCBI taxonomy): domain Bacteria; kingdom Bacillati; phylum Actinomycetota; class Actinomycetes; order Streptosporangiales; family Streptosporangiaceae; genus Microtetraspora; species Microtetraspora malaysiensis. Next base: position 1,199,546 of record NZ_CP191998.1, read on the forward strand.
CGCCAGGACAGCCGCCGCGATCACTGCTCCTCCAGCTCCAGGAGGGCTCTTCGCAGGATCTCGGCCTCGGACCCGGAGACGGCCTGGGCGAAGCGCGTCAGCGCCGCGCTGCGGTCTCCCGTCAGGTCCAGGGCTTCGAGCATGAGCTCGGTGACGTAGGCGTCGCGGCTCTCGGCGGGCTCGTAGCGCCAGGCGCGCCCGTCCCGGGTGCGGTTGAGGAACCCCTTGCGGGAAAGACGGTCCAGTACGGTCATCACGGTTGTGGGCGCGAGATCGCGGTCCTGGATCAGGCGGCCGACCTCGCGTGCTGTCAGGGGAGCGCTCTGCGCCCAGAGGATGTCCATGATGCTACGTTCAAGATCGCCAAGTCCTTTCACGCCAACAAGCCTACTCGGGGTAGTACTACGTGCCGTAGAGGGGCGCATGTCATGAAGCTCACACTGGTGCAGGGCGACATCACCGAGCAGCCGGTGGACGCCATCGTGAACGCGGCCAACTCCTCGCTGCTGGGTGGCGGTGGGGTGGACGGCGCGATCCACCGCAAGGGCGGCCCCGAGATTCTGGCGGAGTGCCGGGCGCTGCGCGCCTCGCGGTACGGCGGCGGCCTCCCGGTGGGCGAGGCCGTCGCGACCACGGCGGGACTGCTGCCCGCCCGATGGGTGATCCACACTGTGGGCCCGGTGTTCTCGCGAAGCGAGGACCGGTCTCATCTGCTGGCCTCCTGCTACCGCGAGTCGCTCAAGGTCGCCGACGCGCTCGGCGCGGCGACGATCGCGTTCCCCGCCGTCTCGACCGGTGTCTACCGCTGGCCGATGGACGACGCCGCCCGGATCTCCGTCACCACCGTGCTGCGATCTGAGTCGAACGTCCGCGAGGCGCGTTTTGTACTGTTCGACTTCGCAGCATATGAGATCTTCGACCGGGCGCTGCGAGAATTCGGGTGATTCGACGGCATCCTGCCCACCTGTTTGCCGTGCCATACGAAAAGCTTGGCGTCGAGCCGCTCAGGCGACGGCGTACCAGGGCATCGTCAGCTCGCCGAGACGCCAGCGGGACGGCCCGCCGAGCGGAGGCGCGACGGTCACCGGCCAGTCCCGCGCCAGCAGCTCCGCCGTCCTGATCCAGCGCTGGCGGGCGCCGTACGGCGCGAAGGGCGCGCAGCTCGCCCACGCGCGGTCCCAGTCGCGCAGGAAGTCGTGGACCGGCTCGCCGGGGACGTTCCGGTGGATCAGCGTCTTGGGCAGCCGCTCGGCCAGATCCGAAGGGCGCTCGAACCCGGCGAACCGCGTGGCGAACGTCAGCGTGCGCGGCCCCTCGGCCCCGAGCGCCGCCCACACCGCGCGGTGGCCGACCTCCGAGCAGGTGCCCTCGACGATCACGCCGTCCGGGGCGATCCGCGAGCGCAGCAGGTCCCAGTACGCCCAGGCGTCGGCCTCGGCGTACTGCCTGAGCACGTTGAAGGCACGCACGAGAAGCGGGGGACGCGGCACCGGCAGCTCGAAGCCGCCCCTGACGAAGGCGAGCCCCTCCCTTTCGTACGGCAGGGCCGCCGCCACCCGCGCCGGATCGATCTCGACGCCCACGACCTCGACCCGCGGGCACACCGCGCGCAGCCGCAGGAACAGCTCCAGGGTGGTGGCGTGCGAGGCGCCGTAGCCGAGGTCGACGGCGAGCGGCGCCCCGGCGGCCCCGCGCAGCAGCGGAGCGTGGACGGCGGCGATCCACCGGTCGGATCGGCGCAACCGGTTGTGCCCGGTTGTGCCACGGGTGATCTCGCCGACGGGTTTGCGCACACCAGACCGTACATCGGGCCGCGCGCCCGTCCGCGTCTCAGCCGCCATGCGGGCGCTCTCCGGACCGCGCGTCAGACCCGGTGGACCTTGTGCTGGGCGGCCTGGGCGCGCGGCCGGATCACCAGACGGTCGATGTTCACGTGCGCGGGGCGGGTGACCGCGAAGGAGATCACGTCGGCCACGTCGTCGGCGGTGAGCGGGCCGGGCACGCCCTCGTAGACCTTGGCGGCCTTCTCCGCGTCGCCGCGGAACCGCGTGAGCGAGAACTCCTCGGTCTGCACCATGCCGGGCGCGATCTCGACGATGCGGACCGGCTCGCCGCACAGCTCCAGCCGCAGCGTCTCGGTCATCGACGTCTGGGCGTGCTTGGCCGCGCAGTATCCACCGCCGCCCTCGTACGAGACCAGGCCGGCGACCGACGTGAGCATGACCAGCACGCCGTCCCCGGACGCGATCAGCTTGGGCAGCAGGGCGCGCGTCATGCGCAGCGAGCCGAGCACGTTGACGTCGTACATGCGCTGCCAGTCGTCCACCCGGGACGAGGCCACCGGTTCGAGGCCGAGCGCGCCGCCCGCGTTGTTGACCAGGACGTCGCACCGCTCCAGTTCGGCGGCGAAGGCGTCGACGGATTCCTGCGAAGTTACGTCGAGCATCGCCGGTCGGATGCCCGGAACCTCGGCGGCCAGCGCGTCGAGCCGCTCGCGCCGCCGGGCCGCGGCCACGACGTCGAAGCCCTCCGCCGCGAGCCGCCGGGCCGTCGCCGCCCCGATGCCGCTGCTGGCCCCGGTCACCACCACCGTCTTCGCCATCGCTTCGCTCCCAACAGGTTTCCAACCTCGGCTGCTCGCCCCGGTCTCTGGACCACGGGCCGGGTTCATATCTTTCCAGGAGCTCTGCAAGGCTGCGGAACCGCATGATTCGGGAATCTTGCCGGGTTTCTTGCGGTTATTAGCCTTCTGGAGGTGGTTCGGGTGGCGCTGAGTCGGCGTCGGGTCAACCGGGTGGCGACCATCAGCATGCACACGTCGCCGCTGGACCAGCCCGGCACGGGCGACGCCGGCGGCATGAATGTGTATGTCGTCGAGGTGGCCAAACGGCTGGCCGCCCTCGGCGTCGAGGTCGAGATCTTCACCCGGCAGACGGCCCGGGATCTGCCGCCGACCGCCGAGATCGCCCCCGGCGTCTCCGTACGGCACGTCACCGCCGGGCCGTACGAGGAGCTGGACCGGGGCGACCTGCCCGCCCAGCTCTGTGGCTTCCTGTCCGGCGTCCTGCGCACCGAGGCGATGTACGAGCCCGGCCGCTATGACGTCATCCATTCGCATTACTGGCTTTCCGGTCAGGTGGGCTGGCTCGCCAAGGAGCGCTGGGGCATCCCGCTCGTCCACACCATGCACACCATGGCCAAGGTGAAGAACCTGCTGCTCGCCGAAGGTGACCGGCCCGAGCCCACCGTGCGCGTGCTCGGGGAGGAGCAGGTCGTCGACGTGGCCGACAGCCTGGTCGCCAACACCGCCGACGAGGCGCGCGAGCTGATCGAGCTCTACGACGCGCCCGAGGAGCGGGTGGCCGTCGTCAACCCCGGCGTGAACCTGACCGTCTTCCAGCCCGCGTCCAAGGGGGCGGCCCGGCACCGCCTCGGCCTCCCGCAGGACGCCCACGTGCTGCTCTTCGTGGGCCGGATCCAGCCGCTGAAGGGGCCCGACGTCCTTATGAAAGCGGTCGCCCGGATGCTGGAGCGGGATCCGTCCCTGCGCTCCCGGCTCGTCGTGGCCTTCGTGGGCGGCCCCAGCGGCAACGGCCTGGCCCGCCCCTCCCTGCTCACGGAGCTGTCCGCGGAGCTCGGCATCACCGACGTCGTACGGCTCGCGCCGCCCGCGCCGCAGCACGAGCTGGCCGACTGGTACCGGGCGGCGGACGTGACCGTCGTCCCCTCCCACAACGAGTCCTTCGGGCTGGTCGCCCTGGAGTCCCAGGCGTGCGGCACCCCCGTCGTCGCCGCCGCCGTCGGCGGCCTGCGCACCGCCGTCAGGGACGGCGTCTCCGGCGTCCTCGTGGACGGGCACGACCCCCGCGAGTGGGAGGTGGCGCTGCGCGGCCTCCTCGGCCGGCCCGACTGGCTCGACTACCTCTCCGCCAACGCCGTACGGCACGCGGCGGCCTTCGGCTGGTCGGCCACGGCCGCCCGGCTCGTGGACGTGTACACGGGAGCGATGGCCCGGTTGCCCGGCGTCCCGGTCGCCGTCAACTCCTGAGCCCCGGCGGGCTCGGCCTAATCTGGGAAAAACCGGCGGCGCCGGGGTTCGCGCCCCGGACGGCGGGGCAGGGGAGCACGGCCCCGCCCGGCGAGGAGGAGACATGAGTGATCTGGAAGGCGTGATCGAGGACGCGCTGAAGGCCGCCGACCTCGCCTACGAGCGGCCGCGCCCCGGGGCGTTCCTGGTCAGGCTGCCCGGACAACACAAGCTCGCCACCATGACCTGGCTCGCCCTCGGCGACCAGGCGCTCAACGTGGAGGCGTTCTTCTGCCGGCAGCCGGACGAGAACCACGCCGAGTTCTACCGGTGGCTGCTGACCAAGAACGGCTCCATGTACGGCGTCCACTTCGCGCTCGACGCCGAGGGCGACGTCTACCTCGTCGGCCGGGTGCCCTTCGACGCGGTGACCGAGGCCGAGATCGACCGGGTGCTCGGCTGCGTGCTCACCTACTCCGACGAGTCCTTCGACCGGGCGCTCGAACTCGGGTTCGCCTCCTCCATCCGCAGGGAGTGGGAGTGGCGGGTCAAGAGGGGCGAATCCCTCGCCAACCTGCAGGCCTTCGCCCGGTTCGCCGATCCGGCGAGGAACCCCGCATAAGCCGTACAGACTAAGCTTTCTGCCCATGGCGACTTTGGTGCTGCTTCGGCATGGCGAGAGCGAGTGGAACGTCAAGGGCCTGTTCACCGGGTGGGTGGATGTCACGCTCTCCCCGGCGGGCGAGGAGGAGGCGCGGCGCGGCGGGCAGCTCCTGCTCGACGCCGGCGTCCGCCCCGACGTGGTCCACACTTCGCTCCTGACCCGGGCGATCAGGACGGCCAACCTGGCGCAGGAGGTGGCCGACCTGCTGTGGCTGCCCGTTCACCGCTCCTGGCGGCTGAACGAGCGTCACTACGGCGCGCTCCAGGGCAAGGACAAGGCCCAGACCCGCGCCGAGTTCGGCGACGAGCAGTTCATGCTGTGGCGCCGCTCCTACGACACCCCGCCGCCGCCGATCGCCGACGGCGACGAGTACTCGCAGGCCGGAGACCCGCGGTACGCCCTGCTCCCGCCGGAGCTCATGCCGAAGACCGAGTGCCTCAAGGACGTCGTCGACCGGATGCTGCCGTACTGGTACGACCACATCGTGCCCGACCTCGCCGCGGACCGGACCGTCCTGGTCGTCGCGCACGGCAACTCGCTGCGCGCCCTGGTCAAGCACCTCGACGGCATCGACGACGCGTCGATCGCCAAGCTCAACATCCCGACCGGCATCCCGCTGCGCTACGAGCTGGACGAGAACTTCCGCCCGCTGAACCCGGGCGGCGACTACCTCGACCCGAACGCCGCCGCGGCCGCCATCGAGGCCGTGGCCAACCAGGGCCGCTGACAGCCCTACGAGGGACGGACGCGAGAAGACGGCGCGGCAGGGGAGGCTCCCGCCGCGCCGTCGGCATTTCCACGGGTCACTCGGCGTCGGGGTACCGCGAGCCGGTGACGAGGTAGACGACGTCCCGCGCCACGCTGACGGCGTGGTCGGCGTACCGCTCGTAGTAGCGGCCGACGAGGGTGATGTCGATCGCCGACTCGATGCCGTGCGACCACCCCTTGTCCAGCAGTACGCGGAAGAGCCGGCGGTGCAGCCGGTCCATGGCGTCGTCGTCGCTCTCCAGCTCCTTGGCCATCTCGACGTCACGCGAGACGATGCAGCTGCCGGTCTTGACGATCAGTCGTTCGGCGATCGCGCCCATCTCAACGAAGGTGTCGCGCAGCTCGGCCGGGATCGCCGACTCGGGGTGACGCATCCGGGCCACCTTCGCGATGTGCTCGGCGTGGTCGCCCATGCGTTCCAGGTTGGAGGCCATGCGCAGCGCGGTGATCACGGTGCGCAGGTCGACGGCCACCGGCTGCTGGGTGGCCATCACCTCGTAGATGGAGGTCTCGATCTCGGCGTAGAGGCGGTTGACCTCTTCGTCCCGGGAGATCACGCTCTCCGCGAGCTGGAGATCGGCGTCCAGCAGTGCGGTGGTGCTCCGCGAAACGGCGGAGCGGACGAGCCGGGTCATCTCCACCAAGCGGTCGGTAAGGGCTTCCAGCTCATCGTGGTAGGCGTCGCGCATGCCGATCACGCTACGCGGCGTTTCGTGAACGAACTTCGACCGTCAGGTGAACTTTTCCGGAAAAGCCATGGTCACGGCCCAAGAGGGAGGATATCCCCTTGGAACCGCCACCTACATTGGGAACCGTGAACGAGTTGCTGGCCAGCCTGGCGGCGATGGCGGGGTTCATCCTGGGTGCCGTCGTCATGCTGGCGATCAGCCGCCAGTCCGAGCACGAGCAGCGCGCCGACGTCCCCGACGACATGTTGTCGTCCGGCGTGGCCTCGGTCCTCGCGGTGCTCCCCTCGTCGGCGGTCGTACTGGACCGGGATGACAGGGTGCTGCGCGCGAGCTCCGCGGCGCGCGCCTTCGGCCTGGTGCGCGGTGAATCCCTCATGGCCGCCGAACTGCTCGCCCTGGCGCGGAAGGTCCGCAGGGACGGCGAGATCCGCGAGAGCGAGATCGAGACCGCGGGGCGCAGGTTCGGCCAGGAGTCGACCACCTTCGCAGTACGGGTGGCCCCGCTCGGCTCGCACGGGCAGGTGCTCGTCCTGGCCGAGGACCAGACCGAGAGCCGCCGGGTCGAGGCGGTCAGGCGCGACTTCGTGGCCAACGTCAGCCACGAGCTCAAGACGCCGGTCGGCGCGCTGAGCCTGCTCGCCGAGACCATCCAGGACGCGGCCGACGACCCCGAGGCGGTGACCCGCTTCGCGGGCCGCATGCAGCACGAGGCGGCGCGGCTGACCTACCTGGTGCAGGACCTGATCACCCTCTCCCGGATCCAGGGTGCCGACCCCATCCCGACGCCGGACGCGGTGGCCGTCGACGACGTCGTCCACGAGGCGATCGACCGCTGCAACACCAAGGCGTCGGCCAAGAACATCACGCTCGTCGCGGGCGGCCGCGAGGGCCTGCGCACCTGGGGCGACGAGGACCTGCTGGTCACCGCCCTGCACAACCTCATCGACAACGCCGTGGCCTACAGCCCCGAGCACACCCGGGTCGTGGTCAGCGTCCGGCCCGTGGGCGACTCGGTCGAGGTGAGCGTCAGCGACCAGGGCATCGGCATCCCCGAGTTCGCCCAGGAGCGCATCTTCGAGCGCTTCTTCCGCGTGGACACCGCCCGGTCGCGGGCGACGGGGGGCACCGGCCTCGGGCTCGCCATCGTCAAGCACGTCGCCGCCGCCCACAGCGGCGAGGTCACGGTCTGGAGCAAGGAAGGCTCCGGATCCACCTTCACCCTCCGCCTTCCCGCGTTCGGCGGCACGGCGGGGGTGCCAGCAAGCACAACGACCCCCATGGAGGCCGCGAAGTGACCCGAGTACTCGTCGTGGAGGACGAGGAGTCGTTCTCGGACGCCCTCTCCTACATGCTCCGCAAGGAAGGCTTCGAGGTGGCCGTGGCGGCCACCGGGCCCGAGGCGCTGGACGCCTTCGACCGCAACGGCGCCGACCTCGTCCTGCTCGACCTGATGCTTCCCGGCCTGCCGGGCACGGAAGTGTGCCGTACGCTCCGGCAGCGCTCCAAGGTCCCCGTCATCATGCTGACCGCCAAGGACAGCGAGATCGACAAGGTGGTGGGCCTCGAACTGGGCGCGGACGACTACGTCACCAAGCCGTTCTCCTCGCGGGAGCTGGTGGCCCGCATCCGCGCCGTGCTCCGCCGGCAGGGTGACGTGGAGGAGCTGGAGTCCGCCGTGCTCGCGGTCGGCCCGGTCCGGATGGACGTCGACCGGCACGTCGTCGCCGTCCGCGGGCAGCACGTGCAGCTCCCGCTCAAGGAGTTCGAGCTGCTCGAGGTGCTGCTGCGCAACGCCGGGCGGGTCCTCACCCGGGGCCAGCTCATCGACCGGGTCTGGGGCGCGGACTACGTGGGCGACACCAAGACGCTGGACGTTCACGTCAAGCGGCTGCGGGCCAAGGTCGAGTCCGACCCCTCCAACCCGCGCTGCATCCTCACCGTGCGCGGCCTGGGCTACAAGTTCGACCCGGCGGAAGCCTGACCCGCGGCCGAGAGGCCGGAAAACCCCTTGTCCCCGCACGGCCGTGCCGTACAGGGACAAGGGGTTTTCCGTCTGTCCGGTCTGTCCGTGAGCGCTGTGCGCGCCGGGACAGGGGCGTGGGATCAGCCCGTGGTGGTCGTGTCGGTGTCGGTGGCTCCGGTGTCGGTGCCCGTGGTCCCGGTGTCCGCGCCGGTCGTGGTGTCGGTGGTGCCGCCCGCGGTGGTGTCCGTCGCCGGCGGCTGCGAGTTGTCCGAGGCCGGCGGCAGCGTGGCGAACTCACGGCTGCGCGGGATGACCGGGACGTTCATCGTGACGTCGCCCGCGTTCTTGAACTTGAGCGTCAGCTTCACGGTCTCGCCGCCGAGCAGCTTCTGCTTGAGCCCCTCGACGGTGGTGTTCGAGGACTTCGCCAGCGTGTCGGGCGAGAGCTGGAACGCGTTGGGGATCCGCACGGACGTCGCCTGCCCGTCGTCGGGGACGATCGCGGTGAGGGCGTCGGCGGCGGGGTTGGTGTTCACCATGGTGAGGTACAGCGGCGCGGAGCCGCCCGCCGCGATCTGAGCGCCGGCCTCGGGGCCCAGGATGAACGCCTGGCTGATCTTGACGCCGTTGTGGCCGTACTCACTGTCCACGCCGGTGCCGCTGATGTGGACGCCCGCCTCGGTCGGTGCGTACGGAACGTTGACGTTGGCGTCGAACCCGGCGCCGCACGCGGCCAACGCAGGAGCGACGGCGAGAAGCGCGGCAACGGCGATCGCCCTGCGGCGGCTGGTGCTGCTCACGGTTCGAATCTCCTTGGTATGCACGTATTTGAGCAGGAAACACCATATCCGCGTCCCGCCGTGGTCGCGGACGCGGCCTCCTGGCAGCGGGCCCGGTTTTGCAGGTCATCCGGTATGTCCGGCTTTGCCATTCACAGAGTCGACTGCTTGTCAAGTCCTAAAATGAGGGCTTGACCTGCAGTTATGTTGATTTCACTGTTCCGGGAGCATGGCGGCGCGTGGTACTCTGGAGTACAGCGGAAGGGGTACTTGTCACATGACTTTCCAGGTCGGCGACACTGTCGTCTACCCCCACCATGGGGCTGCTCGGATCGAGGCCATCACGACCCGAACCATCAAGGGTGAGGAAAAGACCTACCTGGTGCTGAAGGTCGACAAAGGCGACCTCACCGTCCAGGTGCCAGCCGAAAACGCCGAGCTTGTCGGTGTGCGTGATGTCGTCGGCCAGGAAGGCCTTGAGCGCGTCTTCGACGTGCTGCGCATGCCGCACACGGAGGAGCCCACGAACTGGTCCCGCCGCTACAAGGCCAACCTGGAGAAGCTGGCGTCCGGTGACGTCAACAAGGTGGCCGAGGTCGTTCGCGACCTGTGGCGACGCGACAAGGAGCGCGGGCTCTCCGCTGGAGAGAAGCGGATGCTCGCGAAGGCTCGGCAGATCCTGGTCAGCGAGCTGGCGCTGGCGGAGAAGACCAACGAGGACAAGGCCGAGGCGCTGCTGGACGAGGTGCTGAACTCCTGAACGCGATATCTCCAAGGGTGGGCATCGGTGTCGATGTCCACCCTTTCACATCCGGTCGTTCCCTCCACCTCGCCGGGCTGCACTGGCCGGGTGAGACCGGCCTCGCCGGGCACTCCGACGGGGACGCCGCGGCGCACGCGTGCTGTGACGCCCTCCTCTCGGCCGCCGGCCTCGGCGATCTCGGCGGCCTCTTCGGCACCGCCGACCCCCGCTGGGCCGGAGCCTCCGGCGCCGTTCTGCTGGAGGAGGCGGCCCGCCAGGTGAGGGCCGCCGGCTTCCAGATCGGCAACGTGGCGGTCCAGGTCATCGGCAACCGGCCCAAGCTCGCGCCGCGCCGTACGGAGGCGGAGAAGGCCCTGGGGGCCGCTCTGGGGGCTCCGGTGAGCGTGAGCGCCACCACGACGGACGGGCTGGGGCTCACCGGGCGCGGTGAGGGCGTCGCGGCCATCGCGACCGCGATCGTCTTCGGCTGAGACGCACCGGCCGGCCCTGCTGCCGCCCCGGCCCTGCGTAGGCCTCGTCCCGACAGAAGGGGCAACACCGATCTAAGGGGACATGCAAACCCGTACGGGGGCGAGAGCGTCTTATTCAGCGCGAGGGCGGCGACCCGGAATCCAGGCGCGGAAAGGGTTGCCGCCCCATTTTTGATGATTTGTCGGCTAGCCGGGTAAAACCCCGTCGAACGTGAAAAACGTCACTTCGACGGGGGGCCGGCAATGATCGGAGCGATTCTCGGTGCCATCATCATCGGCATCATCATCGGGGCACTCGCACGGCTGATACTTCCGGGCCGCCAGAACATCAGCATCGGACTCACGATCATCGTCGGCGTCGTGGCCGCGCTGATCGGCTCGCTGATCGCGAGCGTCCTCGGCGTGGCGGACACCCGGGGCATCGACTGGGTGGAGCACCTCATCCAGTTGCTCCTCGCCATCGTCGGCGTGTACGCGGTCACCCGGCTTAGGGGGCGTAGCGAGTAATGGCGCCAAGGTAAAGGAATATCTCGGAGACGATGGGTAGTGATCTCCCTTGACGGTGTTCACCCTCAAGGGAGGTCGATCATGACCATCGAATCCATTCTCGGGGCCATCGTGATCGGAGCGGTGATCGGCGCCCTGGGGCGCCTGCTCCTCCCCGGCAGGCAGCCGATCGGCTGGATCCTCACCATCGTCGTCGGCATCGTCGCGGCCCTCGTCGGCACCGCCATCGCCCAGGTCCTCGGCGTCGCGACCACACCGGGCATCGACTGGATCGAGCTGGTCATGCAGGTCGTGCTCGCGGTCATCGGTGTGGGCGTCGTCGCCGGCATCCGCGGTCGAAGCGGCGGCTGAGTCGTCTCCGTGCCTCAGCCGTCTCCGTGCCTGAGTCGTCGGCGTCTGAGTTGTCCGCGTCTGAGACGTCTTTGTGTCTGAGCCGACCCGGGGGAGGCGCCTTACCGTGCCCGGCCACCGACGCCCTTCACCCGCGGCCGTCCCCGAGTAGCGGTAGGCCCGCTCGGCCTCGTACGAAGAGCCGGGCGGGCCTACTCATGTCTTCAGACGCCGGTCACTCCGGCGGGAGCGGGGTGCTGCGCATGTGGCGGGAGGGCGGATCCGACGGCATCGGTTCGTCCCCGGCCTCCCCTGCCGTGCCGTACGAGCGGCCGGCCTGCCGGGTCTCCTCGTCGTCGGCGGCGTCGGACTCGTGAGCCGGGTCGGGGACGTCGGAGAATACGCGGAGCGGCTGGGTGTCGACATCCGCCTCCGTGCCCCGCGCCTCGTCGGGAACGTCCTGAGCCGCCTGCTCAGGCTGCTCGGGCTGCTCGAGGGTCTCCTCCGGGGGTTCGGGGGTGTCCTCCGGGGTGGTGAGCGGGAGCGGATGGACGAGGACGTCGCCGGCGTGCGGCCGGACGAGATCGCCCCAGCGAAGGGGCCGGTTGGGCCGGTCGCCCGCCGGCTCCGCCTCCGTGGCGTCCGCGGCCTGAGGGGCCGGCTCGTCATCCTGAGAGGCTCCGGCGGCCTCCTGCCGCACGGGTGCGTCCGTCTCGGGCGTCTGGCCGGTCGCCGGGGCGGCCGGCGGCTCGGCGGGCTCCTGCCGTACGGGCTCGGGCTCGGGGGCGGTCGGCTCCGGCCGCGGTGCGGGAGGTTCCGGGGCGGGCGCGACCGCCTCGACCGGACGCGGCCGATCGTCGCCCGCGAAGGGGACGATCTCGGCGGCGTCCGTCGCCGGGTCGCGCTCGGACCAGTACGCCTGAGCCTGCTTGGCGAGGAGCAGCAGCAGCCAGAGCCCGATGCTCAACATGACCCAGGGGAGCAGCGCCACGACGATGGCGGCCGGCCTCGGGTCGGGGGTCGCGCCGGTGGCGGTCGCCGCGGTCGCCGTCGCGGCGGCGGCCATCAGCAGGACCAGGATGACCCCGGCCTGCACGCGCAGGATCAGCCGGCCGGTGCGGACCAGCGGGACGCTGATCAGCGCGACGGCCAGCAGCGCGTCGAAGGCGGCCGGATAGAAGTACGCGAAACGTGGCTCCGCCTGACCGGCCAGCGCCAGAGCGCGCATGTCGTCGAAGGAGAGCACGCAGGCCGCCGTGGCCAGCAGGGCGACAGCGAGCGCCGCGATGACGACGGCCACGCGGCGGAGCGCGAGCGGAAGCCCGGGGGAAGGGGACCCGGGCGGGCGGGAGGCCGCGCCTGCCGCCGAGGGGGGAGAGGCATCCATGGCGTTTCGAGCCTACAGAATGGGAGCACGCGCGCCGATCTCGGACGACAAGTAACGTGATCGGCATATCCCGCATAAGGATGACCGGAGGATGCGATGTTGCCTGACGGCGTGCGCGAGCTTTTCGACGGAAAGAACTTCGCGACGGTCGTGAGTCTCAACCCCGATGGGGCGCCGCAGGCGTCGGTCGTGTGGGTCAGGACCGACGGCGACGACATCCTCTTCTCCACGGTCAAGGGGCGTCGCAAGCACCGGAACTTCGAGCGCGACCCCCGGGTCACGATCGTGGTGATCGACCCGGCGAACCCGTACAGGTACGTCGAGGTCAGAGGCGTGGCGGAGATGGAGGACGACCGGTCGGGCGCGTTGATCGAGGAGCTGTCCCTCAAGTACGCCGGAAGGCCCTGGGAGGAGCCGCACCCGGAAAGCGAACGGGTGATCGTCCACATAAAGCCACAAAAGGTATATCTCCGCTGAGTGTTTTCCGGGGTCATGTCCGGTGCCGTGTGTTGCGAGGGAGACGCCGGTTCTCTCTGGTGGGCCACACCGTCCCGTAAGTAGGCCTGTGGTGCGGCGTGAGGCATTAGCCTTGCCTTCGTGAGCCTGAACCTCTACGACACCAGCACGCGTACGGTCCGCGATTTCGTACCGGTCGAGCCCGGCCGGGTCTCGATGTATCTGTGTGGTGCGACCGTCCAGGCTCCGCCGCACATCGGTCACATCCGGTCGGGCCTCAACTTCGACGTGCTCCGGCGGTGGCTGACCCGTCTGGGCTACGACGTCACGTTCTGCCGCAACGTCACGGACCTCGACGACAAGATCATCCGAGTGTCCGCCGAGGAAGGCGTCCCCTGGTTCGTCGTGGCCGAGCGCAACCAGCGCGCCTTCACCTGGGCGTACGACCAGCTCGGATGCCTGCCGCCGACCGTCGAGCCGCGGGCCATGGGCCACGTCCCCGAGATGGTCGAGCTGATGCGCCGGCTCATCGACAAGGGGCACGCCTACGCCGCGGGCGGCGACGTCTACTTCGACGTGGTGTCCTACGCCGACCGATACGGCAAGCTCTCCAACCAGAAGCTGGAGAACATGCGGGCGGCGGGCGACACCGACACCGACTCGCTCAAGCGCGACCCGCGCGACTTCGCCCTGTGGAAGGGCGCCAAGCCGGGCGAGCCGACGTGGCCCACGCCGTGGGGACGCGGGCGGCCGGGCTGGCACCTGGAGTGCTCGGCCATGGCCACGAAGTACCTCGGCGGCACGTTCGACATCCACGGCGGCGGGGTCGACCTGATCTTCCCGCACCACGAGAACGAGATCGCCCAGTCGCAGGCCGCGGGCGACGGCTTCGCCCGCTACTGGCTGCACAACGGCATGCTCAAGCTCGGTGGCGAGAAGATGAGCAAGTCGCTGGGCAACTCGCTGCTCATCCCGGACATGCTGCGCAAGGTTCGGGCGGTCGAGCTGCGGTACTACCTGGTCGCGGCGCACTACCGCTCGGAGATGGACTACTCCGAGGAGGCGTTGCTGGAGGCGGCCGCCGGATACCGGCGCATCGAAGGCTTCGTCACCCGGGCCGCCGAGGTGATCCACGATGTGGACGCCGTGGCCCCGCTGCCCGAGGCGTTCGCGGACGCGATGAGCGACGACCTCAACGTGCCGCAGGCGCTCGCCGTGATCCACGAGGTCGTCCGCGAGGGCAACGTCGCGCTGGCCCAGGGCAACAAGGAGCAGGTCGCGCGGCTGCTGGCCGAGACACAGAACATGCTCGACGTGCTCGGCCTCGACCCGCGTTCGGAGCAGTGGCGCGGCACCGGGGACTCCGGGCTGCGCGAGGTGGTGGACGCCCTGGTCGCGGTCGCCCTGGAGCAGCGCCAGGCGGCGCGGGCACGCAAGGACTACGCCGCGGCCGACGCCATCCGCGAGCAGCTCGCCGCCGCCGGCGTGGTGGTCGAGGACACCCCCCAGGGGCCACGCTGGGAGTTGGCACGCTAGCGGTGCCCCTACCCTAGAGACCATGGCGGGAAAGGCTTCAGGGAAGCCCTCACGGAAGCAGGGGTCCACCAGGGGAACTGGCGGCAAGGGCCGCAGTTCGCTCGCGGGCAGGGGCGCGACGCCCCCGGCCCACATGCGCCACTGGTTCAAGGACAAGGCGCGTGCCGAGCGGATAGAGCGCGAGGCCGCCGGCGTGGCGCGGCCCGCTCGCGCGCAGTCCAAGGCGCGCCGCGAGGACGCGCCGGAGGTCATCGGCGGCCGTAACCCGGTCGTCGAGGCGCTGCGGGCAGGTGTGCCCGCGAACGCCCTCTACGTCGCCCAGCGCATCGAGAGCGACGACCGCGTCCGCGAGGCCATCAAGATCGCCGCCGGCCGCGGCATCGCGCTGCTGGAGGTCTCGCGCGAGAAGCTCGACCGGCTGACCGAGGGCAACGTCCACCAGGGGATCGGGCTGCAGATCCCGCCGTACGAATACGCCCACCCGTCCGACCTGGTGGAGCGGGCGCAGGACGCCGCCGAGGTGCCGCTGATCGTCGCCCTCGACGGGGTGACCGACCCGCGTAACCTCGGCGCCATCGCTCGGTCCGCCACCGCGTTCGGGGCGCACGGCCTGCTCGTGCCGTCACGCCGTTCCGCCGGCGTCACGGCCGGGGCGTGGAAGACGTCGGCGGGCACGCTGGCCAACCTGCCCGTCGCCCGCGCGGCCAACCTCACCCAGACGCTCCAGGCGTACCGTGAGAGCGGCCTGTTCGTCATCGGCCTGGACGGCGGGGCGACCGTCGACGTCGGAGACGTCGAGCTGGCGACCGAACCGCTCGTCGTGGTCGTCGGCTCCGAGGGCAAGGGGCTGTCCCGCCTGGTCCGCGAGTCGTGTGACCAGGTCGTACGCATCCCCATGAACGCCGCCGCCGAGTCGCTCAACGCGGGCGTCGCGGCCGGCATCGCCCTCTACGAGGTCGCCCGCCTTCGTCGTCGGTGAAACGTCGGTGACGGTACGGCCTCCGGCCCACTAAACTCGTGGGCGGCACGCCGCCTTAGCTCAATCGGCAGAGCATCTGTCTTGTAAACAGAAGGTCTGGGGTTCGATTCCCCAAGGCGGCTCGGATGTGGAAGGCCCCTGACCAGCGGTTTCGCGGTCAGGGGCCTTGTGCTTTTGAAGGTCATCCGGTCTCTTCGCTGTCTTCGGGAGCCACCCTGGGAGCCACCCGCTTCCGTTTCCCCAGCAGAGCGCCGGAAATGGCTTCGGTCGCCGCCCGCCGGTCGCCCTCCATGAGATGGCCGTAGATGTCCTTGGTGATCGCGATGCTGGCGTGCCCGAGGACTTCCGAGACCACATGCAACGGAGTCCCCTGGGCGAGCATGATCGAGGCTCCGGAGTGGCGAAGCTCGTGCGGATGCCAGTGGCCCAGGCCCGCGCTCTTCGTCAGGCGCGAGAAGACGTGAGAGAAGTTGTCCGGATCGGACGGACGCCCCGACGAGGTGGGGAAGATCAGGCCGTGTTCGATCCATGCGTCGCCGGCCTTCAACCGCGCGGTGTTGTGCTTGGCACGGTGCGCTTTAAGCGCGTCGACCAGTTCGCGGGTCAGGGCCAGCGTTCGACGCGATTTCGGCGTTTTGACCTCGCTAATTACGATCTTCGTCTTGGTCTCGGCGTCCGCAGCGCGGTTCTTGAGGCGCTTCACTGAATGGGTGATCCGAAGAGTCCTCGCCTCCGGGTCGAAGGTGTCCCACATCAACCCCAGTGCTTCCCCACGCCGCAGCCCGAAGACGAGCGAGAGGACGACCACCAGGCCCAGGCGGTGCTCTGCGACGGCGTCGAGGAGCGTGTGTGCCTGATCGATCGTGAGCGTACGGCCCTCCGCCTGGCGGATACGCGGAGGAAGGGAAAGTGCCGCGACGTTACGTACGATCAGCCCCTCACGCTCTGCTTGGCTCAGCGCTTTGCGGAGCACTGCGCGCATGTTGCGGATGCTGTTGCCCTTGTAGCCCTTCTCTCGCTTGGCCTGCCACAGCGCGTCCACCTGAGCGACCGTGAGACCGGTCAGCTTGTGCCGTCCAAGAGCGGGCTTGAGGTGCAGCCGGACAGTGTCCTCGTAATCATCCAAGGTGGAGTCCGCGACGTGCCCAGGAAGGTTGGTCAGCCAGCGATCGAGGAACGCGCCCACCGTAAGCTTGTCGTCGGGCACGGGAAGGCCCTTGGCAAGCATCTCTTTGAGCTTGCGAACCTTCTCCACCACTTCGGCCCGCGTCTTCCCGGACACCTTCTTGCGAGTGCGCTTCCCGTCTGGGCCATAGCCGAGCGAGACGGCACCGCGCCACCGGTCACCGTCTTTGTATATCGAATCCTCGTTCTGACCGCGTTTCTTCGTGCTCATGCTGCTTCCTCCTCTTCCAGGTGTGCGACGAACTCGGCGAGGGCAGTTGCCGAAACTCTGCGGAGACCTCCAATGCGGACCGAACGCAGAGCGCCCGAGCGGATCAGCTCGTAGACCTTGGTCCGGCCTATGCCGAGGAGTTCCGCCGCCCTCTCCGGCCGGAGGAGCAGGGGAGAAAGATCACCTGTCACGCTGCCTCCTCTCTGATTGCCGAAAGATCTTGTCCGTCTGCTGGGGCTTGGAGTTGGTTCATGTGGTTGCGCCATCGCTGGCGTTCGTGGACCGAGCGCAGGAGCCGGACGCCGATGGGGTCGAGGCCCGGGTCACCGGGTCTGACCGGTCGCCAGACGTACCGGTGGGGATCGACCGGCTCGTCTGGCAGGCCGAGGGCTTCCAGGACCCAGGTACGGCGGTCGTGCTTGTGTTCGGTCAGGGTCTTGTTCGACCACTTCCGGGAGACCAGGACTCGCCGTCCGGCGTAGCCGAGGTGTTCGGGCTTGTGTGCCTTGCCCCGGCACCGGCCCGGGGTCATGCCCGGCTTAGCGTTCTTGGGCTGGATGCCGTAGCGGAGCCAGTTCGGGCAGGTCGGCGAGCACGGCTCATATCGGAGGGCCGCGCCGAGGCGTTCGGCGTGGAGCCGCTGACCCTCGTCGTCCGGGTTGATGGCGTCGCCTATGGACTTGGTCAGGTACTTGGACAGGTAGCGGATGCAGGCGTCCGCGTCGGTGGTCCCGGCGAGGACGCCTTGGATGTCGAGCTGCGGGCCGAAGCGGAGGACGTGTAGGGGTTCGGCGTCGTCGTCCTGGTCGAGCTGGTCGAGCGCTTCATCCCAGGTGGGCAGGACTTCACCGGTTTCGGGGTCGAGGTAGCCGACGCCGTCATCCCAGACGGGCAGGTGGTCTCCCTTGAAGACGACTTGATCGACGGACGGCCACCACACTTGGTGGTAGGTGGCCGCGGCTATCTGCTTGATCTCCGCGCGTGGCAGGTGGCCCCGGACGGCCATGTGCAGGTGCGGCGCGAGCCGCTTTTGCGGTTCGACGGTCGCGAAGTACTGGACGTCGAACCCGGCGACGCGGCGGAGGTTCTGCACGAAGCGGTCCACGAGTTTGGAGAAGTGCAGCGCGTCCCGAGCCGCCCGCCCATAGTCGTACGTGCTCGGGTCGACGGGCGTGCCGTTCTTCCTGACCCGCCCGTACGACGGGAGCGTGAGCGTGATGAACATCGACGGCCGGAAGGTCTTGCCGTCCGCACTGGTGAAGGTCCGCCCGAGCGTCGTGGCGCTCATAGTCCGCTTGGGCAGGTCCGGGGCGTCCTGCCGTCGCCTTGTCGAGCGAGACCGCTTCCCGGTGGTCCGGCCGAGGACATCGCCGCGCATCCCGGCCCGGTTGATCTCATCGTCCAGGTCGCCTATCGCCGTGTCCAGGTCGGTGGTGTCCTCGCCGGCCTTTTCCGCCTCATCCCGCCACGCCTGGGCGTCGGCTCGGAGTTCGACGAGGTAGCGCTGATAGTCGTCGGCCTCGTCGGGCGTGTTGACCGGCTCGTGGTCGAGGTGCCAGCCCTCCCGGCACTGGGCCATGCGGAGCTGCCGGTTCCGCTTCGCGCACGGAGGGCACTTGCTTTCGAGCGTGGCCCCGCACGGCACGTCAACGGTTTCGACCTTGCCCGTGTAGGTGTCGAGCCGCCGCAGGGCGATGGGGCGGATGCACACGCCGTACTGCTTGGCGATCTCTTCGACGACCTCGCGGGCGAGCGGTTGAGCCATCCGCACCGCCCGAGGGGTCGCCCTGTCGCTGCTGTTGGTCACCGGTCACCCCCACAGGCGTCTAGGCCGTCGAGGGAGTCGCAGCCGTTGAGAGACTCCGGTAGGACGGACGCCTTCTCACCGCACTCGCGGCACTCGACCACGCCCCGCATTGGGTACAGCCACAGCGCGTTGGACGTGCTGCAGGCCGCGCAGGTCAATTCGTCGAGCAGGTGGGAAATCTCAACCATTGGCCCGCGCCCCCTCACACGCTGCCGATGCAGCCCCCGCGGCAGGAGCGGAGCGAGCCCCGAAGTCGGTGACCGGCGGGGAGTCCGAACGCTGCACCGGAATGTCAGGCGTGGTGTCCGTGGGCGCCGCGTAGTCGGCGACCATGGCGCGGATGTCGTCATCGGAGACGTACGCGGCCCGGACCCGCACCGGGTCGGGGGAGGTTTCCAGCCGGACGTATCCGATCCCGGCCCCGAGATCGGGAACCGGTGAGATGTGGTCCGCGAGCGCGCCGCGATCACGAGCACCGTCGCCGAGGACCATGTCAACCTGCTCAGACTCATCCAGCCGGAGCGCGATCTTGTCGGGGAATAGGTTGCGGATGTTCATGACCTCCTTGCGCGGGTCCTGAAGTGCGGCCATGACCCCGACGCCGACCGCTCGCCCCTGGGTCGTCAGGGTCGCGAGGGCGGCCGTGATCCGCAGCTTCAGGCCCTTGTCGGACTGGTAGGCGGTCAGGAACGCGACCTCGTCGACGAGCACCAGGACGAACGGATCCGCCGTCGTCGGGGTGTGGTTGCGTTGGAGGCCGCCGAACCGGTCCGCCCGTTCCTGCATCACCGACACGGCCGCCTCAAGCAGGTCGGCGCAGTCAGCAGGGTCAGCGGCGTACCGGTCGCCGAACAGGGCGCGGCCGAAGGACAGTTCCATCCGCTTGGGGTCGAGTGCCCAGATCTCGACGAGGCCCGCGCGCATCGCGGGAAGGAGGCCGCGGATCGTGCCCCACAGGTAGGAGCCCTTGCCGGCCCCGGTCGCTCCCGCGATCAACACGTGGGTGCCGTGGACCTTGAGCCGCAGCGGACGGCCGTCCTCACACGCCCCGATCTCGACCGGCCCGACCGACGCCACGTCCGGGATTGGGACGGCGGGAAGCGGTACGGCGAGCGGGTCGCGACGCGGGAAGGTCAGCACGAGGCGACCGGCGCGAGCGACGGAGACGCGGCAGGCACGGGAGCCGAAGCCGTGGGCGAGGTGCTCGGCCCGGTCGGTCCAGTCCTTGACCGCCTGACCGTTGAGCATCTTCACGGTGACGCGGTCGGCCCAGCCGTCGCAGTGCACCTTGAGTAGGTGGGGTAGGTAGTCCCGGCCTCGTAAGTGCCGCCCGAGACCGGAGACGATCATCACGGGTTGCCAGTGACGGCGGTAGACCCACACCAGCCGCCACCAGGCGAGCAGCCGCCAGCCGACCAGCCGCAGGAACGAGGCCCGGCCCAGCAGCGCCCAAGACAGGCCAGCCAAGGCGACAAGGCCGACGAGCACCGAGGCCAGGCGCCAACCGTACGCAATGGTGACTGCGACGGGCGCGAGCGCGACGGCCGAGGCGATCGGGTGCCGCCACACCAGCCGGACCAAGCCCGCAACGAGCCGCGACAGCCAGATCACGATCGTGACGAACGCGGGAGTGCGGACGACGGCCGGACGGAAGACGACAGCGGTGTCAGGGGTGGTGGAGACGAGGTTGCGTGCCTCGTCTCCGGGGAGCTTGCGCAGCATTAGGCTTGGTTTCCTCTCTCAAGCATTCGCGTGTGTGGGAGATCTGAGGGGCCGCCGGAAGTTGCCGCTTCCAGCGGCCCCGCTTGCATGTTCAGGCCGCCGAACCGTCGCAGGCCGGAGCGCCGGAGTTGGCCGACTGCTCGTGGTGCAGGCGCTCGCAGTCGGCCAGGTAGCGCGTGGCGGCTTGGTGGATCTGCCGGGCGATGTCGAGGTCAGCGGTGGTGACCGGCCCGGCCGCCGTGGTGGAGACGGTGACCGTGACGGTGTTGCTGCTGATGTCGAGGTAGGGCCGCCCCGTGGTGAGCGCCGAGGCCCGCACCCGCAGTTCCGGGGAGTGGAACGAGACCCCGAGATAGGTGGGGCCGCCCGGGCTGAGCGACATCGTGACGTAGGTGTACGGGTCGCGCTCCATCAGGCCGCCGCCTCCTTACCGGCGCCGGTCTTGCCGGTGCGGATGGGACGCATCTCGCGGACCCGGATGGAGTAGGCGAGCCGGTTGGTGTTGCTGTTGACGTACGGCGTGACGCTGACCCCGTCGAACTCGACCGGCGTGAACGGCACCCCCGGCACAGCGGCCGGCGGAACCGGCTGGACGGCTGACAGGATCTTGACTGCCACCGTCTTCTGCGCGGGCTTGAGCGTTGGGTCGGCGTCCATGACGGCGACCTGCCAGACGGGCTCACCTGTCTGCTTGTCGCGGGCCTGGACGAACCGGCCGTTGGTCGAGGCGTCGAAGTCCTTGACCGGTTCGACCTCGCCGACGACGTAGCAGCCGTGCGGGAACACCATGTCGAACGTGACCGGGATGGGTCCTTGCAGAGCCATGTGAGATATTCCCTCTCTCGACTGACAGGCACTTAACCTGTCAACTGCTTCGAGAGTAGGTCGCTGAACTTGGTAGGTCAAGTGCCCAGGGGTGAAAGAGATGGAGTTCCAGATTCAGTGCTGATCGACCCAGGCGACACAAATCGATACCGATACGCGCGCAGTGTGGCCGAAATGATCAACCTTAGTGACAATCAAGCCATGACAGGCAAAGCCTCACGCAGAGCAAGTGTCGTCGCCCTGTTGATCATCTGGCCTGGCCCATGGCTTGCCTGTTGAGGGTGCGACAAAGGTGTCGCAATTGTGCAACATATCGCCCGGACCGAGAGTCGGGATAAATGGAGGGAAAGATGGTCGCCAAAGGCTACAGGTCCAGCCTCGCCGTTAAATGGGTCTCCGCTCTCAGCCTCGCGTTGATACCTATCGTCGGTGGCTTCCTGTACGACTTTGGCTCGTGGACTCCTGGCGGATTGGTGGCGGGATGGTGCTGGACTATTACGGGGGCGCCGGAATGTATTAACACACTCCAGCCGCTGATTCGTGTCGAGTCGGTAGTGTCTTCTGTGATGAGCCTTGGCGTTTCTCCGACACTCTTCTTTCCGTTTGTTTTATTAGTGAGAGTGCTAACGCCGCGCACGCTCCGTATTGTTCGATGGATCTTTGGCCTATGGTTCATCGGCTGGTCAGCAATTGGGGTGATCGCACTTGTCGACCCAAATCGGGACGTTACCCCCGACTTCAGTCCATTTCTGGTTACGATTACGACGGTTTGCTACCTGGCAGCAGGAGCGCTTGTATTGATGGGGAAGACAGATTCGTAGCCATACACCCCAGGGGTGCATTGCTGTAATAGCTCGATCTTTCATGATCTCCATTTGGTCGGCTGAGCGGTCCGCATGGAATTCTTGCCGACCCCGGAAACATTCGGGCACGCCACCACACCGACGTGGAGCCCGGCGAGCCGCTGCGTAAAGACGGAGCGGCGGTTACACCGACTGTCCCGGCGGATAGACAGACTCGCGTCCGCTCACCGGGACGGCAGCTCAACCGATCGGGTAGGCGTCTTCCAGCTCGTGCCGGTCGGCGGGAAGCAGCACGTTCACCACGAGATGGGCACGGCCGGAGGCATCACGCACGGCCGCGTAGACGTCCAGGACCGGCGTGTTCTTGGGCATGCCGAGCCGTTTGGCCTCATCCGTTGCGGGCATGCGTGCGGTGATCTGCTCGATGATGTGGTCGAACCGCGCGCCCTTACGCGCCTGAAGGTGGTCCCGGATGCTGTCGGGCAGCGCGTCGGCGCTGGTCAGGTCCGTCCCCTCCGACAACTCCAGGGGCAGCCAGAACGAGACGATCTCAGACGGCTCACCGTCGCGGACGACAAGGCGGCGGCGCAGGAACGCCCGGCTCTTGGCCGGCAGATCGAGCAGCGCGGCGACCCGGTTCGGAACGGCCTGCGCGCCCGCTTCCAGCAGCTCGCCAGGAGAAGCGGTCTCAGGGTTGGTCAGGTAGGCGTGACCGGGGCGCGGCTGTTCGGCCAGGGCGAGCGCGGGACGGCCCCGCACGAAACGGCCCTTGCCCTGCTGCGACTCGATCCAGCCCTGTTCCCGCAGCACCCGCAACGCGGCAACAACAGTGGGCCGGGACACGCCGAACTCGTGGATCAACTGGTTCTCACTGGGGAGCAGCGTCCCCGGCGGGTAGTCTCCCGCTTCAATACGCCGCTGAAGCGTCTGCACAAGTTGCGCATACTTCGGAGGCACGGACTCTAGCGACATCACGACCGTCCAGCAGCCGACAGGTTGTTTTACCAAGTTTGAGCCTAACCCGGCTCCGGATTTCTGTCACCCCATACCCGGCAACCCACTACGGGCCGGGAGAGGTGACCAGGGGTGGAACGGCAGGGCCACGAACGGGGACCGGGGGGCGTGGCTGTCCGTGACCCTGCCGAAGGCGCGACGAGACTGGGGCGATGGACACCACCGACGCCCGCCCACCCCCGGCCGGGCACTCCCGTCATCTCGCCGCGCCAGCTCTACCGGCTGACGTACTCCGCCAGCACCTTCGCCGCTCCCGGAGCGTCGTTCACCGGGTGCCGCTTCTCGGCGTACTGCCAGGAGAAGTACGCACCGCCGTACCCGACGAACACCCACACCGGCAGCCCCCTCCCGCCGGGAGGGTGGACCATGAGTGCGGTGTTGTTGTCCCGCAACTCGGTATGGATGCTCAACTGGGTCAACTCGTGGCGGAGCCGGAGAAGCTTGCGCTCCTCGTCCGTGCGGTTCATGTAGGCCACCGCCATGACATCAATGGGGTTCATGTTCCGTTCCCTTCGGCCCGGCCGCTTCCGAGGCAGTCGAGACACACCCGCTCCCCACCCGATTCCTGATCTGCATTGGTTCCGCCGATGAGGAGCGCCCGGCGCGCGTGGCGCTCCTTGCTGCCACGTCCCCGACACGAAGGACAGGGCCGTGCCTCGCTGTTCTCGTCTGGCCGGGTCACCGTCGCCATCTCCTCGTTCATCCGGCGTTCCCTCTGTCTGGGAGGCCGCTTGACGTACCGTGGTTGCTTGATGGCAAGTCCACCGGCAATGCGAGCGCGACAGGACCCCCGAAGATCCCCCTGATACCCCCCTCTTAAGGCCCCCCGACGGGAGGAAAGCCCGAGATGCCCGACAGCATCCCGAACGTCCAACTCCGCGCCTGGCGCAACTCCCACCAGCTCACCCGCGCCGAGATGGCCGACCGGATCAACCAGACACGCGTGGGCATCGCCGAAGGGCTCGCCGTCGACGAGGAACGCATCAGGAGATGGGAAGCCGGGGAGGTCTCCTGGCCCCGCACCCCGTTCCGGCTCGCTCTCACCCAGGCCACCGGCTTGGAGCCGGAAGATCTCGGCTTCTCCCCGAATCGGCGAAGCGCGGGCAGCCGTCTGATCGAGGCGCAGATCATGCCCGTGGACGCGCTACGGGCCGAGGCCGAGCTGTACGGCACGATGGAACTCGCCCAGCAGCTCCAGGCGTCCGATGTCGGGAACGGGACGCTGGAGGCTCTGGCCGAGGCCGTCGATCTGCTCTGTCGTGCCTACCCTGTCGTCCCTGCCGCCACGTTGCGCGACCGTACGCAGAAGCGCTTGGCACAGGTGACGCGGCTGTTATCGGGGCGGATCACGCTCGACCAACACCGCGAACTCTTGGTCATCACGGGATGGCTGACCGCGCTACTCGGATGCGTCCACTACGACTTGGGCGAGCGCGAAGAAGCTGAGACTGCCCGACAGGCCGCGTTCGAGATGGGGCGTCAGGTCGGACACGGCGAACTCATGGGCTGGGCACACGAGATGTCCGCATGGTTCGCCCTCGTCGAAGGCCGCTATGAAGACGTGGTCACCGCCGCCCGCATGGGCCAGGTCGCCGCCGGCCAATCCAGCGCCATGGTCCAACTCACCTTGCAAGAAGCCCGCGGATTGGCCCGCATCGGCGACCGCCGCGAAGCCGACAAGGCACTTTCACGCGGAGCCGACATCCTCGCCAAGCTCCCCATCCCCGAGAACCCGGACCATCACTTCGTGTTCGACCACGCCAAGTGGGTCTTCTACGCCGCCACCTGCTACACCTGGCTCGGCGACGACGACCGAGCCGAAGAACACGCCCTTGAGACGATCCAGATGCACACCCGCCCGGACGGAACATCGAACGCCCCAATGCGGGTAGCCGACGCACACATCGACCTCGGCATCGTCCACGCCCGACGCGGCAACCTGGACGCCGCAGT
The DNA here is from genome assembly GCF_050947145.1 of Microtetraspora malaysiensis. Taxonomy (NCBI): domain Bacteria; kingdom Bacillati; phylum Actinomycetota; class Actinomycetes; order Streptosporangiales; family Streptosporangiaceae; genus Microtetraspora; species Microtetraspora malaysiensis. Next base: position 1,224,384 of record NZ_CP191998.1, read on the forward strand.
CGAACAAGGCATGGCCGCATTCGACATCGAACGCCGATCCCTCACCGACCTCGTCAACCGAGCCGGAGACCTCGACCGCGCCCTCCGCCAGAAATACCGCCGCGAGGCTCTGGCCGGGGAGTTCCACGACCGCTACCTGACCGCCCGGCGCGCACTGACCTCGCAACGCCCGGAACTGCTCGATTGACACTGCCGAATTGCGCTCATAGGGATCAAGGGCGGCGCTCCGCGCCGCCTCGCGGCCCTGCGCCCGCTCGGCGGCCGGGCATGCGGCCTGGGGGCCGGTCCCGGCCGCCAGCAGCTCGGGCCGCCCGCCGCACGTCCACCGCGCCGCACTCAACGCTCGCCGACCGAGTTGCCACGCCGCCGCTCACACTCGATCGCCCGGACGAGTGGTCCCAGCAGCTCCACTCCTCTGCTCCTTCAAGAGCCCGATATAGCCGAGCGCAATTCCCGCCGAGCCGAGAACGAGCCCCGCCTGTACCACCATCGAAGCCGCCTGAAGCGCCCCGCTGGGAAGCGTCACAATCCCCGTCCCGTCCTTCACACTCCACAGCAGGAACAGCCCGGCGACCAGCACGAGCTGTTGAACGCTCATCACAACGAGAGCAACCACCCTGATCACCATGCGGAGATTCTCGTCTCGCCCTATCCGACAAACAAGAGCGAGCCTCCAGCGGGGGCCTCGGCTCCGGGATGATCGCCAGGAGCACGAGCCGGAGTTCGTAGCTGGCTGAGGTGGAAGCCTGATCGTCCCGTCCGCCGCGACCCAGGCAAGCCCAGCAGACCAGCTCCTACGGCTCAAGCCCGTCTGTGACCATTGGCCGTCCGATGATCGAGGAACGGCGACCGGCTGGCGTACACGCGAAGACGGGCTTGCCCCTCCGGCGCCGGCCCGCTGCCGCTTCGCGGTGGGTCGAGGCAGACGGGAAGATCAGTCAGGCCGAGGTGTGCGCGGGCGCGCATTTCAAGATCCGGCACATACGCGGAACGCCGCACGGGGAAGATGATCGAGACAGCACCCAGCCGCAGGTCAGAAGCCCACTCCCCCAACAAGATCAATTCCACTCATAATCCGTAGCTTCAGAGCTCAAGTTCCTAGCGCAGTAACTTCCCGTCACCGCGGGTTACCATCGCGGGATGAGACACGATGTTGGGCGGCTTCCTGATGGGTGGACCTTGGCGCGTGTCGCCGAAATGGCCATGGCTGACTCGGCCGAGTTGTTGCCTCTCGATACTCCAGTGTTTCTCGATGATCTAGATGGCCGAGAGAGAATCCCAGTCTCATTGATCATCCAGGTCGGAGGGTACTGTCTGGCACGTGACGCCCGAGACGGTGAGTACCTCATGGGCGAGATGGATGATTCGGAGTCCGTCTCCTGTTGGTCTTTCTACGGAGGCGAACTAGCAGAGGCATTGAGGGCGCTCTAGCCGCCGAGTTGCATTCCTGGTTGCAGTTCCAGGTGATCCAGGACGGTTCAGATCGGATTACGTGCGGGCTCTGACCTGCATTGAACTGTGCGGAACTACGGCAAGCCGATCTTTTAATTCGCATGTAGGACGATAGAGGCACTCTACCGCTCACATTCATCCAGGACCGCTGAGATCATGGACATCATGCTCTCGCTTAAGATGAACGATGCTGCGGTCCAGATGCTGGGAGTGCTGAATGGGCTGGCGGCGATCGAGCCGCCGGGCGGCCTGGCATCGGGTCTTCTGGAACGCGCGGAGCGCGGCATTGTCCGCCGTGGGAAGGTTTTGACCTGGGCCACCTCGGTTGAAGGAGTTGAAGGCGCACCCTCGTTCTGCAACGACCTCACCGCCTGGGAGTGCGCCGACAGTTCTTTCCACCTGGAGGACTTCGTCCCGGTCGAGGTTGCCACCGTCAACGGCGCGCCGATGATCAGTGAGGATGACCAGCGGATCCTGCTCCTTCACGGTGTCGCATTCGCGCTGAAGTTTTCCCAACTTGTGTACGCCCTCGACCCGCCCAGCCCGGTGCGTTGCATCATCGGCGCGAACGAGACCAACGCCACGTTCAGATTCCACGCGATTCGTCCGGGGGAGCACTGGAACGCCCCCGACCTGGACAGCTACCGATTTGACAAGATGATCGTGGTGGATGTCGAACCGACCAACGGCTGACGGGGGTCGGGCTTTGACTGGCATCGACTCCAGTCCAGAGAAGCTCCGTGGAAAGGTTCAGGCGCTCACCAAGCGATATGTGGACGGGCTTGCTGGAGGATCACCACGAGGAGTACTGCCAGCTCGCCTGGCGGCTTCTGGGAGCCACCTTGGGAGCCACTCGGACGGACGATCATGAACTGAGCCGTACGGACCTGAACAGCCGGAGTCCCGACAAGCAGCACGGCGAACGGTTCCGAACGACCTTGGAGATCGTTTGGGTGCCTTGTAAACAGAAGGTCTGGGGTTCGATTCCCCAAGGCGGCTCCAGCTCAGAGGCCCTCTCCGCTGTGGAGAGGGCCTCTCTTGCTAACGGCTCTGCTAACAGCGGCAGCCTTTCGGGCGATGCCAAGAAACCAGTGGCAGGTCAGCCTCGGAAGGATCTAGCCTGGAGGGCTTTGTTGGTTCCGGGAGAGGGAGCACATGAACGCCCCGTTCCTCATGGCCGTTTGCCCGAACTGCAAGCGGCCGGTAGCCGCGATGGAAGACCGCTCGGTGTCGTGCTACGACGACGAGGGACCGCCTTGTCGCGCCACGCTCATGTGCTGCGAGGAATGCCAGGAGCCTTTCGTGGTCCTGCAAGAAGCACTGAATGGGAGAGACTGGGACCAGCCGGACCTGCTGTGGCCGAACACCACAAAAGCTCTTCATCAGGCGATCCCGTTGAAGATTCGGAAGGAGTTCTCTGAAGCGACGCAGTGCTTCCAGGCTGGTCAGTACACGGCCACTGCGGTCATGGTCAGGCGAGTGATGGAGGGAGTATGCCAAAGCCACAACGCGACGGGGACTCTCTTCAAGGCCCTTGACGATCTACACAGCCGAGGCTTGATCGACAAGCGGTTACTGGAGTGGGCACACGAATTGCGGGCTCTCGGTAACGACGGGGCCCACTTCGGAGGCAAGCCGATCACGCGCCAGGATGCCGAAGACGCTCTGACCCTTGCGGAGGCGGTCCTGAACTACATGTACGTGTTCACGAGGCAGTACGAGGAGTTCAAGCAGCGCAGGGCGAAGTCCGTACCTCCTTCCGAAGAAGGTGCGTCGAATGGCTCGGCCTCAACTTGCGAGTCGGGGCCGGTCGGTGAGTGAACCCTAGGATGTCCGGCTGATCGAGGACGCGAAGATGTCCGCCGCGCTGGCCATCTGCTCATGGATCACATGGGCGTACACGCGGAGCGTGATCGCTGGGTCAGAGTGGCCGAGCCGGGCCGCCACCACATGGACCGGGACGCCTGCGAGCAGGAGTGTTGTCGCGTGGATGTGCCGAAGGTCGTGTAGCCGGGCGCGGGGGAGCGGCTTGCTGGGCTCCGTGTCGTTGTACGCCTTGATCAGGGTGGGCATCAGAGAGCTGACCGTGTCGGGATAGATCGGCTCTCCCCATCCGGTGGTGAACACGTAGTCGTCCGCGCCCTTCCACGACTCTCCGAGGCGGAGCCGGTCAGCTCTCTGGCGCCTCCGATGCTCGCGGAGGACCTCGACGGTCTCGGCGTCCAGGCTGACGACGCGGGACCGCCCGCCCTTGGTAGTGCCCTCGATCCTCTCGCCCTCGACCACGGCCGAGGAGCCCGTCACGCGGATCTGTGGCGTGTCCAGGTCGACATCTGCCCACCGCAGGTTGCACAGCTCGCCACGACGGGCACCCGTGTAGGCGGCGAGGTGGAAGAACGCGAACAGCCGATGACTCCTCGCAGCGGTGAGGAAGCCGCGGAGCTGTGCCGGAGCCCACACGGTGCCTGGCTCAGTGACCTGGGCACGCGGAAGCTTGGCGCGTTCGGCGGGGTTGCTGGGCAGGATCTCGTCAACGAGAACAGCGTCACTGAGCGCCTTGCGGAGCACGGTGTGCACGTTCTTGACCGTGTTCGGGGCGAGGCCCTTGCCGTTCCTGCGGCCGGCCGTCAGCAGATCCCGGTAGAGCTTCGTAAGGGTGGCCGGGCGTACAGCCTGAAGCCGTACCCTGCCGATGTTCGGCTCGATGTAGAGGCGGATCATTACACGGTATCCAGCAAGCGTCTTCGGCTTGATCTCCACGGCGTGGCCCTCGATCCACTCGGCGAGGTATTCCGCGACTGTGATCGCGTTCCGGTCGATGTATTCGCCGCGCCGTGCCTTGACCCGCGCCTCGTCACGGGCGGCCTTGGCATCGTCTTCAGTGGCGAAGCCGCTCACCCATTTAGGTTTGCTCTCGCCGGTCTCCGGGTCCTTGACACGGATCACGTACGACCAGGTGGTTCCGCGCTTCATGACGCCGTCGCGGAGCTTGGGCGTGGTCTTCTTGGTCATGCTGGGACCGCCTTTGATGCCAGGCGGCTGATGAAGTCGTGAAGTGAGGCGACGGGAATGCGTCGTGAACCGTCGATCCGGATGGAGTCGACCGCCCCAGAGGCGATGAGCTGGTAGAGCTTGCTCCGCGAGATCGCCAGGGCCTCAGCAGCTTCTGGCACCGTGAGGAGGAGCGGAGTCATCGGGCGCCGCCCCCGAAGTCCGCAGGAGCGGGAGGTATGGCCGTCCCTGTCAGAGAGGCGGCTACGAGAGCGTCGCCAGGGGTGAAGCCGCGTCCGATGTAGTGCCACTCGGCGACGATGAGGACGGTGTCTTCGTCGAAGAGGGGCAGGCGGCCGGTGGTGACGTCGTCGGTGATGGCGTGTTCGGCGCGGTCGGCCCGGATGTCGCCGAGGGTGGTGGAGTAGTGGCGTGACCTTGTGGAGAAGTGGCCGCGGAAGCCGAGCATGTGCGCCCACTGGGTCAGCCGGAGGTCGGCCAGGTCGTCGAGGGCACCGAGGCGGAGGCATTCGGCGATGAGCTGCCGGGCGTGCTCGCGTACGGGCAGCGCCGACAGGTCTTCGGTCGGGAAGACCCGGCGGTCGAGGGTGCCGACGCATTCGGCGGCCTTGGTGGCGTACTTGGCGATGTAGCCAGCGACGGCCTGTTCGGTCAGTTCGCCTTCGAGGGTGATGGGCCGGGTGTCGATCTGGCGGCCCCAGCGCAGGACTCGCGCCGGTTCCCCGTTTACGGCCGGGATTGTCGCGGTGACGACCGACGCGGCGTGCTGGACGGCTTGAGCCAGCAGGGCGAGGGTTGCCCAGGCCGGGGGTGTTGAGGTGGGGCCGTCTGGGCCGTCGAGTCGGATCACGGCGTGGAAGTGGACGACGCCGCGTCGCTGGTATTCGGCGACCTTGGCGAAGGAGACGACGAGTTGGGCGCGCATTTCGGCGAGGGTGAGGCCGCCGCTCTTGGCCAGGTGCCGGCGAAGTGCCTCAGCGAAGCGTTTCCACAGCAGCGGGGCTGTGGCGTTGAACAGCACTGAGCCCGTGTAGTCGTAGCAGTCGGGGCAGAGCGGTTCGCCGAGGCATTCCTCGTCGGCGCCGTGCCGGGTGGTGCAGGTCAGGATGCGCCCGTGTGGGCATCGTGTGGCGTCGCGGCGTGCGTGGCAGGGCTGGATCTTGCCGTTCTTCTCGCGGCGGGTGTGGACGACGCCGAAGGACGGCGCGGTGAGTGTGACGAACAGGCACGGGTGACCGGTCACCGTCTCGGGGACTCCCTTGCCGCCGACTAGGCCCGCGCGGATCAGGTGGTAGGTGTCGGCCCGGTAGGTCTCGGCGCAGGACGGGCAGCGGGAGGCGCGGCGGGTCTTGCATGGGACGCGAAGGACGCCGTCGGGTTCGGTGCGGGTGCTGTAGCGGTGGAGGAGTTCGCCGGTGGCCTGGTCCCAGTGCTCGACTCGGCCGCGTAGGTGGATCGGCTGTCGACAGCCGCCCGCGCGGCGGATCTGGGCTTCCCACCGGGAGTAGTTCGGGTCATCGAGCCGGGCGATAGCCCCGCGGATCGCGTGCGCATTGGTGAGAGATGCGGGCAAGATGGAGACCTCCTTTCACTCGTTGCGGGTGGAGGGATGGCCCCCGACCTGGCGCATGTCTTGGCGGATGTACGGCCAGGCCGGGGGCGCTGACGGTTCAGCAGAAGCCGAGCCCGTCACAGTGGCGGCAGGTGTCGCCGTAGGAGTCGAGGCCGCCCCCGCCGCAATGGCAGCACTGCCACCGCAGAGGCGTGATCTCCGTGGTCTCCGGAGGCGGAGCCTGCTCGGTGTCGTTCACGCGGATCACCTCCTCTCGCGGGGCGTGGTGGTGACGAAAACCCGCCAGTGATGCGGCCGGGTCCGGTCGAGGTAGGCCCGGGAGACGCCGGAGACGGTGAACGTCTGGCGCAGCCGGAACAGGGCGTCGGCGATCTCGGCGCGGGTACCGTCGAGGCGGATTCGCATGATCAGTTCTCCTTTCGTCAGGCGGGTTCAGATGCGGTCCGCAGGGTGCGGAGCAGGTCGGATGCGAGTTGGTTGGACACGCCCAGGCGGGCGCGCAGTAGGTCGCGGGTGATCGGCCTGCCGTGCTTGGAGTGGTGTTCGTCGGCCACCCGCCGGGCGTAGTCGACGAGCGCCGGGGACGGTTCTGGAGCGACGTCCTCGTCGGCAGGGACGGACACCGGTACGGCGGACGGGTCGCCGGACTTCGAGGACGAGCCGGGGACGGTCGAGGACGAAGAGGCCGGCAACGAGGACGAGCCCGCGACAGTCGAGGACGACGCCGGGACGGTGGCCGAGGACGGTTCAGGACGAGGTCCGGAAGCGCGACGCTCCAGCATCGAGACGGCGATGAGGAACGCCCCGGCCGGAGTTGCGGCGGTGAGCCAGCCCCACATGGTCGGTTCGGCTTGGTGGAGGTTGGCGGCCAGGGACAGGACGATCCCGGCGACCAGGACGAGCGTCGGCCAGGACGCCCAGCCCTGCCGTACCCGGCCGGTCTTCTTGTCCCGCTGGCGCTCCCGAGCCGCCATGACACAGGTGAGGTCGAGGCAGACGGCCACAGCCCAGGACATCCAGCCGGTTTGCCCGTGATCGGTGGCCGTGTCGCGGATGTGGGTGAACGATCCGGCACCCGCGATAGCGGCCAGGACCAGGACCGGCCCGGAGTCGAGCAGCCATGAGGCGAGGCGTCGCATCGTTACCCCCTTTCTGGTCGGTTCAGGCGGACAGGAGTTGGGACAGGTCGGCCTCATCAAGGCCGGTGGAGTGGCCGGGCCGGATGACCTCGGACCACTCCGGCGTCAGATGGGACCAGGTACGGGCCGCGTACTCGGCGGTGTGCTCGGAGACGTAGAAGGAGCGGGCGCGGTACCACTGGCCGTCCTGGGAAGCGACGATCGCGACGCCCGGTGTCTCGGCGGGGATCGCCCGCGCGGAGACGAGGGCGGCCGGGTCGAGGTCGCCGAGCGTCATGGTGGCCGTCTCCGGGTCGTTGACGCGGTGGCAGATTCGGCCCGAGCACTGCGCGCGCAGCGCGGTTACGCCGGGGCCGAGGTCGGAGCCGATCCGCTGACCGGACAGGAACAGATAGATCCCGAAGGCCCGCCCGAGCTGGCCGACCCGCAGCAGCGCTGTGGAGGTGCGGGCGACCTCGTCTTTCTTGGACTTGTCGGCCATCAGGTACAGCTCGGCCAGCTCGTCGACCAGGACCACGACGGGCACCGGCCGCACCGCCGGGGGCAGTTGCCAGATGTTCCGCGCTCCGGCCGTCCGGCACAACCCCATCCGGTCGATCATCAGCGCGACCAGGTCATCCAGCAGGCCCACGCTCTCGGCGCGGCTGGTGGCCAGGGCTGACAGGCGAGGGGCATAGGGAGTGAACTCCACGCCGCCCTTGAGGTCGAAGCCGACCAGCGCGACCGGTTGCGGGGCGAGCCCGACGATCAGCGCGTTCGCGAGGTTCGACTTACCGGACTGGGTCGCGCCCGCATTGATCCAGTGCGGGACGGTACGGAAGTCGATCGACCACAGGCCGCCGGTCTCCAGCCGCCCCACCGAGACTTTGAGTAGTTCGCCTGAGGGCGGGATGTGATCGACCCGCACCAGCGGATCACGCATGGTCGCGGCCAGAACCACCCGGCCTGGACGGGGCGAGGAGACGCGGACCGCGTGGACGCCCCAGGAGTGCGCGAGCCGTTCGGCGGCCTGGGCATAGTCGGTGGGAATCTGCCCCTCAAGCGTCCACAGGGTGACGCGCCAGCCGTGCCGGGTCGGGCGAGGCAGCCACATCCAGGGCTTGGTGTCGACCGCGACTCGCTGGAAGCGCCGTCGTACCTTGACGATGCCGGTTGAGGCGATCGCACCAGGGACAGTGGTGAACCACCAGCGTTGCCGCTTCTTGGTCAGCCCGCAGCCGAGAGCCACCTTCCGCCACGTCGCCCGGACCGTCAAAGCCACCACCGGGAAGCCGATGAGCAGCCAGAACGAGCGGTAGTGGAAGCGTCGCCAGGCCCAGAGCCCGGCCACCAGGGCGGCCAGGACTCCGAGCGTCTGGGCGAGCGTGTCAGGCATTGGCGCCCTCCTCGGCCGGGAGCAGCGCCGAGGCGCGGTAGGCGATGCCCCACTTCACCTCGCCGTCGCGGGTCTGTTCCCAGAGGTAACCGATCAGCCCGACGGGGTTGATCTGCTGACCGCGCGTGACCGGAGGTTCTCCGGAGATGCCGATCTTGACGAGTTCGATGCGGCCGAAGTCGTCTTCGACAGAGGTGATGACCTCGTAGACGGTCTGGCCGTTCTTGTCGGTCTTGACCTCGCCGGTGTGCTGGTTGAGCAGGCGCGGCCGTGGGTCCTTGACGCAGGTGAAGGTGAGCTTGGCCGTGTCGACCGGGATCGGGATGGCGCGCATGGTGGTGACCTCCTTAGGACTCGTAGGTCAACATAGTTAACCTAGTTGGCTTGGTTGTCAATGTTCTCTCGGTTGGCTTGGTCGGTCTCCTGTGCTGAGATAGGAGTGATGGTCAAGAAGACGGGACGACCGGGTTACCTCCAGATCGCCGACGATCTGCGCGAACAGATCCGCGGCGGGGCTCTCGCGCCCGGCTCGCCGCTGCCGTCGACCGCCCAGCTCGCCGAGCAGTACGAGGCCTCGCTGAGCATCGTGAAGATGGCGGTTGGGATCCTGCGGAACGAGGGCCTGGTCATCGGCCAGCAGGGCAAGGGCGTCTTCGTCCGGGAGGACGAGCGGCCCGTGGAAAGGCCGGCCACGGACTTGGCGAGCGAGGTCATCGAGCTACGCACCGCCGTACGGGACTTGTCGGAACGTCTCGCACGGGTCGAGTCGATGCTGTCTGAGTCCAGGAGATCCCCGAAGTAGAGCCGCCACGGGTGTGGCAGCCGGTCACCCGGCGGGCCAGCGACGCCGCCCGCCCATCCGGCGGAGCACCCAGGCTCATCGCCTTGTCCTCACGCCGGATGCCGAACAGAACCGTCACGTAACCGGCGCCCACGCCGCCCGACAGCAGCAGCGCCAGGATCAGGGGCAGGGTGCTCACGACCAGATCACCCCAGCCTGCGCGAAGCCGATCGAGCCGCGCGGGGGACGCCGGGTCGCGGCGCGCCGCTTGTTCTCTCTGCGCCGGGCCGTCTGACGGCGGGTCCACCGGTCACGAGCCAGGCACTTACGGCACCGGATCTGCCCCTGCTCCAGGAGCGCGCCGCAGTCGCAGCCGGGGGACTCCTCGGGCGGGTTGATCGTGGTGTTTGTCATGATCACATCTCCTTTCGTCGCGGTCGGTGCTGCGTTGTGACACCGAGATTGCGGCGAAAGGGCAGGACGAGATCACTACACGACGGGACATGTTCAAGACGTCCCGTCTACGATTGCCAGGTCCCTGGACGTCCTCGAACGTGGCAGGTGAGATGGCGAACGAGCGGTTACGCGCGGCACTTCTGGAACTCGGGGTGAGCATCGCCGATCTGGCGACCGCCATCGAAGTGGACCCCAAGACGGTCGAACGGTGGATCACCAAAGGCCGCGCACCGTACCGAAAGCACCGATACGCAGTAGCTACGCACCTGGGGATGGACGAGTGTCAATCCCCTGAAAACGTGGAGACGGTCCTATGCCACAGCGGCCCTCAGCAGGGCCGTTGAGGTTTGCCTCTTCTCGGTCATCTGATGCTCGAAGGTGATGGGCGACAGTCCGTCGTTGGCGCTGTGCCTCCTCCTTGTGTTGTAGAAGTCGGTGATCCAGGTTGCGATCTTCACGCGGGCCTCGGCCCGAGTCCGGAAGCGCTGCCGGTGCACGTACTCGACCTTGAGCGTGCTGTTGAACGCCTCGGCCGCGGCGTTGTCGAGAGCGCATCCCACCCGGCCCATCGACTGCACGATGCCGTGCTTGCGGCATTCGGCCTGGTAGCGGGTGGCGGTGTACTCCGACCCGCGGTCCGAGTGAAAAATCACCCCGTCCACATCCCCGCCCCTGGTGGCCATCGCCATCTGGAGTGAAGCGACGGTCAGCGCCGCGTCGTGGTGCTCGGACATGGCGTAGCCGAGCAGCCGGCGAGAGAACAGGTCCTCAACGGTGGCCAGATACAGCGGCCCTTCATCGGTATCGATCATGGTGCCGTCGCCGACCCACAGCACGTCCGGCGCAACCGCGGTGAATGTGCGGCCGACCAGGTCCGGCGCCGCTCGCCGTTTGCCCTGCCGGGTCAGCGACCGGCGCTTCTTGGGCGGGCGGCCGGCCAGCCCGAGCACGACCATCCGGGCTGCGACCGTGTTCTCCGACACCTTCCAGCCCTCGGCGTGCAGGTCCTGCGTGATCCGGGGCGAGCCGTAGGTGCCGCCCGATGCCGCAAACAGGCGCTTGATCTCCTCATCCAGACGTGCCCGCCGCTGCTCACGCGCTGTCGGGGCGGTCTGGCTGATGCGCTTTTTCCACTTGTAGAACCACGACTGCGACACCCCCAACGCCCGGCAACTGGTGGCGTGGTCGATGTCATGGTCGGTCTTCTGAGAGCAGATGAAGGCCGCCACGCTCACCGGCCCATCGCCTCTTTCACCCACAAGACCACTGAGCGCTTGAGGACATCACGCTCGTCTTCCAGCTCAGCGCGTTCCTTCTCCCACGCCGCCTTCTCGCGGGCGTGCTCCTTGACCAGCTCAGCCTTCTCCCGCCGCAGCCGCGCCAGCTCCTCGCTTTCGGACTCCTTCAGCGTCCCGCCTCCGCCGCCGTTACTGCCGGCCTGCCCGTTGGCGTGCCGGTCCATCTGCACCCAGTCATCCTGACCCTTCCACGGACGCCACACAGGCGTGAAAATTTGAGCGGGCTGCTCGCCGACGCCGGTCATAACGTGGGACACATCGATCCCGTCACTCAGTCTGGCGCTGGGGCCCCGACCTTGATGGGTCACGCACTGTTTGCTTCGAGCACGCCGGTCAGAATGTTCGGCTCCCGACCGAGGCCCCCGAGCAGCCCGCCACCACCCCCGGCCGACAAGGAGCGATCACCCCATGGCGATGAGAGAACCCGTGGAAGTCCCGGATGAGGAGCATGAACATCTCATCGAACGAGTCGCGGCGATCGATGTGGCCAAGGCGTTCGGCAAGGTGTGCACGCGGATACCGCACCCGTCCACGTCCGGACGCCGGGTGACCAAGGTGTGGGACGTGGAAGCCACCATGAACGCGGTCACCGAACTCAGCGACCGGCTGATCGAGTTGGGCGTGGAGAAGGTCACCGTCGAATCGACGGGCGACTACTGGCGGATCTGGTACTACGTGCTGGAGGCCCGGGGACTGAACGTGCAACTGGTCAACGCCCGTGACGTCAAGCACCTGCCAGGCCGGTCGAAAACCGACAAACTGGACGCGGTCTGGTTGGCCAAGCTCACCGAGAAAGGCCTGGTTCGGCCCTCGTTCGTACCCCCCAAGGAGATTCGGACGCTGCGTGACTACACGCGGATGCGCAGCGACCTGACCGCCGAGCGGACCCGGTACTGGCTACGGCTGGAAAAGCTACTGGAAGACTCCCTGATCAAGGTGTCGGCGGTGGCCAGCACACTGACCACAGCCTCCATCCGGGACATGATCGAAGCGCTCATCGCAGGAGAACGCAATCCACGGGTGCTGGCCGAGCTCGCCCGCGGCAGGATGCGCGCCAAGATCCCAGCACTGGTCGAAGCGCTCACCGGCCAGTTCGACGACCACCACGCCGAGATCGCGGCGCTGCTACTGGCCCAGATCGACGGTCTGGATGCGCAGATCGGCAAGCTCACCGCCCGAATCGAGCAGCTTCTAGACGATCTGCCTGCCGCGCAGCCACATCGCGCCTCGGGCGACAGCGGCCGGGACGGGAATTCTTCCACGAGCCCCAGTCACCATCCCGAGATCACCACGGCCAGTCAGCCGATGCTGTCGGCCGTGGAACGGCTCGATGAGATTCCCGGCATCAGCCCGGCGGTCGCTCAAGTCATCCTGGCGGAGGTGGGACTGGACATGAACCGGTTCCCCACCGCCGGCCATCTGGTGTCCTGGGCGAAACTATGCCCGCGAACGATCCAGTCCGGCGCCAAGAGCCCCACTGGCGGCCGGACCGGCAAGGGCAACCCCTACCTCAAGGAGTCCTCGGCCAAGCCGCGGCCGTGGCTGCCCGGACCGATAGCTTTCTCGGCGAACGCTACCGGCGCATCGTCAAACGCCGCGGCAAGCTCAAGGCTCTGGTCGCCGTCGCCCGGTCGATCCTGGTCATCATCTGGCACCTGCTCGCCGACCCCACGGCCAAGTACTTCGACCTAGGAGCCGGGTACCACGCCGACCGCGTGAACAAGGACAAGAGGATCCGCACTTACGTCCGGCAGCTCGAAGCACTCGGTCTGACCGTCACCCTGACCTCGGCCGCCTGACCCATACCGCTGTGGCAAACCCCGAACCGGCGATCACCGGCGGGGTTCGCTGCCGCGCGCTGGCTGAGGTGGATCATTTTCCGGTCAGTTGTGCAGCGTGTACTCGTTGATACCAAGGTCCCGCGCGACGTGCGAGACGGGTTTGCCGGTCTCCTTGACAATGCGCACCGCTCCAGCCCGAAACTCCGGATCAAAGCGGCGCCTCGTGGTACCTGCCACGACCAAACCTCTCCCGGTTCGGTCTCCACGCTAGGAGGGGAAGCTCACGAGAGTTACCTGTGGCCGGAGGCCCTGACCCGTGAACAGGTGGCTTCGGCGTCCGAGAGCGAGATCATCACCCTCTATCCACACCGCTGGGCAATGCCCAGGGACGCATGGGGACGTCTATTCAGCGCCGCGTCCGAGGAGATCGGCATCCTCGTCTACGTTGGCATGTTTCTCGCCGAGGATGCTGGCATGATCCGGCTGCTCCGGGAGAAGGCGACTGCCGGCGTCCGCTTACGTATGCTGCTCGGCGACCCCCAATCTGCTGAAGTAGTACGGCGAAGCGCAGACGAGGGGATTGGTGACGACGCCATCTCAACGAAGATCAAGAATGCTTTGGCCCTCTACAAGCCGCTCCGCGATGTCGCCGAACTCCGGATGCATAGCACTGTGCTCTACAACTCGATCTACCGGGCAGACGATCAACTGCTCGTCAACACCCACGTGTACGGGCAACTCGCGGCGAATGCTCCTGTACTCCACCTTCGGAAAGTAACTGGAGGCGACATGGTGACGACCTACCTGGAAAGCTTCGAGAAGGTGTGGGCGGGGGCGACACCGGTAGAGTACTGATCATGGCCACGCGGATCGACTTCCACAACGACCCGAACGCACCCCTGCCCAACAGCATGGTCCCGTCGGTGAATGCCGTGGTCGTTAACGATGTCGGCGAGGTGCTGATGATCCACCGAACCGATAACGACAATTGGGCGCTACCAGGCGGTGCGATCGACCTTGGGGAGTCGGTGCCGGAGGCCGCGGTACGCGAGACGTTGGAAGAGACTGGGATCTCGTGCGAGATCACAGGGCTGGTCGGCATCTACACCGATCCCAAGCATGTGATCCTCTACACCAGCAATGGCGAAGCCCGCCAGGAATTCTCCATCGTGCTCACCGCACGCGCCACCGATGGGGAGCCGACACCGAGCAGTGAGTCACGTGAAGTCCGATGGGTGCCTCGCGAGTCGGTGCTGTCGCTCCAGATGGACCGGGCCATGAGACTCAGGATCCGCCATTTTCTAGATCATCTAGAGCAGCCGTACATCGGCTGAGGACAACCGCTTTTCCACCGCCTGGACTGAGGACAGGATGCATGGCGTCGCCTTTTGGATGAAGGCACTCACCAAATGACCCTCACCATAGCGGTTACGGATCTCGGCAATCCGGTCCTCCACGTCCACTGGGACACCGTCGGGGCTGGTAGTCACGTCGCAGAAAGTCAGTGCCTCGACCAGGTCGGGCCGCTGCGGCGGGAATTCGTCTTCCAGAATGCTGAGCAGACCCCGATCCTTGGCTTCAATGGCGGCACAAGTGTGATGGGCCACCAGCGCGCAGAGCAGTTCATCGGCCCCGTGCGTGTCCCGTAGGTACCGGGCGCCGTCGATCGGATGGAATCCCGTGTCGACCAGATCCGGCGCATAGCCGATGTCGTGGAGCCATGCGGACATAGCGAGCAGCTCGGCGTCCTTGCCGAGGATCGGCGCGATCATCTCACCGCGCATCCCCACTCCTTGCGAGTGCTCCCAGCGGCGCGGCAACGAACGCGCGAGGAGCTCACCTGCTAGGTCACGGGCCCATGCGATATGTCTCATGCCGTTCACCATAGGCAGCATCGCCCGGAAGAGATCCAGAGCGAGACGTGAGACGTCCTAGGACGTCTCACGCATGTGAACCGACCGTTGTCTGAGGGGCGGCTTCTCACTAAGGCTTCGCGCAGGGCGTCTTGGTCCCGTCGCGTACGAACCTGCCCTTGCCGTGCCGGGACACGATCAGTCCCTCGCTCTCCAGCTCCGCGAACGCCTGCCGTACAGTGCTGCGGGCCGCGGAGAACAGCCAGCGAAGTTCGGCCTCACTGGGAAGGGCGTCGCCCGGCCCGAGCTCGCCCCGCTCGATCCGGCCGCGCAAGCTCTTCGCGATCTCCTGATAGCGATACGAGACCTCGGCCTCCTGAGCGGCGGGCAGTACGATCCGCCCCTTGGACGGGACCGTGAGGATCAACCCGCTCTCCTCCAGGGCCGTCAGCGCCCGACGGACCGTGTTCCGCGCCACGTAGAACTCTGCCGACAGGACCGCCTCTGACGGCAGCGTCGACCCTGAGTCGTACTCGCCGGAGGTGATGCGGTGGCGAAGCCGTTCGGCGATCTGGGCGTAGATGCGCCAGCCGGTCAGCGGCTTTGCGGGCTGATCAGGAGTGCGCACCGATGGCCTTGTCTAGGTCGAAGCCGATCTCGCCCTGTTCCCCCTCGTGCCAGCCATCCCGTGAGGCCTGCTCGATCCGGTCGGCCGCCGGCACCAGGCGCAGGCACGACACCCGCTCATCGCCCTGGTCGCCCCAGTAGAACCACAGGAACGCCAGGTGGACGTAGACGCGGCGGGGACGGAATCGGCTGTCCGGCACGTCCAGCGCGGGGCACCCTCTCTGGTCGACGAGCAGGACCGTGACGATGCCCCTCCGCTTGAGTTCGTCGCGCAGCTCCTCCAACAGCTGTTGCTGATAGGCGCGCTGCTGAATCTTGATCACGTTCACCATGGGTGACGCTCCCTCGGCTCGGAAATGGGCGGTTGTGGCCGCTTCCTGTGCCGACGAGCTTCCGTCACGGTCCGGAATCTCTACACCACGACTATGGGACGTCTAGGGACGTCTCGTGTTAGCGTCGCACGCAGAGCCGATCTCTCAGGAGGTACGCCCCCGTGAGTGAGAACCTTCGCCGCGCCCTCGCCGCTGCCAGGCTCCAGGCCGTCGACGTCGCCGCGGCTCTCGCGGTCGACCCCAAGACCGTGAACCGCTGGCTGAAAGGCCGCATCCCCTACCCACGCCACCGCTGGGCCGTCGCTGACCTTCTCCAGATCGACGAGGCCGAGCTGTGGCCCGAGGTCGCGACAGGTCGGCCGATCTCCGACGACGTGCGAGCGGTCTATCCACACCGCTGGGCTGTCCCGCAATCTGTCTGGCGTCGTCTCTTCCAAGAAGCCGCGGAGAGGATCGACATCCTGACCTACAGCGGCCTGTTCCTCGCCGAGGACGCGGGCATGGTCCGCTTGTTGGGCGAGCGAGCCCGCGCAGGCGTCCAGGTCCGCATCCTTCTCGGCGATCCAGACAGTCCAGAAGTAGCCGCCCGAGGACAAGACGAGGGCATCGGCCCCGACGTCATGGCCGCCAGGATCAGGAACGCCCTTGCTCTCTACCGGCAGCTCCAGGACGTCGAGGGCATCGAGACCCGGCTACACCGGACCGTCCTCTACAACTCGATCTATCGCGTCGACGACAGCCTTCTCGTCAACATCCACGCCTACGGGACCCCGGCCGCACAGGCCCCGGTCATCCAGGTACGAGCTACCGACCAAGAGGGCACCGCAGCGGTCTACCTCACCAGCCTCGAACGTGTCTGGGCAACCGCGGAACCAGCCGAGAGCAGGATCTGAGCCGATCGGCCCATGATCGAAAGCAACTTTTCTTCTCGTTATTAAAGCGGCCCGCCTGCGGCGGCCCGCACGCGCGCCGGTCGGCCAGCCGGCCGGGCATGCGGCTCTTCGGCCGGTCCCGGCCGTCGCCGCCCGCGCGCTCCAGGAACGCCGAGATGCGACGCCACAGACGGGCGAACGCCACCGGATCGAGTACGACGACCAGGGCGATGCAGCTGGTCCGCACAGAGACCGGGAAAAGTCGCAAGGGGCGAGCTGCTTGAACCGCTCGGTCACTCGATCCGGAGGAAGCCGCTGGCCGTCAGAGCGAGGGAACACCAGCCCGTGGTGTCGCCCGCTGCGAACCGCTCACGCCGCTGGGCGTTGTGGTGCGCCTTGAGCAGCGTCACAGTCTCCGCGTCCAGGGACACCACCCGGTGCCCGGCCTTGGACTTCGGAGTGTCCATGACGATCCGGCCTCCGAGCTGGAGGACCGTCTCTGCGACCTTGGCCGTCCGGTAACCAGGTCGAGGTCCTCTGTGCGGCCCGCCTGACGGGCGCAACCCGGCCGAGTGATTAGGGGGCGGGGCCGGGTTTGCGGGCGGGAGAAACGATCAGGGCGCCTTCTTGGTGTTCGGCTTAGCTGATGCTGTTGACCCAGATGCCGATCGGGATTGAGACGAGGGCACCGGCGATGAGACCCACAAGGAGGAGCATCCATTCGCGGCGGCGCTGGCGAGGACGCTCGGCGAGGGCGGCGGCTTCGGTTTCGGCGGCGGCGGCTCGGGCGATCTTGTTGGCCTGCTCGTCGCTCATCGCTAGTGGCCCGTCACGCAACCTTGGCCGGGTAACTCGTCCAGCTTCTGATCGGTGAGCTGGCAGCGAAGTTGGTCTTGGGCTCGGCTCGGGCGTTGCGCCAGCGCACGTAAGCGCCGATCGCCGCGTTCTGCTCGTCATGGGTGCGGTGGTCGGTGCCGTTCAGCGCGTAGTAGCGCAGCGCGGCGAACTCTGATTCGATCCAGTTCAACCAGGAGCCGTAGGTCGGCAGGAACACCAGCTCAACATCGTTGTCAGCAGCCCAGGTGCGGACCTGGGGATGCTTGTGCGGCGAGTAGTTGTCGGCGATCACATACAGCTTCTCGCCAGGCCAGCGGGCCCGCAACGTCTTGAGGAACGACAGGTATTCGCGCCAGCGCTTGCGCTTGCGGATCCGGTAGTACAGCTTGCCGGTGGCCAGGTCGAGCGCGGCGATCATGTGCATGACGCCGTTGTAGCGGTTGTAGGTGGCACGCAGCCGGGCCGGTGAACCCGCCGGCCGCCACCGCTTGCCCTTTCGAGGCATCAGGTTCAACGGCCCGAACTCATCGACGCAGATCACCCGCCCATCGGCGGGCGGGTGATCGTAGAGGTCCAGGACGCGCTGCATCTTGGCGATGAAGTGCGGGTCGGTGGAGGACTTCCACGTCGTGGTGGTCTGCCAGCTCACCCCGCCTTTACGGAGGATTCGCCGCAGGTGCTCGCGGCTGATCGCCGCCACCACCCCGCGAGTGATGAGGTGCTCGGCCAGGGTGCGCAGGCTCCAGGTGGAGTGTCCGGTGATGCCCCATTCGGCGGGGACCGTCTTGGCGATCAGGCAGATGTGTTCACGCACCTGGCTACTGATCGCTCGCGGACGGCCCCCGCTCCATTTTGGGTCCAGTGCGTCGAACCCCTTCTCGTTGAAGGCGTGGATGACATCCCGCACGTAGTCGTCGCTGACCTGCATCAACGAGGTGATGTCCGGGACGCTTTGGCCTTGGCCGGACATCATCACCACGATCGCCCGCCGCAGCTTGACCGGATCCTTCGCGCTCCGCGTGATCCGCTGCAGCTTGCGGCCTTCCTCCATGGTTAACGGCCGGACGAACACTTCCGGTCGGCGAGCCACGACCACCTCCCAACGTTGAAGAGGTAGCCAGCCTGACGGGTTCACCACCGGAGATCAATTACCCGTCCAAGATTCGGTGACGGGCCACTAGCTCGGGTACAGCATTGCGTATGACCTCGCCGGAGCGCGATTTCCGCATGAGCGCAGGGATGACCACGCTGGCAATAACAGGCAAGAGTTCAGACATGGGCCTTATTCTCGCCGGAGTGTAGGGCCGGGAATAGCGTTTCCGGCCGCGCGAACAAGATCGCTAATTTCATGTGTCAATGTCTCTTATCACATAAGATCATTAAAGAAGCTGCGTGAGCATCATCCTCGACCAGATCGGCATGCAGCCCGGAGAGGTCGGCGTGGCCGCCAGCTGGCGCACCGCCACCGGCACGCACCTGCGCCTCGTCCCTGTCTTCGACGACGACGACAACGCAGGCGTCCGCGTCTACGCCAAGACTGGCGAGGGCGGCTGGACCTTCTTCGACTGTCACCCCCACCGTGGCCTCCCTCCTCGCCGACGTCCTCGGTGAGATCGACCGCAGCCGCGCCGCCGACGAGATCGGCGAACTGGTGATCGCGCTCGTCACTATCACTGTTCGATGACGACGAACGCTCTCTCCACACTGTGGAGAGAGGCCAGCGCTCCATGTCGGAGATCTCGAAATCTGGCCTCTACTCCCTGATCCTCCGCTCACGGAAGCCGGAGGCGCGGGCGTTCAAGCGGTGGGTTATTGGTCTAGGAGTCCGACCACCAACTCGTCAACCTCCTTGGCGTAGTGTCCCTCCGCGAGCGCCTTCCGAACGACCTGTCGGAGTTTGACGAAGCCCTTGTTCTCGTCAAGTTCAAGAGCTTCCACGAGTGTGGCTTCCAGTCTTCCGAGTGTGGCGAGGCGTGCATGCACCTCATTGCTCGGGTCGTAAAGCGGAATGGGGAGCTTCCAGATGTGCTTGTCGATGTCCCGTTCGTCTTTTCCGTATGACATCAGCGGCCTAACGAGCTGCGTGAGCGCTGGGCAGTTGAGAATGGCACACAGATAGAGGCCTTCGTCGTAGCTGGTCACTGTGGCCCAGTAGAGCTTGTGCTCGCAAACGGCGGATTCGTTGTCCACTAGAGCGGCAACGACATGCATGCCGGAGGCTCCATAGACCACACGCAGCGGTGGGGGCGGAAGTTGCCCTGTCAGACCCCTGCGAAAGTCGATTCGCTCCCGAAGCGTTAGGCGGTCGCTAGATCGGTGGCATTCCCACTGACTATCGACGAATCGCCACCACTCTGCTAGGCCGGGGTAGAGATCGAGTCTCGGGTCTTGAGTGTCTAGCAGCTGGTTGCCTTCAATAGGAAGTACGGCTTCTTGTGGAGGCAGAACCTGGTAGGGAAGAATGCTCTCACCAAGTAGTACAGGTCGTACGAACTCGCTCTCCACGACCCCTGTCACGTCAGGGAGTTTTTTCCACTGTGCTTTCTCGGTGCTGCTGCGTTTTGATCTGACGGCGCGACGCCCGGCACCGTATCCCAGAGGATCTGCCGGTTGCGGCTGGACGAAGAACAGGACTTTCGGGAAGATCGTAGCGCCAGCGCTGAAGCGGCTGCCGTAAGGTGACGGTCCCTCGGTCTCGGTGTTGCTGATGACGAGTGTGGCCGGTTCGCGCTTGAGGTATTGTTTGACAGCTTCCCAGGAGTGGGCGCCACGTGGAAGATTTCCTGTCCAGCGTACGGTTTCAGTGGGCAGGGCGTGTGGATTGCTTTGCGTTCTCTCGCCGAATACCACGGATCCTCCGCGGGGGAAGAAGTGCGGCCGGATACGGCGTAGGTCCCATGATCCGGAGAACGCCGCAGCCACCTCTTCCGAACCGTCCGAGTACTTGCCTGAGCGGAAGCCTGCGAAGTATCCACGGTCTAGGACGGCGTTGGGTAGGACGAAGGCGAATGATCCGCCGACCTTGAGGTACTGCTGAACGGCGCGGGCGACGAAGAGCCCTGACAAGTCCTGGTGTGTCGCAACGGTCCTGCCGTGCCACAAGTCCCGTGCTTCGGACATCTCGCGGAAGGTTTCTTGCATGTCTGTGGGCATGTACCGGTATGAGAGCCACGGAGGGTTGCCCACGAGGACGTCCACGCGGTTTTCCGCCCGGCCTAGCCAGACGGGCCGTACGAGGTTACGGATGTAGTAGCTCCAGATGTGGTCCCGGTCCTCGTCCTGCAGGCGGCATAGCACCTGGAAGCTCTCTTTGACCGCGGGCTGGTCAGCCTCGGCGATGGCGAGACGCTTGAACAGGGCGTTCAGCGATGGGACGGCGCCCTTCGCGCGGTTCTTGCCAGCCAGGGTCGCCATCTCGGAGATGAGTCGGTCGAACCGGCCTGCATCGGCGAGAAGGTGGTCTGGGAAGCGTAGTTCGTCCTCGTACAGCTGGCTGCCGATGCCTGTAGAGATGAGCAGGTGGTCTTGGCTGAAGAGGTCTACCCGCTGAGTCCATTGGACGCTGTCTCCGAGGTAAATCGGGACAGTAATGGGGCCGCGACGCTGATCGATGAGACGGTGGCGGCCGATGGCCAGTAGGTATGTGACCCTGGCAAGTGCGACGGCCACGGGGTGCAAGTCGATGCCCAGGACGTGACTGGTGAGTCCAGACAGTGCGGTGGCGAGCGGGATCCCGGCCTCTTCGGCGGCTGCCAGGTGGCGGCGGACGGCGTGGAAGAGGAACGTTCCGGAGCCACATGCTGGATCCAGTACTCGCTGGTTGAGTGGGTTGGTAACGACCTCGGCGACTACCTGGTCGGCGAGCCAGTCGGGGGTGTAATACTCCCCGAGACGCTTGCGGGTCTCGCTCCCAATGATCGATTCGTAGAGGACCTTGAGCACGTCGTGCTCGACGTTCGCCCAGTCGAACCGGGCCAGCCGCCGCGCGAGGGTGCGGATGAAGGACTCACCTCCGGGTACCTCCAGGACCCAGTCGAAGAAGTCCTCTTCGACCACTCCGTAGATCTGAGCCAGGGCGAAGCGCTGGCCGGCGAGTAGTGTGGCGGGCTGCATGTCGGTGACGTCCAGGCCGAGAACGAGATGGGCGATGATCTCGGCGCTGTTGACCAGCAAAGTGTGCTCGAGGAACAGCTCGTCGTCGCTGAATTGAGTACCCAGAGCGCTGCGGAGAAGCTGCGACCACAGTTGCCGCTTGAGCTGGACGGTGGGGAGCTGGCCATGCGCTTCGTACAGAGCCGCCAGGTTCGCCCGATCCAAGCTGTAGGAGGCGCTTTCGGCACCGAGCCGGTCGTGAATCTCGCTGGGGGTCGGTGGCACGTTCCGGCGCGTTGCGAGTACGCCTTCTAACCATCTGAGCAGCGCTTGCAGGTCTGGACGTCCGGTCTTGAGCGTGTAGCGTGTCGCCTCGACCAGGATGTCGTTCTCAAGCTGGTAGGCCCGCCATTCGGCTCCATCAGTGAGGATGCCGACGTATCTCTGTCCGGTCTCGCGAGTGCGCGTGGCAACGTAGTCGCCGAGTTGGACCTCCGCTTCGCGGACGACGGTCTCGCTCAGATTCTTCTTAACTTCGATGACCGTGTATCCGACCTCGACATCGATTCTCCGCCGGTTGCCCACCTGGGCTTCGAGGTTGACCTCTAGGTCATTTTCGGCGAGGTTCAGCCCTCCGGTGAGAAGGATCTGGCGCACGTCGGCCTGGATTGTTGCCTCGCTGCGGAGGGAGTTACGGCCAGCAAGGCGCTTCAGAAGGTCCTCAACGTCTTCACGCTCAACGGTAGGCACATTCGTGATCTATCACGCGGGAATCGATCTTGGAATACAAATGGACGGTTTTGATGTCAAGTCGGCATCACCGCGCTCGCCCGCTGAGGAGACGGTTCCACCAGCCGTATGCCTCTTTGCGGCGCCAGCGGTCCGCAGCGCTGGCGGAGGAGATCAAGCGGATCCACGATGAGTTCGACGGCACCTACGGCAGCCCGCGCGTCACCGCCGAACTGCGTGCCCAGGGGCGGCGGGTCAACCGCAAGCGGGTGACACGGGTGATGCGTGTCTTCGGCATCACCGGGCTGTGGCTGCGCAGGAAGGTGCGCACCAAAGTCAGCGAGCCGTCGCACCAGAAGGTGCCCGACCTGCTCCAGCGTGACTTCACCGCGCCCGCGCCCGGCCGGCGTTATGTCGGCGACATCACCTACCTGCCGCTGGCCGACGGTGGGTTCCTCTATCTGGCGACCGTGCTGGACCTGCACTCGCGCCGCTTGGCGGGCTGGTCGATCGCCGATCACATGCGCACCGAGCTGGTCGCCGACGCACTGCGGGCCGCCCAGGCGGCGCGCGGCAGCCTGACCGGGGCGACGCTTGTGGCCGTCTGCGTAGGAAAGGCAGGCCCCTCGTTGAACAGTAAGAACGCCCCGAGCCGATCATGGCCCAGGGCTTTTTGATCTCCAGTGACAGCAACGCTGACAGCAACGAGCCGCACGCTACGGAGCAACTACCAGTCGGCTTCCCGCGCCATCTCGGCCTCGTGCTCGCTCCTGAGATCCAACATTGAAGAGATGCCCGTCTCTGCCGCATCGAGGAAGCAAGCGACGCCTTCCATGGCCTCATGGAAGCGGCGCATATGGATGCGCCTCACTCCGGCCAACGTCGGTGCTCCGTTGACGGTGACTGGGTAGCGGAAGTGTTGAGCCGTTGGGTCGAGTGCATGCAGTTGGCGGAGAACCCGCTGCACGTGATCCAACTCGTCTGAGTCGTCAGCGCAGCCCGCCTCTTCGAGGAGCGCGCGGGTCGTACGCCACAACTCGTCGATACGGTGCGTCTTCTTGAGACTCTCAGATGGCTGCTCGAGGTAGGTGTGTAAATAGGTGATGAGAGATTTGAGCTGGATCTCTGCGTAGTGACGCCAAGACGTCAGGAACGGGAAGATGAGGGTATCTTGACCGTGAGCGGTGGAGTGGATCTGGTTGACGATCAGGTGTGCCGCTTGGCGGAAGCCCTCGACATACCCATGCCACTGTCCTTGCTGCCAATCGATGCAGGCCACGAACCACCAGTCATCATCTTCCGCGAGAAGATCCGCGTCTGATGAGGGCCATGCGGTAGGCATAAGCCCCTCTAAATGATCAATATCTTGGTTGATATCCATACGGCGATTGTGCTCCAGATAAAACAACACCTCGACCGGTTTTGACGGTCGAGGTGTCTCACTCGGTGCGGCGGTGGTTTAGCTCAAGGTAGCTCCAAGCGTGCCAAGAGCGCTCCGCTTGTCGTCGAGCGAGGCGTGAGCGTAGATCGTCATCGTGACGTCGATGTCGCTGTGGCCGACGATGGCGCGCACGACCTGGGGCGGGACGCCGAGGTTGAGTAGGAGCGTCACACACATGTGGCGCAGGTCGTGAAAACGCATCTCTCCGAGTCCGGCAGCCTTGGGAATCGCTCCCCAGCTCCGCGGAGGTTGTCCGGCTCTATCGGAGTACCGCCAGGGAGGGGAAGACGAGGCCGTGATCCTCCCAGTCGGGCCACCGGGTCCGAGCGCTCCGCGAACTGCCGGCGCCGGTGCTCACGGAGCGCCTCAACGCAGATCAAGTGGAGTGGGACCGTTCGCGCCGAGTCCTCGGTCTTGGTCCGGACAAACTGGAGGCGGCCCGCTACCCGCTGGAGAGTTTGGACGACTTCGAGCTTCTCGCTGTCGAGGTCGACGGCTTCCCAACGGAGGCCGAGCAGTTCCCCACGCCGGAGGCCGAGGCACAGCGCAGGACGTAGAGCGCGTACGTCCGATCCTCGGCAACCGCCTTGAGCGTCGCGCGAGCCTGAGGGACCGTGAGGCCGCGGTTGACCTTGTACTTCGGGACGGGCACCTTGACGAGCTTGGCCGCGTTGCGCGGGGTGCTCTCTTCTCGGGCGGCGCGCTCAAGAGCGTTCCGCAGTACGGCATGCACTGACTGAATCATGCGCGCGGACAGGCGGGACTCGCAGCACTTGCCGCCCTTTGCGGCGCAGCACTTCGGAACCTTGCGGGAGGCGTCCCAGCCGATTGGACGCATGGCGTAGAAAGCTACGCCATGCTTTCTTAGCGGAAGACTGGGACAGGAGCGTTTCGTAGCGATATGATCAGCTAAGCATGTGCGCTGCCGATACAACAACTCTACGGGAATTCTAATGAATCCACTCATCAAGGGCCTGTTTAAGAAGTTTCGAGAAACTGAAGAGCTCTCGGCATTGGAGGAGGCGGATGCCTTTGAGTTGTTTAGCGCTACTTTGATTCTCCCCGATGAGCTGATGTCGCAGTCGGAGAAGACGGATTTCCTGCTAGACGCAGGCAGTATAGGAATCGATATTATAGCGCTAGAAATTAATGGCCAGCTAGCCCGTGATACTGATGATGTCAGAGAGATATGTGGGCAGGCCTCACAGATTGACGTTTCGCTGTATCTAATTCAAGCGAAGCAGTCGGCTTCTATATCGAGCGTCGACATTCTCGGTTTTGGTGATACGGCAAAGAAGTTCCTCTGTAATGAGGGCGGGTTCTCTAATTACCCTCGCCTCGAAGAGCTCGCGAGCGCCTTTGCGCTTGTGTTCGAGGACTTCGCCACAAGCCTCCGGCATCCTCCGACGGTCTATCTATCGTTCGTTACAACTGCGTCAAAGGGTTCTGTAGAGGATCCCGTGGTGCGGGATCGGGCCGCCTCGGTTGAAGGGCAGATAGCAAATCTTGGATTTCTTGGAAGAGTTTTTGTTAACGTTTACGGGGCAGACGAGCTCCATGAGGCGTGGTCCAAGAAGAATCACGCGAACGAGGTAGAGATCCAGCTCGAGAAGCAAGTTAATCTCCCCAAGATGCCGGGCGTGGATCAAGCTATATTGGGAGTTGTCTCGGTATCCGAACTCCTAAAGCTGGTGCAGGGTA
This sequence comes from Microtetraspora malaysiensis, assembly GCF_050947145.1. NCBI lineage: Bacteria > Bacillati > Actinomycetota > Actinomycetes > Streptosporangiales > Streptosporangiaceae > Microtetraspora > Microtetraspora malaysiensis. The sequence continues at coordinate 1,249,735 of NZ_CP191998.1, forward strand.
CGGATGGAGCTCTGGATGAGCGTGTTTTCTACGACAACGTTCGAGGCTTCAAGGGTGAGGACAACCCGGTCAATCGACAGATTCTCAGTACCCTTTCCACCCATGAACGTGACCTGCTGCCGGTATTAAATAACGGTGTTACGGTCGTCGCATCCTCTTATTCGCCGAAGCCTGGCGATGCGGTGGCAATATCTGGATTCCAGATAGTCAACGGGTGTCAGACTAGTCACTGTTTGTACTTGTCTCGGGATATGTTGGGCGACCAAATTGTATCGGTATATGTTCCGATCCGACTGGTCATCACGGGGGATGAAGATGTCGCCACGCGCATTATTAGGGCAACCAACTCCCAGACGGAAGTCCATGAAAACGACTTAGTTGCACTGACTAAGTTCCAAAAGAAACTGGAAGATTTCTACACTCTGGATACTCCAGAAGTGAATCTGACTTATGAGCGTCGCAGCGGGCAGTTCTATAGTGCGGCGGTGACAAAGAGGCGGGTAGTCACGATTAGTGATCAGATGCGGGCAATCTCGGCCGTGTTCCTCGATAGCCCGCATGCAGCTGCTCGCTACCCTGCTCGCTTGTATGCCGAGGTAGGGAAATCCATCTTCCAAGAAGAGCATAAGCTCCTCCCGTACGTTGCAAGCGCCTACGCTGCGTACCGTATAGAGAACGCTTTTAGGGCGGGGCTGGATCCTGTCTATAAGCCCGCTCGCTATCACATTCTCATGGCCTATAAGTATCAGGTGCTCAATGGACCATCGGCTGCCCTGAACGCGCGGAAATGTGAGACTCAAAGCGAAACGCTCATTAGCGCTTTGAAGCAACCCGATCAAGTCGACTTGTTCCGTAGCGCTGCGGAAAGCGTCATGGCTGTTGCGGAAGGTAGATTTCCGACTCGGGACCGACTTAAGCGAGAGCGGTTCACTCAGGAATTGATTGCATATCTCATGCAGAGGATTGAAAACTCCTGAGGTATGTGCCCTTGGGGCACTGTTTCGCAATTGTCACGGGCTCTCGTCTGCTGGCAGAGCCATTCGATCTCCCGCCAGAAGCGTGGGCATGTCGTCGAACGAGACCGGACGGGCGTATCGGGTCGGTCTGAGGCGAGTTGTTACCTCATGGATACCCTCGGGGAGTTCCTTGCTCAGGAGTCGGCGCACGGACATACGACCTCATGACGCGAGACTCCTAGATTTGCCCCGGAGCAATCGTCAAGACCTGTGGATCACGAGTTTCTAAGCAGCTGCCGGTGAGGGCTGATCGTCGGGACGTTCGACGAGCCTGCCGTTGATGAAGGTCGCCCCGGCACGTACCAGGGCGACGAGGTGGGGAGCGTTGACCGCGCGCCAGCGGGCCTGGGCCGACTCGATCAGCTTGAACGCCATGGCCAGCCCAGCCGCCCGGGACCCAGGGCCTTTGGTGACCTTGGTGCGGTGCCGGACCGTGGCGAACGTCGACTCAATCGGGTTGGTCGTGCGCAGATGCACCCAGTGCTCTGCGGGGAAGTCGTAGAACGCCAGCAACTCGTCCAGGTCGTCGACGACCTTGGCCACGGCCTTGCCGTACTTGGCGCCGTAGGCGGCCTGGAACTCCTTCACCGCCGCGTGGGCGTGGTCCTTGTCCTCGGCGTTCCAGATCTCCGCCAAGGCCTTCTTCGCCCCTGGCTGAGCGGATTTCGGTAGAGCCGCGAGCACGTTGGCGATCTTGTGGAACCAGCAGCGCTGAGCCCTGGCCTGCGGGAACACCTCACCCAGCGCAGCCCAGAACCCGAGCGCGCCGTCCCCGACTGCTAGGACCGGGGCGCGCATTCCCCGACGCTTGCAGTCACGCAGTAGATCGGCCCAGGATTCGGTCGACTCGCGGTAGCCGTCCGATAGCGCGATCAGCTCTTTTCGGCCGTCGGCGCGCACGCCGATCATCACGAGCAGGCACAGCCGCTGCTCTTCCAGACGGACGTTGACGTGGATGCCGTCGGCCCACAGGTAGACGTAGTCCACTTCGGATAGGTCGCGGGCGGCGAAGGCGCGCTGCTCGGCCTTCCACTGCTCGGTCAACCGGGTGATCACCGGTGCCGATAGCCCGGCGGACGAGCCGAGGAACTGCCCCAGCGCCGGGACGAAGTCCCCGCTGGACAGGCCGTGCAGGTAGAGCAGCGGCAGCACCTCGGTGACCTTCGGTGTCTTGCGTGCCCAGGGCGGCAGGATCGCGGAGGAGAATCGCTTGCGTTCGCCGGTGACCTCATCGGTGCGTTTGTCGTTGACGCGTGGCGCTTGGACCTCGATCGCGCCGGCTGCGGTGAGCACTTCCCGCGGCTGGTGGTAGCCGTTGCGCACGACCAGACGGTGCCCGGCCTCGTCGCGCTGGTCGGCGAAGGCGGCGATGTAGGCGTCGACCTCGGCTTTGAGTGCTTCGGCGAGCATCCGGCGGGCGCCTTCGCGGACGATCTCGTCGATCAGCGAGGAGGAGACGGGGCCATCAGCCGGACGGCGGTCGCCGCCGGCGGGGTCAGGGACTACGGTGAGCATCGGGTGTGCCTTCCCAGCCGACGTTGGCGCGTCGGCCATGCGTGAGAGACCTCAAACGATCACCGGGAAGGTACACCCCTTCCCGGCCGATCCACAGATCTCAAGCATTGCTCTTTGCCCCGAGGTCCTTGCTCTGTAGCGGCCAAGCGCTGGGGCGTGACTCTCGCCGAGGGCGGATGAGCGATCGGTGACAGCCTCACCGCCGACATAGCCAGCGGACGCGCCGCCGGTCTCCGTACGATCTGGATCGACCAGGGCCCTGACCCCGAGCACGAGTACAACACCGATCACGTGGTCGGCAACGTGCCACGGCGATCCTTCGCGAGCACGGGTAGCGGGGCGCGACACATACGCGAAATGATCAAGGAGGGATCGACAGCCCTCGACGGCATACGCCGAGGTGGAGGGCATCGACACCCTGAGGTGACAACCGCTCTCCTAAGGCGGGTGTCCAATCAGGCTGCCGCGCGGCTTCCGGTCCTCGGGCCTGGCGGCCCTGCGGTCCGGGTCCACTTGGCATCGGGACACCGTGGCTGATCGCCGTTGGGTGCATGATGACCGCTGATCTTGCTAACGCCGGTGCTAACAACGGTACTGGACACCTGTGGACGAGGATGGAATCCCGGAGGCAGGACATCCCTCCTGAACGGGTCCCTGTGTCGTATGTGGACGCTCGTGGACGAGTCGATTACTCCTTGTAAACAGAAGGTCTGGGGTTCGATTCCCCAAGGCGGCTCTTGTAGTGAAGAGCCCCTTGCGATCATCGCAGGGGGCTTTTCGAGTCTCCGTGGCAGCTGAGGACGTTGCTGTAGTTCGCTGCGTCGAGGCTCTGGCTCAGCCGGTCGAGTGCCTTCTGTCTCCCCAAGTAGAGGAGCCCAGCCGGGTGGACGGATCTCGATGGCCTCATGGTCCCGAACGGGTCACATTTCGAACATGACCCCGGATGGGCAGTCACACACCACGTAGACAGGGACATGTGCGCCGACTTGCGCTGCTCATGCTGGCATCCTTGCTGGCTCTCACCGCCTGCGCGCAGGACCCCTCGGTCATAAACGCGCGAGAGCAGGCTGACGAGGTCGCCCAAAAACTCACCCGTTACCTCGCATGGGTCCCGGAAGATGTCGGCTATTCGCTGACCCGCGACAAGAGGGTCGAGGTATTTGACGTCTCTGGGACTAAATTCAGCCTCGACAACCCCGGCCGAGTCCTGATCCGTGTCCACGGTAAGGGCTGGAAGTACGAGACCTCATCTTCGTCGCAGGTACTCCCACGCCTGAGGTCGTCATGTGCTTTGAGATCACGGTCTCCTACTCCGATGCTGATGTCGATGAGGTCGACTGCCCCGCTGGTCGGCCCGGCACCTTCCGGCCCCCACCTCGACTACCAGCCGCGGCGTTCGAACAGCTGAAGAAGCATCTGCCCAGAAAGCTTGACTTGGTTGCGGCCGAGCGTGTGGTGCTGGGTCTGGACTTGGACCCGCGCATCAGAGGAGACGTGCGGCAAATCAACGGAGTGATCGGTGTCGCGGTGCGCGAGGGGCCGGGCAGTTGCCTGTTCGCCCGGGTCAAGCCGCCCGAGGTGGAGGTCTGGCACCCATCGCCCATCCAGGTCATGCCGGGCGAAGGCGAGTGCAGCGCTGCTGAGGCCGCCAACGGATACGCACAGCGGCCTCCACACTGATCAAGAACGCGTCAGCCATCGCCCCATCGACGCTATCTCGGGGAAATGATCTCCATCGCATTGGCTTCGCCGCAGGCCAGGACTACTCACGGTTGGGCGCACGGATGCCGGGACGGGTGGGAGTGGCGTGCGGTGCCCTACTCGGCGGCCCGCCGCGGTGGTCAACCCCGATCTCTCCGCAACGGAGCACGGCGCACGCCGGGCGGCCCGGTCACGCCACGGCGGTCAGGAATCCGCGTCCCACCAGCCGCGCCGCGCCGCGAGCAGGCCGGCCTGGAAGCGGGTGCGGGCGCCGAGCCGGTCCATCAGCTCGCTGACCCTCCGGTGCACGGTGCGCAGGCTCACCCCCAGCTGGCGCGCGACCGCCTCGTCCTTGAGCCCGGCCGCGAGCAACACGAACAGCTCGGGATCCGGCAGGTCCGCCGGGCGGGCCCGCGCGTCGAAGATCGGCAGCGGCAACGCCGACCGCCACAGGACCTCGAACAGGGTGACCAGCGCGTCGAGCAGCGACGAAGAGTGCACGATGACCGCGCTGTCCGCGTGGGCGGACGCGTCGGCGCTCAGCGGCAGGATGGCGGTCCTCCGGTCGGCGATGGCCAGCTTCATGGGCACATCGGGGCTGACCCTGGCCTGCTCTCCGGCCGCTGCCGACTCCTGAGCGAGGCGCAGCTTGCCGGGGATCTCCAGGGCCGAGGCGTCGTAGATACCGCGCACCAGGAGGCCGTGCGCGAGACGCTCCATCTCGGGGGCGTTTTGCTGTGAGGGGTCCTGCGCGTACGGTGGCCGGTCGAGCACTAGGAGCTCCTCGGTCGCGGTCTGCTGCAACTGCGTGAACCGCTGCACCACGGCCGCCTGCCCCTGCACGACCTCGACCAGTTCCTCGGGGGCCAGGTTCTCCGTTCGCGGCGTCTCGGCCAGCAGAGCGAGCGCGGCCAGCCTGGCCTGGGCCAGCCCCTCCTCGCGGCGGGAGATGAGGGCGGCCACCGCCACGTCGGGCCTGGTCGGCACGTACCGGACCGGGCGCCCCGCCATGCGGCTGACCAGGCCGAGCGACTCGAGCCGCGAGCACGCCCGGCGCAGGGCCACCGTGGTGCGGCCGGTGTGCGCGGCCAGCTCGGGCAGCGTGGCGCGCGGCCGGCGCAGCAGGTCGCGGTAGATCTGCTCGTCCTCGGCATCCACCCCGACCGCCGCGAGCGCGTTGTCGTCCGCGTTCATGATCGACCAGTGTGTCAGATACCTGCAATGGCGTAAATCTGCCGCCATCAAACCTAGCCCGAACGTCGAACTCACCGATAGGAACGGACTCGTAAGACGTACCTGTCGGGGAGGCAGTGTTGAAGAAGGCATTCACCATCGGACTCGCGACCGCGCTGACGGTCCTGTCGGTTGCCACGCCCGCCGTAGCGAGGGACAAGCCCTCCGGCGACGGCTTCGAGGGCTTCGGTTGGAGCCAGCCGACCTGCCAGACGGTCGGCAGTGATGGTTCTGTGACGTATGCGTGGAACGACGGCAAGAAGATCGCGCCCACCAGCAAGCCGGTGCGGCCGATCGTCTACACCACGGGTCTCGTCGCGCTCGACAGTCCGAACCAGTTGCTGGCCATGTCCAACAAGCAGTTGTTGGCCTCGAACGACGCGGGCTGCACCTGGAGGGTGACCGGCGAGGTGAGCGGCTCGCACATCGAGCTGGTCGCGGCCCGGGGCGGCCGGGCCTACGCCTGGGACCGCGACGGCAACCTCGCGCTCACCACGCCCGAGGGCGTCACGCCGCTCACCGCGCCGGCCGGCGACCTGATCGGGCTCGGCGTGGACCGGAGTAACGGCGACCGCCTGCGGGTGTCCGACCTCGAAGGCCAGCTGTACGAGTCGCAGGACGGCGGGCGCACGTGGCAGCCCGTCGGGGTGCCGGCCTGGTCGCCGAGCGACACCCGCATGTCCTACACCGCGGTGTTCGACTCGCACGACCTGGACCACGTGGTGCTGGGCGCCTCGGACACCGGTGCCCGCGTCACCTTCGACGGCGGCCGCACGTGGGCCTCAGCCGAAGGGATGACCAAGCCCGGCGACAAGGTCAACGTGTTCAGTGCCGCGATCTCCCCGGCCGCCGGGAACGTCGTCTGGGCGATGGGGCTCAACCTGGCGGAGCTGGATGCCGGCGTGCCGTCCGGCGGCCGGCACATCTACCGCTCGGACGACGGAGGCAGGAACTTCACCCCCGTCGTGGACCAGGACCGGGCGGTCACGATTCCCAACGGGCCGCTGCTCGCCCCGCACCCGAAGGACGCGGACGTCCTCTACTTCGACTTCGGGACCGGATGGTCGTCGATCGGCACCGACATCTACAAGTACGAATCCCGTAAGAACCGCGTCACCATCAACCACAACTCCTACGACCGGGTCACCTCCATCGCCTTCAACCCCGCGCAGCCGAATGTGATGTACCTGGGAGTGGCCGAAGAGGTGTAGCGCCCGCACCCACTCAGACGCCAGGAGGCGACCCCGCGGCCCGCGGGGTCGCCTCCTGGCACGAGTTCTCGTGAAGTGCGGAGCTGAGCACGCAGACGGCCGTGACGAGGTTCTCGCCCAGCCGCCGCCACGACTGCTCAGTGTCGGCCGGGTCGGTCCGGCCCTCGGCCAGAGCTCCTTCCAGTTCGGCGCGCAGGTGCACGATCAGCAGGCGGATCATGGCCGCGGACCGGGTCGATCAGTCGCCCAGCGGTCCCACAGAGGCCTGCCGTCACCGGAGGGCACGCTGCCCAGCGGATCAGCGCACCGGCTCCCGTGATCGCGAAAAAGGTCCTCCCCATCTCTTCGCGGAGATGGGGAGGACCCGGCGTTTCCGTGCTAGACGGTTACAGACGGTGCGGTTGTCAGGCGAAGGTGGCGAGCCACTTCTGCACGCCGGGGATCTCGACGCGCTGGTAGCCGCCGAGGTAACGGCAGTTGTCCGTGTAGCCGTAGCTGGTCACGGTGACGACGTAGCCGTTGAGGAACCCGGGGCCGCCCGAGTCGCCGAAGCAGGTGCCGCCGGTGCCGTGCGTGTCGTTGGGGTTGCCGTTGGCCTGGAGGATCTGGTCCGTGAGCTTCTGCCCCTGAGATTCGGCGAAGCGGCGCAGCATCGGGTAGCTCATCGGCTGCGGCTTCTGGGGGCCGCCGTCCGGCTTGCGCACCTCGGTGCCGTACCCGACGAACGTGAAGATCGTCTTGTTGAGCAGCGGCTGCTTGTACTGGTCGAGGTAACGGGCGGGAGCGATCTTGGCTGGCGTGATTCCCGAGACCGGATTGTCGAGGACGATCACGCCCACGTCGTTCCAGTTATTCTTGTCCGTGAAGTCCGAGTACTCGGGGTGGGTGTAGGCCGTGCCGGAGAGGTAGCCGGCATTGGCGAGCTCCTTGGCCGTGTACCCCTTGCTCGGGTCCGCCGCTGCGGGGAACGGCGCGGGCGGCTGCTCGGCGATGACCGAGGTGAAGGTCACGAGCGTCTTGCCGAGAGTGCCCTGGGTGCAGTGGGCCGCGGTGAGCACCAGAGTCGGCGAGATGAGGGTGGCCGAACAGCGGAACCTGCCGTCCGGCTGGTAGAAGAGGATCAGGCCGACGTTGGGGTGCTTGTTACCGTCGGGTTCACCGCCGGTGACCGCAGACGCCGGCACCGCCAGGGACAGCATGGCGACGAGCGCGACGACGGCAGCCAGTACGGCGTGTCGAATAGTTCGCATTGGGGGGAGAGTCCTTTCTGTTCTGGATTTTGTTCCATGACTCTCTATGCGATGTCAAGCATGCGTTCGGGAACCGGCTACAAAAAGGGCGCGACTTGACGTGCGTCATTACTGTTGCCCTTCCTCCGGAGGTGCGACCGGCGTCAGTGTTTCCGGGGAACAGGCAGGCGGTGCCGGCCATGGCGTCCCGGCCTCGTCCCGTCGGCGTACAGCGATGGGCGCGACGCCGGCCACCGCAAGCTTTGCTCGGTCGAGGCGTCGTTGATCATGTCACTTCCGGGCGGTCGCCCTGGGAGGTAGAGCTTGTGCGCCGGCCGGGCGAGGATCGTGAAAATGGGGCCGCCGACATGTGTCCATTAACGAATGGTGAAGATTCGTGCCAGGGAGTGGACACGGCCTGTCCGAGGTAGATCATCCGAAGAATGGCATAAATCTCCCTCAACACGATGCCCCTGGCATCCTCGGCCTCATGATCTACCGGCCTGAGACGGCCGGTCCCCTCAACGAACTCACCGAACTGCTGCTCGCCGGCGACAACACGCTGTCGCGTGGAGACCGCGAGCTCATCGCCGCTTACGTGTCGCGACTCAACAAATGCGACTTCTGCGGCACGATCCACGGCGTAATGGCTGCGAGGCAGCTTCCTGACGGCGCTTCACAGGTCGAGCAGGCCTGCACCAATCCGCATGCCGCGGATGTGACGCCAAAGATGCGGGCTTTGCTGGATATCGCGGCGCTCGTGCAGCAAAGCGGCCGAGCCGTAACCCAGGAGGCGGTTGATGCGGCGCGGACCGCGGGTGCCACCGACCCGGAGATCCACGACACGGTGGAAACGCCGGCCGTCTGTTCGTCCGGACGAGTGCCGCTCTCCACTTCGATCAGGGCAAGGTGTATCGCCGACATCGGGTCCGCTGTCAGCGCATCAGGTCCGCTTTGAGTGAATCCGTCTGGGTGTTCGGTGTTCGCGGTGCTTGGGTGTCGGGATGGAGATCTTGATTCTGGGCGGTACAGCGTGGGTGGGCCGAGAGCTGTCACGGCAGGCGATCGAACGTGGTCATCGGGTGACGTGCCTCGCTCGCGGCGAAAGCGGATCGGTCGCGGAGGGGGCGACGCTGGTGGCCGCCGACCGGCGCGATCCTTCGGCGTACGAACCATTGCTCGACCGCGAATGGGGTGCGGTCATTGAGGTGTCATGGCAGCCGGGCTTCGTTCGCGGGGCGCTCGACGCGCTGGGTGGCAGGGCCAGGCACTGGGCCTATGTCTCATCCGTCAGTGCCTACGCCTCCCACGCCATGCCGGACGCGGACGAGTCCACGGCCCTGCTCGCTCCGGCCGATCAAGGCGAGGTCGACCGCGCGCTGTACGGCGAGGCGAAGGTCGCCTGCGAGCAGGCGTCGGCGGCCGCGGTGGGCGACCGCCTTCTCATCGCACGCGCCGGTCTCATCGGTGGCCCGGGTGATCACAGCGGACGCTCCGGCTATTGGGTGGCCCGTGCCGCACGCGATCCGCAAGGGCCGATGCTGGTACCCGACGCACCGGCGACGCCGACACAGGCAATCGACGCGAGGGACCTCGCGGCCTGGCTGCTCGACGCCGCGGAGACGGGGGTCGTCGGCACATACGACGCTGTCGGTCCGGTCGTTCCGTTCGCAGAGTGGATCGAGCTGTCCCGCGCTATCGGCGGGCACACCGGTCCGGTGGTCACCGCCGACTCGGCGTGGCTGCTCGCGAACGGCGTGGCCGAGTACATGGGGGCCGAGTCGCTGCCGATGTGGCTGGTCGAGCCGGGCTGGGAAGGATTCTCAGCCCGGAGCGGGGCTGCGGCTCGCGCCGTGGGGCTCCGTCATCGGCCCCGGGCGGAAATGCTGACCGACACGCTGTTGTGGGAACGTGAGCAGGGTCTGGACCGGGCAAGACGCTCCGGCCTCAGTGGCCAGCGCGAGCGCGAGTTGCTCGACGCTCTCGGCTGACGGCTTGTGACCCTCGTACGAAGGCTGAGCCTGACCTTGTGGTGCTGAGATGGGGTGCGAAGGCAGCCCAACTTGGGAGCCACCATGCTGAATCGTTTGGGGACCTTGTGAACAGAAGGTCTGGGGGTTCGGTTCCCCAAGGCGGCTCCAGCTCAGAGGCCCCTTTCCGTGATCGGGAAGGGGCCTCTCGACGTCCGTACAGCAGCGGCGTACAGCTATGGGCTCGGATGGAGCCCAATCTGGTCGGGATTTTTGGACGGCGTACAGCTCATGGCCTGGATGATGGCCTCTACCTCAACGACCCATATTTTGGCTCTGACCCCGACGAATTAGCGCTCAGGACCACTGAGCGTGCAGCCTTAAGTCCGAATGCGGGATCTCGCCCCGCGCCGGCGTTCGACGAGGCGGCCCCACACTGATGCTGCGGCGATGGAGGCGACGAGCAACACGCCGCTCCCGACAATGTCGAGCACGTAATGGTTTCCCGTGACGAGCACGTCTGCCACCATGCCGAGCGGGAACACCCACGACAACAGCGCCAATCGCGGGTGAGAGGCCCGGAGGGCGGACCACACGGCATACGCGCACCACGCCGACCACCCCACGTGCAGACTGGGCATGGCCGAGTAGATATTCTGGCCGCTCCCGGTCCCCGGTGAGGGATGGCTCCCCAGGATGTCGTATTGAGCGATGATGTCGACGACACCCGGCAGGGCGAGCCGCGGGGGCGACATGGGCAGCGCCCAGAAGACCGGCAAAACGAGGACGATTATCGCGATAAGGGTCCGGCGGACCTTGATGTAGATATCGGCGTGCCAGACGAAAACCCATATCAGCACACCGACAAGCACGACGTAGTACAAGCGGTAGTAGTACACCGCCGGCTGGATCAGGGCCGGATGTTCGGTGAGCCACTCGTTCGCCATCAGCTCGATGTCCAAGTGAAGGGCGCGTTCGACGGACTGCAGGGCAAGAGCGTTGGCGGTGGCAGACGCGGCGTCCTTGCCGGCGAGGCCGTGAAAGTACGTGAAGAACAGAAACCCGAGCAGCAGAACAATCACTTCAACGAGCACGGCGGGGCGCCCATGCACGCCTCCGACAAGCGTGCTCGATCGGGCACGCTCGGTCAGGCGCGAAAATCGGCCGGTGGCAACTTCGCGCCGCGAGTCTCCGCGACCCGGCGGCGGGCTCATGCGGTCACCATAGCTGGCCATGATTTAGTAGTGGGCGTTCAATTTGCCAGGCCTTGGAGCCCGGTTCAACGTAACATTTTGATGTCGAGCGTCATTTGTGGATCGGCGTAATTGTGGAGCACGGCCCGAAGTCGCTCGCGGCCCGGACCAGTCCCGCAAAGTCACTCGATCGCCATCGAGGATCAGTACCACTGCTTGCCAGTGTTCTGGTCTCGTCGCTCATTGGAAGTGCTCCAAACCACCGTCGACATGATCGCCTCTGGCGGCAACGTCGCCGCTGGGGCGTACTCGCCCGAGGTGATGCGGTGGCGAAGCCGATCTCACCCTGTTCCCCTCGTGCCGACCCTCCCGCGTGGCCTGCTCGATCCGGTCGGCCGCCGGCACGGCACCCGCTTGTCGCCTGGCTGGCTCCAGCTCGTCGCGCAATTCCGCGGAGAAATGTGACCGCAGTCGCCGCATCGTCAGTGTTTTGCGGTGGCTGGTGATGTTCGTGAGCTTCGCGACATCTACCAGGTAGATGCGCAGATCGCAGCGGAACGCGAGGAGGGGACGGAGTGTGAGTGATGAGGCCAACTTCACCAGCATGTTCCAAGAGCACTACGAGGCGGTTCTCCGGTATACGTGGCGGCGAGTCGGTCCTGCCGATGCCGCGGATGTAGCCGCCGAGACGTTCAAGGTCGCATGGGAGAAGTACGACAGGGTCCCCCAGGATCAGCCGCTGCCCTGGCTGTATGCGACCGCCCGCAATCTCACATTGAACTTGATCAGACGGGACAACCGGCGAGACGCCATCGCCGATTCGCTGAACAAGGACTTGACGCGCCACGGCGCTGAAGAAGACCACGCTGCCACCCTCGCTGCTCGTCAAGCGGCGCTCGCCGCGCTGAACAGCTTGAGCGACGGAGATCGGGAGTTGGTGCTGTTGATGTCTTGGGAGGGACTTGATCTCCGTCAGGCCGCAGCGGTCGTGGGGTGTTCCAGGTCGACGGCCGCGATGCGCCTGCACCGCATACGCAGACGACTACGGCACCTGCTCGTGGAGGAGTCACAACCCATCACTGACCGGCAGCCGTCCTTTGGGAGGAGTGTCATATGACCAACGATCTCAAGCAGCTCAAGAGCTTGCTCCAGGCACATGATCCAGCCAGTCACGTGCGCGCGGACCCGGTAGCGATGTCTGCGGCTCTGGACGACATCATCGGCAAGACCACTCGGACCCCTCAGATGGCAAAGCGGCGCTGGCTCCGCAGACACTTGCTCACGCTGATTCCCGTCACCGCCGTACTGGTGGCAGCGACGGTCGTGCTGCCGATCATCATGCAACCCAGTGATGGAGGCCCTCTCGTCTTGGGACCGGCCAAAGCTCTGGCGTTCGCCAGGAACGGCGACTACATCGATGTCCGGATCGTGGATCCTGACGCCGACCCCCGGCGCTACCGCGAGGATTTCGCTGCGCACGGCCTGAACGTCGACCTACAGATGGAGCCCGCATCGCCAAGTCTCGTTGGCACGATGGTTTCGCTATCTTCTCCTGGAAAGATGATTATCTACAGCCCGGGTGGATTCGAAATAAAGGATCAGTACGGCAGCGACTGGATTAAAAGTATTGGGGGGACCGACTGCGGAAACGTGTGGTGCAAGGCCGGAGTGAGCATTCCCCTCAACCTGCGCGGTCCTGTCGCGATCGTCTTTGGCCGAGCCGCCCGGCCCGGCGAACGGTACGAAGTCGCGGGCGATCCGACCGCTCGCGGTGAGGCTCTAGAGAAAGTAGATCTGGCGAATCGGACGGTTGCCGAGGTCAAGCGCATACTGCGGCAGAGACACGTCACAATCGAGTCGTACCACGAGGAGAAGGCTCCTCCCGGGCCCTCCTCTCGTGATCCACACGGCTGGGATTACAGCGAGCATGTTCTCCAACCGGGAAGCGTCCCCGACACGTGGTACGTGCATGAGGCGTTCGGCGGCCCCTACAAGAACTCGGTAAGACTCGTCGTCGCATCCTGGCCCACGACCAATCCGCGGTGAGCGCCCCGACACTGACGGACTGCAGGTCAGCGTGGTCGCGTGGGGGTAGGTCTGGGGTTCGATTTCCCTAAAGCGACTCGGATGTTGAATGCCCCTGACCAGCGGGTTCGCGGTCAGGGGCGTTGTCTTTGTTCAGGCAAATCTGGGATTTCGCTGGCGGGAGGCCAGGCTTGTTGTCGCCTGTCGAGCTGTTCGAGCGAGCCCCCGAGGTGGTGTTACCGGTCGTCGATCCGGGTGAGTTTGTCGGGGTTGGTGACAGAGTAGATTCCACGCACGTGGTGGCTGTCGGGAGTCAGATCCAGTACCAGGACGGCGATCGGGGAGCCGCAGTCGAAGAGCACCGCTGAAGGGTCGCCGTTGACTCGCCGGTAGCGGATGTCGAGGTCGCGCGCGTTGGCGGCGACGGTCAGCAGGGTTTGGGCGACGGCGTCGCGGCCGTGGATGGGGTGCAGGCTGGTGGCCGGGCCCTTCCCGCCACCATCGGTCCACAGCGTCACATCTGGCGCGAGGATCTGGAGGAGGGCTTTCAGGTCGCCGCCGAGCGCGGCGGACATAAACCGTTCGGTCACCTCGCGGCGCAGGTGGGGGTCGGCGTGGTAGCGGGGGCGTCGGGCGTGGACGTGTTCGCGGGCGCGGTGCGCGAGCTGGCGCACCGCGGCGGGGCTGCGGCCGATCAGGTCGGCGATTTCGGTGTGGGCGTAGCCGAACACCTCGTGCAGCACGAAGACGGCGCGTTCGGCCGGGGTGAGGGTCTCCAGCACCACGAGCAGCGCCATCGAGGCGGAGTCGGCCCTGACCGCCGTGTCGGCGGCGTCGGCGGCGTCGCCGGCGCCGCCGGTGTCCGCCAGCGGGGTGACGACCGGCTCGGGTAGCCATTGCCCGACATAGGTCTCCTGCCGCCGGTCGATCTCCGCTCGTCTGGCCAGGGCCTGGTTCACCGAGACCCGAACCAGGTAGGCGCGGGGGTTGTCGACGTGCTCGGCGTTCCTCGCCCGGGTCCGGGTGGCCCAGGACAGCCAGGTTTCCTGCAGTACGTCCTCGGTGTCGGCGACGCTGCCGAGGATGTTGTAGACGACCGAGAACAGCAGTTCCCGGTGGCCGACAAAGATCTGCGTGGCGTGGTCGGCCGCCGCAACGTCGGCTGCCTGCCCCTTGGTCATGGTGGAGGCCTCCTTTCCAGGCTCGCATGGTGAGAGGTGCGCCGACTCCGCGAATGTGACACAGGCGAGGGTCAATGTGATCCATATCTCAGGTGCGGCTTGTCTTGTCACACTCGCGGGCCCGTCCCGCCTCTTGGATCACGTAACCGCCGAGGCGGCCCGTCTCGGCAATCTACGCAGACCAGGAGGACCGATGCGTACCCTGATCCGTGATGTGCGGGTGTTCGACGGTGAGCGGACCGTCCCGAGGGCCGACGTCCTCATAGACGGGGACCGGATCGCCGAGCCCGACGGCCACCCCGCCGACGTCGAGGTCGACGGATCCGGCAAGACCCTGCTTCCCGGCCTGATCGACGCGCACACCCACACCTTCGACGGCAGCCTCGCCCAGGCGCTGACCCACGGCGTCACCACCGAGTTGGACATGTTCTGCCTGCCCGGCAACCTGGCCCGCCAGCGTGAGTTGGCCGCCGGCAACGACGACGTGGCGGACCTGCGCAGCGCCGGGATGCTCGCCACCGCCCCGGGTGGGCACCCCAGTCAGCTGATGGCCGGGTTCGACGCCTCGACGCTGGAAGCGTTCGGTGATGCCGTAGGCGGGTTCGACACCGTTGCGGACCCCGGGCAGGCCAAGCGATTCGTCGAGGCGCGGCTGACCGAGGGGATCGACTACCTGAAGATCGTGGTCGACGACGGTGCGGTGCACGGTGCCCGGCTGCCGGCGCTGACGCGGCAGATCGTGGCCGCGCTGGTCGAGGCCGCCCACGCCAACGGGCTGACGACCATCGGCCACGCGATCACCGCACGGGAGGCCACGATCGCGCTGGACGCCGGCATCGACGGCCTGGCCCACGTGTACGCCGATACCGGGCCCGATGACCCGGCCGGGCACGAACTCGCCGCCCGGATCGCCGCACAGGGCGTGTTCGTGGTCACCACGTTGGCGTACTTCGAGGCGATCACCGGGCAGGCGGAGGCGGCGGACCACGCGCTGCCCGGCTGCGCCGACAACGCCGTCCACGCCGCCCGGACCCTGCACCAGGCCGGCGTATCGCTGCTGGCCGGAACCGATGCCAACCCGTTCGCCCCGGTACACGGTGCCGCCATGCACCGTGAACTCGCCCTGCTCACCGAAGCGGGGCTCAGCAACGCGGAGGCGCTCGCCGCGGCCACCAGCGTGCCCGCCCGCCACTTCGGGCTGGCCGACCGCGGTCATGTCGCCCCCGGACTACGCGCCGACCTCCTGCTCGTCGACGGCGACCCGACCCGCGACATCACCGCCACCGCTGCGATCGCCGAGGTGTGGCGCCGGGGCGTCCGCCAACCCCGCTAGATAAGGAGTCGGGCGCGGTGGTGGTACGAATCACGTGATCTCACGTGGAGCTACGGTGTGATGCATTCGAGGATGGCTGAAGCCGTACCTGTTGCGCGAATGTGCGGTGGCGCTAATCTCTCGATCATGGAGCGTTGGGTAATTGCGGTGCTTGTGGCCGCCTGTATCGGGTGGGGCGTTCTTTTCGTCGCTCCTCTCGCTCTCCTGGCATTGACCCATAGGTGCACCGCCGACGATGACCGGCTCGCCGTCTCTCTGGCCACGCTCAGCATTCTCGACGCTCATCCGACGGGCGCGACACCGCAGGAGGGGCGCAGTAGCTACTGCGAGAACGATGACCGGATAACGACGGTCATGCAGGACTACCGTTTTTCTGCTCCGAGAGCCGACGTGCGGTCCTTCTACCGAGAAATCGCGATCAAAGATGGGTGGACGCCCTATCCGGATGACGACGATGAAGGGGTGGGCTGCTTCGCCAAATCGGTCGGCGGGAGGAAGGTTGACCTATACCTGTCGTTCTCGGGCGAGATGAGAGAGGAGTACGACGATGGCTACAGGGTGTCCGTGAGCTCATCCCTGGATGGCAGAGGCTGGTGTTGACACCCGCGTGCTTTGAACGGTTCGGGCCCTACCGCCGATCGCGGGTGCGGAGCTGACGCCAACGGTCACGGTGGCGTCCGCCGCGCACCCGGCAGCCGTCCGCAGCCCTCGTCTGATCTGCCTCGTCGGAGACGACGGGCAGTCGTTCGAGGCGAATGGTGGCCGGTCTCGAACCGCGGAAGCGGCCGGCAACATTCGGGCGACTTCTGAAATCTCATGAACCATGAGATTTCGTACAGCTCTGGCGGCATTGCTCCTGACTAGCACAACACTGATCGGATCGCCGGCGGTGGCTGCCGCGCCGGTCACGATCGCGTACGCGCAGCGAACGCAGGCCTGGCAACTGGTGCTGACCAACGGAGACGTGGTGGAGGTGCCGGAGGCGCTCGCCAAGGCGCCCAAGGATGCGGTCAACGCCGGCGTGCGGGCGCCGTTCCTGGTCAGCGGGGATGGGAAGCATTTCCTTTATTTCCGGAAGTCGGATGGCCTGTTCGTCGAGCGGACGCTGAACGGCAAGGAAAAGGTGGTGTCACGGCGGCTCACGGCGTACACGATCTACGAGGAGTGGCCGATGGTGTCGGACGACGGCAGTTACGTGGTCACGTCGACCTCGGCGCCGGGGGTGGGGATCTTCGCGGACCTGCGGACGGGCAAGGTGCTGCCGCCTCCCGGGCACACGGACGCGTGGAGCTTCCTGGGGTTCAGCTCTGACGGCAAGCGGCTGCTGCTGGCAGAGGACGAGCGATTGACGGTGTTCGACCGAGGGCTGCGCGCCCGGATGCGGCTGAAGACGCGGCTGGCGCCGATGGCGCTGGCGAATGACTACGTCACGGCGGCAACGCCTGTCGGCACGTGGCCCAAGTATCGGAAGCTGCGCCTGCTCAACCTGCGTACCGGCCGCGCGAAGGGCACGGTGACCGTGCAGTTGCCGCGCGGGCGATACATCGACGACCTCGACTTCGATCAGGCGGGGCGCGTGATCGTCCGATCGAAGACCGGGACGGGGGTGGCGATCTACCGGGTCTCGACGGCGACCGGAACGGCGACGCTGCTGCGGACGATTGCCAGGCCTGATGCGGAGGCATGGGTGCTTCCGGGGGACGGCCCTTACGAGCCGTGGACGGAACGGAAAAGCAAGGCGTCTCAGGAATGAGGTGAGCTCGGCGCCGAATTGCCGGCTCTTCCGGGGCGAGCCGTGCCGGACAGCACGCACATATGTGGAAAGGCTGTTGGCCGACGCCCGATACGCGATAGGCGGGCGGTAGGCGAGAGACCCGGCCGCCGGATAATGTGCGAGTCCGTACGAGGTCGGGAGAAATCGGTGGCTTTGAGGGGGATTTCGGCGCAGGAGGCGGTCATCGGCCTGATGAGCTTCGCGTTCATGGAGATTCGCACTATGAGCTACCTTCGTGGTCAGACGCCCCAGGAGTGGCCCGACGGCCCAGAGGACTATCACGAGCAGATACGCGTGATCGCCGATATATGCCACAACTTTCCAGGAGATTTCAGGCCCGGAAGTAAACGGCGACGGGAGCGAAAGGCGATTGAGAGCCTGAGATTCTTCCTGCGGGGATCAAACGACCCGCGTGCTCAGTGGGTCCGTACCCGTCTTGACGTGCTTGGGTATGACTACCGACCGCTGCTCGGAAAAAAGTTAACACGCTGATGTCCGCGGTCACCTCATGACAACCCGCGGCGGCGTACGGACTCCTCCGCCCCAGGGCGAACCAGGCTCCTGTGAGGTCTTCGACCGAGCTCGGAACTGACTATTAAGCCGCACGCTACATCGTTTGGCCGCCGAGCCCGAGTGGCGTGGAATCGCCGCATGACACATACGGTTCGTGCCGCTACGAAGAAGACAGCGATCGTGACCGGGGCGGCTCGCGGCATCGGCGCCGCTGTGGCCCGGAGACTGGCGCGGGACGGCGTGGCGGTGGCGGTCATCGACCTGAACGAGGCGGACTGCGCCGACACCGTCGAGGCCATCGCCCGCGAAGGCGGTACGGCTCTCGCGATCGGGGCCGATGTCGCCGACGAAGGCCTGGTCGGGGAGGCCGTCGCGCGGGTCACCGCCGAGTTGGGGCCGCCGACGGTGCTGGTCAACAACGCCGGCGTCGGCCCGCGTGTCGACCTCGTGGAGATGGCGACCGAGCAGTGGGACATGGTCTTGGGGGTCAACCTGCGCGGCCCGTTCTTCCTCACCCGCGCCGTCGTCCCCCACATGATCGACGCGGGGTGGGGGCGCGTCGTCACCATGTCGAGCATCTCCGCGGTCGGAGACGCGGCCCGGGTGGACTACGCCAGCGCGAAGGCGGGGCTGATCGGCTTCACCAAGTCGCTCGCGCTCCAGCTTGGACGGCACGGTGTCACAGCCAACGCCATCGCGCCGGGCTTCATCGTGAGCGACATGACCCGTGCCTCGGCCCGGCGGCTCGGCCTGGAGTTCGAGGAGTTCCAGCGCAGGGCGGCGGAATCCATTCCGGTGGGCCGGGTCGGCCGGCCCGAGGACGTCGCGCACGCCGCTTCCTACCTGGTCAGTCCGGCGGCGGGCTTCGTCTCGGGGCAGGTCCTCTACGTCGCCGGCGGACCGGTGGACTGAGGCGGCCAGCCCGGGCGGGAAGATTATATAAGTACTGTTATATTAGCGCTATGACATCACCGGATCCCGTGGCGTCGCCCGAGCCGCTGGGACGCCGTTCCTCGCGCGACCGGATCCTCGCCCACCTCGGCGGAGCGTTCACCGCCTCCGCGGCCGCGCCGGAGCCACGTCCGTGACCTGGCGTGAGCGGCTCATGGACGTCCGTCCGCTCCGCTCCAGCCGGCCGTTCCGCGAGTTGTGGCTCGGGTCGTCGCTCGGCTCGCTCGGTCACCAGATCGCGACCGTGGCCGTGCTGGCGCAGGTCTGGGAGCTGACGCACAGCCCGCTCTGGACGGGCGCCATCGGCCTCGCGTCCGGCGTGCCGCTGATGCTCCTCGGACTGGTCGGCGGATCGCTGGCCGACGCCCTCGACCGCAAGGCGCTCGTCCGGGTCACCACCGCGGGCCAGCTTGTGATGGGCGCCGGGCTCGTCGCACAGGCAGCGGCCGGCAACCGGTCCGTCCTGCTGCTGCTCGCCCTGATCGCCGCGGAGTCGGGCTGCTCGGCGCTCGGAGCCCCCGCACGGCGTACCTTCCCCGTCCGGCTGCTCCCCGCCGACCAGGTCGCCGCCGGACTCGCCCTGCAGAACGTCGTCTTCCAGGCGTCCATGCTCGTCGGGCCCGCGCTCGGCGGCGTGCTGCTGGCCCAGTGGGGGTATTCCGTCGCGTACGCGGTCCAGGCGCTCGCCGAGGCCGCGTCGCTGATCGCCGTGATCCGGCTGCCCGCGATGCCCGCCCTGAAGGGTGACGACCTGCCCGCGAGCGATGGGAGGGGCGGGCGCCGCCGGCCGGCGCAAGGGGGCTGGCAGATCATCCTGCGGCGCCCCACCCTGTGGGGAAGCTTCGCGACCGATCTCGCCGCGACCCTGCTGGCGATGCCGATCGCACTCTTTCCGCTGATCAACGAGGTCCGCTTCGACGGCAACCCGCGCACGCTCGGGCTCTTTCTCTCCGCGATCGCCGTCGGCGGGCTCGGCGCCGGTCTGTTCTCCGGGACCGTCACCCGGCTACGGCGAAGCGGCGTCGTCCAGCTCGCGGCCGCCGCGGTCTGGGGGCTCGCCCTCGCCGCTTTCGGCCTGGCCGGGCCGCTGTGGCTCGCCCTCGGTTGCCTCGCGATCGCCGGTGCCGCCGACACCGTCTCCGTGGTCACCCGAGGCGCGCTGGTCCAGTTGGAGACCCCCGACCGGTATCGCGGGCGGGTCGCCTCGGTCGAGCACGTCATCGGCTCGGCCGGCCCGCAGGTCGGCAACTTCCGTGGTGGCCTGCTCGCCTCCGTCACCTCCGCGCCCGTGGCACTCCTGGTGGGCGGCCTGACCGCCACGCTGGCCGTCGTCGCGGTGGCGCTGGTCAACCGCCCGCTGCGCGACTACCGCACCCCGTCCGAGTTTGAGGAGCCGCCCTCCGCGACCCCGGACCAGGCGATGGCCGCCACCGCCGACCCTGGGTGAGCCTCAGGACGGACCCGAGGCCCACGATGAACGGCCTGCCGGTGCTGCCGGACGCCAGCGAGGTCAGCGGCGGGGCACGGTGCCGATCAGTTGGAACAGCCGGGCGATGTGCTTGTACGGCGCGCGATCGGTGACGGCCAACTCCAGGCGCTCAAGCTCGGCGTAGAACGCAGGGGCGTGCTTGCGTTCGTCGTCCGGGATGTAGTCGCAGAAGCCGCGGATGCCGTAGTGGCTGACGGCCGGGCAGCCGAGATCCGCAAGGTGGCGGGTGATCTCCTCGGCGGTGTAGAGCGTCAACGTCGCGCCGAAGGTGTGGCTCCGCGTCCGGTCGGCGTCGAGCGCCTCGTACGCGGGGCCCGGGTCCGACTGCCTGGCCGCCACTGTGAGGGGCTCCGAGTGCCGGTTGACCGCCATGATGGAGAAGTGTCCGCCGGGTCGCAGAGGTTCGAGGGCCGCGGCGAGAGTGGCGCCCACGTCGGCCACATACTGCAGCAGGTTGTGGCAGAGCACGACGTCGAACTCCGCCGCGGCGATGCCGGACGGGAGTGCCATGACATCGGCCTCGACGCAGGAGATCCTCTCGGGCAGGCCCGCGGCCGCCGCCCGTCGGACGGCGACCTCCAGCATGGCCGGGTCGCGGTCCACGATCGTCACGTGATGGCCGCGCGCGGCGAGGCGGACGGCGTCGCCGCCGTCGCCGCCCGCGAGATCCAGCACTCTCAGCGGTCCCGGGCCGAGCTCAATGAGGTGGCGGACCAGGTTGGCCTCCGCGACCGCGTAGCGCAACCGGCCCCACGGAGCCTCTTGCCAACGCTGCCAGGCGGTCGGGTCGAATTTCCGCGGTGCTGCCGACATCGGGCGAAGATACCGCCCGGTGGTCTCTTCCCGCCTGCTCGAACGAGATCCCCGCCGACTCTCAGCCCGTCAACGGTGGCCGAGGATGTTCAGAACGCGAGGATCTGAGCGATAAGGATTGAGTCTCCAGTAAGGGGAGACGCGAGGGTGAGGGCATGAACGGCGACACGCTCTACTCGATCGGTGACCTGGCCCGGCGCACCGGGCTGACGGTCAAGGCCATCCGGTTCTACTCCGATCGCGGGATCGTGCCGCCGACCGACCGCACCCCGGCCGGCTACCGCCGCTACGACGTGGACGCCGTCGCCCGCCTGGAGCTCGTACGGACACTGCGCGACCTGGGCGTGGACCTGCCCACCATCCGGAAGGTCGTGGACCGCCGGATGTCGCTCCCGGAGGTCGCGGCGCGGCACGCCGACGCCCTCGCGGTGCAGATCCGTACGCTCCGACTGCGGCGCGCGGTGTTGACGGCGGTGGCCAGGCGCGGGTCCACAGCTGAGGAGACGGATCTCATGCACAAGCTGGCCAGGCTCTCCGAGGACGAGCGCCGACGCCTGATCGACGATTTCCTCGACACCGTCTTCGGCGACCTGGACGTGAATCCGGAGTTCTCCGGGATCAGGCGTTCGATGACTCCCGAGCTGCCCGACGACCCTGAGATCGAGCAGGTCGAGGCATGGGTGGAACTGGCCGAGATGTCGCGGGACCCGGACTTCCGCGCGAGCATCCGGCGCATGGCCGAGCACCACGCCGCCGAGCGGGCCGAGGGCCGGAGCGTCGGCGTCCGTCGCGACCCGGTCGCGGCGGTCCGGGACCTCGTCGCTCCCGCCCTGGCGGCGGGTGTCCCGCCCACCTCGCCTCGGGCCGACGCCGTGGTCGCGGCCGTCATGGACGAGTACGCCCGGGGTCTCGGCCGGCCCGACGACCTCGACCTCCGCCGTCGGCTGCTGGACCGGCTGGAGGCGGCGAACGACCCGCGCAGGGACCGGTACCTGCGCCTGCTCGCCGTGATCAACGGATGGCGGGCCCCGGAAAGCCCGGTGCCGATGCTCGACTGGTTCGTCCCGGCCCTCCGCGTACGGATGTCCGGCTGACCTCATGGGTGACCGCGGTCGCCGGGGCGGCCGGATCAGTCGGCGCATCCGCGTGACGCCCGCCTCTCGGCGGCCATCTCGTCGACGGTCTTGGACGTGTAGTCCGCCTGCGCCTGCTGCTCGGGGATGTACCGCCAGCGTCCGCCTTCGTACCTGAACTGGTAGGTGAACGCGGCCAGCAACTGGGTCACCTGGACATCGGCGTCGTCGCCGTCGAGGGTGACGCCCTTGATCTCGAAACGCATATTCTCGGCGATCGGCTTGCACAGCTCGAACATGCGGAGGTAGTCGTCCCGCGCGATCAGCTTCTGCGCGTCCGCGGTCCAGGAGTCCCAGAACTGTCCGTACGCGCCGGACGAGTAGAAGTCGAGCGTGGTCTGGGCCGCCTGCCGGACGCCGGCCTCGGTTCTCTCCTCGGCCGCGTCCTGACCGACAGAGGGTTCCTGGTCGAGCGCGGGTTCCTGGCTGACAGGGGGCGGGGACCGCTCTTCCATCACGAGGTTCGGGCCGTCGCTCTTGTCGCGGCCCGCTTCCGGGAGGGCGGGCGGAGTCGACTCCGGGTTGAGGACGAGCACGATCGCCACCGCGGACAGGGCGATGATCACGGCGGAGACGAGCGAGACGGCGATGACAGCGAGACGCGACGACACGGTGGCTCCAAAACGATCAAGAGGCCTGCGAGTGAGACGCGCGAGAGCGCCATATGGTTCGCAGTCCGCCACCCGCGCTCGCTCCGCCGCCGCGAAACGCAGCCGGGCGCGCTTCGCCACCGCCAAAACGCCGTCGCGCTCGTTTCATCATCAAACGGCACCTGTCACGTGTCCGGCCTCCGTGGAGTTCCGCAACGGCGATTCTCATCTCTCGATAAATACATTTAAACGCCGATATTTCCAGCTACCGTGGTCCGGTGGAAAAACCAAGTGGAACGCCCCGCGACGTCTGGTGGTGGCTGTGGGTCGTCGCGCCGCCGATCCCTGCGGCGGTGCTGACGCTTCTCGACGCGACGTTCCCGGGCGGATCACTTCTTCGGCTCCTCACTGTCGCTGCCTGGGTATTCGCGTTCTTCGCCTGGGTGGTGGTGCTCGCGCTGTCCGGCATCCGGACGCGCGTGGCGCTTCTCGTCACACCCGTCGTGGCGGCGACGACGTGGGGGCTCGCCGCGACCGAGATTCCGTTTCGTGGTGCTTTCGCCCTTTCTGAGGCTGCCTTGACGAGCTTCGTGAAATCGCTGCCGATCGAACCCGAAGAGAAGCCGTCTGATACCGAAGGGAGCGCGTCATTCAGGCTCGTGGGGCTCTACATCGTCGGCGGATGGAGCCGTCGTGCTGGAGCCGCCCATATCGGCGTCGTCGGTGGCGGGGGAGTGCTCGAGCAGTGTGGGCTCACGTACCTGACCGGTGACCGGATAGAGGACTACGACTACTCGTCCGTACGGCCGCTGCACGGCGGCTGGTACGCCGTCTGCTCGGCCGACTGAACCCCGGGGAGCCGCCGTACGGGGTGGGGGTGAAAGGTCAAGACATGGCCATTGGCGCCTTATGGCGCGGGCCGCCGTCACATAATGATTCGTGATGGAGACGGAGAGTGAGTACCCGGTCGACGTCAGCATCCTGGTGCCGACGTACAACTGCCGCGCGTACCTCGACCGGTGCCTCGTCTCCCTGCTGATCCAGCGCGTGAGCAAGGAGATCGTGGTCGTCGACGACGGCTCGTCCGACGACACGCGGTCGCTCCTGGACCTGTACGCCGCCCACCACCCGGGCGTGATCAGAGTGATCTACCAGGAGCACTCCGGCACTCCCGGCAGCCCGCGCAACCGCGCGCTCGCCCACGCCCGCGGCCGGTACGTCTTCTTCTGTGACGCGGACGACTACCTGGGGCCGGAGTCGCTGAGCCGGATGCTCGCGACGGCCGACCGCAACGCGGCCGACATCGTCCTCGGCAAGATCGTCGGCCACGGCCGCCGGGCGCCGGAGTCGATGTTCCGCGAGAGCGCCGACCAGGTCACCCTGCTGGGCAGCACGGTCTACAACAGCCTGCTCTGCTTCAAGCTCTTCCGTCGCGAGATGCTCGAACGGTACGGCATCCGGTTCGACGAGACGCTGCGGGTCGGCGAGGACATGGTCTTCACCTCCCACGCGTACTGCCACGCCGAGGTGATCTCGGTCGTCTCCGACTACGACTGCTACCACCTGGTCTCCCGGCCGGACGGCGGCAGCATCATGCAGGAGCAGGGCAGCCGCGACCCGCTCGCCTGGCTGCGGATGGCCCGTGTGCCGATCGGGCTGATGGCGCGGCACGTCCCGCCCGGCCCGCTCCGCGACCACCTGCTGCTGCGGCATTTCCGGCTCGACGTTTTCGGCCAGCTCGGCGCGCCCCTCCTGGCCGCTGACGAGGCCGACCGCGAGAAGATCGCCTTCGAGGCCGCCGACATCTGCGCCGAATGGCTCACCGAGGGCGTGATCGAACGGCTCGGCGCCGCCGACCGGCTGCGCGTCGAGTCCCTGCACGACCTCGATCTGCTCGTACGGCTGGCCCGCGTCGAGACGGCCGCCCTCCACCACCGGCTGACCACGCTCGAATGGGACGGCGACCGCCTGGTGATCGGCGGGCACGTCTCGCTGGAGGGGTTCGAGGGGGAGGCCTCCCTCCTGCTGCGCGAGCGCGCCTCGCGCCGGGAGAGGCGGGTCCCGATCACGCGGGTGGCCGACCTGTTCAGCGTCTCGATCCCGGTGGCCGCGCTGCCCTCCGGCATGTGGGACGTGTACGCCGCCGTCGACTGCGAGGGCGTCCGCAGGCTGGCCCGGCTCGGGAGCGAGCGCGCGCCCGGTCTCGACCGTCCCGCGCCGCGCTTCACCTCCGGCATCGTGGCGCTGCCGTATCTCACCCGGCAGCACGGCAACCTGAGCGTGGACGTCGGCGGGCATCTGGCCCGCGTCCCCGTGTCCGTACGGCTCGCGGAGGCGGGGTGGGTGCGCGACGGGCTGCGGGTGGACGGCGTCGTCGAGGTGGCGGGCGAGCCCGCCGCGGTGGCCGTACGCCACCTGATCTGGCGGGAGCGGCGTTCCGGGCGCGAGTGGCGCGCGGCGGCCACGCAGACCGCGGCGGGGGCGTTCCGCTCGGTGACCCGATGGCCCGCCGCCGGGACCTGGGACACCTACCTGGAGCTTGACGTGGGCGGGCCGCCCGTCCGCTTCCCCGTCAAGATCGGCGATCTGGGGCGGCTGCCGGCCCCGGCGACGTGGTGGAGCGGCCTGGCGCGGTGGAGCGCCCGGCCCTACGCCACAGCGGTCAACCGCAGGCTCAGCGCCTCGGTGCGCGCCGTCACGCCGCTCACCGTCCTGCGCCGGCTCCTTCATCGCACCCGCTAATGCGAACTGTTTGCAACTGCTAGGCCATGTCCTAAAGTTGTGGCAGACGCGCATTTCGGAGGCTCGCTGTGCATGTACCCGATGGGTTCTTCAACGCTCCCGTTTCCATCGCAGCAGGCGCCTTCGCCGCCGCGGGCGTGGCCGTGTGCCTCAAGGGCGCCCGAAGCGAGCTGAACGACCGGACCGCCCCGATGGCGGGCCTCGTCGCGGCGTTCATCTTCGCCGTCCAGATGCTCAACTTCCCCGTCGCGGCCGGAACCAGCGGCCACCTGCTCGGAGGGGCGCTGGCCGCGATACTCGTCGGGCCGTACACGGCGGTCCTATGTGTGGCGGTGGTCCTGCTGGTGCAGGGCTTTTTCTTCGCCGACGGCGGGCTGACCGCGCTCGGCGTCAACATCACCCTGATGGCGATCGTGACCTCGGTCGTCGGCTGGGCCGTCTTCCGCCTGATCACCCGGGCCGCGCCACGCGGCCGCGCCGCCGTGGTCGCCGCCTCGTTCGTCGCGGCGGCGGTGTCGGTGCCGGTCTCGGCGCTCGCCTTCACCCTGTTGTTCTGGGTCGGGGGGACCGCGCCGATCGACGTGGCGGCGGTGGCCGCCGCGATGGGCGGCGTCCACGTCCTGATCGGCCTGGGTGAGGGCCTGATCACCGCGCTCACCATCAGCAGCGTCCTGGCCGTCCGGCCCGACCTGGTGTACGGCGCGGTCGGGCTGGGCCGCAGGCTGGTGCTGCGGACCGCCGACGGCGAGGTCCCGGTCGAGGAGCCGGCCCCCGCGCCGAAGGGCGGCCTGCGGCCGATCCTGATCGGTGGCGGCCTGATCGCCGTGCTGCTCGCCGGGTTCGTCTCCTTCTACGCCTCCGGCTCGCCGGATGGGTTGGAGCGGGTGGCCGCGGACAAGGGCTTCAACGCGGGCGAGCAGGAGAGCGGCGTCGCGCACTGGCCGCTCGCCGACTACGCCGTCAAGGGCGTGGAGAACGAGCGGCTGTCCCTCGGGATCGCGGGTGTCGCCGGGGTCGGGCTGACCGTGCTCGCCGGAGGCGCCGTCGTCTACACGGTGCGGCGCCGCAACCGGGACAAGGCCGAGGCGTGATCTCTCCGAGGCGCGCGCCCCGGCGAGGAAGCCGGCCGTGAGCGCGGGCCATCACCACCAGCTCTACCGGCCGGGCGACTCCGTGGTCCACCGGCTGCCGCCGCAGTGCAAGCTGCTGGCCGCGGCCGGATTCGCCGTCGCGGTGGTCGCCACCCCGCGCGAGAGCTTCTGGGCCTTCGCCGTGTACGCCGTCCTGCTGGCGGCCGTCGCCGCCGCGGGGCGGGTGCCGCCCGGTTTCGTGCTGCGGCGCATGGTGATCGAGGTGCCGTTCGTGGTGTTCGCCGTCGCGATCCCGTTCATCGGGCTGGGCGAGCGGGTCGAGATCCTCGGCGTTCCGCTCAGCGTCGAGGGGCTGTGGGCGGCGTGGAACATCCTGGCCAAGGCCACCCTCGGCGTGGTCGCCTCGATCCTGCTCGCGGCCACCACCGAGCCGCGGATGATGCTGCTCGGCGCGCAGCGGCTGCGGCTGCCGCAGCTCCTGGTACAGATCGCGATGTTCATGCTCCGCTACATGGACGTGATCATGGACGAGATGCGCCGGATGCGGATCGCCCGCGAGTCCCGTGGCTTCGTCGCCCGGGACGCCCGGCAGATCCCGGTGCTGGCCAAGTCGGCCGGCGCGCTGTTCATCCGCTCGTACGAGCGGGGCGAACGGGTGCACCTCGCGATGCTCAGCCGCGGGTATACCGGAGAGATGCCGATAATTCGTGATCTGTCGGCATCGCTTCGGCAGTGGAGCACCGCGGGACTGCTCCCCGGTCTCGCCGTGGCGACGGCCGTACTCTCCTGGAGCCTCTCGTGACATCTCACCCCGTTCCCTCTCTGGAGGTCGGCGGCCTGGCCTACGCGTACCCCGACGGCACGCAGGCGCTGTTCGGGGTGGACCTGACGATCGGGCGGGGGGAGCGGGTCGCCCTGCTCGGCCCCAACGGCGCGGGCAAGACGACGCTGGTCATGCACCTCAACGGCATCCTCACCGCCGGGCACGGCTCGGTCCGCGTGGCCGGGCTGGACGTGCGCGCGGACACGATGAAGGAGATCCGCCGCAGGGTCGGACTGGTCTTCCAGGACCCCGACGACCAGCTCTTCATGCCGACCG
The DNA here is from genome assembly GCF_050947145.1 of Microtetraspora malaysiensis. NCBI lineage: Bacteria > Bacillati > Actinomycetota > Actinomycetes > Streptosporangiales > Streptosporangiaceae > Microtetraspora > Microtetraspora malaysiensis. The sequence goes on from NZ_CP191998.1 coordinate 1,277,537, forward strand.
TCCGCGAGGACGTCGCGTTCGGGCCGGCCAACCTCGGGATGCGCGGCGCCGAGCTCGACCGGCGGGTCAATGAGGCCCTCGATCACGTCGGCATGCTCGACGCGATCGACCGGCCGCCGCACCACCTGTCCTTCGGTCAGCGCAGGCGGGTCGCGGTGGCGACCGTGCTCGCGATGGAGCCGGAGATCCTCGTGCTGGACGAGCCGTCGTCCAACCTCGACCCCGCCGCCCGGCGCGAGCTGGCCGAGATCCTGCGCAACCTGGACGTGACGGTGCTGATGGTCACGCACGACCTTCCGTACGCGCTGGAGCTGTGCGAGCGGTCGCTCATCCTGTCCGGCGGCGTGATCGCGGCCGACGGTCCGACTCGCGACCTGCTCACCGACGCCGACCTGCTCGCCGCCCACCGGCTCGAATTGCCGTACGGCTTCGCCGTCCCGGCCCTTTGATCACTATCGTGAACTTCGCCCACGGTGATGTCGAAGTAAAGTGGCCTCGCTGAGGAGGTCCACGATGAAGCTGCGGCTCGCGCGTCGATCGCTCTCGGGCGCCGTCGTCGTGGTCGTCGCGGGAGAGCTCGATCTGTTCACCGCCCCGATACTGCGCGATGAGGTACGCGACGCGATCATGCAGGACGGCGCGACCATCGTCCTCGATCTCGCCGAGCTGTCCTTCATGGACTCCAGCGGGCTGAGCGTGCTGATCGAGGCGTGGCGGCTCGCGACGAGCGAGGGCGGGGGCGTCTGCCTGGCCGCGCCGCAGCCGCCAGTGGCGCGCATCCTGCGGACGACCGGGCTCGACCGGCGCATGAAGGTCTATGCCGACGTGGACACCGCTATTTTGACCCACCCTGAGTAGAACTTCATTCGGTTGTCGCGTTAAGGTCCGGCTATGGATCTCAACGGAGCAGCAGCGATCATTTCGGGCGGTGCCAGCGGCCTCGGTGAGGCGGCGGCACGCGCGCTGGCGGGCGCCGGCGCGACGGTGGTCATCGCCGATCTGAACGCGGAGCAGGGCAAGGCGATCGCCGACGAGCTCGGCGGCGTCTTCGTCCAGACGGACGTGTCCGACGAGGCGTCGGTGCAGGCGGCGGTCGACGCCGCGGTCGCCACCGGCAAGCCGCTGCGCGCGGTGGTCAACAGCGCCGGCATCGGCTGGGCGGCCCGCACGGTCGGGCGGGACGGCTCCCCGCACGACCTCGCGTCCTACCGCAAGGTCATCGACGTCAACCTGATCGGCACCTTCAACCTCATGCGCATCGGCGCGGCGGCGATGGCCAAGACCGAGCCGGTGGACGCCGACGGCGCGCGGGGCGTGGTCATCAACACCTCCTCCGTCGCGGGCATCGAGGGCCAGACCGGCCAGGTGGCCTACTCCGCGTCCAAGGGCGGCATCATCGGCATGACCCTCCCTGCCGCCCGCGACCTCGCGGCGGTCGGCGTGCGCGTGCTCACGATCTGCCCGGGGATCATCGACACCCCGATCTACGGCAAGATCGGCGACAAGAACGCCGATGAGTTCAAGGCCAAGCTGGCCGCGCCCGTGCCGTTCCCGAAGCGCATGGGACGCCCGTCGGAGTTCGCCCACCTCGTCCGCAGCCTGATCGAGAACGACTACATGAACGGCGAGGTCATCCGGTTCGACGGCGGCATCCGCTTCCAGCCCAAGTAAGCAAGGGGATCACGTGTCCGACGAGGTTCTCGTAGAGGTCGACGGCGGCGTCGCCGTCGTCACGATCAACCGTCCTCAGGCCAGGAACGCGATCAACGGCCCGGTGGCCCGGGGGATCGCCGCGCTGATGGACGAGCTGGACGAGCGCAAGGACGTCTCCGCCATCGTGCTCACCGGCGCGGGCGGCACGTTCTGCGCGGGCATGGACCTGAAGGGCTTCCTCAACGGTGACATGCCGGTCGTCGAGGGCCGCGGGTTCGGCGGGCTCACCGAGAACCCGCCGAAGAAGCCCCTCGTCGCGGCGGTCGAGGGGTACGCCCTGGCCGGCGGCTTCGAGCTGGTGCTCTCCTGCGACGTCGTCGTCGCGTCCGAGGAGGCCAAGTTCGGGCTGCCCGAGCCCAAGCGCGGTCTCGTCGCCGCCGCGGGCGGCATCATGCGGCTGCCCCGGCGCATCCCTTACCACGTCGCCATGGAGATCGCCCTGACCGGCGACCACTATCCGGCGGCCCGGCTGTACGAGCTGGGCCTGGTCAACCGGGTCACCCCGGTGGGCGGCGCGCTCGCCGGAGCCCTGGAGCTGGCCCGCGCCATCGCGGCCAACGCCCCTCTGGCGCTGGCCGCGACGAAGAAGATCGTGGTCGAGTCGGCCGACTGGTCGCGGGAGGAGATGTTCGCCAGGCAGGGCGAGATCGCCAACCCGGTCTTCGGCTCCGCCGACGCGATGGAGGGCGCCGCCGCGTTCGCGGAGAAGCGCGCGCCCAGGTGGACCGGCGCCTGACGCCGTCGCCGCGTCCCCGTCCCCTCCGGCCGCCCGCCGAGGGGACGGGACCCCACCCCGAGCCCGCGCGAGCGCCAGGAATCATTACGGCACGAAACCATCACGCGAGGGGCGCGGCGGTGTCTGGACTGAGGAACGAGTGGGGAGCGAGGGACGAGCGGCTCTGCGAGGGGCGCGGCGGTGAAGTAACTGAGGAGCGCCCGGAGCGAGGAACGAGTGAGGACGTGACGAGGGCACGAGCCGACTTCGGGCGCCCCGAGCCGCGCGAGCGGAGCGAGCGCAAATAGACACAGCACGTACCGTGAAGAGATGAACGATTCCGGGGAACCGGTTCCCCCTCCCGGTCGGTCGGCCCGTGACCGCGTCGCCGGTCTCCTGAGCGGCGCTCTCGGCAGCGTGATCGTCATGACCGTCCTCCTGGGCGCCATGTGGGCGGTCGAGGTCGTGGACTACGTCGAGGACGGCGCGCTCGACCAGTACGGCATCGTCGCGCAGGAACCCCAGGGTCTGCCCGGCATCCTGTTCGCTCCGTTCCTGCACGACGGGTTCGGCCATCTGATGGCCAACTCGGTGCCCTTGCTCATCCTGGGCTTCCTGGCCGCGATACGCGGTGTCGGCAGGTTCCTGTGGGCCAGCCTCATCGTCGTTCTGGTGAGTGGCGCCGGCGTCTGGCTGACGAGCCCGCCGGGCACGCTCACGGTCGGCGCCAGCGGCCTCGTCTTCGGCTACTTCGGGTACGTCGTCGCGCGCGGCCTGTTCGACCGGCGCGCCCTGGACATCCTGCTCGGCGTGGTCGTCGCCGTCCTGTACTACTCGATCCTGTGGGGCGCGCTGCCGGGCGAGCCGGGGATCTCGTGGCAGGGCCACCTCTTCGGCTTGATCGGCGGGGTGCTCGCCGCCTGGCTGCTGCGCCGCCGTGCCGTACGGGACGGGGTCTGAGGCCCGCCAGGCCCGGGAGCGTCTGACTGCGTCCAGGAGCGGCCGTCGCCCGGGGTGTGACGGGAAGAGGGTGGGCGGCGGCGCTCGGCCGTCTGCGGCGCTTCTGGGGCGCCTCCGGGCCGCCTGTGTCCCGAAGGCGCCCTTCCGTCGGTCAGTGGTCGCGGTCGTGGGCCGAGGAGTTGAGCATCCGGTCGATGAGGGCCAGCCCGATCGCGGACACGATGAACACCAGGTGGATCACGGTCTGCCACAGCATCGTGTCGGTGTTCATCTCACGAGCCCTGATGAAGGTCTGCAGCAGATGTATCGACGAGATGCCGATGATCGCGGTGGCCAGCTTGACCTTGAGTACGTTCGCGTTGACGTGGGACAGCCACTCGGGCTCGTCAGGGTGGCCCTCAAGGCGGATCCGTGACACGAACGTCTCGTATCCGCCCACGATCACCATGATGAGCAGGTTCGAGATCATCACGACGTCGATGAGGCCGAGCACGCTGAGCATCACCGACTGCTCGATGTTCATGCCGCTGGCACTGAAGTCGCCGGTGACCAGGTGCCACAGTTCGACCATGAACTGCCACACGTAGACGCCCTGGGCGACGATCAACCCGAGGTAGAGGGGCACCTGCAGCCACCTGCTGGCAAACATCAGGTATCCCAGGCTGCGCTGCCGAGCCCGCAGATCCCCCGAAGTCGTAGTCACCGTCGCTCCTGTCCCATTTCTGTGCGTTGCGGGAGAAAACTCTACGGAGGTCTGATGACTTCTTTGCCCGCCGGGCACGGGCCCAGGCATGCCGCGGGCCGGCACGCGCGCTGGCGTGCCGGCCCGGTGGCGTCCTGGACGGGAGCTGATCAGAGGCGCTCGACCACGTAGTCGACGCAGCCGGTCAGCGCCTCGATGTCGGCCGGGTCGATGGCCGGGAACATCGCGATGCGGAGCTGGTTGCGGCCGAGCTTGCGGTACGGCTCGGTGTCGACGATGCCGTTGGCGCGCAGCACCTTCGCCACGGCGGCGGCGTCGATCGACTCATCGAAGTCGATCGTGCCGACCACGTTGGACCGCTGCGCCGGGTCGGTGACGAACGGCGTGGCGTAGGAGCTCTTCTCCGCCCAGGTGTACAGCCGGGAGGCCGAGTCGGCCGTGCGCGCCGTCGTCCAGGCCAGGCCGCCCTGGGAGTTCATCCAGTCGATCTGCTCGGCCAGCAGGAACAGCGTGGCGAGCGCCGGGGTGTTGTACGTCTGGTTCTTCGTGGAGTTGTCGATCGCGACCGGCAGGCTGAAGAACTCGGGGACGTAGCGGCCGGAGGCGGTGATCTCCTCGACCCGGGCCAGCGCCGCGGGCGAGAACAGCGCGATCCACAGGCCGCCGTCGGAGGCGAAGCTCTTCTGCGGGGCGAAGTAGTAGACGTCGAACTCCTCGGCCGAGACGGGCAGGCCGCCCGCGCCGCTGGTCGCGTCGACCAGGACCAGCGAGCCGTCGTCGCCGACGCGCTTGATCGGCATGGCCACGCCGGTGGAGGTCTCGTTGTGGGTGAGCGCGTAGACGTCGACGCCCTCCTCGGCCACCGCCGTGGGGTGGCTGCCCACCTCGGACTTGATCACCGTCGGCTCGCCCAGCCAGGGCGCCTTCTTGACCACGGTCGCGAACTTGGACGAGAACTCGCCGAACTGGAGGTGCTGCGACTTCTCGCGCACCAGGCCGAAGGCGGCGATGTCCCAGAACGCGGTGGTGCCGCCGTTGCCGAGGACGACCTCGTATCCCTCGGGGAGGGAGAACAGCTCGGACAGGCCCGCGCGCACCCGGCCGACCATGTTCTTGACCGGCTTCTGGCGGTGCGAGGTGCCCATGATGCTCGCGCCGGCTCCCGCGAGAGCGGAGAGCTGCTCGGGGCGTACCTTCGAGGGCCCGCAGCCGAATCGGCCGTCGGCGGGCTTGATGTCAGTGGGAATCACGATGTCAGCCACACATCCAGCGTAGTGAGCCGCGGCCATGGCCTAGACCCAGGTCCGCAATGTGAGACATCATGGTGTGCCACAGCAATTGATCATGCACTGAGCCGAAACAAGCGGTTCCGTCCGGGAGACACCCGTCGTGGCCGATCCGCATGACGCCATTGAGCAGCTCGTCCACAGGCCGTGGTTCTGGCGTGCCGATCAGCCCCTTCCCATCATCGTCGTCACCGGTCCGGACGGGGGCGCCACCGAGGCGGCCGCGCGGCTCGCCGCGCCCTTCCAGGACGTCGTCCCGCACGCGTCGGTGGAGTCCGGTGAGTACGGCACGCTGTACGACCTGGTGGCGGCCCTGGCGGGTGAGCACGGGCAGCTCGGCAAGCCGGTGCCCGGGTCGTTCCTGCCGCCGCCCCGCTTCCCGCTCGTCCAGTTCGTCCTGTGGGCCAGGCGGCAGCGCGACGACCGGCCCGCCGACGACGACGCGCGGGACGGAGCCGGCGCCGCCGGCCGGTGGCCGCCCACCCCGCACTCGCGCACCGGCCAGGACGAGTTCAAGGAACGGGTCAAGGCGTGGCGCAGGGCCCGGTTCGGCGGCGACCGGAACCGCAGGACCGCGGCGGACTTCATCGGGCGCGCGGCCACCACCTGGGTGCCGCTGGGCACGCTCGCGGTGTGGCTGGCCGGCGGCGCGTCGGACCTGGTGGGCCTGATCCCGTGGGCGCTCGGCATCCTTGTGGCCCTGTCCGGTACGGCGTTGCAGGCGGTGCTGTCCATCAGGGGATCGTTCTTCAACGGCTGGTTCAGGCGGCAGCCCTACCTGACGAGGCGGCGGTTCGAACGGCTGCCCAGATACGCCCTCCGGCTGGCCAACGCGAGCGACGACGAGATCGACCGGCTGCTGATCCACGCCTTCTGCCAGGACCTCCGGCAGGCGTACCAGAGGTGGATCATCCCCTGGCCGAGCTGGCGGCGGTCGAGGAGTACCAGCACACGGTCACCAGCACGCCGCGGCTCCGGGTGCTGGTCGCGAACTCCGGCGACAACCTCCGGCAGGGGCGACGCGCCGCCGAGCGAGCAGTCCGGCCGCCCCTGACCGCGCCGTCCGCGCGTCCGCGCGTCCGGGGGGAGAAGCCTCTCGGGAGAGGCCGGAAAACGGAAACGGCCCGCACCGGATGTGCGGGCCGAATCGGGGAGACAGCCGACGGGACGCCGGCCGTGTTCAGCTCAGATCTTGTCGATGACTTCGGCCGCGCCGGGGACGTCGTTGATCGAGCGCTGGGAAGGGCCGACGTAGTTGGCGCTGGGGCGGACCAGCCTGCCCGTGCGCTTCTGCTCGAGGATGTGCGCGGCCCAGCCGGCCGTGCGCGCGCAGGTGAACATGGAGGTGAACATGTGGGACGGAACCTCGGCGAAGTCGAGGACGACCGCGGCCCAGTACTCGACGTTGGTGGCGAGCACGCGGTCGGGCTTGCGGGCGTGCAGCTCCTCCAGAGCGGCCTGCTCCAGAGCGGCGGCGACCTCGTAGCGCGGCGCGCCCAGCTCCTTGGCCGTACGGCGCAGCACCCGGGCGCGGGGGTCCTCGGCCCGGTACACGCGGTGACCGAAGCCCATGAGCCGCTGGCCCTTGTCCAGCTCGGCCTGGACGTACTTCTTGGCGTCGCCGACCTGCTCGACGCCCTCGATCATGTGCAGCACGCGGGCGGGGGCGCCACCGTGCAGCGGACCGGACATCGCGCCCACCGCGCCCGACAGGGCGGCGGCGACGTCGGCGCCGGTGGAGGCGATCACACGGGCGGTGAACGTGGAGGCGTTCATGCCGTGCTCGGCCGCCGAGGTCCAGTACGCGTCAATGGCCTTGACGTGCTTGGGATCCGGCTCGCCACGCCAGCGGACCATGAACCGCTCGACGATGCTCTGCGCCTCGTCGACGCGCTTCTGCGGAACCATCGGCAGGCCCAGGCCACGGGCGGACTGCGCCACGAACGACAGCGCGGTCACCGAGGCGCGGGCGAGGTTGTCGCGGGCCTGGGCGTCGTCGATGTCGAGAAGCGGGCGGAAGCCGTACGCGGGGGCGAGCATCGCGAGCGCGCTCTGCACGTCGACGCGGATGTCACCGGAGTGGACAGGAACGGGGTAGGGCTCGGCCGGAGGCAGTCCCGGCTGGAACTCGTTGTCGACGAGCAGGCCCCAGACGTGTCCGTACGAGACACGGCCCACGAGTTCCTCGATGTCGACGCCCCGGTAGCGAAGGGCGCCCCCTTCTTTGTCCGGTTCCGCGATCTCGGTCTCGAAAGCCACCACGCCTTCGAGTCCGGGTTTGAAGTCGGACACTTCGGCCGCCTCCCTCTCTTGTGAAGTCAAAAGCCTTGATGTCGAGATACCGGCGGGTCAATTTAACCCGCAGGGTTCCACTGGGTTCCCGCCGGTCCCTATGAAACGCCGTTGTCCCTGGTAGGGGCTGATGCAGGCGTCCTCTGTCAAGCGCGCAACAATACCGTTCCGTGGACACCGCTTCTCATCTGCCCGGCCTCCGGCACAGCTACGAGGGCGAACCCCTGCTCGAATCCGGCCTCGCCGACGACCCGGTGGGCCAGTTCGCGGTGTGGTTCGCCGACGCGGTCGAGGCCGGGCTGCCCGAGCCCAACGCCATGATCGTGGCCACCAGTTCCGCCGGTGGCCGGCCGTCCGCGCGCACTGTCCTGTTGAAGGGCTTCGACGAGCGCGGCTTCGTCTTCTTCACCAACTACGAGTCCCGAAAGGGCCGCGATCTCACCGAGAACCCGCGGGCCTGCCTGCTCTTCCCGTGGCACCCCATCCGCCGCCAGGTCCGCATCGAGGGCCGCGTCGTCCGGGTGTCCCGCGAGGACTCCGACGCCTACTTCCGCTCCCGCCCGTACGGCTCCCGCGTCGCGGCGTGGGCGTCGCGCCAGTCGGCGGTGGTGCGGTCCCGCGAGGAACTGGACGAAAGGTACGCGGCGCTGGCCGAGCGCTGGCCGGAGGATCCGCCGACACCGGACTTCTGGGGCGGGTTCCGGGTCATCCCGGAGGAGATGGAGTTCTGGCAGGGGCAGACCGACCGGATGCATGACCGGCTTCGCTACCGGCGGGCCGGCACGGGATGGGTTCTGGAGCGCCTCGCGCCCTGACCCTCGTGGGCCACGCGACGCCGTTCAGGGCAGCGCGGCGGCGACCCGGAGATCGGAGAGGAAACCGGCGTAGGCCGCGTCCCTGTCCGGCGCCCGGAGGATCGACGAGGGATGCACGGTGGCGAGGTAGAAGCCGCCCTCCGAACGGGGGAGGGGCCGTCCGCGCTCCCGGGTCACCCGGAACGCGGGACCGAGCAGCGCGCGTGCTGCGGTGGCGCCGAGGACCACCGTGATCTCCGGGTTCACCAGGCTCATCTCCGCGGTGAGCCACGGGTGGCACGCGTCGATCTCGGCGGCGGTCGGCTTCTGGTGGATCCTGCGCTTGCCGCGCGGCTGGAACTTGAAGTGTTTGACGGCGTTGGTCACGTAGACGGTGTCGCGGTCGATGCCCGCCTCCTCAAGGGCGCGGTCCAGCACATGGCCCGCGGGGCCGACGAACGGCGCCCCCTGGCGGTCTTCCTGATCCCCCGGTTCCTCGCCCACGAGCATGTAGCGGGCGTCCGGAACGCCCTCTCCGAAGACGGTCTGTGTGGCGTTCCGGTAGAGGTCGCATCCCTGGCACCGGCGGGCGGCCTCACGTAGCGCGGGGAGGCTCATCTCCCCCGGAAGAAAACGTTCCGCACCGATGTTTGCCATCCCATGTCGCTTCCCCAATAGGGTCGGCTGCGAACACATCGGAAGCTCGTAGCATCGATTACAGGACGGGAGGAACGTTGACCGCACACGGCCTGATCGATACAACCGAGATGTACCTCCGGACGATCTTCGAGCTGGAGGAGGAGGGCATCGTTCCGCTGCGCGCGCGCATCGCGGAGCGGCTCCAGCAGAGCGGCCCCACTGTCAGCCAGACGGTCGCCAGGATGGAACGCGACGGGCTGGTCAAGGTCGAGGGCGACCGCCATCTGAGCATGACCGACCTCGGCCGCACCCTGGCGATCAGGGTCATGCGCAAGCACCGCCTCGCCGAGTGCCTCCTGACCCAGGTGATCGGGTTGCCGTGGGAGGAGGTGCACATCGAGGCGTGCCGCTGGGAGCACGTGATGTCGGAATCGGTGGAGACGCGCCTGGTGGGTCTCCTCGACAACCCCACCGCGTGCCCGCATGGCAACCCCATCCCGGGGCTCGGCGAACTGGGCGTAGAGCAGCCCGGTTCGGTCAAGGACGATCAGGTTCTGTCCCTGGTCGATCTGGCCGGACCCAGGGACGTACCCGCTGTAGTGCGCCGAATTAGCGAACAAGTGCAAAGCGATCCCGCCGTGATGCTTAAACTCAAGCAAGTTGGGATACAACCCGGACGCGAGGTGACGCTCGCGGCGAGCGATGACGGTGTACGGGTGACGGGTGACGGTGAAGCGGAGATCGACCTTGTGGAACTTCCGCGCGACGTCGCCGCGCACGTCTTCGTCACGAGACGATGATCGAATTCGTTTGGTGAGTCACAACAGGGAGCCCCTCCTCTCTCGTCAGAACCCAGCCTCTGTTCAGGCAGGAGCGCCAGTGGTCCGCTTTGCGAACACCCGCCCCCAAGGGGTGATCGTCGGATGAAACGTTGGGGGGACCTCTCGCAGGACAGCGCGGACCACCTCACCGCCGGTTCCGTGCTGGACCAGGCCGAGATGGCCGTCGTCGTCACCGACAGATTCAGCAACGTCCTCTACTGGAACCCGTTCGCCGAGCGGCTGTTCGGCCGTCCGGGCGGGGACGAGGGCAAGGAGTCGCTCCTCTCTCTCGGCATCACCGAGAAGGACCACCCGCTGACCGCCGAGCTGGCCAAGAGCGTGCTCAGAGGAGGCGTCTGGGAGGGCACCTTCGACATCGTCCGCGCCGACGGCACGATGATCTACGTGCGGGCCCAGGCCGTCCCGCTGCGGCATCCGTCCGGCTCGGTCACCGGCATCGTGATCACCGCACGCGAGGCCATGCGCAGCAACGAGCGCGAGAAGGACCGCTTCGGTCTGCTGGAGCGCATCGGCGAGCGGCTGGCCGGCTCGCTGTACGTCGAGGAGACGCTCAACCGGGTCGCGGAGATGCTGGTGCCGCAGTTCGCGGACCACTGCTTCATCGAGCTGGTCGAGGGCGACCGGCTGATCCGCAAGGTCTCCCACCATGTGAACGGCTGGTCGCCGCCGCCGGAGTCGTGGCTGCCGGTCGGCGGCGAGGTCAGGTATCCCCCCGGTCACTACGCCGACACGGCCCTGCGCCGCCAGGAGACCATCCTCATCGAGGACTTCTCCCAGGTCAGCTATCCCGCGCCGAGCGAGGCGTCGGTCCGCATCTGCGGCGAGATCGGCATGACCTCCGCCATCGTGGCGCCGCTGTGCGTCCGCGGCGAGACGCTCGGCCTGATGTACCTCAGCCTGTCCAACCTCACCGACCGGCGCTCGCCGCACTACGACACGTTCGACCGCGACTTCGTCGGCGCGATCGCCACCCGGGTGGCGATCGCCGTCGACAACGCGCTGCTGTTCGAGGAGGAGCGGCACACCGCCGAGTCCTTCCAGAAACACCTGCTGCCGCGCGAGCTGCCGGCGCTCGACGGTCTGGAGATCGCGGTCCGCTACTGCCCGGCCGCGCCGCTCGCCTCGCACGGTCAGGGCATCCAGACACAGGTCGGCGGCGACTGGTACGACGTGATCCCGCTGTCGGCCGGCCGGGTCGGCATCGTCATCGGCGACGTCGAGGGCCGCGGGGCCAAGGCGGCCGCCGTCATGGGGCAGCTCCGCGCCGCGCTGCGCGCCTTCGCCCAGGACGACAAGCCGCCCGCCGACATCCTCGCCCGCCTGGACGAGTGGACCCGGATCGTCGCCGCCCCCGAACGCGACGACTTCGGCGAGGACATCACCAACCCGCCGATCGTCACCTGCCAGTACCTCGTCTACGACGCCTGGTCGCGGCAGCTCTCGTTCGCCAACGCCGGGCACGCGCCGCCGCTGCTGATCGTCGACGGCAACGTCAGCGAGCTCGACATCAGCGAGGTCGGTCAGCCGCTCGGCGTCCACGCCAAGGGCGTCCACGCCGACCTGGTCTACAAGGAGGAGACCCGGGTCTTGCCACCCGGCGCGGCGCTGCTGCTCTACACCGACGGCCTGGTCGACCGGCGGCCCCCGCGTGACTCGGAGGAGCCGCAGCCGAGCGAGGACGAGACGCTGCGGATGCTCTGCGACAAGGTCGCGAAGATCGCCGGGGACAGCGTCGAGCGGATCGCCGACGCGGCGACCAGCGCCATCCCCGGAGAGATCGACGATGACATGGCGATCCTCGTGATCCGCTCGGTCGGCGCCGAGCTCCAGTACGAGGAGCAGACGTTCCCCGCCCAGCCGATCATGGTGGGTGAGGCGCGGCGCATGGCGTCCGACGCGTTCGAGCGCTGGGAGGTCCCGGAGGAGCGCGCCGAGCTGGCCTGCCTGCTGGTGTCCGAGGTCGTCACCAACGTGGTGCTGCACGCGGCGAGCGCCAACGTCCCCCGCCGTGACCTGATCATGGACGGTCCGCCGCTGCCGTTCGACGAGTCGTGGGACGTCCCCGGCTTCGAGGACGAGGTCGCCAGCGACAAGGAGTTCACGCTGCGGCTGCGCCGCGGCGAGGAGTCCGTGTGGGTCGAGGTGTTCGACCAGGACCTGCGGCTGCCGCGCATCCGCAGCGCCGGGGAGAACGACGAGGGGGGCCGCGGCCTCTACCTCGTCGATCAGCTCGCCAAGCGCTGGGGGTCGCGTCCCACCCGCGAGGGCAAGGCGGTCTGGTTCGAGATTCCGGTCGGCGGTCGCTGAGTCGTCCTGTACGGCACCGCCCCTCGGGTGCTTGACTCGCACGTATGGAGCTGACGTACGAGCGCCGGGGGACGGGGCCGCCTCTCGTCCTGCTGCACGGCATCGGGCACCACTGGCAGGCGTGGCTGCCGGTCATGGATCTGCTCGCGGAGCGGCACGATGTGATCGCCGTCGACTTTCCCGGGTTCGGCGCGTCGCCACCGTTCCCGCCGGAAACGCCGTACAACGCGGAGACGGCCGCGTTCGCGATCGAGGAGTTCTGCGACAAGCTCGGCATCTCGCAGCCGCATGTCGCGGGCAACTCGCTGGGCGGTTACGTGGCGCTCGACATGGCCTCGCGCGGTGTCGTCCGCAGCGCCGTCGCGCTGTCTCCCGCCGGGTTCTGGTCCCGCACCGAACTGCTGTACGCGCGCACGGCGTTGCGGGCGTTGCGGAAGGCGGCGCGCAGCACGTCGGAGGGGACGGCCGCGGCGTTGATGTCGTCGGCCCTCGGGCGGGCGGCCTCCTTGTGGCTGCTCGTGGCCGACCCGACCAGGATCCCCGACGAGGAGATCCTGCTCGGCACGGAGGCGCTGCGGAACGCCGCGGGTTTCGACGAGATGCTGAACTGCTTCGCGTGGCTGGCCCCGCCCCCGCCGCCGAAGGCGCCGATCACGATCGCCTGGGGCGACCGCGACCGGCTCCTGCCGCGCCGTCAGGCCGTACGCGCCGGGCGGTGGGCGCAGCAGCGGGCCAAGCTGCTGGCGGGCTGCGGCCACGTGCCGATGAGCGACGATCCCGCGCTGGTCGCCCGGGTCATCCTGGAGACCACGGGCGGCTGACCGCTGCCCCGGCCGGAGTCCCGCTGACCTCGGCGTATGACCCGAACCGCCGGGCCGGCGTCGGTTTACCCCCGCACACGCGGAGAATCCGCCGCATACTGGTCGGCATGGACCCCGGACTCATCCTGCTGGTCTTCCTGGCCTTCCTGTTCGCCTGGTTGCTCAACAAAGTGCGCAGGTTCTTCCGGCTCGGCGCAGTCGGATACACGGGCGTGATGATCGTGTTCGTGATCGCCATGCTGCTCATCTGGGGCCAGCACATGCGCTGAGCCGGTGGAATCCTAGAAGCCGAAGGACCGGCCGATGATCTCCTTCATGATCTCGGTCGTGCCGCCGTAGATGGTCTGCACCCGGCTGTCGAGCCAGGCCTTGGCCACCGGATATTCCGTCATGTAGCCGTAGCCGCCGTGGAGCTGCAGGCAGCGGTCCACGACCTTGTTCTGCAGCTCGGTGGTCCACCACTTGGCCTTGGCCGCGTCCACGACCGTCAGCTCGCGGCGGTTCAGCACGGTGACGCACTTGTCCACGTAGTGGCGGGCGATCTCGACCTCGGTGGCCAGCTCCGCGAGGACGAACCGGGTGTTCTGGAAGGAGCCGATGCTCCGGCCGAACGCCGTGCGGTTCTTGCAGTACTCGATGGTGGTCTCCAGCACGGCCTCGGCCGCGGCCACCGCGGCGACGGCGATGGACAGGCGCTCCTGCGGCAGGTTGTTCATGAGCTGGACGAAGCCCTGGCCGTCCGCGTCCCCCAGCCGGTTGGCGACGGGGACCCGGACATTGTCGAAGAACAGCTCGGCGGTGTCCTGCGCGTGCATGCCGATCTTGTCGAGGTTGCGGCCCCGGGTGAAGCCCTCCATGCCCCGTTCGACCACGAACAGGGTGGTGCCGCGGGCCCCGGCCGTCGGATCCGTCTTGGTCACGACCACGACAAGGTCCGAGTTGATGCCGTTGGTGATGAACGTCTTCTGCCCGTTGACCACGTAGTGGTCGCCGTCGCGTACGGCGGTGGTGCGGATGCCCTGCAGATCGCTGCCCGCGCCCGGCTCGGTCATGGCGACCGCGGTGATCAGCTCGCCCGACACGAACCCGGGCAACCAGCGCTCCTTCTGCTCGTCGTCGGTCAGATCGACGAAGTACGGCGCCATGACGTCGTTGTGGAGGGAGAACCCGAGGCCGCTCGCGCCGGCCCTGATGATCTCCTCGACGACCACGGCGTTGTAGCGGAAGTCGGTGATGCCGGATCCGCCGTACTGCTCGGGGACGGAGAAGCCGAACATGCCGATCTCGCCCGCCTTCTTCCAGACCTCGCGCGGGACGATGCCGTCCTTCTCCCACTGGGGATGGTGCGGCACCACCTCGCGGGCCAGGAACTCGCGGACGGTCTGGCGGAAGAGGAGGTGCTCGTCCTCGAAGAGGTCTCGCTGCATCGGACACGCCTTCCGGGCCGGGGGACATCTCGCTGACCAGAATACGATTCTGTTACTCGGAGGTATACCGGCCGGACGTGTCCCGGGTCGCCCGGCGGGCGGGGGCGCGGGCGATCGTGGGGGCGCCGCCGGCGTCGCAAATCGGGCGGATGGCGGATCAAAGGGAACGCTGGGTTACAAGTACGCCACCTTTCCGCTTTTCGCCCTCCTGGGGGATTGGTGAAACCCATAAGATCTACCCTCGGTTTGCTATGGCCGCACGGAATGCGGCTTTCGTGATCGGAGCATGCGGTGAATCGCTGGGGAACGGGTCTCCGGAGGACTGTGGCCGCCTCGGTCCTGGGCTTGGCAGGTGCGGCGGCCATCGTGGTCCCGTCTCTCTCGGCAGGCGCGAGCACCGCTGAGCTGGTCGTGGACTACGCCTGCACCGGCGGGATCGCGCAGTCGGGCTCAGGTACGGTGCGTCTCCGGACGAAGGTCACCGTTCCGACCGTGGTGAACGTCGGAGAGCCGCTCAACGTCGGGTGGAAGCTGAACTACCGGGACGTCACCCGCTTCGGGGCGCCCGCGCGGCTCCCCCAGGGCGGCAAGATCGAGGTGACCGGCAACATCCAGCTCGCGGGCGCGTGGGAAGGCGTCCTCAGGCCGATGGGCAGCGTCGACCAGCCGGACGCCATGGTCAAGGGCAGCCCGCTCGATCTCCCCGAGGGGATCTCCGACTTCGCGCACATCGACCGCGCGGGGACCCTCAAGGTGACCCCGCGCAAGCTGTTCGTGGACTTCCGGCCGCCGGCGTCCGAGGTCATGGTTAACGATGACGACCCGGAGATCCTGTACAGCGACGGTTGGCAGGACCTCAACGACCAGGACAGCCAGAACAACGACCACCACCTGGACCTGCACCGGACGACGAGCGCGGGCAAGTGGGCGCAGTTCACCTTCACCGGCACGGGCGTGGAGTACGTCGCGCAGAAGGACCAGCGCGCGGGGCCGGTGGACATCCTGATCGACGGCCAGCCCGGGTCGCCGCCGCGGATCGACCCCTCGAAGAACGACGACGGCAGCACGGTGAACGACGCCAACAAGGGCGGGCAGACCCTGTGGCGCTTCCGCGGCCTCCCGTACGGCGAGCACAAGGTTGAGATCAGGAGCGTCGACGACGGCAAGTGGACCCAGCTCGACGCGTTCCGGGTGATCACCAGGGAGCTGGTCAGCCCGCCGAAGGACTACCGGGCCGAGTGCAACCTGGTCAGCGCGCCGGTCTCGGTGAACGTCACCATCGGTGATCCCGCGACGGAGCAGCCGTCTCCCGGGGGTTCGAACTCGGGGGACCCGTCTGGCACCTCCAACCCGTCGGGGGAGCCGTCGTCCAGCCCGTCGGGGTCGGTGGTGTCGCCGCCTCCGGGGGGCTCCACTCCGACTCCCACTCCCAGTAAGAGTCCGGGCGGCAGTCCTTCCCCCACTCCTTCGCAGAGCAAGCTGACGAGCGTGGTCGTTATCGGCAGCCCGACGCCGACGATCACCACGACGATCACGCTGCCCGCGAGCACGCCGACCTCGCCCCAGGTGAAGGTCACGCCGAAGGGCGGAGCCCAGACCGGAGAGGCGCCGGAGACGCCGCGTTCCCCCGCGGCGCTGCTCATCGGCTCCGGCGGCGCCATGGTTTTCGGGGGCGTTTTCAGCGGTGTCGTGCTCCTGCGCAGGCGCGCGGCGCACGCCAATGACCGGTCGCGGACGGTTTGAGGGGATTGACGGCCATGAACTCGACTCCTGACGCGCACGACGACACGCCCCAGGCCGACGGCGACGCCGCGCAGACCCGCGCGGGGCAGCCGGACCCGGCCGCCGACAGCGGTGCGACCGGTCCGGCGGCGGTGACCGCCTCGGTTCCCGTGGCGGCACCGGTACCCGGCGCCGTTCCGGCTCCTGCGGCTGGCCCGGCCCCTGCGGCTGCTCCGGCTCCTGTGGCCACTCCGGCTCCGAAGGCGCGCAAGCCGCTGCCCCAGCCCGTGCTCGCCACGCTGCTGGTCGGCGGGTCGTTCGGCGGCATCGCGGCCATCATGGCCGGGCTGCTCGCCGTGCTGTCGCCCACGCAGGAGGAGGTGGAGACCGCGAGGCCGGTCCCCGGCGATGTGGTCGCCCTGCAGGGGGCCGGGTCGTTCCTGCCGCCGACCGTGGGTCCTGGCGGTCCGGGGACGTCGCTGACCGCCGCCGCGCCGACCGCGCCCCCGCCGCTGCCCGCGCTCCAGCCGCTGCCTCCGCTGACGATCACGACGACCACGACCTCGTCGTCCTCGTCCCCGGCGAAGACCGGCAAGGCGGCGTCGGCCAAGCCGATCAGGATCCGCATCCCGTCGATCGGCGTCAACGCCGCGCTCGGCTCGGTGGGCGTACTGAAGTCGGGCGAGATCCAGACGCCGTCGCTGAGCCGCCCCAAGATCGCCGCGTGGTACCGGCTGGGGCCCGCCCCCGGAGAGCTCGGACCGTCGGTGATCCTCGGCCACGTGAACACCCGTTCCGGCGCAGCCGTCTTCAGCCGGCTCCGCGAGCTCCGGCGCGGCAACAAGATCGAGGTCCGCCGCGCGGACGGCAAGAGCGCGATCTTCACGGTGGACGGCGTCGAGCAGGTGGGCAAGACGACGTTCCCGACGAACCGGGTGTATGGCAACATCGCCACGTCCGGGCTCCGGTTGATCACCTGTGGCGGCGTCTACAACGCCAAGAACCACAGCTACACGGACAACATCGTGGTGTACGCGACCATGACCGGCACCCGCAACGCGAAATAGCGGGCGGTGGGCTCCGAGACCTCCGCGCCGCCCGTCAAGGGGGACGGCGCGGGTTCCGCCTCGGATCCGGATGGTCCCGGCGTCCCGGAGGGGGCCGGTGCCGAGACGGCCGATCACGACGGCGGTTCGGGCGGCGAAGCGGTGTCCGGCTCCGGGACGAGGGCGGGGAAGGCCCGGCCGGCGTGGCTGAGGCACCGGTACCGGGTCGGGCTGATCACCGCCCTGGCGGCGGTCGTCTACGAGTTGCTCGGCATGGTCCGCCTGCACACCTTCCGGGCGACCACCTTCGATCTGGTCATCTTCGACCAGGCGGTGCGGGGGTACGCCCGGTTCTCCGCGCCGGTGAGCCCCGTGCTCGGCATGTTCACCGGGCGGGGGATGGACTACCTCCAGCTCAGCGACCACTTCTCGCCGATCCTGGCGGTGCTGGCCCCGCTGTACTGGCTGCGCGACGGGCCGGAGACGCTCATTCTCGCGCAGGCGGTGCTTTTCGCGCTGGCGATCCCGTTCCTGTGGCTGTTCACGCGCAGGTCCCTCGGGATCGGCCCCGCCTATCTGGTCGCGATCGCGTACGCGCTGTCGTGGCCGGTCGCCGAGGCCGCCGACTTCGATTTTCATGAGGTCGCGTTCGTGCCGGTGCTGACCGCCGCGATGATCGAGCGCTACCAGGCACGCCGGTTCCTCACGTCGTTCCTCTGTATGTTCGCGTTGCTACTGGTCAAGGAGGATATGGGCCTGACCGTCATCGGCTTCGGGGCCTGTCTCCTGGTCACCGGCCGCCGGTTCGACGGCGTCTGCGTCGCGGCGATCGGCGCAGCGTGGACGGGGCTGGTGCGCGGCGCGCTGATCCCGATGCTGGGCGGGGACACCGGGGACTTCTGGGCGTACGGGCATCTCGGGCAGGACGTCGGCGAGCTGGCCGTGAACGTCGTCACGCACCCGCTGCGGACCCTGGCACTGCTGGTCGACGACGCGGGCAAGGTCGACACGCTGGTGCTGCTCGGCTGGCCGGTGCTCTTCGCCTGCCTGTTCTCGCCGCTCACGCTGATCGCCGTACCGCACGTGCTCGAACGTCTGCTGTCGGACCGCCCGTCGTGGTGGGTGCCGGACTACCAGTACAACGCCTTCGTGGTCGCGATCCTGATCTGCGCGGGGGTGGACGGGATCGTCCGCCTGGGCCGCATCGTGAGGAGGCGGTGGCCCGGGATCGACGGACGGGCGCTGCCGGCCCACTGGGCGGTGTGCGTCGTCGTGGTCGCGCTGACGCTGGTGCCGCGTTTCGGTCTCGGCCAATTGGTGCACGCCGATTTCTACCGGCGTGACGCGCGGGCGGTGGCCGCCGCTGAGGCGTCGGCCCTGGTGCCGTCCGGCGTGGTGGTGGAGGCCGCGAACGAGATCGGTCCCGCGCTGACCGGACGGGCGACCGTGGTCGTGTGGGGGCCAGAGGCCCGGATGGCCCCCTGGGTGGTCGCCGACGTGGCCCGGCCGGTGTTCCCGTTCAACTCGCCGGACGCGCAGCGGGCCCGGGTCGACGAGCTGCTCCAGCAGGGCTACCAGGCGGTTTTCGACCGCGAGGGGTACATGGTGCTGCGCCGTACCGGTCAGTGAGGCTTCCAGGTTCTCCGGGTTTTCTTGACTCTGTTTCGCTACATATGAGGCGATTCCCAGACAGAGTTCATAAGATCTCAACCTAACCGAGACACAAGCGCGGAATCCTGGTACGCCTGGTAAAGCCCCGACCGAAACCGACCACGGGAGTGAAGGAAGTGCTGAAGTCAAAGGCACGGCGTCGTATCGCCACGAAAGCCGCCGCCGGAGCAGCCAGCGCAGCCGTCCTGATCGGCGTCTTTTCGGCGGTCGGGGCGCTCGCGGACAGCAAGACGGTGACGTACAGCTGCACTCCGTATGTCGACGGTCAGGCGCAGACGGCCGTGACCCATGACTTCACCGTGAACCTGCAGGCGCCGGCGTCCGCGACGGTCGGGACGCAGTTCACGGCCACGTTGACCATCACGGCCCCCGTGGCTTCCCCGCTGGCCGCGCCCGAGGACATCCCGGCGGGCGCGTGGATCCAGCTGCACCCCACGGTCGTGGCGTCGGTGAGCCCGACTGCCGCGACGGCGGCGGTCTCCACGCCCTCGCCTTCCGCCTCGGTGGCGGCCCAGATACTCAAGGAATCTCCGCTCGGGCCGTTGCCCGCGGCGACGCTGACCATCACCCCGTCCGCCGGGGCGTCGTCCATCGTCCTCACGGCCAAGGACTTCGCACTGAACGTGGTGAAGCCCGCCGCGGAAGGAGCGGCCGCCACGCCGGCGAAGCTGTACGAGTGCAAGATCGCGGCGGATGCTCCCTCGAACACTCTTCCTGCTTTGGCGACGGTTCAGCTGACGGCGGCCGGGGCTTCCCCCTCCGCCTCGCCCTCCGCCTCGCCCTCCGCCTCCCCCTCTGCCTCGCCGAGTCCGACGGAATCCCCGTCGCCGCTGGGAACGCACACCGTCCTCAAGACCGTGACCGCGAAGCCGTCCAAGGACACGCAGGTCAAGAAGACCCCCGGGGGCGGCGCGGCCACCGGAGGCGGCGCGGACGCGGGGCCGGACGGCCGGATGTTCGTGCTCACGGGAACCGCCCTGGTCTTGGCGGCGGCCACCGGGGGGCTCGTGCTGCGGGCCCGGCGGCGCACCGCCGAACGGTGAGGTTCCCGCAGTGACCACACCGCCGCCGGGCCAGTACCCACCGGGCCAGTACCCGCCGGGGCAGCCGGTGCCGCCCTACGGCGCGCCCGGCCAGCCGCCGCCCGTGTACGGCCAGCCGGTGTTCCACCCGGCCCCGGTCGTATATCCGCAGGCGTACCAGGAGCCGGAGCCGCAACCGCAGGCGCAGGGTGGCGGCACGGCGGCCATCCGCGGGGTGCTGATCCTGGCCGCGATCGCGGGCATCGTGACCGTGGTCGTCGGCGTGTTC
Source organism: Microtetraspora malaysiensis (assembly GCF_050947145.1). Taxonomy (NCBI): domain Bacteria; kingdom Bacillati; phylum Actinomycetota; class Actinomycetes; order Streptosporangiales; family Streptosporangiaceae; genus Microtetraspora; species Microtetraspora malaysiensis. Next base: position 1,297,786 of record NZ_CP191998.1, read on the forward strand.
TTCATCATCGGCTCGCCTGAGGAGTACCAGTCGCCGGCCCGGCAGACCTTGAAGATCAGGTCGGACGGCCTGGCCCCCACGGTCGGGCCGGGCGGCACGGACCAGCCGTTGACGCAGGCCGCCGCGACCGCGCCCCCGCCGGTGGCGCCGCTTCCCGCGGCCCCTGCGATGCAACCGTCGTCACCCAAGCGGCTGATCATCCCCAAGATCGGGGTGAGCGCTCCGATCAAGTCCGTCGGCACCGACAAGAGCGGCGCCATCGAGACGCCGCCGATCAACAACCACAACCTCGTCGGCTGGTATCGCGGCGGCCCCACGGCGGGTGAGCCGGGTCCCGCCGTCATGCTGGGCCACAAGGACACCACGACGCGCAGCGCCGTCTTCACCCGGCTGCACGAACTCAGGCACGGCGACACGATCGAGGTCGTCCGGATGGACGGCACGGTGGCGATCTTCACGGTGGGCGGGGTCGAGCAGGCGAACAAGCAGACCTTCCCCACGGACCGGGTCTACGGCTCCCAGGACAACGCCGAGCTGAGGCTGATCACCTGCGGCGGGTCGTACAACCACAACACGGGCCACTATGTGGACAACGTGATCGTGTACGCCACCATGACGAGCACCCGCTACGCGGAGGACTGAGCGCCGCGGCGCGGGGGCGGCCGACCACGGTCCGCACGGTCCCGGTTCACCGGGGGTCTGCGGCCGTGTGCCGGGTATGGCTTCGGTTAACTCTCATATCGCGGCATACATGGATGAACGTTCTGTTGTAGCCTCCAGATAACCGAACATTGCTCGGTTTCCTGTGGGAGGCACTGTGGCAGAGGCGTACATCGTCGGGGCGGTCCGCACCCCTGTCGGCAAGAAGAAGGGCGGGCTGTCGGCGGTCCACCCCACCGACCTGGCCGCGCACACGCTCCAGGCGCTGGTCGAGCGCACCGGCGTCGACCCGTCCGCCGTCGACGACGTGATCATGGGCTGCGTCATGCAGTTCGGCCCCCAGTCGATGGACATCGCCCGCAACGCCTGGCTGTCGGCCGGCCTGCCGGAGAACGTCGCCGGGGTCACCATCGACCGGCAGTGCGGCTCGTCCCAGCAGGCGATCCACTTCGCCGCGCAGGGTGTCCTGTCCGGCACCCAGGACCTGGTCGTGGCCGCCGGCGTCGAGTCGATGTCGATCGTCCCCATGGGGTCGACCATCACCGCCGCGCTGGAGAAGGGCATGCCGCTCCCGTTCGGCGACAGGTGGGTCGAGCGGTACGGCACGCAGGAGATCTCGCAGTTCCGCGGCGCCGAGCTGATGTGCGAGAAGTGGGACCTGAGCCGCGACGAGCTGGAGCGGTTCGCCTACGAGAGCCACCAGCGTGCCGCCAAGGCCGTCGCCAACGGCTACTTCAAGGAGCAGATCGCCCCCGTCAACGGCGTCGAGGACGACGAGGGCCCCCGGCCGGACACCACCCTGGAGAAGATGGCCGGGCTCAAGACGCTGCGCGAGGGCGGGAGGATCACCGCGGCGACCTCGTCGCAGATCTCCGACGGGTCCGGAGCGGTGCTGATCGCGTCAGAGCGCGCGGTCCGCGAGCACGGCCTGGTGCCCCGGGCCCGCATCGTCACCCTCACGCTCACCGGCGACGACCCGGTGTACATGCTGACCGCGCCCATCCCGGCGACCAAGAAGGCCCTGGCGAAGGCCGGGCTGGGCATCGACGACATCGACGTCGTCGAGATCAACGAGGCGTTCGCCCCGGTGCCGCTCGCGTGGCTCAAGGAGATCGGCGCCGACCCGGCCCGGACCAACCCGAACGGCGGCGCCATCGCGCTCGGCCACCCGCTGGGCGGGACCGGCGCGATCCTGATGACGAAGCTGCTGCACGAGCTGGAGCGCACCGGCGGCCGGTACGGCCTGCAGACGATGTGCGAGGGCGGCGGCCAGGCGAACGTGACCATCATCGAGCGTCTCTGACGCCGGAGGCCCGGCGGGTTCTCCCCGCCCGGGCCTGATGAGAGCGATCCGGCCCGGGCGGGGTGACCGCCCGGGCCGGTCCGCGTTCACGGCGGTTACGACGGAATGGTGCGGTGGACGTCCTTCGCGGTCGACTTCCCCGGGGCGCCGGACGCGATCCACGGACCGTCCGTCGAGGCGTCGAGGGTGCCCTCGTCGACGAACGCGTAGCGGCCGGCCAGGATCCGGCGGGCGAGCCGGGTGTCGGCCGTGTCCGAGTTGATCCACAACCGCGCGAACAGCGCGTCCACGCGCAGCCGGGCCTGGCGGCAGAAGGTGTCCGCGATCTCCAGCGCGGCGTTCCCATGCGTGGCCGCGTCCTCCTGGGCGCGGACGCAGGTCGCGGTCATCGCGAACAGCTCGGCGCCGATGTCGACGATCCGCCCCAGGAACCCCTGGCGGTGCTCCAGCCTCCCCTGCCAGCGCGACATGCCGTAGAAGGTGGAGCGGGCGAGCTTGCGGCAGGTCCGCTCGACGTACCTCAGGTGGTGGGCGAGCGGCCCGAACTCGGAGTAGGAGTTCGGGAGCTGGCCGGCCCCCGTCACGAGCCCGGGCAGCCACCGGGCGTAGAACCCGCCGGCCCGGGTCGCCGCCCGGCCCTTGGCCCGCAGGTCGGCCTTCGGGTCGATGAGGTCGCCGGCGACCGTCAGGTGGGCGTCCACGGCCTCGCGCGCGATGAGCAGGTGCATGATCTCGGTGGAGCCCTCGAAGATGCGGTTGATGCGCAGGTCCCGCAGCATCTGCTCGGCCGGTACCCCGCGCTCGCCACGGGCCTGGAGCGACTCGGCCGTCTCGTAGCCCCGCCCGCCCCTGATCTGGACGAGGTCGTCCGCGATCTGCCAGGCCATCTCCGAGCCGTACAGCTTGGCCAGGGCGGCCTCGATCCTGATGTCGTTGCGCTCGTCGTCGGCCAGCCGCCCGGCCAGATCCACCACGGCCTCGATGGCGTACGCGGTGGCGGTGATGAAGGAGATCTTGCGACCGACGGCCTCGTGCTCGCCGATCGGTCGGCCCCACTGGACGCGCTCCGCGCCCCACTCGCGGGCGATCTTGGCGGTCCACTTGGCCGCCCCCGCGCACGTCGCGGGCAGCGACAGCCGGCCCGTGTTCAGCGTGGTGAGGGCGATCTTGAGGCCCTGCCCTTCGCGGCCGATGAGGTTCTCCGCCGGGACCCGGACCTTGTGGAAGCGGGTCACGCCGTTCTCGATGCCGCGCAGGCCCATGAACGCGTTCCTGCGCTCGACCGTGATGCCGGGGGAGTCGGCCTCGACGACGAAGGCGGAGATCCGGGCGCCGGTCCTGGCCATGACGACGAGCAGGTCGGCCACGACGCCGTTGGTCGTCCACAGCTTGACGCCGTTGAGGACGTACGCGTCGCCGTCGCGCGTCGCCGTCGTCGCCAGCCGCGCCGGATCTGACCCCACATCCGGCTCGGTCAGGAGAAATGCGGAAATCTCACCCTGCGCGCATCGGGGCAGGAAACGCTCCTTCTGCTCCGGTGTGCCGAAGAGCTTGAGCGGCTGCGGCACGCCGATGGACTGGTGCGCCGACAAGAGCGCCGCGAGCGCGGGAGAGTAGGACGCGACCAGCATCAACGCGCGGCAGTAGTACAGGTGACTCAGTCCGAGCCCGCCGTACTGCTCGTCGATCGTCATCCCGAAGGCGCCGATTCCGCGCAAGCCCTTGACCACTTCGTCCGGGATGACGGAGGAACGCTCAATGACCGCGGGATCGACGCTGTCGCGCAGAAACGCGGTGAGCGTCTGGAGGAACCGCTCGCCGTTCCTCGTCTGCCGCTCGCTGAGCCGCGGCGCGGGATGGACGAGATCCAGCCGGAAGTCCCCGAGGAACAGTTGCTTGCCGAAGCTCGGCCGGGCCCACTCAGTCTCTCGGGCCTGCTCGGCGACCTCGCGTGCCTTGGCGTATTCGGTCATGCCGACCTCCTGAGGCAGTGGATGCCTTCGTGCTACCCGCGAGTAGCCCCAGAAACCCCCAGGAAACGGGCAAGCCCCGGACGGCGGCGGACCGGATTCGTCACGAAACGCCGGATCGTACGGCCGAGCGCGTGATGGCTAGCCGGGAACGCGGGCGACGCAGAAGACCGTCTGGCCGAACGGGGGCCGGACGAACCGCTCGATGAAGCGGGTGGCCGGGACGACGGTCCGGTCGTAGATCTTGACCAGCCGCGGGTCGGGGTAGCCCACCCCGCCGCGCCGTACCGCGGCCCACCAGGCGATGCCGCCCAGGAAGTTGATCGGCTTGAGCACCTGGGGACGCAGCCCGGCGGCCACCACCGTACGGCCCAGCGTCGCCGGGGTGTAACGGGTGACGTGGCCGACCTTGCGGTCGAATTCGCCGTACAGCTGCATGTATCCGGGCACCCAGATGACGATGCGCCCGCCCGGCTTGGTCACCTTGGCGAGGGAGCGCAGCGCTTCGACGTCCTCCTCGATGTGCTCAAGGACGTTCATCATGATCACCGTGTCGACGGGGTCGTCCAGGGGGATCTCCGTCGGCAGGCCGAACTGGAGGACCGAGATGTCGTCGCGCTTGGCGAAGCGCTGCTTGAGCTGGTCTACGCAGTAGGGGTCGAAGTCGCTCACCACGAGCCGGTCGAGCCGGGGGAGAAACTGCTCCGCGAAGTGCCCGAGACCCGATCCGATCTCCAGCATCGAGCGGCCCACGTGCGGCGCGACCATGTCGAACTCGTACTGCCGGTAGTTCTTGGCCTCGTCCCCACCGAGGTGGTTCTCCAGTGCCTCGTCTCCAGCCGCCGGCTGGACTACCCGGTCATACCCAGACATACAATCCTCGTTCGCGCGTGCTGGCAGTGGCGCAGAGTCTAATGCCCGCCTCGAAGCGGCGATTGCGGTTCCGGCACGGCAACCGGTGAAACGCCCGTTCCCGTGCGCGATGCCGGGGTTACCATTCGTGCACCGGAGCGCCGGGTGCAGTGAAGTCCCCCCACGATTCGAGGCTGCGATGGAGCGACGCGATCTTCCGGCCTTCCTCGGCCGCCGGGCCGAGATCGCACAGATCAGGCGGCTGCTCGGCCGTTCGCGACTGGTGACCCTGACCGGGCTCTCCGGCGTCGGGAAGTCGCGGCTGGCGGAGGAAGCCGCGTGGAGCGTGCGCAAGGCCTTCTCCGGCGGGGTCCACGTCGTGGACGTGTCCCGGGAAGCCGGCCCGGCGGCGCTCGCCCGCACCGCCGTCCAGGCGGTCGGCACGGGGGACGGCCGCCTCCTGCTCGTCCTCGACGGCGTCGAACGCCTGGCCGGGCCCTGCGCGGCGCTCGCCGAGTCGCTGCTCAGGACCGCGCCCGGCCTGCGCATCCTGGCGACCGGGCGGCGCTCGCTCGGCGTTGTGGGAGAGCACCTGCTCCCCGTCGGCCCGCTGCCGCCCGCCGACGCCGTCGCGCTGCTGGCCGGCCGCGCGCCCGGCCGCGGCATCGCGGACGTGAACCGCAAGGCCGCCGCCCGGCTGTGCGAACGGCTCGGCCGGATGCCCTCCGCGATCGAGCTGGCGGCGCGACGGCTGTGCGCCGAACCCGAGCCGGCGATCGAGGACCTGCTCGACGACCTTTTCCACGAGACGGCCGCGCGCGGGGCACTGGACCGCGCTCTCGAACTGTGCTCGCCGGACGAACGGCATGTGTGGTCGCGGGTCGCCGCGTTCCCCGGCCTGTTCGGCCTGGCCGACGCCGAACGGGTCTGCGCGGACATCCCGCCGCCCGCCGAGCTGCTCGACGCGCTCATCGGCCTGATCGACAAGTCCCTCCTGATCCGCGAGGAGAGCGGCGGCGAGGTCCGCTTCCGCGTGCCGCGGGCGGGCGCCGGGCGGCCGCCGCGCGGTCACGGCCGCGACCGGCCCGTCCCCTGCCCGCGCCGCACGTCCGACATGGACGGCCCGCCGGTACTGACCCGGCGCGAGCACGAGGTCGCCGAACTCGTCGCGGACGGCTTGTCCAACCGCGAGGTGGCGGAGAAGCTGGTGATCTCGAAACGCACCGCCGAGGCGCACATGGAGCACATCCTGGCCAAGCTCAACTTCTCCTCCCGTACGCAGGTCGCCGCCTGGGTCGTCCGGAGACGGGGAGACCGATGATCGGGAACCTGCCCGCCGAGCCGGCCAGCTTCGTCGGCCGCGCGGACGAGCGGGAGTACGTCGCGGGGCTCCTCGGCCGCGCCCGGCTGGTCACCCTGACCGGCGCTCCGGGAGTCGGCAAGAGCAGGCTGGCCCGCCAGGTCGCGGCCGACGCGTACCGGCGGTTCCCCGACGGCGTCTGGCTGGTGGAGCTCTCCGCGCTCCGCGACCCGCGCGACCTCCTCCCGCACGTCGCCGCGACCCTGGCCGGTCCGGGAGACGGCGAAGATCCCGGCGGCCCCGGCGAGGCGGAGGTCGCCGTGGTGGCCGCGCGCGTCGGCGGCCGGCGGATGCTCCTCGTCCTCGACACCTGTGAGCACCTGCCGGCCGCGTGCGCCGAACTGGCCGGACACCTGCTGGAGCGCTGCCCGGGGCTGCGCGTGCTGACCACCGGAAGAGAGCCCCTCGACGCGCCGGGCGAGCACGTCGTGACCGTCTTCCCGCTCGGCGCCGACGCGGTGACGCTGTTCGCCGACCGGGCCGTGGCCACGGTGCCCGACTTCGTGGTCGATCGCGCCAACCGCGCCCACGTCGTACGGCTCTGCGAGGAGCTCGACGGCGTGCCGCTCGCGATCGAGCTGGCCGCGACCCGGCTGCGGGCGCTGTCCGTCCAGGACATCAGAGCCCGCCTGACCGATCGGTTCCGGCTGCTGAGCCGCGCCGAGTCCGAGACGGGGGAGAGCAGGCACCGCACCCTGCGCACCGCGATCGGCTGGAGCCACGAGCTGTGCGAGCCCCACGAACGGCTGCTGTGGGCCCGGCTTTCGGTGTTCTCCCACGGCTTCGAACGCGAGACGGCCGAGGACGTGTGCGCCGACGGCGCGCTCGCGCGCGACGACGTGTTCGCCCTGCTGGCCCGGCTGGTCGAGAAATCCGTCCTGCTGCGCGAGGGAGACCGCTACCGCCTGCTACACGCCGTACGCGCCTACGGGGCGGAACGGCTGCGCGAGCTGGGTGAGGAGGAGGCCGTGCGCGACCGCCACCGGGACGCCTACCTGCGGCTCGCGCGCCGCGCGGAGGCGGAGTGGGCCGGGCCGGGACAGGTCGCGTGGGCCCGCCGGATGGCCGATGAGCTGCCGAACTTCCTGGCCGCCCTCGACCACTCCCTCGCCGGAGATCCCCGGGTCGCGGTCGAGCTCGCCGGGACGCTGTGGCCGCTGTGGATCGCCTGCGGCCGTCACCGGGAGGGCCGCCGCTACCTCGACCGGGCGCTCGCCGCGACCGGGCGGCCGACCCCGCACCGCGTCAAGGCGCTCTGGGCCGCCGCGTGGGTGGAGGCCCGCCACTTCGACGTGCACCGGGCCCGTACGCGGATGGAGGAGTGCCGCCGCGGCCCGGGGGCGCACGTGTGGGGCGCCCACGCGGCGGCGGTCGTCGCGTTCGCCGGGGGCGACGACGAGGACGCGGCCCGGCGGCTCGACGGGCTGCTCGCCGCCCGGAGAGGCACCGGCCCGGCCTGGCTCCTCGGCCGTAACCCCGCCTGCGTCCTCAGCCAGGCGGGCCTCGCCCTGGCCAGGTCCGGCGGCGTACGGGCCAAGGAGGTGCTCGACGACGCGGTGTGGCGCGGCACGCTCAACGGCGACTGCTGGAGCCGCTCCGTCGCCAACCAGGGCCTGGCCGTACTCGCCTGGGAGAACGGCGACCTGGCCGAGGCCGAGGAGCGCAACCACGAGGCGCTCCGGCTCGGCCGCGACCTCGGCGACCTGGCCGGCGCGCTCGCCGGGTTCGAGATCCAGGCGTGGCTCGCCGCCGCCACGGGCAGGGGAGGACTCGCCGCGACGCTGCTGGGAGCGGTCGAGGGGCTCGGCGCCCAGGCCGGCATCCGGCTGGACGAGGCGCCCTACTGGGGTGCCCGCCACTCCACCTGCGCCGAGATCGCGCGCGGCCTCGCCGGCGGCCCCACGTTCCGTACGGCTCTCGCCGAAGGGGCCGGCCTCGACCTGGACGCGGCCTACCGGCGGGCGCTCGGGGACCCGCCGAAGGAGGGCGCCTGCCTCACACCGCGGGAGTTCCAGGTGGCCGAGCTGATCGCGGACGGCCTGTCGAACCGGGAGCTCGCGGAACGACTGATGATCGCCGAGCGTACGGCCGACACCCACGTGGAGAACATCCTGGCCAAGCTGCGCATGTCGTCCCGCGTGCAGATCGCCGCCTGGGTGGCGGTGCGGCGCTCCACCCCCGCCAGGTCCACATCGGAGAAGGGATCGGGCATCCTCCCGATGTAACACACAGCGATCATTCGGATACTTATCGTGTCCGGTTGGCCGAATAGGGGGGAAGCCGACCGGTCGATCGCCGCGCGGCGGGGGACGACGTTGCGGCAGGGTTCGGCGGCGGGTTCAGGTCGAGGGGGATCGTCCCGCCGTCGAACCTCCTCCCCCGGGGTGGTGAATCTCCACCGGGGTGGGGCAATCTTCAACCCTGAGTAGTCAGTCGATTACGCACTCATGATTGGCTGGGCCGGCCATGCATGAGAGGGCGGATTTGGTGATCGATGCGTTGGGGCGGCGAGGCAACCTGCCCGCCGAGACGAGCACCTTCATGGGACGAGACGTGGACCTGGCCGAGGTGGGGCGGCTGCTACAGGAGGAGTCCCTGGTCACACTGACCGGGGTCGCGGGGGTCGGGAAGACCCGGCTCGCGCTCAAGGCGGCGGGGGAGCTGCCCGGCGGCGCCTGGCTGGCCGAGCTGTCCGGCGAGCGCAACGGCGCCCTGCTGGCCCACACGATCGGCGCCGCGATCGGCCTGCCCGAGCAGGCCGCCCGCCCCCAAGGGGACGTCCTCGCCGAGCATCTCGCCGACCGCCGGATGCTCCTGATCCTCGACACGTGCGAGCACCTTCTCGGCCCGTGCCGCGAGCTGGTCGGCCAGATCCTGCGGGCGGCTCCCGGCGTGCGCGTCCTGGCCACCAGCAGGCAGCCCCTCGGCCTCCCGGGCGAGCGCGTCCACACCGTACGCCCGCTCCCGGTCACCGCCGAGGACTGCGACGCCGTACGGCTGTTCCGTGACCGGGCCCGCGCCGTATGTCCCGGGTTCGAGCCCTCTGACGCCGTCGTACGGCTCTGCCGCCGCCTGGACGGCGTGCCGCTCGCGCTCGAACTCGCCGCCGGCCGGCTGCGCGCCCTGACCGCGGGCGAGCTGCTCGACCACATGGACGACCGCTTCTCGCTGCTCGCCGGGCGGGGCCGTACCGGCAGGCACCGGACGCTGCGCACCGCGGTCGGGTGGAGCCACGAGCTGTGCACCCCGGAGGAACGGCTGCTGTGGGCCCGGCTCTCCGTTTTCGCCGGGACGTTCGACGCCGCCGCGGCCGCGGACGTCTGCGCCGACGAGCGGCTGCGCGGCGTGCCCGGCCTGCTCTCCCGGCTCGCCGACAAGTCCGTACTGATCCGGCACGGCCAGCGGTTCCGGATGCTCGGCATGATGCGGGACTACGGCCGGGAGTGGCTCCGCGCGATCGATGAGGAACGCGCGGTCGTCCGCCGCCACCGCGAGCACTCGCTTGCCCTGCGGCGCGGGATGCGTCATCCCGGACGGCGCGCCTGCGGCGACCCGGCCAGGAGGCCCGAGTCCAGCCGCCCGCACCCCGGCCCGGGACACTGAACCGGCCCCGGGCGGCTACTCCGGCCGGGTGAGCCAGACGTCGATCTCGCCGAGGAGCTCCTTCTTGAGTGAGTCGGGCGCCGTGGACGAGCGGATCGACTGCCGGGCCAGCTCGGCGACCTCCGCGTCGCGGAAGCCGTAGACGTCCCGCGCGAGCTCATACTGCGGGAGCAGCCGGGCCCCGAACAGCAGCGGGTCGTCCGCGCCGAACGCGATCGGCACCCCCGCGTCGAACAGCTTGCGCACCGGCACGTCCTGCGGGCTCTCGGCCACGCCGAGCCCGACGTTCGACAGCGGGCACACCTCGCACGCGATCTGCCGGTCGGCGAGGCTTTCGAGCAGCCGGTCGTCCTCGGCCGCGCGGATGCCGTGCCCCACCCGGTCGGCGTCCAGGTCGTAGACGCACTCGGCGACGCTGGCCGCGCCCATCAACTCTCCCCCGTGCGGCACGGCCAGCAGCCCGGCCCGTTTGGCGATCCGGAACGCGGAGTCGAACTCCCGGGCCCGGCCGCGCCGCTCGTCGTTCGACAGGCCGAACCCCACCACGCCCCGCCCCGCGTACTGCGCGGCCAGCCGGGCGAGGGTCCGCGAGTCGAGGGGATGCCGGGTGCGGTTGGCCGCCACGATCACCGCGACGCCCACGCCCGAGGAGGCCGAGGCCCGCGCCGCGGCGTCGAGCACCAGCTCGAGCGTCGAGGTCAGCCCGCCGAACCGCGCGGCGTACCCGGACGGGTCCACCTGGATCTCCAGCCAGCGCGAGCCCTCGGCGGCCTCGTCCTCCGCCGCCTCCTTGAGCAGCCGGTAGACGTCCTCGGGGCGCCGCAGCACCGATCGGGCGATGTCGTACAACCGCTGGAACCTGAACCAGCCCCGCTCGTCGGTCGCGCGCAGCTTCGGCGGCCAGTCCTGCACCAGGGCGTCGGGAAGGTGGACCCCGTGCTCCTGGGCCAGCTCGATCAGCGTCGAATGCCGCATCGAGCCGGTGAAGTGAAGGTGCAGGTGGGCCTTGGGGAGCGTGACGAGAGAGCGCGGCATTTCCATATCCTGCCGCATCCGCGTCTCAACCTGGTCCGGCCTTCACGCGTTGTGGACGGGCGAAAGGGGAGCTGATGACCGAAGAAGACGAGGCGGCCTTCGACGAGTTCCTGGCCGCCCGGAGCACCGCCCTGCTCCGCACCGCGGTCCTGGTCTGCGGCGCGTCCCCCCACGATGCCGAGGACCTGGTCCAGAGCGCCCTGGAGAAGGTGTACCGGCACTGGCCGCGCATCAGGCGCGACAACCCTGAGGCGTACGCGCGCCGCGTCGTCGTGAACGCCGCCATCAGCAGGGCCCGGAGGAGGCGGGTGATCCAGGAGATCACCTTCGCCAGCCCTCCGGACACGCCCGTGGAGTCGCCGGACCCCGGCCTGCGCGAGCTCCTGCTCGCGGAGCTCGGGAAGCTCCCGGCGCGGATGCGGGCCGTGCTGGTCCTGCGCTACTGGGAGGACATGTCCGAGGCCGAGACGGCGGCGGCGCTCGGCTGCTCGGCCGGGACCGTGAAGAGCCAGGCCGCCCGTGGCCTGGCGCGAATCCGCACACGTCTCGCAACACTGGAAGGAGTGTCAGCATGAACGTGGAAGAGACGCTGAAGGAGGCGATGGCGTCCCGGGTGGCCGCCGTCCACGCCCCGCCCTCGATGGGGCAGCGCATCCGGCGGCGCAGCCGCCGCAGCGTGGTCAGGTTTCGTACGGCGGGAGTGGCGCTCCTGACGGTCGCCGTCGCCGGAGCCGTGCCCGTGTACCTTTCCGCGGCCTCCGGCCCGGCCCCGGCGCAGGTCGGGGCGTCCGTCGCGGACACGCCGAAGGACGGCGTCGACGGGATCGCGACCCCTGGCATCTCAGTACCGGACGTGATCGGGCTGAGCCATCAGGAGGTCGGTGCGGTCCTGAAGGCCGCCGGCCTCGCCGTGGACTGGCGCAAGGTTGTGGACGAGGGGCACAAGCCGGGAACGGTCATCGCGCAGGAACCACCGGCCGGGCACATCGCCCCCGAAGGGGGCCGTGTGCAGGTCACGATCGCGACGACCGCGGTGCCGACGACCGACGAGAAGTCCGAGGCCACGGACAACGGGCAGCCCCAGGATCTCGGTGACCTGGGCGACGGCCGGACCTTCGGCGGCATCCACCTGCGCTACCTGCCCGACGGCCTCGAATGGGGCAAGTGGTCGGGCAAGGACGGCTTCGGCAAGACGAGCTACACGACCACGTGGGTCGAGTCGAGCCGGGCGAGCACCGGGGACTACTCGGTGCAGGCGGTGGTCTACAAGGGGAAGGCCGCCCGTGCCCGGCGCGGCATCGCGAAGGGCGACTCGGTGACGATCCACGGCAGGCAGGGATACCTCGGCCGGCTCACCGAAGGCGGCGAGCTGGTCGCGGAGAGGGCGGAGGACAACACCCTCACCCTCGTCTGGTTCCCCCGCGCCGACCTCGCGGTCGAGCTCATGATGAGTCCCACGTTCGCCGCGAAGCTGGGTGACGCGGACAAGACGGAGATCCAGAAGATCGCCGAGGGGGTGGTCGTCCGGAACTGACCTTCCCGCGACTCGCCCGCGCCCCTGTGCTTCGTCGGGTTTCACAGGGACGCCTTGCCCGGCCGCGCTGCGGCCGGGCAACCCTTTTCTCGCCTGGGGCGTACAAGAGGGCATGACACTGGACAGAGCCGAGTGAATCCTCCCGAGGGGTTCGCGGAGTTCGTGGCTGCCCGGGGCACGAGCCTGCTGCGCACGGCGTATCTCGCCTGCGACTCCCCAGACGAGGCCGAGGACGTCCTCCAGAGCGCGCTGGAACGGGCCTGCCGCAACTGGCACCGGCTCCGCGCGGACGCCGCACCGGAGCCTTACGTCCGAAAGATCATCATCAATCTTGCGATCAGCCGCGCCCGGCGCCGCGCGATCCTGCAGTTCATCCCGACGCACTCCCCGCCCGACCGGCCCGCGCCGGCCACCTCGGACGTCGAGCTGCGCCAGATCCTCGTGGACGGCCTGCGCATCCTCCCACCGCGCCAGCGCGCTGTCGTCGTACTCAGGTACTGGGAGGACCTGACCGAGTCCCAGACCGCCCAGATCCTCGGGTGCTCCATCGGCACGGTGAAGAGCCAGGCGTTCAAGGCACTCGTACGGCTCCGCGCGTGGCTCGGTGAGGAGGTGACCGGCCTTGTCGGATCTTGAGAGTCGGCTCAGGTGCGCCATGACCGAGGCGACGGCCGAGCTGCGGATCGCCCCCGACCTCGCCGACCGGGTCGTCCGGCGTACGCGCCGGAGGAAGACCGCGACGACGGCCATCGCCGTCGTCGCCGTCGTACTGGCCGCGGTCCCGGCGTACCACGTGATCCAGGAACAGCGGCACGTGGTCTCCGTCACGGCGGCGGAGAGCGTGGACGGCGTCGAGGTGCACGACCTTCCCGACGGATTCGGACGGCCCGCGACATTCGAGGTGAACGATCACGGTCTGCGGGGGAAGGCCGCCCGCTGGAGCCAGGGCGATCGCACCATCCAGGTCACCGTCTACCGGCCGAAGGATCTCGCGGGCGGCTACCTCGACCTCCAGCAGCGCGGGTTCCTGCCCGGCGGCACGCTCTGGCGGCACCGCGGAGGCGGCCTGATATCCGCCGGCCGCGACGACCTGATTTGGTGGGAGCGGGACGGCCTGGTGCTGCGGGTGACGACTTCGGCCTCCGCCAAGGAGTACCTCGAACCGGTGGCGATGGGCCTCCACGTTCCCTGGGATCCCGCCCTGGACACGATGCGCGTGACCTATATGCCCGCACGCTTCCGCCTGGTCTCCGGCGAGCCGCGGGAGATCCTCGACGGGCTCGGCCGGTGGTGGAGCGATGATCAGAACGCCTCCATGGCCGTCGAGGTCGTGCGCGGTGACCGGGCGAAGGACCTGAGCGCGTTGCGCCGGGTCTCCTGGCCGACCAACGAGGAGTTCCTCGACGCGCGGACGACCACCGTAGGCCGGGCCCGCGCCCTGGAGGGGCGCGTCGCGAGCAAGGGCGTGAAGATCGACAAGGGCCGGATGCTCATGTGGCTCATCGAGCCCGGCCTCGGCGTGCGGATCTGGGCGATGGGTACGACCGAGGACGAGATGCGGCGGGTGGCCGAGGGTATCGAGCCGGCCCCGCCGCCGGCCGGGCCCTCTGTGGACGGCGTCGAGGTGCCCCCCGCCCTCCGGTCCGTGCCGGAGGCGGCCAGGGACCGCACGCTGGGGTGGAACTGGACCACCACGACGACGTACTGGGGGCATCCCCCCGGCAAGGGCTGGTACGTCGCCCTGTCCGTCCACCGAGGTGGGCTCGTCGGCACCGACCTGTGGCGGAAGGACGCTTTCCGCACGACGCCCGAAACAGCGACCGTCGGCGGCGTCCGCGGCCTCCGGGCCGACTCCACCAAGACGGTGCGGGTCGGCGGCCGGCCGCGGCTCATGTGGACCCGAAGCTTCGCCTGGGAGCCGCGGACCGGCCTCGCCGTCGTGGTGACCACGGTCGAGGACACCATGTCCTCGACCGCGCATCCCGATCTCGACCTCGACCGGCTGGTACGCAGCCTCAGCGCGCGGCAGCCGTAGGGACGGAAAAAAGGCCCGGGCCGTGATGGTCCGGGCCTTTCCGTCTAGAAGAAGTCGCTCAGTGCGCCTCGGCGAGCAGCTTGGCCACGCGGCTGACGCCCTCGACCAGGTCGTCGTCGCCCAGCGCGTACGACAGCCGGAAGTAGCCGGGGGTGCCGAACGCCTCACCCGGCACCAGCGCCACCTCGGCCTCTTCGAGGATCAGCTCGGCCAGCTCGGCGGAGGAGGCCGGCCGCCGGCCGCGCAGCTCCTTGCCCAGCAGCGCCTTCACCGACGGGTACGCGTAGAACGCGCCCAGCGGCTCGGGGCACACCATGCCCGGGATCTCGTTGAGCATCCGGACCATGGTCTGCCGGCGGCGGTCGAACGCCTCGCGCATCATCGCCACGGCGGAAAGGTCGCCGGAGACGGCGGCGAGCGCGGCGGCCTGCCCCACGTTCGACACGTTGGAGGTGGCGTGCGACTGCAGGTTCGTCGCGGCCTTCACCACGTCGGACGGCCCGATGAGCCAGCCCACCCGCCAGCCGGTCATCGCGTACGTCTTCGCCACGCCGTTCAGGACGACCACGCGCTCGCGCAGCTCGGGCACGGCCGTGGCGATGCTGGAGAAAGAGGCGCCGCCGTACACGAGGTGCTCGTAGATCTCGTCGGTGACGACCCACAGGCCCTTGTCCAGCGCCCAGCGGCCGATCTCCTCGACCTGGGCGGGCGAGTAGACGGCGCCGGTCGGGTTGGACGGCGAGACGAACAGCAGCACCTTGGTCCGCTCGGTCAGCTTCTCCTCAAGCTGCTCGATCGACGCGAGATAGCCCGTCGTCTCGTCGGTCACCACGTCCACCTGGACACCGCCCGCGAGCTTGATCGCCTCCGGGTACGTCGTCCAGTACGGGGCGATGACAAGCACCTCGTCACCCGGGTCCAGCAAGGTGGCGAACGCCTCGTAGACGGCCTGCTTGCCGCCGTTGGTCACCAGGACCTGGGAGGCGTCCACCTGGAACCCGGAGTCGCGCAGCGTCTTCTCGGCGATCGCCTGCTTGAGCTCGGGCAGGCCGCCGGCCGGCGTGTACTTGTGGAACCGGGGGTTCCGGCACGCCTCGATGGCCGCCTCGACGATGTAGTCGGGCGTCGGGAAGTCGGGCTCGCCCGCGCCGAAGCCGATGACCGGGCGACCGGCCGCCTTCATGGCCTTGGCCTTGGCGTCCACGGCCAGCGTCGCGGACTCTGAGATCGCGGAAATGCGCGCGGAGATGCGAGGTCGGGTCATGCCTCCATCGTTTCAGACCTGCGGGAATCCTTCCGCCGCTTACCACCATCTGGACAGTCGGCCGGGTAGCTTTGAACCGCGCGGACGATCTGGTTCGACGAAGTCGCCATTCCCACGTACACTTCTGCGTCTAGTGGACCACGACGGGAACGTTCGGCAATGTCGATCCGTTTCTCCGGTATGGTGGTGCACGGCTTAGGGCACTAGCGCAATTGGTAGCGCACCGGTCTCCAAAACCGGCGGTTGGGGGTTCGAGTCCCTCGTGCCCTGCGGAGTGCGGTCCGCGCACCAACTGGCGTGAAAGCGCGCCGCAAGTTGCGATGGACACGACGGATCAGGTGAGGACTGTGGCGATCGACACCCGCGGTGAGACCGCAGGAAAGCCAGGCAAGCCAAGCGGTGAGAAGAAGGCCAAGCGCACCTCTCCCGCACTTTTCTACCGGCAGGTTGTCGCCGAACTGCGTAAGGTCATCTGGCCGAGGCGTAAGGACCTGATCACTTATACCTCTGTGGTCCTCGGCTTTGTTCTAATCATGGTCGCGATCGTGGCCGGGATAGACTTCCTGCTGACGAAGGGTGTGTTGGCGGTCTTCGGCGGATCGTGATCCGACCCTGATCGTCGCACGTCATGTCACCGACGAAAGAGGAAGAGTCACCGTGTCCGAGTCCCCGCTGCCGGTCGATGGCTCCCGCGAAGAGTGGGAGACCGAGCCGGACGAGGCCGTAGAGAAGGTCGACGACACCGCTGCCGCCGGCGAGCACGGCGCTGACGCTGACGTTGACGCCGACTCGGGCGACGCCGTGGCAGAGGTCGACGAGGACGGCGATGTCGTCCCGGACGTCGACCCCGTCGAGGAGTTCAAGCGTCAGCTCCGCGGCCAGTTCGGCGAGTGGTACGTCATCCACTCGTACGCCGGCTACGAGAACCGCGTGAAGCAGAACATCGAGAGCCGTACCAGCTCCCTCAACATGGAGGACTACATCTTCCAGGTCGAGGTGCCGACCCACACGATCACTGAGTTCAAGGGCGGCAAGAAGACTCCGATCAAGGAGCGTGTGCTTCCGGGGTACGTGCTGGTCCGGATGGACCTCACCGACGAGTCCTGGGCCGCGGTGCGCAACACGCCCGGCGTCACCGGCTTCGTCGGGCTGTCGAACAAGCCGAGCCCGCTCAACCTCGACGAGGTCGCCAAGCTGCTGGCGCCCGAGCCGGCCGAGGAAGTGAAGAAGGCGGCCTCCAAGGCGACCGCCGCGACCGTCGACTTCGAGGTCGGCGAGTCCGTCACTGTCATGGACGGCCCGTTCGCCACGCTTCCCGCCACGGTCAGCGAGATCAGCATCGAGTCCCAGAAGCTCAAGGTGCTCGTGTCGATCTTCGGCCGCGAGACCCCTGTCGAGCTGTCGTTCAACCAGGTCTCCAAGATCTGACGGCCTGGCATACACTCCTAAGTCGTCCTCACGGTCGTGAGGGTGGGCCCGGGCGGCGGCACCGTTAGCGGTGTCGCCGTGTCCTCACGTGGTGAGGGCCCGGGCTGAGAGATTCAAGTTAGTCAAGGACCCGGAGAGAGCATGCCTCCCAAGAAGAAGATCGCGGCCCTGGTCAAGGTCCAGCTTCCCGCTGGCCAGGCCACGCCCGCGCCGCCGGTCGGTACCGCGCTCGGTCCGCACGGCGTCAACATCATGGACTTCGTCAAGCAGTACAACGCTGCGACGGAGGCTCAGCGGGGCAACATCATCCCCGTCGAGATCACGATCTACGAAGACCGCAGCTTCACCTTCATCACGAAGACGCCGCCGGCGCCTGAGCTGATCAAGAAGGCCGCCGGTCTGCAGAAGGGCAGCGCGAACCCGCACAAGGACAAGGTGGGCAAGCTCACCAAGGACCAGCTGCGTCAGATCGCCGAGACCAAGATGCAGGACCTCAACGCCAACGACATCGAGGCTGCTGAGAAGATCATCGCCGGCACCGCCCGGTCGATGGGCATCACCATCGCCGAGTAGTACCCGACCGACGAAGACAGCACTGTGGCAGGGCCCGCGCAGGCCCAGACCACGAACTCCATGAGGAGCGAGAAGTGAAGCGCAGCAAGAACTGGAAGAACGCGGCCGACCTGGTCGACCGCGACAGCCTGTACAGCCCGATTGAGGGTGTCCGGCTGGCCAAGAAGACCGCGACCGCCAAGTTCGACGCCACCGTCGAGGTCGCCCTGCGTCTGGGCGTCGACCCGCGCAAGGCCGACCAGATGGTCCGCGGCACCGTCAACCTCCCGCACGGCACCGGTAAGACCGCCCGGGTCCTGGTCTTCGCGACCGGCGACCGTGCCGAGGAGGCTCGCGCCGCGGGCGCCGACATCGTCGGTGCCGACGAGCTGATCGACGAGGTGGCCAAGGGCCGGCTCGACTTCGACGCCGTCGTCGCCACGCCGGACCTGATGGGCAAGGTCGGCCGCCTCGGCCGCGTGCTCGGTCCGCGTGGTCTCATGCCCAACCCGAAGACCGGGACCGTGACCCCGGCCGTCGGCAAGGCTGTCACCGACATCAAGGGCGGCAAGATCGAGTTCCGTGTCGACCGGCACGCGAACCTGCACTTCATCATCGGCAAGGCGTCCTTCGGTGAGCGTCAGCTCGTCGAGAACTACGCCGCCGCCCTCGACGAGGTGCTGCGTCTCAAGCCGTCGGCCGCCAAGGGCCGTTACCTCAAGAAGGTCACCTTCACCACGTCCATGGGCCCCGGCATCCCGGTCGACCCGAACGTGACGCGGGCGCTGACCGCCGAGATCGACGCCTGATCTCATCTGTCGACGAGAACCCCCGTCCGGGCATCCGGGCGGGGGTTCTCGCGTGTACGGCCCCAGAACTGCGGAGTCCGGCTGCGATATGTCGGGATATTGCGGGGATATAGCGCAGGTCGCGCAGATAGCGCGCGAGCGCCATAGGGTCGAGAGCAGTCGTCCGCAAAGAAAGGACAAAGACATGCGTCGACTTCTGCTGGCCGCCGGGGCGGCCGCCGTAATCGGTGTCGTGGGGTGCGCACCCGCCGCCACGTCTCTGGGCAACGTGAGGTTGTCCGCGTCCGAGGTGCTGCAGCAGGCCTCCCAGAAGGCGCAGGAGGTCACCTCCTACACCGCCGACCTCGTCGTGGACCTCTCGGCCGGCACGGACCGCACCGGCATCATCCAAGGCAAGCTGCGCTCCCAGCAGAAGCCCACGCTGGCCACGGACCTCACCCTCGACCAGATCACCTTCGCCGGCCAGAACGTCCCCGGCGGGCTCCGGGTGATCCTTATGGGCGACACGGTGTACCTGAAGTCCGACGCCCTCAAGACCCTGCTGGGCAACACCAAGCCGTGGATCAAGGTGGACCTCAAGGAAGTCGGCGACGCCCGAGGCGTCAACGTGGACGAGGTCCTCGGCCGGGCCCAGCAGATCGACCTCAAGACCAGCGCGGCGCTCCTGACCGCCTCCAAGGACGCCAAGGCTGTCGGCGCCGAGCAGGTGGGCGGCGTGGACACCACGCACTACTCGGGCACGTTCCCGGTGGCCGAGGCCGTGAAGCAGCTCGCCCCCGAGGAGCGCGTCAAGGCGGAGGGCGGCCTGGCCAAGGTCGACGACATGAAGTTCGACGCGTGGATCGACGCCGACGGCCTGCCCCGGAAGGTCACGCTGAAGGGCGGCCCCACCGACAAGGGCGCGTTCAACGCCACCGTCGCCTTCACCTCGTTCAACGAGCCCACGACGATCAAGGCGCCCTCCGCGGATGAGGTCGGAGAACTGCCGCGGAACCTCCACGCCGAGTGATTTGGCATCAGGCGGATTGATGCCCTACTGTGGCGTTTGCCAAAGACCGCCGGTCGTCGCCGGGCTGCCACCAGTCCGATGACCGAAGGATCCACTCTGTGGGCGACCCGCGTAGGTGTGATGTGAGCTTCCGGGCGCCGTGTGCGCGCCTGTGCCAGCCCCGTGCGCCTGCGCCGGGGCTCCTCCTTTTTCGGACGCCTTCGCCGGTGGCACATCTGGAAGGAGGCCCATGGCGAGGGCGGATAAGGCGATCGCGGTTGCCGAACTCGAGAGCGAGTTCGAGGGCTCCAGCGGCGCCGTTCTGACCGAGTACCGCGGTCTCACCGTCGCGCAGCTCAAGGAGCTGCGCGTTGCTCTCGGTGGGAATGCGAAGTTCGCCGTGGCGAAGAACACGCTGGCTAAGATCGCGGCTCAGAACGCCGGGATCAACGCCCTGGACGAGCTGCTCCAGGGCCCGACCGCGATCGCGTTCGTCAAGGGCGACGTGGTCGAGGCGGCCAAGGGTCTGCGTGACTTCGCCAAGGCCAACCCCCTTCTGGTGATCAAGGGTGGTGTCGTCGACGGCAAGTCGATGACCCCGGCCGAGATCTCCAAGCTTGCCGACCTTGAGTCCCGCGAGGTTCTCCTCGCGAAGCTGGCCGGTGCGCTGAAGGCGAAGCAGTCCCAGGCTGCCGCCACCTTCGCCGCGCTGCCCACCAACATGGCTCGACTGGCCGAGGCCCTGCGCGCCAAGCGCGAAGAGGCCGGCGAGTAGGTCCGTCCACGACGGGCCTGGGGGGAAGCGCACACCGCGGTCCCTGCACTTTTTTGCTAGATCCACACGGAGGAACACACCATGGCGAAGCTCAGCACCGACGAGCTGCTCGAGTCCTTCAAGGAGATGACCCTCCTTGAGCTGTCCGACTTCGTGAAGCTCTTCGAGGAGACCTTCGACGTCAAGGCCGCCGCTCCGGTCGCCGTCGCCGCCGCCCCGGCTGCCGGTGGCGCCGCCGCTGAGGAGGCCGAGGAGCAGGACGAGTTCGACGTCATCCTCGAGGCCGCCGGCGACAAGAAGATCCAGGTCATCAAGGAGATCCGCGCCCTCACCAGCCTGGGTCTCAAGGAGGCCAAGGACCTCGTGGACGGCGCTCCGAAGGCCGTCTTCGACGGCAAGGTCAACAAGGAGCAGGCGGAGAAGGCCAAGGCTGCCCTGGAGGGCGCCGGCGCCACCGTCAGCGTCAAGTAACACTGACGTTTTTCCGCGAAAGGGCGGTCACCCTCGGGTGGCCGCCCTTTCCGCGTTCATACGGCCGCGCCCACTCCGGCCGGAATGTGTAGCGGGAGACCCTCCGGCGTGCGATGACATGATCGGGGGTGATGCATCGGTGGGACGGACGCTGATCGCGGGGCTGACGGTGCTCGTGGCGGCGCTGGCCGCGGCCGCGCTGTGGCTCGGGGTGGCCCGGAACGAGGCGCGGCAGGACGAGCGGGACCGCCAGGCTGCCGTCCGGGCGGCCGCCGTCCACGCGGCCGCCCTGCTCACACTGGACCACCGCACGGTGGACCAGGACGTGGCGCGGCTCGTCGCCACCTCGACCGGGCAGGCCCGCGACGGCTACGTGAAGGGCCGGGACGCGATGCGACAGGCCGCCCTCCGGCGCGAGGTCTCGCAGGCCGGGGTGCTGCGCGCGGCCGGCCTCGTGTCGATGGCGGACGGCGGACGCTCCGCCGAGGTCCTGGTCGTGGGCGACGCGCTGATCCGCTGGGGAGCGGACGGTAAGAGGGGCGGCGGCGACCCGGGCGGAGCGGGCGAGCCCGAGGAACGCGCCTACCGATGGCGCATGGAGGTGGCCAAGGTGGGGGACCGCTGGCTGGTCTCCAGGGCGGAGTTGGTGCAGTGAGACGGACTCTCGCCGTGCTGCTCGCCGCCGCGGCGGCCGGCCTCGCCGCCACCGTGGCCTGGCTGTACGCGGATCTGGGCCGCCTTGAGGGCGATGTCTCGGCCGGGCGGGAGGCCGTGACCGCGGCCCGCTCGTACGCGGCGGACATGCTGTCCTACGACTACCGGACGATGGACGAGGACCTTGCCCGGGCGAGGAGCCACACGACCGGAGCGCTGGCCGCACGCTATGCCCGGCTCGCCGCCACGCTGCCGCGGCTCGCCCGCCAGCGGCAGGAGGTACGGCAGGCCGTCGTGGCGGGCGCCGCGGTCGAGTCGGCGACCTCCGAGGAGGTCCGGATATTGGTTTTCCTGAACACGGTCACCAGTGGGCGCGAAACCGGACAGGACCGGCCGACCCAGGAGGTCGGGCAGAATCGGCTCCGTCTCGTGATGACCAGGGAGAACGGCCGCTGGCTGGTCTCTGATCTCTCCACGCTCCTGGGCGACACGCCCGTTCTCGGGGCCCCTTAATTCAATTGTTAGCAAAGACTATGTTTGGCGCTGGCTACGGCAGGACATATCGATCACTGGCAGTGTCGACCGTTGGTCAGCGTTCGGCTCGCCACGTGACAGAGCGTTAGCCGGACGGGCTCGCGGGTATCGTCTGGGTCCGGTGACGTTCGACGGCTCATGTGAGCGGGAAAACGCAGCGTGCTGGGCATCAGTCGGCCGAAATGTCGGTCCTCGGGCTTGACGTATCGCCGCTGACGGGTGATGCTGCCACCAACGTGGAGCGCAGAGCGAGAGCGGAGTGGACAGGTGTATGCCCATCGGCTACACTGCCCCTTTGCGCTGCCCTTTGACGACCCGCTTCTCTGAGTAACTCTGTTGCATGGTCGTCTGGCGTGCGTGTAGTCAGTCCGCGAGCCCTCGGAAGGACATCTGTTGGCAGCCTCGCGCAACGCCTCCGCCGTACCCGCCGGTCCCCGTACCGTGTCGTTCGCACGTATCGAGGAGCCACTCGAAGTTCCCGACCTTCTCGCCCTGCAGACCGAGTCGTTTGACTGGCTGCTCGGCAACGAGAAGTGGAAGGGTCGGGTCGAGGCGGCTCGCCAGGCCGGGCGCAAGGACGTTCCGGCCCAGTCTGGTCTCGAAGAGATCTTCGAGGAGATCAGTCCGATCGAGGACTTCTCCGGAACCATGTCCCTGTCGTTCCGCGACCATCGGTTCGAGCCGCCCAAGTACTCGGTCGACGAGTGCAAAGACAAGGACATGACCTACTCCGCCCCGATGTTCGTCACGGCGGAGTTCATCAATAACACCACCGGTGAGATCAAGAGCCAGACGGTGTTCATGGGCGACTTCCCGCTCATGACCTCGAAGGGCACTTTCATCATCAACGGCACCGAGCGTGTCGTGGTCTCCCAGCTGGTTCGGTCCCCGGGTGTCTACTTCGACCGTTCGGTCGACAAGACCTCCGACAAGGACCTGTTCGGCTGCAAGGTGATCCCTTCCCGCGGCGCCTGGCTCGAGTTCGAGATCGACAAGCGTGACAGCGTCGGCGTTCGCATCGACCGCAAGCGCAAGCAGCCCGTCACGGTGCTGCTCAAGGCACTCGGCTGGACGAGCGAGCAGATTCTGGAGCGTTTCGGCCAGTACGAGTCGATGCGGGCGACCCTGGAGAAGGACCACACGTCCGGCCAGGACGATGCTCTGCTCGACATCTACCGCAAGCTGCGTCCGGGCGAGCCTCCGACCAAGGAGTCCGCGCAGACGCTGCTGGAGAACCTGTACTTCAATCCCAAGCGTTACGACCTTGCGAAGGTCGGGCGTTACAAGATTAACAAGAAGCTCGGTGTCGACGCCGACATCACCCAGGGCACGCTGACCGACGAGGACATCGTCTCCACGATCGAGTACATCGTGCGCCTGCACGCCGGCGAGGAGACCATGGGTCCCGACGGCTCGGTGATCGTCGAGACGGACGACATCGACCACTTCGGCAACCGCCGTCTGCGCACGGTGGGCGAGCTCATCCAGAACCAGGTCCGCCTGGGCCTGGCCCGCATGGAGCGCGTCGTCCGTGAGCGCATGACGACCCAGGACGTCGAGGCGATCACGCCGCAGACCCTGATCAACATCCGCCCGGTCGTGGCGTCGATCAAGGAGTTCTTCGGCACCTCCCAGCTGTCCCAGTTCATGGACCAGACGAACCCGCTGGCCGGTCTGACGCACAAGCGTCGTCTCTCGGCCCTGGGTCCGGGCGGTCTGTCCCGTGAGCGGGCCGGCTTCGAGGTCCGTGACGTGCACCCGTCCCATTACGGCCGTATGTGCCCGATCGAGACGCCGGAAGGCCCGAACATCGGTCTGATCGGCTCGCTGTCGTCCTTCGGCCGGGTCAACTCCTTCGGTTTCGTGGAGACGCCGTACCGCCGGGTCACCGACGGCCGGGTCACCGACGAGATCGACTACCTGACCGCGGACGTGGAGGACCGGCACGTCGTCGCCCAGGCCAACACGGCCCTGAACGCCGACGGCTCCTTCGCTGACAACCGCGTGCTCGCCCGCCGGAAGGGCGGCGAGTTCGAGGCCGTCCACCCGTCCGAGGTCGACTACATGGACGTCTCGCCGCGCCAGATGGTGTCGGTCGCGACCGCCATGATCCCGTTCCTCGAGCACGACGACGCCAACCGCGCGCTCATGGGCTCGAACATGCAGCGCCAGTCGGTGCCCCTGCTCAAGAGCGAGGCCCCGCTGGTCGGCACGGGCATGGAGTACCGCGCCGCCACGGACGCCGGTGACGTCATCAGCGCCGAGAAGCCCGGTGTGGTCGAGGAGGTCTCCGCCGACTACGTCACCGTGATGAACGACGACGGCACGCGCACCACTTACCGTGTCGCGAAGTTCAAGCGTTCCAACCAGGGCACCTGCTTCAACCAGAAGCCGATCGTGCACGAGGGCGACCGGGTCGAGGCCGGCCAGGTCGTCGCCGACGGTCCCTGCACCGACACCGGTGAGATGGCGCTCGGCAAGAACCTGCTCGTCGCGTTCATGCCGTGGGAGGGTCACAACTACGAGGACGCGATCATCCTGTCCCAGCGCCTGGTGCAGGACGACGTGCTCTCCTCGATCCACATCGAGGAGCACGAGGTCGACGCCCGTGACACCAAGCTCGGCCCCGAGGAGATCACCCGGGACATCCCGAACGTCTCCGAGGAGGTCCTCGCCGACCTCGACGAGCGCGGCATCATCCGCATCGGCGCCGAGGTCACGACCGGTGACATCCTCGTCGGCAAGGTCACTCCCAAGGGTGAGACCGAGCTGACCCCGGAGGAGCGGCTGCTGCGCGCGATCTTCGGTGAGAAGGCGCGCGAGGTCCGCGACACATCCCTGAAGGTGCCGCACGGCGAGTCCGGCAAGGTCATCGGCGTCCGCGTGTTCAGCCGCGAGGAGGGCGACGAGCTTCCGCCCGGCGTGAACGAGCTGGTCCGCGTGTACGTGGCCCAGAAGCGTAAGATCACCGACGGCGACAAGCTCGCCGGCCGTCACGGCAACAAGGGTGTCATCTCCAAGATCCTCCCCGTGGAGGACATGCCGTTCCTCGAGGACGGCACGCCGGTCGACATCGTCCTGAACCCGCTGGGCGTTCCGGGACGAATGAACGTCGGCCAGGTGCTGGAGACCCACCTCGGCTGGATCGCGGCCCGAGGGTGGGACGTCTCCGGCGTCGAGGAGGCCTGGGCGGAGCGCCTGCGTGAGAAGGGGCTCGGCAAGGTCGAGCCGCGCACCAACGTGGCCACCCCGGTGTTCGACGGTGCCCACGAGGAGGAGATCGTCGGCCTGCTGAACAACACCCTGGCCAACAGGGACGGTTCGCGCATGGTCGGCGAGAACGGCAAGGCGCGGCTGTTCGACGGCCGTTCCGGCGAGCCGTTCCCGCACCCGATCTCGGTCGGCTACATCTACATCCTGAAGCTGCTCCACCTGGTCGACGACAAGATCCACGCGCGTTCGACCGGTCCGTACTCCATGATCACCCAGCAGCCGCTCGGCGGTAAGGCCCAGTTCGGTGGCCAGCGCTTCGGTGAGATGGAGGTGTGGGCCCTCGAGGCCTATGGCGCCGCGTACGCGCTGCAGGAGCTGCTGACGATCAAGTCGGACGACGTTCTCGGCCGCGTGAAGGTCTACGAGGCCATCGTCAAGGGCGAGAACATCCCCGAGCCGGGCATCCCCGAGTCGTTCAAGGTCCTCATCAAGGAAATGCAGTCGCTCTGCCTCAACGTCGAGGTCCTGTCGAGCGATGGCATGTCCATCGAGATGCGGGACACCGACGAGGACGTCTTCCGTGCCGCTGAAGAACTCGGCATCGACCTGTCCCGGCGTGAGCCGAGCAGTGTCGAAGAGGTCTGATCTAGAAGCTGAGGGGATCAAAAGTGCTAGACGTCAACTTCTTCGACGAACTGCGGATCGGCCTTGCGACGGCTGACGACATTCGTCAGTGGTCGCACGGCGAGGTGAAGAAGCCAGAGACGATCAACTACCGGACGCTCAAGCCGGAAAAGGACGGGCTCTTCTGCGAGAAGATCTTCGGCCCGACCCGGGACTGGGAGTGCTACTGCGGTAAGTACAAGCGCGTCCGGTTCAAGGGCATCATCTGTGAGCGCTGCGGCGTCGAGGTGACCCGGGCCAAGGTGCGCCGTGAGCGGATGGGCCACATCGAGCTGGCCGCTCCGGTCACGCACATCTGGTACTTCAAGGGTGTTCCTTCGCGCCTGGGCTACCTGCTGGACCTGGCGCCGAAGGACCTCGAGAAGGTCATCTACTTCGCGGCGTACATGATCACGCACGTCGACAAGGAGATGCGCGACCGCGACCTGCCGTCGCTGGAGGCGAAGATCTCCGTCGAGCGGCAGCACGTCGAGCAGCGCCGTGACGCGGACATCGAGGCCAGGCAGAAGAAGCTCGAGGCCGACCTGGCCGAGCTCGAGGCCGCCGGTGCCAAGGGGGACGCGCGGCGCAAGGTGCGTGAGGGAGCCGACCGCGAGATGCGGCAGCTCCGCGACCGCGCCCAGCGTGAGCTGGACCGCCTCGACGAGGTGTGGAGCCGGTTCAAGAACCTCAAGGTCCAGGACCTGGAGGGCGACGAGCTGCTCTACCGCGAGATGCGCGACCGGTTCGGCCGGTACTTCCGTGGCGGCATGGGCGCGCAGGCGATCCAGGAGCGGCTGAACAGCTTCGACCTGGATGCCGAGGCCGAGAACCTGCGCGAGACCATCCGCAGCGGCAAGGGCCAGAAGAAGGCTCGCGCCCTCAAGCGGCTCAAGGTCGTCGCGGCGTTCCTCAACACGCGGAACTCGCCGAGTGGCATGGTCCTGGACTGCATCCCGGTCATCCCGCCGGACCTGCGCCCGATGGTGCAGCTCGACGGTGGCCGGTTCGCGACCTCCGACCTGAACGACCTGTACCGCCGGGTCATCAACCGGAACAACCGCCTCAAGCGTCTGCTCGACCTCGGCGCGCCCGAGATCATCGTGAACAACGAGAAGCGGATGCTCCAGGAGGCCGTCGACGCGCTGTTCGACAACGGCCGCCGCGGCCGTCCGGTCACGGGTCCGGGCAACCGTCCGCTGAAGTCCCTCAGCGACATGCTGAAGGGTAAGCAGGGACGCTTCCGTCAGAACCTGCTGGGCAAGCGTGTCGACTACTCCGGCCGTTCGGTCATCGTCGTCGGCCCGCAGCTCAAGCTGCACCAGTGCGGCCTGCCCAAGCAGATGGCGCTGGAGCTGTTCAAGCCGTTCGTGATGAAGCGTCTGGTCGACCTGAACCACGCGCAGAACATCAAGTCGGCCAAGCGCATGGTCGAGCGCGCCCGCCCGGTCGTGTGGGACGTGCTCGAAGAGGTCATCACCGAGCACCCGGTGCTGCTCAACCGTGCGCCGACGCTGCACCGCCTGGGCATCCAGGCCTTCGAGCCGCAGCTCGTCGAGGGCAAGGCCATCCAGATCCACCCGCTCGTCTGCACCGCGTTCAACGCGGACTTCGACGGTGACCAGATGGCCGTGCACCTGCCGCTGTCGGCCGAGGCTCAGGCCGAGGCACGCATCCTGATGCTGTCGACGAACAACATCCTCAAGCCGGCCGACGGCAAGCCGGTGACGATGCCCACCCAGGACATGGTCATCGGTCTGTACTGGCTGACCACCCAGAAGGACGGCGCCCTGGGCGAGGGTCGCGTGTTCGCCACCGTGGCGGAGGCGCTCATGGCGTTCGACCGTCGCGAGCTGGACCCGCAGGCCAAGATCCAGGTGCGGCTCAAGGACGTCCCGCCGCCGCGCGGCTGGGAGGCTCCGGAGGGCTGGGAGGCCGGTCAGCCGATCCGGCTGGAGACCACGCTCGGTCGGGCTCTGTTCAACCAGACCCTGCCCGGCAACTACCCCTTCGTGAACTACCAGGTCGGCAAGAAGCAGCTTTCTGCCATCGTCAACGAGCTGGCCGAGCGGTACCCGAAGGTCGAGGTCGCGCAGGCGCTGGACGCGCTGAAGGACGCGGGCTTCTACTGGGCCACGCGCGCCGGTGTCACCATCTCGATCGAGGACGTCGTCGCCCCGCCGAACAAGGCCGCGATCATGGAGTCGTACGAGAAGCGCGCGGACAAGGTCCAGCGTGAGTACGACCGCGGTCTGATCACGGACGAGGAGCGCCGTCAGGAGCTCATCGAGATCTGGACCCACGCCACTGCGGACGTCGAGACCGACATGGTCAACGCGTTCCCGGCGACGAACCCGGTCTGGATGATGGTCAACTCCGGCGCCCGCGGTAACAAGATGCAGGTCCGGCAGATCGCGGGCATCCGCGGTCTGGTGTCCAACACCAAGGGTGAGACGATCCCGCGGCCGATCAAGTCCTCCTTCCGCGAGGGCCTGTCGGTGCTGGAGTACTTCATCTCCACCCACGGCCAGCGGAAGGGTCTGGCGGACACCGCGCTGCGGACCGCTGACTCGGGTTACCTGACCCGTCGTCTGGTCGACGTCGCCCAGGACGTCATCGTCCGCGAGATCGACTGCGGCACCGACCGCGCGGTCCCGCTGCACGTCGGCGAGCGGGACGCCCAGGGCAACCTGGTCAAGGCCGAGAACGCCGAGAGCAACGTGCACGGCCGCATCCTGGCCGAGGACGTCGAGGTGGACGGCAAGCTCATCGCGTCGGCCGGTGTGGACATCAACGACGCCGCGGTCACCGCGCTCGTCGCGGCGGGCGTGGAGACGGTCCGGACCCGCAGCACGCTGGTGTGCGAGGCCAAGATCGGCGTCTGCGCCACCTGCTACGGCCGTTCGCTGGCCACCGGCAAGCTGGTCGACGTCGGCGAGGCCGTCGGCATCATCGCCGCCCAGTCGATCGGTGAGCCGGGCACCCAGCTCACGATGCGGACCTTCCACACCGGTGGTGTGGCGGGCGCCGACATCACCCACGGTCTGCCGCGTGTCCAGGAGCTATTCGAGGCCCGCATCCCCAAGGGTGTGGCCCCGATCAGCGAGGTCACCGGCCGGGTCAGGATCGACGAGACCGACAAGACCCGCAAGATCGTCATCACTCCGGACGACGGCTCCGAGGAGATCGCCTACCCGGTGTCGATGCGGTCGCGGCTGCTGGTCTCCGAGGGACAGCGTGTCGAGGTCGGCCAGCTGCTGATCGCGGGTGCGCGCAACCCGAACGAGGTGCTGCGCATCCTCGGCCCGCGCGCCGTGCAGCTCCACCTGGTGGACGAGGTCCAGCAGGTGTACCGCTCGCAGGGTGTGTCGATCCACGACAAGCACATCGAGGTCATCGTCCGGCAGATGCTCAAGCGCGTGAACGTGCTGGAGTCGGGTGACACCGAGCTGCTGCCCGGTGAGCTCGTCGAGCGGCCGCGCTTCGAGCAGATGAACCGTCAGACCGTGGCAGAGGGCGGCCAGCCGGCCTCCGGCCGTCCGGTCCTGATGGGTATCACGAAGGCCTCGCTGGCGACCGAGTCCTGGCTGTCGGCGGCGTCCTTCCAGGAGACGACGCGGGTCCTCACCGACGCGGCGATCCACGCCAAGTCGGACTCGCTGCTCGGCCTCAAGGAGAACGTCATCATCGGTAAGCTCATCCCGGCCGGTACGGGTATGCCCCAGTACCGCAACATCCGGGTCGAGCCGACCGAGGAGGCCAAGGCCGCGATGTACACGGTCGGTGGCTACGACGGCTCCGCCGCGGAGTACACCTTCGGCACCGGCAGCGGCGAGGCCGTGCCGCTGGAGGAATACGACTTCGGCCAGTACGGCCGCTAGTCAGGCGACGGAAGCGCCCGGCATCTGGAAGCCCAGATGCCGGGCGCTTCCGCGTACGGGGCCGTACAAGCGGGGCGGCGGGGGTCTGTCGGACACGCGTGGCCGACCGGCCCCCCGCATCGGTGGAATTGCACGGAAGGGCGCGTCGTTCAGGTATAATCGCTCCGAGCTTGTAGTGACCTGCGGCAGAGTGGGTCACGCGGACCATGACACGAATCACGAACCACCACCCGCATCCGTTTTGACGTGTTGCGAGGGGCTGGGTAGTCTTTTCCTTCGTGCCCATGGTTCATGGGCTCGCATGCGTGTGCTTGAAGAGTCGTCCCCGATGCCGGGGGTGGGCGCGAGCGCCGCAGGACTCCTCCAGATCGACCGGGTCCGACCGGGTGTGGTGCGACGAGTGCGCGACACGCCCGAGCGCGGGGGTCGAAGGGGTTCCAAAACCAGCAGGTCATGACACCGGCAGTACCTGCGAAAGCACAACCTGGAATGGGTGCCGATCCGGGCAGTGAGGGGTTCGCGTCAGCGGGCCGCGATCGTGCCGGGGCGGTGATCTGATCCGGGGTTCACGTATCACCGGCTAGGCACGAAACGGAGACGCGGTGCCCACGATTCAGCAGTTGGTCCGCAAGGGCCGGCAGGACAAGGTCACTAAGACCAAGACGCCTGCCCTCAAGGGGAGCCCTCAGCGGCGCGGCGTTTGCACCCGCGTTTACACCACGACCCCCAAGAAGCCCAACTCGGCGCTGCGTAAGGTGGCCCGTGTTCGGCTCACCAACGGCATCGAGGTCACGGCTTACATCCCGGGTGTGGGTCACAACCTTCAGGAGCACTCCATCGTGCTCGTGCGTGGCGGTCGTGTGAAGGACCTGCCGGGTGTTCGCTACAAGATCATCCGCGGCTCGCTGGACACCCAGGGTGTCCGCAACCGCAAGCAGGCCCGCAGCCGCTACGGCGCTAAGAAGGAGAAGAGCTGACATGCCGCGCAAGGGTTCCCCTGGCCGCCGCCAGCTGATCGCAGACCCGGTGCACAGCTCGCCGCTGGTGACTGCCTTGATCAACAAGGTTCTCCTGGACGGCAAGCGTTCGATCGCGCAGTCGATCGTCTACGGCGCCCTCGAGGGCTGCCGGGAGAAGACCGGCAACGACCCGGTCGTCACGCTCAAGCGTGCGCTCGACAACGTCAAGCCCACCCTGGAGGTCCGCAGCCGCCGCGTCGGTGGCGCCACCTACCAGGTCCCGGTCGAGGTGCGCGCCGCGCGCAGCACCACCCTGGCTCTCCGCTGGCTCGTCCAGTACTCCCGGGCCCGGCGTGAGAAGACCATGACCGAGCGGCTCATGAACGAGCTCCTCGACGCCAGCAACGGCCTTGGTGCCAGCGTGAAGCGGCGCGAGGACACGCACAAGATGGCCGAGTCCAACAAGGCTTTCGCCCACTACCGCTGGTAGTCGGCACCAACGACGAGTTAAGGACGCAAAGCAGTGGCCACCACGACCGCTCTTGAACTGGCCAGGGTCCGCAACATCGGGATCATGGCCCACATCGATGCGGGCAAGACCACCACGACTGAGCGCATCCTGTTCTACACCGGCATCAATTACAAGATTGGCGAAACCCACGAGGGTGCCGCCACGATGGACTGGATGGAGCAGGAGCAGGAGCGCGGCATCACGATCACGTCTGCCGCGACGACCTGTAGCTGGCTTGATCACACGATCAACATCATCGACACGCCCGGTCACGTGGACTTCACCGTCGAGGTGGAGCGCTCACTGCGTGTCCTCGACGGTGCCGTAGCCGTCTTCGACGCCGTCGCCGGCGTCGAGCCGCAGTCCGAGACCGTTTGGCGGCAGGCCGACCGGTACGACGTGCCCCGCATCTGCTTCGTGAACAAGATGGACCGGGTCGGTGCCGAGTTCCACCGGTGCCTCGACATGATCGTGTCGCGCCTCGGTGCGACGCCGCTCGCCGTCCAGCTTCCGTGGGGCGTTGAGGCCGACTTCAAGGGCGTCATCGACCTCGTGAAGATGAAGGGCCTGCTCTGGAGCGCCGAGACGGCCAAGGGCGAGATGTACGACGTCGTCGACATCCCGGCCGACCACGCCGACGCGGCTCGCGAGTGGCGCGACAAGCTCGTCGAGACCGTCGCGGAGAACGACGACGAGCTGATGGAGAAGTTCCTCGAGGGTGTCGAGCCCTCCGAGGAGGAGCTCGTCGCTGCGATCCGCCGCGCCACGCTGAGCGGCGCGCTCAACCCGGTCCTGTGCGGCACCGCGTTCAAGAACAAGGGCGTGCAGCCCCTGCTCGACGCGATCGTCGCCTACCTGCCGGCGCCGACCGACATTCCGGCCTTCCAGGGCCACGCGGTCGGCAATGAGGACGAGATCATCGAGCGGCACGCGGACGTGGACGAGCCGTTCGCCGCGCTGGCCTTCAAGATCATGAGCGACCAGCACCTGGGCAAGCTCACCTACATCCGCATCTACTCGGGCAAGCTCGAGACCGGCACCGGGGTCGTCAACTCGACCAAGGGCAAGAAGGAGCGGATCGGCAAGATCTACCAGATGCACGCGAACAAGCGCGAGGAGCGCTCGTCCGCGGCGGCCGGTCAGATCGTCGCCGTCATGGGCCTCAAGGACACCACCACCGGTGACACGCTCAGTGACGTGGCGAACCCGGTCGTCCTGGAGTCGATGAACTTCCCGGCGCCGGTCATCAACGTCGCCATCGAGCCCAAGACCAAGGGCGACCAGGAGAAGCTCAGCACCGCCATCCAGCGGCTGGCCGAGGAGGACCCGTCCTTCCAGGTTCGTCGCGACGAGGAGACCGGGCAGACGGTCATCTGGGGCATGGGCGAGCTTCACCTGGAGATCCTCGTCGACCGTATGCGCCGCGAGTTCAAGGTCGAGGCGAACGTCGGTCGTCCGCAGGTCGCCTACCGCGAGACCATCCGCCGCAAGGTGCAGAAGGTCGAGTACACGCACAAGAAGCAGACCGGTGGTTCCGGCCAGTTCGCGCGCGTCATCATCGACCTGGAGCCGCTGGGCGACGGCAACGACGGTTACGAGTTCCAGAACAAGGTCACCGGTGGCCGCATCCCGCGGGAGTACATCCCGTCGGTCGACGCGGGCGCCCAGGAGGCCGCCGAGTTCGGCGTGCTCGCCGGCTACCCGATGGTCGGTGTGAAGGTCACGCTGCAGGACGGTGCGTACCACGAGGTCGACTCGTCCGAAATGGCTTTCAAGATTGCCGGTTCGATGGCCTTCAAGGAGGCCGCTCGTAAGGCTGACGCCGTAATCCTCGAGCCGATGATGGCCGTTGAGGTCACCACGCCCGAGGACTACATGGGTGACGTCATCGGTGACCTCAACGGTCGTCGCGGACAGATCCAGGCGATGGAAGACCGGACCGGGGCCAAGGTCATTCAGGCCCTCGTCCCGCTGTCGGAGATGTTCGGTTACGTGGGTGACCTGCGCAGCAAGACCCAGGGCCGGGCC
Source organism: Microtetraspora malaysiensis (assembly GCF_050947145.1). Lineage (NCBI taxonomy): Bacteria > Bacillati > Actinomycetota > Actinomycetes > Streptosporangiales > Streptosporangiaceae > Microtetraspora > Microtetraspora malaysiensis. Next base: position 1,330,868 of record NZ_CP191998.1, read on the forward strand.
GTGTACAGCATGCAGTTCGACTCCTACGCGGAGGTGCCTCCGGGCATCGCCAAGGAGATCGTCGCGAAGGTTCGGGGCGAGTAACGCACCTCGCCCGCGTACGCGGGGCGTGCTCGTCACGCCCCGTCGTACGGAACCTGAGTTAGAAGACGAAAGTCAAGTCAGAATCTCTAAGGAGACAGACCAGTGGCCAAGGCCAAGTTCGAGCGGACCAAGCCGCACGTGAACATCGGCACCATTGGGCACATCGACCACGGCAAGACCACTCTGACCGCGGCGATTACCAAGGTGCTTCACGACCGTTTCCCGCACATCAACGAGGCGACCCCGTTCGACAAGATCGACAAGGCGCCCGAGGAGAAGGCCCGCGGGATCACCATCTCCATCGCTCACGTCGAGTACCAGACTGAGAAGCGCCACTACGCTCACGTGGACTGCCCCGGTCACGCCGACTACGTGAAGAACATGATCACCGGTGCGGCGCAGATGGACGGCGCGATCCTCGTGGTCGCCGCCACCGACGGCCCGATGCCGCAGACCAAGGAGCACGTCCTCCTGGCTCGCCAGGTTGGCGTTCCCTACATCGTTGTCGCCCTGAACAAGGCTGACATGGTCGACGACGAGGAGATCCTGGAGCTCGTCGAGCTCGAGGTCCGCGAGCTGCTCTCCGCCCAGGAGTTCCCGGGCGACGACCTGCCGGTCGTTCGCGTCTCGGCGCTGAAGGCGCTCGAGGGCGACGAGAAGTGGGGCGACGCGATCGTCGAGCTCATGACCGCCGTGGACGACAACGTTCCCGAGCCGACCCGTGACACCGACAAGCCGTTCCTGATGCCGATCGAGGACGTGTTCTCGATCACCGGTCGCGGCACCGTCGTCACCGGCCGTATCGAGCGCGGCATCGTCAAGGTCAACGAGACCGTCGACATCATCGGCATCCGCGAGAAGAGCACCACGACCACCGTCACCGGTGTCGAGATGTTCCGCAAGCTGCTCGACGAGGGCCAGGCCGGTGACAACGTCGGTCTGCTCCTGCGCGGCATCAAGCGTGAGGACGTCGAGCGCGGCCAGTGCATCATCAAGCCGGGCACCACGACCCCGCACACCGAGTTCGAGGCTCAGGTCTACATCCTGTCCAAGGACGAGGGCGGCCGCCACACGCCGTTCTTCAACAACTACCGTCCGCAGTTCTACTTCCGGACCACTGACGTGACCGGTGTCGTGAACCTGCCGGAGGGCACTGAGATGGTCATGCCCGGTGACAACACCGAGATGTCCGTCCAGCTCATCCAGCCGATCGCGATGGAGGACGGCCTCAAGTTCGCGATCCGCGAGGGTGGCCGCACCGTCGGCGCCGGCCGCGTGACGAAGATCATCAAGTAGTACGATCGCGGGGCGGCGGTCGGGCCCGCATCAGGGCCTGACCGCCGATCCACGAGGGGAGCCCTCCGGCTCCTCACCCCACGGGAGACCTGACCGTGATCTCGCAGCCGTTTCGGACGGAATGTGACCGAAACGACTGCCGGATCACGGAAGAACGGACCTGCTCCGGACTGTCTGTTACGTGGGACTACCAGCGGCAGTAGGCCGTACGAAGCTTAATAGGACGACAGCGAAGGACACCGAGGCCATTATGGCGGGACAGAAGATCCGCATCCGGCTTAAGGCGTATGACCACGAGGTCATCGACAGCTCGGCCAAGAAGATCGTCGAGACGGTGACGCGGACCGGCGCCAAGGTCGCTGGCCCGGTGCCGCTGCCGACCGAGAAGAACGTGTACTGCGTCATTCGGTCGCCGCACAAGTACAAGGACAGCCGCGAGCACTTTGAGATGCGCACGCACAAGCGGCTGATTGACATCATCGACCCGACGCCGAAGACCGTCGACTCGCTCATGCGTCTCGACCTCCCTGCCGGCGTTGACATCTCGATCAAGCTCTGAGGGAACGCACTGACATGGCTAAGCAGATCAAGGGCGTCCTGGGCAAGAAGCTCGGCATGACCCAGGTCTTCGATGAGGCGAACCGGATCGTCCCGGTCACCGTGGTCGAGGCCGGTCCGTGCGTGGTGACCCGGGTACGCACGCCGGAGAAGGACGGCTACTCCGCCATCCAGCTCGGTTACGGCCAGATCGACCCGCGCAAGGTCAACAAGCCGCTGGGCGACTACCTGCGCAAGCACGACATCACGCCGCGCCGGTACTTCGTCGAGGTTCGCACCGAGGACTCGTCCGAGTACACGGTCGGCCAGGAGGTCCTCGCGGACGCGTTCGAGGCCGGACAGCACGTCGACGTGACGGGCAAGAGCAAGGGCAAGGGCTTCACCGGTGTCATGAAGCGCCACGGCTTCGGTGGTCTGGGCGCCTCGCACGGTACGCAGCGCAAGCACCGCTCTCCGGGCTCCATCGGCGGCTGCGCCACCCCGGGCCGCGTCTTCAAGGGCCTGCGCATGGCTGGTCGTTCGGGTAACGCCCGTACCACCATCCAGAGCCTGAAGGTCCACGCCGTGGACGCCGAGAAGAACCTCATCCTGATCAAGGGTGCGATTCCCGGCGCCAATGGCAGCCTGGTCTTGATTCGCACCGCTGCCAAGAAGGGGGCTGCGAAGTGACGAGCATTGACGTCCTCGACGCCAGCGGTGCCAAGACGGGCACCGTCGACCTGCCGGAGGAGATCTTCGGCGCCAAGGTCAACATCCCGCTGATCCACCAGGTCGTCGTCGCCCAGCTCGCCGCTCGCCGGCAGGGCACCCACGCGACCAAGACCCGTGGCGACGTCAGGGGTGGCGGCAAGAAGCCGTATCGCCAGAAGGGCACCGGCCGCGCCCGCCAGGGCTCGACCCGTGCTCCCCAGTTCGCCGGCGGTGGCGTCGTCCACGGCCCGCAGCCGCGGTCCTACGACCAGCGGACGCCCAAGAAGATGAAGGCCGCCGCGCTCCGTGGCGCCCTCTCCGACCGGGCGATCGGCGGCCGTGTGCACGTCGTGAGCACGCTGGTCACGGGCGAGACGCCCAAGACCAAGGCCGCTCTCGAGTCGCTCCGCAAGATCACGCAGGCTCGCAGCGTCCTCGTCGTCGTCGACGAGAACGACGAGCTGACCTGGCTCAGCCTGCGCAACGCGCCCGAGGTCCACCTGCTGGACGCCGGGCAGCTGAACACCTACGACGTTCTGTGCTTCGACGACGTGGTCTTCACTCAGGAGGCCTACGACCAGGTCGTGGCGCGGCTCGCGAACAGCGGGAAGGAAGAGGTCTGATGGAGAAGATCGCCGACCCGCGCGACATCATCCTCAAGCCGATCGTCTCTGAGAAGAGCTACGGCCTGATCGATGAGCACAACAAGTACACGTTCCTGGTGCGCAAGGGTGCCAACAAGACGCAGGTGAAGATCGCCGTCGAGCAGATCTTCGGCGTCAAGGTCACCAGCGTTAACACGATCAACCGCCAGGGCAAGCGCAAGCGGACCCGGACGGGATTCGGTCAGCGCCCCACCACCAAGCGCGCGATTGTGAGCCTGGCTGAGGGTCAGCGGATCGACATCTTCGGCCAGATCGGCTGAGGGTCCGCCGCGTAAGGGAAGGGTGCCCTGCCGTACCGATTGAGGTTCGGCACCGGGCACCCGACCCACGTAGTTAGCACCGGGGGGACCGCCGTGAGGCGGACTCCGACCGGTATGAACCGACGAAGGATGAACGAAAAAGATGGGCATCCGTAAGTACAAGCCGACGACCCCGGGTCGCCGCGGCGCGAGCGTCTCGGACTTCGCCGAGATCACGCGCAGCACGCCCGAGAAGTCGCTGCTTGCTCCCCTGCACAGCAAGGGCGGCCGTAACGTCCACGGCCGGGTCACCGCCCGGCACCAGGGCGGCGGACACAAGCGCGCCTACCGGATCATCGACTTCCGCCGGCACGACAAGGACGGGATCCCGGCCAAGGTCGCGCACATCGAGTACGACCCGAACCGGACCTCCCGGATCGCGCTGCTCCACTACGCCGACGGCGAGAAGCGCTACATCCTCGCGCCGACCGGTCTCAAGCAGGGTGACCGCATCGAGAACGGCCCTGGCGCCGACATCAAGCCGGGCAACTGCCTGCCCCTGCGCAACATCCCGACGGGTACCTTCATCCACGCGGTGGAGCTCCGTCCGGGCGGTGGCGCGAAGCTCGGCCGTAGCGCCGGCGCGCAGATCCAGCTGCTGGCGAAGGAGGGCGCGTACGCCACGCTGCGTATGCCGTCCGGTGAAATGCGCCAGGTCGACGTCCGCTGCCGGGCCAGCGTCGGTCAGGTAGGCAACGCCGAGCAGGCCAACATCAACATCGGTAAGGCCGGCCGTAACCGTTGGAAGGGCAAGCGCCCCACGGTCCGCGGTGTCGCCATGAACCCGGTCGACCACCCGCATGGTGGTGGTGAGGGTAAGACGTCCGGCGGTCGTCACCCGGTGAACCCGAAGGGTAAGCCGGAGGGCCGCACCCGACAGGCGAACAAGGCCAGCGACCGGCTGATCATCCGTCGTCGGAGCAAGAGGAAGAAGCGGTAGGAGCAGCCGAAATGCCACGTAGCCTTAAGAAGGGTCCTTTCGTGGACGACCACCTTCAGAAGAAGGTGGACGCTCAGAACGAGAAGGGCACCAAGAACGTCATCAAGACGTGGTCGCGGCGCTCCATGATCGTGCCCGACATGCTGGGTCACACGATCGCCGTGCACGACGGCCGCAAGCACGTCCCGGTGTTCGTCACCGAGTCGATGATCGGTCACAAGCTCGGAGAGTTCGCTCCCACGCGGACGTTCCGCAGCCACGTCAAGGAAGACCGCCGCAGCCGGCGGTAAGCGCCTTCAAGCAAGCATCAAGGAGACAGCGATGGAAGCCAGGGCACAGGCGCGGTACGCGCGCCACACGCCCCGGAAGGCCCGCCGTGTGGTGGACCTCATTCGCGGGCTGCCCGCTTCGGAGGCGCAGGCCGTGCTGCAGTTCGCTCCCCAGGCGGCGAGCGAGACCGTTTACAAGGTGCTCTCGAGCGCGATCGCGAACGCTGAGCACAACTTCAAGCTCGACCGTGAGACGCTCGTCGTGAGCCGCGCGTGGGTCGACGAGGGACCGACGCTGAAGCGGTTCCGGCCGCGTGCCCAGGGTCGTGCCTATCGGATCAACAAGCGGACCAGCCACATCACCGTGATTGTGGAGTCCCGCGAGCCGAAGGGAAGGACCCGCTAGTGGGCCAGAAGGTTAACCCGCACGGGTTCCGCCTCGGCATCACGACCGACTTCAAGAGCCGGTGGTACGCCGACAAGCTCTACAAGTCGTACGTTGCCGAGGACGTGGCGATCCGTCGCATGCTGCAGAAGGGCATGGAGCGGGCCGGTATCTCCAAGGTCGAGATCGAGCGCACCACGGACCGCGTTCAGGTCGACATCCACACCGCCCGGCCGGGCATCGTCATCGGCCGCCGCGGCGCTGAGGCCGACCGCATTCGCGGCGACCTGGAGAAGCTGACCAAGAAGCAGGTCCAGCTGAACATCCTCGAGGTGAAGAACCCCGAGATCGACGCGCAGCTCGTCGCGCAGGGCGTGGCCGAGCAGCTCTCCAGCCGCGTCTCGTTCCGCCGGGCCATGCGTAAGGCCATGCAGTCCGCCATGAAGAGCGGCGCCAAGGGCATCCGGGTGCAGTGCTCCGGTCGTCTGGGCGGCGCTGAGATGTCCCGCTCGGAGTTCTACCGCGAGGGCCGCGTGCCCCTGCACACGCTCCGCGCCGACATCGACTACGGCTTCTACGAGGCCCGCACCACCTTCGGCCGCATCGGCGTGAAGGTGTGGATCTACAAGGGTGAGGCCCCGACCAGCCGCGCCGAGCGCGAGGCCGCCGCGGCCGGTGCCCGTGCGGGCCAGCGCCGTGAGCGCGACGATCGTCGTGGTGGCGCCGGTGACCGTCCGCGTCGTGGCGGCGGCGACCGTCCGCGTCGTGGCGCCGGTGGTCGTGGCGACCGCGCCCCCAGAACCGAGGCTGCCGCACAGGCCGCCCCTGAGACCGGCCCGGCGGAGCAGCCGGGTGCTGAAGGGAGCTGACCATGCTGATCCCGCGCAGGGTCAAGCACCGTAAGCAGCACCGGCCCGACCGCAGCGGCGCCGCCAAGGGCGGCACCAGGGTCGTGTTCGGCGAGTTCGGCATCCAGGCGCTTGAGCACTCCTACGTGACCAACCGCCAGATCGAGTCGGCTCGTATCGCCATGACCCGGCACATCCGCCGTGGCGGCAAGGTGTGGATCAACATCTACCCGGACCGTCCCCTCACCAAGAAGCCGGCCGAGACCCGCATGGGTTCCGGTAAGGGTTCGCCGGAGTGGTGGATCGCCAATGTCAAGCCCGGTCGCGTCATGTTCGAGCTCTCGGGTGTAGCCGAGCCGGTGGCCCGTGAGGCCATGCGGCGCGCGATGCACAAGCTCCCCATGAAGTGCCGGTTCGTTAAGCGTGAAGTGGGTGAGGCGTGATGGCTAAGGGCCTGACCGCCGGTGAGCTGCGTGTGGAGGACCAGGATGTTCTGGTCCAGAAGCTGAAGGAAGCCAAGGAGGAGCTGTTCAACCTCCGCTTCCAGGCGGCGACCGGACAGTTGGAGAGCCACGGGCGGCTGCGGGCCGTCCGCCGCGAGATCGCCCGTATCTACACCGTGATGCGCGAGCGCGAGCTCGGAATCGTCACGGTCGAGAAGGAGTCGAGCGATGGCTGAGGCAGCTGAGACAACCGAGAAGTCGGCGCGGAACTACCGCAAGGCCCGTGAGGGTCTCGTGGTGAGCGACAAGATGGACAAGACCGTTGTCGTCGCCGTCGAGGACCGCGTCAAGCACCCGCTGTACGGCAAGATCATTCGCCGTACGACGAAGTACAAGGCTCACGACGAGCAGAACTCCTGCGGCGTCGGCGACCGCGTTCTCCTGATGGAGACCCGGCCGCTGTCCGCCAGCAAGCGCTGGCGGGTCGTGGAGATCCTCGAGAAGGCCAAGTAAGCCAGGGTAGGGACGGCGGGTCTGTCCCCGGGCGGTCGGCGAAAGCCGTACCGGCCGGGTAGGCCCCCGGACCACCCGCACAGAGCGCGCCTCGTGGGGGGTGGGAGACCGCCCCCCATGACGGTGTCCAAGGGGTCGGGCCCAGACGGGCCCGGTCCGCCTGCGGCGGCGGTGCGCCGGAGGGGCGACCGAGGCGGGCACGGCCGGACGGCGTATGTCGTACGGCGCGGTGCGCGGCGAGGTGGACTCGACCGGACGGCTGTCGCCGGGGGAACAAGACCACATCAGGTTCCGCCAGGCTCACCTCCCAGGTGAGAACCGGCGCGACAAACAGGAGTTGACGTGATCCAGCAGGAGTCGCGACTCAAGGTCGCCGACAACACGGGTGCCAAGGAGATCCTCTGCATCCGCGTGCTCGGCGGCTCGGGCCGGCGCTACGCGGGCATCGGCGACATCATCGTTGCGACGGTGAAGGACGCCATCCCCGGCGGCGGCGTGAAGAAGGGCGACGTTGTCAAGGCTGTCGTGGTGCGCACCGTCAAGGAGCGCCGCCGCCCCGATGGCTCCTACATCCGCTTCGACGAGAACGCCGCAGTCATCATCAAGGACAGCGGTGACCCCCGGGGCACGCGTATCTTCGGCCCCGTCGGCCGTGAGCTGCGTGACAAGAAGTTCATGCGCATCATCTCGCTCGCTCCGGAGGTGTTGTAAATGCCGAAGCTGCATGTGAAGAAGGGTGACCTCGTCCAGGTCATCGCCGGCAAGGACAAGGGTGCCAAGGGCCGCATCATCGCCGCCCTCCCGCGCGAGGACCGCGTGGTGGTCGAAGGCGTGAACCTGGTCAAGAAGCACTCCAAGGTGACCCACCAGGGCCCGCGTGGCGCCAAGGAAGGCGGCGTGCAGACCATGGAGGCTCCCATCCACGTGAGCAACGTCAAGAAGCTCAAGGATGACGAGAAGCCCGAGAAGAAGGCCGACGAGAAGGCCGACAAGACGGGTGAGGACAACTGATGACCGCCACGACTGAAGAGCGCACGATCCCGCGTCTCAAGCAGCGCTACCGCGAGGAGATCATCGCGAAGCTGCGTGAGGACTTCGGCATCGAGAACATCATGCTGGTGCCCACGATCACCAAGATCAAGGTGAACATGGGTGTCGGCGAGGCCGCTCGTGACTCCAAGCTGATCGAGGGCGCCGTCCGCGACCTCACCGTGATCACCGGTCAGAAGCCCGCCGTGGCCCGCGCCCGCAAGTCCATCGCGCAGTTCAAGCTGCGTGAGGGGATGCCGATCGGCGCCCACGTGACGCTGCGCGGCGACCGCATGTGGGAGTTCCTCGACCGGCTGCTGTCGCTGGCGCTCCCGCGTATCCGGGACTTCCGCGGCCTCTCGCCGAAGCAGTTCGACGGCAACGGTAACTACACCTTCGGGCTCACCGAGCAGGTCATGTTCCACGAGGTCGACCAGGACAAGGTCGACCGGCAGCGGGGCATGGACATCACGGTCGTGACCACCGCAACGAACGACGACCAGGGCCGGGCGCTGCTGAAGCACCTCGGGTTCCCCTTCAAGGAGGCCTGATCATGGCGAAGACGTCGCTGAAGGTCAAGGCAGCGCGTAAGGCGAAGTTCGAGGTCCGGGCGTACACTCGGTGCTCGCGCTGCGGTCGTCCCCGCGCTGTGTACCGCAAGTTCGGGCTCTGCCGCGTGTGCTTCCGCGAGATGGCGCACCGGGGTGAGCTGCCCGGCATCACCAAGTCGAGCTGGTAGTCCCGTCGCGGGGCCGGGACCATGGCCCCGCGCGGCGCCCGCCGCACCAAGAAGTCATATCAACCGGACGCCATCAGGCGTCCACGACCGCACCGTAGGTCCACCACGTGTCCTAGACACGGATCATGGGTGGAAACCACGGTGAGGAAGGCCACCGGCCATGACGATGACCGACCCGATCGCAGACATGCTGACGCGTCTGCGTAACGCGAACTCGGCGTATCACGACACCGTGACCATGCCGTACTCGAAGATCAAGGCGCACATCGCCGAGATCCTCCAGCAGGAGGGCTACATCCAGGCCTGGAGCGTCGAGGACGCCAAGGTCGGCAAGAACCTCGTGGTGGAGCTCAAGTTCGGGCCGAGCCGTGAGCGTTCGCTCGCGGGCCTGCGCCGGGTATCCAAGCCCGGTCTGCGGGTCTATGCAAAGAAGGACAACCTGCCCCGCGTTCTGGGCGGCCTGGGCGTCGCGATCATTTCGACGTCCGGCGGCCTCATGACCGACAAGCAGGCCGGCAAGCGTGGAGTGGGCGGGGAAGTCCTCGCCTACGTCTGGTAACGAGGGGAGGAATCCAGCATGTCGAGAATCGGACGGCTGCCCATCCCCGTACCGAGTGGTGTTGACATCACCATCAACGGCCGGGATGTCCAGGTCAAGGGCCCGAAGGGCACGCTCTCTCACACGGTCGCCGAGCCCATCGAGGTGGCTCGGGCCGAGGACGGCAACATCGCCGTCACCCGCCCCAACGACGAGAACAAGGTCCGTGCGCTGCACGGTCTGTCTCGCACGCTGATCGCCAACATGGTGTCCGGTGTGACGCAGGGCTACAGCAAGACGCTCGAGATCGTCGGTGTCGGTTACCGCGTCCAGGCCAAGGGCCCGGCGCAGCTGGAGTTCTCTCTCGGCTTCAGCCACCCGGTGATCGTGGACGCCCCTGAGGGCGTCACCTTCCGCGTCGAGAAGCCGACGCTGTTCCACGTGGACGGCATCGACAAGCAGAAGGTCGGCGAGGTCGCCGCGAACATCCGTAAGTTGCGCAAGCCCGACCCCTACAAGGGCAAGGGTGTGCGCTACCAGGGCGAAGTTATCCGCCGCAAGGTCGGAAAGGCTGGTAAGTAGCGATGACCGCGAAGTACGGCAAGCACACCGCCGCTCGCGCCATTTCGCGAGCCCGCCGTCACATCCGTGTCCGCAAGAACCTCTTCGGCACGCAGGAGCGTCCGCGCCTGGTCGTCAACCGCTCTGCCCGGCACCTGTTCGTGCAGATCGTCGACGACACCAAGGGCCACACGCTGGTGTGCGCGTCCACCATGGACCCCACGCTGCGCAGCGCCGAGGGTGACAAGACCGACAAGGCGAAGAAGGTCGGCGAGCTTCTCGCTCAGCGGGCCAAGACCGCCGGGATCACCGCTGTCGTCTTCGACCGCGGTGGCAACCGTTACGCGGGACGCATCGCGGCCCTCGCGGACAGCGCCCGCGAAAGCGGGCTGGAGTTCTGATGACTCCGTTCCGAGGGTGCGAGATGCACCGAATGGCCCGTCTGATGAGCAATGAGAAGAGGAACCACTGATGGCTGCAGCTCCGCGTCGCGGCGCCGGCGGCGGTGGCGAGCGGCGGGACCGTCGTGACGATCGCCGCGGTGGCGCCGCTGACAAGGGCGTCTCGTACATCGAGCGCGTAGTTAAGATCAACCGAGTCGCCAAGGTCGTCAAGGGTGGTCGGCGCTTCAGCTTCACCGCGCTGGTCATCGTCGGCGACGGCAACGGTCTGGTCGGTGTCGGATACGGCAAGGCCAAGGAGGTGCCCGCGGCGATCGCCAAGGGCGTCGAGGAGGCCAAGAAGCACTTCTTCAAGGTGCCGCGCATCCTGGGCACCATCCCGCACACCGTGCAGGGCGAGGAAGCCGCAGGCGTCGTCTTCCTGCGTCCGGCTTCGCCCGGTACCGGTGTCATCGCGGGTGGCCCGGTGCGCGCCGTCCTGGAGTGCGCCGGCATCCACGATGTCCTGTCCAAGTCGCTCGGCTCGGACAACCCGATCAACATCGTGCACGCCACGGTGGCGGCTCTGAAGGGCCTCAGCCGGCCCGAGGAGATCGCCGCCCGTCGTGGCCTGCCGATCGAGGACGTCGCTCCCAAGGCGATGCTGAAGGCTCGGGCCGAGGGCCTGGCCGAGGCTGCCGCGGCGGCGAAGGCGGTGAGCTAGGCCATGGCGCGTCTGAAGATCACCCAGGTCCGCTCCAAGATCGGTGGCAAGCAGAACCAGCGTGACTCGCTGCGCTCGCTGGGCCTGAAGCGAATCGGCGATGTCGTCGTCAAGGAGGACCGCCCGGAGATCCGGGGCATGGTCGCCGTGGTGACGCACCTCGTCGAGCTGGAAGAGGTCGACTAGTCATGCCTGAGAACGCTCCGCTCAAGCTCCACGACCTGCGCCCGGCTCCCGGTGCCAACAAGGCCAAGATCCGCAAGGGTCGCGGCGAGGCGTCGAAGGGGAAGACCGCCGGTCGCGGTACGAAGGGCACCAAGTCGCGTACGACCGTCCCGCTCGGCTTCGAAGGTGGCCAGGTTCCGCTCCAGCGGCGGCTGCCGAAGCTGAAGGGCTTCTCGAACGCGCTGTTCAAGACGACCTACCAGGTCGTCAACCTGGACAAGCTCGGCGAGCTGTACCCCGAGGGTGGCGAGGTCACCGTCGAGGGTCTGGTCGCGAAGGGTGCGGTCCGCAAGAACCAGCTCGTCAAGGTGCTGGGAACCGGTGAGATCTCTGTGGCGTTGAACGTGAAGGTGCATGCCTTCTCTGGTTCGGCCAAGGAGAAGATCACTGCGGCCGGTGGCTCGGTTTCCGAGCTTTAGGCACGTAATGCGAGGCGCGGAGGTTCGTTATGAGCCTCCGCGCCCGTAGTGCGTTAGAGTTCGCTGAACGCGGGCTCCGTCCCGTCGATCACTCGCAAATAGACATCCCGATGCACGCCTTCGCGTCATCGCCGACCTTTACCGCGTCACAGGCGCGCAGGAGGTACCGTGCTATCCGCGATTACCCGGGCATTCCGGACGCCTGACCTGCGCAAGAAGCTGCTCTTCACATTGGGCATCATCGCGCTGTTCCGGCTCGGCTCGGTGCTGCCGACCCCGGGTGTCAACTCCGAGAACGTCGCCAAAGCGCTGCAGCAGGCGCAAGCGGGCAACAGCGGCAGCATCTACGGGATGGTCCAGCTGTTCAGCGGTGGCGCGCTGCTGAAACTTTCAGTGTTCGCCCTCGGCATCATGCCGTACATCACGGCGAGCATCATTCTGCAGCTGCTGACCGTCGTGATTCCCCGCCTCGAGGCCTTGAAGAAGGAAGGCCAGGCGGGCACCGCGAAGATCACGCAGTACACGCGATATCTGACCATCGGTCTTGCCATCCTTCAGTCGACGGCCTTCGTGGCCCTGGCGCGCTCGGGACAGCTCTTCCCGAACAACAACCTGCCGATCCTCCTGAACGAGGACATCTTCACCCTGATCACCATGGTGATCACGATGACCGCGGGCACCGCGGTGATCATGTGGCTGGGTGAGCTCGTGACTGACCGCGGTATCGGGAACGGCATGTCGATCCTGATCTTCACGCAGGTCGTCGCGGTCTTCCCGTCCGAGCTGATGAACATCTTCCGGCAGAGCGCGTTCAAGTTCGTCATGGTGATGATCGTCGGCATCGTGATGATCGCCGTGGTCGTCTTCATCGAGCAGGCGCAGCGCCGCGTCCCGGTGCAGTACGCGAAGCGCATGGTGGGCCGCCGCATGTACGGCGGAACCTCCACCTACATTCCGCTCAAGGTGAACCAGGCCGGCATCATCCCGGTCATTTTCGCCTCGTCGCTGCTGTACCTGCCGCAGCTGCTGGTCACCATCTTCGGTAGGAGCGAGAACCCCGGCCCGGTCGTCGAGTGGCTGGCCCAGAACCTGGTGACGGGCGACCACCCCGTCTACATGGCCACGTTCTTCCTGCTGATCCTTTTCTTCACCTACTTCTATGTGTCCATTACCTTCAACCCCGTTGAAGTCGCCGACAACATGAAGAAGTACGGTGGGTTCATCCCGGGCATCCGTCCGGGCCGGCCGACCGCTGAGTACCTCAACTACGTGCTCACGCGGCTCACGGCCGCCGGTGCGCCGTATCTGGGTGTCATCTCGCTGATCCCGATCCTCGCACTGGCGGTGGTCGGTGCGAGCCAGAACTTCCCGTTCGGAGGGACCAGCATTCTGATCATGGTTGGTGTCGGCCTGGACACGGTCAAGCAGATCGAGAGCCAGCTTCAGCAGCGCAACTACGAGGGCTTCCTGAGATAGTGCGCGTCGTCTTGGTCGGGCCCCCCGGAGCGGGCAAGGGGACGCAGGCCCAGTTCATCGCATCGCATCTGTCGATCCCGAAAATCTCGACAGGTGACATCTTCCGCGCCAACGTCTCCGGCGGCACGGAACTCGGCAAGCTTGCCAAGGGGTACATGGACCGCGGCGACCTCGTCCCCGACGAGGTGACGGTCGCCATGGTCCGCGATCGGCTGAGCGAGAAGGACGCGCAGCAGGGCTTCCTGCTGGACGGCTTCCCACGCAACGTGCCGCAGGCGCAGATCTTGCAGAAGATGCTCGCCGAGTTCGGCACCGGACTGGACATCGTTCTGGAACTGGTCGTCGACGACGAGGAGGTCGTACGACGCCTCGCCGGCCGGCGCACCTGCCGCCAGTGCGGCAAGGTGTGGCACGTCGACTTCGACCCCCCTTCCGTGGCGGACGTGTGCGACGCGTGCGGCGGCGAGCTGTTCCAGCGCGACGACGACCGCGAGGAGACCATCAGGCGGCGCCTGGAGGTCTACCAGGAGCAGACGTCCCCGCTGGTCAACTTCTATTCGGACGAGGGCATCCTCGTACGGGTGAACGCGACCGGACCGGTCGACGAGGTCACCCGACGGGCGCTGGCGGCGTTGCGCACGTCCGGTACCTGACGCTCTCCCTTTCGGACGCCATCCCATTCGTGGGATGGCGTCCGGCGCTTTAGGGCAGAATCGGGGGAATTGGCCTGATAGTCCGGCCGTTAGAACACCCCAGGGGGTGCCAGAGTGTTCAAGAAGAACAAGCACGGAATCCAGGTGAAGACGCCTGAGCAGGTGGCGAAGATGCGGGCGGCCGGTCTGGTCGTCGGCAGGACGCTCGAACTGCTGCGCTCGTCGGTCGAACCCGGCCTGACTCCGCTCGACCTGGACGTCATCGCGGAGAAGGCGATCAGGGACGCAGGTGCGATTCCGTCGTTCAAGGGCTATCAGGGGTTCCCCGCCACGATCTGCGCCTCGGTGAACGACGAGGTCGTCCACGGCATCCCCACGGACCAGCGCAAGCTGCGTGAAGGCGACGTCATCTCCATCGACTGCGGGGCGATCCTGGACGGCTGGCACGGCGACTCCGCGATCACCGTGCCGGTCGGTGAGGTCGATCCCGCGCTGACCGAGCTGATGCGGGTGACCGAGGAGTCCATGTGGCGCGGCATCGCCGCGCTCCGGGTCGGCGGCCACCTGTCGGACATCGGCTTCCAGGTGGAGAAGTACGTCCGCTCCCAGGGCCGCTACGGCATCCCGCAGGAGTACGGCGGGCACGGCATCGGGACCGAGATGCACATGGACCCGTGGGTCGCCAACCACGGCCGTCCCGGGAGGGGCCCGCGCTTCGAGCCGGGCATGTGCTTCGCGATCGAGCCGATGGTCAACCTCGGCACCGACCGCACCCGGGTCCTGGGCGACGACTGGACGGTCGTCACGGTGGACGGCAAGGCGTCGGCGCACTTCGAGCACAGCGTCGCGGTGACGGAGAACGGCCCACTGGTGCTCACCGCGATCGACGGCGGCGCGTCCCGCTTCGGCGAGCTCGCCGCGCATTCGGGCGAACAGGCCTGATTCCCTGACCCTCCTTCGCCCGCGCGTGCCACATAATGGGGCTAACTATGCGGAGCGGCGGGAGTAGATGGTGATGGCGGCAACTCCGGAGATGCGAGCCTCCGACGGCGATCGTGATCGGGTGGCCGCCGCGTTGCGGGAGCACGTCGCCGAGGGCAGATTGTCCGTTGACGAGTTCAACGAGCGGCTGGCGCAGGTCTACGAGAGCAAGACATACGGCGAGTTGGCCACGCTGACCGGGGACCTGCCGGACATCGACCTCCACCGGCTCCCCGCGACGGTCTCCGGTCAGGCACGTCAGAGGCCCGCCCGCGGCCGCCAGACGGGGCTCAAGGCCGCCTGGGCCGCCTGGGCGACCGCGAGTGCCATCAACTGGGTCATCTGGCTCATCGTCGTGGTGACGTCGGTCCAGTGGGTCTATCCGTGGCCGTTGTGGGTGATGGGGCCGTGGGGCGCCATCCTGCTGGCCGGCACGATCTTCGGCAAGGACCAGCGCCGGCCGTGACCCGGGCGGGTGCGGGCGCACTCTTTACCCGCCAGATGTGATCGAGGCGACGGCCACCCGGGTAGGTGCTCTGCGACAGCCGGCTCGGTCCCGCCGCGTCCGCCTCGCCGGGCGATCAGTGGCTCCGGAACGGCGCGGGCAGGGCGAGCTGAGCCGCCCCGTCCCCATCGCGTACGGCGGTGTGTGACGAGACGGTGATCTGGGGTAGCCTGGCTGCTGGTGTGGAGACACCGCAGCCCGTTTCGCATTTCTGGGCGGGTTGTCGTACACTCCTTTGTCGGCTCACTATGACTTTTTGCGCTGTAGGTGGCCTTGCTGGCTGCCGCTCTCTGGAAGCGCCATGAAGGTCGCGGCTGCGTAGTGATCCGAAACCTCAGACGACCGATCAGTGAAACGCGAGGGACATGGCCAAGAAAGACGGCGCCATCGAGATCGAGGGCACTGTGGTTGAGTCGCTCCCGAACGCGATGTTCCGGGTGCAACTCGACAACGGCCATAAGGTCCTGGCCCACATCAGCGGACGGATGCGGATGCACTACATCCGAATTCTCCCGGACGACCGAGTGGTCGTGGAACTGAGCCCCTACGACCTGAGTCGCGGGCGGATCGTCTACCGATACAAGTAGGCCCCCCTTCACAACAGGGCGGGCCGTCTGAGGAACGAACTAAGGACTATGAAGGTCAAGCCGAGCGTCAAGAAGATCTGCGACAAGTGCAAGGTGATTCGCCGGCACGGTCGTGTCATGGTGATCTGCGACAACCTGCGTCACAAGCAGCGCCAGGGCTAAGGAGAGGAAGCCGAGCCGGGCACGGTGCGGTCCGTGAGAACGGACCGGATGTGTGCAAGGTGAGGCGGACTCGACCAGTCCGGACGTGAGGAAAGCCGAGCCGGGCATCCGGTGGCTCGCTGAAGAGCGGGCCACGACGGGGCAGAGGCAAGGCGGGCTCGTCCAGGGTCGCAGAGAAGGTCCCCATGAGAGTCCGCTCAAGTAGCGGGCTCGAGCCATGTGGGACCAGTGAAAAGTAATCGCGCGTCACACCCGTGAAGGCGGCGTTCCCGATGGGAAGCCGTACCGCACGGGAGACCCCCGGTCGGAGGCCGGGGCCCTCGCCCCGGGCATGGGGAGGGGAAGTGAGGCGTAGGACCTCCGCCACCACGAAGGAGAATGCCCGACCATGGCTCGCCTGGTTGGCGTCGACCTCCCCCGCGACAAGCGGCTGGAGATCGCTCTCACCTACATTTTCGGAATCGGCCGCACTCGCGCCCAGGAGATCCTGGATGCGACGGGCATCAGCCCGGACCTGCGCGTCCACCAGCTCACCGATGCCGAGCTCGTGCCGATGCGTGACTACATCGAAGCGAACTTCAAGATCGAGGGTGACCTCCGTCGCGAGGTTCAGGCCGACATCCGACGCAAGATCGAGATCGGCTGCTACCAGGGCATCCGGCACCGCAAGGGTCTGCCGGTCCACGGTCAGCGGACGCAGACGAACGCGCGTACCCGCAAGGGCAAGAAGAAGACCGTGGCCGGCAAGAAGAAGCCGGGCAAGAAGTAGTCCTAGCAGCCACATTCCAGGAGATAGCGCTTAAATGCCGCCGAAGAGCCGCCAGGGCGCACCGAAGAAGGTGCGCCGCAAGGAAAAGAAGAACGTCGCTCATGGGCACGCCCACATCAAGAGCACGTTCAACAACACGATCGTTTCGATCACCGACCCGAACGGGAACGTGATCTCCTGGGCCAGCGCCGGCCACGTCGGGTTCAAGGGCTCCCGTAAGTCCACCCCGTTCGCCGCGCAGATGGCCGCTGAGAACGCCGCCCGCCGGGCCATGGAGCACGGCATGCGCAAGGTCGACGTCTTCGTCAAGGGACCTGGTTCCGGCCGTGAGACCGCGATCCGTTCGCTGCAGGCGACCGGGCTCGAGGTCGGGTCCATTCAGGACGTGACTCCGGTTCCGCACAACGGTTGCCGTCCGCCGAAGCGCCGCCGCGTCTGAGCTCCAGGAGATAGAGAGAAATGGCTCGTTACACGGGTGCGGACTGCAAGCTCTGCCGCCGGGAGAAGACCAAGCTCTTCCTCAAGGGCAAGAAGTGCGAGTCCGCGAAGTGCCCCATCGAGATCCGTCCTTACCCGCCGGGTGAGCACGGCCGCGGCCGTCCGAAGGAGTCGGAGTACCAGCTCCAGCTTCGTGAGAAGCAGAAGACCCGCCGCATCTACGGCGTCCTCGAGAAGCAGTTCCGCAACTACTACGAGGAAGCCAACCGCAAGGCCGGAAAGACCGGTGAGAACCTCCTCCAGATCCTGGAGAGCCGTCTCGACAACGTGGTCTACCGCGCCGGTTTCGCCGAGTCGCGCGACGCCGCCCGCCAGCAGGTGCGCCACGGGCACATCCTGGTGAACGGCAAGAAGGTCGACATCCCGTCGTACCGCGTCCGCGAGCACGACATCATCGAGGTTCGCGAGAAGTCGCGGAACCTGCTGCCGTACGAGGTGGCCCGCGCCACCGCCGGTGACAAGACCGTCCCGGCGTGGCTGGGTGTCGTGCCGGACAGCATGCGCATCCTCGTGCACCAGCTCCCGGTCCGCCAGCAGATCGACACGCTGGTCCAGGAGCAGCTCATCGTCGAGCTCTACTCCAAGTAAGAGCTCCCGAGCAACATCGATGGCCGTACGGCTCGCCTGGTGCGGGCCGTACGGCATCATGGTTGTAGGCGAGTGGCGTCAAATAGCGGGCGCCGCCGTATAGGGAGAGGAAACCGGTCCTGGTACGGCCGGGTCGCGAGCAGCGACCGGCGGTGGGGGACGCGGCGGAATCATCCCGGAAACAGGGGAGATCCCACATGCTCATCGCACAGCGCCCGAGCCTCCTGGAGGAGTCGCTCGAGGAGCACCGGTCCAAGTTCGTCATCGAGCCGCTGGAGCCGGGCTTCGGTTACACCATCGGCAACTCGCTGCGGCGCACGCTGCTGTCCTCGATCCCGGGGGCGGCGGTCACCAGCATCCGCATCGAGGGCGTGCTGCACGAGTTCTCGACCGTGCCCGGGGTGAAGGAAGACGTCACCGACATCATCCTCAACCTCAAGTCGCTGGTCGTCTCGTCCGAGCACGACGAGCCGGTCGTGATGTACCTGCGCAAGCAGGGCCCGGGTGAGGTCACCGCCGCCGACATCGCGCCGCCGGCCGGTGTCGAGGTGCACAACCCCGACCTGCACATCGCCACGCTGAACGGCAAGGCGAAGCTGGAGATGGAGCTGACCGTCGAGCGCGGTCGCGGCTACGTCTCCGCGGCCCAGAACAAGCAGCCGGGCCAGGAGATCGGCCGGATTCCGATCGACTCCATCTACTCCCCGGTCCTCAAGGTCACCTACAAGGTCGAGGCCACCCGTGTCGAGCAGCGCACGGACTTCGACCGGCTGATCCTGGACGTCGAGACCAAGCCGTCGATGAAGCCGCGCGACGCGGTCGCCTCGGCCGGCAAGACCCTGGTCGAGCTGTTCGGTCTCGCGCGCGAGCTGAACGTCGAGGCCGAGGGCATCGACATCGGCCCGTCGCCGACCGACGCCGCCCTGGCCGCGGACCTGGCGCTGCCGATCGAGGAGCTGAACCTCACGGTTCGCTCGTACAACTGCCTCAAGCGCGAGGGCATCCACACCGTGGGTGAGCTCGTCGCCCGCAGCGAGCAGGACCTGCTCGACATCCGCAACTTCGGCGCCAAGTCGATCGAAGAGGTCAAGCAGAAGCTGCACGAGATGGGCCTCGCCCTCAAGGACTCCCCGCCCGGATTCGACCCCAGCGCGGTCGCCGGCGGCGGGTACGACGACGAGGACGGCGGCTTCATCGAGACCGAGCAGTACTAGATCGTGTCTCAGCGTTCCGGCGCCGAGGCGGTGGGCGTACCGCCGCCGCGGCACCGGAACGCAGCCCGGCCGTCCGGGTGAAGCGGCGGAACCACAGATTTGCCGAAGGCGGGCTCTCCGGAGTCCGCCGCCCCGACTCCGGTACCTGATACGGCCGGAGCGGGTTGTCTCTCAAGGAGAAACAACATGCCTAAGCCCACCAAGGGCGCCCGTCTCGGCGGCAGCCCGGCGCACGAGCGGCTGATCCTGGCGAACCTCGCCACCCAGCTGTTCGAGCACGGCCGGATCCGCACCACCGAGGCCAAGGCCAAGCGTCTTCGCCCGCTCGCGGAGAAGCTGATCACCAAGGCGAAGAAGGGCGACATGCACAACCGTCGCCAGGTGCTGACCGTCGTCCGCGACAAGGGCGTCGTGCACCACCTCTTCACCGAGATCGCGCCGACGTTCGCCGAGCGTCCCGGTGGCTACACGCGCATCACCAAGCTCGGCCCGCGTAAGGGCGACGCCGCTCCCATGGCGCTCATCGAGCTGGTCGCCGAGCAGCTGAACCCGGTCACGGTCACGCGCCCGGCCGCCGAGGCTCCGGCCCCGGCCGCTCCGGTCCAGGAGGCCGCTGAGACCCCGGCCGCCGAGGCTCCCGCCGAGGCCGCCGAGACCGAGGCCAAGAAGGACGAGGCCTGATCAAGGGCCTGTGCTGATCAAAGGCCTGTGAGCGGGTCCAGCGTTCCCTGCGGGATCGCTGGGCCCGCTCTTCGTTTTGGTACGGCCGTCGTGCGCCGTACGGGAGGATGAACGTGGACCGCGAAGTTCGGCTGAGGCTCGATCTGGGCTACGACGGCACCGACTTCTCCGGCTGGGCCCGCCAGCCGGAGCGACGGACCGTTCAGGGTGAGCTGGAAGGCGCGCTGGGCCGCATCCTCCGGATGGACCCGGCCCCTCAGCTGACCGTGGCCGGCCGTACGGACGCCGGGGTGCACGCGCGGGGGCAGGTGGCACATGTGGACCTGCCGCTCTCGCGGCTCGCGGTGGCCGACACCGCGCGGGCCCGGCAGCGGGATCCGGAGACCGACCCCGAGGACGCCTGGCGCGCGGAGGGCGCTCATTGGCTCGCTGCGCTCACGAGAAGGCTGGCCGGTGTGCTTCCCCTGGATGTGCGTGTTTATGCCGTCTCGGTGGCTCCTGAGGGGTTTGACGCCCGATTCTCCGCCCTTTTCCGCCGGTACGTCTACCGCGTGTGCGACGCCCCCGGCGGGACCGATCCGCTGCGGCGGCGGGAGGTGCTGTGGCACAACCGTCCGCTGGACGTCGATCTCCTCAACGCGGCCGCCGAACGGCTGATCGGCGAGCACGACTTCGCCGCGTTCTGCCGCAAGCGTGAGGGCGCCACGACGATCCGCGAGCTGCAGCGGCTCGACTGGGTGCGGGGTGAGGACGGAATCGTCCAGGCGACCGTGATCGCGGACGCGTTCTGTCACTCCATGGTCCGGGCGCTGGTGGGCTCGTTGCTCGCGGTGGGCGAGGGCAGGCAGCCCGTCGAGTGGCCCGGGCAGGTGCTGGCCCGCGCCGTACGCGAATCGGGGGTCCACGTGGCCCCGGCGCACGGGCTGACCCTGGAGGAGGTCGGCTATCCGGCGGGTGAGGAGCTGGCCCGGCGCGCCACGGCGACGCGCCGGGTGCGCACGCTCAGTCCGTGACGCGCTTGCCGATCACCTCGGCGGTGTGGTCGCGGAAGGCGCCGCTGACCGGGCCGAGGTCCTGCTCCTTGGTGGTCGGCGTGTGGCCGTCGGCGTAGGTCGCGTAGCTGAACACGATGTAGCGGCCCCACACCATGCCCGCGGCGTACCCGCCGGAGATCGCCACCCGGTCGGCGCCGCTGCCGGTGTCGCCGTTGAGCCCGCAGAACCAGAGGTTGCCGCTCAGGTTCTTGGTCCGGTCGACCGCGAGGGCCGCCTCCTTGCTCGGCAGCACCGCGATGCCGGTGGTCACGGCGTAGCGCTGCTTCGCGTCCACGTAGGTCGCCCTGAGGACCCGGCGGCACTCCCGCTGCTTGAGCGCTTCGGCGAAGGCCCCGGCCGCCGCCTGCTCGCAGCTGTCGGTCACGTTGACCTTGACCCGCTTGAAGCTGCGCCCGGCGAGGGTGATCCGGGCATCCGGGAAGGTCTCGGTCAGGGTTAGTTTGCCCGGATCGGTCTCCTCCGAGTCGAGGGGCGCTCCCGTGTTCTGGCCCGTGCCGGCGCTCGCGCTCGCGGCCGTGCTCGGCTCCGCCGCGGGCGCGGCGGCCGTCGGCGCGACGGCGTTCGACGGCGCGTTGCCGGGGGCCGCGGACTCCTCCGGCCCCCCGGTGTACGCGAGATAGGCGGCGGCGCCGATGGCGACCACCGCGACGCCGGTGCCCGCGCCGAGCAAGACTCGCTTGCCGGCGCCGGAACGCTTCGCGGGCGCCGTCGCCGGGGCGGTGACCGGGACAGGGAGGCCGCCGGGCCGGGGCGCGGGCCCGGGCGCGAGCAGGACCTGGCCCTGCGCCGCGCCGGACGGCAGCGGCTGGGTCGCCGTCCCGGACGCCGTCGGCGCGGCCGCCGCGCCGGCGTGGAAGGCCGCCGCGTGGTCGTCCGTACGGTCTGGGGGTAGGTCGGCGGCCAGTTCCCGGGGTGCGGCGGGGTGCGCGGGGGCGAGACCGCCAGGGGAGCCTGGCGCGCCGTCGGCGTCCGCTTCGGTGGGGACCTCGGCGACCGCGTCGGCGCGGTCGCCGGCCACACCGTCCCCGGCCGGACCAGCCGGTGCGGCGGGGGCGGGCGAGTCGGCCGGGGGCCATGCCGTGGGGACGGGGGCGTCGGGCGCGGCCGCGGCCTCGCCGGGAAGCCGGGGCGGCCACACGGGGACGTCGCCCGGCTCGGCCGGGATCCTGGGCCGGGAGGGCTCCTCCTGCGCCGCCGGCGCTTTGAGCGGGACGGTCGGCCCCTGTTCGCCCGCGGCGGGGGACGCCTGCTCGGCGCCTTCCGGCTCGTGGCCATCGCCCTCCGGCTCGGCGGCGGCTTCGGGCTCGGCGTCCAGATCGTGGTCCGAGACGGGGAGCGGACGGTCGTGCGGATCCGCCTCCCCTTCCGCCGGCCCGCGAGCGTCGGCGGTCTGCTGCGACGGCGCATCGGTGTCGTCCGGGACGGCGTCCTCGTCGAAACGCGTCGCCCATTCCGTCTCGGGGCGCGGCAGCGGAGACGTCGGCTCCGCGGGGGAAGCGGACGGCTCTCCCACGTGATCCCGGGGACCCGGAGTGGCCTCCTCGCCCCGGGGCGCGGCGTCCGACGGAGCGCGTACGGGCTCGGGCTCTGCCTGCCCGGCGGCGTGCGACGCTTCGGCGGGCGGGGCGAACGTGCCGCCGGGGTGGTCCGCCGGGGCGTCGTCGGCCGTGTCCTGCCGCGCCGCCGGCCATATCGTGGTGGCCGCCGTCGCCTCGGACCGGTCGTTCTCGGCGTCCTCGGCGGGCTCGGTGGCCGTGCCGGGCTCCGCGGGGCTGTCGAACTCCGCGGTGGCAGCGGCGGGCTCTGGATCGTGGTCCGCGGTCGGGGCGGGGCGCGCGGCCCCGGCGCCCGCGCCGGAGTGGCCCTGGCCGCTGGGCGGCACCCACGGCTTGGTGACGTCGATCGCGGGGAAGTCGATGGTCTCGTACTGGTCGCGCTCGGAGATCTCCCGGAACGGCCTGCGCGGGGCGTCGGCCTCCTGCGGGTCGCCCTGTGCGGGGAAGGCGGGCGTGCCGAAGGCGGCCGGCGGGTGCCGCGGAGACTCCGCGGAGGCGGGAGACTGATCGTCGGGCGAGGCGGCGGGCGCGACCGCGCGCTCCGTCCCCTGAACGGCGCTCGGCGAGTCCTGAGGCGACGACGCCTCGCCTGCCGTTTCGTGCTGGGGACGGGCGAACCAGTCATAGCCCGGCGACGCCTCGTCGGGGACGTCGGGCGATATCTCGTCGGGGTGGCCGAAGCTCGGCGGTGGCACAGCGGGTGCCGTTGAGCCGTCGGCGCCGTGTTCGTGCTCGGAAACGGGATCCTGGCCACGCATATGCGGAAGCGTATCGGCGCAGACGAGATCATCGTGCCGCTATGGGCGTTCGTGCGCAGCCAGGGAGCGGCGTTTGTCCAGAAAGATCGGCGGAAAGATGGTTTCGCGGATCAGCCGTGTCCTCCGGTCAGTGACCTCGTGTCGAGCGCTGGGAAGACCGTCTTCTCCGTGATGTCCAGAGCCGCCTGGTAAAGGCGCTTCAGTTCGGTCTTGCTCGGGTTGTGGCCGTCCTTGAACTGGAACCACAGCAGGATCGTGTAATGCCCGTGGATCCAGCCGCCCGCGTACGCGTCTCCCGTGCCGAGGAACTTGCTGATGTCGTCGGTGCCCGGCAGCGGCTTGAGAAAGTCCTGCCGTTCCTTGCCGCCGCCCGCCGACGCCACCTTCTTGGCCGCGGTGGTGGTCTTGACGTTGGCGACGCCGATAGACCCGATGATCTTTCCCTTGGTGTCCTTGTAGCTGGCGCGGATGAGCTGCGTGCAGCCTCCGTCCTTCAGGGCCTTGGTGATCTTCTCGCCGGAGACGCCGTCGGCGCACTTCTTCTCTTTGCTCACCTTCGTCCGGAGGTACGACCGGCTGCCGGCCGTGACCTTCTTCTGCCCGAAGAGTTCCGTGGCGGTGAGCGGCGTCTTGTCGGTCGTACGCGAGCCGGCGTAGCCGTACTTGCCGCCGGGGGCGGGGGAGATCGGAGGCGGCGTGGGGCTCGGCTTCGGAGCGGCGCGCGGCGGCTCCTCCCGGCTCGCCGCGACCCACAGGCCGGCGAAGAGCGCGCCGATCAGCGCGAGCCCGGCCAGAACCAGTACGAGCGGCCGCCGCCAGAGGGGGACCGGTCCGTACGGGTCCCACGGCGGCTCGGACGACTCGGCGGCGCGCCGTTCGGCCCGGGACGGCTCACTGGGGCCGGATGCCCGGCCTCCTCGCGGATCCGTGGCGAGGGGCGCGCCGGACTCCGTCCCGCTCGGCCGGGCGCCGCCGGACTCTGTGCCGCTCGGCCCGGGGCCGCCGGACGTGAGGTCACCCGGCTGCGCGCCGGACGGGAAGCCGCCCGTGGGAGATCCCAGGGGAAAGCCGCCCTGCTGCTGGGTGCCGGGCGGGGTGCCCGCCCCCGGCTGCCCGTGGCCGCCTGTGGCGTCTCCCGAGAGCCCGGCCGCGTTCCAGGGCGCCGTTCCCGGGCGTCCGCCCGATGCGTCTTCAGGCCCCCAGCCGGCGCCCGCGGGGCCGCCGGGCCGCGACGCCGCCTCGGCCCACGTTCCGGCCTGGCGGCTCCCCGGCCGGCCACCCTGGCTGCCGCCCTGGTTCCCGCCCGGGTCGTCGCCCACCTGCTGCGGCCGCCGCCACGGATCGAACGCCGGGGCCCCCGGGCCCGGCTGCCCGGGCGCTCCGGGCTGCGCGGGCGCCGAGCCGTACGGCCGCGCCTCCGGGCGGCGGGCTGCGGCCGGCGGCTCGCCCTGGGGGAGGTACGGCTGGCGGTGTGGCTGCTGGTCGCCGGGATAACCCATGCGCTGAGATTAGCCGCGTATCACGGCAGATGAGGAAAGTCAGGAATAACCGAAGTGCTGGTCCGGCCGTGCGGCGCCCGGCCTGAGATCGACCCCGACGGTGGGCGTGACCTGCGGCGGAGGAAGGTCAGGAGTAGCCGAAGTCCTGGGTCCACCACGGGCCGCCCGGCCCGAGATCGACGCCCACACCGGTCGCGACCAGACCGCAGTTGAGGATGTTGCGCCGGTGGCCGCTGCTGGCCATCCACCCCTCGATCGCCTCGCGGGCGGTCTGGTAGCCGCGGGCGATGTTCTCCGCGCCGCCCTCAAGGTAGCCCGCCGCCTCCATGCGCGCCCAGGGCGAGCGGCCGTCCGGCGAGGAATGCTCGAAGGTGTTGCTGGCGGCCATCTCCCGGGAGTGCAGGCGGGCGGAGCGGACGAGCCGCTTGTCGACCCGCATGGGCGCGCAGCCCCGCTTGCGCCGCTCGGCGTTCGCCAGCCGTATGACCTCGGCCTCCAGGCCGTTGAGGACCGCGGCGCCCACGCCGTCTCCGCCGCGGTCTCCGCCCAGCGTGCCGGACTCGCCGTCGTAGCCGGGGCCGAAGGTGTTCCACTGCGACCCGCCGTACGAGCCGTCGATCATGTTGGACGGCTTCCTGGTCGGCGGCCGGGTCGGGGGAGCCGAGCGGGCGAGGGACGACGGCCCCTCGGCCCGCGCCACGTGATCGAGCGGCGGGCGGTGCCGGGGCGAGGAGTCGGACGTCTTCGAGGGCGACGGCTCGGAGTTGCGGAGATACACCTGGTCGACGCCGCTCTTGGTGGTGACCCGGCCGATGACGACGCCGGCGAGCACAAGGGTGACCGCGCAGGCGAGCAGACCCACGTGAGTCCCGCGGCGGGGCTTCCGTTGGGGGTGCCGGGTGTGAGGGGGCTGCCACATACCGCAGTCAAATATAGGGATGTACAGCGATGAGGATGAAGAGGAGCGAGGGATTGCTTCTCCCTGTGTTTCCCCGCGTGCTCATTGTGTTTCCCCCAGTGCCGCCCGCGTTCCGGCACGGACCGCCGTCCTCGCGCCGGTGTCTCGGCGTCTCAGGTCTCCCGGCTCGCGTGAGCGGGCGGCGTCCCGCCCGCGTGCCGCCGTCTCCGGCCGGCTCCTTGTGTGATCGCCGGGCCCCTCGTCGGCATCGCGTTTTGACCAGGAGGGCGAGGCCGGATAATCTGCTGTTTCGTTGTGTGCACCGGTCCTCCTGTGACCTGTGTACGGCGCGTCCGGCGTCTTCTCCCATGTATGTGGAGACGGAAGGTTGCCGTCGTGCCTGCGCAACCTACCGTGAGTTCACATTTCCGACAGAAGGCACTGCCGTGCGCACGTTCTCACCCAAGCCCAACGACGTCGAACGTCAGTGGTACGTCATCGACGCCACCGACGTCGTGCTCGGCCGGCTGGCCAGCCACGTCGCGACCCTGCTCCGCGGCAAGCACAAGCCGATCTTCGCCCCGCACGTTGACACCGGTGACTTCGTCATCGTCATCAACGCCGACAAGGTGGCCCTGACCGGCAACAAGCTCGAGCAGAAGAAGGCCTACCGTCACTCGGGTTACCCCGGCGGTCTGCGTTCCGTGACCTACGGCGAGCTCATGGAGAAGCGCCCGGACCGCGCCGTTGAGAAGGCGGTCAAGGGAATGCTCCCCAAGAACGCTCTCGGCCGGAGGATGGCGAAGAAGCTCAAGGTCTACGCCGGTTCCGAGCACCCGCACCAGGCGCAGCAGCCGGTGCCCTTCCAGATCACCCAGATCGCCCAGTAATCGCCGAGCCAGGAAAGTAAGAGGAGAACCGTGGCCGAGTCCAACGGTATCGAGACGCTCGTCGAGGGCGAGCAGGACGAGTTCTCGTCCGAGGAGTTTCCCTCCGAGTACACCACCGAGTCCGCCCCCGGCGCCGAGGGCGTCGTGCGCCGCCCCGTCACCACGGGCAACTCGTACGGCACCGGCCGCCGCAAGGAGGCCGTGGCCCGCGTCCGCATCGTGCCGGGCACCGGCAAGTGGACCATCAACGGCCGCTCGCTGGACGCCTACTTCCCGAACAAGGTCCACCAGCAGATCGTCAACGAGCCCTTCGTGACGCTCGGCGCCGAGGACCAGTTCGACGTCATCGCCCGCATCGGCGGCGGCGGCGTGACCGGCCAGGCCGGCGCCCTGCGCATGGGTCTGTCCCGCGCGCTCGCCATCCTGGACGCCGAGACCAACCGGCCTCCGCTGAAGAAGGCCGGCTTCCTGACCCGTGACGCCCGCGCCACGGAGCGGAAGAAGTACGGCCTCAAGAAGGCCCGCAAGGCTCCGCAGTACAGCAAGCGTTAAGTTGGGGCGCCTTTTCGGCACCGACGGGGTACGTGGGGTCGCGGGTCGCGACCTCACGGCCGAGCTGGCCATGGATCTGTCCGTGGCGGCGGCTCATGTCCTCGGCGATGCCGGGGCGTTCCACGCGAGCGTCGGGCGGCGTGGCCGCCCGATCGCCGTCGTAGGCCGGGACCCGCGAGCTTCAGGAGAGTTCCTGGAAGCCGCGGTCGTCGCCGGCCTTGCGTCGTCTGGCGTGGATGTCCTCCGGCTCGGCGTGCTGCCCACCCCGGCGGTCGCGTACCTGACTTCGGCTCTGGGGGCCGACCTCGGGGTGATGCTCTCCGCATCGCACAACCCCGCCCCGGACAACGGCATCAAGTTCTTCGCGCGCGGCGGCTTCAAGCTGGCCGACGCCGTGGAGAACGAGATCGAGGAGCGGCTGGGCGAGAAGTGGGACCGGCCCGTCGGCGCGTCCGTCGGCCGGGTCCGTGAGGCGTTCGGCGAGGCCGACCGGTACGTCTCGCACCTGCTCGACACCCTGCCGCATCCCCTTGACGGCCTGCGGGTCGTCGTGGACTGCGCGCACGGCGCGGCCCACATGGTCGCCCCCGAGGCGCTGCTGCGTGCGGGCGCCGTGGTGGAGACCATCGGCGTCGCTCCTGACGGGCTGAACATCAACGACGGCGTCGGCTCCACCCACCCGGACGAGCTGAAGAGGGCCGTCGTCGAGTGCGGAGCGGATGTCGGCATCGCCTACGACGGCGACGCGGACCGCTGCCTGGCCGTCACGGCCGCGGGCGACGAGGTCGACGGCGACCAGATCATGGCGGTCCTCGCGTCCGCCATGCACGCCGAGGGCCGGCTGCCCGAGAACACCGTCGTCGCGACCGTGATGTCCAACCTGGGCTTCAAGATCGCGATGCGCGAGGCCGGGCTGACCATGGTGGAGACCGCCGTCGGCGACCGGTACGTCCTTGAGGCGATGCAGAACGGCGGATTCACCCTCGGCGGCGAGCAGTCCGGGCATGTGATCATGCTGGACCACGCCACCACGGGCGACGGGCTGCTCACCTCGCTGCACCTGCTCGCGACGGTCGCGAAGTCGGGCAGGTCGCTGGCCGACCTGGCTTCCGTCATGACGAAGCTCCCGCAGGTGCTCGTCAACGTGCGGGACGTCTCCAAGGTGAAGGTGCGCTCCTCCGAGGAGCTGGCCGCCGCCGTGGCCGCGGCGGAGGCGGAGCTCGGTGACGAGGGGCGGGTCCTGATCCGCCCGAGCGGGACCGAGCCGATGGTGCGGGTCATGGTCGAGGCCGGGTCGTACGACCAGGCCGAGGCCGTCGCCGACCGTCTCGCCGAGGTTGTGCGCGCCTGCTGCGCGTGATCCCGTCGAAAGACTGAGAAATCACTGTGGCCTCCGCCGTCCGGCGGAGGCCACAGTGATTTCACGTCACTCCTCGCCGGTCAGGGACAGGCTGCGCAGGCGCTGCCCGGCGAACAGCAGGGCGGCGACGGTCACGATGACGATCGCCGGTACGGCGAAGCCGATCGAGACGTCCGCCTTGAAGAACGCGGACGTCGACACCTGGTCGGCGATCGACTGGGCCCACTGCTGGATCGAGAACGTGCGCGCCCCGGGCACGTAGCCGCCGACAAGGCCCTCCCAGATCAGGGCGTAGATGACGCCGATCGTCACCGCGTGCCGGGTGAGCACGCCGAGCAGCAGGAACACGGCCGCGTAGGCGATGCCCGCGAGGAGGGCGCCGAGGGCGAAGCCGTACGCGATGCCGGACTCGTTCTGGATCAGCAGGTACGCCGCGAGGAACGTGGGCAGGGCGGCGAACACCGCCATCAGGGACGCGGCCACGACGAACTTGGTGAAGGTGATCACCGGCCGCGAGATCGGCTTGGACAGCAGATGCATGATCGTGCCGTCCTCGATCTCGGGCGCGATCACGCCGGTGCCGGCGACCAGCCCGAGAAGCGGCAGGATCGTGCCGACGGCGAACGACTTCATCAGCATCACGGCCGTGCCCTCGCTGGGCCCTCCGATGAGCCGGAGCAGCCCGGCGACGGCGACCAGCGCGAGCGGCAGCAGCACGAGCAGCAGGATCCGCTTGCGGCCGAGCATCGCCCGGTACGTGATGTCAGCTACGACGGTGTTCATTGGTCTCGCTCCGCTCGACTGCTCCGGGCGTCCTGCGCGCGGTCAGGGACGGGAGCCGCCGCGCGCGGAGCCCGGTGAGATACGGTTCCGGGGGTTCGTCCGGGTGGTCCCGGCCTGTGGTCACGCACGGGGCTGGATGAGGTAGGAGAAGACGCTTTCCAGGTCCTCGTCCGTGGGGGACACCTGCCAGAGGCGGACCCCGGCGTGGCGGGCCACCCTCGGCAGCAGCCGGGTGAAGCGGCCGAAGTCGAGCGCCTGCACCTCCAGCCCGCCGTCCGTGAGGGAGACCGCCCCCGAGCTGGGGTCGGCGATCAGCGCGGCGGCCAGCCGCCGGTCGTCGCTGGAGCGGACCCGGAAGATGTGCGGGCGGTCGGTCATCCGGCGGCGGATCTCGCGGTAGTCGCCCGAGGCGGCGTGCCGTCCCGCGACCATGACCTCGATCTGCTCGGCGACCCGCTCGACCTCCTCCAGGATGTGCGAGCTGAACAGGATGGTCCGGCCCTCGGCGCCCATCCGCCGGACGAGGTCCATCAGGTGGAGCCGCTGGCGCGGGTCCATGCCGTTGAAGGGCTCATCGAGCAGCAGCACCTGCGGGTCGTGGACCAGTGCGGCGGCCACCTTGACCCGCTGGCGCATGCCCTTGGAGTACGTCTCGACCCGGCGGTCCTTGGCGGAGGTCATCTCGACGAGGTCGAGGGCGCGGGTCGCCGCCTCCTCGGGGTTCGGCAGCCGGTGCAGGCGGGCGGCGGACAGCACGAACTGCCATCCGGTCAGGAAGCCGTAGACGCCCTCCCGCTCCGGGACCAGGCCGATATGGCGGTAGATGTCGTGGTTGCGCCAGATCTGCTGCCCGCCCAGCGTGGCGGTGCCGTTCGACGGGGCGAGGAAGCCCGCCATGATGTGCAGCAGCGTGGACTTGCCCGCGCCGTTGGGGCCGAGCAGTCCGGTGACGCCGGGCCCGATCGTCATCGTGACGTCGTTGACGGCGACCACGTTGCCGTACCAGCGGGAGACCCCGGCGAGCTGGACGACGCCCGGCCGGGTCGCGACGGTGGGAACGGTGGTGACCGTCATGAGGAGGCCGCCTTCCGGTAGCGCGAGATGAGCGCCGTCAGCGCGAGGGCGATCACGGCCAGCAGGATCAGCGCCGGCCAGGGACCCGCGGGATAACCCCCACTGTTGGCGGGCGGGGTGCCGAACAGCGCCACCTGCACGGAGTCGACGAGGAAGAACGGGCTGATCAGCATCGTCCAGCCGGCGGCCGCCTCGCGGCCCGTGCTCACGAGCACGGCGTAGAACACCCCGGAGACCGCCGAGGTGAACAGGTAGAACGCGATCACCGAGGCGACGCCGAGCCCGCGTCTCGGCGTGAACGACGCGAGCGCCAGCCCGATCGAGGCCAGCAGCAGGGCGATGAGCAGGGTGGACACCACGGAGGCGATGTAGTCGTGGGTGCGCGGCGGGTCGGGCAGGTCCACCAGCAGCTCGCCGATGTACATGACGGTGAGCGGCACCGCGAGCAGCAGGAACAGCGCGGTCGTCATGGCGACCAACTTGGCTCCGACATAGTCGAGCACGGTCACCGGGCGGGACAGGTACAGCGGCAGCACGCGGTAGCGCAGGTCGGGAGCCACCAGGTACGGCGCCTGCGAGGCCAGGAAGATGGCGAGCACGGCCTGCATCGCCACCGCGTACGAGTAGTAGGGGATGCCGGGCTGCTTGGCCAGGGCCATCACGGCGATCGACACCACGGCCGGCAGCACCATGATCGCGACAAGCAGGAACGGGATGATCTTGGCGCGGGTTGTCCGGCCGAGGCCGAAGACGCCGCGCAGGCTGTGCAGGGTGAGGGCACGCGCCGCGCTCCCCCGGCCGAGCCTGGGCCCCTCGTAGTGCCGGTAGCCGATGTCGTGAATGATCGCGGTGTGCTCGGTCATGCCGCCGGCTCCTTGAAGACGTCCTCGATGCGGCCGCGACGCTGTTCGAGCCGGACGAGGTGGAGGTCGAGATCGCAGACGGCGTCACGTACGGCGTCGAAGGTGCCCTCCGAGCGGACCTGGACGGTCAGGATGCGGCCCTGTACCGCCACCGCCTCGCCCAGCTCGGCCAGCCGGGCCGCGAGGGGTTCGAGCCCCTCCTCGACCTCGACGGCGATGGCCTGGGTGGCCTGGGTGAACTCGCCGATCGCGGACGAGCGCAGCAGGGCGCCGCCGTCGATCACGATGACGTGGTCACACACTCGCTCGAGCTCGCCGAGCAGGTGGGAGGTGACCAGGACACTGATGCCGAACTCGGCGCCGACCCGCCGGATCAGCGCGAGCATGTCGTCACGGCCCTGGGGGTCGAGACCGTTGGTCGGCTCGTCCAGGAAGACCAGCCGGGGATCGTGGACGAGTGCCTGAGCAAGCTTGACCCGCTGCCGCATGCCGGTGGAGTAGCCGCCGATCGGGCGGTACCGCTCCTCGTGCAGGCCGACGTGCCGCAGGATGTCGGCCGCCCGCTCGCGGGCGGCGGTGCGCGGCAGGCCGGACATCTGCGCCATGTGCACCACGAACTCGGTGGCGGACAGGTCGGGCGGCAGGCATTCGTGCTCGGGCATGTAGCCGACGACACGGCGGATCTCCGGCCCGCGGGTGGCGGCGTCCATGCCGAGCACCTCGGCCCGGCCGGAGGTGGCCGGGAGCAGGCCGAGCAGAATCTTGATCAGCGTGGACTTGCCGGCGCCGTTCGCGCCGACGAGCCCGGTCACGCCGGTGCCGACGGTGATCGAGAGCTGGTCGAGCGCCGTCACACGGGGAAACCGCTTGGTCAGACCCTCGGTTGCGAGGATTGTCATGATCCGCAGACTACTCGCCGGGTACCCTCCGAGACCTCCGTCAAGAGGAGGAACCGTCTGTCATACCGTGGCGGGGGTGCCTCATCTCCTGGTGCCGGTGCGCCTGGTCCCGCCGTTGGCGCGGTGCCGTACGGCGGGGGCCGCCGGGCGCGGCGGCGGGGAGACGACCGGGACCCGGCCGCCGTACCGCTGCCAGAGGAAGCGCTGCGCGAACAGGGTCGCCGTGCCGGCGGCCACCATGCCGGCGATGTTGACGGCGAGCTGGGCCAGCGAGTGGCCGACCTCGTCCCAGCGGCCGAGCGCCATCGCGACGGCCATGTAACCGGCGGCGGGGACGGTGGTCACCGAGATGAAGACCCCCACCAGGGCGGAGGACTTGCCGGCCGTGATCGAGAGCACGCCCGCCGCGCCGGCCAGCACGGCGACGATGAACGACCACCTGTCCGGCGAGACGATGAACCACACCTCCTGGTTGTGCCGCAGCATCTCGGGCTCGACCCAGCCGATGCCGCGCGACACGAACGCGCAGAGGAAGGTGACCAGGACGGCCGCGCCGAACCCGACGGCCAGCGTCCGCACCGCCACCGCGATCAGCCGTGGCTCGCGGCGCAGGAGACCGAAGCAGATCGCGGCGACCGCGCCGAACTCGGGGCCGAGCACCATGGCGCCGACGATCAGGATCTGCGACGGGATGAGCACGCCGATCGCGGCGATCTGCGTGGCGATCGCCAGGAAGGCCAGGAACGCCCAGGTAACGCGGGAGTCCGCGGTCACGCGCTGGGCGAGCTGGTCCCAGATGACCGCGTCGTCGCCCTCGCCCGGGGCCTGCTCCTGCGCCTCCTCGGCGGCGCGTGAGATCGTCAGCTCGACGTTCTCGATCGCGATGGCGCCGTCGTCTTCGAGGCCGAGGCCTTTCAGCTCCTCGATCAGGTCGTTCGCCGCCTCGCGGGCCACGTCGAGCAGCAGCACGTCGCCCTTGGGGCGGCGCGCCGCCTTCGGCATCACGACGATGCTGGCGACCCCGGTCGCCCGGTCGACCGCCTTCAGCACCCGGTCCGTACGCCCGGCCGGGATGATCACGCGCAGATGCAGCACGACGACGATTATGTACGGCGCAGCCGGATGCGGCTGATGGAGTGGTCGGGTCCCTTGCGCAGGATCAGCCCGGCCCGGCCGCGGGTGGGCGCGATGTTGTCGACGAGGTTGCGCTCGTTGATGTCACGCCACACGTTCTTGGCGAACTCGGTCGCCTCCTCGTACGACAGGTCCGCGATGTGTGCGAAGTACGACTTGGGGTCGGCGAACGCCGTGCGGCGCAGCTTGTGGAACCGGTCGATGTACCAGGACCTGATGTCCTCGTTCCGGGCGTCCACGTAGATCGAGAAGTCGAAGTAGTCGCACACGGCGAGGGACGTGGGCGGCGCGGGCTGCAGCACGTTGAGGCCCTCGACGATGAGGATGTCCGGACGCCGCACCTTCTGGCTCGCCCCGGGCACGATGTCGTACTCCAGGTGGCTGTAGATCGGGGCGGTCACCTCCGGGGTGCCCGCCTTCACGTCGGCGACGAACTTGACCAGCGCCCGCCGGTCGTAGCTCTCCGGGAAGCCCTTGCGGTGCATGATGCCGCGCTCCTCCAACACCTTGTTCGGGTAGAGGAAGCTGTCGGTGGTGATCAGATCGACCCGGGGGTGCTCGGGCCAGCGGGCCAGCAGGGCGTGCAGCACCCTGGCTGTGGTCGACTTGCCGACCGCGACGCTGCCCGCGATGCCCAGCACGTACGGCACGCGCTCGTCGCGCTCGCCGAGGAAGGCCCCCACGGCGGCGCTGCGCTGGCGGGACCCGGTGAAGTGGAGGTTGAGTAGCCGGGTCAGCGGGAGGTAGATGTCGGTGACCTCCGCGAGGTCGATCGGATCGTCGACGCCGCGCAGATCCTCCAGGTCCGCCTCGGTGAGGGTCAGCGGCGTGCTCTTGCGGAGGTCCCTCCACTGGGCACGGCTGAGCTCGACGTACACGTCTCCATCTGCCACGTCGGCCAAGCCTACTCAGCCGGTCGAAAACGTCTTCGGTCGGGAGCGGTACACAGCCTGTGGATGAAACCGGTGGATTGCGGCCGCGGATTCCGGGGAAAGGGGTGGGGCTCCAAGGAGTCGGCAGCGACCGACAGCCCCCAAATTGGGGGCAAAGTAGCACAAAATGGTGTGCGGGTGACATGGGCGAGCCGGCCCGCGGCGCTCCGGCGGGTCGGGTCCGGACGGCCGGAGGGCGGGTAGCCTCGCCCTGTGATCGTGGGAATCGGAGTCGACGTCGTCGACGTGGCGAGGTTCGGCGCCACGCTGGAGCGCACCCCCGCACTCCGGGAGCGGCTGTTCACCGAGGCGGAGCGCGGGCTGCGCACGGAGTCGCTGGCCGCCAGGTTCGCCGCGAAGGAGGCGGTCGCCAAGGCCCTCGGCTGCCCGCCCGGAACCGCCCACGCCGAGGCCGAGGTCGTCAATGACGAGAACGGCCGGCCCTTGCTCCGCGTCACCGGCACGGCGGGCGAGGCGGCCCGCGCCCTCGGGGTCAAGAGGTGGCACATCTCCCTGACCCATGACGGAGGCGTCGCCATCGCCTACGTGATCGCCGAGTCGTAGGCCCTCTCGTCGATGGGCGCCGGCCGCGGCCAGGTGCGGCCGGGCGGGAGGGCCGGCGTCGCCCTCGCCGTCACGCGCCGCGACCGGTCGTCGCGCGCGTGATCGTCCCCGGGATAGCGTCGGACCCATGCGGACCGCGTACACCTCCGACCAGATCAGGGCCGCCGAGCGGGCGCTGATGGCGCGGTTGCCCGAGGGCACCCTGATGAGCCGCGCCGCCTCCGGGCTCGCCTCCGCCTGTGCCCGGGCGCTCGCCCGCGTCCGCGGCCGCGTGTACGGCTCCCGCGTCGTCCTGCTGATCGGGAGCGGCGACAACGGGGGAGACGCCCTGTACGCCGGGGCCCGGCTGGCCGCGCGGGGCGCCCGGGTGGACGCGATCCTCGCCGGGTCGCGCGCCCACCAGGCGGGCCTGGCCGCGCTGCGCGCCGCGGGCGGCCGGGCCGCCGAGTTCGCCCCCGACGCGGCCCGCGAGCTGGTCTCCGCCGCCGACCTCGTCATGGACGGCCTGGTTGGCATCGGGAGCGCGGGCGCGCTGCGCGAGCCGTACGGCACGCTGGCCGGGCTCGTCGCGGACGCTCCCGGCCTGGTGGTCGCGGTGGACGTGCCGAGCGGGGTGGACGCGAGCACCGGCCGCGTGGACGGGCCCGCGGTCCGGGCCCACGCGACCGTGACGTTCGGCGCGTACAAGATCGGTCTGCTGGTCGATCCGGGCGCGTCGTTCTGCGGGACGGTGGAGCTGGTGGACATCGGGCTCGGGCCGTACCTGCCGGACGCGGACGTGGCCGCGCCGACCGCCGGCGACGTCGCCGGCCTGCTGCCGAGCCCGGCGGCCGAGTCGGACAAATACCGCAGGGGAGTCCTCGGCATCGTGGCCGGGAGCGACACCTTCACCGGCGCGGCCGTGCTCTCCGTGGGCGGCGCCGTACGCGCCGGGGCGGGGATGGTGCGCTTCGCGAGCGTCGAGGAGCCCGTCCGCTACGTCAGGGCCCGCTGGCCCGAGGCCGTCACGACGGTGCTCGCCCCCGGCTCGACAGGCGTGCTCGACGACATCGGCCGGGTGCAGGCGTGGGTGGTCGGGCCGGGCCTCGGCACCGGGTCGTACGCCCGCGACCTCGTCGCCGAGATCCTGGGCACCGACCTGCCCGTCCTCGTGGACGCCGACGGCCTCACCCACGTCGCCCGGGACAGGTCGCTGCTGCGCAGGACGGGGCCGACGCTGCTCACCCCGCACGCGGGGGAGCTGGCGCGGCTGCTCGACGTGCCGCGTGAGGACGTCGAGGCGCGGCGGATCGAGCACGTCCGCCGCGCGGCGCACGAGCTGGGCGCGACCGTGCTGCTGAAGGGGTCCACCACCCTGGTGGCCGAGGAGGACCGGCCGGTGCGGGTCAACTCCACCGGAACGCCGTGGCTGGCGACCGGCGGCACGGGAGACGTCCTGTCCGGCATCGCGGGCGCCCTGCTCGCCGGCGGGCTGAGCTGCTACGACGCCGCGTCCTGTGCCGCGTACCTGCACGGGCTCGCGGGGCGGGTCGCGGCGGCCGGCTCCGCGCGCGGCGCGCGGCCCGGCGGCGAGGCGGCGATCGCGGCGCTCGACGTGGCCGAGGCCCTTCCCGACGTGGTCCGCGCGCTGTGACACGGCCCGACCGGTCGCGATCACCTGACAAACTGGAACGATGAGTTTCCCGATCGTCGTCGATACAAAAGACCAGGTCCGGACCCCTGCCGAGGCGAGGGTGGACCTCGCGGCGATCCGGCACAACGTCGGACTCCTCAGCGAGCAGGCGGCCGGCGCCGACGTCATGGTCGCGGTGAAGGCCGACGCCTACGGCCACGGCCTGGTCCCCTCCGCGCGGGCCGCCCTGGAGGGCGGGGCGTCGAGGCTGGGCACCGCGTTCGTCCGCGAGGCGCTGGCGCTGCGCGCCGAGGGGATCACCGCGCCGATCCTCGCCTGGCTCATCACGCCGGACGAGCCGCTGGACGAGGCGCTGCTCCAGGGCGTGGAGTTGTCCGCGAGCGCCCCCTGGCTGATCGACGCCATCGTGGCCGCCGCGGCGCGCACCGGCCGCACCGCCCGGGTCCACCTGGAGGTGGACACCGGGATGTCGCGCGGCGGCGCGCCGCTGTCGGCCTGGCCCGCGCTGATCGAGTCCGCGCTGGCCGCGCGGGCCGAGGGCGTCGTCGAGATCGCGGGCATGTGGTCCCACTTCGCCTGCGCGGACATCCCCGGGCACCCGGCCACCGAGGCGCAGCTCGCCGCGTTCGGCGAGGCGCTGCGGATCGCCGACGCGATGCGCGTGCCGAGCGACGCGATCCGCCACATCGCCAACTCCGCCGCCACCTTCACCCTGCCCCAGGCGCGGTACGACATGGTCCGGCCGGGCATCGCCTCGTACGGACTGAGCCCGATCCCCGAGATGGGAGATTTCGGGCTGCGCCCGGCCATGACGCTCGTGGCGCGGCTCGCCCAGGCCAAGCGGGTCCCCGCCGGCTCCGGCGTCTCCTACGGTCACCTGTACGTCACCGAGCGCGAGACGACGCTTGCGTTGGTGCCCCTCGGCTACGCGGACGGCATCCTGCGGGGTGCCACCAACCGGGCGGAGGTGCTGCTCGCCGGCCACCGGCGGCGCGTCTCGGGCCGGGTCTGCATGGACCAGTTCGTCGTGGACGCGGGCGACGACGCCGTCGCCGAGGGTGACGAGGTGATCCTCTTCGGGCCCGGCACGCGAGGCGAGCCCACCTGCCAGGAGTGGGCCGATTCCCTCGGCACGATCACCCATGAGATCGTGACCAGGATCGGATCCCGCGTTCCGCGCGTTTACGTGGACTAGCGGGGAGATCACGTGGACCGGGCCGGCAGCGCGCCGCCGTCACGAGGAGGGTAGGAATGAGCACACGCCGCAAGGTCGGGCTCGCCGGTGCCGTCGTGGGCGCCGTCTCGGCGGGCGCGGCGGCAGCGGCCATGGCGAAGCGGTACGCCGTCGGCCGGATACGGTTGCGCCCCGACCTGGAGGCGAGTGAGCCCTTCGGCGAGATCCGCGGCCGCGAGGTGACGCTGACCACCTCCGACGGAGTGCTGATCCACGCCGAGGTCGAGGGCCCGGAGGACGCTCCCCTCACCGTGGTGCTGTGCCACGGCTACTGCCTGGCCTCGGACTCCTGGCACTACCAGCGGCGCGAGCTGCGCGGGACGTACCGGCTGGTGACGTGGGACCAGCGCTGCCACGGCGCGTCGGCGCGGGCGGAGGCGAGCGATTGCACGATCGAGCGCCTGGGCGAGGACCTCGCGCTCGTGATCGAGAAACTGGTTCCCGGCCCGTGCGTGCTCGTCGGCCACTCCATGGGCGGCATGACGATCATGGCGCTGGCGGAGCGGCGGCCGGAGCTGTTCGACGACAAGGTGCGCGGCGTGGCGCTCATCTCCACGTCGGCGGGCAAGCTCGCCGAGCTCACGCTC
The DNA here is from genome assembly GCF_050947145.1 of Microtetraspora malaysiensis. Classification (NCBI taxonomy): domain Bacteria; kingdom Bacillati; phylum Actinomycetota; class Actinomycetes; order Streptosporangiales; family Streptosporangiaceae; genus Microtetraspora; species Microtetraspora malaysiensis. The sequence continues at coordinate 1,368,858 of NZ_CP191998.1, forward strand.
GGCCTGCCCGCGCTGATGTCGAAGGTCGTGCACAAGACGGTCCCGTCGGCGGTGTCGATCATGCGCAAGCGCGGCGAGCTGGTGGACCGGGGGCGCGAGGCGGGCAACGACGTCGCCTTCCTCGCCGTGCGCCATCTCGGGTTCGGCGATTCCAAGAACGTCAGCCCGACCGTGGTGGACTTCGTCGAGTCCATGATCAGGGCCACCCCGTCCGAGGTGATCGCGGACTTCTATCCGGCGCTCATGTCCCACGACAAGCTGACCGCGCTCGACGTGCTCAACAACGTCCCCACCTCGATCATCGTCGGCGAGCGCGACTGGCTGACCCCGCCCGACCACAGCCGTGCCATCGCCGCGGCCGTGCCGACGGGCCAGCTCACCACCGTCTCCAACGCGTCGCACCTCGTCCAGCTGGAGAGCCCGGCCGCGGTCAACAACGCGCTCCGCGAGCTCCTCAAGCGCGTCGAACGCGACGAACCCTGATCCCCCGCCGAAAGGGCGCCCAGAGCCCGCGCGAGCACATCAGTCGTTATGGCGCTGAACCATCACGCTCGGGGCGCGGCGGTGTCTGGACTGAGGAACGAGTGGGCTGAGGGACGAGGCCCCGAGTGACGAGGGAAGACATCGCCTGAGGGCGCCCCGAGCCCGCGCGAGCGAAGCGAGCGCCATAAGTGCGGTGCGGAGCGAGCCCCATGAACGCACCCGTACAGTGAGTTACCGGTGTGGAAGTCAGGCGAGCGGCTGGGTGATCCCGGCCGGACGGAGGAGCGACCAGTGAGAACCGTCCGTACCACCGAGGAGACACGGGCACTGGGCGCGGAGATCGCGGAATTGCTGCACCCGGGTGACCTGGTGGTGCTCACCGGGCCTCTCGGGGCGGGGAAGACCACGCTGGTGCAGGGCATCGGCGAGGGGCTGAAGGTGCGCGGCCCGATCACGTCGCCGACGTTCGTCATCGCGCGGGTCCATCCGTCGCTGTCCGGCGGACCGGCCCTGGTGCACGTGGACGCGTACCGCATCGGCGGCGCGCTTGAGGTCGACGATCTCGACCTGGACGCCTCCCTTGAGGACTCGGTCACCGTCGTCGAGTGGGGTGAGGGGCTCGTCGAGGGCCTCGCCGAGGACCGGCTGGAGGTCCTCATCGAGCGTGACGCCGAGGGCGAGGACCGGCGAGTACGGCTGCGCGGGGTCGGCGAGCGCTGGTCCGCCGTCCCGGCATCTCTGGTCTAGCCGAAATCCCCTCCCGGGGCTGCCGATATCCGGCCTGATCTGGGGCCCAACTGATTCGTTGTGAATCACCCAATAAGAAGATCCTTAGCCATGGATTGGCATAGATTTTCGGGGTATACAGGGTCCGGAGGGGTGGTCGGATGATCAAGGTCAGGCTTGCTGCCGTCACGGGAATGATCCTGCTCGGCGGGCTGGGCTGCACCGCTGAAGCGCAGACGGCTGGATCCACGCCCTCCGCATCGGAGGATCAGGCGTCGCCGTCGGCCACCGTGCCCCGCCAGGACATCCGGGTCACGGTCGACCCGGCCAAGGTCGAGGGCGGCTCCACTCGGACCGTCCACATCACGGCGTACTGCCCGCTGCCGCAGGGCGGCACCGACTATCGCGCCACCGCGCGCTCGGAGGCGTTCACCGGCCTGGTGACGCTGGTCGCGCCCACCGACACGGCCTCACCCGACTCGACTCCGGGCGTCCCGCAGGTTCGTGGCGGCGCGAACGTCCGGGCCGATGCCAAGCCGGGCGGCTACAAGGTCGAGGTGCGCTGTGAGGCCACCAACGACGTCGGCAGCGCCTCCCTCAAGGTCACCGGGAAGCCCGCCCCCGAGCACACGCCCACGAAGATCCCCACCCGCGCCCCGCACGCGGGTGGCGGCGGCACGGCGGCGGGCGCGCCCGAGGAGGACTCCGGCATGCCCGCCGGCGCGACCGCGATCGCCGTCGTCGTGGCCGCCGCGGTCGCGGTCGGAGTGGCGCGCAGACGCGCTAGGGGCTGAATTTGGCCGGTTCGTCCCGGAAAGTGGTCATAGCCGGGATCGCCACCGGGTTGGTGTTGTTCGCGATGAGCCACCGGCAGGGTGAGCAACCCGCCGCCGCCCCGGTCGCCGGGGTCGTGCCCAAGCGCATCGACATTCCCGCGCTGAAGCTGAAGGCCCCGCTGATGAAACTCGGCCTCTCCAAGGAGGGCGACGTGGAGCTCCCGCCGTTCGACAAGCCCGGGACGGCCGGGTGGTACACCGGCAGTTCCGTTCCCGGGGACGGCGGCGCGTCCGTGATCATCGGCCATGTGGACACGAAGACCGCGCCCGCGGTCTTCTACCGGCTGCGCGAGCTGCGCAAGGGTCAGGTGGTCAAGGTGCTGCGGAGCGACGGCAAAACGGCCGAATACCGCGTCGACTCCGTCGAGCGGGTGCCCAAGAACGACTTCCCCGCCGAGCGGGTGTACACCGAGGACGGCCTGCGCCTGATCACCTGCGGCGGCAGTTTCGACTGGGCCCGGCACGAGTACCGCGACAACGTCATCGTCTACGCCTCCCGGGCCGGGAGCGATCCTCGCGCGTAGTGTCCAGGTTGTGCTCCGCCGGGACGGAGGAGACCCGACAGCGGCTAGGCTTGGCCTTTGTGCTGGTCTTGGCCTTGGATACCGCTACCCCCGCAGTCACGGCCGCGTTGCACGACGGCGCCCGCGTGCTGGCCGAGTCGACGACGGTCGACGCCCGACGCCACGGCGAGCTGCTCGCTCCCGCGGTCGAGCGCGTCCTGCGTGAGTGCGACGCCTCCCTACGTGATGTGACCGCCGTCGTCGCCGGAGCCGGCCCCGGGCCGTACACGGGGCTGCGGGTCGGACTGATGACCGCGAGCGCCCTGGCGGCGACCGTCGGCGTTTACGCGTACGGCGTCTGCACGCTCGACGCGATCGCCTTCGCCTCCGGCCGCACCGAGCCGTTCCTGGTGGCGACCGACGCCCGGCGCAAGGAGGTCTTCTGGGCGCGGTACGGCGACGCGCGCACCCGCCTGGACGGGCCGCGCGTGGACCGGCCGCACGACCTGCCGGGAGAGCTTCCGGTGATCGGCGCGGGCGCCCGCATGTACGCCGAGACGATCGGGCCGGACCGCGTCGCCGACCCGGAGTACCCGTCCGCGGGGGCGCTCGCCGCGCTCGCCGCCGAGCACCTGGCCGGGCTGACCCCCGAGCAGGCGGCCGAGGTGGCCCGGGTGCCCGACGGGCGGATCGACTCGGTCGAGCTGGCCGGCGAGCTGGCCGTGCTCGGCCCGGCGCGGCCGATCTACCTGCGCAGGCCGGACGCGCAGATCCCCAGCGCGCCGAAGAAGGTGACCGCGTGACCGCCGTCCTGCGCCAGATGACCAGGGAGGATCTTCCCGCCGTGGTCGAGATCGAGCGGATCACGTTCCCGCTCGACGCCTGGAGCGAGGCGATGCTGCGCGGCGAGATCGACGACCAGCCGCGCACCCGGCACTACGTGGTCGCGGTGGACGGCGACACGATCGTCGGATACGCGGGACTGGCCGCCGCCGCCGACCAGGCCGATGTGCAGACGATCGCCGTCCTCGCCGGGCACCGCAGGTCCGGCGTCGGCGCCGCCCTGCTGACCGAGCTGCTCGCCGAGGCGGAGCGGCGCGGCGCGTGCGAGGTCTTCCTGGAGGTCCGGTCGGACAACGCGCCCGCTCAGGCGATGTACGAGCGGTTCGGCTTCGAGCGGCTCGGCGTCCGGCGGAACTACTACGACGACGGGACCGACGCCATCACCATGGTGCGGGATCTCAGAGGAGGTGCGCATGAGCGGGCGTGACGAGCCGATCGTCCTGGGGATCGAGACGTCCTGCGACGAGACGGGGGTCGGCCTGGTCCGCGGCCACACGCTGCTGGCGAACACGATCGCCTCCAGCATGGAGGAGCACGCCCGCTTCGGCGGCGTGGTGCCCGAGGTGGCCTCGCGCGCGCATCTGGAGGCCATGGCCCCCACCGTGGAGAGCGCGCTGGCCAAGGCCGGGCTGCGCTTCTCCGACATCGACGCCGTCGCGGTCACCGCGGGCCCCGGCCTGGCCGGTGCGCTGCTCGTCGGCGTCGCCGCGGCCAAGGCGTACGCGCTGGGGCTGGGTGTCCCGCTCTACGGCGTCAACCACCTCGCCGCCCACGTCGCGGTGGACCAGCTCGAACACGGGCCGCTGCCCAAGCCGTCGATCGCCCTGCTGGTGTCCGGCGGCCACTCGTCGCTGCTGCTGGTCCCCGACGTCGCCCAGGACGTGATCTCGCTCGGCTCGACCGTGGACGACGCCGCCGGCGAGGCGTTCGACAAGGTGGCCAGGGTGCTCGGCCTGCCGTTCCCCGGCGGCCCGCACATCGACCGCTCCGCGACCTCCGGCTCGGGTACGGCCATCGCGTTCCCGCGCGGCAAGTACGACGACGGCACGTTCGACTTCTCGTTCTCGGGGCTCAAGACGGCGGTCGCCCGCTGGATCGAGGCACGTACGGCCGCGGGTGAGACGATCCCGGTCGCCGACGTGGCCGCGTCCTTCCAGGAGGCGGTCGTGGACGTGCTGACCCGCAAGGCGCTCCAGGCGTGCCGCCGCTACGACGTGAAGGACCTGCTCATCGGCGGCGGTGTGGCGGCCAACTCGCGGCTGCGCGCGCTCGCCCAGGAGCGCTGCGACGCGGCGGGCGTACGGCTCCGCGTGCCCCGGCCAGGTCTGTGCACCGACAACGGCGCCATGGTGGCCGCGCTGGGCTCCGAGCTGATCGCGGCGGGCATCCAGCCGTCCGCGCTGGACATCCCGGCCGACTCGTCGCTGCCCATCACGACCGTCAACGTCTGACCCGCTCCCTCGCCTGGACGGGCGAGGGTTTGGCGGTGACGACCGTTCGCGAGCTCAGCCTGCCGAGGTGGCGGGCGGTCATGCGCGTCCGCGTCTCGTGTGGCCGGCTCTGAGCCGGCCAGGGGACGGATGGGCCGGCGTCAGAGCTGCCGCTGCCGGGCCACGGCGTTCGGGGCCGGTGCGGCCTCCGATGGGGCGGCGGCCTCGCGTTGGATCTCCGTGACTCGGCGGCCGACCTCGTCCACCCGCTGCCGGACGGCGTCCACGCGGCCGGTGAGGCGGGTCTCGGTCGAGATCAGATGCTCGTCGAGGGCGGTGAAGCGGCCGTCGATCCGGCCCTCCACGACGTCGAAGCGGTCGTCGTGGCGGCTCAGATGCCCGTCGATCGTGTTGATCCTGGCGTCCGTGGCGCCGAGCGTGGTGGTCATGCCGCCCATGTGCGCCCGTAGGTCGGTCAGGTGCTCATCCGTCGCCACCAGGCGGCCCTCCACGGCGGCGATCCGGCCCTCGACGCCGTCGAGCTGCCCGCCCAGCCGCTCTGCGGCCCGGGCCAGCTCGCCGATGGCGCTGTCGAGCCGGTTGAAGCGGCCCGCGGCCGCGTCCACGCCGGTCCGGAGCCGGTCCACGCGCTCTCCGACCTCCTCGATCTGGTCGCGGACCACCTCGACGTGCTGGGCGAGGTTCTCGGCCCAGGTCGGGGGTTTCGCGGAAAGGACGTCGATCTGGTCGCCGACCGCCTCGATCATGCTCGCGAGGCCGCCGATCCCCCCGAGCCCGCGCTCACGAAGCTCGCGGAGCAGCCATTCCATGCCTTCGAGGCGCTGGCGGATCTCGTCGAGCACCGCGCCCTGGGTGCGCTGCTCGTAGACGTGATCCTGCGCCGCGCGGGCCAGGAGCTCGCGCATCCGCTCGGAGACGGCGGTCTGGCTGCCAGATTGGAGGAGGCCGTGGCTCGAGTGGTCCACCGAAAGCTCCTTCGCCCACCGAAAAAACGGCGGGTTGGTCCGGTTTCGAGGGATACGTGATAGGGCGAGGCACGCCCGACCGCCCACTGTAGCCGCGTACGGCGCCGCTCTTCGGTTGGACGGAGAAACGTCGTGGTTATCGCCGGATTGCCCGGGATTGGTAATAGCACCAGGTCAGGCGGGCTGGCAAATGAATGCGTAAGGGCGCTCGGCGATCCGGGTGAGAACGATTGTCGCTGAATTATCCCCCGAAAGTCGTAGATTTCGCGACAATTGGTCGATATCGACAGCCGAGCCGCGCTTCTTGATTGTCGCGTTTCCGACGCCGCGTTTCCTGAGCGCCGCGCGCAGCGCCTTCAGCGAGAACGGCATGACCTCGTGTACCTCGTAGGCGGCGGCCCACGGCGTGCGCACCAGCGCGTCGCCGGTGATGTAGGCGATCCGGGGGTCGATCAGGTGGCCGCCGACCAGGTCGGCGACCTCGGCGACCAGGTGCGCCCGGACCGCCGCCCCGTCGGGCTCGTACAGGTAGCGGGCCACCGAGCCGACTCCGGCCTCCGCCCCCGTCGGGACGAGAGTTTCGCCCGATGGCAGCAGCGTCGCCCGCCGCGCGAAGCCGCTCCCGGGAACGGCGGCGCCCGGCTCCGGGACGCGGGCCAGGCCGCCGAGCCAGATCGCGGCCTCCTTCACCTCGCCCTTGTACGAGACCCACTCGGCCTCGGCCCCCTCCGGGACGAGCTCGTACGGGATGCCCGGCGCGACCTTGAGGCAGGCCGCCGGAGCGCGAGAGGCCAGCTCAAGCGTCACCGGCCACGTGGGCGAGTAGGCCATGGGGTCGAAGACCCTTCCGCGCGCCCCGCGCCTGGCCGGGTCGGCGAACAGCACGTCGTACGCGGACGGGTCGGTGTCGGCGGCGTCGGCCGTACGAGCCGTGGCCAGGTGGGAGAGATCGAGCGCGGCGGCGTTGGCCCGGGCGACCTCGGCGGTGAGCGGGTCGAGGTCCACGGCGTCCACGGCGCAGCCCGCCCGGGTGAGGGCGATCAGGTCACCGCCGATCCCGCAGCACACGTCGAGCACGCGCGGCCCCGCCGTCCCGATCGCCGGGGTCGCTCCGGCTCCGGCGGGCACGGCGGCGGCGACGCGGCGGGCGCGGTGCGCGGCCACCTCGGTCCGGGTCGCCTGTTCCAGGCCGTGCGGGGTGAAGTACATCAGGGCGGCGTCCACGCCGAACTTGGCCTCCGCCCGCCGCCGGAGGGCCGCCTGGGTGAGGGCGGCCGAGGTCAGCGCCGGTTCGTACGAGCGCCGCAGCCTGGTCGCCGCCGCCACCGGATTGAGCCCCTCGCTCGTCACCCGTACGGCCTCGGCCAGTGCGGTACGCCCCTCCGGTGTCATCAGCGCCCGGAACGCCTCAAGGTCCACGCCTCCCGACGCTATCGCCCTCCCCAACCCAACCCACCCGCGAGGGGCGCGCCGGTGCCTGGCCTGAGGGCGCTCCGAGCCCGCGCGGGCGCCATCGATCGTTAGGGGGCCCAATCATCACGCTCGGGGCGCGGCGGTGTCTGGACTGAGGAACGAGTGGGCTGAGGGATGAGGCCCCGAGTGACGAGGGAAGACATCGATTGAGGGCGCTCCGAGCCCGCGCGAGCGGAGCGAGCGCAAATAAGCACTGTGAGAGCCGTCACGGTGAGAAAGCCAACAGTGGGGCGCGAGGGGCGCGGCGGTGTCTGGACTGAGGATCGAGTGGGCTGAGGGACGAGGCCCCGAGTGACGAGGGAAGACATCGCCTGAGGGCGCTCCGAGCCCGCGCGAGCGGAGCGAGCGCAATAGACACAGAGACGAGGGAAGACATCGCCTGAGGGCGCTCCGAGCCCGCGCGAGCGGAGCGAGCGCAATAGACACAGCGGCACGCCGTAGCTGACCTGCGGCGGGGGTTCGTGTTGACTGTCAGGGTCCCCTTGCATACTGTTTCGTGTTGGCACTCGCCTAGCGAGAGTGCCAACAGCGACGAGGCAGGTCTGACACCCGCGACGGCAGGCCGCTGGTCGCCTCTTCAGCTCATTCATCGCAATCTGAAGGGGAGGTCCGATCGTGACGACCGCCACTAAGGTTCCCGTTAAGCCGCTTGGTGACCGCATCGTGGTCCAGCCGCTTGAGGCCGAGCAGACCACCGCTTCCGGTCTGGTCATCCCGGACACCGCCAAGGAGAAGCCGCAGGAGGGCAAGGTCCTCGCGGTGGGCCCGGGCAACTGGGACGAGGACGGCGAGAAGCGTATTCCGCTCGACGTCAAGGAGGGCGACATCGTCCTCTACAGCAAGTACGGCGGCACCGAGGTCAAGTACGGCGGCGAGGAGTACCTGGTGCTCTCGGCCCGTGACGTGCTCGCCATCATCGAGAAGTAGGCCGCGCAGAAGCATGAGGAGCCCCGGGACGTCCGTTCCCGGGGCTCCGGCGCTCTCATAAGGAGACGTGAATGCCCAAGATCCTGGAGTTCGAGGAGGACGCGCGGCGCGCTCTTGAGCGTGGCGTGAACGCCCTCGCGGACGCCGTGAAGGTTACGCTCGGCCCCCGCGGCCGGAACGTGGTCATCGACAAGAAGTTCGGTGCTCCCACGATCACCAACGACGGTGTCACCATCGCTCGCGAGGTCGAGCTGGAGAAGCCGTACGAGAACCTCGGCGCCCAGCTCGCCAAGGAAGTGGCGACCAAGACCAACGACATCGCGGGCGACGGCACGACCACCGCCACCGTGCTGGCTCAGGCGATGGTCCGCGAGGGCCTGCGCAACGTCGCCGCCGGCGCGCAGCCGATGTCGCTCAAGCGGGGCATCGACACGGCGGCCAAGGCCGTCAGCGACAAGCTGCTCGACGGCGCCCGTCCGGTCGCCGACAAGCAGGAGATCGCCAACGTGGCGACGATCTCGGCCCAGGACGCGAAGATCGGTGAGCTGATCGCCGAGGCGTTCGACAAGGTGGGCAAGGACGGTGTCATCACCGTCGAGGAGTCCAACTCCATGGGTCTGGAGCTGGACTTCACCGAGGGCCTCCAGTTCGACAAGGGGTACCTGTCGCCGCACATGGCGACCGACCTCGAGCGCATGGAGTCGGTCCTTGAGGACGCCTACATCCTGATCAACCAGGGCAAGATCGCCTCGATCGCGGACTTCCTGCCGATCCTGGAGAAGGTCGTCCAGACGAAGAAGCCGCTCCTCGTCATCGCCGAGGACGTCGAGGGCGAGGCCCTGGCCGTCCTGGTGACGAACAAGATCCGCGGCACCTTCACCTCGGTCGCCGTCAAGGCTCCGGGCTTCGGCGACCGCCGCAAGGCCATGCTGCAGGACATCGCCATCCTCACCGGTGGCGAGGTTGTCAGCGAGGAGGTCGGCCTCAAGCTCGACAACGTCGGCCTTGAGGTGCTCGGCACCGCTCGCCGCATCGTCGTCACCAAGGACTCCACCACCATCGTGGACGGCGCGGGCGACGCGAAGGCGATCGAGGACCGCGTCAAGGAGATCAAGCTCGCCATCGAGCAGTCCGACTCCGACTGGGACCGCGAGAAGCTCCAGGAGCGCCTCGCCAAGCTCGCGGGCGGTGTCTGCGTGCTCAAGGTCGGCGCGGCCACCGAGGTCGAGCTCAAGGAGAAGAAGCACCGCCTTGAGGACGCGATCTCCGCGACCCGCGCCGCGATCGAGGAGGGCATCGTCTCCGGCGGTGGCTCCGCGCTCGTGCACGTGGCCAAGGAGCTGGACGACCTCGGTCTGTCCGGCGACGAGGCCACCGGTGTGGCGGTCGTCCGCAGGGCGCTCGTCGAGCCCGCCCGCTGGATCGCCGAGAACGCCGGCCTCGAGGGGTACGTCGTGACCTTCAAGGTGGCCGAGATGGCGGTCGGCCACGGCCTCAACGCCGCCACCGGCGAGTACGGCGACCTGATCGGCCAGGGCGTCATCGACCCGGTCAAGGTCACCCGCTCGGCCGTGCAGAACGCCGCGTCCATCGCCGGCATGCTGCTCACGACCGAGGCCCTCGTCGTGGACAAGCCCGAGGAGGAGGCCCCGGCCGCCGGCGGCGGTCACGGCCACGGGCACGGTCACGGCCACTGACGGGTCGTAGACCCGGCCAGGAAACGCCGCGTGTCGGGCCGATGGCCCGATCAAGAAGCGCAGCACAGTACGGCTCTCGCGGACGCGGGGGCCGTACTTCTTTTTGCGGTAAACCTAAGTCCCGGCCGGCGCGTCGTCGCCGCGTCGAACATCTGACATGTAATTGCCTATTGGGTCATTCATCTGAAATATTCAAACCCTCTTGTGTTCAATCGATTACCTCCCGTTATCGACGCGTCAATGTGACCAATCCGTAGCCGTCAACCATGACGACATGCGCGATCGTGGCGGGCATCATGCCTAACGTGACCGAGGGACGCGTCGCCGACGCCGCAACTGGGGTAAGGCTTGCGACGAGATCGGATGAGTCCGACCTCAGGGAACTGACCAGCCTTGCCGTACAAGGAGATCGCACTGCGATCGAATCGCTTCTGAGGCATCTGCGCCCGATGGTGGTGCGCTATTGCCGTGCACGACTGGGAAGGGTTTCCGGTCACTATCACATCGCCGACGACGTGGCCCAGGAAGTGTGCATCGCCGTCCTGTCGGCCTTGCCGCGATATCGGGACATGGGCCGGCCGTTCGCGTCGTTCGTGTTCGGGATCGCGTCGCACAAGGTCGCGGACGCGCTGCGCAGCTCGGTGCGGTCCGCCGTGCCGACGCAGGACCTGCCGGACGGGCCGGATGACGGCCCGGGGCCGGAGGAGACGGTGGTGCGCTACATCGAGGCGGAGCGTGCGCGGGCGCTGCTGTCGCGGCTGCCGGACAACCAGCGCGAGCTGCTGATCCTGCGGGTCGTGTCCGGGTTGTCGGCGGAGGAGACCGGAAACGTGCTCGGCATGTCCCCGGGCGCGGTACGGGTCGCGCAGCATCGGGCGCTGACGAGGCTCAGGCAGATGGCCGATCTGGAATCGATTGCTTGATCATCGCGGCCCTCGTGCGCCGACCCCTCCGGCGGCGTGCGACGATGCAGCAGTGGATGCGGATGTTGCGCGGACCGACGCTCTTCTGGACGCGCTGGCCCGGCGGGAGGCCATCGCCCTCGGTCAGGGGGCGGGCGACGTCGCCGTTCGTCTGCTCGGCGCGCTGATCGCCGATGTGGACGGTCAGCGGCTCTCTTCTGTGTCGATCACGCCGTCGACGTAGCCGCGGGCGTACTCCCAGCTCACATAGTCGCTGGGGTCGGGTTGGAAGGCGGGCTCGTGGACCTGCGGCCGCCCGTTGTCGATCATCTGCCGCAGGTTGCCCCGGAGCAGGTCCCAGCTGAAGTAGTGTTGCTCGCCGCATTCGGGACAGTCCAGGACCAGCCCGAGAACGCCCTGCGGTTCGAGCAGGGAGCGGAAGACCTCGACGTCGGCGAGGTCGGTCAGGGCCTCGTCGCGTTCGGCGAGGGTCAGCGGCTCCTGGTCGTCGGGCTCACCCAGTTCGGTTGACGGGTCGTTCGGGTCGTCCGCGAAGGGGTCGCGGGGGACGTCTTCCAGCACCATCCCACCTTATGACCCGGCCCGCTCCCATGAGCGGAAGTGGGCCCACTCGGACAGGTGCACGTGTTTCACGTTGAACCGGGCGTTGAATACGGCAGGAAATCGGGCCGGAAATCCTGGCTTGGACCGGTACGACAGGAGGCCGGGGCCAGGATCGGGGGCTGGGCGTCACCCCGGCACGGAGTCGTGTGGCCGTGATCAGAGCCAGGATCGGCGGCTGGCCTCCACTCCCGCCTGGAACCGTGAGTTGGCGCCCAGCTCGGCGATGGCCTCGGCGAACCTGGCGCGTACGGTGCGGACGGAGAGGCCGAGATGCCGGGCGATCAACTCGTCGGAGAGCCCCTGGGCGGCGAGCCGGAGCACCTGGATGGTCCCTCCGGGACGCGCGACCGGCACCGCCCTTCCCCACAGTTCGGTGAACAGGGCGCGCAGCGCGCCGACGACGACGGGGGACTGCACCAGGGAGCAGTTGTAGGCGTGCTCGGGAGGCGAGGCGCCCCACTGGACCGGCAGCCCGGCCGCGTCGTGGCCGAGGGTGAAGAACCAGCTCGGCACCTGGTCCAGGGAGCGCACCTCCGCGCCCGCCCGGTTGAGGAGCCCGGCGGCCTCGCGGAAGGCGGGGACGCCGAGCGCGGACACCGGGATGATCAGGCGCGACGTGAGGTCGCCCTCCTTGATCGCGTGGATCCACATGTCCGCGTATTTCTCGAAGAAGTCGCCGGCCGTCCGCCGGTCGGGGAGGGCGGCCACCAACTCGGCGCGGGGCGCCCGTCCGGCCAGCGCGATCACCGCCTCGTAGATCTCGTCCGCGCCGGTCAGGGACCGCACCCGCAACTCGCCCGTACGGAAGGCGCGGCCGGAGTCGTAGTCATGAGCCAGGTCGGCGACGGCGGCGAGCATGTCGTCGATCTGGCGGCTCTGCAGAGCCAGCAGGGCGAGCCGTTCGGTGACCATCCGGCCGACGGGGGCCGCGGGGTGGCGGGCGAGGTACTCCCCGGCGGCCTCGTCCACCGCGCCGAGCCGGATGAGGGTCGCCAGCAGGCCGGCGACTCTCTCCACGGGCTCGTCCACGGCCTGGGCGATCTCGTCGAGCGTGGCGCGGTGCAGGCGCAGCACCGTGGTGTACACGGCGGTCTCCGCCTCGCCGAGACCGAGGGCCTGGAGGGGATCGGCGTTTCGCGTCGTGTTCATGGCTCGCTCCGCGCGCTCGGGTCGCCGGCGCCGCCGGGGGTGGGAACGTCCCCGAGCGCGCCGTCTGGCGAGGATATCCCCGGGCTCCGGGCCTGTCCGGAGGTTCCGGCATTCCGCGGAACGCATATGCAGCTTTGTGCAATTGCAGGGTGAGACATTGCTTATCAACGGAGTGTGACGCACTCTTAACACAGCGTCGGCACGTTGCCGCGATCCGGCGCCACCGGGCGCGGAGGGGGGCTCGGGTCGCGGGATCGCGATTGTCGCCGATGGTGGGGGGACCGGTTAGCCGGTCCCCCCACTTCTTTGTGTCCGGGCAGTGCCGTGCGTCACGCCGGAGGCGGCGCGGGAGGCGCGTACGGAGTCGCTTCCCCAGGTGGGCCCGCCTTTCCCGAGGCGAGGGGGTGTCAAGCCTTGACAAGGAGGTTTGAGCGAGACCACTACACTTGCACAGGGGGCTGGCGAGGGCTCCGCCGAGGCGAAGGAGGGGTCACGGATGGCCAAGTTCACCGCACAGGGATACACGTTCGACGACGTGCTGCTGGTTCCGGCCTACTCGGACCTACAGCCCGGCGAGGCTGATACGACGACCCGCCTGTCCCGCAACGTCACGCTGCGCCTTCCGCTGGTCTCCGCGGCGATGGACACGGTGACCGAGGCGCGCATGGCCGTGGCGATGGCCCGCCAGGGCGGCATCGGCATCCTGCACCGCAACCTGTCCGTCGAGGAGCAGGCGACGCAGGTCGATCTGGTCAAGCGTTCCGAGGCGGGCATGGTCACCGACCCGGTGACCTGTTCTCCGGACGACACCCTCGCCGACGTTGAACGGCTCTGCGCCACCTACCGCATCTCCGGCGTACCGGTCACCGACGCGGACGGCGTGCTGGTGGGCATCGTGACCAACCGTGACATGCGCTTCGAGGCCGACCAGAACCGGCCGGTCCGCGAGGTGATGACGCGGATGCCGCTGATCACCGCGCCCGTCGGGGTGTCGCGGGACGACGCGTTCCGGCTGCTGCGCAAGAACAAGGTCGAGAAGCTGCCCCTGGTCGACGAGGCCGGCCGGCTGCAGGGCCTCATGACGGTCAAGGACTTCACCAAGAGCGAGCAGTACCCGCTGGCCACCAAGGACGCGCGCGGCCGCCTCATGGTCGGCGCCGCCATCGGTGTCGCGGGCGACGCGGAGCAGCGCGCCCAGGCGCTCATCGAGGCCGGGGTGGACGTCATCATCGTGGACACCGCGCACGGGCACTCCCAGGGCGTGTGCGAGATGATCGCCAAGGTCAAGGCCAACACCAAGATCGACGTGATCGGCGGCAACGTGGCCACCAGGGCCGGCGCCCAGGCGCTCGTCGACGCCGGCGCCGACGCGGTGAAGGTGGGCGTGGGCCCCGGCTCGATCTGCACCACCCGTGTGGTCGCGGGCGTGGGCGCGCCGCAGCTCACCGCCATCTACGAGGCGTCGCTCGCCTGCGCGCCCGCGGGCGTTCCGGTCATCGGCGACGGCGGTCTGCAGTACTCCGGCGACATCGCCAAGGCGCTGGCCGTCGGGGCGGACGCGGTGATGCTGGGCTCGCTGCTCGCCGGATGCGAGGAGTCGCCCGGCGAGCTGATCTTCATCAACGGCAAGCAGTTCAAGTCGTACCGGGGCATGGGCTCGCTGGGGGCGGTGCGCAACCGCGAGCGCGGCGGCGAGTCCTTCAGCAAGGACCGGTACGCCCAGGCGGACGTGGCCGGCGAGGACAAGTACATCCCCGAGGGCATCGAGGGACAGGTCCCCTACCGCGGCCCGGTCGCGGCGGTCGCGCACCAGCTCGTCGGCGGCCTGCGCCAGGGCATGTGGTACACCGGCGCGCGGACGATCGCCGAGATGCACGAGAAGGCGCAGCTCATGCCGATCACGGCGGCGGGTCTGAAGGAGAGCCACCCGCATGACATCCAGATGACCGTCGAGGCGCCGAACTACCACCGCCGATAAGTTCTGTCACGGGTGGCGAGCGACTGCGACGCCGTACGGCTGCCGCCTCTCGGCGGGAGCCGTAGCCGTATAGATGGGAAAGAGTAGGACGATATGACTCAGGTGGAGATCGGGCGCGGCAAGAGCGGGCGGCGCGCGTACGCCTTGGACGAGATCGGCATCGTGCCGTCCCGGCGCACCCGCGACCCCGAGGAGGTCTCGATCTCCTGGCAGATCGACGCCTACCGGTTCGACCTGCCCATGGTGGTCAGCCCCATGGACAGCGTCGTGTCCCCGCGGACGGCGATCGAGATCGGGCGGCTGGGCGGTCTCGGCGTGCTGGACCTCGAAGGGCTGTGGACGCGGTACGAGGACCCGGCGCCGCTGCTGGAGGAGGTCGCGACCCTCGACAGCGACGCCGCGACCCGCCGGCTGCAGGAGATCTACACGACGCCGATCGACGAGGAGCTGATCGGCCGGCGGATCGAGGAGATCCGCGCGGCGGGCGTGACCACGGCGGTGCGGCTCTCCCCGCAGAAGACGGCGCGCTACCACAAGGCCGTCATCGACGCCGGCGTGGACATCTTCGTCATCCGGGGCACGACGGTCTCGGCCGAGCACGTGTCCGGCCGGGCCGAGCCGCTGAACCTCAAGCAGTTCATCTACGAGCTGGACGTGCCGGTGATCGTGGGTGGCTGCGCCACGTACACGGCGGCGCTGCACCTCATGCGGACCGGCGCGGCGGGTGTGCTGGTCGGCTTCGGTGGCGGCGCCTCGCACACCACGCGCAACGTTCTCGGCGTGGTCGTGCCGATGGCCACCGCGATCTCGGACGTGGCCGCGGCGCGCCGCGACTACATGGACGAGTCGGGTGGTCGCTACGTCCACGTGATCGCCGACGGCGGCATGGGCGGCTCGGGCGACATCGCCAAGGCCATCGCCTGCGGCGCGGACGCCGTCATGGTGGGCTCGCCGCTCGCCCGCGCGGCCGAGGCGCCGGGCCGGGGCTACCACTGGGGCTCCGAGGCGCACCACCCCGAGCTGCCGCGCGGCAAGCGCGTCGAGTTCGGCACAATCGGGACGCTGCAGGAGATCCTGCACGGGCCGTCCTCGCTCGCCGACGGCTCCATGAACCTCATGGGCGCGCTGAAGCGCACGATGGCGACCGCGGGCTACTCCGACCTGAAGGAGTTCCAGCGGGTCGAGGTCGTCGTCGCCCCGCCCCAGCCCTGAGATCCCACTTCCCCGGGTGGCGACCCGGCGGTGACCGATCCGCCACGAGAGGGTCGGCCGCCCTCTGGGCGCGGACCTGAGTGGACGAACGAACGCGGGCCCCTCGTTTTCGAGGGGCTCGCGTCGTTTTTCACGCTCCTGAGGGGCGGCGGATCCACACGCCGCGGCGCATGACGCCCTCGACCTCCAGGGTGTCGCCGAGCACCACCAGGTCGGCGTACTTCCCGACCGTGATCGAGCCGATCTCGTGGTCGAGGCCGAGCACCCGCGCGGGGGTGAGCGACGCCATCCGCGCCACCTCGGCGGGAGCCACGTCCACCTGCTCGACCGTCCGCTTGAACGCGACGTCCATGGTGAGCGTGCTGCCCGCGATGGAGCCGCCGTCGGCGATGCGGGCCACCCCGTCCTTCACGTCCACGGTCATCGGGCCGAGGGGGTACCTGCCGTCGCCCATCCCGGCCGCGGCCATCGCGTCGGTGATCAGCGCCGTACGGCCGGAGCCGGCGGCCCGGATGGCCAGCCCGAGCATGGCGGGGTGGACGTGGACGCCGTCGTTGATGAGCTCGACCGTGACCCGGTCGTCCTCCAGCAGGGCGGCGATCGGGCCCGGGTTGCGGTGGCCGAGCTGCGGCATCGCGTTGTAGAGGTGGGTCGCCACGCTGGCGCCCGCCTCGATGCCCTCGATCGTCTTGTCGTAGACGGCGTCGCTGTGCCCGAGGGCGGCGATGACGCCGTCGGCGACGGCGTCCCTGATGACGTCGAGCGCGCCGGGCAGCTCGGGGGCGATCGTCAGCATCCGGACCTGCCCCCGGCCCGCCTTGAGCAGCTGCCGGAGCTCCTCGCGGGACGGGTCGCGCAGCAGCGCCGGGTCGTGCGCGCCGCACCTGCTCCGCGCGATGTACGGGCCCTCGAAGTGGATGCCCGCGAGGAGGCCCTGCTCGCAGAGGTCGGCCAGGGCGGACGCCGCGCGGGCGATCCGGTCGAGCGGGGCGGTGACCAGGCTGGCGACCATGGTGGTCGTCCCCTTGCCCAGGTGGAACGCCGCGACCTCGGCGGCGGTGCCGGGGTCGCCGTCGGGGAACGAGCCGCCGGCCCCGCCGTGGCTGTGCATGTCGACGAAGCCGGGGACGACCAGCCGGCCGCCAAGACTATGGCCGTTCCCCGGCGCGGCGCCGTGTCCGATATGGGTGATGCGGCCGTCCTCGATGGTGAGCCAGCCGTCGTGCTCGCCGTCCAGAGTGACGACGCGGGCGTCGGAAAGGGTGATGCTCATGTCGCCCTCCCGGCCCGCGGCGGTCGCGGTGATCGGTTCCCGGAGTCCTCGTGCATGGGTCCATCCTGCCGCGACCGGAGGTGGGGTCACGCCTCCAGGATCACCGATCGGGTGAGGTGCATCGGGCGGTCCGGGTCGAGGCCGCGGGCCCTGGCACGCTCGACCGCGACACGCTGGATCTTCACCAGCTCGGCCAGGGCGTCCCGGCCGCCGGACAGGAAGGTCCCGCCGGTCGCCGCGACCTGGTCGGCCAGGCCGGGCGGGACGTCCTGCCCGAGCATCCAGGTGATCCGGCCCGGCCCGGCGATGCTGATCGGCCCGTGGCGGTACTCCATCGCCGGATAGCTCTCGGTCCAGGTGCGGGCGGCCTCGCGCATCTTCAGCGCGGCCTCGGCGGCCAGGCCGCAGGTCCAGCCGCGGCCGAGGAACGTGAACTGCTCGGCCTCGATCAGCTCGGCGGCCACCGGCTCGGCCACGGCATCCTCGGCGTCCGCGATCGCCTGGGTGAGGTCCTCGCCGAGGTGGGCGCGGAGCAGGGCGAGCTGCGTGGTCGCGAAGCGGGTCTGGACGACGGAGCGCTCGTCGGCGAAGTCCAGCACCACGACGTCGTCGGCGAGGGACATGACCGGTGTCGCGGGGTCGGCGGTGATCGCGATGGTGGGCGTCCCGGTGCCGCGGAGCAGGTCGAGCACCTCGGTGGTGGTCCCGGAGCGGGTCAGCGCGAGGATCCGGTCGTAGCGGCGGCCGGAGGGCGTCTCGGAGGCGGCGAAGGCGTCGGTCTCGCCGTGGCCGGCCCGCTCCCGCAGCACGGCGTACGCCTGGGCGACGAACCATGACGTGCCGCATCCCACGACGGCCACTCGCTCGCCCTCGCGGGGCAGCGCCGTACCGGCCGCGGAGGCGAGCTCGGCCGCCCTGCGCCAGCAGGCCGGTTGCGATGCGATCTCCACCTCGGTGTGAGTGGTCAAGGCAGGCTCCTTTTGTCTATTTCTGCACCATCTATAGCAGAAACGCGCACATTTGTGCATATCTAGGGTCGGTGCCGGTGGCCAAGCGGAGAGCGAGGGGCGCCCCGAGCCCGCGCGAGCGCCTGTGCTCATTACGGCGCCGGACCATCACGCGAGGGGTGCGGCGGTGTCTGGACTGAGGAACGAGTGGGCTGAGGGACGAGGCCCCGAGTGACGAGGGAAGACATCGACTGAGGGCGCTCCGAGCCCGCGCGAGCGAAGCGAGCGCCATAAGCGCTGTGGGGCATGAGCACCAGTGGGGCTACTGGCGGGTAGTTTGGCTGGACAAATCGGGGTAGAACACCCATAACGCAAACCACCGCCGTATCTTCAGAGGAGCTTTATGACGGCGCGAACAGGCGCGGCGCGGCTCGGCCCGGCCGAGCGCGCGGACGCTCTGGCCCAGATGGCGGCAGAGGAACTCGACGTCGTCGTGGTCGGAGGCGGAGTGGTGGGGGCGGGCGTCGCCCTCGACGCCGCGACGCGCGGGCTCTCGGTGGGGGTGGTGGAGGCGCGGGACTTCTCCTCCGGCACCTCGTCGCGCTCATCCAAGCTCATCCACGGCGGCCTGCGCTATCTCGAACAGCTTAACTTCGACCTGGTCAGGGAGGCGCTGCGTGAGCGCGGGCTGCTGCTCAAGCGGATCGCCCCGCACCTGGTCCGGCCCGTCCCCTTCCTGTTCCCGCTGACCCATCGGGGCTGGGAGCGTCCGTACATCGGGGCCGGGCTGGCGCTGTACGACACGCTCGGCTTCTCGTTCGGCATCACCCGGGGCGTGCCGGGCCACCGGCACCTCTCCCGGCGGCACGCCCTGCGGGTCGCGCCATCGCTGCGGAAGGCCGCCTTCGTCGGCGCGGTGCAGTACTGGGACGCCCAGGTGGACGACGCGCGCTACGTGATGACCCTGCTGCGCACGGCCGCCACGTACGGCGCGTACGTGGCCTCGCGCAGCCAGGCCGTCGGTTTCCTCCGGGAGGGCGAGCGGGTCACCGGCGTGCGGGTCCGCGACCTGGAGACGGGCGCCGAGCTGGACGTGCGCGCCCGGCAGGTGGTGAACGCCACCGGCGTGTGGACCGACGACATCCAGCAGCTCGTCGGCGGGCGCGGCCAGATCCACGTACGGTCGTCCAAGGGCGTGCACCTCCTGGTGCCGCGCGACCGCATCCAGTCGCTCACCGGGATCATCCTGCGCACGGAGAAGTCGGTGCTGTTCGTGATCCCGTGGGGACGGCACTGGATCATCGGCACCACCGACACCGAGTGGACGCTGGACAAGGCGCACCCGGCCGCGTCGCGGGCCGACATCGACTACGTGCTCGACCATGTCAACGAGGTGCTGTCCGTGCCGCTGTCGCGGGACGACGTCGAGGGCGTCTACGCGGGCCTGCGCCCGCTGCTGGCGGGGGAGTCCGAGGAGACCTCGCAGCTCTCCCGCGAGCACGTCGTCACCCATCCGGTACCCGGACTCGTCATGATCGCCGGAGGGAAGTTCACGACGTACCGTGTGATGGCGGCCGACGCGGTGGACGCGGTCGCCCACGGGCTGGACCAGCGGGTGCCGCCGTCCTGCACCGACCAGGTGCCGCTCGTGGGCGCGGAGGGCTACCAGGCGCTGTGGAACTCCCGGCACCGGCTGGCCCAGTCCTCGGGGCTGCACGTGGCGCGGATCGAGCACCTGCTCCAGCGGTACGGCTCGCTGATCGACGAGGTGCTGATGCTCGTCGAGAGCGATCCGTCGCTCGGGCAGCCGCTGTCCGGGGCGGACGACCACCTGCGGGCCGAGATCGTGTACGCGGCCACGCACGAGGGCGCCCGGCACCTCAACGACGTGCTGACCCGGCGGACCCGCATCTCGATCGAGACCTTCCACCGGGGCGTCGCGGTCGCGCAGGAGGTGGCCGAGCTCATGGCCGGCCCGCTCGGCTGGGACGCCGAGCAGGTCAGGCGGGAGGTCGAGTACTACACCAAGCGGGTCCAGGCCGAGCGGGCTTCTCAGGAGCAGGACACCGACCAGGAGGCCGACGCGATCAGGCTCGGCGCCCCGGAGATCGTGCCGGTCGCGGTCCCCGAGGACCGCCCGGCCTAGGGTCGTGTCTGACAAATGCTGGCCGCGCGCAGCAGGGCTTGATTTGTCAGACACTCCTCAGGTGTACTGCACCGCTCGTCAGGTGAAGGGGATCCAGCCCCGGTCGGCGAGGGTGGCGGCGTCGCTGACCTTCACACCGAGCCCGGAGAACGTCCAGACCATGTCGCCGATGACGACGGAGCGGCGGATGGACGGGTCGGGCGCCGGGACGTCGTCCCTGCCCGTGACGCCCGGGTGCCGGATGGTGCCGGCCTTCGTGATCGCGCCGTCGGTGACCTTGAGCACGAGCGCCGAGCTGCCGTTGCGCCAGTCGGCGCCGTAGTTCTGCAGCGGCAGCATCGCGAGCCCGCTCTGCGGCCAGTAGAGGAACGCGTGGGGATCCCACTCGGCTTCGGAGCCGGATTCCTGCTGGTGGAAGCGGGAGAGCAGCCGCGGGTTCGCCGGGTCGGCGACGTCGAACAGCGAGACCTGGGTGCCGAGGGTCCGGCCCTGCGCGCTCGCCTCCTGGCCGATGCCGAGCAGCCGCCCGTCGCCCGCCGGGTGCAGGTACGCCGAATAGCCGGAGATCTTCAGCTCGCCGGTGACCTTGGGCGCCGCCGGGTCGCGCAGGTCGAGCGTGTAGAGCGGGTCCACCTGGCGGAACGTGACGACGTAGCCGACGTCGCCGATGAACCGGACGGAGTAGATGCGCTCGCCCTTCCCGAGGCCGGTCACCGCGCCCACCTGGGAGAGCGTGTCGGCCTTGAGGACGTAGACGCCGCTCGAACTCTTCTCGGCGGGGCCGCCGAACACCTCGGCGTTCGACGTGGTCGCCACCCGCAGGTGGCCCGCGTGCTCGGACAGCGAGTACTGGTTCAGCAGCCGTCCCGGTACGACGCCGGAGCTGACGTAGCGCGGGGCTCCCGTGCCGGTGATGTCGAACCGGTGCACCTCGGTCTGCTCCGGAGGCGCGGTCGGCGTGGGCCTGGGCGTGATCTCCTCGGGTGTGATCTGGGGCTTCGATGTGGCGGTGACCTGCTCCGGGATCGGGGTGGCCGTCGCGGAGGCGCCGCCCTCCTCCGGCGTGATCTGGGGTTCCGGCATGACGGTGACCTCCTCGGCCGGGCTCGCGGTCGGCTCGATCTTGGGGGCGACGTCGGAGCTGGTCGGCTCGTCCAGCGGCGTGGGCGGCGCGTCGTCGATCGGCATGGGACGGAACCACCAGCGGGGGTTGCTGGTCACGTAGAGGCTGTTGTCCGTGCCGTACACGGTGTCGCCGTCGGCGGCCACGCTGATCGGGGGGACCGCGTCGAGCGTCCCGGCGAGGTCCACGGTGAAGACGGTCAGCATCGAGGTCCCGGTGAACTCGTCCGGGTGGCTGACCTGGTCGCACCCCACCCGGTCGGTACGGGTCCGCTCATCGGAGGTGACCTCGAACCGGGGCCGCCACGCCTCGATGGGCGCGGTGCGCACGGCCTCGCGGTTGGCCGCGAGCATGTCCTGCGGGGTGGCGTCGGGCTTCGGCGGCGGGAACGCGATCTCGGGCTGGGACCTGACCACGATCCGTACGGTGGAGCCGATCTGGCGGGCGTCGATGTGCGAGCCGCGCGTGCTGAGCGTGCCGAGGAGCTTCGGCGGGCCGGACAGGTCGACGAGCATGTACCTGGGCCCGTCGGATCCCGGCCGTACCTTCGCCAACGCGCCGAATGGGATGATGCCGCCGCTCTGGACCAGCACCAGCGCGCGGTCGCCGGACACCAGCAGGTCCGCCGGGAACCAGCTGTCCTCCTCGGGAACCAGCCGGAGCGTCCCGGTGACCTTGCGGGTCGCGGCGTCGATCACGCGCAGCACGCCCTGGTTCACGGTGATTACCCGCTTGCCGTCGGTCTTGACCAGGTCCGGCTCGTCGACGCCGGCCTCCTGCACGTTCGT
Organism: Microtetraspora malaysiensis; assembly: GCF_050947145.1. Classification (NCBI taxonomy): domain Bacteria; kingdom Bacillati; phylum Actinomycetota; class Actinomycetes; order Streptosporangiales; family Streptosporangiaceae; genus Microtetraspora; species Microtetraspora malaysiensis. The sequence goes on from NZ_CP191998.1 coordinate 1,390,904, forward strand.
GGTGGAGTGCGCCTGCTCCGGAACCGACGCCTGCTTGCCCTCCGCCATGGTGTCCATGGCCTTGGCGTCCCTGGCCATGAACATCACGGCCTCGCCGAAACCCCACTGCGTGACGTTCTTCTCGGCCGCGCCGCGCAGACCGGCCAGCATGTCGTCGCAGTTCGTGTAGGAGACCAGGCGGATCTTCCCGCTCAGGTCGGCCGCCTCGGGAGCGGACGCCGCACGGCTTCCGGAACACGCCGCGGCGAGCAGCCCGGCGAGCGCGATGGCTCCCGCCGTACGAATCGATGTCCTCATGCCCCTAGTTACGGATCACTCCGCGGGCGGGTTCAGCCCCCGCCGGAACGCACGTAGAAGGGGCCGAGGATGTCCGACTGGGTGGTCTCCAGCAGGGTGCGCACGGTGGAGCCGTCGAGATCGACGACGATCACCTTCCTCTCAGCCGATTCGGCCGCGTTCCAGCAGAACAGGTGCGTCGCGTCCCACCAGCCGAGCACCTTGGAGCAGCTGGCGCCGAACCGGGACGTCTCCGCCCCCGAGGTGGAGTCCCACACGCACACCTTGCTCCGTGCGTCCCGGCACTCCGTGACCATCGCGTCGCCGGACGGTGAGAACAGCCCCGAGGACGTGCTGTACGGCGTGCCGACGCCGTCGAGGGTCCTGACGACCTTTCCGTCGAGGTCGTAGAAGCGGACCCCGGCGGTCTTCCCGCTGCGGAAGTAGGTGGCGACCATGGTCTCGTCGCCGTTCCAGTAGAACCGGCCCTCCTTGATGGCCGGGTCGTTGATCTGCTTCACCCGGGCCGTCCCGCGGGCGATGTCGACCACGACGAACCCCTTGGTCGTCCACGTGTTGCCGCCCGGGTTCCTGATGCTGAACAGGAGGCGGTCGCCCGTGCGGGTCCACTCGCCGTACTCGTAGGTCAGGGGGTGCTTCACGGTCTTTACCGTGCGGACGGCGCCGGTGGCCCTGGTGATGATGTCGACGCCGTGGTAGTCGTCATCGGTGTATTCCTTGCTCCGCCCGGCGGAGAGTTTGCCGTCCAGGGAGAGCGTCTGCTCCCAGTACTTGGTGTTCTTGGCGAACGATCCGTTCGCCGAGCTCCGGAGGTAGTTGATCCAGACTTCCTTGGCCTTGTCCTCGACCTCGTAGTAGGTCAGCCGCACCGGGTCGTCCGGGCGCTCGTACAGCGTGGCCCGCACGCCGGGCAGCTTCACCCTGGTCAGCCCGGACGTCGGCACGGCCGGGACGGTGGGGGTGGGCGTCGTCGTCGGCGACGACGAGGGCGACGAGACGGTGGGCGTGCCCGCGCCCGACGACGCCGCAGGAGGATGGGACGTGTCGCCGGGGATCACGAGCCAGGCCACCAAGGCGACGGCGGCGAGCGCGGCCACCGTCGTCACCGCCACGAGCGCCGTTCTGCGACCGGAGCGTCCGCCGTCCGGTCCGCCGGTGGCCGTGGGGTAGGTTCCCGGCCGGTACGCCGCGGGATAGGGCGGCGAGACGGCCTGCGGCGACGGCGACGGGGGAGGGGGAGGGTAGGGGCCGGGGGCGTACGGACGTCCCGGGTGCCCGTACGCCCCGGGATCCGTCGACGGGATCGGGGGACCGCCGGGCATGGGGCGCGTCGGCGCCGGCCCGCCGGAGGACGCCGCGGCCGCGGCGTCGCTCAGGTCGGCCGGGCCGGGTGCCGAGTTCTGCAGCAGGCGGAGCAGCACCTGCTCGGCGGTGGGCCGGGCCCGCGGGTCCTTGGCCAGGCAGGCGGTCACCACGTCGCGCAGCGGCGCGTCGAGGTTCCCCAGGTCGGGAGGGGCGTTCAGGATCCGGTTGATCACCGCGGGCATCGTGTCGTTGCCGAACGGCGCCCGCCCGGTGGCGGCGCTGACGATCGTGCAGCCCCAGGCGAACAGGTCCGCGGGCGGCCCGGCCGTCTCGCCCATGATCTGCTCCGGCGACATGTACGACGGCGTGCCGACCGGCTGCGAGCTGAGCGTGTGCGAGGAGTCCACCGCGCGGGCGATGCCGAAGTCGATTACCCGCGGCCCGTCGGGGCCCATGATGACGTTGGCCGGTTTCAGGTCGCGATGGACCACCCCGGCCTGGTGAATGGCCGCGAGAGCGGTGGCGGTGCCCACGGCGAGGCGGTGCAGCGCCGGGCCGGAGATGGGTCCGGAGGTCTGCACGCGCCGCTGCAGTGAGAGCCCCTCGATGTACTCGCTGACGATGTACGGGCGCTCCTGCTCGACGCCGGTGTCCATGACCTGGGCGGTGCAGAACGGCGCCACGCGCTTGGCGGAGGTCGCCTCGCGCAGGAAGCGCTCGCGCATGGAGGGGTCGCCCGCGAGGTCGCCGCGCAGCCATTTGACGGCGACCGGCTCGCCCCCGGGGCCGGTACCGAGATAGACGACTCCCTGGCCACCCTCGCCGAGCCGTCCGGTGAGGGCGTAGGAGCCGAGGCGGCCCGGATCCGTCGGCCGCAGTGGGGCGACGTCGGGGCCCGTCATCACAGAGCGGTGCTCCCGGTCGGCGCGAGATTCCCGTATGGCTCGACATTTCCTGGCATAGCTGGATTCTGGCGGGTAATCCCAGCGGTCGGAACCCTCGTGTCCCGATGGTTGCCTACCGACCAGTAGCCACGAGTGTTGCTCCCGAATATCCTTCCGGGCATGGACCCCCGCATGCTTGAGCGCATTGTCCGGCACGTCGCCTCGGAGGGGAAGGTCGTGGAGGTCCCCGCGCCCTTCACCGGTGACACCCTCGTCGAGCTCCCCGTCTCGACGGCCGAGGACGTCCGCCGGGCGTACGCCGCGGCCAGGGCGGCCCAGGAGGCATGGGCGGCGCGGCCGGTCGCGGAGCGGATCGCCCCCTTCCTCCGGCTGCACGACGCCATACTCAACCGGCGCGAGGAGATCCTCGACATCGTCCAGATGGAGACGGGCAAGGCCCGGCGGCACGCCTTCGAGGAGGTGCTCGACGTCGCCGGGTGCGCGCTGTACTACGCGCGGCAGGCGCCCCGGCTGCTCGCTCCGAGAAAGCGCAAGGGCATCTTCCCGATCGCCACCCAGGTGGTCGAGCAGCGCCATCCGAAGGGCACGGTCGCCCTGATCAGCCCGTGGAACTACCCGCTCTCCCTGGGTGTGACCGACGTGGTCCCCGCGCTGATCGCGGGCAACGCCGTGGTCCACAAGCCCGACAGCCAGACCGCGCTCTCCACGCTGTGGACGATCGACCTCCTCGCGGAGCTGGGGATGCCGCGCGAGATCTGGCAGGTCGTGACCGGCGACCCGGCCGTCATCGGCGACCCCCTGATCGACGGCGCCGACTACGTCGCGTTCACCGGGTCCACCGGCGGCGGTCGCAAGATCGCCGAGGAGGCGGCCAAGCGGCTCATCGGCTGCTCCCTGGAGCTCGGCGGCAAGAACCCGATGATCGTGCTGGAGGACGCCGACCTCGACCGGGCCGCGCACGGCGCGCTGCGGGCCTGCTTCACCAACGCCGGCCAGCTCTGCATCTCGATCGAGCGGCTCTACGTCCACGACTCGATCTACGACGCGTTCACCGACCGGTTCATCCGGGCGACCCAGAACATGAAGATCGGCGCCGGCCTGGACTGGTCGGTCCAGATGGGCTCGCTCACCTTCCCCCGCCAGCTCGACGCGGTGACCGCGCACGTCGCCGACGCGGTCGAGAAGGGCGCGACGGTGCTCACCGGCGGCCAGGCCCGCCCCGACCTCGGGCCGCTGTTCTACGAGCCGACCGTGCTCGCCGGCGTCACCGACGAGATGGACGTGTGCGGCAACGAGACCTTCGGCCCGGTCGTGGCGCTGTACCGCTTCCGCGACGAGGACGAGGTCGTCGCGATGGCCAACGACACTCTCTACGGCCTCAACGCGTCGGTCTGGACCCGCGACCTCGCCCGCGGCCGCTCCCTCGCCGCGCGGATCAAGGCCGGTACGGTCAACATCAACGAGGGGTACGCCGCCGCCTACGCCTCCTACGACGCCCCGATGGGCGGCATGAAGTCCTCCGGCCTCGGGCGCCGGCACGGAGCCGAGGGCCTGCTGAAGTACACCGAGTCGCAGACCGTCGCCGGTCAGGCGTCCTGGCTCGGGTTCGACCCGGTCCTGGGTATGACGTACGACCGGTACGCCGACACCCTGGCCGGGCTGTTGAAGATGATGAGGAAGCTCCACCTGAAGTGACGGACGCGGTGGTCGGCAGGACGGGCGAGGAGGAAGCGGTGGACTACGACGTCGTTGTCATCGGCTCCGGGTTCGGCGGCAGCGTCGCCGCCCTCCGGCTGACCGAGAAGGGGTACTCCGTCGCCGTTCTGGAGGCGGGCCGCCGCTTCGACGAGAGCACGCTGCCGAAGACGTCGTGGCGGCTGCGCGACTTCCTGTGGGCGCCGGCACTCGGCCTGAAGGGCATCCAGCGCGTCCACGTGATCGGCGGTAAGAACGGCGTGATGGTCCTCGCCGGGGCGGGCGTGGGCGGCGGCTCGCTCGTCTACGCGAACACGCTGTACGAGCCGCTCGACCCGTTCTTCCGCGACCCGCAGTGGAGCGGCATCACCGACTGGAAGGCCGAGCTGGCGCCGTACTACGACCAGGCCGCCCGCATGCTCGGCGTGGTGCGCAACCCGACGCTCACCAGGGCGGACGAGGTGATGCGCGCCGTGGCCGGGCGCATGGGGGTGGGCGACACCTTCCGCCTCGCTCCCGTCGGGGTGTTCTTCGGCAAGCCCGGCGTCGAGGTGGCGGACCCGTACTTCGGCGGGGCCGGGCCGCGCCGCCGCGGCTGCACGGAGTGCGGCGAGTGCATGACGGGGTGCCGTCACGGCGCGAAGAACATGCTGATCAAGAACTATCTGTACCTGGCCGAGCGGGCGGGCGCGCGGGTCCACCCCGAGGCCACGGTCACCGGCGTGCGCCCGGTCGAGGGCGGCTACGCCGTCTCCGTCACGAGGACCGGCTCCCCACGCGTGCGCCGGGTCCTCACCGCCCGGCAGGTCGTCTTCGCCGCCGGGACGTACGGCACGCAGCGGCTGCTGCACCGCCTGCGCGGGGGCACGCTGCCGCGGATCTCGCCCCGGCTCGGCACGCTGACGCGGACGAACTCCGAGGCCCTGCTCGGCTTCGAGCGGCCGTCGGCGAAGGGCGACAAGCTCAACCACGGCGTGGCGATCACGTCCTCGTTCCACCCCGACGCGCACACGCACGTCGAGCCGGTCCGGTACGGCGACGGCTCGAACGCGATGGGCCTGCTGCGCACGCTGCTGATCGACGGCGGCGGCGCGCCCCGCTGGCTGCGGTTCCTCGGCGAGGCGGCGCGCCGCCCGCATCTGGTGCCGCGCCTGTTCAATCTCCGCCGGTGGTCGGAGCGGGCGATCATCGCCCTGGTCATGCAGGCGAAGGACAACTCGATCACGCTCTCGATGCGCCGGGGGAAGCTGCGCGCCGGGCCCGGCCACGGCGAGCCGAACCCGACCTGGCTCCCGGCCGGGCACCGGGCGGCGCGGCTCGCGGCCGAGGAGATCGGTGGCATCGCGGGCGGGGCCTGGCTGGACCTGTTCGACATCCCGGCGACCGCGCACTTCCTCGGCGGCTGCGCGATCGGGGACTCGCCGGAGACCGGCGTGATCGACCCCTACCACCGGCTCTACGGTTACGAGGGCCTGCACGTGGTGGACGGGTCGGCGGTCTCGGCCAACCCCGGCGTGAACCCGTCGCTCACGATCACCGCCCAGGCGGAGCGGGCGATGGCGTTCTGGCCCAACAAGGGCGACCCCGACCCGCGTCCCGCGCTCGGCACGCGTTACGCGCGGATCGCGCCGGTCGCCCCGCGCCGCCCGGTCGTCCCGGCAGCCGCTCCCGGCGCGCTACGCCTGCCCATCGTGGACATCACCTAGCTATCGGCCGTTCGGTCACTTCGCGGGGCCTTCGCTGCGGTCCTCGCGAAGCCCCCCGGCGTCAGCAGGGGCCGACGTCGCACGCCTCGTCGCCGCACACGTTGTCGCGCACCACGCCGAGCAGCGCGCAGAGCGTGGCGACCTCCTCGGCGGTGAGCCCCTCGACCATGCGCCGGTGGACCTCGCCGAGGACGCGGATGACCTCCGGCCGCAGGGCGTCGCCCTTGGGCGTGGTGCTCACCATGCTGACCCGCCGGTTGGCCGGGGACGGGGAGCGGTTGACGAAACCGCTCCGCTCCAGGCGTTGCAGGCTCCTGGTCATTGTCGAGACGTCGATGCCGAGCAGGGCGGCGAGCTTGTTCTGCGACTGCGGGCCGTGCTCCCACAGGGCGAGCAGCACCCGGTCCTGGCCGGGGTAGAGATCGATCTCGGCCAGCAGGCCGGCGAGCAGGACGCGATGGCCCAGCGCGGCCTTGGCCATGAGGCAGCTCAGCCCGTTGTGATCCTCTGCCACCGGGAGCGACCCGGGCTCCATGGTCGCCTCGTACATCACCGACTCCGCCATGTCGGCCTCCCTCCGGTGATCAGCCTACCTCTTGCAAGTTGGCCAGCCAAGATGTAGAAGTATTTCTTGGCCGCACAAGTTGGCCGACCAAGAAAGGATCTAGCATGTTGTTCACGTCGTACGACCTCGCCGGCCTGCCGCTGCACAACCGCCTCGCCATGGCACCCATGACCCGCTCCCGCGCGCACGCGGACGGCGTCCCCGCCTCCCTGGCCGCGCTCTACTACGCCCAGCGGGCGTCGGCCGGCCTGATCATCAGCGAGGGTGTCCAGCCGAGCGCGGCCGGCAAGGGGTACGTGAACACCCCCGGACTGCACACCGACGAGCAGGTGGCCGGCTGGCGGGATGTGACCGGCGCCGTCCACGCGGCGGGCGGCCGGATCTTCGCCCAGATCATGCACGCCGGCCGGGTCGGCCACCCCGACAACACCGGCCTGCTGCCCGTCGCGCCCTCGGCCGTGGCGGCCCCGGGGCAGATCCACACGTACACCGGCCTGCAGGACTACCCGGTGCCGGCGGCGCTGACCCTCGCCGAGACGGAGGCGACCGTGCGGGACTTCGCGGACGCCGCCCGGCGGGCGGTCGACGCCGGGTTCGACGGCGTGGAGCTGCACGGCGCGAACGGCTACCTGATCCACCAGTTCCTGTCGCAGAACGCCAACCTGCGCGACGACCGGTACGGCGGCTCGGTGGCCGGCCGGATCCGGTTCGCCGTCGAGGTCGCAGAGGCGGCGGCGGAGGCGATCGGCGCGTCCCGGGTCGGCATCCGCCTCTCGCCGGCGAACGGCTCCCAGGGCCTGGCCGAGGAGGACGCGCACGAGGTCTACCCGGCCCTGGTGGCCGCCCTGGCCGGCCTCGACCTGGGTTACGTGCACCTGATGACGTCCGGCGACGACGGCCTCGACCGGCGGATCCGTGAGCTCTGGCCGAACACGCTGATCGTGAACGAGCCGGGCGCCGGCGACCCCGCCACCACCGCCTCCCGGCGGCTGGAGTGGGGCGCCGACCTGGTCGCGTTCGGCTCGGCGTTCCTGGCCAACCCCGACCTGCCGCTGCGGCTCCGGCTCGGCGCGTCGCTCAACGAGCCCGACTTCGCCACCGCCTTCGGCGGCGACCACCGCGGATACACCGACTATCCGGCCCTGGCCGCCCAGCTGGTGTAGGACCCCGCCGCACCCCGGGCGATCAGCGACGATCCCCGTCCCCGGGGGAACCGTACGTGGGCCGGGCGCCGGGAGGCCGCCGATAGACTGGACGTACCGCTCGCAGCCTTTGGGGGTCCTTCCGGTGTCTGAGTTCGACACTGTCCTTGTCGTCGACTTCGGCGCGCAGTACGCGCAGTTGATCGCGCGACGAGTGCGTGAGTGCCACGTCTACTCCGAGATCGTGCCGTCCACGATGCCGGTCGCGGAGATGATGGCCAGAAAGCCGAAGGCGATCATCCTGTCCGGCGGGCCGTCGTCGGTGTACGCCGAGGGAGCCCCGGCCGTCCCGGAGGGCCTGTTCGAGACCGGCGTACCGACCTTCGGCATCTGCTACGGCTTCCAGGCGATGGCCCTGGCCCTGGGCGGCGAGGTCGCCAAGACCGGCGCGGCCGAGTTCGGCGGCACCGAGCTCAAGGTCGTGCAGGGAGGCGCGCTCTTCGCCGGACTCCCGCCGGTCCAGCAGGTCTGGATGTCGCACGGCGACTCCGTGGTGGCCGCCCCGGCCGGGTTCACGGTGACCGCCTCGACCACCGACACCCCGGTGGCCGGCTTCGAGAACCCCGAGCGCGGGTTCTACGGCGTGCAGTTCCACCCCGAGGTGCTCCACTCCGAGCACGGCCAGGCCGTCATGAAGCACTTCCTGGAGGCGGCCGGCTGCCGTCCCACGTGGACCATGCTCAACATCGTGGACGACGCGATCACCGCCGTGCGTGAGCAGGTCGGGGACGGCCGGGCGATCTGCGCGCTGTCCGGCGGGGTCGACTCGGCGGTCGCCGCCGCGATTGTGCAGCGGGCCATCGGTGACCGGCTGACCTGCGTGTTCGTCGACCACGGCCTGCTGCGCAAGGGCGAGGCCGAGCAGGTCGAGCGTGACTTCGTCGAGGCGACCGGCGTCAAGCTGCGGGTGGTGGACGCCGAGGAGCGATTCCTCAAGGCGCTGTCCGGGGTGGTCGACCCGGAGGAGAAGCGCAAGATCATCGGCCGCGAGTTCATCCGGGTCTTCGAGGACGAGCAGCGGGCGATCCTGGCCGACGGGCCGGTCGACTTCCTCGTCCAGGGCACGCTCTACCCCGACGTCGTCGAGTCCGGCGGCGGCACCGGCACGGCCAACATCAAGTCCCACCACAACGTGGGCGGCCTGCCCGAGGACCTGCGGTTCGCGCTGGTCGAGCCACTGCGGACGCTGTTCAAGGACGAGGTCAGGCGGGCCGGCGAGGAGCTCGGTCTGCCTGCCGCGATGGTGTGGCGGCAGCCGTTCCCCGGCCCCGGCCTGGGCATCCGGATCATCGGCGAGGTGACCCGCGAGCGGCTCGACATCCTGCGCGAGGCGGACGCGATCGCCCGCGAGGAACTGTCCCGCGCCGGCCTCGACCGGGAGATCTGGCAGTGCCCGGTCGTGCTGCTCGCCGACGTCCGCTCGGTCGGCGTCCAGGGCGACGGCCGCACCTACGGCCACCCCGTGGTGCTCCGGCCGGTCACGTCCGAGGACGCGATGACCGCCGACTGGTCTCGCGTGCCGTACGACGTGCTCGCCCGGATCTCGACCCGCATCACGAACGAGGTGCGCGAGGTCAACCGGGTGGTCGTGGACGTCACCAGCAAGCCCCCGGGCACCATCGAGTGGGAGTGACCCCGCGCTCGCGGGGGATCGCCGCCGCCTGACGGCTCTGAGAAGGGCCGGGCGGCGGCCGGGGGAGAGGCTCGTGTCGCGCCGGGGAGGGCACGAGCGGGACGACGTCCCGTCCGTGCCCTCCCCGGCGCGGCCTTCCGCCGTACGCGCGGGCGGAGGGATCAGTCGCCGCTCATCGGGAGCTGGTCGGGATAGCTCTCTCCCGGGGTCAGCTTCTGGCCTTCGAGCAGCTTGGAGACCGTCACGAACGAGTAGCCCTGGGCGGTCAGGTCTTCAAGCACCGCGGGCAGGGACTCGATGGTCTCCTTGACGGTCTCATGCATCAGCATGACCTCGTCCTGGTCGGCGATGTCCAGGGCGCGGCCCGTCAGGAACTCGACGTCGCGATAGTCCTTGATGTAGTCCTGTGTGGCCACCGTGCCCGGGATCTGGACCATCCCGAACTTCCCGATGATCGTGCGGACGCCATCGTTGATCAGCCCGCCGGGGGCACGGAAGAGCACCGGCGTCTTGCCGGTGGCCTTCTTGATGGCGTCCTGACCCTTCTTCACCTCGGAGTAAATGGCCTTGTACTCCAGGTCGGTCAGGTACTTGTGGCTCCAGGTGTGGTTGCCCACCTCATGGCCGCCCTTGGCGATGTTCTTCGTCACCTTCGGATGCTTCTGCACCCGGTTGCCGATGAGGAAGAACGTCGCCTTCGCCTTGTATTTCTTCAGCACCTTCAACAGGTCGTTCGTGTATTCGGCGGGACCGTCGTCGAAGGTGAGGGCGATGCATTTGTGCGTCTCGCAGTACGGCTCCGCGGCCCGCTGCTGCGTGGCCGTGGAGTGCGTCTGAACCTGGGCCTGGGCGGGTGCGGTGAGGGTGGCCGACAGGGTTAGCGCACAAATGGCGGCAAGTGGTGCTAAACGATGCAATGCCATAGTGGTGCTCCTCGGGGGTTTGTAATGCGGCATCGTAACGTGTCCACCTGGCAATCCTCTGGAAGGGGACCGAACGCCCACACCATCCAATCCCCGCAAAAGCCCGGCTGACCTGCCGAAACTCCCTCCATGCCAGATCGGGGGCGAATGCCGCCCACGACGGCCGCCGCGGCGTATTCCCCGTCTCCAGTGGCGGTAAATGTTGCCCCAAGGATCGGAGGTATACGGTCGGTCCCGGAGTGCCCTTCGCGATGCTGGCTCGGGCGTCAGAACGACGCAATCCGGCACTCCTGGAGGTGGTGGGCACCATGGGCGCGACCTGGGGAGGCTGTTTGGGGTTCGGCTCCCACCCGGCCCTGCTCGATCGCGTCTGCGAGGACTTCCCCGGCCCCTGGACCGTTCTGGACGGCGCCGACCCCGGCCAGCCCCCGCCCCGGGAAGCGGTCGAGCGCGCCGTCGTCGCCGCCAGGACACCGGCCGACCTGCGCCGGGCCGCGCCGTTCGGGGCGCTGGTCCCGGACGCGACCCAGGTGTGCGTCGTCATCGCGGAGGCGCCGCCGTGGGCCGCCCAGCCGCTCCCCGTCGCGGGGCAGAGCCCCGCCTGGCACCTCCTCGCCGATCTGCGGATCGCGCGGCGCAGGCGCGGCTGGCGCGTGGAGGCGACGTTCTCCGCGCCGGTGCCCGGCGGCGAGGTCCTCACCCACATCCTGTACGGCATGCTCGGGGGACGGCGCCACCTGGCCCAGCCGGTGGTCGGCCTGGCCGGCGAGAGCGCCTGCGGCTGGCGGCCCGGCGATCCGAACGTAACCCTGACCGCGGTGGAGGGGCCCGTGACGGAGCGGCGGGACGCCCCGGGCTGCGACCTGGTGCTCCGGGTCGTCGAACGGTCGGCGCGGCCGTGGCCGGACGCGCGGATCCCGGTCGCCGACCGGGCGCCGCTGACCGCCGTCCTGGACGGCCCCGCGTACCCCGACCTGCTCCCGCCGGTGGACGAGACCGTCGTCAACCCCATCGGGTTCCGCCAGAACGCCAAGGGGCCGGTCGCCACGCTGACCGGCCGGGCCGGCGGGTATTCGATCACCAGCGGGCTGGACGAGCTGGTCCGGCTGTCCCCCGAGGGAGAGCTGACGGACGTCGACGTCGCCCGGCTCCGCGACGCGGTCGGGGTCGCCGTCCACGGGGTGGAGGCAGACGGCCTGGTCCGGGCGCGGATCGTCGCCGGGCTCGCCGCCGCCGGCATCCCGGTGATCCTCAACGCCGACAGGATCGCCGACCCGGCGCTCGGCGCGGAGCTGTCCGACGCGCTCGCGGCCGTGGACGAGGAGCAGCTCGGGTCCGAGCTGCGGCGCGAGGAGATCAGCGTGCGCCTCCGGCGGGCCGCGCTGCGGACGCACGGCGCGATCCCGCGCTGGCGGAACATCGCCGTCTCGGCCGGGCTGGCGCTGCCCCACGAGCCGCCCGTCTCCGTCCTGCTGTGCACGTGCCGCAAGGACATGGTCGCCTTCGCCCTGGAACAGATGGAACGGCAGCGCGGGGTGCGCGCCGAGGTGATCCTCGGGCTGCACGGGTTCTCCGCCAGGGAGGCCGGCGTCCAGGGGGCGATCGCCGACTCGTCGCTGCGGATCACGGTCGTCGAGGCCGCGGCGGGCGTGCCGTTCGGCGAGCTGCTGAACCGCATAGCCGCCGTCGCGTCCGGGTCGTTCCTCGCCAAGGTGGACGACGACGACTGGTACGGCCCCGACCATCTGGCCGACCTCCTGCTCGCCCAGCGGTACTCGGGGGCCGAGCTGGTCGGGTCGGCCGCCGAGTTCGTCTACCTGGAGCCGATCAACACCACCGTCCGCCGCCGTCTCGGCACCGAGCGGTTCACCTCGCTGGTGGCGGGCGGGACCATGCTGGTCACCCGCGAGATGTTCGAGACCGTCGGCGGGTTCCGCCCCATCGCCAAGACGGTGGACGGCCAGCTCCTGGAGTCCGTGGAGGCCGCAGGAGGGCGGATCTACCGCACCCACGGCCTCAACTACGTCCTGCGCCGGCGCCAGTCCCGGACGCACACCTGGAGACACCCCGTCCAGGCGTTCCTCAAGTCGTACCAGGAGCAGTGGCGCGGGCTTCATTTCAACCAACTGATGGAAAGCGCTTCGACGCCCCATGTGGGCTACTGGAGGCAGGAACCGTGACATCCCCGATCCGGCAGCCGCGCATCCCGGCCAACGACCACGGCGTCCTCGACGGCGTTCCCGAGCCGGGCGAGTGGACGCCCTGTCTCTCGGTGAGCGTGGTGGTCCCGACCAGCGGCACCGGTGACATTCTTCCCCTGACCCTGGCCGCTCTGGCCGCCCAGACCTACCCCCGCCACCTGCTCGAAGTGATCGTCGTGGACGACGGGGAGCGGCCGATCGCCCGGCTCCCCGAAATCCGGCCGGAGCGCACGCGGCTGCTCCGCCCGGAGGACGGGCGGTGGGGCAAGCCGCACGCCTGCAACCTGGGCGCGGCGGCGGCCGAGGGCCATGTCGTCCACTGGATGGACGACGACGTCGTGCCCTTCCCCGGGCACGTCGAGGCGCACATGCGCTGGCACCACCTCGCCGGGTACCTCGTCGTGCTCGGCCATCTGAGGTTCGTGGAGTGGCGGCCGGGTGAGCTGACGCCGAACGAGGTCCTGGTCGCCACCGAGGCGGGCGCGGTCGCCAAGCTGTTCCACGAGGAGGACAGCACGCCGCAGTGGACGGAGAAGCGCTGGAACCGCACCGACGATCTGCGGACCGCCGGGGCGGACGCGTTCTCGGTCCACGTGGGCGCCTCCGCGTCGGTCCCGGCGGAGCTGTTCCGGTCGGCCGGCGGCATGGACGAGTCACTGCCGCTCGGCGCGGACACCGAGCTGGGCTACCGCCTCGCCCAGGCCGGCGCCGTCTTCGTCCCGGACCGGGCCGCCCGCGCCTGGCACCTCGGCGACTCCACCGTCATGCGGCGCGAGCAGGAGGTGAAGCGGCACAACTGGCCCTACCTCGGCGAGCGGGTGCCGAGCTTCCGCTGGCTGCGCACGACCCCCGGCCGCGGCTACCGCGTGCCGTACGTCGAGGCGGTCGTGGACGCCCGGGACGCCTCGCTCGAAGACGTCAGGGCCACGGTCGACGGACTGCTGGCGAGCTGGACCCCGGACGTGTCCGTACGGATCACCGGGCCGTGGAGCCGCCTCGGCGACGCCTGCCGCACGCCCCTGGACGACCCGGACCTGGACCTGCGGCTGATCAGGGCGGGATACGAGGGGGACGCCCGGGTGACCCTCACCGAGGAGCTGCCCGAGTCCTGCTTCCCGACGCCGTTCCGGTTCCACTGCCCCGCCGGGTGGGTGCCCGGCCAGGACGCGCTGGGCCGGTTGATCGCCTTCGCCGACCGCAACACCCTCGGCGTGCTGTCGCTCGCCCTCGACGAGCGGGACGAGGTCGTCCACGCCCGGCTGGAGCGTACGGCGGCGCTGAGCCGGGCCCGCCTGGTGGCCGACCCGGACGAGGACCTCGACGACGTGGTCCACGAGGTGTTCGGCACGCTCTGGGACGTCGGCGAGAAGTGGGGCGTCGTGCGCGCCGAGTCCGCCACGACGGTCAGCCCGCAACGGCTGCAGGCCGAGCTGGAGAAGTGCCGGGCCAGGTCGCTGGTGCTGCAGGACCGGGTCAACCGGTGGCGCCGGCAGGCGACGCGGGGCCAGGTGACGCGCAGGTGGTGGCGGCACGCCGGCCGCCGCGCCACCCGGGTCATGATCCGGCGCGTCGCGCGTCCGGTCATGCGCCGGGTCGCCCGCCCGGTCGCGCTGCCGTGGCCCGCGGCGCAACGGGGCCGGGCGTGACCGCGCCCGGCAGCGGCCCCGGGAGAGACGACGTCCGACGACTTCGAAGGACCCCTCCGTGCCCCGCGTGAGCGTCATCATCCCGATCTACGACGTGGAACCGTACCTGGAGGCCTGCCTGGAGTCGGTCGCCGCGCAGACGTGGCACGACCTGGAGGCCGTCATGGTGGACGACGGCTCGACCGACGGCGGCGCCGCCGTCGCCCGGCGCTACGCCGAGCGCGACCCCCGGTTCCGGCTGCTGCGGCAGGCCAACGCGGGGCTGGGGGCGGCGCGCAATGCCGGCCTGCGCCACGCGACCGGGGAGTTCGTCTGCTTCCTCGACGCCGACGACCTGCTCCCGCTCCACGCGGTCGAGTACCTGCTGGCCGAGCTGCGCCGTACCGGCTCCGACCTGGCGACGGGGAACGTCCGGCGGTTCAACCCGCGCGGGGCCCGGCAGTCCGCGATGCACCGGGAGATCTTCGTCGCACCGGCGGCGGCCACCCACGTCAGCGTCCGGCCCGTGCTCCTGAAGGACCGGCTGGTCACCAACAAGATGTGGCGCCGCTCGTTCTGGGACGCGCACGGCCTCCGCTTTCCCGAGGGCATGCTGTACGAGGACATCGCGGTGGCGCTGACCGGGCACTTCCTGGCGCGCTCGGTGGACATGCTGCCCGCGCCCGTCTACCTGTGGCGCGAGCGCGACGGCGGCCGGCCGTCGATCACCCAGGACAAGAGCCATGTCAGGGGACTTGCGGACCGCTTCGCTGCGGTGGCCTCGGTGCGGCGGTTCCTCGTCGAGCACGGCCTGGAGAAGCACATCCCGGCCTGGGACCATGTCGTGCTCGACCACGACATGGTGAACTTCCTCGATGTCGTGGACGCCGCCTCGGACGCCTTCCAGGCCCGGTTCCTCGACCTCGCCGGCGCCTACCTCGCGGATGTCGCGCCGTCCGTCCTCGCCGCGCTGCCCGCCGCGCGGCGGCTCAAGTGGCATCTGGTCGGCGAGCGGCGGCTCGCCGACCTGCTCGCGGTCATGGAGTGGGAGAGCCGGGCGCACCCCGGCGAGCAGGTCGTACGGCGGCTGCGCGGCCACTACCTCGACACGCCGCTCCTGAACCGGCGGGACGTCCCCGCCGAGGTGTCGCGGCTGCGCGGCGAGCTGTCGCCGGTGACCCGCCTCGACCGGGTGCGGTGGGAGGAGGGGAGGCTGGTCGTCGAGGGACGGGTGACGATCCGGCACCTGCGGCCGACCCGGCGCTTCCACCAGCAGGTCTTCGCGACCCTCGTGCAGGAGGGGAGCGGCCGCCGGGTCCGGGTCCCCGCCGCCGTCACCCGTACCGCGATCTTCACCCGGCGGGGCAGGCCCCGCGGCCGCCGTGACTGGGGCGGGTTCCGGCTCGCCGTCGATCCCCGCCGTCTCGCCGACGCGAGCGAGGGCGGCGCGCGGTGGCGGGTCGAGCTGCACGTGATGCACCGCGGACTCATGCGGCGCGGGCCGCTCGCCGACCCGGGCGCCTCGTTCGCCGACCACGCGGGGGCCCGGAGCCTGGAGCCCGCGCTGCCGGGGCACTACGTCACGCCCGCGCTGACCGAGGCGGGCGCGCTCGTCCTGCGGGTCGAGCGCGAGGCGGCGCGGGTCACCGGCCACGCCATACGGGAGGGGCGGCTGCTCCTCCGGGGAGAGGTGGTGGGCGAGCTGGGGCCGCAGCCGGTGCTGCGCCTCGCCCGTGAGCCGGGTGGCGTGCCGCTGGCCGCCCCCGTCAGCACCGACGGCCGGACGTTCGAGGTCGAGGTGGACCTGGCCGCCCTCCTCCCGGCGCGCAGGTTCGCCCTCGGCGGCGTCGACGCCGGGCTGCTCGACCTGCCCGTACGGTGGCGGGCCACCGTGGACCGCGCGGGCGGCGAGGTGACGCCCGTGACCGTGGCCGAAGAGCTCGCCCCGCGCCGGGTCGGCCGCGGCGACCGGGAGATCGTCGTCCTGCGGGACCCCTCCGGGGAGCTCGTGCTCAGGGATCAGGCCGCCGCCGCGTACGCCGAGTACGTCGAGTGGCTGGCCGGGGGCGAGTTGCTGATCGAGGGCGGGTTCGCCGAGCCGCAGGAGGGGCCGCGCGCCCTCGTCGTCGCGGCGCCGGACCGCTCCGTCGAGCGGCTCGTCCCGATGGACGGCGGCGGCGCCCGCTTCGGCGGCCTGCTCGCGCCCGAGGCCCTGGACACCCCGGCCGGGCCGTTGCCGCTGCCCAAGGGCCGGTACGGCCTCGCCGTGCGAGCCGGAGGGCGCGACCTGCCGCTGGAGTTCGAGCCGGACTTCCCGCTCGTGCTGGAGACGGCCCGGCGGAGGTTCGAGCTGGCCGCCGACGACGCCGGACGCGCCGTGCTGTCCGTGGGGAGTGACCTGGCGCCGAGCGAGCGCGGCAAGAAGGCGCAGCGCGCCCTGCGCCTGGAGGTGTACCCGGCGATGCGGGAGCGTCCGCTCCGCGCCGAGGTGTTCTTCAGCAGCCACGCGGGCCGCCGCTTCTCCGGCAGCCCGCGCGCCGTGTACGAGGAGCTTCGCGACCGGGGCGCCGACCTCGCGTTCCTGTGGAACGTCCGCGACGGGCAGGTCGCGCTGCCGCCCGGGGTCGAGCCCGTCCGCACCGCCGGTCGCGAGTACTACGAGGCGCTGGCGCGCTGCCGGTACATCGTCGTCGACGACCACCTGCCCCCGTGGTTCGAGCCGCGTCCGGGGCAGACCGTGCTGCAGACCCGGAACTGCTGCGTCCCCACGCGGGCGGAGCGCGACGTGGGGCGGTGGACCCACCTGCTCTCACCGGGGCCGCGCTGCACGCCGCTGCTGCGGGACGCGCTCGGCTTCCAGGGCGAGATCCTGGAGACCGGGCTGCCGCGCAACGACTTCCTCAGCGCTCCCGGCCGGGACGCCGTCGCCGCCGAGACCGCCCGCCGCCTCGGCCTGCCCGAGGGCAGGAAGGTCGTCCTGTACGCCCCGGCCCGGCGTCCCGCCCGCGAGAAGCCGCGGCTCGACCTCGACCGGCTGCGGGCGGCCCTCGGCGACGATCACATCGTGCTCGTGCGCAGGCATCCCTCCCTGGCGGCGCAGGCCCCCGTGACCGGCTTCGGCGACGGCGTCCACGACGTGTCCGCCCACCCCGACGTCCGCGAGCTCTACCCGCTCGTGGACGTCCTGGTCACCGACTACTCGTCGGCGATGTTCGACTTCGCGCTCACCGGCCGGCCCATGCTGTTCTTCGCGGACGACGTGGACGAGTGGGCGGGCCGGTTCCCGTTCGACTTCGAGGCCGAGGCGCCGGGGCCGCTGCTCACCACCACGGACGAGGTCGCCGCGGCGGTCGCCGACGTGGCCGAGGTGGCGGCCAAGTACGCCGGGCTGTACCACGATTTCGTGACGAAGTTCTGCCCGCTCGACGACGGCCGGGCCGCCCGCCGGGTCGTCGACCGGGTCTTCGGCGAGATCGTGGACGGGACGCCTGAGCGGGTCTAGCGCGACGCGCGGCGGGACATGGTCAAGGATGATTCAAGCGACGGTAAGGCGACCGACGTGCGCACGGCTCCATCGGGTGATCACGGGGCATCCTGACCGCGTGCGTACGGCTCCCAGACTCTCGGTGATCGTCCCGTTCCACGACGTGGAGGAGCACTTCACGGAGTGCCTCGCCTCGCTGCGCGCGCAGACGCTCACGGACGTCGAGTACATCCTCGTGGACGACGGCTCCACCGACGGCGGGCCGTCGGTCGCCGCGGCGCTCGCCGCCGCCGACTCCAGATTCACGGTCGTCCGCGGGCCGAACCGTGGGCCGGGCCCGGCGCGGGAGGCAGGGATCGCCCGCGCCTCCGGCGACTACCTCGCGTTCGCCGACGGTGACGACCTGGTTCCGCCGGACGCCTACCGCCTCATGGTCGAGACGCTCGACGAGACCGGGTCCGACCTGGCCTGCGGCGCGGTGACCCGGATCCGCCGCGACGGTACGGTCAAGGCCCGCTCCGTGGTCCCCGGATTCGGCGCGACCGTGCCGCGCACGCACATCCGCGCGCACCGCGAGCTGATCCAGGACCGGCACGTCGTCAACAAGGTGTTCCGCCGCTCCTTCTGGGACGCGCACGGCTTCACCTTCCCGGAGGGGCCGTACGAGGACGCGCCGGTCGCGATCCCGGCGCACGTCCTGTCCTCCGCGACCGACGTGCTCGCCGATCCCGTGTATCTCTGGCGCGCCCGGCCCGGTTCGGCCCGGGACCGCCGGGGCGACCCCGAGCGAGTCGCCCGGTCGCTCGCCTCGGCCGCGACCGTCTCGGCCTTCCTGGCCGAGCACGCGCGCAAGCTGTGGCGGCGGCACGACCAGCACATCGCCGAGACCGAGTTCCCCCTCCTCATCGAGATGCTCGCCACGGCGCGGGCCGGGGTCGCGCGGCGGCTGTTCGACAGCGCCCGCGCGTCCCTCGACGCGTTCCACCCGGCCGCGGCCGCCGGGCTGCCCGCGATCCAGCGGCTCCAGATCCATCTCGTACGGACCGGCATGGTCAAGGAGCTGGCCGCCGTCCGACGGTTCACCCGCACCGAGATCGACGATCACGGCCTGGTCCGGCGCGGCTCGGCCTGGTATTTCGACTACCCCCTCCTCGACGACCCCCGGGTGCCGGACGAGATCTACGAGGCCGGGCCCGAGCTGCGCGCCCACGTCGTGGTCGACGACGTACGGCCGGCCGGGGAGCGGCTGCGCGTCACCGGGCACGCCTACCTGCGCCTGGTGGACAGCAAGCTCTGCGACATCGAGGTCTGGCTCGAATCGGGCGACCGGCGGATCCCGCTCAGGGCGCGCGGCACGGAGTGGCCCGACGCGACCGCGGACTCCCGCCAGTCCGCGGTCTCCCACGACAGGTCCGGGTTCGTCGCCGACGTCGATCCGGCCCGGCTGCCGGAGGGGACGTGGGCGCTGCGCGCTCAGGTGTCCACGCGCGGCGTCGAGCGCGCGGAGCGCGCCCGCGGCCACCGGGACGCGGGGGAGCGCTCCTTCCGGATCGGCGACCTCCACGTGTCCCTCACCCCGCAGGAGGGGCTCGTCCTCACGGCCGCCGCCTCCACTCACGCGTCCGGGGATGTGCCGGGGGCGCGTGTCGCCGGGCGTCATCTCGCCGAGGACCCCGCGTCCGGCGCCGCCGACTCGATCCCCCTGATCACCGGCGTCCGCTGGACCGAGGCACACGAGCTGGTCCTGAGCGGCGAGGGCGGAAGCCGTACGGACCGGGTGGTGCTCCGGCTCGGCGACTCCGGCGACTCGGTTGACTCAGGTGACTCGGGTGAGCGGCACGAGTGGCCGGTCGACTGGTCCGGCTCGCGGTTCAGCGCGACCGTCGGCGTCACGGCGGACGGGCTGCCGCCGCGCAGCGGGCGGTGGCGCGTTCTCCTCGGCGACCGGCCGCTCGCGCTCGCCGCCGAACTGGTCGCCGCGCCGCCGGAGCCGCACACGACCGCCGTGCACCGGATCTCCGTCCTGCCCGGACCGGGCGGGGAGCTGCGGCTGCTGGTCAGGCCCGCGCTGCGCCCGGACGAGCGCGGCAGGTACGCCCTGTGCAGGCTGCGCGGTGCGCGCCGCCACCACCGCTCGCGGATCAGGGACGCGGTGCTGTTCGACAGCTACGGCGGCGGCCAGTACTCCTGCAACCCGCGCGCCGTGTGCGAGGAGCTGCTGCGGCGCGACCTCGGCCTGGACCTCGTCTGGGCCACCAGGGACGGCCAGTTCACCGTCCCCGACGGCGTCCGCACAGTGCTGTACGGCTCCCGCGAGCACGAGGAGGCGCTCGGCACCGCCCGGTTCGTCGTCGCCAACCGGCGCACCCAGCCGTCCTGGTACGAGAAGCGGCCGGACCAGATGTTCGTGCAGACCTGGCACGGCACCCCGCTCAAGCGACTGGGCCGCGACGTCAGGGGAAAGCCGCTGGCCAGCCGCGACATCTACGAGGGGCTCAACCGCTACGCCGCGATGTGGGACCTGCTGCTGTCGCCGAACCCGTTCTCCACGCCGATCCTGCGCGGCGCGTTCGGGTACGACGGCGAGGTGCTGGAGTCGGGCTACCCGCGCAACGACGTGCTGTTGCGCCCCGGCCACGGCGAGCGGGTGCGGCGGGCGCTCGGCGTTCCCGACGGCACGCGCGTCGTCCTCTACGCGCCTACCTGGCGCGACGACGAGCACGCGCGCCGGGGGCGGACCGGGCTGGCGCTGGACGCGGAACGGGTCGCCCGGGCTCTGGGTGAGGACACGGTCCTGCTGGTCCGGCCCCACTACCTGATGGCCGGCCGGATGGCGATGCCGCCGCCGCTCTCGTACGCCGGGGGCGCCGCGGACGTTGGTGGCCTTGGCGGCCTTGCGGACGTCGGCGGCACGGCCCGAGGGCGCGCGATCGCGGAGGCCGGCCCGACGGTGCTGGGCGGGCGCGCCTTCGATGTCTCCAGATTTCCCGACATGGCGGACCTGCTGGCCGTCACGGACGTACTCATCACCGACTACTCGTCGGCGATGTTCGACTTCGCCTGCACTGGACGGCCCATGGTCTTCTTCGCCTACGACCTGGAGCGGTACCGCGACCAGGTCCGGGGCTTCTACTTCGACTTCGAGAAGGAAGCCCCCGGCCCGATCGTCCGTACCTCCGACGGGGTGGTCGACGCGGTCCGCGCGGCGCTCGGAGGCCGCGGCACGCACCTTGCGGCCCACGGGATCCCCGGCGGCGGGCGCGGCAGGCACCGGGCGGATCCCGTGGAGCCCGGGACCGAGTGCGAGGACCGGGACCTCTACGGGGGCCCCCACGGTCGCGCCTCCGCGGGATACCGGGACTTCGTGGTGCGGTTCTGCCCCTACGACGACGGCCAGGCGTCCCAGCGCGTCGTGGACCGGATGCTGATGGAGCCCGAATGAGCCTGCTCTCGACCGGCGCGCTCACGCGCCCCTTCGCGCCGTCCCGGGCGCGCCGCGCCGGCCTGCTGCTCCCCGGGCTGCCCGCGCTGACCGCCCTGATCGCCGGGCTGTGGGGGCTGAACCGGCCGCCCGTCTGGCGGGACGAGGCGGCCACGGTCAGCGCGGTCACCCGCACGCCCGCCGAGATGCTGGACCTGCTGCGCCAGGTGGACGCCGTCCACGGCGTCTACTACGCGTTCATGCACGTGGTGAGCGCCCTGTTCGGCACCGGCGACGTGGCGCTGCGCCTGCCCTCGGTGCTCGCCGGGGCGCTGGCCGCGAGCGGCCTCGCCGTCCTGGGGCGCGAACTGGGCCATCCCCGAGCCGGTCTGTACGGCGGGCTGCTCCTCGCGGTGACGCCGATCCTCTCCCGCTACGTCCAGGAGGCCCGGCCGTACGCGCTCACCATGGCCGCGACGGTCGGGGTGACCCTGCTGCTGGTGCGCGCGGCCCGCGCCCCTTCCCGGCGGCGCTTTCTCCTGTACGGCGCCGCCCTGACCGGGCTGGCCTACCTGAACCTGTTCGCCTTCCTGGTCGCCGGCGGCCACGGGGTGTACGCCCTCATGGAAGCGCGGCGGGGCCGGGCCGCGCCGCGGCGGATCCTCGCGCCCTGGTGCGCGGCGGCGGGTGCGGCGCTGGCGGCGGTGCTGCCGCTGGCCTGGTTCGCGTCCAGACAGAGCGCGCAGGTCGGCTGGATCCGCTCACCCGGCCCCGAGGACGTGCGCCTGCTCGCGATCAGGCTCTTCGGCGACCTGGGGGTGACCGGCTCGGCGTGGCCGGGTCTCGCGCCGCTGGTCCTCGGGCTCGCGCTGTACGGCGCGGCCCGATGCGGAGCCGTGGCGCGGGTGGCGCTGCCCTGGCTGCTGCTGGCCCCGCTCGCGTTGCTGACGGTGTCGTGGGCGGTCCACCCGTACTTCGTCTTCCGCTACGTGCTGTGCTGCGTGCCCGCCGCCGCCCTGCTGGCCGGGGCCGGGCTCGCCGCACTGCCGCGCGCCCTCGTGGTCCCGCTCCTCGCGGTGGGGTTCGGCCTGGCGGCGCCCGGCCACCTGGCGACCCGAGGGCCCGACGGCCGGATGGACAACCCGGAGCCGCTCATGGCGGTGCTGGAGCGGGCGGCGCGGCCGGGCGACGCGGTCGCCTTCGCGCCGGGGCTGGTGCGCAAGTACACCGCCGTCTACCCGGGCGTCTTCGACCGCCTCGACGACGTGCTGCTCCGCAGATCACCCGAAACGGATGGCAGCTTCTCCGGGCTGGACGTGGGCCGCCGGGTCGCCGCGGCCCGGCTGGACGGCGTGCGGACGCTCTGGGTGGTCGGCTACACCAGGAAGATGGAGGCCACCGGATGGGGTGACGACCTGCTCCCCGAGCCCTTCACGTGCACCGGGCACTGGGTCTCCGGTGGGGTGGCCGTGGCCCGTTTCCGCGGCGCCGCCGCCTGATCGCGCGGGGCGCCGGAGTCAGGAGAGCTCGAACGGGTTCGGCGTCGGATAGTACGCCTCCAGGAAGCGCATCAGCAGCGCGTCCTGATCCTCCGTCGTCGGCGCGGTGTCGTTGAGGCAGAAGGCGTCGTGCTTGCGCTTGGCGAGCATCCGGCGCAGCTTGACCGGGGTCTCCTCCAGCGCCAGGTCGACGTACGTGTACTCGACCAGACCGGGCATCGCGCGGCCGGTCAGGTAGCCGTAGTAGTGGGCGAGCGACGACACGACCGAGATGTCGCTGGACTTGCGGAAGGCCCCGCGCGCCGTCGCCGCGAAATCGTCGGCGAGCCGCTCCTCGATCTCGTACATCAGGGAGCGGCGCAGGGCGTAGGGCACGTGCTTCATCTTCTGGGTGATCGTCCGGCCGGACAGCGTCTCCAGGATGCGCCGGTTGTTCATGCCGGCCGCGTGGACCGGCGACTCCTCGTCCGCCGGCGAGCCGAACGGCACGTGCACCACGCTCGGGAAGAAGTGCGGCATGCCGTTCCCCTCGAAGAAGGTGTGCGCCGGCAGGGGCCGCCCGAGGAAGAAGTCGTCGTTCAGGTAGAGGAAGTGCTCGGAAAGCCCGTCGATGTGGTGGAGCTGCGTCTCGATCGCGTGCGAGTTGAAGACCGGCAGCACGGACGAGTCCGCGAAGATCTCCTTGTGGTCGACCACCGAGATGAGCGGGTCGGAGGTGTCCAGCCAGGAGGGCCGCTGCCCGTCGGTCACCACCCACACCCGGTTCACCCACGGCGCGTACGTCAGCAGCGAGCGCAGCGAGTAGCGCAGCTCGTCCCGGCTGGTGAAGCGGGCGTCCGTGGTGGCCTGCTCGCTGAGCCCGCCGGTCAGCGCGAGGTCCCTGCGGGCCCGCCAGGCGGGGTCGGAGCCGTCCACCCAGGTGTAGACCGCGTCGATCGGGAAGTCGATGTCGTCGATCAGGCGGTGGGTGAACTCCGGCCGCGTGGGATAGGTCCCGATGCTCCGCGACGGCGAGACGAGGTTGTTGAACAGCTCCTCGCCGCCCTGGACGGTGCGCCCGTGCAGCGGCACGATGTCGCACGAGCGGTTGGGGCGCGGCGCCACCAGCGTGTCTCCCTCGGCCGCCCAGAACTCCAGGTCACAGCCGTACTCGGAGCCGAGGGCGAGGGTGCGCGACGGGCTGGTGAAGTAGAGCGCGAGCCGCAGCACGCGGGCGCCCCCCAGATCGCCGGCGCGGCGCAGCGGGTGCATCTCGCCCACCTCCGCCGATCGCTCGCCCCGCCTGCCGTACGGCTGCCGCCCGGCGAGCAGCGGCTGCTCGCAGCGGGCCAGGGCCGACAGCGCCTCCGACTGATGGGTGGCCGGGACGGCCACGGCCGGCGGTCTGCCGCGCGGCGGGCGCACGCAGAAGTACGGCACTCCCGCGCCCGCGAGCACCGAGCACACCAGCCCGAAGGTCTCGCGCTGGGCTTGTAGCGGGCCCGCGTCCTTCCTGACCAGCGCCGTTCCCGGTGTGGTCCCCCCTGCCGCCAAGCGCTTGCGCAGCCGTTGATACAACATTCCGACCTGCATGATCTCCCCCCGGAACAGGACTGTAACGGACTGTAACGGATGAACGCCCCGATCGCCGGACCCTTCGACGAGGTCGGGGGGAGAGTCAAGAACTGGCAACGAGTTGACCTCCCTAGCACCGATTCGCATGTGACCGGCTACTCCCTGTAGTCATGCTTACGTCCATGGGAAGCTTCACGTTGGACGATGTGCTCGCCGTGCGAAAGCGCAGGGACTCGTGGTG
This sequence comes from Microtetraspora malaysiensis, assembly GCF_050947145.1. Taxonomy (NCBI): domain Bacteria; kingdom Bacillati; phylum Actinomycetota; class Actinomycetes; order Streptosporangiales; family Streptosporangiaceae; genus Microtetraspora; species Microtetraspora malaysiensis. The sequence continues at coordinate 1,415,160 of NZ_CP191998.1, forward strand.
GACCGTCTTCCTGGTCGATCCGATCGCCTGCCGGCTCGCGCTCCTGGTGGCCAATCACACCTCGATCACGCCGAACGGGCTCACCCGGCTCTCCATGGTGTTCGGCCTCACTTCCGCGGTGTGCTTCGCCCAGGAACTGCTGATCGCGGGGGCGGTCCTGTTCTTCGTGAGCTTCACCGTCGACTGCATGGACGGGAAAATCGCGCGTCTCAAGGGCACCGGAACCCCGTTCGGGCTGTGGCTGGACTACGTGGGCGACCGTCTCCGGGTGCTCTGCTGCGCGTTCGGCATCGCCTCCGCCCTGTACGCGCGTACCGGTGACGTCATCTACATCGTGGCCGGGGCCGGGGTCGTCGTCCTCGACCTGTTCCGCTACATCAACGGCCCGCAGCTCAAGCGGGTCAGGGACACCACGCGAGCCGTCGCCAGGGAGAACTCGGGCGCCGAGTGCGTCTTCATGGACGAACTGCTCGGCGCCTCCGCCCCCGGAAGCAGCACCGAGGAAGTGCGCCGCGAGTTCGAGCGGGCCGGTGACGAGGACGGCCGGGAGCTGGTCGACCTGCAGCGGGGCTTCCGCGCGCAGTTCCCCTGGTACGACCGCGTCCGCATGTTCCTCGTCGCACACCGCGTCCGCTCGCACCTGATCAGCGGCATCGAGTTCCACGCCGCCGTCTTCGTGGTCGGGCCGCTCCTCGGCGCCGTGGCCTGGCTCTGGACGTCCGCCGTCAGCGGCGCGCTGCTGCTGGCGTTCGAATCCGTCCTCGTCTACCGCGCCTGGCTGGCGACCAGAGAGGTGGCCCGGGCCGTGCCGGTGAATGAAAGGGAGAAGGTTCTTGTCTGACCGGCCGATCTTCGTCGTAGGGTGCCCGAGGTCGGGCACCACCCTCCTCCAACTCATGTTGCACGCTCATCCCCGGCTGGCGGTGCCGCCGGAGACCCGCATCGTCGTCCACGCCTACAACCGGCGCCACAAGTACGGCGACATGCGCCAGGCCGCCAACAGGCGCAAGCTCGCCGAGTGGATCGCCGACGGGAACCGCACCCAGTTCGAAGACCTAGAGGTTGACCGCGACGCGTACGTCACGCGGGCCGTGGAGGGGCCGGGCAGCCTCGGCTCGGTCGTCGGCCTCGTCTACCAGATGTTCGCCGAGCGGTTCGGCAAGCCCCGCTGGGGTGACAAGCGGCCGCCGTACATCCGCCATCTCGACGAGATCCTGGCCATGTTCCCCGACGCCCAGATCATCCACCTGATCAGGGACGGCCGGGACTGCGTGGCCTCGCTCAAGGAGATGCCGTGGTTCGGCGAGGACGTCTACCACGCGGCGCACCGCTGGGCCGAGGCGATCGACCTCGGGCGGCGGGCGGCGCGGAAGTTCGCACCCGACAGCTATTACGAGCTGCGGTACGAGGAGCTGACCGCCGATCCGGAGCACGCGCTGTCCCGGCTGTGCGCGTTCATCGGCGAGGAGTACCACCCCGCGATGCGTGAGCCGTACCGGGTCGCGGACGTCGTGCCGGAGCGCAAGACCTGGCACGTGAACACCCGCTCGGAGGTGACGACGGATCGGTCGGGCACCTGGGCCGAGCGGCTTGAGCCGTGGGAGATCGGGCTGGTCGAGGCGGTGCTTGGGGAGCGCCTCCTCGACCAGGGCTACACGCTCAGCGGAGCGCCGCAGCCGGCCCGCGAGCACCTGGCGGCCTACCGGAAGGTGGAGGCGCGCTTCCGCAGGAGGCACTGGCGCAAGGGCATCACCGAGCGGATCGACCGGTTCCGCGAGCCCGGCCCGGTGGCCGCGCTGCTGACCGAGGGACAGCGCGGGCTCGCGGGGCTCCCCGCGCGGCCGGCCCGCCGGCCCGAGCACCACGTCGCCGCGCGCTGAGCCATCGGCCTTCCGCGCCGTCACACGCTGAGTTTCCAACACAGGGGGATTGATTTCCATGCAGTCGGACAGGCCGATCTTCGTCGTCGGCTGCCCGCGCTCGGGCACGACGATGCTGCAGCTCATGCTGCATTCTCACCCGCGCATCGCGGTTCCGCCGGAGACGCGGTTCCTGGTCCCGGCCTACTTCTCACGCAAGTCGTACGGGGACATGCGGCAGGCGGAGAACCGCCGCAGGCTCGCGGAGTGGATCGCGAACGGCAGGAACACCAAGTTCCGCGAGCTGGGCCTGGACAAGGCGGAGTTCGTCCAGACGGCGATGATGGGGCCGGGCAGTTTCGGCTCGGTCATCGGGACCGTCTTCAAGAGCTACGCCGAGCGGTTCGGCAAGTCGCGCTGGGGCGACAAGCGGCCCAGCTACTTCAAGCACGTGGACATGCTGATGCGCATGTTCCCCGACGCCCAGTTCATCCACCTCATCAGGGACGGCCGTGACTGCGTCGCCTCCCTGAAGGAGATGCCCTGGTACACGCTGGACAGCTTCCACGCCGTGTCCAACTGGGCGGAGGCCATCGATTTCGGCACCCGCAACGCCCGCAGGCTCCCCGCGGACACCTTCTTCCAGTTGCGGTACGAGGACCTGACGGCCGACCCGGAGAGCGAGCTCAGGAAGCTGTGCGCGTTCATCGGCGAGGACTACGACCCGGCGATGTGCGAGCCGCGGCATGTGGCCCGCGTGGCGGTGCCCGCGCACAAGGTCTGGCACCGCAACACGCACGGCGAGGTCACCACCGCGCGCTCCGGGAGCTGGGCGGCCCGGCTGGAGCCGTGGGAGATCGCGCTCTGCGAGGAGGTGCTCGGCGACCGGCTCGTGTCCTGCGGGTACGAGCTGAGCGGCGCGCCGAAGGCCGAGCGCCAGCACCTCTCCGCGTACAAGGCCGCGGCGGGCAAGCGCAGGGCCGCCCGGTGGCGCAAGCGCAACCGCGACCTGCTGGTCCGCCTGCGCGAGCCCGGCCCGCTGCCGGCGCTCCTGACCGACGGTCAGCGCACGCGCGCCGGCCTCCCCGTGCGGCGCCCCCGCGAGCTCGTCAACGGCTGACGTGCGCGAACAGCGCCGTCCACCGGTCGAGCACGTGTTCCAGCCGGAACCGCTCCGCGTGCCGGCGGGCGGCGGCGCCCAGCCGCCGCCGCTCGTCCGCGGCGCCCATCAGCCGGGACAGCGCGGCGGCGAGCCCGGGGACGTCCCCCGGCGGGACGAGCAGGCCGGTCCGCTCGCGCAGCACCAGCGACCGGACGCCCCCGGAGACGTCGAACGCCGCGCACGGCACTCCGTACGACGCCGCCTCCCCGATGACCAGCGGCAGTCCCTCGTGCTCGCTCGACAACCCCACCACGGACGCCTTGAGGTACTCCCGCGGCATCCCCGCCGCCGGTACCCGTCCCCGGAACACCACGCTGCTCGCCACGCCCTCCTTCGCGGCGTGCAGCCGTAGCCGCCCCTCCTCCGGCCCGTCCCCGATCAGGTGCAGCTCCCAGCCCTGGCCCGCCGCCGTGCGGCGGGCCAGGGCGAACGCGGAGATCAGCCGGTCGAAGCGCTTGACCGCGGCCAGCCTCCCCACGCCCAGGATCCGGCGGCCGTCGACCGGTGACACCGCCGACGGCCAGCCGGGCAGCGGGTTCGGCAGGTGGCAGGCGTTCGGCAGCGGCGCCTCCTCGGCGAAGCGCAGGGCGTCGTCCGCGCTGAGGAAGACGGCCTGGTCGAGCGCGCCGTAGTGCGCCCGTACGGACCGGAAGTGCCACGAGCCGAGGGCGTGGTCGAACGACCCGTGGTACTGGCCGATGCCGAGGTGGCGGCGCGGGTCCAGCAGGTCCCGCATCCTGGTGACCACTGCGGGCGAGGTCATCACGACGTAGCAGGGCCCGATCCCGGCGAGCAGCCGGGCGACCGCCCGGCGGCCGGACCGGCCCCAGCGGCGGTCCGGCGGTGCCGCGCTCACGACGTGGCGGGTGTAGGCGGGGCGCTCGACGTAGCGGACGGGGTCCGCGGAGGCGTGCAGCCCGGCCACGTGGACCTCGTAGCCGCGCTCGGCGAGCCCCTGGGCGACGGTGTGCGTGACCCGCTGGATGCCGCCCAGCGTGTCGGCGTCCAGGCACGCGAACAGGACGGTCCGCATCACGCCGGCCGTTCGGGGAGGGGCGCCTCGCGGACCCGGCGCCTGCGCGCGGGGAGGGCGGGGGCGACGACCCCGGCGACGGCGGCGGCGAGGGAGCGGGCGAGCGAGGGGCGCGGCGCGGCGGCCTCCGCGAAGAACGCGTCCACCACGCGGGCCGCCGCCTCTCCCGTCTCTCTGGCGCACCACATCTCGCGGAAGGCCGCGTACCGCTCGTCGTGGAGGGGAGCGGGAAGGTCGCGGAGCACCCGGACCAGCTCATCGGTGGTGGTGACGCACGGGCCGGGGGCGATCTCGGTGAGGTCGTGGTGGAGGCCACGCTCGACCTGGCGGTATTCCTCCCAGTCGTCCGTGTACAGCACGATCGGCTTGCCGGTGACCGCGAAGTCGCACATGACGGACGAATAGTCGGTGAGCAGCGCGTCCGCGGCGAGGATCAGGTCGTTGATCTCCGGGTAGCCGCCCGCGGCCCGGACGAAGTGGCGCAGCCGCTCGGGCACCGCGAACCGCTCCACCGGGTGGGTGCGCAGGACGAGCGCCCATTCCGGGTGCAGCTCGGCCGCCAGCCGGTCGAGGTCCACCCGCACCGACCTGCCGGAGTGTTTCGCGCGGTCCCGATAGGTCGGCGCGTACAGCAGGATCCGGACGCCCTCGTCGATCTCCAGGCGGCTCCTGACCCGCGCCGCCGCTCCGGCGTCCCCGCGGACGAGCACGTCGCAGCGGGGGGAGCCGAAGCGCAGCAGCGGCCCGGCATACTCGTTGGCGGGCACGAAGATCCGCTCGAACTCGGCGCTGGGCGCGACCAGGGCGTCCCAGCGGGCCACGTTCGCGCGCCACTGCTCGCGGGGGCCAGGGAAGTCGCCGCGCAGGTCGGGGGAGTCGAGCCCGACCGACTTGGACCCCTGGCCGTGCCAGGTCTGCAGGTAGCGGGTGCCGGGCGGCTTGGGGAAGCCGAGCGGCATGCCGTGGCTGTCCACCCACCATCCGGCCCGCGCCATCGTCCACAGGTAGCGCCAGCTCATCCTGCGGACCTTGGTGACGTCGGCGGGGAAATTCTTCCGGTGCGCGGACACCGACCAGACCGCGCGCAGCGGCAGCCCCCGGCGGCGGATCTCCTCGTGGATGTACCGGGGGTGCCCGGTGTAGCCCCGGCCGCAGTCGGCCTCGAACAGCACGAGGTCGCGCCGCCGGGGCACGACCCTGATCAGGCCCTTGTAGGCCCGGAGTTTGAGGTTCCGGTACCTCGGGTGCCTGATGATCCGCCGGCGCAGGGCGAGCAGTGGGGGCACCACGTGCCGGGACGGGCCGCGCCGCTCCCACACCGTGCGCAGCGTGGCGCTGTCGCCTTCGGGCCGTACGGTCACCCGGTGGGCGGGCGTGGACGCGACGAGGGGCGGCAGGGAGGGGTCGGCGAGGAGGCGGTCGCCCGTGGCGTGCCCGTCCGCGCGGGTGAAGGTGATCCTCGGATCGTGGTACCCGGCCCACCAGAAGGGGCCGGGGTTCGCCTCGGCCAGGTCCACCTCGGCCCGTACGGTGTAGCCGCCCTCGGGGAGCCGCCGGGGCGAGAGCCGTACGCGATGGCCGCCGAGGACGAGGTGGGCCGCCTCGGGCGGGTGGCGGTGGAGCACCGCGAACGGGTCGTAGGTGCGGACGGTGAGGGAGAGTACGGTCCCGGACAGGGACGCCTCGACGACCTCGTGCCTGATCCGGGCGGCGGCGAACGGCAGCTCGGCCAGCCGCATGGCCGTGATGTCGAAGGCGGGGTCGGCGTCGGAGCCCCAGTAGGTGAGGCCGTCCCGGACGACCGCCGCGCGCGGCGCGGCCCTGGCCCCGGTGAGTGAGCGGGCCGCCACCCGCAGGTCCGCGAGCCGGTCGGCGAGGATGAGCCGCGCGCACACCCGGACCATCGGGTCCGCGCGATCGAGGACGCCGGGTTCGAGCGCCGCCAGGTACGGCCGGACCACGGCGGCGAACTCCCCGGTCCACGTCGCGTCGAAGCGGGGCAGCGCGTTGAGGTAGACCCGCAGGTCCTGGACGACGAACCGGTGCTGCCGCTTGGGGACGAGCTCGGGCAGGCCGCCTTGCCGCAGCACCCGGTCGGCGGCCTCCGCCGCGGCCACCCGGTGCCGGATGTTCTCGACGGCGCCGAGGCGCAGCGAGATGGACGGGTCCCCGCCGTCCGAGCGGTGCCACAGGTAGACCGGCCACGGCACGACCGCGAACCGCCGCGCCGCGCGGTAGAGCTCGGCGGTGAAGACGTGGTCCTCGTAGAACAGGTCCTCGCGGAACCGGAGGCCGTGCTCGCGCAGGAAGTCGAGGCGGTAGAGCTTGTTCGTGGAGAACCCGTCCAGGAACATCGCGGGGTCGGCGGCGATGCCCGGGACCACCCGGCGGCGGCGGAAGAGCGAGGGGTAGTAGGGCGACATGCTGCCGCTTCTCTCGAACAGCCGCGAGATCTGGCCGGTGACGAAGTCGGCGCCGGTCCGCTCGATCTCGGTCAGCAGGCTCTTGCAGGCGTGCCGCGGCAGCTCGTCGTCGCTGTCCAGGAACATCACGTACGGCGCGCGGGCGGCGTCCATCCCCGCGTTGCGCGGCGCGCCGCAGCCGCCGCTGTTGGTTCCGCGCCGGATGTAGCGGACCCCCGGCATGTCGCGGACGACCCGGGCGGTGTCGTCGGTGCTCCCGTCGTCCACGACGACGATCTCCAGGTTGTGCAGGGACTGGCGGAGGAGCGAGCCGACCGCCCTCGGCAGCCGGGCGGCGTCGTTGTAGGCGATCACCACCACGGTCACGTCCGGCCGCACCGCCATGCGAACCCCCCGAATGCCGGTCTCGACACTCGGGGGTCTTCCCCCACCCTTGGCGACTCGTCCTGATTTGGCGGGATTTTTGCTGGTTTATCGGGCGGAGCGTCGCCGGATCAGATGGACGATGAGCGCGATCGTGGCCAGCGCGCCCGCGACCGTGGCGAGCCGCTTGAGCGCCGGGACCCCGGCTATGCGCAGCAGGTCGAGGGCCTCCCCGCCCCCGGCGGGCGCGGGCGCCGGCGTACCCGTGGGGCGGATCTCGGCGACCTCGGCCACCTTGGTCGCCCTGGCCGCCCTGGCGGTCCCGGCCGCAGGCTCCGCCGGGGACGGCACCGCCGCCAGATGCCGGTGCGGCGCCGGTGCGCCCGCCTCCCGCGCTTCCTCCGCCGTCCTCGGCTCCCCGGTGGGTTCGGCCGGCCGCGGTTCGTCGGTCGTCGCCGGACGGAGCGTCGCGGCGCCGCCCGCGCCCTGCCGCGGTACGGCGGCCGCACCCTGCTCCTCGGCGAGGAGGGCGGCGAGGTTGCCGGCGAAGCGGTCGATCAGCTTGGCTCCGACCTCGGCCATGACGCCCCGGCCGAACTGCGCGGGCCGCCCGGTGACGTTGAACGACGTCTCGACCCGCACCCGGGTGTGATCACTTTCGGGGACCAGGCGGGCGTGCACGGTGGCCCCGGCCGTGCCCGGGCCGCGCGCCTCCTTGCCGGACGCCTTGAGCGTCAGGGCGCGCGCCGCCTCGTCGACCTCTTCGAACGACGCCCTGCCCCGGTAGGTCACCGTTATCGGGCCCACCTTGACCTTCATGCCGCCGATGTAGGCGTCGCCCTCCACCGAGTCCAGCGTCGCCCCCGGCAGGCACGGCGCGACCCGCTCGACGTCCAGCAGCACCGACCACGCCCGCTCGACCGGGACCGGCACCGTGAACTCGTGCTCGAACCGCATTGCCATGAACGACTCCGTTCCGTCGGCTGCGCCGGTCTCTTCATGTGACAGTACGACCCGGGCGCCCGTCGTCGCCACCGGCCGCGGGGCGCCGGACGACGCCACCGCGCCCGGGTCGCGTACCTCTCCGGATCAGGCGGCCCCGGCGGCCGCGAGCAGCGCGCGGCGGGTGAGAACCCGGGCCAGGTGCCTGCGGTAGTCCGGCCGCGCGTGCAGGTCGGAGGGCGGATCGGCATCCTCGTCCGCCCGTTCCGCCGCCGCGCGGAGCGCTCCGTTCGCGCCCGGATCGGCGCCACGTACCGCCTGCTCGACGCCGACGGCGCGGACCGGGACCGGCCCCATGTTGGTCAACGCCACCCGGGCCTCCTCGACGGCGCCGCCGGACCGGCGCACCGCTGCCGCGACGCCCACGATCGCCCACGCCTGGGCCGTACGGTGGAACTTCTCGTAGTGGAAGCCCCAGCCCGGGCCGAGCTTGGGCACCCGGACCCCGGTGAGGATCTCCCCGGGATCGAGCGCGGTCTCCAGGTAGTCGAGGAAGAAGTCCGCCGCCGGGATCACCCGTTCTCCCTCCGGCGACCTGACCACGAACTCCATGTCCAGCGCGCGGGCCACCGCGGGCAGGTCCCCGGCCGGGTCGGCGTGCGCCAGCGAGCCGCCGAACGTGCCGCGGTGCCGTACGGCGGGGTCGGCGACGGTCGCCGTGGCGAGCGCGACCAGCGGGCAGTGCTCCCGTACGACCGGCGAGGTGACGACCTCGTAGTGCGTCGTCATCGCCCCGATCAGCACGTGATCACCCCGGTCGGCGACGCCGTGCAGTTCCTCGACGCGGCCGAGGTCCACCAGCGTGCCGGGGTAGGCGAGCCGCAGCCGCAGCAGGGGCAGCAGGGACTGTCCCCCGGCGAGGACCTTCGCCTCCTCGCCGTGCTCACGGAGCGTCGCCAGGGCCTCGTCCAGCGACGACGCCCGGACGTAGTCGAACGACGCCGGGATCATGACAGACCTCCGTCCGTGCTCTGGGGCGTACGGGCCTGGCCGAGGGCGCGCCAGACGCGCTCGGGGGTGCAGGGCATCGGCACGTCACGCACCCCGTACGGGCGCAGCGCGTCGACGACGGCGTTGACGACGGCGGGGGTGGAGGCGATCGTGCCCGCCTCGCCGACGCCCTTGACGCCGAGCGGGTTGGTCGTGGCCGGGGTCTCGGTGCGGTCGGTCGTGTACGCGGGCAGATCGGCCGCCGACGGCAGCAGGTAGTCGGCCATGGTGGTCGTCAGCAGGTTGCCTTCCGCGTCGTGGACCGCCTCCTCGAAGAGCGCCTGGGCGATGCCCTGCGCGATCCCCCCGTGGACCTGGCCCTCCACGATGAGCGGGTTGACGACGTTGCCGACGTCGTCCACCGCGACGTAGGACCTGATCCTGGTCGCGCCCGTCTCGGTGTCCACCTCGACCGCGCACAGGTGCGTGCCGTGCGGGAACGAGAAATTGTCCGGGTCGAAGGTCGCGTCGGCGTCCAGGCGCGGCTCGAAGCCGTCCGGCAGATCGTGCGCGGCGAAGGTGGCCAGCGCGATCTCCTGGATGGTCCGCGACGTGCCCGTGCCGCGCACCCGGAACTCGCCCCGGGAGAACTCGATGTCGTCCGGCGACGCCTCCATGAGGTGCGCCGCCACCTGGCGGGCCTTCTCCTTCACCTTCTCGCACGCCTGGACGACCGCGATGCCGCCCACGACGAGCGAGCGTGAGCCGTAGGTGTCCATGCCCTTGTGCGAGGAGGACGTGTCGCCGTGGAGCACCGCCACGTCCTCGAACGGCACGCCGAGGGCGTCGGCGACGATCTGGCTCCACGCCGTCTCGTGGCCCTGGCCGTGCGGGCTGGTGCCGGTGACCACCTCGACCTTGCCGGTGGGCAGCACCCGGACCGAGGCGTGCTCCCAGCCGCCCGCGCCGTACGAGAGGCTGCCGAGGACGCGGCTCGGCGCGAGTCCGCACATCTCGGTGTACGTCGAGACGCCGATGCCGAGCTGGACCGGATCCTCGCGCGCCCTGCGGTCGGCCTGCTCGGCGCGCAGCCTGTCGTAGCCGAACAGCGCGAGCGCCCGGTCGGTGGCCGCCTCGTAGTTGCCGGAGTCGTACGTCAGGCCACAGACCGTCGTGTACGGGAACTCGCCGTGCCGGATCCAGTTGCGCCGCCTGAGCTCGATCGGGTCCATGCCCAGCTCGGCGGCCAGCTCGTCCACCATCCGCTCGATCGCGAACGTGGCCTCCGGCCGGCCCGCCCCGCGGTAGGCGTCGGTCGGCACCTTGGTGGTGAAGACGCCCGTGCAGGTGAAGTCGTAGGCGTCCATCTTGTAGACGCCGGAGTACATGAACGCGCCGAGCAGCGGCACGCCCGGCGTGACCAGCATGAGGTACGCGCCCATGTCGGCCAGCAGGTCCACCTTGACGCCCCGGATCCGGCCGTCGGCGTCGGCGGCCACGCTGATCCGCTGGAGCTGGTCGCGGCCGTGGTGGACGGTCAGGTTGCCCTCGGAACGCGACTCCGTCCACTTGACCGGCTTGCCGAGGCGGCGGGTGATCAGCAGGCAGAGCACCTCCTCGGCGGTCACCTGGAGCTTGGAGCCGAAGCCGCCGCCCACGTCCGGGGCGACGACGCGCAGCTTGTGCTCGGGGATCCCGGTGGTCAGCGCCAGCATCACCCGCAGGATGTGCGGGATCTGCGTCGCGGAGTGCAGCGTGAACGCGTCGCCGTCGGTCTGCGCCACGACGGCGCGCGGCTCCATCGCCGACGGGATCAACCGCTGCTGGACGAACGTGCGCTCCACCCGCACGGCCGCGTCGCGGAAGGCCGCCTCGATGTCGCCCTGGGCGAACGTCCAGGTGAACGCCTTGTTCCCGGCCTCGTGGACCTTGGGGCCGCCCTCGTCGAGCGCGCTGGTCATGTCGGTCACCGCGTCGAGAGGCTCGTAGTCGACCTCGATGGCGTCCAGTGCGTCGGCGGCCTTGTAGCGGTCGGTGGCGACCACGCAGGCGACGGCCTCGCCGACGTAGCGGACCTCGGTCACCGCCATCGGCGGGTGGTCGGGGATCACGATGTCCTCGCTGACCGGCCACGCGCACGGCAGGCTGCCCTGCTCGGCGGCGAAGTCGGCGCCGCTGAACACCGCGACCACCCCCGGCTGGGTGCGCGCCACCGACGTGTCCACCCGGATGATCCGCGCGTGCGCCATCGGGCTGCGCAGGAACGCCACGTGCAGCATGCCGGGGAGCTGGATGTTGTCGGTCCACTGGGTGCGTCCCGTGACCAGGCGGGCGTCCTCCTTGCGCCGCCGGGCCCGGCCGACCTCCCGGCCGTCGAGGACGTCGCTCTCCTTGATCTGCCAGGCCGCCACGCCGGCGTCGAGCTGCTCGGTCATGACGTCGCCGCCCCTTCCTGATCCCGCGACATCTCCCGCGCGCCCCGCCGTACGGCGCGGACGATGGTGCAGTAGCCGGTGCAGCGGCAGAGGTTGCCCTCCAGCCCCTCGCGGATGGTCTCCTCGGAGGGATCGGGGTCGTCGTGCAGCAGGTCGATCGCCGCCATGATCATGCCCGGGGTGCAGTAGCCGCACTGGAGCGCGTGCTCCTCGTGGAACGCCCGCTGCATCGGATGCCACGTGCCTTCCGTGGACAGGCCCTCGATCGTGACGATGTCGCACCCGTCCGCCTGTACGGCGAGGACCGAGCAGCTCTTGGCGCTCCTGCCGTCGAGGAGCACCGTGCACGCGCCGCAGTTGCTCGTGTCGCAGCCGATCGGCGTGCCCGTCTTCCCCAGTCGATCTCTCAGGAGATGGACGAGGAGAAGGCGCGGCTCCACCTCCTCGTCGTAGCGGATGCCGTCGACGGTGACGGAGATTCGGGGCATGCAATCCCTCCCGGACAAGAGGCGAGACCGGATAGTTGCGAACGTACGCCCCTGTTTCGGCCGGTCAACCCCCAAAAGTCAGGCCAGGGGGAAAGATAGGCCCCGCTCTTCGGCGGGCCGCGGGCCGAATATCCGCCGCTCGCCCTCGTCGATGCGCAGGTCGTTGATGCTCGCCTCCCTGCGGCGCATCAGCCCGGCGGCGTCGAACTCCCACAGCTCGTTGCCGTAACTGCGCCACCACCGTCCGTCGGCGTCGCGGCACTCGTACTGGAAGCGCACCGCGATGCGGTCACCGGTGAAGGCCCACAGGTCCTTGCGGAGCGAGTAGTCGAGCTCCCGCTCCCACTTGCGGGTGAGGAACCGCTCGATCTCCTCGCGGCCCGTGACGAACTCGTCCCGGTTGCGCCAGACCGAGTCGGGCGTGTACGCGAGGGCGACGACCTTCGGATCGCGGGTGTTCCAGGCGTCCTCGGCGGCCTGCACCTTCTGGCGCGCGGTCTCCTCGGTGAAGGGAGGAACCGGTGGTTTCATGGCGGATGGCCTTTCTGCGTGGCGCCGTTCTCGGCCCTGGTCAGTCCTGGAAGGAGATCGCCTGCACCGGGCAGAGCAGGGCGGCCTCCTCGACGGCCGCGAACTGCGACTCGTCCGGTTCGGCGACGTAGTGCAGCTCGTCGTTCTCGTCGAGCTCGAACACGTCGGGTGCCGCGAAGACACACTGGGCGTGTGTCTGGCAGAGTTCCCTGTCGACGTAGACGCGCATCATTGATTCCTTGGCTGTGGGTTGAAACGGGAGTAATTTCCGAAGGTCCAGCGCAGCGGGCTCGCGCCGCCGACCTGGATCACCTCGTCGACGTCGAACTCGACCAGGCGCTGCGCGCCGGGGACGTCACCCGGGTCCCAGTCGACCCGGGCCCGGCCGGTCAGGTGCAGCGCGTCGCCGGTGGCCCAGTCGAGGAAGAGCAGCCCGGCGGCGGGGTTCAGCTCCAGGTTGCCGAGCGTCATGTACATCGAGTTGCCGACGTAGTCCGGCCAGACGAGACGGCGCTCGTCCACGACCCGGATGAAGCCGGGATTGCCGCCCCGGTGGGACACGTCCGAGCCGAGCCCGTCCGCGTGCGTGGCGACGAAGAACGTGTCCGCCTTCTCGATCCACTCCCGGTGCCCGGGGTCGAGCGCGGCCCTCCTGTATGTGGCGGCCGTCGAGAGGGCGGGCTCGTCCGCGATTTCGCGAGTCTGCAGGTACTTGGGGCAGTTCGCGTAGACCTGATCGGTGGTGACGATGAGGCCGTTCCCCTCGTGCCGGGCCCGGCCGTTGATCCGCATCCGTCGCCGGGTCTTCGGCTCGATGGCGAGCATGCCGATGTCGTGCCCGCTGTCGAACACGCCGGACAGCGGGTCATGCGTGCCGGGTAACGCGTCGATCACCACCGTTTGCGGCCCCGACGCCCTGGCGAAACCGGCGGGCCCGGTCAGCGGGCCGGCCCAGACGCGGCCGTCGGGGCCGGCCGTACCGATGACGAGCATGCGCTGGGCGGTCAGGAACCCCGCCGCCACCTCGGGGATGTTCGGCCGCGCGTTCGCCGACCCCCAGTTCTCGGCCTGGACGCCCGCACGGCGCTGGACCGCGACCTCTCCGATGTGCCGCATCCTCGTCTTCCTTCCCCGACGGCTGTTCGATGTCAGTTGCCCGGATACCGGTTGTTTAGAAGAAACCGCAGGTCGGGGCGCCCGACGTGGGGGCGGGCCGCTCGTCGGCGCCGGTGGTCGTGTAGATCTCCAGGCGGATGCCGTCGGGGTCCTCGAAGAAGACGCCGCCCGAGGACGCGCCTTCGCCGTGCGGCACGACGCCGTCGTGGAACACGGTGACGCCGGTCTCCCGGATGGCGGCCTCGGCCCGGTGCACCGCCTCGATGTCCGGGACCTCGAAGGACAGGTGGTGCAGGCCGGGGGTCCCGGTGCCGAACCTGCCCTCGCTCTGCTCCCAGAGGGTCAGCACCAGCGTGCCGTCGAGCCCGAGGAAGGCGAAGCGGCGCCCCTCCTCGCGGGACTCGCCCACGATGTCGAAGCCGAACACCTTGACGTAGAACGCCGTGGACGCGTCGAGGTCGGAGACGTTGAGCCCGACGTGGCCGGTCTTGAAGGTCATGGGGGTTTCTCCTCACGGTTCTAACGGGTTGTTCCGTTAGAAATATAACGGAACTAATGACCTAGGTCCGTTATGTCATGAGTGATATGGATCACACAACCGGTGAGCGGTAACTGTGGGCGTCGTTCTTCGGACGCGGATCACCGGGAAGCGTGGAGGGGCCGCCGGGGAGCGGGCCGGTGGCGCGTCAGGGGGCGCCCGCGCGTGGCGCGCGGGTCAGGAGCGTTCAGGCCGGACGCCGGCACAGGGCGTTCGGCGAGGGCTGCCCATGCGAGGGCGTTGGTGGTGGTGCGTCCCGTACAGGGGACGGTGTACGGCGTTCAGGCCGGGCGTCGCCGCGCGATGTGCGGTGGATTCAATGAGCCTTGTGCTGCCGATAGTGCCGTGCGGCACGAGCGCGGTTGCCGCAGCCGACGGAGCACCATTCCTGCCGGACGTGCTCCTTGAGGAAGTAGAGCACGCAGCGTGGCGCGTGGCAGGTCCGCAGCCGCTCGCGGCCGGGACCGGCGAGGAACTCGATGGCGGAGGAGGCGAGGGCGGCGCGGACCCGCGCGGATACGCTCGCCGGCCTCGCCGGGACGATCGCGATGTTCGGCGCGCCGTCGGCGGGCCAGTCGAGCCGGGGCGCGAGCGACACCGCCGCCGCCGTGTCGTTCACCAGGTGGAGCGCCTCCGCGAACGAGGGCAGCAGGTGCGCGTCGGCGCTGCTGGGCTGCTCCGGGGAGACGGCGCGGGCGAACAGGGCGCGCACCGCCTGGCGCAGCTCGACCACCTCGGCCCGCAGAGCCTCGTCGGCGACGAAGGAAGCCGCGTCGATCCCGAGCGGCTCGGCGTGCTCTCGCACCCACGCCGTCGTGCCGTCGGTGTCGGTCAGGTCGTCCACCCGGCCGGTACGGGTCGCACGGACGGTGCTGACGAACTCCAGGGCCAACATTGTTCCAGTCTAACGGGCGATCGCAGGATGTTCCGTGAGACGAGCGTGCTGCTCAGCGCTTGCGCGCGACCTTCGAGAGGATCGCGACGAAGGCGGAGAACCCCATGCCGACGATGAGGAGCAGCAGCATCATGACCGAGTCGGGGGCGGGCGTGATCATGTAGCGGACGCCGACCCCGATGAACAGCAGGCCGCACAGGAGGGCGAGCCAGTCGGTCGGGTGGGTCCGTCCGGGACGCCGCTCGGGGTCACGCGCCACTGCGCACCTCCACGTTGCCGACCAGCGCGGGCAGAAGCGGTGCCATCGCGGGCGCGTCGGCGCCGCGGGGCGCCGGCACACCGTCGACCCCGTTGGGCAGGGGCGGTGGCGCCGTCGGCGGGTCGGTGGGGCGGTGCGGATCCCGGCCGCCGACCCTGCTGGGCAGGAGAGGCTCGCGCGCCGTCGCGTCGTCGCCCCGGAGAACCTCCACATCGCCGATGCCGGCCTTCACGTGCAGCTCGATCGTCGGCGCGTCGCCGGTGGCCTTGTCGGGCTCCAGGACCCGGCTGAACTGGACGTCCATGCCGTCCTCGACCTTGTTGCCGATCATGACCTCGCCCACCTTGGCGTACCCGTGGACCTCGACCCGGGCGGTGGTCGGCACGATCACCGTGATCCGCCCGATCGAGACGGACGCGTCGAAGCGGACGCGCGAGCCGGTGGCCAGCGGGAGATCGGTCAGGTTGAGCGTGCCGTCGCCCACGCCGACGGCGTACTCCCTGCCGGGCTGGGTGACCTCGCTGGGGTGCCAGGAGAAGGAGCCGATGTTCTTGGGAATGCCGCCCAGCGTCGATCCCGCGACGAGGGCCAGCGACACGATGACCCCGGCGGCGACCAGACCCGCTCCCCGCCCGAACCACGTCGCGATCAGCAGACCGGTCCCGATCGTGGCGAGGACAGCCCCGCCGATCACCGGCATGCTGGGAGAACCGGTGCTCTGCTGCACCGCCACCATGATCCCTCCAACGATCAGGGCGAGGCAGATGGTCAATCCGCCGATGAAAGATTTCGATTTCGGTTGCCGGGCCGGTTGCCGGGCGGCGCTTCTTTCCACGTCCCGCAGGTACGGGGGGTCGACGGGCGGGTAGGGCGTGCGCCCGGATCCCGCGTAGGGGCCGTGCGGCGCGAACGGCTCGCTCGCCCCGTAGTCGTACGGGCCGCGCCCGGCCTCCCTGGCCAGGTCGGACAGCCGCCGGAAACCGGTCCCGGCGGGCGGTGGAGTGCCAGGCGTGGGTGGCGTCGCCGTGACCGGGGAACTCAGGGGCGCCTCAGCCGAGGACGGGACCGACGCCTCCGGCCCCGCTGGGACGTCCCTCAGGTGGGCGGTCGGCGAAGCCTGGGCCGCCGCCGCGGCCGCCGATGGAGCTTCCGCCTGGTGTGCGCCGGGCGCGACCGAGTCGGCCGACGGCACCTCCGCCACGCGCGTGTTCGAAGAGTCCGTGTCCGAAGCGTCCAGGGGCTCCGCCTGCGAAGCGGCCGGGGGAACCGGCGACGTCAGGAGCTTGGTCGCGTCGGGCGCGCCGTCTCCGCCCGCCTTGCCGTCGGTCTCGCCTCCCACGGATGGGCCGGCGGTGGGCTCGGCGGCCCAGGTCGGCTCCGTGACGGGCGGCACCGGGGCGCCCGGGGTCTGCGGCGGCCCGGCGAACGCCGCAGTACCAGCCGCGGCATGCGGCCCCTGCCCGTTCGGCTCCTGCCGGTACGCGGCCTGGCCCTGCGGCGCCTGCGCGTACGGCTGGTACGGCGCCTGCGCGTACGGTGCCTGCGCCTGCGCGTACGGTGCCTGCGCCTGCGGCGGCCGGCCGTAGGAGCCGGGCGCGTACGAGCCATGGCCGTAAGAGCCGGGCGGGTACTGACCGGGCGGGTACGGGCCGCCCTCGTACGGCGCCTGGGGCGGCATGCCGTACGGGCCGGACGGGGTGGCGTGGGCGCCGGGCCAGGGGAAGGCGTTCTCATGGGCGGGGGTCGTGCCGCGGCGGCCGAAGATCCGATCGGGCAGCGACTTGGCCAGCGGCAGCAGGTCGACGCCGCGTGCGTGCGCGGCGAGCAGCGCGATCGCGAGCAGCGTGCCCACGACGATCGTGCCCATGTCGATCCCGCCCGACGCCACGTTGATGATCAGGCCGAACGCGAAGACCGCGGCGAGCAGCGCCAGCACGGTCTCGGTGTCGAAGATGCGGCGGGTCCACTGCTCCACGTATCCGGGCCGGCCCGCGCTGTCCTTCATCAGCAGGAAGGCGGCGATATAGAGAATGATGCCGATGCCGGATCCGAGGACGAGTACGGCGAAACCCACGCGGAGCAGGACGGGGTCGATGCCGGCGTAGCGTCCGAGGCCCGCGCACACACCGGTGATCATGCGGCCCTCGGCGGACCGCTGCAGCACCCGCTCGCCAGCGGGTGCGGGGTCTTCGGTGGAGGTGGGCGGTGCTTCGGTCATGGTCCCATCGTGGCGGTTCGCCACCGGCGTCGGCCATCGGGGGAACCCCTGACTCGCCCCCGACCCCTCAGGGGGCGTATCAGGGCACGCCCTGATGCGACCATGGTGCACATCGTGTGACGATGCTTCGCGAGATGTCTGAAACGCCTACTGTTCCCGATGCCGGGCCCCGCCTCGTCCGGCCCGCCTCCGGCCGTGTCGTCGCGGGCGTCGCGCAGGGTGCCGCCGCCCAGTTGCGGCTCGATCCTGTCGTGCTCCGCCTGGGTTTCCTGCTGCTCACCGTTGTCAACGGCCTCGGCGTCGTCGCCTACGCGGCGCTGTGGATGTTCACGCCGAAGGAAGAGGCCAAAGGCCCCGAACCGGCCCGCGACTGGGGGCAGTTCGCCGCGTACGGCGTGCTCTGGGTGGCCGTCGCCGGGCTCGGCTGGATCACAGGGGCCTTCGACGGAGGCATCGGCACGTGGCCGATCGCCGCCGGAGGCATCGGCGCGCTGATCCTCTGGCAGCAGGCCGACCCGAGCCGGCGACAGCGCTGGATGTCCGGAGCGGTGCGCCAGGTCAACACGGGCTGGGTCCGGACCCTCATCGGCGCGTTGCTCGTCGTGGTCGGTGCCTTCGGCTTCCTGGCCGCGAGCGGCGAACTGGCCAAGGCCAAGACCGGTCTGGTGTTCACCGCCGTGGTCGTGGGCGGCATGCTGCTGATCGCGGCCCCGTGGCTGGCCTCCCTGGTCAAGGAACTGCAGCGGGAGCGTACCGAGCGCATCCGCCAGGAGGAGCGGGCCGAGGTCGCCGCGCACGTCCACGACTCCGTGCTGCACACGCTGACGTTGATCCAGCGCAACGCGCACGACGCCCGCGAGGTGACGCGGCTGGCCCGCTCCCAGGAGCGGGAGTTGCGCAACTGGCTCTATCAGCCCAAGCAGGACGCCGACGCCACGCTGGCCGCGGCCGTACGCCGGGTCGCCGCCGAGGAGGAGGACGCCCACGGCGTCCCGATCGAGATCGTCTGCGTCGGCGACTGCGACCTGGACGAGAGACTGGGCGCACTGTTGCAGGCCGCCCGCCAGGCGATGGTCAACGCGGCCCGGTATTCCGGCGCCCCGGTGATCTCGGTGTACGCCGAGGTGGAGCCCGACGAGGTCACCGTGTTTGTACGGGACCGGGGCAAGGGGTTCGATATGGACGACGTTCCCGCCGACCGGATGGGCATCCGGCAGTCGATCATCGGCAGGATGGAGCGCAACGGCGGAAGCGCCCGGGTCAGGACCGAGCCCGGCGACGGGACCGAGGTCATGCTGACGATGAAGAGGGAGTCCTGATCGGGCGTCGCGAAGGCGGCGGACGAACCCGCGCGGTGCCGGGCCGCGCGGGACGAGCAAGGAATGGTGAAGAGCAATGAAGACCGTACGCGTGCTGATCGTCGACGACCATCGGTTGTTCCGGTCCGGCGTCCGCGCGGAGCTGGGGCCGTCCATCCAGGTGGTCGGCGAGGCCGAGGACGTTGAGAGCGCGGTCGCGTCCATCGCCGAGCTGAAGCCGGATGTCGTGCTGCTCGACGTGCACATGCCCGGGGGCGGCGGCCAGGAGGTCCTCAGGCGGGTCCTCGGGTCCGGGGCGCAGGTGCGGTTCCTGGCGCTGTCGGTGTCCGACGCGGCCGAGGACGTGATCGGCGTCATCCGCGGCGGCGCGCGCGGCTACGTCACCAAGACGATCAGCGGCGCCGAGCTGACCGACGCGATCATCCGGGTGTCGGACGGCGACGCGGTCTTCTCGCCGCGCCTCGCCGGGTTCGTGCTGGACGCGTTCGCCTCCTCCGAGGCCCCGCCCATCGATCCCGAGCTGGACTCGCTCACCCAGCGCGAGCGCGAGGTGCTCCGGCTGATCGCGCGCGGGTACGCGTACAAGGAGATCGCCAAGGAGCTGTTCATCTCGGTGAAAACCGTGGAGACGCACGTGTCGAGCGTGTTGCGCAAGCTCCAGCTCTCCAACCGGCACGAGCTGTCCCGCTGGGCCACCGCCCGCAGGCTGGTCTGACCCGCTTGAGGGTGCGTACGCTGGTCTGATGGGGCGTGACGTACCCGCCATGGTGTTCACCGGGGAGGATCGTCGCCGGTACCGCGACAAGATCCGGCGGTCGCTCGACGTCTTCGCCCAGATGCTGCACGAGTCGCGGTTCGAGCTGCGGCGGCCGCGAGCAGGTCTGGAGATCGAGCTCAACCTGGTCGACGACCGGGGAGAGCCGACGATGAAGAGCGACGAGGTCCTCGCCGCCATCGCCGAGCCCGACTGGGGCCCCGAACTGGGCCGGTTCAACGTCGAGATGAATATCCAGCCGCAGGGGCTCTACCGGGACGGGTCGCTGCGGCTGGAGGAGAGCATTCGCGACCGGCTCAACCGGGCGGAGGAGCGGGCGGCGACCGTCGGCGGGCACCTGGTGCTCGTCGGTATCCTCCCGACGCTGCGGGAGAGCGACGTCGAAGTGTCGTCTTTGTCGACGAACGCCCGCTATCGCCTGCTCAACGAGCAGATCCTGGCCGCCCGCGGTGAGGACCTGCACATCGAGATCGAGGGCGTCGAGCGGCTCGACACGTACGCCGCGAGCGTCACGCCGGAGGCGGCCTGCACCAGCCTGCAGTTCCACCTGGAGGTCGGTCCGTCCGAGTTCGCGGCGCACTGGAACGCGGCGCAGGCCATCGCCGGGCCGCAGGTCGCCATCGCGGCCAACTCGCCGTTCCTCTTCGGCAAGGAGCTGTGGCGCGAGACGCGGATCAGGCTGTTCGAGCAGACGACGGACACCAGGTCGGAGGAGCTGAAGGCCCAGGGCGTGCGGCCACGGGTGTGGTTCGGCGAGCGCTGGATCACCTCGGCCTTCGACCTTTTCGAGGAGAACGTCCGATACTTTCCAGCGCTGCTGCCGATCTGCGACCAGGAGGACCCGCGCGAGGTGCTGGAGAGCGGCGGCATACCCGAGATGGGCGAGCTGACCCTGCACAACGGCACGATCTACCGCTGGAACCGCCCCGTCTACGCCGTGGTGGACGGCATGCCGCACCTGCGGGTGGAGAACCGGGTGCTGCCCGCCGGGCCCTCGGTCGCGGACATCACGGCCAACGCCGCCTTCTACTACGGCCTGCTGCGGATGCTGGCCGCGGCCGAGCGGCCCGTGTGGACCCGGATG
Organism: Microtetraspora malaysiensis; assembly: GCF_050947145.1. NCBI lineage: Bacteria > Bacillati > Actinomycetota > Actinomycetes > Streptosporangiales > Streptosporangiaceae > Microtetraspora > Microtetraspora malaysiensis. The sequence continues at coordinate 1,435,590 of NZ_CP191998.1, forward strand.
TCCTTCGCCGTCGCCGAGGAGAACCTGCTCAACGCCGCCAGGTACGGCCTCGACGCCCACCTGTACTGGCCGGACCTCGGCGAGGTGCCCGCCGTCGAGCTCGTCTGCCGCCGCCTGCTGCCGCTCGCCGACCAGGGGCTCGAACTCTCGGGCGTCGGCGCGCCGTATCGGGACCGGCTGCTCGGGATCATCGAGCAGCGCTGCCTGACCGCGCGCAACGGCGCGACCTGGCAGGTGGACACCGCGCGGGCGCTCGGCGGCGACCACGAGGCGCTGCGCCGGATGACCCTGCGCTACATCGAGTACATGCACACCAACGAGCCGGTCCACCTCTGGGACTGACCGGCTGAGAGAGTGGGGGCCGTCTCCCCGGACGGCTCGCCGGGAGGCGCCGGGACGGGTTCGGGAGGGCGGTGGAGTCCCCGATGGGGCGTGGGAGGTCGCGCGTCGGCCCGGTGGCCGGCGCGCTCGGCGTGCTGGCGCTGGCGAACGTGTCGAACAACCGGATCGCGCGGCGCTGGGCGCCCGTGACCTCGGCGGCCGCCACCGCCGTCCTGCTTGCGATCGCCCGCCGCGACGGCCTGACCTGGGCGGAGCTGGGCTTCTCGGGCGCGGGCCGCGGGGCGCGTCTCGGCGGGGCGCTCGCTGCCGGAGTGGCCGCCGCGTACGCCGCCGGGGTCGCCCTCCCTCGGACCCGCCCGCTCTTCCTCGACGAGCGCGCACTCACGCTGTCCCGCGCCCGGCTCCTGGAGGAGGCGCTGGTCCAGGTGCCGATCGGCACGGTCCTGCTGGAGGAGGTCGCCTTCCGGGGCGTCCTGCCCGCGCTGCTCGGCCGGTCCCTCCCGGCGGGTACGGCCGGCGTCGCGGCGGCGGCGTGCTTCGGGCTGTGGCACGTCCTCCCGGCGATCGACATGGCGCGGGCCAACCCGGCGCTCGGTCACCTGGCGTCCGGCTCCTCCGCGGCGGCCCCCGGCCATCCGACGTCCGGCTCCCCGACGTCCGGCTCCCCGGCGGCGACCGCCGTCCGTCTGGTCGCGGCCACCGTGGCGTCCACCACGGTGGCCGGTCTGCTCTTCGGGGAGCTGCGCCGCCGGGGTGGCCTGCTCGCCCCGGCCCTGACCCATCTGGGGACCAACTCCCTCGGCTACGTCGCGGCGCGCCTGGCCCGCCGCCTCGACCGCGACCGGAGGTAGCCGGGTCCATCCCACGGGTGCGTCAGGACGGGTCGGCGAGCCCGTTCCGGTACGCGTAGGCGACCGCCTGCGCCCGGTCCCGCAGGCCGGTCTTCGCGAAGAGGTTGTTGATGTGGGTCTTCACCGTCGCCTCGCTGACGTACAGCGCGGCCGCGATCTCCGCGTTCGACAGGCCGCGCGCGATGAGCCGCAGCACCTCCAGCTCGCGCGGCGTCAGCCCGGCGGGCGCCGCTCCCCGGCCACCCGCCGTACGCGCGGAGGCGTCGGAAGGGACCTGAAGGGCCGTCACCGTGCTGATCAGCCGGCGCTGCACGCCCGGATCGAGCTGCGCGTCGCCGTTCATGACCGCCTCCACGGCCCGGGCGATCTCGTCGGCGTCGGCGCTTTTGGTGAGGAAACCGCGCGCGCCGGCCCGGAGCGCGGCGAAGACCGACTCGTCGTCCGCGTACGTGGTCAGGACGACGACCTGGGTGTCCGGGAACTCGGCGCGGATCCGCCGGGTGGCCTCGACGCCGTCCATGCGGGGCATCCGCAGGTCCATGAGCACCACATCGGGGCGTTCGGCGGCGACCAGCCGCAGCGCGGCCTCGCCGTCGCCCGCCGACCCGACGACCTCGATCCCGGGCAGCAGGCCGAGCAGCAGCACCAGCCCCTCGCGGACCACCGACTGGTCGTCCGCCACCAGAACACGCGCCGTCACGCGCCGCCCTCCTTCGCCGTACGCGGGGCGACGACCGGGAACGCGCCCGCTCGCGCAGCCGGGTGAAGGGGCAGGCGGGCGGTCACGCCGGCACCCGCAGCCGCACCCGGAAACCGCCGTCCGACTCGCCCGCCTCCAGCGTCCCGCCGAGAAGCTCGGCCCGCTCGCGCATCCCCACGAGCCCGTATCCTCCCCCAGGCGTGCCGGGGACCTCGGAGGCGGGGTTCACCACCTCCAGCTCGCAGGCGCCGTCTCGGAACCCGAGCCGGACGAGCGCCGGCGAGCCGGGCGCGTGGCGGCGCACGTTCGTGATCGCCTCCTGGGCGGTGCGAACGATCGCGAGCTCGGTCTCCGGAGGCAGCCGCCGCTCCGGCCCGGACACCTCGACCGCGCACTCACGGCCCGTCGCCGTACCGAACTCGCCGGCCAGGGCGCGCAGCGCGACGGGCAGCGGCGGCAGATCCTCACGCAGGGCGGCGACGGCCCTGCGCGCCTCTTCGAGGCCGTTCTTGGCCAACTCCCTGGCGCGGTCCACGCGTTCCAGAGCCTCGCCGGCCCGGTCGGCGCGCAGCAGCAGCCGGGCGCCCTCCAGATGCACGATCTGGGCCGACAGCGAATGGGCCAGGATGTCGTGGATCTCGCGCGCGATGCGGGCGCGCTCGGCCAGCACCGCCTCGCGCGCCTCGGCCTTCCTGGTGGCCCGGCGCAGCGCGATCGTGTGCATGATGAGGTACGCCGAGCAGACGCTCAGGCACAGGCTCAGATCCTGTGCCATGTCACCGCTCGCCGCGCCGCCGACGAGCAGCCCCACCAGCGCGACGACGGCCACCGGCACCGAGTGCCGCGGCGGGTGGCGGACGGCGGCGGCCCCGACGACGAAGAGCAGGGCGGCGATGGCCGGGCTGCTCGCATCCGCTACCTCGATCAGGACGACCGACGCCACAGCGGCGAGGCAGAGTGACAGGATCTTGACGGGGATTCCGAGGACCACCCTCCGGGGCGTCCCTTCTCGATCGACCGGCAGGACCCCGGCGGCCACGGTGACGGCGACGGCGAGCGTGAGGCCGGCGACCGCGAGCCCGCGCCCCGACAGGCCGAAGCCGGGCCGGCCCGCGGCCTGCGCGATCACGAACAGCACGATCAGCCCCACACGCAGGACGGCGCGGGAACGTGTCGTCTTGCCGGGCGTCGTCACGCCATGACGTTACTGTGTCTATTTGCGCTCGCTCCGCTCGCGCGGCTCGGGGCGCCCTAAGGCGATGTCTTCCCTCGTCGCTCGGAGTCGCTCGTCCCTCGCTCCCCGCTCGCTCCTCAGTCCAGACACCGCCGCGCCCCTCGCGGGGTCGCTCGTCCCTCGCTCCCCGCTCGTTCCTCAGTCCAGACACCGCCGCGCCCCTCACGACGTCAGGGGGCTGCTCGCCGGTCGTGCGGGGACGCGGGGCAGGGTCCGGGCCCGCAGGGTCACCACGACGGACTGGACGGCGATGGTCAGGCCGACGAAGAGCAGCACGGACGTGGGCGCGGGGGAAAGCCCCAGGGCGTACCCGGCGCCCAAGAGCGCGACCCGCGACGCGAGCGAGGCCAGCCAGGCCGCGGCGGTCCAGCCGGTGCCCCTGGACCAGGTCACCCCCGCCTCGTCCCGCCACACGCGTACGGTCGCGGCGCGCAGGAAGCCGAAGCCCACGGCGACGGCCAGTTCCACGATCAGCATCAGCACGCCGAGAGCCGGATGCCGGATGTCCACGACGCCGCCGCCCGCGAGCCCGACCAGCATCATCGCCCCGGCGAAGACGAAGAGGCCTCGCCTCTCGGTACGGCGCGTCATCATCTGGCGGTAGACGACGAACAGCACGACGGCGACACTCAGCGCGGCGATCTGCGTGGATTCCATGCACGACAACGTAGAAACCGGGTGCCCCGTCGCGGATCGGCGCGCGGGTGGAGAAACCGATCTCCACCCACAGGTGGAGACGAGGCGCGCAGGTTGGCGCGGCGGGTACAGGGAGGCGGGCCCGTCCAGTGGCCGATCCGGGTGCTGGATGTCGGTGGGCGGCCATACGCTAGGGACGTGTCCACCCGAGCCATCACCCATCCTTTGCTTGACGGTCTCAACCCGCATCAGCGTGAGGCCGTGCTCCATCAGGGCGGTCCCCTGCTCATCGTCGCCGGGGCCGGCTCGGGAAAGACGCGCGTGCTCACCCATCGCATCGCGTACCTGCTGTCGGAGCGGAGCGTCCAGCCGGGCGAGATCCTGGCGATCACCTTCACCAACAAGGCCGCCAAGGAGATGAAGGAGCGGGTCGACCGTCTCATCGGTCCCCGGTCCAAGGCCATGTGGGTGATGACCTTCCACAGCGCGTGCGTGCGCATCCTGCGGCGCGAGGCCAAGCGGCTCGGCTTCACCAGCAACTTCTCGATCTACGACCAGGCCGACGCGCAGCGGCTCATGGCGTTGGTCTGCCGCGAGCTCGACCTCGATCCCAAGCGCTACCCGCCCAAGACGTTCTCCGCCCAGGTCAGCAACTTCAAGAACGAGCTGATCGACTACGAGACGGCGGCGGCGAACGCGCAGACGCACCTGGAGCGCACGCTTGCCGAGGCGTACCGCACCTACCAGACGCGGCTCACCGAGGCCGGCGCGATGGACTTCGACGACCTGATCATGCTCACGGTCGCGCTGTTCCAGCTCTTCCCCGAGGTCGCCGAGCACTACCGCCGCCGGTTCCGGCACGTGATGGTCGACGAGTACCAGGACACCAACCACGCGCAGTACGTGCTGGTTCGCGAGCTGGTGGGGCGGCCCGCGCTCCGGACGGCCGACGGTGACCTCGTCCGCCCGGACGAGGCGGGCGACGAGCGGGTCGAGCCCGCCGAGCTGGTCGTGGTGGGCGACGCCGACCAGTCGATCTACGCCTTCCGCGGCGCGTCGATCCGCAACATCCTGGAGTTCGAGCGCGACTACCCGGACGCGAAGACGATCCTGCTGGAGCAGAACTACCGCTCCACCCAGACCATCCTCAACGCCGCCAACGCGGTCATCGCCCGCAACGAGAGCCGCAAGCCCAAGAACCTCTGGTCCGACCAGGGGGCCGGTCCCAAGATCATCGGGTACGTCGCGGACAGCGAGCACGACGAGGCCACGTTCGTCGCGCAGGAGGTCGACCGGCTCTGCGACGAGGAGGGGGCCACCCCCGGCCAGGTGGCCGTGTTCTACCGCACCAACGCCGCCTCGCGTGTCTTCGAGGAGGTCTTCATTCGGACCGGCCTGCCGTACAAGGTGGTGGGCGGGGTGCGCTTCTACGAGCGCAAGGAGGTCAAGGACCTGCTCGCCTACCTGCGGGTCCTGGCCAACCCGTACGACACGGTCTCCCTGCGCCGCGTGCTGAACGTGCCCAAGCGGGGCATCGGCGACCGGGCCGAGGCGATGATCGAGGCGTTCGCGAGCCGCGAGCGGATCAGCTTCTGGGAGGGCCTGCGCCGGGCCGACGAGGCCCCCGGCCTGGCCACCCGCTCGCTGAACGCGATCAGGGAGTTCACCGCCCTGCTCGACGATCTGCGGGCCAAGGAGCTGTCGCTGTCCGAGCTCGCCGAGGAGGTGCTGGCCGCCACCGGGTACCGCACCGAACTGGAGACGTCGGGCGACCCGCAGGACGAGAGCCGCCTGGAGAACCTCAACGAGCTGATCGCGGTGGCCGCGGAGTTCGAGGAGGGCAACCCCGAGGGCACGCTGGTCGACTTCCTTGAGCAGGTCTCGCTGGTGGCCGACGCCGACCAGATCCCCGAGGGCGAGGACCACGGCGGCGTCGTCACCCTGATGACCCTGCACACCGCGAAGGGGCTGGAGTTCCCCGTGGTGTTCCTCACCGCGATGGAGGACGGCGTCTTCCCGCACATGCGTTCCATGGGCGACCCCAAGGAGTTGGAGGAGGAGCGCCGCCTCGCCTACGTCGGCATCACCCGCGCCCAGCGGCGGCTCTACCTGTCCCGCGCGGCGGTGCGCTCGGCGTGGGGGGCGCCGTCGTTCAACCCGGCGTCGCGGTTCCTGTCCGAGGTGCCGAACGAGCTCGTCGAGTGGCGCGGCGACCCGGCGAAGACCGCGTGGGGGGCGGCCACCTCACGCGAGAGCCGTACGGCGTCCGCGCCCAAGAAGACCGGCCGGCCGATCCCGAGCCTGACCCCGGGCGACCGTGTCACCCACGACAGCTTCGGCCTCGGCACGGTCGTCGCGGTGGAGGGCCAGGCGGAGAAGACCCGCGTCAAGATCGACTTCGGTTCCGACGGTGAGAAGACCCTGATGCTGGCCTACGCCAAGGTCGAGAAGCTCTGACGCCGCGCGGGCGGGCGTACTGAACGTGAGAGGGCCCCGCGGACCGGAAACGGTTCCGCGGGGCCCTCGTTCACTTCTGGTTACCGCAGGCTGTCTCTGGCTAGCTCTTGGCCGCCATCATGCCGGGGGTGATGATGGTCGGCACCTCAGGCACGGAGCCGTCGATGTCGGCCGACGTGGCGACCTCGCTCGCCGGGGGAGCGGTGATGGAGACCTTCGACCCCCACTTGGTGAACTTGGTGTCGCCGGTCAGGTCCATGTCGATGGACATCTTCTTGCTCTTGATCGTGAATGTCACGGCCGTGGTCACGCGGCGGACGAGCTGGTCCGCGCCGACCCACAGCTTCCAGTTGAGCACGGTCTTGCCGGACTTGGCGTCCAGGTCGGCGAGCTGCTTCTTCATCGCCGGGGACGACGCCGCGAGCTGCTTGAGCGTGATGGAGCCGCGGTAGACCGTGGTCCGCGTCCCGTCGAGTGTGCCGCCGTTGCCCTTGGCCTTGGTGGTCGCGAGCACGGCTCGCAGGCTGCGCGCGTTGAACACGTTGACGAACTGGTCGCCGCCGAGCGACGTCGCAGAGGCCCCGGTGGGTACGCGGAGCCAGGTCTTGTCCGACGGGATGATGTCGCCGAAGATGCCGCCGGAGACGTAGGCGGTCTTGTTGATCGTGATGGTCCGCATCGGCTCGTTCAGACCCTGAAGGTCCTCGTCATCCTCGAAGAGGTTGCCGAAGTCGTTCTTGGTCGTGAGGTCAGAGGCCACGATGCCTGAGCGGCCGAACTGGACGTCGCCCTCCGTCCTGGTCTTGAACCCGGGCATCCCGGCGACACTCATCTTCGTGGCCGACGTCATGTGGACGCCGCGCTTGACCTTGAACTGCTTCGCGAGGGCCGAGACCGGGTCCGCGGCACGCGTCTGCGCGTACGCGGGGGCGGCGATCGTGGGGGCCATCAGCGCCGCGGCTCCCGCGCAGGCGACAGTGGCGATCATTCGCCTCATAAGGGGGGTTCCTCCTGTTGGATGCCTTCCCCTGACGCGGAGAAGGTGATCAAGATGAGGTGATCATGCTGCATCCTGCCGCGCGATGATCACAGTAAAGTCACGAAAATCGACATTTCCTGTGGATTTCCGTAATGGTTTCCGAGAGCGTCGTGGATCGTTCCTCGCTGCACTGTCCCGTCCGCCGTGCGGGGTGACTCCGGTCCGCGTACGCCTTCAGGCCCTCGCCATGGCTCGCGGGTCGGTGCTTCCGTGCGTGGACGGCCGGGCACGAGTCGGCGAGGATGTGAAGGCGGTCGCGTTGCGAGGAGGTCGCGATGGGGGCGATTCGGATCGTTCTTGCCAAGCCGGGACTGGACGGGCACGACCGCGGGATCAAGGTGGTGGCGCGGGCGCTGCGCGACGCGGGCATGGAGGTCGTCTACACCGGCCTGCACCAGACCCCCGAGCAGATCGTGCGGGCTGCGATCCAGGAGGACGCCGCGGCGATCGGGCTGTCGATCCTGTCGGGCGCGCACATGACCCTCTTCGCCCGCCTGCTGGAGGTCCTCAAGGAGCAGGACGCCGAGGACATCGTGGTTTTCGGTGGAGGGATCATCCCCGAGGGCGACATCCCCGAACTCCGGGAAATGGGGGTGGCCGCCATCTTCACGCCGGGCGCGACGACAGATGAGATCGTCGGCTGGGTGCGGTCCGCCATCCCGACAGGGATTTAGGATCTTTTGCGTAACTTTGCCCTATCCGTCAGCCCTTGGCAAGGACTTACCGGTACCCCATGACGCCTTCACCTCCTCGCTGGGGCTAGGCTTCATGCGCGGAAATGCCAGGCAGGTCACCCCGCCTGGCCCTCGACATTACGAAGATCAGCCGAAGGACGGACCCTCGTGGACCTGTTCGAACATCAGGCGAAGGAGCTCTTCGCGGAGTACGGCATCCCGGTGCCGCGCGGCATCGTGGCGCACACCGCAGACGATGCGCGCGCGGCTGCCGAGCAGCTCACCGGGCGTGTCGTCGTCAAGGCCCAGGTCAAGACCGGGGGCCGCGGCAAGGCCGGCGGCGTGAAGGTGGCCGACGACGCGAGCGACGCTCACGCAAAGGCGAAGCAGATTCTCGGGATGGACATCAAGGGCCACACGGTCCACAAGGTCCTGATCGAGGAAGCCAGCCAGATCGCCGAGGAGTACTACTTCTCCTTCCTCCTCGACCGTGCGAACCGTACGTTCCTGGCCATCTGCTCGGCCGCGGGCGGCATGGACATCGAAGAGGTCGCGCACACCGCACCCGAGAAGGTGGCCAAGGTTCCGGTCAACCCCATCGAGGGTGTCGATCTCGCCAGGGCGCGCGAGATCGCGCAGGCCGGCGGCCTGCCCGAGCAGTCGCTGGACGGCGCGGCCGCCCTCATCGAGAAGCTCTGGGCCGTTTTCGTCGACGAGGACGCCACGCTCGTCGAGGTCAACCCCATGATCCTTTCGGCCGACGGCCAGGTTAAGGCCCTCGACGGCAAGGTCACCCTCGACGAGAACGCGAACTTCCGCCAGGCGGAGCACGCGTCGTACGTCGACAAGGCCGCCGAGGACCCGCTCGAGGCGCGGGCCAAGGAGAAGCACCTCAACTACGTCAAGCTCGACGGCACGGTCGGCATCATCGGCAACGGCGCGGGCCTGGTCATGTCCACGCTGGACGTCGTCGCCTACGCCGGCGAGGCCTTCCCCGGCCAGCCCAAGCCGGCCAACTTCCTCGACATCGGCGGCGGCGCATCGGCCGAGGTCATGGCCAACGGCCTGGAGATCATCCTCTCCGACCCGTCGGTGAAGTCGGTCTTCGTGAACGTCTTCGGCGGCATCACCGCGTGCGACGCGGTCGCCAACGGCATCGTCTCCGCGTTCCAGCTGCTGGAGAGCCGGGGCGAGGCCGTGACGCACCCGCTGGTGGTGCGCCTGGACGGCAACAACGCCGCTCTGGGGCGGCAGATTCTGGCCGACGCCGGGCTGCCCCGCGTCGAGCTGGTGGACACCATGGACGACGCGGCCAAGCGCGCCGCCGAGCTCGCTGCGGTAGGTGCGTAATGGCTATCTGGCTGACCGAGAACAGCAAGATCATCGTGCAGGGCATGACCGGCGGTGAGGGCACCAAGCACACCCGCCGCATGCTCGCCTCCGGCGCCAAGGTCGTCGGCGGTGTCAACGCCCGCAAGGCCGGCACCGTCCACGAGGGCCTGCCCGTGTTCGGCACGGTCAAGGAGGCCATGGAGCAGACCGGCGCCGACGTGTCGGTCGTCTTCGTGCCCCCGGCGTTCACCAAGGACGCCGTCAAGGAGGCCATCGACGCCGAGATCCCGCTCTGCGTGGTCATCACCGAGGGCGTGCCCGTCCACGACACCACCGAGTTCTGGGCCTACGCCGGCGCCAAGGGCAACAAGACCCGCATCATCGGGCCGAACTGCCCCGGCATCGCCTCGCCCGGCGCGTCCAACGCGGGCATCATTCCGGCGGACATCACCACCCCCGGCCGCGTCGGCCTGGTGTCGAAGTCCGGCACGCTGACCTACCAGCTCATGTACGAGCTGCGTGACTTCGGCTTCTCCACCTGCGTCGGCATCGGCGGCGACCCGGTCATCGGGACCACCCACATCGACGCCCTCCAGGCGTTCCAGGACGACCCGGCCACCGAGGCGATCGTGATGATCGGCGAGATCGGCGGCGACGCCGAGGAGCGGGCCGCGGCCTACATCGAGGAGCACGTCACCAAGCCGGTCGTCGCCTACGTCGCGGGCTTCACCGCCCCCGAGGGCAAGACCATGGGCCACGCGGGTGCGATCGTCTCCGGCTCCGCCGGTACGGCCCAGGCCAAGAAGGAAGCGCTGGAGAAGGTCGGCGTCCGCGTCGGCAAGACCCCCAGCGAGACCGCGCGCCTCATGCGCGAGATCATGCAGTCCCGCTGACGCCGTAGCGTCGCGATCGAATCACCCCGCGGGATCCTCAGCCGAGGATCCCGCGGGGTGATTCGCGTCCGGGACCGGAAACACCCGCCCGGGCGGACGAAACGGGCGACACGCGGGCGGCGCAGCACGGCGAAGCCGTACCTTCCTGAGAACATCGACTATTGTGACGGCTCTTCTCGATCAGCTGCGGACAGCCCCCCGTGCCGTTCTCAGCCGCTTCCCCAAAGGCGACGACGACGAGACCCGCAGGCCGCTCCCCGTGTCGGGCATGCTCGCCGGGGCGGGCACCCTCGGCGTCGGCCTCGCGGTGCTGACGACCCTCACCCTGATCGGCTGGGCCGCCGCCCCACGGGGCGCGTTCGGGCAGGGGCTGCCCGGCGTCTTCCGCGCCGCCTGCCAGCTCTGGCTGGCCGCCCACCACGCCGGGTTCGCGATCCCCGGCGGCAGGGTCGGGTTGCTGCCGCTCGGCCTGACCATCCTGCCGGGCGTCCTGCTCTACCGGGCCGGTCTGTGGATGGCCCGCGACGCCGACCTCCGGCTCCGGATGCCCGCCCGGCTGCCCAAGGGGACGCCGCGCGACGTCGAGAACGCCCGGCGCCGGGCCCAGCTCGCGCTCGTCGCCCAGGCCGGCGTCTCGCTGGCCGCGCCGTACGCGCTGCTCGCCGGGATGATCTCCCTCGTCGCGCAGAACGAGGTCACCCAGCCGTTCCTCGGTGAGGCGCTGGCCAGCCATTTCGTGCTGGCGTTCCTGGCCGGGTCGCTGGCCACCGCCCGCACGATCGGCCCGTGGAAGTCGATGCTCCGCCTGCTCCCGGACCGCACCCGCTCGGTCGTCGCCGGTACGGCCGTCGCTCTGTCGATCATGCTCGCCACCGGGCTGCTGCTGGTCCTGGTGGCGATCGCGGTGAAGTTCCCCGAGATCCGGCAGCTCTCGGAGACGCTCAGCCCCGGGTTCGTCGGCGGGCTTCTCCTGCTGCTGGTCGAGGCCCTCTACCTCGTCAACGCCGCGATCTGGGGCATGGCGTACATCGCCGGGCCGGGGTTCGCCATCGGCACCGGCACCCTCGTCGCGCCGACCGGGGTGAAGCTGAGCGCCGTCCCCACCGTGCCGCTGCTCGGCGCGCTGCCGGAGTCCGGCGTCGCCCCCACCTGGATCATGGGCGTGATCGCGCTGCCGTTCCTCGCCGGGGCGGTCGCCGGGGTCGTCATGGCCCGGGTCGCCCCGACCCCGACGATCGAGGCGGCACCGCTGTGGGGGTTCTGCTGCGGCCTGGCCTCGGGAGCGGCGGCGGGCCTGCTCGCGGCCCTCTCGGGCGGCCCGCTCGGCGGGGCGCGCCTGTCCGCCGTCGGGCCCTCGCCGTGGGAGGTGGCGCTGTCGGTGGCGCTGGAGGTGGGTGTGGCGGCCGGCATCTCGGCCGGCATCGCGAACTGGCTGCTGATCTCGCGCCGTCCGGCGACCCCCGAGCCGGTACGCAAGGCGAGCGCCGTGATCGCCAAGGCGGCGGGGAAGGTCCGGCGCGCCGAGAAGGTCAAGGCGGCCCGCGCCCTTCCCGGCCACTGGCTGGACGCGACCGAGGCCGACACCCAGCCCATCCCCGTGATCAAGGACGACTGGACCGACGAGCACGCCGCCGCGGCGGCGGAGACGTTCGCCGCGATCCGGGCCGCCCGCTCAGAGCCGGTACGGCCGCCGCGGAACGACATCGTGGACGAGTCCGACGACCGCGGCGGCCACGTGATCTACGTCGACCCCTACGCCTGGGAACGCGACTCCTGACGCGCCTGTGGGGGAGTCGCTAGCCGGGGAAGGGGAGGTCGGCCGGCCAGGTGACGCCGAGCTTGCGCGCCACGGAGTTCTTGAGCTCGTTCATGCAGTCGTGCTCGGCGGTGACCGTCCCCGCGCCCTTGCCGCACTCAACGTACGCGTTGATCTCGGTGGAGAAGAAGAGCTGGGTGGCCACAAGGAGGCCGCCGAACATGAACGCGACGGCCGACACGACCAGCGCCGTGACCGCCACGCCGACCGGACGGCGGACCCGGCTCAGCGTGCGCACGTCGCGGATCGCGACCGTGAAACCGAGGACCGCCAGCACGACCCCGGCGGCGGGCAGCATGAACGTGCAGATCAGCGCCGCCAGGGCGAGCAACAACGCCCGGCGGCCCCCCAGATCGGAGGCCGGCGTCTGCAGTGGTGCCGTCACGATCCCCACCTTTGCCTTCCGCGCAATTCCTTGCCGCGGCGCCCCGGCTTTTCGCCGGGCCGCCTTCGAATCCTGTGGCCGGAGCCCGATACCCTTTCTACCGGCGAGGGCCCGCTGCCTGCGCCTCCTCACCAGCCGTCCCGAAGGAGTCAGCCCGGTGCCATCCGGACCTCACCATTCCGCAGAGGCCGCCCGGCTCGTGGTGCTCGTCTCCGGTTCCGGAACCAACCTACAAGCCCTTCTCGATGCGGCGACCCCGTCGTTCGGCGCTGTGATCGTCGCCGTCGGGGCGGACCGTGACGGCATCGAGGGGCTGGCCCGGGCCGAGCGCGCCGGGGTGCCCACGTTCGTTGAGCGGGTGGCCGACCACGCCGGCCGCGACGAGTGGGACGAGGCGCTGGCCGGGAAGATCGCCGCCTACAAGCCGGATCTCGTGGTGTCCGCCGGTTTCATGAAGATCCTCGGCCATCGCGTCCTCGACTCCTTCCCGGTGGTCAACACGCATCCGGCGCTGCTGCCCTCCTTTCCCGGGGCCCACGCTGTACGGGACGCCCTGGCCTACGGCGTCCGCGTCACCGGCTGCACGGTCCACCTGGTCGACACCGGGGTGGACACCGGCCCGGTGATCGCGCAGGAGGCGGTGCCGGTGCGCGAGGGCGACGACGAGGAGACGCTGCACGAGCGGATCAAGACCGTCGAGCGCAGGCTGCTCGTCGAGGTCGTCGGGCGCATGGCACGCGAAGGCTGGACGGTCTCCGGCCGGCGGGTACGCCTGGGGCGTGCCTGACCCCGGTTTCCGGGCAGAACGACCCAGCAGATGAGCTGGGCGAAAACGGAACAGAGAGGATCACGAAGTGACCCGCATCGCCATTCGGCGCGCGCTGATCGCCGTATACGACAAGACCGGGCTCGAAGAGCTGGCCCGGGGCCTTGAGGCGGCGGGCGTCGAGATCGTCTCAACGGGCGGCACCGCCGCCGCCATCGCGTCCTTCGGCGTTCCCGTGACCAAGGTCGAGTCGCTGACCGGCTTCCCCGAGTGCCTGGACGGCCGGGTCAAGACGCTGCACCCGAGGGTCCACGCGGGCCTGCTCGCCGACGGCGCGAACCCGTCGCACGTCAAGCAGCTCGACGAGCTGGAGATCGAGCCGTTCCAGCTCGCGGTGGTCAACCTCTACCCGTTCGCCGAGACGGTCGCCTCCGGCGCCTCGGACGCCGAGTGCGTCGAGCAGATCGACATCGGCGGCCCCGCGATGATCCGCGCCGCGGCCAAGAACCACAGCACCGTCGCGGTCGTGGTCGACCCCCGCGCGTACACCAGCGTGCTCGCGGCGGTGGCCGAGGGCGGTTTCACCGTCACCGAGCGGCGGCGGCTCGCCGCCACGGCCTACGCGCACACCGCCGCCTACGACGTGGCCGTGGCCTCCTGGTTCGCGAACGTGTACGCCCCCGACGGCGAGTGGCCGTCCTTCATGGGCGCGGCGTGGCAGCTGCGCGCGCCGCTGCGCTACGGCGAGAACCCGCACCAGGGCGCCGCGCTCTACTCCGGCCGGGAGGCCGGCCTGGCGAACGCCGAGCAGCTCCACGGCAAGGAGATGTCCTACAACAACTACGTGGACGCCGACGCCGCGTGGCGGGCCGCGTGGGACTTCGACCGGCCCTGCGTGGCGATCATCAAGCACGCCAACCCCTGCGGCGTGGCGGTCGGCGCGGACGTCGCCGAGGCGCACCGCAAGGCCCACGCGTGCGACCCCGTCTCCGCGTACGGCGGCGTGATCGCGGTGAACCGTGAGGTCACCCGGGAGCTCGCGGAGCAGGTCGCGCCGATCTTCACCGAGGTCCTGGTCGCGCCGTCGTTCACGCCCGAGGCGCTCGACATCCTCAAGGGGAAGAAGAACCTCCGGCTGCTCGTCTGCCCGTCCGGCCCGGCCAACGCGGCGGAGTTCCGCCGGATCGACGGCGGCCTGCTGGTGCAGACCGCGGACCGGGTGGACGCGCCCGGCGACGACCCGGCGACGTGGGAGCTCAAGGCGGGCCCGGCCGTGCCGGACGAGGTGCTGGCCGACCTCACCTTCGCCTGGCGGGCGTGCCGTTCGGTGAAGTCGAACGCGATCTTGCTGGCCTCCGACGGCGCCACCGTGGGCGTCGGCATGGGCCAGGTCAACCGGGTCGACTCCGCGCGTCTCGCGGTGTCCCGCGCGGGCGAGCGCGCCGCGGGCTCGGTGGGCGCCTCCGACGCGTTCTTCCCGTTCGCCGACGGCCTGCAGGTGCTGGCGGAGGCGGGGGTGAAGGCGATCGTCGAGCCGGGCGGCTCGATCCGGGACGAAGAGGTCATCGCCGCCGCGGAGGCGGCCGGCATCAGCCTCTACTTCACCGGCACCCGCCACTTCTTCCACTGATCGGCACGGTCATCACCGTTAGGAGAGCAATGAGCGCGCAGATTCTGGACGGCAAGGCGACCGCCACCAAGATCAAGGTCGACCTCGCCGAGCGGGTGTCGGCCCTGGCCGCCAAGGGCGTCACGCCGGGCCTCGGCACGATCCTCGTCGGCGACGACCCCGGCAGCCAGATCTACGTCGCGGGCAAGCACCGGGACTGCGCCGAGGTCGGCATCGCGTCCATCCGCGTGGACCTGCCGGATACGGCGACCCAGGCGGACGTCGAGGCGGCGATCGACGAGCTCAACGCGTCCCCGGAGTGCACGGGGTACATCGTGCAGCTCCCTCTGCCGCGCCACCTCGACACGATGGCGCTGCTGGAGCGGATGGACCCGGCCAAGGACGCCGACGGCCTGCACCCGGTCAACCTCGGCCGTCTCGTCCACATGGTCGACGCCCCGCTGCCGTGCACGCCGCGCGGCATCGTCCACCTGCTGCAGGAGTACGGCGTGCCGCTCAAGGGCGCCGAGGTCGTCGTGGTCGGGCGCGGCATCACGGTCGGGCGCTCGCTCGGCCTGCTGCTGACCCGCCGCTCCGAGAACGCCACGGTGACCACCTGCCACACCGGCACCCAGGACCTGGCCTGGCACACCCGCAAGGCGGACGTGGTCGTCGCCGCGGCCGGCGTGCCCAACCTGATCACGGCGGAGATGGTCAAGCCCGGCGCGGCGGTGCTCGACGTGGGCGTCTCCCGGGTGGACGGCAAGATCGCGGGTGACGTCGCGGCGGACGTCCGCGACGTGGCCGGGTTCGTCGCCCCCAACCCGGGCGGCGTCGGCCCGATGACCCGGGCGATGCTGCTCACCAACGTGGTCGAGGCGGCCGAGCGCGCGGCCGGCTGAGCCGGGGTCAGGCCCGCCCGGGGTCGTGCAGTTGCTGCGCGAGCCAGGGCAGGGCCTGGGGCACCTCCCGGTTCCAGGTGGCGAAGTTGTGCCCGCCGCTCGGCAGGATCAGCGACGACGCCTGCATGGGCGGCTTGACCGCGGCGAGGAACGCCTTGGTCGCCGTGTAGTTCGCCTCGCCGTGCTCGCTGCTCGTCACGAGTACCGAGACCGGCGGGGCGGGCAGGTGGGCCAGCCGCCACATCAGGTCGTGCTCGTCCCGCAGCCGCTTGTCGCCGCCGAAGAGGTCGCCCGTGGTGACGTCGATGAGGCCGTGGTAGTAGCCCGACAGGGACACCGCGGCGGAGAACACCTCCGGGTGCTTCATGGCGAGCTTCAGGGCGCAGTAGCCGCCGGTGGAGCCGCCGAGCACGCCCCAGCTCTGGGCGTCCGTGCCGGTCCTGAAGGCGGTGGAGATCGCGTGCTGCAGGTCCGTGCTGAGGAAGGTCTCGGCCTTCGGCCCTCCCGGGACGTCCACGCACTCGGTGTCGCGGGGCGGCGCGACGGTGGGCCGCATGAGCACCATGATCGTCGGATGCATCTGGTGCCCGGCGATGAGGCCGGCGGCGTGCTGCGGCAGGTTCAGCCGCGTGACCAGGTTCTTGGCGTCCCCGGGATATCCGGTCAGGCCCACGATCACCGGGAAGCGGGCGGTGGCGTACTTCTTCTCGAAGTACTGCGGCGGCAGGTAGACGTACGCGGGGGCGCTGAGCCCGCTCCGCGGTCCTGACACGACCACCTCTTCCAGGCGTCCGCCCGAACGGCCGGAGCCGGGGCGCGCCGAGGCCACCGGCGTGCTGCCGAGCACCTGGACCTCGCCCGCGCCGGCCGCCGCGCCCGTCGCGGGGATGATGGGGGCGGTCGAGGTGTCCGTGCCCAGCAGGTCGCTCCAGGACGCGTAGAACGCGAAGTACGAGTTGAGCGCCAGCCCGAGCGCGGCCAGCGTGAGGATCTGGTCGGCGACGAGGACGCCGATCCGGCCCGTGACCGGAAGCCATCCCTGGCCGCTCAGCCGGGGCCACAGCCACACCGTGGCGGCGAGCGCGGCGACGGCGAGCGCCGCGACGAACACCTGCAGCGTGATCGATGTCAGTTCCAAGACCGTCCCCCTGCGGTTGCCCGGACGCGCCGATCCCTCATGGTTCCGCCCCGCCCGGAGGCTTCTCCGGGCGCGGTTCGCGTCGCCCCACGCCGCCATGATGCTTGATCATCGCCGGCCTGCGGTACGCATCGTTAAAGGTACTCACTCTGGGTAAGGCTGTCGTTAGTCCGATACGGACTGTGATACATCACCTATTGTGCATTCGTGGCTACTCAGATGAGCCTTCTGCGGGGCGGGGTCTCGCGGCCGTGGGTCCCGGCGGCGGCGGGATACGCCGCGCTGGTCATCGGCATCCTTGACATCGTCAAGGCGGTCGTGCCGCATGTCCGGACGAGCCGGTTCAACGAGGTGGCCAGCGTCCTGCCGGGCAGCGTCACCACGCTGGCGCAGGCGGGAACGCTCCTCGTGGGCATCTTGCTGATCATGCTCGCGCACGCGCTGCGAAGACGCAAAGTGCGCGCCTGGCGGGCCGTGGTGGTGCTGCTGCCGGTCGGCGCGGCCGTCGAGGCCCTGCGCTGGCGCCATCCGGCCGCCGCGGCGGTGAGCCTGGCCCTCTGCGTGGTGCTGCTGGTCAACCGGCGCGAGTTCTACGCGCTCTCGGATCCGCGCTCCCGCTGGCGCGCACTGTGGAACTTCCTGATCCTCGGGTCCTTCAACCTCGTCATCGGCTGGCTCTTCGTCGCCATGCACACCCATTCGGTGATCGGCACGCCCACGCTGGCCGACCAGATGGAGCACGTGGTGCTCGGTCTGTTCGGCCTCGAAGGGCCGGTGCAGTACTCCTCGGAGCACATATCCGACCTGGTGTACTACTCGCTGGCCGGGCTCGGCGCGCTCACCGCCATCACGACGATCTATCTCGCGCTACGGCCGGAGCGGCCCGTCGCCGCGCTCAGCCCCGAGAACGAGGACCGGCTCCGCGCCCTGCTCGGCAAGTACGGCGGGCAGGACTCCCTGGGCTACTTCGCGTTGCGGCGCGACAAGAGCGTCATCTTCTCCCCGAGCGGGAAGGCCGCGATCGCGTACCGGGTCGTGGCGGGGGTCATGCTGGCCAGCGGCGATCCGATCGGCGACGTCGAGGCGTGGCCGGGCGCGATCAACCGTTTCCTCGCGGAGGCGAGGCGGCACGCCTGGGTCCCCTCGGTCATCGGATGCAGCGAGACCGGAGGTCAGGTGTGGACCAGGGTCGGCGACCTGGACGCGCTCGAACTGGGTGACGAGGCCGTCGTCGAGGTCGCCGACTTCACGCTTGAGGGCCGGGCCATGCGCAACGTGCGGCAGATGGTCAACCGGGTCGAGCGCCTCGGCTACACCTGCCGGGTCCGGCGGGTGGGGGACCTGTCGGAGGAGGAGAAGGCGCGCATCCGCGACGCCGCCGACTTCTGGCGCGGCACCGAGACCGAACGCGGCTTCTCGATGGCCCTCGGCCGGTTCGGCGATTCGTCGGACGCCGGCTGTGTCGTGGTGACGGCGCACAAGACGAGCGGCGACAGCGGTGAGGGCCTGGGAAGTGGGGCGGGCGCCGACCGGCCCGGCGGCGACATCAGCGCCGTCCTGCACTTCGTGCCGTGGGGTGCGGACGGCATCTCGCTCGACCTGATGCGCCGGGACCGCGAGGCCGACCCGGGGCTCAACGAGCTGCTCATCGTCCGGGCGCTGCAGGCGGCGCCGCAGCTCGGCATCGCCCGGGTCTCCCTGAACTTCGCCATGTTCCGTGCGGCGCTGGCCAGGGGGGAGCGCCTCGGCGCGGGCCCGGTGCTGCGCGCGTGGCGCGGCCTCCTCGTCTTCCTCTCCCGCTGGTTTCAGATCGAGTCGCTGTACAAGTTCAACGCCAAGTTCCGGCCCATCTGGGAGCCGAGGTTCCTGGTGTATCCGCACGCCCGCGACCTGCCGCGGATCGGCGTCTCCGTGCTGCAGGCCGAGGCGTTCCTCAGCATGGACCTGCGCGGCCTGCCGTTCCCGCGGGGGAGGGGGGCCGAGGTCGGTGGCGCGATCCGGTGAACCGGCACGACATGCGGGCTCGCCGGCACGGCGGGCCCGCACGCCATGCCGCGTGCGGGCGTACGGCGTCAGCTCGCGCGGCGGCTCGACGTCGGCGGGGTGTGGTGGTGCGCCGGATCGGTGGGCCGCTGGGTCGGGATCACCGGGGTCGGCCGCACCAAGCCGAGCGCCACGACCTCGTTGGCCAGCCGGGTGCGCCGGTTCGTCCCCTCCGGGATGCGGAACTTCTGGTAGAGCCGCAGCAGGTGCTGCTTGACCGCCGCCTCTGTCACCACCAGGTCGTCGGCGATCTCCCGCGCGGTCGCCGGGGCGACGAACGCCTCGTCCGACAGCGCCGGACGGCACAGCGAGGTCAGCACGTCGACCTCGCGGCGGGTCAGCTCGGGCGCGGCGGCCCGGCGCAGCTCGACCTCGGGGGTGAAGTCCTCGCGGGGGATGCCGCCCACCCGCGCCCTGGCGGCACCGAAGGAGACCACGTCGCCGTCGTCGAGCACCCTCCGGGCGATCGGCCTGCCGTTCACCCGCGTGCCGTTGCGGGACAGCCCCAGGTCGACGACGTACAGATAGGGCCCGCGCCGAACGAATTCGGCGTGCAGCCGCGAAACGCTCGGATCCGTCAGCCGGATGTCGACGCCCTTGCCCCGACCGATCGTGGTGATCTCGGGGCGCAGCGCGATGACCTCGCCGCTGTCCTCGATCCGAATGAACGGCCCCTCCACGGCAGTTCCTCCCCAGGTAGCCCGCCGTTACTTTCGCTACAGATCCGGCTTACCCAGACGTGGGGATCGGGAATCTCCTTTGCCGCAAGGAGAATCACGCTTGAAATTGGTCTGGACCTCTGCGGGGCGCTTTGCCTGCTCACGGGTAGACTTCGGGCGAAGATAAGCGGAGGAAACACTCATGGCGGACAAGCCCACGAAAGGCCTCGCCGATGTCGTCGCCGCGTCCACAGCGCTCAGCGACATCGACGGGAAGGCCGGCCGGCTTTTCTATCGCGGCTACGACATCCACGATCTGGCCGGCCGCACGACCTTCGAAGAGACCGCGCATCTGCTTCAGCACGGCTCACTGCCGTCCCGCGACCAGCTGGCCGCTTATGGGGCGGAACTCGTCCGGGGGCGGGCCCTCGGGGGGCTGGTCGCGAGCAACATCCCGGAGATCGCCGCGAAGCAGGAACCGATGGAGGCGCTGCGCACGCTCGTCTCCCTCGCCGGCGCCGACGACCCGGACAAGGATTCCAACGCGGCCGACGCCAACCTGCGCAAGGCCGCCCGCCTCACGGCGCAGCAGCCGCTCCTGGTCGCTCTTTACCACGCGGCCCGCACCGGCGCCACGATCCCCGACCCCGACCCCGAACTGAGCATCGCGGCGAACTTCCTGCTGCAGATCACCGGGAGGACGCCGTCCCAGCGCGAGGTCGAGATCTTCGACACGTGCCTGGTGCTGCACGCCGACCACACGATGAACGCCTCCACGTTCGCCGCCCGCGTCTGCGCCGCGACCCTCTCCGACATGCACTCGGCGATCGTCGCGGCCATCGGCACGCTGAAGGGCCCCCTGCACGGAGGCGCGAACGAGCAGGTCATGCGTACGCTGGAAGCGATCGACCCCTCCGGGGTGGCGCAGACGGTACGGGACAAGCTCGCGGCGGGTGAGAAGATCATGGGCTTCGGGCACCGGGTCTACAAGACGGAGGACCCGCGGGCGACACATCTTCGGAAGATGTCGCGGGAGCTGGGCGAGGCGTCCGGCGACGACACGTACTACCGGATGTCCAAGGAGATGGAGGAGGTCGTCTTCGCGGAGAAGGGCCTGTATCCGAACGTGGACTTCTACGCGGCGACGGTCTACCACTACCTGGGCATCCCGACGGACCTGTTCACCCCGGTGTTCTCGGTCAGCAGAATGTCCGGATGGACCGCGCACGTGATCGAGCAGCACGCCGACAACCGGCTGATCCGTCCGGACAGCGAATACATCGGCGAGCGCGACCAGAAGTGGAAGCCGATCGACGAGCGATGAGCGGCGCGACCGCCGCGGCGAGCCCGAGCGGGCGCACGGCGGCGGAATGCGCGGCGAGCGCACATGAACGTGCCCGCGAGCCTGCCCGGCGAGCGGGAGTGCGAACACAAGCGGTGGGCGACCGAGCGGGCGCCGCACCGGACGAGGAGTGAGGGGTCACCATAGGCGCTGGTGAGTGTGAGCGGTAAGCCCCTGGGGCCGTACCTGCTGGTCGTGGCGGGTGCGGTCGCCGGGCTGGGCCTGATCGCCTACGGCGTCGCCATCTGGGTGGGCGGCGCGGTCATCGGGTTCGCGCTGATCGCGGGCGCGGCGTTACGGCTGATCGTCCCGGAGGACCGGGCCGGCCTGCTGGGCGTCCGCACGCGGCGGACGGACGCCCTCGTGCTCCTGGTGTTCGGCGCGGCCCTGGTGGCGGGCTCGCTGAGTCTGCTGCTGCGCCTGCACAGCACCTAGCCACGGGCGCGTTCCGCCCGTCCGATAGCCTCAACGGCCAGTGAGCCGCAAAACGGACCGTCTGGCCAGTGTTAGTTCAGAAGGGGAACCACACGCATGCCCAAGATCAAGGTAGCGGGTCCGGTCGTCGAGCTTGACGGCGACGAGATGACCCGGATCATCTGGCAGTTCATCAAGGACCAGCTGATCCTTCCCTACCTCGACGTCGACCTGAAGTACTACGACCTCGGCATCGAGCACCGCGACGCCACCGACGACCAGGTCACGATCGACGCCGCGAACGCCATCAAGCAGCACGGCGTCGGCGTCAAGTGTGCGACGATCACGCCGGACGAGGCCCGGGTCGAGGAGTTCGGCCTGAAGAAGATGTGGAAGTCCCCGAACGGGACGATCCGCAACATCCTCGGCGGCGTCATCTTCCGCGAGCCGATCATCATGTCGAACGTGCCGCGGCTCGTCCCCGGCTGGACCAAGCCGATCGTGGTCGGCCGTCACGCGTTCGGCGACCAGTACCGCGCGACCGACATCAAGGTGCCGGGCGAGGGCACGCTGACCCTGACCTTCACCCCGAAGGACGGCAGCGAGCCGGTCGAGCTCAACGTCTTCGACTTCCCCGGCGGCGGCGTCGCGATGGCGATGTACAACCTGGACGAGTCGATCCGCGACTTCGCCCGCGCCTCCATGCGGTACGGCCTGGCCCGGAACTACCCGGTCTACCTGTCGACCAAGAACACGATCCTCAAGGCGTACGACGGCCGGTTCAAGGACATCTTCGCCGAGGTCTACGAGGCCGAGTTCAAGGAGGAGTTCGCGAAGGCCGGAATCACCTACGAGCACCGCCTGATCGACGACATGGTCGCCTCCGCGCTGAAGTGGGAGGGCGGCTACGTCTGGGCGTGCAAGAACTACGACGGTGACGTCCAGTCGGACACCGTGGCGCAGGGCTTCGGCTCGCTCGGCCTGATGACCAGCGTGCTGATGACCCCGGACGGCCGTACGGTCGAGGCCGAGGCCGCCCACGGCACGGTGACCCGCCACTACCGCCAGCACCAGCAGGGCAAGCCGACCTCCACGAACCCGATCGCCTCGATCTTCGCGTGGACCCGTGGCCTGGCGCACCGCGGCAAGCTGGACAACCAGCCCGAGGTGATCGAGTTCGCCAACAAGCTGGAGCAGGTCTGCGTCGAGACCGTCGAGGGCGGCCAGATGACCAAGGACCTGGCGCTCCTGGTGGGCGGCGACGCCGAGTGGCTGACCACCCAGGACTTCCTCGCGGCTCTGGACGAGAACCTGAAGAAGAAGATGGCCGGCTGACCATGCCGCCCCGGTGACGGGCCGCTCGCCTTTCTGGCGGGCGGCCCTTCGTCGTTTCCGGGGCGTGGGAATGTCCCTCGCTGTCGCAGGGGCGCGTTCGGCACGCCCCCTTGCCGGCCACGTGGTGAAGGGGCTCGGCACGCCCTTCACGCCGAGCGCGGCCGGCGTGATCGTGGGACGGGGCCGCGGGCCTGGTCACGGCACGATATCGGGGGGCTGGGAAACGGTCATGGGAGCCGTAAAGTTCTGTTGGTCGAAACTTTGCCGAATCGTGGGGGCTTTGGATGCCGAACGTCGCGCCGCTCGGCCCGGGGGACCCGCTCCGGCTCGGGCCGTTCGTGCTGTCCGGGCGCGTCGGCGAGGGCGGACAGGGCGTGGTCTATCTGGGCCACGGCGAGTCCGGGGAGCCGGTGGCGGTCAAGCTGCTGCACATCAAGTTCAGCGGCGACGCGATGGCGCGCTCCAGGTTCGGCCGCGAGCTGCGGGCCGCCGAGCGGGTCGCGAGCTTCTGCACCGCCCGTGTGATCGCGGCCGACCTCGAAGGCGACACGCCGTACATCGCGAGCGAGTACATCGACGGGCGGTCGCTGCGTGAGGTCGTGGAGGAGAACGGGCCGATCAGCGGGCCCGCGCTGGAGCGGCTCGCCGTGGGCACCGCGACCGCGCTGACGGCGATCCACCACGCGGGTATCGTCCACCGGGACTTCAAGCCGGACAACGTGCTGCTCGCCCCCGACGGGCCGCGCGTGGTCGACTTCGGCATCGCGCGGATCATCGACTCGACCGGGACGATCACCAGCCGCGCCATCGGCACACCGGCCTACATGTCCCCGGAGCAGATCTCGGGCGACATGGTGGGGCCGCCCTCCGACGTCTTCGCCTGGGCGTCGACCATCGCGTACGCGGCCACGGGCGCGGTGGCGTTCGGCGGCGACTCGATCGCGGTCGTGCTCAACCGCGTGCTCAACCACGACATCGACGTGAGCATGCTGCCCGAGCCGTTGCGCGGCGTGGTGCGCTCCTGCCTGAACAAGCTTCCCGCCGCCCGGCCGACGGCGGACAGCATCCTGCTGCGCCTGCTCGGCCGTCCCGAGTCGGGGGACGCGTCCACCGTCGTGCTGTCCGAGGGGGCCACCGCGGCCGCCCCGGAGCCGGGCGAGATCACCCGGGAGATGCGGGTGCCCCAGGTGGCGGCGACCGGGGAGAGCCCCGGGAGCGCGCCCCGGTCTCGCGCCTCCCGATCCGGCGAAAGCCGGTTGCCGGAGCACGAATCCCGGATCAGCCGGGAACACGCCCCCGATGAACCGGCGCTCCAGGCGTGGGAGGCCGGGCCAGGGGACGGCCCCGCGGGGGGTACGCGGGGGCGGGACGTGGCGGAGTCGCACGCCCCGGACCTGCCTCCTGGGCGGGAGCTGGCCCAGGACATCTACGTGCGGGACGTCCACACGTGGAGCACGGAGACCTGGGCGACCCACCGGACCGGCTCGCAGGACCCCGGACGCCACGACGCCGGTCGCCAAGATGTGGGGAATAACGGCGAAACGCACCCCGCCGGCGCGGGGCGGCGTCGCCGCCGCGGGCGGTTGATCGTCGCGGTCCTGGCGGCGGCCGCCGCACTTGTCGCGGGCGGGACGCTGACGGCCGTGTATCTGAGAGGCGACTCCGGCCTACCGGATCCGACGCCGACGGGCGGGGGCGGTGCGCGCGGCTCGTCGGCCGCCGGGACCTCCTCCTCCGTCGTGGACAAGGCGCTGCAGACGGGCAAGCTGACCATCGGGGTGAAGGGCGACCTCCCCGGGGTCGGACTCGGCGGGAGTGACGGTTCCTTCGCCGGCTTCGACGTGGACGTGGCGAAGTACATCGCGACCGAGCTCGGGGTACGGGCCGGCGGGGTCACGTTCAAGAGGATCGGCCGGGCCGAGCGGGCCAAGGTGCTGACCGGCCAGGACGTCGACCTCGTCGTCGCGACCTACGCGTACGACGACAACAGGGCGGATCCGGTCGGCTTCGCCGGGCCGTACTACGTGGCGCACACCGACGTGCTGGTGCCGAAGGGCTCGCCGATCCGGCGGATCGAGGACCTGGCGGGCAAGCGCGTGTGCGCCCCGAGCGGCAGCCAGTCGGTCGCGCTCATCCAGGACCGGGTCGACGTGGAGCCGGTCGCCGTCGACAACTACGCGACCTGCATGGACAAGCTCGTCACCGGCCAGGTGGACGCCGTACCGGGAGACGACCTGATCCTGGCGGGGTTCGCCAACCGGGTGCGCGGCCTCCGGCTCGCGGTGGCGGGTCTCAAGCTGACCGACCAGCGCTATGTCGTCGGCATGCCCAAGGGAGACGCCCGCACGTGCGAGGCCGTCCAGGCGGCGATCTCCCGCATGTACGCCGACGGCACGCTGAAGAAGCTGCTTGAGCGGCATTTCGGGGACGTCGACTTCGACGCCGAGGACAAACTTCCCGCGCCCCTCACCTGCGGCTCCTGAGCGTCGATCCGTGCGCCGCGGCTTCGCGGGCGATCAGGGCCAGGGGATGTGGGCGTCCGACACGTCGGGGGCCCCGGTCTGGCCGAAGAGGCGGAGGGCCGCCTCGGTACGGCTGGCGACGCCGAGTTTCGCGTAGATGTTGGTGAGGTGTTTCTCCACCGTCCGCGGGCTGATCCGCAGCGTGCGCGCGGCCTGGACGTTGGAACGGCCGTGCGCGACGAGCCAGAACACCTCGGATTCGCGGGCGGTCAGCGGCGTGGTGGGGTGGGGGGCGGATTCGGTGAGCAGCAGCGCCCCGCACGCGCCGTGGGGGAACAGCCGGATCGTCAGGCGCCGGCCGCCCCGCTCGGTCACGTAGTCGGTGGCGAGGAAGGGCGCCGTCGGATCGGACGTCCGGTGCCGCGCGGCCAGCCAGGCGGCGAGTTCGCTGGGCAGTACGCGGCCTTCGCCCGTCCGGTCGGTGAAGTAGGCGGCCAGAAGCACGCGGGCGGTGCGGTTGACGGCGCTGATCGTCGCGTGCGGGCCCAGGAGCACCAGCCCGTGGGCGCTGCCGTCGGCGCCGTCCAGGGTGGCCAGCGCCGCCTCCAGCCAGGAGGTCGCGTGCCTGGCGCGGAGGAAGGCGGCCAGATAGGGCTGGGCCAGTTCCAGGAGCTCCCGGTCGGTGTCGCTGAAGTCGCCGCCGGTGCGGTTGAGCCCGAGGCAGGTGATCGTGCCGTGATAGACGTTCAGCACGCACATCATCTGATGCTCGATGCCCTGCGGCCGGTAGAACTCCTGATAGAGCGCGTGGCCGTGCCAGGCGCCGCGGGGCACCACGTCGCTGAGCCGGATCGGGCCGCCGTTCCCCACGGCCTGGCGTACGTGCCCGAGCAGCGGGTGCTGGAAGAAGAGCCGGGCCAGCGCGCCTCCCAGGTCGGTGCCCACGTCCACCCGGGGATGAAGGTGATGGTCGAAATGACGGCCGCGCGGGTTCACGGTTTTGATCGCGACGACGTCGGCGGCCACCACACTGGAAACGACGTTCAATAACTGCGGGAACGCCTCTTCGCCGGGCACGCGCTCGCATTCGCGCAGCGCGTCCAACAGACGTTTGACATCGGATGCGCCCAGAGCCACAAGATCATAGTAGGGGCGGTCTATACGCAATTTCCCCCATCGCGCGGATGAAATAGAAAACTCGATAGTGGGGGAGTTGATCCCATACCTAGGGAGGATGCTTTGCGATCCCTCACCCCCCAGAATGCCCCGAGATCTCGTACAGGCATGAGCGCCCTGACCAGGAGGCTGCTCGGTGGCCTGGTGGCGGTCGTCACCGCGCTGGCCGGACTGAGCGTGCTGACGCCGGCGGCGCACGCGGCCACCGTCGTCGCGCAGAACAGCAAACACTCCTGGCACAACAACAACCAGAACAAGACCATCGACACCACCGTGGCTGTCTATGACGACGGCACCGTCCAGGGCACGTCGACCGTGGAGTCGGGCGTCTGGCTCACCGGCGTGCGCCTGTGCGCCAAGGCCGTGCTCATGGACCGCGACGGCGGCGCGCTGGCCGAGGTGGGAGGCGACTGCTGGGGCGTGAACGGCACCGCCTTCGGCTATTCCAAGCGCACCGAGAACTGGAGCGGCCAGGTGTCGCGGGACATCGCGTCGCGGACCTACGCCGTGCAGATCGTCCACTGGAACAACGGCATCGACTGGGGGCAGGTCTTCGGGTTCGCCAAGAAGATCTGGGAGATCTACCAGGCCATCGCCTCCAGCAACAACGACGCCGCCGCGACCGACATCGTCATGCCCAACGGCACCGTGATGCCGTACAGCAGCTTCGTGCCGCCGGTCGGCGGTGGCGGGGGCAGCACCAACTGCGGGGGAACCATCTGCCACTACCCGAAGTGACGACCGGCTGATCTCTGAGTGGAGAACCCGGCGCGAAATCCAGGCCGCGCCGGCCGGAACAGCACGAGTGTTCCGGCCGGCGCGGCTTCCGGCTGTTTTCTTGTTATTCCTCTTCCGCGGCCGCGGTCTTTCCGCCGCTTTCCCGAGGGGCCGAGGGGGCTGGGCTTTCCCGGGTTCCACGGCTTTCCCGGCTTTCCCGGCTTTCCGAGGGGGCCCGGGTTTCCGGGGTTTCCGGCGCGCGGGTCGCGTGGCCGGCGTCCGCGTCCGACGGTGCGGATTTCTTGAGGTCGGCGATCGTGTCGGCGGCCCACCCCACCGCCATCCGGGTCTGGCGGATGCCGAGATCCAGGGCGTACCGACCGTATCCAGGTTCTTTTCCGAGGCCCCGCACGGCCAGCAGTTCCTGGAGCCGGCTCTCGAAGTTCGCCTTCATGCGCTCCACCAGCGCGACGGCCTCCTCGACGTCCAGCAGCGGGGTCAGGAACGCCTGGAGCGCGATCTCGCTGCGTGGCGCGGTCGTCGGGGTGTATTCGGTGAGCCAGCGGTGCAGCTCGCTCCGGCCGTCGGGCGTGATCGTGTAGATCTTTCGGCCGCGCGCGCCCTCGGCCTCGACCGTGATCAGCCCGTCGGCCGCCATCTTGCCGAGTTCCGGATAGATCTGACTGTGCCCGGCCTGCCACACATGGGCGAGCGACGTCTCGAATCGCTTGGTCAGGTCGTACCCGCTGGCCGGGCCGGAGACGGACAGCAGGCCGAGGAGCGCGATACGCAGCGACATGGGCTCACTATATCTGCGCGTTGACATGTCACTTCTTACATGTCATCTTCAACATGTGAAGACAGACACAAACAAGAACGGATTACTGCTGTTCGCCGTTCTCGGCGGCATGTTCCTCGCGATGCTCGACCAGACGATCGTCGGCACCGCGCTGCCCCGGATCACCGCCGAACTCGGCGGCGCCCGGTTGTACACGTGGGTCGTGACCGCGTACCTGCTCACGTCCACCGTGACCGTCCCCCTCTACGGCCGGCTCTCCGACGCGTACGGCAGGAAGCCCCTCATGCTGGTCGGCGTGACGATCTTCCTGGTGGGCTCCGCGCTGAGCGGGGTCGCGCAGGACATGGGCCAGCTCATCGCGTTCCGCGGCCTGCAGGGCCTCGGCGCGGGGGCGCTGCTACCGCTCTCCCTCGCGCTGGTCGTCGACCTCTTCCCACGCGAGCGCGGCGGCAAGGTGCAGGGCGCGCTCGGCAGTGTGATGGCGCTGAGCTACATCGCCGGGCCGTTCCTCGGCGGACTGTTCACCGACCACGCGAGCTGGCGCTGGGCGTTCTACGTCAACGTCCCCATCGGCGTCGCGCTGCTCGCCATCATCTGGCTCCGGCTGCCGCACCGCCCCGGCGACACGGGAGGAGCCCGGCCCGACTACCTCGGCATCGCCGTCTTCACCGCCGCCATCAGCGCACTGCTCATCGGTCTGACCGAGAAGGGGCTGGACGGCAACTCCTGGACCAGCGGCTCCGTCCTCGGCCCGATCGCCGCGTCCGCCGTGCTCGTTGTCGTGTTCGTGCTGGTCGAGCGGCGGGCCGCGCAGCCGATCATGCCGCTGCACCTGTTCGCCAACCGGACGTACACGCTGGTCAACATCGCGTCCTTCGCCACCGCGTTCGGCATGTACGCCGGGGTGGTCTTCCTGCCGCGCTACTTCCAGGAGGCCCAGGGCGAGAGCGCCACCTCGTCCGGCCTGCGCATCTACCCGCTGATGCTGGCCATGGTCGCGGGCAGCGCGATCACCGGTGCGCTCATCTCCCGCAGCGGCCGCTGCAAGCCGTGGCTGGTGGTCGCGCCGTTCTTCCTCGTCGCGGGGACGCTGCTCTGCGTGAACCTGACCGTCGGCACCTCGACGCCCGCGCTCATCGGCTGGATGGCCCTCATCGGCCTCGGCGTGGGCCCGATGCTGTCCGGGCTCACCGTGGCCACCCAGAACGCCGTGCCGCCGGGGTTCGTCGGCACCGCGAGCGCCAACCTGACCTTCTTCCGCCAGATCGGCGGCTCCGTCGCCCTCGCCGTGGCCGGCACCGAGTACGGCTCCGTGATCGCCCGCGAGGCGCCGCTGCACGGCCTGCCCGCCGCGCACGCCGCCGCGAGCGCGACGGTCATCCCCTGGCTCGGCGTGGCGGGCGCGATCGTCGCCCTCGTCGTGCTCGCCCTGATGCCCGACCGCAAGATCACCCGCAGCGCGACCGTACGCGACGAGGGGGAGGCGGCGTTGGCGCAGGTGGGATGATGTAGGCGACCTCCGGCCGGGACGGCGTGTCGGGCAGCCGCGCCTCTGTGACACCCCATTGAATTGATCTCCTACGTTTCTGGGGGAGCACGCATGGGTCGTCTGGTCGTCATGGTTGTCGCGGGTCTCGTCTGTCTGATCGCCGCGGGAGCGCCGCACGCCGCACGCGCGGACGCCCGGTGGGGAGGGGCGGATCTCGGCGTCGAGATCACCGCGTCGCCGCGAACCGCCCAGCCCGGCCAGCCGGTGGTCTACGACGTACGGGTGCGCAACCACGGCCCGGGGGACGCGGTGCTTCCCGTGCTCACCATCCGCCTTCCGAGAGACGTGAAGATCATCAACGTCAACGTCGGGGAGTGCGGCCCAGGACGCGGCACCGGTGAGGTCGTCTGCCGCACGCCCCGCGACGTGCACGCGTCCGGCACCGGCCAGGTCGTCATCACCGGGCTGGTACGGCCCACCGCGCACGGCCCCCTTCGCGCCCAGGCGGAGCTGACCTCCCAGATCGCCGACCCGCACCCGGAGAACAACACCGCGGAAGTGGTCACCCCGGTCGCCGAGGGGGCCGACCTCGCCGTCCGGCTCGCCTCCGTGGCGCGTACGGCGCCGCCCGGCGGGCGGTTCGCCATAACGGCGACCGTGAGCAATCTGGGGCCGAAGACGGTGCGCGACGCGTACGTGTTCCTGGAGCCGCGGCGGGCCCGATTCGTCTCCGCGGCGGGGGCGCGCTGCCAGGAGGCGGCCGGGTTCGTGGGATGCGCGCTTCCGCTGATGAGCGCGGGGACGAGGAGCCTGATCGAGCTGACGTTCCAGGCGCCGCGGCGGGCCGTCGACACGGTTGGCGCCCGGGCCACGGTCTACGGCGGAAAGGTGGGCGATCCGCGGCCGGCCAACAACTCGGCGTCCATGCGGATCGCCGTGGCGCCCGCCGTGAAGCCCGCCGTGAAGCCTGCCGTGACGCCCGCCGCGAGGCCTGCCGTGACGCCCGCCGCGAGGCCCGCTGTGACGTCGGAAGCGGCGCCGGAGGTGGGCCCGGACGCTTCCCCGGGCCTCGGCGCGGTCCCCGCCGAGTCAGTGGGCGACGCAGATCGGATCGGCGGTCCTGGCCATGCGCTCGGGGGTGACGCCCGCCGGGGGACCGCCGGTGGCGAACACCACGCCGGCGGCCGCCGCCATGCTGCCGAGCAGGACCAGAGCCACCAACGCGGCCCGGATGACCAGCGGAGAAAGCCCGTCCACTCTCACATGTGAGATCCCATCACAATTCCCCCCGTGAAGCAGGGTTTTTACGACCGGATGGCGGTCCAGGCGTCTCGCACGATCGAGTGCAGCGTCGTGTGGCCGGGCTCCCAGCCGAGCTCACGCCGGATCTTCTCCGACGACGCGACCAGCACGGCCGGGTCCCCGGGCCGCCGCGGGCCGAACACCGCGGGGATCTCGTGCCCGGTGACCTCGCGGCACACCTCGACGACCTCGCGCACCGAGAACCCGGTGCCGTTGCCCAGGTTGTAGACGGTGTGCGTGCCGGGGGCGCAGGCGTCCAGGGCGAGCAGGTGCGCGCGGGCCAGGTCGGCGACGTGGACGTAGTCGCGTACGCAGGTGCCGTCGGCCGTGGGGTAGTCGTCGCCGAACAGGCTGACCGACTCCCGCTCGCCGAGCGCCACCTTGAGCACGTTCGGGATCAGGTGGGTCTCGGTGTCGTGCCGCTCACGGAACCGGCCGTACGCGCCGGCCACGTTGAAGTAGCGCAGGCTCACCGCGGCCAGGCCGTACAGGCCCGCGTAGGCGGTCAGCGCGGTGTCGACGGCGAGCTTGGACGCCCCGTAGGGGTTGGTCGGCCGGGTGGGCGCGGTCTCAGGGATCGGCGTGCTCTCCGGCTCGCCGTACGTGGCGGCGGTGGAGGAGAAGACGATGCGGCCGACGCCCGCCCGGCGCATCGCGTCGAGGAGGGCGAGGGTGCCGCCGAGGTTGTGCGACCAGTACAGCCCCGGCCGCTCGACGGACTCGCCGACGAGCGACTTGGCGGCGAAGTGCAGCACGCCGTCGAACCCCTCGGCCAGCAGGTCACCGGCCTCGGTGATCGACCCCTTGACGAACCGCGCGCCGTCGGGAACGGCGTCGGCGTGGCCGGTCGACAGATCGTCGAGCACGGTGACGTCATGCCCCGCCTCGACGAGCTGCGCCGCCACGACGCTGCCGATGTATCCCGCTCCACCCGTGACCATCAGCCGCATTGTTGGCTCCTGATTGAATTTGTTGGATTATGTACGTCTCCTCCCAGCTTATGCCGTTGAGGCGAGACACAGGTCTCATGTCAGGCAGTAGGCTGAGCCGATCAGTACCGTGCGAACGGACGAAGTCGTGAGCGAGAGTAGCGAGCGGGTCGGCGAGCACGGGTGCCGTGCCCGCGTCCGCGAGGGGCGACCGTGAGTGTCGCGGTGGCCATCCCCCTCGTCGCGCTGCTCATCCTGATCTGTGGGTTCTTCGCGGCGGCGGAGATGGCGATGGTCTCCCTGCGCGAGAGCCAGATACGCAGGTTGAGCCAGCGGGGGCGCAGGGGAGCGCGCGTGCAGAAGCTCGCCCGCGACCCCAACCGGTTCCTGTCCGCCGTCCAGGTCGGGGTGACGGTCGCGACCGTGCTGTCCGCCGCGCTCGGCGCGGACGCGCTCGCCGAGCGGCTCGAACCCGTCATGGAGGGCTGGGGGCTGTCCGCCGCGGTCGCCGCGCCGCTCGCGTTCACCGTGGTCACCATGGCCATCTCGTACTTCACGCTGGTCTTCGGCGAGCTCGCGCCCAAGCGGTTCGCGCGGCAGCGCGCCGAGGGGATGTCCCTCGCGCTCGCGCCGCTGCTCGACCTGGTCGCGACCCTGTCCCGGCCGGTGATCTGGCTGCTGTCCGTGTCGACCAACGGCGTGGTCCGGCTGCTCGGCGGCAACCCCTCGGCCGACCGGGCCGCGATGACCACCGAGGAGCTCCGCGACATCATCGTGGGCCACAAGGAGCTCACACAGGACGAGCGCAACGTGATCGCCGAGGTGTTCACGGCCGGGAAGCGGCAGCTCAGGGAGGTCCTGCTGCCCCGCACCGAGGTGGAGTTCATGGCCGCGGACACGCCGCTGGCCGAGGCCGCGGTGCTGGCCGCGACCATGCCGCACTCCCGGTTCCCGGTCTATCGCGATTCGTATGACGACATCATCGGATTCGTACACGTTCGTGACCTGCTCGATCCCGTGCTCACCGGGCGCATCGAGCCGATCAGCGAACTCGTGCCGATCAGGCCGGTCAAGCTCGTGCCCGCCACCAAGCGCGTGCTGCCCACGCTCACCGAGATGCGGGACGAGGGCCACCATCTGGCGATCGTCGTGGACGAGTACGGCGGCACCCGTGGCATCGTCACCCTGGAGGACCTGGTCGAGGAGCTGGTCGGCGACATCCGCGACGAGTACGACGAGGCGGCCGGGACGGTGCGCGTCGTGGCCGGCGTCATCGAGGTGAACGGCCTGGTCAACCTGAACGACTTCGCCTCCGAGACCGGCGTCCGCCTCCCCGACGGCCCGTACGAGACGGTCGGCGGGTACGTCATGGCCGCGCTCGGGCACCTGCCGCAGGCGGGGGAGACGGCGGAGGCGCCGGGGGCCAGGCTGACCGTGATCGAGATGGACGGCCGCCGCGTCGCACGCGTCCGCGTGATCCGCGCGCCCGCCGCCCCGGAGGCCCCGGAGGCGTCCGGGACGGCCGAGTGAGCGTGTCACGGGCACGGCTGATCTGCTGACAGAATGAGGTGCTATGGATCGTCCTCGCGTGCTCTCTGGAATCCAGCCCACCGCTGACTCCTTCCACCTGGGAAATTATCTCGGCGCGGTCCGGCAGTGGGTGGCGATGCAGGAGACCCATGAGGCGTTCTACTGCGTGGTGGATCTGCACGCGATCACCGTCAATCCCGCTCCCGAGGAGCTGCGCCGCCGCTCCCGGATCGCCGCCGCCCAGCTCTTCGCGGTCGGTCTCGATCCCGAGCGCTGCACGGTCTTCGTGCAGAGCCACGTGCGTGAGCACACCGAGCTCGCCTGGATCCTCGCCTGCCAGACCGGCATGGGCGAGGCCGCCCGGATGACCCAGTTCAAGGACAAGGCGGCCAAGTACGGCGAGAGCGCGGCCAGCGTCGGCCTGTTCACCTACCCGATCCTGATGGCCGCCGACATCCTGCTCTACCAGGCCGACCAGGTGCCGGTGGGCGTCGACCAGAAGCAGCACCTGGAGCTCAGCCGCGACCTCGCGCAGCGGTTCAACAGCCGGTTCGGGCAGACGTTCAAGGTGCCCAACCCGTACATCCTGAAGGAGGTCGAGAAGATCACCGACCTCCAGGAGCCGACGGCGAAGATGTCGAAGTCGTCCTCCAGCCCGCAGGGCATCCTCGACCTGCTGGAGCAGCCGGGCCCGCTGCGCAAGAAGATCATGCGCGCGGTCACCGACACCGGCACGGAGGTCCGCGCCGACGAGGAGAACAAGCCCGGCGTCACCAACCTGTTGCGCATCCAGTCGGCGCTGAGCGGCACCCCGATCCCCGAGCTGGAGACCCGCTACGCCGACCAGGGTTACGGCGCGTTCAAGAAGGACGTGGCCGAGCTGGTCCTCGACACCTTCGGACCGATCCGCGAGCGCACGGAGAAGCTGCTCGCCGACGACGCCGAGCTGGACCGGCTGCTCGCCGTGGGAGCCGAGCGCGCCCGCGCGGTGGCCCGCGCCACCATGGCCGAGGTGCGCGAGCGCGTGGGTTTCCTGCCTTCCTCCTCCTGATCTGATCCCCGGGCCTCGGTCCGGGGTAGTCCTCCGGCTGGGGTGTCATGTTCGGGAGGATCACACGGTTCGTCGAGAGGGTCCGGGCGGGCGGCCGCCGGCTGATGGAGCGGGAACGCGTCCACTTCCCCTGGTTCGACCACCTCGTCCGCACCGCGCACCGCTACGAGGTGCAGTCGGGGAGCCGGCTGGCGGGATCCCTCACCTACTTCGCGTTCCTGTCCTTCTTTCCGCTGGTCGCGCTGGCGTTCGCGCTGCTCGGCTTCGTCCTGGCCGCGCGCCCCGACGCGCGGACTGCGCTCACCGACGCGATCAACCAGCAGCTCCCCGGCCTCGCCGACCGCCTGGAGATCAGCCGGATCGCCGACGCGCGGGCGGGGGCGGGCGTGTTCGGCCTGGTCGGCCTGCTGTACGCGGGGCTCGGCGCGGTCGACGCCCTGCGCTTCGCGCTCCGCGAGATCTGGATGAGCCGTGAGCCGCCGCTCGCCTTCCTGCGGGCCAAGCTCAGGGACCTGGTCGCGCTGCTCCTCACCGGGGTGACGCTCCTCGTGTCGGCCGCCATCGGGGCGTTCGCCGTGGGGGCGACCAGCACGGTCGCCGGATGGCTCGGCCTGGGCGGCTCCGAACCGGTCGGCGTGGCCGTCTGGCTGGCCGGCTTCCTCGCCGGACTCGTCGCCGACCTCGTGCTCTTCCTGATCATCTTCGCGTGGCTGGCGCGGGCGCCGCAGCCGTTCCGGGTCGTGCTCGGCGGCGCCCTGCTCGGCGCCTTCGTCTTCGGGGTGCTCAAGCAGCTCGCGACGCTGATCCTGTCCCACACGCTGACCAACCCGGTGTACGGCACGTTCGCCGTCGTCGTGGGCATGCTGGTCTGGATCAACCTGTCGGCTCGCGTCGTCCTCTACGCGGCCGCCTGGACGGCCACTTCGGGGATGGGCCCGCCGCCTGAGCCGACGCCCGTGCCGTCCCCCGCCCTCCCCGCCTGAGCCGTCTCTCCCGGCCGGGGTCAGGCGCTCAACGCGTAGAGGACGTCGCGTAGCGGCTCCTCGCGGCCGCGCGTCCAGACCAGCCGCAGGGCCAGGGTGGGCGCGGCGACGTCCAGCGCCACCAGGGCGCCCGACGCCAGGTCCGCCTCCACGACGAAGTCGGGCAGCAGTGCCATGCCGAGCCCCTGCCTGGCCCATTCCCTGACCGTGGCGACGCTCGGCAGCTCCCGGCGCGGGACCTCCCGGCCGACGGTCCGCTCCACGGCCAGCCGCGCCGAGCATTCGGGCGAGGTCACCAGCAGGGTGCGGTCCGCGTGACCGGGCGCCGCGACCATCACCAACGCCACCTCGGCCTCGTCCAGGTGCTCCAGGTCCGGCGGCGCCGGGAAGCCCAGCGCGCCGACCCGCAGGCCGGAGTCGAGCAACAGCCCGGCGTCGACGCCGCCCGTGGCCAGCTCGGCGAGCAGCACGTTGCGGGGCAGCGAGGAGATCTCCAGGTCGATGTCGGGGCGCCGCTCCGCCAGCCGCCGCACGACGGACGGCAGCCGGGTCGCCGCCAGCATCTCCAGCGCGCCCACCCGGACCCGCTGCCGCGCCCCCGTCACCGCGCGCCGTACCTCGTCGGCGTGGTCGAGCAGGGTCTGGGCCCGGTCGAGCAGCCGCGCGCCCGCCTCGGTGGGTCGCATGCCCCGTGACGTACGCGTGAACAGCGCGACGCCGAGCGACCCTTCCAGTCTGCGGACCTGCTCCGACACCGAGGCGGGGGCCAGTCCCAGCGCGCTGGCCGCCTCGGTGACGGTGCCGAACCGGGCGACCGCTACAAATGCCCGCAAATGCCGCAGTTCCACGCCCCGAGCATACGGATATCCCGAACGCCGCCTCCGGTGGGAGCTGTTGAGGCAGGATGTCCGGTTCAGCAGGGTGACCGGCATGACGTCTCGCTTGCGTTCGCTGAGCCTCGCGCTCGCGTACTTCCTGGTGCTCCTCGACACCACCGTGCTCACCATCGCGCTGCCCGACATACGCGCGACGCTGGGCGGCTCGCTCGCCGGGCAGCAGTGGGCGGTGAACGGGTACACGGTCGCCTTCGCCGCGTCGTTGCTGGTCGGCGGGGCGGTGGCCGACCGGTACGGCGCGGCCCGCGTGTTCCGGGTGGGCGTGGCCGCCTTCGGCCTGCTCTCGGCGCTGTGCGCGCCGGCACCCGCGCTCGGGGCGCTGGTCGCGCTGCGGGCGCTGCTCGGCGTGGCCGGCGCGCTCTGCCTGGGCGGCTCCCTCGGCCTGATCGCGCAGCTCCACCCGCGGCCGCAGGAGAGGGCGCGGGCGATGGGCGTCTGGGCCGCCGTGACGGGCAGCGCCCTCGCGCTCGGCCCGCTTCTCGGCGGGTTGCTGGTGGACGTGGGCGGCTGGCGGGCGACCTTCCTGATCAACCCGCCCCTGGCCGCGCTCGGTCTGCTGGGCGCGAGGGGCGTGGTGTCGCCGCGCGGGCTGCGCCGGATCGACTGGGCCGTGCAGGCGTCGGCGTGCGCCTTCCTCGCCTCGCTCGCTCAGGCGGTGACCGGGCGCTCCCCGCTCCTGGGGGTGGTGGCGGCCGCGGCGCTGGTCGCGTTCGTGGCGGTGGAACGGCGCAGCCAGGCTCCGGCGCTGCCGGGCGGGCTGCTGCGCGCCGCCTGGCCCGAACTGGTGGCCGGCGCCGTGGCGAACTTCGCCTTCTCCGGAGCGCTCTTCGTGCTCACCCTGACCCTCCAGGAGGGGCGGCATCTGGCACCGGTGGCCGCCGGGCTCGCCTTCCTGCCGCTCACCCTGCCGATGACCGTCAACCCGCTGCTCACCGGCCGCCTCGTGGCCCGGTACGGCGCGCGGGCCCCGATCACCGGCGGCCTGGTTCTGCTCGCCGCCGGATTGGCCGGGGTCGCGCGCACCGACCTGCTCGGGCCGTCGCTGGTCGTGACCGGACTCGGGCTGTCGTTCTGCTTCCCCGCGCTACTGGCGGGCGTGGTCGCCGCGGCGCCGCCCGGTACGGCGGGCACGGCCGGCGGGGCGGTGAACGCGGCCCGCCAGGTGGGCGCCATTCTCGGCGTCGCCGTGCTCGGCGGCTTCGGCGACCCGCTTCTCGTGGCGGCCGGGCTCGCCGCCGTGACGGCGGTCGTTTACGCGGCCGGGAGCGCGAGGGCGCGGGCGGCCGCGGGCTGAGCCGCCGTCCCGCGGCCGCGCCCGCCGGTCAGGTGTGGCCGGCGCGGCGGTGCCGGCGTGCTAGGCCGTACACGAGCCAGACGAGGCCGCCGAGCAGGCCGACCCCGCCCGCGATCACCGCGGCGACGGTCCCGCTGCCGCCGCGGTCGACGGCGGCGACCGGCGTGCCCGAGGCGATCGGCGTGGCGCCGCCTCCGGCGAGCGCCGGGCCCGAGCGCGGGAGCGCCTTGGCGGACGGCGGCGTGTCCGGCACCGGATCGACCAGGACGCCCACCGGTGTGGACCGGCCGCGCGCGGCGAAGCCCCAGTCGAGCATCTTGGCGACGTCGTCCCAGAAGGAGCCCTCGTAGTGCATGATCGAGACGATGATCGTGTGGCCGTTCCTGCTGGCCGCGCCGACGAAGCTGCCGAGCGCCTTCGTGGTCCAGCCGTTCTTCACCCCGATCATGCCGGGGTAGCGCCAGAGCAGCTTGTTGTGGTTGCCGATCTCGTAGTAGCCCTTGGGCGCGGGGAACTTGGCCGTCTTCGTGCTCACGTACTTGCGGAACTCGGGGAGCGCCAGGCCGGCCCTGGCGATCAGCGCGAGGTCGTAGGCCGAGCTGCGCTGCCCGGGACGGTCCAGGCCGCTCGGCGTCTTGGCGACGGTGTCGTACGCCTGGAGCTTGCGGGCCACCTTGTTCATGTCGGCGAGGGTGACCGCGAGGCCGCCGTGCGCCTCGGCGAGCGCGTTGGCGGCGTCGTTGCCCGAGACCATCAGCAGCGCGCGCATGAGGTCGTCGACCTTGTAGATGGGCTTGGGCACCAGGCCGACCGCGCTGCCCTCCTCGTCGCACGCCTCCTGGCTGGGCTTCACGGTCTTGGTCTTGTCCAGCCGGGGGATGAGCGTGACCGCGGTCAGGGTCTTGAGCGTGCTCGCCGGCAGGTACTGGCCGTGCGGGTCCTTGGCGGCCAGCACCTGGCCGGTCTCCGCGTCCGCGATGACGTATGAGGAGGCGGTGGTCTTGGGAGGGGCCTTGATCCCGTCGGGGGCGATCAGCCCATGTCCGGCGAGCAGGTCGCCGCCGACGGCGCCCTCGCGCGCGGCCGGCGCGGTACGCGCGGCGGCGGGGGTGCAGAGCGTGACGCCGCTGAGCGTCGCGACGGTGGTCGCCGCGGTGAAGGCCGCCCCGAGGGCGCGCAGGCTGGTCCTCATAGGGGCCTCAGCCTAGCTTTGGATCTTTGCGCATGATGTGACAGATCCCCCAAAGATCGCGGGCGTACGCACTCGGTGGCAATGCCGATACTGAGAGCATGTCGAGACGTGTATCGGGCTTTCTCCTGGCCCTGGCCGCTTTCATGGTCTTTGAATGGATCAACCTCGGGTTCAACCTGGCCGACGGGCACCCGACGAGCTTCTATGTCGTGCACGGCATCCTCATCGCGGTCAACATCATCCTGGCCCTCGTACTCGCCGTGGTCGCCATCCGATCCTGGAAACCAGGTAGTAGAAGGGGGTAAACCGGGCGGATAAATCGGGTACGGCGTAGGAGAACGCCGATTCCGAGCACGGGAGGTCCGCGGTGGCGATCCAGTTCAATCCTTCGCGTGGGGCGACTCTGGGAGTGGAGTGGGAGCTGCAGCTCGTCGACCGGCACACCAGGCGGCTGCGCCAGGACGCGAAGGAGGTGCTGGCCGCGGTCCCCGAGCTGAGCGAGAGCGCGCGGCCCAAGGCCATGCACGAGCTGATGCAGTCGCAGATCGAGATCGTCACCGACATCTGCCACACGGCGGCGGAGGCGGTGGCCGACCTGAGCAAGAGCATCGACCGGCTCCGCGACGCGGTCGAGCCGCGCGGGATGTCGCTGGCCTGCACCGGCACGCACGCCATCAGCGACTGGCGCGACGCGGTCTACGCCCCCGTCCAGCGGTATACCGAGCTGGTCGAGGAGATGCAGTGGCTGGCCTGGCGCATCCAGACCTTCGGGGTGCACGTCCACGTCGGCGTACGCGACCGGGACAAGGTGATCCCGATCGTCAACGCCCTGGCCACGTACCTGCCGCACTTCCTCGCGCTGACCTCGTCGAGCCCCTGCTGGGGCGGGCAGGACACCGGGCTCGCGTCCAGCCGGGCGATCGTCTTCGGCGCGCTGCCCACGGCCGGCCCGCCGCACCTCCTCGCCGACTGGACGGAGTTCGAGGAGTATATGGACACTCTGGTACGCGCCGGGACAATTAGGAGCATAAAGGAGGTATGGTGGGATATCCGGCCACATCCAGATTTCGGAACCATCGAGATCCGGATGTTCGACGGGATCCCCACCCTCCGTGAGGTCGGGATGGTGACCGCACTCTCCCAGTGCCTGGTCCAGCAGTTCGACCAGCAGCTCGACCGGGGGTACAAGCTGCCACGGCCGCCGGCCTGGGTCGTGCGGGACAACAAGTGGCGGGCCACCCGGTACGGCCTCGACGCCGACGTCATCACGGACGACCAGGGGTCCACCGCGCCGGTGCGCGACGCGCTCTACGAGCTTCGGCGCGAGCTGGACCCGGTCGCCGAGCGGCTCGGCTGCGCGGACGAGCTCGCCGTCATGGGCGAGGTGCTCGACCGGGGGAGCTCCTGTGAGCGGCAGCGGGCGATCCTCGCCGCGGGCGGCTCGCTGGAGGACGTCGTGGACGCGACGATCGTCGAACTCGCGGAGGACAGGTTCGTCACCTCGCCCCCCGGGCTGTCGGCCGGCGGTCCCGGTCACTCCGGGACCTGAAAGCAGGTGATGATCGAGTTCTCGTCGTAAATACTGTGTCAATCGCCCATCTTGCCCGGCGGAACCGTGGAAAGATTGCGAACGAAGGGTCGGTCGTGGCGGACATGTCTACGCGACCCTTTCGCTCTTCGGTGTGGCCTGACATCGCGGCCCGCCGGGTGGAGCGGGACTCCACAGAGATCCGCTCGGGCGTTTGACACCGAACCTGGGCGAGGGCGGGTACGACGGCGACGCTCAGCCGATCTCCGGACCCCGGCTGTCCGGCACACGGCGCGACGCGGTCGCGTCCCGCTGAGCGCCATCACGATAACCGGCGAATCGCGCCGGGCAGAGGGAACGGCACCCTCCAAGGCCCGTGGGCCGCGGTTCGCCCGAGGAAGGAAAGAGTTGTGACGATCTCATCGAGGCTCGCGCCCCCCGACAACGCGGAGGTTCCCCAGGGCGGCGACCTCGCCGGGCAGTTGACCGGCTTCCTGCGCGAGCACGGCGATGAGCTCATCGAATTCCGGCGCGACCTCCACGCCCACCCCGAGACCGCCTTCAACGAGCACCGCACCACGGAGAAGATCGTCCAGCGGCTGCTGGAGGCCGACCTGAAGCCGCGGATCCTCACCCGCGGCACCGGCCTGTGGGTGGACCTCGGCCGGGAGAGCGGCCCCACCGTGGCGCTGCGCGCCGACATCGACGCGCTGCCCATGGACGACGAGAAGGACGTGCCGTACCGCTCGACGGTGCCGGGCGCCTGCCACGCCTGCGGCCACGACGTCCACACGGCGACCGTCCTCGGCGCGGGGCTGTTCCTCGCCGCTCAGGCCGAGGCGGGCGCGCTGCCCGGGCGGGTCCGGCTGATCTTCCAGCCCGCCGAGGAGACGGCGAGCGGCGCGCTCGTGGTCATGCGCGACGGCGGGTTGAGCGACGTGGACCGCATCTTCGCGCTCCACTGCGACCCCCGGATCGACGTCGGGCACGTGGGCCTGCGCACCGGTCCGATCACCGGGTCGTGCGACAGCATGGCCGTCCGGGTCACCGGTCCCGGCGGGCACACCGCCCGCCCGCACCTCACGGTCGACCTCGTGTACGCACTGAGCAAGATCATCACCGAGCTGCCGGCCGCGCTGTCCCGCCGGGTGGACCCGCGCTCCAGCCTCAGCCTCGTGTGGGGCCAGATCGCGGCCGGTTCGGCGTTCAACGCCATCCCCGACGTCGGCGAGGCCAAGGGCACGGTCCGCTCGCTCGACGAGGAGGCGTGGCAGCAGGCGCCCGACCTGATCGCGTCGCTGGTCGACTCGGTGGCCTCGGCGTACGGCGTCGAGGCGGAGATCGACTATCGCCGTGGCACGCCGCCGACGGTGAACGAGGCGACCAGCATCCAGATGCTGCACGACGCGGTGGTCCAGATGGTCGGGGAGACGGCGGCGGTGCCGACCCCGCAGAGCCTCGGCGGCGAGGACTTCTCCTGGTACCTCGAGTCGGTGCCCGGCGCGCTGGCCCGGCTGGGCACCCGCGTCCCCGGCGCGGTCAACGAGGTCGACATCCACCGTCCTGAGTTCGACGTGGACGAGCGGGCGATCGGGGTCGGGGTCAAGACCCTGGCGGCCACCGCGCTCACCGCGCTGTGGGGCGACGGCGCCCGCTGACGGCCTTCCTGAACGTCCCGGTGGACGCCGCCGCGGACATCCCTGTGTGACTCGACGTGCCGGAGTGGGCGGACACCGCCGCTCCGGCACGTTTGTCTGGGTACGGCCCCCTGCCGCCGCCCCGACCCCTTCCGGCCCTTTCCCGGCCTTCTTCTCACACCGGCCACGACGTGCGAAAGCGCTGTCGCCACGGGTTCGATGATCTTGTGGTGAGGACCGGTGCCGAGTCCTCCGTGCGCCTCTCGGGATAGATCGAACTTACTCGCTGGTCACAAGGTGGCGAGAGGTGCATAACGGACAGGTTTCGGACTCGTGCGCCCATTTGGTCTATGCAGGTCAAACAACTATCTTCCGTGCAGGGTCGGCGCGCGTCGTGCGCGCGGGACCGGTTGGACGGCGGGACACGGAAGGGGAGTAACACCTTGCTCCGCAATCGAGTAAGCAAGCTGGCTGCCGCCACTGCTGCGGGCGCCATGCTCATGGCCGCCGCCGC
This sequence comes from Microtetraspora malaysiensis, assembly GCF_050947145.1. Taxonomy (NCBI): domain Bacteria; kingdom Bacillati; phylum Actinomycetota; class Actinomycetes; order Streptosporangiales; family Streptosporangiaceae; genus Microtetraspora; species Microtetraspora malaysiensis. Next base: position 1,477,656 of record NZ_CP191998.1, read on the forward strand.
GTGTGGAGGTAGTGACGCCAAGACCGAGACGGGCGCGAGCGCGTCGTCGGAGCCCGCCGCGGCGAAGGCCAAGGTCGGCCTGGCATATGACATCGGCGGACGTGGTGACCAGTCGTTCAACGACGCCGCCGCCGCGGGCCTGGACAAGGCCAAGGCCGAGTTCGGTCTCGAGACCAACGAGTTGGAGACCACTCCCGGCGAGACGGACGCCCAGAAGGAGGAGCGGCTGCGCCTGCTCGCCTCGACCGGGTTCAACCCGATCATCGCGGTCGGGTTCGCGTACTCCGGCTCCGTGAAGAAGGTCGCCGCCGAGTTCCCGGACGTCAAGTTCGCGATCATCGACGATGCCGACGCCACCGGCCCCAACGTCAGCAACCTGGTCTTCGCTGAGGAGCAGGGCTCGTTCCTGGTCGGCGCCGCGGCCGCGCTGAAGTCCAAGAAGGGCAGCGTCGGCTTCGTCGGCGGTGTCGAGGTCCCGCTGATCCAGAAGTTCGAGGCGGGCTTCGTGGCGGGCGCCAAGGCGGTCAAGTCGGACATCAAGATCCAGACCAAGTACCTGAGCCAGCCCCCGGACTTCACCGGCTTCAACGACCCGGCCAAGGGCAAGACCGCGGCCCAGGGCATGTACGACGCCGGCGCGGACGTGGTCTACCAGGCCGCGGGCGGCTCCGGCGGCGGTGTCTTCGAGGCCGCCAAGGACGCGGGCGCCATGGCGATCGGCGTGGACTCCGACCAGGCGAAGACGGCGGACAAGGCCGTCGCCGATGTCATCATCACCTCGATGCTGAAGAAGATCGACGTCGCGGTCTACGACTACCTCAAGAACTTCGTCGGCGGCAACGTCAAGGCCGGTGAGTCCCGGTTCGACCTGAAGGCGGGCGGCGTGGACTTCTCCACCACCGGCGGCAAGGTCGACGACATCAAGTCGCAGCTCGACGAGTACAAGAACAAGATCATCAACGGCGAGATCACGGTCTCCACGACCCCCTGACCTGCCGTCTTTCCGGGGGGCTCGGAGCCGACCGCTCCGGGCTCCTCGGCCTACCGTGCCTGTGACCCAGGCACTTCGTGTGGGGGAGGCCGCCATAACCACCGCAATCGCCACAGAACCCGCCGTTGAGCTGAAGGGGATCACCAAGAGGTTTCCCGGAGTCGTCGCGAACCGGGACATCTGCCTGAGCGTCACCAAGGGACACATCCACGCCGTCGTCGGTGAGAACGGCGCGGGCAAGTCCACGCTCATGAAGATCCTTTACGGCATGCAGCGCCCGGACGAGGGTGAGATCCGGATCGACGGGGCGGTCGTGAACTTCCACACCCCCGGCGACGCCATCGCCGCCGGGATCGGGATGGTTCACCAGCACTTCATGCTGGCCGACAACCTCACGGTCCTTGAGAACGTGATCCTCGGCAGCGAGCCGCGCAAGCTCGGCATCGCCATCAACTTCGGCCGGGCACGCAGGAAGATCAGGGAGATCTCCGACGCGTACGGCCTCGGCGTCGACCCGGACACGCTGGTCGAGGAACTCGGGGTCGGGGACCGCCAGCGGGTGGAGATCCTCAAGGTCCTCTACCGCGGCGCCCGGATCCTCATCCTCGACGAGCCCACCGCGGTCCTCGTGCCGCACGAGGTGGACGAGCTCTTCGACAACCTCCGGGTGCTGGTCCGCGAGGGCCTCACGATCCTGTTCATCTCGCACAAGCTCGACGAGGTGCTCAAGGTCGCCGACGCGATCACGGTGATCCGCCGGGGCACGACCGTGGCCAGCGTCGATCCCCGCGAGGTGACCGCGCGCAAGCTCGCCGAGCTGATGGTCGGCAGCGAACTGCCCAGCCCGGAGACCCGCGAGTCCACCGTCACCGACGTCGTCACGCTGGAGGTCTCCGGCCTCACGATGGCGGACCCGGGGGCCGGACCCGTCGTGAAGGGCGCCTCCGCCGAGGAACTGCGGGCAGCGGGTGTGCGCCTGCTGCTCGACGACATCTCGTTCACGATCCACAAGGGCGAGGTCCTCGGCATCGCCGGCGTCGAGGGGAACGGCCAGGCCGAGCTGGTCGAGGCCATCATGGGCATGCGCGCGATCAACGCCGGGACGGTCAGCCTGGCCGGCGCGGACATCACCGGCTGGTCCACGCTGAAGCGGCGCGAAGGCGGCATCGGCTTCATCCCCGAGGACCGGCACCGGCACGGCCTGCTGCTGGAGGCGCCGCTCTGGGAGAACCGCATCCTCGGCCACCAGACGCGTGAGCCGAACGTCAAGGGCATCTGGATCGACCGTGCGGGCGCCCGCAAGGACACCCAGCGGATCGTCGAGGAGTACGACGTCCGCACCCCCGGCATCGACGTGGACGCCGCCGCCCTGTCCGGCGGCAACCAGCAGAAGCTGATCGTCGGCCGGGAGATGAGTGGCGAACCGGCGCTGTTGATCGCCTCACACCCGACGCGGGGTGTGGACGTGGGCGCGCAGGCCGCGATCTGGGACCACCTGAGGAACGCGCGGGCCGCCGGCCTCGCCGTACTGCTGATCTCCGCCGACCTCGACGAGCTCATCGGCCTGTCCGACTCGCTCAAGGTCATCCTGCGGGGCCGGATCGTCGCCGACGTCGATCCCGCCTCCGTGACCCCCGAGCAGCTCGGCTCCGCGATGACCGGCGCCGGCGAGGAGACAGCATGAGTGGATTCATGGAACGCCTGACCGGGCGGGTGAAGCTCGACGGCGTGTTCGCGGTCGTCGCTCCGGTTCTCGCCGTCGTCTTCGCCGGCCTGGTGACGTCCGTCGTCCTGCTGATCGCGGGCAACTCGCCGGTGGACGCCTTCACGACCCTGATCGACCAGGGTTCCACGCCGCGCATCATCGTGCTGATCCTCAACACGGCGGCCGCCTACTACCTGTCTGCCGTCGCGGTGGCGGTCGGGTTCCGGATGAACCTGTTCAACATCGGCGTCGACGGCCAGTACCGGCTCGCCGCGCTCCTCGCCGCGGCCGTCGGCGGGGCGGGGCTGCTGCCCGGCGTGCTCAACAGCCTGCTGGTGGTCCTCGTGGCCGTGCTCGTCGGCGCCCTGTGGGCCTCGATCGCCGGTCTGCTCAAGGTGACCCGCGGCGTCAGCGAGGTCATCTCCACGATCATGCTGAACGCCATCGCCACCGGCCTGACCGGCTGGCTGCTGACCGCCGACCGGCTCGGTGTGCTGAACGGCAACGCGATCGGCACCAAGCCGATCCCCGAGGACGCGCACGCTCCCGGATGGGCGCTGATCCCCGGCACGCCGATGGAGGTCAACAGCTTCCTCGTCGTCGCGATCGTCGCCGGCATCGGGTACGCCGTGCTGCTCAACCGGACCCGGTTCGGGTTCGGCCTGCGCGCCACTGGCCGGTCGGAGCCGGCCGCGGTGGCGAGCGGGGTGAACGTCAAGCGCATGGTCATCAGCGCGATGGCCGTCTCGGGGGCGGTGGCCGGCCTCGTCGGCATGCCGGAGCTGCTCGGCGGCTCCTATGAGTACAGCCTGAACTTCCCGGCCGGGCTGGGCTTCACCGGTATCGCGATCGCCCTCCTCGGCAGGAACAACGCGGTCGGCATGGCCATCGGCGCCCTGCTGTGGGCGTTCCTTGACAGCTCCTCGAACGCGCTGCAGATTCTGCACATCTCCAAGGAGCTCGTCGACATCATGAAGGGCGTGATCGTGCTCTCGGTGATCATCGCGTACGAGCTGGTGCACCGGTATCGGATCGTCGCCGCGCAGCACCGGGTCAGCCGCGAGCTCGCCGCTCCGGCCGAGACGGAAGGGGCCGCCGCATGACCGCCACGGACGTCGCGGCGGAGAAGCCGGCGGCCGCGCCGCCGGCCCGCCGGTTCAGGCTGACCTTCCCCATCCTGCTGCTCGGCCTCGCCGCGCTGGTCATCCTCCTGTCGCTGGCCCGACTGCTGACCGGCGCCAACGACATCACCTCCGGCGGCACGATCAGCGCCGCGCTGGGCCTCGCCGTACCGATCGGTCTCGCCGGGCTCGGCGGCCTGTGGTCGGAGCGGGCCGGCGTGGTCAACATCGGCCTCGAAGGCATGATGATCCTCGGCACCTGGTTCGGCGCCTGGGGCGCGCTCCAGTTCGGCAACCCCTGGGCCGGGGTGCTCGCCGGGGCGATCGGCGGCGCGATCGGCGGCGCCGTTCACGCGCTGGCCACCGTGACCTTCGGCGTGGACCAGATCATCTCGGGTGTCGCGATCAACATCGTCGGCCTCGGCTTCACGCAGTACCTCTCCAAGCTGGTCTTCTCCCCGATGAAGGGCGGCGGCGCCAAGCAGTCGCCGCGGGTGCCGAACATGGGGACGTTCAACGTGCCGGGGATCGGCCAGCCGCTGCTGGAACTGCAGAACAAGCACTGGTTCCTGGTGTCGGACGTCGCCGGCGTCCTCCACGGGCTCACGCAGAACGTTTCGTACTTCACGATCCTGGCGATCCTGCTGGTGCCGCTGTCGTTCTACCTGCTGTGGCGTACGGCCTTCGGTCTGCGGATCAGGTCCTGCGGCGAGCGGCCGGTCGCCGCGGAGTCGCTGGGCGTCAACGTCTACCTGTACAAGTGGATCGCGGTGATCGTCTCCGGAGGGCTCGCCGGCCTCGGCGGGGCGTTCCTTTCGCTCGTCGCCGCCGGGATCTACCGTGACGGGCAGACGGGCGGGCGCGGTTACATCGGCCTGGCCGCCATGATCTTCGGTAACTGGCGGCCCGGCGGCCTGGCCGGCGGCGCGGCCCTGTTCGGCTACACCGACGCGCTCCAGCTCCGGCAGGGCGGTACCTCGGTGCACGCGCTGCTGCTCGTCGTCGCCCTGCTGCTCGCCGCCGTCGCAATCTTCCAGCTCGTACGGCAGCGCAGGAACCGGGCCGCCCTGGTGACCGGGATCGCGGCGATCGCGGTCTTCGCGGTCTTCGCGGTGACCGACACGGTCCCGGACGCGTTCACGTCGTTCACACCGCACCTGACTACGCTGCTGGTGCTCTCACTCGCCTCGCAGCGGCTGCGCATGCCGGCCGCCGACGGCGTTCCCTATCGCAGAGGACAGGCCAAATGACCAAGCCGACCATCGACTGGGACGCGCTGCGCGCCCAGGCGACCGAGGCCATGGCGCACGCGTACGCGCCGTACTCCAAGTTCCCCGTGGGCGCCGCCGCGCTGGTGGACGACGGGCGGGTGGTCACCGGCTGCAACGTCGAGAACGCGTCGTACGGCGTCGGGCTGTGCGCGGAGTGCGGGCTCGTGTCGGCGCTGCATTCGAGCGGAGGCGGGCGGTTGGTGGCGTTCACCTGCGTGGACGGGCACGGAGAGCTGCTGATGCCGTGCGGGCGCTGCCGCCAGCTCCTGCTGGAGCACGGCGGGTCCGAGCTGCTGGTCGAGACCCCGGAAGGCCCCTGGCGGCTGGCGGACCTCCTGCCGTTCGCCTTCGGCCCTGACGACCTGTCGCGATAATTCAGGACGTGCGGCTTACGTGGGGCCGTACGCGATATTGGGGGGAACCATGGGGTTCGACGCGATCGAGATCATCACCACCAAGCGGGACCGGCGCGAGCTGTCCACCGCCCAGATCGACTGGGTGATCGACGCGTACACCCGGGGCGGCGTGGCCGACGAGCAGATGTCCGCGCTGGCGATGGCGATCCTGCTCAACGGCATGAACCGCAGGGAGATCGCCGACTGGACCCTCGCCATGATCCGGTCCGGCGAGCGGATGGACTGGTCGGCGCTCGACCGGCCGACCGCCGACAAGCACTCCACGGGCGGCGTGGGCGACAAGATCACTCTGCCGCTCGCCCCGCTCGTCGCGGCGTGCGGCGCGTACGTGCCGCAGCTCTCCGGGCGCGGGCTCGGCCACACCGGCGGCACGCTCGACAAGCTGGAGTCGATCCCCGGCTGGCGCGCGTCGCTGTCGAACGACGAGATGCTGCACGTCATCCGCACCGCGGGCGCCGTCGTCTGCGCGGCGGGCAGCGGCCTCGCCCCGGCGGACAAGAAGCTGTACGCGCTGCGGGACGTCACCGGGACGGTCGAGTCGATCCCGCTGATCGCCTCGTCCATCATGTCCAAGAAGATCGCCGAGGGCACGGGTTCGCTCGTCCTCGACGTCAAGGTGGGCTCCGGCGCGTTCATGAAGAACGTGGACGACGCCCGCGAGCTGGCCGAGACCATGGTCGCGCTGGGCGGTGACGCCGGGGTCAGGACGGTCGCCCTGCTCACCGCGATGGACCGGCCGCTCGGCCGGGCCGTGGGCAACGCCCTGGAGGTCGCGGAGTCCGTCGAGGTGCTCGCCGGAGGTGGCCCCTCCGACGTCGTCGAGCTGACCGTACGGCTGGCCAGGGAGATGCTGGAGGCCGCCGCCGTACCGGGGGCCAAGGACCCCGAGCAGGCGCTCAAGGACGGCTCCGCGATGGACGCCTGGCGGCGGATGATCGGCGCCCAGGGGGGCGACCCGGACGCGCCGCTGCCCGTGGCGGCCGAGACGATGGACGTCGTCGCGCCGTCCTCGGGTGTGCTGCGCCGGTTGGACGCCCTCAGCGTGGGCGTGGCGGCCTGGCGGCTCGGCGCCGGGCGTGAGCGCAAGGAGGACGCCGTCTCCTTCGGCGCCGGGATCACCCTGCACGCCAAGCCGGGCGACACGGTGCGCGCCGGGCAGCCGCTGATGACCCTGCACGCCGACGAACCGGGACGGTTCGAGCGGGCGCTCGCCGTGCTTGAGGGCGGCTACGAGATCGGCGAGGTCGCCGACCCCGCCCTGTTCCCGCTGGTGATCGACCGCATCACCGAAGGGGACCTCGCCCGCGACTGACCCCTCACGCGTACGTGCGGCGAGCTTTCAGGACCGGCGCTCGCCGCACGTACCGGGCCCGAGGTGACGGCGTCAGCCGAGATGGGCCGTGAGGACCGCGAGATGAGTGGGGGCGGCCTCCGCGTGCCGCTTCCTACCCTCGTCGGTGAGCAGGACGAACACGCCCCGGCGGTCGGCCTCGCACATCGCGCGGGTGACCAGCCCTTCGCGCTCCAGGCGGGCGATCAGCCGGGACAGCGCGCTCTGGCTCAGATGGACCTCGTCGGCGAGCTCCTGCACGCGGAACTTCTCCTTGCCGCCCGTGTCACAGGTGGAGAGGCCCTCCGCCAGGTGATCCAGCACCTCGAACTCGCTCACGCCGAGGCCGTGCCGCTCACCCAGCTCGCGATCGAGTGCGCAGGAGACGGTGGCGTGCCGCGCGAGCAGCTCGCGCCACTTGTCGATGACGTCATTGCCGGTTTTGTGGCGAGCCATCCCAGCCTCCTTTTCGCGCGGAGCCTAGCACGGGCGAGCAGTGTATGCAAATGCATTAAATGCTTGTGCATTGAATGCAGATGCATGTAATGTCTCCCGCCATGACCTCATCCGGAACGAACGAGCGCTGGGGGGCGCCCCCGTGGGGTGCGCTCAGCGTTCTATGCGCAGTCGTCTTCCTCGACGCCCTCGACGTGTCGATGGTGGGCGTGGCGCTGCCCGCCATCCAGGCCGACCTCGGCATGTCCACCGCCGCCCTCCAGTGGGTCGTGAGCGGGTACGTGCTCGGCTACGGCGGCCTGCTCCTGCTCGGGGGCCGCACCGCCGACCTGCTCGGCCGCCGCCGGGTCTTCCTCGTCGCGCTGGCCGTCTTCGCCGTCGCGTCCCTGCTCGGCGGGCTGATGAACGACGGCGCGCTGCTGATCGCGGCGCGCTTCGTCAAGGGCATGAGCGCGGCCTTCACCGCCCCCGCGGCACTGTCGATCATCACCACGACCTTCGCCGAGGGACCGGCCAGGAACCGGGCGCTGAGCATCTTCACCGCCTGCGGCGCGAGCGGCTTCTCCCTCGGGCTCGTGCTCTCCGGCCTGCTGACCGAGATCGGCTGGCGCTGGACCTTCCTGATGCCCGTCCCGGTGGCGATCGTGGCCCTGGTCGCCGGCCTTCGGCTGCTGCCCCGCTCCGACGAGCGCGGCGAGGGCGGCCACGACATCCTCGGAGCGATCACGATCACCGCGGCGATGCTGCTCCTGGTCTTCACCGTGGTCCAGGCGCCGGACGTGCCGCTCTGGCGGACCGTGCTCTCCGCGGTCGCCGTGGCCGCGCTGTTCGCCCTGTTCGTGTGGCTGGAGCGCCGGGTCCGGCACCCGCTGGTTCGCCTCGGCATCCTGCGCTCCGCGCCGCTGGTCCGGGCCAACATCGGGCTCGTCATCCTGTTCGGCTCGTACGTCGGCTTCCAGTTCGTCGCCATGCAGTACTTCCAGAACCTGCTCGGCTGGTCGGCGCTGGAGACCGCGCTGGCGTTCCTGCCCGCCGGGCTGCTGGTCGCGGTCAGCTCGACCAAGATGGGCGACCTCGCCGACCGGTACGGCACCGGGCGGCTGATCGCGCTCGGCTCGGTCGCGCTGCTGGCGGGCTACGCGATGTTCCTGCGGCTGGACACGCACCCCAGCCTCGCCACCATGGTCCTGCCCGGGATGGCGCTGCTCGGGATCGCGTTCGGGCTCTCCTTCCCGTCGCTCAACATCCAGGCCACCAACGGGGTGTCCGACGACGAGCAGGGGCTCGCCTCCGGCCTGCTCAACACCTCCGGCCAGGTCGGCGGCGCGGTGGTGCTGGCCATCGTGACGGCGGTCCTGACCTCCGGCTCGACGGCCGACCCGATCGGCGCCTTCCGCTCGGCGATCATCGTCTCGGCCCTGTTCGCCCTGCTCGGCCTGGCCGTCGCGGTGAGCGGGCTGCGGCTCCGCTCCCGCTCCCGCTCCCGCTCCGGTACGGCGACCGCCGCCGCGGAGCAGGCCCTCGAAACGGTCTGACGGCGGGTGAGGGGCGCTCCACGGGGGAAGCGCCCCTCACGCGTGTTCTGGTCCTCCATCGCAAGGATCAGGATCGCGCCCGTTGCCTGCGAGCTGCCATCCCTGCGCCTCCTCGCGCAGGTGATGAACCTCGTCTTCGGACGCCTCTACGCCGCCGGCGGTTTCGATCGCACGCTCCAGGTGACCGCTCTCGCGCCACTTGCGATAGCTGCTCAATGGCTCATCTCCTTGCGCATGCTCGGCTCGCGCCACAACCGTCGGACGGACGTCTGTCATCGGGGTTGCGTCCACGATCGTCCCGTGGCCGCCACTCGATTCGCACCGGCATCCTGCTGAATGCCTACCTTCCGGCCCAACCGCACACCCTGCCGCGAGGCGGAGCGAGTCCAACCGCCACGGGGCGAAACATTGCCTGGTGCGTCACTGGGACTCGTTCAGCGCGCCCAGGGCCCAGTGGGGGCGGGCCTCGGCCCGGCCGTCGAGAGCGATGCCGCGGAGACGGCACGACCGCACCTCGACGGCCGTCGCGGACGAGACGCGGTCGCTCTTCCTGGACGAGGGGCCGGTCTCGACGACCACCTCGCGCGCGCCTCCCCAGCCGTGGACGCGGCGGACCTCGGTGCCCGGCGGCAGCGAGGCGAGGCAGCTCCCGCGGACCCGGCCCGCGACGGCGTCCACGATCGCCACCCGGACCGCGGTGGCCCTTCCCGGGCGGGCGACCTCGGCGACCACCGCCAGGGTGCGCCCGCTGGGGGACGCGACGGCGGCCACGGGCAGGTCGGGGGCGAGCAGCGGGCCGTCCAGGCGCATCCGGTTCAGTACCCGGCCGTTCGGGCGCATCCGCACCAGATCGACCGGCCTCCCGCCGCCGACCTGGCCGACCGTGCCGGTGACCGTGCCGTCGTCGGCCACCGCGAGGACGTGGAGCCTGCGTGGCAACGTCCAATTGTGGCGCCTGGTGAAGTCGCGCACCCGGGTCGGCCGGGCCCGCCCTCCGGTGCCGAACCCGGCCGCCACCCACCGACCCGACGGTGAGATCGCCAGCGACGTGTCTTTGGTGAGGCGCTGTCCGACCTCGACGAGCTCGCTTTCCTCCGGCACCGAGTGCCGCCGGTCGATGATCACGAAGTCCGACCAGGAGGTGTTGTAGTACGCGATGTTGTTCCCGTCCGGGGTGATCGCGAGCAACTGGTTTCCGCCGGGATCGGTCCTGACGCCCGCGTCGTAGATCACGTACTGTCGCCCTTCGGCGGTGACCACTCGCCACTCGTAGCACCGGCCCTCCTCGGTGTCGTCCACCAGGCAGCGGGCCCGGTAGGCGTACCGGATGGGGGCGTCCACCGTGGAGGGGAGGGCGTCGCCGGACGAGTCGTCCTCGTCCGATGTCGCGTACGGGCCCTCGGTGGTGCGGTCGGACGCTTCGTTGGCCGCGCTGATCAGGGAGGTCGCGCCGAAGACCACGGGCACGATCACGAGGGCGGCCACAACCACGGAGACGCCGGTGACGAGGCGGCCGCGGGTGGAGCGGCGCCGCCGCGCGGTCCCCGCGACCTGGTCGAAGACGTCGCCCATGGGCGGCATCTCGGAGGCGAGGGCGTCCAGCGCGCGGCGCAGCGCCTCGCCCTCCGGGCCGAGGTCCGCGGCTCCGGTGGGGGGCGCCGCGGCGCCTCCGCCGGACCAGGGGAGCACCGACGAGGGCACCGAGGTCCAGGAGTGCTGCCGGGGCGCCTCCTGCTCCTGCTCCGGCGTCGGCGGGGCCCAGGTCGTGGCCCACCCGCCGGTGCCGGGCTCGGGCTCTGGCACGGACTCCTTCTCGGGTGCCGTGAGACCCGGGACGTGGGCGCGCAGCTCCGCGACGGCCGCCGCGATCTCGGCCCGCGCTGTCCCCGGATCGGTACGGCACAGCGCGGCGGCCTCCGCCTCCGGCACCCCCTCGTGGAAGCGCGCCACGACCAGCGCGCGGCGCGACGACGGCAGCGCCCCCAGGGCGTCCCTGAACGTCGGCGCGGCGGCGCTGAGGCCGTCTGAGCTCTGGGCGGCCGGCTCCGTCCGGCCGCCGGCCCACGTCAGGAAGGACGCGAAGAGCCCCCGGCGGGCCGAGTCGGTGGGCTTGGCCCAGCGGACGGTGGGCCAGGTGAGAGCGATCCTGGTCAGGACGTCGACCACGAGGGTCCGCGCGCTCCACCGGTCCCCTGTGAGCAGCAGGGCCGTACGCGCCAGCGGCTGGGCCTGGTCGGCGACGAACGCGTCGAACCCCTGCAGCCGGCCCAGGTCGCCCTCGGAGCTCATCGCTGCCCTCCACTGTGCTGGGCGAATAGATGCGGATATTTCGCAATGTGAGACCCGGTACGGCGGCCACATTAACGGAGATCCGAACTCCGGGCCCGGCGCATGCGTCTAATCAGGTGGCACGCAATCGCATCCGTTCGCAGTGGAACGTTCGACAGGAGAATCGCCATGAAGACGTCGCGCGCCCTGGCTCTCGCCCTCGTGCCGATCGCCGCCACCCTCGCCTGCGGGACCACGACAACCACCGCGAGCGGCGCGAGCGGCGGGATGGCCGGAGACGCCACCACCACGGTCGCCTCCCCGGGGACCGGAGCCGGGCGGGAGAGCGCCGCCCCGACCGCCCCGACCGGCACGTCCACCGGAAACGCGACGTCCACGGGAAACGCCGCCGCCACCGGGAACCCGGCGGCCAAGCCGGGCGAGCCCGCGCCGCCCACGAGCACCAAGCCGGTCACCGTCTCCCGCCACCCGGCCAAGCCGCCCACGGTGACCGGGGTCAGGTTCGCCCGGCACGCGAGTTTCGACCGCGTCGTGATCGACCTCTCCGGTGCGATGCCCGGCTACTCCGTCGCCTGGACCGACAAGCTCATCCACGACGCCTCCGGCGACCCGGTCGGCCTCGCGGGCGGGGCGTACCTCCAGGTGCGCATCACCCCGGCGGCCGCGCACAACCGCGCGGGCGACCCGACCTGGAAGGGCCCCCGCCAGGTCGCGGCGAACCTGCCGAACGTCCGCCACATCGTGAACAACGGCGACTTCGAGGGCATCGTGAGCGTCGGCCTCGTGCTCGCCCGCAAGGCCGGGTTCCGGGTGCTGGCGCAGTCGGGGCCGTCCAGGATCGTCATCGACGTGGCCCACTGACAGACTGGGACACATGGTACGGAGGATTGACGCGGCCACCCGGATCCCGGTCCCGGGCGGAAAGGTCATCGACGAGTACGTCGGACGGGTCAACAGCGGCGACGAGCGGGTCTCGATCGCGCACATGCAGGCTCCCCCGGAGTGGGAGGAGCCGCCGCAGACGCCGGAGTTCGCCGAGTACACCCTCGTGCTCAAGGGCTCGGTGATCGTCGAGCACGAGGGCGGCGCCACCGAGGTCGGGGCAGGTCAGGCGTTCGTCAGCGAGCCGGGCGAGAAGATCCGCTATCGCTCCGGGCCGTCCGGGGCCGAGTACGTGGCCGTGTGCCTCCCGGCGTTCTCGCCCGAGACTGCCAACCGCGACGACGCGTAATCGGCAAACAGCACATGATCCCTGTTTTCGCAGGTGGCATAGGATGCCGAGATGAGTGAAAGCGGCGTCCGGGGCCCGGGCGCCGCTGGGCGCGGAGGAGTGACGACAAGCGATGAGTGAGCGACGCAGCGGTCATATCGGAGCCGGGAACACGAGCGGTTCCGCGCGGCGGGCGGGGGAGCGCGCGTGAACACGCCGACGCGGGAGCAGATCCGCCAGGCGCCCAAGGTCCTGCTGCACGACCACCTCGACGGGGGCCTGCGCACCGAGACGATCATCGATCTCGCCCGTGACACCGGCTACGGCAGGCTGCCGTCCACCGACCCCGCGAACCTCGCCGCCTGGTTCCAGGAGGCGTCCGACTCGGGATCGCTCGAACGCTACCTGGAGACGTTCGACCACACCGTCGGGGTCATGCAGACCCGCGAGGCGCTGGTCCGGGTCGCCGCCGAGTGCGCCGAGGACCTCGCCGACGACGGCGTCGTCTACGCCGAGGTCCGGTACGCGCCCGAGCAGCACACCTCTGGCGGCCTCTCGCTGGACGAGGTCGTGGAGGCGGTCATCGAGGGCTTCCGGATCGGCTCGCTCGGCCCCGACGGCACTCCGAGGATCAGGGTCGGCACGCTGCTCACCGCGATGCGGCACCAGGCCCGCTCGATGGAGATCGCCGAGCTGGCCGTGCGCTACCGCGACGTGGGCGTGGTCGGGTTCGACATCGCGGGGGCCGAGGCGGGCCACCCGCCCACCCGCCACCTCGACGCCTTCGAGTACCTCCAGCGGGAGAACGCCCACTTCACCATCCACGCGGGCGAGGCGTTCGGCCTGCCCTCGATCTGGCAGGCGATCCAGTGGTGCGGGGCCGACCGGCTCGGCCACGGCGTCCGGATCATCGACGACATCGCGCTGTCCGACGACGGCGAGGCCAAGCTCGGCAGACTGGCCGCGTACGTCCGGGACAAGCGCATCCCGCTGGAGATGTGCCCGACGTCGAACCTGCAGACCGGGGCCGCGCCGTCCATCGAGGAGCATCCGATCGGGCTGCTGCGCCGGCTGCACTTCCGGGTTACGGTCAACACCGACAACCGGCTGATGAGCGCGACCAGCGTGACCGGAGAGTTCGCCAAACTGGTGGACGCCTTCGGCTACGGCTGGGACGACCTGCAGTGGTTCACGGTCAACGCGATGAAGTCGGCGTTCATCCCCTTCGACGAGAGGCTCGCGCTGATCAACGGTGTGATCAAGCCGGGCTTCGCCCAACTGAAGTGGCACGCATGAAACAGGTTTTCCGCTCCAAGCTGGCGTGGGTCTTCGGGTGGGCGTGGATCGTCTTCGCGACCTGGAACGCCTGGGACCTGATCTCCCGCGGCAGCATGCCGTCCGCGCTGATCGCGGGGGCGGTGCTCGGCGTCATCACGGTGTTCGTCGGGCTGCTGGCGCTGCGCCCGGCGATCATCTCGGAGGAGGGCGGCGTCCGGGTGCGCAACCCGTTCCGCACCGCGTACGTGCCGTGGAGCTCGGTGGACCAGGTGCGGGTCTCCAACGCGATCGTGATCGTGGCCGGTGACACGACCATCCGCTGCTGGAGCCCCCAGCCGAGCGCCCGCGAGCGGGCCAAGGCGGTCCGCCGGGCGAACAAGGCGCAGGCGTCCGACCAGCGGCGGCACGACGCGGCCGCGGCAGGCCGCACGCACGCCGACTGGGTGGCGCAGCAGCTCTCCGAGATGGCGGTGCTGCGCAAGCGGAACGCCTCGGGGGCGATCAGCATGTCGTGGTCGCCGGTGGCGATCGCCGGCCTCGCGGTCGCGGTCGCCCTCGTCGTGGTGACCATCGCCCTGACCTGAGCCGCGGTGACGGCCGCCCCGCGTGGGCGGCCGTCCTGCCCTGCCGGGACCCGCTTCACCGGGCGTTCGCGCCCTGCGGGTCCCGGTCTCGCGCGTGTGCGCCCCGCGCTACCCGCCGATCGCGGCGGCGAGGTCCGCCTTGAGCGCGGCCAGGTCGGCGGCGGCCGCCGTCCGCGCCCGCTCGACGTCCCCGGACGCGGGCCCCGTGACCGGGACGACCACCTCCAGGTAGCACTTGAGCTTCGGCTCGGTGCCGCTCGGCCGGACGACCACGCGGGCGCCGCCGGCGAGCCGGTACCGCAGGCCGTCGGTCGGGGGCAGCCCGGCCAGACCGGCGGCGAGATCCTCGGCGGACTCGACCTCCCGGCCGCCGAGCTTGACCGGCGGAGCCGCGCGCAGTCCGGCCATCGCCCGCTGGATGATCGACAGGTCGTCGACCCGGACGGAGAGCTGGCCGGTGGCGTGCAGGCCGTACCGGCGGGCCTGGTCGTCGAGCAGGTCGAGCAGCGTCCTGCCGTCCCGCCGGGCCGCCGCGGCCAGGCCCGCGACGGTGAGCGCCGCGCCGATCCCGTCCTTGTCGTGGACGGGCAGCCCGGCGGCGGAGCCGACGCTGTATCCCAGCGCCTCCTCGTAGCCGAAGATCAGGCCGGGACCCGCCTTCATGATCCATTTGAAGCCGGTCAGCGTCTCCGCGTACCGCGCGCCGTGCGCCGCGGCGATCTTGCCGAGCAGTGACGACGAGACGATCGTCGTCGCGACCAGGCGGTCGTCACCCGAGGTGGCGCGCAGCACGTGCTCGGCCAGCAGGCAGCCCAGCTCGTCGCCGGTGAGCATCCGGTAGCCGCCGCCGGGAAGGGGCACCCCGGCCGCGCACCGGTCGGCGTCGGGATCGTTGGCCAGGACGATGTCCGCGCCGGTCTCCTCCGCGAGGCCGAGCGCGAGGTCCATCGCCCCCGGCTCCTCCGGGTTGGGGAAGGCGACGGTCGGGAAGTCCGGGTCGGGGTCGCGCTGCGCGGCGACCGTCGCCGGGACCGCGAAGCCCAGGCCGCGGAACGCCTCCGCGAGCGTCTCCGCGCCGACCCCGTGCAACGGCGTGTACGCGACGCGGACGTCCCGGGCGTCACCGACCGGCAGGCCGGCCAGCGCCCGCAGGTAGGGGACGACGATCGCCTCATGCGTGAGCGTCTGCCACGAGTCGCCGAGCGGCAACTCGTCCACCCGGCCGACCGCGTCGATCGCCCGTGAGATCTCCGCGTCGATCGGCGGCACGATCTGGGCGCCGTCTCCCCAGTAGACCTTGTAACCGTTGTCCCGGGGCGGGTTGTGCGAGGCGGTGACCATGACGCCGGCGTCCGCGCCCAGGTGGCGTACGGCGAAGGCCAGCACGGGCGTCGGCCACCTGCCGTCCATGACGGAGGCGCGCAGGCCCGCGCCGGTCAGCACGGCGGCGGTGTCCCTGGCGAAGACGTCCGAGTTGTGCCGCGCGTCGTAGCCGATCACCACGTGCCGGCCGGGGCCGAGGACGCGGGCCAGGCCGGCGGCGGCGCGCATCACGGTCACCCGGTTCATCCGCGCCGGGCCCGCGCCCAGCTCGCCGCGCAGGCCCGCGGTGCCGAACTCCAGCCGGGAGCCGAACCGGGAGGCCAGCTCGGCCTCGTCGTCGCGGGCGAGGAGCGCTTCCAGCTCCGCGCGGGTCTCCGGGTCCGGGTCCTGGGACAGCCACTCCCGCGCCCGCTCGATGAGATCGCTCATGGGTGCCCCTACAGCTTGTCGACGACCTTGGCGAGGAGCACGCCCATCCGGGCCGCGGTGGCGCGGCCCACCTCCAGGACCTCCTCGTGGTTGAGCGGCTCGCCCACCAGGCCGGCGCCCGGGTTGGTCACGAGCGAGATGCCGAGCACCTCCGCCCCCGCCTCGCGGGCCGCGATGGCCTCCAGCACGGTGGACATGCCGACCAGGTCGCCGCCGAGGGTGCGCAGCATCCGGATCTCCGCCGGGGTCTCGTACGTCGGGCCGCGGAAGGCCACGTAGACGCCTTCGGCGAGGGAGGGGTCCACCTCGCGGGCGAGGTCGCGCAGCCGGGGCGAGTAGACGGAGGTCAGGTCGATGAAGGTGGCCCCGGTGATCGGGACCGCGCCGGTCAGGTTGATGTGGTCGCTGATCAGGACCGGGTCGCCCACGTTCTGGGTCTCGGGGCGCAGGCCGCCCGCGGCGTTGGTGAGGACCACCGTGCCCACCCCCGCGGCGACGGCGGTGCGCACGCCGTGCACCACCGGCTCCACGCCGCGGCCTTCGTACAGGTGCGTACGGCCGAGCAGGATCAGGGCGTTCTTCCCCGACGTCGTCCTGACCGCGCGGATCGTGCCCGCGTGCCCGGCGACCGCGGGCGGGGCGAAGCCGGGCAGCTTCGTCACGGGGAACTCGGTGACGGTCTCGCCGATCACGTCCGCGGCCGGGACCCAGCCCGACCCCATGACGAGGGCGACGTCGAAGGATCCGATGCCGGTGAGGTTCTTCAGGGTGGCCGCGGCCTCTGCCGCCAGTGCGTAAGCGTCGTTGGTCACGTTCACCGAGCGTACAGAAGCGGATGAACCATCCCAGCCAGAAAACGGCGGACCCGACGTCGCGCGACAAGATCTGGCGATATCTGCCAAAACCGGAGAGGCTCGACGGCAGGGGATGAAACGGGCGGAAGGCCCGCGACGCTCAGTCGCCCAGGGACTTGCAGGGGCGGGTCCGCAGATCCTTCACGTAGTCGTCCGGCGCCCCGGCCTTCTCCGCCGCGTCCGCGATGATGCCGAGGTGGCGGGCCGACGGCAGGCCGCCCTCGTAGGAGTCGAGGACGTACGTCCAGGCCAGCACGTCGCCGTCGAGCGTCGCGACCCGGACCCGGACCTTGCGGTAGAAGCCCAGCTCAGTGCCGGTCCACTTGTCGAGCGAGGTTTCGTCCCACTCGGGCACGTCGTAAAGGACGACGAAGACCTGCTTGCCGGAGTCCTCGACGATCGTGGCGAGGGCGCCCTCCCAGGCGACGTCTTCGCCACCGAAGGTCAGCCGCCAGTCCGGAAGCCAACCGGTGCCGCGCATCGGGGAATGCGGGGCCCGCTCAGCCATCTGCTTGGGATCCATGTTGCTGCTGTAGGCCGCGTAGACAGGCACGGCACGAAGCCTAAACCACAAGGCGCGTCACCGGACGGTCATGACGCAGGACCCGCCATCTCCCGGTGAAATCAGGGACTTCCCGCGCAGCCGAACCCTTACGCATCCCCCTCATCCCTGACTAGCGGGATTATGCGGGAGAATAGGGCACGTGACAAGGATCGTGATCATCGGTGGCGGCCCCGGCGGCTACGAGGCGGCCCTGGTCGCCGCCCAACTCGGAGCACAGGTCACCGTCGTCGAGCAGGACGGGCCGGGAGGCGCGTGCGTGCTCACCGACTGCGTGCCCTCCAAGACGCTGATCGCCACCTCGGTCCGTAAGCAGGCGCTGCTGGACGCGGCCTCGGTGGGCGTCCACTTCGACGGAGGGGCGGACGGCGACTGCGGCGGCGTCATGGTCGAGATGCCCCTGGTGAACAAGCGCGTCAAGGAGCTGGCGCAGGCGCAGTCCGCCGACATCGCCGCGCGGCTCGCGGCCGAGGGCGTCGAGGTCATCCGCGCCAAGGGCCGGCTCGTGGACCCCCAGGTCGTCCGGGCCGGGAACCGGACGATCCGGGCCGACGTGGTCATCGTCGCGACCGGGGCGCACCCGAGGGTGCTGTCCGGCGCCGAGCCGGACGGCGAGCGCATCCTCACCTGGCGCCAGCTCTACGAACTGCGGGAGATGCCCGAGCACCTGATCGTGGTCGGCTCGGGTGTGACCGGCGCCGAGTTCGCCGGCGCCTACCGCTCGCTCGGCTCCGAGGTGACCCTGGTCTCCTCCCGCGACCGGATGATGCCGAACGAGGACGCCGACGCCGCCGAGGTGCTCGAAGAGGTCTACCGGCGCCGTGGCATGAACGTCATGGGCCGCTCCCGCGCCGCCTCGGTCAAGCGCACCGAGCACGGCGTGGTCGTCACGCTGGAGGACGGCAGGACCGCCGAGGGCAGCCACTGCCTGATGACCGTCGGCATGATCCCCAACACGGCCGGCATCGGCCTGGAGGAGGCCGGCGTCCGGCTCGACCGGAACGGCTTCATCGAGGTCGACAAGGTCTCCAGGACCTCCGCGCCCGGCGTCTACGCGGCGGGCGACTGCACCGGTGTCCTCATGCTCGCCTCCGTCGCCGCCATGCAGGGCCGGATCGCCGTCTGGCACGCCCTGGGCGAGGCCGTGCAGCCGATCCGCCTGGCCACCGTCGCCGCGAACATCTTCACCGACCCCGAGATCGCGGCCGTCGGCGTGTCGCAGCGGCAGATCGAGTCCGGCGAGATCGAGGCCAACGTCGTCAAGCTGCCGCTGGCCACCAACGCCAGGGCCAAGATGCAGGGCTTCAACGACGGCTTCGTCAAGCTCTTCTGCCGTCCCAACACGGGCATCGTGCTCGGCGGCGTGATCGTGGCGTCCCGCGCGTCCGAGCTCGTCCTCGCCCTGTCGGTCGCGGTGCAGCACCGGCTCACGGTCGACCAGCTCGCGCAGACGTTCGCCGTCTATCCCTCGCTGTCCGGGTCGATCACCGAGGCGGCCCGCCGCCTCATGTCACCGCTGACCACCGTGATCTGACAGCCGTGTCCTGACCCGGCGCAGCGACGCCCTCCCGTGCTCCACGGCCGATACGGCCCCCTGCAGCTCGCCGGAGGTGCGCGCGACCGTGAGCACGTGCCTGGCCGCCTCGTACGCGTCGAGCGCGGCCCGCCACTCCCGCTGGTCGCCGGGCTCCGTCGGCGTCCCGTCGTCGCGCCGCAGCTCCGCGTCCATCGTGTTGATCTCGGCGCCGAGCTGGGTGAGATCCTCCGCGAGCACCTGGCGCTCCAGATCGAAGGCGTCGGCGTCGCGCCTCCTGCGCCGGTGGGCGGCGGCCCAGAAGAACAGCGTGATCGTGAGCCCGATGGCGCTCAGGACGACCAGGAGGAGCCCCGTCACCGTCCGTACGGGATCCTCCGCGATCGCCCGGTCGGCGGAGCCCGGGCTCCGGTCGCCGCTCGGGGAGGGCGACGGCAGCGTGGTGGGGGCGACCGCCGGCGTGCCGCGCGAACCGGCGAGGTTCACGTCCCGCGCCTGGACGAAGGACGCGCCCTCGACGTTCGCGCCGGTGAGGTCGGCGCCTTCCATCTCGGCCTGACCCAGCGCCGCCCCGCCGAGGTCGGCGGCGGCGAACACGGCGCTCTCCAGATGGGCCTGGCTGAGCTTGGTGGCGCGCATCGTCGCCCGGGTGAAGTCGGCGGTCCGCGCGGTCACCTGGCCGAGGATCGCCTTGCTGAGGTCGGCGCCGACGAAGGTGGTGCCGGTGAGGTTGGCCTGGGTCAGCTGCGCACGGGCCAGGACCGCGCCGGTGAGGTCCGCGCGGCTCAGGTCCGCCTGGCCCGCGTAGACGTCCTTGAGGATCGCGCTGCGCAGCTGCGCCTGCTTGCCGTGAAACTGGCCGAGCTCGGCGCCGCTGAGATCGGCCCCGCGCAGGTCGACGCCTTCGGCGTGCGCCAGGGTCAGGTCGGCGTCCTTGAGCGAGGCGTCTCGCAGGATCACCCCGCGTAGGTCCCGGTTGGAGAGATCGGCGCCGTCGAGGGTGGCGCCGGTCAGGTTCGCGCACTGCAGGTCGTTGGGGAGGTCCTCGGCGTCGGTGAAGTCCTCGCCGCGCATGTCCGGCCCGCTGCCGGGCCGGCAGCCCGCCGACAGCGCCGCGGTATCGGCCCCCGCGACCGCGGCGCTGAGCGGTACGGGGAGCACGACGGCGATGATCACGAGCACGACGGACAACGCTCGAAAGCGACGCAACGAAAGCCTCCTCGCAAACCTCCGAGAACGGTCCTAAGTCTCTCGCGGCGAAGGTAGGCCGCACGCCTGCCCCGGTCCGGGAGCGTCCCAAAGTGCCGGAAAAGCCGATGACCTCGCACCCGAGGGTGCGAGGTCACCTGCTGGAACCGGGCCCGCGCCGGCGGGCCCCCGCGATCAGGACCGATGGGCCGAGGCGATCAGCGGTGATCGGTGGCCGACCGGGACGCGGTCAGCCGGGCGATCGGCGGGCGATCGGCGTGACCGCCCGCCGCGGTACTCACCAGTCGCCGCCGCCGAAGTCGCCGCCACCGAAGTCGCCACCGCCACCCCAGTCGCCGCCGCCGCCACCCCAGCCGCCTCCGCCGCCGAAGTCGCCTCCGCCGCCCCAGTCGCCGCCTCCGGAGTCCGCGTTGCCCGCCGCGAGGCCGTCCGCGTAGCCGCTGCCGTAGCCACCGTGACCGAAGCCGCCGAACGCGCTGCCGAGCATGGTGCCGACCAGCATGCCGGTCAGCATGTCGCCACCGCCGAAGCCGCCGTAGTAGCCGTACGCGTAGGGCTGGTAAGCGGGGCCGGCGTCCCAGTACGGACGGCGCTCGCCGTTCACCACGACCTCGCGCATCTGCGGGTCGAAGCCGCGCTCGACCGCCTCGGCGTCCGCCGCGCAGGCCGGGACGTCGCGCGGGGCGCCGCCGGGAGGAGCCCAGCGAACGTTACGCGCGGACGGGCCGTGCTGCGGGTTGAAGAAGCACGGGGGCAGCCGCTCGGGGATGGGCTGGTTGTTCACGCGGGCCTTGACGCAGGCGAGGGCGTACCGCCCGTCCTCCAGCGACGCGGTCACCGTGCGCAGCTCGTCGGCGCGCTTGACGGCGGCCAGCTCGTTCTTGGCCCGCTCGTACGAGTCGAGGGCCCGCTGCCAGTCGCCCGAGGTCTCGGACTGCGGCAGCATCTTGACGTCGATGTCGAGCGCGGTGATCTCCTCACCGAACTTGGTGACGTCCTCCTCGACCGTCTGCTTGACGGCGGCGAGCTCGGCCGCCTCCTTTTCCTCGCGCTTGCGCTTGGCACGGCGAGAGAAGACCCACAAAGCGCCACCTCCGACGACGGCGATACCCAGGATGACCAGCAGGCCGCTGCCGCCGCCACCGCCGCCGCTCACCGGCTTGGGGGCGAGCACGTCCTTGCCCCCACCGTTGACGGCCATGTTGATGCGGTTCACGAAGTCCTGCACACCGCTGGCAATGTCTTTGTTGGCGTCCGTGGCGGCCCGGGCGATCTGGCCGGCGCTCGCCGACCGGCGCGGGAGCGCGCTCGACCCCGCGTAGAGGGTCTTGCCGTCGAGGACCGCGACGGTCGCCTGCGGACGGCCCGCGTTCCTGAGCGCGAGGCCGAGCGAGGTGATGTAGGTGCCGGCGTCCTGATTGGTCGTGATCGACCCGTCGGGCAGCGCGACCATGTAGATCTTGCTTTCTGAGTTCTTCAGCGCGTCGCGGATGTCGCCCTGCTCGCCGGAGGACAGCGGGCTGCCGTCCTGCACGAACAGCGGATCCTTCTGGTCCTTCCAGTGCGCCAGCACCGTCGAGACGTCGGGGGGAGCCGCGACGGCGGATGAGGCGGATGCCGCCCCGCCGGCGAACAGCGTGAACAGGCCGATGAGGACCGCCGCAACGGCGGCCCCCACGCGGCCCAGCGGATGGGTGATGGTCACGGCGTAAGCCTCCTTCGCCCTTGAGGACGAACCGTGATGCGTAATTGTTCCTGCCCTGCGAAACCGTATCCGCTCGCGAAACCGATCCATGCCGGGTTCAATCATCCCCTTGTGACGTGGCGGTGGCGGTCAGTAACCCCGGTAGCCCGTCCCGGTCTTCACACCGACCACTCCCGGCACCGCGGAGACGGATCCGTACCGGGCGATTGCGTACCGGACGCCCGCGATGATGTTGTCCACCGGGTTGTAGATGTCTTTGTGCCCCGGGAGCGACCACGCGTTGAACGTGGGGTCGATCGTCTGCATGAGGCCCTTGGACGGCGTCCCCTTGGCGGCGTTGGAGTCCCAGGTGTTGACGATGCGCGGGTTCCCGCCGGACTCGTGCTGGATGATCATCCAGATGTCGTCGACGTTCATCTTCGACGCCGGGTATCCGCGTGCCTTGAGGATGGCCACGGCCTCCTCGATCCACGCCTTGACCTCGGCGGGCGCCGCGGGGCCTCCTCCGGGCGGCGGCGGGCCGCTCGGGCCGTAGCCGCCGAAACCGCCCCCGCCGGAGGCGGCGAGCGTCGTCGGTGTGCCGGACGCGGCCCAGGGCGTGTAGCCGGGCGTGCGCGCCCATCCGAGGTCGGAGGTCGCGGAGGCGGGGACGAAATCGTCGTTCCCCGGCTTCTTGATGCCCGCGAGCAGCGTCATCCCGTGCTCGCTCAGCTCGTTGACGGTTCTGAGGGCCGCGTTCACCTTCTCGTCGGCGTCCTCCACGCGCTTGCCCGCCGTGGAGAGCGCCGCCTCGACCAACGACCCCTCGTACGCGTCCGCTTCCGCCGCCTCCGCGTCCGGGTTGTCCTTCGCGTACTGCCCCGCGTCGCGGATGACACCTTCGCAGGTCGCGTAGACATCGGCGCGGGCCTTCTCCAGCTCGTTCGCCGCCTTGTCGAGGGCGGTCGCGGCCTTCTCCAGCGCGTCGTCCAGCTCGGTGGCGGCCGGGCCGTACTTGCCCATGTAGGTGACGAATGCGTCGGAGGACGCGCCCTGCCACGCGTCGTCGACCCTGCCCACCGCGCCGGCGAGCGAGCCGGCCTGCTCGCCCACCAGCTTCATGGTGCCGCGCCAGCGCTTCGCGACGCCCCGGATCACGTCCGGCTGCCCGCTCACCTTGTCGAGGAGCGCCGAAAGCTCCCCGCCTCTCGATATCGCGCCGAGCTGGGGCAGTGCCACGTCCTTCGGCTCGCTCACCGGCCCGCCCTCCTCGTCGATGTGGGGGACATCACGCCTCGCGCTGCCGCTTCCCGTCCTGCTCGCTCGCCGTGTTCACCCGGTGGATGTTGTTCTGTACCGTCGTCAGGGAGTCGACGACGCCGTCCAGCACGCCGGAGATCCGGCCGAGCTCGGAGGAGAGCTTGTCGTCGATGCCGTTGATCGCGCCGGCCAGGCCGGCCGAGCCGTCCAGCTTGCCGAACGCCGTGGCCTTCACGGTCTCGGTGGGAGCGTGAGCGACGGCCGGAGCGCCGAACTCCCCTGCGACCTCGCGCACCGCGGTACGGCACTGCTCCAGCGCTTCGAAGTGGAAATCGAGACCCTCCACGAGGCCGACTCCTTCCAGCGTCCGACAAAGTCGACGAATCGGAGCATAGTAAAAAGATCCTCGCGCGAAACGCCGTGACCGGGCAGACGCTCATAAACCGTCCGGCGTGAGGCCGGGTCGCCATGCCGAGGAGGCCGAGAGGAGGGAGAAGGGCGGATAGGGGTCCCCATCAGCTCGCCTCCGGGGGCTGCGGCGGCGGGAGGAAGGCCGTCTGCATGAGGCGGTTGCCGTACTTTCTGTCCACGTGGTAGCCGCGGCCGGGCGGGAGCGGGTGCGCGCGGACGTTGCCGAAGAGGAAGCCTTCGTCCCGGTTGCCGGACAGGACGACCGCCGGGCTGGCCATGTCCTTGATCCGCTGGATGAGCGGGTCGAACATGGCGCGGCCGAGGCCGCCCATCGACCGGGACATCACCAGGTGCAGGCCGATGTCGCGGGCCTGCGGCAGCAGCTCGGCCAGCGGCAGCAGGGGGTTGGACGAGGTGGCGACCAGCTCGTAGTTGTCCACCACGATGTAGAGGTCGGAGCCGCGCCACCAGTTGCGCGCCCGGAGCTGCTCGGGCGTGAGGTCGGCGGGGGGCAGCCGCTTGAGCAGCGCGTTCCGGGCGTCGTTGATCAGCTCGGCGGCGGCCGGCCCG
The DNA here is from genome assembly GCF_050947145.1 of Microtetraspora malaysiensis. Classification (NCBI taxonomy): domain Bacteria; kingdom Bacillati; phylum Actinomycetota; class Actinomycetes; order Streptosporangiales; family Streptosporangiaceae; genus Microtetraspora; species Microtetraspora malaysiensis. The sequence goes on from NZ_CP191998.1 coordinate 1,501,678, forward strand.
GACGCGGCGTACCCGATGCGGTGGTCCGTCACGGCGGTGTCGAGCAGCGAGCGGCGGTAGTCGACCACGATCATCATGGCCTCCTGCGGGGTGCGCCGGGCCACCAGGCCCTCGGTCACCAGCCGCAGCAGGTTGGTCTTGCCGCTCTCGGTGTCGCCCACCACGACGAAGTGCGGGTCGGTGTCGAAGTCGACCATCACCGGCGAGAGCGTGTTCTCGTCGATGCCGATCGGGATCCGGGGACCGGTCTGCTCGATCGCGGGCAGCGTCTCGGCGGGCAGCACGGACGGCAGCAGCCGTACGGCGGGGGCCGGTCGTCCCTTCCAGGCGTCCCGCACCGACTGGACGAGGGCGCGCAGGCCGTCGGGCAGGTCGTCGGCGCGCTGGACGCCGTCGATCCTCGGCAGCGCGGACAGGAAGTGCAGGCCGTCCCTGGTCAGGCCGCGCCCCGGCACACCCTCCGGCACGGCCAGCGACTTCTTGCGGTTGATCTCCGACTCGTACGCGTCGCCCAGCTTGAGCTCGATGCGGGTGCCGAACAGGTCCCTGATGCCGGGCCGGAACTCCGACCACTTGTTGGTGGCGGCGACGACGTGAATGCCGTACCCGAGGCCGCGCGCGGCCAGGTCGGTGATCACGGGTTCGAGCGAGTCGAAGTCCTGCCGGATGGTGAGCCAGCCGTCCACCACGAGGAAGACGTCTCCCCACCCGTCGCCCTGGAACTTGCCCTCGGCCAGCCGCCGGCGGTAGTCCGTGATCGAGTCGATCCCCTGCTCGGCGAACTCGCGTTCCCGCTGCTGCAGGAGCGTGGAGATCTCGGCCACGGTACGGCGCACCCGGTCGGCGTCGAGGCGGCTGGCCACGCCGCCGACGTGCGGCAGCCCGTCCAGTGAGGCGAGCGCGCCGCCGCCGAAGTCCAGCAGGTAGAACTGGACCTGGCGCGGGGTGTGGGTGAGCGCCATGCCGGTGATCAGCGTGCGCAGGACGGTGCTCTTGCCGCTCTGCGTGCCACCCGCGATGCCCACGTGACCGGCCGCGCCGGACAGGTCCACCCAGAACGGGTCGCGGCGCTGCTCGAACGGCCGGTCGATGATGCCGATGATGGCGTGCAGTCCTCCGCGTCCCTGCCAGCCCGTCGTGGACAGTCCCAGTTCGGGGGTGACCGACAGCGGCGGGAGCAGGTGGGACAGGCTGGGCGGGGCGCCGAGGGGCGGCAGCCAGATGGGATGGGCGGCCGGTCCCTTGTCCTTCATCCGGGTCACCACGACGTCGAGCAGGCTGCGCTGCTGCGGCGGCGCCTCGGGAGCGGCGGCCTCGGCCGGCTTTCCGGCCTCCGGCGTCTCCTTCGGCTTCTCGGGCTCGGGCGTGTACGCCGGGCCGTACTCGACGACGCGGGGCGTCGGGGCGCTGCCGTCCGCCGCGACCGGCTGCCCGGCGCTCGGCTCGTACGCGCCGGAGACGTAGGCCGCCTTGAACCGGGTCATCCCGGTGGTGTCGAACTTCAGGTAGCCGTTGCCGGGGGCGGGCGGCAGCTCGTAGGCGTCGGCCACCCCGAGCACGACCCGGCTCTCCATCGCGGAGAACGTGCGCAGCCCGATCCGGTACGACAGGTGGGTGTCCAGGCCGCGCAGCCGCCCCTCCTCCAGGCGCTGGGAGGCGAGCAGCAGGTGGACGCCGAGCGAGCGGCCGAGCCGTCCGATCATGACGAACAGTTCGATGAACTCGGGCTTGGCGGTGAGCAGCTCGCTGAACTCGTCGAGGACGACGAAGAGCGTGGGCAGCGGCGCGAGGTCGGCCCCCTGCTCTCTGGCCCGCTCGTAGTCGCGCAGCGAGGCGTAGTTGCCCGCGGCGCGCAGCAGCTCCTGGCGGCGCACCATCTCGCCGTGCAGGGCGTCGTGCATGCGGTCGACGAGCGGCAGCTCGTCCTCCAGGTTGGTGATGACCGCGGAGACGTGGGAGAGGCTCTCCAGGCCGAGGAACGTCGCGCCGCCCTTGAAGTCGACGAGGACGAAGTTGAGGATCTCCGACGAGTGGGTGATGGCCAGCCCGAGCACGAGCGTACGCAGCAGCTCGCTCTTGCCCGATCCGGTGGCGCCGATCACCAGGCCGTGCGGGCCCATGCCGCCCTGGGCGGACTCCTTGATGTCGAGCTCGACCACGCGGCCGTCCGCGCCGAGCCCGATGGGGACGCGCAGCCGGTTGCGTCCGGCCCGGGGCCGCCAGGTGAGGACGGGGTCGACGCGGGCGGCGTCGCCGACGCCGAGCAGGTCGGTGAGCGAGGTGTTCGTGGCGAGGACGTCCTGTGACTCCCTGCCCTTGGCCGTGGACGCGCGCAGTGGGGCGAGCTGCCGGGCCAGCCCCTCGGTCCTGAGGAAGTCGAGCCCGTCGGGGTCGCCGAGGCGGGTCTTGCTCTCCTTGCCCGCGTGATCCAGCTTGACCATGAAGAAGCCGTCGGGCTGGACGTCCAGCCGCAGCGTGCTCTGCTCCTCGACCGCGCTCGCCGACCCGGACAGGTCGATCACCGTGACGCCCTGGATGCCGTCCGTCCCGAGCTGGGAGTCGAGCGGCACCCGCCCGCCGTCGAGGATCAGGACGTGGTACGGCAGGGCGTCGGCGGCCGCGCCCGGCCGGAACCGGGCGCGCTCCTTCAGATCGGCGCCCACGAGCCGGTCCAGCTCGGCGAGGTTCTCGGTCATCAGCCGCACCTGGCCGGCGGCGTCGGTCTCCTCCGGGTGCAGCGCGTGGGGCAGCCACTTGACCCACTCCCACTGGGGCATCCACTCGGGGCCCGCGCACACCATGATCCGCATGTCGTCCGGCGAGTGGAACACCGCCATCTGCGCGATCATCGCCCGGACGAGTTCCCGTACGGCGATGGGGTCGCCGGTCAGTTTGATCCGGGAGAAGGCGTGCAGGGCGACGGCCACCGGGAGCTTCGACACCGTGGAGTGCGCCCGGACGAACCGGCGCAGCGCGCCGGCCGACAGCGCGTCCAGGTCCTCGACCGGCTTGGAGTCCGGCGGGATGAGCTGGATCGCGAGTTTCTGCACGCCGGTCCCGAGGCGTACCGTGCCGAAGTCGTCGTCGCGGGGGCGTCGCTCCCACAGGCGCGGGCCCATGGCCAGCCACCACAGGGAGTCCGGGGCGGGGCCGCTCCATTCGAGGGACTCGCGCTGCTGTTTCGCGGCCCGCCGGACCCGATTGCGCACCTGGGAGAGGTAGCGGAAGTAGTCCCGGCGCAGGCCGTTCATCCGGCTCTTGCGCTCGCCGGACTGGCGGCCCATCTGGCCGAGGCTCATCCCCACCATGGACACCGCGAACAGGCCGCTCGACACGTACATGATCGGGTTGCCGTTGCCGCCCGCGGTGAACATCAGCCCCATGGCCGCCGCTCCCGCCACCATCGGCAGGTAGGTGAGCACGCCGGTGAGTCCCTGCGGCTGCACCTCCGGTACCTCCGGCGGCGGCTCCAGCAGGACCTCGCCGCGCGGCGGCTTGGGGCTGGGGCGCCGCTCGGGTCGGCGCACGATGACAATGCTCACCCTCGACGCCCCCTTCTGATCGTGTGGATCTTTTTCTTACCAGATGCGGTTTACGTCCGAGTGGAGGAACGTAGGCGCGCTATGTTCGCGTTGTTCGCTGTTCCGCACGCGGAGGGAGTACGGCAGTGACGTCCTTGGCCGCCCATGAGCCGATGTCGCAGGGGGCTCTCGCCGCGGCGGGCGCCCGGCTGCCGGCGCTTTGCCACGTCACGATCGTCGGCCCGCACAAGAGAGCCGACCTCGCGCTGCCGTCGGACATCCCGCTGCCGCACGTCATGCCCGGCCTGCTGCGCGCGCTCGGCGAGGTGGACGGAGAGCACGCCGCCGCGCCCGGATGGATCCTGCAGCGGCTCGGCGGCACCCCCTTCGACCTCGGGCAGAGCCTCGGCGCGCTCGGCGTCCTCGACGGTGAGGTGCTCTACCTCCGCCCGCGCGAGTTCGTGCTGCCCCCGGCGATGTTCGACGACGTCGCCGATGTGGTCGCCACCGGCGTCAAGGAGGGCAGGAACGCCTGGAGCGGCCGGCACACCCGGCTGCTCGGGACGGGAGCCTCCTGTGCCCTTCTCGTCGCCGGGGTTCCCGCGCTCGTGCTGTCCGGCACGGCACTCGGCGTGGTGGCCGTGGTCGCGGGCGTGCTCGCCCTCCTCCTGCTTCTCGCCGCCGCCTCCCTGTCCCGGGCGCTCGGCCACTCGGGCGCGGGTGCGGCGCTCGGCTACGCGGCCCTGCCGTACGGGTTCCTGGCCGGGCTGCTCGCCCCGGCGGGACCGGCCGGGCTCGCGGGTCTGGGCGCGCCGCACCTGCTCGCCGGGTTCGCCTGCGTCGCGTTCGTGGCCGCGGTCGGCGGGGCCGCGGTGGCCGACGGCGTGCCCGCGTTCCTCGGCACCGCGATCGCCTCGGTGACCGGGACGGTGTGCGCCGCGATCGTGATGGTGTTCGACGCGCCCGCGGCGGGGGTCGCCGCGGTGGCCGCGTCGCTCCTGCTGGCGTGCAGCCCGATCGTCCCGTCGCTGGCGTTCCGGCTGGCCCGGATGCCGCTGCCCTCGATGCCCACCACGGCCGAGGAGCTGCGCGCGGACAACGAGCGGGTGGACAGCGCCTCCATCCTTGAGCGGACCGGCCAGGCGCAGCGCTACGCCACCGGGATCGTCGCGGGGATCGGGCTGGCCGTGCTCGCCGCCCAGCCGCTGCTCGTGCTCGACGAGGGGTGGATCGCGCCGGTCATGTCGCTGGCGCTGTCGCTGTCCCTGGTTCTCCGCACGCGGGTCTTCCACGGCGTCGCCCAGCGGCTCTGGCTGACGGTGCCCGCGCTGGCCGGGCTCGTCCTGCTCACGCTCACGCTGAGCACGCGGGTGGGCGGCGTCTGGTCCGTCGCGCTCGTGATCGGGCTCATGTGGGCGGCGGCGATCCCGGCCGGTCTCGGCCTGTGGCTGCCGACCGGGCGCCCGTCCCCGTTCTGGGGACGGGCCGGGGACATCGTCGACGTCATGCTGACCGCCGGCCTGTTCCCGCTCGCGCTGGGCGTGCTGGAGGTCTACGCCTGGATCCGCGGCCTGTCCGGCTGATCTCGTCCGGGCCGGTCCCACCGCCCGGCTTCGTCGGCCGTACGGGCTCTTACTGGCCGTACGGCAGGGGCACGTCGCGCTTGGGGGAGAGCCACTCGAAGCCGGCGGTGGGTGGCGGCGTCCCCGGGGGCCCGGGCTTCTTGAAGGTGGGGGAGCGGTTCACGTCGATCGTCGCCTGCTTGAAATCGAGGGCGACGTCGCCGGTGGGCTCCACGTTCCTCAGCTGGATCTCCTTGCGCCACAGGTACCCGATGAGGACCGCCACGGCGCTGAGATAGCCGATCAGGGCCTTGCCCCAGGCGGCGAGGATCTTGTCCGCCGCCTGCATGAGCGCGCGGATGTAAACCCGGGCCTGGGGTCCGACCGGGGTGAGGGTCAGCACCGCCGCGGAGATCGCCGTGGCGAGAAGCGTGACCGAGAACGCGAACACCGCCCATCCGAAGTCGCGGAAGGTGGCCCCGACCTCGTCGAGCAGCCCGGCGGTGTCGCTGACCGTGCCCCGCAGCACCTCCAGCTCCGACTGGAAGGCCACGGCGGCGTCCTCGAACGCGAGGTGGTCGTCGGCGATCCAGTCCTCCCTCGACTCGGCCAGCATGAGCGCGATGAGCCGTTTGGGGCCACCGTCCAGCTCGCGGGCGAGCGCCAGCCAGTTGTTGGCCGCGTGGATGACCGCCTCGTCGTCGACCAGGAGGCTCTCCACGAACGTCAGCGCGAGCAGGCCCCCTCCCGCGAGGAGTTGCGCCCGTCTCAGGTTCGAGAGCGCCTCGACCGCGGGAGCGCCCGCGTGCTTGCCCATGCTCATTCCGCCTTTCCCGATGATGCCGACGCACCGGGAAGGCCCCGGCTCGGCGGCGTGAGGTTTCGTCCGGCTCGCGTCCCTGGCGGCACGGGCCGGTGTGCGGACCGTCAGACGTACTTGACGGTGCTCGCGTCTTCGGCGTCGCGCCAGTTGGCCTGGGCGATGCCGAGCTGTTCCCTCCACTGCTGGGCCGTGTCGATGGCGTCGCTCAGATGGCCGCGCGCCCTGACGATCGCGGTCTCGTAGGTGGACAGGATGATCGCGCTGCCCGAGATGCCGAGGTCCCAGGGGCCGAGGACGGTCTCGTCCACCTGGCTCTTGCGCTTTTCGAACTGGGGGATGACGTCGTCGGCGAGCCGGTTCCGGAGCTTGTTGATGCCGTTCGAGGTGACGTACCGGTCCTGGTTGGGGTTCGGAGACATGTGATCTCCATATCACCGTGATCGTTCCGGCGGCCACGGCGTCGGGGGCGTTCGCGCAGGTGGGGGGTGTTTGTTCATGTCGGGTTGGGGGCGCGGACACCGCGCGCTGGGGGTCGGTTCACCGTCCGATGATCAAGTTGGATGACGCGATCATGAGGGGGCAGGGATGTTCGACTTCGATCCCGCGACGGTGCGTACGGAGGAGATCGACCGGATCTCCCGGGAGGCGGAACGCACCCTCCGCGATCTGACCGAGGCCCTGGGACGGCTGGGCGAGGTGACCGGGGAGGGCGAGGCCGCCGGCGGCATGATCCGTGCCATCGTGGACGGCGAGGGCCGGATCAGGGACGTGCGGTTCGATCCCCGGGTGATGCGGCAGGACAGCGAGGGTCTGGCCGAGGCGGTGGTCAGCGCCGTACGGGCGGCGCAGGAGGACGCCCAGGGCCGGACCGCCAAGGTGCTCGGCTCGGCGCTGGAGGACCCTCTGGGCGGAGCCTTTCCGGACGCGCCCGGCGGGCGCGCGGAGTCTTCGGTCGACGGGAGGGAGCCCGGCCGCCCTGCCGACCGGGCGCTGGACATCGACCGTGCGCGGCGGAGGCTGGAGGCGATCCAGGACTCCTTCCTCGACTCGATGGAGGGCCGGATGGCCCGCCTGGAGCGGTTCCGGAACGGCTCCGGCTGACCCGGTCAGCGGGAGGAGCGGGTTCGGCCTGGTCAGTGGTGGCTTCGCCTATTTCAGCGGATATCACATGACCGGAAAGGCCGGTGAAAGCGAGGGTCGATGAGGTACGTTGCCCTCTAAATGTGTCCATATGTGATTTCTGGCACGTGGACGGCTGCCGGCACCGGAGATGGGGGCGACGGATGACGGACTTCGGCGACTTCGGCGACTTCGCGAACATCGACATCGAGCAGCTCATGCGACGCGGCGATCAGCAGATCGAGCAGATGCAGCAGTTCGAGCGCGTCCTGTCGGACCTGGTCGGCCGGGCGCAGGACGAGGACCGCCTGGTCACCGTGGAATACGCCGGGGCCGGCCTGCGCGAGCTGGAGTTGCACCCCAAGGCGATGCGGCTCAGCTCGGGCGAGCTCGCCGAGAAGATCAAGGAGACGATCCGGGCGGCGGCCGAGGACATGCAGCGGCAGGTGGAGGAGGCGTCCGAGGAGGTCTTCGGCAAGGAGAACGACCCCATGAAGCTCCTCAAGGACCCCGACGCGGCGATGGACCGGGTCAGAGAGGCCGAGGGGCTCTACAACCGGACCTTCGACGGCGTGATGGCCGAGCTCGGCCATATCCAGAAGCGGCTCGAAGGCGCATAGTGACACGGATAGGTTGATCAAAGTTTACTTATCCGTAATATGCATGCATGTTAGCTAGGTAGATCTTGAGGCATACGATGCGGTCTGGTGATATCCGTACGACGTGTCCTTGACGCCGGGAGCGTCCGGGGCCAGACCGGCCACATGTCACGGAGGTGACGGAATGTCGCAGTTCTTTGGGGCGAGCCCCGCACAGATCACGAAAGCGTCCGGCCATGTCGTCGACACGGCCCAGTACATCGAGGGCCTTCGCTCGGGTGTCGAGACGACGGCGAACGGCCTGCTGGCCACGGGATGGATGGGCCCGGCGGCCGCCGTCTTCAAGCGGGCGATGATCACCTGGAACGACAGTATGAGGACGGTCCGAGAGGACCTCGAGTCGATCGCGGACACGATGGGCGTCAACGCCATCGTCTACGACGCCGCGGACCAGGACGTCCAGGCCGGCGTGGGCCGGGTCGAGTCGCTGATCAACGTCGACATCAAGTGACCGAAAGCCAGTCAGGCAGGAACGGAGAGCGCAGTGTCCGCTGAACTCGACTTTACCAAGGTCAACTTCGGCCACATGGATCTGGCCCAGGAGGACTTCGTCAAGATCCTGGGTGACTTCGAGCGGGCCACGTCCGACCTGCTCGCCAAGCTCCAGCAGGACCTCTCGGGTCACTGGGAGGGCGACGACGGCGCGGAGGCGTTCTTCCGCGAGCACCAGCGGAAGTGGGACGCCGCCGCCACCAAGATGCGGAGCCAGCTGGACGAGATGCAGCGGGCCATCCAGATCGCCAACGAGAACTACAAGGCGGCGGAGATCAGGAACAAGAGCATGTGGGTGAACGGCTGACCCAGCGCTCGTACGGGTCTTCCCGGGCCGTCGGCGTTCTCGACGGCCGGGACGGCCCTTCCGTGCTCGATTCCGCGGATGGCTCGGTGACGGGCCTCGCAGGTCGTGAGTGGGGGTGACATGACGCAGAAGGACGCCATGGGCGGCGACGGCGGCGACACGCTCCCGCTCGACCCGAAATGGCCGGGCCTGGACGGTGACGTTCCGGTGCAATACAACGTCGCCACGATCAGGACGATCGCCGGAGAGTTGAAGGAATACCTGGCCGGCGTCGAGGCAGCGGCCTTCGACGAGGGCTATACGACCGGCTCGGTGAAGAGTGTCGAGCAGAGCGGCCTGGAGAAGATCGGGGCCGGACAGCTCGGTGAGTGGGCGGACGCGAAGGTGCTCGCCGACACGGCGGCCAAGGGCGGCAGGGCATTGCTGGACGCCTACCAGCGGTGGGCCGAGGTCTACAAGACCGTGATGCTCGTGATGGAAGCCCAGGCCGACGAGTACGCCAAGACGAACCGCGCGAACGAGGGCAACGGGAGCGCCTGACAGGGGGGCCGCCGTGGACACCGATCGAAAGACTCTCAGCATCAAAACGGGGCAGCCCCCGACGGCGGCCCCGGTGACCGCTCCCACCGGCACGGACCAGATCGCGGCATGGTTGCGGAAATGTGCGCCGGCGATGGTGAGCGACGCCGGATTCGCCTACACACACGCCGCCTCGAACATCGAACTGATGACGGACGCGATCCAGGCGCGCGCGCAGCGGCTCGCCGAGGCGTGGAAGGGGCCGGCCGCCGCCGACGTTCAGAAGGCGCTGCGGCTCCTCACCGCGGCGGGCGAGGAACTCGCCACGAAGATGCGGGGGATGAGCCAGGCGCTCAGGCTGTACGGCGAGGTCCATCTCCCCAAGGCGAGGACCGAGATCGAGCAGATCCAGGGAAATCTGCAGAAGGAACTGCCCGGGTGCTACCCCCAGCAGAACTCTTCTCTGGTCGGGCTGCCGCCTTCGGGGGCCACTCCGTTCCAGTCGAACACGCGCCCGTCGCTGACGGACACCACGGGCGTCCCGAGCCCGATCCTGTCGGGGCAGAACTCGGACGGAGTCATCGGCGGCCAAACGGGCCTTCCCCCCAGTCTCCTGCGTTCCAATTACACCGGCATCAAGACCGAGGGCACCTATCTGGCGGCCAAGGCGTTCGCGGACAACCTCGCCAGGAAAGTGCTGGACGAGCTGAACACGAAGATCGTCGAGGTCTACGCGGATCACATCCCTCCTAACGTGACGTACGAGCTGCCGAAGGTGTCGCCTCCGGATGGGGAGTCCCCACCACGGCGCCAGGTCACCTACGGGGACGGGTCGTCGGGCTCGGACGGGGGCGGCACGTCGAGAGTCCGTTCCGGCGGCACCGGCGGTGCGGACCACAGCGGTGGCTCGGGCGGTTCTGGGGGCTCGTCGCCGCGGGCGGGCTCCGGCTCGGGCGGCGGGGGATCCCACGGGACGGACGGCTCCGGCACGGGAGGCGGTCACACCGGCGGTTCCGGCGGCTCGGGAAACCCGGGATCCCCGGGATCCCCGGAAGCGGGCGGTGGCACGACCGACCCGTCAGGCGGCGCGGGCGATCCCGGCGCCCCCGGGACCGGCTCCGACCCCGGATCGGCTCCCGGGACGGACACCGGTGCGGGCCCCGCGACGAGCACGGGCGACGGTACCGCCCCCTCCGTCATCGGGCAGAACGACCTGGCGGGAAGCGACAGTCAGAGCACCGAGACGGCCGGTGTCCGGGACATGCCGATCACGAATCCGGTCATCGGCGACGCGAACGGCCGGCTCATCTCGGTCGATCCGCGGGTGACTGGCGGCGTGGTGACCCAACCCGGAACGGTGGCGCCGGGGGCCCCGTCGATCCTGGGCGGGCCGGGATCGGGTACGCCGGGCCCGGGCGGGCCGGGGCTTGTGGCGCCCAGGGGTCCGGCGGGATCGTCGATGCCGTTCATGCCGATGGGCGGAGCCGGAGCCGGCGCCGCCGGTGACCGGGAAAGTCAGGAGAGGACCACCTGGCTGAACGAGGATCGCGACGCCTGGGACTCCAGCCATCGCGTCATTCCGCCGGTGATCGGCTGATCCCTACCAGAGCAGGATGGTGCGCATGGCGCTCGAGTATGACCCGGACTGGCCCGGTCTGACGGACAAGAACGACGCGAGCGGGTCGGGTAGCCCGGAACTCAACCGTCCGGAGATCAAGCGGATCGCCGGCAACCTGCGCACGGCCCTGGACGCCCTGATCACGGAGACCCAGGCGCCGGCCCGGTTCGTGGCGCACGCCCCCGGGGACAACCGGCCGCTGCCGGGGCCCCCGTCCGGCGCGGGATCGCTGCCGGACCTGCGACGGGAGTGCGGGCTCGCCGCGGAGCGCTACGGCTCGTGGCGGGCGGCGCAGTCCTTCTACGCGGCGGCGAATGTCGCGTTCAGCCAGCTTGTCGGGGAGGGCGCCATCAAACACGACGGGGACAGCCGTTCCCCCGGAGGCGAGCACCTGCAGGCGGGGACCGGCGCGTACGCGGACCTGGTCACGCGGGCCGACGCCGCCGCCCAGGCGTTGCTGACGATGGTGGACAGCTATGACCGAGCGGAGCAGGCCAACGGGGCCGACGCTTCGCGCGAAGTCTGACGGAGCGCACGATGACGGACCCGAAGATCGTAAACATCGAACTGAAGAAGTTCACGATCGCTCCCACCAAGGACGTCGATCTCGCCACCGGCTTCTGGGCGACCCTGTTCCACTCCAACATCGACACGATCAAGGATTGGGTGGACAACAGCGACCCGAACTCAGTGCGCCGGGCCGGGCAGTACTACTCCGCCGCCCAGGGGCTGCTCGACAGCTTCGCCACGGACGTGAAAAGCGCCGCCACCAAGCTGGCCGAGCACTACAAGGGCCCGGAGGCGGTCGAGATGCAGAAGCAGCTCCGGAGCCTGCACGCGAGCGCGCGCGAGCTCGCCGCGAAGCTGGGGAAGACCGGACGGTCGCTCCAGGACTACGCCGACACTCTCGTGTACGCGCAGCAGAACGTGGTCGAGAAGGTCGGCGAGGATTCGCGTTCCGACCACGACATCGACTGGGCCGATGTGTGGTGGGGCCGCTCTCGTACGGAAAAGCGCGCCGCCGACCATCTGAAGCGGGTCAACGAGCGGATCGTCGAGAATTACGCGACGCTGCCGTCCGAAGTCCAGCAGGCGCTGCCCAACCCCAACGACATCGAGCTGCCGGACCTCACGCAGGTCCAGTACGACCCGGAGAAGGTCAACCTGAAGCTGCCCTCGGGCATGGGCGGCCCCCTGCCCGGCTTCGACGGGGCTCCGAACGTCAGCGGTTCGGTTCCGGACGTCAACGGATCGGTTCCGGACGTCGACGGCCTCGGAGGGCCCGGCTCGATCCCGGGCGACCTCGGGCTCGGCGGCCCCGGCGCCGATGGGGTCACGCCGCCCGTTCTCGGCCCGTCCACCGGCGGTCTCGGGGGAGGGGACGGGACCGGGGTGACGCCCGGCGGCCTCTCCGGAGGGGGAACCGGTCCGGGATCGAGCACGGGATCGGGCTCCGGCACCGCCGATCTGGCCGGGTACAGCGGCCCGGGGACGCTCACTCCGCCGGCGACCACGCTCAGCGGCCCCTCCTCCGTCGGATTCCCCGGCTCCGGCGGTTCGTCCGGCTCCGGCGCCTTCGGAGGGGGCTCCGCCGGGATCGTGCCGGGTCTCGGCGGCGTGGCCGGCGGCTCGTCCGGAGGTGGGGCGGCGTCCCGCGGTACGGGTCTTCGCGGCGCGGGAGCGGCGGGCGCGAACGGCATGATGGGGGCCGGCGCGCACGGCGGCGGACAGGGCCGTGAGGGGCAGGCGGACCGTGAGAACTCCACCTGGCTCATGGAAGACGACGAGGTCTGGGGCGAGGGCGGCAGCAGCATTCCCCCGGTGCTCGGGTAGCGGACAGCGGAAGGCGCGTACACATGACTGACTCCTCGTCCGGTTCGGGCATCCCGAGTGCCGCCGACCTGATGGGCCACAGAGAGCTCCAGTTCCCGGCGAAGGGGGAGGTGGCGAGCCTCGGCAGCAAACTCTCGGAACGCGCCCCCGCCCTCGGGAGGATCTCGCAGGCGACCGGTTCGATCGAGATCGGGTTTCCCGGGTTCGGCGCCATCGGCATCGGCCTGGCCAGCGCGCACGACACCGCGCGCAAGGCCGCGGCGAACGCCCTCCAGGAAGCCCAGAAGGCGTTGGCGTCCTGGGAGAAGGCGCTCAAGGACATGGACGAGAACTACGACCGCACCAACCCCGGCGGCAAGGAAGAGGGCCCCGGCACTTCGGATCCGAAGATCCCCGGCACGCCGAAGATCCCCGGCACTCCGGATCCGAAGATGCCCGACGTTCCGAATCCGGATGACCTGGGCAAGATGCCCGACGTTCCGAATCCGGATGACCTGGGCAAGGGGCCCGACGTTCCCAATCCGGATGACCTGGGCAAGGGGCCCAACGTTCCCAATCCGGATGACCTGGGCAAGGGGCCCGACGTTCCGAATCCGGATGGCCTGGGGAACGGGCCGGGCACCGGATCTCCCGGAACCGGCGGGCCGACCGACCCGAACCTCAACCGGCCGGACCTCGGCTCGGGAACCGATCTCCCGTCCCGAGACATCCCCTCGATCGGCGATCCGAGCACCAACCTCGCGGGACTCGATCCGAACAGGGCCACGATCCCCGGGGGGCAGTACCCCGGCGGCTCCGGGTGGCCGGGATCCGGGCCGGGCGGTACGACCACCGGCGGACCCGGCTCCTCCGGAACGGCCCCGGGGGCGGGGCTGGGCCGGACGGCCGCCGACGCCGCGCGCGCGGCGGGAGCGGGCGGCACGGGGATGTCGTACATGCCCCCGATGGGTGGGGGCGGCGGCGGGACGCAGGAGAACGAGAGGGAGAAGTCGGCCTTCCTCACCGGTGACGAGGGCGACTGGGGCGCGGACGACGACGTGGCCCCTCCGGTGATCGGTCAGATCGACTGAGCGCCGTCCGGCGCCACCAGAAGGAATAGCCAGAAGGAATAGAGGAAGCGGCTCGTGGCTTACGAGAGCGACAAGATGTTGATCATGAACGCGGTGTCGGTGGCCGGCGGTTCCGCGGTGCTTCTGTGGGAGTACCCGATCGCGAGGACCATCGTTCTCATGATGACGTCGTTCGTCTCCGATCCGGAGGCCATGGCCGCGGCCGCGGCCGACTGGCGCTCGCCGGGGAAGGAGGCGGAAAACGTCGACCTCGACGCCCTCAAGGACCACATCGTCCAGATGAGGGACTCGTTCAAGGACAAGTGGAAGGGGCCGGCGTATTCGACCTTCAGCTCCGTCGTGGACACCTTCGTGCAAGGAGTCGATCAGCTCAAGCGCAACCACGACGCGGCGGGTGACTCCCTTGACCAGACCGCGAGGATGTACCACGTCGCCGTCATAATCTGTGTCTCCGTGGCCGGCGTACTGGCCGCCATTGCCGCGCTGCAGTACCTATGCATCGCCTACCCCCCTTCCAAGATCGCGGTCCGGATCGCGTCGAGTTCCGCGCTGACCAGCCTCGCGACGGCGATGAGGAAGGTCCTGGCGAATCAGGCCCGGGCCGTTTTCATGATCGCCGGAGTCGTCGGCCTGGTGAACTGGCAGAGCTCGCAGACGGGCTCCCTGTTCCCCAGCACGACGGCGCTTCCGCAGCAGCCGGCCGACTACTCCGGCGGGTACCTGAAGTACACCGACGAGGCCGGGCTCCAGCAGGACCTGAAGGTCTCGCAGATCCCGGGGATGTCGGGGGGCTAGGAAAGCCGGAAGCCGGGCCGGGGAGTCCCGCCGGCGCGCCGGTCACTGGCCGTACTGCAGGGGCTTCCTGGCGGCGGCGGGGTCGAGCGCCGGGCCTTCGGGGATCAGGTGGAGGATCTGCGTCGGCACCGGTGCGGCGTCCGAGACCTGGTAGCCGAGGTCGGCGAGCAGGTCGGCGGACGCGACCGCGAACCGGCGCCCCTGGTCGGTGACCAGGAAGTACGTGTGGACCGCCGCGCCGTCGCCGGGCAGCACCCCGGCCACCGCCGCCGCCCCCGGCGGGAGCAGTACCTGGTCGAAATGCTCCTGGTCGCCGCTCGCCGGAGGCGCCGGGATCTCGATCCGGCTCCCGATGGTCAGCCGGGCCCGGGCCGAGCCGGACTCGCTGTCGGCGTAGACGGCGCACAGCGGCGCGGACAGGTCCGGCGTCATGATCTTCGGCATATCGGTGGGCATCCCGGGGACCGTCATGTCGGTCTTCGACACGGGCGCGCTGTTCGCGGTGGCCGCGTCGATCGGGATGGGCATGACCGGCCGCCTGCCGTACGCCTTCTTCTTGCTCTCGGGGTCCTCCAGCAGGAGGCTCGCCTGGGTGATGGAGATCGGGGCGAGCCCGTCGCCCATCAGGACGTACCAGCGGGCGGGGGTTCCGGCCATCGCCGGGACGGTGAACACCTGGCCCACGACGGCGCTCGTGCCGTCCGGACCGCGCAGCCTGCGGCCTCGGCCGGGGACGTCCGGACTGCGGAAGCCGGGGCCTTCCGGGAGGGAGTTCAGCCAGGCGGCGGGCACCTTCTTGGGATTCGCCCCGACCAGCGAGCGTGCGGCGTCGCCGACGACGCGCATCCGCTGGTCGCCCCAGATCAGCCACTCCTGCCGCCCGTCCTCGACCGCCATGGCGTCCTCGCCGATCTGGCGGCCGCCGACGTCCTTGCCGCCCACCAAGGTCACGTACGACGTGCGCGACCCGGCGGCGTCCGCCACCTCCGTCACGCAGGCGGACCAGGGGCCGCGGACCAGCTTCTCCGGCGCGGGGAGCGAGGCCGGCGCGCCGGGGATGCCCACGAGCGGGCCGCGGTCGAACTCCGCGAGTGACTTGGCCGACACGTTGCGCACGGTCACGTCGGGGGTTTCGAGCAGCAGGCGCGCCGACGCGTAGTTGGCGACGGGGAGCAGCGTCTTGCCGGCCTCGCTGTAGATGTAGACGGCGCCGCTCTCCTCCTCGACGAGCAACTGGCCGGGATCGGTCAGGCTCGTCGCGCCGCCAGGCTTGAGCAGTCCCCAGATCCCGAAGACGGCCATGACGAGGACCGCGAGCATGACGCCGCCGAACGACGCGACGGTGTGCCGGCGCATCGGGGCCTCCGGCAGGTCCGGCTCCGCCTGCAGCAGGGCCGTGCCCAGGCGCTGCGTCATCAGCCGATGCGCCTGGTAGAGATCCTTTCGGGTCTGCATTCCAGTCCGTTCTCCCGGTACGGGGTGATCAGTGCGGGGCGGTGGCGGGCGTACGGGTCGGCGTGCGGCGGAACACGATCCCCTCGGGACCGTGGGCGGGCCGTGGGCGGCGGGCCCGGGAGGGGAACCCGGTCAGGACGGCCGAAGGCGCGGCGGCCACGATCGTCGTGGCCGCCGCGCCTCTTTCGGCATCCGCCGGACGGGCTCCGAGGGGCGTCCCCGACGGCGGATCACCGCGAAGGGACCCGCCGTCGGGAACCCCGGGCTTGTTCCCGGCCGGGGTCACCCGCAGTTCGCCCAGTCACCTCCGCCGCTGCCGGAGCCGCTGCCGCCGGAGTAACGCACGCAGTGGCCCTTCCCGGACAGCATCACCGGACCGGCGTAGTACTCGAACGACCCGCTGTCGCCCGAGTTGCCGCCGCCCTGAACTTCGAGCTTGGCCCAGATCGAGCTGGCCTTGCCGACGTTCGTCGTCTTCATGGCGACCACGCAGTTGTATCCGGAGGCGTCGCTGTAGAGCTGGTACACCGTCCCGCCGTCGAAGCTCGCCGACCGCTGGACGTAGAAACCGGACCCGTGACCGCCGGAGTTGCAGACCTGCTGCGGCGAGTACGGGTTGCGGGCCTCCTCCGCCTTGGCCGGAGGCGGCGGCGGGGCCTGGGTCTTCGCCGGCTCGGGCTCGGCCTTCTTGGTGGGAGGCGGGGCGATCACCTTCGTCGGCTCCGGCTCCGGCTCGGGCTGCCTGGTCGGGGTCGGGGTCGGCTGGGGTCGCCTGGTCCAGGTGTGCTCGGGTCGCCCGGTCCGGGTCGGCTCGGGTCGCCTGGTCCGGGTCGGCTCGGGTGCCTGGGTGGTGGGCTCCGGCTCCGGCGCCCGCGTCTCGGTGGGCGTCTCGGCGGGCGCCGGCGGCTCCGTGGTGGGAGACGGGCTCGGCCTCGGCCGGCGGGTGCGCGACGGCCGCGCGGTCGGCGTCTCGGCCGCGGTCGCGGTCGGCGCCGAGGTCGCCTGCGGCTGCCAGGTCGACTGAGGCTGCCAGGTCGGTACGGCCGGCGGCGTGATCGGGATGTTCGGCAACGTCGCGGTGACGGTGGGCGCGGGGGTCTCGTCCACCCAGTCGGTGGGCAGGGTCAGCGGGAACACGCCCGTGGAGTCCGGATCCGGGGTACTCGCCCACGGGACGGTCACCTGGGTCTGGGGCTGCTGCCGCTTCTTGCCGGTGGTTTCGGCGGAGGGGATGGCATCGGCCGGAGCCGCCGCCGCGTTGGTGGCCTTCGCCGTCCCCTCGGCAGCCGCATTGTCGAACGACGCCGTGCCGGTGTAGTGCCCGGCCGCCCACACTCCGCCGACGGACAGCGCGAGAACGGCGGCCAGCGACGCGGCCAGCGCGAGAGAGGGCCCCTTGCGCTGTGGCGCGCCCTGATTCTGCAGCGTCGGCCCACCGGCCGGCGAGCCGGGCGGCGCCTGGTGGGGCATCGGAGGCGCTCCCCACGCCGGTGCGGCGGGGCGCTGCGGGGGCGGACCCTGCCAGACCTGGCCGGGACCGGCCATCGGGTTCCCATGCGGGCCGTTGGGGTGGGGACCGTTCTGGTGCGGGCCGTGCGCGGGCGGCACGGCGCCGGGCATCGAAGGCGCTCCCCAGCGCTGCCCGCCGTTCGGCCCGGAGAAGGGCTGCTGGGCGGGCAGGACGACGCCGGCCATGGGGCCCCCGGGCATCGGCGCGCCCGCCACCATGACGTCCGTGGACGGGGCCGGGGCCGCGTCGTCCTCCCCGAGCAGCCGCAGCATCGCGTTCCTGGCGGTGGGGCGGGCGGCGGGGTCGGGGGAGAGGCAGGCGAGGAGAATCCGCCGCAGCGGCTGCGGGACCGCGTCCAGGGCGGGCGCGCCTCCGGAGCCCGCGGCGGGGCCGGGAACGCCGGCCGCGCCGGCCGCCTTGGCGGCGGCGATGGCCTCGCGGAGGTTCACCGTCGCTTCGGCCGACGGACCGCCCTCCACCGTGGAGCCGTCAGACGCCGGCTTCTCGGCGGAGACGGAGGCGTCGGACCCAGCAGGGCTCGGCTTCTCGGCGGCGGACTCCTTCGCGCCGGCCGCCTTGGCGGCGGCGATGGCCTCGCGGAGGTTCACCGTGGCATCGGCCGACGGACCGCCCTCGGCCGGGGAGGCGCCGGGCTTCTCGGTGGCGTCCGGGCCGCTGGGGGCGTCCTTGCGCGCGGAGCCGTCGGGGGCCGTCCCCGTCGCCGCGTAGGCGATGGACGCCGCCCAGGAGAAGAGGTCCGAGCGCACGTCGCCGGGCTCGCCGCGTACCTGCTCGGGGGCGCGGTAGGCGCCGTCCGACCCGCCCATGCCGATGTCGGACACCCTGGGGCCGTCCGTGCCGATCAGGATGTTGTCGGGGGTGATCCCGCGGTGGACCAGGCCGGCCGCGTGGATCGCGGTGAGAGCCGTGAGGGTGCCGAGGGCGAGGCGCTCCAGCGCGTCGGCCTCCAGCGGCCCGTCGGTGCGTACGGTCTCCTGGAGGGAGGCGCCGTTGACGTATCCGCGCACCACGTACGGTCGGTCGCCCAGCCAGCCTGCCTCCATGGGCGGCACGGCGTGCGATCCGGAGAGGCCCTTGGCCTCGGTCAGCTCCTGAACGAGCCGGTCCCGGGCCTCCGCGTCGGCGGACGGCCGGGGGTGCATCAGCTTGACGACGGACGCCTCTGCCTCCGGAGAGGGGCGTCCCAGGTAAGCGACTCCTCGGGGCCCTTCGCCGAGTCGCCCGTGGAGGGTGTAGCCGCCTACCTGCTCTGGATCGTCAGGCAGTAAGGGGAGCATCTCGCCCATCGAACTTCCTTCCGGGCTGTATCAGTTCAATAAGGGCATTCATGATCAGATCACATTCAACCAAAGGTGCCCCTGCCGTATCACCGGTTTTCGATGTCTATTTGGGAAACGCCCGCCGAGATGGGACGTCGCCCGCATTTTGTCCGCGATGTGGGCCGGGTGTTGTCCGCGATGTGGGCCGGGTGTCGCCTCGCGTTCGGCTCCCGTTCCGCCCCCGCTCGCCTTCCGCCGGGCTGCCGGTCAGCTCCGGCCGGGCTGCCATCTCCTGCGGCGGCCCAGCGGGGTGAGGACGGCGGCCACGACGACGAGCACCGCCGTGCCGAGCGCGCCGCCCGCCACGATGGCCGCCATGCCGATGGTGCGCTCGTCCGGCGGAGGGGCCTTGGTGATCGCCGCCTCCGTCAGCGGTTCGGGCTGCTGGGGCGCGACCGCGACGACCTCCGAGGGGAGGAGCATCGTCACGGCCAGCCGGGGGTTGACGATGCCCGCGCCGGTCCCGGTGCCCTTCGTGCCGTCGGCGGTCAGCACCACACGCCGCCGCACCCGTACGTTGTCCAGCTGCGGATAGCGGGCGCGGACCAGGGCGACCACCCCCGAGACGTACGCGGTCGCCTGGCTCGTGCCCTTCAGATCCTTCTGGTATGTGCCGCCGGGCCAGGTGCTGGTCAGGTCCTGGCCGGGGGCGAGGACCGCGACCGGCGTGCTGATGTTGGAGAACTCGGCCAGCTCGTCGTCCGGGGTGGACGATCCCACCGCGAGGACGCCCGGGTAGGCCGCAGGGTACGCGGGCGAGGGCGTGCCGTCGTCCTTGGTCGCGTTCCCGGCGGCGGCCACGATCACGGCGTCCTTCGACAGCGCGTACCCCACCGCCTTCCTCAGGTCCATGCGGTCGGTGGCCCTGACCGAGACGTTGATCACCTGGGCGCCGAGGTCGGCCGCCTTCGCGATCGCCCGGGCGAGCAGCGCGGGATTGCCGCGCTCCGCGTTGGTCTGCTTGATCGAGATCAGCCGGGCGTCCGGGGCGACGCCGACGAAGGGGCTTCCCTTGCGCGCGATCCCGGCGATGATCCCGGCCACGCTCGTGCCGTGGCCCATGCAATCCCGGGTGCCCGTCCCGGTCAGGTCGACCGCCTTGGCCACCTTGATCTGCGGGTGGCGGGCGTCCACCCCGCTGTCCACGATCGCGACCGTCACGCCGCGCCCCCGGGTGAGGGGCCACACGGAGGTGAAGTCGAGCCTCCGCTGCGCCCACGGCTCGCTCAGCGTGAGGCTGCCCGGCTTGGACGGCGCGCAGGTGTCGCTCGCGTACGCCGGGAAAGCCGCGCGCGCCAACTTCCCGGTGTGCGCGGCGGCCTTCCCGGCGCGTGCGTACGCGGGTGCGGGCGGCGCCGCGAGCGCGATCGGCAGTGCCGTCGCCGCCGCGAGCGCGACCCCGACCAGACCTCGCATGACCGACCCCCACGGCAGTAGATCCAGCGGGACAGACTATTGGCGTCCTCCCACCGTCTCAAGACCGACATTTCCGGCGGGCGGGCGGTCGTGGCCCCGCGCTGTCCGGACCGCGGGCCCGGAAACCGGGGCCGCCGGTTCCGGGCCGAGACAGGGGGCCAGGTCAAGCCCGCGGGCTCACCGGCCCAGGTACGCGCCGCCGTTGACGTGGATCACCTGGCCGGTGATGTGCCCGGCGTCGGGCGAGGCGAGGAAACCGACCGTCGTGGCGACGTCGTGCGGTGTGCCGGGCCGGCCGTTCCGGGTGCTCGCCACCCGCCGCCGGACGCCCTCCTCGTCCAGGCCGTCCCCGAAGAACTCGGTGTCCAGGACCAGACCGGGCGCGACGAGGTTGGCCGTGCCGCCGGAGCCGCCGGAGCCGCCCAGCTCCGCCGCCAGGTCGGCGGTCCAGGATTCGAGCGCCGCCTTCGCCGCGCCGTACGAGCCGGAGCCGGTGCCGCGCGCGGCGATCGAGCCGATGTTCACCACGCGCGCGCCCTCTCCCAGCCGGGGAAGCAGCGCGGTGGTCACGAGCACGGCGGACATGAGGTTCAGGTCGAGGTTGGCCCGCCACGCCTGGGCCACCGCCCGCAGGCCCTGGGGCGCGGGACGTGCCCGGTCCGTATTGCCGCCCGCGTTGTTCACCAGGACGTGGACTGTCGCGGGAAGCCGTTTGACGGCCTCGCCCACCGCGTCCGGATCGGTCGCGTCGAAAGCGGCGTACGCGACGCCGAGCCGCGCGGCGGCGTCTTTCAACACGTGTTCACGCCTGCCGGTGATGGTCACGCGTTCCCCGGCCTCGGTGAAATGGCGCGCAATCGCATAACCGATGCCGGTCGCCCCGCCGGTGATCACCACATTTCGCATGGTCTACTCCCTTTTATAAGGGTTTTACCCGTCTTTATAACCAGTCGGCATAATACCTTTACAGAGACGGTATGTGATCTACGGTGAGGGCGCCCGAACTGTCGACGAAGGAGCCACTGAATGAGTAACAGCCTGCTCGGCGGCGACCCCGCGGAGATGCAGAGCATGGCGGCCCAGTTCACTCAGCAGGCCGACCAGGTTCGCGCCACGATGGCGAGTCTCGACCGTGAGGCGGCCAAGGTCGGCACCGCATGGACGGGGCCCGGCGCGCAGCGTTTCAGCGAGGCGTGGCAGAGCTATCGGTCGGCTTTCCAGCGCATGTCCGAAGAGCTCAGCGAGGCGGCCCGCGTGATCAACACCTACCGCGGCAACATCGAGTCCGCCACCAGGTAGTCCGGCCCAGGCCCCCGGCGCGCTCCCCCCGGCGCCGCACGTCGTCCGGCGTGCCCGGGACGGATGCCGTCTCGCCGTCGCTTCCCGGCTCCGGTCCGGGCCGCGCCCCCGTCATCCGGGGAGCGCGGCCTGGATCGGGGTCGCGGTCCCCGAGGTGATCAGCAGCCCCCGCCCCGGCGGGCCGCCGACCGCGCCGCGCGGCAGCCGTACGCCGAAGAGGTCGCCGTCGGCCGGGCTCTGCACCGACAGCAGCAGGCCGGTCCTCGACTTGCGCGCCTCCGCCGCGAACCCCCGGTAGGCCGTCGCCAGGTCGCCCGTCGCCCCCGCGATCAGGAGACCGTGCTCACCGTCCCGGGCGGAGCGCAGGATCTCCTCCAGGGCCAGCCCGAGCGGCGAGTCCGGAGAGATCAGCTCGGCGTCGTCGACGATCACCACGTACTCCCGCCTGCCGTCCAGGATCGTGCGCGGGTCCTGCGCGTCCGACGGCCCGTCCGGTTCGGCGCCCGCCACCTTCCTGGCCTCGCCGTCCAGTACGGCGAGCACGCCGGGAGCCCCCGCCAGCGCCCGCAGCGGGCTCCGGCGGGGCGTGACCACGAGGACCGGCGTCCCCCGCCCGGCCAGCGACCGCGCCGCCGTCACCAGGCACGACGACCGGCCGGAGCGGGCCGGGCCACCGACCACCGCCGCCGGCCCCTGGGCGAGAAGGTCCAGCCCCAGCGGTTCGAGCGCGTCCCCGCCCACGCCGAGCAACGCCCACAGGGGCGAGGGCGGCTTGAACGCCGGAGCCAGCTCCATCGCCGTCTCGGCGGTGACGCGGACCGGCAGCGCGTCCACGCGCAGCGGCGGCGCGGACCGCCACGCCCACGCCCCCTTCCGCTCCGGGTCCCCGCCGAACCGGGCGGCGGCCGTACGGGCGAGGGCCTGCAGGGCGGCCACCTGGGCGGGGCCGGACGGGTCGTCGGCGAGCAGCGCGATCTGGCTCTCCACCAGCCCGTTCTCGCCGAGGGACAGGGCGCGGCCCGGCGGCAGGGAGGAAGGCAGGTCCTTCACCGGCAGCCCCGCCAGCCCGTAGTCGGCCGGGTCGGCCAGACGCAGCACGAGGCGGTCCTCGAACACGGTCGAGATCTGGCCGAGCAGCCCCGACCGGTCGGAGGTGACGATCGCGCGCAGCCCCACCGCGGGGCCCTCGCGCAGCAGTTGCAGCAGCGCGTCGAGGAGCCGCCCGTAGTCGTAGTTCTCGAACGCGGCGACGTAGCCCTCCCAGCGGTCGAGCAGCAGCACCAGCCACGGCAGCCGCCCGACCGGCGGTTCCCCGGACGGCCCGGAGAGCCGGGCCGCTCCGGGCGCGCACGCGGCCCTGGCCTCGGCCAGCGACGCGTACCCGGCCTCGGCGAGGAGCTGCTGGCGGCGGCCCACCTCCTCGCGCAGCCGGGACAGCAGCCGTTCGACCCGGTCGAGCTGGTCCCGGGTGACGACCGCCCCGCAGTGGGGCAGGCCGACCAGCGGGCGCAGTGCGCCGGACCCGCAGTCGATCACGTGCAGGTGGACGTCCTCGGGGGAGGCCCACGCTGCGACGGACCCCGCGATCGTGCGCAGGGCCGTGGAGCGCCCGCTCCGGGCCGACCCGGCGATCAGCAGATGGCCGCCGCGCTCCAGGTCGAGGCCGAGCGGGCCCCTGGCCTGGAGCCACGGCAGATCGGTCAGCCCGAAGGGCAGCGACGACGCGCCGCCCGGCTGCGGCGGCCGCCCGTCCACGCCGCGCTCGGGCGTCAGCGTCACCGTCTCCGGGAGCGGCGGCAGCCACGGGCTCGGACACCGCGTGACGCCCCTGGCCGCCGCGTCGATCGCGTCCACGAACAGCGCCAGGTCCGTGCCGGACGTCGGCGCGGCCTCCGCCGCGGCGGGCAGCGGATGTCCCAGCGCCCGCCACGGCAGGTCGATCACCCGCGGGCCGCCGCTCCCGCTCCCGTCCCCGTCGCCGCCGTCCGGCGTGCGCCCCCCGATCCGCGCCGCCTGTACGGCGACGGGCTGGCCGGAGCCGGAACGCACATAGCAGCGCCCGGGGGTCGCCTTGGAGATGCGCGCCGCGTCGGGGGTGTCGATCACGTCGTCGGACTCTCTGGCGTCGGTCACCCGCAGCGCGATGCGCAGCGACGTGTTCGCCTGGATGTCGGCGGTGACCACGCCGCCGGGCCGCTGGGTGGCGAGGACCAGGTGGATGCCGAGCGAACGGCCGCGCCGCGCGATGTCGACCAGGCCGTCCATGAAGTCGGGCAGCTCGGACACCATCGCGGCGAACTCGTCGATGACCAGCACCAGCCGGGGCAGCGGCGGCAGCTCGCGCACGGCCTTCCCCGCCCGGTGGGACTCCCGCGCCGCCTGGTAGTCCTCGATGTCCTTGGCTCCGGCGGCCAGGAGCAGCCGCTCCCGGCGCCGGATCTCGGCCGCCAGCGACGCCAGGGCCCGCTGGGTGAGGTGGCCGTCCAGGTCGGTCACCATCCCGACCGTGTGCGGCAGCCGTACGCACTCCTTGAACGCGGCGCCGCCCTTGTAGTCGATGAGCACGAACGTCATCTCGTCGGGCCGGTTCGCGGCGGCCAGCGAGCAGATCAGCGTCTGCAGCAGCTCGGACTTGCCCGCGCCCGTGGTCCCGGCGATCAGGGCGTGCGGGCCGTCCCTGCTGATGTCGATCTCGAACGGCCCGTCCGGGCCGACGCCGATGACGGCGCGGGTGGAGCGCCCCCACCGCCGCGCGATGCCCTCGGCGGCGACCAGGTCGAGGAGCCGCACCGACTCGGGGAGCGCCGACGCCTGGTCGTCCCTGCTCACGTCGCGCAGAGGGGCCAGCGCCCGGCCCAGCCGCTCCGCCCACGACGCCGACACCTGGTCGGCCCGGATCGGCCCGATCGCGTCCAGCCCGCCGCCGCGGAGCCGTACCGACCCGTCCGGGTCGCAGGACACGACGGTGGCGCACTCCTCCGGGAGCAGCCGTTCGTCGTCGTCGATCGCGACGGTGTACACCCCGGCGCGCGGGCCCTGCCTGAGCACCTGCGGCATCCCCGGCAGGCCGCGCAGCACCTGGGCGCCGTCGAGGACGACCAGCACGTCGCAGGGCCGCTCGTCGTACGCCGCGAACGCCGGCTCGGCCGCCTCCTCGGGCCGGGAGCTCCCGGCCCGGCCGAGGTCCCCCCAGCCCGCCGGCCCCCCGGACAGCGGCCCGCCGAACGGGCCCGGGCCGGCGCCGGACGGGGCGGTCTCGGCCGGGTCGAGCCGCTCGCCGATGAGCGCGGAGAGATCGGCGACCCGGCGGGCGGCGGCCTCCGGGTCCGCGCCGACGAGGGCGACCGAGCCGGACACGAGGGAGGCGGCCCCGGTGGCTCCCCCCTCCGCGGCGCAGTGCGGGAGCCAGCGGACCCAGCCCCACTGCTCGGCGGCGTCCGCGTGCGCGGAGAGCACGACGACGGCCAGGTCCCTGGGGCTGTGCAGGGCCGCCGCCTGCCCGACCAGCCAGCGGGCGGAGCCGATCGCCGCCTCCCGCGGACCGGTCACGCCCGCCACGCCGAGCCTGCGCATCGCCAGGGCGACCGGCACGTGCCGCGCGAGCGGCGGCTCCGGCAGCTCGGTGTCGGCGGGTGCTCCGCGCTCGGGCGCGTACGCGATGTCCGCGGGCAGGTCGGCCAGCCCGACGCGGAGCCGCAGGCTGTCCGGGTCGTGCAGCCGCCGCTCCCAGAGGCGGCGGCGCGGCCCGGTCGCGGTCAGCAGGATCTCGGCCGGGTCCGGCGCGGCCTCCCCGCGGGCCGCCTCGTCCTCCTCGCGCGCCTCCGCCACCTCGGCCTCGAACGCCGCGAGCCGCCCGCGGTACGCCTTGACGGCCTGGCGGTGCTTCTTCCTGCCGTGCCTGCGGTCGCTCGCCCACTGGCCGAACATGATCAACGGGCTCATCAGCGCGATCAGCAGGAAGTACACGTTGTGGAACGCCACGGCCATGCCCACGCCGAACACCGCGGGCAGCAGCGCGGCGAGCAGGTGGAGCCGGGCGCCCTCGGCCCGCTTGGGCTCGGTGGGCACCTCCAGGCGCGGGCGCCGCTCCGGGGCGCGCAGCCGCGGGGGCCGGTTGTAGGCCAGTCCGCCGTCGGGGAGCGCGTCCAGGTGGGCGTCCGGCGGCTCCACCGGGCCGACGGAGAACACCGAGACGCCGCAGGACAGCAGGGCCCGGCGCACGTCCCGGGCGGCTCCCCGGCCCGCCGCCTCGTCGCGGCCGGCGCGCCCCGCCGCATCGATTCCCCGGCCCGCCTTGCCCGCCCGGCGGGCCTTCCTGGCGTGGCGTCGTGCGGCGCGCCGGGCGCTCCCGCCGGACGCCTCGGCGGGGCTCGGCGGCGTACGGCGGGCGGCCCATGGGGTCGCTTCGCGTACCGGCCGGCCGTCCAGCTCCAGCCGGGCGGCGGGGTGCGCCGGCTCGACGGAGACCCCGTCCGGCGCGACCCGGATCGTCGCGGCGTGCGGCGGCAGCGCGGGATCCGGCACGGCGACCGCGCACCCGGGGTCGGATCCCAGGGTGTGCAGGCCGGGGCCGAGCCGGTGGACGGAACCCGCTCCGGGGCCGCCGGCCACCCGGAGCTCGATCACGCCGTCCGGCTCCTCGGCCATCGTCGCCGCGGCCGCGACGCCGTCGAGCGCGACGAGGTCGCCGTCGCGGATCAGCCCGAAGACCCGGGCGGCGGGGTCGAGGGGCCGCCCGTCCACCCACAGCTTCGGGCCCTCGGCCCGGCGGCGCCGCCCCCGGTCCAGGTCGTACGGCGCTCTGGCGGGCGGCAGCCGTACGACGTTGGACGGGCGGGCCGGGCCGGCGAGCGCGCCGGCCAGCGCGCCGACCGTGGTGGACTCGTCGCCCTCGACCAGCACGTCGCGGTGGCCGTGCTCGGCCACCACGGTGAGCGTGATCCGCATACCCAGACCCCCAAGGACCGCCCTCGTGGGGGAGGGCGGTCCGCCGTCGCGTGATTCGTGGCGTTACCTGTGGTGTGGCTCCTGGCGTGGCCGGTCGCGTCGCGCGTCGCCCGGCTCGGCCGGACCTTGCCGCCGGGACGCCTCCGGTCGGAACCCGTTCTCGGCATTCCGGCCGGGCACCCGCGCACCCGATCGGGGAGCCTCCGCCGGAATCCATGGTGGGAATTCCGGCGCGAAGAACCTCCGGGGATGTCGTCATGCCGGGAACTCGTACGGGGACCGGCGGCGGTATCCCGGACGCGGTGAGCGGGCGGCGCCCTGGAGCCGGCAACGGAGCCCTTTCCCGGGGAGCGTCCCTCCGAGGCGGCGTCACGCGAAAGGGCCCGGCCGAGGACAAGCTAGCGGGGCCGCCCCCGGATATCTCCCGGTTCCCGGGAAACTCCGGGCGGCCTTCTCCGCCGTACGGCCGGGGGGCGTACGGGCCGGCGGGACCAATGTGATCAATGCAGACAGAGTGCTTCTTATCACGAAATTCAACCACTGGAAAGGGATGGTGGTAAACAAGCATTGATCAAGCCGGCATTGACACCGGTATTCCTAACGGATAAGCATGGAAGGCCGGTTTCCGGCCACACGGAAGCGCGTGAGTGTCGATAATGGTGTCAATTCTGTAATTCGAACTGACCAATACTGCGGATGAAGGCGCGACCGTTAATCCGGCCCTCATTTCAGTAGCGGAAGCGATCGTCCTTGGGAGTCCCCCACCCATGAGGATCAGCGACAAGCCCGCCTCCGACGGACGCGTACCGGCGAACGAGCGTCCCGGGCTGTCCGGACCGGCCTCGCGGGGGCTCCCCGTGCCGCCGCGCGAGCGCAAGCCCGCGCTGGCCGCGCTCGCCGTCCTCCTCATCCTCGGCGGGGCACTGGCGACCACGCTGCTCGTCCTGCGCAGCGGCGACCGCGTCTCCGCCGTGGGCATCGTGCAGCGGGTCGGCGCGGGGCAGCTCATCCCGGCCTCCGCCATGAAGGAGGTCGAGATCGCCGACACCGGCGTCGACTACGTTCCCTGGCGCTTCCGCGGCGAGGTCGAGAAGACCTACGCCGCCGTCACCCTGCTCCCCGGCACGCTGCTGACCAACCCCATGGTCACCCGGTCGAGCGAGGAACTCGGCCCGGGCAAGGCCATCGTGGGCCTGTCGCTCAAGGCCGGCCAGGCGCCGGTCGGCATGGGCAAGGGCGACGTCGTCCAGGTCATCTACGTCCCCGCGAGCGGCAAGGGGTCGGCCGAGCGGGTGCTCGCGCCCGCCGCCCGCGTCCACGGCATCGGCGCGCCCGGAAGGTCGGGCGGCGGGCTGGTCTCGATCGTGGTCGACGCGTCCATCTCGCCCGTCGTCGCCGCGTACGCCTCCAGCGGGGAGATCGCGCTGGCCGTGCTGCCGGGAGCCGGGTGACGTGGCCCTCATCGTCCTCGCCGCCGACAAGGGGGCGCCCGGTGTGACGACCGCGGCGACCGCCCTCGGCGCGGTCTGGCCGCGCCCGGTGCTGCTGGCCGAATGCGACCCGTCCGGCGGCGATCTCGCCTACCGGCTGCCCGCCGAGGACGGCGGCGTGCTGAACCCGGCACGCGGCCTGCTCAGCCTCGGAGCGGTGGCCCGGCACGGCCTGCACGCCGAGCAGATCTACGAGCACACGCAGAAGCTCGTCGGCGGGCTGGACGTCCTCACCGGCCTGACCCACGGCGAGCAGGCCGGCGGCCTCACCTGGCTGTGGGGGCCGCTCGGCCGGTCCCTGGCCGCGCTGCCGCGCGCCGACGTGCTGGCCGACTGCGGGCGCCTCGGCGGGCACGCCGAGATGGGCGACTTCGTCGCCGAGGCCACCCAGGTCGTGCTCTTCACCCGGCCGAGCCTCGACCACGTCGCCCACCTGCGCGAACGGCTCGCCCTGCTGGACGGGCGGCCCGTCGTGGTCGTGATCGCCGATCCCCGGTCGTACCGCGCCTCGATCGAGGAGGTCCGGCGCATCGTCGCGCCCTGGGACGCCGCCTTCGTGGCCGGTCTCGCGTACGACCCCAAGGGTGCCGAGCTGCTGCGCGGCCAGTGGGGCGGGCGGCTCGACCGCAGCCTGCTGATCCGCACCGCGCGTGAGCTGGCCGGACGGCTGGCCGCGCTGCTGTCCCCGCGTGAGCCGGCCGGGCGGCCGGACCACACGGCGGGGCGCGGCGGAGCGGGCCGATGAGCGGGCAGGGAGGCGGCGTCGACCACGCGCTGGTGAAGCGCTTCCGCCAGGAGGTCGGCGACCGGCTCGCCCACCAGCGGCGGCTGGACCAGGCGAGCGGCATCCCGCCGATGACCGGTGAGGACGAGCGGCAGTTCGCCCGCGCCCTGATCGCCCAGGTCCTGGAGGAGTACGCCAGGGGCGAGATCGGCGTCGGCCGCACCCCGCCCACCGCGGAAGAGGAGGAGGCCCTCGCCGCGGGCATCCACGCCGCGCTGTTCGGCGTCGGCCGCCTCCAGCCGTTCCTCGACGACGCCGAGGTCGAGAACATCGACATCAACGGCTGCGACCGGGTGTTCGTGAGCTACGCCGACGGCCAGGAGGTCGCGCACGAGCCCGTCGCCGACTCCGACGAGGAGCTGATCGAGCTCATCCAGATCCTCGCGGCGTACTCCGGCCTGTCGTCCCGGCCGTTCGACACCGCGAACCCGCAGCTCGACCTGCGGCTGCCGGACGGGTCCCGCCTGTCGGCCGTCATGGACGTCACCGTGCGGCCCGCCGTGTCGATCCGCCGCGCCCGGCTCGGCAAGGTGTTCCTCAGCGACCTGGTGGGCAACGGCACGCTCGCCCCCGAGCTGGGCCGGTTCCTCGCTGCCGCCGTCGCCGCGCGCAAGAACATCATGCTCGCCGGGTCGACGAACGCGGGGAAGACGACCCTGCTGCGGGCGCTCGCCAACGAGATCCCGTCGAGCGAGCGGCTCATCACCGTCGAGCGCGCGCTCGAACTCGGCCTCGACCAGTTCCCCGAACTCCACCCCAACGTGGTCGCGTTCGAGCAGCGCCTGCCCAACTCCGAGGGCCAGGGCGAGATCACCATGGCCGAGCTGGTACGGCGGTCCCTGCGCATGAACCCCTCGCGCGTCATCGTCGGCGAAGTCCTCGGCGACGAGATCGTCACCATGCTCAACGCGATGACCCAGGGCAACGACGGCTCGCTCTCGACGATCCACGCCAACTCCTCGATGGAGGTCTTCAACCGCATCGCGACGTACGCGCTCCAGGCGGAGGAGCGGCTCCCCATCGAGGCGACCCACATGCTCATCGCGGGCGCGATCGACTTCGTCGTCTTCATCGAGAAGCGCAACGACTACCACCGCGGCGGAACGCTGCGGCGCTTCGTCTCCAGCGTCCGCGAGGTCACCGGCTGCGACGGGCGGGTGCTGTCCTCGGAGGTCTTCACCGCCGCCGGCGACCGCGTCGTCCCCCATGCCCCGATCTCCTGCCTCGACGAGCTGGCGGCGCACGGCTACGACCCCACGCGGGAGGTGTGGCGCTGATGCCCGCCGGGCTCCTCGATCCGCTGGTGCTGCTGGCCGGTGCGCTGACCGGCGGCGGCCTGTTCCTCCTCGTGCTCGCCCTGTACGGCATGCGCCCCCGGCCCGCCGCGCCGGACCGGAAGGCGGCCCGCCGCGAGCTGCTCAGGACCCTCTCCACCCGCACCGCGGTCGGCGTGATCACCGGAGTCGTCGTCCTGCTGGTGACGGGGTGGCCGGTCATGGGTGTGGGCGCCGTGCTGCTCGTGCTCGCCTGGCGCGGCCTGGCCGGCGGCGCGGCCGAGGAGCGGGCCGCCATGCGGCGCCTCGAAGGGCTGGCCGCGTGGACCGAGTCGCTGCGCGACACCATCGCCGGCGCGGCCGGGCTCGAACAGGCCATCCCCTCCTCCATCCGGGCGGCCGCGCCCATGCTCCGGCCGCACCTGCTCGCCCTCGTCGACCGGCTGCACTCGCGCATGCCGCTGGGGGACGCGCTGCGGATGTTCGCCGACGAGCTCGACGACCCCTCCGCCGACCTCGTCGTGGCGGCGCTGATCCTCAACTCGCGGCTGCGCGGCCCCGGTCTGCGCGACGTGCTGTCCGCGCTCGCCGTGTCCGCCCGCGAGGAGCTCGACATGCGGCGGCGGGTCGAGGCCGAGCGCCGCTCCACCCGCAAGAGCGTGCAGATCGTGGTCGGCACGGCGCTCGCCTTCGCCGCCGCGCTGGTGGTCTTCAACCGCTCGTACGTCGCGGAGTACGGCAGCCTGCTCGGCCAGGCCGTCCTTGTCGTGGTGGCGGGGCTGTTCGGCGCCGGGTTCGCGTGGATGCGCCGGCTGGCCCGCTTCGACAAGCCCGCCCGGATCCTCGCGCCGTACACGTCGGGGCCGGGCGGCGAGCCGCGCGAGGCCGGACGCGACGCGGAGGACCCGGGGGACGGAAGGGGCGGCCGCCCGCTCCGGACGGGAGGCGTGCGATGACCGAGCCCGCGCTGGCGGGAGCCGTACTCGGCCTGGGGCTCTTCCTGCTCTTCCGCGCGCTCTTCCCACCCCGGCCCGGGCTGTTCGCCCGGCTGACGGCCCTGGACGCGGCGCAGGCGGGCGCGGAGCTGCCCAAGGCCCCGCTCATCGCGCCGGACGAGCACGTCAGCGCGTTCCGCCGCGACCTCGGCCTGCGCCTCGCCCGCCTCTACGCCGCCAGGGGGTGGGAGGCGCGCTCCATCCGGGCCGACCTGGCGCTTCTCGGCAAATCCTTCGAAGGCTTCCTGGCGACGAAGGTCCTGCTCGCGGCGGCCGGGCTCCTGGT
This sequence comes from Microtetraspora malaysiensis, assembly GCF_050947145.1. Classification (NCBI taxonomy): domain Bacteria; kingdom Bacillati; phylum Actinomycetota; class Actinomycetes; order Streptosporangiales; family Streptosporangiaceae; genus Microtetraspora; species Microtetraspora malaysiensis. Next base: position 1,532,792 of record NZ_CP191998.1, read on the forward strand.
GTTCCCGCTGCTCGTGGGCTGGCTCGCACTGATGGGGTGGGGACTGTCGCTGAGCATCCCGCTCTGGTCCGCGCTGGCGGTCTCCGCGGCCTTCTTCCTGCTGCCCGACCTGCAGATCCGCCGGGACGCCGCGGTACGCCGCCGCGACTTCCGGCACGCGGTCGGCGCGTTCCTCGACCTCGTCGCGATGAACCTCGCGGGCGGGCGCGGCGTACCGGAGGCGCTGATGATGGCGGTCGCCGTCGGCAGCCCGGACGGGACCCCCGGCGCGGGCGCCAACTGGGCGATGGAGCGCATCCGCGAGGCGCTCGGGAACGCCCGCATCGTCGGCATCACGCCGTGGCAGGCGCTCGGACGGCTCGGCGACGAGATCAACGTGGACGAGCTGCGCGACCTGTCGGCCGCGCTCGGCCTGGTCGCCGACGACGGCGCCAAGGTCCGCTCCTCGCTGAGCGCGCGTGCCGCCACCCTGCGGCGGCGCGAGCTCGCGGAGGTCGAGGGCAAGGCGGGGGAGCGATCCCAGTCGATGCTGGTGGCCCAGCTCCTGCTGTGCGCCGGTTTCGTGATTTTTCTCAGTTTCCCGGCGGCCATGAAGATGTTGGGGGCGTAGATGCTCACCTATTTGATCGCGATGCTGCACGTGCGGATGGAGCGCGCCCGTAACGCGCCGAGCAAGGGGGCCTCGGCCGTCGAATGGGTGATCATCACGGCGATCATCGCCGGGGTCGCCCTGGGTCTGGCCACCCTCATCAAGAACCTCGTCTCCCAGAGGGAGGCCGACATCACCTCCAACTTCGGCGGTGGCGGTGGCGGCGGTGGCGGCGGTGGCGGTGGCGGCGGGGGAGGCGTCTTCACCGGGGGCGATCAGTGACACGCCCCGCGGGCGGACAGCGCGGCGCCCGCCGCCGCGGCGAGCGCGGGGCGACCGTCATCGAGCTGGCCATGATCATGCCGATCGTGCTGGCCGTGGTGCTGCTCGTCGTACAGCTCGCGCTCTGGTTCCACGGACGCCAGGTGGCCGACGCCGCGGCCAGGGAAGGCGCCAGGATCGCCCGCGCCGCCGGGACGTCCGGTGACTGGCAGGCCGCCGCCGAGGCGAAGGCCGAGCAGATCGTCCGCGCCATCGGGCCCAAGATCCTGCGCGACGCGACGGCGCGCGCCTGGGAACGCGGCGACCAGCGCGGCGTCGAGGTCACCGGCAGCGCCGTACAAGTGGTGCCGCTGCTGCCCGACCTGACCTTCACCGTCACGTCCGACTTCGGCGGACCCATCGAGTGCTTCCGCCCCGACGACGGTTCGGACGGCTGCCGGTGACCCGGTCCGTACGGCGCCCGCCCGCCCGCGCCGCCGCCCGCCGCCGCCCCCCGGACGCCGGGTCGATGACGGTCGAGACGGTCATGCTCGCGCCCGTCCTCCTGCTCTTCCTCATGTTCCTTGTGGGCGCGGGGCGGGTCGTCGAGGCGCAGGGAGAGGTCAACGGCGCGGCCAGGGACGCGGCCCGCGCCGCGTCCGTCCAGCGGACCCGGGCCGAGGCGGAGTCGGCCGCCGCCGAGACGGCCAAGGCGGCGCTCTCCGGCGAGTGCGACCCCCAGGTCGGCCTGTCCGGCACCGAGTGGAAGGAAGGCGGCGTCGTCCACGTCGCGGTGACGTGCGAGCTGAACCTCGACTTCCTCGGTTTCGGCGCGGCCCGGCGGATGAAGGGGACGTCCGTCGCGCCGCTGGAACAGTTCCGGAGGGTGGAGTGACCACGACACCCGACCGGCTCGGCCGTGTCCCGTCGTCCAGGGCGCTGTGCGCACACGTTCACCGGGGGCGAGGGAGCGGAGCGGAAGGGAGCGAGGACCGCAGCGTTGGCCCAGCGAAGCGGGCTTCGCGAGGACCGGAGGTTCCTTCCGGCGAAGTGACCGACCCGGCCACGGTTCCCGGAGGCGAGCGGGGGTCGATGTCGGTCTTCGTGGTCGTCTTCTCCGTGGCCGTGTTCCTGCTCGCGGGGCTGCTCGTGGACGGCGGCGCGGCCATCAACGCCCGGCTCAGGGCGGCCGATGTCGCCGAACAGGCCGCGCGCGCGGCGGCCGACCAGATCGACGTCGAGGCGCTGCGGGCCGACGGCCGGGTCCGGCTGCTCGCCGACGAGGGCACGGTGTGCGGCCGGGCGCGCGAGATCGCGGCGGCCCACGACGACCCGAACGTACAGATGAGGCGGTGCGAGATCGGCGGGGGCCAGGCGGAGGTGACGGTCGAGGTCGGCGTGCGATGGGACGCCATCTTCCTGTCGATGCTCGGATTCAGCGGCTCGGAGGCGGCGGCGACCGCCACCGCCGGGCCGGACGCGGGGGACGCGGGGGACGTATGACCGATGACGGGAACTCGTGGTCGCGCGGCTCGGACTCGCCGCGCCGGCCCAGGGGAGCGGGACGCCCGCCGGGCGGGGGGCGCCCTCCCGGAGGCGGCCGCCCTCCCGGGCAGCGCGCGCCGCTGCCGCCCGCGTTCCCGCCGTCCCGCGACCCCGCGCCGCCGGACGGACGATCCACCCGGCCGTACGGCGGCGAATCGGAGCGCTCCACCCGGGAGCGGCCGCGGTCCTCCATGCCGTACGGCGACGGGCCCGAGCGGCCGGGCCGGTCCTCCACGCGGGAAGGCGACCGGCCCGCCTTCGGCGCGCCCCAACACCCCGGCCGCCACCCGGACCGGCAGCCCGGCCGCCGGTCCGCGCTCCGCCGCCCGGTCCGCATCCCGCCGCGCCGTACGGCCCGCGACGTCCTCGCCGGGATCACCGCGCTGCTGGCCCTGGTCGCCCTGGTGGGCGGCGTGCCGTACGCGCTGATCCGGCTGGCCGGGCCGCCGCTGCGGCCCGAGCTGCGCGACCTCGACCTGCTCACGAGCGACGTCGGCCCCGAGACGGTCACCGCGATCCTCGTCCTGCTGGTGTGGCTGGCCTGGCTGCAGCTGTTCGTCTGCGTGATCGTGGAGGTGTACGCGGGCATCCGCCGGGTGGGCATGCCCGCGCGGGTGCCCCTGTCCGGCGGTACCCAGGCGCTCGCCAACCGGCTCGTCTCGGCCGTGCTGCTGCTCTTCGCCGCGGCGGCGGTGGCCGGCCCGGTGATCGGGCCCGTGACGGGAGGAGGCCAGCCGCCGGCGATCCGCCCGCAGGCCGCCACGCTGTCGGCGCCGGTCGTCACGGCCGAGGACCGGCCGCCGCTGCAGGCGCGCGAGGTGAAGAAGGTCTACGTGGTGCAGCCCCCGCACGGACGGCACCACGAGAGCCTCTGGGAGATCGCCGAGAAGTGTCTCGGCGAGGGCCGCCGCTATCCGGAGATCTTCCGGCTCAACCAGCACAAGCAGCAGCCCGACGGCAGCCGGTTGCGGATGGCCGACCTGATCCGGCCCGGATGGGTCCTCGACATGCCGGACGACGCGCGGAACGTCCTGATCGTCCCGATAGATGAGGACCGGCCGGTCACGCTGGACCATCACCCCCGGATGCCGTCCGACACGCACGGTGATCTGAGCGACGACCTGGGCCACGACATGGACGCGAAGGGCGACGCGAGGGCGGGAAAGGACGAGGTCCGGTTGCCGCCGCCCGCCCTGCCCGAGCGGCGCGGCGAGGAGAACGCCGGCCATCCGCCGTCCCGCTCGTCGGACGGCTCACTGCACCCGTCGCAGGAGAGGCGGACGGACGGCGAGCCTTCCCTGTCCGGACGCCACGCCCAGGAGGACGACGCCGGGCTCGACCTGGCCGACTACCTCGCGGCGGCGTCGCTGGTGGCGGCCGGGCTGCTCGCCCTGCTCGGACGGCGGCGCAGGGAACAGCTCTGGCGGCGGGCGTTCGGCCGCCGGGTGGTCCCGCCGCGAGGGGACGCCGCGCGGGCCGAGGTGGCGATCCGCCTCGGGGCCGACGCGCCGGGCAGCCGCATGCTCGACCTCGGCCTGCGTCTGCTGGGCAGGCTGCTCGCCGAGCAGGACCGGCGCCCGCCGACGATCTACGCGATCCACCTGTCCAGCAGGGGGCTGGATCTGTGGATCCACCCCGCCGACCTGGACGCGCCCGCGCCCTGGGAGGCGTGCGACGGCGGGCAGGTCTGGCGGCTCCCCGCCCAGGAGGGGCGCCGGATCGACGAGGGGGAGGTCACCGGGGCGCCCGCTCCGTACCCGGGGCTCGTCTCGCTGGGCGCCGCCGACGGCGGCCGGGTCCTCGTGGACCTGGAGGCCGCGCAGGGCGTCGTCGCGATGGAGGGTCCGCAGACCGTGGCCGCCATGTCCGCGCTCGCCGTCGAGCTGGCCACCAACCGCTGGTCGGATCACATGCGGCTCACCCTCGTCGGCTTCGGCGAGGAGCTCACCCTGATCGCCCCCGACCGCATCCGCGTCGCGGGCAGCCTCGCCGAGGTCCTGCCCGAGCTGGAGGAACGCGCCGCGCGGGAGAGCGGAGACGTCCTCACCGGGCGGGTCCGCTCCCGGGTCGCCGACCCCGCCTGGACGCCCCACTACCTGCTCTCCGCGATCCGCCCGGACGAGGACGAGGCGCGCCGCCTCGCCCTGCTCGGCAAGGCCACCCGTACGGCCACCGGCTACGTCGTGGCGGGCGGCACGGCGCACGCGACCTGGACCTGGGAGATCACCGGCGACGACCGGGCCAGGATCGACGCGCTCGGCTTCGAGGTCGACGCCCAGCTCCTCCCGCGCCGCCATTACGCCGCCGTCGTCGACCTGTTCCGTACGGCCCAGCGGATGGACGGCGAGCCGCTGCCCGAGCCCGAGGTGCGGGTGCCCGACGCGCCCCCGTCGATCGAGGTCCGCATCCTCGGCCCGATCGAGATCGGCCCGGCGCCGTCCCTGGAGGAGGGCAGGGCGGCGCTCGCCCACGAGATGGTCGTCTACCTGGCCGCACACCCGGCGGGGGTCCACCCCGTCGTGCTCGGCGGCGTCCTGTGGCCGCGCGGCGCGCAGGCGGCGGTCCGCGACGCCGCCATCGCCCGCGTCGTCGACTGGCTCGGCGCCGACGACGAGGGCCGCCCCCACGTCGAGCGGGACGACTCGGGACGGCTGCGGCTCGGCCCCGAGATCAGGAGCGACTGGCACCTGTTCCAGGAGCTGGTCCGCCGATCCCGCGACCAGCATCCCGAGGCGGAGGTTCTCCTCCTGGAGAAGGCGGTGGGGCTGGTGCGCGGACCGCTGCTGGCCGGCCGCCCGGCGGGCCGGTACGCCTGGCTCGCCGCCGACTCCCTGGAGTACGACGTCACCGCGGCCGTGGCCGACGCCGCGCACCGCCTCGGCGAGCTGCGGCTGGCCCGCGGCGAGGCCGAGTCGGCGGTCGCGGCGGCCCGGGCCGGGCTGCTCCTCGCCGCCGACGACGAGGGCCTGTGGCGCGACCTGCTGCGGGCCGCGCACGCCACGGGCGATCCCACGCGGCTGCGTGCCGTGGTCGACGGCCTGCACCGAAGGGCCGCCTCCCATCCGTACGGAGACGGCATGGCTCCCGAAACGGAGGCGCTGATCGATGAGCTGCTCCCCGACTGGCGCCGCGACCTCGCGTCGGACCTCGGCGCCCCGCGGCTCGCGTGACGAGCGCCGGACGGCCCCGGCGGCGGATCGGCGGGGGCGCGGGCCGGCCGTACCCGCGTTCCGCACTGAGGAGGCCGCCGGTGCGACGTGACGTCCGGTTCGCCGCCGCCGTGCTGGCCGGCGGTCTCATCGCCGCCGCCTGCGCCCCGGCTCACCCGGAGCCGCGGTTCGAGCCGGCCGGAGCCCTCGCGACCGCCGTAGGCGAGACGTCGCCCGGCCCCGGCCGTCCCACGGAGTCGCCGATCGGCCCGGGCACCGAGCGGGTCGCGGCCGGCGACGGAGTACGCGTCGAGATCGAGTGGCCCGCGGGGACCGACCCCCACGTGGCCGGAGCGCTCCGCACGTACGCCGAGAGCTACACCGCCATGTGGCGGGCCGTCACCAGCGGCGGACGGGACCGCTCCTACCTCCAGAAGGTGGAGGAGAGCGCCGTCGGCGACATCGCGACCCGCCTGAACGCGTTCCGCGATCGCGGGCGCTCCGCGCGCGGCGTGGCCCGGCTCTACGCGCTGCGGATCGACTCCGAGGTCACGATCGGCGACCGGATGGGCGTGCTGGTGCTCGGCTGCGTGGACGAGTCGGGGATCCGGATGACCGACCTGGCCGGGCAGCCGATCGCGGACCAGCCGGGCTGGACCCGGCCGCCGCTTTCGACCTACCTGTGGGCCGGGTCGATCGGCCGGGACGAGCACGGCGTCTGGCGGGTCAGGCTGTTCCGCCTCGCCACCTATCCCGCCGCGTCCGCGAAGAGGTGCGTCCGATGAGATCGTCCGCCGCCCGGTCCCGGCCCCTGACCGCGGTCCTGGCCCTGCCCCTGCCCCTTGCCCTGGTCCTGTCCCTGTCTCCGGCCGCGCGCGCCGCCGTGTCGGCGGCTCCGACTCCGGGGCCGGGCCGTCCGACCGCCGAGGGGTTCCAGGAGGGCCGCACCGCCGGGATCCGGCTGAGGAACTCCTCCATCGTGCTGTCCGGCAACGGCCTCGGCGGCGGAGGTGCGAAGGGCGACGGCTATCGGATCCCGCGCCCCTGCTGGTACGAGCCGTACAAGAACGCCGACGAGATGGTGCGCGAGCAGGACGAGGCGCTGCGCCACGCTCTGGGGGCCGACCCCGACCTCGCCGGCTCCGGCGGGGACACGAACAGCCTCCTCCAGCGCTACCGCGACAAGCTGGGGCAGGAGGGGCGCTGGTGGCGCCCCGCGTACAACGATGCCGACCCGAACGGGTTGGCCTGCGCCGGCGCGCTCACCCCGGCCGTGTGGGTGCAGAACGGCCAGACCCCTCCCGCGGGCATCACCCCGGAGGAACTGCTGCAGATCGCGCGGGCCGCGCTGACCGTCCCCGAGCCGAAGCTCAAGCTCAGCCCGGACGCCCGGAGCTTCGTCAACCTGCCGACCTGGGTCTGGCTGGACGGCGCGGGACCGGTGACCCGCTCGGTGACCGCCACCCTGCCCGGCGTGATGAGCGCGACGGTGACCGCCACGCTGAAGAACATCGAGATCGACGCGGGCACCACGTCCGACCGCGCCGAGGTGCGCCAGAGCTGCGGCGCCACCGGGCACCCGTACGCCAAGGGCGGCGACTTCACCTGCGGCGTCCGCTACCTGAGGGCCTCGATCGACCTGCCGCGCCAGGTCTACACCATGACGGTCACCGCGGTGTGGCCGGTGACCGGCGCGGTCGGCCAGGGCGGCGCGCCCATCGCGTACACGCCGCTGCGGGCCACCGTCACCAGGGACGTCCCCGTCGGCGAGGTCCAGTCCGTCGTCACGGGCTGACAGCCGGGGCCCATGCCGGGTCCCGGCCGACGGCCCTGTCGTCAGGAGGTGGGCCGGCGGCTTTCGTGGGCGAGCAGCCACTCCTTCACCGGCACGCCGTAGTAGTAGCCGCCGAACCCGCCCGTCGTGGGCAGGACGCGGTGGCACGGCACGAACGGCGCGATCAAATTCTGCGCGCACGCCGACCCCGCGGCCCGGGCCGCTGTCTTCGGCAGCCCCGCCATCTCGGCCAGCGTGCCGTACGACACGGTGGTGCCGGCGGGCACGCTGCGCAGCGCCGTGTAGAGACGCTGCCGCGTCGAAGTTCCCGGCTGCGTCGTCGGGACCCGGTCCAGGGCGTCGAGCTCGCCGTCCAGATAGTCGCGGACGGCCTGCGCGATGTCACCGAGGTCGCCCTCGACCAGCGGCAGCTCCTGGAGCGCGGCCGGAAGGCGGACGAACTGGTCGTGGGGGTCCGCGCAGAACCCGGCCGCGACGACGGCGCCGTCCCGCGTGAGCACGCTCATCGGACCCACGGGGGTGGACAGCACTTGAGCAACGATCATTTCGATCGCGGCGGGCCGGACCGGCCCGCCGCTCCCTCCTGTCTGGCGTTCTTGTCCGACGTTCTTCAGATGGCGCAGACGGCGGCCGGGTCGGCGGTCGAGCTCCACAGATGGAGCGCCGCGTACGCCCGCCAGGGCCGCCATCGCTCCGCGTGATCGGCCGGGATGCCGAGGCACTGCATGGTCTTCTTCAGCACCAGGTCGCCGCCCGGCCAGGCGTCCGGGTCGCCGAGCGCGCGCAGCGCGACGTAGCTCGCGGTCCACGGGCCGATGCCCGGGATCGTGAGCAGCTTGGCCGTCGTCTCTGGGACGTCCTCGGCGCCGTCGAGGTCGATCCGGCCCTCGGCGACCGCCTCGGCGAGCGCCCGCAGCGTGGCGACCCTGCGCCGGGTGAGCCCGATGCCGTCGAGGTCGGCTTCGGCGAGGCGCTCGGCCGTCGGGAAGAGCGTCGTCACCGGCGCGGCGGGTTCGCCGTCCGCCCCGTCCTGGCCGGGCGCAGTGGCGGTGGTGCCCGCCCGGGCCGCGATGCGGCCGAGAAGCGTCCGCGCCCCGGCGACGGAGATCTGCTGCCCAACCACGGCGCGTACGGCCAGCTCGAAGCCGTCGAACGCGCCCGGCACGCGCAGCCCTGGACGCCGTTCGACCAGCGGGCCGACGGACGTCGTGCCGAGCACCGCGGCGATCGCCTCGGGGTCGGCGTCCAGGTCGAGCAGGCGGCGGCAGCGGGCCACGATCCGGGCGAGCTGCCGCGTGTCGCCGGTACGTACAGTGAGCCGGATGTGGTCGGCCATGGGAGCCAGCGCGATCCAGCCGCCGGGGACGGCCCGCAGGTAGCTCCCCTCGCTCTGCTCGTCCAGCTGGGTGACCGCCTCCGTGCCCGGAATGGCACGGGCGGCCAGATAGCGGAACAGCGCCGCCGCGTCGTAGGGAGGACGGTAGTGCAGCCGCAACGTGAGCCCGTGGGGGAGCAGGCGCGATCCCGGCGCGCCGCCCATCGGCCCGTTCGCCTTCCTGAGGTCGCCGGGGGCGAAGCCGTACGACTCCTTCATGGCGGCGTTGAACTGGCGGACGCTGCCGAAGCCCGCCGCGAACGCGACGTCGGTCATCGGCAGATGTGTCTCGGTGAGCAGTTGCTTGGCCAGCAGCAGCCGCCTGGTCCTGGCGACGGCGAGCGGCCCGGTGCCCAACTCGGCGACGAACAGCCGGTGGAGATGGCGTTCGGTGACGTTGAGCCGCCGCGCGAGCCCGGCGACGCCGTGGTCGTCGGCGTCGCCGTCGCTGATCAGGCGGAGCGCCCGTCCGACGAGATCGGCCCGCACGTTCCAGCCGGGCGCGCCCGGGCTCAGCTCGGGGCGGCACCGGCGGCAGGGACGGAAGCCCGCGGCCTCGGCGCCGGCGGCGTGATGGTAGAACCGGACGTTCTTCCGCGCCGGAGTCCTGGCCGGGCAGATCGGTCGGCAGTAGATGCCCGTGGAGGTGACCGCCGTGTAGAAACGCCCGTCGAAGCGGGAATCACGGGCGGAGGCCGCCGCGTAGCACGAGTCGAAGTCAAGTTCTCGGGTGCTCACGTATTCGACGTTATGCCCTGTCCGCCCCCACGCACCGGCGGAAATCAGACCTCACCGTCGAGGCTGGTCACGCCCGGCGCCGACCGCTCCGCCGTCCCCGGCGCGAGCGCGCCGGAACCCGCCGCCCGCGGTCGTCGCACACCTCCCGGCCACGTTCTCCTTCCGCGGCCGGGCGGTCACTTGCTTGAGACGCCGACCCCGAGGTCGAACTCGCGGTAGACCCTGGCCCAGAAGCCGTCCCGGAGCCACACCCGCGCCTCCGGGTACGGGCGCAGCGAGTGGCCCAGCTCCTTCTCCGCCTCGATCAGCAGCTCGGTGTCGATCACGGTCGGCAGGATGGGCCCGGGAAGTAGGTCCCGGATGTTGTCGCGGCCCCGAGTGAGGATCCATTTCTGCGCGACGTGCTCGCCGACCTCCTCCACGTGCGGCCGCCCGGGCCCCAGCTTGGTGATCTGCCCGACCGGCGCCTTCGGCACCGGCTTGACCGTACGGCCGGCGAACACCTGCGCCGGTGACGGCGCGGGCGTGACGGGCACGGGGACGGGGACGGGCGCGCGGTTGAAGTAGGGACGGAGAAAATCGGCGCTCAATATCTCGACGGTGTCGGACTCCCACACCAGCCGCTCGGCCTGGTTGGTGCCGAACGGCGGCTCAACCCCCCAAAGATGAACACGTACGCCGTATGCCTGCGCGGCCTCGACCGCGGGAACCATGTCCTCATCGCCCGCGATCAACACGGTGTCGCTGACGGCGTGGTGCCGGGCGAGGGCTTCCAGGTCGCTGCGGATCTGGGCGTCCACGCCTTTCTGCTGGCCACGCGCGTTCAGGTTGCCAAGCCGTACCTTCACCCAGGGAAGCTGGGCGATCACGCGCTGGTCCACGGTCGGGACCCGGTCCCGCGCGGCGTCGTACCAGTAGACGCGCAGCAGCTCGCCGGGAATGCGCTCCAGCGCGTGCTTCTGCAGCGACTGGATCAGCTCGTCGGCGGCGACTCGGTACTCTTTGCGCTCTTTCGCCCCCAGTAGGACTTCGCCGGCCGCCGCGTACAGGTAACCGACGTCTACGAGGACCGCGTACTTGGCAGCCATGCTGTGTGCGGTGAGGTCCGGGATGGCCATGTTGTCCTCCAGGACTCGTCACTAGATGATCGGCTGACTATATCTCCCCCTTTTCTAGATACTCCCAACTCTTGAGGCCGTTGACACCCTGTTCCGCTGATCTAATGCCGAAGCATGGCCGAACGCCGAGCCCCATGAGTGCGCAGCAGTCCCTTCTGCATCCCATGTGCGGGGTTTGCCCATTCTTTGCGCCCGGTATCGGGGCGGGAGTGCCGCCCGGGACGGGTGCGGCGAGTTCCTCCCGAGTCGGGGCGTCGCGCGCGATTCCGGTGCATATCGCCTCCGGGCCGGTCAGAGCGGGATGTTCCCGTGCTTCTTGGGTGGGAGTGCCGCCCGCTTGTTGCGGAGGGAGCGCAGCGCCCTGACGATCTGGACCCTGGTCTCCGACGGCCTGATCACGGCGTCCACGTATCCGCGCTCGGCCGCCAGATAGGGGTTGGCCAGCGTGTCCTCGTACTCCCGGACGAACCCGGCGCGGGCCGCCTCGGGGTCCTCGGCCGCGGCCAGCTCGCGACGGTAGAGGATGTTGACCGCGCCCTGCGCGCCCATGACCGCGATCTGCGCGGTCGGCCAGGCGAGGTTGACGTCCGCGCCGAGGTGCTTGGACCCCATGACGTCGTACGCCCCGCCGTACGCCTTGCGGGTGATGACCGTGACCAGGGGGACGGTCGCCTCGGCGTACGCGTAGAGGAGTTTCGCGCCGCGGCGGATGATTCCGTTCCATTCCTGGTCAGTACCTGGCAGGAATCCCGGAACATCAACAAATGTCAAGACCGGAATATTAAAAGCATCACAAGTCCGTACAAAACGCGCGGCTTTCTCGGAGGCGGCGATGTCGAGCGTTCCGGCGAAACTCAACGGCTGGTTCGCGACCACACCGACCGAGCGCCCGTCGACCCGGCCGAAGCCGACCACGAGGTTCGGCGCGAAGCCCGCGTGCACCTCCAGGAACTCGCCGTCGTCCAGGACACGCTCGACCACGGAGCGCATGTCGTACGGCTTGTTCGCCGAGTCGGGGATGACGGCGTCGAGTTCGAGATCCTCGCCGGTGACCTCCATCGGCGTGTCGGCGGTGTAGACGGGGGCGTCGTCCAGGTTGTTGGACGGCAGGTAGGACAGCAGCGCCCGCGCGTACTCCAGGCAGTCCTCCTCGTCCGCCGCCTCGTAGTGCGCCACACCCGACCTGGAGCCGTGCGCGTGCGCGCCGCCGAGCTCCTCGAACGTCACCTCCTCGCCGGTCACGGTCCTGATGACGTCCGGGCCGGTGATGAACATGTGGGACTTCTCCCGGACCATCAGCACGAAGTCCGTCAGGGCGGGGGAGTAGACCGCGCCGCCCGCGCACGGGCCCATGACCAGCGAGATCTGCGGGATCACGCCCGACGCGTGCACGTTCCGCTTGAAGATCTCGGCGTACAGGCCGAGGGAGACGACCCCCTCCTGGATCCGCGCGCCGCCGGAGTCGTTGATGCCGACCACCGGGCAGCCGGTCTTGAGCGCGTGGTCCATGACCTTGACGATTTTCTCGCCGAAGACCTCGCCGAGCGAGCCGCCGAAGACCGTGAAGTCCTGCGCGAACACGGCGACCGGGCGGCCGTCCACGGTGCCGTGGCCGGTGACCACGCCGTCGCCGTATGGGCGCTCCCGGTCGAGGCCGAAGCTCGTGGACCGGTGCCTGGCCATGGCGTCGAACTCGACGAACGAGTCCTCGTCCAGCAGGGCGCGCACCCGCTCCCTGGCGGTCATCTTGCCCTTGGCGTGCTGTCGCTCCACCGCCCTCGCCGAACCGGCGTGGGCCGCCTCGTCCTGGCGGCGCTCCAGGTCGGCGAGCTTTCCTGCGGTCGTGTGGACGTCGATCTCAGGTGCCCGTTCCGCGGTCATGTTCGCAGGGTAACCAGCGGGGGCCGCTCCGGCACGGGGCGACCCCCGCCGGGGAGTGCGTCAAGCCACGCGCCGCCAGAGCGCGGGGACGTTCGGCGGCTCCCAGCCGACCAGCGCGGTGTGCGCCTGGAGGCAGCGGTAGGCGACGCCGTTGTAGATCACCACGTCACCGCCCTGGTACGCGGTGCCGGCGGTCCAGTCGCCGGCCGGACCCGAGGTCGGGCTCGACGTCGGCGACGGGCTGGGCGTGGGCCGCGTGCTCGGGCTCGGGCTCGGGCTGGGCGACGGGCTCGGGTCGCCGCCGCCGGGGCCGACCTGGAGGTCGACGCAGTTGTAGAAGGCGTTCTCGGTGTCGGCGATGTTCCAGATGGCGAGCACCTTGATGCGGCCGGTCCTGCCGCCGAGGCTCACCGTGTGCGCGACGGTCGATCCCGGTTCCCTGCCGTGGTCGTCGAACACTGCGATCCGGGTGTCCCCGACGTAGTACTCCCAGGTGCTGGTGGCGTGCCGGGCCTCGATCAGCCAGTTGAACGTGACCGTGTCGCCGACGCTGGCGGCCGGCCACGGCTTGGTCTCGTCGTCGAGCGGCGCCCACCGCGCGTCGCCGCCGCTGCAGTTCCGCAGGCCCTTGGGGCCTTCCAGCTCTGCGGCTCCCAGATGATCTGTCCGCAGTTGGGCACGCGGCGCTCGGCGCAGTTCGCCTGGCGGCTCGGCGGGTCGGAGATGTACCCGTGTGCCGACGCCGGCGAGGCGACGACCACCACGGTCGCGAGGGCGACGGCCAGCCCTGCCAAGAACGCGATCATTCTTCGCATGTCGTGCTTCCTTCGCTGGGGGTGATTACGGCAAATCTAAAGGAAAGTTTCCTAACAGTAAATGCTCCTGGTCAGCGTGATTAAGCTCGCAGCCGGCGGCCACGCGTCCACCACCGGTGATCTGGCAGAGTTGAGGGCATGGTTGAAGCAAAGCCCGAGGCAGTACGCACCCAAGGACTCGTCAAACGATTCGGCGCGCAGGTCGCCGTCGCGGGTGTGGACCTCGTGGTGCCCAGGGGCAGCTTCGCCGGACTGGTCGGCCCCAACGGCGCGGGCAAGACCACCACCCTCAGCATGATCACCGGGCTGCTGCGGCCGGACGCCGGCCTGGTCGAGATCAACGGGCACAACGTGTGGAGAGACCCGGTCAAGGTCAAGTCGCGCATCGGCGTCCTCCCCGAGGGGCTGCGCCTGTTCGAGCGGCTCTCCGGCCGTGAGCTCCTGATGTACAACGGCGAGCTCAGGGGCATCCCGCGCGCCGAGGTCGAGCAGCGGGCCGCCGAGCTGCTGCGCGTCATGGACCTCGTCGACTCCCAGGACAAGCTGGTCGTGGACTACTCCACGGGCATGCGCAAGAAGATCGGCCTGGCCGCCGCGCTGCTGCACAACCCCGACGTGCTCTTCCTCGATGAGCCGTTCGAGGGTGTCGATCCGGTCTCGGCGAACACGCTGGTCGACGTCCTTCAGCGGTACACCTCGTCCGGGTCCACGGTCGTCTTCTCCAGCCACGTCATGGACCTTGTCGAGCGGCTCTGCGACTGGGTGTCCGTGATGAGCCGGGGCAGCGTCGTGGCCCAGGGGCCGCTCGACGTCATCCGGAACGGCCGCACGCTCAACGAGGCGTTCCTCGACCTGGTCGGCGCGCGCGGGACCGGAGAGGAGGGGCTGTCGTGGTTGGGCTCTTCGTCCGTCTGAAGCTGCGGCTGATCCGCGGCAACCTGCGCGGTGACGTGGCCAAGCAGCTCGGCTTCGCCTTCACCTCCCTGCTCGCGCTGGCCTGCGCCGCCGGGGGTTTCACCCTGTTCTCCCTGCTGCGGCTGGCCACCGACCCCGACATCGCGCTGAACATCGGGATCGTGGCGTTCACCCTGTTCACACTGGGGTGGATCTTCGTCCCGCTGCTGGCGTTCGGCCTGGACGAGACGCTCGACCCGTCCCGGCTGGCGCTCTTCCCGCTCACCACCCGGCAGATGGCGGCCGGGCTGCTGGCCGCCTCCGCGACCGGACCGTGGCCGCTGGCCTCGCTGGTCGCGCTCTCGGGCGCGGTGGTCGGCCTCGCGTCCGGGCCGGTCGGCGTGCTGATCGGCATCCCGGCCGTGCTGCTGCAGTTCGCGCTGTGCCTGGTCGCCTCGCGCGCCGTCACCACCGCGCTGTCGGCCTCGCTGCGCAGCCGTCGCGGGCGTGACGCGCTCGCGGTCGGCGCCGTGCTGCTCCTCCTGGTCTTCCAGCTCCCCGGGCTGCTCGTCAACGGCGGCCTGTCCACCGACCCGGCCGCGATGCTCGACGCGGCGGCCTCCGTGCTGCGCTGGACGCCGCCCGGCATGGCCGCCCACGCGATCGCGAGCGGCGGCCTCGCCGGGCTCGGCGAGCTCGCGGTCCTCGTGGTGGCGGTCGCGGTGCTCGCCTGGCTGTGGATCGCGGCGCTGCGCCGCGCCCTGGTCACGCCCGACTCCTCCAACCAGAGCGGCGGCGCCGTACGCCGGTCGCGCCTGGGCGGCCTCCTGCCGCAGGGCATGGTCGGCGCGGTCGCGGCCAAGGAGCTCAAGTACGCCCGGCGGGAGCCGCGCGGCCGGATCGCCTGGTTCATGGCGCTCGTGGTGTCCGGCATCGTCATGTTCTCGCTGCGCGGACCGGAGGCCTGGCGCGGCCCCCTGTTCGTGATCGGTCCCGTCTGCATGGCCGCGATGATCATCGGAATCCAGGCGTCCAACTCCTTCGGCATCGACGGCCGCTCCCTCTGGATGAACGCGGTCGCCTTCTCCACCGAGCGCGACGTACGCGCCGACTTCGCCGGGCGGCAGCTCGCCGCCGCGATCATCGCGGTGCCGCTGCTGCTGGTGCTCTCCGTCGGCGCGTCCCTTGTCGCGGGCGAGCCGCTCTGGTCCGTCCCCGCGATGTTCACCGCGTGGGGCGTGCTCGGGGTCAGCCTCGGTGTTGGGGCGGTGACCAGCGTCCTCGTGCCCTACACCCTTCCCGAGCGGCTCAACGCCTTCAGCGGTGCGGCCCCCGGGCAGGGCGGCGAGGCGTTCCTCGGCTCCCTGCTGGGGATGCTCGGCGTCGGCATGGTCGCGCTTCCCGTCGTGCTGCCGGCCTTGTTCGGCCTTACCTGGGTGAGCGTGCTCGCCGTGCCGTACGGGCTGCTGGCCGCGTGGGGAGGCCGCAGGCTCGGCGGCATGATCGGGAACAACCGGCTTCCGGAGATCGTCGCGGCGGTGTCCCGCCCGACCTGACGCCGGCGCGGCGTTTCCGCTGGCCGGCGGCGACGGCGCAGTGGTCTAGTCCAATTGGTGAGACCGATATCCGACGTTGTGACCGAACTCGCTAGTCTTCAAAACATGGCCGCCATCGCTCCTGCCGAACGACAGAGTGCCGTCACGGAGATGCCTGATGAGCTCCGTGCCGACGTCCGACTCCTGGGTGGACTCCTGGGCCAGGTGATCGCCGAACACGGCGGTCCCGACCTCCTCGCCGACGTCGAGCGCCTGCGCAAAGCGGTGATCGGCGCCCGGCGCGGCGACACGACGGCCGACGAGGTCGCCGCCCTCGTCGCCGAGTGGCCCCTCGACCGCGCGGTCCAGATCGCGCGCGCGTTCACCTGCTACTTCCATCTGGCCAACCTCGCCGAGGAGCACTACCGCATCCGGATCCTGGGGCAGCGGGACCGCGACGACGTTCCGCTCAGGGAGTCGCTCGCGGAGGCCGTGCAGGAGCTGCGCGGCGACGAGCGGCTGGGCGGCGACCAGCGGCCCGCCGACCTCGTCGAGGGGCTCGAATACCGTCCGGTGCTCACCGCCCACCCGACCGAGGCGCGGCGCCGCGCCGTCGTCACCGCCATCCAGCGGATCAGCGGGCAGCTCGACGCGTACAACGCGCCCGGCAGAGGGGCCGGCGAGCGGGAGGAGGCCCACCGGCGGCTGCTGGAGGAGATCGACCTGCTCTGGCGGACCGCCCAGCTCCGCTCGACCAAGCTCGACCCGCTCGACGAGGTGCGCACCGCCATGGCGGCCTTCGACGAGACGCTCTTCCGCACCGTGCCGATGATCTACCGGGCGATGGACGCGGCGCTCGAACCCGGTACGGGGACGCGCGAGCCGCTCGCCAAGGCGTTCATCCGGTACGGAAGCTGGATCGGCGGCGACCGCGACGGCAACCCGAACGTGACGTCCAAGGTCACCCGCGAGGCCATCCTGATCCAGGCCGATCACGTGCTCACCGCGCTGGAGAACGCCGCCACCCGGATCGGGCGCACGATGACCGCGGGCGCCATGGACACGCCCCCGTCCGCGAAGCTGCGCGAGGCGCTGGCCCGCGCCACCGGTGACTTCCCCGACCTGGTGTCGGAGATGGCCACCCGCTCGCCGCAGGAGCCGCATCGGCAGTGGCTGTTCTACGTCGCCACCCGCATCGCGGCCACCCGCAGCCGCGACCTCGACCTCGCCTACCGCTCGCCGTCCGAGCTGCTCGACGACCTCAGGATCGCTCAGGAGTCCCTGCGCGGCGCCGGAGCCGTCCGCCAGGCGTACGGCGAGCTGCAGCACCTGATCTGGCAGGTGGAGACGTTCGGGTTCCACCTGGCCGAGCTGGAGGTGCGCCAGCACTCCCAGGTCCACGCGGCCACCCTGGAGGAGATCGCCGCCGGGTCGCTCTCCGAGCGCGGCGAGGAGGTCCTCGCCACGATCCGGACGATCGCCTGGATCCAGGAGCGGTTCGGCGTGACCGCCTGCTCCCGGTACGTCGTGTCCTTCACCCGTTCGGCCGACGACATCGCGGCCGTGTACGAGTTGGCCCGGCACGCGCTCGGCGACCGGGCCCCGGTCCTCGACGTCGTGCCGCTGTTCGAGTCCGGCGCCGACCTGGACAACTCCGCCGACGTGCTGACCGGCATGCTGGAGCTGGAGCCGGTACGCCGCAGGCTCGCCGCCAACGGCCGCCGCCTCGAGGTCATGCTCGGCTACTCCGACTCGGCCAAGGAGCTCGGCCCAGCCGCCGCGACGCTGCGCCTGTACGACGCGCAGGCCGCGCTGACCGCCTGGGCGAAGGACAACGACGTCAAGCTCACCCTCTTCCACGGCCGGGGCGGCGCCCTCGGCCGGGGCGGCGGCCCGGCGAACCGGGCGGTGCTCGCCCAGGCCCCGGGCTCGGTCGCCGGCCGGTTCAAGGTCACCGAGCAGGGCGAGGTCATCTTCGCCCGCTACGGGCACTCCGCCATCGCGCGGCGGCACATCGAGCAGGTCACCAACGCCGTGCTGCTCGCGTCCACGCCCACCGTCGAGTCGCGTACGGCCGCCGCGGCGGCGAAGTTCCGCGCGCTGGCCGAGCGGGTGGCGTCGGCATCGGAGCGCGCCTACCGGGCGCTGACCGAGGCGCCGGGCTTCCCCGAGTGGTTCGCCCTGGTCAGCCCCCTTGAGGAGATCGGCTCGCTGCGGCTCGGCTCGCGTCCCGCCCGCCGCGGGCTCGGCGCGCCCCGCTCCCTGGACGACCTGCGCGCCATCCCGTGGGTGTTCGCCTGGGCGCAGACCCGGGTCAACCTCCCCGGCTGGTACGGCCTGGGCAGCGGCCTGGCCGAGGTGGTCTCGGGTGGCGGGCTGGCGGAGCTGCGGTCGGCCTACCGGGAGTGGCCGCTGTTCGCGTCGCTGCTGGACAACGTCGAGATGTCGCTGGCCAAGACCGACCGGTCGATCGCCGCGCGCTATCTCGCGCTCGGCGGCAGGGACGACTTCGCCGGGCAGGTGCTCACCGAGTACGACCTGACCAGGAAGCTCGTCCTGGAGACGACCGGGCACACGCGGCTCCTGGAGAACCGCCGCGTCCTGTCCCGGGCCGTGCAGCTCCGCGACCCCTACGTGGACGCGCTGAGCCACCTCCAGCTCCGTGCGCTGTCGGCGCTGCGGGCCGACGGCGACCTCTCCGAGAACGAGCGGGACCGGCTGTCCACGCTGCTGCTCCTCTCGGTGAACGGCGTCGCCGCGGGCCTGCAGAACACCGGCTGAGCCTCCGAACCCGGCGCCGGGCTCCGGCGCCGGGTCAGGCGGTGATCCGCTCGGCCCCGGAGTAGATGTTGAACCGCTCGTCGCGCAGGAAGCCGACGAGGGTGAGGCCGAACTCGCGGGCCAGGTCCACGGCGAGGGACGAGGGCGCCGACACCGCGCAGACCAGCTGGACGCCCGCCGCCAGCGCCTTCTGCATGATCTCGTAGCTGGACCGGCCGCTGACCAGCAGGACGTGCTCGGCGAGCGGCAGCCGGCCGTTCAGCAGCGCCCAGCCGACCAATTTGTCCACGGCGTTGTGCCGCCCCACGTCCTCGCGGGCGGTCACCAGGGTCCCGTCGGCGGTGAACAGGCCCGCCGCGTGCAGGCCGCCGGTCCGCCCGAACACCCCCTGCGCCTGCCTGAGCCGGTGCGGAAGGCCGTACAGCACCTCGGGGGAGACGGTGAGCCGGGACGTGTCGGCGAGGGGCGCACAGCGGCCGCGCAGCGCGTCCAGGCTGGCCGTCCCGCACACCCCGCAGGCGCTGGACGTCACGAAATGCCGCTCAAGCTGCGGGATGTCCGGCAGCCGCGGGGCGGCCAGCCGGACCGTCACGGTGTTGTAGCGGGCCTCCGGTTCCAGGTCCGCGTCCGTGCAGTAGCCGATGGCCGCGATGTCCCCGGCGCCGGCGACGCCCTCGCCGTGCAGGAACCCGGCGGCCAGCTCGAAGTCCGCGCCGGGCGTCCGCATGGTGATCGCGACCGTACGGCTCTCGCCTCCGGCGGTGAGCCGGATCTCCAGCGGCTCCTCGGTGGCCAGATCGTCCCGCCGGTCGCGTACGCCGGAGCCCGACACCTGCCGGACCCGGATCCTGGTGACCGGTCCGGGGCGGGGGGCGGTGCTGTCGGCCGGTCGCACGGTCACGATCCCATCGTCGCTGCTCACAGGGGCGGGCCTGGAACCATGATCGGGCGGTGCGCCGCCCCGTGTCCCGACGCCCGGGTGCGTTCAGGCTACGCCCGCCGGGCGCGCGCGGCGGCGCCGGGCCCGTCCCCGATCGAAGGCGAACCCGGCGCGGCCGGTAGCCTGGGCAAATGCCGGAATCGCGCTTCACCGACCTTGATCGGCCGCCGCTGTCGGAGCGGGCGCTGCGTCAGGCCCTCGTCCGTCCCGGATCGCTCTGGTCCGAGATCACCGTGGTGGAACGGGCCGGGTCCACGAACGCCGACCTCGCCGAGGCGGCCCGGGGCGGCGCGCCCGAGGGCGCGGTGCTCGTCGCCGAGGCCCAGACGGCGGGGCGCGGACGGCTGGACCGCGTCTGGTCGGCGCCGCCGCGCTCCGGACTGACCGTCTCGATGCTGTTCCGGCCCGGCGCAGCGGCGGCGCGGCCCGCCCGGCTGGGCTGGCTGCCGCTGCTGGTCGGCGTCGCCGCCGCCGCTGCCGTACGGCGGCTGGCCGAGGTGGACGTCCGGCTGAAGTGGCCCAACGACCTGCTGATCGGGGAGCGCAAGCTGGCCGGCATCCTCGCCGAGCGGGTGGAGGGCGGCATCGTCGTCGGGATCGGGCTCAACGTCTCGATGCGGCCGGAGGAGCTGCCGGTCGAGCGGGCGACCTCGCTGGCCGTCGAGAAGGCCGCCTGCCTCGACCGCGACCCGCTGCTGCGGGCGATTCTCCGTGAGATCGAGACGCACTACCGCGAGTGGACCTCGGTCGGCGGCGATCCGGACGCCTGCGGCCTGCGCGCCGCCTATCTCGCCTCGTGCGCGACGATCGGGCAGGAGGTCCGGGTGGAGCTGCCGGGCAACCGGGCGCTGATCGGAGTCGCCACCGGCGTGGACGGCACCGGCTGCCTGCTCATACGCGCGGGCGGCGAGGAGCACGCGCTCAGCGCGGGCGACGTGGTCCACGTGCGCCCCGCGAACCCGTGAACGACCGCGGAGATCGGCGGACGCGCCGCGGGGACCGTCGCGCGCCGGCCCCGAACGTGCCACGATTTGCCGCATGGGTCTCCCCGAACACCATTTGACCGAGGGCGAGCGCCTCGTGCTCTCGTTCCACCCTCACTGGAAGCGGCTCGTGCTTCCCGTCCTCGCCCTCGTCCTCGTCGTGGCCGTCGCCGGAGCGGCGATCTACTTCATCCCCGGCGACTACACCTACGCCGCGTACGCTCGGATCGCGGTGGGGGTGGTCGCGTTCGTCGCCCTGACGCTGTGGACGTTTATCCCCTACCTGCGGTGGAAGACCACGTCGTACACCTTGACGTCGCACCGCTTCGCCATCAGCACCGGCATCCTGAACAAGTCGGAAGAGGACATCCCGATGGCGAAGGTCAACAGCGTCAGCTCCGACCAGAGGTTCTTCGAGAGGTTCCTCGGGTGCGGGACGCTCCGGGTCGAGTCGGCCTCCGAGAAGGGCGAGATCGATCTCCTGGACATCCCGAAGATCCAGCTCGTGCGCCAGGAGCTGTTCCGCCTGGTGGAGGATGCCTCCGATGGGACCATCGACGGCAAGTAGCCCGGCAGGAGGGGAAGGTGGCCACACGGCGTCCCACCTCTGACGACATCCGGCGGCTGTTCGTCGGGTCGCCGCCCCGCTACACCCGCGGCGAGGTCGCCGCCGCCGCCGATCTGCCGCAGGAGTTCACCGGGCGGATCTGGCGCGCGCTCGGCTTC
Organism: Microtetraspora malaysiensis; assembly: GCF_050947145.1. Taxonomy (NCBI): domain Bacteria; kingdom Bacillati; phylum Actinomycetota; class Actinomycetes; order Streptosporangiales; family Streptosporangiaceae; genus Microtetraspora; species Microtetraspora malaysiensis. The sequence continues at coordinate 1,553,917 of NZ_CP191998.1, forward strand.
GCCACGCTCGCCGACGACGCCGTCGCGTTCAACGACGGCGACGTCGACGCGCTGCGCCGGATCCGCGCGATGCTGGAGACCGGCCTCCTCGACGAACAGGCGATCGTCCGGATGGCGCGGGCGCTCGGCCGTACGACCTCGCGGCTGGCGGAGTGGCAGGCGGAGATCATGATGGGCGCGATCCTCGAGCCCGGGACGCGGCCGAGCGACGAGGACCTGGCCCGGTCGATGGAGATCGCCGCCCGGTTCCTGCCGGACTTCGAACAGACGCTGCTCCACGTCTGGCGGGCGCAGCTCGCCGCCACCACGAGCCGCCTGCTCGCCATCGCCGAGATGGCCGAGGAGCTGCCCACCACGTCGCGCCTGTCGCTGGCCGTGGGCTTCGCCGACATGGTGTCGTTCACGGCGTTCTCGCGGCAGCTGGACGAGTTCGCGCTGGCCGACCTGGTCGAGGGGTTCGAGGCGCGCACCTCCGACGTGATCGCGTCACACGGCGGGCGGCTGGTCAAGACGCTCGGCGACGAGGTGCTGTTCACCGCCACCGATCCGGTGACCGCGGGACGGATCGCCCTCGACCTGGTCGACGAGCTCAAGCGGTCCAACGGGCGCGGCGAGGAGGGGCCCGACGTGCGCATCGGGCTCTCCTACGGCCCGGTGCTCCCGGTGATGGGCGACGTGTTCGGCACGACGGTCAACCTGGCGGCCCGGCTGACCGCCATCGCACGGCCCGGGGCGATCCTGGCCGACGCCGAGATGGCGCACCGGCTGGAGGGCGCCGAGGGGGTCGAGGTGATGCGGATCCGCCGCCGTCCCGCCCGCGGCCTCGGGCTCGTTCAACCGTATGTCGTTCGTCGCACCTCGCCTTCCACAGGCCGGTGAGCTTGACGAACTCCGGCACGGTGGAAATCCTGAGGTTTTCCCATTCGAGATGAGGTGTCAAGAATGCCGTATGAGGTCCAGGGTGTGATCGCACGGGGCAAGGGCGAGGCGGTGACGCTGGAGACGGTCCACGTGCCCGATCCCGGCCCGGGCGAGGCCGTGGTGAACGTCCAGGCCTGCGGTGTCTGCCACACCGACCTGCACTACCGCGAGGGCGGGATCAACGACGAGTTCCCGTTCCTGCTCGGGCACGAGGCGGCGGGAGTGGTCGAGGCGGTCGGCCCCGGTGTCACCGACGTCGCCCCGGGCGACTACGTGATCCTCAACTGGCGCGCGGTGTGCGGCCAGTGCCGGGCCTGCCTGCGCGGACGTCCGTGGTACTGCTTCAACACGCACAACGCGACGCAGAAGATGACGCTCGCCGATGGAACGGTCCTCAGCCCGGCGCTCGGCATCGGCGCGTTCGCGGAGAAGACCCTCGTGGCCGCCGGGCAGTGCACCAAGGTGAACCCGGAGGCGAAGCCCGCGGTCGCCGGGCTGCTCGGCTGCGGCGTGATGGCCGGGCTCGGCGCGGCGATCAACACGGGCGGCGTGACCAGGGGCGACTCGGTCGCCGTCATCGGCTGCGGCGGCGTGGGCAACGCGGCGGTGCTCGGCGCGCACCTGGCCGGGGCCGGAAAGGTCATCGCGGTGGACGTGGACGACCGCAAGCTCACCTGGGCCCGCGACTTCGGGGCCACCCACACGGTGAACTCGCGGGAGACCGACGCCGTCGAGGCGATCCGCGAGCTCACCGGCGGCCACGGCGCGGACGTCGTCATCGACGCGGTCGGCCGGCCCGAGACCTACGAGCAGGCGTTCTACGCCCGCGACCTCGCCGGCACCGTCGTGCTGGTGGGCGTCCCCACGCCCGAGATGCGGCTCGACCTGCCGCTGCTCGACGTCTTCGGCCGGGGCGGCTCGCTCAAGTCCTCCTGGTACGGCGACTGCCTGCCGAGCCGGGACTTCCCGATGCTGATCGACCTCTACCTGCAGGGCCGGCTCAACCTGGACGGGTTCGTCTCCGAGACGATCGGGCTGGACCAGGTCGAGGAGGCGTTCGCCAAGATGCACCGCGGCGAGGTGCTGCGCTCCGTGGTGGTGCTGTGACGGCGCCTCCGCGTCCGGCGAACCCTACGACACGAGAAGAGAACCAACGATGAGCGCTGTCTCCCGCCTGATCACGTCGGGCACGTTCTCCCTGGACGGGGGGACCTGGGAGGTCGACAACAACGTCTGGCTGGTCGGCTCCGCCGATGAGGTGGTGGCGATCGACGCGGCGCACGATGCCGCCGCCATCGCCGACGCCGTCGGCTCCCGCAGGTTGCGGGCGATCGTGTGCACCCACGCGCACAACGATCACATCAACGCCGCGGCCGAGCTGGCCGAACGCACCGGCGCGCCGATCCTGCTCCACCCCGCCGACCAGGTCCTCTGGGAGATGGAGTACGGCGACAAGGTGCCGTATCGGCCGCTGGAGGACGGTCAGGTGATCGAGACCGGCGGGCCGGAGCTCCGGGTGCTGCACACGCCCGGCCACTCCCCGGGCGCGGTCTGCCTGTACGCCCCGGAGCTGGGCACGGTCTTCACCGGCGACACCCTGTTCCAGGGCGGCCCCGGGGCGACCGGCCGCTCCTTCTCCTCGCGGGAGACCATCGTCGAGTCGATCAGGACGCGGCTGCTCACCTTGCCCGAGGACACCGTCGTGAACACCGGTCACGGTGACTCCACGACCATCGGCGCCGAGGCGCCGAACATCGCATAACGGGAAGGCGCCCCACATCGTCCACCTGCGACGATGTGGGGCGCCTCACCTAGGCAAGCCTTACCTGAGTGCGTTATCTTAGGTATGCCTTACCTGATTTCCCCTTAGCGAGGACCCATGTTCGTGTGCATCTGCCGAGCCGTGACCGAGGACGAGGTGCACGACTGCATCGCCGGCGGCGCGAAGAGTGCCCGCCAGGTGCGCGACATGACGGGCGCCGGAGGGGACTGTGCACTCTGTGTGCGCAAGGTCTGTGCGATGCTGAAGAGGGCGGATGCCCTCGTCACCAGCGCATAGACCGAGGGGGCCCGGGATGCAGGGCGACAAGGACATCATCGCGTTGCTCAACGAGCAGCTCACCAGCGAACTGACCGCGATCAACCAGTACTTCCTGCACGCCAAGATGCAGGAGAACTGGGGCTACACCAAACTCGCCGAGTACACCCGGCACGAGTCGTTCGACGAGATGAGGCACGCCGAGCGGCTCACCGACCGCATCCTCTTCCTGGACGGGCTGCCCAACTACCAGAAGCTGAACACGCTGCACATCGGGCAGACCGTCAAGGAGCAGCTCCAGGCGGACCTGGCGCTGGAGTACAGCGTGGTCAAGCGGCTGAAGCCGGGCATCGCGTTCATGCGCGAGCGTGGCGACATCACGTCCGCCAACATCTTCGAGGACATCCTCAAGGACGAGGAGATGCACATCGACTACCTGGAGACCGAGCTGGGCCTCTACGAGAGCCTCGGGGAGCAGCTCTACCTCCAGCGGTACGCCGAGCCGCCCTCGTCCTCATCCTGAAATTTCCGGACATTTGACGCCCGCCCATTCCGGCGGGCGTTCTTTTTTGCCGCCCTTTCCGTTCTGCTTAAGAACCGGCGGCCGCGTGTCGGCAATCCGTCTTTTGGGTACGGCGGACAGGGATCTGCCACGAAAAGCTGGAACCCTTGCGTGCGGACTAATGACCATTTATCAGGGTTTGCCTACGTCAATTGATGGGTCAACGACAAGTCAAACCGCGCGCTGTGGCCGGGAAACAACCCCTTAAGGTCCTACGATCGCACCATGACCTGCGTACTTCTCGCCGAGGACGACACCTCGATTTCCGAGCCGCTGGCGCGCGCATTGCGTCGGGAGGGCTATCAGGTAGAGGTGAGCCCTGATGGCCCGCAGGCCCTGGAAAGGGCTTTGTCGGGAGGTGTCGACCTCATTGTTCTCGACCTTGGACTGCCCGAGATGGACGGCCTTGAGGTCGCGCGCCGGATCCGCGCCGAAGGGCACGGCACGCCGGTGCTGATTCTCACCGCACGTGTCGACGAAGTCGACACCGTCGTCGGCCTCGACGCCGGGGCCGACGACTATGTGACCAAGCCGTTCCGCTTGGCCGAGCTGCTCGCCCGCGTACGGGCACTGCTTCGGAGGGGCACCTCCGAAACACCTGTGGTCCAGGGCGTCAGGATCGACGCAGACTCCCGCCGTGCCTGGATGGGGGACAAGGAGCTCCATCTGACCACCAAGGAGTTCGACCTACTGCGCGTGCTCGTCCGCGACGCCGGCAAGGTGGTCACCCGCGAGCAGATCATGCGGGAGGTGTGGGACACCAACTGGTGGGGGTCGACCAAGACCCTCGACATGCACATCTCCTGGCTCCGCCGCAAGCTCGGGGACGACGCCGCCAAGCCGCGTTACATCACCACTGTCAGGGGAGTGGGCTTCCGATTCGAGCGCGAATAGGCCCGCATGGGCGAAGGGACTAGCACGTGCGTCGGCGCCTGCTCTCCTCGATGCTGCTCGTCGCGGTCATCGCGGTACTGCTGCTCGGGGTCCCCCTGGGCGTGGTCGTCGTCAGACTCATCCACGACGAGGCCGCGACAGAGCTGCATTCGGAGGCCACACGGCTGCTGATCGGGGTCGAATACTCCATAAGCCAGGAGCAGTCCATCGACCCCAAGCAGCTGGAGAAGAACTATCCCGACCGCTACATACAGGTGTTCGTGCAGGGGGTCGCGCCGATCGCGGCGGGTACGGCGCCCCCCGCGCACCGGCAGATGACGGAAGAGGCGCGTTCGGAGAACGGCTACGTCCGGGTCAGCCAGGACGCCGCGCAGGTCCAGCAGGGCGTCCGGGCGCGGCTGGTGCTCATTGTCGCGCTCATCCTGGCGGCACTGGGTGTGGCGGTCGGGCTGGCCATCGTGACCTCGCTCCGTCTGACGTTGCCACTCCAGGACCTCGCCAGGATCGCGGAGCGGCTCGGCTCAGGTGACGCCCGGCCGAGCCGGCACAGATACGGCATCCCGGAGCTGGACCGCGTCGCGCAGGTGCTCGACCGCAGCGCCGTCCGCATCGCGGACCTGCTCGGCCGGGAGCGCGAGTTCGCCACCGACGCCTCGCACCAGCTCCGCACGCCGCTGACGGGGCTGAACATGCGCCTGGAGGAGATCGTCGCGGCGGCGGGGGAGCCGGCGATCGTCCGCGAGGAGGGTGAGGCCGCGATCGTGCAGGTCGAGCGGCTGACGGCGGTCATCGACGAGCTGCTCGCCGCCGCCCGGCGGCAGCGGCACGCCCAGGCCGAGGCGATCGACGTCGATCAGGTCCTCGACCAGCAGGTCACGGAATGGGAGCCCGCCTTCCGCCGGGCGCAGCGCTCCATCAAGCTCGTGGGCAGCCGCGGCCTGCGGGCGCTCGCCACGACGGGCGGCCTGAGTCAGGCCGTCGCGACCCTCCTGGAGAACTCGCTCCAGCACGGCGGCGGCACGGTGACCATCACCACCACGAGCACGGAGAAGTCGATCGTCATCGAGGTGGCGGACCAGGGGCCGGGCATCCCCGAGGAGCTCGGCGGCAGGGTCTTCGAACGCAACGTGAGCGGCGCCGGCGGCACCGGGCTCGGTCTGACGCTCGCGCGATCGATCGTCGCGGCGGACGGCGGGCGGCTGGAGCTGATCAAGCGACGGCCGGCGACCTTCGCGATCTTCCTACGGCACGTCGAGGGCGACGGGCGCTACCGGGTGGTGAGCGGTCCGGCCTGATTCTCGACCACCGAGGCGGGGGTGTCGGGGACCTCCAGGAACACCCACTTCTTGTACGACCAGAAGCGGAACAGCGTGCCCAGGACCAGCCCGATGATCTGCGCGACGCTGAAGCTGACGGCGTCGTGCAGCCCGAGCACGTAGGTGACGAAGCTGATGACGACCAGCGAGATGGCCAGGCCGACCCCGTTGAGCAGGAAGAACATGATGTACTCGCGGGCGAGGCCGCTCTGCTCGCGGTGCCGGAACGTCCAGTAGCGGTTGCCGAAGTAGGCGAACGTGGCGGCGACGACGGTCGCGACGGTCTTGGACGTCAGCGGCCCCAGCTCGACGCCGAAGCGCAGCAGGCTCGTGCCGCCGAAGTCGATCACGAACGCGAGCCCGCCGATCAGACCGAACTTGATCAGCTCATGGAGGATGGCGGCGAACCGCTCGTAGACGCCTCGGAGAAGCTGCACGACTCGCTGATCCTTCCCGGCCTGCACTGCGTTCTATCCAGGCTACCGGTAACCGGGCTCGCAGTGGTCCCCGTCACCCCGCTTCGATTTCACCACCTGGGAAGGAGGGCTGATCTTCGCAGAACCGGAAGAAAGTTTCATGAAATATCGGGCTATGTGGGGTCAAGGCGGGCGGGACGGGCTACTCTCCCGACTGGTTCGGGGATCATGAGCCGGTTCTGATGGTCGTGAGCGCGTACGCCGGCGTGCGGCGGTTCACGCGCCCACGGGAGGGCGCCGCGAGCGCCCACGACCGGACGCGTGACTGGAAAGGTGGCTCAGCCGTGCCGCGCCGTCCCCTGATCGGGCCCTCCGCCGTCCTCGCCGCCGTGCTCGGGACCGCCCTGCTGGCCGGATGCGGCGAGCGCGGCCCCGCCGCGGCCGCCCGGCCGTCCCGCGACGCGACACCCCGGCCGGTGACGGCCACCCGCGAGGACGCCACGACCGCCTTCGCGGCGCTCGCCGACCTCGCCGACGCCTGGAAGCGGCGCGACTGCGCGAAGATCGAGTTCCTCACGACATGGACGGAGAGCGTCCTGTCCGGCCGGGCCTGCCAGGCGGCCAGGCGGGGGAACCCGGTCCCCGCCGCCGGCGGCTACACCGACGCCGAGTTCTACCTGCCGGAGCAGCCCGGGGATCTGCCCTGGTTCGCGGCCCTGGCCCACAAGCCGCGGCCCGCCTACTTCGTGTTCGTACGGTCCGACGGGCGGTGGCGGCTCGGCGCCGGGCCCGTCCCCGTGGTCGGCGCGCTCCCCGAGCTGGAGGAGGGGCAGGTCGCGCCGGAGCCGAACCGGGACGCGCGGGTCCGGGCGGGGCTGGCGCCGACCAGGCTGCTCGCCTTCCTCACCGACCCGGCGGGCGTGAGCGGGGTGCGGGTGCGCTCCGGCGACCCGATGCGCGACCTGCTGCGGGAGCTGACCGACCGGTCCGCCGCCGACCGGCCCGACCGGATGTCCGCCGAGGCCCGGCTGGAGGGGCCCGCGTACGCGCTCCCGCTGCCCGGCGGGGGCGCGCTGGTGTTCCACACCCTGCGGATCGTCGTCACCCAGAAGCCCGGCGCGGGCCGTCCCGCGTACAAGGCGGCCACCGTAGGGGCCTTCACGGGACGCGGTGCGACCGGCGGGGGCACGGTCACCGGACACAAGCTGCTCTTCCTCGCCACCCGGGTGTCGGCGAAGGGCGTGCTCGACACGGTCGCCATGCGCCGGGCCCTCTCCGACGTCACGGTGTCCTGACCGCCGTCGCGCAGATGCCCGGCGGCGAGAATTCCCGGTCCGGGGGGTCGGTAGGCTGACATGTCGTGAACAGCCCAAACGTGCCCCCTACCCCCCGACCGGTCGTCGGCCCGGTGGTCGGTGTCGTGGGAGCGGGACAACTCGCCCGGATGACCCAGCAGGCCGCGATCGCCCTCGGCGTCGAGCTGCGGGTCCTGGCCAACTCCCGCGACGAGAGCGCCGCCCGTGTCATCGTGGACACCCGCATCGGCGACTACCGCGACCTGAGCGACCTGCGTGACTTCGCGAAAGGCTGCGACGCGGTCACCTTCGACCACGAGCACGTGCCCACCACGCACATCCAGGCCCTCCTCGACGACGGCGTGGCCGTGCACCCCGGCGCGGAGGCGCTCGTCCACGCGCAGGACAAGGCGGTGATGCGCGAGCGGCTGACCGAGATCGGCGCTCCCTGCCCGGCCTGGAGGCGCGTCTCGGATCTCGCCGACGTCGAGGCGTTCGGCGAGGAGCACGGCTGGCCGGTCGTACTGAAGGCGGTGCGCGGCGGCTACGACGGCCGCGGCGTCTGGGTGTGCGCGTCGGCGGACGAGGCCCGGGAGGTCGTCGACTCCGGTGTGCCGCTGCTGGCCGAGACGTTCGTGCCGTTCGAGCGGGAGCTGGCCGTACTGGTCGCCAGGTCGCCGCACGGGCAGGGCGTCAGCTATCCGGTCGTGGAGACCGTGCAGAAGGACGGCATCTGCGTCGAGGTGATCGCGCCCGCGCCCGACCTGGACCCGGAGAACGCGGCGGCGGCGCAGCGGATCGCCCTGCGCATCGCGCAGCAGCTCGGCGTGACCGGCCTGCTGGCCGTCGAGATGTTCGCCACCAAGTCGGGGCTGGTCGTCAACGAGCTGGCCATGCGCCCGCACAACAGCGGCCACTGGACCATCGAGGGCGCCAGAACGTCCCAGTTCGAGCAGCACCTGCGGGCGGTGCTCAACCTGCCGCTCGGCTCGCCGTCGCTCACAGCCCCGGTCGTGGTCATGGTCAACCTGCTCGGCGGGCCCGACCCGGACGTCTTCGCCCGGTACGAGCACGTCATGGCGAACGACCCCGGCGTGAAGATCCACTTCTACGGCAAGGACGTACGGCCTGGTCGGAAGATCGGGCACGTCACCGCGCTGGGCACCGACCTCGACCAGGTCCGGGCCCGCGCCTGGCACGCCGCCGACTGCCTGAGGGGGCCGAACGATGTCTGAGACCGGAGCCACCGTCGGGATCGTGATGGGCAGCGACTCGGACTGGCCGGTCATGCGCCAGGCCGCCGAGGCGCTGCGGGAGTTCGACGTCCCCTTCGAGGCCGACGTCGTCTCCGCGCACCGGATGCCCGCCGAGATGATCGAGTACGGCACCCGCGCCGCCTCCCGCGGGCTGAAGGTGATCATCGCGGGCGCGGGCGGCGCGGCCCACCTGCCCGGGATGCTGGCCTCGGTCACCCCGCTGCCGGTGATCGGCGTACCGGTTCCGCTGAAGTACCTCGACGGCATGGACTCGCTGTTGTCGATCGTCCAGATGCCGGCCGGGGTGCCGGTCGCGACCGTGGCCGTCGGCGGGGCGCGCAACGCGGGCCTGCTCGCCGTACGCATCCTCGCCGCGGCCGACCCGGCCCTGCGGAGCCGGATGGAGGCGTTCCAGACCGACCTCAAGTCCCAGGCGTACGCCAAGGGCGAGCGGCTGCGCGCCGAGGCGCGGACGCTGGGCTCGCTCTCCTAGCGAGCTGTCCGCCCACCTGCGCGGCCGGGAACCCTCCCGGCCGCGCAGGTGGGGGTTCGCGCTACGGGCGGCCGAGGGCGCGGTAGTTCCAGCCGGCCGCGCGCCAGGTCTCGGCGTCGAGGGCGTTGCGGCCGTCCACGATGTTGCGGGTCCGCACCGCCTGGCCCAGCTCCTCGGGGTCGAGGAGCACGAACTCCTGCCACTCGGTCAGCAGCAGCACCACGTCGGCGCCGCTGACCGCGCCGGTGACACTGTCCGCGTACCCGAGGCTCGGGTGGGCGCGGCGGGCGTTGTCCAGCGCGACCGGGTCGTAGACCGTCACCCGGCCGCCCGACTGACTGATCGTCACCGCCACGTCGAGGGCGGGCGAGTCGCGGATGTCGTCGGAGTTGGGCTTGAAGGCCGCGCCCAGGACGCCGACCGTGCAGCCGTGGAAGGAACCCCCGACCAGGCCGCGCGCCAGGTCCACCATGCGGGCCCGCCTGCGCATGTTGATGGCGTCCACCTCGCGCAGGAACGTCAGCGCCTGGTCGGCGCCCAGCTCACCGGCCCGCGCCATGAACGCGCGGATGTCCTTGGGCAGGCAGCCGCCGCCGAAGCCCAGGCCGGGGTTGAGGAATTTGCCGCCGATCCGCTCGTCGAACGACAGCGCCAGGGAGAGCTGCTTGACGTCCGCGTGGGAGGCCTCGCACACCTCGGCCATCGCGTTGATGAAGGAGATCTTGGTGGCAAGGAAGGCGTTCGCCGCCGACTTGACCAGCTCGGCGGTCGGATAGTCGGTCACGACCATCGGGATGTCGCCGAGCGGCGCGTAGACATCACGCAGCACCTTCTCGGCGCGCTCCGAGGTCACACCGAGGACGATGCGGTCGGGCTTGAGGGTGTCCTGGACCGCGAAGCCCTCACGGAGGAACTCGGGGTTCCACGCCAGCTCGACCTGCGACCCGGCGGGCGCGAGCCGTACCAGCTTCTCGGCGAGCCGCTCGGCGGTGCCGACGGGCACGGTCGACTTGCCCACGACCAGGCACTCGCGGTCGAGATAGGGGGCGAGGGAATCGACGACGGCGTCGAGGTAGGAGACGTCCGCGGCGTACTCGCCCTTCTTCTGCGGCGTGCCGACGCAGACGAAGTGGACGTCGCCGAACTCGGCCGCCTCCTGGTAGGACGTGGTGAACCTGAGTCGGCCACTGGCGAGGTTGCGCCGGAGCAGTTCCTCCAGGCCGGGCTCGTGGATGGGAAGCTCGCCGCGCATCAGGCGCTCGATCTTGCCGGCATCGACGTCGAGACCGAGCACTTCGAAGCCCAGCTCGGCCATGCACGCCGCATGGGTGGCTCCCAGGTATCCGGTCCCGAGCACTGTGAGGCGGTATGGCACGGGCATGCTCCCATCTACCTGTTTGTACGGGGTGTGCGCATGGTATCGGGCCAGTCAACTGCCCCAGTCAGCACCTCGGCAAACAGCGACGCGGGCCCGGGACGGCTACCCTTGACGTGCAAAATCCCTTCCCCGCAGGGCAATCCGTCGTTCACCCTCTGGCTGCTTCGATCTCCTGGGCGATCTTCCACAGCGGGGTGTCGCGGCGGGCCACCACGACCAGGACGTCGTCCTCGCCGTCCCGGGGCCGGTCGCGGTCGTCCAGCCAGGGCTCCAGCCCCTCCAGGATGCCGGACAGCGCCTCGGACAGCCGGTCCTGCACGTCGCCGGTCCCGCCGCCGCGCAGCCAGGCGCGCAGCACGTGGTTGTGCGTGGTCACGACGGCCGCCGCGATCACCTCGTGGCGCAGCCGCCGGGGCTCGGCCGCGCCGTCGCGCTCGTTGAGGAACGCGGCGAAGGCCCGCTGGTAGCGGCTGGTCGCGGCGATCTCGTGCTCGCGCAGGGACGGGACGCGCCGGGTCACCTCGTAGCGCTTGACGGAGGTCTCGGGATCGGCGGCGTAGGTGCCCAGGACCATCAGCGCGGCCTCTGTGACCGCCGTCAGCGGCGGGACCAGCGGCGACGCCGCCTCCAGATGGGCGACGATCTCCCGGAGCATGGCGTCGTGGTCCGGGAAGATCGCGTCTTCCTTGACCTTGAAGTGCCGGAAGAAGGTGCGCCTGGCCACGCCCGCGGCCTCGGCGATCTGGTCGACCGTCGTCTCGTCGAACCCCTGGGCGAGGAACAGGTCGAGCGCGGCGGCGGTCAAGCTCCGCCGTACGTCGCGTCGAGCCGGCACGTATCCCGTCCTTTCGTGTAAGAGCACCTTCTCGGGTGGCACTCAGTGTCCTATAGTGATGCACAAAATGCCATAAAGGAGGATAAGCCGTGGACGCGGAGTCGTACCAGCCGTCCGAGGAGCACCAGATGCTCCGCGAAGCCGTCCGTGCCCTCTCGGATGAGAAGATCGCGCCGCGCGCCGCGGAGGCGGACGAGAACGAGGAGTTCTCCTGGGAGGTCTACAAGGACCTCGTCGCCTCAGACTTCCACGCCGTACACATTCCGGAGGAGTACGGCGGGGCCGGAGCGGACGCGCTCGCCGCCGTGATCGTGATCGAGGAGGTGGCCCGCGCCTGCGCCTCGTCCTCGCTCATCCCCGCCGTCAACAAGCTGGGCACCGTCCCGCTGCTGCTGTCCGCGTCCGAGGAGATCAAGCAGCATTATCTGCCGCCGGTCGCCCGCGGCGAGGCGATGTTCTCGTACGCGCTCAGCGAGCCCGAGGCGGGCTCCGACGCCGCGTCGATGAAGACCCGGGCCGTGAAGGACGGCGACCACTACGTGCTCAACGGCACCAAGATGTGGATCACCAACGCCGGGGTGTCGGAGTACTACACCGTCATGGCGGTGACCGACCCGTCCTCCGGGGCGCGCGGCATCTCCGCGTTCGTGGTGGAGAAGTCCGACGAGGGGGTCTCCTTCGGGGCGAAGGAGAAGAAGCTCGGCATCAAGGGGTCGCCCACCCGGCAGGTCATCCTGGAGAACGTGCGCATCCCCGAGTGGCGCATGGTCGGCGACCCGGGCACCGGCTTCAAGACCGCGCTGGCCACCCTCGACCACACCCGCGTCACGATCGCCGCCCAGGCGCTCGGCATCGCGCAGGGCGCCCTCGACTACGCCATCGGGTACGTCAAGGAGCGCAAGCAGTTCGGCAAGCCGATCGCCGAGTTCCAGGGCCTGCAGTTCATGATCGCGGACATGGCGATGAAGCTGGAGGCCGCCAGGCAGCTTACCTACGCCGCCGCCGCGAAGTCCGAGGCCGCCATGCGCGGCGCCACGGTGAAGGACCTGACGTTCTTCTCCAGCGCGGCCAAGTGCGCCGCCTCCGATGCCGCCATGGAGATCACCACCGACGCCGTCCAGCTTCTCGGCGGGTACGGCTACACGCGGGAGTACCCGGTCGAGCGCATGATGCGCGACGCGAAGATCACCCAGATCTACGAGGGCACCAACCAGATCCAGCGCCTGGTCATGGCCCGCCAGCTCCTCAAGTAACCCCTGAAGTGCACAAACCCCGCTTCCCGTATTCGGGAGGCGGGGTTCGCTGGCTCTGGGAGGGAGTCCTAAACGATCACTGTTCCGTCCCTATGCGCCCCACGAGCTTTGTCAGACTGACGTGGGAGCATGACTTCATGGCGACATCGAAACAGCCGGTGACGGTCCCGACGGACGCCAGCGTCGACGACTTCCTGGCCGCAGTCCCCGACGAACGCCGGCGGGCCGACGCGGAGCGCCTCTGCACGATTCTGCGCGAGGTGACCGGCGAGGCCGCGGTGATGTGGGGCCCGAGCATCGTCGGCTTCGGCAGCTACCGCTACACCTACGAGAGCGGGCGCACGGGCGACTGGCCCCTGGCTGCCTTCTCGCCGCGCAAGCAGCAGCTCGTCGTTTACCTGGTGGGCGGGTTCGAGGAGCGGCACGCATCGGTGCTCGCCCGGCTCGGTTCACACAAAACCGGAAAGGGATGCCTCTACCTGAAACGGCTCGACGAGGTCGATGAGAGCGCGCTGCGCGAGCTCATCGACCGCACGGTGCGGGTGCATAAGGGCGTCGACCGGGCCAGCCAACGCCGACGATAACGGGGAGCCGCCGAAATCAACGGCAACCGATGAAAGGTCGCGGAAAGCGTACGCCCAGGTCAGCGGCAAGATCCAGCGGATATCGCAGGTGGCCCAAGAGCGCATCGGAGAACACCCAGATCTACGAGGACACCAACCAGATCCAGCGCCTGGTCATGGCCCGCCAGCTCCTGAAGTAACCCTTGACGTGCAGGAACCCCGCCTCCCGTATTCGGGAGGCGGGGTTTCCTGTGTCCACGGCTCCGGCCGGCATGATGCTGGCGTAGTAGTGCCTGAGCTGGTGGAGCCCTTCCTTGCGAGATGTGGTGAACCGCTTCCGGGCGCGGGTGTCCTTCTCGGGGGCCGGGATGGTGTCGGCGGCGACGAGGGCGGGCTTCCAGACGAGTTCGCCGTAGCCGCGCGCCCGGATGAACTTGTCGTCGGTCCGGCGGAACAGCAAGTTGTACGTCCTGAGCTTGCCGTTCGGCTTCTCCGCGCTTTCGTCCCGGGGCGGGTCAGCGCGGGATCATCTCGTCCGGGTGTCCCGGCGTGTTTGGTTCGTGTGGTCCGGGGTCCGGCCGGCGTCCGCGGTTGCGTAGCGACCTGAACTGCTCGGCCACCTGGTCGAGCCGGTAGTAGAACTGATCGGCCGCCTGGCCGAGCCGATAGTACAGCCGTGGTGGGATGTGCGGGAGGAGCGGGGAGCGCCGCTGGCCGAGCAGTTCGAACAGTTGCTCCGGTGGAAGGCCGACGTAGCGCGGGAGGTTCTCGTACCATCGGGCGCTGTAGCGGGCCGCTCTCAGGGAGGGGCGGATCGCGGCTTGGCGTTCCCGGTCGTAGCGGGCGAGGGCGGTCTGGAGTTGTGTCTCCCCGTGTAGTGCGTTGGCCAGGAAGGCGGCGTCTTCCAGTGCGAGGGCGGTGCCGGCGCCGATGGAGTAATGGGTGGTGTGCGCGGCGTCTCCGAGCAGGACAAGGTTGTCGTGGTACCACGTCCGGTTGGTCAGGGTGCGGAAGTTCAGCCAGTGTGTGCCGTCTTCGGTGTTCGCCTGGGCGATCAGTGGGTGTCCGTCCAGGGTGTCGGCGAAGAGTTTCTCCAGGAGGGCCAGGCTGTCGGCTTTGTTCGCCTGGTGGAGTCCGAGTCCTTCCCAGGTGGTGGGGGAGCATTCGATGACGCAGGTGCTGTGGTCCTTGCTGAATCCGTAGCCGTAGCACCAGATCCAGCCGTGCGCGGTCTCCACGAAGGCGAAGGTGAAGGAGCGGAAGACCTTGGTGGTGCCGAGCCAGGCGTAGACGTTGCGTCCGACCGTGATCTCGGAGCCGAAGCGGTCGGTGTGGCGTTCGCGCAGCAGGCTGTTGACGCCGTCGCCGGCGACGACGAGGTCGGCGTCGGCGAGTTCGTCCTTGTCGGTGATCTCGTGTTCGAACTCGATGTGCACGCCGAGGGAGCGGGCGCGTTCGGTGAGGATGTCGAGCAGTTGATGCCGGCCGATGCCGAAGCCTTCGCCCCAGTCTTCCCCTGTCACCGTCGCCACCGTGGCGCGGTCGTAGACGTGCATCTCCCAGCTGTTCCAGTGGACTGAGTTCTCCTCGATGGCGCGTGCGGATTCGGGGTCGGCGCCGTGGAGGTAGTTGAGTAGTTCGTCCCAGTAGGTCACACCCCAGCCGTATGTCGAACCGGCTGGGTTCCGCTCGTGGACGGTGATGTCGTGGGATGGGTCCACGCGTTTCATCAGGATCGAGAAGTACAGGCTGGCGGGTCCGCCGCCGACGCAGGCGATCTTCACAATAGCCCCCGTTGTTGCTTATAGTAATCAAGTAGCTACATAGAGTAGCAGACGGTGGTGTCTGTCCAGGTCATCAAGCCAGGCGCCGAGCCGCCAGGGCGCG
Organism: Microtetraspora malaysiensis; assembly: GCF_050947145.1. Taxonomy (NCBI): domain Bacteria; kingdom Bacillati; phylum Actinomycetota; class Actinomycetes; order Streptosporangiales; family Streptosporangiaceae; genus Microtetraspora; species Microtetraspora malaysiensis. The sequence goes on from NZ_CP191998.1 coordinate 1,569,024, forward strand.
TGCGCGTCCCGGTGGTCGCGGAACTCCGGCGCGAGCGGTTCGTCCGGCCCGATGTGTTCCGGGAGGATCCGGACCTCCCGTACGGAGATCAGTGCCGGGCCGAAACGCTTCACCCGAAAGTGGTACGGCTCCCGCCCCGGTGGGGGGTGGGAGCCGTACTCCGTTCAGGGCGCCGCGATCAGTTCACGCTGATCACGGTTCCGTCAGGGGAGGCGTCGCGCCGAGGTCTCACCGGCCGTCGATTCCGATCACGCGCGCGGCGGCGAGGTAGGCGGCGAGAGCGCCTGGTCATGGCCCGCCAGCTCATGAAGTAGCCCCTGACATGCGAAACCCCGCTTCCCTTCTGTGGGAAGCGGGGTTCGTCGTCTCTGGATTCCAATCCTGGTGCCCATCGGTGCCTTCGCCGGTTGTTGTACCAGGCGATCCGGAGGAAGATCTCGGTCGCGAGTGGTCTCATTCCTCGTCGCGGCCATGCAGGTAGTCCTCGAAAGTGGGGCGTCGATCCCTTTGGCGCCACAACACGATTGCGGCCACCAGTGCGGCAGGGACCATTGCGAGCCTGAGCGCCCCGCGGCGGCCCAGTCGACGGACCACCCTGAGCAGTTCCTTGAGCGACTGCCAAGGGTGGCTCAGGACCATGACGGTCAACATCAAGGCCAGGCCGCCGAAGCCGATCCCCGAGAAGTCGTCGGGGTCGTCTCGTCCCTTCTCCCTGGTCACGGTGCGGAACTGAAGGTGAAGTTCCAGCGCCTGGTCATGGCTCGCCAGCTCCTCAAGTAGTCCTTGACGTGCGGAAACCCCGCACGCGCGCCGCGACGGGTGGCGGATCAGATCCGGGCGAGCAGTTCGGCCTTCTTCGCCGCGAACTCCGCGTCGGTGATCACACCCTGGTCGCGGAGCTCCCCCAGCTTCCGCAAAGCCTCGAACACATCATCATCTCCGGAGACGGGAGCCTCGGCCGGAGCCGGGGCCGGAGGGGCGGCGGATCGCGCGCCGGCCAGGCGGTGCTGAATCGCGCCGGCGAGGCGGGCTCCGTCGTCGTTGTGGATGTCCTCGATCTTGGCCTTGTCGCCGGAGGAGGTCACGGTCAGTGTGCCGTGCGACGAGCCCGGATCCCATTGCACCGTAGAGATCATCCCCACCATGAAGTCCTCGGCGACCTTCGCCACCAAACCGTCCTTGACGAACAGCAGCCGCCGGTCGGTGAGAACGACAAGCCCGATGCCGGGGCCGAAGGTACCGCCCGCCATCTGCTCGACGGCCTCACCCTCAAGGAGGTAGTCGACCAGATGGCGGATCTCGCGCCTGGACCCGAACTTGCTGGCCATACGGTCGGCCGCGGCCTGGATGTCAGGCCTGTGTGCTCCCTCGGCCATGCTCTCCTCCGTCTCATCCTGCTCAAGGCTCCGGCTTCGACGCCCGCCCTCCGCCGGGGACCGGCTTCGAGGAGTCTGATGACCATCTTCGGCGAGAACGGGCCTTACGCCAAGATCCCTGGACAGTGGGGAAGCTCCGAGCGTGCGACGTGAGCGCAGCAGTTCCTGAGTTGACGGTGCGGGAGGCCACCTGTCAGTGTTGGCTAACAGGTGTAACGCTGAAATGCCGCGGAGGAGTTCTGACCAGTGAGGAGCTGTTGGCGGTGCTCGCAGCCCTTGGGCATCCGCAGCGGTTGAGGATCATCGCCAGGCTCGCCGAGGGGCGGGTCCACGTGAGCGAGCTCGCCCGGCGGGTCGGTATCTCCCGTCCGCTGCTCTACATGCACCTGGAGCGGATGGAGAAGGCCGGGCTGGTCACCGGCGAACTGGAGCTTTCGCCGGACGGCAAGGCGATGAAGTACTTCCAGCTGGCGCCGTTCGATGTGCGCCTGTCGGTGGACACGGTCCTCGACGCCCTCCTGGCCGACGAGGCCGCGCAGAGGGATGAGGCGGCGCGGATGGATCAAGGTTCACGGAACGACGACCGGGAAGGACCCGATGACATGCAGGAGCCACAGAGTTGAAGGAGATCATCATTCCCAGCGTGGTCTTCCTGTTTCTCACTGTCATGGTCGTGGCCGGCATGGTCTTCTACTTCCGGTTGACGCTTCACCGCACCGAGATCGAGGCCATGTCGGAGTACCGCCGGCTGGCCGAGCTGACCGTAAGCAACCAGGATCAGCTCCAGGCGCAATTGGCCGAGCTCTCCACCCGGTTGTCCGATGTCGAGCGGATCCTCCGGAGCGTCGGATGAGCGCATGATCAGGGACAGCCCGGACGGCGTTGAACGCGAGCTGGCACTCGCGGGCGATGCCGGAGGGGTCGTCTGTTTCACCGCAACCGGTGAGACGGCGTGCGCCGCGAGGCGGCACCCGTCGTCCAGGCTCTGATGAGCGGCCGGTAGTAGAGCGGGGTGGCGAGCTGGCACTCGCCACCCCGGAAACGAAGTCGCGTGCCCCACGCCTCGACGGCGTGCCTTCAACGCACACGAACCTCAAGGAAAGGAGAGCAGCTCATGCTGCTCGAACGCAAATCATCCCGCAGTGCCGTCCCCGAGCCGAACGGCGCGGGCCGGTGAACGGCGAGACGAGGCGGCCGCTGACCGTTCGGGTCGCGGGCTGGAGCGCCGCCCATCCATGGCGGGCCATCATCGGCTGGTTCCTGCTCGTCGCGCTCTGTCTCGGTGCCGGCGCCGCAGTCGGCACCCGCAGCGCGTCCACCGAGGACTACCGGGTCGGCGAGGCGGGCCGGGCGGAGGCGATGGCCGCCGCGGGCGACCTGCAGCGCAGGCCCGTGGAGTACGTCACGGTCCGCGCCAGGTCCGGTCCGCTGGACGTGGCGGCGTCCCGCGCTGTCGTGAAGGACCTCACCGCTCGCATGACGGCTCTGCCCGAGGTCGCCCACGTCGACCCGCCGGTGCGATCGCTGGACGGCTCAGTACTCCGGGTGGACGTGACGATGAAGGGCGAGGAACTCGACGCCCGCAAGCACGTCGACGCGCTGCTGGACCAGACCTCGCAGGTGCAGAAGGAGCACCCGAACCTGGTCGTGGAGGAGACCGGCAGCCCCTCGATCAGCAAGGGCGTCGACAAGCAGCGCGGCGACGACCTGGCGCTCTCCGAGGCGATCACGTTGCCGATCACACTGGTGACCCTGCTGCTGGTCTTCGGCTCGGTGGTCATGGCGGGTGTGCCGCTGCTGCTGGCGCTTTCGTCGATCGCCGCCGCGATGGGGCTCGGCATGATGGTCTCGCACATCGTCCCGGACGCCGGTGTGGGCAACAACGTCATCCTGCTGATCGGCATGGCGGTCGGCGTCGACTACACGCTGTTCTACCTCAAGCGGGAACGCGAGGAGCGTGCTCGCGCCGGGGGACGGCTCAGCCCGGAGGCGGTGGTGGAGATTGCGGCGGCCACTTCGGGCCGCGCCGTCGTGGTCTCCGGCCTCGCAGTGATCATCTCGACCGCCACGCTGTACCTGGCCGGGGACATCGTCTTCGCCTCCCTCGCCACGGGCACGATCGTCGTCGTCCTGGTCGCGGTGATCAGCTCGCTCACCGTGCTGCCCGCGCTTCTGGTCAAGATCGGCGGGCGGGCGGCCCGCAGGCGCAGGCCGGTCGCACCCAAGAGAGCCGGCACGAGCCGGGTCTGGAGCGCCCTGCTGCGTCCGGCGAGCACGCATCCGGCGATCACGTTGTGCCTGTCGGTGCTGGTCATGGTCGCACTGGCGCTTCCCGCGCTGGGCATGCAACTGAGGGTCCTGAACAAGGACAGCCACTCACGCGAGATCCCCGCGCTGCAGGTGTACGACCGGCAGACCGCCGCGTTCCCCGAGTTGCTTGTCCAGCACCAGGTCGTCGTACGGTCCGAGCCCGGACAGGCGGCCGAGGTCGCGCGGGCGCTGCGAGATCTCGCGCAACGCGCGCAGGCGGACCCGCTGTTCGCCAAGCATGCGAAGGCACGCGAGTCGGCCGACGGGCGCGTCAGTGTCCTGGAACTGTCCACTCCGTTCCGGTTGAGTTCGCCGAAGGCCCGGGAGTCGCTCGACCGGCTCCGTGACGACTACCTGCCCGCCACGGTCAGCCGGCTGCCGGGGGTGGAGGCGGCCGTCACGGGGGATGTGGCCCGCGACGCCGACTACCTCGCCAACCAGGACGCCAAGCTGCCGCTCGTCGTGGGGTTCCTGCTGCTTGCGACCTTCGTGATGTCGGTCGTGATGTTCCGTTCGCTGGTGCTCGGGCTGGTCGGGATCGCGCTCAACCTGCTGTCCGCAGCCGGAGCGTTCGGCCTGCTGGTGGTGTTCTTCCAGCACGGCCTGGCGTCGGTGCTGTTCGGCTTCGACCCGAGCGCCACGAACGCGATCGGGTCCCGGGTGCCGCTGTTCCTCTTCGTGATCCTTTTCGGGTTGTCGATGGACTACCAGGTGTTCGTGGTGAGCCGGATCAGGGAGGCCGTGATGCGCGGGGTGCCCACCCGTCAGGCCGTGGTCGACGGCATCGGCACGTCCGCCGGTGTCGTGACCAGCGCCGCCGTCGTGATGGTGACCGTGTTCGCCGCCTTCGTGTTCCTGCACCTGGCCGAGATGAAACAGATCGGCTTCAGCCTGGCGACCGCCGTGCTGCTGGACGCCTTCGTCATCCGCGTTCTGATTCTGCCGTCGGCGATGACGCTTCTCGGCCGGGCAGTGTGGTGGCCGTTCCACCCGGCGCCGCACGGCGTGCCCGCGCCCGGAGGAGTCACGACGCGCGTGTGAACCATCCGGGCACGGGGCGGACGACGTGGTGGACCGAGCCTAAAGATCGTGATGAATCTCCCGGTAGATGGTGATCCACTGGTCCGGGTGGACGTGGCCGACCGCCGTGTCGCGCTCCACGCCCGCCCGGGCCAGTGCGTCGTCCACGCCCTGGTGGCGGGTCTTGAGCGAGGCGCTCAGGGAGCCGCCGACCCCGGTGAAACCGAGCTCCACCAGCTCCCGCCAGGTCCCGCCGGCATCGATCAGCGGCTCCGGCCGCCGCTCGATGCGCAGGATGCCCGAGTCGGCCGGGGGCGCCGGCCGGAAGCTCTCCCGGCCGACCCGGCCGATCAACTCCCAGTGGAACCACGGCCAGCTCTCGACCGTGACCAGGCTCCACAGGCCGAGGTCGCCCGAGTGCTCGCGGGCGTACGCCAACTGGGTGAGCAGGGTCGCCGAGGTCATCGCCGGGGCCCGGAGACACCAGTCGACGATCTGCGACGTGATCGGGTACGGGGTGTTGCCGACCACCGCGAACGGTTCCTGCGGCGGCGTGGCGGCGGTGAGGTCGCCCTTGACGATCTTCAGCCCCGTCCTGGCCCTGAGCTTGGCGGCCAGCAGCGGGTCGTTCTCGTAGCCGACGACCTCGACGCCCGCCATCGTGGCCAGGGCGGCCGTCAGCGCACCTTCGCCGGCGCCGGGTTCGAGGACGAGCCCGTGCGGTCGCGCCGCCTCGATCATCAGGTCGATGGCATGGGTGTCGGCCAGGAGGTTCTGGGAAAGCGTGCGCCGCGCCCTGTCGCTGGGGGTGCGCCCGCCGCCGCTGTTCCTGGCCTTCTTCTGAGTGTGGGAATAGTTACCGTGTGCGAAGTTCTGCGCCACAGCTGCAGCCCTTTCGGGTCCTCGAGACGAATGGGATCTCGAAGGGCCCTGGGCGCGCTCTTGCGGACGCGCTAAGAAGTCACCGCGTTCGCTAGCGAGCCAGAGCCCGGCCGCTGCGGATACGGATGAAGACGAAGGACGTGCGATGCATGCCGCCGACCTTACGAAGGCGTCGTGGCCGCTCGCAACGCATTTAACGCGCCGCCTACGCTCTGGCCGCGCCCTCGGCGATGCCGGCCAGGACCGTTGCCAGCATCCGCTCGAACTCAGGCTCACCACCGAAGCCCGCTTGCAGGGGAGCCAGGGCGGCCATCGTCGGATACAGGGCCGGATCGAACGCCGGTTCGGCCGCGCCCGTCGCGGGGCCACCGGCCTCGCCGGGATCCGTGCTCAAGGTGGCGAGCAGATACCCGTTGAGGAAGCCGAAGAGAACCAGGGGAGCGTCCGCGATCGCCTGGTCGGCGATCCCGGCGCGGCGCATGGCCGTGGTGAGCCGCTCAAGCGCCTCGAACGCCACCGCTGAGGTCTGCGCTCGGGTCGCCAGCAGAGGGAAGATCCGGGGATGGCGTATCGCCATGTCCCGGTATCCGCGGGCCATGGTGCGCGCGATGTCCATCCAGTCGTCCGGCCACTGCGCGGCGGTGGCCGAGACCTCGGCCAGGACGGCTTCGGAGACGGCGTCCAGCAGTGCGGCCTTGCCCTTGATGTGGTTGTAGATCGACATCGGGTCGACGCCGAGTTCGGATGCCAGGCGCCGCACCCCGAATGACTCAAGCCCCTGGCGATCGACAAGGTCCACCGCCGCGACGGCGATCCGCTCGCGGCTCAGCCCGGCCGGTTTGCCCTGTCCGCGTTTCGTCACTCGCCGTCCTCTCGCTCCTTGCTCAACCTACACCGTAGGCCTATATTCTACGCCGTAGGTAATACTTACGGTGTAGGTAGTAGGGCCTCAGTGCGTTGCCCCGGAAACCGTCGCGACCTGTGTGGATCAGCTGGTGCTGTCAGCTCGGCCATGACTCGCTGCCTGGCCGGATGGCGTACCGAGAAGGCCGAGGAAGGGACATGACGAACCGCCGTTACGAATCGACCCGCACGTGGATCGGCAACGCCCACCACCACGGCCCGCGCAGCGGCGTGACCACCTGATTCCGCCAGTTGCGCACGGCATGTGCGGCTTACTTTGAAGGAGACAGATCGATGACCAAGACACGGCGTCAGCAATCAGCCGTCGGCGCGATGTACGCGGGCCTCGGGCTCACCGTCGTCGCGACGATCGTCCCGTGGATCGACCGTGCCACCGGCGGAGTGCTGGCCGGTCACATCCGGGCCGGCTACCCCACCTTCCCGCAGGACCGCGTCGACACCGCCGTCATGACGTGGCTTGTCTGCCTGTCAGTTGTCGGAGCGCTCGGCATCAGCTGCTGGTTCTTCGCCATCTGGGCGGTCGGGGCGGGCAAGCGGTGGGCCCGCAGCGTCGCGACCCTCGTGTTCGCGCTCGGCTTGAGCGTCGGCCTGTTCACCCTGCTCGTGCGGGACAGCTCCGGAGACACGGGCCTGCCGCCGCTGCTTGGCTGGGTCGGGATGGTGCCGAGCCTGGCCGGACTCCTGGCGGTCGCGCTGCTGTGGAGGAGAGCGCGACCGGCGTCGCAGGCATGATCATTCAGTCGCTGGCCGGGTACTTCGGTGCGCTCAAGCGCAAGCTGTACGAAGGCAGTCGGCCGGGGGCGTTCATGCGGGCGTGGAACCGCATCGACGCACGGCTGTACGCATCGGGAGTCTTCTCCCCGCAAAATGCGGTCACCTTGGAGGTTGTCGGGAGGACTACCGGCCGGCCGACATCGCTGCCGGTCGCCGTCGCGGAACATGACGGGGAGCGCTTCCTGGTGTCGATGCTCGGACCGGACGCGAACTGGGTGCGCAACGTCCGCGCCGCGGGTGGCCACGCCATCCTGCGTCGGCGTGGCCGCGAGGAGGTCACACTGGAGGAGATTCCGGTGGAGCAACGAGCTCCCGTGCTCCGTCGCTATCTCGCCGTCGCCCCTGGCGCGCGGCCCCACATCCCCGTAGACCGGCGGGCGCCGCTGTCGGAGTTCGAGGCGATCGCGCACCGGTACCCGGTCTTCCGGATCCGCGGCCGGTGATCCTCAAATAGGGGTTGATCAGCGAAAACCCCGCTTCCCTCGGAAAGCGGGGTTCCGTCGCTTCGCATGTCGCGGCATGGCGGTGACTACATCGACGAGTGGCCGGTCCTGAATCGCGCCGTACAGCGACACCGTCTTGCGCAATCACCGGCTGAACAGGGCAGGAAGCGTCGCCGAGGTATCTGCTCTTCCCTATACAACAGAAGACGCCTGGCCGGCGTCTTCTTTGTCGCGGCTCCAGATTTCGGTGCAACGAGGGAGGTCTTCGATGCTTCCGCCTTCAGGGATCACGCCCCAGAGGAAGGGGATCAGGTACTGAGGCGGTTCGCCCAGAAGCACGGCCAGTTCGTCCTCGGTGACGGTGAGGGCGAATGCCGAGCCCGGTTGCCCGGGGTTCCAGCCCTGTTCGACGGCTCGCCGGATGCATCCGGCGACGAGGGCGGGGCGAACCGCGATCGTCCGTTCTCCGAGCGAGTTGTCCGGCCGGGCGCAGGGAAGTGACACGACGAGAACACGCCCCGGGTCCTCGGCCCGCTCGACGGCGAGGGTGAGGGGATTCCCGGCGTTGCCCTGGGGGCGGGTGGCCTTATGCCGGACGCGCCAACGGAAGGCGGTGCCGTCGACGCTGATGGGGCGTGAGCCCTTCTTGGGTATCGCCATGGGGCGCCTCCACGCTTCTGTTCTGTTTCGTCGCTGTTCCGTGGGAGTACCGAAAACAGCGAGAAGTGATGCGAGACGCCCGCAAGGGTAACCACTGCTCATTTCAATGATCGAGTTATTTTTCGGCGGCGGTCTGATCGCACGTCGGAGATCACCCAGGTCTACGAGGGCGCCGGCCGGATCCAGCGCATGGTCATGGTCCCGCCGGCCTACGAGAGCGGCGGCACCGAGGGCCGTGTCCGAGGTGGTGCCACCGGATGGTGTCTGCGTCGAAGGGGCGGGCGACCGCGTACGGGCTCTTCAACCTGAACGAAGCCTCCGCCTGCTGCGGGGATGTGGCCGAGGGCGGTGGAGGAGCGGCCGCGAAATCCGCTCCGCGTCGTCAAGGGGGCTCGCGATGACCTCGGTGACCCGTTGATTGCTCTCGGTCTCGCGATGCGAGGACTCCGTCAGTCCTGGGATCTATCTCGAAAGGCTCCGAGTAGCTTTTGCGTGAGATCGAGTTTCATCCGGCATTCCCGTATGCGTTTTTCTTTTGCGGTGGATCTTGGCAGGGAGATAGTCGATACGCCGGTCGGCTTTTCGGCTAGAGCGTGCCGAAAAGCCGGGAGCGCCAGCGCTCGCCGTCGGGTGACGCCTGCCTTTCTTGATCCAGGCGTGGAGATATAGTTGTGGAATCGCTCACTCCGGGCGAATCGCCGAATCCGGGAGGCTTACATGAGCGGATACCTGCCCTATGCAGCGAACGCTCCGGCTAGTCGCGTTGGTGGTGCACGCGGCTGGCAGGCGGACATTCTCCGCGGTCAGTCATAGCCGCTGAGCGAATCGAGGTACTGCGGTGCGTGCCGGCCGCAGTACCTCGACCTATATAGCGGGGCGACGCATTGGGGGCGTTTATGGCGCGATTGTTTTACCCTGCCGCCCGGCGCGGCGATGTGGTGGAGGATCTGTTCGGATTCCCGGTTTCCGATCCGTACCGGTGGCTGGAAGACGGCGATGACGCGCATGTGCGGGATTGGGCCGCGGCGCAGGACCGACTGTTCCGGACGCACAGCACCGGATGGCCGGAGACGCGATCGTGGGCGTCCTTGCTGGATCAGGTGTCATCCTTCGGCGTGTCCGAGCCTCCGATGGCGCGTGGCCCGGTCATGTTCCTTGCCGAGCAGCTCCGCGGGGATGAGCAACGGCGCCTGCTCGTCGTCGACGCCGAGGGGAACAGGCGGGTGCTGGTCGATCCGGCGGCGATCGATCCGTCCGGCCATACCGGGCTGTATGCCTGGTGGCCGTCGCGCGAGGGTGAACGCGTGGCCGTCCAGATGGAGGTCGCCGAGCAGCCCGGCAGCGACATCACGGTGCTGGACGTGCGTACCGCGGAGACGGTGGACGGGCCGTTGCCGCGCGCCCGTAACACCTCGCTCGCCTGGCTGCCGGGAGGGGACGCGTTCTACTACGTCAGCCGGGTTCCCGACGAGGAACTGGCCCCCGGCGACATGCGTCTGCAGCGGCGGGTGCGGCTGCACCGGATCGGAACGCCCTGGCAGAGCGACGCGGTGGTGTTCGGCGGAGAGGACGCCCCGGACCACTATTACGGACTCACGGTCAGCGCCGACGGCCGCTATCTGGCGATCACCGCGGTGGTCGGGACCGCCTCACCCAACGACGTGTACGTCGCCGAGCTCATCGATCCGGAAGCCCCGCGTTTCGTCAGGATCGTGGACGGACGCACCACAGGCGCCCGGGTTCTTCCGCGCTTCCTCGCGGACGGAGATCTGCTGCTGGTCACCGACTACCAGGCCCCATGTGGCCGTATCTGTACGGCGCGCCTGCACGACACGGACCCGGCCGCTTGGCGCACGCTGGTCGCCGAAGATCCGCAGGCCCCCTTGGACGAGTGCCTGGTCCTGGACGACCCGGCACTTCCACGGCCCCTCCTCCTGGTGGCACGCGCCCGCCACGGCACCTCCACCCTGACCCTGCACGACCTGGACACCGGCCGGCCGCTCACCGGCCTGCCCCTTCCCGGCGCGGGCGTCGTGTCCTCCCTGCGGACGAACGTCCCGCACGGACGTCACGCGTGGTTCAGCTACTGCGACGTGGCCACCCCTCCCACCATCTATCGCTACGACGCGATCAGCGGGACGACCGAACAGGAAACCGGCGCCACAACAGCCGGACATACCGCAGAGATCCGCAGCCGCAGCGTTCGCTATCCCGCCGCCGACGGCACCGAGATCACGCTGTTCCTGTTCACCCCGGCTGATGAACGTGCGGGCCCGCGGCCCACCCTCCTTTACGGCTACGGCAGCTTCGGCATGCCGATGCGCCCATGGTTCTTCCCCCTGGCAGCCGCATGGGTCGGCGCCGGCGGCACGTACGCGGTCGCCTGCGTACGCGGAGGCGGCGAAGAAGGCCAACACTGGCACGACGCCGGCCGTGGACCGTACAAACACCGCGCGATCAGCGACTTCAACGACGCCGCGACCTGGCTCATCGGCACCGGTCGAACCACTCGCGACCAACTGGCGATCTACGGCCAGTCCGGCGGCGGACTCCTGGTCACCGCCGCGGCCACGCAGCGACCCGACCTGTACGCCGCGGTCATCGCCGAAGGCCCGCTGTGCGACATGGTGCGCTATGAAAAATTCGGCCTGGGATGCACATGGACGGACGAATTCGGTAGCGCCTCCCGGCCCGAAGAACTCCAATGGCTACTCACATACTCCCCGTACCACAACGTCACGCGCGGAGTTCCCTATCCCGCATTCCTTCTCGCCGGCGCGGTAACCGATCTGCAGACCGGCGAAGCCCATGTCACCAAAATGTGCGCGGCCCTCCAGTACGCCACCAGCAGTGACCGGCCGATCCTCATGCGCCGAGAACCCGACACCGCCCACGCCGCGTCTCCCGCGAGCAAGGAACGCGCCATGACCGCGGACATCCTGGCCTTCGCCGGAAAATACACCGGTCTGTCGCCGGAAGAACCACGCATGTGCGTTCACGAGACCGCCGTCGAATCACGCTGAGTGACTACTGAAATCAGGCGGCGCGCGAAAGCGGGCGCGATTGATCCACGATGACCCTGAGCCTGCCGGGTTCTGGGGCGGCGGTCTGCGGGCCGAACGGCCGGCCCGGTGCAAGTTGGCCGGAACGCCCGGCCTGGAGATCACGATTCCCATAGGTTTGGCGGCATGACTGATCGCCCCTTCGAGCTCGTCTGCGAGATCGAGCCGCCGACCCGTCCCGACCTCACGCGTGTCCGCCACCAGATCGGCACCCTCAGCCAGATCGCCGGTTCCTTCCTGATCCCGGACAACCACATCGGCCGGGCCACGGTGTCCAGCGTCGCCGTCGCCCACGAGGTCCAGGCGATGGGCGGGAGGAGCATCGCCTGCCTCAACTCGCGCGACCGCAACCTGCTGGGCTTCCGCCGGGACCTGCTCACCGCGGCGGCCTACGGGGTCGACCAGTTCCTCTTCGTGTACGGCGACAAGCCCACGACGGGCAACCGGACCAGCGACCTCACCGTCCGATCCATGATCGACGAGGTTCGTTCGCTCAGTGAGGACCCGGCCTTCGCGGGCTGCCCCGCCTTCCGGGTCGGCACCGCCGCGGGGCTGCGCCCCCTGCCCGCCTGGAAGCGCGCGGCCGACTTCGTGTTCGCCCAGGTCAGCTTCTCTCTGGAGGCGCTGCTGCGCTGGCGCGAGGCCAACCCGGTCGACGTGCCGGTCTACGCCGGGGTGATGGTCATCGCCAGCGAGAACCACGCCCGCCGGTTGTCCGCCGCGATCCCGGACATCGACATCCCCGCCGAGCTGGTGGAGCGCGTGGCGGGGGACCGGCTCGCCGGAGTCGAGGCCGCCTGTGAGCAGGTGCTGCGCATCCGCGATTCGGGCGCCTTCGACGGCGTGCACCTGATCTCCGTGGCCCGCTATCGCGAGGTGGAAGCCCGGCTGTCCAGAGCGCTCTGAGACTCTCCTGCCGTGGTGCGGTGAGGGCCTCCGGTCGACCCACCGGTGACGAACGGGGCGCAGGTCAACGGACGCTTCCCGCGGAAGGACGGTGACCGTGACGTGCGGAACCTTGTCTCGGGTATTTCATGGACATAGTGCGTGACTATGGCGTTATGTCGGATTTTCTGGAGGGGTAAACCCGACAAAACGCGCAGAATGTCGGTTCTTTCCATTTTTGCGGATCGTCGGTGGCGGAGAGCAAGATCATGACATGCTCGACCTCATGCTCTCGGGTCGATCTCGCGCATTCTTCCGCCACCGGTACGCGGTGGGAGTTGTGGCGGTAGTCGCCTTCCTCGCGTATTCGCTGCTCGGGCTGGTCAAGTTTTTCACGTTCAGGACCGGGATTTATGACCTGGTCATATTCGACCAGGGTGTACGTGGGTACGCGGGGTTCGGGCCGCCCCTCTCGACCGTGAAGGGAAACTGGGAGCAACTCGGCTCGGCGTTCTCGCTGCTGGGCGACCATTTCTCGCCGATTCTCGCGGTGCTGGCCCCGCTCTACTGGATCCACAATGGCCCGGAGACGCTCATCGTGGCGCAGGCCGCCCTGCTGGCCTTGGCCGTGGTGCCCTTCTGGGTTTACGCGCGGCGCGCTCTCGGCGTGACCTCCGCGTATCTGCTGGCGATCGCCTACGTCATTTCCTGGCCGGTCGCCGAGACGGTGAACTTCCATTTCCACGAATACGCGTTCGTGCCGCTGATCACCGCGATCCTGTTCGAGCGACTGCAGGCCGGGCGCCGATGGCACGTTCTGGCCGCGGCGACGGCCCTGCTCCTGGTCAAGGAAGACCTGGCGCTCCTCGTCGCCGGCCTCGGGCTGGGCCTTCTCTTCCTGCGCGAGTGGCGGCGTACGGGCGTCGCGATGGTCCTCGGTGGGGTGGGTTTCTTCTGGCTGGTCGGCTACGTCCTCGTCCCGGCCTTCGGCGGAGATCCGCGCCGTTACTGGTACTACAGCGGATGGGGCGACGACGTCGGCGAGGCGGTCGTCCACATCGTGACCCGGCCGCAGGAGATCCTGCACGTCCTCGCCACCCCCGGAACGAAGCCGGTGACGCTGCTCCTGCTGTTCGCTCCCTTGCTCTTCCTTCCACTGCTGTCGCCGTACGTGCTGCCGGCGGCGGTCCTGCTCGCCGAACGGATGCTCGCCACGGACCCGGGGGCCGCCGGCTGGTGGGGGACGCGCTATCACTACAACGCGGCGGTCGTCATGACTCTCTTCTGCGCCGCGGTGGACGGCGGCGCGCGCTTGCGCCGCATGGTGAAGGGGCGGCGACTCCGGCACGTGGTCTGGCCCTGGACGGCCGTCGTCGCCGTCGCGGCGGTCGGGATCGTGCCGTTCTTCGCGTTGGGCAATCTGTTCTCACCGAGCTGGTACCGCACGGGGCCGCGATTCGCCGCGGCGCAGGAGGCCATTCGGCGGATTCCGGACGGCGTCCTCGTGGAGGCGGCGGGCGCGCTCGGGCCGAATATGTCCGCGCGGGCCACAGTCGTCGCCTGGGCCGCGAAAACGGCCCTACGGCCCGAGCGTGCCCCGTGGATACTGGCTGATCTCAACGACAGGCAGCCCCATTTCGATTCGGTCCAGGACCAGGCTGCCGACGTTCAACTATTACGGCGCCGCGGATATCGCGAGGTCTTCTCGCGGGACCGCTACGTGGTGCTGTGCGACCCGTCGTCCGCGGATCGGTGTGGATGATGAAAGGCCGGTCGAAAACAGCGCGGCGGGCACGCTGGGCCGTCCTCTGGTGTCGCCACGGCGTCGAGCGAACGGAGACAGCATGAAAAGGATCAGCGACGCGGCGCGCGGCGAAACCCCTCCGAGAAGTGCGGGCCCTGTATCGATGCGCTGGGGAATCACGCTGGTCCTGGCCGGTCTGGCGCTCGCCGGCGGCCTCGCCGTCGCCGGGGTCCGCGCGGTGGTCGTCGACGCGTCCGGCTGCACCGTCGAGGAGCAGCGGCTGGCCGCCGCCCTCGCGTCTCTGCCCGCCCTCGGCCTCCACCCGCCGGGGGCGCGAGCGGTGAAGCGCCCCTATCCCGGGTGCGACGGCGACGACAGGATTCCCTATGCCGTGCGGGGTTTCCGCCACGACCTGACGACGTCTCGCGCCGACGTGGCCTCCTTCTACGCGGACGCGGCGCGGGAGGACGGCTGGAGCCCCGTACCCGCTTCGGACGACGAACCGGACGGGCGCTGCTTCGCGAAGCGGATCCAGGGGACCGCGGCGCAATTCTGCGTGCGCTACCCGGACGACCGCGAGACCGTGACAGATCACCACGAGTACGAGATCAAGATCGCCGCCGCCTATCAGGACGCCCAGGACGCCGTCCGCTGACGGTCTCCCGCATCAGTGCTCGGGATGGAGTGAGGCCCCGATGTACATCGCGGTGAGCAGGGTGAACAGGAACGCCTGCAGGAACTGGATGAACATCTCGAACGCCGTCATCGCGACCGCGACGGCCACGCTCAGGACCCCGACGGGCGCTCCCGCCAGGGACGGCTGCTCATGCAGGAGCCAGAACCCGGCGGCGCTGAAGAACGCCAGCAGCAGGTGCCCGGCGAACATGTTGGCGAACAGCCGTACGGCGTGCGTGAACGGCGCGGTGACGAAGGTGTAGAGCAGTTCGAGCGGCGCGTAGAGCGTGAGGGCCAGCGGCTTGGGCAGGCCCGGCGGGAACATCAGGTTCTTGAAGTAGCCGACCAGCCCCTGGTGCCTGATCCCCAGATAGATCTTGATCACGTACGCGACGAGCGCGAACACGATGGGGAACGCGATGTGGGCGTTCACCGGGAACTGGAGCCCCGGGACGACCCCGATGAAGTTCCAGAGCAGGATCAGGCAGAACAGGCTGAGCAGGAGCGGCATCCAGCGCTCGGCGTCCTTGCCGAGGAACGGCCGGGCCACCTGGTCGCGCACGAAGAGGTAGACGAGCTCGCCCGCGTTCTGCATCCCGCGCGGCACGAGCGTCGGCCTGGCGAAGGCGGCCCAGGCGAGCGCGCACACCACCAGCGCCCCACCGACGGCCAGCACGACCGGCTTGGTCAGCCAATACGGCGCACCCTCCCACAGCGGGGGGAAGTCGAAAAGCTCCACGCCGGGGGCGCGGAACACATCGTCTGCCAGGGGAATCGTCACGGGGTCTCCATGAAACCGGGTACGGCGTACTCAATTATGTTTCGACCATACTTACCCGGTACGGCGTACGCAATAGGGGGAGACGATGGTGCGCGAGAACCTGTGGATGCGCCCTGAGCGGCCGGCCCGGGGCCCGCAGCCGAACTACAGCCGGGCCGCGCTCACCGAGGCGGCGGTCCGCGTCGCGGACGCCGAGGGCCTGGAGGCCATCTCGATGCGCAGGCTCGCCACCGAGATCGGCGCGGGGACCATGTCGCTCTACCGCTACGTCTCGGGCAAGGACGACGTGATCGAGCTGATGATCGACGCCGTCGTCGCGCGGTACCTCCCGGAGGGCACCGTCCTCAGCGGCGACTGGAAGGCCGATCTCGGCGCGCTGGCCCGGCGGGCGCGGCTGACTATGCTGCGCCATCCATGGCTGGCGCCTCTGGCCGCGAGCCGCCAGGGAGCGAGCCCCAACCGGCTGCGGCTCCTGGAGGCGTCCCTCCACATGGTGGACGGCCTCGGCCTCGGCGTCGACGAGATGCTGACGCTCATCGGAGGGGTCTTCGCCTACGTCAACGGGTTCGTGCAGAGCGAGCTCGCCGAGGCCGAGGCGCTGCGCCGCACCGGCCTCGACCTGAGGGAGTGGACGGCCCTCCAGAAGCCGTACCTGATGTCCATCATCGCGAGCGGCGACCACCCCATGGTGACCAAGATGGCGACCGAGGGCGGGCGCGCGTACGGCGACGTCGAGGAGCGGTTCGAATACGGCCTCGAACGCCTGCTGGACGGCATCGAGGCCCGGCTGCCGGAACGCTGATCGGCGGCGCGATCGCGAGGGCGGCGGCCCGGACGGTCTGACAGCCTGACGGTCTGACCTGATGTGCCCGGACAGGCTGCCGGATCAACGTGACGCGCCTCCGACGGCCCGGCGGTTTAACGTGATGCGGCCCGGACGGCCTGACGGTTAACGTGATGCGGCGATCATCGGTCGATCATGTAGCGGAGGGGCCGTAAGTGCGGAGAGACCGCGGGTTCACGATCTTCCTGATCGCGCAGACGCTCTCCGTGGCCGGAGACATGTTCACCGCCGTCGCGATCCCGCTGCTCGCCCTCAAGGCGACGGGCTCGGTGCTCCAGATGGGCCTGCTGACCGGCCTGTCCGGGGTCGCGTCGGTCGTCACAGGGCTCTTCGCCGGGGTCGTGGCCGACCGCCTCGACCGCCGCACGGTGCTCATCGTCTGCGACGTCGCGCGCGCCGTCCTCTACGGGCTCATCCCGATCGTCTGGCTCTTCGCGCCGCAGGTGTGGCTGCTCTATGTGATCGTCCCCCTCGGCGCGGTCTTCGGCATGACGTTCCAGGTCACGTACGTGACGGTGGTGCCCGCGCTGGTCGATCCGGACCGCATCACCGAGGCCAACGGCCGCCTCTCCGCGTCGTACGCGGTGGCCGGGGTGGCGGGGCCGGTGCTGGCCGGGGTGGTCGCCGGGGCGTTCGGCCCCTCGATCGCGATCGGCGTGGACGCGGCGAGCTTCGCGGTCTCCGCGCTCGGGCTGTGCCTCGTACGGCCGAGGCCGCGCGGCGACCGCGGCCCCGCCCCGGCGATGAGCGGCCTCGCCGGTTTCCTGGACGGCGTGCGGTTCCTGTGGCGGCACCCGGTGCTGCGCTCGCTCACCGTGCTGCTGTCCTTCTTCATCTTCGTCACGACCGGGCTGACCGACATCACCATCTACCACCTGAAAGAGGACCTGGGGCAGACGGACGCCGCCGTGGGGACGGTCCTCGCGGTCGCGTCGGCCGGGACGATCGCCGCGTCCGCGCTCGTCGGCCGCGCGCGCCGGAAGTTCGGCTTCGGCCCCTGCTGGATCGGCGCGCAAACCCTGGGCGGGATCGCCGTCATCTCGCTGGGCATGGCGGGGCACGTCACGGTCGTCGCGGTGATGATGACGGCGTTCCTGTTCGCCACGACCATCGCCGGCATCTGCAGCATGTCGCTACGCCAGGAGGTCACCCCCGACCACCTGCTCGGACGGGTCACGTCCGCGTTCTGGACCGTCCACTACGCCCTCGGGCCGGTCGGCGCCGCCGTGCTCACCGCCGCCGCGGAAGGGTACGGCTCCTCCGCGGTCTACCTGGCGGCCGGGGCCGGATGCCTGCTGGTCGCCGGCGCCGCCGCCTTCACGCCCGTACGGCAGCGCTGGGCCCCCGAAGCGGCGTGACCCGGCCCGCGGCCGGGTCACTTCTTGCAGATGTTCTCCGTGGCCGTCTTGGCCGACGTCGCGGGCGTGGCGGTCTCCGACGGGGTGGCGGTCGGCTGCTCGGCGGCGACCTTCACCTTCTTGACGGTGTTGTGGGTCTGGCCGACGATCACCTCGACGCCCTGGACGTTCGCCTCTCGCAGCTCGGAGCCGGGGATCGCGGCGGCGACGGTGCGCGCCGAGTCCTCGCGGCCCTTGGCGTACCGGACGACGGTGGTGGTGGTGTCCCGCTTGGCGGTGTCGCCGGCCGGGGCGGGCACCATGAAGCCGGCCTCGACCAGCGCCGTCTTCGTCCTGGCGCCGAGCCCGGTGATCAGCGTGCCGTTCAGCACGCGGACCGAGATGCGCTGGGGCGGCACGGTGAGCGCCGGGGACGCGGACGCCGAGGGCGAGACCTTGGGCGAACTCTTGGGCGACGCCGTGGCGGTCGGGCCGGTGAGCGGCTGGTCGGAGTCGATGCGCTGGAACAGCTCACGCGCCGCCTTCTTGTCCCACAGGACGGCGGACTCCTTGGTCGGCGTCGTGAAGTTCACGTCGGAGAGGGGGACGGTCGCGAACGAAACGTCGTCCGTCGAGACGTCCTTGAGCTGGCCGACCAGGCCCAAGACGTCCTTCTTGAGGGCGTCGTCGACGGTCAGCGTTTTGAGCGCCGAGTTGACCAGGCCGGTCAGTTTGGCGGGGTTGGTGAGCGTGCCGCCGCTCAGGGCCTTCTGCATGAGCGCCGAGATCACCTGCTGCTGGCGGTCGATCCGGTCCAGGTCGGAGCGCGCGGTGGCCCGGGTGCGCGCGTAGGCGAGCGCGTCCGCCCCGTTGAGGTCGTACGTGCCGGGCTGGAGGTCGAGCTTCGTCTTCGGGTCGTTGATCGGGACCGGCGTGCAGACGGTGACGCCGCCGAGGGACTCCACCACATTGATGAAGCCCAGGATGTTGACCTCGACGTAGTGGTTGATCTTGAGGCCGGTGGCCTCCTGCACGGTGCGCACCGCGAGCTTGGCCCCGCCGTACTGGTAGGCCGCGTTGATTTTGTGGGTGCCGTAGCCGGGGATCTCGGTCCAGCTGTCGCGGGGGAGGCTGACGACCGTGACCTTCGTGTGGTCCTCCGAGAGGTGGATGACCATCATCGTGTCGGTGCGCTGGCCCTCTTCACGGCCGAGGTGGAGCTGGTTCTGCTGCCGGCGGCTGAGGTCGTCGCGCTTGTCCACGCCGACCAGGAGGATGTTCATCGCGCCCTGCGGCGCCGACGCCTCGGTGCCCGCGTCGACCGATTTGACCTGGCTGATGGCGTAGTTGGGGATCGCCCACAGCGCCCCGGAGCCGAGCAGCACCGCCGTCGAGAGCGAGCCGGAGACGATCAGCGAGCGGAGGCTGGTGCGGCCGCGCTTGGCCCGCCGCGCCGCGAGCCTGACCCCGCCGTTGCCGTCGCCCCCCACACGAACGCCGGAGTCCTCCTCGTGGTCGCCACGCATCCCCGCGGTCACCTTTCGGTTGCCGTCTCCGCCCCCACGTACAGTAGCGTGAGCCAGGCCATGAAGCCCTTCCCCGACTCGCCACAAACGAGCCAGTCGCGCACGCGCCACTGGCCGCCGATTTCGGTGATCATGCCGGTGCTCAACGAGGAGCGGCACCTGGCTGAAGCCGTACGGCAGGTCCTCGCCCAGCAGTACGAGGGCCCCATCGAGGTCGTCCTCAGCGTCGGCCCATCGCACGACCGCACGCAGGAGGTCGCCGACGCGATCGCCGCTGCCGACCCTCGCGTCGTCGTCGTGCCGAACCCCACCGGCCGCACGCCCAACGCCCTCAACGCGGCCATCGCCGCGTCCCGCAATCCGATCATCGCCCGGGTGGACGGCCACGCCATGCTGCCGCCCGACTATCTGGCCACCGCCGTCGAGACTTTGGAGCAGACGGGCGCGGACAACGTCGGCGGCATCATGGCCGCCGAGGGCGTCAGCCCGTTCGAGCAGGCCGTCGCCTGCGCGATGACCTCCAAGATCGGCGTCGGCAACGCCCGGTTCCACACCGGCGGCCAGGCCGGCCCCGCCGACACCGTCTACCTCGGCGTCTTCCGCCGGGAGGCGCTGGAGCGGGTCGGCGGCTACGACGAGCACTTCCAGCGCGCCCAGGACTGGGAGATGAACCACCGCATCCGCGAGACCGGCGGCCTGGTCTACTTCCAGCCGCGCATGCGGGTGTCCTACCGTCCCCGGCCGAACGTCCGAGCCCTGGCCAAGCAGTACTTCTACTACGGCCGGTGGCGGCGGGTGGTCTCCCGTACCCACCAGGGGACCATCAACCTGCGCTACCTCGCGCCGCCCGCGGCGGTGCTCGCGATGGCCCTCGGCCTTGTCGTGTCGCCGTTCTTCTGGCCCGGACTGCTCATCCCGGGGGCGTACATCGCGGCGATCCTGGCCGGCTCAGCGCTTACCGGGCGGGAGCTGTCCGGGGCGGCGCTGCTCCGGCTGCCGCTGGTCTACGCCACGATGCACGTCTCATGGGGCACCGGCTTCCTGACCAGCCCGCCGGGGCTCAGCAAGCCGCGTCCCGCCGTGCAGCGGATGCCCGTACAGGATCACTACAGCGAATAGCCGCACAGGCGGCGGGCGGTGACCCGGACGGTCAGGCGACCTCGTCGCCCGCCGTCGCGAGGCTCCGGCCCGCCGCCGCGCCCGCTCTCGCGCGGGCAGCCATGACGGCCTCGTCGAACCGGGTGAGGGCGTCCGGATGGTCCGGCCCGAGCAGATAGCTCCTCAGCTCGTGCCTGGCCTCCGCCAGCACGTCCTCCCCTGGGCGGATCCGTGACACCACGCCGGGCAGCTCCGCGCAGTCCGGGCCGAGCAGGTAGGCCGCCGAGGCGGTCGGATACCGCTCCCGGAACTCGCGCTCCGGCAGCCCGGCGACGTTCGTCACCGCGTACGGCTTGCCGCTCGCCAGGAAGTCGGCGATGACGCTGGAGATGTCGCTGATCAGCAGGTCGGCCTGGTTGAAGCACTCGTACAGGTGCGGCTCGTCCCCGGTCACCACCAGGTGGGGCACGGTCGCGTCCCCGGTCATGGTGTCGCGCAGCGTCCGCATGATCGCGGCGTGCGCCCGGCGCGCGGGCGCGGAGCGGTGCCCGGTGAGCGGGTGCGGCTTGTAGATCACCCGTACCCCCAGGGCGAGCAGCCCGCGCACCAGCCCGGGCCCCATCGTGATCATCGACGTGTGGAACAGGTCGTCCGTCCACCCCTCCCATGTCGGGGCGTACAGGACGCTCGGGTACGGCAGGCCCGGACCGGTCCGCCGCACCCCGGCGAGCTGGGGGCGGCCGACCTCCACGATCGCCTCGTCGCGCACGCCGACCCCGGCGCGGCGGTAGCGGTCGCGCCCGGCCGGACCGGCGACCCAGACCTCGTCGTACACCTTCGTGAAGGGGTTGAACGACGCCTCCTTGTCGCTGTCGCCGTGGCCGACGAAGACGCTGGTGACGCCGGGCACCCGCAGCATGTGGATGTTGTTGCCGACGTTGGACGCGAACAGGGCGACCCGCGCCGTGTCCAGGCCGCGGAAGTTCATCAGGTCGACCGCCGAGGGGACGCACAGAACGGGGAGCGTCGTCCGGCCCAGCGCGCCGAGCAGATCCCGCTCCCGCAGCACGACCAGCACCCGGCTGCGGATCCGCTCCAGCGCGCCCAGCCACATCGTCGCCTGGTACGCCGAGTCGGCCGGGCCGGAGAAGTAGAGCAGCACCTCGGGGCGGTACGCGCGGACCCGCTCGTCCACCGTCGCGACGACGTGCCGCCGGTCGGCCAGCGGAGCGGCCCGCAGTACGTAGACGGACAGCGCCAGCACGGCGGCGGTCTCCAGGACGAGCGCGCCCGCCACCCCGGCCGAGCCGAGCCAGTCGTTCCCGGTCAGCGCGCCGAAAGCGGCGGTGCCGACGGGCAGCGCGTCCAGGTACAGCAGGCGGGCGCCGCGCCAGTTGACCAGCGTCTCAGGCGGCGCGGGCGGGGAGGAGACGTCGAGGTTCCTGGTGTCGACCGGCTTCAGGTTGTGGCACCGGTTCAGATAGGTGGCGAGACCGCTCTGCACGGCGCGCATCCAGTGGAACAGGAACAGCCCGCCCGCGAGGAGCGCGAACCACGGGGACTCCGCTCCGGCGGTCCTGGCGAGGAGCAGCACGGCCGCCATCTCGCGCATCATGAAGCGCAGCGTGGCCGGGAGCTGTAGTCGGCCGAGCCGTTCCGCGGCGCCCGAAGGCAGGGCCGCCTCCGCGGCGTACGACAACGGCGCCAGGATCACGAAGACCCATGGAAGCGGATACAGCGCGGCCGCCGTCAGGGCCGGATATGACGCGAGCACCACCCAGCTGAGCAGCGCGTTTCTTCCCTTGAACGATCCCCCCATGCATCGCTGCGTACCCAGTCACCTGGTGAGCCGCACGTCGATGACGTGTCCGGTGAGGCGGGAGATCAGCACGTCGAGGCTGGTACGGGCGACCGCGGCCGGAGACAGCAGCGTTCCGGCGGGTTCGTCGCCGAACGCGCGCAACCGCATCGGTGTGGCGGTGCGCTCGGGATTGACGCAGTTGACCCGGACGCCCTGGTCCGCCCACTCGTCGGCGAGCGCCTGGGTGAGGTTGACGACCGCCGCCTTGGTCGAGGAGTAGAGGCTGTAGTCGGCCCGCCCCCGCGTGTACGACGACGAGGTGTACAGCAGGAGCTGGCCGCGCGTCTCCGCCAGGTACTTGAACGACGCGCGGGCGATGTTGACCGGGCCGAGGTAGTTGACGCCGATCGTCTCCTCGATGGTGGAGTGGTCGGCCTCGCCCAGCTTGCCCATGTGCAGGACCGCCGCCGTGTTGACCACGTAGTCGATGCGGCCCGTCTCGGCGTACGCGCGGGCGAGCGCGTCCTCGACCGCGGCGGCGTCCTGGACACGCACGCCGTTCACGGTCCGGGAGAAGGGGTGGACCGTCGCGCCGTAGCCGCGGGCGAGCCGCACGATGTCGGCGCCGATGCCGTAACTGCCGCCGAAGACGACCAGGCATCTGCCGCGCAGCGCCTCGTGGTAGCCCTCCTCGGTCGGCGCGGGGGCGGTGCTCTCGGCGAGCTGGAACAGCTTGTCGGCGATGAACACGTCGACCGGGTGGGTGACCTTCATGTTGTGCTCGCTGCCCGGCACGATGTAGATCGGCACGTCGGGGAGGTAGCGCAGCACGACACCGCAGTCGTCGGTCGCGGGCAGCTTCTCGAAGTCGGGGTCGGCGAAGGCCCGCTCGTACGCCGCCCGGATGACCGACAGCCGGAAGCACTGCGGGGTCTGGCCGCGGCGCAGCCGCGAGCGGTCGGGGATGTCGCGGATGATCTCGCCGCGCGGCCCCGGGGCGGACACGACGACGGTGTCGGACGACGGGATGGCCACGTCCACCGCCTCGTAGCGGGCGAGCGCGGTCACGCAGTCGCTGATGATGCGCGGCTCGACGAGCGGGCGGACCGCGTCGTGCAGCAGCACGTCGCACTCCTCGTCGCCGAGCGCCTGGAGCGCGCGCCACGTGGTCTCGGTGCGGGACGCGCCCCCTTCGAGGATCTTGGTGACCTTCGTGTACCCGTTCCGCTCGACCAGGGAGGCGACCTCGTCGGCGAAGCCGGGGGTCATCAGCACGACGATCTCGTCGATCTCCGGATGGCCGTCGAACACGCTGAGCGTGTGCTCCAGGATCGTCCTGCCGGCGATCTTGAGTAGCTGCTTCGGAGTGTTCAGCCCCACCCGCTGGCCGACCCCGCCGGCCAGCACGACTCCAACCGTACGCAGACGCGATTTCGCGATCATGATGCCTCCCCGGACTGACCATACCCGCAGGCCGTTCGCGAACCGCTGCCGAATGGCATTGCCACCCCGTGATCACTCAGTTACGTTGCGGTGTGGACCCGGAAGTGATCACAGCGGAGTGGGAGACCCATGGGGGCAGCAGCGGCCCGGGAGACGCCCGGCACCACACCCGGCGCCTCGACCGGCGCGGTCGCCGTGGTCTTCGCGACCACACCCGCGTCCCGTCTCACGTCGGGGAGCGCCACCCTCCTCGACCGCCTCACCGCCCAACTGCGCACGCTCTCCGTCCGTGACGTCCAGGTCGTCACCCGGGCCGAGGACACCGGGGGCGGCCTCGCCGACGACCTGCGCGCGGTCGCCAAGGCGGCGCGCGCCGCGAGCGGCCCCGTGGCCGTGCTGTACGGCGACCTCGTCGCCCACACCGACGCCCTCGCCGCGGTGCTGGAGCATCCCTCACGCGGCTCGCGCGCGCTGGTCGAGCCCGGCGCCGCCGGGCCGCTCCTGCCGCCGGTGCGCACCGAACGGGGACGGATCGCGGCGGCGGGCAACTCCTTCCACCGGGTCGAGTCGCCGGACGCCACCTTCCGCGGCGTCCTACAGGTCGGCGAGGCTCATCTCGCCGGCCTCGCCGACGTGGCCGAGGAACTCGCCGACCTCGCGCAGCACCGCGGGCTCGGCCGGGCGGGCGACAGCGAGGTGGCCGACCTGCTGCTCGCCGGCCTGGTGCGCGCCGGGGTCCCCGTGCAGGCCGCGCCGCTGGGCGGGCTGCACTGCGCGCGGGCATCGGGCCAGACGGCGGCGGACGCGGCGGTGCGCCGCCTGGCCGAGGTGGACGAGCGCGCCGCCCGGCTGCGGGCCGCGGTCAAGTCCGACGACGGCCTGTTCACCACCTACTGCGTGAGCACCTGGTCCCCCCATCTCGTACGGATCGCCGCGCGGCTGGGCATGACGCCCAACGCGGTCACCGGCGTCTCGGTCGGCCTGGCCGTGGTGGCGGCGATCTGGTTCACGGCGGGGGAGCGGACCGCCCAGATCGCGGGCGCGGCGGCGCTCCTGCTGTCGTTCGCGCTCGACTGCGTGGACGGCCAGCTCGCCCGCTACACCCGCGGCTTCTCGCCGCTCGGCGCCTGGCTCGACGCCACCTTCGACCGGGTGAAGGAATACCTCATGTACGCCGGGCTGGCCATCGGCTACGCCGCGAGCGTCCCGGCGGGGCCGACCGGGCCGGGCGGCATCTGGGCGCTCGCGGTCGCCGCCATGCTGCTGCAGGCGCTCCGGCACATGATCGACTTCTCGTACGCCGGAGCGCTGGCGGACGCGGCGTGGGGCGAGGAGCGCCCGCCGATCCCGCTCTCCGTCGCCGCCGACCTGTCCCGCCCGGACGACCCGTCGGCCCGCCGGCGGGCCGACGGGGGCGGCGCTCCTCCGGAAACGGTCGCGAGCCGCGTGGTCGGCCTGTCCCGGAGGCTCGACCTGGGCACGGCGACCCGGTGGGCGAAGAAAGTCGTCGTGCTGCCCATCGGCGAGCGGATGGCGCTCATCGCCGTCACCGCGGCCGTGTTCAACGCCAGGGTGACCTTCATCGCCCTGCTCGGCTGGGGCGCGGTCGCGCTCGCGTACACCCTCGCCGGTCGCGTCGGCAGGTCTCTCACATGACAACGGGTCTCGCACAGGGCGAGGGAGCGGGCATGGTCTCCGTACAAATGACGCCGGTGCCGCGCAGCGCGGTCGTCGCCTACCGGGACGACGGCATGCTGTCCCGGGCGATGGGCGCGCTGGTCGCGGGCCAGCTCCCGCCGCTGCCGCCTGCGGTCGCGGGGGCCTTCGTGACCGGGGTGCTGCTGCTCGTCGGCATCGCGGGCACCGACGGCCTGGCCGTCTTCGCCCCCGCGGTCGCCCTGCTGCTCGCCGGTCCGGGCAGCTCCCACCGGCACGACGGACGGCTCGACTGGCTGGTCCCGCCGATCCTGCGGCTCACCGAGTACGGCTTCGTGGCCAGCGTCGGCTTCGCGCACGACGTCCCGCCGCTGCTGACCTTCGCACTGCTCGGCGCGGTGGTGTTCCACCACTACGACACCGTGTACCGGGTGCGGCAGCACGTGTACCCGCCGCCCTGGCTGCCGGTGGCCGGCCTCGGCTGGGACGGCCGGATGCTCGCCGTCGCGGTCGGCGGCGCTCTCGGCCTGGTCACCGGGATGTTCGCGCTGCTCTGCCTCTACCTGACGGGCCTCTTCTGCTGGGAGAGCGTGACCTGCTGGCTCGCGGCGCCGCGCTCGGGTGTCGAGGCGGCCGACCTCGGCGCCGGCGACTGACCCGGCGGCCACCGTCCGCGCCACATGAACCACGCGGATGAACGCCGCCGGGCGTACGGATTACCCGATCAGGGCACAAAGGCAACTAATCTTTGGGGTTACTGTCAGTCGATCGACCTCTAGGAGTGCACGTTGCTGGGAATGGTGCTGGCCGCCGGAGCCGGACGCCGCCTGCGGCCGTACACCGACACGCTGCCCAAGGCGCTCGTGCCGGTCGACGGCGAGACCACGATCCTCGACATCGCCCTGCGCAACCTCGCCGCGGTCGACCTGCGCGACGTCGTCATCATCGTCGGCTACCAGGCAGGGGCCGTCCATGAGCGCCAGGCGGACCTGGAGCGGCGGTACGGCGTGAAGCTGACCCTGGTGCACAACGACAAGGCCGAGGAGTGGAACAACGCCTACTCCCTGTGGTGCGCCCGCGACTACTTCGCGCAGGGCGCGTTGCTGGTCAACGGCGACACCGTGCACCCGGTCTCGGTCGAGGAGACCCTGCTGTCGGCGGAGGCCACCAGCGACATCCTCCTCGCGGTCGACGACGTGAAGGTCCTGGCCGACGAGGAGATGAAGGTCACCCTCGACGGTGGCAGCCTCAAGCGCATCACCAAGCTGATGGACCCGGCCGAGGCGTACGGCGAGTACATCGGCGCCACGCTGATCCGTCCCGGCGCGGCCGAGCGGCTGGCCGACGCGCTGCGCGCCACGTTCGAGCGCGACCCGCAGCTCTACTACGAGGACGGCTACCAGGAGATGGTCGGCCGGGGCGAGAAGATCTCGGTCGCTCCGATCGGCAAGGTCGACTGGGTCGAGGTGGACAACCACGACGACCTGGCCAAGGCGCGCGAGATCGCGTGCCGCTACTAGGCCGCGGCCCGGCGCGCGCCAGGTCACTCCCCGCTCCTTCATGTCGCGGGGGACGTGGACCCGCCGCCTCGCGACGCACCCCCCTGGACATCGCTCCGCCGGGCAGATCCCGCCCGGCGGCGCGTTAGCTCTCGTCGCCTAAGGAGATCCTCTTGCCGATTCTGGCCAGGATGCTCCCCGCCCCTCTGATCATGGAGGTACGGCGGGGCGCGATCGCCCAACTCGGTGCGCTGCTGTCCGACAGCCGGGTCGCCACCTCCGGCCGCGTCGCCGTCGCGGTCGGAGTGAGTCAGGGCGACAAGATCGCGGAGGTGATCGCACCGACCCTGGGAGAGGCCCAGGTCTTCCGGGTGGCCGACGGGTCGGTGGACGCCGCCGTCTCCCTCGGCGCCGACCTGCGGAAGGGGGCGTACGAGGCGGTCATCGGCATCGGTGGCGGCAAGACCATCGACGCGACCAAGTACGCCGCGTCCCTCGCTGGCATCCCGATGGTCGCGGTCGCCACCAACCTCTCGCACGACGGCATCTGCTCGCCCGTCGCCTCCCTGGTCCACGACGGGGGCAAGCCCTCGTTCGGCGTGCCGATGCCGCTGGCGATCATGGTGGACCTCGACTTCGTCCACGGCGCGCCGCCGGCCCTGGTCCGCGCGGGGGTGGGCGACGTCCTGAGCAACCTGTCCGCCATCGAGGACTGGCAGCTCGGCAACGCCGAGCGCGGCGAGCCCATCGACGGCGTCGCGGTCTCCATGGCCCGCACGGCCGCCGAGGCGGTGGTGGGCCGCTCCGACTCGATCGAGTCCGACGGATTCCTCACCGTCCTCGCCGAGTCGTTGATCCTCAGCGGGATGGCGATGGTCGTCGCCGGGTCGAGCCGTCCTTCGAGTGGCGGCGACCATGAGATCCTTCATGCCGTGGATCAGCTCTTTCCCGGAACGTCCAACCACGGCGAGATCGCCGGAGTGGGCGCGGCGTTCTGCTTCTTCCTGAGAGAGGACAGCCGGCGCCTCGATCAGATCACTGACTGCCTGAGACAGCACGCGCTGCCTGTCACGCCCGGCGACCTCGGCCTGACGGTCGACCAGTTCACCGACGCGGTGATGCTCGCGCCGTCGACCAGGCCCGGCAGATACACCATCCTCGAGCACCTCCGGCTGTCGGAGACCGAGGTCAAGACGAGGGTGGAGGGCTATGTCCGCGCCGTCGGTCGCTGAGCTGCGCGCGGTCGCGCAGCCGCAGACCACCATGGACCGTCGCAGCGGCGAGCACTGGGCCGGCCTGCTGTACATGCGGAAACTGTCCATCTACGCGACCTGGGTGCTGGCCAAGACCCCGATCTCGCCGAACCAGGTCACCGGCCTGATGATCGTGTGCGGTGTGCTCGCGGGCGCCGTGCTCGCGATCCCCGGGTTCTGGGCCGCCGTCGCCGCCGCGCTGTTGATCCAGGTCTACCTGCTGCTCGACTGCTCGGACGGGGAACTCGCCCGGTGGACCGGCCGTACCTCGATCGCCGGCGTCTACCTCGACCGGGTGGGCCACTACCTCGCCGAGGCGGCGCTGCTCATCGGCCTGGGCTTCCGTGCGTCGCAGGTGCTGCCCGACTGGTACACCGTGCTCGGCGTCGCGGCCGCGCTCGGCGCGATCCTGATCAAGGCGGAGACCGACCTGGTCGACGTCGCCCGGGCGCGCTCCGGCCTGACCGCCGCCACCGAGGCGTCCGCCGGGCACTTCCAGTCGCGCGGGCTCGGCGCGGCGCGGAAGGTGGCCGCGGCGCTGCGCTTCCACCGCGTCATCCAGGCGGTCGAGCTGTCCCTGATCGTGGTGGTGGCGGCGCTGCTCGACTTCTGGTTCCCGGCCACGCGGATCCTCACCGTCGCCTGCGCGGTGATCGCGGGTCTCCAGCTCGTGCTGCATCTCGTCAGCATCCTGGCGTCGCGGCGGCTCTCGTGACACCGGACTTCTCGACGTTTACGGAAGGGGGATCGAGGAACCGGGAGGCCGCCTGCCGCGTCCGAGTGTTTGGTGGGGCTTCGGTCACAGTTCCGATACCCTTGATGCGCAGTAAACCAGACAGGTTCGGGATGGTTCGGCCGTACAGACTCGGTGATCATGAAATCGTGTGCTCGCTGCCACGCGTCGAGGCGATGACGCGGTGAAGATTTCGTGCGTCATCCTCACCATGGGGAACAGGGTCGCCGAGCTGAACCGGGCGGTCGAGTCCGCCCTCACGCAGACCGACGGCGACGTCGAAGTGGTGATCGTCGGAAACGGCGCGGACGTGCCGGAGATCGCGGCCCGGCCGCGGCCCGGCTCCGGGGCGACGGTCAAGACCGTGCGGATCGGCCACAACGCGGGCATCCCCATGGGCCGCAACCGCGGTGTCCAGGAGTGCTCGGGCGACGTCGTGCTGTTCCTCGACGACGACGGATGGTACGCCGACGGCAAGCTGGTCGCGCACGTCCGCGAGCGCTTCGCCTCAGAGCCCGACCTCGCGGTGATCTCCTTCCGCGTGATGGACCCCGACGGCGGCTCGGTGCAGCGGCGGCACGTCCCCCGGCTCCGCGCCGGCGACCCCGAGCGCTCCTCGCCGGTGACCACGTTCCTCGGCGGCGCCTGCGCGATCAGGCGCTCGGCCTACCTCCAGGTCGGCGGGCTGCCGGAGCGCTTCTTCTACGCGCACGAGGAGACCGACCTGGCCTGGCGGCTGCTGGGCGAGGGCTACCGGATCGAGTACGACGCGCAGACCGTCATGTACCACCCGCTGGTGCTCCCGAGCCGGCACACCGACTTCTACCGGCTGAACGCCCGCAACCGGGTGTGGCTGGCGCGCAGGAACCTGCCCTGGTCGCTGGCCGTGCTGTACCTGGGCAACTGGATCGTCCTCACCCTGCTGCGGGAGCGGTCGTCGCCGGCGCTCAAAGCGTGGTTCCAGGGCTTCCGCGAGGGGCTGCGCGAGCCCGCCGGCGAGCGCCGGCCGATGGCCTGGCGCACGGCGTGGCGGATGCTCCGCCTCGGCCGCCCGCCGATCGTCTGAGCACATTGGACGCGATCGCCTGAACCCGGCTCCTCACGACCGGTTGAGATAGACGAGGACCGCGAGCACGCGGCGATGGTCCTCGTCGGATCCGGACAGGCCGAGCTTGGTGAGGATCGAGCTGACGTGGGTCTCGACCGTACGATCGGTGAGCCAGAGCCGCCGGGCGATCCCGACGTTCGTGCGGCCCTCGGCCATCAGGGCCAGCACCTCGCGCTCCCGGGCGGTCAGCGAGCGCAGGGGGTCGCTCGCCCGGTGCGCGCCGATGAGGCGGGAGACGACCTCGGGATCGAGGGCGGAGCCGCCGGCCGCCACCCGCCGGAGCGCGTCGAGGAAGTCGTCGACGTCGAGGACCCGGTCCTTGAGCAGGTAGCCGAACCGCCCGCTGGACACCAGCTCGACCGAGTGCCGGGACTCCACGTGCTGTGAGAGCAGGACGATCCCCAGCTCCGGATGGGCGGCGCGGATCCGCCGCGCCGCTCGTGCGCCGTCGTCGGTGAGATCGGGCGGCATCCGGATGTCGATGATCGCCAGATCCGGGGCCGTGGCGTCGACGGCGGCGACCAGGCCGGGGGCATCCTGGGCCTTGGCCACGACGTCGTACCCCGCATCCGCGAGCAGATGGGCCAGCCCCTCGCGGAACAGCGCCGAGTCCTCACCGATCACCACGCGCATGGCAGCACCGCCTCCACCAGGGTTCCGCCGCCGGCCGGGCTCGACAGCCGGAGCGTACCCCCGGCCGCCGTGACGCGGTCGGTCAGCCCCGCCAGCCCCGCGCCGGGGCGGATCACGGCCCCGCCCGGGCCGTCGTCGCTGATCCGTACGGTCACCCGGTCGCCCGCGCGGCTGACCTGGACGCCGATCGCGGCGGGCGCGGCGTGCTTGACCGCGTTCGTCATGGCCTCGCTCGCGACGTAGTACGCCGTCGTGGCGACGTCGTCGGGCAGGTCGCCGTCGGCGACGTCGAGCGTCACGGGCACCGGCGCCGTCCCGGCGAGCAGGGAGAGCGCGGCGCCGAGCCCGTCGTCAAGGCTGCTCGGGCGCAGGCCGTGCGCGATCTGCCGCAGCTCGGCGACGGCCGCGGCCAGTTCGGCGACCCACCGGTCCAGCAGGCCGTCGACGTCCACCGTGCCGTCGGAGAGGTGGCGCTGGGCGAGCCGCATCGCCATGCCGAGGGAGACCAGGCGCTGCTGGGCGCCGTCGTGCAGATCGCGTTCGAGCCGCCGCCGCTCCTCGTAGCCCGCGCGCAGCAGCCGGGCGCGGCCGGCCTCGGCCTCGTCGAGCGCCCGGCTGACCTCGATGCGCAGCCGTACCACCTCGACGAGCAGGGCGCTCGCGGACGCCACCTCGCGCAGCAGCTCCCGGCTGCCGGTCGCGCCGCGGACGATCGCGCCGATGTCGTGCCCGCCAAGCCGTACCGGGGCCACGTGGGCCGGGCCGGGGAGCAGCGGGTCGCCGGACGCGCCCACCAGGCCGGTCTCGCCGGGCAGCCGGTAGCCGACCCGCAGCTCGGGGTCGCGCAGCGCGCCGCGCAGCGTCTCCTCCAGCTGCTCGGGTTGCGCCTGGCCGGCGTGCGAACGGGCGCGAAGGTCCTCGACGGCGGCGAGGGCGGCCTGCCGCGCCGGGTAGAAGCGCCGGTCCACCCAGCGCCGGAGCCGTACGCGCAGCGGGGCCAGCGCGGCCGCGCACACCGCCGTCGCCGCCGCGGCCGCCACCGGCGAGGCACGGCCCGCGCCGAGGCCCACCACGAACGAGGCGGCGGTCGAGAAGGCCAGCAGGATCGCGGTCACCAGGCCGTACGTGACGGCGGCGCTGATCGCGCGGTCGACGTCGTAGAGGTCGTGCCGCAGCACGGCGATCGCGGTCGCCGCGGGGACCGTCAGGGCGGTCGCCGCCAGGCCGATCAGGACCAGGTCGGCGCCGCCGGTGAAGAGGTACCCGGCCCAGCACAGCAGCAGCGTCAGCGGCAGGACGGAGGCGCCGAGCGCGAGCCACTTGAGCTGCGCCCGCCGCACCGCGTCGGTCGCCCGCCGGTAGCGCAGCACCATCGCGGCCGCGGACGCGACCAGCAGCCCGAGGAAGACCGGCAGCAGCGCCATCCCGACGGCGTTCAGGAGCGACAGGTACGGCTCATCCACGCGCAGGAGGAGCGGCGTGTGCTGGAAGGGCGGCGGGTACGGATCGGGGTTGAACGCCGCGATCACCGTGAACAGCACCGAGACGGTGAGCAGCCCGGCAGCGGTCCAGCGCCGGCGCGGCCCGGTAAGGCGGCCGTCGGGGAAGACGAGCATGAGCAGCGCGGCCGGGACGTACAGGAACATCCAGTCGCCCTCGGACACGGCCGCGTACAGCTCGGTGAACGGCAGACCCGGCCGCCGGGCGACCGCCAGCGAGTACAGCTCGCCGACCCCGAGCCACATCGCGGTCGCGCCGACGAGCACGAGCAGCAGGCCGACCGCGCTGTTCGGCCGCCGCACCGCGACCACCACGCCGAGCACGAGGGAGGGCAGCGTGAACGCCGCGCCGATCAGGAACGCGGCGACAGCGTCCCCGCCGCCGGCGAGCCCGGCCAGCACCGCCCCGGCGCCCGCGAGCCCGCACACGCCGACCGCGGCGGCGTACGCGAGGGCGCGGGGAGACGGCACGTGCCAACGGTAGGCCCGGCGGACAGGGCCCGTGAATACGTGGCAGCACGGAGATCGGAACCCGGGCCGGCACGGGGCGAGCTCCCGGGACGGCACCGATCCGCGGGCCGGCGCGATGCGCGGACACTGCGGTCATGGAGAGATCCGTCCACCCAAGGAGGGTCGCGTGAACCGCTCCCGAACTCTCGTCGCCGGGCTGATCCTGTCCGGTCTGCTCGGCCTTGTCGACGTCGTGACGATGCCGTTCGGCGACGGCGAGCACCCGCCGTTCGCGGTGGCCGTCGCGGGCGCCGTCCTTGGGCTGCTCACCCTGGTCGGCGTCGTGCTCGCCTGGCGCGGCGGCCGGGCCGGCGCGGTGGTCGTGATCGTCACCAGGCTGCTGTCCGGGCTCGGCGCCGTCCCCGCGTTCTTCGCCGACGGCGTGCCGGGTCCCGTACGCGTCCTCGCCGGGCTCGGCGTCGTCCTGACCCTCGCCGGTGTCGCGCTGGTCGCTCCGGCGCTGCGCGCCCGCGCCTGATCACGTCTCAAGGAGAATCATGGAAACGTCCCTGCCCCCGTCTGAGCGGACCTCCGGCACGTCGCCGTCGGCGGAACCGCCGCGGCCCGGCATCGCGCCAGTCCTGGCCATGTTCACCGCGCCGTGGGCGCTGGCCGTCTCCAACGGCGCGTACGCGTGGGCCACCCGCGCCGGGGGAGGCGACAGCACCGGCGCGGAGTCGCTCGCCCTGTCGGAGGCCCATCCCGGCCTGATCCGCCTCAGCACCGTCGCCGCGCTGCTGGGGTGCCTGCTCATGGTCCCGGCGGTCGTCGGCGCCCGGGGGCTCCTCGTGGGCCGGGGCCGGAAACTCGGCTCGGTCGGCGCGCTGCTCATGGGCGCGGGGTACATCTGCTACTTCGGGATCGTCTTCGCCGGGAACGTCACGTTCGCCATGGTCGAGCACCCGGGGAACGCCGCGGATTACGCGGCCGTCATCGACGGCTTGCAGAGCGACCCGTCCACCCTGTGGGTGTTCCTCCTCTTCGTGCTCGGCAACCTGGTCGGGACGTTGCTGCTCGGGCTGGCCTTCCTCCGCGGCCGCGTGGTCCCGGTCTGGGCCGGCGCCGCGGTCATCGCCTGGCCCGTGCTGCACGTGGCCGGGCTCATCGTCGGCAGCGAATGGTTCGAGTTCGCGGGCGCGTGCCTGGAGGGGGTCGGCCTGGCCGTCGCCGGTACGCGCGTTCTGGCCGCCCGCCGATGAGGTCGTGGCGGGCCGTACGCCGAAACGGCGACGCGGCCGGTCACACGGCGACGGCGTCCTCGAAGGACATCGTCACGTGATCGGCGGTCGCCGTCATCAGAGCCTTGCCCGGCAGGCCGAGCTCGCTCAGCTCCTTGGCGATCGGGTGGTTTCCCAGCCTGATCAGCGCGCCGCCGGGCCGCGCCCGCACCCCGCTCCCGCGCGCCTTCCAGGGGATCCGCCGGGTGACCCCGTCCAGGTGGGAGTAGGCGTCCACCCCGGCCAGCCCGCCCGGCGGGAGCGGGAGGCCGGGGCGGATCAGCAGGTCGAGCACCAGCCGCCCGTCCCTGCGCAGCACGCACCGCTTGTACGGCGTGGCCAGCCGCAGGTCGATGTCGGCCCGCTCCTTCGGAAAGCCCCAGATGCGGCGGCCCGCCTCCAGCGTGAACCCCTGGTCGACCGGCAGCCAGTGGACGAAGGCGCCGGAGCCGGCCGCGCGGACGTCCTTCAGCCCCGCCAGCGGCCCCCGTCCCGGCGGGCGGCCCGAGCCGGGAGGCCGGATCAGGAACGCCATGCCGAACTCGTGATAGGCGTCCAGATCACCGTCGCGGTACTGCACGAACACCAGCGTGCAGGCGGCCTTGCCGGGCAGCACCTCGGTCACGTCCAGCCCGGAATACGCGATCACGGCACGGGCGGCGTCGGCTCGCACGAGGTAGGTGGCCGCGCCCACCGACGCGTCCCTGATCCGTACCGGCATGTCGATCCGGCGTCCCTGGATGAGATGGCTGCTCACGCATCCCAGTAGAACAAGCCCGGGTGCCCGGGCGGTAGCCGTTCGCGCGCTCGGGGCCTCATCGGCGTCCCGTACGGCCGGCCCGGGCTTCCGGTCAGGCGGTGAGGGCGTGCCCGCTGGGGCGGGCGGCGGGGTGCGGAGCCCGCGCCCAGCGTTCGAGCTGGGCCACGAACTCGGGGGCGCATACCGGCCAGTGGAACCGTTGCTGCGCCTCCGCGTGCCCCCGGGCGCCCATCGCGGCACGCGTCGCGGGATCGTCCCGGAGGGCGAGGACGGCCCGCACGGCCGCCTGCACGGTGTCCCCGGGATCGCGGCCCGCGGCACCCTCGGCCGGGAGGTCGGTGCCCGCGCCCGGGAACGGGACCAGGAGGCCGCAGCCGGTCCCGGTCACCAGCGAGGCCGCGCCCGGCAGGGGCGTGGTGATCACAGGGAGGCCGCGCGCCATGTACTCGATGACCCGCGCCGGCAGGGCGTCGCGGAAGCCGGGCACGTCGTGCGTCAGGGACAGCCCCGCCAGCGCCCCCTCGGCCATCCGCAGCGCGTGCGCGTTGGGCACGTGCCCGAACCAGTCGAGCAGGCCCTCCCGCTGGGCGTCCCGCAGCAGCGGCCGTACGCCGGCGTCGGCCTGCCCGATCACGTCGAGCCGGATCCCGTACGGCCGCAGGCGGCGGGCCAGCTCGATCATCTCGGCGGCGCCGCGGGCTCGCGAGACGCGACCGAGGTAGACGAGCCGGTCGTCACCGGTGGCGGGCGCGACGGCGGGGACGTCGGTGTGGTCGGGCACCACCGGGTGGCCGCCAGGGAAGCGGGCGCGCAGCGACTCGTCGGCGAGGATGAGGTGCAGGCGGCGCTCCGCCCGCCGCTCCAGCGCGCCGATCAGCCGGGGCAGCACCGGGCGCATCGGCCCGGGCAGGTACGCCTCACCTTCCAGCACCCCGCGCATGTCCTCGTGGACGTCCCAGACGGTCACCGGCCTGCGGCGGGGCAGCGCGAGCAGGAGGTCGACGTCGTGGACCAGGAGCAGGTCGGCGTCCCGGCAGCCCTTCGCCAGCGCGGCCCGCGCCGCCCGGAGCGCCTTGAGGCGCCGCGGGCCGACGGCCCGGGGGACGTCGACGGCGCGGATCTCCGGCGGTGGCGTCACGTTGCAGTGGGTGAACGGGGCGACGTAGGTGACCTGGTGCCCCGCGTCGAGCAGGGCCCGGATCTGGCGGTGCGCGATCCGGGCGTCCTCGGGGTGGTGGACGATCGTGCCGACACATACCCTCATGTGTCGACTCTGGGGTCTCATCCCGTCGCGCCCGGATGTGGCGCGTTAATCCATGCGGAACTACCGCTGAACTTCCGGCCGTGGCTCCACCGGTTTCCTGGGTTTGCGGTAGAGCCAGGTGAGGCGCGGCTCCAGCATCCACTTGAACAGGGTCCGGGTGATCGGCAGGCACAGGATGGTCGCCAGCACGAAGCTGCCGGTCAGGACGGTCAGCACGCCGAGGGGCCCGTTCAGCCACGAGACCTTCAGCCAGCCCATCTCCTTGCCGATCATCACCGGAACGCCGTGCAGCAGGTACGCGTAGAGCGTGCGCGTGCCGAGTTCGGAGAACCACATCTGGCGCCGCGGCACGAGGGCCATGACGCTGAAGCAGATCACGGTGACGCCCGCCAGGAACACCAGACGGAAGCCCATGCCGTACCACCACGTCATGTGCAGGTCGTGGTAGCTGGCGTTGAAGTACCAGAGGCTCAACTTGAGGCGCGGCGCGAGGATGTACACCGCGACCGCCCAGACCAGCAGGGTGACGCCGGCGGCGATTTTGACCCAGGCGCGCTGGAGCAGGTCGAAGTGCTCGGGCTTGAGCACCAGGCCCATCGCGAAGAAGGGCAGCAGGCCGAACACGCGGTCGATGCTGAAATCACCGCTGAGCTGGGACAGTCCGGAGATCAGGCAGACGATCGACGCGGTGAGCACCGGATATCTCATCCGTTTCCACACGGGCGTGGACAATCGCCAGAACAACAGGGCGATGAGATACCAGTTGAGCCAGTACGGATCGAGGATCGAGACGCTCCACTTGTGCCCGAAGGCGACGCGGAGGGCGGAGTAGCCGAACTGGACGATCACGTACGGCACGAGGAACGTGTCGACGAGCTTGTTCGTCTTCGCGTTCGAGTTCCAGAAGTTCTTCGACAGATAGCCACTGATCATCACGAACAGCGGCATGTGGAACGAGAACATGAAGATGTACAGCGCGCGGTTGGCGTCCGTGTCGACCGTCGGGCGGATCGCGTGCGAGGTCACCACGAGCGCGATCAGCAGGAACTTGACGTTGTCCAGGTACGGGTCGCGTCGCTTGGGGCGCGGAGCGGGCTCCTCTTCGAGCTCCTGCTCCTCCCACCCGGCCGGAGGCCGCGTCTCGCCGAATCCGGGCGCCGACCCGGGCCCGTACGGCGACGCCTGCTGGGGCGCCTGGGCCCACGCGGGCAGCGGGAGCGGCTCCGGAGCGGGTTCCGGGGCAGCGGGCGCGGGCGGCGCGGCGGCCGGAGGCTGCTCGGTGCCCGGTACGGCGAGGCCCTGTGGCACCTCGTGCCCGGCCCGGCGCCACGGGTCCCACGGGTCCGCGGGCAGCTCGGGCCACTGCTGGGCCGGGGGAGCCGCCGGCTCCGCCGGGACGGCCGGCATCGACTGCGTCGGCGCCTGTCCGTAGATGGCCGAGCCGCGGCGCTGACGCTGCGGCAGACGCTCGG
This sequence comes from Microtetraspora malaysiensis, assembly GCF_050947145.1. Lineage (NCBI taxonomy): Bacteria > Bacillati > Actinomycetota > Actinomycetes > Streptosporangiales > Streptosporangiaceae > Microtetraspora > Microtetraspora malaysiensis. The sequence goes on from NZ_CP191998.1 coordinate 1,606,213, forward strand.
TCGTGGGCGCGGGCGGCTCCGCGGCGACGGGCTCCTGCTCGGGCGCCGCGAAGGGGTCCTGAATCGGGGCGTCCGCGGGCGCGGCCAGATCCGGGGTGGGCGCGGGGTACGGGCGCTGGGCGGATCTGCCGAACCGGCTCTTCTCGGGCGGGGCGCCGCCGAACAGGCTCTGCTCGGGCGCGGCGGCCGGTCCGGCCGCGGGAGGTGTTCCCGCGTCCGCCGCGTGGCCGGTGGAGAAGTAGTCGAAGCCCTGGGAGGCCTGCTCGGGCGCTCCCGTCGCCTGCGCGGCGTCGGCCCTGGGCGAGCGCGGACGGCGCTTGGGCAGGGGCCGGTGCTCGGCGCCGAGGTCGGCGCCAAGATCGGCGCCAAGATCGGCGGAGGTCTCGGGGGCCGGGGCCGTGGCCGGGCTTTCGGCCGCGGATCCCTGAGACGCCGGCTTGGGCTCGGAGAACGAGCCGGCGGCCGAGGGCGCGGGCGACGCCTCGAAGGAGGGGGACGGAGCGGACTCTTCGGGCCGGACCGGCGCATCGGATCCGGACACTCCAGATCGTGCGGCGGGTGCCGACGCTCCGGATCCCGGGGCGGGCGTTCCCGCGAAGCCGTTTCCGGACGCGGACGGTCGGGTTCGGCCTCCGGAGGCTGAGCCTCCCGAGAGGCCGGCTTCCGGGGCGGGGGCCGCCGAGGCGCCCGTACCGGAGGCCGGAGAGCCTAAGCGCTCCGCGCCGGTCGCGAAGCCGGACGGACCCGCGGCACCCGGCTCAGGGGTGCCAGGGTGGGACGGCCTGCTGCCGGAAGGCGCCGCGGCCGGATTGCCGGACCTGGCCGAGCCGGAGGCGCCCGCCGGCCCGGCGGCGTGCGGCGAGCCCGCCGACCCGGTCGGGGACGCGGGCGCGGAGCCGAAGGACGCGAAGTGCCCGGTCGACGGCGGCTCCTGGGAGGCGCCGAAGTGGCCTCCCGTAGGCGTGGCCGCCCAGGGCTGCCGTGCGGGCGGCTCGGGCGCCGGGGCGTCCCCGGGCGTGCCGTCGCCGGGAGCGGCGGGCTGCGGCGGCCACTCGCCGGTGATGCGGCCGATCACTCCGGTGGGCGCGTCCTCGGAGGGATCGTGCGGTTCGCCCGGGTTCGCTCCCGGTACGTGAGGGGATGGGCGAGTGTCAGTCACGGGAGAAAACTCTCAAGGTTCGCCGAGCGGGGGCCGGTGGCTCATTCGAGACGGAGCCTGCGTCCAAGACGCTAGCGCGGACGTCCCGTGCGGTCAGGCGAACGTGGAAGCACGGAATGCGTCCGCTCCGCCCAACCTTAACGCAAGTCTCATGGATCACCCCTGTAACGGACATCAATAATCGCTGTGAGGGACTGACCTCAGCCCTTGCAGATGTCGGTCTCGGAGGTCACGGCGTCGTCGCCCACCTGCAGCGGGATCTTGACGCCCTTCCAGTCCGCGCCCACCACGAGCTGGATGATCGGGCCGGCGACCCGTCCGGGCTTGGCCGGTGTCTTTTCGGACGTGAAGGGGGTCACCGGGCCGGTCGCCAGCTTGCCGGTCTCGGGCTTGACCTCACCCTCCAGCTTGCCGCTGAGGATCTTGGCCTGGTCCCAGCCCTGACCGGCGTAGCGGATCATGGTCGTCGGCTGGTCGGTGCCGTCCGCCTTGCGGGCGTCACCCACGCCGACCACGCGGAAGCCCTCGGCGGCCAGCGCCTCAGCCACTTCCTTGGCCTTGCCACCCGTGTTGGTGCCGTTGAACACCTGGACCTTGACCTGCTCGGGCTTGGTCACCTTCGGAGCGGCGGGCGCGGTGCCACCGGAGGAGGTGGCGGCCGGGCTCGGGGAGGCGGTGACCTCCACGTCGCCCCGGATGCCGGCGAACAGATTGTTCGCGTCCGGCTGCTTCCACTGGACGCGGTTCTTGTCCAGGGTGTACGGCTCCCAGGGCACCTTGGTGCCCTTGAATCCCTTGGCGCTGAGCTTGGATGCGCTCATCGCGATCTGGATGAGCGCGTCGCCGTTGAGCTTGTTGTCCATCGTGACGGAGTCGGCCGTGGCGGCGATGAACTTCTGCAGCTTGGGCAAGTCGGTGAGCATTCCGCTGCTGGTGGCCTTCTTCACCACCTGGGAGATGAAGACCTGCTGGCGGTCGATCCGGTCGATGTCGCCGCCGTTGCCGAGGCCGTGCCGCGTGCGCACGTAGGCGAGCGCGGTCTCACCCTTGACGGTGTGCCTGCCCTTGCTCAGCACCAGCTTGGCCTGCTTGTCGTTGACGTCCTTCGGCAGGCAGATCTCGATGCCGCCCAGGGCGTTCACGATGTTCTTGAAGCCGGTGAAGTCGACCTTCACGTAGTGGTCGATGGGGATCTGGGTGAGCGACTCGATGGTGCGGCGGGTGCAGATCATGCCGCCGGACGAGAACGCCGAGTTGATCATGCCCAGGTGCTGTCCGACGACGGCCTTGGTCCTGACGTCGCGGCACTCGGGGATCAGGACCATGGAGTCGCGGGGGAAGCTGACCAGGGTCGCGCCGTCCCGGTTCGGGGCGATGTGCAGCAGCATGATCGTGTCGGTGCGCTCGCCGTCGCCCTGCATGTGCTGGCCGTACTTCTTGTTGTCGCCGGCCCGGGAATCGGACCCGACGAGCAGCACGTTGATGGCGCCGGTCTCGTTCTTCGGGCGGTTCTTGTCCAGGTCGTCGTCTGATTGGCCGACATGGATCATGCCGAACGTGTCCCGGTAGAGCTTGTATCCGGTGAGCGTGCCCGCGACCAGGACGGTGGTCATCGCGATGCTGGTCCAGCCCAGCACGCCGAGGCCGCGCTTGGCGTCGCCCGAGTCGCGGCGGCGCGAGCCCGGACCGCCCGGACCGCCGCCGGGGGGACCGCCGGGACGGCCGCCGTCGCCCCGCCCCCGGCGTGATCCCCGCCGGGCGTCGTCGTCGTGCGGGTCGTCCCCGCCCATCTCGTGGTGCTCGTCGCGCCGGCCGCCGCGCTTGGCGCGACCCCGGCCGCCGTCCGGCTCGCCCCCGGCACCCTCGTCGGTGGCGTCGGCGGCGTCATCGTCGTCGCCGGACCTGCGGCGCCCCCAGAGCTTGCGGCGCGGTTCGTCGTCGGGCTCGTCCCAGGGGTCGACGTTGGAACGCCGTCCCCAGCGCCGCTTCGGCGGGTCGTCGAGGTAGTCGTCGTCGGGCTCGCGCTCACCCCACGGGCCGCGCTCGGGCTCGTCGTACTCGTCCTGCCGGAACCCCTGGTCCTGATATCCCTGGCCCTGGTGGGCCCGGTCCTGGTAACCGGGTTCCTGGTACCCCTGATCGCGATATCCGGGGGCGCCGTATCCCTGGTCCTGGTGCTCATCGGTCCTGCCGCCACCCCCGCGACGGCCGCGCGGCGCGTTGTGGGCGTCCTGGGCGTAGGCGTCGCGAGGGGAGTCCTGATACCCCTCCTGCCGGGAGGGGCGGCCGTCGCGCCCGCGCGGGCCGCCGGGCTGGTCCCGCCGGTCGGGGCGGCCCTGCCGATCCCCCTGGCCGTAGTGCGGTCCCGTGTCCTCGCGTGCCCAGACCCGCTGGTCGTTCCCCGGCGTACCCGGAGGCTGGCGGCGGTCGCTCATGCGCTCCTCCTCGATGCGAGGCGCGCCGGATGTGTGGGCGAACAGCTGGGCCGACTACTGCTCCGCACGCACACGTTTTCCTCCTCGCTTTACGGCCATTTGACCGAGAGCATGACAGCTCTTCGCCGAAGGCTAGGCCACGCACGCGTGAACGAACGGGTAGATCGCTGATTTGGGACGTGACCTGTCTTTTGCTTCGACCGGGGTGATCCAGCGCGAAGCATACTCAAACATAGATATTTCGGGGTATGCCAAATACTTGATGATTGTCGGACTCTCAGGAATCTTCCAGGTCAGCGCGGAGGTCGCCCGAGAGCGTGGCCGGAGCCCGCGTCGATCAGCCGTCCACAGCGGTCGGCAGACGCCGGACCATGGGGGTCGCGCGGCTCCGTAGGGCGCCGGTCAGGGCCGGTCAGGGCGGTCAGAGCGGGTTAGCTTCGTACGGCTCCGGTCAGCGCCGGGAGCGCGGGCGCAGGGCGAGCGCGGCGGCGAGGAACGCCAGCGGGGTCGCCGGAAGGACGTACCGGTAGTCGAACTCGGCCGTGGCGGCGGGGATGAGCAACAGCGACACCGCGACCGCCCACGGCACCGCCCAGGCCAGCCGCCACCCGTCACCCGTACGGGACGCCGACCCGCGGGAGGCGGTCAGCCGGCGGGCCCACCGTGCGGCGGCCGCCAGCGGCGGGAAGAGGAGGACGGGCAGCAGCAGCAGGCCCGGCAGGAACACCACGCTCTGGTAGGCCCGCATCACCCCGGCGAACGGCTCGACGACCCGGGTGGAGATCGGGCCCCGCTGGTAGAGCTCGGCGAATCGGGTGCCGACGACCGCGGGATGGCGTCCGGGCGGAGCGGGGGTCTTCGAGGGGAACTCGTAATACCTGTAGACCTCGAGGTCGGGATAGACCGGGCGGCCCCACACGAACGTCCGGGCGAACTCGTCCACCGTGGTGGACACGTAGTCGAGCGGCTGGCTGCGGATGGCCAGCCACGCGAACCGGCCGGCCAGCGCGTCGGTCTCGCTGAGGAACGTGATGCCGGGCAGCCGGACCAGCGGCGAGTCCGGGTCCCAGACGTAGTCCTGCGGCGGCGGCCTGCGGGCCGGAGGCCGGTCGTCGCACAGGACGGCCAGGTCGGCCGGGGGCCGCATGACCCGGCAGTCCGCGAAGGACATGGTCCGCGCGTACAGGAAGGCGCCGTTCGACCCGACCAGCCCCACCCGGTGATGGGCCGCCCAGAACCAGCCCGCGTAGGCGGCGACGGGGACCAGCGCCGCGGCGAGGAACGCCCCGACGACCCGCCAGGGAAGCCCGCGCCGTGACCCTTGGGCCGCGCCCGCCTGGCCGGTCGCGTCGTCCGCGGCGGCCTTCCCGGCGGCGCGCGAGCCGTACCAGAGCAGGAGGACCGCGAAGGCGGCGATCAGCGGGAGGCCCACCGTCCTCGTCAGCGTCGCCGCGGCCAGGAGGAGGCCGGTGGCGACGGCCGTTCGCCAGGTCAGGGGGCGCAGCGCCACGAAGACCGCGGCCACGAGCAGGAACGTGAACAGCGCGTCGGAGACCAGCAGGTGCTCAAGCTGCACCTGGTACGCGTCGAGCAGGACGGGTGCGGAGGCGAGCGCGCCGGCCCAGAGCGGCCTGCGGCGGCGGATCACCGCCAGATAGATCATCGCGCCGGTCAGCAGGCCGAGCACGTGCTGGGTGAGCACCACGAACCCGAAGTCGTGCAGGGGCTCCAGCAGCCGCAGGAACATCGAGTAGCCCGCCGGGCGCACCAGATCGGGCTTCGGCCGCATCGCCGTCACGACGTAGCTGTAGGAGTCCGGGAACCACAGCGCGGGCCGGTACCCGAGCATGGTCACGACCCGGAGGGCGGCGCCGAGTCCAAGCACCCCCAGGAACCACCTGTGGCGGCGAGCCCAAGGCGCGATGCGCCGCAACCACGACACCTGACTCCCCGTCCCCCCGGCGTTCCCCGTCCCCCGCGTTCTTCCCGGCGTACGCTACCCCGCCGCGGTGACAGTTCGAGCGCCGCGAGAGTCCGGGCGCGGTCGGGGGCAGGCGCGTGGGCCGATCATCCGCGGCGGGCCGTTACGCTCGGCTCATCCCGACAAAACGGTTCGGCCGGCTCCGGCCGCGAACGACATTGCCGTCGGCGGGCCGGGTGCTCGCCGTCGGTTCCGCCGTGCCCGCGCTCGCGCTCGCCGGATGGCTGCTCGCGGGCCTGCCGTTGCTGCTGCTCGGCTGGTTCCGGCCGCTGCCCATGGCGCTGCTCGGCGGCGGCGCGGCCCTCCTCCTGTGCGTCCTCGGCCTGCGCCGCCTCCCGGAGAGCGTGCCCGCCCTTGGACGGCACACCGCCGCCGTGGCGGGCATCGCCGTCGCGTCCGGACTGTTCAACGGGTTCCTGCGCTCCGAGCAGATCTTCGTGCGGCGCGACCCCGCGACGTACGCGCAGTACGCGATCTGGCTGGCCCGGCACGGGTCGCTGCCCATCCCGTACGGCCAGGCCGACTTCGGCGGCCTCGACCCCGCGCTGCGCTTCGACAGTGTGGGGTTCTACGACTTCCACGGCGCGGTCGTGCCCCAGTTCATGCCGGGGCCGCCCATGCTGGACGCGATCGGCTACTGGCTCGGCGGGGTGCCCGGGCTCCTGCTGGTCCCGCCGGTGCTGGGCGCGCTGGCGGTGCTTGTCGTCGCCGGGACCACCGCCCGCCTGGCCGGTGCCCGCTGGGCGCCGCTCGCGGCCCTGGTCTTCGCGGTCAGCCTGCCCATTCTCTACACGTCGCGGACGACGTTCAGCGAGATCCCCTCCCTGATCCTGCTGTTCGGCGGCATGACGCTGCTGCTCGACGCCCGCCACCGGCTCCGGGTGGGGGACGGCGCCCGCACCGCCGCGGCGCTGGCCGGGCTCGTCTTCGGCCTCGCCCTGCTCGTACGGATCGACGGCCTGCGTGACGTGCTCCCCGTCCTGGCGTACGCGGGGGTGCTGATCGCGCTGCGCCGCATCTCCTGGCCGCCCGCGCCGGCGGGCGCGGAGACGGCGCGGCGGTTCCCGGACGGGCGGCTGGGCGTGCCGCTCCTCGCGGGGCTCGGGGTGGGCGGATTCTGCGGCTTCGCCGCCTGCTACCTGCTGGCCCGGCCCTATCTGAACTACCTCTCGGGGTCGCTGCTGCCGCTGCTCGCGATCTGCGCCGCCGTCGTCGTGGTCACCGCCGCGGGCGCGGTCTTCGCGCCGAGGATCGCCGTCCGGCTCGCCGCCCGCCGGGCCCGCCCCGGACGTACCGATCATCCGGAACGGCCCGGCCGGCCGGAGCGGGGCGATCAGCCGGGACGGTCCGGGCTCTCCCGCCTGCCGCGGCTGCCGGAGTTGTTCCGGGTGTCGGCGTTGCCGGGATGGGCCGCCGCGCTGGTCGTGCTCGTCATGGCGGGCTTCGCCGTACGGCCCTGGGTGCAGATCGTGCGGCGCGTGGCGGTGACATGGGAGGACAAGCTCAACGCCGACTTCATCGAGAAGACCCAGATGGCCAACCGTCTCCCGGTGGACGGCACCCGGCTCTACTACGAGGACTCCCTTTACTGGGTCATCTGGTACGTCGGGCTTCCGGTGGTCGTGCTGGCCACGCTCGCCGCCGCGGTCCTCGCGCGGCGCCTCGCCAGGGGGAGGGGCCTGGAGTGGCTGCTCCCGCTCGCGATCGTCGGCTGGACGACCGTGACGACCCTGTGGCGTCCCGCGATCACGCCGGACCACCCGTTCGCAGCGCGGCGGCTGGTGCCGGTCGTGATCCCCGGACTGATCCTGCTCGCGGTCTGGGGGCTGCGCTGGGGGCGCGACCGCCTCCACCGCGCGGGACGCGGCACCCGCCTCACCATGGTCGCCGGAGCGCTCCTGTTCGTGGTTCCCCCCGCCGTCACCTCGATCGGGACCGCGTTCTCGCCCGTCGAGCGGGGCGAGGCGGACGGCATCGCCCGCATGTGCGCGGCGATCCCGCGCGACGCGTCCGTGCTGATCATCGAGCGGGTCACCGGAGACAGGTTCACCCAGGTGATTCGCGGACAGTGCGGTGTCCCCACCGCGCGGGTCAAGAACCTCGAGGGGGCGAGCGTCGCCCTGGCACTCGACGTGCGCAGGGTGATCGGGAAGGTGCGGGCCACCGGCCGCCGGCCCGTGCTGCTCGCCGCCGAGCAGGCCCAGCTCACGCGGTACGGCACGGCCACCCAGGTGCTGGGGCTACGGACGAGCCAGGACGAGCGCTCCCTCGTGGGCCCGCCGGACGCCGTCTGGAGCCTCGGATCCGACGTCTGGATGACCGTCCCCCAGGAGCCGCGTTAGTCCCGCCGTGCCTTGAGGGTTAGTGGGGAGAAAGCCGTACGAGATCCCCATGTGGGGCAGGGAGGTGGCCGCGGCAGAGTACCCTTTGCCGACGTGAGCACGCCCGATACCTCTGGAAGCGCCGTGATCCCCGCCGACACCCCATACGTGACGATCGTCCTGCCCTGCTACAACGAGCAGGACCACGTGATCGACGAGGTCGAGCGCATCTGCGCCGCCATGGACTCCAGCGGCTACACGTACGAGCTGCTCGCCGTCGACGACTGCTCGACCGACGAGACGCTGGCCCGGCTCCGGGAGGCCGCGCCGCGGTTCCCGCACATGCGGATCAAGGCGTTCCACCGCAACGGCGGATCCGGCACGGTGCGCCGGATCGGTTCCCAGGAGGCGCGCGGCGAGATCGTCGTGTGGACCGACGCCGACATGACGTACCCCAACGAGCGCATCCCCGAGCTGGTCGGCATCCTGGACAAGGACCCGACCGTCGACCAGGTCGTCGGCGCGCGGACCACCGAGGAGGGCTCGCACAAGTTCCTGCGGGTGCCGGCCAAGTGGTTCATCCGCAAGGTCGCCGAACAACTGGCCGGGCAGAAGATCCCCGACCTGAACTCCGGCCTGCGGGCGTTCCGCAAGTCGGTTGCCAAGCCGTACCTGCGGCTGCTGCCGCCCGGGTTCTCCTGCGTCACGACGATCACGCTGGCGTTCCTGTCGAACCAGCACGACGTCTACTACCTGCCCATCGAGTACGCCAAGCGGGCCGGCAAGTCGAAGTTCGGCTTCGTCTCGGACGCCTACCGGTACATCCTCCAGGTGCTCCGGATGATCATGTACTTCAACCCGCTGAAGGTCCTGATGCCGCCCGCGCTGTGGCTGGTCGGCATCGGCCTGGTCAAGAGCCTGTTTGACGTGGTGAAGTACGGCTTCAGTTTCTACTTCACCAGCAACACGATCCTGATCCTCGTCTCGGGCCTGCTGATCGGGTCGCTGGCGCTGCTCGCCGACCTGATCGTCCGCTCCCGGTCCGAGTGACGGCGGCACGATGAGGATCGCGATCGTCGGTCCGACCTACCCCTACAAGGGAGGCGGCGCCCAGCACACCACCGAGCTGGCCCACCGGCTGCGGGCGCGCGGCCACGACGTGGTGATCGAGTCCTGGCGGGCGCAGTACCCCTCCTTCCTCTATCCCGGGCAGCAGACGATCGACACGCCGGAGGGCGAGCCGTACCCCGGGACGCGCCGCGAGCTGGACTGGCGGCGGCCCGACGGCTGGCTCCGCTGCGGGCGGCGCCTGCGGAACGCCGACCTCGTGATCCTGGCCGTGCTCAGCCCCGTCCAGGTGCCCGCCTATCTCGGCATCCTGTTCGGCCTGCGCCGCCGGACGCGCGTGGTGGCGCTGTGCCACAACGTGCTGCCGCACGAGCACAAGCCGTACGATCGGCCGCTGATGAAGGCGCTGCTCGCGCGGGTGGACGCGGTCCTGGCGCATTCGGAGCAGCAGGCGGAGCTGGCCCGCGGGCTCACCGGGGTCCCGGTCGCGGTGTCCGCGCTCGCGCCGCACCTGCCCGCGTCCGGAGGCGTCGCCGCCCGGGGCGATGAGCCGCGCCGTGAGCTGCTGTTCTTCGGGATCGTACGGCCGTACAAGGGGCTCGACCTGCTGTTGCGGGCGTTGGCCCGGGTCCCGGACGTGCGCCTCACGGTCGCGGGCGAGTTCTGGGGCGGTCTGGAGGAGACCACGTCACTCATCGGCGAGCTGGGGCTGGACGAGCGGGTCGAGCTGCGGCCGGGATACGTCCCGGCGGAGGACGTGCCGGCGCTGTTCGCGCGCGCCGACGCGCTCGTGCTGCCCTACCGCTCGGCCACGGCCAGCCAGAATGTGTGGCTCGGCCACGAGCACGGCGTCCCCGTCATCGCGACGCGGGTCGGCGCGCTGCCCGACAACGTGACCGACGACGTGGACGGCCTGCTCGTCGAGCCGGGCTCCGCCGACGCGCTGGCCGAGGCGATCACGCGCTTCTACCGGCCCGGTACGCCCCGGCGGCTGGCCGAGGGGGTCAAGGCCGTCGATCCCGAGCCGTTCTGGAACACCTACCTCGACACGCTGCCCGGGCTCTCCTGACCCGAGGGGAGGGCCGGGCTCGGGGCGACGCGGGCGAGCAGGAAGCCGATCCCGGCCCACGCGGCGTCCCCCAGCGTGAAGGCCACCCGCGACACGACCGCGACCACCAACGCTCTCGGGGTGTCGAGGACGGGCGCCAGGGCCACGACCATGGCGCCTTCGCGTACGCCGATGCCGGCCGGGACCACGACCGTGAGGATGCCGGTCGCCCAGGCCAGCGCGTACGCTCCGGCGGCGACGGCGTAGAGCGAGAGCCCGCCGGGGCGCATGCCGGCGACGAGAAACCACAGGTGGGCGCCGTAGCAGAGCCAGCCGGCCATGGTCCAGCCGGCGGCCCTGGCCATGTCGGCGCCGCTCAGCACCCGGTCGAGCGGCTCCTTGCGGGCGATCCTGAGGGCGAGGTTGAGGCCCCAGGTCATCACGCGGGGGTGCAGGCCGACGAGGATGAGCGGGATCAGCGCGAGCAACTGCCACGCCTGGCCGGCCATCTGGCGGGAGAGCGTCACCGCGGCCAGGGTGAGCGCGCAGCCGAGCGAGGTGACCAGGGCGAGCGCCGTGGCGCTGAACGTGCGCCGGGGAGGCGCCCCGTGGTCACGGGCCAACTCCATCATCGCGGCGAACGCCCACACCGAGCCGGGGATGTACTTGCCGAGCTGCCCGACGTAGAGAACGCGGGCGGCCACGGGGAACGGCAGGCGCGAGCCGAGGCCGCCCAGGACGGTCCTCCAGGCGAGCAGCATGAAGGCGAAGCCGGCCAGCACGGCGGCGGCGCAGCCGGCCAGCGACCACCACGAGAGGCGGGCGAGGGCGGCCGAGGTCTCCGTCCAGTTCCTGGCCAGGCCGTATGCCAGGAACCCCAGCGCGATCAGGGCCAGCAGGCCCCTGAGCAGCGGGCTCGATCGCAGGCGGCGCAGCATCCGCCAAGAGTACGGCCCGAAGCTACCGTTTGGTAGGGGTGAGTTTTCCACAGGGCGGGCCGAGGAGGCCCGGGCGCGCCGGTACTGTTGGGCGGCGTGGGAAGCGACGGGTGCGCGCCGCGGGAGGCGCGAGAGCGGTGAGCGGGCCGATGAGCGGCGGCGGGCCCTGTGGGGCCCGGCGGATCGGGGCGAGCGGATCGGGTCGCGCGGCGGCCGGGGAGTGGTGAGCGACAGGTGAGCAGGCAACGGGCCGCCCAGCTTGAGTACTCCGAGTTCCAGTCCGCGATGCTGGACGAGGAGAAGCGCCGCCGCAAGGCAGCGAAGATCATCGCGGTGCTCGGGCACTTCCTGGGCGCGCAGGACCCCGCCCGCCCGCTGGCCGGGCTGACCGTCGCCGACATCGGCTGCTCCGCCGGGTTCATCGCCGACGAGCTGGCGGGCGCCGGAGCGAGCCGCACCTTCGGGGTGGACATCGACGTCCCCGGGCTGCGCAAGGCCGCGGATCGCTTCGGCGAGCGCGTCGAGTTCGTGTGCGCCGACGGCGGGGCGCTGCCGTTCCCGGACGGCTCGATCGACGTGCTGGTGTTCAACCACATCTACGAGCACGTGGTGGACCCCGACGCCGTGATCAAGGACATGCACCGGGTGCTGTCCGACGACGGCGTGCTCTACCTCGGCCTCGGCAACCGGCTCGGTGTCATGGAGCCGCACTACAAGCTGCCGTTCCTGTCCTATCTGCCGCCCGCCGCCGCCGACCGCTACGTGCGGGCGTTCGGCCGGGCGGACAGCTACTACGAGCGTTTCCGCACCCGCGGCGGCCTGCGCCGCATGCTCAGGGACTTCCACGTGTGGGACTACACGTTCCCGGTGCTGGCCTCGCCTGAGCAGTTCGCCGGTGGCGAGCTGTTCCCCGGAGCGGTCGGGCGGGCCGCCAAGGGCACCCTGGAGCGCGCGCCGCGTACGGCGTTGCAGGCGCTGCTCCCGATCGTGCCGACATACCTGTGGGTCGCGACCCGGAGGCCACGTCGTCCGCGCGGGCCCGCGCTCCCGCAACCGCCCGAGCCGGTACGCACGCCGTGACCCGCACGCGAGACCTTCGGGGTGCGCCCGTCGGCGGCGCGGCGGTGCGGGGCGTGCGGGGGGAGAGCAGGTGACCGGGCGCAAGGCGCTGCGGCTGCTCTTCCTGGCCGTCGCGCTGGGCTTCGGCGTGTGGGCGGTGGCCAGCCGGTGGACCGAGGTGTCCGAGGGGTTCGCCCGGCTGTCGTGGCTGGAACTCGGCGGCTCGCTGCTCGCCGTGATCGCCGCGCTGGGCTGCGGCATGATGATGTGGCGCGCACTGCTCGCCGATCTCGGCTCGCCGCTGGCGTTCACGCACGCCGCCAAGATCTTCTTCGTCGGCCAGCTGGGGAAGTACATCCCGGGCTCGCTGTGGCCGGTGCTCGCGCAGATGGAGATGGGCCGCGACCACGGCATCCCCCGGGCGCGCAGCGCGGCGGCCTTCTTCCTCACCTATCCCGTCTATCTGGGCAGCGGCCTCCTGACGGCCGCCGTGACCCTGCCGGTGCTCGCGGGCGGCTCCGTCGCCCGGTTCGCCTGGCTGCTGCTGCTGATCCCGGTGCTCGCGGCGGCCCTGCACCCGTCCGTGGTCAACTGGTGCATCAACCGCGGGCTCCGGCTGCTGCGCCGGGCTCCGCTGGAGCGGCCGCTGACCCGCCGTGGCGTGCTGGTCGCGTGCGGCTGGGCCTTCGGCGGCTGGGCGGCGTACGGCACGCATCTCGCGCTGATTGTCCACGGGCTCGGGGCGTCGGGCCCGCAGGCGGCGCTGCTCAGCGTCGGCGCGTTCGCCCTGGCCTGGTCCCTGGGCTTCATCGTGGTGATCGCCCCGGCCGGTGTGGGGGTGCGCGAGGTCGCGATGGTCGCCGCGCTGGCTCCCGTGCTCAGCCAGGACGCCGCGATCGCCGCGACGCTCTGCTCGCGGCTGATCGTCTCCGTGGGCGACCTCGTGTGCGCCGGCCTCGCCGGCCTGGCCGCGCGCCGGTCGGCCCCTGCCGTACCGGTCGAGTCACCCGCCGGATCGTTGCGCGGCGACCAGTCGGAGGACTGACCACGCGCCCCGGAGGATTGGGGTGGCCACGATGTCGCCGCGGATGTCGCTCCACTTAGGAAAGTTCGTCATCGCTCCTTCTCCTCCGATTCGCGTTCTTTGAGGTATTCCGCGGACAGTTCTTCGGCCCGGCGGATACCAGCCCGACCAGTCTCCGGCCTGGGGCCGGTCTGGCGCTCGGGTGGTGTGGTGGCCGATGCCGCCCGGACGGATGAAAGTGATCCCGGCCACCCTGCCGTTGTGGCCGATTGCGCGATTCGCGGCATTTGCCTGGCCAGCGGAATTCCACGTGCAGGTCTCAGGTCGGGCACATCTGGTTTCGTCACGGCGTCCTGCGGATCGTTAGGCTAACCTCGCCAATGTGAGGACGAGCTGTTTGCCGGAGTCGGCCCATTATGAGGCGATTCTTCTGGTTGGGGGCCAAGGTACGCGTTTGCGGCCCTTGACGCTTTTTACGCCGAAGCCATTGCTGCCGACCGCCGGGGTTCCGTTCCTCGCGCACCAACTGGCGAAGGCCCGCTCGTTCGGGGTGCGCCGGATCGTGTTCGCCACCTCCTACCGCGCCTCGATGTTCGCCGAGGCCTTCGGCGACGGCTCCGGCCTGGGGCTGGAGATCGTCTACATGACCGAGGAGACGCCGCTCGGCACCGGCGGCGCGATCCGCAACGCGGCCGAGGCGCTCACCTGCGGGGCGGACGACCCCGTGCTGGTGCTCAACGGCGACATCCTCTCCGGGCACGACATGTCCGACCAGATCAGGATGCACGTCGAACGCGGCGCCGCCGCCACGCTCCACCTGACCGAGGTGGACGACCCGTCCCGGTTCGGCTGTGTGCCGACCGACGCCGACGGCCGTGTCACCGCGTTCCTGGAGAAGACCCCCAATCCGGTCACCAACCGGATCAACGCCGGGTGCTACGTGTTCCAGCGCTCGGTCATCGACACGATCCCGGCCGGGCAGGTCGTCTCGGTGGAGCGGGAGACGTTCCCCGGGCTGATCGAGGCGGGCGAGCTGGTCCTCGGCTATTCGGACGCGTCGTACTGGCTGGACGTGGGCACCCCGGCCGCCTTCGTCCAGGGGTCCGCCGACCTCGTGCTGGGCCGGCTGGAGTCGCCCGCCCTGCCCGGCCCGGTGGGCGAGCTCCTCCTGCTGGACGGAGCGAGCGTCTCGTCCGAGGCCAAGGTCGGCGGCGGCACGGTCGTGGGCGCCGGGGTCACGGTCGAGGCCGGGGCCACCGTGCAGGGCAGCGTTCTCGGCGACGGGGCCGTGGTGGAGCCGGGGGCGACCGTCATCGACTCGATCATCGGTACCGGGGCCCGGGTCTCCACGGGCGCGGTGCTCCGCGACGTGGTCGTCGGCGACGGGGCCGTGATCGGCGCGGGCAACGAGCTCGCCGCCGGCGCCCGCATCTGGCCCGGCGTGACGCTGGACGAGTGCTCGGTGCGGTTCTCCAGCGACATCTGACGTCCGTCCGGGCCTCCCCGCGAGTCCCCGAGGCGGCAGGCAGGCGCGCGTCATCCCCGGCGTCCTGTCGTCATCGGGACGCCGCCGCGTCTTGAACGGCCCGCGGTCCCGGGATCGGAGGGTACCCGTCGGCGACTACGTTGAGACGGTGTGGTGGCGGGAGCGATGACGAGCACGGCGGTGAGAGAGCGGGAACGCCGGTGGCGGCCCACGGGTGCCCTCGACCTGGTCCTGACGCTGTCGCCGCACCCGCACGGCGGCGGGGACCCGGCCTGGCGCCGCACTCCCGACGGCGCGTTCTGGCGGGTCTGCCGTACTCCTGACGGCCCCGGCACGCTGCGCGTCACCGCCTCGGCCGGAGAGGTCCTGGGTCAGGCGTGGGGCCCGGGCGCGGAGTGGCTGCTCGACACCTTGCCCTCGTTGCTCGGGGCGGACGACGACGTCGCGGCCTTCGCCGACGTGCTGGCGCGGGCGGCGTCATCGGGCGCGGCGCGTACGGCCGCCTATGTCACCGAGCTGGCCGCCAGAATCCCGGGCCTGCGCGTCGGCCGGTCGCTGCGCGTCTTCGAGGCGCTGGTCCCCGCCGTGCTCGAACAGAAGGTCGTCGGCATGGAGGCGTGGCGGGCCTGGCGGTGGCTCATGCGCCGGTACGGCGAGGCGCCGCCCGGCCCCGCGCCCGAGGGCATGGTGGTCATCCCGGCGCCCGAGGTGTGGCGCCGGATCCCGTCCTGGGACTGGCACCGCGCCGGGGCCGAGGCCGTACGCGCGCGGACGATCGTGAACGCGGCGCGGTACGCGGCCCGGCTGGAGGCGACGGCCACGGCGCCGTCCGGCGGGTGCGCCGAGGCGGACCGCCTGCTGCGGGCGCTTCCGGGGATCGGGGTGTGGACGTCGGCGGAGGTCCGCCAGCGCGCCCACGGCGACCCCGACGCGCCCAGCGTGGGGGACTTCCATCTGGCGGGCCACGTGGGCTACGCGCTCACCGGACAGAAGGTGGACGACGCCGCCATGCTGGAGCTCCTGGAGCCGTTCCGGGGGCAGCGCCACCGGGTGGCGTGGCTGATCGCGCTCGGCGCTCCACGGCCGCCGGCGCGCGGCCCGCGGATGTCGGTGCGCGACTACCGGTCGTTCTGACCGTCCACGGCGGCCGAGGTCCGCGGACAGCCCATTAGCCGAGCTTCCAGTCGCGGCCGTCCCGGGTGTCGGCGCCGAGGAACGGGGCGAGCGCCGCGACGGCGATCATGAAGGCGATGACGAACCAGCTCATGGCGGACTCCTTGCGAGGGGACGGCCGAACCGGTGGCGGCTCGGTGGCGTTGGGTGATGCCTCAAGTATGTGCCCGTGCATCTATTCACGTCTATTGAAATGTTCTCCACTATCTCTTAAGGGATGCTGAATCGATGATCGCCCCCGCCGGGTGCCGTCGCCGGGGCGCGCCGTAATGTGCAGCCCATGAGCGCGAACCCCACGGACGCCGCGCTGCGGCGCGCACTGGCTCGGGCGCGGGACGGCAAGGCCCTCGACGTCACCGAGACCGTCGTCCTGCTGCAGGCCCGAGGCGATCACCTGGAGACCTTGCTCGACCACGCCGCACGGGTCAGGGACGCCGGGCTGGCGGCCGTGGGTCGCTCGGGGGTCGTCACCTACAGCAGGAAGGTCTTCATCCCGCTGACCCGGCTGTGCCGGGACCGCTGCGGCTACTGCACGTTCGCGACCGCGCCGCACAAGCTCGACAGCCCCTTCCTGCCGCCGGACGAGGTGCTGGAGATCGCCCGTCAGGGTGCGGCGCTGGGCTGCAAGGAGGCCCTCTTCACGCTGGGAGACCGCCCGGAGGACCGCTGGCACCAGGCGCGCGAGTGGCTGGACGCGCACGGCTACGACGACACCCTGTCGTACGTGCGGGCCATGGCGGTGCGGGTGCTGGAGGAGACCGGGCTGCTGCCGCACCTCAACCCCGGCGTGATGACGTGGCGGGACCTCCAGCGGCTCAAGCCGGTCTCCCCGTCCATGGGGATGATGCTGGAGACCACGTCCGAGCGGCTCTTCGCCGAGAAGGGCCAGGCGCACTACGGCTCACCCGACAAGGACCCGGCCGTACGGCTGCGCGTACTGGAGGACGCCGGGCGCACCAGCGTGCCGTTCACCACCGGCATCCTGATCGGCATCGGTGAGACGGTTCAGGACCGCGCCGAGTCGATCTTCGCGATCCGCCGCGTCGCCAGGGAGTACGGCGGCATCCAGGAGGTGATCGTCCAGAACTTCCGCGCCAAGCCGGACACGGCGATGCGCGGCATGCCGGACGCCGACCTGCGGGAGCTCGCCGCGACGATCGCCGTGGCCCGGCTCGTGCTCGGCCCCAAGGTCAGGATCCAGGCGCCGCCGAATCTGGTGGACGACGAGTACGCCCTGATGATCCGCGCGGGCATCGACGACTGGGGCGGCATCTCACCGCTCACGCCCGATCACGTGAACCCCGAACGCCCGTGGCCCCAGATCGACGACCTCGCCGCGCGTACGGCGGCCGCCGGGTTCGAGCTCAAGGAACGGCTCACGATATATCCGGAATATGTGGTGGCTGGGGAGCCGTGGCTCGACCCCCGGCTGCGCGAGCACGTCGCCGCCCTGGCCGACCCCCGTACCGGCCTGGCCCGGGAGGGCGTGACACCGGAGGGGCGGCCCTGGCAGGAGCCCGACGGCGGCTTCCAGGCCGCGGCGGCGAGTAGCGGCCGCGCCGACCTGCACGTCGCGATCGACTCCGAGGGGCGGACGGCCGACCGCCGGGCCGACTTCGACAGTGTCTACGGCGACTGGGACGCCCTCCGCGCCCGGCTGCCCCGCCCCGCGACCACCGGCCGGGTGGCCGCCGAGGTACGGGAGGCGCTGCGCGTCGCGGAGCGCGACCCGGCCGCGCTGACCGACGAGCAGGCGCTGGCCCTGCTCGGCCTGGCCGGGGACCAGAACGGCGTGGGCGCGGACGACGCGGGCCTCGACGAGCTGACCCGGATCGCGGACGGCCTGCGCCGCGAGGCGGTGGGCGACGACGTCACCTACGTCGTCAACCGCAACATCAACTTCACCAACGTCTGCTACACCGGGTGCCGGTTCTGCGCCTTCGCGCAGCGTCGTACGGACGCCGACGCCTTCACGCTGTCGCTCTCCGAGGTGGCCGACCGGGCGGCCGAGGCGTGGGACGCGGGCGCCACCGAGGTCTGCATGCAGGGCGGGATCCACCCCGACCTGCCCGGAACCGCGTACTTCGACATCGCCCGCGCGGTCAAGGAGCGCTGCCCGGACATCCACGTCCACGCCTTCTCGCCGATGGAGGTCGTCAACGGCGCCGCCCGGACGAACCTGTCCATTGCCGAGTGGCTGCACGCGGCCAAGGAGGCGGGGGTGGACTCGTTGCCGGGGACCGCCGCCGAGATCCTCGACGACGACGTCCGCTGGGTGCTGACCAAGGGCAAGCTTCCGGCCGCCGAGTGGATCGAGGTGATCACCGCCGCGCACCGGGCCGGCATCCCGACGACCTCGACCATGATGTACGGCCACGTCGACACGCACGAGCACTGGGTCCGTCACATCCGCCTCATCCGCGACATCCAGGAGGAGACGGGCGGCTTCCGCGAGTTCGTGCTACTGCCGTTCGTGCATCACAGTGCCCCGATCTACCTCGCCGGGATCGCGCGCCCCGGGCCCACCGCGCGCGAGAACCGCGCCGTCCACGCCCTGGCCCGGATCATGCTGCACGGCGCGATCCCGAACATCCAGTGCTCGTGGGTCAAGCTCCGTGACGACCTGTGCCGCTCGGTGCTCGCCGGAGGCGTCAACGACCTCGGCGGCACCCTGATGGAGGAGACCATCAGCCGGATGGCCGGCTCGGAGAACGGCTCCTACAAGACCATCAGCGAGATCGCCGCGATGGTCGCCCCCACGGGCCGCCCGCTGCGACAGCGGACCACGGAGTACGGCGTGCCGACCCCGGAGCGGATCGCCGCGGCCGAACGCAGCGACGGCGTGTGCCAGAGCGTCAGGAGGACCCTGCCGGTCCTGTGAGCGTTCTTATAACAAGTTCTACAAATTCCCCGTCGAGGGGCTTGCGTCCCGCACCGGGCGGCTAGGCACAATCGTGATCCCTTGCCTGAGAGGGGTCATGCCCGTGCCGTACGGACGTCACCGCGCCGCGACATCCGCTGACCAGCCGCGCCCTCCCGTGCGGAGGCGCCTTCTCATGGCGGGCGCGGGGACGGCGCTTCTCCTGGTGGGAGTGGCCGTGCGCTTCGTGGGCGCGGCGCCCGGAACGTGTTCTGTCCGCGACCCGGTCGTGGTCGCGGTGGCCGCCGCGGTGGACATCGCGCCGCCCGTCATGGAGGCGGCCCGGCTGTTCAACGACAGCGGGGCCGAGGTGGACGGGCGGTGCGTCAAGGTCCAGGTGGCCGAGCAGCCGCCGGCGCCCGTGCTGCGCACCCTGATCGGCGACCGCGCGGGGGTCCTGCCGCGCCGTCCGGACGGCTGGATCGCCGACTCCTCGGCCTGGGTGCGGCTGGCTCGCAAGCAGGGCGCGCAGGGAGTCGCGTCGGGGGAGACGGTCGTCGCCACGTCTCCGCTGGTGTTCGCCACCAGCCGGCCGCTCGCGCACCGGTTCGCGGCCGGAGGCACGGCGATGAGCTGGGACATGCTCTTCCCCGCCACCGTACGGGGCCGGTTGGAGCCCACGGAGCGCGAGCCCGACGTGGTCCGCGTCCCCGACCCATCGGTCTCCGGCGCGGGCATCGCCGCCGTCGCCGCGGCCCGGGACATCGTCGGGACGGGGCCGGACGCGGGCAAGCAGCTCACCGCCTTCGTGCGGATGGCGCAGGCGGGATCCGCCCCCGACTACCGGAGCATGCTCGGCGCCGTCGACGCTCCCGGCTTCTGGGCGCGTCCGGTCGTGGTCGTCCCCGAGCAGTCGGTGTGGGCGCACAACCAGATGGCGGGCGCCGCGCCCGCCGTCGCCCTCCACCCCAAGGAGGGCACGATCACCCTCGACTATCCGTACGTCGTGACCTCGGCGGAGCCGGACCGGTCGGCGGGGTCGCGGCTGTTCGCGAGCTGGCTGCGCTCGGCCGAGACGCAGGAGGCCATGCGCCGCGACGGCTTCCGCACGGCGGACGGCGGGGAGCCGCCGTTCCCGGTCGGCCCGGACATCCCGGCGGACGCGCCCGACCCGCGCCCCTCGATCACCCCGGAGGTCATCGACGAGGCGCTGGAGGCCTGGAGCAGGCTGGCGCCGCCGACCAGGATCCTGGTCCTCGCCGACGTCTCCAAGGAGACCGCGGAGCCGATCAGGGCGGGCGGCCAGACCCGGCTCGACGTGGCGATCGAGGCCGCCAAGATCGGCATCCGGATGTTCCCGGACGAGACCTCCATCGGCGTGTGGGAGTTCGCCCGGCACATCGCCGGACGGGCGGACAAACGCGAGCTGGTCAGCCTCGGCTCGATCGCCAAGCCCGACTCGGGACAGGAGATCCGCAGGACCAGCCTGTTCCGGATCGCGGACGGCATCCGCGCGCTCCCCGGCCGGACCAGCTCCCTGTACGACTCGATCCTGGCCGGATTCCGCGAGGTGTCCGGGGACTACGACCCGCTGATGAACAACTCGCTGCTCCTGCTCACCGCGGGCAAGGACGACGGGAACGGCCTCTCCCGGGCCGAGCTGGTCAAGGCGCTGCGCGCGGAGTGGGACCCCGAGCGGCCGGTGCAGATCATCGTGGTCGCCTTCGGCGCGGGCGCCGACAGGAACGCGCTGAACGAGATCGTCTCGGTCACCAACGGCCAGCTCTACGTGGCCGAGCAGCCGGGCCAGATCATCGACGTCTTCCTCTCGGCGCTGGCCCGGCGGCTGTGCCACCCGACCTGCCCGGGCTCGGCGGGCTGAGCCCGGGCGGCGCGGCCGTCAGCGGGTGACCACGAAGTCGGCGGCGTCCCGCGGCGGCCGGTCCCTGGGAGGCGCCGCGGCGTGGCCGATGGCGACCGCGCCCATCGGGTCCCAGCTCTCCGGCAGGCCGAGCACCTCGCGTACGGCCGGCCGGCAGAACATGGTGGACGACACCCAGGCCGAGCCGAGGCCCTCCACCGCGAGCTGGACCAGGAAGTTCTGTACACCCGCGCCGGCCGCGACGACGAACATCTCGCGCTCGGCGGCGTTCCTGCGCGCGTCCGGATAGGTGTGCGACCCGTCCATCACCAGGCACGGAACGGCCAGGTAGGGGGCGTTCCTGAGCACCTCACCCCGCCTGATCCGCCGGGCGATCGACTCCTCGGAGAAGCCGTCGCCGCGCAGGTCGGCGATCCAGGCGTCCCGCATCGCGTCCAGCAGCGCCGTACGCGCCTCGGGCGTCTCGACGAGCACGAACCGCCACGGGGTCGTGTGGTGCGGCGCGGGGGCGGCGACGGCCGCGGCCACCGCCCGCCGGACCGCCTCCGGATCCACCGGGGCGGCGGAGAACTCCCGGATCGTCCGGCGGGCGAAGACCACGTCGGCGGAGCCGTACCGGAACATGTCCTCGTCCGGAGGGCGGACCAGGACGCGCGCCCCCGGGCCGTCCTCGCTCGTCACGAGGTGGCCGAGCCCGCGCACGACCGCGACCGGCACTCCGGCGAGCTTGCCCTTGGCCAGCTCGGCCGCCGCCGCGATCTCGTCGAGCAGCGCGGTCACCGTCGCCCGAAGCGGGTTCCCGTACGCGTCGGTCGCGCCCCGGAAGTCGTCCATCGGCCGCACCCCGGCCGCACCGATCGCCACGTCGGTCAGCCCGTGCCGCCAGGGACGTCCGAAGGTGTCGGAGACGATCACCCCTACGTCGGCGCCGGACCGGGCCCGCACGCCCTTCCTGATCCGCCGCGCCGAGGCGTCGGAGTCCTCCGGCAGCAGCAGGATCGTGCCGAGCTCGGTGTTCGAGGCGTCCACCCCGGCCGCCGCCATCACGAACCCGTGCCGGGTCTGGCTGATGACCGTGTCGCCGCGCCGGGCGACCACCCGCGCGGTCTCCTCCATGATCGCCTCGGTGCGGCTGTCGCTCCGCCGGGCCTGGCCCTCCGCCTTGCTCACGATCTTGGATGTCACGACGAGGATGTCGCCGTCGGCCAGGTCGGGTACGGCGTCCGTCACCAGGGCGGCGATGTCGTCGCCCGGCCGGATCTCGGGCAGGCCGGGGACGCCGGTGATCGTGACACGGGACACGACGCCGTCCTCGCGCGCGGTCACGAGGCGAGCCCGCGGGCGAGCGTGAGCGCGGCGGCGGCGATGTCCCTGGTGGCCTCGGGGGAGTCCATGAGGAGGGGACGCGCCTCGACGGCCACGCCGTAAAGGGAGACGGCCTTGTCCTCCTCGGCCACGAGCCAGCCGTTGACCAGGTCCGAGCCGTACAGCTCCAGAACGGCCTGGGCGCTCGTCTCGACCCCGATGGCGGTCAGGCAGGCGTCGGCCATGCCGCGCACCGGCGCGCCGCCGATGATCGGGGAGACACCGACGACGGTCTTCTCGCAGAGGGCGGACCTGATGCCGGGGATCTGGAGGATCGTGCCGATGCTCACCACCGGGTTGGACGGCGGAAGGATCACGAAGTCGGCCTCGCGTACGGCGTCGAGCACGCCGGGCGCCGGGCTCGCCTCGTCCGCGCCCACGAGGGCGATCTGGCGGGCCGGGATCGAGGCGCGCAGCCGCACCCACCACTCCTGGAAGTGGATGGCGCGCCTGCCCTGCTCGTCCTCGACGACGACGTGGGTCTCGACCCGGTCGTCGGTCATGGGCAGTAGCCGTACGCCGGGCTGCCAGCGCGCGCACAGCGCCTCGGTGACCTGCGACAGGGGATAGCCCGCGGCGAGCATCTGGGTGCGGATGATGTGGGTCGCGAAGTCGCGGTCGCCCAGCCCGAACCACTGGGGCTCCATGCCGTAGGCGGCCAGCTCCTCCTTGGCGGTGAACGTCTCGCCGGTGCGGCCCCAGCCCTGCTCCTCGTTGATGCCGCCGCCGAGGGTGTACATCACGGTGTCGAGATCCGGGCAGACCCGGAGGCCGAACAGGGTGATGTCGTCTCCGGTGTTGCCGATGACGGTGATCTCGGCGGGCTCTTCGGGAGCGGCTTCGACACAGGCCGCCTTGAGGCCGCGGAGGAAACGGGCGCCGCCGATCCCGCCGGCGAGGCAAACGATGCGCATGCGGCCAGTCTCGCACTCGGCTGGTCGACGGCGGCACGCGCCTCATATGAGGCTAAATGTGACGTAGGCAACACTTGTAATAAGATGAGGTTCTTGCGTCTACCGACACCAAAGTCGCTCTTGTGCGAAACTTCCCCGAGTGTCTTTTGGAAGGCGTTGGGGGTAGTGGTGCTCAGGGTTGATACCGGACGGCTGCGCGAGCCTGCCGCATGGATCATGCTGGCGGTGGTCGCCACCAACGTCCTCCTCGGCGTCGTCCACCTCTTCTTCGGGTCGAGTTCGTTCACGCTGCGCGCCATGGCGACCCTGCCGGCGTTCGTGAGTCCCGTGCCCACTGCGCTGGCCGCGGCCGCGGTGTTGCTGGTGACCCGGGCGGGCGACCCCACGGCTCGGGCCCGGCTGGTCAACCTCGGCACCATGGCCCTGCTCGGCCTGGCCACCCTGCTCGGCCTGGTCACCATGGTCATCGGGTTCTTCGCCGGCGGGTCGTTCGGCGACAAGATCGAATACCTGATCCTGGCGCTGCCCCAGGTCGCGCTCACCGCCGTCGGGATGCTGTTCGCCCGGAGCTCCATCGGCGCCGACGTGCCGCGCAGGGGAGCAGCCCGCTCCGAGGAGCGGTTCCGCGGCTTCCCCGAGGAGGGCTTCGGCGGCTACAACCCGCAGCAGGCGCTCCAGGCCCCCCAGATTCAGCCCGTCTCGCCGGTGCAGCCGGTTCAGGGCGGTGGCGCGCAGGGCAGCCCCTCCTTCGCGCCCACCCAGCTGGAGCAGGCGTACATCCCCGGGCAGGAGCCGTCCTTCGGAC
The DNA here is from genome assembly GCF_050947145.1 of Microtetraspora malaysiensis. Lineage (NCBI taxonomy): Bacteria > Bacillati > Actinomycetota > Actinomycetes > Streptosporangiales > Streptosporangiaceae > Microtetraspora > Microtetraspora malaysiensis. The sequence continues at coordinate 1,629,731 of NZ_CP191998.1, forward strand.
AGGCCCAGGACGGCGGATTCGGTCAGGGTCAGGACTCGTCTTTCGGTCACCCGCAGGACGGCGGGTTCGGTCAGTCCCAGGACTCGTCCTTCGGCCAGCAGGAGTCCCCGTACGGCCGGCCGCAGCACGACCAGCAGCCCTTCGCCGCCGCGGCCGCCGGGCCGGGCTCCCCCGCCTCCCCGTCGCCGGTCCAGAACCCCTCGCCCGCCGAGCCGTACGCGCCGGGGCAGGGCTACCAGGACGGGTACGCGCAGGGTACCCAGGGCTTCCCCCAGCAGGACGCCCAGCCCGCCGGCCAGTTCGGCGCCCAGGGCTACGGCTCCGACTCCCCGGCGTACGCCTCCGAGCCTTCGGCCGCCGCGGTCGTGCCGTACGGCGCCCAGCAGCCCTCCCAGCAGCAGGCGCCCCACCAGCCCGGGCCCGGCCAGCCGCAGCCGCAGCCGCAGCCGGTGCAGCCCGTCCAGCCGGTGCAGCCCGCTCCGCAGGCGTTCCAGCAGCAGACCGGCGGCTACTCCCAGCCGCCGCAGGGTCCGATGTTCGACCAGCACGGCTACGCCGGGCAGCAGGGCGAGGGCGCGGGCTACGGCGCCTTCGGGTCCCGGCAGGACGGCTCCCCGTTCCCGCCGGCGCCCCAGACCGAGACGCCCGGTTACGCCAACCAGGGGTACGCCGACCAGGGCTTCGGCCAGCCCGGCTACCCGGCCGCCGAGCAGGCCCAGCCGTACCAGCAGGAGTCCTACGGCCACCCGGCCGAGCAGTCGTACGGCCAGCAGGGTCAGCAGGCCGAGCAGTCGTACGGCCAGCAGGGTCAGCAGGCCGAGCAGCCGTACGGCCAGCAGGGTCACCCGGCCGAGCAGGCGTACGGCCAGCAGGCCGAGCAGCCCTATGGCCAGCAGGGGCAGCAGGGCCAGGGGGCGTTCTCCGGCCACCAGGGCGGCCACTTCGGCGGCCAGGGGGCCGACCAGGGCTCCTCGTTCGAGCAGCCGGCCACGGCCTTCGACCCGTCCCGGCCGTACGAGCCGGGCGTGGACCCGAGGGAGCAGCAGCTCGCGGCGGCCTACCAGCAGGCGCAGAACTACCAGCAGCACTCCCAGCCGGTGGACTACGCCGGCTCCCAGACCGCGCCCCAGGACTATCCCGACTACTACGACAACCCGCTCGGGCACTCCCAGACGCCCGAGCCCTCCCGATACTCCGCCCCGAGCGACCAGACCATGCGTTTCGACGCCAACCTCTATCAAGGGGACCCGCTCAGCGGGCCGTCGCGTCGCGAGGACACCATTGATCCGACCGCGATCTACGCTCCCGAGCGGTCGCAGGCAAAGCTTGAGGAAGGTGTGAGCACAGAGCAGGCAGGTCACGGATCTGACCCGCAGGCCCCCTGGTACGGTTCCCAACGCTGATACGGCTAACACAAGGGTCGCGAAACCGGGGCAAGCTGGTCTTTCCCCGGGTATCGGTATGCCGCTTGACGCCACACGCGAGACGCGCGTGTAATTACAGTCATGTTGTTACGCCTTCCAATAACTGGGTAACCAGGAAGGCGTTCCATGGGGGGCTCCATTGTGGGCTGGCGAGCGACAGGGAGGTGTGCAATGGCCGACCAGGTCATGGCACAGGCGCTCGACGGTGAGGATCTTGGGTGGCAAGAGCGTGCGTTGTGCGCTCAGACCGACCCGGAAGCGTTCTTTCCGGAGAAGGGTGGCTCCACCCGAGAGGCCAAGAAGGTGTGCCGCTCGTGCGAGGTGAGAGCGGAGTGCCTTGAGTACGCGCTCGAACACGACGAGCGGTTCGGCATCTGGGGCGGGCTGTCGGAGCGGGAACGGCGCCGGATCAAGCGCCAGGCGGTGTGATTCGGCGGGGCCACGCGATCGGCGCGTGGCCCCGCCGGCGTTTTAAGGCTCTCGGTTTGATCGGTTCAGCGTGGGGTGCCGTAGGGTTGTCGCGCTTGACCTGAAATCCCCCGCGGCTTCGTGACGTGTAATGAGATCGCGGGACAACCCCCCGAGGACTCATCCACGTGCACTCCGTCACCGCGATCGTCGTCGCTCACGACGGCGCCCGATGGCTCAAGGAGACGCTCGACGCGGTGCTCCGCCAGTCTCGGCCGCTCGACCGCGTCGCCGGCGTCGACAACGGCAGCCGTGACGGAAGCGGCCGGCTCCTCGCCGAGGCGTTCGGCCAGGGCAGCGTGCTGAGCCTGCCCCGCTCCGCGGGGTTCGGCGCGGCGGTCCACGAGGTCGTGCGACGCCTTCCGCGCGCCCAGGGGCAGGAGTGGCTCTGGCTGCTCCACGACGACTGCGCTCCGGACCCGCACGCGCTGAGCGCGCTGCTGCGGGCCGCCGACGAGAACCCCAAGGCCGCGATCCTCGGACCGAAGCTCCGTGACTGGCTCGACCGGCGCGTCCTGCTGGAGATCGGTGCCACCGTCGGCCGATCCGGGCGCAGGGACACCGGGCTCGAACCCCGCGAGTACGACCAGGGCCAGCACGACGGCCCCCACGGCGTGGTCGACGTCCTGTCCGTCTCGACCGCGGGCATGCTGATCCGCCGCGACGTGTGGGAGGAGCTGGCCGGGCTCGACCCGGTGCTGCCGCTCTTCCGCGACGACCTCGACCTGTGCTGGCGGGCCAGGATCGCTGGACACCGCGTGCTCAACGTGACCACCGCCGTCGCCTGGCACGCGGAGGCGGCGTCCCGGCGCCGCAGGCGGATCGCCGTCAGCGACGACCACCCCCGCCGCCTCGACCGGCGCAACGGCCTGTTCGTGATCATGGCGAACCTGCCGTTCCTGGCGCTGGTCCGCTCGATCTTCCGCAACATCGCCGGCTCACTGGCCCGCACGGTCCTTTTCCTCCTCGCCAAGCAGCCGGCCAACGCGCTGGACGAGCTCGCCGCGCTCGGCTCGGTCCTTGGCCGTCCCGGACGGCTCATCAAGGCCCGGCGGGCGCGGAAGAAAGGCAGGAAACAGGGATATCCCGCGGTCGCGCGGCTGTTCACCCCGCCCGGTGCCACCTGGCGGCGGCTGGCCGACATGGTCCAGCGGTACCTCGCGGGGGAGGGGCCGGTCGACTCGGCCGGGCGGCACCACGCCGCCGGCGCCGCCGAGGACGACGGCGACGAGCTGCTCACCGACTCCGGGCTGTTCCAGCGGATCACCTCCAGCCCCGGGGTGCTGCTCTTCCTCCTGCTCACCGGGATCACCGTGGCCGCCGCGTGGCCGCTGCTCACCGGCGGCGGGCTGCTCGGCGGAGGCGCGCTCGTCCCGGTCACCGGCGGCGCCTCCGACCTGTGGCGGCTCTACACCGAGAACCACCACGTCGCCGGACTCGGCTCGGACACCTGGGCCCCGCCGTACGTGGCGGTCATCGCGGCGCTGTCCACCCTCTTCTTCGGCAACACCGCGCTGGCCGTGTCCGTCCTGCTGCTCGGCTGCGTGCCCCTCGCCGGGCTCTCCGCGTACGTCGCGACCAGGCGGATGATCTCCTACACCCCGGCCCGGGTGTGGCTGGCCGCGACCTATGCCCTGCTGCCGGTGGCGACCGGCGTGATCGCGGCCGGCCGGGTCGGCACCGCGCTGATCCTCATCCTGATCCCGGGCTACGCCGCGCTCGCCACCCGGGTCGTCGCCGGGTCGCGCCGCGCCGCGTGGGGGTTCGGCCTGCTCCTCGCGGTCGGCGCCGCGTTCGATCCGCTCGTCTACGTCATGGTCGCCATCCTCGGCGGGCTCGCCGCCGTGTCCTTCGGCGGCATCCGGCGCGGTGCGGGCCTCTCCCTGGGGATCGGCCTCGGCACGCCGATCGTCCTGCTGTTCCCCTGGCTCGTCGAGATCGTCCGGGAGCCGCGCCGCATCCTGCTCGAATCGGGGCTGGCCGACCCCGCGCTCGCCGACCCGCGGGTGAGCGCGGAGGCCCTGCTCATGCTCAACCCCGGCGGGCCGGGGACGCCGCCCGTCTGGGTCACCGGCGGCCTGGTCGCGGTCGCCCTCGGCGCGCTGCTGCTGCGCCGCCACCAGACGGTCGTCGCGATCGGCTGGGGGGTCACGCTGTTCGGCGTGCTGCTCGCGGTCGTGGTGGGCAGGCTCGGCGAGTGGCCCGGTGTCCCGCTGGCGTTCGCCGCCACCGGCCTGCTCGTCGCCACCGCGCTCACCGCGCACCGGATCGCCGAGTTCCGCGCGGCGGGTGTAATGCGGCGGCTGGGCGCCCTGCTGATCGTCGTGGTGGCCTTCGCCACGCCGCTGGCCGCGGCCGGCCTGTGGATCGCGGGCGGGGCGGGCGGCCCGCTGCGCGGCGACCTGCGCGATCCCCTGCCGCCGCTCGCCGCCGCGTTCTCGCCGCGCGGCGAACGCACGCTGCTCATGCGCCCTGAGGGCGGCCGCCTGACGTACACGATCCTGCCGGGACGCGCGCCGCTGATCGGCGAGTCCGACCTCCGCTCGCCGGAGGCGGACACCGCCCGGGTCGGCGCGGCCGTCGCGGGCCTCGCCTCCGGCAGGGGCGGCGACGACGTGCGGACGCTCGCCGCCTACGGCATCCAGTTCGTCACCGCGCCCGGCCCCGTGGAGATCTCGCTGCAGCGAGCGCTCGACTCCGAGCCCGCGCTGGCGCGGATGAGCCTCTCGGAGGTGGGCGGGCTGTGGCGCGTGGTCGGCACGGTCACGGTGCCGCGCCCTCCGGCCGGGGGTGACGGATGGCACCGGACCTGGCTGTGGGCGCAGGCGGCCCTGGTCGCGCTCGTGCTGGTCCTGGCCTCGCCCGGCGCCCGTACGGCGGAGCAGTACGACGACTACGGCGACGCGCCGGAGCCGGCCCGGACCTCCCGGAGACGTCCGAGAAACCCCGAGGAGCGGGTGCCCGCATGAAGGGTCTGATCGAGAACCGCTTCGGCCTGCTCGCCCTGGTGCTGGTCGTGCTCGGAGCGCTGTACGGCGTGGCCTTCGTCAGCCGTCCCGCGCCCGTGCCGCCGAAGGCGGCCCAGAAGGTCAAGACGGCGGTGGAGTCGGTGTCCATGGTGTGCCCCGACCCCGGCGGCGGCCGGCTGAGCGTGATCACGCCCCCCGCCGATCAGGGAGCCGGGAACGGCGGGTCCGGCGCGGCCACGGTCGAGCAGATGAAGGGCGGCAAGCCGCTGGCCACGCTCGACAAGGTCGGCGCGCTGTGGCGGCGGGACGTCCCGCCGCGCACCCGGCCGGTCACGGTCGCCGGGATGGGCGCGGCGGCGGCGGGCCTGGAGGCCGCGCAGACCACCCGCGTCACCTCCGGGGCGCTGCGGGGGCTGTCCGGCGTGCGCTGCGTCGAGCCCGGAGCCGAGGCGTGGTTCATCGGGCCCGGCCCGGCCGCCGCCGACATCACCCTCCACCTGGCCAACTCCGACGAGGCCGCGGCCGACGTCGCCGTCATGATCTACGCGGGCGAGGGGCCGGTGCTCTCCGACCGCGGCAACGGCATGGTGATCAAGCCCGGCGAGTACCGCGAGGTCAAGCTGCGTGACCTCGCGCCGTCGCCGCTGGTGATGGCCGTGCAGGTGACCACCAGCGGCGGCCGGGTGGCCGCCGCGGTCCGGGCGTCCCTGGGAGAGGGCCGCGGGGTGGACTGGCTCCCCGCCGCCGCGCCGCCGTCCACCCGCGTGGTCGTGCCCGGCATCCCGGGCAGCGCGGGCCAGCGCGAGCTGTACGTCGCCACCCCCGGCGAGCAGGACGCCGTCGTCCAGGTGAAGGCGGTGCTGAAGGACGGCTCGTACGCGCTGAAGAACAAGGAGACCGTGGAGGTGCCGGCCGGCTCCACGACCACGCTCGACCTGACCACGGGCGTCGGAGGCCAGGCCGGCGCCCTGGTGCTGACCGCCGACCAGCCGATCGTGGCCGGGATGAGGATGACCGGTACGGGCTCGCGACAGGACGTCGCCTTCATCGCGGGCGCCGCGCCGATCGACCTCGGCAGCGTGGTCGCCGACGGCGGTCCGGGCGCGAAGTCCGCCAAGGCCGGCGGGCAGCAGTCCCGGCTGGTGCTGTCCGCGCCCTTCGGCGCCGCGACGGTGCGGATCCGGATCCTGCCGCAGAACGGCGCCCCGGCCGCGCCGGTCGAGGTGGCGCTGCCCGCCGCCCGGAGCAAGGAGATCAAACTCAAGCCGCCGGCGGGCTCGGGCTCCGGCTTCGCGGTCCACGTCATGCCGGTGGCCGGATCGGGCCCCGTGTACGGCGGACGAGTGCTGAGCGAGGACACCCCGGAAGGCGTGCTGCTCACCGTGCAGCCGCTGGCGCAGGCGCGGACCTGGGCGCTGGTGCCCGTCACCGCCGAGTGGCCGGGCGCGGTCCTGCCGTAGCAGGCGCGGGGTCAGTGCCGGTCGTCGTATCCGGGGTCGATCGTCTCCGGGGTGAGGCCGAGCAGGCTGGCGACCTGCTCCACGATGACGTCGCTCACCAGCGCCCCCAGCTGGTCGCGGTCGCGCGCCCTCGCCTCAAGGGGACGGCGGTAGACCACCACGACCGCGGGCTCCGATCCCGCCGCGGTCTCCGCCCGGCCGAAGGGGATCGGGTCGCTCTCCAGCCGCGCCGGGCCGTCGATCAGCTCGGCCGGCGGCGGCACCTCCTCCACCGCGAACTCCATCGTCGCGAGCTGCTTGCCCCACCGGGGCTTCAGCCGGTCCACCGCGTCGAGGACCAGGTCGTCGAAGCGTTCGCCGCGCGATTTCGCGATCGGGACGTGCGACGGCGCCAATGGTCCGCGCAGCCCGCGGCCGTGCCGGTCGCGCCGCCGCACCCGGCGCCGGGAATCTCCGCTTCGCTCGCTCACGCGGCCAGCTTAAAGGAGTGGCGGCGCGCCGTACCGAGGGTGAGGCGGTGTCCGGATTGTGGCGACACGCTCGTTAAGAGCGGCAGGGTGGTGGCAATGTGAACGCGGACCGGATACGGTCCCTCCGTGAGCCCCGTCCGCAGCTGTTCCCGTACCGCCTGCAGGCAGCCTGCCGTCTTCACACTCACGTATGTCTACGCCGACTCGACCGCGGTTCTCGGCCCCCTCGCGACGTACGTCGAGCCGCACTGCTACGACCTGTGCGCCGAGCACGCGGAACGGCTCACCGCCCCCCGGGGTTGGGAGGTCGTGCGGCTCCCGTCCGAGCCCGGAGCGCCGAGCGGCGACGATCTGGAAGCCCTCGCCAACGCGGTCCGCGAGGCCGCCCGGCCCGCGCCCGCCGCGGGCGAGCCCGTCGGTCAGGCCGTCGAGGTCGGCCGCCGCGGTCACCTGAGGGTGCTCAAGTCCGCCCAGCCCAACCGGGAGCGGTGACGACCGACCGGCCGCCGACGGATCACGCGCGCCGTGTCGGTGGCGCCTTGTAGGCTCGGGCGCGGCAAATCCAACGATGGGGGGCTGCGGTGGGCGACCTCACCAAGATCTTCAAGGCGTACGACGTGCGCGGCGTCGTACCGGGCGAGTTCGACGAGCGGATCGCGGAGGCGGTCGGGGCGGCCTTCGCCGAGGTGACACAGGCACGTTCCCTCGTGATCGCGCACGACATGCGCGCGTCGTCCGGCCCGCTGGCCGCCGCCTTCGCGCGCGGCGCGACCTCGCGCGGGGCCGACGTGGTGAACGCCGGGCTCGGCTCCACCGACATGCTCTACTACGCCAGCGGCAGTCTCGGGCTGCCCGGCGTGATGTTCACCGCCAGCCACAACCCCGCCCGCTACAACGGCATGAAGATGTGCCGCGCGGGAGCGGTGCCGATCGGCAGCGCGACCGGTCTCGGCGAGATCCGCGACCGCGCCGCCGAGCTGCTGGAGTCGGGCCTCGGCGGCACGCCCGGCGCGGGCACGGTCACCGAGCGGGACGTGCTCGCGGGGTACGCCGCGCACCTCAAGACGCTCGTCGACCTCTCCGGCGTCCGGCCGCTCAAGGTCGTGGTCGACGCGGGCAACGGCATGGGCGGATACACCGTGCCCGAGGTGTTCGCCGGCCTGCCCGTGGAGCTGACCCCGCTCTACTTCGAGCTCGACGGCAGCTTCCCCAACCACGAGGCCAACCCGCTCGAACCGGCGAACCTGGTGGACCTGCAGAAGGCCGTCGTCGAGCAGGGCGCCGACGTCGGCATCGCCTTCGACGGCGACGCCGACCGGTGCTGGGTGATCGACGAGCGCGGCGAGTCCGTTTCCCCGTCCGCGATCACCGCGCTGGTCGCGACACGCGAGCTGGCCCGGCACCCGGGCGCCACGATCATCCACAACCTGATCACCTCCAAGGGCGTGCCCGAGATCGTGCGTGAGCACGGGGGCGTCCCGGTCCGCACCCGCGTCGGCCACTCCTTCATCAAGGCGGAGATGGCCCACACCGGCGCCGTCTTCGGCGGCGAGCACTCCGCGCACTACTACTTCCGTGACTTCTGGTTCGCCGACTCCGGGATGCTCGCGGCGCTGCACGTGCTCGCCGCGCTCGGCGGTCAGGAGCGGCCGTTGTCGGAGCTGCTCGGGCGATACTCCCGCTACGCCGCGTCCGGCGAGATCAACAGCGAGGTCGCCGACCAGGCCGCCGCCCTGGAGACCGTGCGCTGGGCCTTCACGGGTCGTGAGGGTGTTACCTTCGACGAGTTGGACGGCCTTACGGTGGACGGCCGCGACTGGTGGTTCAATCTGCGCCCGTCCAACACCGAGCCGCTGCTGCGCCTGAACGCCGAGGCGGCCGACGAGGAGAAGATGGCGGCCGTGCGGGACGAGGTCCTCGCCGCCCTAAGGAGCTGACAGATTTGAAGATCGACGACTGGCTGCTGGACGTCCTCGCCTGCCCGGCGTGCAAGTCCCCGCTGCGGCCGTGCGCGGACGCCGACGAGCTGGCGTGCACCTCCGAGTCGTGCGGGCTCGTGTATCCCGTGCGCGACGACATCCCCGTCCTGCTCGTGGACGAGGCGCGTAAGGCATGACGCTCTCGGGCGGGGCGTCCGTCCCCCGGTTCGACCCGAGCAGGCTTGACGACCAGGCGTGCCTTGCGGACGGCGATCCGTCCGGCATGCTCCGCACCGTGGCGTCCTCGGCCGCCCAGATCCGCGCCGCGTACCGCGCCGCGGTGGAGACGGGGGCGGCCCGGGTGGCCGGGCAGGGCAGGCCGCGCGCCCTGGTGGTGGCGGGCGTCGGCGCCGCGGGGATCGCGGGCGACGTCCTGAACGCGGTCTGCGGGCCGGGCGCGCCCGTGCCGGTCGTGACCGTCCGGGGCTACCGCCTGCCCGGCTGGATCGGCGCGGCCGACCTGGTCATGGTGCTGTCGTTCACCGGGCGGGGCGACGAGGCGCTCGCGCTCGGGGCCGAGGCGGTGCGCCGGGGGTGCTCGCTGCTCGCGGCGGGCCCGGCGGACACCCCGCTCAGCGCGCTCGCCGCGCAGGCCGGGGCGCCCTTCGTGCCGATCTCGTCGGTGGCGGGCCAGCCCCAGGCGACCATGTGGGGCCTCGCGGTGCCGCTGCTGGTCGCCGCGTCCGCGCTCGGTCTGACCGACGCGGACGAGCCGGTCTTCGAGGCGGCGGCGCAGCGCCTTGAGGACATCGCGCACCGGTGCCGGCCGGCGAGCGACTCCTTCATCAACCCCGGCAAGACCCTCGCCATGGAGCTCGCCGACGGCATCCCCATGATCTGGGGCACCGCGCCGATCGCCGCCGTGGCCGCGCACCGGCTGGCGGCGCAGCTCGCCGAGCAGGCCGGCTGTCCCGCCGTCTGGGGCGCGCTGCCCGAGGCCGCGCACGACCAGGCGGGCGTCCTCGACGGACCCCTTGCCGCCCGGGACATCTTCGAGGACTTCGGCGACGACGAGGCGTCCGGCCCCCGGGCACGGGTGCGGCTGTTCCTGCTGCGCGACGCCGACGAGCACCCGCAGGTGGCCGAGTGCCGCCAGACGTCCCTGCGGCTCGCGCAGGACCGTGGCGTACCGGTCTCGGAGATCGCGTCCGAGGGTGCGCACCCGTTCGAGCGGCTGGCCGCGCTGGTCGGCCTGGGCGATTTCGCCGCTGTCTACCTCGCTCTCGGCTACGGCCTCGACCCCGCGCCGATGTCGGTCATCGCTGAGCTTCGGGCCAGGGTTTCCCAATAGGATCCCTCTGGTCGATTCGTGAGGAGTGTTCTGTGAGCGCGGGTGGCGGTACCAAGGCGATCATCGCGGCGCTGAGCGCCAACCTGGCGATCGCGGTTGCGAAGTTCGTGGCGTTCCTCTTCACGGGGTCGTCCTCCATGCTCGCCGAATCGGTGCACTCGGTGGCCGACTCGGGCAACCAGGCGCTGCTCCTGATCGGCGGCAGGCGGGCGGAGCGGGCGCGCACCCGCAGGCACCCGTTCGGCTTCGGGCGCGAGCGCTATTTCTACGCCTTCGTGGTGGCGGTCGTGCTGTTCACGGTCGGCGCTCTGTTCTCCATCTACGAGGGATGGCACAAGATCTCCGACCCGCACCCGGTGGAGGCGCCCCAGTGGGCCTTCGGGGTGCTGATCTTCGCGATCATCGCCGAGGGCTTCTCGTTCCGCACCGCCATCAAAGAGTCGCGCCCCCTCAAGGGCGACCACTCGTGGTTCTCGTTCATCCGCCGGGCGAAGGCCCCCGAGCTGCCCGTCGTCCTGCTTGAGGACTTCGGCGCGCTGCTCGGCCTGCTCTTCGCGCTGTTCGGTGTGGCGATGGCCGTCGTGACCGGCGACGGGATCTGGGACGGCATCGGCACGCTGATGATCGGCCTGCTGCTCGCGGCGATCGCGGTCATCCTCGCTGTGGAGACGAAGTCGTTGCTGATCGGCGAGAGCGCCGCCCCGGAGGTCGAGGAGCGCATCTGCGCGGCGCTCGAAGGCGCTCCGGAGGTCACCCGGGTCATCCACATGCGGACGCTGCACCTCGGCCCCGAGGAACTGCTGGTCGCGGCCAAGATCGCGGTCGAGCACGACGACACGGCGGCGCAGGTCGCCCAGGGGATCGACGAGGCGGAGCGGCGCATCCGCGAGGCCGTGCCGATCGCCCGGGTCATCTACCTGGAGCCCGACCTCTACCGCTCAAGCAACGCGCCGGTGAGCTGAGCCCGCCGCTCATTCCCGAGCCCCGCCCGTCCCCGCCCTGACCAGGCCCGTCTCGTACGCGTGGACGACCGCCTGGGTGCGGTCGCGCAGGCCCAGCTTGGCCAGCAGGCGCGCCACGTGTGTCTTCACGGTGTGCTCGGACACCACCAGCTCGGCGGCGATCTCGGCGTTCGACATGCCGCGGGCGATCAGCGTCAGCACGTCCGTCTCCCTGGGCGTCAGCGGCGTGCCGTCCGGTGCTCGAGGGGCCCTGCGGTGCCGCTGCGCGAACTCGGCGATCAGCCGCCGCGTCACCTTCGGCGCGAGCAGGGCGTCGCCCCTGGCGACGATCCGCACCGCCTCCACAAGCGAGGCGGCCGTCACGTCCTTGAGCAGGAACCCGGCGGCGCCCGCCGCGAGCGCGTCGTAGACGTAGTCGTCCAGGTCGAACGTCGTGATCATGATGGGCCGGGTGGGGAGGTCGGCGACGATCCGCCGGACCGCCTCGATGCCGTCCATCTCGGGCATCCGGATGTCCATCAGCGCGACGTCCGGCCGTACGGCGTGGGCGAGCCGTACGGCCTGCGCCCCGTCGGCGGCGGTCCCGGCCACGGTGAGGTCCGGCTGGGCGTCGAGGATGGCGGCGAACGCGCGCCGCACCACGGGCTGGTCGTCGGCGACGATGACGCTGGTCATCGTCGCGGTTGCGGAGTCGGTCATTCGGTCGGGAGCCCCGCGCGGACGAGGAAGCCGCCGTTCGGGCCGCGCTCGGCGCTGAACCAGCCGCCCAGCGCGAGGGCGCGCTCCCGCATCCCGATCAGGCCGTGCCCGCCGGAGGCGTCCGAGGCGGGGCCGTGCCCGCCCGAGGCGTCCGAGGCGGGGCCGGGGCCGTCGTCGGCCACCCGGATGGACAGGAGGTTCGGCTGATAGGCCAGCTCGACGGACACCCGCGCGCCGGGGGCGTGGGCGCGGGCGTTGGCCAGGCACTCCTGGACGATGCGGTAGGCCGACACGTCCACCGCCTGCGGCAGCGGTCGCTCCTCGCCGACGATGTCGAGGTCCACGTCGCCGCCGTGTCCCTCGATGAGCTCGTGTACTCGCTCCAGCCCCGGTTGTGGAGCGAGTACGGTCTCCGCGCCGCTGTCGGCCCGCAGCACGCCGAGCAGCCTGCGCATCTCGCCCAGCGTCTCCCGCGCCGACGTGGCGATCTCGGCGAACTCGGTCCGGACCGGATCGGGGAGGTCCTTGAGCGTGTACGGCGCCGCCTCCGCCCGGACCGCGATCAGCGAGATCGAGTGGGCCACCACGTCGTGCATCTCGCGGGCGATCCTGGCCCGCTCGCCCATGGCGGCCTGCTCGCGCAGTGCCTCCACATTGTCGGCCCGGGCCTGCCGCACCTCGGTTCGGCTGCGCCGTACGTCGGCGAGGAACGCCGCCGCGGCCAGCGCCGCCGCGGCCAGCATGAAAGGTGTAGCTCTAAGCGGCACCTGGGCGACGACCATTTGCCACGTAAGGGTGGAGGGCGTCGCGAAGGGGAAGCGGTACCAGAAACCAAGAAGGATGGGGAGGACGATCGCGACACCGCAGAGGAGCCAGGAGGTCCCCCGGCGCACCTGACGGAAGACCGTGTAGGCGGACAGCAGCCCCGACGCGTAGACAGGGGCCGACAGGCCGAAGATGTTGCCGCCTCCGAGGTACACCAGGCCGAGCGCTCCGAGGGCGGTCAGGGCCACGACGACGAGGGGCATCCGACGGCGCAGGATGTGCGGCAGGGTGGCGAGCCCGGCCGCGAGCACCTGGAGGGTGTTGAGGTAGCCGAGGAACGCCCCGAGCCGGTCCAGCGCGAGGAGGAAGAGGCCGACACCGATGACGATGTCGAGGAGAGGGGACTCGATGATCCTCCGGAGATCGAGATCCGCCACCTGCCGCTCAACCTTGTCGAGCTTCGCCGTGTGATTCATGACGGGAATTGTGGCGGATGTCCGGATATGGCGTCGTCACTCTTTCGAGTGAACTCATCCACTGAGTCATCGGCCAGGTCAGCGGTTTCTGAGCAGGCGCAGGGCCTTCTCCTTCTCGAAGTCCAGCGCCCGGCGCGGGGCCTGGATGCGGCCGATCCGCACGCCCAGGTCCCGTACGGCCTGGGCGACCGCGGGCTCGGACAGCGCCCGGAGGGCGAAGGCCAGTTCGGCGGGGGAGACGTCGAAACGGCGCTCCAGCTCCAGGGCCTGGCCGACGGCCCCCAGTTCCTCCGGGCCGAACCTGCGGTGCGCGCCCTGGTCGCGGATGGGCGGCAGCAGCCCCAGCGCCTCCCTGTACCGCAGCATGCGAGGCGACATGCCGAGCCGCTTGGCCGCCTCTGTGATCCGCATCGGGCTCCCCGCTCCGTTCCCCGTTCCCCCGGCGACGCCCCGTCGCGTGACGTCCCCGTGGCAACGGTAGACACCGCGACGGCCCTTTGGCAGCCCCGAAGGCGTGAACCTTACATTCTTGTGTCAGGTTCGGACCTCTCGGCGTGCGTCGTGCCGCGCGGGACGCCTAAACTCGCAGGCGACTGATACGGAGGGACACACATGGACTTCAAGGTCGCCGACCTTTCACTTGCGGAGTTCGGCCGCAAGGAGATCCGACTCGCTGAGCACGAGATGCCCGGACTGATGGCGACCCGCAGGGAGTACGCCGCCGCGCAGCCGCTCAAGGGCGCGAAGATCATGGGCTCGCTGCACATGACGATCCAGACCGCCGTGCTCATCGAGACGCTGGTCGCGCTCGGCGCCGACGTCCGCTGGGTGAGCTGCAACATCTTCTCGACGCAGGACCACGCCGCCGCCGCGGTCGTCGTCGGCCCCGAGGGCACGGTCGACAGCCCCTCCGGCGTGCCGGTCTTCGCCTGGAAGGGCGAGACCCTGGAGGAGTACTGGTGGTGCACCGAGCAGGCGCTCATGTGGCCCGACGGCTCCGGCCCGAACATGATCCTCGACGACGGCGGCGACGCCACGCTCCTCGTCCATAAGGGCGCCGAGTTCGAAGAGACCGGTGTCGTGCCGGTCGCCGATGAGAACGACCCCGAGGAGTGGGGCGTCATCCTCGAGACGCTGCGCCGTACGGTCTCCGACGACAAGCGGTGGACCCGGATCGCCGAGGACATCAAGGGCGTCACCGAGGAGACCACCACCGGCGTGCACCGCCTGTACGAGATGCACAAGGCGGGCCGGCTCCTCTTCCCGGCGATCAACGTCAACGACTCCGTCACCAAGTCGAAGTTCGACAACAAGTACGGCTGCCGCCACTCGGTCATCGACGGCCTCAACCGCGCCACCGACGTGCTGATCGGCGGCAAGGTGGCCGTGGTCTGCGGCTACGGCGACGTGGGTAAGGGCTGCGCCGACGCGCTGCGCGGCCAGGGTGCCCGCGTGATCGTCACCGAGATCGACCCGATCTGCGCCCTGCAGGCGGCGATGGACGGCTTCCAGGTGACCACGCTGGAGGACGTCGTCGGCATCGCGGACATCTTCGTCACGACGACCGGCAACTTCGGCATCATCACCGCCGAGCACATGTCGCAGATGAAGCACCAGGCGATCGTGTCCAACATCGGCCACTTCGACAACGAGATCGACATGGCCGGGCTGACCCGCATCCCGGGCATCGAGCGGAACAACATCAAGCCGCAGGTCGACGAGTGGATCTTCCCCGACGGCCACTCCATCCTCGTGCTGGCCGAGGGCCGCCTGATGAACCTGGGCTGTGCGACGGGCCACCCGTCCTTCGTGATGTCGAACTCCTTCACCAACCAGGTGATCGCCCAGATCGAGCTGTTCACCAAGACCGAGCAGTACCCGGTCGGCGTCTACGTGCTGCCCAAGCACCTGGACGAGAAGGTGGCCCGGCTGCACCTCGACGCGCTCGGCGTCAAGCTGACCACGCTGACCAAGAAGCAGGCGGAGTACATCGGCGTCGACGTCGAGGGGCCGTACAAGCCGGACCACTACCGCTACTGATCGAGCAATCCGGCCGGACCCGGGCGGGACGACCGGCGGGCGGGGACGACGATGACGGCGCGCGAGCTGACCGACCTGATCGAGGCGGGCGAGCGGCGCATCGGGTGGGCGCGGCGGTCGATGCCGGTGCTCACCGCGATCGCCGCGCGCTTCGCCGACGAGCGGCCGCTGGACGGCCTGCGCGTCGCCGCCTGCCTGCACGTGACGGCGGAGACCGCCGTTCTGATGGGCGCGCTCCGGGCGGGCGGCGCGGAGATCGCGCTGGCCGCCTCCAACCCGCTGTCCACGCAGGACGACGTCGCCGCCGCCCTCGGCGCGTACGGCATCGCCGTACGCGCCCGGGCCGGGGTGGACATGGAGACGTACTACCGGCACATCCACCAGGCGCTGGACGTCTCCCCGGACATCGTGCTCGACGACGGGGGCGACCTGGTCAACATTCTGCACACCGAGCGCACGGAGCTCGCCGTGCGCGGTGGCTGTGAGGCGACCACGACCGGGATCATCCGGCTGCGCCAGATGGCCGCCGAGGGGGCGCTGGAATTCCCCGTCGTCGCGGTCAACGACACCCGCACCAAGCGGATGTTCGACAACCGGTACGGCACCGGCCAGTCCACCCTCGACGGCATCATGCGGGCCACGAACGCGCTGCTCGCCGGGCGGACCGTCGTCGTCGCCGGGTTCGGGTTCTGCGGGCGCGGCGTGGCCGAGCGGGCCAAGGGGCTCGGCGCGCGGGTGGTCGTGACCGAGATCGACCCGGTGAAGGCGCTCGACGCGGCGCTCCAGGGCTACGAGGTGCTCCCGATGGGGCGGGCCGTGCGGGTGGGCGACGTGTTCGTCACCGTCACCGGCAACCGCGACGTCATCCGGGGCGAGCACCTGTCGGTGATGAAGGACGGCGTCATCCTGGCCAACGCGGGCCACTTCGACGTCGAGATCGACGTTCGCGCCCTGGAGGGGCTGGCCGCGTCGGTGAACTACGGGGTGCGCCCCAACGTGGACGAGTACGTCCTGGCGGACGGCAAACGGCTCCTCCTGCTCGCCGAGGGCCGCCTCGTCAACCTGACCGCTGCCGAGGGGCACCCGGCCGCCGTCATGGACATGTCGTTCTCCGCCGAGGCCCTCACCATCGCCTGGCTCGCCGGTGAGGCGGATCGGCTGCCGCCCGGCGTGTACGACGTGCCCGCCGACATCGACGCCGAGGTGGCCAGGCTCAAGCTCGCGGCGACCGGCATCGCGATCGACGAGCTGACCGCCGAGCAGGAGGACTACCTGCACTCCTGGCGCGCCGGCTCCTGAGCACGGGCGGCGTCCGGGCGGTGCTTCCTGGCGGTTGAGTCGGGTGGAGACGGCCGGCCGCCTCTGTCCCTATGCGGCCGGCCGCCTCCACCCTGCCCCCTTGCGGCATGCCCTTGTCGCCCGCAGATCGTCACATGTGCCCCGTTGTGCGGCTTTTACACCTCAATTTGGCGGGACGAATCCCCCCGGAGTGGGGCCGGCGGGATCCGAAGGAGGCGGCGGGTTCACGGGAGCCGGCGCGCCGCCCTGGGGAGCGCCGCCGTGTGTGCCGCCGTGAGGAGCGCCCCCGTAGGGAGCCCCGTCATACGGTGACCCGCTGTACGGAGCCCCGTCGTATGGGGACCCGCCATTGGGAGACCCGCCATAGGGAGACCCGTAGGAGGCACCGCCGTACGGGGATCCGGGCGCGCCCGCGTACGGGGCTCCGCCGTACGCGGCTCCGAAGGGCGGCGCGGCGGCCCTGACCTGGGCGAGGCGCAGTTCCTCGCGGCGGCGTCGCTCCGCCAGGACGGCGGCGAGATAGGTGTGCGGCGGCAGGCCGGGCGGCGGCGGGGGAGCCACCACGGCGGACACCTGGCCCGCGATCCGGACGCCCATCTGGTGCCGTATGTCCGGGCCGAGCTGGTGCCACCGGCTCAGGTACTGCCGGGCCGTGTCGGCCAGCTCACCGGTGAGCTGCGACAACTGCAGCGAGGCGGCCCACGGCGCGAGCCCCGGCGGCATCTCCGGCGGCGGCTCCTGGCGCGGCCCGCGCTCGGAGATGACGATCGTGCCCGCGAAGACGTCTCCCAGCCGCTTGCCCCGCTGGTTGACCAGCGACGTGATGAGCGCGGGCGCGCCGAAGAACATCCAGAACTCCAGGAAGCCCGCGAGCCCCCGGAACAGCGCCTGCCGGAACCGTTCGGGCCCGCCGTCGTCGCCGACCACGCGCAGGCCCATCGCCAGCTTGCCGAGGCTGCGCCCCCTGCTCGCGGTCTCGAAGGCGACGGGGTAGCCCACCAGCACGAGCACCGTCACCAGGATCATCAGCCCCGTCGCCAGCGCCATGTCTGTGACCACAGACGCGCTGCCCAGCAGGATGTACATCAGGATGAGGGCGGCCCACTGGACGACCCAGTCGATGAGGAGCGCGACGCCCCGGGTGGGGAGCTGCGCGATCCGCACCTCGACGACGACGGCCTCGCCGGTCACAACATCGGCCACATACCGCACCCTACTGGGGCATTAGCGATCGATAGAGTGCCCACCGTGGACATCGATGCGTTCGTCGCGGCCCATCGGCCCGCCTGGGACCGGCTGGAGGACCTGGTACGGCGCCGCCGCCACCTCGCCGGGGCCGAGGTGGACGAGCTCGTCGAGCTGTACCAGCGGGTCGCGACCCACCTGTCCGTCGTCCGTTCGGCCTCGACCGACGCCGTCCTGGTCGGCCGCCTCTCCTCGCTGGTGGCGCGGGCCCGCTCGGCCGTGACCGGGGCACACACGCCCGCCTGGCGGGAGGCGGTCCGGTTCTTCACCGTCTCGTTCCCCGTCGTCGCCTACCGCGCCCGGCGCTGGTGGCTCGGCGCCACCCTCGCCTCGCTCGTGGTCGCGTACGTGATGGGCGCCTGGGTGGTGGGCAACCCGGACGTGCAGGCGGCCGTCGGCACCCCCGAGGAGATCAGGCAGCTGGTCGAGCACGACTTCGCCGACTACTACTCGGAGAACCCGGCCGCCTCGTTCGCGGGACAGGTGTGGATCAACAACGCCTGGGTGTCGGCGCAGGTCATCATCTCGGCCGTCCTCCTCGGGCTGCCGATCCCGTACATCCTGTGGCAGAACGCCGCGAACGTGGGCCTCACCGGCGGGTTGATGACGGCGCATGACAAGGCGGACGTGTTCTGGGGGCTGATCCTCCCGCACGGCCTGCTTGAGCTGACCGCGGTGTTCCTCGCCGCCGGGGTGGGCTTGCGGCTCGGCTGGACGGTCATCGACCCGGGGCCGCGACGGCGGGGCGAGGCACTGGCGGAGCAGGGGCGGGCGGTGATGAGCGTCGCCCTCGGCCTCGTCGTCGTCCTGCTCATCTCCGGGCTGATCGAGGCGGGCGTCACGCCGTCCGGGCTGCCGACCTGGGCGCGGATCGGCATCGGCGTGCTGGCCGAGGTCCTCTTCCTGGCCTACGTGGTCGTGTTCGGCCGCCGGGCCGCCCGCGCGGGTGAGACCGGCGACATCGAACGCGCCCCCGACCTCGCCCCCACCGCCTAAGGGCGCCCCGAGCCCGCGCGAGCACCATCAATCGTTACGGCGCCCAATCACACACCCGCGAGGGGCGCGGCGGTGTCTGGACTGAGGAACGAGCGGGCTGAGGGACGAGGCCCCGAGTGACGAGGGAAGACATCGACTGAGGGCGCCCCGAGCCCGCCGAGCGAAGCGAGGCCAAAATCACAGGCGGCCGGCTGCCTTCAGTGCCAGGTAGGCGTCGGCGAGCGCCGGGGCGAGCTCCTCCGGCGGGGCGTCCACCACCTCGACCCCCTGCCCGCGCAGCCGGGCGGTGATCCAGCGCCGTTCGCCGCGCAGCCGCTCGGCCGCCGCCGCGTCGTAGACCAGCTCCGCCGTACCCCGGCCGGAGGCCATGTCCGCCACCCGCGGGTCGGCGACCGCCGCGACCAACACCGTGTGGCGGGACGACAACCGCGGCAGGACCGGCAGCAGGCCCTCCTCCATCGCGGCGGCGTTCAGGTCGGTCAGCAGCACCACCAGGCAGCGGCGCTTCGCCCTGGCCAGCACGGCGGAGATCATCCCCGGCGCGTCGGCCTCCACCAGCTCGGCCTCGATCGGGGCCATCGCGTTGACCAGCGACGACAGCAGGTCGCTTTGGGACGCTCCGGACAGCCAGGCGCGCACCGTGCGGTCATGGGCGAGGAAGTCGACCCGGTCGCCCGCCCGGGCCGCGAGGGCGGCGAGCAGCAGCGCGGCGTCCATCGACCAGTCGAGCCGGGGCCAGCCGGACGGCTGCCCGGGGTGGGGCGCCACGCCGACGCGTCCGGCCGACGTGCGGCCGGTGTCCAGGACGATCAGCACCCGCCGGTCGCGTTCCGGCCGCCACGTGCGCACCACGACGTCGCTGCGCCGGGCGGTGGCCCGCCAGTCGATCGACCGTACGTCGTCGCCGACCACGTACTCGCGGAGCGAGTCGAACTCGGTGCCCTGGCCCCGGACGAGCGCCGGGTGGCGGCCGTCCAGCTCCCGCAGCCGGGCCAGCTTGCCGGGGAGGTGCTTGCGGCTGAGGAACGGCGGCAGCACCCGCACCGACCACGGGACCAGGTGCGACCCCTGGCGGGCGGCCAGGCCCAGCGGGCCGACCGACCGTACGGTGACCGTGACCGCCTCACGGTCGCCCCTGCGCGTCGGCGTCAGCGTGGTGACCAGGCGGCGGCGCTGCCCAGCGGGGACGTCCAGCTTCAGGTGGCGCGGCGCCGCCCCCGCCGACGGATGCCACGCGTCGCGCACCACGCCCCTGACGCGGCGGCGGCCGGGGTTCTCCACGACCAGTCCGACCGTTACCGACTCGCCGAGCCGTACCAGCCGCTCGCCGTCGCGGTGGAGGCGCAGCCCGCGTACGCCGCCGGCGAGCAGCAGGTCGACCACCACGAGTACGGCGAGCAGCAGCGCGAGCCCCAGCACGGCCACGGGCGGGGCGGGCGCCACCAGCACCACGAGCGCGCCCAGCGCCGCGAGCAGGCCCGCCCGTCCGGTCAGCGCCACCGCCTCGTCCCTCCGTTCACCGATCGGCGCGTCATCAGCGTCATCGGCGTCATCAGCGGGGGACGGGGACGCCGGCGAGGATGCCGTCCAGGACGCCGTCCGGGGTCGCGCCCTCCAGTTCGGCCTCGGGACGGAGCTGGACGCGGTGCCGCAGCGCGGGCCGGGCGAGCGCCTTCACGTCGTCCGGCGTCACGTACGAGCGGCCGGACAGCCAGGCCCAGGCACGGGAGGCGGCCAGCAACGCCGTCGCGCCGCGCGGGGACACCCCGAGCTGCAGCGAGGGAGAGTTCCGGGTGGCGCGGGCCAGATCGACGATGTAGCCGAGCACCTCCGCGCCCACGTGGACCTGCTTGACCGCCTCCCGGCCCGCGTCCAGGTCGGCCGCGGACGCGACGGCGACGACCGAGGAGAGGTCGCGCGGGTCGAAGCCGAGCGCGTGCCGCTCCAGCACGGCGATCTCCTGCTCGCGCGGCGGCAGCGGCACGGTCAGCTTGAGCAGGAACCGGTCGAGCTGGGCCTCGGGAAGCTGGTAGGTGCCCTCGTACTCGATCGGGTTCTGCGTCGCCACGACGATGAACGGGTCGGGCAGCTTGCGGGCCGCGCCGTCCACGCTGACCTGGCGCTCCTCCATCGCTTCGAGGAGGGCGGCCTGGGTCTTCGGCGGGGTCCGGTTGACCTCGTCGGCGAGCAGCAGGTTGGTGAAGACGGGCCCCTCGCGGAACTCGAACTCCGCTGTCCTGGCGTCGTACACGAGCGAGCCGGTCACGTCGCCGGGCATCAGGTCGGGCGTGAACTGCACCCGCTTGAAGTCCAGCGAGAGCGTCGCGGCGAGTGTGCGGACCAGCAGCGTCTTGGCCACGCCGGGGACGCCTTCGAGCAGCACGTGCCCCCGGCACAGCAGCGCGACCACCAGCCCGGTGACGACCGAGTCCTGCCCCACCACCGCCTTGGCGACCTCGGCGCGCAACGTGGCGAGCGTCTCGCGGGCCGCGTCCGCCCCCGGGGAGCCGGGTGTAGATGTGGTCAAGAGTCTCGTACCTGCCTTTCGAGTGTGTCGAGCTGTCCGGCCAGGGTCACCAGGGCGCCGTCGTCCGCGGGCGCCGGCCCGTACAGCGCGGAGCGCACCTCGGGCGCCTCCCGCCCGGTCCGTACGGTGGTCGCGGCGACGATCTCCTCGGGTGAGGCCGTCGGGGGCAGCCCCAGGCGGGGGGCCATCCGGTCGATCGCGGCGGCGCGCAGCGCCTGGGCGGCCCGGTCCCTGGCCCGCCTCGCCCGGTAGAGGCGACCGCGCCCCTCCACGGTTTCGGACGCGCGGACGACCACCGGCAGCCGTTCGGCGACGACGGGACCGAGGCGGCGTCCCCGCCACACGGCGACCACGGCCACCGCGACGGCCAGTTGCAGCATCGCCCACGGGACGGCGTCCGGGATGAGCTCGCCCAGCGTTTTGCCTTCGCCGGTGCCGGTTACGCCGGTCGCCGGCTTCTCGGGGGCGGTGAGCCAGATCAGCCGGGGCTTGGCTCCGGTCAGGTTCAGCGCGAGCGCGGCGTTGCCGTCCTCGGCGAGGCGCATGTTCGTCATGAACGCGCTGTCGCCGATCACGGTGACCGTCGCGCCGTCCACGGTGTGCCGTACGAGCGTCGGCCGCCCCGCCGCCGGATAGCAGCCGATGGCGCCTGCGGGGGCCACGAACGAAACGCCGCCGACGAAGGCGCTGCCCGCGCGGGTCGCCTCGGGGAGCGCGCACCCCGGCTCACGGGACCTGGACCGGACGTCCTTGCCGGTGAGCACGCCCTTGGCCAGGATGTCGAGGTGCGTCTGGGGGCCCGCGATCAGCCGGTCCCCGCCGGACGCGGCGATCACCCGCGCGTCGTCCGCGCTGAGCGCGACGGTGTCGCCGATGAGGAGCTGGCTGTCCGGGCCCGCGCTCGCGGCCATCGCGGAGACGCTCTCCACCCGCTCGACGGACACGCCGTGCCGCCGGAGCAGCTGCGCGAGAGCCTTGCCGCCCTGGAGCGAGGAGTCGGCCGGATCGAGCGGGCGGTCGCCCGTGCCCGGCGACGACAGCAGCACGGGGACCACCGCGGTCACGAGCACCAGCAACGCGATCACGAGCACGCCGCGCCCGCCTCGCCACATGCTCCCGGCCGTCGGAGAGGTGGAGACCGACGTCGGCGGGGTCGCGGCGCTCACGCGTCCGCCCCCAGGCTCACCCGGGCCGCCGCGAGGCGCCCGTCCAGCTCGGCCACGCCCGCGTAACCTTCCCGGCTGCCCGGGGCCTCGCCGTACGTGACGTCGTCGAAGAGCCGCGCGGCGGCGGTCAGCGCGGCGGCGTGGGCGGGCAACACTCGTCCGGCGTCCGCGGCCAGCTCGGCGGCGGTACGGCCCGGCATGGGGCTGAGAACGGCCCGCTCCTCCAGGTCGCGGGCGATCGCCCGGAGCCGCTCCCTGATCGCCTCGGCCCAGCTCCCGGCGGCCGCCAGCCGTTCGGCCTCGGCTCGGTGCTCGGCGGCCGTGCGCACGGCGCCGCCGAGGAGGCCCTCCTCCACGGCCCGGCGGGACCGGGACACGCGGCGCAGCGACCACACCAGAAGCGCCGCC
The DNA here is from genome assembly GCF_050947145.1 of Microtetraspora malaysiensis. Taxonomy (NCBI): domain Bacteria; kingdom Bacillati; phylum Actinomycetota; class Actinomycetes; order Streptosporangiales; family Streptosporangiaceae; genus Microtetraspora; species Microtetraspora malaysiensis. The sequence goes on from NZ_CP191998.1 coordinate 1,652,375, forward strand.
AGCAGGACGAGCGCCACGACGATGACGATCAGCGCGACCACGCCCCCGGCCCGCCCTCCGGGCGCGCTGTCGAACAGGTCGCCGAGGAGCTGCGTCAGGTGCCGCCACAACCGGTCGACCAGGGACTCCTGCTGGTATCCCGAGCGCAGCAACTCCTTCGCGGCCTCCTGCCCGGCCTCGTCACGGCCGAGGTCCAGCGGGGGACCGGGCGCCCGGGGGAGCCGCGGGCCGAGCGCCGCCAGGGCGGCGGCCGGCGCGGATGCGGGCAGGGTCACAGCCGGGGACCGCCCGGAGGCGCGCCGTACCCGCCCCACCCGTCCTGGCCCGGGCCGGTGCCGTACGGGGGACCGTACGCGGAGGCCCCGGCGCCGGCCGCGGCGGCGTTGGACGGGTCCCACAGGTCGTCCACGGAGGAATGGACCCAGCCCTGCGTCTGGTTCTGCGCCGCGGCCGAGCGCAGCACGAGGTCGAACGCCTCCACCCGCATCCGCCGGTCGGCGTACAGCAGGCCGTTCACGCCGGCCTGGAAGGGATAGGTGATCATCGCGCTCAGTGTGCTGCCGAGGGCGGTGAGGATGGTGACCACCACGGCTATCCCCGCCGACGAGCCGCCCATCAGGCCGACCATCGTGCCGGCGAGCGAGAACGGGAAGGACAGGAGGGAGCCGATGAGCCCGGCGAGCAGGCCGGTCAGCAGCACGATGCCGAAGATCCGCCACGAGTCGCCCTTGACCAGCTGCCACGAGCGGCGCATCGCGTCCACCGGGCCGCGTCCCTCCAGCACCACCGCCGGTGCCGACAGCGCGAACTTGGTGCTGAAGAACAGCGCGTACACGGCGTAGGCGGCGAGGCACAGGATGAGGAGGCCGACCAGGCCGACGATGCTGCCGGAGGAGTCTTCCAGGGCTCCGGACGTGAACAGCCCGATGAACAGGCCGAAGATGAGCAACGCGGGCAGGATCAGGATCAGGCCTTCGAGCGCCACGAGCCCGAACAGCGCGGGGAGCCGCCGCCTGGTCAGCCGCCAGGCCTCGCCGACGGTGATCTTCCCGCCGAACACCGCCCGGCCGAGCACCCGGGTCATGATGCCGGTCAGGATCGTGGTGGCCACGAACGTCAGCGCCATCGAGATCAGCGTGCCGAGGGCCTGCGCGGCCAGCCCGCCCAGCGCGTCGGCCGTCCCGAACGCCTCGGGGTCGGCGAGCAGCTCCGACGTGGAGCGCACGTAGATCGCCTGCCCGGCCGACACCGGGAGCGTGGTGATCGCCGCCACGATCGCCGACAGGCCGAGGGTGGCCTTCGGGTGTGACCGCACCATCTTGATCGTGCCGTCGAGGATGTCGCCGAGGGCCAGCGGCCGCAGCGGGACGATCCCCGGCCGCGGTGCCTGCGGCGGCGGCCGGAACCCCTGCGGGCCCGGGCCGTACGCGCCGTAGGAGCCGTATGGGCCGTACGCGCCGGGCTGTCCGCCGTACTGGGGCTGTCCGCCGTAGGGGGACTGCCCGTACGGCTGGCCCTGCGGCGGCGGGGGCGGAGGCGGCGGCGTCTCGCCCGGCCCGCCCGGGGAGGCCCAGGAGGATCCCTGGTGCCCCCAGTAGGCCGGAGGCTGGTCGGGCGCCCAACCGGGCGGCACATCGGGGGCGGGGCCGTCGTGGTCAGGGCCGTCTGTCATGTCCCAATCCTGGCATGATGTACGACCTCGTGGCAGGGAGAGGCGGCGCGGGAAAGCCCGATCCCGCCCGCGTGAACGCCACTTCCATGATCGAAATAGCGAAACGATCAAGAGCTTCGCGCGGATCCGGGCGGGAATTCCTGTTCGGCCGGGCAAAGGGCGCCCTGCGACTCTGGCCGCATTTGGTCACATCATCGCGCGTTCCGCCCCGTGCGCCTAAACTCCTTCCTTTGTCATGGTCGTGTATCGCTCATACGGTCGCCACGGTAGCCTTCCGGTGAACGTGTGATATCGCCCATATCTCTCCAATTGCGTAGAACGAATGAGGGGCCATGAAAGGACGCGTGCTGGTCGTCGATGACGACGCCGCTCTCGCCGAGATGCTCGGCATCGTGTTGCGCGGGGAGGGATTCGAGCCGTCCTTCGTCTCCGACGGTGACAAGGCGCTCGACGCATTCCGGGACACGCGGCCCGACCTGGTCCTTCTCGACCTGATGCTCCCCGGCGCCGACGGCATCGACGTGTGCCGTCGCATCCGCGCCGAGTCCGGCGTGCCGATCGTCATGCTGACGGCCAAGAGCGACACCATCGACGTCGTGCTCGGGCTGGAGTCCGGCGCCGACGACTACATCGTCAAGCCGTTCAAGCCCAAGGAGCTCGTCGCCCGGGTGCGCGCCCGGCTGCGCCGCACCGACGAGCCGACCCCCGAGATCCTCCAGATCGGGGACATCACCATCGATGTCGCCGGGCACTCGGTCAAGCGCGGCGAGGAGACCATCAACCTGACGCCGCTGGAGTTCGACCTGCTGGTCGCCCTGGCCCGAAAGCCGCGCCAGGTCTTCACCCGCGAGGTCCTGCTGGAGCAGGTCTGGGGCTACCGCCACGCGGCCGACACCCGGCTGGTCAACGTGCACGTCCAGCGGCTCCGCGCCAAGATCGAGAAGGACCCCGAGCACCCCGAGATCGTCGTCACGGTCCGCGGCGTCGGATACAAGGCCGGCCCGGCCTAACCTCCCGGTCGACCCGCGATGCCCGTCCCCGCCAAACATCCCCTCCGGAGGAGCCCACGCCAGATCGTGCGCGGCGTCCGCCGGAGGGCCCGGCGCGCCGCGCGCCGGGCCCGCGGCGTGTGGCGGCGCTCGCTCCAGCTCCAGGTGGTGACCAGCACCCTGGTCATCTCGATGACCGTGGTCGTGGTCCTCGGCGTCTTCCTGATGCAGTCCATCGTCAAGTCCATGGTCGACGGTCGCAGGAACACCGCCGTCGCCGAGGCCGCCGCGAACGTCACCACCATCTCGGGTTACCTGGAGAACGCCCCCCTCGCCGGCGATTCCACCAAGCAGCAGGCGTCCGGGGACGGCGCGCCGACCTCGTCGGACAACCCCGTGGATTTGGTCGCCAAGAGCCTCGCCGAGCGGGCCGGGTCCCGCTACAGCGTGGTCATCCGCAACGACATGGCCGTGGGCGAGGACCGGGCGACCGGCAACATCGACTGGCGGAGCGTCCCCGAGAAGATGCGCGAGAAGGTGCGCAAACTCGGCCCGCTGGACCCGCCCTACGCCCAGATCGGGGTCCCGCTGCACTTCCTCGGCAAGGCCCCCGAGATCGGCATGGTGGTCGGCGCCAAGGTCGTCTCGTACAACGGCACCGTCTACGAGATCTACCACCTCTTCCCGATGGGCGAGGAGGAGCGGACCCTGTCGTCCATCAGGCAGCTCCTCATCGTCGTCGGCGCCGTCCTCGTGCTGCTGCTCGCCGCCATCGCCTCGCTGGTCACCCGCCAGGTCGTCACGCCCGTACGGCTCGCCCGCCAGGCGGCGGAACGGCTCGCGGCCGGCCGCCTGGAGGAGCGGCTCAAGGTGCGCGGCGAGGACGACCTGGCCCGGCTGGCCACGTCGTTCAACGAGATGGCGTCCAACCTCGCCGTCAAGATCCACCAGCTTGAGGAGCTGTCCCAGGTCCAGCGGCAGTTCGTGTCCGACGTGTCGCACGAGCTGCGCACCCCGCTGACCACGGTCAGGATGGCCGCCGACCTGCTGTACGAGAGTCGCGACGACTTCGAACCGGCCGCCCGGCGCTCGGCCGAGCTGATGCAGAACCAGCTCGAACGCTTCGAGTCGATGCTCGCCGACCTGCTGGAGATCAGCAGGTACGACGCGGGAGCCGCGACGCTCGACCTGGAGCCGGTGGACATGCGCGACGTGGTGCTGAGCGCGATCGGCGACTCCGAGGCGCTGGCCGAGCAGCACGTGACCCGCTTCGAGCTGCGCCTGCCGAGCGAGCCCTGCATGGCCGAGGTGGACAGCCGCCGGGTGGAGCGCATCCTGCGCAACCTGCTGTTCAACGCGATCGAGCACGGCGAGGGCAAGGACATCGTCGTCACGCTGGGCGGCGACAGGGACGCCGTGGCGGTCGCCGTGCGCGACCACGGCGTGGGGCTGAAGCCGGGCGAGGAGAACCTGGTCTTCGACCGGTTCTGGCGGGCCGACCCCTCGCGGGCCAGGACCATCGGGGGGACGGGGCTCGGCCTGGCCATCTCACGCGAGGACGCGCTGCTGCACGGGGGCTGGCTCCAGGCGTGGGGGTCGCCGGGGGAGGGGACCCAGTTCCGGCTCTCGCTCCCGCGCCAGGAGGGGGCGGAACTGAAGGGGTCGCCGCTCCCCCTCGTGCCGCCCGAGGTCGAGATGCGGCGGAGCTGGCGCGGCCACGTGTCCGCGCTGCCCACGGGGATGGGGGACGGGGGCGTCTTCGATGTGGATTAGGTCGAGCCCGCTCAGGTACGCGGCGGCCGCGGTCACCGCGCTCGCGCTAGCGGGTGGCGGGACGGCGTGCGCCATCATCCCGACCAGCGGGAGCCCCATCCCGGCCAAGGAGGAGAGCAACAGCGATCCGCTCAACGCGCCGTACGTGCGGATGATCGCCTCGCCGCCGAAGGCGGGCGCCCAACCGCTCGACATCGTCGCGGGCTTCCGCGCCGCGATGGCGAGCGTGGAGGATCCCGACTGGAAGATCGCCAAGCAGTACCTCACCGGCGACGCGCTCACCGAGTGGAACCCCGAGAGCGGCGTCACCGTCTTCGACGCGACCCGCCCCAAGGAGGAGAGCGACGGCAGCGGCGTCACCATGACCTTCCGCGGCACGGTCGCCGCGACCATCGACGGCGAGGGGCGCTACCAGGACCTCACGCTCACCGGCGCCGACCGGGACGTGACGTTCGCGCTCAAGAAGGTCGGCGAGGAGTGGCGCATCTCCGCCGCACCGCCGGGACTGCTTCTCTCGTCCTCAGACATCAAGCGCGCGTACGAGGCGTTCGACCTCTACTACCCGGACGTCAGCGGCAGGTGGCTCGTCGCCGATCACGTCGCCATCCCGATCGACCCGAGCGAGAGCCAGGTGGAGACCCTGGTGCGGTGGCTGCTGCGCGGCCCCGGGCAGTCGCTGCGCGGCGCGGTGGGGAACGTCCTCCCCGAGGGTACCCGGCTGATCCGCGTCGCCGCCGACGGCGACAGCGTGATCCTCGACTTCACCTCCGCGATGGCGGTGATCGGCGACCGGTCCGACCAGCTCAGGGCGGTCTGCGCGCAGCTCGCCTGGACGCTCGGCCAGGTCGTCCCCGGCCAGAGCATCCAGATCCAGGTGAACGGGGAGCCGCTCCCGGGGGACGGCCGCAGCATCAAGTCGCAGAACTACCCCGAGTTCAACCCCGCCGTCCTCACCGGAGAGCAGCCCGCCTACTTCATGAGGGGCGGGGTGCTGCACCGGATCGACCACGACGCGGACGACCCGGTGGTCGAGGGCGTGGCGGGCCAGAAGACCATGGGCTTCTCCTCTCCGGCGATCTCCGGCACCGACCGGATGGCCAAGGTGGCCGCGCTCGGCGACGACGGCGCCGTCTACGTCTCCTCCATGACCGAGGACAGCCGCTGGGACAAGTGGATGGGCGGCACGAAGGGCAGCACCCTCACCCCGCCCTCCTGGGACCGCTACGGCGCCGTGTGGGCGGCCGAGAACATCGCCGGCGAGCTGCGCGTCTGGACCGCGTACGGCGCGGCGCCGCAGCGGGTCCTCATCCCGGCCGACATCGCCGAGGCCAACGTCGAGGCGCTTCGCGTCGCCCGTGACGGCGCCCGCGTGGCGATGATCGTCGACAACGGCCACGGACCCGAGGTGCGGACCGGCCCGATCATCCGGGACGAGGGCAACCCGCGGATCGGCGAGCTGCGGACGCTGGTGGAGGCCAAGGAGAACCAGCGCATCCTCGACGTCGCCTGGAAGGACGGGCAGCACGTCGTCGTCCTGTCCGACAGCCTCAAGGGCGGGCGCGTCTACACCGTGTACTCGGTGACCGACGGGCGGTCCGAGGAGCCCAAGTCGGCCGCGCACGTGTCGACCATCAGCGCGGCGGGGGACTCCCTGCTCGCCGGCAGCGACGACAGCGACGACAGCGGCGACAGAGGCGAGGTCTTGTCCTGGGACGCCAAGAAGAGCCAATGGGTGACCGAGGCCAAGGACGGCGCGAGCACCCCCGTCTACCCCCTCGGCTGACAGCCGCCCCGGGCCGGGGCGGAAGTGTCGGTGGTCCCTGACAGGGTGGGCGGGTGCTCGCGGCCCTGCTCGACCTGGTCCTGCCGCCCCGGTGCGCCGGGTGTGGCGAGCCCGGCGCGCTCGTCTGCCCGCTCTGCCTGGAGGAGGTCCTCCGCGAGCCGGCGACGCGCCCGCCCGACCCGGTTCCTCCCGGCCTGCCCGAGTGCTGGTCGGCGACCCGTTATGACGGCGCCGCCCGCCGGGTCCTGCTGGCCTACAAGGAGCGCGGCCGTACGGCCCTGGCCCCTCTGCTGTCCGCGGTCCTGGCCGAGGTCGCGGAGACCGCCCTCGCGGCCCACGCCTGGCGTCCTGGGCATCCCTCCGTCGCCCTGGTGCCCGTGCCCAGCGCCCGCGCCGCCTCGCGCAGGCGCGGCCACGACCCGGTCGGCGTGATCACGTCCGGGGCGGCGAAACTGCTGCGGCGGCGCGGGCTGCCGGTCACCGCCGCGCCGATGCTGCGGCAGGGCCGCCGGGTGGCGGACCAGGCGGGCCTCAGCTCCACGCAGCGGGCCGCCAACCTGCGGGACGCATTCGTGGCAGCCCCGGGCCGCCCCGCCGTCGCACGGCCCTCTGGGGGCCGTGTGGGCGCCGTCCTGCTGGTTGACGACATCGTCACCACCGGCGCGACCCTCGCGGAGGCGGCCCGCGCCGTACGGGAGACCGGTGCCGAGGTGCCGCTGGCGATCACCGTCGCCGCCACGCCGAGAACCCGGGAAAGGGGCCGGAATCCGATGGCGCGACACGCCGGGGAGACATAGATCACGCCGTTGACGGAGGGTAAAGAAACGATCGATCCAGGCTTTGTGTCCGATGCCACAACTTTGGTCCGCGATGGACAGGAAGTCCTGTTCAGCGGGCACTGTACCCCTGGGCGACAGGGGCGAACCGTTCGCGCCGGACCGGTGGCGCGGGGGACGGATCTTCCCGGAGGTCACCGACTGTGATCGATCGGCGAGGCGCGCGGCTGACATTCGGCCCGGCAGCGACTAGCGTTCAGGACATGGCACCCGTTCGGGTCCGTGGTTGCGCCGGATCGACCCCCTTGAGGGGGCCGGTTCTGCTAGCCGATGCCAGCCGCAGGCGAAACGGTCCACGTAAGGCGACTCTTGGTCGTCCGATCACGGTGCGGCTTAGAGGTAAGTCCTGCCTTCCCGGGGGTCCAGATGTCCCCCGCAAGGAGAGAAGGGCGTTAGTGGCAAAGAGCTGCGAATCCCTCAGCAGGCGGATGTGGGGACGAAGACCAGGTCGGCCGGACGGGTGCCGCGAGCGCGTCGCGCTCTCCATCACAGTCGAGATGCGAAGGGGGGCTTTTGCGTGGACATCATCGTCAAGGGACGGCACACCGGTGTGAGTGACCGATTCCGTGAGCACGTGACCACGAAGCTGGCCAGAATCGAGCGACTGGACAACCGGCTCATCCGGGCGGACGTGGAAGTGTCCAAGGAGCGGAATCCTCGGATGAGCGATCAGCGGGAGCGCGTGGAGCTGACGGTCCGCTCCCGGGGCCCGGCGATCCGCGCCGAGGCCGCGGCGGACGATCGCTTCGCGGCGCTGGACCTCGCGCTGAGCAAGCTGGAGGCCCGCCTGCGCAAGCTGGCGGACCGGCGCAAGGTCCATCACGGGAAGAGCAGCCCGCCCTCGGTGGGCATCCTCACGGCCGGACTGGGCGAGGCCACCCCGGAGGTCACCGGGCCGTCGCTCCAGGCTGAGTCCCGGACCGAGGTCCCGCAGCAGACTGCGTACGAGGAACCGATCGTGCAGATCGAAATGGACGGCGAGGGGCCGCTCGTCGTCCGGGAGAAGTTCCACGAGGCCGACCCGATGACGATCGACCAGGCTCTTCTTGAGATGGAGCTCGTCGGGCACGACTTCTTCCTCTTCAGAGACAAGGAAAGCGGGCAACCGAGCGTCGTCTACCGCCGGCGTGGCTACAGCTACGGCGTGCTCAGACTGGTCGAGCGATAGGAGCCACCCGTGGATTCCGCGCCCCGCGGAATCCACGGGCCCGGCCCGTCCCCCGCGAACGAAGATCCTCTCTCGCGCCGGAAGCCGTGTAATGATGGCGACCCGGCTACCTTGACCCCCGCAAGGAGGAGAAGTGAGGGAGCGAAGCGGTGAGCCGATCCGCGTCCTCATCGTGGACGACCACGCGCTGATCCGCCGCAGTCTGGAGCTCGCGCTGGCCGCCGAGGACGACATCGAGGTGGTCGGCGAGGCGAGCGACGGCCAGGAAGCGGTGGAGCTCGCCGGCCGGTTGCTTCCCGACGTGGTGCTCATGGACGTGCGGATGCCCCGGCAGGACGGCATCGGGGCGACGCGGAGCATCAAGGACTCGGTGCCGAGCACGCGGATCATCATGCTGACCGTGAGCGACGAGGAGGAGGACCTCTTCGACGCGATCAAGGCCGGCGCCACCGGCTACCTTCTCAAGGACGTCCAGCTGGACGAGGTGCCCGACGCCGTGCGCGGCGTTCACGAGGGCCAGTCGCTCATCAACCCGGCGATGGCGGCCAAGCTGATCAGCGAGTTCCAGCACATGAGCCGCAAGGAGGCCGAACGGCCGCCGCAGCTCCCGGTGCCCCGGCTGACCGACCGCGAGATGGAAGTGCTCCGGCTGGTCGCCAAGGGCATGAACAACCGGGAGATCGCCAAGGATCTGTTCATCTCCGAGAACACCGTCAAGAACCACGTGCGCAACATCTTGGAGAAGCTCCAGCTGCACTCCCGGATGGAGGCGGTTGTCTACGCCGTCCGGGAGCGCCTGCTGGAGATCACCTGACGGTGGCTCAGGCGGGGCCGTCCGGCGGCTCCGCCTGAGCGGCGAGCGCGGCCCGCAGCGGACCCTCGTGCTCGGGCGAGGTGACGCGCTCGACGCGGACGCTTGTGCAGCCGACCCAGCTCGCCGCCTCCCACAGCGCGTCCCGCATCGCCTCGACGGCCGCGGCCGGTCGGGGCCCCGGCTCGAACCCGACCTGCCGGGCGACGAAAACCGACCCCTCCCGGGCCGGATCCACCCGGCCGACGATCCGCCCGCCGGCCAGCACCGGCATCGCGAAGTATCCGTGCACGCGCTTGTGCTTCGGGACGTAAGCCTCCAGACGGTGGCTCAGCCCGAAGACGCGCTCGGCGCGCGCCCGCTCCCAGATGAGCGAGTCGAAAGGGGACAGGAGCGTCGTGCGGTGCCGTCCGCGGGGCTCGCCCTCCAGGGCGGCCGGATCGGCCCAGGCGTTGGCCGCCCCGTCGCCCGTGGCGCCCCGCCGCGCCCGCGCGGCCGGCCAGCCGGAGACGCGGACCGGCGCCAGCCCGGCGGCCCCGCTCTCCAGGGCGTCGTCGAGGAGCTCCGCGTACCTGCCCGTGACCCGGGTGAAGTCGACGAGGTCGGCCCGCGTAGCCACGCCGAGGGAGCGGCCGGCGATGGCGGTGAGCGCGGCCACGCCCTCCGCGTCGGTCACCTCCCGGTCGAGCAGGTCACGGGGGACGGCCCGCTCGGCCAGGTCGTAGACGCGCCGCCAGCCGACCCGCCGGGTGCAGACCACCTCACCGATGTCCAGCAGGTATTCGATCGAGATCTTGGCGTCGGACCAGTCCCACCATTCGCCCGCCTGCGTCGCGCCGGAGGCACGCCGATCGACCCGGGCGCCGCCGAGGTCGGTCGTCGTGATCGGGCCGTCCTGCCGGACCTGCTCCAGGATCTTGTCCACCGTGGGCGGCACCTCGTGCCAGCGGTACCGCCGCTCCCGGTAGGCGCGGCGGCGGAACGCGTACAGGGGCCAGTGTTCGAGGGGAAGGATGCAGGCGGCGTGGCACCAGTACTCGAAGGCCTGCGCCGGATCGCGCCAGTACGCCCGCTCGGCCGCCGCCCGGCCGATGGCCCCGAGCCGGGCGTACGCGACGAGTTCATGAGAACGTGCGAGCACCGAGATGGTGTCGAGTTGTACCGCGCCCACGCGCCGGAGCATGCCGCGCACTCCGCCACTCCGGGAGCGGGCGCCGAGGAAACCCTGGGCCCGGAGGATGATCCTGCGGGCCTCGTCTGCTGTCAGGTCCGTCACAGCGGCCGATGTTAGACGCTGTGACCGACAAAACGACTACGACGGTGTTACGGGGCCGGATCAGTGCTGGGGAAGCTCGTGGTGCTCGAAGGGGGAGCGGTGCTCGCGCTCGGGCATCACCCGCGGGGCGTCGATGATCACATCGGAGAAGATGTCGACCAGAAGGGCGACCACGCCACCGACCGCGCAGATGCCCGCTCCGACCCAGAAAGTGATCCAACTCGGCCCGAGAGTGAGGCCGACGCCGCCGACGGTGAAACCGGCGACAATGATGATGACGGCGAGCCAAGACTTGGGGCTTCCGCCATGACTGCCCTGATGTGCGCTTTCTGCCATACACCGTTTTCTACCCGATGGCCTTGTCGGTACGCGAGCCGGGGAACGACTGAGAGGCTTCGGCCGTTGTAATGACGCCGCTCCGTCCTCTCTCAGGTGGCTGTGTCCAGTGATGGAACGGCCTACGATGGCAGCGGGGAAGTATGTCTCGTCCTCACACTCCGGTGGATCCGCCGGGGTAGACCTGCGAGGAGCTTTACTAAAAGTGGCAGCCATTCTCGACAAGATCCTTCGCGCCGGCGAGGGCAAGACTCTGCGCAAGCTCAAGCGGATCGCCGAGCAGGTCAACTCCGTTGAAGAAGACTTCAAGAGCCTGTCCGACGCAGAGCTGCGCGCCCTGACCGCCGAGTACCGGCAGCGCCACGCCGACGGCGAGTCGCTCGACGACCTGCTGCCCGAGGCGTTCGCCACCGTCCGCGAGGCCGCGCGCAGAGTCCTGGGGCAGCGCCCGTACGACGTGCAGCTCATGGGCGGCGCCAACCTGCACATGGGCAACATCTCCGAGATGCGCACCGGTGAAGGCAAGACGCTCACCTGTACTCTCCCCGCCTACCTGAACGCGATCTCCGGCAAGGGCGTTCACGTCATCACGGTCAACGACTACCTCGCCAAGCGTGACGCCGAGAACATGGGCCGCGTCCACCGCTTCCTCGGCCTCGAGGTCGGCGTCATTCTCGCCAACATGCCGCCGGACGAGCGGCGCAAGCAGTACAACGCCGACATCACGTACGGCACGAACAACGAGTTCGGCTTCGACTACCTGCGCGACAACATGGCGTGGTCCATCGAGGAGTGCGTCCAGCGCGGCCACAACTTCGCCATCGTCGACGAGGTGGACTCGATCCTCATCGACGAGGCGCGCACCCCGCTGATCATCTCCGGCCCCGGCGAGCAGTCCGGCAAGTGGTACGCCGAGTTCGCCAAGATCGTGCCCAGGCTCCGCCGGGGCACCGAGGGCAAGGACGGCGAGGAGAGCACCGGCGACTACGTCGTCGACGAGAAGAAGCGCACGGTCGGCGTCCTGGAGGCCGGCGTCGAGAGGGTCGAGGACTGGCTCGGCATCGACAACCTCTACAAGCCCGAGCACACCCACCTGGTGCAGTTCCTCAACAACGCGCTCAAGGCCAAGGAACTGTTCAAGAAGGACAAGGACTACATCGTCGTCGACGGCGAGGTCCTGATCGTCGACGAGTTCACCGGGCGCGTGCTGCACGGCCGTCGCTACAACGAGGGCATGCACCAGGCCATCGAGGCCAAGGAGGGGGTGAAGGTCAAGGACGAGAACCAGACTCTCGCCACCATCACCCTGCAGAACTACTTCCGCCTCTACGCCAAGCTCGGCGGCATGACCGGCACCGCCGCGACCGAGGCCAACGAGTTCCACCAGACCTACAAGCTGGGCGTCGTCCCCATCCCGACGAACCGGCCGATGGTCCGTAAGGACCAGGCGGACGTCGTCTACAAGACGGAGGACGCCAAGTTCCAGGCGTGCGTCGAGGACATCAAGGAGCGCTTCGAGCGGGGCCAGCCGGTCCTGGTCGGCACGACCAGCGTCGAGAAGTCCGAGAAGCTGTCGCGGATGCTCAAGCGCCAGGGCGTGCAGCACGAGGTGCTGAACGCGAAGAACCACGCCCGTGAGGCCACGATCGTCGCCGAGGCGGGGCGCAAGGGCGCCGTCACGGTCGCGACCAACATGGCCGGCCGCGGCACCGACATCATGCTCGGCGGCAACCCCGAGTTCCGCGCCGGCCTCGAGCTGGAGCAGCGCGGCCTGTCTCTGACCGAGACCCCCGACGAGTACGAGAAGGCCTGGACCGAGGCGCTGGAGAAGGCCAAGGAAGCCGTCAAGACCGAGCACGAGGAGGTCACCGAACTCGGCGGCCTGTACGTCCTCGGCACCGAGCGGCACGAGTCCCGCCGCATCGACAACCAGCTCCGCGGCCGTTCCGGCCGTCAGGGAGACCCGGGCGAGTCCCGGTTCTACCTGTCGCTGGAGGACGACCTGATGCGGCTGTTCAACTCCGCGCGGGTCGAGATGATCATGACGCGGCTGAACATCCCCGACGATGTGCCGATCGAGTCCGGCATCGTCTCGAAGGCGATCGCGTCCGCCCAGCACCAGGTCGAGCAGCAGAACTTCGAGATCCGCAAGAACGTCCTCAAGTACGACGAGGTCATGAACCGGCAGCGCAAGGTGATCTACGCCGAGCGTCGCCGGGTGCTTGAGGGCGCCGACCTACACGAGCAGGTCCGCGGGTTCGTCACCAACGTGATCGACGACTACGTCAAGGCCGCCACGGCCGAGGGCTTCGCCGAGGAGTGGGACCTCGACAAGCTGTGGAAGGCCTTCGGGCAGCTCTACCCGGTCTCGATGACCGTCGAGCAGCTCGTGCAGGAGGTCGGCGGCGAGCGCGAGGACCTGAGCGCCGATCTCATCGCCGAGAAGATCAAGGCCGACGCGCTTGAGGCGTACCAGCGGCGCGAGGAGGAGCTCGGCTCCGAGGCGATGCGCGAGCTGGAGCGCCGGGTGATCCTCTCGGTGATCGACCGCAAGTGGCGCGAGCACCTCTACGAGATGGACTATCTCCAGGAGGGCATCGGCATGCGCGCCTACGCGCAGAAGGACCCGCTGGTGGAATACCAGCGCGAGGGCTTCGAGATGTTCTCCGCGATGCTCGACGGCATCAAGGAGGAGTCGGCCGGCTACCTGTTCAACCTCGAGGTCGAGGTCCAGGCGAACCCGATCGTCGAGGAGCACGACCACGACCACGACCACGAGCACGCGGACGACTCCGTGCACGAGGCGAGCTCGATCATCGCCAGGGCGCTGCGCCAGCCGGCCCGCCCCAGCGAGATGGTCTACACGGCGCCCGGCGAGACCGGCGACGTCGAGGTCAGCCGGGTCCGCTCCACGCCGGAGCAGCGCGCCGCGTACGGCAACGTGGAGCGCAACTCCCCGTGCCCGTGCGGCTCGGGCAAGAAGTACAAGCGGTGCCACGGCGACCCGAAGAACGTCGAGGCCTGATCGCGTCATCAGGGGAGGCCCCCGCCGGAGATCCGGCGGGGGCCTCCCCTTTTCGGGTGCGAAGCGGTCCGCCGGCCGTCCCGCGCCCGCCCGCTGAACCGCGCCTGAGAGCATCACAGGCGCATCGGGCGGCATGGGACCGCTTCGGCGTCGGCGGGCCGTCCAGCGGCGCCACGTCCCCTGGCGTCACGCGGTCTCGAAGTCGGTGACGAGCCACTGGACACCCCGGCGTTCGAGGCGCAGGGCGAGGGCGTGGCTGCGCGGCCCGCAATGGATCAGCAGGCACATCTCCACCACGCCGTCGTCCGGCCGCTGGATGTGCGGAGCGCCGACCATGGGCGGCCGTGGAGCGTCGATCATCTTCCCGGCCCGGATCAGCTCGCCGTACGCGCGCTCGCTGAGCCGGTCCTGCACGGTGGCGGGCGGGCGGCGCCCGCAGAGGATCTCCGCCATGGCGCGGCCGAGGCCGCGCAGCCGCCGTTCGTCGGGCAGCGCGCCGGACGGGCCGTGGAGGAGCGGCCCGCCGCCCGAGGCCAGGGCGAGCGCGCCGTACGTCCGGGGCGGGTCGTCCGGCACGGCCCCGTCCGGCCACAGGCGGCCGGTCGGGGCCTCGTCGTACGCGGGATCGGCTGTGGGAACGGGCAGGAGCCGTGGCAGGCGGATCGGGCGCGGCGTCGGTTCGGGCATCGGAACCCCCCAGGTTCGTCGGCGGACGTGACGACTACTAGAGATTCCGGCCCGGCCGGTTGATACGAACGCCGCCAACTTTCCGGCCTGAGGGGTGGTGATGTGACGCTATGCGGGCAAGGTCCGGCCGGTGCAGCAGGCGGTTGGAGTGGCGCCCACCGGATTACGGCGCACGTGTGACGGGGTTTTGCCCTGACCGGATCAGAGGCGGGTGCGGACCGGTTCCGCGCTCTCGCCGGAGTCGACGTCCGGCTCGGGTTCGCGGCCCGGGGTCATGAAGTTCAGTTTCTTGATCAGGAAGCTGAAGACCGCGTAGTAGATCACGGCGTAGACGACGCCGATGCCCATGACCAGCCAGAACTGGTGGGTGTTGCTCTTGCTGATGTTGAGCAGGGCGTCGGTGGCGCCGGCGGAGAACCCGAAGCCGAGCCGACCCCCCAGCCAGGCGGTCAGCGCCATGGAGATGCCGGTGAGCACGGCGTGCACCACGAACAGGAGCGGGGCGACGAAGATGAACGCGAACTCGATCGGCTCGGTGATGCCGGTGACGAAGGAGACCAGCGCCGCGGAGATCATGATGCCGCCGACGGCCGGGCGCCGGTGGGCGGGCGCGGCCCGCCAGATCGCCACCGCGGCGGCGGGCAGGCCGAACATCATGACCGGGAAGAAGCCGGTCATGAACGAGCCGAAGCCGTCCGCGCCCTGGAGGTAGCAGGTCAGGTCGCCGGCGAACTGCGCGCCGGCCGCGTTCGAGCAGCCGGGCACCTGGAACCACACGATCGAGTTGATGATGTGGTGCAGGCCGAGCGGGATGAGCAGGCGGTTGGCCACGCCGTACACGCCGGCGCCGACCACGCTGTTGTCGGCGATCACCTTGCCGAGGCTGTTGATCCACTCGCCGACCGGCGGCCAGATCAGGCCGAAGACGACGCCGAGCACGACCCCGGCGAAGGCCGTCACGATCGGGACGAACCGCCGGCCACCGAAGAAAGCCAGCCAGGCGGGCAGCTTGATCCGGTAGTACCGCTGCCACAGCAGCGCCGTGACGACGCCGATGACGATGCCGCCGAGCACCCCGGTCGGGTTGTTCGCGGACCAGTTGATCGTGTCCAGCGCGACGCCGTCCGCGCCGACCACGGTGTGCGCGACCCGCTTGTGCACCGCGTCCACGGCGGGGGCCTGGAAGAACAGCCCCTTGGTCACCCGGTCGAAGACCAGGTAACCGACCAGCGCCGCGACGGCCGTCGAGCCGTCCGAGCGGCGGGCGAAGCCGACCGCGACACCCACCGCGAACAGCAGCGGCAGGGCGTCGAAGAGCGCGTCGCCGGCGTTGAGCAGCACGGTGGCGACGTGGGCGACCCACTCGAACCCCGCCACGTCCGCCAGGCCGCCGGGCGCGGGCCCGTTGGACCCCAGCATGTCGGGCTGGCCGAACCGCTTGAGGATCGCGGCGGCGGGCAGTACGACGATCGGCAGCATCAGGGAACGGCCCAGACGCTGCAGCAGGCCCATCACGACGGATCCCGACGACGGAACGGCGGGTGGTCCCGTCTCGGCCGAGCGTGAACTCATCGGTGTTCCTCCAGGGCTGGGGTTCGGGAGGATCGCTTGCGCTATGGACGCCGGACGGGGATCTCCAGGAGCGTTCTGAGCTGGTAACGGTCGGCGCGGTAGGTGGAGACGCCGAGCTCGGCGCACACCCCGCCGGCGAAGGAACGCCGGGCGAGCAGCAGGACCGCGCCGCCCCTGTGCAGCTTGAGCAGGTCGGCGTCGCCCGGGTCGGCGATGCCGCCGTCGATGGTGAGCTCGCCCGCGTCGAGCACCAGGCTGTACCGCGATTCGAGCAGCGCGTACAGCGAGCGCCCGGACAGGTCGTAGGCGTCGAGGTCCGGGGCGAGGGCCACGGGGATGTGGGCGCGCTCGATGGCGAGCGGCTCCCCGTCGGCGGTGCGCAGCCGCTCGATGAAGTGGACGGCGTCGCCGGGCTGGATGCCGAGCTCACGCGCGAGGTGGGCGCTGGCCCGGACGATCCGGCGGTCCAGGTCGCGAGAGCCGGGCGTGAGGCCTCGGGCCCGCATGTCGTCGCTGAACGACGTGAGCTGGAGGGCCAGCTCGATCTTGGGGCGGGCGACGAACGTGCCCTTGCCCGGCACCCGGTGCAGCCTGCCCTCCGACACCAGGTGGTCGACCGCCTGCCGCACCGTCATGCGGGAGAGGCGGAACCGCTGGCAGAGCTCGCGCTCGGAGGGGATCGCCGCGCCGATCGCCAGCTCGTTGCTCTCGATGAGATCGAGCAGGATCTCCCGGAGCTGGAAGTACTTGGGCACCGGGCTGTCCGGATCGATCTGAGCCACTGATCCCTCCCCTCTCGATCTGATCATTTCAGTTGGGTTATGGTTCGTGCTGGTCTAGTCCGGACTAGACCACAGCTGGGAATTGTGTGTCAATGTACGGACCAGAGACGGATCGATAACGGCAAGGTCTCGCCAAGCCGAGATTTGAGGATGGCACCAAATGACGACCAAGATGCGCAGCGAGATCGCCGAGCAGCCCGCCGCGCTCCGCGCCACGCTTGACGCGCTGCTGCCCCGGGTGGACGAGGTGCGGCGACTCGCCGAGCAGACCCGGCACCTGCTGTTCGTCGCGCGCGGCACGTCGGACAACGCGGCGGTGTACGGCCGCTACCTGATCGAGGCCCGCGCCGGTCGCATGTGCGCGCTCGGCGCTCCGTCGATCGCCACCACCTATCGCCGCAGGGTCGACCTGGACGGCGTGCTGGCGGTGGGCCTGTCCCAGTCCGGCCGCACCGAGGAGATCGTCGAGACCCTCGACTGGGCGAAGAGCTGCGGCGCGAAGACCGTCGCGATCACCAACGGCGGCCCCGCCTCGCCGCTGGCCGAGGTCGCCGACCTGGCCCTCTGCACGCTGGCGGGCGAGGAGAAGGCCGTCCCGGCCACCAAGACGTACACCACGCAGCTCGCCGCGCTCGCGGTGCTCGCCCTCGGGGTCGGCGCCGACGTGAACGCCGACGACCTGCAGCGGGTGCCGGACGCGGTGGAGAAGCTGGTCGACGACCCCGGCGACCTGGCCGCCGTGGTCGAGGGCCTCGTCGGCAAGCCCGGCGTGGTCGTCTCCGGCCGGGGCTTCGCCTTCTCCACCGCGCTCGAACTCGCGCTCAAGCTGAAGGAGGCCTGCTACCTGCACGCGATGGGTCTGTCGTACGCGGACCTGCTGCACGGGCCGATCGCCGTCGTGGACGAGGACACCCCGGCCATCCTGGTCGCGGCCGGCGAGGGGCCGACGCTGCCCGGCACGGTCGCGCTCGCCGAGCGGGTCACCGGCGCGGGCGCCTCCGCGTTCGGCGTCGGCGGCGGCACGGCGCTCGCCGCGGCGGCCACCGCCGCGCTGAACGGCCCCGACCTGCCCGAATGGGTGGCGCCCATGGGCCTGATCGTCCCCGGCCAGCTCCTCACCGAGGCGCTCGCCCGCAGGCTGGGCATCGACCCCGACGCTCCGCGAGGTCTGAACAAGGTCACGCAGACGGATTAGCCTGCGCACAGCACGCATTTCGAGGAGGACCGACATGGCGGCAGATGTCCGGGCGATCATCGCTGGGCTCGGTGGTGTGGACAACGTCATCGAGATCGAGCCGTGCATCACGCGGCTGCGGACGGAGGTGTACGACGCCTCCAAGGTCGACCAGGCGGCCCTCAGGGCGGCGGGCGTCCACGGCGTGATGCTCGCGGGCAACGTCGTACAGGTCGTGGTGGGCCCCGACGCCGACACGATCGCGAGCGACATCGAGGAGCTCATCGGCTGACGCCGTGGGGCGAGCCGGACAGGAGGGGGCGTGGTGACGGCGGTTCTCGCCCCGGTGGCGGGGACGGCGATCGGTCTGGTGGCCGTGCCGGACCCGGTCTTCTCCCAGGCCATGGTGGGGCCCGGGTCGGCGATCGACCCCCGGCGCGAGCCCGGCCAGGCCGTCGCCCCGATCAGCGGGACCATCGTCAAGCTGCGCGCGCACGCCTACATCGTCCTGGGGGACGACGGCCGGGGCGTCCTCGTGCACCTCGGCATCGACACCGTGCAGCTCAAGGGGGAGGGCTTCCGGCTGCTCGCCGCCGAGGGGGACCGGGTCCGGGCCGGTCAGCCGGTGGTCTTCTGGGATCCGGCCGCGGTCGAGGCGGGCGGCCGGTCGCCGATCTGCCCGGTGGTCGCCCTGGACGCGGCGGCCGGCGAGGTCGACGGCGAGGTCCGCGGTGGCGTGGGCGCGGGCGACGAGCTGTTCCACTGGTCGTGACGGCGGCCCCCGAAAGCGGCCTGGCGATTCCAGGACGGCGCCGGGGCCCTGGCGGGTCGTCCGCTGTTCCACCGCGGCTCCGGAGCGGCTCTGAGCGGTCGTGAACGCCGGACCGCCGGGTAAATGAGTGCCGAACGGGGGCCCGGTTGGCGGTGGACCGCCCGGGGCGAGCAGAATCCGCGTGGGAGACCCCGACGATCCGGGGGAATCCGCAAGAAAACCGCTGGGAGAACCCCGACAGAAGAGGAGGAAACGTGGCCGAGCGTAAGGTCACCGTCATGTCCGAAGTGGGGCTGCACGCCCGTCCCGCCGCGACGTTCGTGCAGACCGCGGCCCAGGCGCCCTTCGACGTCACCGTCGCCAAGTTCGGCGTCCCGCCGGTGAACGCGAAGAGCATCCTGTCGGTGCTGGCCCTGGACGTGCGCCAGGGCGAGACCATCGTCATCAGCGCCGACGCCGAGGGCGCGGACGAGTTCCTGGACCGGCTCGCCGCCATCGCGTCGGCGCCCTGACCATGCACGCGGATCGGCTGGCCGGCCTGGGCGTGAGCCCGGGCGCCGGTTACGGCCCGGCGCACCGGCTGGTGCGCGACGTCCCCGAGCCGCCCAGGGCCGCGCGTCACGGCGGGGACGCGCGGGCCGAGCTGCTGCGGGCCGAGCAGGCCCTGGAGCGGGTGGCCGCCGACCTCGCCGCGCGCGGCGACCAGGCGGGCGGCGAGGCGCGGGACGTCCTCGCCGCGCAGGCCATGATGGCCCGCGACCCCGACCTCGCCGCGAGGGTGGCCGAGCTGATCGAGCAGGGCGTCGCGGCCTCCCGCGCCGTCTTCGACGCTTTCACCGGATATCGGGAGCTGCTGGCCGCCGCGGGCGGCTACCTGGCCGCGAGGGCCGCCGACCTCGACGACATCAGGGACCGGGTCGTCGCGGCGCTGGAGGGCCTGGCGTTGCCGGGCCTGCCCGCCGACCCCGCCGAGCCGTACGTGCTGGTGGCCAGGGATCTCGCGCCCGCGGACACCGTGCTGCTCGACCCCGCGACGGTCGTGGCGTTCGTGACCGAGGAGGGCGGGCCGACCAGCCACACCGCGATCCTGGCCCGCGCGCTGGGCGTGCCCGCGGTCGTGGGCTGCGCGGGGGCGGGCGCGATCCCGCCCGGCACGCCACTGCTGGTCGACGGCTCGACCGGCGTCGTACGGCTGTCGCCGGACGAGGACGAGGTGGCCCGGGCGGTGCGGGCGGCGGAGCAGAGCACGGCGCTCCTCGCCGCCGTCTCGGGGGCCGGCGCCACCGCCGACGGCCACGCCGTGCCGCTGCTCGCGAACGTGGGCGGGCCGGCCGACATCGCGCCCGCGCTGGCGGCGGGCGCGGAGGGGGTCGGCCTGTTCCGCACCGAGTTCCTCTTCCTGGACCGGGTCGACCCGCCGACCTGGGAGGAGCAGCAGGACGCCTACCGCGAGGTGTTCGAGGCGTTCTCGGGCTCGCGGGTGATCGTCCGCGTCCTCGACGCCGGGGCCGACAAGCCGCTCGACTTCCTGCCGCCGCCGGCTCCCGAGCCCAACCCCGCGCTCGGCGAGCGCGGGGTGCGGCTGTTCCGCCGCTTCCCCGAGGTGCTGGCCGCACAGCTCGAAGCGCTGGCCAGGGCGGCCAAGGGCACGTCGGCGCGGGTTCAGGTGATGGCGCCGATGGTCGCCACGGCGGAGGAGGCCGTCTGGTTCGGCGAGGCGTGCCGCGCGGCCGGGCTGCCCTCGGCCGGAGTGATGATCGAGATCCCCGCGGCCGCTCTGCGTGCCGCCGACCTCGCCGCGGTGACCGGCTTCTTCTCGATCGGGACGAACGATCTGACGCAGTACACCCTCGCCGCCGACCGGGAGGCGGGGGCGCTCGCGGGGCTGCAGGACCCCTGGCATCCCGCCGTGCTCGACCTCGTCGCGCTGACCGCCGCGGCCGCCGGGGGCTCCGGCCGGGACTGCGGCGTCTGTGGTGAGGCGGCGGCCGACCCCGCGCTGGCCTGCGTGTTCGTGGGTCTGGGCGTGACGTCGCTCTCCATGGCCGCGTCCGCGCTGCCCCGGGTGCGCGCCGCGCTCGCCCGGCACACCGTGGACGACTGCCGCCGGGCCGCGGCCGCCGCGCGCGCGGCCGGTACGGCGTCGGCCGCGCGGGCCGCCGCCCGCGCCGAACTCCCGGCCCTCGCCGATCTGTCGCTTTGAGGGGCGCTAGCGCCTGTGGATAACTGTGGGACGGATGGTGCGAAGCGCGGATACGGTGAAGGGGTGTTTCGACGACTGGGCCTCGGACTGCTGGTGATCGCGATGGCGGGCTGCTCCGCGGTGGAGGCGGAGCAGACGGCGCGCCCCACCCCCGCCGCTCCCCCTTCCTCCGCCGCGCCCGGCGAGGCGGGCGCGACGCCGTCCCCGGAGGGGACGCCGTCCGGGGAGGCGACCGGTGCGGGCGACGCGGCGGCGGAGGACGGCGGCACCGGAGCCGCGACGGGAGACGTCGCCGCCACGCTCGCCCGGATGAGCGTGGAGGAGAAGGTCGGTCAGCTCTTCATGCCTGCGGTGTACGGCTCACGCGCCGACGCGGCGCACCAGGAGAACAGCGCGCGGTTCGGGGCGGGCAGCCCGATCCAGGTGATCAAGAAGTACCGCCCGGGCGGCGTGATCATGTTCCCGTGGGCGGGCAACGTCTCCGACGCCCGGCAGATCGCCGCGCTGACCACCGGGCTGCGCGCGGCGTCGCGGGTCCCGCTGATGATCGGTGTGGACCAGGAGAACGGCACGGTCTCGCCGCTCTCCGCGGTCGTCACCAAACTCCCGGGGGCGATGGCCATCGGCGCGACCGGCGACCCGGCGAACGCGCGGGCCGCCGCCCGGCTCACCGGCACCGAGCTGCGCGCCCTCGGCATCACGATGGACTTCGCGCCGGTCGCCGACGTCAACATCAACCCGCGCAACCCGGTGATCGGGCCCCGGGCCTACGGCTCCGACCCCGGCAAGGTCGCCACCATGGTGGGCGCGGCGGTCGACGGTTTCCACGCCGCCGGCATCGCCTCGACCGCCAAACACTTCCCCGGTCACGGCGACACCTCTACAGACAGTCACACCGGCCTCCCGGTGATCTCGCACACGAAGGCGCAGTGGCGCAAGCTCGACGCCCCGCCGTTCCGTGAGGCCATCGCGCACGGTGTGGACGCGATCATGTCGGCGCACGTCGTCATGCCGAAGCTCGACCCCTCGGGCGACCCGGCCACGCTGTCCCGCACGATCCTGACCGGGTTGCTCCGCGACGAGCTGGGCTTCGACGGCGTGATCAGCACCGACGCGCTCAACATGGCGGGCGTGCGGGAGAAGTACGGTGACGCCGAGGTGGCCGTGCGCGCCGTCCTGGCCGGGGCGGACGTGCTGCTCATGCCGCCGGACATGCCCAAGGCGTACGGCGCGGTCCTCGCGGCGGTGAAGTCCGGGCGCATCTCGGCCGCCCGCCTGGACGCCTCGGTGACCCGGATCCTCCGGCTCAAGGCGAAGCGGGGCATGTTCGGCAAGGTCACGACCGACCCCGCGGCGGTGCGCTCGGCGGCCCATCTGAGCGCCGCCCGACGGCTCGCCCGGGAGGCGAACCTTCCCTGACGCTCTATTCTTTTGAACCAGATTCCACCAGGAGGTGTCGTGCTCAAGGGAGTGCTGATCGACTGGGGCGGGGTGCTCACCACGAGCCTCACCGACTCGATCGCGGGCTGGCTCGCCCAGGACCGGATCGACGCGTCGCACTACAAGGACGTGATGCGCGACCTGGTCCTGCACGCCTACGAGGGCGGCGGTGAGAGCGCCATCCACGCGCTCGAACGCGGTGAGATCTCGGCGACCGACTTCGAGCAGGAATTCGCGGCCAGGCTGATGACCCTCGACGGCGTCCCGCCGGTGGCCGACGGGCTGCTCGCCCGGATGTTCCTCGGGTTCGAGCCGGTCGAGGAGATGAACGAGATGCTGCGGCGGGCCCGCGCGGCCGGCATCCGCACCTGCCTGCTGTCCAACTCCTGGGAGAACGACTATCCCCGTGCCTCCTGGGACGGGCTGTTCGACGCGATCGTCATCTCGGGCGAGGTCGGCATGCGCAAGCCCGAGCCGCGCATCTTCCACCACGCGCTCGACCAGGTCGGGCTGCCCGCCGAGGAGTGCGTGTTCATCGACGACATCGAGGCGAACATCGTCGCGGCCCGGGCGCTCGGGCTGGTCGGTATCCACCACAGCGACGCCTTCGCCACCATCGGCGAGCTGGAGGCCCTGTTCGGCCTGCCGCTGCGCCCCTGACCTGACCGACGAGAGGTTCCCATGCGCGTCTATCTCCCGTGCACGCTCTCCGCGCTGGCCCGTGTGGTCGCGCAGGGCGAGCTCGGCCCCGCGCCGCTGTCCGGGTACGCGGTGACGCCCGCGCTGGTCGAGTGGTACACCTCCGGCGACACCGAGGAGCTGGAGTACGTCGCCCTGACCGAGGCGGCGCGGGCCTCGCTGCGGATGCTCGCCGAGGAAGACGCGGGGGAGCGGGCGGGCGACCTCACCGGGCCGGGCGGTACAGAGCAGATCGGGGCGGAGTCGGCCGGGGCGGGCAAGGCCGCGGGGCCGGCTCGGCGGGTCGTGCTGGCGGCCGAGGTGCCGGACGCCTGGGTCGCGATGAGCCCCGATCCGGACGAGCGGGCGCGGGTGCGGCTGACCGAGCCGGTCCCGATGTCCCGGATCGCCTCGGCACACGTGGACGATGCCGCCGCGGCTCCGGACGTCGAGGCCGCCGTCGCGGCGCTGCCCGCCGCCGACCTGGGGGACGACGACGCCCGGTTCGCCGTGGACGAAGCCGAGGCCCACGAGCTGATGTGGTACGCGACCCAGGAGATCCCCGACCTGCTGGTTTAGGTCGCTGTCCGCCAAACGTTCCCCGGGGTCGAGGGAGCGGAGCGCTCCTGCGTCGGTGTCGCGTGTCGAGCGGCGCCGATGCTGTTCTGCCGGCTCCCAGCGGCCCGAACGGCCCCAGGACGTTCCGGAAGGCCATTCCAAGCGGGTATGAAACCGCAGGTCAGAAGGGGTGGGACCGTTCCAGTGTCCCGACTTTTCCAGGAAAGGCTGCGGACGGGACGGACCGCGGGCCAAAGTGGTTCTCGGCGGTCGGCGTCGATGGCCCGCCGCCCGGTCCACTCCTTCACCCACATCCGTTACGGGGGAACCACCATGTCCGCTCGCCATGCCCTGTTAGTCCCGGCCGCTCTCGCCCTGGGCGCCACCCTCACCCTGACCGCCTGTCAGTCCGGCGACGACGGCGGCGAGGCGCAGCCTGCGAAGCTCTCCCAGTCTGCCGCTGCCACCACCGCGGGCGGCGGGGGCAAGGCCGGTGGCAGTGAGGCCTACGCCTACTCCCACCCCTGCGAGGCCAAGAAGCTGGCCGTCAAGATGACCGCCCGGGCCGAGGCGCCCAACCAGCGGGTGATCGAGGTGCGCAACCAGGGCACCACCGCCTGCGGCCTGAGCTACTACCCGCTCGTCAGCCTGGGCAACTCGCGCGCCGCCGACCACAGCAAGGACCTCACGCCGCTGGTGCCGGGCGAGCTGGGCGGTCCCCCGGCCTACCCGGTGGCGCCCGGTCAGAAGGCGTACGCGGTGGTCGACCTCAACCCCGGCGGCGGCAGCGCGGCCGACGTGAACGAGCTGAACATCCTGCCCGACGACCGGATGCCCAACTCCGACACCCAGAACTTCCCGCTCGGCCCCGGCGCGAAGGTGGGAAAGCCGAAGCTCGGCCTGTACCGCGGTAACGTCGCCGACGCGGCCGCCTCCACGGCCACCGTCGGCCGGAGCTGACCTGCCCCGCTGCGCTCCCCTGCGTCGGGCCTTCGCCCGGGGTGTCGGTACCGTGATCCGCGGATCGACGGCATCCCGGGCCGGGCCGAGGTGGGGGAAGGGCAGCACATGGGTGTGGAGCGCGAGGAGTTCGCGGCGATGCTGCGCGAGCTCAAGGAGCGTTCGGGCCGCAGCTACGGCGCCCTGGCCACCCGGCTGTACGTCAGCACCTCGACTCTGCTTCCACAGCGGCACGTCCTGGGCTCCGGCCGCAGCCGAGTACTGAGCCCCGGCCGGGGCCGGGGAGAGCACGCCCTTGACCTCGGCTACCTGCTGCACGTGGGTGAGGAGGTAGGTGCCGCACTCGATGACGCTGGGTCGGGTGCGTACGGCCGCCGCTCGACGCGTGGCTGGATATCATCCATGTTGATATGACACACATTGTTTGGGACTGGAACGGCACGCTGTTTCACGACATCGATGCCGTGGTGGGCGCGACCAACGAGGTCTTCCGCCCGTATGGCGTCGGCCCCTTCGACCCCGACGGCTTCCGCGCCGTCTACACCCGCCCCATCTGGGTGGCGTACGAGCGGATGCTCGGCAGGTCGCTCCGCGACGGCGAGTGGGAGCTTCTCGACGAGGGGTTCCACGACCACTACCACCGCCTGATGCTCGCCTGCGGGCTGGCCGACGGCGCCCTGACCTGCCTCCAGGAGTGGGAGGACGCCGGGCGGACTCAGTCGCTGCTGTCGATGTGGACGCACGAGCGGCTGGTGCCCAAGATCGGCGAGATGGGCATCGACCGGCACTTCAGCCGGGTGGACGGCCTGCGCGCCGCCGCCGGCGGGCCCAAGGCCGAGCACATGGCCGCGCACGTCCTGGCCCTCGGCGTCGACCCGGAGAAGGTCGTCGTGATCGGCGACAGCGTGGACGACGCGTACGCCGCCCAGCATGTCGGCGCGCGGGCCATCCTCTACACGGGCGGCATGAGCAGCCGCGCCGAGCTGGGCGCCGTCGGCGTCCCCGTCGTCGACTCGCTCGCGAACGCCCTCGACCTGATCTGAACCCGGCCCGCGTCCCCCTTCGGAGGCCACGATCAACCGCCTCGTTCTCTGGAACGTCGATCTCACCCTGGTCGACGTCACCATCGTCACCCGGGAGGCGTACGCCGACGCGTTCCGCATGGTGACCGGGCGGCCGCTGGTGAAGCTCGCCCCGGCGATGGGCCGTCCCGACTCCGAGATCGTCTTCGAGACGCTGGCCGTCAACGGCATCGCGGTGGAGGACCATCACCTGCCCAAGTTCCTCGACGCGCTGGCGGTCAGCTTCGCCGCGAAGCGCAAGCGGCTGACCACCGAGGGACGGGCGATGCCCGGCGCGAAGGACGCGCTCAAGGCGGTGTCCCGGCTCGACGGCGTGATCCAGTCGGTCCTCACCGGGACGATCCGGAGCAACGCGGTCCACAAGCTGACGGCGTTCAAGCTGGACAAGGCGATCGACTTCGAAGTCGGGGGGTACGGCGAGGAGGTCTATCCCAAGGCCACGCTGCTCCAGGTGGCCCAGGGCCGGGCCAAGGAGCGGTACGGCGGGGCGTTCACCTCCGCGAACACGGTGCTGATCGGCGACTCGACCCGGGACGTGCAGGCCGCCCGCATCGGCGGCGCGGCGATGATCGCGGTCGCGTCGGGCCGGTCCACCGCCGCCGAGCTGCGTGAGGCGGGGGCGGACATCGTCCTGCCCGACCTGTCCAACGCCTCGGAGGTCGTGGCGGCCGTCGCCCGTCTCACCGGCCGCTGAGGCCGCTCAGGAAGCGAGCCGCGGCGGGCGCGGCCACGGCGGCGCCCATGCCGCCGCCCTCGACGATGACGGCGAACGCCAGGTCGCCCCGGTAGCCGATGAACCACGAGTGCGATGGAGGCTCCTTGCCCGAGCCGTACTCGGCGGTGCCGGTCTTGCCGGCCGTGCCGGCGGGGAAGGCGACGCCCCGGGCGGTGCCCTCGGAGACGACGGCCGGCATGAGGCGGCGCAGCGCGCGAACCACGCCCGGCTCCAGCTCGCGCGGGCCGGAGCCGCCGGACGGGACGAGGTCGGCGGGCACGAGCCGCGGCGGTCGCCAGGTGCCGTCCGCGATGGCGGCGGCGACGGCGGCCATGTTGAGCGGGCTCGCCAGCACCCTGCCCTGGCCGATCGCCGCTGAGGCGAGGTCGGTCGCGTCCTCGGGGGCGGGGAACTGCGCGCGGACGGCGGGCACGCCGGGCTGGATCGGCAGCCCGAAGCCGAAGCCGGAGGCGACCGCGCTCATCCGCTTCGCGCCGAGACGGCTGACGGCGAGGTCGCCGAACGTCGTGTTGCACGAGTGGGCGAAGGCCGCCAGCAGCGGGATCGTGCCGAAGTCCTCGAAGTGGGAGTTGTGGAAGGTGTAGCCGCCGATCGTCTGCTCCGCCGGGCACTTCACAGTCTCGGTGGCGCTCATGCCGTCGGCGACGAGCGCCGACGCGGTGACGACCTTGAACGTCGATCCGGGCGGGTAGGTGCCGAGCAGCGCGCGGTTGAAGCCGCCCGGCTTGTTCACGACGGCGAGGATCTCGCCGGTCGAGGGTCGCAGCGCGACGAGCGACGCGGGCTTGGACACCTGCTCCAGGGCCTGGGCCCCGGCCCGGTGGACGCCCAGGTCGATCGTGGTCTTGAGCGCCTTCCCCGGCGACTTCTCGGCGGCGGCGACGGGCTGGGCCACGCCGTCCGCGCCGACGAGGTCCACCCGGGCGGACGGGGTTCCGGCGAGGCGGGGGCCGTACCGCTCCTTGAGCGCCTCGACGAGTTGCTGGACCGAACCGGGCGTGTCCGGGGTGTCGATCCTGGTGCCGTCGGCCGCCGTGATCGGCGCGGGATCCGGTTCGGCGGAGGTGACCCGGAACCTGCCGCCGCCGGCGAGGCCGGGATGCAGCGCAGCCGGCGTCCACGCCACCCGCCAGGCGCGGTCGCGCTCCACCAGCCGCAGCCGGCCGTCGTAGGAGAAGTCCACCGCCGCGTCGAGCACCGCGCGGAACCGTACGGACTCGCTCCCGTCGTCGTTCGCGCGGGCCTTCCCCTTCGCGGCGAACCGGGCGGAGGTGGGTTTCAGGGTGGCGCGGAAGTCCTTGTACGTGCGCTCGAATTCGGCGGGCGGGTCGGCGGTCAGCGCGCGCATCGCCGCGTAGTCGGATCTGGACCAGGCGGCGAGGAAGGACGCCGCGGTCTCCTCGGGCGACCCCGTGGTGCGCAGCGCCCAGACCGCGCCGCCGGCCGCCAGGACCGGTACGAGCGCGGCGGCCGTCACGAACGGCCACCGGCGCCGCTTCTTCACCTGGTGTCGCTGCACTCTACGTTCCGTAAATTCCGGCACATTTCCCCCTTGTGTGTCCGTGCAGGCAAGAGGACCAGACCTCGGCGTTCGTGTCCAATAGTGATATCGGTTTCACATTGATATTGATTCGGATATCATCACAGCCCATGGACCTCGTACGGCACCTGAGGTACTTCGTCGTCATCGCCGAGGAACTGCACTTCGGCAACGCGGCGGCCCGGCTCGGCATGGCGCAGCCCCCGCTCAGCCAGCGGGTCAAGCGGCTGGAGGACGAGCTGGGCGTCCGGCTGTTCGACCGGACCAGTCGCCAGGTCAGACTCACCGGCGCCGGGCGGCTGCTGCTGCCCGAGGCGCGCGAGCTCGTGGCCCGGGCCGAGCGGATCAGGGAACTGATGGCGCGGACTGTGCGGGGCGAC
This sequence comes from Microtetraspora malaysiensis, assembly GCF_050947145.1. Lineage (NCBI taxonomy): Bacteria > Bacillati > Actinomycetota > Actinomycetes > Streptosporangiales > Streptosporangiaceae > Microtetraspora > Microtetraspora malaysiensis. The sequence continues at coordinate 1,680,608 of NZ_CP191998.1, forward strand.
ACGACGAGCCTGCGCGCCGCCGTCCCGCCCGACCTGGGCGCGTCGGTGCTCGCCGCGCTGATCGCCCGGTTCCGCAGCGGCAACCCCGACGTACGGCTCATACCGACCGAGATGGGCACGTCGGACCAGGTGGACGCGCTGCTCGGCGGCGAGCTCGACCTGGGCGTGCTGCGGCATCCCGTGGCGGCGTCGGGACTCGGCTTCGGCCCCGTCCTGGTCCAGCACCCGGGGGTGCTGCTGCGCGAGGAGGACGAGCTGGCCACGCTGGCCACGGTGCACCTGGCCGACCTGGCCGGGCGCGAGCTCGTGCTGCCGCCGCGCGCGCTCGAACCCGGCCTGCACGACGAGACCCTGGCCGGCTGCCGGCGGCACGGTTTCGTCCCGGCCGAGGTCCGGCACGCCGTCCACGGCCAGTTCACGATCGGGCTCGTCCTCGCCGGGACCGCGGTCGCGCTCGGGCAGCGCGCGGACGTGCCCGGGGTGGTCTGGCGCCCGCTGGTGGGCTCTCCGCTGGCCTGGCGGATCTCCACCGCCTGGCGTGGCGAGCCGTCCGAGCATGTGGCGGGGTTCGCCGATCTCACGACACGCGTTCTGCGGGATGATGCGGGGATGTCCGACGAAGGCGCGCCGCCGCGCACGTGGGTGGCCCCCCGTCCCGCCACGGGGTTCCTCTCGTGAAGCAGCTCGAACAGATCTTCCGTACGGCGGGGGTCACCGGGTGGTTGCACGCGGTGGACATCGACACCGGCCGCGAGGTCGGCCTGGGCGCCGACGAGCCGGTCGTGCTGGCCTCGGTGTTCAAGGTGCCGCTGCTGGTCGCGTTCTACCGGCAGGCGGAGCGCGGGCTGGTCGACCCGGCGGAACGGGTCACGGTGTCCCCTGAGGGGCGTCCCGGGGGCGGCACCGGCGTCTCGGCCATGCTGGACGAGGTCACGGCCTCGCTCAGGGACCTCGCCTACCTCACGATCAGCGTGAGTGACAACGCGTCGGCGGACACGCTGCTCGCGCGGATCGGCCTCGGCGAGGTCAACGCCACGCTCGCGGACCTCGGTCTGCCCCGCACGTGGGTCGAGCACTCGTGCGCCGATCTGTTCACGGCGATGCGGGAGGACGCGGGGGCGGCGGACATGGCCGAGCTCTCCCAGATGACCACCGATCCCGCCGTGCTCTCCCGGCTCCGCGTGCTCGACCCGGCCAGGACCAGCCGCAGCACGTGCCGGGACATGACCCGGCTGCTCGGCATGATCTGGCGGGACGAGGCCGCCGGGCCCGCCGCGTGCGCCGCCGTGCGCCGGCTGATGGGTCTGCAGGTGTGGCCGCACCGGCTCGCCTCCGGCTTCCCGTACGACGACGTGGCGGTCAGCGGCAAGACCGGGACGCTGCCGACGGTCAGGAACGAGGTGGGTGTCATCGAGTACCCCGATGGCGGCCGGTACGCCATCGCCGTGTTCACCCGGTCGATCGGCACCGCCCAGAACCAGCCGCGCGCGGACGCGGCGATCGGGACCGCCGCGCGGGTCGCGGTGGATCATCTGCGGTCGCGGTTCATGGGGGCGGGCACCATATGACGGGTCTGTCGTATGTGGGCGGAGATGGTGACACGGCGGGCCGGCCTCGTCAGGATGGGGGCATGGTCGAGGAAGGTGCTCTGCTGTGGGAACCCACCGCGGAGGTCGTGCGCAACGCAAAGATCACCCGCTACGCCGAGTGGCTCGGCAGGAAGGGTGACTACCAGGACATATGGCAGTGGTCGGTCGAGTCTCCGGCCGAGTTCTGGACGTCGATCTGGGACTACTTCGCCGTGGTTGGCGACCGGGGCGACGGGCCGGTCCTCAGCGGGACGATGCCCGACGTCACCTGGTTCGAGGGCACGACCCTCAACTACGCCGAGAACGCGCTGCGCGGCGACCCCGACCGCCTTGCCGTGATATTTCGTGATGAATCCGGAAACAGGCGGACGTACACGCTGGGTGAGCTGCGCGCCGAGGTGGGCCGGGTCCGGGCGGGCCTGATCCGGCTCGGCGTGGGGCGCGGCGACCGAGTCGCCGGATATGTGCCGAACATCCCGGAAGCGCTGATCGCGTTCCTGGCCACGGCGTCGCTGGGCGCGATCTGGTCGTCCTGCTCGCCCGACTTCGGGGCGCCCAGCGTCATCGACCGGTTCACCCAGATCGAGCCGAAGGTGCTCATCGCCGTGAACGGCTACCGCTACAACGGCAAGGAGTTCGGCCGGGCGGACGTCGTACGCGACATCGCGGCCAAGCTGCCCAGCCTGGCCGCGACGGTGTGGATCCCCTCGGTCCCCGCCGCGGACGTCGTCGCCGGCGAGGAGCTGGACTGGGAGGCGCTGCGCGCCGAGGCGGCCGAGCCCGCGTTCGATCGGGTCCCCTTCGGCCACCCGCTGTGGGTGCTCTACTCCTCCGGCACCACCGGGCTGCCCAAGCCGATCGTGCACGGCCACGGCGGCATCGTGCTCGAACACCTCAAGGCGCTCAGCTTCCACCAGGACCTGGGCGAGGGCGACGTGTTCTTCTGGTACACCACCACCGGCTGGATGATGTGGAACTTCCTCATCGGCGGCCTCCTCGTGGGCGCCACCGTCGTCCTGTACGACGGCAGCGCCGCCCACCCGGACACCGGGGCGCTGTGGGAGCTGGCCGCGCACGAGGGCGTCACCTACTTCGGCACCGGCGCGCCGTACATCGTGGCCTCGATGAAGGCGGGCCTGCGGCCGTCCGGGCTGGAGCGGCTGCGGGGGATCGGCTCGACCGGGTCGCCGCTGCCGCCCGAGGGCTTCGCGTGGGTCTACGCGGACGTGAAGCCGGACGTGCAGCTCGGGTCGTTCTCCGGCGGCACGGACGTCTGCACGGGCTTCGTGGGCGCGACGCCGCTGCTGCCGATCCGGGCGGGTGTGATCCCGTGCCGCTGCCTGGGCGCCCGGGTCGAGTCCTTCGACGCGGCCGGGAACCCGGTCGTCGGCGAGGTGGGCGAGCTCGTGGTGACCACGCCCATGCCGTCCATGCCGGTCATGTTCTGGAACGACCCGTCCGGCGACCGTTACCGCGAGTCGTACTTCGCCGACTACCCGGGCGTCTGGCGGCACGGTGACTGGATCAAGATCCTTCCGGACGGCGGATGCGTGATCTACGGCCGCTCCGACTCCACCCTCAACCGCGGCGGCGTCCGCATGGGGACCAGCGAGTTCTACCGGGTCGTCGAGCGGTTCGAGGAGATCGAGGACAGCCTGGTGATCGACACCGGGCAGCTCGGCCAGGACGGGCGGCTGCTGCTGTACGTCACCCTTGCGGCGGGCGCGGAGCTGACCGAGGACCTGGTCGCGCGGCTGCGCGGGGCGCTGCGCACCGAGCTGTCCCCCCGCCACGTGCCGGACGAGTTCCATCGGGTCCCCGGCATCCCGCGGACGCTCTCCGGCAAGAAGCTGGAGGTCCCGGTACGGAAGATCCTGCTTGGCACCCCGGTCGAGAAGGCCGCCAACCGCGACGCGATGGCCAATCCCGAGGTCCTCACCCACTTCGTGCCGAAACCCTGACCGCCTGACCGATGAGCATCCTTATAAGTACGCTTCTAAGAAGTAGAGCTCTTAGAAGCGTACTTATAAGGAGGGGTATGCGGTGGTGCCCAAGCCGGAGTACGTCTTCGACCGTGAGCGCGAGTGGGCCGCGCTGGCGCGGTTCGCGACCGCGCCGGGCGACGAGATGCGTCTGGCCGTCGTGAGCGGTCGCCGGCGGCAGGGGAAGACCTTTCTCCTCCAGGCCCTCGCGGACGCGCTCGGCGGCTTCTACTTCGTTGCGGTCGAATCGACCTCCGCGGACGCCCTGCGCCAGTTCGGCACCGCGGTGGCGAGCTATCTCGGTGTGGAAGGGACGCTGGCGTTCGCCAACTGGGACGAGGCCATCACCTATCTCCTGGACAGGTGCCCGGACCGGCTGATCGTCATCGACGAGTTCCCGTACCTGATGAAGGCGGATCATGCCATCCCCTCGCTCCTGCAAAGGGAGATCGACGCGCGCGGGGCGAACCGTCCGGCGCGCGGCCGCACGCGCCTGATCCTCGCCGGGTCCGCCATGTCCGTGATGGGGAAACTGCTCGCAGGCCAGGCTCCCCTGCGGGGACGGGCCTCGCTCGAACTCGTGGTGCACCCCTTCGACTATCACGTGGCGCGGCGATTCTGGGGCATCTCCGATCTGCGGCTCGCGATCCAGTTGAACGCGATCACCGGGGGGACTCCCGCCTACCGGACCCGTTTCGTCGACGGCGAGTCACCCGCGGGGCCGGACGAGTTCGACGACTGGGTGATCAGGAGGGTCCTGAGTACGGAGTCGCCGCTCTTCCGCGAAGCCCGCTACCTCCTCTCGAACGAGATGGAGGTACGGGACGAGGCGCTGTACCACGCCGCCCTGGGCGCGATTGCCGCAGGGAACAACACGCGCGGCGGCATCGCCGGTCACATGGAACGCAAGTCGACCGACATCGCGCATCCGCTCGCCGTGCTGGAAGGCTGCCGGCTCATCAGGAAGGAGATCGATCCGATCCGGAAGGCGTCCGTCTACCGTGTCGCCGAGCCGCTCGTGACCTTCTACGAGTCGATCATGCGGCCCTCGTGGAGCCAGCTCGAACGAGGCCGGGCGGCCCAGGTGTGGAACGGCGCGCGGTCCAGGTTCGCGTCGCAGGTGATCGGGCCGCACTTCGAGCACATCTGCCGGCAGTTCGCGCTGGGAGTGGAATGGGCCGGTGAGCTGCCCTCAGAGGTGGCAGCCGGTGTCGCACCGGGCAGCGGCAGGGGGCAGAACATCGAGGTCGACGTGATCGCACTCGGGGCCCAGGACGGCACCCACAGGCGACGGCTCCTCTCCGTGGGCGAGGCCAAGTGGTCGGAAGTCATGACACTCCGGCACCTGGGACGCCTCCAACAGGCCAGGGACCAGTTGCACATCCGAGGGCTGGACACCCGGGACACCGTGCTCGCCCTCTACAGCGGCGCGGGATTCGACCGTTCGCTCACGGAGGCCGCGGCGGGAGACCAGGGCATCCTCCTCGCCGATCTCGCCACGTTGTACGGCTGAGGCCGGGTCAGGGGCGGAGGCCCGCCTCGTACGCGGCGATGACGAGCTGGGCCCGGTCGCGGGCGTTCAGCTTGGCGAGCAGCCGGCCGACGTGCGTCTTCACCGTGGCCATGCTGACGCACAGATGGTCGGCGATCTCGGTGTTGGACAGCCCGCGCGCGATCAGCGTGAGCACCTCGCGCTCGCGCTCGGTCACCCCGTCCAGCGTGGAGGCGGGACGGCGCGCGGGCTCCGGACGGCGGGCGAACTCGGCGATGAGGCGGCGGGTCACGCTCGGCGCGAGGAGCGCGTCGCCGGAGGCGACGACGTCGATGGCGGCGAGCAGGCCCGACGGCGGCGTGTCCTTCAACAGGAAGCCGCTCGCGCCCGCGCGGAGCGCGCCGTAGACGTAGGCGTCCAGGTCGAACGTGGTGAGGATGATCACACGCGTCCCGGCGGTCTCCGGCGTGCCGCATATCCGGCGGGTCGCCTCGATGCCATCCATCTCGGGCATCCGGATGTCCATGAGGACGATGTCGGGGCGCTCGCGCCGGGTCAGCTCCACCGCCTCCGCGCCGTCGCCCGCCTCGCCGACCACGGTCAGGCCGGGGGCGGTCTCCACCAGCAGGCGGAAGCTGCCGCGCAGCAGGGCCTGGTCGTCGGCGATGAGCACGCGCACCGGGGCCTCCGAGGCCGTGGTCATCGCGGCGCCTCGGTCAGCGGCAGGCGAGCGGACACCTCGAAGCCTCCCTCGGGTCGCGGTCCGGCGGCGAACGTTCCGCCGTACATCATGACGCGCTCGCGCATCCCCACGAGCCCGTGCCCGGGAGCGGGCGGGAGGGTGCGCCTTCCGGGGCCGTCGTCGCTCACCTCGACCCGCACCTCGCCGGCGCCGGCCTCGACCCGTACGCGGCAGCGGGCCGGGGCCGCGTGCTTCACCACGTTCGTGAGGGACTCCTGCACGATGCGGTAGACCGACAGCTCGACGCTGTCCGGCAACCTCTCGGCGCCGCGTACCTCCAGATCCACCCGGACGCCCGCCATGCCCGCGCGCTCCGCCAGCGCGGGCAGCCCCGCGAGGCCGGGCGCCGGGCCGAGCGCGCCCTCCGCGTCCAGGCCGCCCCCGCCGGGGTCCGGCTCCTGCTCCGACCGCAGGACGCCGAGCATGCGCCGCATCTCGGCGAGCGCGTCGCGGCTCGCCGTCTCGATGACGCGCAACGCCTCGCGAGCCTCCTCCGGCCGGGCCTCGGCGACGTGGTTGGCCACGCCGGCCTTGACCGCGATCAGGCTCATGCCGTGCGCGACGACGTCGTGCAACTCACGCGCGATGCGCAGCCGCTCCTCGGCCACCGCTCTTTGTGCGACCTGCTCGGCCCAGCGCGCGGCGTAGTACCGGCGTCCCCGTACGGCACGGGCGACCGTCAGCGTGCCGGCCATGGCCACGAGGCTGACCGGGATGGACCCGAGCCGGTTCATCCACCACGACGGCGTTTCGGGGAGGGAAATCCCGAACGCGAGGAGCCCGGTGAAGCCCGCCGCGGTGAGCACGCCGGCGATCGAGGTCGCGACCCTGCCGCGTGGCCGCCGGGCGAGCACGACGGCGTAGAGCGCGTAGCAGGCCGCGAGGAACGGGTCGCGCAGGACGCCGAGCAGCAGCGCGGCCAGCGACATGGTGAGGACGACGGAGAGGACCGTGACCGGCCACAGCCGCCGGACCGCCACCGGCAGTCCCACACCTGCGAGCACCAGCGCCTGCGCCCACGGAGGCGTCCAGGTCGCCCGGTCCGACTGGAGCGTGACCACCACCACGAGGGAGGTGTAGCAGAGGGCGACCGCGCAGTCGAAGGCGATGAGCGCCCACCGGTCCCCGGAGGCGCTCCCGGGGCTCTCCGTCAGGGAAGCGTGCACCCGGCCGACCGTACCCGCCGGGCTCCGGCCGCGCCTCCGCCCGGAGGCCGTCATCCCCTGGTCTGACATCCGGCCGGGTCCGTACGACGGTGTCGGAGCGGCGGCCGACCCGGGAAATCCCGCCCCGGCGCGATGTGCCGGACGGACGCCGCGCGGGATCGTGGCCGGCATGATCGAAGTGAGAGACCTCGTCAAGCGCTATGGGAGCACCGTCGCCGTTGACGGGCTGTCCTTCCAGGTAAGGCCGGGGCAGGTCACCGGGTTCCTCGGCCCGAACGGGGCCGGGAAGTCGACCACCATGCGGGTCGTCCTCGGCCTCGACGCGCCGACCTCGGGGGAGGGGCTGATCGGCGGCCGGCGCTACGCCGCGACGCGCCGCCCGCTGCACCAGGTGGGCGCGCTTCTCGACGCGAGCGCGGTGCATCCCGGGCGCAGCGCGTACGATCATCTGCTCGCGCTGGCCCGGACGAACGGGATCGGGCCGCGACGGGTGGCCGCGCTGGTGGAGCTGGTCGGGCTGGCGGGCGTGGCCAGGAAGCGGGCCGGGACGTTCTCCCTCGGCATGAAGCAGCGCCTCGGGATCGCCGCCGCGCTGCTCGGCGACCCCGCCGTGCTGATGTTGGACGAACCGGTCAACGGCCTGGACCCGGAGGGCGTGCGCTGGATCCGCGAGCTGATGCGCTCGCTCGCCGCAGAGGGGCGCACCGTGCTGCTGTCCAGCCACCTGATGAGCGAGATGGCGCTCACCGCCGACCACCTCGTGATCATCGGCCGGGGGCGGCTGATCGCGGACTGCCCGCTGCGTGAGCTCGTGTCCGACGGCGGGTCGCTGGAGGATGCCTACCTGCGGCTGACCGCGGGCAGCGTGGAGCACGGAGCGGGCCGATGATCGCGTCCCTGTCGTCGGAGTGGCTGAAGATCCGCTCGGTCCGCTCGACGTACGTCGTCCTCGCGGTGGTCGCCCTGGCGGTGGTCATCGGCGCCCTGTTCGTCTGGCAGGGGATGGCGGTGTTCGACGGGCTGCCTCCGGAGCGGCGGGAGAACTTCCGGGTGATCCCGATGGAGGAGTACATGCTGCCGATGGTCCAGCTCGCCCTGGGCGTGCTGGGCGTGCTGGCGATCACCTCGGAGTACGCGCACGGCACCGTCAGGTCCAGCCTCGTCGCCGTGCCCGCGCGGGGCACGCTGCTGGCGGCCAAGGCGGCGGCGGTGGCCGCCGTCGCGCTGGCGGCCGGTCAGGCGGCCGTGTTCGCGACCTTCCTCGTCACCCGGGCGCTCGTCGGCGACCGGCCCATCCCCGACCACGGCGCGCCGGTCGCGCAGCAGGCGCCGCAACTCCTCCTGCTGGGGCTCTCCGTGGCGGTGTTCGCGATGGTCGGCCTGGCCCTCGGGGTGGCGACGCGGTCCACGGCCGGGGGCATCGTGTCGGTCGTCGCGCTGCTGTTCGTGATCCCCGCCGCGATCACCTACCTGCCCGCGCCCTGGGGGACGCGCCTGTCGGCGGTCATGCTGCCCAACCTGCCGGACCAGATCGCGGGCGCGCTGGGATGGCGATCCGAGGAGGTGGTGGTCGGGCCGTGGGCCCGGGTCCCCGTCCTGTCGCCCGCCTGGGCGGCGGTCGCGCTCGCGGCGTACATCGTGGTGCCCCTCGCCGCGGCGGCGGTGCTGTTCCGCCGCCGCGACGCGTGACGGGACCTCTCAGACGCCCTGGGGGAGGCGGAACAGGCGGTCCGGGTCGTAGGCGGCCTTGACCCGGGCCAGCCGCTCGGCGTTGGCCCCGTAGTACTGCCGCCGCCAGCCCGTCAGCTCGGGGTCGATGTAGTTCACGTAGGCGTGGTCGCCGAAGTGGGGGCGCATCGCCGTGTGCGCCGCCCTGGCCCAGGCGGCGGCCCCGGCCCGGTGGGCGTAGTACTGCACGCTGTACAGGGCCCGGCGGTGCGGGTACGCGGTCGCGTCGGGCGCGACCCGGCCGACCGCGCCGCCGAGGGCGTCGAGCAGCACGGAGTGCCGCCCGGAGGCGGCCACCTGCCCGACCAGCGCGCCGATCCCCGCCGCCGACAGCGGCGCGTACGCCATGTGCGACTTGGCGGAGAACGTGTCGCGCACCAGCCGGCCGTCCGCGGTCTGGCCGGGCAGGGAGCCGGGGCGGTGGCACTGCGACACCGTCAGCGTCGAGCAGCCCGCCATGATCATCATGGCGTGGCCGTACGACGAGGGGGAGATCCACCGGCTGGACGGGTCCGACCCCACCCGCCGGACGAGGTCGGCGAGCAGGCGCTCGCAGCCCGCCCGGCCGCCCACGTAGAGCCCGCCGATCTGCACGTCGAGCGAGGGGTCGTGGTTGAGGTGCAGGTTGGACCACATCGCGTCCGGCGCGTACGGCGCCCACGCCTGCCAGGCCCGGACGGCCACCGCCGCCTTCTGCCACGGCCAGTGCAGGAAGAACACGGTGACGTCGCGGGTGGCGTGGGTCCGGAACGTGAAGGACGTCGCCACGCCGAAGTTGCCGCCGCCGCCTCCCCGCGACGCCCAGTAGAGGTCGGGGTTCTGGGTGGCGGAGCAGGTGAGGACCCGCCCGTCGGCGGTCACGATCCGTGCCGACTCCAGCACGTCACAGGTCAGGCCGTACTTGCGGGAGACCACGCCGATGCCGCCGCCGAGCGTCAGCCCGGCGACGCCGACCGTCGGGCAGGACCCGGCGGGGATGCTCACGCCGTGCGCGCCGAGCCGGGAGTAGACGTCCACCAGCCGGGCGCCCGCGCCGACCGTGGCCCGGCCGCCTGAGTAGCCGACCGTGTTCATCGGCGACACGTCGACGACCAGCCCGGGACCGGTCGACCAGCCCGCGTAGCTGTGGCCGCCCGACCGCGAGGTCACCGCCACGCCGTACCTGCGGGCGAAGGACAGGCACTCGGCCACGTCCGCGGTCGTCTTGCAGTACGCCACGGCGGCCGGGCGCGCCCCGTCGAACGCGGTGTTGAACACCTTGCGCGCGGCGTCGTAGGAGGCGTCGCCGGGGCGGACGAGCCGCCCGCCGAGCCCGCGGCCGAGCGCCGACCAGTCCGCCGGGCGCGGACCGGCCCACGCGGGTGTGCCGGAGGCGAGGGCCGCACCCGACGCGAGCGCCGTCCCCGCCAGCGCCGACACACGGAGGAAGGCACGTCGATCGATCATGGTCAACTCCCCGAGGTTTGATCTCCCTCGTGAGACGTCCTGTGATCGATGATGGTTTGGTCACATTCCCGTCACCGGGCTGTCTCGGCCCGGTGCGAAGCCCGGCGCCGTAGGCGTCCGGCCGGGGACGGTCGAGTTGACGTGTGTGGCGTTCTGAGGTGGTATCGGGAACGTGGGTGGCGTGGAGCTCCCGGTCAATGGGGATCGGGGGACGAGACGGGCACCTGAGGAGAGATGACATGTCGGGGACGCGTCGGTCGGATCGCGGGGGCTGCGCCCCGCGCTGTGGGATGCTGGTCGCACCGTCCTCTTCCGGTGTGACCGGTCCGCCTCCTATCACGAGGTCACGGACCCTCCGCTGAGGTCATCGGAATCCCGACAGCGGGTGCCGACCACACATGATTCCCCCTTTCGCGGATCGGCCGCCTTGCCATGGGGTGGTACCGGACCGCGACGAATATCCAGTACCTCACAAAGGAGTGAGTAGCGAGATGCCGCTCGAGACGGCGGGGAGCCGGCGCGAACCGGGAACGGCGCGTGGATCGGAATCGGCCCAGACAGAGCCGGAACCTGACGGGACTCGGATGGAGCGCGAGCCGGAGGAGGCGCTGGACAGACTGCTCCGCGCCGCCGCCGAGAAGTGCGCGCCCACCCCGGAAGCCTCTTCGGGCGGGGACATCCTCGCCTTCCTCCGTGACTACTATCGCCACGTCCCCCTTGAGGACCTGGCCGACCGCGACCCCGTGGACGTGTACGGCCCGGCCATGGCCCACCGGCACCTCGCCCGGTACCGGCCCCAGGGCAGGGCGCTGGTCAGCGCCTACACGCCGACCTTGGAGGAGTGCGGCTGGGACCCCGGCCACTCCGTGATCCAGATCGTCACCGACGACATGTCGTTCCTGGTCGACTCGGTGACGATGGAGCTCGACCGGCACCACATCGGCATCCAGCTTCTCGTCCACCCCCAGATGCGCGTCCACCGGGACATGGCCGGCACGATGCTCGGCTCCGACCAGGACGAGGCCGGCGGCCAGTTCCTGCCCGAGTCGTGGATGCACCTCGAGATCGACCGGCAGACCGACCCCGCCGTGCTCAAGGAGCTGGAGTCCGACCTGCAGCGGGTCCTGCAGGACGTCCGCCAGGCCGGCGAGGACTTCCCCAAGATGCGGGCGCTGGCCGTCAACACGGCGGAGGACGTCGCCGCCGCCCCGCCGCCGCTCGCCGCCGGTGAGATCGCGGACAGCGTCGAGCTGCTCCGTTGGCTGGCCGAGGACCACTTCACGTTCCTCGGCTCCCGCGAGTACCGCCTAGAGCAGACCGGGGAGGGCGACGCGCTGCGCGCCATCCCCGGCACCGGCCTCGGCATCCTCCGCGCCGACAAGGCGGGCTCGGAGAGCTTCGCCGCGCTGCCGCCGAAGGTGCGCGCCAAGGCCCGCGAGAAGCAGCTCCTGATCGTCACCAAGGCCAACAGCCGCGCCACCGTGCACCGCCCGGCCTACCTCGACTACATCGGCGTCAAGCTCTTCTCGCCGCAGGGCGAGGTGATCGGCGAGCGCCGCTTCCTGGGCCTGTTCACCCACGACGCGTACAACGAGTCGATCACGCGGATGCCCGTGCTCGGGCGCAAGCTCGCCGACGTGCTCGACCGGGCCGGGCTGGCCGCCGACAGCCACGACGGCCAGGACCTGAAGGAGATCCTCGAGACCTACCCCCGGGCGGAGCTCTTCCAGATCCCGGTGGACGAGCTGCTGCCGATCGCGCTCGGCGTGCTCCGGCTGCGCGAGCGCAAGCAGGTCAAGCTGTTCCTGCGCCGGGACGACTACGGCCGCTACATCTCCTGTCTGATCTACCTCCCCCGCGACCGGTACACCACCAAGATCCGGCTCCGGATGCAGGAGATCCTGCTCAAGACGCTCGGCGGCTCCTCGCTCGACTACAGCACCATGATCGGCGAGCAGCCGCTGGCCCGCCTGCACGTGGTGATCCGCGGCGAGCGCGGCAAGTCGCTGGCCGAGGTGCCGGTCGACGTCGAAGAGCTGGAGGCGCGGCTCGCCGCCGCCACACGCTCCTGGGACGAGGACCTGGTCGACGCCATCGCCGGGCTGTGCTCCCCCGAGGAGAGCCCCGCCCTCGTCTCCCGGTACACCAACGCCTTCCCCGAGGGCTACAAGGCCGACTTCCCGGCGCGTACCGCCGTCACCGACCTGAAGCGGCTGGAGGAGCTCCGCGAGGACGAGACCGGCGACATCGGGATGAACCTCTACGAGCCGTACGGCGCGGCCGAGGGCGAGCGGCGGTTCAAGATCTACCGGATCGGCGCGCACATCTCCCTGTCGCACGCCCTGCCGCTGCTGCAGCGCATGGGCGTCGAGGTCGTGGACGAGCGGCCGTACGAGATCAGGCGGGACGGCGACGCGGTCAAGGACGCCTGGATCTACGACTTCGGCCTGCGCTACACCCCTTCCGGCGAGGTCGACAGGAACGACGTCAAGCGGCTGTTCCACGACGCCTTCGCGGCCCTGTGGCGCGGCCAGGTCGAGAACGACGGCTTCAACGCGCTCGTGCTGGCCGGCGGCCTCACCTGGGAGCAGGCCGAGATCCTGCGCGCGTACGCCAAGTACCTGCGCCAGGCGGGCACCACGTTCAGCCAGGACTACATCGAGAAGGTGCTGCTGGGCAACATCCGGCTGGCCCGGCTGCTCGTGCGGTTCTTCGAGGCGCGGCTCGCTCCCGGGCGTTCGGAGGAGGTCCGGTCAGAGCTGTGCGACGCGCTCAAGGAGGAGATCCACGCCTCCCTCGACGAGGTCGCCTCGCTCGACGAGGACCGCATCCTGCGGGCCTACCTGGAGATGATCGCGGCCACGCTGCGGACGAACTTCTACCAGAAGGCCGAGGGCGGCGGGCGCAAGCCGTACATCTCGCTCAAGTTCGACCCGCAGGCGATCAGCGTGCTGCCGCTGCCCCGCCCGAAGTACGAGATCTTCGTCTACTCGCCGCGCGTCGAGGGCGTCCACCTCAGGTTCGGGAAGGTCGCCCGCGGCGGCCTGCGCTGGTCCGACCGCATGGAGGACTTCCGCACCGAGATCCTCGGCCTGGTCAAGGCGCAGATGGTGAAGAACACCGTCATCGTGCCCACCGGGTCCAAGGGCGGGTTCGTCGTGAAGCACCCGCCCGCGGGCGGCAGGGACGAGGTGCTGGCCGAGGGCATCGCCTGCTACCGGCAGTTCATCTCCGGCCTGCTGGACATCACCGACAACCTGGTGAACGGCGAGGTCGTCCCGCCGGCGGACGTCGTGCGGCACGACGGCGACGACACCTACCTCGTGGTCGCCGCCGACAAGGGCACCGCGTCGTTCTCCGACATCGCCAACGAGGTGGCCAAGGAGTACGGCTTCTGGCTCGGCGACGCCTTCGCCTCCGGCGGCTCCGTGGGCTACGACCACAAGGCCATGGGCATCACCGCGAGGGGTGCCTGGGAGTCGGTGAAATACCACTTCCGGGGCCTGGGCGTGGACGTCCAGACCACCGACTTCACCGTCGTCGGCGTCGGCGACATGTCCGGCGACGTCTTCGGTAACGGCATGCTCCTGTCGGAGCACATCCGGCTGGTGGCGGCCTTCGACCACCGGCACATCTTCGTGGACCCGTCGCCCGACGCGGCGACGAGCTATGTCGAGCGCCGCCGGCTGTTCGGGCTGCCGCGCAGCTCCTGGGCCGACTACGACTCCTCGCTGATCTCGGCGGGCGGCGGCGTCTGGCCGCGCACCGCCAAGTCGATCCCGCTCTCGCCGCAGCTGCGGGTCGTGCTGGGCATCCCCGAGAGCGTCACCGCCCTCGCGCCCAACGAGCTGATCAGCGCGATACTCAAGGCCCCCGTCGACCTCCTCTGGAACGGCGGCATCGGCACGTACGTCAAGGCCGCGTCGGAGAGCCACGCGGACGTCGGCGACAAGGCCAACGACGGCCTGCGCGTCAACGGCGCCGACCTGCGCTGCAAGGTCGTCGGCGAGGGCGGCAACCTCGGCTTCACCCAGCTCGGCCGGATCGAGTTCGCCCTGAACGGCGGGCGGGTCAACACCGACTTCATCGACAACTCCGCCGGTGTGGACACCTCGGACCACGAGGTGAACATCAAGATCCTGCTCGACCAGGCCGTCCGCGAGGGCGATCTGACCGACCGGCAGCGCGACGAGCTCTTCCTCGACATGACCGGCGAGGTCGGCGAGCTGGTGCTGCGCGACAACTACGCGCAGAACGTCGTGCTCGCCGCGGCTCACGCCCAGGCGCCGGAGATGCTGCACATCCACGCCCGCTACCTGCGGAAGCTGGAGCGGGCCGGGCTCGTCAACCGCGAGCTGGAGCACCTCCCCTCGGACAAGGCGCTGGCCGAGCGGCGGCAGTCCGGCCTCGGGCTCACCCAGCCCGAGTTCTCGGTGCTGCTCGCCTACACCAAGCTCGTGGTGGACGCCGAGCTGCTCGCCTCCGACCTGCCCGACGACCCCTACCTCGCTCCGTGGCTGGTGTCGTACTTCCCGTCCGCGCTGCGGGACCGCTACCAGGGCTCCATGGACGCGCACCCGCTCCGCCGGGAGATCATCACGACCCGGGTCGTGAACGACGTGGTCAACTTCGGCGGGACGAGCTTCGTGTTCCGTTTCGGCGAGGAGACCGGCGCGTCCACCCCGGACATCGTCCGGGCCTACCTCGTCGCCCGCGAGGTCTTCGACCTGCCGAGCCTCACCAGCCAGGTCGAGGCGCTGGGCGTCGAGGTGGACACCGCGACCCGGCTCGCGATGCTGCTCGAAGGGCGCAAGCTCTCCGAGCGCGGCACCCGCTGGCTGCTCAGCAACCGGCGGCCGCCGCTCGACCTCACGTCGACCGCCCGGTTCTTCGCCGACGGCGCGAGCACGCTGCTGCCGCACCTGCCCAAGCTGCTCACCGGCCTCGACCTGGCCGCGTACGAGGAGCGCAGGGACGGCTTCGTGGCGCGCGGCGTGCCGGGCGAGCTGGCCGAGCGGGTCGCCGCGATGGTGCCCGCGTACTCCACGTTCGACCTGGTCGAGATCGCCGCGCTGACCGGGCTGCCGCTGAACGAGGTCGCCGAGGTGTACTTCGACCTGGCCGACCGCCTGCAGCTCGCCCGGCTCAGGGAGCGGGTCATCGCGCTGCCCCGGGACAACCGGTGGAACTCGATGGCGCGTTCCGCGCTCCGCGACGACCTGTACGCCGCGCACGCCACCCTCACCAGGGAGGTGCTGCTGCACAGCGAGTCGGGGCTGTCTCCCGAGGAGCGGCTGGCCCGCTGGTCGGAGGCGAACGAGGCGGCCGTCGGACGGGCCAGGCAGACGCTGTCCGAGATCTGGGAGAGCGACCACTTCGACCTCGCCACCCTGTCGGTGGCGTTGCGGGCGGTGCGCACCCTGGTCGCGTCCAGCAACCTGCCGCACACCGGCGAATGAGACGCGGGGTGACCGAGGTCAGCGGGTCGTGGCCTTGGTCACCCGGCCGTCGTAGCCGATGACGTGCGCGGGCGCGGTGGAGCTCTTGGGCGGCACCGCGCTCGCGTACTGCTGCGTCTCGATGATCCGCCGCTCCCTGCGCACCACCGGGTTGCTCAGGTCCCAGCGGGCGTCCTTCGGTATGGCGAGCGGCCGGCCGTACCCGCAGCTCAGCACGGGTGACCACGTGCTCGTCCGGAGCAGCGTGTAGAGGAAGAGGCCGCCGCCGTCCTTCGTGCGCAGCGCGAAGACCGGGTAGTCCACGGCCGAGGCGAACAGCGAGTCGAAGTTCATGCAGTCGGCCTGGCGCGCCTTCTCCCGCCGCTTCTTGATCTCAGTGGCGTACCCGGTGGTCTGCGGGCCGGGCGCGATCAGGCCGGAGGCGAAGCCGTCCTTGCCCTCCTCGGCGATCGTGGCGTGCAGCGGGCCCATCAGGTTCGGGCTGATCGCCACGCTCTGATCGCGGGAATCAAGGGCGAGGGCGTAGCCGTCCGGGTCGAGGGCCACCTTCGGGGCCTTCTCGCCCTTGTACAGCAGGGACTGGAAGCTGTTCTGCCACGCCGAATCGGCGTTCTGCCGTACGAACGTCAGCAGGGCGGTCCTGGCCTGCCCGGAGGAGTCCCGGCGCTCCACGGCCGCGGCGAACCACTGCCGGGACGCCTTGGCGGGCAGCCGGGGCACCAGCAGGGTGCGCTCGCCCCAGGTGTAGCGGGGCGGCTTCCCACCGGAGGAGTGGAGCTGAGAGACCGTGATCGGGCGCTGGCCGTCCCGATAGAGCTGAAGCGTCCAGCGCTGCGCCCGGCCGGCGCGGACGACGTCGTCGGTCGCGAGGAAGGTGTCCAGCGCGCTGCGGGCCTCCGCCAGCGTCACGGCGGGCGGGGCCGGCGGGCGGCTCGCCGAGGGCGACGCGCTCGCGGTGGCGGCGACCGGGCTGGGCGAGGGCGTCGGCGCGCCCGCCGAGCAGGCGGCGGTGGCGACCAGGACGAGCGCGAGAGCCGCCGGACGGCAGGCGGAAGCGAGCACACGCGCGGCTCCGTCCACCGTGGCCTCCTCTCGCGCACGCGGCACGCTGACAGCGGCCGCACGAGGGGCCACATCCCGGCCACATCGTAGCCAGGCGCGGTACTCAACACGGTCCCGTGTTCGCGTACCCTTTACAGACGTGGCAGTCATCGATCCAGCCGAAGAGATCAACGAGCTTACCGGCACACTGAAGAGCATTCAGGACGTGCTCGACCTCGACGCCCTGCACAAGCAGATCGCCGAGCTGGAGGAGCAGGCTGCCGCGCCTGACCTGTGGAACGACGTGGAGCAGGCGCAGCGGGTCACCAGCAAGCTCTCTCACCTGCAGGGCGAGGTCAATCGGGTGCAGGGCCTGGCCCGGCGCCTTGATGACCTGCCGATCATGTTCGAGCTCGCCGCCGAGGAAGGCGACGACGAGACGCTCGCCGAGGCCGAGAGGGAGCTGGCCGCGCTCAAGTCGGACGTCGGCGCCCTGGAAGTGCGCACGCTGCTGTCCGGCGAGTACGACTCCCGCGAGGCGCTTGTCACGATCAACTCGCAGGCGGGCGGCGTGGACGCCGCCGACTGGGCGCAGATGCTCCTCCGCATGTACCTGCGCTGGGCCGAGCGCAAGGGCTACTCGACCGAGGTCTACGAGACGTCGTACGCCGAGGAGGCCGGCATCAAGTCGGCCACGTTCACCGTCAAGGCGCCCTACGCGTACGGCACCCTGCGCGGCGAGCACGGCACGCACCGCCTGGTCCGGATCAGCCCGTTCGACAACCAGGGCCGCCGCCAGACCTCGTTCGCGGGTGTGGACATCGTGCCGGTCGTCGAGCAGACCGACCACATCGACATCAACGAGGACGACCTCCGCGTCGACGTCTACCGGTCCTCGGGTCCCGGCGGCCAGGGCGTGAACACCACGGATTCCGCGGTGCGGATCACCCACGTCCCCACCGGCATCGTGGTCTCCTGCCAGAACGAGCGCTCACAGCTGCAGAACCGGGCCTCCGCGATGGCGGTCCTGTCGGCCAAGCTGCTGGAGCGCAAGCGCCAGGAGGAGGCCGCCGCGATGAACGAGCTCCGCGGCGAGTCCACGACGTCCTGGGGCACCCAGATCCGCAACTACGTCCTGCACCCGTACCAGATCGTGAAGGACCTGCGTACGGCCGTCGAGGCCGGCAACCCGACCGCTGTGCTGGACGGCGACCTCGACGAGTTCATCGAGGGCGAGATCCGCTGGATGCGCCGCCAGGAGAACCAGTAGGGTCCGGCCCTCCCTGACCCCTCGCGACCCCGCGAGGGGTCACACCCCTGCGCGAGCCGCCCGTAGGGCGCCCCGAGCCCGCGCGAGCGCCACATGGATCTTTACGGTGCCAAACCGTCACGCGAGGGGCGCGGCGGTGTCTGGACTGAGGAACGAGTGGGCTGAGGGACGAGGCCCCGAGTGACGAGGGAAGACATCGCCTTCGGGCGCCCCGAGCCCGCCGAGCGGAGCGAGGCCATTCAGCTCAGCCGCCGACGTGTTTGAGCGCGAGCAGGGCCAGGGCGAGGACCACCGTCAGGGCGATGACCATGGGCGGCAGCCCGAGGAAGCCGTGGTGGTGGACCTTGGCCCGGCCCGCTCGGCACACCGGGCAGCGGCCTTCGACGACGGGGCCGGCGCACGCGGCGCAGATCAGATGTTCACAGCTCATGGCAGCTCTCCCTTCCCCTCAGGTAGACCCTAATCGTTTTGTTTCCGTTATGGACGTTCCATGCCAGTGTTACCCCCTAGACTGGCCTTCCGCCAATCGGAACGTCGATCCTTCGTAAAGAGACCGGCCCCTCCGGGCTGGTTGTCCCAACCCCTAGACTGGCATGCCGTGATGCGCCCGTGATCCATTTCGATAATGTCTCCAAGGTCTATGCGAACCAGAACCGGCCCGCCCTCGACCACGTGAGCGTGGATGTCGACAAGGGCGAGTTCGTGTTCCTCGTCGGTCCATCGGGATCGGGGAAGTCCACCTTCCTCAGGCTGGTCCTCAAGGAGGAGCGGCCCAATTCCGGCGCGATCCACGTCGCCGGTAAGGATCTCGCGAAGCTCTCGAACTTCAAGGTGCCGCACCTGCGGCGCCGCATCGGATGCGTCTTCCAGGACTTCCGGCTGCTTCCCAAGAAGAACGTCTACGAGAATGTGGCGTTCGCCCTCGAGGTCATCGGGAAGCCCCGCCGGTTCATCCGCAAGGTCGTCCCCGAGGTCATCGAGTTGGTCGGCCTGGAAGGCAAGGCCCACCGCATGCCGGAGGAGCTGTCGGGTGGTGAGCAGCAGCGGGTTGCCATGGCCCGCGCGTTCGTGAACCGTCCTATGATCCTCCTTGCCGACGAGCCGACCGGGAACATCGACCCGGCGACGAGCATCGGCATCATGAAGGTGCTCGACCGCATCAACAGGACCGGCACCACCGTGCTGATGGCCACGCACGACGCGGCCATCGTCGACTCCATGCGGAAGCGTGTGGTCGAGCTGGAGGACGGCAAGATCGTCCGTGACCAGTCGCGCGGGGTGTACGGCCAGGCGTACTAGCCCATGAGTGGCGGTCCGGGGCGGCGCGAGGCGCCGCCTGGGCGCCGCGTATTCAGTTTGGAGTAACAGGGAGCATGCGGGCCAATTTCATCTTTTCCGAGGTCTGGATCGGCCTCCGCCGAAACCTCACGATGACCATCGCGGTCGTCGTGACCGTCGCGGTCGGCATGGGGCTGCTCGGCATCGGACTGATGATCAACTCCCAGGTCTCGTCCCTGACCAACTACTGGATGGACAGGGTCGAGCTCTCGGTCTTCCTCTGTGGGAAGAACGACGCGTTCCCCGCCTGCAAGAACAAGGGCGCGATCACCCAGGACCAGAAGACCAACCTGAAGAAGGCGATCGAGGGCCTGCCCGACGTCCAGAAGGTCGACTACGAGGACCAGAACCAGGCGTACCAGAACTTCAAGGAAAACGGGGGCAACAACATCCTGCTCTCGGTGATCAAGCCGGAGGACCTGCCCGAATCCTTCCGGGTGAAGCTCAAGGACCCGGACAAGGCGTCGGCGGTCGAGGAGAGCCTGAAGGGCCAGGTGGGCGTCTCCAACATCGTGAACCAGCGGCAGATCCTCGACTCGGTCTTCGGTTTCATGGGGAAGCTCCGCAACATGGCCCTCGCGATCGCCATCCTGATGGTGCTCGCGGCGACCTTGCTGATCGGCAACACGGTCCGGCTCTCGGCGTACAACCGCCGGAGAGAGACCGGCATCATGCGGTTGGTCGGCGCCTCGAACGTCTACATCCAGCTTCCGTTCGTCATGGAAGGCGTCATCGCCGGCCTGATCGGTGGTGTTCTGGCCGCGGTCCTGCTGATCGTCACGAAGATCCTGATCTTCGACCAGATCCAGATGTACATGACCGCGCCGCTGAGCTGGAACACGCTCGCCGGGGTGATCACGCTGACCATGGTCGTGGGTGTGGTGATCTGTCTCCTCGCGTCCTTCGTGACCCTCCGGCGCTACCTGAAGGTGTGACGGGCCATGGTCGCGCTCTCCCGCGCCGTTCGAGGCTCCGGCCGCCGGTAGGCTCCCTATATGCCACGTGAGATCGGGCGCAAGCTCATCGCTCAGAACAAGCGTGCCCGGCACGACTATTTCATCGAGGACACGTACGAGGCCGGGCTCGTCCTCACCGGCACGGAGGTCAAGTCCCTCCGGGCCGGAAAGGCCAATCTCACCGACGGCTACGCGACCGTCGACGGCGGTGAGGCATGGCTGATCAACGCGTACATCCCTGAGTACAGCCAGGGCACGTGGACCAACCATGCCGCGCGGCGCACCCGTAAGCTGCTGCTGCACCGCAAGGAGATCGGCAAGATCCACCAGGTCCTCAAGGAACGCGGCCTGACCCTGATCCCCCTCTCCCTGTACTTCAAGGACGGCAGGGCCAAGGTCGAGATCGGCATCGCGCGCGGTAAGAAGGACTACGATAAGCGGCAGACCCTGATGGAGAAGCAGGCCGGCCGCGAGATGGCACGGGCGATGTCCAACGCCGTCCGGCGTCGGGGGGGCCGCTAGGCCGTGTCCGTCGCGAAAGCCGTACGGGCGGCGCTGGCCCTGGGGCTGGCCGTGCCCATGCTGACCGCCTGTTTCGAGGAGCCGTCCCCGCTCGACGCCGTACGAGATTTCCTCGTGGGCTGGCAGAGAGGGGACTACGCGGGCGCGGCCCGTAGGGCCGACGGCGACCCGGCCGTCGTACGGCAGGCTCTGGAGGACGTCGGCGTCCAGCTCGACGCCGCGTCGTTCCGGTTCTCGCTCAAGGGCGTGAAGCGTGACGGCGACAGCGCGAAGGCCGAGTACCACGCCGAGGTGGACCTCGGTGAGAACAACCCGCTGTGGGAGTACGACAGCACGCTGCCGCTCCACCGGGTGGACGGCCAGTGGAAGATCCAGTGGTCGCCGAGCGTGATCCACCCTGAGCTGCACGCCGGGGAGCGGTTCGCCGTGGACGTGGAGGCGCTGGCGCGGCAGCCGATCCTCGACCGGGCGGGCGAGTCGTTGCAGGACGAGACGATCCGCTACGTCGCGGGCGTCTATCCGGACAAGATCGCCGACAAGGCGGCGCTGTGCGAGAAGCTGTCCCAGGTGACCGGGTTCGCGGAGGACCGCCTGCTCAGCCGCATCCAGTCGTCGCCGCCGCAGTCGTTCGTGCCGCTCGCGACGTTCGGCGGCAAAACCTTCGGCCAGGTCAGGGACAAGCTGAAGGCCATCACGGGCATCACGATCCTGACGGACAGCCTGCCGGTGGCGCCCAAGTCGCCGAAGGACATCGTCGGCCGCGTCGCCGCGATCACCCCGGAGGCGGAGCAGCAGCTCGGCGGCCCGCAGCGGGCCGGCGACACCGTGGGCCGCGACGGCCTGCAGAAGGCCTATCAGGACCAGCTCACCGGCTCCACCGAGACCAAGGTCGTGATCCTCGACTCCTCGGGCAAGCAGGTCAAGGAGCTCAAGGCGTGGCCGGGCCGGGCGAACACCTCGGTCCGCACGACGATCGACTCCGGCCTGCAGGCCGCGGGGGACAGCGCCGTCGCCACGTCGCAGCAGGTCGCGCTGGTGGCGCTCCAGGCGTCCACCGGCGAGATCCGCGCGGTCTCCACCCAGGGGATGAGCCAGCAGAAGGACGCTCTGGCCGGGAAGTTCCCCGCCGGCACCACCTTCTCGATCATCGCCACCGACGCGCTGCTCAAGAGCGGCTTCGACCCCAAGCAGAAGGTGCCGTGCAGCGCGGACCGCTCGGTGGCCGGCGCGCGGTTCCAGCACGTCGGATACACCGGAGGGGCCACCCCGTCGTTCGCGGCCGACTTCGCGCATGGCTGTGTGACCGCGCTGGCGTCCCTGGCCCGGCGGGTCTCGGGTGACGCGGTCGTCGCGAGCGCGGAAAAGTACGGCATCGGCAGCCCGTGGGAGCTCCCGCTCGCCTCGTTCAGCGGCTCCCGGCCGAAGCCGGCGAGCGACGCCGCCACCGCCAAGCTCATCGCGGGGCAGAGCGTGCGGGTGAGCCCGCTGACCATGGCGCTCGTCGCCGGGGCGGTCAAGTCGGGCACCTGGCGTCCGCCGGTGCTGGTCACCTCGCCGTCCTCGCCGGACCCCACCGCGGAGGTGGCCCCGGCCGCGCCGCCCGCGCCCGTACCGCTCGACCCCACGGTCGTCGAGCAGATCCGCACGCTCATGCGCGCCGGGGTGACCTCCGGGTCGGCCCGTGCCGCCGCCGCTCCCGGCGACCCCGTGTACGGCGTGGCGGCCGGCATCGGCTACGTCGTGAAGAAGCAGCGGCGCGACCTGTCGTGGTTCGTGGGCTGGCAGGGCGACATCGCGGTCGCCGTGGTGGCGGAGAGCACCGACGCCTCCGCGGCGGCGACGGTGGCGGGGCGGTTCTTCCGCGCGGCGGACCTGAAGAAGCCCTGACAGAAAAAATTTTGAGAGGCGAGCAACCATCGGGGCCTCCCCAGGCGTCTGTCTAAGTGACTGAGCACCGCTTGGGGGGTTGCGGACTCAGTCACCGTGATGAGACCAGGGCTCCATCTCGGGGGGAGCCCTGCCGTCCGGACCGGCTCGACCCTGCCGGTCGGCCCCCGGGGGCGTGCGTGATGGCGCGCCTCCGGGGGCTTCGCCGTCTCCGGACGTTGGTCGGGAATTGGGTTCGCATGCCTGGTGTTGGGCATGTATGGTTGCGATGCCGATCCCCACGGGGGTCGGGTTGAAAATTCAACAGGGGGTGACCGGTTTCGACTTCGACATTGCAAGTCAGGGGAAGCGGGTCGAGGACTGCGGACATAACCTCGTTAACACTGTGACCGCAAACCAATAAGTGCCAATAACACGCGCACTGAGGTCAGCCAGGGTTCCCTGGCTCTCGCCGCCTAAGCAGCGAGTGACCTCTGTCAGCCCGGGAGCGCCTTCGGCCCGGATCTGACATCGCTAGAAGGCTCAACCGGCCGACCCGGTCACGGGGTCGATCGGGAAACCAAACAGTGACTGAGCCCGTCGGCGACTCGCCTGTGAGATTGCCGGGGCTGAGAAAGACGTAACAGGCTGCACCCGGAGAAGCCCTGTCTTGGTGTTGAAGGACGCGGGTTCGATTCCCGCCACCTCCACATGGGAGACCCGTGGTCGATGGCTTACCAGCCGTCTTCCGCGGGTCTTTGTTTTGCCCAGGGGGCGCCCCCCTTGGAACTCCGTCGTTGACCCGTGGTCGATGGCCTAGCGGCCGTCTTCCGCGGGTTTTTGCTTTGTTCAGGGGGCGGCCGATCCGAGCCGGCTGCCGCGCCGCACCGCGACCTCGTGCCGGTCCCACAACTTGGCGAACTCGGGGCTCGCGGCGCGCAGCCGGGCGACCAGCGGCGTGCTCGCGTCTTTCAGGCGTCGGCGCCCGCCGCGTACGCGTCGATCTCGGCGATCAGGGCGTTCTTGCCCTCCACCGTGAGGAACGACGCGCGTACGGCGTTGCGGGCCAGGTCGGCCACGCCGTCCCGGTCGAGCCCGAGCAGCTCCGCGGCCACCGCGTACTCGTCGTTCAGGGTGGTGCCGAACATGGGCGGGTCGTCGGAGTTGATCGTCACGGGCACGCCCGCCTTGACCAGGGCGGCGAGTGGGTGCTCGGCCAGGCTTCCGACGGCCCGGGTCCGCACGTTCGAGGTGGGGCAGACCTCCAGGACGATCCCCTCGGAGGCGAGGTGGTCGAGCAGCGCGGGATCCTCGACGCTGTGCACGCCGTGCCCGATCCGCTCGGCCTTCAGCTCGCGGATCGCCTCCCAGACCGTCGCCGCCCCGGTCGTCTCGCCCGCGTGCGGGACGGAGCGGAGCCCGGCGGCGCGGGCCGCGGCGAAGTGCGGCGCGAACTGCGTGCGCGGCACGCCGATCTCCGGACCGCCGAGGCCGAAGCTGACCAGGCCGTCCGGACGCTGCTCCAGGGCCACCTTGAGGGTCTGGTCGGCGCCGGGGATGCCGTCCTCGCCGGGGATGTCGAAGCACCAGCGCAGGATCGTGCCGTAGTCGCGCTCGACCGCGCGCCGGGCGTCCTCGATCACCTCGCAGAACTCGGCGGCGGCGAACCCCCGGGAGAGGTGCAGGTGCGGTGTGACGGTGAGCTCGGCGTACCTGACCCGCTGCGCGGCCAGATCGCGGCCGACGCCGTGGAAGAGCGCCCAGACGTCCTCGGGGTCCCTGATCAGGTCGACGACGGCCAGGTACACCTCGATGAAGTGGGCGAAGTCGCGGAAGACGAAGTAGTCCGCGAGGAGGTCGGGGTCGGCCGGGACCGGCGTGGAGCCCTCGTGGCGCGCGGCCAACTCGGCCACGATCTGGGGCGACGCGGAGCCCACGTGGTGCACGTGCAGCTCGGCCTTGGGCAGTCCGGCGATGAATTCGGTGAGGTCGGGAGCGATCACCGGATGACGGTAACAACGGCCGCCGACTCCATACCAAGCCCGAACGCCCTTTCTCACACAAGAATGTCAGGATCAGCCGGGGAGCTGGCCGAGGGTGACGGTGACGGTGCTCGTGGTCCCGCTCGGGTACAGCAGCGTGACCTTGGCGCTCTCGCCGGGACGGAGCCGGGCGAGCGCCTCGGACAGCGCCGTCGTGTTCGGGGTCGGGGTGTCGTTGACCTTGACGATCACGTCGCCCGGCCTGATCCCGGCCTGTTCGGCGGCGCCTCCGTTGGTGACCCGGCCGACCAGCACGCCGATCGGTGAGCCCAGCGCGTCGACCGCGGTGCCCACCTGGATGCCGAGCGCCGCCCGGCGGCTGTTGACGACCCGGCCGTTCTTGATGATCTGGTTGGCGATGTCGGTCGCCGTGTCGCTCGGGATGGCGAAGCCGATGCCGGGCGCCGCGCCCAGTTCGGGGTCGACCGCGGCCAGGCTCGGGATGCCGATGACGTTGCCGTTCAGGTCCACCAGCGCGCCGCCGCTGTTTCCCGGGTTGATCGCGGCGGAGGTCTGGATGGCGTCCGGGATGGTCGAGGTGGGCGTGCCCTCGCCGCTCGATCCGCTGACGGTGCGGCCCAGCCCGGAGACGATGCCCTCGGTGACGCTGCCGGAGTAGCCGAGCGGGTTCCCCATGGCCAACACGATCTGACCCACCCGCAGGTCGGCGGAGCGGCCGAAGGACGCGGGCTGCAGGCCCTGCGTGTTGTCCACCTTGATCACGGCGAGGTCGCCGGCCGGGAAGACGTTCATCACCCGGGCGGTCCGCGGCTTCCCGCCCGTCGCAAGCGTCACGGAGAACCGCTTGGCCCCATTCACCACGTGGGCGTTCGTCAGGATGTGGCCGTCCTTGTCGTAGACGATGCCGGAGCCCAGGCCCTGCTTGGTGGTGATCTGCACGATCGATGGCAGGACCCGCTTGATGACCTGCTCGTACGTGCTCTCCTGCCCGGACGTGCCGCCCGGTTGCGCGGGTGGCGCGCCGGCCGGGGCGGTCGGTGACGGGGGCGGCGTCCCGGTCGGAGCGGACAGCCCCGCCGTGAGGCCGGCTGTCGGGCTTCCGCAGGCCGTGCCGACGAGCAGTGCCATCGACGCCGCGGTGCGGCCGAGGGTGCGTGAACATCCCATGCGCGAGCGACTACCCCCATGGAGGGAGGTATTCCTGACGGACTGTGACAATGCCGTCGCGACCCGGCGTTTGTCGCGTAATCTGCGGGCATGGCCGAGGCTGGTGAGCCGTACACGACCCCGATGCCCCAGATGCGGCCGGAGCCGCCTCCCGGCCCGCGGCGGGCCCGCCTGATCTACACCGCGCTCGCGTGCGCGGGGACGGCCGCCGCCATCGTGCTGGTGTTCACGGCGTTCTCCGGCGACCGGCCGGGGGCCGCGCCCGCGTCGCTCCACCAGGGGCGGTCGGCGACCGGTCCCGCCGCCTCGGCGGCCCCTTCCACGTCCGCCTCGGCCGTACCGCGGCCGGTCCGGCTGCCCCCGGTCCCCACGGCGCTGTCCATGGTGGTTCACCCTGGCGCGGGCACGCCGGCGGGGGACTTCGTGGTGGACGCGAAGTCGGGCATCGGGTACGCCGGGTTCGCCGCCCCGTGGCGGACCGCCACCGCCCCGGCCCCGTTCGTGCACGCGCAGCGCGCGGGCCGGGCGCTGATCGTCTCCTGCCCGATGCCGGGCGCGGTCCCGGAGGCCCTCACCGCGCCGGAGGCGTACCGGACGGTCGCGGCGCGGGCGGCGAGGTGGACGCTGCGCTTCCAACCGGAGGGCGGTTCCCTCGACTGGACGGCGTCGCAGCCGCTGCGCCGGGGGTCGGGGTGGCTGCTCGGCTACCGCGTGACGTACCGGATCGACGGGCGCAGGCACGTGTCCGAGGCGATCGTGGCCGTGGTCGGCACCGGCAGGACGAAGCCCGCGCTGCTGTTCGCCACGGTCCCCGACACGAGCCAGGAGCTCTATCGCGACCTCAATATGCTCTTTTGGACCCTTCGCCCGATGTAGAGAGGTGTAGCCGGAGAACAAAGCTCCAGAATATGATTCTGGGGCATTTCCCTGCGACGGTTCGAGCCTGGAGGGTCGGATGGCGATCGGTCTGAGCGAGGAACACGAGGCGCTGCGCGAGTCGGTCACCCGGTGGGCTGAGCGCACCATTCCCGCCGACGTGGTGCGGAGCGCGGTGGCGGCCGCCGGCGGCGGGGCCGAGGAACGGCCTCCCTTCTGGGCCGGCCTGGCCGAACAGGGGTTGCTCGGCCTGCACATCCCCGAGGAGCACGGCGGCGCCGGGTACGGCCTGCTGGAGGCGGCGGTGGCGATCGAGGCGCTTTCGGAGCGGGTGGCCCCGGGCCCGATCGTGCCGACCGTGCTCGCTGGCGCGGCGATCCTGTCGGCCGACGGCAAGGCCCACGCGGAGCTGCTGCCCGGGTTGGCCGACGGCACCCTGGTCGGGGCGGTCGCGCTCACCGGAGCGATCTCCGGCGTCCGCGAGGACGGCGTGCTGACGATCAGCGGCGTGGCCGAGCCGGTACTCGGCGCGACGCTCGCCGACGTGCTGGTGCTGCCGGTCTCGACCGACCGCGGCGAGGAGTGGGTCGCGCTGGACGCGGCCCAGGCGACCGTCACCGCGATCCCGTCGCTCGACCTCACCCGCGGCGTGGCCAAGGTCGAGGTGGCGTCGGTGGCCGTGCCCGCCGAGCGCGTGCTCGACGGACTGGAGGGCCCGGACGTCCTCAATCTGGCCGCGATCGTCCTCGGCGCGGACGCGGCGGGCGTCGCCTCCTGGTGCGTCTCGGCCGCTGCCGACTACGCCAAGGTACGCGTGCAGTTCGGCCGCCCGATCGGGCAGTTCCAGGGCATCAAGCACAAGATCTCGCGGATGCTGGTCGCGCTGGAGCAGGCCAGGGCGACGGTGTGGGACGCGACCCGCGCCACCGGCGAGGAGCTGGCCTACGCCGCCGCGATCGCGGGCGTGACGGCCCCCGACGCCGCCGTGCAGTGCGCCAAGGACGCCATCCAGACGTTCGGCGGCATCGGCTACACCTTCGAGCACGACGCACACCTGTACTACCGGCGCGCGCTGAGCGTGCGGGCGCTGCTCGGGCCGTCGGCGGACTGGGCCGAGACCGTCGCCTCGCTGGCGCTCGGCGGGGTCTCCCGCGAGCTGGAGATCGACCTGCCCGAGGAGGCCGAGCGGCTGCGCGCCGCGATCCGGGAGGAGATCGCCCGGATCGCCGAGCTGCCCACCGCGCCGGACGGCCCCGGCAAGCGGGGCAGCGAGCAGAAGCGCGCGCTGGCCTCCTCCGGCTTCGTCCTGCCGCACCTGCCCAAGCCGTGGGGCCGGGGCGCCAACCCGCTGGAGCAGGTCCTGATCCACCAGGAGCTGCGCGCGGCGAAGGTCGCGCTGCCCCAGATGATCATCGGCGCCTGGGTCGTGCCGTCCATCGTCACGTACGGCACGCCGGAGCAGCAGGAGCGCTTCCTGCCGCCGACGTTGAGCGGCGAGATGATCTGGTGCCAGCTCTTCTCCGAGCCGGGTGCGGGCTCCGACCTCGCCTCACTGCAGATGAAGGCGGAGAAGGTCGAGGGCGGCTGGCGGCTCAACGGTCAGAAGATCTGGACGTCGGTGGCGCACGTCGCGGAGTGGGCCATCTGCATCGCCCGCTCGGACAGCAGCCGGCCCAAGCACAAGGGCATCACGTACTTCATCGTGGACATGAAGGCGCCGGGCGTGACCGTGCGGCCGCTGACCGAGATGACGGGGGAGAACCTGTTCAACGAGGTCTTCCTCGACGACGTGTTCGTGCCGGACGACCTCGTCGTTGGCGCGGTCAACGAGGGCTGGAAGGTCGCCCGCAACACCCTGTCGAACGAGCGGGTGTCGTTGTCGTCCGGCTCGGGCGGGACCGGCGCCTCGGTCCCCGACCTGCTCGGCCTGTGCGGCAGGCTCGGCCGGGAGCTCACCGCGGTGGAGCGGCAGGAGCTCGCCCACGTCGTCTGCGAGAGCCACTCGATCAACGCGCTGTCGCTGCGGGTCACGCTCAAGCAGCTCGCCGGGAACGAGCCGGGCGCGGACGCGTCCGTGCGCAAGCTGCTGTCCACCTCGCACGCGCAGAACGTGGCGCAGGTGGCGGTCGGCCTCCTCGGGGCGGCGGCGGTGACCGCCGCCGACTGGAAGCTCGGCGACGCGGGCCACTGGAACCGGGCCATCCTCGCCACCCGCGCGATGACGATCTACGGAGGCACGACCGAGGTGCAGCTCAACATCATCGCGGAGCGGATGCTGGGCCTGCCCCGCGATCCGGAACCGGGTAAGTAGTCCCGGTTGGCCCCCCGGCACGCCCGCGCGCTCGCCCGCCTCGGCCCTGCGGCGCTCGGGCTGCTGCTCGGGGCGCTGGCGCTCGGGCCCGCGCTGGGGCCGGGGTACGTGCTGCGGTACGACATGGTGTTCGTGCCGGACCCGCCGCTGGTCCTCGGATCGGGCGGGTCCGGTGGCTTCCCCCGGGCGGTGCCGAGCGACCAGGTCGTGGCGCTGCTGTCGCTCGCGCTCCCGGCGGACGTGGTGCAGAAGGCGCTCCTGCTCGGCGTCTTCGTGCTCGCCGCGTCGGGGGCGGCGGCGCTGCTGCCGGGGGACCGGCCGGCGGCGCGGCTCGCGGCCGCCGCCTTCTACGCGTGGAACGCCTATCTCGCGCAGCGGCTGCTGCTCGGCCAGTGGGCACTGCTCCTGGGGTTCGCCGGGCTGCCCTGGGCGGTGCGCGCGGCGGCGCGCGGCCCCACCACCCGGCGGGACGCCGTACGGCTGGCGGCGGCGCTCGTCCCGGCGGCGGTCGGCGGCTTCCAGGCGACGCTGGTCACCGCGATCACCGTGCTGCCGGTGGCGGCGCTGTCCGGGCGGCCCCGCGCTCTGCGGGCGGGCGTGCCGGTGACCGCGCTGCTCGTCGCGGTGCTCAGCCTGCCGTGGCTGGTCCCGGCGCTGGGCTCGCGCGCGGTGACGGACCCGGCGGGGGTGGAGGCGTTCGCGGCGCGGGCCGACGGGCCCTTCGGGACGCTCGGCAGCCTGCTCAGCCTCGGGGGTGTCTGGAACGCCGAGGCGGAGGTGCCGGGGCAGGGCTCGTGGAGCGTCGCCGCCGTACGTCTCGTCCTCAGCCTGGTGGCGCTGGCCGGGTTCGCGGGATTCGCCCGGGCCGCCGTCGCGGGGGAGCGGCGGTTCGCCCGCGGGTCGGCCGTGGCGGCTGTCGTGGGTCTGGGCGTGGCCGGCCTCGGCGCGTTCGCGCCCGGCGTGCTCAAGGGGCTGATCGGGTGGTGGCCGGGGTTCGGCCCGTTCCGCGACGGCCAGCTCTTCATCGTGCCTCTCGTGCTCTGCCAGGCGCTGGGCTTCGCGTACGCCGCCGACCGGCTCGGGCGGATCGGGTTCGCCGCGGCGGCCGTGCCGGTCCTGGTGCTGCCGACGTTCGCCCTGGGCGCGTTCGGCCGGCTGGCGGCGGTGGACTATCCGGACGAGTGGCGGCGGGTCCAGGCGGTGGTCAACGCCGACCCGGCCCCGGGCGCGCTGGTGTCGCTGCCGTGGGGCGCGCACCGCGCGTTCGCGTGGAACGGCGGGCGGGTGATCCTCGATCCGGCCACCAAGATGTTCGCCCGGCCGGTCCTGTGGGACGACACGCTGGTGGTCGAGCGGCGGGCCGGGGGCGTGATCCGGGTCGCCGCGGAGGCGCCGCGGGCCCGGCGGATCGGCGCGTTGATCCGGGACGGGCGCGGCCCGCTCACCGCGGCGTTCGTCCGCGAAGAAGTGAGATTCGTTCTCATCGCGCAAAAAAATGAGAACGAGTTCTCGTCTCGGTTTCCCGGTGTGCGGCCGATTCTCCGTGCCGGAGAGCTGCTCTTGTTGCGGTTGTGAGCTGCGATTATTCGGCAATTGGGCCAGTACCAGAGGGTAACTTGCATTGTCACGGTTTGACTAACGCTCTGGCTTATGACCTGTATCACGTTCTACTCTCGGCACACTGCGTACGGACCCGGGAGGGAGAGGCACGATGTTGAAGGTGCTTGCCGCGCTGGCGGTCGGAGCGGTGCTCGCCGGCGTCGCCTCAGTGGCGGTTGTCAATGTCGCATCGCCGACGCCGGAGCCTCCGAACAAGCCGCTCTACAACTACGGCACTCGCTGATCTCTCCGATCGCACTGATCTAGATCACCGGTAATTCCGGTCCGCGGGCCCGGCGGGCGATGGGTTCTGTTTCGTCATGCCTTTTTCCGGGTCTCCGGGCCGCCGCAAGTATTCACGAAATTTCCCGCCTTTCCGATTTTCTTCGCAGAACGCGGCGGAGCCACATCAGAAAGCTGGGCGCGGCGGAGCCGTACCGGACTCAGGGTGCGGCGGAGCCCGCACCAGGGAGCACAGTGCGGCGGAGCCGTACGAGGAACGGGAGGAGTGATCGTGGCCGTACCGGAAGTGGGCGCGAACGGCGGCCCGTTCGCGCCCGAGCGGCGCGGCCGGCACCGTCCCCAGCTCCTCGGGGCCGCCGCCGCCCCCCAGCGCTCCTTGCGCGGCGTGCGGGTCGCCGTGCTCAACTTCCGCGAACCGCTCCAGTCGGCCGCCGGGGGCGCCGAGGAGTACGCCTGGCAGGTCAGCCGCTTCCTCGTGGGCGAGGGCGCGCTGGTCCACTTCGTCACCAGCCGGGAGCCCGGGCAGCGCGCGGCCGAGCGGCGGGACGACATCGAGCTGCGGCGGATGGGGAATCGCTACCTCGTCTACCTGCTCGTGTCGCTGTGGCTGCTGCTCAGGCGGCGGAGGTTCGACCTGGTCATCGACTCGATGAACGGCATCCCGTTCTTCGCGCCCCTGGTCGTCGCGCGGCGCACCGCCGTCGTGTCGCTGGTCCACCACGTCCACGACCGGCAGTTCTACGCGTTCTTCCCCCGCTGGCTGGCGTGGATCGGCTGCTTCGTCGAGGGGCCGGTCGCCCGCGTCGTGTACCGGAACCGGACCACGGTCACCGTCTCGGAGTCGTCGCGCGACGAGCTGCGCGCCCGGCTGCGCTGGCAGGCGCCGATCGTGGTCATCCCCAACGGGAGCCCGGTCGCCCGGCCCATCGCCGACATGCCGGTGCAGGGCGAGCCGGCCCTCGTGTACGTGGGCCGCCTCGTCGGGCACAAGCGGATCGACCGGGTCGTGGACCTCGCCGCCGACCTGCGTGAGGCGTGGCCGGGCCTGGCCGTCCACGTGGTCGGGCGCGGTCCCGAGCTGGACGCGCTCGCGCGGCGGGCGCGGGAGCGCGGCGTGACCGAGCGGGTGCGCCTGCACGGTTACCTCTCGGAGCCGGAGAAGAACGCGGTCATCAAAGCGGCGGTGCTCAACGTGACCGCCTCGGAGTTCGAGGGCTGGGGCCTCACGGTGATCGAGGCGGCGGCGCTCGGCGTGCCCACCGTGGCGTACGACGTGGCCGGGCTGCGCGACTCGGTCAACGACGGGGTGACGGGCTGGCTGGTGCGCGAGGGCGACTGCCTGGCAGCCGTCGTCGAACGCGCGCTCAAGGAGCTGGCCGACCCGGCGCGGCGCGCCCGGATCCAGGCTGCATGCCGAAACTGGGCAAGGGAGTTCACATGGGGCAAAACCGGAGCTAGCATGGCGGATCTCATCGCCGCCGAGCTCGCCAAGAGCACCCCCCTTCCCGGAGCAGCTCAGTGACCCTTGCCGGCTGGATCCGCCAGGTGGCACCACCCCCCTCAGTCCAGGAGAACGGCCTCGGGAACGGCCCCCGGAACGGCCGTGAGAACGGCACGGAGAGCCGCGCCGCGGCCGACCCCGGGACGCGGTCGCACCACGACGGCGGTGACGGCGGGCGGGACGGCGGTGGCGGCGGGCGGGACGGCGGTGGCGGGGACGGCGGCTACAGCGCGCGCTTCCGGCATCGGCTGCGCCTGCTCGCGGGATGCCTGCTCCTCGCCGCGGTGGCCTTCAACACCGCCACCGAGAAGATCATCGCCGAGACCAAGCTCGACATGGCGGTCAACCCGCTGGCGTTCCTCGGCCGCGCGCTGCACCTGTGGGACGACGCCTACTTCGGCCACCTGCAGAACCAGGCGTACGGCTACCTGTTCCCGATGGGCCCCTTCTACGCGCTGTTCCTCGCGCTGGACATGCCCGCGTGGAACGTGCAGCGCCTGTGGATGACGTTCGTGCTGTGCGCCGCCTTCCTCGGGACGGTCCAGCTCGCCCGCGCGCTGCGGATCGGCACGCCGGGCGCCCGGATCCTCGCCGGGTTCGCGTACGCGCTGGCCCCGCACGCGCAGGCGCTGATCGGCATCAACTCCTCGGAGTTCCTGCCCAGCGCGTTGCTGCCGTGGGTCATGCTGCCGCTGGTCAAGGGGGCCAGGGGTGAGCTGGGGCCGCGCCGGGCGGCGGCGCTGTCGGGGGTCGCGTTCCTGTTCTGCGGCGGCGTCAACGCGGCCGCCGAACTGGCCGTGCTGATCGTCCCCTTCGTCTACCTGCTCACCCGGACGCCGGGGCCGCGTCGCCGGCGGCTGCTCGCCTGGTGGCTCGGCGCGGTCGCCGCCGTCGCCTGCTGGTGGCTGGTCCCGCTGCTGGTGATGGGCCGGTACGTCTTCTCGTTCCTGCCGTACATCGAGAACGCCGCCGCCACCACCCAGGTCACGTCGCTCACCAACACCCTGCGCGGCACGTCGAGCTGGCTCGCGTTCCTGTCCGTGGACGGCGAGCCGTGGATGGCCGTGGCCTACGAGCAGGCGCTGCGCCCCTGGCTGATCGTCGTCACGGTGCTGACCGCCTGCCTCGGACTGGCCGGCCTGCTGCGCCGTGACCTGCCCGAGCGCGCCTTCCTGCTGATCTCGCTCCTGACCGGGGTGGCGATCGTGGTCGCCGGGCACGCCAGCGCGGTCGCGGGCCCGCTCAACCCTCCCGTGCTCGGCCTGCTCGACGGCGTGCTCGCGCCGTTCCGCAACCTGCACAAGTTCGACGCGCTGATCCGGCTGCCCATGGCGCTCGGCCTGGCCGGGCTGCTCACCCTGGCCCGGGCGCGGTGGCGGCCGCCGCTCGCCGCGGCGAGCGCCGCGCTGGTCGCGCTCACCTGCGTGCCCGTGGTCGCCCAGGGGCTCGCCCCCTCCGGGGCGTTCGCGGAGATTCCGGACTACTGGAAGCAGGCGACCACCTGGCTGGACGACAACGCGGGCGACGGCACGGTGCTCGCCCTGCCCGGGTCCAAGCGCGGCGAATACCTGTGGGGCCGCCCCCTCGACGAGCCCATGCAGCCGCTGCTCACCACGCGCTGGGCGACGTACACCATCGTGCCGTGGGGGTCGGCGGGCGTCACCCGGCTGCTCGCGGCCATCGACGACCGCTTCTCCAGCGGCCGGGGGTCGGTCGGGCTCACCGCCACCCTGCGCCGGATCGGGGTCTCCCACCTCGTCGTGCGCAACGACCTCGACCGGCGCACGATCGGCGGCGCCTGGCCGGCCCGCGTCCACCAGGCGATCGAGGACTCGCCCGGCCTCAGGCTGGTGGCGCAGTTCGGCCCCGGCGTCGGGATCGCCCAGAACGACACCGCCTCCGGCTGGCTGGACCAGCCGTACCACGCGGTGGAGATCTACCAGGTCGGGGACCCCGCCCAGCGCGCCGGGACCGTGCCGGTCGCGGGCGCGCTGCGGGTGGGCGGGGCGCCGGAGGCCCTGCTCACCCTCGCCGAGCAGGACCTCCTCTCCGGCGACCGCCCGGTGATTCTCGGGGACGACCCGGGCGCCCTGGACATCCCGCCGTACGACACGATCGTCACCGACACCCTGCGGAAGAGGGGGGTCGCGCTCAGCGACCTCAGGCAGTCGTCCACCGCCACCCTGACCAGGGACGACCCCGACCCGGGCACCGACCTGACCGACCCGGCGTGGACGACGTTCCAGTCGACCGCCCGGCTGTTCGAGATCGTGGACGTGCGCGCCTCATCGTCCGAGGCGGACGTGACCGCCATGCCGGGCTCGCGCGACCCCGGGCGCCAGCCGTACGCGGCGCTGGACGGGGACCGGCGGACGGGCTGGCGCTCCAGCGGCTGGAAGGGAGCGGTCGGCGAGTGGCTGGAGGTGCGCCTCACCCGGCCGGTCCGCCTGCCGTACGTGACGATCGCGCTGGAGCAGGCCGCGATCGGGCCGCCGCCGTCGGAGATCGAGGTGGAGACCGACGCGGGCACGCTGCGCCAGCCGGTACGCGCCACCGAGGATGAGCAGCGGCTCGCCGTCCCGCCCGGCGAGACGAGCCGGATCCGCGTCCGGGTCACCCGGCTGGCCTATTCGCCGAAGACGACGCTCGGCAGCCGGGTCGGCGTCACCGAGCTGACCATCCCCGGCGTACGGCCGGGCCGTACCATCGTCGTCCCCGAGGTGCCCGGCGACCGGTCCGGCGAGGCGACCGTGTCGTTCAGCCGCAACGGGAACGTGCCCGGCTGCATGCGCGGCTCCTACGTGTGGACGTGCTCGGGGCGGCTGGAGGTGCTGGGCGAGGACGGGTACGGCTTCGACCGCTCCTACGTCTCGCAGGGGTCGGGGGACCGGGTCGTCACCGGCCGGGCCGTGCTCACCGACCGCACGGCGATCGAGAAGCTCACCACGCTCCCGAACGACCCGCTGACCGTCACGAGCTCCTCGACCTTCACCGGCCACCCGGCGGCGCTCGCCAGGTCCGCCTTCGACGGCGACCCCAAGACGGTCTGGTACGCCTACCCGTTCGACCGCAAGCCGTCGCTCGACGTGCGGCTGGCCCAGGTGACCACGCTGTCCCGGATCAAGGTCGTCTTCCCCGACTCCCACCTCGGGGCCCCTCCCGTACGGGTGACGCTGCGGGCGGAGGGCGGCGTCCGCGAGGGCTGGGTGGGCCGCGACGGCTGGATCGCCTTCCCTCCGCTCAAGGCGCGCGAGCTGACCATCGAGTTCAGCGCGCCCAGCTCGCGCTCGCTGGAGGTCACCGACATCACGATCCCCGGCGTGCGTCCCCTCGGCGGGCTGGGCGGCTTCCCGCTGCGGCTGCCCTGCGGCTACGGGCCGACGCTGCGGGTCAACGACGTGCCGGTGAACACCGAGATCGTCGAGGGCACGCTGGCGGACGTCCTGGCCGGCCGGGAGCTGACGTACCGGTCGTGCGAGCGGGTGAACGTCCTCCCCGGAGAGACCCGGCTGACCGCGGCGGCGAACGATCCGTACCGCATCCAGACGGCGGTCGTGCGGGCCCCGGGCGCGGCGACGGCTCCGGCCACTGGGCCGGCCACCGCGATGCGCGCGGTCGACGAGGAGGAGTGGACCGGCTGGGAGCGCCGGGTCCGCGTCGCGGCCGGCCAGGAGAGCTACCTGGTCGTCAACGAGAACTTCAACCAGGGCTGGCACGCCTACGCGGGCGACCGGGCGCTGACCGCGGTGCGGCTCGACGGCTGGCGGCAGGCGTGGATCCTGCCCGAGGGCACCGCGGGGACCGTGACCATGCGGTATGAGCCGGACGCGGTGTACCGCGCCGGGCTGGTGGCGGGAGGCGTCCTCTCCCTCCTCGTGGTCGCGCTCGCGCTGGTGCCCGCCCGCCGCCGGGACGGCCGCGTCCTGCCCGCCTGCGCGCCGAGGGGTGTCGCGGCGCGGTGGCTCTGGCCGGTCGCCGCCGCGTACGGCTTCTGGACCGGCGGCGTCGCGGGCCTCGTCGTGCTGGCCGCGCTCTTCGCCGCGACGGTGTGGTTCCGCCGGGTCTCGGCCGCCGCGCACGCCAGACGCGGCGTCCTGTTCCGCCTGCTGCGGGCGCTCGCCTCGCCGCGCCTCGGGATCGTGGCGTTCGCGCTCGCCGGGCTGAGCCTGGCCGTGGGGACGTACCTGCTCGGCATGGAGAACGCGGCGTGGGGCCGCCCGCTGACCGATCTGGTGCCCCAGCTCCTCTGCCTGGCGCTGCTCGGCTGCCTGTTCGGGAACATCCCCGGCCGGCCGGCCGTCGTCCGGGCGCCCTCGCCCTCGCCCTCGCCGCCGCCGCGGGTCGAGATCGCCACTCGTGATCCCAGCCTTTCGGGAGTACCGTGACAAACGTGATCACGCCCGTCGAGGGAACGGCGAAGATCCGGATCACGCTCTCGCCCGAACTCGTGTCCTTCCTCGGCGGCACGCGTGACCTTCTCCGCCGGCACGGCCTCCTCCTCACCGCGCTCGGACTCGTCCTGCTGCAGACCGCGTGGAAGGCGTCCGTCGTCGCCGAGGCGTTCTTCAAGGAGGACGACTTCGAGTTCATGGCGCGCGCCGTCGAGAGCGGCCTCACCTGGGACTACCTCACCCGGGTCCACCACGGCCAGTTCATGCCCGGCGGCTTCCTGCTCGCCTGGGTGACCGCCCGGCTCGCGCCGTACGGCTGGGGCCTGGCGAGCGGCACCGTGCTCGCGCTGCACGCGTGCGCCGGCCTGGCCGTCTTCCGGATGCTCCGGGTGGTGTTCGGGCCGCGGCGGGCCGTCATCGTGCCGCTGCTCGTCTTCCTCGTCGCCCCGGTGACCGTGCCCGCGCTCGCCTGGTGGGCGGCCGGTCTCAACACCGCGCCGCTGCAGATCGCGCTGCCCATGGCGGTCGCCTCGCACGTGCTGTACCTGCGCTCCGGGCGGGCCGTCCACGTCGCGGCCGCCGCCGGGTGGACGCTGTTCGGGCTGGCCTTCTTCCTCAAGGCGTTCGCGATCCCGCTCGTCCTGCTCGCGCTGACCGCCGTCTACTTCGGCGGCCCGCGTGCCGCGCTGCGGCGGCACGCCCGGGTCTGGCTCCTGTACGGCGGGACGCTCCTCGCCTACCTGGCGCTGTACCTGGTCCGCGCGGCGGCGGGCGACGCCGAGGGCGCCGGCGTGCCCGAGGCGGACGACGCGGTCGGGTTCGTGTGGGAGCTGGTCGCGCGCACGTTCCTGCCGACCGTGCTCGGCGGGCCGTGGAAGTGGTTCTCCGGCGGCGACTGGGCGGTGACGTCGCCGCCCGGCCTGCTCGTCGCGCTCTCCTTCGTGGCGGTCGCCGCCCTGTTCGCCGGCACCGTGCGCTACCGCCGCCACGCCGCCGCCGTGTGGGGGATCCTCCTGGCGTACGTCGTGGTCGCGGACATCGTGCCGCCGCTCTACGGCCGCGTCTCCCTGGTGGGCTCCTTCGCGGGCAGCGACTCGCGCTACGTGGCGGACGCGGTGCCGCTGCTCGCGCTGGTCGCGGCCCTCGCCGTGCTGCCGATCGCGGGCGAGGCGGCGCCGTACCGCAGGGCGCTGCCGTCCCGGGAGGCCGTCTACGGCCTGGGCGGCCTGCTGGTGGGCGGGTTCACGGTCGCCTCGCTGGCGTCCACGGCCGTCTTCGGCGGCCACCTCGGGAGCGCGCGGCGCCATTCCTACCTCGCGACCGCCGAGCGGGCCCTCGCCGCCGCCCCCGCGGACGCCGTCGTCTACGACCGGACGGCGCCCACGGACGTCCTGGCCCCGTCCTACGGCCCGTACGCGCTGACCTCGCGGGTGCTCGGGCCGCTCGCGCCGCCGGAGCTGCGGAAGCGGATGTACCGGCCCCCGGCGTCGCCCGTGGGGTTCGTCTTCGACGACGCCGGACGGCTGGTCCCGGCCGAGGTGAAGGGGGAGAGGACCGTGCCGACCGCCCTCGACGGGTGCTGGCCGGCGTCCGGAGCAGCCGTCGAGGTGCCGATCAGGAGGCCGGCCACGGCCGCGGGTCCGGCGGGCACGCTGGTCCGGCTCGGGTACGCCTCGCGCGTGGCGGTCGGGGTGACGCTGTGGATCGGGGACAGGAGCACCCAGCTCCTCCTCAGGGAGGGCTTCGGCAAGGTCTTCTTCCTCGTCCCGCCCGGTGTCGACCGGGTGCTGGTCACCGACGTCCCGGCGGGCAGCGGCTTCTGCACCGGCGACGTCACCGTCGGGGAGGCCGTGCCCACGCCATGACCCCGCCCACGACCCTGACCTCCACCCCGGCCCTCGCGAGCGCGGCCCGCGCGGCCGCCGCTCTGCTGCGCACGGCCGCCACGCGGCGCGCCCTGGCGCTGGTGCTGGTCGGCGCGGGCGGCTTCCTGCTGACGCTGGTGCCGCTGCTGCGCGGCTACGTGTACGACCAGGTGGTGCGCGCCCCGCTGGAGCGGTCGTCGGTCGCCCGCCTGTACGCCAAGTCGGCGGCGTTCTTCGACCCGGGGACCCAGCGGAGGCGCGCCGGGCCGATCGTGCTGACCCGTACGGTCACCGGCGACGCGAAAGCCGGGGACGACGACCACGCGGTGTGGATCGAGTTCGCCTCGCTCACCACGCTCGAAGGCGACCGGATCGGCTACCACGAGCGGCGGGTCGGCTTCGACCGGCGGACCGGCGCGATCGCCGACTGCTGCGGCGCGTACGTGGACGGCGACACCTCGGCCCGCCAGTCCGGCCTGGCCTTCCGGTGGCCCCTCGGCGCGCAGGAGCGCGACTACGAGTACTACGACGTCGAGTCGCGGCGGGCGCTGCCCATCGCGTTCTCCGGCGCCGAGACGCTGAACGGCACGCTCACCTATCGGTACACGCAGCGCACCCTGCCGGTGAAGATCGAGGACGTGGCGACGCCGCTCCCCGGGCGGCTGCTCGGCCTGCCCGGGACGCGCTCGGCGCCGGTCACCCGCTGGGCGCGGACCGAGCGGACGATCTGGGTGGAGCCGGTCAGCGGCGTCCCGGTCAAGACCGAGGAGCGGGTCCGCCACACCTTCCGCACCGCCGACGGCGTGGACCGGCTGGTCGCCCTCCAGGCGGATCTGCGCACGCCGGCGGAGGATCTGGCCGCGAACCTGGCCGAGGCCGAGGCGTTCGCGTCGTGGACGCGGTGGATCCGCGTGGTCCTCCCGATCGCCGGGGTCGCACTCGGCGCCGTCCTGGTCGGTGCGGGGCTGCTGCTCCGCAGGTCAGCGCTTGCGGAGCACGAGGAGCAGGTTCCAGGTCACGACCTCGCGGACGCCCGGTAGGAGGACGACATGCCTGGCCCACCGGGGGTGATAACGCGGAAGCGCCTCGACCAGCTCGGCGTCCCCCCGGAGGTGCTCACGGCGGGCCCAGGCGAGCATCTCCGCCACGGTCACCGCGTACATACTCTCGCCGTAGACGTTCTTGGGGCGGCGGCCGTATCGGCGCTCGTAGCGGCGGGCCGCGCGGTGGCCGCCCAGGTAGTGCCACGGCGACGTCTCGTGGCCGCCCCAGGGCGAGAACCAGCTCGTGTACGAGAGATAGATGAGCCCTCCCGGCCGGGTGACCCGGACCATCTCGGCGGCCATCGCGCCCGGGTCCGGAACGTGTTCCAGCACATTGGAGGAGAAGCAGACGTCCACGGAGCCGGTGCGCAGCGGCAGGCACAGGGCGCTGCCGAGCACCGCGCCCTCCGGCATGGCGCCGTCCCTGGCCCGCATCTCGCCGGCGTCGCAGTCGACGCACATCGTGCGCGCGCCGGCCTCCCGGAGGGCGTCGGCGAAGTAGCCGGGGCCGCCGCCCACGTCCACGACCAGCGCCCCGTCCAGGCGGGTGTAGCCGCGGAGCTGGGCGACCGTGTCGGTGGCGAGCATGCCGTAGAAGAAGTCGGGGTCGGTCTGCTCCTTGCGGAACGCGCTCAGCAGCCGGACCGAGCGGGCGAGGTCGGCGCGAAAGGGTGGGATGTGGGTCTCCACGCGGCGGAGCTTACACGGTATATAGAACGTGTTGCGAT
This sequence comes from Microtetraspora malaysiensis, assembly GCF_050947145.1. Lineage (NCBI taxonomy): Bacteria > Bacillati > Actinomycetota > Actinomycetes > Streptosporangiales > Streptosporangiaceae > Microtetraspora > Microtetraspora malaysiensis. Next base: position 1,720,932 of record NZ_CP191998.1, read on the forward strand.
ATAGAACCTGTTTCATTGGCGAATTCTGCGGAAGGGTCCTCCATGACCGAGACGGACGTCGCGCGAGAGGGGCGGCCGGACGTCGTCCAGATCCGCATCCCCTCGCTGCGGCTGGGCCCGGTCGTCCTCGCGGCGCTCGCGCTGATCGTGATCTCGCTGCTGCTCAAGGGCGGGGTACTCGCGCGCGGCTACTTCATCGAGGACGACTTCCTCTTCGTCGGGGACGCGTACGAGCACAACCTCACCTGGGACTACCTCACCCGCGTGCACAAGGGGCACCTCATGCCCGGCGCGCTGGGCCTCGTCTGGGTGCTCTCCCGGATCGCCCCCTATAACTGGTTCCTGGTCGCCGCCGTCATGCTGGCGCTGCAGGCGGTGGCGTCCGTGGGGATGCTGGTGCTGCTGCGCCGCCTCTTCGGCGACCGGGTCGGCATCCTCGTCCCGCTCGCCCTGTACCTCTTCGCGCCGCTCACCGTGCCCGCGCTGAGTTGGTGGTCGGCCGCGCTCAACGCCGTGCCGCTCCAGGTCGCCATGGTGTTCTCCCTGGCCGCGCACGCGCGGTTCCTGCGCGACGGGACCGCGCGGCACGCCTGGCAGGGCCTGGCCTGGGCGGCCTTCGGGATGGCGTTCTCCACCAAGGGCGCCTTCCTGCCCCTCGTGACCTTCGCCCTCACCACCGCGTACTTCGGGACGGGCCGTACGCAAGGCTGGGTGCGGGCGGCGGTTCGCGAGCTGCGCGCCCGCCCCCGCGTCTGGGGCGCGTACGCGGCGCTGCTCGCCGGCTACACCCTGCTCTACCTCCTGCGGCAGGGGACCGCGGGGGAGGAGGGGGCGGGGACTCCCAAGGCGGACGTGGCCCTCGGCCTCGCCGGCTGGATGCTCGGCCGCACCTTCCCGACCGGGATCGTCGGCGGCCCGCTGAACTGGGGCGGCCTGGCCGGAACCGGAGGGCTCGCCGACCCGCCGGTCGCCATGATCGTGGTTTCCTGGCTCGCGCTGGCCGCCGTGGTGGTGTTCACCTGCCTCTACCGCAGGCGCGCCTGGCGGGCGTGGACCGTCGCCGCCCTCTACGTCGTCGTCGCCGACGCGATCCCGACCATCCTGGCGCGGGGCAGGTACACGGCGCTGGTCGGCACCGAGACCCGCTACGTCGCCGACGCCGTCGTCGTCTTCGCCGTCTGTCTCGCGCTGAGCTCGCTGCCGCTCCGGGGCGAGGGCGACGCCTACCGCAGGCCGCTGCCCGGTGTCATGCCGCTGACCACGGCCCTGCTCACCGTCGCGTTCCTGGTGGCCTCGGTGGCGTCCGTCAACGCGTACGGGAACACGGTCACCGCCGCCGACCGGGTCCGGCCGTACGTGGAGAACGTGCGGGACGCGCTGGCCCGGCTGCCCGAGGGAGCCCAGATCTACCCTCGGCCCGTTCCCGATCAGGTGGTCCTGCCGTGGAACGGCGACCGGCGACTGACCTCGCGCGTCCTCGCCCCGCTTGCGGACGAGGCGCTCCGGGCCCGGATGCGCGACCCCGCCCCGGCCGAACGGCCGTACGTCGTGGACGACTCGGGGAAGATCGTGGCGATAGATCACCTTTATGGGTACTTCGACATGGTGGAGGACCTGAACGGCGACGGCGGCAGGGCCACGGGGACCACGGGCCGCAGCGTCGGGGGCAGGGCCAAGGGACGGGCGTGCTACGAGCTGCGGGCCGGTGCCGTCGCCTTCCCCGTCGAGTCGTTCGGCGGCCCCGAAGGGGTGGGCGCCCTGTCGTACCGCAGCACGCGTCCCGTCACGGTCGAGGTGTCCCTGGGCGAGGTGATCCGGCGGCTCGACCTGCCCGCGACGGCGGAGAGCCGGCTCGTCTACTTCCCCCACCCGGGGGCCGGAGACGGGCTGCGCATCGCCCTCGACGACCCGGGGACCACCGGGTTCTGCCTCAAGGCGGTGGCCTTCGGCGCCGCCGTCCCCGCCGACGCTCCCTGAGCCCGCGCGGCGCCGTATCCCGGTCAAGCTCCAGAGGAACGCGGGAGAGCGGCACGAGCCCGCGGCCGCCGCCGGCGCGTCCGACGCCGCGAGTCTCGTATACGCGCCGTATATACCCTCAGGGTATAGTCGCGATCATGAGTGTGCCCCTCGCATTGCTCGGCCTGCTGGAACGGGAGCCGAGCCACGGATACGACTTGAAACGCGACTACGACACCTTCTTGGGCGGGGGCAAGTCCTTACCCTTCGGGCAGGTCTATTCCACGCTCGGCCGGCTGGCCAGAGACGGCAAGGTCACCGCCGGGCAGAGCGAACCGGGAGACGGTCCCGACCGCAAGCGCTATGCCATCACCCCCCTGGGCAGCGACGAGGTCGAGGCGTGGCTGGCCGAGCCGGTCGCGGCCGAGCCGTACCTGCACACGGTGCTGTTCACCAAGGTCGTGCTGTCACTGATGCTGGGGCGCGACGCGGCGGGCTACCTCGATGCCCAGCGCGCGACCCATCTACGACGCATGCGAGAGCTGACCGAGATCAAGCGCACCGGCAACCTGGTCGACGCGCTCCTCGCCGATCACGGCATGTTCCGCCTTGAGGCCGACCTGCGGTGGATCGACATCACCCAGGCCCGGCTCGGCGCGCTGGCGGAGGCGGTGCGCGACCAGTGATCGTCAACGCTCTGCTACGGGCCGAGGAGATCAGCCGCTCCTACGGCAACACGCCCGCGCTGCGGGAGGCCAGCCTGTCGGTGACCGCGGGCGAGGTCCTGGCCGTCATGGGACCCAGCGGTTCCGGCAAGTCGACGCTGCTGCACTGCCTGGCCGGGATCTTCACCCCGGACAGCGGCGAGGTGTGGTTCGACGGGCGGCGGCTGGACACGCTGGACGACGGACGCCGCAGTGAACTGCGACGCACCGCCTTCGGCTTCGTCTTCCAGTTCGGCCAGCTCGTGCCGGAGCTGACCGTCGCCGACAACGTGGCGCTGCCGCTGCTGCTCGGCCGCACCCGGCGCAAGGACGCCTACGCGCGGGCCGCCTCCTGGCTGGAGCGCCTGGAGGTGGCCGACCTGGGCGACCGGAGCACCGGGGAGCTGTCCGGCGGGCAGGCGCAGCGGGTGGCCATCGCCAGGGCACTGGTGACGGGGCCGCGGGTCGTCTTCGCCGACGAGCCGACCGGCGCGCTCGACTCGCTCACCGGCGAGCTCGTGATGGAGCTGCTGGTGGCCCTGGCCCGCGAGGAGGGCGCCACCGTGATCGTGGTGACCCACGACGCCCGGGTGGCCGCGTCCGCCGACCGGGAGGTCGTCGTGCGCGACGGCCGGTTGACCGACCCGTACGCGAGCGGGGTCGTCCGATGATCCTGCTGGGGCTGCGGTTATCGCTGCGCAGCGGCAGGGAGACGGCGGCCAGGCTGGCGCTGATCGTGGCGGGGGTGGCGGTCGGCGTCGCGGTGCTGTTGGCCACGCTGTCGCTCTTCAACGCCTTCCAGGCCACCAACGGCCGCCCCTGCTGGGAGTGCACGCGAGGTACGGCGCCCAGCGGCTGGGCCCTGGACAGCACCGCCGACGGCGCGCTGTGGAACTTCCGCGAGGACTACTACGCGGGCCAGACGATCAAACGGCTGGACGCCGCCGCGCTCGGTGCCCGGGCGCCGGTGATCCCCGGCCTCTCCCGCATGCCCGGCCCCGGCCAGTACTACGCCTCGCCCGCGTTGACCAGGCTGCTGGACTCGGCGCCCCGCGAGCAACTCGCCGACCGCTTCCCCGGGACGCGGGCGGGCCTGATCGGCCAGGCCGCGCTGTCCGGGCCAGACGAGTTGGCCATCGTGGTCGGGCGGACGCCGCAGCAGGTCGCCGCCATGATCGGCACCCGCCAGGTCGACACAGTCGCCACCGAGCCCGCGGTCGACGAGAGCGCGGACGTCTACCAGTTCGGGTTCGGCATCGCGGCCATCGGGCTGATCGTCCCGCTGCTGGTGCTGGTGGGCGCCGCCACCCGGCTGGCCGCCACCCGCCGCGAGACGCGCTTCGCGGCGATCAGGCTGGTCGGCGGCACCTCCCGCCAGGTCAACATCCTCGCCGCGGTGGATGCCGCGTTGGGCGCGCTGCTCGGCGCGCTGGCCGGCGTCGTGCTCTTCCAGCTGGTGCGACCTGCCGTGGCCGGGGTGCGGATCACCGGTTCGTCCTTCTTTCCGGAGATGGCCGTCCCGAGCCCCTGGCAGTACGCGGTGGTGCTCGCCTGCGTGCCGCTCGGTGCGGCCTGCGCTGCCCTGTGGTCACTGCGCCGGGTGCGGATCTCACCCCTCGGCGTGGCCAGGAAGACCACCCCGCCACCGCCGAGGGCATGGCGGGTGATCCCGCTCCTGGCCGGGCTGGGCCTGTTCGCGGGCCCGGCGTTCCAGGACGGCAAACCCGACGCCCTGCTGGCCGACGCCGGGATCGCGCTCATCATGGTCGGTCTGGTGCTGGCCGGTCCGTGGCTGACGATGCTGGCCGCGCGCCTGACCGCTCGGCTGACCCGCGGCGCGGCGACCTTGCTGGCCGCGCAGCGCCTGGCCGCCGACCCGAAGGCCGCCTTCCGGTCGGTGAGCGGGCTGGTGCTGGCGGTGTTCATCGGGACGACGATCGCGGCCCTCGTGCCGACGGTGGTCGCGGGCCAGCAGGCCGTGGCCGGCGGCGCGCTCACCGATGTGCTGGGCGCCTCGTTCTCCCGGCCGGGCGCCCCTGGCCTGTCATCGCGGGAGGGGGCGGATCTGCTCACCCGGCTGCGCGCCTATCCGGGCGTGGACGTGCTGCCGATCTACGCACGGGCCGACCAGGAGAATGCCCGCCCGCCGCTCGACGGCCCGCCGCCGGCGAGATCCGTCGTCGAGTGTTCGAGCCTGGCCCGCTTCCCCGTGCTCGGCCGGTGCCCCGTGGGGGCACAGGCGGTGACGGGCAACTTCGCCCGCATCGTCGGTGCCGACAACCCCCTCACCATCGACAAGCTCCTTCCGCTGGCGGGCCCGGCCAGCCAGTCCGTCACCGCCACGGGACTCGACCTGGAGGCCGTCCTGATCAGCACGGGCGATGCGGCGGCGCTGGAACGGCTGCGCACGCTGCTGGCGGAGCACACCGCCGACGCCCCGATGACCTTCGCCGAGGTCGCCCAGACCAGAGCCGACCTGTACTCCCGGGCGGAAAGCGTCGCACTGGCCATGGTGGCGCTCACCCTCGTCGTCGGCGGCTGCAGCCTCGTGGTGGCGGTCGGCGGCGGCCTGGTGGAGCGCAGGCAGCCGTTCACCCTGCTGCGGCTGGCCGGCACGCCCACACGCACACTTGCCACGGTGGTGCTGCTGGAGTCGGCGCTGCCCCTCGTCCTGGCCGCCGTGCTCGCCGCCGGCGCCGGCTTCGGCGTGGCCGAGCCGGTCATCGAGCAGCTCGCGATGAAGGGCGCCTCCTTGGCGATGCCCGGGCCCGCCTACTTCGCGGCCGTCGGCGGCGGCCTGGCCGCCTCCCTCCTCGTGATCCTCACGGGCCTGCCGCTGCTCAAGCGTATGACCGCGCCCGACAACGCCCGTTTCGAATAGGAGCCCGATGAAGCTCAGACCGCGACCGGCCGCGCTGATCGCGCTGGTCCTGCTCGCCTTCACCGTGACGCTGACAGGCACGAACGCGCCCGCCGCGGCCGATGACGCGCGCTACTCCGCCACGATCCGGCGCACCGAGTACGGCATCCCGCACATCTCCGCCAAGGACTACGGCGGACTCGGATTCGGGTACGGCTACGCCTTCGCGCAGGACAACCTGTGCGTGCTGGCCTCGTGGGCGGTGACGCTGCGGGGCGAGCGATCCCGGTACTTCGGCGCCACCGCCAAGTCCGACGACCCGGTCAGCCCGGTCACCAACCTCGCCAGCGACGTCTACTACAAGAGCGTCGCGGACTCGGGCGTCGTGCGGCGGCTGCTGGCCCGGCCCGCGCCGGTGGGGCCGAGCGACGAACTGCGCCGCCTGGTCGACGGCTACGCCGCCGGGTACAACCGGTACCTGGCGGACACCGGCGTGGCGAACCTGCCCGATCCCACCTGCCGCGGCAAGGCCTGGGTCGGACCCATCACCGCCATGGACATCTGGAACAACCTGCTCGACCTCAACCGCATGGTCGGAAGCTCCCAGCTCAAGGAGGCCATCACCGGGGTCGGCGAGCCCGAGACCGAAGGCCCGGTCAAGAGACCGGCCGCGGGCAGCAACGGCTGGGCGCTGGGCCGCGAGGCGACGCGCGACGGCCACGGCATGCTGCTCGCCGACCCGCACTTCCCATGGAACGGGATCCGCCGCTTCTACCAGGTGCAGCTCACCATCCCCGGCGTGCTCGACGTCTCCGGCGGCAGCCTGTACGGCACGCCGGTCGTCCAGATCGGCCACAACGCGAGCGTGGCCTGGACCCACACGGTCTCCCACGCCCAGCGCTTCACCGTCTACCGGCTGAAGCTCGCGGGCGACCGTACCAGCTACCTGGTGGACGGCCGGGCGGAGCCGCTGGGTCGCCAGGAGGTGGAGGTCACCCTGCAGGACGGCACCGTCGCCGGCCACACGCTCTACACCTCGCGGTACGGCCCGGTGCTCGCCGTCGGGCACACCGACGCGGTCGCGTACGCGCTGGGCGACGCCAACGCCGCCAACCTGCGCGCGGCCGACGAGTGGCTGGCGATGGCCAAAGCGAAAGACGTCACCCAGCTACGCGCGGCCCAGGACGCCCATCAGGGCATGTCGTTCGTCCACACGCTCGCCACCGACGCCGGTGGGACCGCCTACTTCGCCGACAGCTCGGTCGTCCCCAACGTCACCGACGCCCAGGCGCGCCGCTGCGCCAAGCCCTCGCCCATTCCGGGGCTGGACGCATACGTCCTGGACGGCTCGACCTCCACGTGCCTGTGGGGCAAGGATCGCGACGCCGTCGTGCCCGGCATCTTCGGGCCGGCCAACCAGCCCAGGCTGACCCGCGCCGACTACGTGGCCAACTCCAACAACACCTTCTGGATGACGAACCCGTCGGAGCCGCTCACCGGCTTCCAGCGCGCGTGGGGCATGGCGGGCACCGAGCTGGAGCCGCGCCCCCGGGTCAGCCTGGACATGATCGACCGGCGGCTGTCCGGGACCGACGGGCTCGGCACGCCCGGCTTCACCCTGGACACGCTGCAGGCCACCGCGTACGCCAAGCGCAACTACAGCTTCGAGCTCATGCGCTCGGACCTGCTGAAGCTGTGCCGCAGCCACCCCGAGCCGACCGCGTCAGACGGCACGCGGGTGAACGTGCGCGAGGCATGCGGGACGCTGCGGGATTGGGACGGGCGCGCCACCCTGGACGGTCAGGGGGCCATCCTGTGGCGCGAGTTCTTCACCCGGCTGGGGCGTCCCACCGGGCCGGAAGAGCCCGGGTTCAGCCCGTGGCGGGTGCCGTTCGACTCCGCACATCCGCTGACCACCCCTCGGGGGCTCAAGCATGACCATCCGGCGGTGCGGCAGGCCCTGGCCGACGCGGTGCTCTTCTTCCAGGCCAACCACATCCCCCTGATGCTCACCCCGGGTCAGGCGCAGCGCTACTCCTCGATCCCGCTTCCCGGCTGCACCGAGGGCGAGGGCTGTTTCGACAGGGTGCGCATGCGCGGCCAGCTCGGCGCGGACGGGCGCTATCCGGAGGTGGACACCGGGTCCAGCTTCATGATGGCCGTCGAGCTCACCCCCGACGGCCCCCATGCCCGCACCGTCCTCACCTACTCCCAATCCGCGAACCCCGCCTCGCCCCACCACACCGACCAGACGGTGGTGTTCTCGCGCGGCCAGTGGGTCACCGGGCGCTTCACCGAAGCCGAGATCGCCGCCGACCCGCATCTGCGGACCACCACCGTGCACGAGTGAGCGTGGAAACCGCTCCGGTCCGCTGACGGCGACTCGGTCAGGGAGCGGGTTCGAGGGCCCGCTCCTCCTTCGGCTCCGCGGGCCGCGGCGTGTTCACGTAGCGGATCAGGCGGCGGGCGGGCTCCTCGACGTACTGGTAGGTCAGGTGCGCGACCAGGACGGTGATCGCGGCCACCGGGACGAAGTTGAGCAGCAGGTCGCCGGTCCAGGTCTGCTGGCCGGTGAACTCGTACCACAGGTAGAGGACGATGAACTGCCAGAGGAACACGCCGTAGGAGATCCGGCCGAGGTAGCTCATCACCCGGTTGCCGAGCAGGGAGCGCACGACGTTCGGCCGGTCGGGCTGCAGCGCGGCCGGCGCGACCAGGCAGAACGCCACCGTGGTGTAGAGGACCTGCTCGAACAGGCCGGTCCACATCCCGTCGATGCCGACGAACCGCGCCCCGGTGACGGGCGTCGAGGCGATGACGTACGCCAGGGCCGCGACCAGCCAGAGGGTTCCGGTGGACGAGGCGATGGCGTGGCAGAAGCGGCGCGGCAGGCCGTCCTCCAGCCGCGCCCAGGCGGCGATCACCGCGAGCATCATGCCGGGGACGAAGAACGTCCACGAGCGCGGCAGCCACAGGTTCATCCAGGGCCGGTACTCGGGGTGGAACTCGAAGATCGTGTAGACGTACGAGAGCGCCCCGACGGCGGCGAGGCCGACCAGCAGCCGCCTGGCCCGGCGGCCGACGTCCGTGACGCCTCCCCTGGTCGCGTACGCGCGGAGCAGCGCGGCCATGATCGGCAGGGTGAGGTAGAACGCGACCTCGACCGAGAGGCTCCACATCTGGCCGAGCCCGCGGGGGCCGAGGCCGAACCACCAGTGGTCGATGTCGTAGTTGTGCAGGAGCAGCAGCATCTCGGTCCACGTCCACGCGTCCGTGCGGTGCTCCTCGGCCCACAGCAGCAGGGCGACCACGACGACCAGCCAGTACGCCGGCATGATGCGGAAGAGCCGCTTCCACAGGTAGGTCTGCGTGTCCGGCTCGCGGCCGCCGGAGAGCGCGGACTGGGCCCACGGCCGGTACAGCAGCAGCCCGGACAGCGTGAAGAAGATCGGCACGCCCACCTCGCCCCGGGCCAGCAGCCCGCCGGTGAAGCCGTTGCGCAGCGCGGCGCCGGTCTCGATCGCGACGTGGAACAGCAGGACGCCGAGGGCGGCGAGCGCGCGGATGCCGTCGAGTGACGTCTGGTGCCCGGTGACGGAGGGCAGCCCGACCGGCTCGGCCTCCGCTGGGGCGGGCTCGGGAGATCCGGACGACGGACTGTCCGGAAGGGCGGTCGGAGGGAAGGAGAGCGGGCCGTTACTAGAACCTGTTTCGGTCACTTTTCCGCATCCCTCGTGACGTGGATCACTCTCCGCACTAACATATCGCGAAATAGAACCGGTTTTCAGAACGAAAACGGCAGACGATGCCCCCACCCCCCAGGAGGAGCGATGCGCCGCTTAGTTGGTTTGGTTCTGTTGGCAGCCGGCGCGTTCTTCATCGTTCTCGCACCACTGGTCAAATTCGTGGACGCGGGCCAGCTGATCCAGGCCCCGGCCGACCAGTACTCGATCACCTATCTCAGGGCGGAGAACGCCCAGTACTTCAGCAAGCCGGACCTGAAGGTGCTCACCGGAACGGTCGACATCACGGTGACCACCCGGGGCGACGTCAAGGAGGCGAAGGACGACCACGTCGTCTGGGACCAGTTCACCTCGGCCAGCGACGTCACCAACGGGCGGCCGGGCATCTCCTGGACCGAGTTCCGCAGCGCCTTCAACAAGTACGACGGCGCCGGCGTGAACTGCTGCGGCGCGAACGTGGACAGCGAGCCGGTGCAGCTCGAAGGCCAGATCTACCTGTTCCCCTTCGGCGTCGAGAAGAAGACGTACAAGGTTTTCAACTCGTCCACGCGCAAGGCGTACGACGCGGTGTTCGCGGGCGAGGACACGATCGAGGGCCTCTCGGTCTACAAGTTCGTGCAGCAGGTGCCGCCGACGGTCGTCGACAGCCTCAACCTCCCGGCCTCGCTGCTCGGCATGACGGAGCCCGGTGACGTCGCGGCCGACCGCGTGTACGACGGCGTGAACACGTTCTGGGTGGAGCCGAGGACCGGCGCGCCGGTGAAGCAGGAACAGCAGCGCCACGAGGTGCTCAAGACCAGGGACGGCGTCGAGCGGCGGCCGGCCTTCGTCGCGACCGCCGTCATGACGCCGAAGTCCGTCTCCGACCTGGCCAAGACGGTTCGCGGCAACCTGAGCCAGATCACCCTCATCACGATCACACTCCCGCTGGTCTCGCTGATCCTGGGCGTGGCCCTGATCCTCGGCGGGATCGTGCTGCTCCGCGTCCCGTCGTCCCGCAGCGCCTGATGGGGCGCGGAGGCGCCCCCGTCCGCCCGCCGGTGGCATCGCCGCCGGCGGGCTTTCGCGCGCGCAGGTCCCTCGCCGTCGGGCTGGTGCGGGCCTGCCGTCCCCGGCAGTGGCTGAAGAACGTGCTGACGTTCGCGGCCCCGGCCGCCGCCGGGGTGCTGACGACCGGGCCCGGGGCGCGCGGCTCGCTCATCGCGTTCGCCGCGTTCTGCCTGGCGGCCAGCGCGACGTACCTCTTCAACGACGCCGCCGATGTGGAGGCGGACCGCAATCATCCGCGCAAGCGGTTCCGGCCGATCGCCGCGGGGATCGTGCCGGTCCCGGTGGCGCGGGCGGCCGGCGCGGTGCTGCTGGTCGCGGGCCTGGCCGTCGGCCTGGCCGGGGGATGGCGGCTTGGCGCGGTCGTCGCGGGCTATCTCGTGCTGACCTTCTGCTACACGATCTGGCTCAAGCACCAGCCGGTGGTCGATCTCGTCGCGGTCGCCGGCTGCCACGTGATCCGGGCGTACGCGGGCGCGGTGGCGGTGGCGGTGCCGGTCACGAGCTGGTTCCTGGTCGTGATCACGCTGGGGTCGCTCCTGCTGGTCGCGGGCAAGCGGGAGGCCGAGCTGCGCGCACAGGAGCGGAAGGGGGTGAAAGTTACCCACCCCGCGAAGAGCCGGAACGCCGGCAAGGCGCGGGAAACCCGCTCGACGCTCAGCGTGTACACCACGTCCTATCTATCCGGAGTCCGGTCGATGACCTCGGGCGCGATGATCGTGACGTACTGCCTGTGGGCGCTCCAGGAGCACCAGGGGGCGGCCCTCGGCCTGCACGCGCTGAGCATCGTCCCGTTCGTCCTCGTCGTCCTGAGACACGCGCTACTTGTGGATCGCGGCATAGGGGAGGAACCTGAGGAACTGGCCCTCAAGGACCGGCCCCTCCAGGTCTTCCTCGGCCTGCTGCTCCTCCTGCTCGCCATCGGGATCTACCTGACATGACGCTTCTGACCGGCTGGGGACGCACCGCCCCCACCCCCGCCACGCTCGCCCGCCCCCGCTCCGCCGACGAGGTCGCGGCGCTGGTGAAGGAGAACACGGCCGGGCGCGGGTTCCTCGCCCGGGGCCTCGGCCGCGCGTACGGCGACGCGGCGCAGAACGCCGGCGGCACGGTCCTGGACTGCACCGCCCTGCGGCCGTCCTGGACGCTCGACCCGGAGGCGGGCGAGGTGACCGCGTCGGCGGGGACCAGCCTGCACGACCTGATGACCGCCCTGGTGCCGCGCGGCTGGTTCGTGCCCGTCACACCCGGCACGCGGTACGTCACGGTGGGCGGGGCGATCGCGGCCGACGTCCACGGCAAGAACCACCACGTCGACTCCTCGTTCGCCGCGCACGTGCGCGCGCTGACCCTGGTCACGGCCGACGGGAGCGTCCGCGTCCTCGGCCCGGCCGACGACCTGTTCTGGGCGACCGTGGGCGGCATGGGGCTGACCGGCGTGATCGTCGAGGCGACCTTCGCGTGCGTCCCCATCGAGACGTCCCGGATGCGGGTGGACGTCGAGCGGACCCGCGACCTGGACCAGACGCTCGACGTGATGACCGCGACCGACGACCGCTACCGCTACACCGTGGCCTGGATCGACCTGATGGCCCGCGGCGGGCGCACCGGCCGGAGCGTGCTCACCCGCGGCGACCACGCGACGCGCGCGGACGTCCGCGGCGTGGTGCGCGGCGACCCGCTCGCGTTCGGCCCCCGGCAGCGCCTGGTCGCGCCGCCCCGGGTGCCGGACGGCCTGCTCAACCGGGCCACCGTCGGCGCGTTCAACGCCGTCTGGTACGGCAAGGCCCCCACGGCCAAGCGCGGACTGATCCAGGGCGTCACCCCCTTCTTCCACCCGCTGGACGCCGTCGCCGGCTGGAACCGGATGTACGGCTCGGGCGGCCTGGTGCAGTACCAGTTCGTGGTGCCGTTCGGGGCGGAGGACACCCTGCGGCGGGTGGTCGGGACGCTGTCGACCCGCCGGGTGGTGTCGTTCCTCACGGTGCTGAAGCGGTTCGGCGCGGGCACTCCTGGCATGCTGTCCTTCCCGATGCCGGGCTGGACGCTGGCGCTGGACATCCCGGCGGGCGTGCCGGGGCTGGCCGGGCTGCTGCGGGTCTTCGACGACTGGGTCGTGGAGGCGGGCGGGCGGCTCTACCTGGCCAAGGACTCCCGGACGTCGGCCGCGTCGGTCGCCGCGAGCTATCCCCGGCTGGAGGAGTGGCGGGCGATCAGGGACGCCGCCGACCCGGACGGCGTGTTCCGGTCGGATCTGGCCAGGAGGCTGCGGCTGTGAACCGGCCGTCGGGTGAGGAGGGGTGGGCGTGAGGAACGCGCTCGGTTCGGTGGACACGGTGCTGCTGCTGGGCGGCAGGAGCGAGATCGGCCTGGCGATCGTGGCCCGGCTGGTCCGGGACGGCGCGCGCCGGGTCATGCTGGCGGCGCGCGGCGGCGCGGTCCCGGACGAGGAGCTGGAGCGGCTGCGGCGGCTCGGTGCCGAGGTGCACGTGGTCGACTTCGACGCGTCCCGGCCCGAGACGCACCAGGACGTGATCGACACGGCCGCGGCCAAGCTGGGCGATCTCGACGTGGTGATCCCGGCCTTCGGCGTGCTCGGCGGCCAGGCGGTCTACGACCGGGATCCGGAGGCGGCCGCCCGCGACGTCGCGGTCAACTTCGGCGGCCACGTCTCGGCCGGGCTCGCCGCGGCGCGGCGGTTGCGCGAGCAGGGCCACGGCACGCTGGTCGTGCTCTCCTCGGTCGCCGGGGTACGGGTCCGCCGGGCCAACTTCGTGTACGGCTCGGCCAAGGCCGGCCTGGACGGCTTCGCGCAGGGGCTGGGGGACGCCCTGCACGGCTCGGGGGCGCGGGTGCTGATCGTCCGCCCGGGGTTCGTGATCGGGCGGATGACCGAGGGGATGACGCCCGCGCCGATGGCGGTGGGTGTGGACGAGGTCGCCGACGCGGTGATCGAGGCGCTCAGGTCGCGGGCGCGGGTGGTGTGGGTCCCGGCGCGGCTGCGGCCCGCCTTCGCGGTGATGCGGCTGCTGCCGCAGGCGATCTGGCGGCGGATGCCCCGCTGACGGCGCGCGAAAGGGGCGTCCCGCGGGAGGCTCCGAGGCGGCTCGGTGGAGCCGCCGGGCGACATATCGGAAATGATCTGTATAACGCGTTCTATTTGACTGTCCGGCTCTGGTTACTGATCAGTAGGTCGGCGTTCAGAAAAGCCGCAGAAAGGTTCTCACTAGAACACGTTGCAGTGCGCTGGGGCCCGGCATACAGTCGGGCCATGCGGACACGTGTCACCGACATGTTCGGGATCGAGTTCCCGATCTTCGCGTTCAGTCACTGCCGTGATGTCGTCGCCGCGGTCAGCCGCGCCGGCGGCATGGGAGTGCTCGGCGCCCTCTACTACACCCCGGAAGAGCTCGAACTGGAGCTCAAGTGGATCGACGAGCACGTCGGCGGCCGGCCGTACGGCGTGGACGTGGTCATGCCGGCCTCCTACGAGGGGGCGGACCTCGGCGTCGACTCTCCCGCCGACCTGCTCGCCCGGCTCCAGGGCATGATCCCGGCCGGGCACCGCCAGTTCGTCGAGGACCTGCTGGCCCGGCACAACGTGCCGCCGCTCACCGGGGACGACCCGGGCAAGGTGCTGCTCGGCTGGACCGACGCGACCGCGCGGCCGCAGGTCGAGGTGGCGCTGCGGCACCCGATCGCGCTGCTCGCCAACGCCCTCGGCCCGCCGCCCGCCGACGTGGTGGAGCAGGCACACGCCCACGGCGTCAAGGTGGCCGCGCTCGCCTCCACGCCGCGCCACGCGGTCAAGCAGGTCGAGGTGGGCGTGGACGTCGTCGTCGCCCAGGGCACCGAGGCCGGCGGCCACACCGGCGAGATCTCCACGATGGTGCTCATCCCCCAGGTGGTGGACGCGGTGGACGTGCCGGTCCTGGCCGCGGGCGGCATCGGCGACGGGCGCCAGATGGCGGCGGGCATGGCGCTCGGCGCCGAGGGCGTGTGGACCGGCTCGATCTGGCTCACCGTCGAGGAGGCCGACACGCCCGAGCTGGCCCGGCAGCGGATCCTCGCCGCCACCTCACGCGACACGGTGCGCTCCCGGAGCTGGACCGGCAAGCCCGCCCGGCTGCTCAAGAACGAGTGGACCGACGCCTGGGAGTCGGCGGAGTCGCCCGGCACGCTGCCGATGCCGCTCCAGTTCATGCTGATCTCCGACGCGCTGCGCCGGATCGGCCGGTCGGACGCGGGCGAGCTGGCCACGTTCCCGGCGGGTCAGATCATCGGCACGATGAACCAGGTCAAGTCGGCCAAGCAGGTCGTCTTCGACCTGGTCGAGGGCTACGTGGAGACCATGGAGCGCCTCGGCCGCGTCTCCGGCGACTGAGCGGCCACACCCCGCGCCGACGTCGAGAGCGTCCCGGAAATCGGGCCCACCGGCTCCGTGAGCAACCGTTATCGCGGCGTGCTCATCCCCTTGTGGTGATCTGCGGTAGAACGTGACCCTCAGCAGGATTTTCGGCCGCTGCGGGGAGATGCCGACCTCACGGGGGAGCGGAGCCGGTGGAATCGAGAGCTGGAACGGGCGCTTCGCCGAGGAGCTTCGAGATCGACCTCCCCCGCTGGGTGAGCGTGGCGTTCCTGCGCCGGTGGGCGCTGCCGTCCGCCGCGCTCGCGCTCGTCGCGGCGCAGCTGCTCTGGAAGTGGTCGCTGTTCGGCCGCGGCTACTTCTGGGGTGACGACTTCGCCTTCGTGGCCAGGGCCGCCGAGCGCGGCCTCGGGTGGGACTACCTCACCGCGCCGTGGGGTCCGAAGCTGCTGCCCGCCGGGTTCGCGCTCGCGTGGGTCGTCACCCGGATCGACGCGTACGGCTGGGAGCTGGCGAGCGGCGCGCTGCTGGTGCTCCAGGCCGCCGCCTCGTTCGCGATGTACCGGCTGCTGCGGGTGCTGTTCGGGGCGCGGGCGCTGATCCTGGTGCCGTTCGGGCTGTACCTCTTCACGCCGCTGACGCTGCCCGGCCTGCTGTGGTGGGCCGCCGGGCTCGAACAGGTGCCGCTGCAGCTCGCGATCTGCATGGCGCTCGCCGCGCAGGCGCACTACGTGCGCACCCGGCGGGCCCGGCACGTCGTCGCGGTCGCCGGGTGGTACCTGTTCGGGCTGGCCGCGTACTTCCTCAAGGCGGCGGTCGGCATCCCGCTGCTGCTGTTCCTGCTCTCGAGCGCGTACTTCACGGCCGGTCCGTGGCCGCGCGGCTGCTGGACCGCGCTGCGCCGGAACCTGCCCGTCTGGGGCGCGCTCGCCGCGGTCCTCGTTCCCGCGGCCGTGCTGTACGTCGTCCGGGCCGACACCGGCCACCAGCCAGTGGGCCTGCCCGGAGCCGGCGAGACCGCGCTGTTCGCCGCGCGGCTCCTGGGCGAGACCTTCCCCACCACCGCCCTCGGCGGCCCGGACGCCTGGTTCGGCGGGATCGTCGCGCCCTCCTGGTGGGGCGTCGCGCTGGCGTGGGCGGTGCTCGGGCTGTACGCGGCGGCGACGCTGGTCCTGCGGGCGCGGGCGGTGCGGGCGTGGGCCATCCTGCTCGCCTACCTGGTGGTCGTCGACCTGGTCCCGGTGCTGCTCGGGCGCGGCACGTTCGAGGCGCAGGCCCTGGAGCCGCGCTACGTGGCCGACGCCGCCGTCGTCCTCGCCCTCTGCGCCGGCCTGACGATCCTGCCGGTGGGGGAGGAGGCGCGGCCGTACCGCGCGCTGCCGCCGCGCGGCCTCGCCGTCCCGGCGGTCTCGGTCGTGCTGGTGGGCGCGTTCCTCATCGCGTCGTACGTCTCGGCGGACGCGTACACGGCGCAGTTCGCGGCGCAGCGGGCGCGGGCGCGCGGCTACGTCGAGGCGGTCCGGGCCACCCTGGCCGCGGCCCCGGCGACGGCCGACGTCTATCCGCAGTGGCTCCCGGCGGACGTGCTGATCTACGGGTTCGGCGAGAGCAACCTCAGCTCGCACCTGCTCAGCCCGCTCGCCCCGGAACCGCTCCGGGAGCGGATGCGCCACCCGCGCCCCGCCGCCGAGCCGGTGGTCCTCGCCGAGGACGGCCGGAGCCTGGTGCCGCCGCGGATCGTCGGCGGATACGCCGCGCCCGAGCGGGGCAGCCGGTGCTTCCCGCAGGAGGGTGGCACGGTGACGCTCCCCGTGCGGTCCGACGGGGCGTACGCCGTGGCCGGGTTCACCTACGTCGCCGAGCGGGCCACCGCGGCGACGGCCCGGCTCGGGGCGGCGCGGGCCGAGCTCTCCCTGCGCGCGGGGCAGGCGCGGGTCTACTTCCCCGCCACGGGGACGGGCGCCGCGATGACGCTCACCCTGGCGGACCCGTCGGTGGACCTGTGCGTGACCGGGGTGGTGCTCGGGATCCCCGGCCCGAACACCACCCCGTGACCTGAGGGTCCGGCGGCCGGATATCAGCGGGCCACGGCGGAGAACGTGTCGGCGATGTTGCCGTACCCGTGGCCCTTCGGCAGCCAGACGCCGGGCACGTTGGCGATCCAGCTCCGCGCCACCAGCTCCCAGACGTTGCGCGGCCAGCCGAACGGCGTGTCCTCGGTCCAGTCCTTGGACTGCCAGTCGGCGTTGACCTTGGCGACCTTGAAGCCCCAGGCGCCGTAGTTGACCTGCAGGGTGCTGTTGAGCGTGTCGTTGAGCAGCACGGACTGCTTGGCCTGGCTCTTGCCGTCGTCGCCGAGCAGCCAGGCGGCCACGCCGGGGTTGTACCAGTCCATGCCGATCAGCCGGGTCGAGTGGTGCGCGGCCAGCTTCAGGGCGCCGACGACCTGCGGCATGTAGAGGGCGGCCGAGGCGGTGCCCTTGAGCATGCAGCCCGTGTTCGCGCCGCCGTCAGGCGTGATGCAGCCGTAGATGTCCTGCGCGCCGATGCTGACGGTCACGTACCTGACCTTGGCGCCGTGCTCACGCAGGAACTTCTTGGCCGCGGCGAGCTGCGACTTCGCGCCGTCGTACGAGCAGACGCCGCCCTGGACGAAGGACTTGGTGGTCTCGCCGAGGCAGCCGAGCTTGACCAGCTGCAGCGTGGGCTCCTCCGCCCTGAGCTTGGCGTAGAGCTGGTCGGCGTAGCCCTCGTCGGTCGGGATGGTCGCGTTGTCCGGTCCGAGCGGCTGCGCGCCGACGGCGAGGGAGTCGCCGAGGGCGAGGTAGTAGGTCACGTCGTCGGCCTGGGCGGGGGCGGCCGGGGCGAGCGCCAGCAGGGCGGCGCCGACGGCGGTCGTGATCGCGATACGCGGGGGCATCGTGACGTCCTCCTCGGGGGGTGAGCCAAGCTACTGCTTGGTAATGGCGGGAGGGATCGTAACGTGCCCCCGGTGTCGCGAACAGTCCTAATTCACAACGCCCGCGGCGCCCCGGTCACGCTCCGCGGTAAACCGGCGGGCGCTTCTCCCGGAAGGCGAGCGCGCCCTCCTTGGCGTCCTGCGAGCCGATGACCGGCCATCCGATGGCGTCGGAGACCTCCAGCGCCTCGGCCTCGCCCATCCCGAGCGTCTCGCGGTACGTCCGCAGGATCGCCTGGACGGCGAGCGGCCCGCACGCGGCCACCTCGGCGGCCAGCTCGCGGGCGTGCTCCAGGGCCGTGCCGTCCGGGACGACCCGGTTGACCAGGCCCATCGCCAGCGCCTCGGACGCGCTGATCGCCCGGCCGGTGAGCAGGATGTCCATCGCGAACGCGTACGGGATCTGGCGCGGGAGCCGGATGGCGCAGCCGCCCATCGGGAAGAGCGCCCGCCTGGCCTCGAACAGGCCGAGGGTGGCGCTCTCGGCGACGACCCGCAGGTCGGTGCCGACCAGCAGCTCGGTGCCGCCGGCCACGGCGTACCCCTCGACCGCGGAGATGATCGGCTTGGTGGGCAGGGACGCGGTGTCGCGGAGCAGGCCCTTCCAGTGGTAGTCCCCGATCTCCGCGGCCCGGCGGCGGGTCCGCTCGTCGCCCGAGGGCGACCCCATGGCCTTGAGGTCGGCTCCGGCGCAGAACGTGCCGTTCGCGCCGGTCAGGATGCCTGCCCGGACCTCCGGCTCGGCCGAGATGTAGGCCCACGCGTCGGCCAGGCCGACCAGCATGTCGGTCGAGAGCGCGTTCTTGGCCTCGGGGCGGTCCATCGTGACGATCACGACGGGGCCGTCCCTCTCGACCCGGCAGTGCGGCGTGCTGATCGGCAGGAGATCCACGGACACCTCCGCTTAGTCAAGCGCTTGGTCACGCAAGAGAGAACCTGATCCTAGATCGGCCCCGCCCGCCGCCGCCAGATTGACAAATCAAGCGCTTGATCGGCGGCGGTGCCCGGGGTTAGTCTGCCCGCAACGTACTAGAACCGATTCTCGTTTGGCATCGCCGGCCGGGCCAGGGGCCGACCCACAGCCTGGCGTGTTCTGGGGGCAGAAACAGGGGGAGAGACCGCGCCGCGACGGAGTCCTCGGCTCACGGAAGGGCGCGCCGAAACGCACCGGACAGGGAGCATGGAATGGGCTCGCTTGGTTTCTGGAGGATCGCGCAGGCCGACCCGGACTGGATCGCCGCGGTGGATCCGGACGGCACGGAACACCGGGCGGGAGACCTGCTCGCCCGGGCGAACCGTCTGGTCCACGGCCTCCGTGAGCTCGGCCTCCAGCCGGGGGACGGCATCTGCGGACTGGTGCCCAACGGGGTGGACGGCCTGACGCTCTACCTCGCCGCGTTACAGGCCGGGTGGTACTACACCCCCGTCAACTGGCACCTGACCGGACCCGAGATCGGCTACATCGTCGCGGACAGCGAGGCCAAGGCCTTCTTCGTCGACGAGCGGTACGCGGCCGAGGGGACGAAGGGCGCCGAGGAGGCCGGCATCGCGCCGGAGCGGTGCTTCGCCTTCGGCCGGGTCGAGGGGTTCCGCCCGTTCGCCGAACTGATCGACGGCCGCCCGGACAGCCTCCCCGAGAACCGCACCGCCGGCGCGACCATGCACTACACCTCGGGCACGACCGGCCGCCCCAAGGGTGTGCGGCGGCCGCTCAGCGGCGCGGACCCGGACGACTCGGCCGAGCTCCTGTCGTTCCTGCTCGGGTTCTTCGGCATCACGAGCGGACGGCCCAACGTCCACCTGGTCACCTCGCCGAGCTACCACACCGCCGTCACGCAGTTCGGCGGCACCGCCCTGCACATGGGGCACACCCTCGTCTACATGGACAAGTGGGACGCCGAGGAGACCCTGCGCCTGTGCGAGAAGTACCGGGTCACCAACTCCCACATGGTCCCGACGCACTTCAAGCGGCTGCTGACGCTGCCCGAGGAGACCCGCCGCGCGTACGACCTGTCCTCGCTGCGGTGGATGATCCACGCGGCCGCGCCCTGCCCGGTCCCGGTCAAGCTCCAGATGCTGGAGTGGTGGGGTGACGTGATCTACGAGTACTACGCGGCCACCGAGGGCGGCGGCACGGTCGCGACCCCCGAGGACTGGAAGAAGCACCCGGGCACCGTGGGCAACGCCTGGCCGATCAGCGAGATCCTCATCGTGGACGACGACCTGCGTGAGGTGCCCGTCGGCACCCCGGGCACCGTCTACATGAAGATGGCCGGCTCCGGCTTCGAGTACAAGGGCGACGCGGCCAAGACCGAGGCGGCCCGGCTGCGCGACCACTTCACGGTCGGGGACATCGGCTACCTCGACGAGGACGGCTTCCTGTTCCTCTGCGACCGCAAGGCGGACATGATCATCTCGGGTGGGGCGAACATCTACCCCGCGGAGATCGAGAACGAGCTGCTGGTCCACCCCAAGGTCGCCGACGCCGCCGTCTTCGGCATCCCGGACGACGAGTGGGGCGAGCAGATCAAGGCCATCGTCGAGCCCGCGCCCGGCGCCACCCCCGGACCCGAGCTGGCCGCCGAGATCCTCGACTCGCTCAAGGGCCGGCTGTCGAAGATGAAGTGGCCCAGGAGCATCGACTTCATCGACGAGATGCCGCGCGAGCCGAACGGCAAGCTGCTCAAGCGCAAGCTCCGCGCCCCCTACTGGGAAGGCAGGGATCGTGCCATCTGACCCGCCGTCCGCTTTACCCGCCGGCACCCCGGCCGCCGGGCCCGACCCGCTGGAGGCCCGGCACGTGCTGGAGTTCCCCGGCGGCTACACCCGCAGCACCGGCCCGGTCATCGGCCGCTTCCTCACCGAGCTGCGCGACCGGCGCATCGTCGGCGTCCGCACGGCGGGAGCCCGGGTGCTGGTGCCTCCCCTGGAGTACGACCCGGACACCGGCGAGGCCGTGACCGGCGAGTACGTCGAGGTCGGGCCGGCCGGCACCGTCCAGGCGTGGGCGTGGGTGCGCGCCCCGCGCGCGGGCCACCCCCTTGACCGGCCGTTCGCCTGGGCCACGATCAGGCTGGACGGCGCGGACACCTCGCTCGTCCACGCCGTGGACGCGGGCGCCGCCAAGGCGATGCGGCCCGGGCTGCGGGTCCGGCCCCGCTGGCGGGAGCGGCCCTCCGGGAACATCACCGACATCGAGTGCTTCGTCCCCGAGGTCACCATGATCAACGCGCCGGTGCGGGCGGAGTACCGGGTGCGCCCCGGCGCGGCGCTCACCCGCTTCTTCACGAAGATCAAGGATGGCGTCATCCTCGGCGGCCGGTGCGCCACGTGCGACCAGGTGTACGTCCCCTACCGCACCTCCTGCCCGTCCTGCGGGGTCCTGATCCAGGAGGAGCGGGAGGTCTCCGACACCGGCACCGTCACGACTTTCGCCATCAACAACCTGCCCGACCCGCGCGCCCCCGAGGTGCCGTTCGTCTCCGCGTACATCCTGCTCGACGGCGCCGACATCCCGATGATCGCTCTGGTCGGCGGCGTCCCCGCGCACGAGGTGCGGCAGGGGATGCGGGTGCGCGCCGTCTGGGTGCCTCCGGAGGAACGCACGATGTCCATGGCCAACATCAGGTGGTTCGCCCCCACCGGCGAGCCCGACGTCGACCTCTCCGCCGACGTGCCGGGAGGTGGGGTGTGATGCGCGACGTCGCCGTCGTGGCGTTCGCCCAGACCGCGCACACCGGACACAACACCGGCCTGACCGAGGCCGAGACGCTGCATCCGGTGATCGAGGAGGTCCGCCGGGCGACCGGGCTGTCGCGGTTCGGCTTCACCTGCTCGGGCTCGTGCGACTACCTCACCGGCGCGCCGTTCTCCTTCGTCTCCGCCCTCGACGCGCTCGGCGCCTGGCCGCCGATCAGCGAGAGCCACGTCGAGATGGACGCCGCGTTCGCGCTGTACGAGGCGTGGGTCCGGCTCCAGCACGGCGACATCGACTCCGCCCTCGTCTACGGCTTCGGCAAGTCGTCGACCGGCGACCTGCGGGAGGTCATGACGCTCCAGCTCGATCCGTACTATCTCGCGCCGCTCGGCCTCGACCAGGTCTCCTACGCCGCCCTGCAGGCCGCCGCCCTCGGCGGTGACCGGGCCGAACTGGACGAGATCGTCCGGCGCAGCCGCGCCGACGGCCGGGCCAACCCCCACGCCCTCGACCTGCCCGACCCCTCCGGAACGGAGTACGAGGTCGAACCGCTCCGGCCGTACGACATCGCGCCGATCACCGACGGGGCCGCGGCGGTCGTGCTGGCCGCCGGCGACCTGGCCAGGGAACTGGCCGAGACCCCGGCGTACATCGGCGGCATCGCGCACCGGATCGAGCCGCACTACCTCGGGATGCGCGACCTGTCCAGGTCGCCGTCGGCGGCGGACGCGGCCCGCGCGGCGGGCGTCGGCAAGGGGCCGGTGGACGTGGCCGAGCTGCACGTGCAGTTCAGCCACGAGGAGCCCATGCTGCGCGCGGCGCTCGACCTGCCCGAGGACACCGTGATCAATCCCTCGGGCGGGCCGCTCGCCGCCAACCCCGTCATGGCGGCCGGGCTGATCCGCCTCGGCGAGGCCGCGCGGCGGATCCTCGACGGCCGGGCCCGCCGGGCCGTCGCGCACGCGACCTCGGGGCCCTGCCTCCAGCAGAACCTTGTCGCCGTGCTGGAGTCGGCGCCCCTGTCCGAGGAAGGAGCCCGTCGTGGGTGAACGCTGCGCCGTCATCGGTGTGGGACAGACGCGCTACACGACCAAGCGCACGGACGTCTCGATGGCCGGGCTGGTCCGCGAGGCCGCCATGCGCGCGCTCGACGACGCCGGGCTGACCTTCGCGGACATCGACGCGGTCGTCGTCGGCAAGGCCCCGGACATGTTCGAGGGCGTCATGATGCCCGAGGCGTACCTCGCCGACGCGCTCGGCGCCGCGGGCAAGCCCATGACGCGGGTCCACACGGCGGGCTCGGTCGGCGGCTCCACCGCGCTGGTCGGCGCGTCCCTGATCCAGGGCGGCGTCCACGACCGCGTGCTCGTGGTGGCGTTCGAGAAGCAGTCGGAGTCCAACGCCACCTGGGCGCTGTCCACGCACCTGCCGTTCGGCGCCTCGCTGGTCGTCGGCGCGGGCGGCTACTTCGCCCCGCACATCCGCGAGTACATGCGCAGGTCGGGCGCGCCCGACCACATCGGCGCCCTCGTCGCCGTCAAGGACCGGCGCAACGCGCTGAAGAACCCGTACGCGCACCTGCGCATCCCCGGGATCGACCGCGCCATGGTGGAGTCCACCCCGATGCTCTGGGAGCCGATCCGGTACCTGGAGACCTGCCCCTCCTCCGATGGCGCGTGCGCGATCGTGCTGGCGTCGGAGAAGGCGGTCACCGGGACGCCCGCCTGGATCCACGGCGCGGCCATGCGCTCCGAGCCGCTCACGCGCGCCGGGCGGGAGACCGTCAGCCCGCAGGCGGGCAAGGACTGCGCCGCCGACGTCTACCGCCAGGCGGGCGTCACCGACCCGCGCAGGGACATCGACGTCGCCGAGGTCTACGTCCCGTTCTCCTGGTATGAGCCGATGTGGCTGGAGAACCTCGGCTTCGCCCCCGAGAACGAGGGATGGAAGCTCACCGAGGCCGGATGCACCGCGCTCGACGGCGACATCCCGTGGAACCCCTCCGGCGGAGTGCTGAGCTCCAACCCCATCGGCGCGTCCGGGCTGATCCGGTTCGCCGAGGCCGCGCTGCAGGTGCGCGGCATGGCCGGAGAGCACCAGGTCGAGGGCGCCGCCACCGCTCTCGGCCACGCGTACGGCGGAGGCGCCCAGTTCTTCGCCATGTGGATCGTCAGCAACCGGAAACCCTAAACGGCAGGGAAGGTCCCCGCGATGGAGTTCAACCACGCCGACCTGTTCGAGGGACTCGCCGACGCGGTGGGGGACCGCACGGCGGTCGTCTGTGGCGACGAGCGCGTCACCTACGCCGACCTGGACCAGCGGGCCAACCGGCTGGCCCACCACCTGGCCGCGCACGGGATCGGGCCCGGCCGGCACGTCGGGCTCCACCTCTGCAACGGGGTGGAGTACGTCGTCGGCCTGCTGGCCGCGCTGAAGATCCGCGCGGTGCCGGTGAACGTCAACTACCGGTACGTCGAGTCCGAACTGCTCTACCTCTACCGCGACTCCGACATCGCGGCGCTCCTGTTCGACGTGGAGTTCGACGACCGGGTCGCGGCCGTCGCCCCGGACGCCCCCGAACTGCGCCACCTCATCGCGGTCGGCGGCGACTCCCGCGTGCCGGGCGCGGTGCCGTACGACACGGCGCTGGAGGGGAGCCCGCCCACCCGGGGCTTCCCGCCGCGCTCCGGCGACGATCTCTACATCATCTACACCGGCGGCACGACCGGCATGCCCAAGGGGGTGATGTGGCGGGTCGAGGACCTCTTCATGGCCTTCGGCGCCGGCAACCCGTACGGCGAGCCGGTGAAGACGCCGGAGGCGCTGATCGAGCAGGCCAGGAACGCCGGCCCGCTGGTCATGATGGCGGCGGCCCCGCTGATGCACGGCGCGGCCCAGATGGCGACGTACATCGCCTGGTGGTTCGGCGGGACCATCGTCTACACCCGGAAGTTCGACGCCGCCGACGCCCTGCGCGCGATCGAGCGCAACGGCGTCCTCACCGTCAACCTCACCGGCGACGCGATGGCCCGCCCGCTCGCCGAGGAGGTCGCGTCGGGCTCCTACGACCTGTCCGCGCTCGGCGTGATCAGCTCCACGGGCGCCATCCTGACCGGGGCGGTCCGCGACCGCCTCCAGGAGGTGCTGCCGCACGTGATGATCGTGGACAACTTCGGCTCCACCGAGTCGGGGTACACCGCGTCCGCGCTGTCCGACTCCTCGCCCGAGTCCGGCATGAAGTACCAGCCCAACACCAACTCGACGATCGCCGTGCTCGACCACGCGCTGCGCCCGGTCAAGCCGGGATCCGGCGAGATGGGCACGGTGGCCAAGGCCGGACGGATCGCCACCGCCTACTACAAGGACCCGGAGAAGTCGGCCCGCACCTTCGTCACCGACGAGAACGGCACCCGCTGGCTGCTGACCGGCGACCTCGCCCTGGTGGAGGAGGACGGCACCATCCGCGTCTTCGGCCGCGGCTCCCAGTGCATCAACACGGGAGGAGAGAAGGTCTTCCCCGAGGAGGTCGAGGCGGTGCTCAAGGGCCACCCGGCGGTGTTCGACGCCGTGGTCACCGGCATCCCCGACGAGCGGTGGGGCTCCCGGGTGGCCGCCGTCGTCCAGCCGTACGAGGGGACCGCCCCGACCCGGGAGGAACTCGACGCCTACTGCCGGGAGCGGCTGTCGGGCTACAAAGTGCCCCGTACATACGCGTTCGTGGACGAGATGGTCCGCTCGCCCGCGGGCAAGGCCGACTACCGGTGGGCCAAGGAGACGGCGGCACGCGCCGTCGCCACCTGAACCGGGCGCGCTCGGCGCGGCTCAGAGCTTCCTGGCGCCCTCGCCCGCCAGGGCGGCCACCGCGCCGAGCCCCAGGTACACGACACCGCTGCCCACGTCGATCCGCCGCCGGGCCCGGGCGGAGCGCCGCAGCCGCCCGGCGAGCGCCGAGGCGAGCAGCGCGTACGTGCCGTCGCTGGCCATCCCGAGCACGATCCAGATCACGCCGAGCAACACGATCTGCGGCGCGATCGGGCCCCGCGCGGGGTCGGCGAACTGTGGCAGGAACGCCAGGAAGAAGATCGCCGTCTTGGGGTTGAGCACGTTGACCACGAACCCCTCGGCGAAGAGCCGGGTCCGCGACGCCCGCTCGATCGCGGGCTCCTCGCCCTCCGGGGCCCGGGCCATCAGCTTCCGTACACCGAGGTAGACGAGGTAGGCCGCGCCGACGTACTTCACGATCGTGAACGCGGTGGCCGAGGCGGCGAGCACGGCGCTGATGCCGAGCGCGGCGGCGACGACGTGGACCACGGAGCCCGCGTGTACGCCGAGCACCGAGACCAGACCTGCGGACCTGCCCTGGGCGACGCTGCGGGTCACGATGTAGACCACGGCCGGGCCGGGCACGATGAGCAGCGCCATGGTGGCCGCCGCGAAGAGAAGGAGAGTGGTGATCTCGGGCATGGAGCGGAGCATAACCACGCACCCCACCCCCGCGACATCCCGTTTTCCCGCCCCTTGAGACGCCGCCCCGGCACCCGTCGCGGCTCAGACGGGAACGACCCTCGCCCGTACCCCGGGCAGATCGTCGAAGGCCGCCGAGGAGTCCATCGTGATCAACGTTCGCGCTGTGGCGGCGGCGGTGGCAGCGATCTGCAGATCGTAGGCCCCGCGCGGCTTGCCTTGTCGCCGGACATGCGCCATGAGCCGCGCGTGGACTCGCGCGACGTCCGTTGTGTACTCCTCGACTGGAATCAGTGCAAGGACCTCGTCGACGAAGGACTGCCGACTCTGGCGGTGGGCCATGTCAGCGACGGAGCCTCGCGCCGCGACCGCGACCAGCACCCGGAGCCCTACGGGATCGAGCATCGTCGCCCCCTGACGGATCAAATGGAAATATCAACCCCATCTATATGAAACCGCGAAAATCTCTGTTGGACTGATGAATGCCGGGCCCGCGACCCTGGAGCGCATGACAGATCTTCGCGATGTCCTGCGCGCCCGGACGCTGCTCGCCCCCCACCTGCCCGAGACGCCGATGTGGTCCTATCCCGTGCTGAACGCGGTCGCCGGGGTCGAGGTGCACGTCAAGCACGAGAACGTCCAGCCGACCGGCGCGTTCAAGGTCCGCGGCGGCATCACGCTGCTGGCCCGGATGGAAGGTCGATCGACGGGCGTGCTGACGTACTCCACCGGCAACCACGCCCAGTCCGTGGCGTACGCCGCGCGGCTGTTCGGCGTCCCCTGTTCCATCGTGATGCCGGAGAACCCCAACCCGGCCAAGGTCGCGGCGGTGGAGGCCCTGGGCGCGACCGTCGAGATCGCCGGCGCGACCATGGTGGAGGCGGCCGGGCACGCGCGGGAGAGCGCCGTGCGGCAGGGGGCGCGGCTGATCAGTCCGGCGGACGAGCCGGACATCATCGCCGGGGTCGGCACGCTCTACCTGGAGATCCTCGCCGGGCGGCCCGACCTCGACGCGATCTTCGTCCCGGTCGGATCGGGCACCGGTGCGGCGGCCGCCTGCGTGGTCGCGCGGGCCGTCGCGCCCGGCTGCCGGGTGATCGCGGTCCAGTCGGCGCAGGCGCCCGCGGCGTACGACTCCTGGCGTCTCGGCGAGGCCGTTCGGCGGCCGGTGAAGACGACCGTCGAGGGGCTGGCCACCGGATCGGCCTTCGCCCTCCCGCAGGACATCATGCGCGCGGACCTCTCGGACTTCACGCTGGTCGGCGACGACGAGATCAACGCGGCGCAGCGCCTGCTGCTCACCCACGCGCACACCCTGTCGGAGGGGGCGGGCGCCGCCGCGCTGGCCGGGCTGCTCGCCCGCCGCGACGAATTCGCCGGGCGGAAGGTCGCCGTGGTCTGTACGGGGGCCAACGCGGGTCCCGCCGAGCTCGCCCGCCTGTTGCCGAGCTGACCGAGGCCCGGAACCGAACCGGCCCCGCTAACCGAGGTCGCCGCGGGTGGCCTCCTCGGCCTCGCGCAGGCTCTGCCGGGTGAGTTCCAGCTCGGAGGTCAGCTCGTCGAGCGCCGCCGTGCCGCCGTCCACCGCCGAGGTGGCGGTCATCGCCGACATCTCGATCACTCGCGCCACCAGGCCCTCCAGGCTGATCGCGCCGGACTCCAGGCGGGCCAGGATCCGTCCGCGCGCGGCCGTCAGCCGGTCGAACACCTCCTGCTGCGCGTTCAGCGCGGCGATCGACCGGTCCAGTTCGCCCGCGACGTCCGGCGTGGCCGCCCGGCGGGCCTGGTCGAGCCGCGCGCGCTCCTGCCTGAGCTGGCGCGGGTCGAAGCGGGCCAGAGCGGCGCCGGTGACCGAGGCCTGCCCGGCGAGCCGCCGCAGCGTCGCGACGGTGTCGTCGACCTGCGGCGCCATCGCGGCGATCCGGTCGAGCAGGATCTGGCCGCGCATCGAGGCGGTCAGGTCCGCGAACGAGCGGGCGGCCCGCTCGGCCCGCCGCAGCCACCCCTCCTCCGGACTGCCCTTGGTGACCGGCGGCGGTTCCGGCTCGTCCCGGCGGCGTTCGCCGCCCGTGGACACCCACGCGGAGGCGAACGACTTGGCCAGCCACACCGCGGCCCCGACGCCCGCCGCGGCGGCGGGGGGCACGTTGACGGCCCAGGCGGCCCCGCCCGCGGTGGCGCCGATGAGGAGCGCCCAGGGGTCGCGGAGCTCGTCGGTGAAACGGGACACGGGAGGGCTCCTGACTCAGAAGTTGGAGATCACGGCGGTGAAGACGTCGTCGATGCTCCCGGCCTTGCGGGAGTCGTAGGCCGCGGCGTCCGTGGTCTGGGAGATCTTCTTGAGCGTCTCCAGGTCGGCGTCCGAGCCGTAGGCGATCGTGAACACGCGGACCGTGTCCTGCCCGGCCTCCGTGCGCAGCTTGGAGATCAGCGTGTTCAGCGAGATCGAGTTGTTGTCCTCGTTCTTGCCGTCCGTCAGGAAGACGACCGCGTTGATCGCGTCGCCCTGCCGGTGCGACATCACGTGCTGGTACGACGCGAGCGTGGTGTCGTACAGGCCGGTCCCGCCGTTCGGGATGAGGCCGTTCAGCTTGATCTCCAGGGTCTTCTTGTTGTTCTTGGCGATGGGGGCGAGTTCGAGGTAGTCCTTGCCGCCGCCCTGGTTGAGGGAGAACATCCACAGGCCGACCCGGTCGTTCGGACCGAACTGGGGCAGCGCGTTGATCGCGGCCTCGCGGGCGAGGTCGAGCTTGGTCTTGCCGGTCCCGGACACCTCGGCGCCCATCGAGCCGGAGGTGTCCATGACGATCAGCACGTTGGCCGGCTTGCGCAGCTGGGCCCAGCTCTTGAGCGTCTTGTCCAGCACGTTCGGGATCGGGACGCTGAGCGTGGTCGCGGGCTGCTTCGGGTCCAGCCCGTTCGCGGCGGAGATCAGCTCACCCGGCTTGCCGTCGGCCGAGCGGAAGGCGTACGACGCGAACTTCTTCTGCTGCTCGTCCTCGTGGAGGAACTTCAGGAAGTCGAGCGCGGCGGCGCGCTTCTCGTCGCCCGCCCAGGACAGCACCGCGTACGGGTTGTCCGAGAAGAGCGTGCCCTCCTTGGGATAGATCGCCACCAGCGGCACCTTCGGCTTCGGGTGGTCGCCGAGGGTCTTCGGGTCGCCGCTCGGGTTGCCCTGGTTGTAGTCCCAGACCGACTTCTCCTCGACGGTCACGGCCGAGATGTACGACATCGCCGCGCCCTGGTCGTCGGCGTGCTGGAGGTTCGCGAGGAAGGTGAGCGTGGTGTCGCCGTAGTGGACGATCGACCGCTCGACGCCCTGGACGAACCGCCGGGTGGCGGGGTCGGAGACGTTCTTCTCCGACAGGTCGCCGGAGAGGCCGGTGGCCGCGAAGTACGCGCCGACGGTGGCGTTCAGGCCGGCGGTCGAGAACTCGGGGTTGGTCTTGCCGAGCCGGAACGGCCCCCACTCGGGGTGGCCGTACTTCGCCCAGCCCTTGGGGTCGTTGGCGAGGTCGAGGATGTTCGACCAGCCGAGCTGCTTGCCCGGCCAGCCGAGCGCCTGCGCCATCGGCTTGGGCATGGCGATGACGAGCGGGGTCGTGGCGAGCGACGGGTTGTCCCCGGAGACGATCTGCCCCTTGTCCGCCCCCTCGGCGCGCTGCTGCAGCAGGGTGATCCAGCCGGTGCCGGCCGGGGTCCACACGTCCGGCTTCGGGCCGTCCTGCTCGGTGTTCCAGCCCCGGGCGAGGGCCTGCATCGCGCCGCCGGACGGCTTGGACGTGACCACCACGTCCACGCAGCGGCCGCCGACCTTGCGGCCGTTGTAGCGGTTCGCCATCTCCCGGAGCAGCTCGGCCTTCTCGCTGGAGGCGGCGACCGTCACGGACGTGCCGCCGTCGCCGCAGGCGAGCTTCTGACCGGTGCCGTCGCCGCCCCCGTCGCCACCGCCCCCGCCGAAGCTCACGTCCCCGCCGAAGAAGAGCTTCAGTCCGACGATCAGGGCGCCCGCGAGGACGATCGCGACGATGAACGGAGCGAAGCTGCGACGTCGCCTCGGCTGCTGGGGCTGGTACACGCGTCCTCCGTGGGGGAAGGCGGGCCACGACCTCGATCCGGCGGTTGAGGTCGCTGCCTATGCTGACGAACGGCGAACTACGTTAGTTGCAGATCGTCTCGGGGGGCTAACCCGCTTCGACCGATTTGGTCACCGACAACGCGGCACGCGTGACGTCAGCCGCGGGCCACCCGGCCGTGGATCAGCTCGACCAGCGTGGCGTGGACTTCCTCCAGCGGGCGCTCGGGACGCAGCACCCGCCGCTCGATCGAGACCGTCAGCACCATGCCGAACAGCGCGGTCGCCGCGGTCCCGGTGTCGAAGTCCGCGCGCAGCTCCCCGGCGGCGACCGCGTCCGCGAGGATGCGCTCGTAGACGCCGAGCGCGTCCTCGCGGAGCCGCACGACCGCGTCCTGCCAGGCCGTGCGCCACATCTCGCCGAACAGCACGCGGGCGAACGGCCCGTACTCGTCGAGGAAGCGGAGCTGCGCCAGCACGACCGCGTCGAGCCGGGCCAGCGGGGCGGCCGGCCCGCCCGCCGCCTCGGCCGCCTCCGCCAGGGACGTGCTGAGCCGCCCGATCCCGTGGTCGAGCAGGGCGGCGAACAGGGCGTCCTTGCTGCCGAAGTTGTAGAACACGGTGCCCTTGGCCACACCCGCCCGCTCGGCGATGGCGTCGACCGTCGTGCCGGAGAACCCCTGCTCGGCGATCAGTTCGACCGCCGACCGGAAGAGCCGGTTCCTGGTGTCCTCGCGGGTCACAGCGCCAGCTCCGGCTTGAGCCTGCGCATGGTCCAGGTACGGCCATTGCGCACCGCGAGCATGGTCAGCGCGAGGCCGGCGACGACGAAGAGGGAAAGCACTCCGCAAGCCTGCCACACGATGATCGTGTCGCCGCCACTGATCAGCCGCCGCATCCCCGCGACCACCCAGCTCATCGGCAGCCAGGGGGAGATGGTCTGGAAGAACCCGGGCGAGGTCTCGATCGGGTACGTCCCGGCGGCCGAGGTGAGCTGCAGCATCAGCAGCGCCAGCACCAGCACCCGTCCGGGCGGCCCGACGAGCGCGTTCACCGCCTGCACGATCGCGAGGAAAGCCGCCACCGTGAGCAGCAGGAACGCGGCCGCGCCGGCCCAGTGCCGCGCCTCCATGCCCAGGCCGAACCGCAGTACGGCGAGCAGCACCGCGACCTGCAGCGCGCCCATCGCCACGCCGGGCAGCCAGCCCGCGAGGGCCGTGCGCCAGGCCGGGGCGGAGCCGGCGAGCATCCGCGGGTTGACCGGCCGCAGCACCATGTACGTCACCATCGCCCCGACCCACAGCGCGAGCGGCAGGAAGAACGGCGCGAAGCCGGTGCCGTAGTTGGGCACCTCGTTGTCCACCTCGGTGGACACCCGCACCGGCTCGCTCATCACCTCGGTACGGCTGTCGCGCTCGCCGGCGCCGTAGGAGGGGATCTGCGCCGCGCCGTCGCCGAGCTTGGCGGCCAGCTCGCCGGAGCCGTCGGCCAGCTCGCCCAGGCCCGAGCCGAGCTGGCCGGCGCCGCCGCGCAGCTCGCCGATGCCGTCGCCGAGCTTGCCCGCCCCGGAGGCGAGCGTGCCGAGACCGGCGGTCAGCTGCTTGGCGCCGCTGTCGAGCCGGCGCAGGCCGTCCGACAGGGTGCCCGCGCCGCCGCGCAGCTCGCCGACGCCGCCGGCGAGCGAGGTGGCCCCCTTCAACGCCTTTCCGGTGCCGTCGTGCAGGTCGGAGGCGCCCTTGGCGAGCTGCTTGAGCCCGGAGTCCAGAGTGTTGAAGTCGTCCTTGGCTTTCTCCAGCCTGCCGCCGAGAGCGGGCGCGGCGTCGGCGAGCGCGCGGGCGTCGGACGCGAGGGCGCGGGCCTTCGCGGCGAGGTCGTCCACCGCGCTGGACTGGGCGGCGACCTTGTCCCGCAGGCGGCCGGCCGTGCTCGCCAGCTCGCCCGCCGAGCCGGACGCGCTGCCGACGAGGGAGCGCAGCTCCGGGTCGGCGTCGGGGTGGCTGTTCAGCCACCGCTCGACCGCCCTCAGGTCGCGCTGCGCCTGCCCGGCCTGGTTCCGCACGGAGTCGGGCAGGTCGCCGAGCGCGTTCGCGATCGTGTCGGCGCCCTTCGCGACAGACAGCGCCGCCGACCGGATGGCCGGGCCGTTCTCCTTCAGGATCGGCACGTACTTGTCCGCCGCCTGGTTGATCTTCGGGGCCAGCGCGTGCACGTTCTCGTACGCCTGCCGGTTGCCCTCGGCGAGCTTCGCCGCGCCCTTGTCGAGGGCGGCCAGGCCGCCGCGCAGCTCGCCCACGCCCTTGCCGGCCGTGGCCAGGCCGCCCGCCAGCTTGGTCGATCCCTTGTACGCCTCGCCAAGGCCCCGGGCCAGCGTGCCCGAGCCGTCCTGGAGCGTGGTCGCGCCGGTGGAGAGCTTGCGCACGGCGGTCTGCGCGCTGCCGAGTCCCTTGTCCAGCTTGATCGCGCCCTTCTGGGCGGTCGTGGAGCCGTCGTGGAGCTGGTCGGCGCCGTCGGCCGCCTTCGCGGTCGCGTCGTGCAGGTCGGCGAAGGACAGGAAGATCTGGTCGAGGTACCCCTTGACCGCGGTGCGGTCGGCCGCCGCCTTCACCTCGTCGAACACGGCGTCGGAGATGGTTCGCATGATGTAGCTGCGCCCGGTGTCGACGCGGACGCCGAGCAGGGCCGGGCGCGGCTGCCCGTCGCCGGACGGCGAGGTGAGGTTGGCGCTGAAGTCGCGCGGGATCGTCAGCGACAGGTAGTACGTGCCGTCGCGCATGCCCTGATCGGCGCCGGCGGTGTCCGTGCGGTGCCAGGAGAAGACCTCGCGCTCTTCGAGCTCGCGGGCCAGGTCGCGCCCGGCGTCGACGGTCTTGCCGTCCGTGATCGCCGGCTGGTCCTCGACCACGAGGGCGACGGGGATGTTCTTCAGGTTGCCCTGCGGGTCCCAGAACGACCACAGGTAGAGCCCGGCGTACAGCAGGGGCAGCATGACGACGCCCACCAGCGCGGCCCGGGTCAGCCGGGACCGGGTGAACCGGCGCAGCTCGAGTCGGCCGAGGTGCAGGGGGAGCGGCTTCACGGGGGAGATCCTCACGAAAGTTCTGTGACGGTGTCGGCGTGGCGCCCGGCGAGGGCCGGGCCGGTGCAGGCGGCGACGACGGTGAGGCCGGCGCTGGAGAGGTCGCGCAGGGTCCGCCAGAGCTCGTCGCCGCGTTCCTCGGGGAGCCCGAGGTCGAGGTCGTCGACCAGGAGCAGGCCCGGCCGGTCGAGCAGGGCGAGCGCGATCCCGAGACGGACCGCCTGGTCGCGGGTCAGCGCCCGGACCAGGGCGCGCTCGCCGCCGGGCAGGGCGGACAGGTCGAGCCCGGCCTCCGCGAGCGCCTCCTCGGCGGAGCGGGTGAGCCGCCTGCGCCACGGCGGGCCCCACGGCCCGAGCCGCTCGTGCAGGTGCTCGCGTACGGACAGCGCGCCGTCGAGGTCGTTCACGTCGGAGATCAGGCCGAGCGCGGCGATCCGCTGGATGCGCCGGATCGCGCTCTGCCCGCCGACGGACAGCGAGCCGGAGGAGGGTTTCATCCGCCCGGCGAGGGTCAGCAGGAGCGCAGTGCGCCCGCTGCCCGCCGCCCCCACGACGGCGGCCAGGCTGCCCGGTTCCACCGTGAGGGACACGCCGGAGTAGACCGGCCCGTGCTCGCCCTTCAGCGTGAGGTCCTTCGCCACGACCTCGACACCCGGGAACACCACGGTCCTGCCTCCTCGCGAATCGATCTATTAAACTGACCAGTCAGTACAAATCGGGACCCATCATACGCCCACACGAAAAACGGCCGTGCGGCCCCCGGGGATGGGGACCGCACGGCCGTTTTACGTGCGGGAAGCGCCGTCAGGCGCCGTAGCTCGCCAGGAAGAGCGCCTCG
Organism: Microtetraspora malaysiensis; assembly: GCF_050947145.1. Taxonomy (NCBI): domain Bacteria; kingdom Bacillati; phylum Actinomycetota; class Actinomycetes; order Streptosporangiales; family Streptosporangiaceae; genus Microtetraspora; species Microtetraspora malaysiensis. Next base: position 1,754,717 of record NZ_CP191998.1, read on the forward strand.
GTGGCGATGACCTTGCGCAACTCTTCGACGACCAGCCGCTCGTTCGGGGCGTGGATCGACGCCTCGCCGTCCTCGGCGCCGTACAGCAGGATCTCGGCCTCGGGGAACAGCGCGGCCAGCTTGGCGACCAGCGGGATCGAGCCGCCCTGGCCCACGTCCCGCGGCGGACGGCCGAAGGCCCGCTCCATCGCCGTGCTGACGGCGGCCCGCGCCCGGCCGCCGCCGCCGGCCAGGAAGCCGGAGCCGGTGACGAGGTCGTCGAACGTCACCTCGGCACCCCACGGCGCGACCTTCTGGAGGAAGCCGGTCACGTCGTCGAGCGCCGTCTTCGGGTCGCCGCCGGGCGGGATCCGGACCGTGACCCGGGCCCGCGCCGTCGGCTGCACCGCGTTGACGGCGCCCGACACGGTTGGCACGTCCAACCCGGTGACCGTGATCGCGTACGACGCGCAGAGGCGGTCGGCCAGCGAGCCGGAACCGACCAGCGAGACGCCGTCGAGCACGCCCGCCGTGGCGCGGAACTCCTCCTCGGTCTCGTCCGAGTCGCCCTCGAACGTGCCCTGCGGCAGGCCGGGGACGCGCACGTCGCCCCGCTCGTCGTGCAGCGCGGACAGCATCCGCATGAGGGCGGTGAGGGCGTCCGGGGCGGCGCCGCCGAACGCGCCGCTGTGCACGGCCTCGCGCAGGGTGCGCACTTCCACGGTGAAGGCGGCCATCCCGCGCAGCGTCGTCGTCAGGGCCGGGTCGCCCACGCGCGGGTTGCCGCAGTCGGCGACCACGATCGCGTCGGCCCGGACCAGCTCGGGGTTGGCCTCGACGAAGTCCTCCAGGCGCTCCCCGGCGTACTCCTCCTGGCCCTCGACGATGACCTTGACGCCGACCGGGAAGTCACCCCCGAACGCGCGCAGCGCCGCCACGTGCGCGATCACGCCGCTCTTGTCGTCGGCGGTGCCCCTGCCGTACAGCGCGCCGTCGATCAGCGTCGGCTCGAACGGCGGGGTACGCCACAGGGCGAGGTCGCCCGCCGGCTGCACGTCGTAGTGCGCGTACAGCAGCACGGTGGGCGCGCCGGGCGGGGCGGGCGCCTCCGCGTACACGGCGGGGAAGCTGCCCTCGACCGGGATCTGACGCACGTGCGGCAGGCCCGCCTCGCGCAGCAGCTCCTCGGTCAGCGCCGCGGCGGCGAGCACCGGCTCGTCGGGGTGGCCGGGGAACGCCACGGACGGGATGGCGGCGAGTCGCGTGAGATCCTCCACGGCCCGCGGCATGCCGGCCTCGACGGCGCTCTCGATCTCTTCAGGTGTCATGCGGTCCCCTCTCCGACCCCTTTGTCGGCTGTGTCTAGTGCGCTTCATTGCACCACACCGCCGATGCGGGTCAGAGGTGAGCAAGGTCGGGCTTGTCCGGTAATGGCATCACGGATTTCGTTGTTCTTGCCTGATGGCGTCACGGATTTCGAGGTCCATGCACATTGCGGCCACGCAATCACTTGGCTTTTGCCGCTTCTACGTGCAGACTGAAGCGAGCACCAGATCACCCTAGGGAAGGTTGCGATGACGGACCCCGACGTTCTCAAGGCCGCACAGGACAACCTGTGGATGCACTTCACCCGGCACAGCGCGTATCAGGACGCCGAAGTGCCGATGATCGTCAAGGGTGAGGGCGCGTATGTCTACGACATCCACGGCCGGCGCTACCTTGACGGCTTGGCCGGACTCTTCGTTGTCCAGGTCGGACACGGCCGCGAGGAGCTCGCGGAGGCGGCGGCGAAGCAGGCGCGCGAGCTGGCGTTCTTCCCGCTGTGGTCCTACGCCCACCCGAAGGCCGCCGAGCTGGCGCACCGGATCGCCGAGCTGACCCCGGGCGACCTCAACCGCGTCTTCTTCACCACCGGCGGCGGCGAGGCCGTCGAGTCCGCGTGGAAGCTGGCCAAGCAGTACTTCAAGATTCAGGGCAAGCCGCTGAAGACCAAGGTCGTCAGCCGCGCCATCGCCTACCACGGCACCCCGCAGGGCGCGCTGTCCATCACCGGCATCCCCGCGCTCAAGCAGGTCTTCGAGCCCCTCGTGCCCGGCGCCATCAAGGTGCCGAACACCAACATCTACCGCGCCGACGAGATCACCGGCTTCCCCGGCTCGGACAAGGACCCCGAGGCGTTCGGCCGCTGGGCCGCCGAAGAGGTCGGCCGGGCCATCGAGATGGAGGGCCCCGACACCGTCGCCGCCGTCTTCGTCGAGCCGGTCCAGAACGCCGGCGGCTGCTTCCCGCCGCCGCCCGGATACTTCCGCCGCCTGCGCGAGATCTGCGACCAGTACGACGTGCTCCTCGTCTCCGACGAGGTCATCTGCGCCTTCGGTCGTCTCGGCACGATGTTCGGCGGCCAGAAGTTCGACTACGTGCCCGACATCATCACCTGCGCCAAGGGCCTGACCAGCGGCTACGCCCCGATCGGCGCGATGATCGCCTCCGAGCGGCTGTTCGAGCCGTTCAAGAACGGCACCGAGACGTTCGCGCACGGTTACACCTTCGGCGGCCACCCGGTCGCCTCGGCGGTCGCCCTGGCCAACCTCGACATCTTCGAGCGCGAGGACCTGCTCGGCCACGTCACCGCCAACGAGCCGGTCTTCCGTGCCACGCTGGAGAAGCTGCTCGACCTGCCGATCGTCGGCGACGTCCGCGGCTCGGGCTACTTCTACGGAATCGAGCTCGTCAAGGACAAGTCGACCAAGGAGACGTTCAACGAGGACGAGTCCGAGCGGCTGCTGCGCGGCTTCCTCTCCAAGGCTCTTTACGACGCGGGCCTCTACTGCCGCGCCGACGACCGCGGCGACCCGGTGGTGCAGCTCGCGCCGCCCCTGATCTGTGGCCCGAAGGAGTTCGACGAGATCGAGGGGATCCTCCGCTCGGTGCTCACGGAGGCCTGGGCCCGGCTATGAAACCGTGACCCTATGAAGGGAACCAGCGCATGAAAATCGGAGTGCCTGCCGAGGTCAAGAACCACGAGTACCGCGTCGCCGCCACCCCCGCGGGAGTTCACGAACTCATCCGCCACGGCCACGACGTTCTCGTACAGCGTGGTGCCGGCCTCGGCTCGCACATCACCGACGAGGAATACCTCGCCGCCGGAGCCAAGATCATCGACACCGCCGACGTCGTCTGGGGCGAGTCGGAGATGATCCTCAAGGTCAAGGAACCGGTCGCGGAGGAGTACCACCGCCTCCGCGAGGACCAGGTGCTCTTCACCTACCTCCACCTCGCCGCCTCCCGCCCCTGCACCGACGCGTTGCTCTCCGCCAAGACGACGGCCATCGCGTACGAGACGGTGCAGGTCGGGAACGGCCTGCCGCTGCTCGCGCCGATGTCGGAGGTGGCGGGGCGGCTCGCCCCGCAGGTCGGCGCGTACTACCTGATGCGGTTCAACGGCGGGCGGGGCGTCCTGCCCGGCGGCGTCCCCGGTGTCTCGCCGGCGAAGGTCGTCGTCATCGGCGGCGGCGTCTCCGGTCTCAACGCCGCCCAGATCGCCGTGGGCATGGGCGCCGACGTGACCGTGCTCGACATCAGCATCGACCGGCTCCGCTTCATCGACGCCATCTACCAGGGCCGTCTCAAGACCGTCGTGTCCAGCGCGTACGCGATCCAGCGGGCGGTGCTGGACGCCGACCTCGTCATCGGCGCCGTCCTCATCCCGGGAGCCAAGGCGCCGACGCTCGTGTCCAACGACCTCGTCTCCCGGATGAAGCCGGGATCGGTGCTCGTGGACATCGCCATCGACCAGGGCGGCTGCTTCGAGGACTCCCGTCCCACCACACACGCCGAGCCGACATTCCCGGTCCACCAGTCCGTCTTCTACTGCGTGGCCAACATGCCCGGCTCGGTGGCGAACACCTCGACGTACGCCCTGACCAACGCCACGCTGCCCTACGCCGTCAAGCTCGCCGATCTCGGCTGGCGTGAGGCGCTGCGCGGTGACCCAGCCCTCCAGTTCGGACTCAACACTCACGCCGGCCGGATCACCAGCGAGCCGGTGGCGGTGGCGCACGGCCTGCCGCTCACCCGGGTCGCGGAAGTACTCGCCACCTGATCCACACCTGATCGCCCGTCGCGCGGTGTCTCGGGGGACACCGCGCATGAATCAGATGAAGCGGATGAACCCGGCGTACATCCCCATGCCGCACGCGTAGCGCAGGTCGCCCGTCCCGCGCGGCGGCAGCCGTACGGCGTCCTGGCCGGTCACGGGCAGCACGACGTCGTGACCGTCGACGGTGACGGTGCGGGTGCAGCCGTAGTTGTCCCGCGTGCGGAAGACGATCTCCAGGGGCAGGCCGGCCCGGGCCGTGACGATGCCCGGCCGGAACCCGCGCTCGGTCGCCCAGATCGTGATCCGCTGGACACCGTCGGGCCCGGCCGACGCCGCCGGGACCGAATCGGCCCGCGCGGCGGGACCCGCGCCGGGCAGCCATCCGCCCAGGCTGAGCCCGGACGCGACGGTGAAGAGCCCGGCGGCCAGCGCCGCCACCGCGGCCAGTACGGCCAGCCGGGACGAGGCGAGGCGGCGCAGCAGCAGTCCGAGCGCGGCGAGGGCCGGGGCCGTGCCGAGGGCGAACCCGGCCAGCGCCGCCGCGCCGGCGAACGCCGACCCGCTGGAGACGGCGGCGACCTCCATGGTGATCGTCACGCCGCAGGGCACGAGCAGCGTGGCCGTGCCGAGCGCGAGGCCACGCCGTACGGGTGACCGCGTCGCCCGACTCGGCGCGGCCGCCGGGATGTCGTGGCCGCCCGAGCAACCGGAGCATCGCGTGGGGTCATCGCATGTCGCGCATCCCGTGCGCTCCGCGCATTCCGTGCGCTCCGCGCTTGCGGAGCGTCCCTGGGGACCGCCGACGCAGGCGACGCCGCCGCGACGGCGCAGGAGCCGGACCGCGTGGACGGCGACCATGAGCCCGGCGCCGACGAGCAGCACCGCGCGCACGGACGCGCCCAGCCGTACGGCCGAGCCGGCCAGGCCGAGCAGCCCGCCGAGGAGTGTGTGGGCGGCCAGCCGTCCGGTGAGGAACGCCCCCACCGCCGCCGTGTTGGCCCCGGCCTCGGTCGTCGTGCCGATGGAGGGCCCGGCGCGCGCGGACGGCCCGGAGCGCGTACTCGTCGGCCTGACCAGGCCGACGAGCAAACCCCCCTGGACCGCCGCGCACGAGGCGGTGCCCGCCGCGAGCCCGCTCGCGAAGAGGGCGGCCGGGCCCACGCTCAGGTGACGAGCGCCAGATCGTCCAGGCTGCCGTTCCTCGCGGCCTCGACGATCGAGCCGAACTGATCGAGGCTCATCTCCACCCGCTGTCCGAAGTCGTCGGTGATCACGACCTGGCGCTCCGGGGGCGCGGAGGAGTCGACGAAGAGCTCGGGGCAGCCGCAGTCGCAGTTGCCGCAAAAGCGCGCGATTGACCTCACATGGTCCTCCCTGGGCTTTGGCCTACGTGCGCAACCTAACGTCGCCGACCCCTGACGACCAGTAACAATTGAGTGGCTTCGTCAGGACATCACCCGGCCGCCCGCGACCGTCGATCGCCTCCTTGGTGAGCCAGGGTGGCGCGTCCGAGGCGAGGGGCGGCGTCGCGTTCGCCACGTCGTCCGGCGTGCCGAGGCGGCGCGGCGGGTGCATCCGCGGAGCGGAGCGTCCCCGCCTACCGTTCCGGTGGCGTTTCCCCCCGGCTCCGCCGTACTCCCGTAGTCGCGCGCCTTGTCGCACAGAGTTATGTAATCTGACCATGTGTGACTTCGTGCAGCTCTAGGCTGGTGCTCCCCATTCCCAAAGGAGCACCATGAGTCGCCTTGCCGCCTTCCTCGACGAGGCCGATGTGGAACCGGCGCAAAGCAGGCAGGGCATCTATCTTGTCGCGGCGGCTGTGGTGGAAGACGCTGAGGCGAACCTGCTGAGGGCCTTCCTTCGATCGCTGGTTCAACCTGAGGACATCGACCCCAAGCATGGGTTCGGCAGATTGCACGTGTCCAGGATCAAGGACAAGCAGCGCAAGGCGCGGATCGTGGCGACCCTTGGGATGTTGCGCGGAGTCACCTTTTGGTTGGGATGTTGTACCGGATATCGGGATCCCAAGGAGCGCGAGCACGTCCGCCGACTCGTTCTCGACGACCTACTGCCGTGGTTGGCCAAGGCGGGAGCCGAGCAGATCACCATCGAGCAGCGAGAGGACGCCGCCCTCCGCGCGGCCGATATGCGGACGATCGCGCACCTGCGGTCTGCCGGTCACCTTACGGACGTCGCCGTACATCAGGCGCCGCCGTCCGCGGATCCACTGCTGTGGGTGGCCGACGCATGCGCAGCGGCTTGGCGGCGTGCCTTCGTGGAGGAAAAGAGCAACTGGTCGAGCTGGTACGAGACGCACACGGCACTCGTCGATGTCGCGTACGAGAAGCGAAAAGGCCGCTGAAACGCGCCGAGCCGGGCTCCCGGCTGTGCGGGGGTTCCCGGCTCCACGTCTTCCGTGTCCCGTTGGGACCGGCTCGATACAAGGGTCACGGATTGGTGGCGGAATGTCAACCGACAGTGATGAAACAGCGGGTGGCGCCCGCCCTGTGCGGCGTGGCCGGGGTCGTCGGGACGCGGGTCGAGTCGCACAGCCAGGAGGAGCCCGGCGACGAGGTACGGCCGTGGCCGATGTCCGAGGGCTGTCCGACGGGGAGATCGGCCGCCGGCTTCACCTCGCCGAGGGCAGCGTCAAGACGTACATGAGCACGATCCTGAGCCGCCTCGGGGTGCGCAACCGCGTGGAGGCGGCGCTCATCGCCTATGAGTCCCGACCGACGGACGCGTCCGCGCGTCGGTGAGCAGGACGCGCAGGGCGGCCGTGCGCCGGGCCCATCCGGCCAGCGACGTCACCGGCACCGCCAGGACCAGCATGATCAGGGGAGCGGCGATCGCGCCCAGGAGCATGCCCGCGAGGACGTCGTGCGGGAAGTGAACGCCGACGAAGACCCGGGAGAACGCGCCCAGCACGGCCAGGATCGCCACGTACGGCAGGGTGCGGCGCCAGGCGACGACCAGGGCGGCCGCGGCTCCGGCGACGAGCGTCGAGTGGTTGCTCGGCAGCGACCAGTCCCCCAGCGGAGGGCACTGCGCGATGGTGACGACGCCGGACACGAGCCGGCAGGGGCGGTCCTCCTGGATGAACGTCTTGATCACCTCGCTGCCCACGTAGGCCGCCACCATCGCCACGGGCGCGAGCAACGCCAGGGCCATCGCGCGGTCGTCCCGCTTCCTGGCCCGCCACCACGCGCCCAGGAAGAGCGCGGCGAAGACGAAGAGCACCGCGTCCGTGCCGACCTCGACGAACGTCTGGAACCAATGGGGGGTTTGTCCGGCGAAATCCACGACGTCCCGGTACAGCTCCACGCTGACGTCAGGGATGTCGTCCAACTTCGGATCCATACTGTTCTCCGTGCCGTAACCGATCGTTAACTGATCACAGGACAGTACGGCCATTCGCGAGTGCATGCGTTCATCCGAGGTCGCGGATCGGGGTTGACCTTGTCAATCCGCGCGAGTTCCGATCGTTCCGGATCTGCCCGTCCGGCGTCGCCGGATGCCGACCGGGCCGGGACATCCGGTCGTTCCGGATCTGCCCCGACGGTGTCGCCGGATGTCAGAGCCAGCCGGGCCGGACCAGGCCCGACTCGTACGCGATCACGACGAGCTGGGCGCGGTCGCGGGCGCGGAGCTTCATCATCGTGCGGCTCACGTGGGTCTTCGCGGTCGCCGGGGACATGTACAGCCGGGCCGCGATCTCGTCGTTCGTCATGCCGGTGCCGACCAGGGCGAGGACCTCGCGCTCCCGTTCGGTGAGCACGCCCAGCTCGCGCGCCGTGCCCGGCGACTTCGACCGGGCGGCGTACTCGGAGATGAGGCGGCGGGTCACGCCCGGCGACAGCAGTGCGTCTCCGGAGGCGACCACGCGCACGGCCTGGATCAGCTCGGCGGGCTCGGTGTCCTTGACCAGGAAGCCGCTCGCGCCGTTCCGCAGGGCTTCGAAGACGTATTCGTCGAGCTCGAACGTCGTCAGCATGATGATCCGGGTGGCGTCCAGGGCGGGGTCCGCCCCGATGGTCTTCGTCGCGGTCAGGCCGTCCACGCCGGGCATCCGGATGTCCATCAGCACCACGTCGGGACGCAGCTCGCGCGCGAGGTCCACGGCCTGCGCGCCGTCGCCGGCCTCGCCCACCACGGTCATGCCGTCCTGGGCGTTGAGCAGCGCACGGAACCCGGCCCGGACCAGGGCCTGGTCGTCGGCGAGCACGATCCTGATCACTTGGTCTCCTCGGCGGGTAGAGGGAGGGTGGCGGTCACGCGGAAACCACCCTCGGGGCGCGGACCGGCCGTCAGCGACCCGCCGAGGGTGGCGACCCGCTCGCGCATGCCGGGGATGCCGTTTCCGCCGCCCAGTCCGTGTACGGCTGTCGCCGCGCCCGTGCCGTCGTCCTCGACGATGATGGCCAGATCGTCCGGGCCGTACGTGACCCGGAGGGCGACCCGGGAGCCGGGTGCGTGCCGGGTGATGTTGGTGAGGGACTCCTGGACGATCCGGTACCCGGCGCGGTTCACCCCCGCGGGCAGCGGCCGGACGTCGCCGTCGATCGTGACCGTCACCGGCAGGCCGCTGTTCTCGACCAGCTCGTCCAGCCGGTCCATCCCGGCGGTGGGGGAGCGCGGCGCGCCGTCCCGCAGGAGGCTCAGCACGCCGCGCATCTCGGTCAGCACGTCCTTGGACGCCTGCTTGATCGTGGCGAGGGCGGTGCGCGCCTGCTCGGGGTGGTCGTCGATCAGGTGCAGTGCGGTGGACGCCTGGACGTGGATCAGCGAGATGTTGTGCGCGAGGACGTCGTGCAGTTCCTGGGCCATGCTGAGCCGTTCCTCGCTGGCCTGGCGCCTGGTCTCCTCGGCGGCGACGCGTTTCGCCTCGACCAGCCGCTCGCGCCGGGCCCGGGTGAATTCGGCGACGGTGAGGGTGAGCAGCAGGAACGCCGCGACCGCGGTGTGGTGGAACCAGCCCTGCGGCACCGGGATCAGCCAGGTGGCGTACGCGACGAAGAAGAGGTAGGTGACCCCGGAGGAGAGCCAGGCGGCCCGGCGGTGTCCGGAGATGACCGCCCAGAAGATCAGGATGATCGGGCTGATGAACACGTAGCCGTACGCGAAGTCCAGCAGCAGGTAGTCCCAGGTCGCGGCCAGCGTGACCCACAGCGCGACAACCGGCCACCTGCGGCGGACCGCGAGGGCGATCGGCCCGACCAGCAGGAGCAGGCACCCCCGCCAGTCCAGTGGTTCCCGGCCCAGCCTCTCGCTGACGAGCTGGAACTGCTGCACGTGGTACGTGCCGACGACCTGGGCGACGGCCACGGCGGGCGGCAGGGCCAGCCGTGCGATTCGCGACATTCGGAAGCGGGCGAGCACATGTGCACGGTAGCCAGTACCGCTGACGAGTTCATCCTCCCGGTGCGGGACCGGCCACTACGCCGACGGGAGTATCTACGCCTCGCCGGCGGCTCCGGAGGGCCGGATCCATTTGCCGGACCAGTCGATCAGGGCCTTGATGACGGGTTCGAGCTCCAGGCCTTTGTCGGTGAGGTGGTACTCCACGCGGACGGGGGAGCTGGGGATGACCCGCCGTTCGATGATCCCCTCGCCTTCGAGGCGGCGTAGCCGCTGGGCGAGCATGGTGTCGCTCACCCCGTCGATGAACTCCTTGATCTCGGCGTACCTGTGCCGCCCGGCGAAGACGGCCTGGATGATCGCGCCTGACCAGCGGGCCCCGATGAGCTCGACGGCGATGTGGAACCTGGAACAGGTCGAGTGCGCCTCGGTCATGTCCTCCCCAACTGTCCCGATCTCCCGGAAGATCCCCGGTTCCCCTCTGGAGCTCCGCGGTTCGCGTTCCGGTCTGATGATCGCTCGGCGCTCCCACGCTGTCGAGTCTGTTCCACCCTCGCCCGTGCGACGCTCCCCATGATAAGGAATTCTTAGTTGCTACGCTATGTTGAGTAGTCAAGTGTCCGTTATATTCCCTTAAGGAGCATTATGTCCAAGCCGATTCTGCAGATCATCGTGGCGAGCACCCGTCCCGGACGGGTCGGCCTCCCGGTGGCGGAGTGGTTCCGCGACCGCGCCGTCGCCAATGGCGCCTTCGAGGTCGAGATCGTGGACCTCGCCGAGGTGGACCTGCCGTTCATGAACGAGCCGCACCACCCCCGGCTCCGCCAGTACGTCCACCAGCACACCAAGGAGTGGAGTACGACGGTCGAGCGCGCCGACGCGTACGTGTTCGTGACCCCCGAGTACAACCACAGCTTCAACGCCGTGCTCAAGAACGCCCTCGACTACCTGCACGGCGAGTGGCAGTACAAGCCGGCCGGGTTCGTGAGCTACGGCGGCGTGTCCGCCGGCACCCGGGCCGTGCAGATGCTCAAGCAGGTCGTCTCCGGGCTGAAGATGCTGCCGGTCGTCGAGGCGGTGACCATCCCGTTCGTCCGCGAGTTCGTGGACGAGGACGGGCGCGTGCGGCCCAATGACGTCATGAACCAGGCCGCCGACGCGATGCTCGCCGAGATCGCCAGGACCGCCCCGGCCCTCGGGCACCTGCGTGGCCCCGAGGGCCGGTGATCCCGTAGCGGATCGCAGAGGACCACGGGCCGGAAGGGCGGTGGTTCCCCCGGTCCGGGCCGGGGGCCCCGGCCCGACGCGGACCCGCCATGGCGCTTTCTGACCCTCTCGGTCATGCTGGAGTGATCTACGGAGGTCACCCATGCGCATCACGGCACGCCGCGGCGCCCTCGCACCGCTCACCCTCGCCCTCGCCACCTCTGTCACTTCCCTCACCGGCCTCGTCGCCCCGCCCGCCCAGGCGACGCCGGAAGAGATCCGCACGTACGCGGCACCAGGCTGGGCGACCGGGAAAGTCCCGGTCGCCGAGGGGTACGGCGGCGCGGTCGCCACCGTCGATCTGGACGCCAGCAAGGCCGCGTTGAAGATCCTCAAACAGGGCGGCAACGCCATGGACGCCGCCGTCGCGGCGGCGGCCACGCTCGGCGTGACCGAGCCCTACTCGGCGGGCCTCGCCGGCGGCGGCTTCCTCGTCTACTACGACGCCCGGCGCAAAACCGTGTCCACGATCGACGGCAGGGAGACCGCGCCCCGGGCCATGACGGCCACCGCGTTCGAGGGCATCCCGTTCGCCGAGGCGGTGACCAGCGGGCTCTCGGCCGGCGTGCCCGGCAGCGTCGCGCAGTGGGATCTCGCGCTGCGCCGGTTCGGCACGCTCCCGCTCAGCCGCGCCCTGCAGCCCGCGATCGAGGTCGCCGCGCGCGGGTTCGTCGTCGACCAGACGTTCCACGACCAGACGGCCGACAACGCCGACCGGTTCAAGGACTTCCCCTCCACCGCCCGGATCTACCTGCCCGGAGGGCGCCCACCCGCCGTCGGGTCCGTCCTGCGCAACCCCGACCTCGCCGCGACGTACCGCGAGCTGGGCCGGCGCGGCCCCTCCTGGCTGTACGGCGGGGTGCTCGGCGCGGAGATCGTCGCCACGGTGAAGCGCCCGCCGGTCACGCCGGGCTCGACCCGCGTGGTGCGGCCCGGCCTGATGGAGCTCTCCGACCTGCGCGACTACCGCGCGGTCGAGCGCCCGCCCACACATGTCACGGTCAACGGGCTCGACGTGTACGGCATGGCGCCCCCGTCCTCGGGCGGCTCCACGGTCGGCGAGGCGCTCGGCATCCTGGCCGCGACGGGGGAGACCGCCACCGCCCCGCTGCACGCGTACCTGGAGGCGTCGCGGCTGGCGTTCGCCGACCGGAACGCGTTCGTCGGCGACCCCGCGTACGTGAACGTGCCGCTGGACGAGCTGCTGTCGGAGGGGTTCGCCAAGGAGCGGGCCTGCCTCATCGGCCCGGCCGCGCTGCCGGACCCGGCCCCGCCCGGCTCGCCCGACGGGACGTACGGCCCCTGCCCGGCGGCGTCCCCGGCGCAGGACGGCGGAGCCGCGGACAAGGGTGTACCGGACAAGGGAGCCCAGGAGAAGGGTGTTCAGGACAAGGGCGTTGAGGACAAGGGCGTTCAGGGGGAGAAGCCCGAGGGGCCGGAGACCACGCACCTCGTCGTGACCGACCGGTGGGGCGACGTCGTCGCGTACAACATCACCATCGAGCAGACCGGCGGCAACGGCATCGTGGTGCCCGGGCGCGGATTCCTGCTGAACAACCAGCTGACCGACTTCACGTTCGGCCCGGCTTCCGGTGACCCCAACCTGCCCGCTCCCGGCAAGCGGCCCCGCTCGTCGATGGCCCCCACGATCGTGTTCAAGGACGGCAAACCGCTGCTCGCGGTCGGTTCGCCGGGCGGCGCGACGATCATCACGACCGTGCTGCAGATCCTCGTCAACCGGTTCGACCTCGGGATGTCCCTGCCGGAGGCGGTCGCCGCGCCCCGGGCCTCGCAGCGCAACATCGCCGCGACCCAGGCCGAGCCCGCCTTCGTCGAGCGTTACGGTCCGGAGCTGACCGCGCGGGGCCACGCGTTCACCACGACGCCGGAGATCGGGGCCGCCACCGGGCTGGAGTTCCTGAGCGGCGGCCGGGTCCAGGCGGTCGCGGAGCCGGTGCGCCGCGGTGGCGGCAGCGCCCTGGTCGTGTCCCCGACCCGCTGACAGGACGGGTGCGCGGCGGGGTCGATCCGCCGCGCACCCGTCAGGCCGGGGCGGCGCGGACCTGACCGCTAGGACGCGTCGGGCGCGTACGGCGGCAGGCCGAGGTGCACGGAAATCACGCGGAGCAGGGCGTCGCGCATGCGGGTCCGCGTCATCCCGGCCACCTGGGTCGCCACCGCGATCTCCAGGCCGTCGATCTGGGTGAGGATCAGGTCGACGGTCTCGTCGACGTCCGAGGAGACCCGGAACACCCCGGCGGCCAGGCCCTCCTCGATCGCGGCCTTCATCGGGGCGCGCCAGCCGTCGTACTGCAGGCAGAAGAGGCGGCGCAGCTCCTTGTCCCTGGCCGACGCGGCGGCCATCTCCATGAAGGCGAGGCATCGGTTGCGGAAGCCGCGCGGCTGCGTGATGTACTCCACCAGTCCGAGGATGCGGTCCCACGGCTCGGCGTCCCGGGTGGCGATCTCCTCCAACCCCTGAACGACCTTGCCGGTGTGGTGGGCGAAGGCGGCCAGCATCAGGCCGTCACGGGTCTCGTAGTAGTGCTGCAGGGTTCCGATGGACACTCCGGCGCGCTTGGCGACGTCGCGGAGCCGTACCCGCTCGTAGCCCATCTCGGAGACCAGCTCGATGACGGAGGCCAGGATCCGGCCTCGTTGACCGTCGGTCCGCAACTGCAGTGCCGCGTCCACCCTTCGCCCCTTCTTCGCCCGGTCCTACGCGCAGGGCGACCTGGCGCGCCTGTCGCGCCGGTCGAACTATAGCCGTGGATCGCGCCTGAAAGGAACTGCAAAACCCCTATTGACAAGCACATGAAGGCCCTCTTCTAATAATGCGGTATTACCGGACGGGGTGCTCGGCCAGCGCCTTTCGGCAGCAGATGAGCGGTCCGGCGAGCGACTGATCCGGAGGGGGTCGATGGGCAAGACGATCGTGTGTCCGTGTCACGACGTGACTGTGGAGGACATCCGCGCCACGTACGCGGCGGGCTACACCCATCCCGAGACCCTCAAGCGGGCGACCGCGGCCTTCATGGGACCGTGCCAGGGCAAGCACTGCGCCGGCGCGGTGATGTCGCTGCTGCGCGAGCTGACCGGTGAGCCGGCGGGCGAGACGGCGGGCGAGACGGTGACCCGGCGCCCCACGGCGCGGCCGCCGCTGCGGCCCGTCGCCCTCGGCCTGCTCGCCGCCGCCGCGGAGGCCGGCCCAGAGATCGGCCCAGAGATCGGCCCAGAGATCGGCCCGGAGACCGGCGGGACCGGCGCCGTGGGCGCGACGACCGGGGGTGCCTGAGCGATGGCGATCCCCGGAGCCGCCCGCACCCCGCTGCGCCGCGCGTACGACGTGGTCATCGTCGGAGCCGGCGTGCAGGGCCTGGCCCTCGCCTACGAGCTGGCCAAACTGGGCGTTCGCGACGTCGCCGTGCTCGACCGGGGCTATCCCGGCGGGGGCGGCAGCGGGCGCAACGGCGAGATGATCCGCTCGGCCTTCGGCTCTCCGGAATGGTGCGGTCTGTTCGACGAGTCGCTGCGCCGCTGGCGCACGCTCTCCGCCGAACTCGACTTCAACGTGCTTTTCTCCGGAAGCGGCTACCTCGTGCTCGCCTCCACCCCCGAGCAGGTCGAGCGCTGCCGGGCCGACGTCGTACGGCAGGCCGCGCTGGGTGTCCGCTCGGAGTTCGTCACCGCCGAGGAGGCGCGGAAGATCGCCCCCGAGGTCAACCCCGACCTCGCGCTCGGTGGCGTCTACCAGGAGCACGCCGGGTTCGCCCACCACGACGCCGTCGTCTGGGGCTATGCCCGGGCCGCGGCCCGGCTCGGAGTGGAGCTGCACACCGGGGTGACCGTCACCGGCGTCGATGTCGCCGGCGGAGCGGTCAGAGGCGTGCGCACCGACAAGGGCGACGTCTCCGCGCCGATCGTGGTGAACGCGGCGGGCGGGGCCGCCCGGCGGGTCGCCGAGATGGCCGGGGTCGCCCTCCCGACCCGCACCTGCCGTCTGGAGATGATCGTCACCGAGTCCGTGGCGCCGTTCCTGCGGCCCGCGCTCGCCACCCTGGAACTGCTCGGCTACTGCCACCAGACCGCGAGGGGCGAGTTCGTCGGCGGCACCGAGCTGCCGATCCCGGACGTCAGTGACAGCCTCAACGGCACCTATGACCTGCTCCTGGACATGGCGGCCAAGTTCGTCCGGCTGCTGCCCCGCCTGGCCGGGGCCCGGCTGCTGCGGCACTGGGCCGGGCTCGTGGACCAGAGCGAGGACCTCTCCCCGGTGATCGGCCCGGTTCCGGAGGTCGGTGGCTTCCACCTCACCTGTGGATGGGTCTACGGCTTCATGGGCGCCCCCGCCGCCGGAGCGCTGCTCGCGCGGGGCATCCACGACGGCGTCATGCCGGAGCTGATCCGGCCCTTCTCGGTCACCCGGCTGCACGAGGGCCTACTCATCCAGGAAGGCACCCTCGTGGTCGCCGCGGAGGAAGGAGAGGCCGCGTGAACCTGCGGATCATCGACCATCCGGCCGTGCCGTACGAGCGGACCCGCAGGGTCGCCTTCACCTTCGAGGGCCGCACCCTGCACGGGTACGAGGGCGAGCCGGTGGCGACCGCCCTGCACGCCGCCGGGGTCCGGGTGCTGTCGCGCAGCTTCAAGTACCACCGCCCCCGGGGCATCGGCCTGACCTGCGGCGCGCCCTCGTGTCCGAGCTGCCAGCTCACGATCGACGGCCAGTACGGCGTGCCGGGGTGCGCGACGCCGCTGCGCGGCGGCGAGTCGGTGCGGCGCGAGCGGGCCTGGCCCAGCGCCGACCACGACCTGTTCGGCGTGATCGACCGGTTCTCCCCGTTCATCCCGGCGGGCTTCCAGTTCCGGCTGTTCCGCCGCTCGCCCCGCCTGGCCCACCTCGCGGAGCGGGTCATGGGCCTGATCGCGGGCGGCGGGCGCGAGGCCACACCTGACGCGATCGCGCGTGCCGCGCGGCCCGGCCTCGGCGAGCGGCGGTCCGCGCTGACGGTCGTCGGCGCGGGCGTCGCCGGGCTGGCCGGCGCGCTGGCGGCCGCCGACGCCGGGCTGGAGGTCGTCCTGGTCGACCAGGGCGCCGGGCCGGGAGGCGCGTTGCGCGCGGAGACGGCTCCGGTCCGCACGCCGGACGGCGGCGCGGCGCCCGGCTTCGTGCTGGCCGCCGAGCTGGCCGCCCGGGCCGCCGCGCATCCCGCGATCGAGGTACTGACCGGATCGACCGCGCTCGGCTGGTACGAGGGCGGCGTGCTGCCGGTCCACACCCCGTCCGGGGTGCTGACGTTGCGACCGGCGCGGCTGCTGGTCGCGACCGGCGACTACGACCAGCCGCTGCTCTTCCCGGGCAACGACCGGCCCGGCGTCATGCTCGCGGGCGCGGTTCAGCGGCTCGTCAACATCGACCACGTACGTCCCGGCCGCCGCGCGGTCGTGGTGACCCGCGACGCGTACGGCTACGCGGTGGCCGCGCAGCTCCGCGCGGTCGGCGTCGAGGTCGTCGCCCTGGTCGACGCCCGGGGCGAGGCCGAGGCCGGTTCGGACGCCGCGGCGTCCTTCCCGTCGGGAGTCGCGGCCTCGGGGGTGCCGCACCTGACGGGACACACCGTGCGGGAGGCCCTCGGCCGCCGCAGGGTGACCGGCCTGGTGGTCGAGCCCGGACACGGCGGGCGTGCCGTACGGCTGGACTGCGACGTCGTCGTGGTCTCGGCGGAGCGGCGCCCGGCCGAGGAACTGCTCCTCCAGCGGCTCTACCACGGCGACATCACGCTCGACTCGGGAGCTGGTACGGCGCTGCCGGACGGGGTGGCCGTCGCCGGCGGCGCGGCCGGGATCACCGACCCCGCCGAGTCCCTGACCACGGGCGCCGACGCGGGCGCCCGCCTGGCCCGGTGGTCGCCCGAGAACCCGGCCTTGCCGGAAATTTCCCCCCACCCGCTCTCGCCCGGCCAGGCTGGGCGGCCATCTTCCTCAGGAGGAACCAGTGAGTGACACCGGCGCGCACGGGAAGCTCTCCCGCCGTACCTTGTTCGTCCGCGGCGGTCAGGGTCTCGGCCTGTTCGCGGCCTCCGGCCTGCTCAGCGCCTGCGGCGGCGGCTTCTCCTCGTCAGCGGGCGGCGGTGGTGGCAGCACCCTCACCATCGCGAGCTACGGCGGCGACTACCAGAAGTTCCAGGCCAAGGCCCTGTGGGGGCCGTACGCGGCGAAGAACGGCCTCACGATCAAGGAAGACGGCCCCTCGGACAACGCCAAGATCAAGGCGCAGGCCGAGTCGGGCAACCCGTCCTGGGACATCGTGGTCGTCGGCAACGACTTCGGTGGCGACGCCGACGCCAAGTGGCTGGAGCCGATCGACTACTCCGTCATCGACAAGGCGTCCATCATCGAGGGGTACGCCCAGACCTACCGGATCTGCGCCGACGTCGAGGGCACCGTGCTGGCCTACCGCTCGGACAAGACCGGCGGCGCGGCGCCCAAGCCGTGGGACGACTTCTTCGACGTGAAGAAGTACCCGGGCAAGCGCACCGCGTGGAAGTCCGTGGGCGGGGGCATCTTCGAGATGGCCCTGCTGGCCGACGGCGTCGCGCCCGCCGACCTCTACCCGATCGACGTGGACCGGGCGCTGAAGAAGCTCGCCACGATCAAGGACCAGCTCATCTGGTGGGAGACCGGCGCCCAGGCCCAGCAGTACCTGGAGAGCGGCGAGGCGGTCATGGGCATGGTGTGGATCGCCCGCGCCCTCCAGTCGGCGGCCAACGCGCCCATCGCGATCGCGTGGGACTCGTGGCTGTCGCAGGAGGCCTACTGGGTGGTCCCCAAGGGCACCAGGAACAAGGCCGAGGCGATGAAGCTCATCGCGCACATGACCTCCGCCGAGCCCACCGCCGAGCTGACCAAGTACCTGCCGTACGGACCGGTCAACGTCGGCGCCCAGGACAAGATCGACCCCTCGGCCAAGGACAACCTGCCCACGACCCACCTCGACACCCAGATCAAGGTGAACGACGTGTGGTGGGGCGATAACCGGGACGCCGTCAACGACAGGTTCCAGCAGTGGCTGCTCTCCTGACCCCCGTCGCCTCCGGTGGGCGGGCCGGGACCGCGCCCCCGCCCTCCGGCCGGCCGGGGAGGCTGGCCCGGCACTGGCCGTTCCTGCTCATCGTCCCGGCGCTGCTCGTCCTCCTGGCCGTCTTCGCCTACCCGGTGGCGCGGACGTTCGTCGGTGCGTTCTCCACCCCGGAGCCCGGGGTGGAGAACTTCTCCTGGTTCTTCGGCTCCCCGGCCAACGTCGCCGTGCTGACCCGGACGTTCTCGACCGCGCTGTGGGCGACCCTCATCTGCCTGGCCCTGGCCTACCCGTACGCGTACCTGATGACGGTGGCGTCGCCGAGGGCGCGGGCGGCGCTGCTGCTGATCGTCATGCTGCCGTTCTGGACCAGCCTGATGGTGCGTACCTTCGCCTGGCTGGTGCTCCTGCAGGACACTGGCGTGGTCAACGATTTCCTCGGGCTGTTCGGCCTGGGGCCGTTCGGCCTGGTCCGTAGCCGGACCGGGGTGCTCGTCGGCATGGTGCAGATCCTCATGCCGTTCATGGTGCTGCCGCTCTACTCGGTGATGAGCGGCATCGACCGGCGGCTCCTCACCGCCGCGCAGAGCCTCGGGGCCCGGCCGATCGTCGCACTGCTGCGGGTCTTCGTGCCGCTCTCCCTGCCCGGGGTCGCGGCCGGATCGACGATGGTGTTCATCACCTCGCTCGGGTTCTACGTCACGCCCGCGCTGCTCGGCTCGCCGAGCGACGCGCTGATCTCGCAGTTCATGTACACCCAGGTCAGCGGCATGCTCATGTGGGGCAGGGGCGGCGCCATGGCGGTGGTGCTCTTCGCGACCACGCTGCTGCTGATGGGGCTGCTCGGCCTGGCCATGCGCGCCGGCCGCCGGACCCGGGCGGCCGTCCGATGAGCGCCCGTCTCGCCCGCGCCGCGCTGTGGTTGACCGGCGTCCTGGTCGCCGCCTGGCTGGTCGCGCCCACGCTGGTGGTGATCCCCCTCGGCTTCACCGACAAGGTGTCGTTGACCTTCCCGCCGACCGGCTGGTCCACCCGGTGGTACGCCAACTTCTTCAGCGATCCCGCCTGGACGGCCGCGCTGGCCAACTCGCTGCTGGTCGGCGTGCTGGTGGCCGTGGTGGCGACGGTCCTCGGCACCGCCGCCGCGTTCGGGCTCAGCCGCTGGACGAGCAGGCGTGGCGCCGCGGCGGCCCGCGTGCTCCTGCTCGCCCCGATGATCGTTCCGGGGATCATCGTCGCCATCGGCGTCTACGCGGTCTTCCTGAAGTTCCAGCTCGCCGGCTCCCTGGCCGGCTTCGTCGCCGCGCACACCGTGCTCGCCCTGCCGTTCGTGGTCGTCTCCGTGTCGGCGTCCCTGGGGACGTTCGACGTACGCCTGGAGGCCGCGGCGGCGAGCCTGGGCGCGGGTCGCTGGGCGACCTTCCGTCAGGTCACGCTGCCGCTGATCATGCCCGGTGTCGTGTCGGGCGCGCTGTTCGCCTTCGTGACCTCGTTCGACGAGGTCGTGGTCTCGCTGTTCATCCAGAGCCCGGCCCTCGTCACCCTGCCCGTGCAGATGTATTCGAGTGTGACCCGCGAGACCGACCCGACCCTCGCCGCCGCGGCGACCATGATCCTGGCGCTCACCACGGTCCTGGTCACCGGTGGACTCGCCCTGTCCGCAAGGAGGAACCGTGCCCGTTGACCGGCCCGCAGGCGGGACCGCCCAGACAGCCGCGCCGACCCTCAGGGGGGCCCGCATCGACCTGCGCGGGATGACCAAGCGCTTCGGCGCCTCCGTCGCCGTGGACGACGTCACCCTGACGGTCGAGCCGGGGGAGTTCATGACCTTCCTCGGCCCGTCGGGGTCGGGGAAGACCACCACACTGAACATGGTCGCCGGGTTCACCGACATCTCCGCCGGCGCGCTGGACATCGATGAACGTCCCGTGGGCGGCGTCCCCGCGCACAAACGCGACATCGGCGTCGTCTTCCAGCACTACGCGCTCTTCCCGCACATGACCGTCGAGGAGAACATCGCCTTCCCGCTCCGCCAGCGCAGGGTCCCCAAGGCGGAGCGGCGCCGACTGGTCGCCGCCGCACTGGAGACCGTCCAGCTCCCCGGCCACTCCGCCCGCTACCCGGCCGAGCTCTCCGGCGGGCAGCAGCAGCGGGTCGCCCTGGCCCGGGCGATCGTGTTCAGCCCGCGCGTCCTGCTCATGGACGAGCCGCTCGGCGCGCTCGACCGCAAGCTGCGCGAGTTCCTCCAACTGGAGATCAAACGCATCCACCGGGAGGTCGGGTCCACGTTCGTCTTCGTGACCCACGACCAGGAGGAGGCGCTGATCCTTTCCGACCGCATCGCGGTGTTCAACAACGCCAGGATCGAGCAGGTCGGAACCGCCCACGAGCTCTATGAGCGGCCCGCGACGCTCTTCGTGGCGCGCTTCCTCGGCGAGTCCACCATCCTGCGCGGTACGGCGAGCCCGGACGGCGGCGGCTCGACGCTGGCCGGGGACGGCTTCGCCGTTCGCGCGCCCGGCCGGATCGGGGGAGGGCGGACGGACGCCGCGCTGGTCGTGCGGCCGGAGCGGCTGCGGCTCACCCCCGACGCGCCGGCAAGCGCCTCCGGGGACGCGTCCGGAGGCAACGCGGTCCCCGTCACCGTGTCGGAGGAGATCTACCTCGGTGCGGCGCGCAAGCTGGAGGTCATCCTGCCCGGCGGCGCCCGCGGCCTCGTCCGCGAGCAGGCCGGCGCGCTCAGCGGGTTGCGCGCGGGCGACCGGGCCACCCTGCGCTGGCATCCGGAGGACGGCGTCCTGCTGCCCGACGACCCGACCATTGAAAGGATCTTCACGTGACCGTCAACGGCGGCGTGTCGTTCTGGTACCGGGAGGTCGGGATCCCCGCCCGGCGTCCTCCGCTGGAACGTTCCGTCTCGGCCGACGTCTGCGTCGTGGGCGCCGGGTACACCGGCCTGTGGACCGCCTACTACCTGAAGAAGGCCGACCCCGGCCTCGACGTCGTCGTCCTGGAACGTAAGTTCGCGGGGTACGGCGCCTCCGGTCGCAACGGCGGGTGGCTGACCGCGGCCCTGGCCGGGTCGCCCCGCAGGTTCGCCAAGACGCACGGCCGCGAGGGCGTGTACGCCCTCCAGCGGGCCATGAACGCGACGGTGGACGAGGTCATCGCGGTCGCGCGGGCGGAGGGCATCGACGCCGACATCGTCAAGAGCGGGATCCTCCGGGTCGCGCACGCCCCTTCGCACCTGCCGCGGCTCGGCGCGGGCGTGCGCACCGCCCGCTCCTGGGGTGACGACGACCTGGAACTTCTCGACGCCGGGCAAACCACGGCCAGGATCCGGGTGGACGGCGCGCTCGGTGCCTCGTTCAGCCCCAACTGCGCCCGGGTGCAGCCGGCCAAGCTCGTCCAGGGACTGGCCCGGGTCGTCGAGGAACTCGGGGTTCGCATCTACGAGTCCACCCCCGTCACCGAGATCGTGCCGCACGAGGCGCGCACGCCGTACGGCACCGTTCGGGCGAAGTTCGTGCTGCGCGCCACAGAGGGGTTCACCGCCGGGCTGGGCGGCGAGCGCCGGACCTGGCTGCCGATGAACTCCTCGCTCATCGTCACCGAGCCGCTGCCCCAGCGGGTCTGGGACGAGATCGGATGGGAGGGCCGCGAGCTGCTCGGCGACATGTCGCACGCCTACATCTACGCCCAGCGGACCGCCGACGACCGCATCGCGATCGGCGGGCGCGGCGTGCCGTACCGGTTCGGCTCCCGTACCGACGACGACGGGCGCACGCACGCCACCACGGTGCGCGCGCTCCAGGACGCCCTCGTCCGGCTGTTCCCGGCGGTGCGCGACGCGGCCGTCGAGCACGCCTGGTGCGGGGTGCTCGGCGTGCCGCGCGACTGGTGCTCCACCGCGTCGCTCGACCCGCGGACCGGGCTGGGCTGGGCCGGCGGGTATGTGGG
The DNA here is from genome assembly GCF_050947145.1 of Microtetraspora malaysiensis. NCBI lineage: Bacteria > Bacillati > Actinomycetota > Actinomycetes > Streptosporangiales > Streptosporangiaceae > Microtetraspora > Microtetraspora malaysiensis. The sequence goes on from NZ_CP191998.1 coordinate 1,776,457, forward strand.
ACACGGCGTGTCGACCACCAACCTGGCCGGCCGTACCCTGCGCGACCTGGTGCTCGGCGCCGACACCGAGCTGACCCGGCTGCCCTGGGTCGGCCGGAAGGTGCGCAAATGGGAGCCGGAGCCGCTGCGCTGGATCGGCGTGCGCGGCATGTACGCGGCGTACCGGGCCGCCGACCGGGCCGAGATCGTGGAGGGGCGCTCCACCACGTCGCCCATCGCCAAGGTCGCCGACATGGTGGCCCGCCGCCACTGACCTGCTGAACCGTCCGGCGGATTCGCTGACAAGGAGAAGAGCATTGCAGAGCATCGTCGTGCCCGACGCTGTCATGGCCGAGCTGGGGCCGTACGCGCCGAAGCCGACCTCGATCGCCGGAGAACAGCGGGAGGCGTCGCTCACGGCGTGGACCTCCGCCGACGGCAAGACCCGCGCCGGGGTGTGGGAGTGCACCCCCGGCACTTTCACCGCCATACGCGACGGCTACCACGAGGTCTGCCAGATCCTGTCCGGACGGGCCACCATCGTCGGCTCTGACGGCACGATCCAGGAGGTCGGCCCCGGGAGCACGCTGGTCATGCCCGCGGGCTGGCAGGGGGAGTGGCGCGTCCACGAATCCGTGCGCAAGACCTACGTGACCACTCGCCTCTGACACGTCATGAGCGCCATCGAGGGGTGATCCCCGAGGGGACCGGGTCAGCGGAGCAGCTCGTAGGCGCCGGGGCGCATCCGGCGGGTGCGGGTCCAGTACTCGAAGCTGAATCCGGGCCAGACGGCGCGGTTCCTGCCGTGCTCGTCCAGGTACCAGCTCGTGCACCCGCCGTCGGACCAGACCAGCCGGTCCAGCCGCCGCTGGAGGCGGTCGTTGTACGCCCGCTGGACCTCGGGCCGTACGTCGATCGCCTTGGCCCCGGTCCTGGACAGCAGCCGGAGGCAGTCCATGACGTACCGGACCTGGGACTCGATCATGAAGACGACCGAGTTGTGGCCGAGTCCGGTGTTGGGGCCGAGCAGGAAGAACAGGTTCGGGAAGCCGGAGGCGGTGATGCCGAGGTAGGCCTCGACGCCGTTCTGCCAGGCTTCCTGGATCTTCCTGCCGTTCCTTCCGACGATCCGCTGCTCGTTCAGCGCGTCGGCGACCTTGAAGCCGGTGCCGTAGACGATCACATCGACCTCGTGCTCGCGGCCGGTCGCGTCGACGATCGAGTGGTCCCGGATCTCGGTGACGGCGTCCGTGACGAGTTCGACGTTGTCCCTGGTCAGCGTGGGATAGAAGTCGTCGGACAGCAGGATGCGCTTGCAGCCGATCGTGTAGCCGGGGGTCAGCTTGGCGCGGAGCGCGGGGTCGGCCACCTGGCGGGCGAGATGCCGTTCGGCCAGGCGCCGGTGGGCCCGCATCAGCCGGGGGTCGATCGTGAAGCCGAGCGCGCGCGACTCCAGCAGCCAGTAGATCGCGTTCCGGGCCGTACGCGCGGCTCCGGGCAGCCGGAGGATCCGCTTCGCGCGCTCGGAGAACACGATGTTCGGTTTGGGGTGGATCCATGGCGGCGTGCGCTGGAACAGCCGCAGCTCGGCCGCCACCTCGGCGACCCGGGGGATGAACTGGATCGCCGACGCGCCGGTCCCGATCACCGCCACCCGCTTCCCGGCCAGATCGACGGAGTGGTCCCACTGGGCCGAGTGGAAGGCGGGACCGGCGAACTTTCCGGGGATGTCGGGAAACGACGGCACGTGCAGCGCCCCGATCCCGGAGACGACCGCGTTGGCCGTGAACGGCTCACCCGCGCTCGTGGAGACCCGCCACACGTTGCGGTCGTCGTCGTACTCCAGCCCGGTGACCTCGACGCCGAGCCGCAGATGCGGTGTCAGGCCGTACTTCCCGGCGCAGTCGCGCAGGTACGCCCAGATCTCCTCCTGCGGAGAGAACATCCGGGACCAGCCGGGGTTCAGCTCGAACGAGAACGAGTACATCGGCGACGGCACGTCGCAGGCGCATCCCGGATAGGTGTTGTCCCGCCAGGTCCCGCCGAGGTCGGGGGCCTTCTCCAGGATCACGAAGTCGTGGTAGCCCGCTTCCTTGAGCTTGATCGCCATGCACAGCCCCGCGAAGCCCGCCCCGATGATCGCGATCCCCATGCGGCCCCCTCGGCGTGCCGGCAAAGCGCTCCTATTGGAACAATTGTCCAATTTAACGCGAAGGTGGCACCCGGTCCAGGGAGCGTACGGCCGCGGGCATGCGAAAGCCGCCGACGGGCGCGGTCGTCGGCGGCGGGTACGCGGATGTCCGCCGGGCGGAGACGGCCGGCGACGCGGGATCAGGAAAGCAGCAGGTACGCCCCGACGGCGATCGCGGCGACGGCGACGACCCCCACGACGATCCAGATCGGCAGCCGGGAGGGCTGCTCTTTGGCGGCTTCGACTTCCTGCTCCCGGGCGAAGGCGCGGAACGCCTGCGTGTTCTGGGCCGGGTCAATCTGCGGTTCGGACATGAGAGGCACTTTACCGAGATCCTTCGCGTCCAGGGCGTCCTTTTGTCGCTTTTCGCGATCAGCGTGGACGCTGATCGAACGCTGTGGACGCGCCCCTCCAGACCGCCCTCCCGACCGGGTTTTCTGCCCGTGCTTCCTGCCCGCGCTGCTCGGTTGTGCTGCTCGATTGTGCTGCTCGGCGGTGCCTGCCGGACCACGCGTGCCGGACCGCCGTGGGCGCCGGATAGCGTGTTAGCCATGCTCCGCATCCTGTTCTCGCCCCGGCTGGTGGCCCTTCACCTGCTGCTGGTCGGAGTGCTGGTCTCCTTCTTCTTGTTGGGACGCTGGCAGCTCGGTGAATTCGAGGCGTCCGGGAGGCCCCTGGCGGCCTCCGACCCCGCCCCCGTCGCCGTCGCCGAACTCGCCCGGCTGGACGGCCACACAGGGTCGGACGTGGCCGGGCGCCTGGTGACCGCTCAGGGAACCTACGACGCCAAGGGGCAACTCCTGGTCGCCGACCGGGAGCCCGACGTCTCGGCGCCGGGCGGGCGGGTCGCGAGCGGGCGCGGCTTCTGGCTCCTCACACCGTTGCGGCTGGCCGACGGGACGGCCGTCCCGATCGTGCGGGGCTGGATCCCCACGGCGACGGATCCGGCGACCGCCGTGCCCGAGGGGACGGTGACGGTCACCGGACGGCTCCGCCCGGCCGAGCAGACCGACGCCGTACAGCGGAGCGGAACCCTGCCCACGGGCCAGGTCGCCACCGTCTCCACCAGCGAGCTGATCAACCTGTGGCCGGACGGCAGGCTGCGCAGCGGGTTCGTCGTGGCGGCCGACCCGGCCCCGTCCCCCACCGCCAAGTCGGTCGCGGTGCCCCCTCCCACCGTCGGCGGCGGGCTCACCTGGCGCAACCTGGCCTACGCCGCGCAGTGGTGGATCTTCGCGATCTTCGCCGTGTTCATGTGGTACCACTTCGTCCGCGACGCCGTACGCGAGGCGCGGGCGGGGGAGCGGTCGCCCGACGGGTCCGGGGCGGCCGGACCGGCGAACGGACCGGCGCCGGTCGCGGATATCGTGTGAGGACAGTTTTCCCAGCAGAGGTAATGATCGTCGTGCAATCAGCGCTCAAGCCGTACCGCGTCATGGCCTACATCGTCGGTGTGATGCTCCTCCTGCTCTGCGCCGCCATGGTGGCGAAGTACATGTTCGACAGTGGCACCTTCGTCGCGATCATCGGGCCGGTCCACGGCTTCCTGTACATGGTCTACCTGCTGACCGCGCTCAACCTGGGGCTCAAGGCGCGCTGGCCGGTCGGATACCTGCTGCTGGTGCTGATCTCAGGCACCATCCCGTTCCTGTCGTTCGTCGTGGAGAAGAAGGCCACCGTGCGGGTGAACCGCGAGATCGAGGCGGCGGCGGCCGCCGCCTGACCTCGTCCGAAACGGCGACGGCGCCCGTGACCTTCGATGGGTCACGGGCGCCGCTGTGTTCTCACCAGGTGCGGCCGCCGGCTCGGCGGGCGTGGGTCAACGCCCGATCTGGCGGCGTCTGATCCGGCGCAGCCGAGCCCGCTGGGACTCGTCGAGCATGAAGTAGGCGACGACCGGCCCGCCAAGAACGCCGATCACGACGAGCCAGGCGATCAGGCTCGGCAGCAACCAGAGCGAGAGCACGGAAACCGCCGCCGCGCCGATGTAGTACTTCCCGAGTGGAGACATTGTCCGGGCCTTTCCGTCCAGAGCGTCGCCAGTGACAACGTCCGCGGACACGGCCGAGTTCCTGGCGGCCTACTTGGTGCCCTCGCCTGTGGACTTCTTGCTCATCGCCTTGCGGATCACGTCCCGCGCCCTGTCCATGATCGCTACCGGCGGCCCGAGCAGCAGGTTCGCCGCGGCGGACTCGACCCCGGCGTGCGGGTGGGTGGGCGCGAGCGCCTCCGCCGCCTTGACCCCGACGGCCAGCGCCCGGCGCTCGGCCTGGCTCGTCGTGGCCCTCAGCTCGGCGAACTCGTAGCGTTCCTCGGCGGCCGCGTGCGCGAACACCGCGGCCCGCAGGATCTGCAACTGCCGGGAGAACTCGGAAGTAGAGGTGTCCATGCCGTCCATGCGGGACAGCATCTCCTTGGCCTCGCGCTCCTCCTTCAGTCGGCTGTTGATGATCGATTCGCCGTCGACCAGCTTGCGCCGGGCGAACGGGTGCACGATCTCCTCCTCCGCCGTCTCGTGTACGGCCAGCAGGCGAAGCAGTCGCGCGAAGGACTCCGTGCGGGCGTCTCCCTGGCTCCTGTCGACCTCGTCGAACAGGTCCCTGATGAGGCTGTGCTGCCGCAGTAGCAGGTCGATGACGTCGTGTTCACGCATCGTTTCCGGCGTCGTCTGGCGGTCCATGTGCTCCTCCTTCCGGGTCCTGTCTGGGCCTACCCTTCCCTACCAGCCGAAACCTCTCAGGAGGGGTCGTCGCGGCGCAGCCAGCGCTCGTGCGCGGTGTACAGGCGCTGCCAGAGTTTGTCCCGCTCGGCGGCGGACACGTCGTCGAGCGTCATTCCGAAGACGTCGGCCAGCGCCGCGAAATAGTCCTCCGGCCGGTCGAGCGTCGTGGGGGAGCCGGTCTCCGAGCCGATCCGCTTGAGGACGAGTCCGGTCAGGGAGTCGACCCCGGTGGCGTCGCGCCGGGCGATCGCGGCCGCCCGGACGAACCCCGACTCCGGAGACGTCGACAGATGCTCGTGCGACGCGGTGAAGGCGTCCATCCCGGTCGGCTCGGCCCGGAAGTCCATGCCGGTGAAGCTGCACCGATGGTCGTGCTCGAACCGCCAGCCGCCCGGGTCGCTCTCCGACGGGCGCAGGCCGTACTGGAAGGGGCCCTGCCCGTAGGCGCCCTCCACGAGGGGGATCGGCTCGTGGATCCCGTCGCCGAGTCCGGCGTCCACGAACCACCGGCCCTCCGGGTTGTCCTCCGACGGCAGGCCGGAGACCACGAGGACGAGATGGTTGCCGTTGGCGCCCGGCGCCTTGTCGGGCGTGTCCTGCACCCCGCCGTAGTGCCGGGTGACCTGGTACCCCAGCCGTTCGAGCAGCAGGGAGAGGGCGCCGTTGAGGTGGAAGCAGTACCCGCCCCTCCCCGAGATGATCCGCAGGGCCGACTCCATCGGATCCACCGTCGTCGGGCGGCCCAGCCAGATCTCCAGGTTCTCGTACGGCACGCGCTCGACGTGAGCTCGCTGCAGCCGGAAGAGGCCCTCCACGCTGGGCGGCGCGTCGTTCAGCCCCAGCCGCCGGAGATATCGCTCAATCACCGGCTCACGGTACATGGGGCGCCGCGGGCCGTTCCGCCGATCGCGGCGGCCACCGAACGGGATCACACCAGAGGAGATCAGAAGTACCACGCGGGGTGGCTGGAGTACGCCGCGGAAAGCGAGACGCGGTCATCGGTCCGGCGCCGGGGAACCCCGGCCCATCTCATCTGTGCACCGGATCTGCACATTCGACTCTGATCTCTCTGCACACGGCGGTCCTAGGCTGCCGCCATGGGTCCCTCACAGCATCGGCGCGTCCTCGTGGTGGAGGACGACGAGACGATCGCGACAGCCGTACGGAACCGGCTCACCGCCGAGGGTTTCGACGTGCGCGTCGTACACGACGGTGAGGCCGCGCTGGCGGCGTACGGCCGGGCGGAGCCCGATGTGGTGGTGCTGGACCGCCTGCTGCCCGGTCTGGACGGTCTGGAGGTGTGCCGTCGCATCCAGGCGGCCCGGCCGGTCCCCGTCCTCATGCTGACCGCGCTGGGCGAGGAGACCGACGTCCTGGTGGGACTCGGCGTGGGCGCGGACGACTACCTCACCAAGCCGTTCAGCATGCGCGAGCTCGTCGCGCGGATCCACGCGCTGCTCCGCCGGGTGGAGCGGGCGGCCGTTCTCGCCCACGAGGACGCGGTCATCCGGGTCGGCGAGGTGGAGATCAACACGGCCGAGCGGCGGGTGTTCGTGCGCGGGGCCGAGGCACAGCTCACCCGGACCGAGTTCGACCTGCTCAGAAGGCTCGCCGAGCGTCCCGGCCAGGTCTTCGAGCGGGAGCGGCTCCTGTCGGACATCTGGGGGTTCTCCGAGGCCGCGGCCACCCGGACCGTGGACAGCCACGTCCGCGCCCTGCGCCGCAAGCTCGGCCCCCAGGTCGTCCGTACGGTCCACGGTGTCGGATACGCGCTGGTCCGGCCATGAGGCCACTCGACTTCCTCGGCCGGATCAAGGTCAAGCTCGGCATCGTGATCGTGCTCGCGGTGGTCGCCGCGTTCGTGGTCAACGAGGTCGGCATCAACTCCGGACTGTCGCGGAACGTCCGGATCGCCATCGCGGTCGTCCTCGCGTTGATCATGGTCCAGCTCCTCGCCCGGGGGATGACCAAGCCGCTCCGTGAGATGGCCGCGGCCGCCCAGACGATCGCCAAAGGCCGGTACGGCATGCGCGTCTCGGCCACGTCCAGGGACGAGGTCGGCGAGCTGGCCCGGGCCTTCAACGCGATGGCCGCCGATCTGGGCGAGGTCGACCGGCAGCGGCGCGAGCTCGTCGCCAACGTCAGCCACGAGCTGCGCACCCCCATCACCGGGCTGCAGGCCGTGCTGGAGAACGTCGTTGACGGCGTCTCGGCCCCCGACGTCGACACCCTGGGCACCGCGCTCGCCCAGACGCAGCGGCTCGGCCGCCTGGTCGCCCAGCTTCTCGACCTGTCGCGCCTCGACTCCGGCGCCCGGCTGATCGAACCGGAGGCGCTCGACCTGGTGTCGCTGTGCCGTCAGGCGGTCGGCGAGGCGGCGCTCGCCCGCGACGACGTCACGGTGGAGAGCGATGTCCCGTCCGGCACCCGGCTGGTCGCCGACCCCGGCCTTCTCGCCCAGGTGCTCGCCAACCTGCTCGACAACGCCGTACGGCACAGCCCGCCCGGCGGGACGGTCCGGCTGTCCGCGCACACGTCCGGCGCGGACGTCGAGATCGCGGTCGTGGACGAGGGGCCCGGGATCCCCGCCTCGGAACGCGCCCGGGTCTTCGAACGGTTCTCGCGTCTGGACGCGGGCCGGGCCGCCGACGCGGGAGGCGCCGGGCTCGGCCTCGCGATAGCCAAGGAGATCGTCGAACTGCACGGCGGCCGGATCCGGATCGGGGACGACCCCGGATGCCGCATGATCGTCGGACTTCACGGTCTGGCTTCTCCGATGGAGTTCTCGCTGCAGGCGGCGTTGGAGACGTCGTCGATGTCGAAGGCCAACGAGGCATCCGAGGATTTGGACGCCTTTGCGGCGTTGCAGGCCTCCCAGGCCGTGCAGGTCTCGCGGACGTTGCAGGCGTCGCGGGCTTCGGTCCCGGGCGCTTCGACGTCTGGGAAGGCCACCGCTTCGGAAGGGTGGGTGGCGCCTGGAATCGGCAGAGCGGCTTCCTCCATCCCGGAGGCGGCGGAGGTGCCGGTGTCCAGGGCGCCCATCACCGAGTCGCCCGTGCTCGGGACGGCCGGGGCTGAGCCACCGGGAGCTGAGCCGCCGAGAACGGACATGACGGGATCGGACGTCGCTGGATCCGAGGCGGCCTGGGCTGAGGTTCCGGGGGCTCGGGTGCCAGGATTCGACGCGGCCGACGCCGGGCCGATTGGGCCTGAGGCGGCAGGCACCCGGGACCACACGGCGGACCCGGAGACCATCCTGGGCACGACATCGTCCGACGCGACCACGCCCGAGGATGTGGGCTCGGAGGAGGTGCCTGATCCCGCGGGCTCGGCGCCTCCCCAGCCGCCCGCGTACGTGCCGCCGTCGCTGTTCCCCAGGCCCGAGCTGCCGGAGGCGCCGCGATGGATACTCCCCGCGGCGGCGGCGGGCGGCCTGATCGCAGCCGTGGTCATGCCGTACGCGCCGCTGGGGGTGGGGGTCGTGGCGGGGGCGGTGAGCCTCGGGGCGGCCACGCTGCTCGCGCTGCTCCCCGTGGTGCGGCGGCGGTTGACCCCATGGACGGTGGGGTTCGGCCTGCTCGCCTACGCGCTGGTGTCCGTGGCGATGTTCCGGGACGCCGACTGGCTGGTGACGCCGTCGCTGCTCGCGGGCTTCGGCGCCGCCTCGCTCGCGGTGTCCGGCGCCGGGACGGGCTGGCTGGGGGTGATCCGGGGCGGGCTGTCGGTGCTCCTCACGCTGCCGCCGCTGCCGTGGTTCCTCTCCGCGCCGATGAAACGGCTGTTCAAGGGCCGATGGCTGCTCTCCGGGTTGGCGAGCGCCGGCCTCACGGTCGTGCTCCTCGGGGTGTTCGGGCTGCTGTTCAGCTCGGCCGACGCGGTGTTCTCCACCTTCGCGCGGGAACTGCTGCGGGCTCCCGACTGGGCGGCGGACCTGCCGTACCGGACCGCCCTGTTCGTGGTGTTCGGGCTGCTCGTGGCGGCGGCGGTCCTGGTCGGCCTGCGGCCCGTCGTCGAGCCGGAACCCCCGAACCTGCGGGCCCCGGTCAGCCGCATGGTCTGGGTGGTGCCGCTGGTCGGGCTCAACCTGCTGTTCGCGTCGTTCGTCGCGGTGCAGATCACCGTCCTGTTCGGCGGGAGCCGGCGGGTCCTCTCCACGGCCGGTCTCACCTACGCCGAGTACGCGCGGTCGGGGTTCTTCGAGCTGGTGACGGTGAGCGTCTTCGTCCTGGGCGTCGTCGCCGCCGCGGTCGTCTTCCTTCACCTCAGGAGCGCCGCCGACCGGTGGCTGCTCGCCGGGCTGCTCGGGCCGCTGTGCGTGTTCACGCTGGTCGTCCTGGCGTCGGCGCTGCACCGCCTGGACCTTTACATCAGCGCGTACGGCGTGACCCGGCTGCGGGCCATCGTCGAGGCGACGCTGTGGTGGCTGGCCGCGGTGTTCGTGCTCGTCCTGGCGGCGGGCGCGGTACGGCTCGCGCAGTACGGGTCGGCGTGGTTCTCCCGCACGTTCGTGCTCGTCACCGGCTTGTCACTGCTGGCCTTCGCCGGGTGGAACCCCGAGGCGCGGGTGGCCGAGACCCAGCTCTCCGTACGCGGGGTGCACCGGCTGGACCACGACTATCTGGCCGGTCTCGGTGCGGAGGCCGTACCCGCGCTGGACCGGCTGCCCGAGCCGGTCAGGAGCTGCGTGCTGCGGGACGTGGTCGCGGCGAACCGCCTCGACCGGCCCGACCCGTGGAACGGCTGGAACCTTGCCAGAGAACGGGCGCGCGACGTGCTGCGCCGGCACCCGGTCCGCGCGGACGCCGAGTGCCCGGACCCTGCCGGCGGGGCCCGGACGCCCCGCCTCCTGACACCCCGCCTCCGGCCGGCTGCCGACGGGGTTCGGGCGCGGACAAGGGAACAGCTAAGGGCCGATTCGCCGGGAAAGTGATTGAATCGGGCATTGTGAATCTTGATGTGCTGATCATCGGCGGCTGGGTGGTCGACGGGACGGGAGCGCCTCCCTTCCGGGCCGATGTCGGCATCGCGGACGGCCGGATCGCCGTCGTGGGCCCGTCGCGTCCCCCGGTCACCCAGAGCCCGTCCGGAGAGCCGGGACCCGACCCGGCGGGCGAGACCCGCGCCGCCGCCGTCATCGACGCGACCGGCCGGTACGTGCTGCCCGGGCTGGTCGACTGCCACGCCCACGGCGACGCCGTCGTCCTCGACCCGGAGATCCAGCTCGCGGCGCTGCGGCAGGGGGTGACCACGTTCGTCCTCGGGCAGGACGGGCTGTCGTACGCGCCGACCACGACCAAGGCCGGGTTCGACTACGCGAGCCGCTACTTCGCCGCCGTCAACGGGGGCCATCCGGGTGTGGACGGGCCGGTCACCGTCGCCGAGCTGCTCGACGGTTACGACCGCGCGACCGCCGTGAACACCGCGTACCTGCTGCCGCACGGCACCATCCGGTTCGACGTCATGGGTGCGGCGGAGCGAGCCCCCGACGCGGCCGAGCTGCGGGCCATGCGGGAACGCGTCGAGCGGGGGCTGTCCGAGGGCGCCGCCGGTCTGTCGTCCGGCCTGGAGTACGCCCCCGGCCGGTACGCGAACGCGGCCGAGCTGGCGCACCTGTGCGAGCCGCTGGGCGGCCTGCCGTACGTGACCCACATGAGGGGCTACGGCGCGTCGGCGGCGACGGGCATGGCGGAAGCGGCCGAGATCGGCATCCGCGCCGGCGCGCCGGTGCACATCTCGCACTACCACGGCCCGGCGGGCACCCTTCTCCCGCTGCTCGACGAGGCGCGGCGACGGGACGTGGACCTGAGCTTCGACACCTATCCGTACCTGCGGAGCAGCACCATCCTCGCGATGGTGTTGCTGCCGCCCTGGGTGCCCGCGGCCGACCCCGACCGCGCCGTGGCCGCCCTGCGCGCCGAGCCGGAACGGCTGGCGCGGGACTGGGCCGGGTTCGCCGATGTGTGGGGGCGGATCACGCTGTCCCACGCGCCCGGTTTCGAGTGGGCGGAAGGCTTGACCCTGCCCGCCGCCGCCGGACGGCACGGCATGGAGCCGGCCGAGTTCGCCCGGACGCTCCTGATCGAGACCCGGCTCGAAGCGGGCTGCGTGGCGGCCCGGCCGGACGAGGGCCCCGAGGGTGAGGCGTCGATCCGCGCGATCCTGCGCGACCCCGGACACACCGGCGGCTCCGACGGCATCTATGTGGGCGGTCATCCGCATCCGCGGGGGTTCGGAGCGTTCGCCCGCTATCTCGGCAGGCATGTCCGGGAGCTCGGCGATCTCACGTGGGAGCAGGCCACCGTCCACCTCGCGTCGCACCCCGCCCGTCGTTTCCGCCTGCCGGACCGCGGACTCCTGCGACGTGGCCAGGTCGCCGACGTGATCGTGGTCGATCCGCTGCGCGTCGCCGACACCGCGACGTACGAGAACCCGCGCTCCCTGGCGGTCGGCGTCGACGACGTGCTGGTTTCCGGCGTACCGGTGCTGGCGGGGGGACGGCTGACCGGCGCCACACCTGGCCGCGCGCTGCGACCCGCCTGATGAAGCCGCCGGTCCAGTACGATCCACCCAGGTGGTCTATACCGGGGCAAGGGGGACGACGTGCGCATCGCGGATGGTGACGTCGGCGGCCTCGGTCCGGACCCGATCGCCGATCAGGCCGACGCTGCCGGTCAACCGGCGGGCTCCGGCCCCGTACCCGGTTCTGTCCGCGACGACGCGGCCGACGTGGTGATCGACTGGAGCACGCGCGGCTTCCTGCACACCGGCGAGCCGGTCACCGCGCGTGAGTTCGTCGCGGCGCGGCACTCCCTGTTCGACGGGTCCTTCACCTGGCCGGTGATGGCCGTGAAGCGGTCGGCGCTCGACCACAACATCGCCACGCTCGCCGCCTTCACCCGCGCCCACGGGATCGCGTTCGCGCCGCACGGCAAGACCACGATGGCTCCCGCGATCTTCCGGGCTCAGCTCGACGCCGGCGCCTGGGGGATCAGCGCCGCGACGCCCGGGCAGGCGCTCGTCTACCGCCGCCTCGGCGTGCCGCGCGTGCTGCTGGCCAACGAGATCGTCGACCGGGCCGCGCTGCGCCTGCTGGCCGGCGAAGTGGAGCGGGGGCTGGAGTTCCTCTGCTACGCCGATTCCGTCGAGGGGGTGCGGATCCTCTCCGAGTCCGCCGGGGCGGTGCCGTTCCGGATCCTGGTCGAGCTGGGCCACACCGGCGGGCGGACCGGCTGCCGCGGCCTCGCCGAGCTGCTGGCCGTCGCCGACGCCGTACGGACGTCTCCCGGTGTGGAGCTGGCCGGCGTGGCCAGCTACGAGGGCACCCGCTCCGGGCCGGACGAGGTGCGGCAGATCCTCCGCGAGCTGCGCGCCGCCGCCGAGGCCGTCGCACCGCACGTTCTTTCGGGCGTCTCGCTTTCGGATGTCTCGCCGGGCGTCTCCTCGGGTACCACCGGGCGGCCGGGCGCCTCCCCGGTCACGGCCGGGCGGCTGATCGTCTCCGCGGGCGGGAGCGCGTGGTTCGACCTGGTCGCCGAGGAACTGGCCTCTTTGGCGCGGCCCCGGGAGGAGGGCGGGCTCGACGCGCTGGTGCTGCTGCGGAGCGGAGCCTACGTCGCCCACGACGACGGCTTCTACCGCGAGGTCACGCCGTACAACCGGATCGAGGGCCGGCTGCTGCCCGCCCTGGAGGCCTGGGCGCAGGTGCTGTCCGTGCCCGAGCCCGGCCTCGCGCTGCTCGGGATGGGCAAGAGGGACGTTCCGTACGACATCGACCTGCCGGCGGTACGGACCGTGAACGGCGAGACGGCCGGGTGGCTGGAGCAGGCGCGGGTCGTCAAGGTCCAGGACCAGCACACCTACCTTCGGTTCCCGCCGGGGGAGGAGCGGATCCGGCCGGGAGACCTGGTGTCGTTCGGCCTGTCGCACCCCTGCACCGCGTTCGACAAGTGGCGGATCATCCCGGTAGTTGACGACGATTATGTCGTCATTGATGTGATCAAAACGTATTTCTAGCGACGTCCAGGAGTTGGGTGACATGAAGCGGGAGATCCGTACGGCTGAGGGTGCCGCGCCCGTCGGCGCGTACTCGCAGGGGCTCGTCGTCGGCGACTTCCTCTACACCTCCGGCATGGGGCCGCTCGACCCGGAGACCGGAGAGGTCGTGGGTGACGACGTGGCGGCGCAGACGCGCCGCACCATGCAGAACCTCGGCGCGGTGCTCGCCGCCGAGGGGCTGACCTTCGACGACGTCGTCAAGGCCACCGTCCATCTGCAGAACGTGAAAGAGGACTTCGCCGCCTACAACGAGGTCTACAAGTCGTATTTCACCCCGCCCTATCCGGTGCGTACGACCGTCGGCTCCGACCTGATGGACATCCTGGTCGAGATCGACTTCGTGGCCTACAAGGGCCGTTGACGTGGACAGCTCGCTTTACGTCTTCGTCGAGGACCTGCGCGGCGAGGGAGTGGACGAGGTCCTCGACCGGGTGGCCGGATACGGCGCCCAGGGAGTGACGATCGCCGCCGCCTATCACCGGGCGCGGGACGTCACCCCGCACGGCGCCTCCCGCGTGACGCTCCGACGGGACGGCGTCCACTTCCCCCCGCCTGACGACCTCTTCGCCGGGCTGCGCCTGACTCCCCCGGTGCAGGAGGGCGCCGACGAGGAACCCCTCGCCGATCTGCGCCGCGCCTGCGCCGAGCGCGGCCTCAAGATGCACGCCTGGACGATCTTCCTGCACAACACCACGCTGGGGCTGGCCTCCCCGGACGTCACCGTCCAGAACTGCTTCGGCGACCGGGGATCCCCCGCCGACCTCTGCCCGGCCCATCCGGACGTCCGCGCGTACGCGGTGGCGCTGGGCCGCGCGGCGGCCCGGCAGGGTGTGGACAGTGTGGTCGCGGAGGCACTGCATTTCGGCACCTTCGGCCACGGCTACCACCACGAGCGATGCTTCGTGGCACTCGGGCCGATGGACGCGTTCCTCTTCGGGCTGTGCTTCTGCGACCACTGCATGCGCCGGGCCACGGACCTCGGAGTGAACGCCGAGGTCGCCCGCGAGGAGTGCTCACGCATCGTCGGCGGCGTCCTGGACGGCGACCCGCCCGCCCAGGGCGAGGTGACCCGTGCCGCGCTGACCGCCTACGCCGGCCCCGAGGTCGTCGCGTACGCCAGGGCGCGCTCCGAGACGGTGACGTCGCTGGTCGCCGAGGTGTCCGCGGCCGTGACCGCGGAAGGCGCGCGGCTGACCTTCATGGACGCGACGGGCGCCTGCAAGGGCTACGCCGACGGCCTGCCCTCCGCCGGTCTCGCGGCCCACGACGCCTGGCAGCTCGGCGTGGACCTGGTCGCCCTCGGAGACATCGTGCCGTCCTTCGCCGTGCTCGCCTACGCCAGGGACGCCGCCCGCGTGGCCGACGACATCGCCGCCTACCAGCGGTCGGTGGGCAAGGACCGGGAACTGCGCGCCGTCCTGCGGCCGGGGTCGCCCGACACCGACTCCGAGGATCGGCTCGCCGCCAAGGTCCGCGCGGCCAAGGCGGCCGGCGCCGAGGCGGTGGACTTCTACGCCTACGGCCTGGCCCCCTTCGACGTTCTCGGTCGCATCCAGGGAGCACTCGGCTGACATTACGACTCCGTCCCGGTGCCTCCGCCGGTCGCCCAGTCCGCGGGTAGAGCTCGGCCGCTCGGTCGTGAGCGGGGTAGAGCGTCCGGTCACCCAGTCCGGGGCTACTTGGCAGCCTGCATTGTGGCGGCACGCGTGGACTGGTGTCGCCGTGGTTGCCGCTATCGGGTCCGCCCCGATGCCGGGCAGCAAGGCTCGCAGCCTGGGCAGTGATCTGCCAGGCATCTGCTCGGTGATTGGCCAGCCTCTGATCATCATTGGCGGGTCCTGGTTCGGGGGCTGAGGTAGGTGAATCCCCAGCGGTTCTTGCCGACCTGGTGGAGTTGGTAGTGGGCGGGGTTGCGGTAGCGGTCGCGGTTGTGGAACTGGCAGGTGGGTCCGAGGTTGTCCAGGTCGGTGGTGCCGCCGTCGGACCAGTTGGTGATGTGGTCGATCTGGCACAAGTGGGCGGGCATGGGGCAGTGGTCGACCATGCATCGGGTGTAGCGGGTGAGGATGGTCCGGCGTTGTCGTCGGGTGGCGCGGCGGGCGGTGCGTCCGACGTCGAGGACGCATCCGTCGGCGTCCATGACCAGGCGGGTGAGTCCGGAGGTCTGGGCGAGGCGGTGGATGTCGGTGACGGGCAGGAGTTGTCCGGTGGCGAGCAGCAGCCCGGGCAGTGTGCGTCCTGAGATGAGCCCGCCGGGCGTCGCCCAGTCCGCACCCCGCCCCCGTCCCTGGCTCTGTGCCTGGCCTTGTCCCTGTCCCGGCCCCCGCGCCTGGCCCCGTGCCTGTCCCCGCTCCCGTGCCTGGCCTTGTTTGCGCTGTCCGCCATCGCGGGCAGGCCGATTGCTCGGCCTACCGGCCCGGGTGCCCCGGCCGCCCGCTCTCTGACCGCGCACCGCGTCGCGCCCAGCGCTCCGACCATGCTGCCCGCCGTCGCGAGTTTCCCGGCGATGCCCTGCGTCGTGACCAGCGCTCTGGTCAGGTTGCCCGTTGCTGCGGGCGCCCTGCTCGCGGCTCGTGTCATCTTGATCGCTTGTCTTGCGCCGGTCGGGGGCAGACGGCTCGCCTCGCCCAGGTCGGACGCCTTCGACCGCGAAGGCGCGGGCGTTCCCGCTGATGAGGAGTCGGACGTCTCAGTGGGTGAGGAGGCGGGCGGGTCGTCGGGAAGGGACTCGGCGTTGATCAACACCAGCAACTCGGTACCGATCTGCTGCTCCAACAACGCGATCAACACATCCGCGTTCCGCACCCGCAGCGGCCGCTCATCCCCCGCCACCCTCGGCTTCGCATACGCATCCAACAACGCCCGCAACCGCGCCCCCGCCTCCCGAGGCAGCCGGAACTCCCCCTCCACCCCGCCCGAAGCGCTCTCCCGTACCAACAGGAACCGGCCCCGATAATCCGCCTCGCCGTCGTCAGCTTCTCCGTCCGGGTCCAGCACCGCACGCAGATACCGCCCCGCACGTGCGATCTCCGCAGGAGTCGCCTGGTCCGCCAGCCCGACCAGAATCGGCTCCGCCAACGCCGCCTGCTCATCCGTCAGCCGCGCGGTCGCCGAACAGATCGCCGTCACCACACCCTCAGCCAGGCTCCCCTCCGCGAACCGCGCCCGCACGGTCGGCAGGCGGGCAAGCTCGGTCGCCAACGCCAGCACCCGGCCCGCCCCGGCCACACTCATCCCCGCCGCCCCCCGCAACCACGACCGCGTCGAGGCATGCCCAGCCCGCCTGGCCTCACCCGCGGCATGCACCCGCTCCACCCGCGCCGCGATCGCCGAAATCAGCCGGTCCCGCGCGAACAGCAGATCCTCCGCCTCCGCCAGACACACCCCCGGAGCGTCCGGCACCACCCCCACCGCCAACGCCGACGCGACCTGCCGGACCTGCGCCACCAACGGCCACGACACCCCACAACCCCGACCCTCACCAGACCCACCAGGCCCAGCCATGGACGCGGACCCGGCAGAGGATGGGTCCGCGTCGGACGGGTCGGGGCCGGAGGCTGCGCGGGGGGATTCGTCACCGTCGTCTGACGCGGTCGGGGGGTGAGCCTCGGACACCGGCACCGACTCACCCACCGGCAATTCGGGCTCCGCCGCCGACCGCCCTTCGGCGCCCGGGACCCGAGGGCTAGTGCCAAAGGAGGTGGCGTCAGGCGATGACCGCGGAGGAACGACGGGCACACCCGGAGATAGCGGGCCCCGGCCCGCTCGGCCGGAAAGCGGTGCCGTTTTCGCCGCAGCCGCGTCCGGACCCAGGTGGCCGAGGAAAGGGGGCACGGTTTTTGTCGAGGTCGCGTTATTCGCCGTTGAATTGCTTCCTTTCGCCGTATTGGGGAGAAAGTCGTCAATCGTAAATATGGCGGCACTACGGGGCGTTTCGCCCGTTTGGGCTGGCCTGGGGATCGTGGCGCGCTCCCACCAGTCAGCATCACAAGGGCGGGACTCGTCGCGACGCGGTAGTTCATCCGGAAAGGCCCCGGCGGGCTCGAACAGCTGAGTCATGTCCACCCCCGATCGCGATTAGAACGCCTGTATGAATAATGCCAAAGGCGGCGGCGCTATTCAAGTCGAATTCGCAAAGAATTTCGAGGCGAATATCGATATCAAATTTCAGGAAATATCGGACGTCTATGTCGCGAGGGTAGTGGCGGTGCCCGATCCCACCCGGGATCACGCGAGTACCCGCGCAGGTGGAAGGCCGGCCCCTCGCCGCCGTCCCTCGCGGCCGTCCCTCAACGGTCCCTATGGCGGATCCGCGCAGGCACGCGGCCGGTTCCCGGCGCAGGCGCACAGCCGAGTTCCCGGCGGCGCACGGTGGGACCGACGTCCGGTTCGGTGCTGCGGCAGGTGTCCGACCGTTGAGGTCCCCGCGAGCTCTCAAAGGGGAGCAGGCCAGGGGGAGGCCGGCGCGGGACCCGCCCCTACGTAGCTACCAGCGGGAACTCTAACAACGCTCCCGTGCGCAACCCCGCCTGTCGTTGTCGCGAGCCTGGGTTGTGAATCCGCCGGCGGTCGCGGCGTCCCGGACGAAGCCGTCGGGGAGCTTCGTCGGCTCAGGTCGGTGAGGCGTCACGGTGCGGGTCGGCGACGGTCCCCGTTATCTGGATTCGGTGTCGACGCTTCTGAGCGTGTTCCCTCGAAACGGGGGCACGGCCGGTCTCCCGGGAACGTTTCCCGGAGACCGGCCGTGTCTCACGTGACCGCCACGGGGCCGGTCACGACGGCGACTCCAACGGCGTCGGGACGCCCGGGGATCCGGCTCCCTCGTGCCCGGTCGGCCACTGCGGACGGCTGAGGTTCACGAGCAGGGTGGCGGGCGCATTGTTCTCCTTGCCGGAGCTGATCACCCAGACCGTGTCGCCGGAGACGATGTCCGCCAGCCCCCTGCGGTCGGCGCAGACGCGGGTCGAGTCGTTGATCGTGTACGTACGAGCGTAGCCGTCGGTGCTCTGGACGGAGACGGAGTTCTGGCTGATCGAGGTCACCGTCCCGGTCTGGGTGGTGACGGTCTGGTAGCCGCCGCCGCGCTTCGGGACGACCAGCTCGCCGTGGACGGCGCCGAGCGGACCTTCCATCCCGTGCCCGGGAGGCCCGGTGGGCCCGGTCGGAGACGGGGTCGGCTGGGCGAGGACGGCGGCCGCGCCGAGCGCGTCGGCCGGGCTGGGAACCGGATATCCGCGGGAGGCACCCTGGGCGGCCGCGTCGCCGTACGAGGGCCGGGTGGGGGCGCTCGCCTGCGCCCCTTGAGTGGCTGCGCCCGTACCGGCGGCGACCATCAGGGTGGCGGCTCCGAGGAGCAGTCCGCGGCGGATCAGGCGCCGCGGCGGCGTCTCGCGCGGGAGCCGGGCTGGGGTGAACTCGCGATCGACCATCGGGATTCCGGGGCGAGCGTTCCCCAGCCGGTTCGGGGCGGGGAAGATCGCCCCTCCCTCCTCTCGGGAGTGCGCTGCGCTCAGGGTGTCCTTCCGCCGCGCTCGCTCCGTCCGGCGACGCGATCTGCGCGGCACGGACCGGCCGCGGGCACGGTCAGGCGCCCTCGGCCCGCGATCTGTCACCCGCGGTGGGCGCCTGGCACCGCCGCTACCCCGCCCAGCACGGCCCTGACGGCCTCGCCGGTAAAGCTCTTGTCCAGCGGCAGCCCGCGGAACGCCACGCGCAGCCAGACGGCTCCGGCCAGCAGGTCCACGATCAGCATCGGATCGATGTCCTCGGCGATCTCGCCGCGCGCGCGGGCGCGCTCGAAGATGGGCGCCTCACGGGCGTACCGGTCGGCGAAGAAGGCGCGGGTCGCCTCGGCCAGCTCGGGG
This sequence comes from Microtetraspora malaysiensis, assembly GCF_050947145.1. Lineage (NCBI taxonomy): Bacteria > Bacillati > Actinomycetota > Actinomycetes > Streptosporangiales > Streptosporangiaceae > Microtetraspora > Microtetraspora malaysiensis. The sequence continues at coordinate 1,795,268 of NZ_CP191998.1, forward strand.
TTGCCCACGGCGGCGCCGAGTGCGGCGACCGCGATGTCGCACGCGGGGGGAGCGGTGAGGAGCCGCGCCATCTCCTCAGTCAGGGCCCGGAGGTCGCCGCCCAGCGAACCGGTGTCGGGCGACTCGAGGTCGAGCGCCCGCCCCTCGATCAGCGCGGAGCCGAGGAGGGCCGCCTTCGACGGCCACCACCGGTAGATGGTGGTCTTGTTGACCCCCGACCGCTCGGCCACGCCCTCGACGGTCAGGCCCTCGTACCCCTTCTCGGCGAGCAGCTCCAGGGTGGCGTTGAGGATGTCGTCCTTCTTACGCGGTGCCATGTCCGTCACCCTACCGCGACCGCAACGCACCGTTGCGTTGTGGTTCAATAAAAATGCGACGCGACGTTGCGTTGCGTTCTTTGGCGTTGAAGGAGGTCGTGTCATGGCGGATCTGCCCGTCGTCCTCGTCCATGGGACCCGGGTCTCCGGCTCGATGTGGTCGCCGGTGCGGTCGCTGCTGCGGAGCCCGTCGGCCGCGCCCGACCTGCCGGGCCACGGTTCCCGGCGCGGGCAGCCGTTCGACCTGGACGCGGCCTGCGACGCGGTCGCGGAGTGCATCGCCGGGCTCGGCGGGCGGGCGCTCGTCGGCGGGCTGTCGCTCGGCGGCTATGTCGGCATCGCCACGGCCGCCCGCCATCCGTCCATGGTGGCCGGGCTGGTCGCCATGGGGTGTACGGCCCGGCCCGCCGGTGCCCTGATCCACGCCTACCGGCTCGCCGGGCGGCTGGCCGTCGCGAACGCGGCGCGGGCCGACCGGGTCAGCGCGTACGTGATCCGCCGGTCGCTGCCGGGCTCAGCGGGGGAGGCGATGCTCGCCGGCGGCCTGTCCTGCGAGGTCGTCCCGTCGGTGGTCGCCGCCGTGGCGTCCGAGGATCCGGTGGCGTCGCTGGCGGGATATCCGGGGCGGGTGTGGCTGGTCAACGGGGCACGCGACCACTTTCGCGCGGACGAGCGCGCCTTCCTGCGGGCCTGCCGGAACGGCAGCCTCATCACGATCTCAGGACGCGGCCACCTGAGCGTGCTGGCCGCTCCCGAGCGGCTGGCCGTGTTCTTCGACCGCGCGGCCGCCGAGGTGGCGGCCGGTTAGACCGCCTTCCATTCGTGGCGCTGGAGGAACGACCGGTCTCCCGTGGCGTACTCCAGCATCGCGCGGCGCACCTCGGCGAGGTCGGCGGTCACGGTGGCGCGGATCTCCCCGTTCTCCTTGAACTCCAGCTCGTAGCCGGGGGACACCTGCATGAAGTGCTCCCCGAAGCAGACGAGCGCGACGAACGGGTTCTGCGGCGAGAGCGTCTCCAGCACGTCGGAGATCAGCTTCAGGTCCGGGTCTCCGACGATCATCCCGTCGCCGGTGTGCATCTGCATCTGGGGATACACGCTGCGCGGCTCAAGATTGTGCACGAGGTCGCGCTGGGGGTCGTAGCAGACGAGGCCGTGCTCCCGGGCCAGCGCGAACACGGCGTTCGAGATTTCGTCCACGCGTTCCAGGGGGATGTCGTCGATCCGCTCCCCGGGGAAGAGCGCGGCGAACGCGTCGGCGAAGTCGTCGTCGGGCTCCGGTGGGCCGTCGAGAAAACGTTCCCGGGCCTGGTCACGTGAAATAGGTCCAGATTCGCGCCATACCGCCAGCTTCATGGCTATGACGATAGGGCGCCGTCGGCGAGGTCGCGGACCACGTCGATCAGCTCGGCCGGGTCGAACGGTTTGGTCAGGTAGGCGTCCACACCGATGCCGAGCCCCCGCCGCTTGTCGTCCTCCTGCGCGCGGGCCGTGATGAGCACGACCTTGATGTGGCTGGTGCTCTGATCGGTGCGCAGCCGGGTGGCGGTCTCCCATCCGTCCAGGCGCGGCATCATCACGTCCAGAGTGATGATGTCCGGATCGACCTCGTGGACCCGGTCGAGGCAGTCCTGCCCGTCGTACGCCGTCTCGACCTCGAACCCCTCCAGAGTCAGGTTGACCGCGATGAGCTGCCTGATGACCTCGTCGTCGTCCACCACGAGTACACGGCCCAGAACGTCGTTCACGGGCGCAAAGCTAACCCCTCGCCAGGGGTCCACGCGTGGCTTTCGCCGGATCGTCGCGGGATCGTCGCAAAGACGGCCCAGAACGATGTGCGCGAGGAGTCCGCGAGAACTGGTAGCCTTATCTCTCGTTGAGCCCCCTTAGCTCAGGGGATAGAGCACCGGCCTCCGGAGCCGGGAGCGCAAGTTCGAATCTTGCAGGGGGCACACAACTGCTCAGCGGATCTAGCCGCTGAGCAGGGTGAATGGCACAGGAACGGGCGGGTCTCCAGTTTCACGGAGTCCCGCCCGTTCTCGTTGTCGCTCGTGGGTTGTGGGCCAGTCGTGGGCCATGATCGATCTCTGGGTGGGACCCTCCATTGCCTCAGACTCCTCCAAGCCAGACGCACCGCACCCGAGCTCGGGCAGAGCTCCACCACCTGCACCCGGCCGCACTGAGGCACGATGCCCGACTCCGCATCGAACACTCCGCCGCCGTATACCGCCGCACTCGCTCATCTCTTCTACCGGCAACGATCCCAATAGCCTCCGCCCGATCTCCACTTGATCATTCATGCTGGCAAGCGTGTGGTCTTCATCCGGTAAGCCACCTTCCGTGCCTGATTGATGGCCAAAGTGACTCTTGTAGCTCGATCTTGTGAAAGGTAGGCGTGGTCGGCGCACCAGGCGTAGAAGGCATGCAGGCGGTGGCTGATCTGTGATCGGGCAGGGTTGGTCCGGGCCAGGGCGATCAGGCGGCGCAGTTTCTCCTTGGCGTGCCAGCCGGCCAGGATGTCTTGCCGTAGGTGCCGGTCCGCTTCAGGTCACGCTTCAGGTCGGAGCGCTGCTGGTCGGTCAGGTCCTCGGTGTTCGAGCGCAGCAGCCTGCGGTGGTCGGACTCCGGGTCGCCTGCCCGGCCGCGGCGTCCGCGCATCTTCCACGTCAGCCGTCGTCGCAGTTCGGCGAGCTTGGTGATGGCCAGCTGCACCAGGTGGAAGTGGTCGACGACGATGACGGCGTGGGGCAATGCGGTACGGATCGCCGACCGGAACACGGTGCACATGTCAATCGCCACGTGCGTTACGGCGTTTCTCCACTCGGTGGGGCGGGCGGTCAGCCACGTGGCGACCGCCGTCGAGACGCGGCCCTCGACCTGACCGAGCAGTCCTTGACCGCGCGAAAGGTCGGTGAACCCGACGTGCTATCGGTCCGTGACAAGCCGATATTTCCCGGTGACCGGGTCGAGTTCCCAGCGGGGACGGCCCCGGCGGATCTTATCGATCCCGATCGCCTCCGTTGGCTTGGGCTGCTCAGGAAGCACCTGTGCGGCGTAGGCGCGCATCTCGCGCATCGCCACCGGCCAGGACACGCGATGGTCGCGAGCGGCTTGGGCCACCGTACGCCCGCCATCGGCCACTGCCCGTCCGCATGCGCGGCGCAGCCGGGCCGTCGTTCGCATCCCGGCACTGACCTGCGCGATCTGTTCGGTGAATGACCTGCGTGGGCACAACGTCTCCCGGCAGATCCAGCGGCGCCGGGGTCGGCACCTCAGCCGTCACTCACCGTGATCGCCTACCGAGATACGCGGCGGACCTTTCCGATCAAGCTCGAAGAGCCCGAAAAGGCCCCACCGATGTTTCCGTGGCAATGTAAAAGTGGGTCTGGCCTAGACGCACTTGGCCATTGACACGATAGGGCTGAACGTTCGCGAACGTATAACTACCTTGCCGAGACAACCCGGCTGGCATATGTGTGAGACATCGCCTGCTGGAGGAAACTTTGGCACCCAACCGATGGCCGATCGGCACCTTCATGCACCGTCTGACGGACGAATTGCGCTCGGAACTCCTTGGGCTCGGGACCTTGCGCTCGTTTCCGCCCGGACACGCATTGATCAGGCAGGGGGATCGCGGTACATCGGTTTGGATCCTGTTGGACGCTCTGGTCAAGGTGACCGGGGGCGTTGAGAACGGAGTGGAGGCGACCCTGGCAATCCGGGTGTCGGGTGACATCGTGGGCGATATGGCTGCCATGGACGGGTCGCCGCGGTCAGCGACCGTGACCACCTGCGGGCGCGCCGTCTGCCAACAGGTCAAGGGCCCGGTGTTCCGGTCTTTCGTGGCCCGGCGCCCGGCTGCGGCACTGGCGCTGACGCAGGTCGTGACCGAGCGGCTGCGTTGGTCCAATCAACGGCGCCTCGACTTTGCCGGGTATGAGACGAAGATCTGCCTGGCACGCGTGCTGATCGCGCTGATCTCGCGGCACGGCCGCACCACGGATGACGGCGTGAGCATCGGCATCCCACTCACGCGAGCCGAGTTGGGCATGCTGGTGGGCGCCAAGGAGATCACGACGCAGAAGGCGCTGCGCGAACTGGCCGCGGAGGGGGTCATCCGGCGTGGGCGCCGCGACGTGGTAGTGAAGGACCTGGCAGGGCTGACTGCGCTCGCCGACCTCCCATTCCTCGCCAAGCCATATTTCTAAGGCTTCTCCCGCCGGATGGTGCCTCACGGTAGAGCCCACCCGCTCATTGGAGATGCCATGGTCATGCACGATTACCACGTCCTGCTCACAGCCGACATCGAGAACTACGGCGGCCGCACTGACGCCCAACAGCGGACCCTCCAGTCTGGCCTGATCAGCGCGATCGAGACGGCGGCGGACCGCGTTCAGCTGGATCACGAGTCGTGGTCGCGTCAGGTGGGCGGTGATTCGCTGACCGCGGTCCTTCCCGCCGAGCCGGGCCCTCTCATCACAATTCCTCTTCTCCTCGACCAGTTCCTGACTGAACTGGATGTGGCCATCGCGGCGCACAACAGCCGACGCGCCGATCCCACCTGGGCGCGGATGAGAATACGGCTTGCCGTCCACGTCGGACCGCTGCAGTTGGACGGCGCGGCCGGGTGGCCTGGACAGCATGCAGTACAGCCCGCGAGGTTGCGTGATTCGGCACCGATCCGGACCGCGCTCGACATCTTCCGCGATGCCGACCTGGCGCTGATCATTTCGCGAGAGGTGTTCCGCGACTACGTATCACAGGGGCCGGGGCGGCCCAGACCGTCGGAGTTCCTGGAGGTTGCGGTGGCGGAGAAGAAACAGGAGTACCCGGCATACCTGTACGTGCCGCACTTCGATGTCCACGACATGGAGCCTCCGGGATCCCCGCTGCCCAGCGACGACGCCCCGTCCACACCGCCGTCGGGCATCGGATCGATCAAGAACCGGGTCAAGAAAGGCGACATTTTTTTCGCGCAAGGAGACATCAACGTCACCCATGACCCCGAGCGGAGGAAGAAATGAGCGACTCCCCGCCTGAGGAATCGAGATCCGAGACCCCGCAACCGGAAGACCCGGAGGTCGAGGACACTCCGCCCGAGGAGCCGGACGAGACGTCACAGGAACCCGACAGCCAATCGATCCGTAACGAAATGACTGCTTCCGGACAGGAGTGGCTGGAACGCAGGCAGAGCCTGGACGACCTGTTCTCCGACGAGAGGCCCAGCGCCGGCACCCGAGACCTGAATGGCCGCGTAAGCAACCGCGTCAAGAAAGGAAATATCTGGTTCGCCCAGGGTGACATCCACGTTGACCAGGGGCGGCCACAACCGACAGCGACGATCCATGAACTGACAGTAAACGAAGTCGAGGACCTACGACGAACGCTGGTATCGACCCAGTCGCAAGCCGAAATACGCAGGCTGCTCGACAGCGAACGTTTGGTTCTGCTCAGCGGCGCGCCGGAGACCGGCAAAGCGACCACGTCCCTGGCGGCGCTGCTCGACTGGGGTGGCCGGGTGAGCTGGATCATTCCGCACGGAGCGAGCACGCCGAACCCCCGCGACTGGAAACTGGAATCGGGTCACGGCTATTTGCTGGACCTGGTCGATACGCCCGATGCCGTAGACAGGGTGACCACGAATCTCAAGCGTGCTGGCGTCAACGCGGACTGCAGGATGGTCGTCCTGGTGCCGGAGCACATCAAATCGTCTGTAGCGCCCCTGATCGAGCACGACCCCCCACCGAACAGCCGGATCTTCGCCAAACATCTATCCGTCCAGGCACAGAGCGCACGGCTTGTCTCGGACGACCAGCAGCTTCTGAACGAGGAGCTCCGAGCTCTTTCCGCGCCCTGGCAGGTGGTCGAACTGGTCAGGCAGGTGGCCGCCACCGTGGAGTCCGGCACCTCCATCGAGGTCATGCTGGACCGGCGGTTCAATCGAATGCGCGCGAAGGTGGGCGAAGACCTCGAGAAGCGCAGGCCGATCCTGGGCCGGTGTTTCATGACGAGCATCGCCGTACTCCACGGGTTGCCTGAGGCGGAAATCTCCGCCGCGGCGCTGGCCCTGGCCGAACGGCTCGACGAGAAGTGGCGTCGTGACCATTCGCCGAAACCGGTCCGGCTCTGGGAGAAACTGCCCCTCTGGCTGAGTTACGTGGATGCCGAGGCCACACCCGCCGGACCTGGTGGCGGGCGGAGCATAAGGCTGAGACGCCCCAAGCTGGCGGCCGTCATGCTGCGCGCGATCTGGGAGGACCAACCGACCATCCGCGACTCGTTGGTCGACTGGCTGCTCTGGCTCGGTGGTGAGGGATCTTCGCATACGAGGATCAAGGTCGGACATGCGGTCGGGAAGCTCGCGACCTTCGACTTCGCCCTCGTGAACGAGCGGTTCCTGGAGGTGTGGAGCCGATCCCGCCGGTCCCGGGATCATCAACTGGCCGCCCTGGCGCTGGAGGCCGCCGCTGAGGACCCGTCGATGACACGCCGTGTCCATCTCCATCTCCGCTCGATGATTCAAGGCAACGATGCAAAGAAGTCGATTGCGATCCGCGCCTACGCCTCGTCCGTCGGTCTCTCCGCACCTGACCAAGCCCTCGCTGCATTCAGGAACCTGGTTCTCACCAAGGGCATCAAGTTTCACCAAGACGTGGCCCAGTCCATCGCTTACCTCTATCGCGGGGACACCGCGTACACCATCGTGCACCGCCTTGCCGACTGGGTCGGTGACGGAGGACCGGCCGGTCATCGCAGCGCCGCCCTCGCCTTCGGACGGCTGGCCGCACTGCCCGTCTCGACCTCTGAGCGGCCGCATCTGAGCCGGCTTGATCCCCATCCCTCGCTGGTGACGCTCTGGCGCAACGCGCTCAGCTACGAGGAAGATGGCCGCCTGGTCGTGCCCGAGTCCTGGGACCTGCTGCTGAGCGAATGGCTGTGCCATTACGACGAGCGGCCCACCGTACGGGAGATCACGGACCAGATCTTCAGCCTGACCGACAGACGGAACGCCAAGCGGGCACTGCTCTACCTCCGGCTTTGGCGGCACCATGGCGAGATCACCGCCGATCTTTACCATCACCTGCGTCAACTCGTTCACAGGAGCTGATCCCATGCGCAAATGGCTGGCACCCGTGCTCTATCACGTCCAGCAGAACGAGCCCGAGGCCGAACCGCCCGTCAACATCGAGGCGTTCGTTCTGGCCGCGCCCGCCAAGGGCGACGCTTACGACTTCTCCGTCACCCTGCGCCGGACCGCGACCTCGGCCGGGAAGCGGGCCCGAGTTCTCCTCGACGATGAAGTGCCCGAAGCCGAGGCAGTTCTCCAGCGCGCTTGCCTGGAGGTACGTTTGATCACCAGGCGGTTCGAGATCACCGAGGCGGGCGCGGCGGAGCAGGCCGCGAACGAGAAACTCCGATTGATCTCAGGCTCGATGACGGGTGTCTACCGATGGACGGTCAGAGCCGAGGTGAACGTTCCCGAGGAGATACGCCAGCTCAACCGAGACAGCCACAGGAAGCTGCATGACATCAGATCTGACGCCGCGGCGGCGCTGCTCCAGATCAAGAGCACCGACGAGGTCCGGCAGAAGTGGCAGGAGTTTCTCGCCGCTGTGGAGGGAAGCGCCCGAGTGGTGCACGCGATCCAACTGGCCGTCGCCCCGGAGCAACTGCCACAGATCATCGCGGAGCTCGTCGAGCAGCGACAGCAGGGAGCGCAGGAACTGCTCGGCACGGTCGAGAGGATCATGCAGAGCTACCAGGCAGTGGACATGCTCGAGTTCGTCGTCAGCAACGAATCGGTGCTCCGCAGCACCCTGAAGCTTCTCGGTCTGCCCGTTCCGTCGCTGGAGGACGACACGCTGCTGGCAGGTAGAGCGTGACCTGCCTGACCGCGCAGGCGTCATGTCTACGCTTGCGCGGTCACGGCGGAGAACCGGTGAGCACGACATTGATGAGGGCCGCGCTCACCGTGGCCGACATTCCACTCAGGAGCAGCCAAAACCCCCAGCGGATGAGGCGATACTTCTGCCCGACGATGCGGCTGACCCGGTACAGCTGATCAGCGATCCGCTCCAGGTCGAGCGCCGAGGACCGCATTAGAGCGCTGGCGACAGTCGCCGTGGAGTCGAGGTGGAAGACATCGGCGTAGTACATGACGGCGCTGCTCCCCTTCCGTCGATCCAGGCGCGGATAGACCGCGCCGGCGAGCACGACCACGGACGCTAGGGCTGCCGCTGCCCCTACCCACCACAGCCACTCGACGGCATTGGACATCTCGAAGGGTGACCAGCTTCCCGCAAGCAGACCGCCTGCGACGGCGCCGAGGCCGATGCCAACGATGCCGAGGAGGACCTGGGCTTTGGTGTCCGCCCGGCTGAGCTCCTCACGGGCTTCTCTAAGTAACTGTGTTCCGTAAGCGCACGCATCGTCCTCGGCTGCCTGCCGTTCGTCTGTAGGGGGTTGGGTGAAGGCTCGCACGATCTTGTGGAACACGAGAAACCTCCTCGCCGGGGGGCGATCACAACGCAGAGCATTCCACGACCGCCGTGGGTTGAAGCCCGTGATGCGCTTCGCTCCCGCTGCACACCACTTCTGCCGACCACATGCCGTACCGAGGTTCCGAGCCCGTAGGACAGCAGGTCCCGCGCCCGGTCCAAGAACCCGGCGGCGGACGCGGCCGCCTTCTGCTCGAACAGGGAGAGCACCAGCTCGGTCAGCTCGGGAGTGGCGTGACCGGCATCGACGGGGTGAGACATCCTGACTCCTTTGAATTGTTCTCAGAGCTGAGGGAAGCTCTTCAGCCTGGCCCGGACCTCCGCAGCGTCGACGTCGGCCCCGAACAGGGCCGTCCCCGGCTGGAACCGCACGCCCTCGGCGAGAGGCCCGGCCACGACCGGGTCGAAGCCGAGCGCGTCGACCAGTGCGGCGACGGCGTCGAGACCGGCCGGGTCGTCGCCGGCGATCGCGATGGCCTTGCGTCCCGGGCTGCCCGCGGGCCGGGCCTCGTCCTCCAGGTCGTGGTAACCCAGATGGTTGAAGGCCTTCACGACGCGGGACCCAGCCAGGAAAGCCTGCACGATCTCGCTGGAGGACGTCGCCGGGTCGGTGAGGTCGTCGCGGACGCCGTCCACCTCCCACCAGTAGTTCATCGCGTCGATCACGAGCTTGCCGCGCAGCTCCGCCGCGGGCACCGTGCGGTACCTGCCGAGTGGCAGCGCCAGGATGACGAGATCGCCGCGCGCCGCGGCGTCGGCCGCCGTGGTCGCGACCGCGCCGGGAGTGAGCACGCCGACCGTGAGCGCGATCTTCGCCGGATCGCCCGACCCGGCGATGAGCACCTTGTAGCCCGCGGCCAGCGCGAGCCTGGCCAGCACGGTGCCGACCTTGCCCGCGCCGAGCACGCCGATGGTCTCGTTCATCGGTCACTCCTTCCGAGCAGGTCGCGGACCATCGGGATGACGGCCTTGCCGTACAGTTCGACGGCCCGCAGGCGGGCGCTCGCCGGTTGCGAGCCCGCGGTGTAGATGAGGTCGAAGCGGCCGACGCCGAGGGTGCCGACCGCGTCGGCGATCTTGCGGGCGACTGTCTCTGGCGAGCCGATGTAGAGAGAGCCGTGCTCCACCTCGGCGTCGTACTCCTCGCGGCGGATCGGCTGCCAGCCGCGCAGCGCGCCGATCCGGTCGCGCAGCACCCGATAGCGCGGCCAGAACAGCTCCCTGGCCTCCTCGTCTGTGTCGGCCACGAATCCGGGCGAGTGCATACCGACCGGGTGCGCGGTGGTGCCGAGTTGCTCGGTGGCGCGCCGGTACAGCTCGAGGTAGGGGGCGAACCGCTTGGCCGGGCCGCCGATGATGGCCAGCATGAGTGGCAGGCCGTACGTGGCGGTGCGGACGACCGACTGCGGCGAGCCGCCGACGCCGACCCAGGTGGGCAGGCTGCCCGAGGCGGTCTTCGGGAAGACGTCGGCGTCCTCGAGTGCGGGCCGCAGTCTGCCCTTCCAGGTGACGGGCCGCTCGTCCCGCAGCTTGGCGAACAGGTCGAGCTTCTCCTCGAACAGCTCGTCGTAGTCGGCCAGGTCGTAGCCGAACAGCGGGAACGACTCGGTGAACGAGCCGCGGCCGAGGATGATCTCGGCGCGGCCGTTGGAGAGCGCGTCGACGGTGGCGAAGCGCTGGAACACCCGGACCGGGTCGTCCGAGCTCAGCACGGTGACGCCCGAGGACAGGCGGATCCGCTCGGTGCGCGTGGCGATGCCGGCCAGCACGGTCTCGGGGGTGGAGATCGCGAACTCCGGGCGGTGGTGCTCGCCCAGCGCGATGACGTCGACGCCGAGCTCGTCGGCCAGCACCGCCTCCTTCACCACCTGCCGGATCGCCTCGGGGTGGGTCATCAGCTCGCCGTGGTCGTCCTCCGGCAGGTCGCCGAAGGTGTCCAGGCCGAACACGAGATCAGACATGACAGGCCTCCTTCGCCCGATGTGATTGACGCGTCAATTATGTATGATGTGATTGACATGTCAACTAGGAGGCGGGGATGACGCGGAAGCGCAGCCTGCCCACGGCGGACGAGCTGCGGGTATGGCGGGACTACATCGAGACGGCCGAGGCGCTCAGGGCGGTGATCTCGGCGCGGCTGCAGAGCGACTCCGCGCTCTCGCCGGGCGATTACGCGGTGCTGTTGGCGTTGAGCGAGGCGCAGGGCCACCGGATGCGGTCCTCGGACCTGGCGGCACACATCAACTGGGAGCGCAGCCGCCTGTCGCACCACCTGGGGCGGATGGAGCGGCGCGGGCTGATCGGGCGGGAGGACTGCGTCACCGACAGCCGAGGGGCGGAGGTCGTCCTGGCCGCCGCTGGGGCCGAGGCGTTCCAGGCGGCGACGGTGCCGCATCTGCGGGCCGTACGGGAGCTGTTCGTCGACGCGCTGACGCCCGAGCAGCTCGGTGCGGCCGGGGAGGTGGCCACCGCGCTCCGCGCGCACGCCGGGCGCCAGGACCACGCGTCCCGCTGATCAACCGCTGCGCAGTTCGGTGGTGCCAGGCCCGGTCGATGGCCTCCAGCACCTGCTCGGGTCCTCACCCTCTGGCGCCGGCCCGACCGGTGTCGCCATCGTCATTCCTGTGTCGGACGTCGACGGGTCGAAGACGTTCTGCGCGGACCTGGGGTGGCGGCTCGATGCCGAATTCGCCTTCGACAACGGGTTCAGAATGCAGTTCCAGTGGTACGCCGCCTCCATGGTGTCCGTGCAGTCGGATGAGGCCAGTACGTTCTGCGTCCCAGTGGCCGTGTCGTCCTCATCGATGACGGATCAGGCGTCCGCTCGTGGAGTCGGGGCGGTGCACGAGGTTGCCGCCGAGAATGGTCGCGAAATCGTCTACGAGAACGGGTGTTGGTATCGGCGGTCTCTCACCTGGTCATAGATGGCGCGTAACCACGGCTGACGAACCTCCGGCAGGCGCGCCAATGTACTGAGGAACACCTTCCAATCGGGCCGGAACGGACTCCACGGCAACAGTGGCGGCGGATCGTCGCGGCGGACACCGTCAGGCATCCCATTCGCCGCTGGAACAAGTCGCCGATCGTCGTGGAAGGCCATGTACATCCACACGTCAGCAGCCAGCGGCACCGCCCCCCGTGCACTGGTCGGCCACACCTCATCAGTCTGCGGATGCCGCGGTACCAGGGCTAGGTCCGTGACCGTGGCGGGCAGGCCCGGACCGGCCAAGACAAGGTCCCGAGTCGGTGGTCCCGGCGGGAGAAAGGTGTCGATCGCCCTGCGAAACGCCTCGGCGACCGGTCCGTCGGGGACGGCCACTCGCTTGCCGCCCGACGCCGCCAGCAGGTGGGCCAGCGCCACCGCGACCGCCGCGGTCCACACCGGGCTCCACCATCCGGGCTGCTCGATAGGTGGCGTGCCCGGATGTTCCTCCCGTAGTGCCTCCCAGCCGACCACCCGGCGAGCGGGGCCCTCGACGCTGACTGGGCGCACGGCGCGCGGGTCCAGCCACACCACCTGCCAGAGCGTGCAGTCGTCAATGCGGGTCGCAACCGCCTGCCCGCACTCCTCGCACGCCAGGTTCGGACCGTCTCGCCCGTCCAGCCCCAAACAGTAACCGTCGCACCGTTCAGGTATCAGAACGGTTCCGCGAACATCGCCGGGCGCAACCCCTACCGTTCCGGGCGGCCCGTACGACAGGGAGTAGACCGGTGCATACACGCCGCGGGCCTCCGCTTCGTCCGCCCCCACCTCCTCCCATCGCCGCCTCGGCGGTCCGAAAGGTTCTGGGTTCACCGCGTACGTCCCGGGCTCCAGGAGCGCAGGCAGCAGTTCATGGCCGTAATGCTGACCGGCGTGGACGGGGAGCGCGACCCGTGACACCCGCGCCGTCAGCACGACACCGCATCCCGCGCACGCGAACACGACCATCCGCCCTCCCACACCACAACGACTGGATCATGCTGACTCAAATTCGGTCTTGGAGGAACCACTCGTCACCGATTCGCCGCCTCAGAGGCCTCGTGGCTTGATCACGTCCGGAGACGTACAGGCGCGCGTGTGTACAGAGCGTTCCCGCAGGTCGGAAGCATGAATTCGTCCGGCCTCCGGAGCCGGGAGCGCAAGTTCGAATCTTGCAGGGGGCACACAATCTTGATCAGTGATTCCGGCCGCTGACCAGGGTGAACAGCGTAGAAGCGGGCGGCACCCGGTTCGCTGCTCGCCGGCCAGGTCGTCGTGCTCTCCGGACGCCCCGACCCCGAGACAGGCGTGGGCGCCCGCTGGATCATCAAGCGGCGGCCCTGCCGGGCGACGCGATCCCGCGCGACACCGTGCCCGCGCCGCGGACCGCGCCGGGAACACGGGTGCCGGCCGGCCACCTGGTCGTGCTCGGCGACAACCCGGATCGCTCGCACGACTCACGTCACACCGGCTACCTGGCAACCGACCGCCTGCGCGGTGTGGTGCTCCGCAAGATCGGCTGATGCTCGCCGCCGCCGTCGCAACTGCCGTGTCGATCGCCGAGAGTCACGGCGTGGGGGTGACGGAGACGCCGGCGATCAGGTGGCGGGGCAGGAGGTTCCCTTGGCGGGGACCTTGCCGTTCACCACGTAGTCCTCGACGACGCCGGTGATGCAGGGACCACCGGCCGGGTAGGCGCCGTGCAGGTCGCCTTCGTAGGTGACCAGCACGCCGTTGGTGAGTTGCCTGCTCAGGCTCGCCGCCTCCTTGGTCGGCGCGGCCGTGTCCTGCTTCGAGCTGATCACCACGATCGGGGCCGGGCCGGTGTGCCTGACCGTGCGGCCTTCGGGGTCGACGGGCACCGGCCACTGCGCGCATGAGGGGATCATGAAGGCGGTCGTCGGGCTGAGCTGGCCGAAGATCGGGGAGATACGGGTCAGCTTGGCCTCGATCCGGGGCAGGTCCCGTATGGCGGGCCGGTCGCGGTCACGGCAGTAGACCGCGCTGCCGTACGGGGCCGAGCCGAAGATTCCGAAGGGGCTGTAGGTGTCGCCTTGGCGACCGGTCATCGCGTCGGCGAGCTCCAGCAGGGGACCACCGTCGCCCTTGATCGCTTTGGCGAGCCTGGCTTCCAGCTCCTGCCAGTACGCCTCGCCGCCGCTCGCTGCATGCAGGGTGGCGATCGCCAGGCTGGCGCCGAGCCGGCGGTCGCCGACCTCGAGCGGCTTGCGCTTGAGCCGCTCGACCAGTCCCTCGACGGCGCTGTTGACCTCCTTGGTGTCCTTGCCCAGGTCGCAGCCCTTCTTGACGCACCCGGCCAGGAACCTCTCGTAGAAGAGCTGGAAGGTGCGGGTGAGCTGCGTTTGCACCTCGAGCACCGACTGCCGGGGATTGAGCCCGGCGTCCAGCACCATCCGGCCGACCCGCTGGGGATGCAGGGTGGCGTAGACGCCGCCGAGGACGCTGCCGAGGGACATCCCGTAGTAGTTGAGCTTGTTCTCGCCCAGCGCCGCGCGCAGCCCGTCCATGTCCCTGGCCGTGTCGCCCATGCCCGCATGTGGCAGGATCCTGCCCGACTCCTTCTCGCAGGTACGGACGAAGTCGGCGGTCGCCCCCAGGAACGCCTTACGGTCGGCGGGGTTTCTGACGCCCGGGTTGACGGCGAACAGGCGGTCGATCGAGGCGCCAGGGCCGCAGGTCACCGGGGAGGTAGCGCCCGAGCCGCGCGCATCGAAGCTCACCAGATCGTACTGTTTGCGCAGGTCCGCGTACTTCTGGTGGCTCGCCGCCAGGTCGATGACGCCGCGGCCGTCGCCGCCGAAGTTCATCACGAGTGAGCCGATCCGGGTGCCGGTGGCCTTCGCTCTGATCACCGCGACGTCGATGGTCCCGGCGCTCGGGTTGCCGTAGTCGAGCGGCACGGTCAGCTTGCCGCAGTCCAGGCCCGTGGTGGGAACGGGCAGTCCGGTGCACGCCCCCCAGGAGATCGCGGGCGCCGTGGCGGCCGTACCGGTTGTCGTGCCCGCGACGGCGGCGGTGGCCGGCAGGAGTCCCAGCGCGGCCACCACCGACAGAACCAGGGACCTGGGTGACTGGAGGATCAACATGACCGCCTTCGGAGTCGAGGAATCTCTTCCTCGACCCTCCCAGCGGTTCCTCCGCGAATCTTCCTCAATCAGGGCAAAGCCATCGAACCAAAGTCGACGTGAGGGCGATACCAAAGGTTTAGACCACGGGCAACGTACAGGCTTGTGTCCAACTTTCTCGTTGGCGCTCGTTGGTCGTGGACCATGAGGGAGATCTCCTGAGAAGGGGCACATCGTGCTCCGAGATTCTCGCCTTCATCCAGCGGGCCGATCTTCCCGATGGCTGCCCCTCATGGCGACCCGCAGAGCTATAGTCCCGTCGTGATCATCAAACCCCCTCGGATCATTGCCCTCGCCTTGGCCGCGATCGGCGTCGCCGGCCTCCAGACGTCGGCGCACGCCGCCTCCGCCGCGTCCGGCGACTGGTGGCGCCCCAAGGCCGGGGTGACCTGGCAGTGGCAGCTCTCCGGCAAGATCGACACTTCGGTGAAGGCCGATGTGTACGACGTCGACCTGTTCGACACGCCCGCCTCGACGGTGTCCGCCTTACACGGCATGGGCCGCAAGGTCGTCTGCTACATCGACATCGGGGCGGCCGAGCAGGGGCGTCCCGATTTCAAGGACTTCCCGAAGTCGATCCTCGGGAACCAGGTCGACGGCTGGCCGCAGGAGCGGTGGGTCGACATCCGGCAGATCGACGTACTCAAGCGCATCTGGTCGGCCCGGCTCGACCAGTGCAAGGCGAAGGGCTTCGACGGAGTCGAGGCCGACCTGGTGGACGCCTACCAGCAGGACTCCGGCTTCCCGGTCACCGCCAAGCATCAGCTCGCCTTCAACCGCATGCTCGCCCAGGTCGCGCACCAGCACGGCCTCTCGATCGGGTTGAAGAACGACCTCGACCAGATCCCGCAGTTGGTCGGCGACTTCGACTTCGCGGTGAACGAGCAGTGCGCCCAGTACCGCGAGTGCTCCTCGCTGACCCCGTTCATCAAGGCGGGCAAGCCCGTCTTCCACGCCGAGTACTCCCTGGCACTCAGCAAGTTCTGCCCGGAATCGAAGCGACTCGGCCTGAGCTCGATCAAGAAGACCCTCGACCTCACCGCCAAACGCGAAACCTGCCCCGTCTGACCCCTGACCGGGCGTCAGTGGTGACCTCAGTGGTGACCGAGGACGAACGTGTCCCGGCGCTCACCGTTTCCATCGCCGCATCGCCCGCACCGCTCGACCGCCGGATGGGGATCCGGCGGTCTGGGCCTGCGGCCGACGGTTGCGGTCGTCGCCGTCAGCCGCCGCTGATCGCCTTGTCGGAGCGGAGGGTCTCGGTGCGGGTCTGGAGCATCGTACGCAGGGACGCGGCCTCCGACTCGATCTTGGCGGTGTCGGCCCCGGCGTTGAGCTTGTAGGAGCTCACGATGCCGTCGAGGAGCGTGGTGGCGGTTCCGCCGGAGAGGAGCTTCCGGTAGAGGGCGCGGTATTGCTCCTCGTAGACCGCCTTGAAGGCGGCCGTCTTCAGGAATCGCTCCTTCAGCGCGTGTCCCATGCGGGGACCACCGCCACCGCCGGGACCGCCACCGTTACGGCCGCCCCCACCCGGACCACCCGGACCGGCTTGGTCGGCGTTCGCCGGGGGTTGGAAGCCTTCGGGCGGTTGGAAGCCCTGCGGCGGTTGTCCCTGCTGCCGGCCCTGTCCGCCTGGTTGCTGCGCGCCGGGGCGCATGCCGCCACCACCGAACCCCATCCCCACCGTGTCGTTCACGCCCGTGGTGGCGTCGCCGCCGAAGGCCAGGTTGAGGTCCCAGGAGATCACGCGGAACTTCTTCGTGCCCAGGTCGTACCACATGTAGTAGTTGCGGCCCGGGCCGCTCATGTCGTCGAAGTTCAGCATGATGTTCTGCAGCGCCAGGTAGCGGCCGAACGATTCGACGTCTAGCCGCTCGGCCAGCCCGGAGGCGAACTCCTCGTCGGAGGACCCTTCCACCCACTTGACCAGGTCGATGAGCGGCTGGAGATCACGCTCGCCGCGCTTGTTGATCTGCTTGAAGTCGGCGGTGTACTCCGTCTGGTCCTCACCCTTGTAGGCGAAGGTGCTGCTGGCCAGTGACTTGTACAGCACGCCGTCGCCCAGTGCCTCGGCGTACCCCTCGTCGAGGTACTCCACGATGAGGCGCGGCGTGGACGCGCGGCCGTTGACCGTGAAGGAACTGTAGGCGGTTCGCTGCGTAGGCTCGTCCGCCGCGCCGACCAGCGCGCTGGCCAGCGCCTCGTTGAGCAGCGTCGCCGACTGCATGGCCGCGGGCCGTACGGCCACCTGGCTGTGGCCCTGGTAGCGACGCCCCTTCACGAACTCGTCGAATCGGATCAGCCACGGCAGGTTCTCCGGCTCCTCGGCCTTCAGCGTGGCGCCGAACATGCCGCCTCCGGGACGCTGCCCGGTCGTCTGGCCGTCGGGCGCCGGTCCCTCTGACGTCGTTCCGTCGGCCTGGCTCGGGCTCATGGACGGAGACGGGGACGAGGACGGAGATGGGGACGGAGACGGGGACGGCTGCTCCGCCCCCGCGCCCGGCGCCGGCGCGTTCGCGGGCGGCTGGAAACCGTCCGGGAGCTTCACGCCGTCCGGGAGCCTGCCGCCGCCGGGGACGCCGCGGCGGTCCATGCGGGACTTGTCCTTCCAGGTCAGCCCCGCCAGCGTGGAGTTGCCCTTGAGCCGGATGCCGACGCTGGGGATCGTGGTCCCGTCGATGGTCACGTCCGCCTCGACGTACTTCTTCTCCCCGTCCGTGAAGTACTCGCTCAGCATGTCCCGGTACGCCTCGTCCCTGAAGGTGATCTTCACCTCGTGCGGGACCGAGGTGTCGAACAGCTCTTTGGTCCCGGTCAGGTTCTGCGTCACGGTCGTAGCCGAGGCGGTCCGTACGGTGGTCACGTACGGGCGGATCGTCCCGCTGCCGAAGACGCCCGCGCAGATCGCGAGGAAGGCCGCGCAGGTCGCGACCAGCTTCCAGTTGTGCCGGAGCCTGACCGGGATCCGGTGCTTGAGATGCGCCACGGTGGCCTACAGGTCGGTCTGGTCGTATCCGGTCAGCACGGTGACCGACTGGCCGTGGTTGCGCTCGCGCAGAGCGGCGATCACGTCGGCGGGTTCGCTGCCCTTCTTGATCTTGATCGTGTACATCAGCTCCGTCAGCGCGCCCGCCCTGATCGACTCCATGCTGACCAGCTCGAACTCGTCGGTGTGCCGGATCAGCACGTCCTGGATGGCGGGGGTGTAGTCCTCGTCGGAGGGCACCTGCACCTTGACGACCTGGCGCCGGACGTTCAGCGCGAACCAGTTGAACCGGTTCATGACCATGACGATCAGCGAGATCGCCACCGCCGCCACGACGGCCAGCAGGTAGAAGCGGGTGCCGACGGCCATGCCGATGCCCATGACCAGGAAGATGAACCCGACGTCGCGGGTCTCCTTGATCGCGTTGCGGAAGCGCACCACCGACAGCGCGCCGACCAGGGCGAAGGCGCGGGCGATGTTCGAGCCGACCACCAGCATGATCAGCGAGATCAGCATGCCGAGGATGACCAGTGTCTGCACGTACGACTGGCTGTAGGAGACGTTGCGGTGCGTCGCCCGGTAGACCCAGCCGATCATCGCGCTGAGCACGAACGACAGCGCCATGGCGATCGCGATGTCGGCCACGCTGAACGTGCCGGACAGGTCCTGGAAGGTGAAGTCCATGGGGGGTCAGGCCTCCGAGAGAACGGTCGATCGGTCAAGGTCGTGGTCGGGAACGTGGAAGATCGAGCGCGGCGCCAGCCCGTAGGCCTCCACGCTCTGGCAGTACTTGGAGACCCGCACCACCTGCAGGTTGCGCCTGGCGGTCAGGTCCGTGAGCCAGTACGGCACCCGGTCGTTGGCCTTGACCTCCACGATGGTCTTGCCGGCGGGGATGATGAGCCGGTTCTCGGTGTCCGCGCCGAGGTGGAAGTCCCGGTCGCGGCCGCGGATCCGCTGGTCGAAGGTGACGCGCAGGCCCACGTCGGCGTCCCTGCCGACGTACGCGTGGCGCTGGTAGCCCGTCATCGCGGTCGGCCGCAGGTCGAGCCGGAGGATCAGGTCCAGCACCTCTTCGAGGAACGCCCGCTGCGAGGGCTCGTGCTCGACCATCTCGCGCCGGTCGCACAACTGCAGCGCGTCCCGATACGGCAGGCGAACCCGGCGTTTCTGGGTGACGCGGTTGATCCGCTGCTTGATCTCCACGAACACCGGCGTGTCCGCGCTCACGGTGAAGCGGTCGCCGTAATGCCGCACCCGCAGCTTCCTGCGGAATTTCAGCCCCTCGATCTTCTCCCAGTAGAACCGCAGATGTCTGGTGTCGTAGTAGACGCTCCAGATGCCGTAGCCGGTGTCGCCGCTGTGGCTGTCGCGGTCGAGCCTCCCCTCGATCTCCTGCCGCAGCTCGGCCGCCGCCGCCGTGTCGACGAGGTACTTGATCTCGTACCTGTTGAAGGCGTGCAGCCTGCTCGGGGCGCGCAGCCGGTGGCCCGCGTCGTCGTCCCCGTCGCCGGCGGATCTCGCCTGTTCACCGCTCTGAGCTGCGGGGACGGCACGCTTGCGGAATCTTTGCAGCATGTGCCTCCTTCCGGGTCAGAGCACATCTGACAGGACAAAGCTGGGAATAGTGTGTGAACGGCCTCGAAACGGAGAGTGAACAACGCTGCCTCCCGGGCGTCGCCCGAGGGGGCTCTCAGCAGTCCGCGTCCCGGGGCACATGCAGCGGCAGCAGGACGCGGAAGGCGGTTCCGTGCCCGGCGGAGCTGGTCACCTCGATCCGGCCGCCGTGCGCCTCGACGAGCGCCGCGGCGATGGCCAGACCCAGGCCGGTGCCGCCCTGGTGGCGCGAGCGGCTCGTGTCGGTCCGGTAGAACCGGTCGAACACGTACGGCAGGTGCTCGGGGGCGATGCCCGGCCCGTCGTCGCGCACCTCGATCAGCGCCGCCTCGGCATGGGCGGCGGGACCGGGACCGGCGCACACGACGCCTTCAGGGGGAGGCCCGGCGGCGGCCCGGCGGCTGACCTCGACCCGCACCGGCGTGTCGCTCGTCGTGTGCGTGACGGCGTTGCCGACGAGATTGGTGATGATCTGGTGCAGGCGGCGCTCGTCGCCGAGCACGAAGACCGGGTCGTCGCAGACGGCCAGGTGGATCGGTCGCTCGCGGTCGCGCGCCTGGGCGGCGTGGACGACGTCTCCCGCCAGCACGTGCAGGTCCACCGCGGTCTGGTCCAGAGAGGGCTCCTGGTCGAGGCGGGCGAGCAGCAGCATGTCCTCCACCAGCACGCTCATGCGGGCCGCCTCGCCCTCGATGCGGCGGATGACACGCTCCGCGGCGGGGTCGCGCGGCGCGTGCCCGTGGTGATACAGCTCGGCGAACCCGCGGATGGAGGTGAGCGGGGTGCGCAACTCGTGCGAGGCGTCCGCGACGAAGTGGCGCAGCCGCCGCTCGGAGCGCTCGCGCTCGCGCAGCGCGCGGGCCAGGCGCTCCAGCATGACGTTGAGCGCCCCGCCCAGCCGCCCGATCTCGGTGCGGGGATCGGCGTCGCCGACCCTGCGGTCGATCTCCCCGGCCGCGATCGCCTGTGCCGTGCCTTCCATGCGAGTGAGCGGGCGCAGCCCCAGCCGCACCACCACGAGCGCGACCGCGCCGAGCAGCGACAGCACGAGCGCGCCCGCCGCCACCTCGATGACCAGCAGCTGGTGCACCGTGGAGGCGTTGGACTCCAGCGACATCGACACCGCCATCCGCTCGGCGTATGGCGTGTGCACCACCAGGACGCGCCATCCGCCCGACCCGGTCGTGCCGGGCACGGTGATCGGGCCGTCCGGCACCCTGGTGATCGCCTCGGTGGGGATCGCGGGGCGTTCGGGAGATCCGCTCGGCACCTCCCGGAGCAGGGTTCCCGACGAGTCGTAGAAGGCGACCTGGAAGCGCGTCGGCAGCTCCATGTCCACGGCCGGCGCGGGTGTCATGGGTGGTCCGGCGTCCGCCAGGCTTGGGGGCGGGCCGGTCGGCGGGTGCTTGCCGAAAGAGGTGGCGATCTCGGCGAGCTGAGAGTCCACCCGTGACAGCAGCGACCGGTCCAGCAGCAGCACGCCGGCCGCGGCGAAGACCGTGAGACCCGCCGCGCACAGGCCGAGCAGGGCCGCCAGCAGCCGGTGCCGCAACGGCCACGGACGTCCCACCGCTCTCATGACGGGCCCGACAGGCGGTAGCCCACGCCGCGCAGGGTGTGGATCAGGGGCGGTCGGTCCACGTCGATCTTGCGCCGCAGGTAGCTGATGTAGGACTCGACGATCCTGCTGTCGCCGTCGAACTTGTACTCCCACACCCGGTCGAGGATCTGCGCCTTACTGACCACGCGTTCGGCGTTGATCATCAGGTAGCGCAGCAGGCTGAACTCGGTCGGGGACAGGTGGATCGCCCGTCCGGCGCGGCGTACGGTGTGGGTCTCCGCGTCCAGCTCCAGGTCCGCGTACCGCAGCACCCCGTCGTCGGCCCGTTCCTCGGGCGGCCGGATCCGGCGCAGGATGGCGCGGATCCGCAGGACGACCTCGTCCAGGCTGAACGGCTTCGTGACGTAGTCGTCTCCGCCCGCGGTCAGACCGGCGATCCGGTCGGCCACCGCGTCCTTGGCGGTCAGGAAGAGCACGAGCGGGCTGTCGGCGCTGTCGCGCAGCCTGCGGGCGATCGCATACCCGTCGAGGTCGGGCAGCATCACGTCGAGCACGACGAGGTCGGGCCGCTCCCGCGCCACCGCGTCGAGCGCTCGCCGCCCGTTCGACGCGGTCCGTACGGCGAAGCCGTTGAGCTGGAGCGCCTCCGACAGCAACTCGCGGATGTTCGGCTCGTCGTCGACGACCAACACCTTCGGGGGGACAGCTTCGTTCATGGCCTCGTTCTACGTGTGCCATGTGAGAGCGGACTGAGAGACCGCAGGCCGCTCGTCACTCCATTCTTTACTGCGTCTCTTGTCGTTGATTTACCAGATTTGTCTGGTTGCTGTCCGGGTGGCGATCAAGGGCTCTGAACCGACTTGGCCGCCTCGTCGTATTTCAGGGTGCGGGATGGCCGTGCCATCTCGCCCAGAGATTCGGAGTCGACGCATGCCCTTTCCCCGCCCACGCCGTGGAACACGCGGCGGCCGCCTCTCCCGCCGGGTGTCGCCGGCCGGGTCCGCGCTTTGCTTGATGGCGAGGGTTTCCCGGCGGCTCGCCGTGACGCTCGTGTTCGTCGCGTCCGCGGCCACGATGGCCGCCTGCTCCGGAACGTCGGCGTCCGGCGAGGGGCGGACGATCACCTATCACGCCGACTATCCGGCCTACGACTCGGCGAACAACCTCTTCCAGAAGGCCGACGTCGTGATCGAGGCCACGGTGAGCGCCGCGCCGGTCCGTGTCCAGGAGCTCAAGCCGGACACGACGAGCGACGATCCCCAGCTCAACCCGGCGGCCGGAGTGCCGGCGGAGCAGGCGGCCGAGGCCGACCCGGTGGTGATCTCCGTCTACCGGGCCGAGGTGAAGAAGGCGTACAAGGGGGCCGTCCAGCCCGGCCAGACGATCGAGATCCAGCAGTTGGGCGGGCGGCTCGACGGCATCACCTACCAGGAGGCGGAGGCGCACCCCCTCAAGCAGGAGACGGGCTACGTCCTCTTCCTTCAGACGTATCCGGACGCTCCCGCCGCACTGCTCAACCCGGTCCAGGGGCAGTACCCCCTCGACGCGGCGGGCAAGCCGTCCAAGCTGCCCGAGAACCCGGTCGCGCTCACGGCCGACGACCTGAAGCGGATCAGCGGCGCGAACTGATCGCCTTCCCCGGTGCCCGGGACCGCCGTCCCGGGCACCGTTCCCTGTCTACGTCGTCGCGATCCGCGGGTGAATCCCGGGCCCCCGGGCCGGAGTAGGGTCGCGAGACGTGACGAACGAGCTGGAGCGACTGGCGGTACGGCTGCGCGAGTTCGCCCGCGCCCGTGACTGGGAGCAGTTTCACACCCCGAAGAACCTCGCGATGGCGCTCGCGGGCGAGGTGGGTGAGTTGGTGGCGGAGTTCCAGTGGCTGACGCCGGCCGAGTCCGCGGACCTGGATCCGCGGACCCTCGCCCGGGTGCGCTCGGAGCTCGGCGACGTGACCGCCTACCTCGTCCGCCTGGCCGACGTCATCGGCGTCGACCTGGTGGAGGTGGCGCACACCAAGCTGGACGAGAGTGACCGCCGCTACGATCCCGAGCTCTATCGGGGTTCGGCCAGGAAGGCTCCTCCGGCGGCCCCGTGACGGCTCACGACCGTACGGCGCACAGGAGGCGGTCGTTCCCGCGCTGCCAAAGCGTGCCGATCTCGCCGAAGCCCGCGTCGCGGAGGGCGTTCACGTGCTGGGACAGGAGGCCGGACTCCGACCCCTCGTGCGCGACGGCCGCCGCGCTGCGGCGCCGCGCCTCGCCCGCCTCGGCGAGCGCCGGGTCGGCGAGCACGGCGTCCCACCAGTGGCGCCAGTCTTCCGGGCGTTCGTCGCCGAAGACCCGGCGCTCCTCGTTCTGGTGGACGGCGCGTTCGAGCCTGGCCAGGGTCGGGGTCGTCTCGTCGGAGTTGAGGTGGTCGCCGTTGAGGAGGAGCGCGCCCGGCCGCAGGACGCCCGCCAGCTCCGCATACATCGCCCTGAGGCGCTCCTCGGGCAGCCAGTGCAGCGCGGTGGTGCTGACGGCGGCGTCGGCCGGGCGGTCGAGACCGAGCCGCTCGCTCCAGCCGGGGGTGCGCAGGTCGGCGGAGACGAAGCGCAGCCCGGTGGTCTTGCCGTACCCCGCCTCACCCAGCGACAGCAGCAGGGGGTCGGTGTCCACCGCGACGACCGTGGCCCACGGAAGCCGGCGCAGCAGGCGGGCCGACAACGAGCCGGGGCCGCAGCCGAGGTCGATCACGAGGGGATCGGGCCGTCCCACCCCCACCTCGACCGCGTCGATCAGCGCCTTGAACCGGTCCTCACGGCCGGGGAGGTATCCCTCCTGCTGGCGGTCCCACCGGTCGATCCACTTCCGCGCGGTGTCGTACGTGAGCATGAACCCTCCTTGTGACCGTCACATATGCTTTTGCCAGTCACAAACTAGAACAGAAGGCGTAACTGGTCAAGTGAACTTCAACAGTCACACCGATGCCGTGGTGGCGGTCGCCGTCGCCCTCGTCAACACGCTGACCGCCGGGGAGTCGCGCGGCCGGCTGTACGCGCCGCCTTCGGGCGAGGAGCGCACCGACGCCGTCAGCCGGGCCGTCGCCCCCGGCGCCTCCCGGTCGTACGAGGTGAGCGCGGAGCAGGCGGACGAGTTGGCCGGTGTCGCGGAGGCGCTGCGGACGGTTTTCGAGTCGGTGGCGGCCGGCGACATCGACGCGGCGGCGCACCACACGAACCGGCTCCTGGCCGAGACCGACGCGCGGCCGCACCTCGACCGGCACGACGGGGAGCCGTGGCATGTCCACTTCCACGGGCGCGGCGGCACGCTCGCCGGTGACTGGGCGGCGAGCTGCGCGACCGGCCTCGCCGTCGTGCTGGGCAGCGACCTGTACGACCGGCTGGGCGTGTGCACCGCGCCGCACTGCGACCGCGTCTACGTGGACACCTCGCGCAACGGCACCCGTCGCTTCTGCTCCACGCCCTGCCAGAACCGGGTCAAGACCGCCGCCTTCCGCGCCCGGCAGGCGTGACGGCGCCACGGTCGGATCAGGGGCGGATCAGGGGCGGACGGCCAGGCCGTTCTCGAACGTGCGGATGACGGTCGAGGTGACGCCGTGGCGGGGGAGCAGGCCCCTCTCCGCCGCCTCCCAGCCCGTGTAGGTGATCGCGTACAGCATCTCCTGGATCCACTCGGCGCTGACCTGGGGGTCGAAGACGCCCTCGGCCTGGCCGCGCTCGATGAGGCTGAGCGCGGTCGGCACCGACGCATCCGGCTCGAAGCAGGCGCTGTTCTCCTCCAGTACGCGCGGATCACCGAACAGGAACGCCAGCCGGTCGCCGACGTCCACCATGGCGGTGATCAGGCGGCGCATCGCCTCGCGCGGCGGCCCCTGGTCGACGGCCGCCGCCGCGATCGACTGCTCGACCACCCGGAACGAGTCGACGATGGTCGCGTTAAGCAGGTCATGGCGGTCGGGGAAGTAGCGGTGCAGCGTGCTCCGGCCCACCTGCGCCGCCTCCGCGATGTCCGCCAGCGTGGCGCCGCGGTCGCGGGCGAGCGCCGAGGCGGCGGCGGCGAGGATGGCGCGCCGGGTGCGCCCCCGCACGCCGGATTCCGGCGCCTTCGGTTTCCGCTCTCCGGGTTCGCCCGCCTCGGGCGTGCCTGAGGCGGGTGTGCGGGAGGGGGGCTGCCGGGTCGCGCTCACGGCCAAAGGCTAACAGCGCCACCACAACGAGACTGTCGCGCTTGTTTTTGGGACATTGATGTCCCACAATGAGGCGCATGGATTCCTTTGCAGTCGTCGCAGAAGGGGTGCGTAAACGCTTTGGCGCCACGCAGGCCCTCGACGGGTTCGACCTGACCGTCCCTGAGGCGACGGTGTGCGGCCTGCTCGGGCCGAACGGCGCGGGCAAGACCACGGCGGTGCGCGTCCTGACCACGTTGCTCCGCGCCGACGCCGGGCGGGCGCTGGTCGCGGGCTTCGACGTGGCCGACCGGCCCGCCGAGGTGCGCTACCGGATCGGTCTGGCCGGGCAGAACCCCGCCGTCGACGAGATCCTCACCGGCCGGGAGAACCTGGAGATGTGGGGCCGCCTCTACCACCTGGACCGGGCCACTGCCCGCCGTCGCGCGGGGGAGCTCCTCGACCGGTTCGGCCTCGCCGGCGACGCGGACAAGCGGGTCAAGCACTACTCCGGCGGCATGCGGCGCCGGCTCGACCTGGCCGCGGCCTTCGTCCTCGCCCCGCGCGTGTTGTTCCTGGACGAGCCCACCACCGGGCTCGATCCGCGCAACCGCAACGAGGTGTGGCAGGCGGTCCGCGACCTGGCCGCGTCGGGCAGCACCGTGCTGATGACCACCCAGTACCTGTTCGAGGCCGACCAGCTCGCCCACCAGATCGCGGTCATCGACTCCGGGCGGGTGATCGCGGACGGCTCGCCGGACGAGCTCAAGTCGATGATCGGCGGTGACCAGATCGACCTGGTCGTCCGCGATGCCGCCGACCTCGCCGAGGCCGCCCGGGTCCTGGCCGCCGCGGCGGGCGCCGAACCGGTCGCCGACCCCGACGCCCGCCGCCTGATCGCTCCCGTACGCGACCGGATCGGGGCGTTGACCGAGGTGGTGGGCGAGCTGGGCGAGCGCGGCGTCGCGGTCGAGGACATCGCCCTGCGCCGGCCGACCCTGGACGAGGTGTTCCTCAGCCTCACCGGCGGGAAGCCCGCGCCCGGCGCAGGCAAGCAGGGAGCCGGGGAGCAGACAGCCGGAAAGGCGGACGGGGAGCAGGCGACCGGGAAGCGGGTGGCCGCGTGACGACCGCCATCGCCCCCGTGATCCCCCGCTCCCGCGTGCAGCGGCTGTACTGGACGTTCGCGGACGGGTGTGTGATCGCCCGCGGCAACCTCGTCCACCTGGCGCGGAACCCGGCCGCGATCCTCAACCTGCTGCTGTATCCGATCGTGATGGTGCTGCTGTTCGGCTTCGTCTTCGGCAGCGCCATGAACGTCGCCGGAGGCGGCGACTACCGCGAGTTCCTGATGCCCGGGATGTTCGGGCAGACGATGACGCTCGGCGTGATGACCACGATGATCATCGTGACCAACGACGCGGCGCGAGGGGTCACCGACCGGTTCCGCTCGATGCCGATCTCCCGGACGGGGGTGGTGCTCGGCCGCGCCGTCGCCGACATGGTCAACTCGGTGCTCGAACTGGCCGTGCTGCTCCTGTGCGGCCTCGCGGTCGGCTGGAGCTGGCACCGGGGCCTCGCGAACGCGCTGACCGCCCTCGGGCTGCTGCTGCTCCTGCGCTTCGCGCTCATCTGGGTCGGCATCTATCTCGGGCTCATCCTCACCCCGGAGTCGGCGGGCGCGGCGTGGATGCCGCTCATGCCGCTCACCATGCTGGCCAACACGTTCGTCTCCCCGGAGCTGATGCCCGGCTGGATGGGGGCGCTTTCGGAGTGGAACCCGCTGTCGGCGACCGTCGCCGCCTGCCGCGAGCTGTTCGGCAACCCCGGCTGGGGCGGCGACTCCTGGGCCGCCGCACACGCGCTGCCGCTCGCGGTCGCCTGGCCGGTGGCGCTCACGCTGGTCTTCCTGCCGCTGTCCGCCCGGCGCTACCGGCGGCTCGCCCGCTGAGCCTCGGCCGCCCGACCCCGCCGCGTACGGCCGGCCAGGGTGTGGAGCAGCCAGCCCGCCCCGGCTCCGGCGGCGTACCAGAACAGGTCGGTCGGGTTGAAGGTCGTGCCGAGGACCAGGCGGGCGAGCACGCTGCGCGCCGCGAGCTCCTCGGGTATGCCGGTGAGCTGGAAGAACTCCACCGCCCAGCTCGCGGCGAGCGCCACGGACGCGGCGACCGTGGGGCGGGTCCTTGGGGCGGCCGCCAGGACCAGGGCGTACAGCAGGAGCGTGTAGAGCGCGTCCCCGCCGTACTTGGCGACCGGTCCGTCCGCCACGGCCCGGATCCCGAGCCCGGCGGCGACGGTGAGCAGTGCGGCCAGCAGCGCGGCCATCCGGCCGCTCGTGAGGGCGCTCGTCCGGGAACGCTCGTGGATCTCTGACGGGTTCATACGGCACCTCGGCGGCTTCCTGTGGTGGGCCGCTCCAGCGTCCCAGAGGCCGCCGGGTGCCGAAGTCACTCTCTGTCCTGGCTCAGCTCGGCCAGGCGCCGCAGCGAGTGGCGCAGCACGGCCGCGCTGATCGGCTTGGCCGCCAGCCAGCCGAGCCGTCCGGCCAGGCCGAGGGGGAGGTCGAGCTCCTCCCGCCACACGATCGTGCTGCCGCCCCCGGCGCGCGGCAGCACGTGGAAGGCGCCGGTCCCCCGGACGAGCCACCCGGTGTGCCGCACCTCGACCGTGTGCGGAGGGTTCCACCGGGTGATCTCCATGGTGTCCAGGAAGCCGAGCGGCCCGACCCCGGTGAACGCGGCCAGGCCGCTGCCGGTGCTGTGGCCGTCCCCCGCGGTGACCAGCGCGCGGGTCAGGAACATCCACTCCTCGTGCCTCGGCCAGTCGGTCAGCACGGCGAACACCCGCTCCGGGCTCGCGTCGGAATGGGCGGTCACGGTGAGCTGAGACTTGTCCACGGTCTCCTTCTGCCCGCTTCCGCGCGGGGCGCGCACCGGACGGCGGCGGCTCAGCGAGAGGGGCGAGCGGCCGGGTCCTTCCGCCTTGGTCCACAGTGGAGGGAGGGCGGGCACCCCGAGTGCACCCGGAGGGATCATGACGACGACTCCGATCGCCGACTATGCCATGTTGTCCGACCGGCATTCCGCGGCGCTGGTGGCCAGGGACGGCACGATCGAGTGGCTGTGCATGCCGCGTTTCGACAGTCCCTCGGTGTTCGCCGCGATGCTCGACGACGACGCGGGGTCGTGGTCGATCCGCCCGGCCGCGCCGTACAGGGTCTCGCGGCACTACATGGACGCCACGCTGGTGCTGCAGACGGTCTTCGAGACCGGGACCGGTGCGGTGGTTCTCACCGACGCGATGGCGACCGGGGCGGACCCGGACCCGCACCGGCTGGGCGCCGCCGCCCCGCACACGCTGCTCCGCTCCGTCATGTGCGTGCGCGGCTCGGCCGAGGTGGAGATCCGCTACCGGCCGCGACCGGAGTATGGCCTGGTCACGCCGCTGCTGTCCCGGATGGACGGCGGGGTCAGGGCGCGCGGTGGCTCCGGCCGGATCGTCCTGTCGTCCCCCGTGGAGCTGGAGATCGCCAGAGACGAGGCCGTCGGCACGGTGGCGCTGGAGGCGGGCGAGGTGCTGCGGTTCGCCCTCTGCTGGGCGGCGCTGGACCAGCCGGACCCCGGCCGCCGCTCGCCCGAGGAGATCGCCGCCGACCTGGAGGCCACCCTGACCTCGTGGCGGGCCTGGTCGCGGGTGCACCAGGCGTACGAGGGGCCGTACCTCGACCTGGTGCGGCACTCGGGGCGCGTCCTGCAGGGCCTCAGCTACCAGCCGACGGGCGCGATCGTGGCGGCGCCCACCACGTCGCTGCCGGAGGAGGCCGGCGGGATGCGCAACTGGGACTACCGGTACGCCTGGGTACGCGACGCGAGCTTCACCATGGACGCGCTGTGGGTCGCCGCTTGCCCGGACGAGGCCGAGGAGTTCTTCTCGTTCATGACGACGGCCGCCGCGACGTACGAGCCGGGGCGGGCGTTGCAGATCATGTTCGGCGTGGGCGGCGAGCACGACCTCAGCGAGCGCGAGCTGCCGCACCTGCGCGGCTGGCGGGACAGCCGGCCGGTCCGCACGGGCAACGACGCCTGGCGCCAGGCCCAGATCGACGTGTACGGCGCGCTGCTCGGCGCGGCCGGGCGGCTGGCCGACCAGCTCACCTGGATCGACCCGGACGAGCGGGGCTTCCTGGCCGCGCTGGCCGACGCGGCGGCCTGCCAGTGGAGCCGCCCCGACCACGGTATCTGGGAGATCCGCGGCGATCCCCGCCATTACGTGTACTCGAAGGTCATGTGCTGGGTCGCGCTGGACCGGGCGATCGAGCTCGCCGACCGGCTGGACGCCGCCGAGCGCGTGCCGCGCTGGCAGCAGGCGAGGGACGAGATCCGCCGGGCCGTGCTCCGCGACGGGTGGAGCGCGGAGGCGGGCGCTTTCACCCAGGCGTTCCACTCGGCCGACCTGGACGCGTCCGTGCTGATGATGCCGATCGTCGGCTTCCTGCCCGCCGACGACCCGCGGATGCTGGCGACCATCGACGCGATCGCGAAGCGGCTCACCGGGGAGAACGGCCTCGTCTACCGGTACCGTGCCGACGACGGCCTGGAGGGCGGGGAGGGCACGTTCGTGCTCTGCACGTTCTGGCTGGCTCAGGCCCTCGCGCTGGCCGGCCGGGTCGGGCAGGCGCGCGAGGTGTTCGAGAGCGCCGTTTCCCTCACCAACGACGTCGGCTTGCTGGCCGAGGAGATCGACCCGGTCACCGGCGGGCAGCTGGGCAACTTCCCGCAGGCGTTCAGCCACATCGGTCTCGTCAACGCCGCCTGGGCGATCGACGGCGCGCTGTCCGAGGGCCAGATCCTCTGCTGAGCCGCCGGGCCGTCCGCGTACTACGCGAGGCAGCGCAGAGCGGAGACGATCTCGGGGTCCAGCGGATGCCCGGCGGGCAACCGGCCGACCGTCGCGTCGACGAACTCCGCGTACGGCAGGCGCGCGGCGGCGTCGCCCACCCGGACGTCCACGTGGCCGTCGGAGAGCTCGGCCCGTGCCCCGGACCCCTGCTCGTCGAGCACGAAGAGCCCGAACCGGACCCGCCACAGTGTGCGCGCCCCGGCCTCCTCGTCGGAGACCGGGGCGTGCACGTCGTCGCCGTGTGTGGCGTACTCGGAGTTGTAGTGGAAGGTCTGCAGGCCCACGGGGTACGGCCCCGCGCCCGTGGTCAGCGTCGCGTCGCGGCCGAGCACTCGCATCCGCTCGCGCGTCTCGGCGTTCTTGCCGCGCCACTCCGCCAGCACGTCCGCGACCGGCCGGTCACGGCGCTGCTCCACAGTCCACTCGTTGAAGCCGTTGTAGCCCCCGCCGACACCTTCGCGTTCCAGCATCGCGAAGAGCCCGTCGAGGTCCCCGTCCAGGCAGGCGTGGTTGTACAGTTCCTCCCCGGCGAGATGGCCGAGGACGTCCCGTACGGACCACCCCGCGCACCGGGACGGTCTGCGCCATCCCTCGTCGTCGAGCGAGGAGAAGAAGCGGTCCAGCCGGGCGGCCTCGGCGTCGAAGATGTCGAACGGGTCGAGATCCCGCAGCGGGTCGGTGGTGGTCATGCGACACGACCTACCCGCCGGCCCGCCGGATCTCACCGCTGTCCCGGCGCCGGGGCGCTCCCCGTGCCCGCGTTCCCGGCCGGCGGTCGTCGGACGACCGATGGATTTTCCGGGTGGGGCCGTACGGGTGAGCGCCCTTGGCGGCCTGATCTGTCAGCGCGGGTGGGTGGTGGTGTGGGTCTCAGCGCCGAACCGCGGCGTGTGCCGCTTGGCGGCGGTCATGCCGGTCGACATGTTCGCGAGCCCCAGCAGCAGGATGATCGCACCCACCACCACGTTGCTGATGATGATTCCGAGAGTGTTGTTCGGGCCGCTGATCACCCACGGAGCGATGATCGTCCACACCCCGATGACGGGGGCGACCCAGGCCAGGCCATAGGTCCGGCCGTAGGCCGAGCTGTAGCCCAGCGCCAGGAGCGCGACCAGGATCCCCGTGATCAGGTTGTTGACCGTGATGTTGGGGTGGGTCCTGAAGCCGACGATCCACGGCGACAGCGCCAGGTATATCCCGGCGAGCAGCGTGAGCCCGTCCGTCAGCTGGGCCGTGGGATTCGCGGCGGCTGCCTCGTACCGGGCACGCATCTGCATGATGTCAGGATGCTGCCCGATGTCCGTGCTGCTGTGCGACATGTGCGACATGTTGCGCACCCCCTCCGGGGATGAGACGAACACCTTCCATTCTATGTCCGCTACTTCCCCTCAATTCGGGTTTATGCATTTACGTCCGAGTAAGGTTGGCGACGCCCGCACCCGCCGCCCCGGAGCCTCTGTTTCCGGGGACGTCGAGCCGGTGCCCGAAGCGCTTCTCGCCGACGCCATCGGCCTCGACGTCACGCTGGAGAACGGGGTCAGGGCGCCGACCGTGGCCGAGTACTGGTTCGGGGAGGGCGTCGCCGTTCGCGCTGGTCACGCTGGGCGCCGAGGTGGGGTGCGGCCTCATCGTGGACGGGCGCCTCGTCACCGGCGCAAATTAGGTCGCGACGTTTCAGCTAAATTCAGGCGGCGACGCCGTCATCGAGAGGCGGTGGTTCGGTGTTCGCCGCGTCAACGGTCGGCGTTCTCGACGCTCCGATCAGCGGAAACAGCTGATGTGCCCGATCCGGCGCGGCATTCCCTGCCTTTCGTGTGGTGATCGACCCGCGGCGATCACGTGGTTGTCGATTCACGGCGCGGGGAGGCCGCCGTATCGTGATTGTGGGAGCGCTCCCACAACTAAGGAGGCGCAAGTGGTTCTTCCCTTCGCGAAGGAGCCGCCGGAGGCGTCGACGCGCGCGGCGGAGTTCCTACTGCCCGCGACGGGCGCCGGCGTGGCCGCCGCCCGCGCGCTCGTCCGCCGAGAGCTCCCATCGTGGGGCGCGGAGGCGCTGGTCGACGACTGCGTGCTCGTCGTCGGAGAGCTGGCCGCCAACGTCGTAAGGCACGGCGGGGCCGCGTTCACCCTCCGCCTGGCCGGCGACGGCGCCGGGATCCGCGGCGAGATCTTCGATCCGGGGGAGGGCGTGCCCCGGGCCCGGCTTTCCGGCCCCGGCGCGACCGACGGCCGGGGGCTGCTCATCGTCGGCGCGCTCACCGACGAGTGGGGCGTACGGCCGGGCCGCCACGGCAAGACGGTGTGGTTCGTCGTCGGCGGCGCCCGACGGGACGCGGACTATCCGGACTACTCGGAGTGTCCGGCTCGGCCGGATCGCTTCGCGTTCGCGAACCGGGCCAGCGCCCGCGCCGCGATCTCCTCCGGCGCCTGCCGCGAGCTGTCCGCGGTCAGGTCGGCCACCTCGCTGAAGTAGGCCAGCCGCCGCTCCCGCTGCTTGGCCAGCATCTCCGCCGTATCGGGGGCGAAACGCGGCCGGTGCGTCCCCGAGAGCGTCCGCTCCGCGAGGACCGCGGGCGGAGCGTCCAGGAACACCACGAAGGCCCGGCCCAGCGCCCGTCTCGACGCCGGGTCCTCGACGGCGCTCGCCGCCGCCGCGATCACCACGAACGGGTCCCCGGCGAGCGCCTCCCGCAGCAGGGACGCCTCACGGGCGTGTAGCTCCGCCGCCCCGAGATCGGTCGCGATGTCCGCCGCCGTCGTGCCGTACCGCTCCAGCAGCTCCTCGTCGTTGTCGCGCAGCGGCCGGTCGAGCGCGTCGGCCATCAGCCGGGCGACCGTGGTCTTCCCGGCTCCCATGAGGCCGGCCACGACGATCGGGATGTCCGTCACGGGGATCCTCCCTCCGCCTCGCGGCCGATGTTTGGGAGCCGTCGGGCGGATAGGGCTGATTCGTAAGAAGGCGATCCGCGAGAGTTCGAGAAAGGAGAGCCGCACGGATGCCAGGCCGCGAGGAACTCCCGTCCACCCTGGAGCGCTCGCCCAAGGAGGCGCAGAAGACGTGGATCAAGGCCCATGACTCCGCCGTCGAGACGTACGGCGAGGGGGAGCGGGCGCACCGGACCGCGTACTCCGCGCTGAAGCACTCCTTTGAGAAGGTGGGTGACCACTGGGAGAAGAAGGAGAAGCGGGGGCCGTCGGACGCGCAGGCGCGCAAGAGCAGGCCCAAGCGTGGCAAGACCGCCGAGGGAGTGAACGCCTCCGCTTCCAAGCACCACCTCTACGAGACCGCCGCCCGCCTGGAGGTCAGGGGCCGGTCCGAGATGTCCAAGGATGAGCTGGTCGACGCGATCCAGAAGGCCAACCGCCGCGTGACCGCGCGGGCGCGGGGACGCTGAGCGTGCCGGCCGGGAGCCCGAACGGAGCGCTCCGCCCGGGCTCCCGCCCGGCCGTGCCCGACGCCGGGCACGGTCGGTCACCCTCTCGACCGCGGGCCCACGCCGAGCCGGCGCTGGCGGCGCAGGGCGAAGAAGATGTCGGCGATCACGATGGCGGCGACGACGCCCGCCGCGGCGAGCACCCACCACACCCGGGTCAGCGCGCCGGTGAGGGCGACGCCGAAGCACACCGCCAGGAGGAGAGCGCCGAGCAGGATGTGGATGACGTCACGTGGCGTCGCGGGCACGCGAGCGATCCCCTTCTCGGACTCCTGTTCGGGCGTGACGCGGGGTTCCTGCGGATAGCTACGGGGTTCCTCGGACATGCGGCCCACCTACCCTCGGATCCGGTCGACTATCGCGTCGTTGTAGCGGGTTTGCCGGTACGCGCTCCGGGTAGCCGTGCCCAGGTGTCCCAGCCTCTACCGGTAACAAGCGCGGCCGGTGTCGGGTCCCGCGATCGCGTGGCGCCATGAGGAATCTCCTCGTCGAAGGCGTCGAACAGATCGCCGTGCTCCGGGCCAACGCTCTCGGTGACTTCCTGCTCGCGCTGCCCGCCCTGGAGGCGGTGAAGCGGGCCTATCCGGCGGCGCGGCTGACGCTGCTCGCCCGCGAGTGGCATGCCCGTTTCCTGCGCGGCAGACCGGGACCGGTGGACGACGTCGTCGCGCTGCCGCCGATTCGCGGTGTTTCCGTACCGGCCGACCAGGCGGCCGGTACGGAAACACCGCGGATCGGCCGCCTCTACGACGCGCTGCGCGGACGCTTCGACCTCGCGCTCCAGATGCACGGCGGAGGCCGCAACTCCAATCCGTTCCTGCGGCGGCTCGGCGCCCGCGTTACCGCGGGGCTGCGTACGCCGGACGCCGCGCCGCTCGACCGCTGGGTGCCGTACGTCCCCTACCAGCACGAGACGCTGCGCTTTCTGGAGGTGGCCCGGCTGGTCGGCGCGCACAGCGGCTGCTCCCTGGAGCCCCGGGTGGTGGTCACCCGGGCCGACTGGGCCGAGCTGAGCAGAGTGGTCGGCTCGCTGCCGCGCGGCGTGGTCGCCGTCCATCCCGGCGCGAACGACGCGCGCCGCCGATGGCCTCCCGAGCGCTTCGCCGCCGTGGCCGACCGGCTCGGCCGTCCCGTCGTCGTGACCGGTACCGAGCCGGAACGCGAGATCGTGGAGCGGGTCGTGCGCGCGATGCGCGGCCCCGCCGTGCCCGTGGTCGGCGAGTTGTCGATCGGCGGACTCGCCGCGCTCTACGCCGCCTGCGACCTGCTGATCGCCAACGACACGGGACCGCGGCACCTGGCCGCCGCCACCGGCACGCCCACCGTCGGCGTCTTCCTGTGCGTGAACCTCGTCAACGCGGGGCCGCTCTCCCGCAGCCACCACCGGCCGCTGATCTCGTGGACCACCGCCTGCCCCGTCTGCGGCGCCGACGGGACCGACCCGTACGGCGAGCCGTGCGAGCACCGCGTGTCGTGGGTGGGCGACGTGACCGTGGAGGAGGCGGTGGGACAGGCCCGGGACCTGCTGGGATGGCGCTGACATGACGGTGCCGAGAAGGCGGAGGGGGCCGACCTCGGCCAGCCGCGCGACGACCTGTTTTATCCCTGATTGGGCGGGCAGGCGCTGGAGAGGCTGATCTGAGGGGGAGTCCATGGACGCGCCGCACTATGTCGCGGCCCGGGTGCAGCGGGCGCTGGCGGAGGACGAGCGGACCGTCGAGCTGGGGATCAGGGTCGACGTGCGGGGAGACAAGATCTTTCTCCGGGGCCGGGTCAGCGCGCCGGAGCGCCGTCTCCTGATCGAGGACGTCGCCCGTGAAGCCGCTCCGGGCCTTTCCGTGCACAACGAGATCACGCTGGTGGAGGTCCGTGAGCCGGGAGAGGAGGAGCCTCTGTGACACAGACGAGAGTCGCTGCCGTGGCGGACATTCACATGGGGGAGGACCTGCGCGGGCGCTTGCGGCCCAAGCTCCACGGCATCGAGGATCGGGCCGACGTCCTGCTGGTGGGCGGTGATCTGACCAGGCACGGGACCGTCGCCGAGGGCCGGGTGGTCGCCGACGAGCTGCGCGACCTGCCGATCCCCGTGATCGCCGTGCTCGGCAACCACGACTACCACTCGGACTCGGAGCAGGCGATCACCGCGATCCTGCGGGACGCCGGGGTGATCGTGCTCGACGACGAGGCGACGATTCTCTCGATGAACGGCGCGACGCTGGGCGTGGTAGGCGGCAAGGGGTTCGGCGGCGGGTTCGCCGGCAAGTGCGCGAGCGAGTTCGGCGAGCCGGAGACCAAGGCGTTCGTCCGGCACACCCGGCACATCGCCGACCGCTGGCGGAACGCGCTGAGCGGCCTGGACAGCGACCACCGGGTCGTGCTGAGCCACTACTCGCCCGTCAAGGACACCCTCATGGGCGAGCCAACGGAGATCTATCCGTTCCTCGGGAGTTACCTGCTCGCCGAGGCGGCCGACGAGGAGGGCGCCGATCTGATCATCCACGGTCACGCGCACCTCGGTACGGAGAAGGGGCTCACTCCCGGCGGCATCCAGGTGCGCAACGTCGCCGTGCCGGTGATCGGCATGGCGTACGCGGTCTACCGCCTCAACGCCCATGACACCGCGCCGCCGTCGGGGCCGGACCGGTGACCGCGGCCGCCAAATCCGACATACTTTGTAAAGGGGGCGCGGAGGGGCGTTCCTTGCGGTTTGCCATCGAAACCGCCTTCCCCGGATTGTTTGCGTCGAATTCGGAGGGGCAGACGAGCCAAGTGGGCAGTCACACGCACGCCGTCACCGACGCCATCCTGGACACGCTCAAGCGCGCGGGAGCGGGCCTGCGCGACGCGGGGGTGCGCTTCGCCCTGGCCGGCGGCTGCGCCGGCTACGCGCGAGGGGCCGCTCCCTCGCTGCACGACGTCGACTTCGCGCTCGTCGAGGAGGACGTCGGGCTCGCGCTCAAGACCCTGGAGGATCTCGGGTTCCGCACGGTCAAACCGCCGGAGGACTGGCTCGTCAAGGCGTACGACGAGAGCGGCGTTCTGGTGGACCTCATCTTCTCGCTGGCCAACCGGCCGGTCACCGACGAGATGATCGCCCGTGCCGACCTGATCAACGTTGCCGCGCTCAACCTGAAGGTCCTGGAGGCGACCGACCTCGTCATCTCGTGGATCATGCCGATGTCGGAGCACAGTTGCGACTACGGGGCGATGCTCCCCATGGTCCGGGCGATGCGCGAGCAGGTCGACTGGGGCAGGGTGGTCGCCGTCGCCGCGCCCTCGCCGTACGCCTCGACCTTCGTGACACTGCTCGAACGGCTGGGCGTCATCGCCCCGGTCACGCCCTCGGCGGGGGTGACCTGGCCCTGACCGCCCCCTGATCGACGCCGCGTACGTGACGAGGGCCGGGCTTTCGGGGCGCGTGCGCCTTCATGCGCATGGACGAAGTACCTCAAATCTTCGCTACTCTTATGGGTGTCAGGCGCCGCTAGCTCAGTTGGTTAGAGCAGCTGACTCTTAATCAGCGGGTCCGGGGTTCGAGTCCCTGGCGGCGCACCAGCAAGAAACCCAGGTCGGCGTGTCTGACCTGGGCTTTCTTCATTTGGTGACCAACTCAACCGCGACCCGTGCCCCTTGGCGATCATGATGGTTGCTCGTCGTTTGCTCGCCAGCCGAAATCCTGGTCGCGGCATGATCATTTGCGGCCGCTGGGCGGGCTTGCTGTCGAGAAGATTGAGGCTGAAGGGCAAAGTACCCTCCGCGCTCGAGCCTGAGGTATCGCGTGATCGAGGCCGGTCTTGGCGAGGGCTGCGAACAGAGATTCAGGTGGAGGTGATGTGGATGGCGAGCTCTGCGTGGTACTTCCTGAGCAGCGCTGCCACCTGTTGGGCATGCTCCTCTAAGAAGGTCTCTAGGCTGAGTGCGCCTTTCCACCCCCAGTCGCGTAGCTCCTCAACCCCCGTGATGCGACGCATGCCGGCCTCGCTTGGCATGAGGAGGGTCGTGTTATTTAAATCTTCCGGCCTGCGGGTTAGCGGCGAATCGCTGACGATCTCGTAGATCACGTAACGAAGTCCTAGAAGATCGAGAAGTGCTTGGTCGTGTTGCCAGACGACACCCTGGTTGCGGGCAATGCCCCAGATGATCGGATCCCGGTATACAGACATGACGCACTGCTCAAGGTTTGGGGTACGAGCCCCGCCCCATTGGAGTTGACCTTGGATGCGAAACTGCTCGACTCCCTCGGTGTGGGAGACCGCGAATCCCAGCACCATCGGCTCGTGTTCGGCAAGGTTCCCGGGGGCGCCAAAGACGATGGTGCTAAGCAGATCGCAGGGGTTGTAGACGTGAAGGGCGACGTCGTAGGGCTGAGGAAGATCCGCCACTTTATCGAGCCATTCACCAACGAGCATCGTCCAGTCAGTGTTGCCCGCCAGGCTGTTCAGAGCCGCCTCTCGGAAGGCCGCCCACCGGCTTGCAATCTTGGTGTTCGCGCTCCCGTCAAATAGGACTTGCGCTCCGCCATCCTGGCCCTTCAAGGCCCTAAGGATGTCCTGCTCCTCGAGCAACTCTGATGGGGTATAGGCCCCAGAGCCGCGCAGGCCTTCGAGCTCCCAGTTGGGGTGGTTCACCAAGTTGACGAACTCGTCCGGAGACCCATCTTCAACGGTTCCGACGGCGAACACGTTGGCACATATATGACACAACGCCGCGTATTCGAGGGGGTATGGATGGTCGTCGGGCTCCTCTTCGTCCCAGTTCTCGGCCTCATCGACATCGGTTCCTGGTGGAACTAAACGAGAATCGATTCGGCCGATCGCGCAGTAGAGGGCATATGGAGCTCGAATGATCCCTGAAGGTCCTATGTAGTGGAGATCTGCGCCGGCGATGTCGTGTGCGTGAGCCTCGGAGGCGTAGCGGATGATTTTCTTCCAGCCTTGATCACGATCTTCAGGGGAGTTGAAAAAGTAGACGAACTGGATTGGGGTCAAGGCGTGACCGAAGGGATGCTCGAGTAGGCTCACTCGCTCGGCGTTCAGAGGGGTGCCGTCTCGTGCGATCGTGAGTTGGTAACCGCGGAGATCATAGGACCAGTCTCGAGCAAGGTTGCTGACAGGGGTCAGAAGCTCACTCCACTGGGGATCAAGAGCTATGATGATCGCTCTGATCCGGTCTGCCGGAAGTTGCTTCTCTCGGCAAAGCAACTCGGTGTACTTGGCGACTTCGTGTACAGCCTGGCGGGCAGTCGAGTTCAAGCGCTTAAGTTCGATTACGACCCACATGCCGTACTGGTCGCGGGCGAGAATATCGATAGACCCACGTGTTCCATGAGCGTTGGCAAGAGGAAACTCCGACTTGACTAGCCGGAGTCCCGGCTCGATCACATGAAGATTCTCTTTGAGTAAGTCACGGATGACACTCTCGCGAGGGCTGGATTGCACCGTTATCTCCAGAGATGGGGGGAGAGATCTTCGTTACTCTACGATGGCGAGACACGTATGCGTGGCTTGTTCGGAAGATTCGGCATTGTGTTCATGGGCCGGGAAGGGCCGGCAGCATCACCTTCTCAATGGGATGAGGGCGGCGGCGTCTTCGGCGGCTTGGCGAGCGAGGTCGGGGAGGACCGACGTGTAGGTGTCGGCGGCGATGGTGATGGAGGACAGGCCAAGGGTCTCCTGGACGACCTTGAGATCGTGCCCGGCGGCGAGGATGAGGGTCGCCGCCCCGTGGCGGAGATCGTGGAGCCGTACGGGTGGCAGGTCGGCCTGGTGAGCGACCCGCTCGAACTGGTCGGTTACGTGGGCCGGGTGGAGCGGCTGTCCGTTCTCCTGCGTGAACACGAAGTCGTTGTCCGTCCAGTCCCCGCCCGTGGCGAGGCGTTGTTGCCGCTGGTTCTTGCGGTGGGTGCGGAGCACTTTGATCGTCTCGCTGTCGAGGGCGACGTGGCGTTCGCCTGCTTCGGACTTCGGCTGTCCTTGGTCGGTGGTCCAGCCGAGCTGGGTGATCTGCCATCGCACGGTGATGACCCCGGCCTTGAGGTCGACGTCGCTCCAGTGAAGCCCGCATGCTTCGCCGCGTCGTAGCCCTCGGAGGGCGACAAGGTGGTACAGCGCGTACAGCTCATGAGCTCGCGCGACCGCGAGAAAGGCTCCCGTCTGCTCGGGCGTCCAGACCATGACGGCCGAGGGGCGGGGTGTGGAGATGTAGACATCGAGGGGCCGCTTGCCGTACGGCCGTTGGTGCTCGGCGGAGAGTTGCTGCGCGTACTCGAGACGCCACGCTCGTACGCGCTCGGGGGTCCAGATCAGAGCCTTGGGGCGTTTCCCGGAGGGGAGTTCCACGAGGGCGGCGACGTTGATGTCGATGAGCCGCTGCTTGATCGCGGTGTTGAGCGCGGCCCGCAGCGTCGCGCGGATCCGCTGTTTGGAGGCGGGGCCGATACGGCGTTTGCCCTTCACCGCCACCTGGACATCGGGGTCGTTGCTGGTTCGGGCGCGCTCGATGGCGTCGTTCAGCTCGTCGATCGCGTCAAACACGCTGGCCACGTCGGCGGCTTGGAGCCGATCCAGGCGGATGCTGCCGATGTGGGGGATGAGGTAGAGCCGGATGTGGCTTTCGTAGCTTCGGCGGGTGTTCTTGCGCAGGCCGGTCTTGCCGGATAGCCACTCGGTGAGCCATTGGCCGACGGTGAGGCGGCGTGTCAGATCCCGGCCGGATCGGAGCTGGCGGCGGAGGGCTTCGACGTCGGGGAGTTCCCGGCGTTCCCGGACGGTCCGCTGGATGGCATCGGCGATCTTGACGCTGATGTCCAGATCGTCGACGTCGGCCAGGGCCAGCAGGCTCCGAGCGTGACCCATCTCCTCCTGCGCCGCTGCCTGGGCGCTGAAGCCGCCGCGCCGAAGCGGCTGACGGCGGGTGCCGTCCGATTTGGGAGGCAGTTCCAGCTGGTAGTACCAGGTGCCGTGATCGCGGCTCCAAGCTCCGCCGGTGCGGCGGAGCTTGGAGCACTTCTGGCCCAGTCGTCTGCCGTTTTCGTCGCGGCAGCCGCACTGCTTGTAGGTCTTACCGGTCGCCATCGGCACCCGCCTTTCTGTCCGATCCGTCGTTCTGCTGGAGGCCGAGCAGGGCGAGCAGATCGGCGGTGGGCACCAGGTAGGTCTTGCCGATGCGGATGATCCGGCAGGGGAACTGGCCGGTCTTGGCCAGTTCATAGGTCTTGGTGCGTCCCAGTCCGAGGGCTCGCCCGGCGGTGACCAGGTCGATCACCGCCGGGAGTTCGGCCAGCTCCGTCAGGGACATCCCGTGCCTCATGCCGACACCCGAAAGTCGGCGGCGCGGGCGGCCCCCGCCGGAGTGGTTGATCGACGCTCGGCTCCATGCCGGTCGTCAAGTGGAATCCGCTGGACCACCCGGGGAAATCCGCTGGCACCAGCGGCGGGGTTCCCCCTGATCGGCGCGCTGAGAGCGATGGTCATCGCACATCACCATCCGTCGCGGTGTCGCCGGTCGGGGTGGTGAAGACGAGCAGGTCCTCGTGGGCGATGGCGTGGACGGGGACACCGCGGGCCTGCGCCCGGCGTGCCTCCTGGAGCTGGAAGAACGACGCACGAGACACGATCCGGTCATCGCGAACCCCGCACAGCAGGGCCGCGATCCGGTCGATGAGAACGAGCCCGGCGTGCTCGGCGACGTCGAGCACTTGGCCGGGCAGGTCGATCAGCTCGCCGCGTACGCGGATCGGCCGGATGGTGATCGCGACGATCCCGCCGGGCCGCAGGAGATGCCGGCAGCCGGTGAGGATCTCCCCGAATCCCTCCATCAGGGTGACGAGATCGCGGTGGGCGAGGTTGCCCGGGTTGTGGCTGTAGCGGTGGTTCCACTTCTTGATTCCCGGCTCGCCGGAGTCCCGGGTGGAGCGGACGTGCCCGTGGGTGGAGGAGCCGTACGGCGGTGAGGTCAGCACCAGCGCCACACGACCCGCGCGGTCTCCGAGAAGGACGCGGATGCGGCGAGAGTCTCCGACGATCACGCGGCTGGTGCTGGTCGCACCCTGGCGGTGGGCGTGCAGCAGGTTTGTGACGGCGAGGTTCGCCCAGCGGGCCTCGTACTCCACGCCGACCGCCTCCCGCCCGAGGTGGACTGCCTCCACGAGGGTGGTGCCGATGCCGCACATGGGGTCGAGGACCAGGTCGCCGGGCTGGGTGTAGGCGGCGATGACCTTGGACGCGACCGCGGGCAGCATCTTGGCCGGGTGGTCCATTGACGCGGGCAGGTAGCGGCCCGTCCGCTGGGTGCGGGAGGTCAGATTGCCCGTGGCCCACACCGAGGGCAGCGTCATCGCGCACCTCCGTCGCTGGCGACCTTCGTGAACAGCAGGACGTCGGCATGTACGCCGACTGTCACGGGCGGCGCAGGAGTGCGGACGTCGTAGAGGTAGCCGAGGCCCTCGGGAGCGGCCTGGACGACCAACTCGCCTTCGCGGACGGGAACCCGCAACGCGATGACGTGCTGGGTGTAGGCGAACCCAGCGGTGCGGGCGGCTCGGATCAGAACAGGCGCCTGGTCGCGGAGCCGTTCGCCCTCTCGATGGGGTGCGGTGACGACGGCGAGGTGCCCGCCGTCGCCGAGAACCTGCCACGCGCCCCGCATCAGTGCGAGCCGCTCATCCTCCGGTCCTCCGCTGCCCGGACAGGCGGGGCACTGCCCTTCGGAAGGGCACGGCGGCGCGTAGATCACCAGCCGGGCGGTTCCGGCCTGCTTGGCCAGCGCGGATTCCATCTGCCGAGGGGACGACGGGCGCAGGTATATGCCGGTCAGCTCCTTGGCGGGGAAGATCTCCTGGAGCTGGGCGCGGATGGCCTGGGCGTGCGCGACCTTGGGAACGAGGGCGATCGCCTTCCGCCCTTGCAGTACGGCGCAGGCGAGCGTGGCCGCGTTGACCGGGTGCGTCTCGACGATCAACTCACCGGGCTTGCTGCACGCGGAGATGAGGTGGCGGGCGAGCTCGATGCTGACCAGCGTGTTACGGCGCGGGCACCCGGTGGTGGCCTGGTCGCATTCGGGCTGCTCGTCGGCGCAGAGCCAGACCGACAGCGGCAGGAGCTGCCGGCCCGAGGTGGAAGGTTTCGTCATTGCGTGGTGACCCGAGGCGGTCACCGATCCCCAGCTACACCTGGAAATACCTCGTGCCGCCCGCCAGATCGGACACCTGGTCGCGAACATCTTCGAGTTGAGGGCATCAAGGCGTGGCGGTGAAGATCGAAATGTCGGCGGCGGCCTCTAACCTCGGGCTTTCGCGCCGAATTTCGCCGGAGTTGATCGTTTACATGAGAAAAGTGTCTTTGAGCTGGGAGGATGGGGCTTGTCGAAGGTCCAATCCGCGCCAGATCAGAAGGCACTTTTCGCGTGCAGACTATCGTCTCCCGTTCCAAGATTGTTGCCTCCGCCGACGGCAACGGCCTCATCTCCCAGTCGGGCGGTCTGCTACTCCTGGAGACGCTGCGCGTCACCGGCCTGGACCGGGCGCTGTCAGCACAGCTGGAGCGATGGCGCTCTGCTCGCGCCGTCCAAGATCCCGGCAAGGTCATCGCTGATCTGGCCATCAGCCTCGCTCTCGGTGGGGGCTGCCTGGCCGATGTTGCGATGCTGCGCTCCCAGCCCGACCTGTTCGGCCACGTTGCCTCCGACCCGACGGTCTCCCGGCTGATCGATCGGATGGCCGCCGACCCGGCTCAGGCGTTGAAGGCGATCCGCACCGCACGCGCCACCGCGCGTGAGCGGGCCTGGACGCTCGCGCGAGACACAGCGCCCGGCGCCGACGGCGAGCTAATCCCCCTCGACATCGACGCGACCACCGTC
Source organism: Microtetraspora malaysiensis (assembly GCF_050947145.1). Taxonomy (NCBI): domain Bacteria; kingdom Bacillati; phylum Actinomycetota; class Actinomycetes; order Streptosporangiales; family Streptosporangiaceae; genus Microtetraspora; species Microtetraspora malaysiensis. The sequence continues at coordinate 1,838,710 of NZ_CP191998.1, forward strand.
ATCGCCCACTCCGACAAACAGCACGCGACGTCGACCTGGAAAAGAGCTACGGCTTCCACCTCATGACCGTCTTCGCCGACCATGGCGCGGGCGGGGCCGGAGAGCCGCTTGCCCTTGTGCTCCGGCCTGGAAACACCGGGTCCAACACCGCGGCCGACCACATCGACGCCACGGCGCTCGCGCTGGCCCAACTGCCCAAACAGCGCAGGCGTCAGGTGCTGATCCGCACGGACTCCGGCGGCGGCACCCGCGAGTTCCTGTCCTGGCTGAGTGGGCCGGGACGCCGGCTTGCCCACTCGATCGGGTTCACCCTCACCGAGGACATCGGTGCCGCGATCCTGGCCCTGCCCGCCGCCGCGTGGACGCCGGCCTACGACGACCACGGTCAGGTCCGGCCCGGCGCGTGGGTGGCCGAGCTGACCGGGGCCGAAGGGGATGCGCCTCATCGTCCGCAAGGAACGCCCCCACCCGGGCGCGCAGTTGCGCTTCACCGACATCGACGGGCACCGCTTCACCTGCTTCGTTACCAACACCCGACGCCGATCTGGAGTTACGCCACCGGCGGCGAGCGCGTTGCGAGGACCGCATCCTCTGCGCCAAGGACACCGGCCTGGCCAACCTGCCGCTGTACGACTTCACCCAGAACCAGATCTGGGTGGAGATCGTCGCACTGGCCTGCGAACTCCTGGCCTGGATGCAGATGCTCGCCCTCGACGGACCCTCCCGCCGCTACGAACCCAAACGGCTACGACTGCGCCTGTTCGCCGTCGCCAGACGACAGGGTCCGCGGCGGCCGACGCCTCCGCCTGCGCATCGCCACATGATGGCCAGGGCGGCGCAGATCATCACCGCCCTGGCTCGACTGCACGCCCTGCCAGCGCCGACCTGACCAGCACCAAACCGTCCCTACGACCAGGAAAGGAACCCACGGGCCCGTGGAACCCCGCCCAACCGGCGCGACAGCCGGGGCAAAAGGCTGACCACGACCGCGAAATCAACCCCCAGCCGAACCCTTCAGCCGACCACCGAAAGATCACGAAAGATCGAGGCTAGCGCCTGTCGTAAAGGGCCAGCACCGCGCCCAGCACCGCACGCGGTCGCGGTCCTACGCCGTAGCGAAGTTCGGGAGCGCGCTGGCGACATGACCGCGCTTGAAGCACTCGACCGCCTTGAAGCGCACCGCGCCGACGTGAGTCGACGCGGGTAGTCCTTGAACGGCGTGAGCGTCGCGGCCAGTCACTCACAGCCATTTCTCGACATGGTCTTCGTCGTAGTCTTCGTCGCCGTTCATCATCATGATTGCGTGACCGAGGTTCAGGTTTGATTCCAAGTCCGGTATGGCGCACTCGGCACAGAGTTCTCCGTCATAGTCGCCGTCTCCGACGTACTCCTCGTACTCGTCTCGCACAGTTGAGACATCGAATCTCGTTCCGCAGTTCAAACACTTCGCCATGTCGGCACTTTACGCAATGCGCACACCGTCCAACGGGGTAGACGGGGTACACCCGTACTTGTTAGCGGTAGTCCCTGCCCTTCAAGTGACCGGCAGTATGACAGCGGACGGGCGGTTGGTGTCGTGATGGACCTGCTGGTCGGCTGCGCGCATTGCGCTTGCGGTAGCTGGCGGCTCACCTGTGCCGAGGTTGCGGTCCCAACGAGGATACGCCGCGCTCGCAATCTGTACCCGGATGCGGTGGCCGCGCGTGAACCGGTGGGCGACGGGCGCCAGTTCGATCTCGACCATCCGGTCGATCGACTGGTCGGCAGCGAACCGGCGCAGCGCGTCCGACACATGCGTGACCTTGCCGGCGGGCGAGACCTCGCTGATGCGCACGTAGAAATCGGTGTGTGCCAGGCTGGAGGTCACGTACAGTTCGGCGGAGGGGATGCCGATGACCTCCAGATCGGTCGGCAACGGCTTGCCGGTGTAGGTCAAAACGTCGTCACGGGCACGCAGCACAATGTCGCCGGTCTTGCGTCGGATGCCTATCATGCGGGACATGCCGGCCACGGCCGGGGTCGGGTCGGCGGGGTCGAAACGGTAACGGTCGGGCGCGGAATCCGCCGGTAGATCGCGGGCCAGACCACCATTCGCGTGCAGGTAGAGGCGCTGCGGCTGCGCCTCGGCGGGTGGGTAGACCTGCAGGTCACGCCACGCTTCAGCTCCCCTGACGTAGATCCGCACCGGTGCCTCGCGCAGCCCGTGCTGGTCTTTCAGCAGGTGGGCGCGGAGCCAAGCGAGGCTCTCTCGCAGGGCGGTCATCGACAGCTCGGCGTCCCAGTGCTGCCACGGCCCGATGGTGAGGTACGGCTCGCGTCCCGCCTTCCGCAGCGCCTGGTAATCGCGTACCAGGCCGGGCAGCGCGATGTCATCCCAGCCGCTGATCAGGTGGTTGGGGGCGGTCACCGTCGGCACCGCCCGGCTGTGATCGCCGCGCGACCACCACGGGTCGTCGGCACCGGGGTGCGCGAGCCAGTTCCGCCAGTGCGGTGCCGCGGCGCCGATGGCGATGGTGTCGGCCTCGGTCAGCGGGAGCCGATGAGCGGCCTGCGCCCGCTTCTTGCCGCCTAACGCAACGGCGGACAGATAGGCGGGTACCGGCCTTTCCTGGTTGGCGACCATGCTGATCCAGCCCAGGCAGAGTTCGAGGGCCAGCGCGCCGCCCGGGTAGAGCAGGTCGTAGGCGTTCGACCCGATCAGCGAAGTGCTCATGGCCCGCAGCTCCGGCCCGGCCTCGGCGGCGATGGCCCACTGCGTGTAGCCGTTGTAGCTCTGGCCCAGTGTGCCCAGTTCGCCGGTGAACCACGGCTGTTCGCGCAGCCACGCGAGGACGGCCAGGCCGTCGTCGCGCTCAGAGACGAACGGGGTGAGCTTCCCTCCGGACCCGCAGGTACCCCGGCCGCTGACAACTACGACGTGGAAGCCGCGTTCGGCGACAAGGCGGCTCAGCATGCCGCCTTTGGTCCTGTCGGTATACACGGAGCGGATCAGGACGGTCGGCCGATCGCCGAGACCCCGGGGCACGTAGTGATCGGCCAGCAGCACGACGCCGTCCGCCATCGGAACGCGCAGATCCTTCTCTACAGTCACGTTCTTGGTCTCGGCCGGGGCCAGTTTTGCCCTACGTGCCAGAATCCTGGCGGCAATGCTCATGGCAGGTGTCCTTTTCGGTGCGGCAGTACGGCTGATGAGGGTGACGGCGACATGCGCCTCGAGAAGCAATGGGCAAGGGCCGGTCAGGCGGCGGACGAACAAGCTCGGCCCGAGTCGCGTCGGCTTCGGCGCGCTGCAGCATCAGCGGCGTACGGCCATGCGTCACCGCTGGCGCCACGAATGTGACGAGGCACACCGTTCATCGTGGCCCGCGCTCGTCGCGGACGGCGTCCCACGCGTCAAGGGCGTGCTCGTCGGTGAACACACCCCGGGTGAAGATTTCGATGCCGGCGCGGGAGAAGCGCAGCAACGTCCGCATGTCGTGCACGTCCGCCGTGCCCAATGACCGTGCCAGGTGCTCACCGAACGCCAGCGGCGCCAGTAGCCACGTCACGTACATCGCGGCGCGCGCGGGCGGGTCGTCGCTGGGCTGCACCCTGCCCTCGCGCACGCCCTGTTCTAGCCACTGGCTGGTGGAGGCGACGATCTCATCGAACAGTGCCGCCGCCTCCGAAGTGCCGTCCAGGAACGCCCGTCCCAGGTAGCGGCGTACCGCCACGCCCGCCTCCAGCATCGCCGCCAGCCCGGCCGTGTCGCCCAGATCGGCGTCTGGAGCACCTTTCACCAGCGAGATGACGTAGTCGTCGCACGCCTGGCGCAGGCCTTCCTTGGTGGCGAAGTGATGCAGCACCAGGGCGTGCGAGACGCCGGCGCGCTGGGCCACCGCGCGAAGGCTTACCCGGCTGGCTCCTTCGGCACCGAACAACTCCAGTGCCGCGTTCCTGATCCGGGCCCGCGCGGTCAAATCATCGTCGGCTGATCGCATGGTCAAGATACTAACCATATGGTCAGCGCAATGGGAAGCCGATACTCTCGCCCGCGGTTGCGGCCGCGCTGGGCAGTGGATCCAATGGCCGCACCCGCCTGTATGAAGCCAGGGCCCGAGTGACGCCGGCAGTCGATGGTTGAGACAGCAAAGGCATGGTGTTGGCCATGCAGGTCAGCGATGGACTCCAGGTGATCACAACGCCGCTGCAGCTACCGGTACGCCGACTATGGGACCGGGTCATACCGTGTCACAGCGGTGCAAGGCACATCGTCCTAGCTAGCGCACGACACAGCGCCCAGCGCAGACGGTGAACTGATCCCGGTGGACATCGACGCGACCATCGTGATCGCCCACTCCGACAAACAGCACGCGGCGCCGACCTGGAAAAAGAGCTACGGTTTCCACCCAATAACGATCTTCGCCGACCACGGCGCCGGCGGGGCCGGGGAGCCGCTGGCCATCATGCTCCGCCCAGGCAACGCCGGGTCCAACACCGCGGCCGACCACATAGACGCCACCCGTCTCGCGCTCGCCCAACTGCCCAAGCACCGCCGCCGTCAGGTACTGATCCGCACGGACTCCGGCGGCGGCACCCGCGAGTTCCTGTCCTGGCTGAGTGGGCCGGGACGCCGGCTCGCCTACTCGATCGGGTTCACCCTCACCGAGGACATTCAAACCGCGATCCTCGCGCTGCCCGCCGCCGCGTGGACGCCCGCCTACGACGACCACGGCCAGGTCCGGCCCGGCGCGTGGGTCGCCGAACTGTCCGGCATGCTCGACCTTTCCTCCTGGCCGAAAGGCATGCGGGTCATCGTCCGCAAGGAACGCCCGCATCCAGGCGCGCAGTTGCGCTTCACCGACATCGACGGGCACCGCTTCACCTGCTTCGTCACCAACGCCCGCACCGGTCAACTTGCCGACCTGGAGCTTCGCTACCGCCGTCGGGCCCGCTGCGAAGACCGGATCCACTGCGCCAAGGACACCGGTCTGGCCAACCTGCCCCCTGCACGACTTCGACCAAAACCAGATCTGGGTGGAGAGCGTCGCTCTGGCCTGCGTACTGCAGGCATGGATGCAGATGCTCGCCCTGCACGGCACCCCCGCCCGCCGCTACGAACCCAAACGCCTGCGACTGCGCCTGTTCGCCGTCGCCGGCCGAATCGTCCGCGGCGGCCGCAGGCTACGGCTACGCATCGCCCAACGATGGCCCTGGGCGACGCATATTGTCACCGCCGCCCTCGACCGGCTGCACGCCCTGCCAGCACCCACCTGACCAGCACAAAGCGCCCCGACGAGCGAGAAAGGAAACCCAGCGGGCCTTGGAACCCCGCCCACCCGGCGCGACAGCCGGGCAGCCGCGCTGACCAAGGCCAGAAATTTAGCCCCAGACGGACCGCTTAACCGACCAAACGAAGATCACGAAAGATCGAGGCTAACGTCGGTCCTCCCGTGAGTCTTGTTGGAAGGACGGTCGATGGCTGAGTTGCTTCGGAAGGTCGAGGAATCGGTCAAGGTGGATTATGGGAGCTTCAGTCTGGACGACCTCGGACTGTCTCCGCAGGACGAGGGGGTGGGAGCTCAACCCTGAAGGGGCGCCCACCTTCGCGATTCACAGGCAGGAACTGACGACTCCTGGCGAGCCACTCCAGGACTAAATCAGATGGCTGGGCCGGATCGTGTCGATCTTGCGCCGGCTAAACCCGAGTTTCCCGGCGAGCGGGAAATTCGCGGGTTACCCTCGAAGCGGAGGCGGTGGGATGTCGGCGTATGGGCGTGACGATGAAACCTGGGATCTGCTCATCGATGCGGGGCTCGAGTTCCTGATCGAAATAGCACGCGAGGGCGGAACGACCACGTATTCCGATCTGAACGCGGCCTTGGTAGAGCACACCGGGCTGCCAGGGTTCGACTTCGAACGAATCGACGAGCGTGCCGCGATCGGTTACCTCCTCGGCGAGATCGTGAAGAGAAACCGGCCCGAGACCGGCTGGATGATCTCGGCGTTGGTCCTCTACAAGGGCTCCCCCGATCCAGGCCCGGGATTCTTCAACCTCGCCGCCGATCTGTACGGACTCACTCCGAAGCCTTCCTACGAGCAGAAGATCAGGTTCTGGCGCCAGAACTACGACGGAATTCACGGTCATTACCGCCGCCGCAAAACGACCTCCTTCACCGGAGATGACAACGGTGATGGCCCCACGCTCAGGTGACCTCGCCGAACACATCCTGGTCACAGAATGGCCCAGCAGGGCCGGGAACAGGGCTGGCGCACCGTCGAGATCGGTGAGGCGAGCGGCTAGCCTCGCGACGATGAGCTGCTCGGGCAGGGCAAGGGCAACGCCAAAATTGCAGGCTGCCCAGCGCCCCGGCTCCTCCGCCTCTTCAACTTAAGTGGTCGGGTGCAGCAGTGGCAGGCGGACTCGGAGGGCGGAAACAGCATCCTCACCCCCGATCGACAGATCATCAAGCGGGAGGCCGCCGACGGCCGGGCTCTGGTCTCCGCGATCGTCACGGTCATCGGCGAAGAGGACGATCTTCTGACGGTCCGCGACGCCACTGACGCCGAAGCCGCCCGGGTGGTCGCTGCCGAACGTACCTGGCGATAGACGGCGGTACCCCGGGGCGTTCCCGACTGACCCTCAAGGGCTGCCGTCCCTGGTGAAGAGTCCACTTGAAGAGCGGCGCACGTGAGCGCAAGGCTCCAGTTCGGATCTTTGTCTGTTCTTTGATCAGCCGTCTGGAGGGTGGCATCTCCGCAGGTCAAAGCGGGTTTTGGGGCGGCGTTCAATTTCTCCCGATTTGAGTATTCGAGAGTTGTTCTCGCAGGTCAGCGCGATTCGGTACACATCCGGGACAGCTTTCGGGTGCCGTCCTGGAAGCGGTGGTCCCAAACTGGCTCCGAATTCTTCCCAAACCAGATGAGTGGCTGAACGTGTCCTGATCCATTCGGGCACGTCAACGGGGGTTCACATGCCACGAATCTCGTACGACCGGCCAGAAGCGCACCCGACCACCGCGCGAACGATCACCTGGGACCCGAGCCTGCTCGACACCGTCGAGCGGACTCTCAGGCAGCTCTGCGAGGGCCCAGCTCCGCTCGCCATCGACGGCAAGGCGATCGGGAACGGTCTGCCCGCCCGGCTCATCCCGCTCACCGAACTCCGAGCGATCCTGCTGCACCCCTCGGCCGACCGCACCACCCGCGACGCGGCCTGGCGTGAGCTCATCACCCAGGCCAGGACATACGGCGACGCCTGGACGATCGGCTGCGTCGGCGTGGCCATGCCCGGCCTGCGGCACGTGATCTCCACCCTGTCCCGCGCATCCTCGGCAACTGACAGGGCGGACATCACCGCCGAGGTCGTCATCGGCTTCGTCCACGCCCTTGAGGACATCGACCTGGACCGGCCCCGCATCATGCTCCGGCTCTGCCGTATCGCACGAAAGGCGGGCCAGCGAGCGCGCCGGACCGACGTGGTTCCGGTTTCGCCGGACACGATCCTGCGACCGATGTCGGCACCGCCCAACGGCCACCCCGATCTGCTGCTCGCCGACGCCGTCGAGCAGGGGATCATCACGAGGTTCGAGGCCCAACTGATCGGAACCACCCGCCTCGAAGACGTGAACCTGACCGACGTGGCGGAGATGCTCGGCCTCGGCTACGACGCGCTGCGCAAGCGCAGGAGCCGCGCCGAAGCCCGCCTGCGGGACGCGATCCTCGACGGCCGAGTAAGCACCAAGATTCACGACTCGATGTCCGATCCGGCCTCCTGACCGGCGTATTTCCCAAGTGTCAGAGGTCCGCACCGGCCGGCGAAGGCCAGGGCGGTCCACCGGTCCCCAGCCGCACCCGCCACCCGCATCCCGCGAAGGAGGAAACCCGGCGGCCCCGCCGGTCGAGTGCGGACCTCTGGCACCAGCGCCCCGCTGTCATCGAGGAGGCTTTCATGCCCACGCCATCGCGCTCGGGACACCGCCGGATGGGCATCACCTGGACCCGCTGCTGGACCTTCGCGCTGATCGCCGTCGCAATCGTGCTGTGCACGTCGCCGGCCTGGGCCGCGGGTCTGCTCGCCGCCCCGTCCTCGCTGAACCAGGTGATCGACAACCTGCGCAACGTCATCGTCGGCCTGCTCGTCGGGCTGGCCACGCTGTTCCTGACTATCGGGGGCGTCCGCTACATGCTTGCCGGAGGCGACCCCGGTGAGGTCGAGGCCGCCAAGAAGACGCTCCGGTACGCCGCCTTCGGGTACGGCATCGCCGTCCTGGCGCCGCTTCTGGTCAACATCCTCAAAGGGATCGTGGGGGCGTAGCGATGCTTCGTCGTCGTTCCCCTGCGGCCCGAGGCGGAGATCCGCGGCTCGCGCTCAGCGTCTGCGTCCTCCTGGCGGTGCTCACCGCTGGCCTGCTGGTTCTTGCGACATCGCCGGTCGCCGCCGCATCTCCTCGTCCCACGCCGTCACCGCAGGTCGGTCGGGCAACCCCGTCCACAGGCTGTGGGTGGCTGGATGTGGGCTGCAAGGTGAACGAGGCGGTCAACGGCTGGTTCACCAGCCTGGTGCGGGACGCGGTCAACCCGGCGTTTCGGCTGGTCGGGCAGAGCCTGCTGTCGTCGCCTCCGCCGTCGATGCTCGCTCGCGTTCAGGAGTTGGCCGGTCACGTCGCCCTGGTTGCGAACGCGCTGCTGGTGCTGTTCGTGCTCGCGGGTGGGCTGATCGTCATGTCGTACGGCAGCGTGCAGACCTCTACCACGGTCAAGGAGGTCGCCCCTCGCCTGGTGGTCGCGGCCATTCTCGTCAACGGCTCACTGCTGGTGTGTGAGCGAGCGATCGAGCTGGCCAACGCGCTGGTGGAAGGACTGCTCGGCGACGGAGTCGACCCGCAGCGCGCCGGCGATCTGCTGGCGGGCAAGGTCCTCGCCCTGGTCACTAACTCGACGGGCGCGGTGATCTATCTCGTCCTCATGGCTGGTACGGCGGTGCTGATGGGCACGATTCTCGCGTTCATCGCCGTCATCCGGATCACGCTGCTGCTGTTCCTGATGATCGCCGCGCCGCTCGCATTGCTGTTTCACGCGCTTCCGCAGACCGAAGGCATTGCCCGGCTGTGGTGGCGCTGCTTCTTCGGGGTGCTGGCGATCCAGGTCCTCCAGGCGCTGGTGCTCATCCTGGCGTTCAAGGTGCAGCTCACCCAGCCCGAGGCCCACTCCCACGAGACCGTTCTCACCAGTGGCGACTCGCCGGTCGCGCAGGCCGCCGACGTGTTGATCCTGATCGGCCTGCTGTACGTGCTGATCCGGATCCCCGGCTGGGTGGCCCGCACTATCTGGCAGCAGGCACAGCCCCGCCTGGTGATGCGCCTGGTCCGCACGTTCCTGCTGTACAAGTCGCTCGGCGTCGTCGGTGGCCTGTTCCGCGGCTCGCGAGGTGCCGGAGCCGCCGCCACGCTGGGATCGGCTCGGAAGTCCAGCACGAGCGTGAGCCACATGGGCGGACAAACCAGGCCGGGTCTCGCACTGGCCGCCGGTCCAGGTCCCAGCGGCTCAGGGGTCACGACGCAACCCACGCCGAGCCCCGGTGCGGCTCCGGCCAACCGCAGTCTGGCCCCGGCTTCCTCATCCAGAGGGCAGCAGCTCGCCCTGCCGATCCCGCTCCCCGTGAACAGGGGCAAGCAGGGGACACAGCTCGCCCTACCGTTCCCGGTCCAGCGCGTCCCCCGGCCGCAGGCCCCGCCCGCGCCGCGTCCACGGCCCACGACCTGGGTCCGGCCCAAGCCGCCATGGGTGCAGGACCGGCTGCCCGGTATGCCAACCCGCCGTCCACGCCCGGTCCAACTCCGGCTCCGTCTGGAACTCCCGCCCGACCGCAAGGGAGGTAGGCGATGACCGATAGCGAACCCCTGATCGCCCGGATTCCCGCCGACGTGGACCGGCCCGACAAGGTCGTCTCCGGGCTCACCGCACGGCAACTCCTGATCCTGATCCTCACCGGTGGCATCGCCGCTGCCATCTACTGGACGGCGGGGAAGCTTCTGCCGATTGTCGTACTCGCCGCCATGCTGCTGCCCCTCGTTGCGGTCGGCATCGCGGTCGCGCTCGGCCGCCGCGATGGGCTCACCCTGGACCGGTACGGCCTCGCCGCGCTCCTCCATTGGCGCTCAGCCAAGGAACTGGTCGCCGCCCCTGAAGGAGTTGCCGCGCCGCCGCGCTGGTGCCGGGTGCGCGGACGCCTGCCCCAACCGTTGAAGTTGCCGGTCCGTGCCGTCCGCACCGACGGAGTGCTGGAGCTGACCGACGGCGTCGCCGTACTGGTCGAGGCATCCACGCTCTCCTTCCACCTGCGTACGGCGGACGAGCAGGCGGCGCTGGTCGGTGGGTTCGGGCGATGGCTCAACAGCCTCGACGCCCCGGTGCAGATCCTCGTCCGCGCCCGCCGCATCGACCTCGGCGGCCAGATCGACGCCGTCGAACGGCACGCCGCGACGTTGCCGCATCCGGCGCTGGAGGAGGCCGCGCGCGAACACGCCGCCTTTCTGGCACAGCTCAACGCCTCACGGGACCTGCTGACTCGGCAGGTGCTCATCGTCATCCGCGACAACTCGCCCACGACGGGGCGACGCAGAGCCGTACGAGATGCGGGGGCGGCCGTGGTGCTCCGCCGGGCCGCCGAGGCCGGACGATTGCTGGCCGCGCTCGGCCTCACCGCGCACGTGCTCGACGCCGAAGCCGCACACCACGTGCTGGCCGAGTGCCTCGACCCCGGCGGCGACCTCGTCAGAGAAACCTTCGCGGAGCCCATCACCGGCAGGGAGGAACGATGACACTTCGGCACGGCACATTCACCCAGCCGGGCGCGCTCCGGATCGGTGCCCGTAGCCTCGTCCTGCCTCACGGGGTTACCGCGTCGTTCGCCGTGACCGGGTACCCACGCGAGGTCGGGGCAGGGTGGCTGGAGCCGCTGGTGACCTATCCCGGACGGCTGGACGTCTCGCTGCACATCGAGCCGATCCCGAAGGCAGTGGCCGCGATGCGGCTGCGCCGCCAGCTCGCCCGCCTGGAATCCACCAGCCGCGCCGACGCCGAACACGGCCGTCTGCAGGACTTCGAAGCCGAAGCCGCCGCCGATGACGCCACCGATCTGGCCGCCAGCCTCGCACGCGGACACGGTCGCCTTTTCCGGCTCGGCCTCTACCTCACCGTCCACGCGGTTGACGAGGACGAACTGGAGGTCGAAGTCGAACGCGCCCGTACACTCGCCGCATCCCTCCTACTGGAGGCACAGCCGACGACCTTCCGCACCCTGCAGGGCTGGGTGACGACGCTGCCACTGGCCACCGACGCGATCCGGCTGCGCCGCAGCTTCGACACCACCGCGCTCGCCGCCGCCTTCCCGTTCACCTCACCCGACCTGGCGGGCACTGCCAGCGACACGGCCGTGCTGTACGGCGTGAACGCCAGCAGCTCCGGGGTAGTGCTGTGGGACCGCTTCGCCCAGGACAACCACAACTCCGTCGTCCTCGCCCGCAGCGGAGCCGGCAAGAGCTTCTTCACCAAGCTGGAGATCCTCCGGCTGCTCTACCACGGCGTCGAGGTCGCGGTCGTCGACCCGGAGGACGAGTACGCGCGCCTCGCCTACGCGGTCGGCGGGACACACCTTCGCCTCGGCGCGAGCGGCGTGCGCTGGAACCCCCTCGACCTTCCGGCAAGCCACGGACCAGAGGACGACGTTCTCGCCCGACGCGCACTGTTCCTGCAAACCCTGATCGCGACGATGCTCGGTGAACCCCTCGACGCGCAAGCCCGCGCAGTGCTCGACTCCGCGATCCTGACCACCTACGCCAAGGCAGGAATCACCCGCGACAGCCGTACCTGGCATCGACCCGCGCCGCTTCTCACCGACCTTGTCGCGAACCTGCAGGGCGAGGAGCTCGCGAGCAGGCTCGCGCCGTACGTGACCGGCTCCTACCGGGGACTGTTCGACGGGCCGACCACCACCCACCCCTCCGGTCACCTGATCGTGTTCTCGCTGCGCGACCTGCCCGAGGAGCTGAAAGCGGTCGGCACGCTCCTCGCGCTGGACGCCATCTGGCGCAGGGTCGCCAACCCCCGCGACCGGCGCAGACGCCTTGTCGTCGTCGACGAGGCATGGCTGCTCATGCGCGAAGCCGAGGGCGCCCGATTCCTGTTCCGTATGGCCAAAGCAGCACGCAAGCACTGGGCCGGACTCGCCGTCATCACCCAGGACGCCGCCGACCTGCTCGGCTCCGACCTCGGCCAAGCAATCGTCGCCAACGCCGCCAGCCAGATCCTGCTCCGACAGGCGCCACAGGTGAGGTTCCCCCTTCGGCGTGGACACCCCTGACAATTGGACCTCGTTCCATGAAGGGGAGACTGTCGGGTGGCACGTCCGTCGAAGTACGGCGATGAGTTCAAGAAGGACGCGGTAAAGCTGGTCCGCGAGTCGCGCCGGACCTGCGCGGATGTCGCGCGGGAACTGGGGATGAACCGCGAGACCCTGCGCGTGTGGGTGCGTGAGGCCGAACAGCAGGAGTCCGATGCCGGAGTCGGGCTGGCCCGCAGTGAACGCGAGGAACTGGCGCGGCTGCGTAAGCGGGTGGCCGAGCTGGAGATCGAAAAGGAGATCCTCCGCAAGGCAGCCGCGTATTTTGCGAAGGAGATGGATCGTTGATCGGCCGCTTGCAGTTCATCTCCGTCCACCGCCTCGTCTACGGGGTCAAGCGGCTGTGCCGGGTGCTGAACGTGGCGCGTAGCGCCTTCTATGCCTGGCTGGGGCGGGAGCCGGCCCGAGCGGCGCGTGTCGTTGAGGACGAGCGGATCGTGGAGAAGATCCGGCGCTTTCATGGCGCCTCGGGTGGGACGAACGGCTCCCCGCGGATCACGGCGGACCTGCGTGATGACGGTGAGCGCGTCAACGCCAAGCGGGTGGCCCGGTTGATGCGCGTGAACGGCATCGTCGGGCTGCATCTGCGTAAGGGCAGGCGGACCACGATCCCTGACGAGCTCGCTCCGCCGGTCCCTGACCTGCTCAAACGCGACTTCACGGCCGGTGAGGTCAACCGGAGGTGGTGCGGGGACATCACCTATCTGCCGGTCGGTGACGCGTGGCTGTATCTCGCGACGGTGATCGATATCGGGTCACGGCGGCTGGTCGGCTGGTCGATCGCCGACCATCTGCGGACCGAGCTGGTCAGCGACGCGTTGACGGCGGCGGTCGGAGCGCGAGGCGGCCAGGTCGACGGGGTGATCTTTCATGGTGACCGCGGCTGTCAGTACACCTCGGCCGAGTTCGCGAAGTTGTGTGAGAAGTACGAGATCCGCCGATCGGTGGGCAGGACCGGGACGTGCCTGGACAACGCCCTGGCGGAGGCATTCAACGCCACGCTCAAGCGTGAACTGCTGCACGGCCGGGGCAGGCGCCGCTGGTCGAGCGAGGTAGAGGCCCGTACCGAGATCTTCCGCTGGATCGCCTGGTACAACCACCGGAGAAGGCACTCGGCGACCGGGAACCTACCCCCGGCCGTCTATGAAGATCGGCTTGTTAGAGTGGCCGAACTGGCTGCATGAAACCGGGTGTCCACGCCCCGGGGGGAAGCCCAAGGCGATCGACGCTGTCGGTGACGCCTTCGACCTGTCCGACGGCGAACGCCAGTTCCTGCTCACCGCGGAGCAGGGCGAGGCGCTCATGGTCGCCGGCCCCGCCAACCGGGTCGCCTTCCAGGTCGTCGCCTCACCCGCAGAGGCGATGCTGGCCACCAGCGACCCGGCGCAACTCGCCGCTCTCGACACCGCCGAGCCACCTCCGCTCCGGAGCTTGGACGAGGAGGGCGACCCGCTGTGAACGACCTGCCCAGGATCCTCGACGAGCTGCCGCAGCGGTTGCCCGAGCTCATGTGGACGCACGGCTGGCGCGTCGCCGTCGTGGCCTTCGCATTCGCGAGCCTGCTGGCGGGCGTACGCCGGTTGCTCTGGCGTCTTCGTCACGTACGGCTGGCGCGGGACGCGCGGATCGTGGAGATCTCCTGCCCACCCCAGGCCGACCTCGCCGGCGCCGCCGCGCTGTGGGCGCATCTGGTCGGGCTGCTGCGGCCCGCCTGGAAGCGGTTCCTGCTCGGCCAGCCGCACATCGTGTTCGAGTACGTCGGCGACGCCGCCGGAGTGCGGATTCAGGTGTGGGTGCCCGGATGCGTCCCGAACGGGATCATCGAGAAGGCCGTGCAGTCCGCCTGGCCAGGGGCCACGGCCACGTCCAAGTCCGCCGTACCGCCGTTGCCACTTGACGCCGATGCGACGGGCGGTCGTCTGGTTCTTGGGCAGGCCGAGCATCTGCCGATCAAGCACGACCATGATGCCGATCCGCTCCGGGCGTTGCTCGGCGCGATGTCCGGGTTGGCTCATGGTCAGCACGTGACGGTGCAGGTCTTGGCCCGCCCGGTTACTGGAGCGCGGCTTGGCCGCGCACACCGCGCGGCGGCCTTCCTCCGTGGCGGACAATCGGCACACCCGGTGGGAGAGCTGTTCGACCTCATCACTCCCGGGCACGGGACGATGTCCGGCGACGGGCACCCGGCCGAGCTGGCCCGCATGTTTCCGGAACGGGCCGAGCAGGTCCGGGCGATCCTCGCCAAGGCGAGCCAGCCCCGCTACGAAGTCGCGATCCGGTACGGCGTGGCCACCACCGCATCCGGTGCCGACGGCTGGCTGCGAGGCCGCGCCCACAACGTGGCGTCGGTCTTCGCGCTGTTCACCTCCGGCCACCAGTACCTGCGCCGACACCGCCTGTGGCGACCGGCCGGCGCGCTGGCCTTGCGACGACTTGACCGGGGCTACCTGCTGTCGGTCGGCGAGCTGGCCGCCGTCGCCCATCTGCCCCTGGACGCCGACGCCCCCGGCATCACCCGGGCAGGAACGCGGCCCGTGGCCCCGTCCCCGGCGGTGCCGTACGACGGGCCGGTCCGGATGCTGGGGGACGCCGACAGCGGCCCACAGCGGCCCGTGGCACTGTCGGTCGCCGACGCCCGGCATCACATCCATGTGGTCGGGGAAACCGGCGTCGGGAAATCGACCCTGCTCGCGAACATGATCCTCGCTGATGCCGCGGAAGGGCGCGGCGTGCTGGTGATCGATCCCAAGGGCGACCTCGTCGGCGATGTGCTTGCCCGGCTGCCCAAGTCGGCCATCGGCCGTACTGTCGTCTTCGATCCCGCGGACTCCGGCAGGCCGCCGAGCGTGAACGTCCTCGCTGGACCCGATCCCGCCTTCGCCGTCGACTCGGTCGTCACCATCTTCCACCGTTGCTTCTCTTCCGCTTGGGGGCCGCGTGTCGACGACCTGCTGCGCTCGGCTTGCCTGACGCTCACTACGGTGAATGGCCCGCGCGCCACCCTCGCCCAGGTGCCGCGCCTGCTCACCGAGACCGGCTACCGAGCCCGCGTCGTACGCCAGCTCAGTGACGAGTTGCTGACCGGGTTCTGGCAGGCGTACGAGGACCTGACCCCAGCTGGTCGTTCGGCTGTGATCGGGCCGGTGATGAACAAGCTCCGCGCGGTCTTGCTGCGCCCATTCGTCCGGGATGCTCTCGCGAGCCCTGTCTCGTCGGTCGACCTCGGCCGGCACCTCGATGAGGGAGGCATCTGCCTGGTCCGCGCCCCAAAGGGCGTACTCGGTGACGACGCTACCCGGCTCCTCGGTTCGGTCCTGCTCGCCCACACGTGGCAAGCGGTCACCCGTCGCTCCCGCCAGGCGCAAGCCGTACGGCACGACACTGCGATCTACGTCGACGAGTGCCACAACTTCCTCAACCTGCCGGGCAGCATCGCCGACGTCCTGGCCGAGGCCCGCGCGTACCGGCTGTCGCTTGTTCTGGCCCATCAGCATCTCACCCAGCTTCCCAAGGACCTCCGCGAGGCGATCTCCGCCGACGCCCGCAACAAGCTGTTCTTCGCCGTCTCTCCCGAGGACGCCGCCGACCTGAAAGCGCACGTCGGGCCCGTGCTGTCCGCGCACGACCTCACCCACCTCGGTGCGTTCCAAGCCGTCGGACGCCTGGTCGTCGACGGAGCCGCGACCCCGGCCTTCACCTTCCGTACCCGCCCGCTGCCCGCCGCCATCCCCGAGCGAGAGGCCCAGGTACGGCAGGCCTCCCGCGCCACCTTCGCGACCACAGGAGGACCGGTGAAACCACGTAACTCGGCCAGAGCGAACGACGAACGCCTGTCCGGAAGGGCTCCCAGCGGGGGAGCGGCATGACGCGCCCAAGCATCCGGCAGCGGGCCAGTCGTACCGTGCCACCCCGGGCATCCCGCGCGGTCATCGCCGAGCTCGCGGCCCGGCTCACCCCACGTGACTGGCAGATTCTGGAGCTCGCCCACGAGCATCGCGTACTGACTACCCACCAGCTCGCCCGCGCGTACTTCACCTGCCCGGACAAGGCTCGTCACCGGTTGCTGGATCTCTACCGGCTCGCGGCCCTTGACCGGGCCCGCCCCTGGACTCCGACGGGATCGGCTCCCTGGCACTGGGTGCTTGGCCCGGCGGGGGCTGCCGTCCTGGCAGCACATCGGGGTATCACGGTGCGGGAACTGGGCTACCGGCACGACCAGACGCTGGCTGCCTGCCATTCCGCCACGCTCGGCCATCTGATTGGTGTCAACGACTTCTTCACCCGGCTGAAGGCCGAGCAAGAGGGCGAGCTGACGGCCTGGTGGGGCGAACGCCGCTGCACGCAGCTCTGGGGCGACATCGTCCGCCCGGACGGGTACGGCCGGTGGGCCGAAGGCGGCGTCGAGGTTGACTTCTTTCTCGAACACGACACCGGCAGCGAAACCCTGGCTCGGGTGGTCGCCAAGCTCAACGCGTACGCCGAACTCGCTGAGGCCACCGGCATCAGCACCCCTGTGCTGTTCTGGCTCCCGAGCACTCGCCGGGAGCAGCACCTCCGCGCTGAGATCGGCACGCCTGAGGCGCCGGCCGCCACCGCGGCCCAGACGACCTCCGGGCCACGCGAGGCGGTGTGGCTTCCGATCGACTCCGCCAGACGCCGGCTGCGGCTGATCGAACTTGCGGACCTTTGGCCTTCCTCACGAGGAGGGGACTCGTGCGTGGAGTGATGGCGGCGGTGGCCGGAATGGTGCTGGTCGTCGTTCTGCTCACCGGCGTTACTTCCGCCCTGCTCGACGGGTCGCTACCGGGTGCGCAGACCGGTCGGCCGAGGGACATCCCGCCCCGCTATCTGGCGCTGTACGCCAAGGCAGCCAAGACCTGCCCAGGCCTGGACTGGGCGCTGCTGGCCGCCATCGGAAAGGTTGAATCCGGCCACGGGACCAACACCGGCCCTTCTTCGACTGGAGCACTCGGGCCGATGCAATTCATGCCTGCGACATGGACGACGTACGGCATCGACGGGGACGGCGACGGCCGTGCCGACATCATGAACCCCGCCGACGCTGTCCTCTCAGCGGCCCGCTACCTCTGCGCCTCCGGCGTCGATCGCGATGTACGCCAGGCTCTCTTCGCCTACAACCACTCCTGGGAGTACGTCGATCGAGTGCTCGCGGTGGCGGAGCGATACCGGCGAGCTACTGCGTTTGCGCTTCCGCCGACGGCGGTCGCCGCCCGCGTAATCGTCTACGCTCGCGCCCAACTCGGCAAGCCGTACCGGTGGGGAGCCGATGGCCCCCACGCCTTCGACTGCTCTGGACTCACCATGCGCGCCTACGAGGCCGCCGGGATCACCATCCCGCGTGTCACCTACGACCAGTGGCGTCGTGGAGTGCACGTCCCACGTGGGCAGGAACAGCCGGGTGACCTGGCCTTCTTCCGGATGGAGTCCAAGGGCCCCGGCCACGTCGGCATCGTTATCGGCGGCGGCCGGATGATCCACGCCCCCCAAACCGGCGACGTCGTCTCGATCGCTCCCTACGCTCACCGAGCAGATTTTGCTGGCTTTGCACGAATTTCCTGATCATTGGGCGCATCAGTCGACCTCGCCCGCTATCGAGAGCAACAGGCCGTTATCGGCAATGGCTCAATGCTCAATGGCCGTGATGGTGAGCATCGCGGAAAAGGCGTCTGGGAGGTGTCAGGTGCGGGTCGAGAAGGTGGACGCGAGTGAACCACTGCTGAAACGTTGAAAGCGTAGCGACGTCCCGGCACCACCGTGATCACCCGTCCGCCCATCCCGGCGATATGAAAGGCCCCGACTAACCGGCCCACCGGGGGGAGACCATGTCCGGCGTCCACACCACAGAGCCTTTGGCATGCCAACAGACCCATGCAGGACCAGAGCGAAGATCAAGAGGAGTGCGGGAGGAGTGATCATTAAGGATCGAGGTTAAGGACATTGCTCTTTCTGGCGACATGGCCACATGTCTATAACCCATAGCGAGCGGACGTTCTTATCCTTTTTGAATCGTCGAACAACTTGCGGGGATGCCTCCTGGATGAAGCCGTAGATCTGACCCTCCTTGGCAACAGTCCGAAGCGAGTTGAGTGAGATCCCAAACTTATCTAAGATCGGCCTGTCTTTATCAGTCAGGCGCTGAACCCAGCTTCGAAAGGTGTCGACTGAAGAATCTTTGTCGCAGGCAGGCTTCACGGGTGGTTCGGGGCAGCCGATATCTCCCCCCCAATATAGCGGTCGCTCGTTCCCGGATCCGCGGGAAAGAAAGAATCGATTGGATTGATAATCCCAGGCAAGATTCTTTTCGACTATTGGGTTCTTAAGCTCCACTAATACTTTCAATCGGATGCCGGCCGGGAGTCGAGGTAAGATCCAGTCGCTGCCATCCCTCGAGCCTCGACTAAAATATCTAAGCGCACTATCCAGTCTATTAAAGGGAAGCTTCGAAATGTCCTTGATATTTCCTTTGCTGTCCAGGGTGACCGTAAGAGGATAGTCGATGTCCATGATCGGTGTACTGTCTTGATAGTATCCCGACCACTCCTCTCCGGCGACCCTGAACTCGTAGCCGCCGAGGACCTGCTGAAGCCTGGAGTCGCTGACTATCAATGGCGTGCCTGGATTGCTGATCACGATAGCGCCGCGAAGGACAGTCTCCAGATGTGCGGGCGAGAATCCGTGGATTGACTGGGAAGGCGGCTTTGTGGTCGTTCCACAAGCGAGACCTGTAGATGCGATGATTAGCATAGAGGCGCATATCTTGATTCGCTTCACGGTTACTCCTCTTCGGTAAGGTGTAGACGCGGGTCGTGGTGGCGCAAGAAACCAAGTCTGGCGCCACCACGACTATTGATTCACGGACGGTGACGCGAGGTGGCAGTTTTCGCTCGCATTCGCACCGTCGGGGCTGACGTTTGATCGTGTCTAATTACCGGAAGCAGGTCTTGTATATTGTGTCGCAGTAGTAGGCGTAGCCCAACCACCCACTTGTCGGCGACAATTTCAGATGGGCGTCCACTCCCTTGCTCTTTGCGAAGTTGAATGTTCCTGTGGTGCTCTGGCGGTAGAGTCCGACGTTGCACCATACGCCGGCGGTCGTAAAGCAGGTGGCGATTGCCGAATTATTGACGCTCCACATGGAGGTGCGGAATGCGACGCTGGCATTCTGACCGCCTACTCTGCTGGCGGCTTGGGCGGTCGCCCCGCAGTCCTTCGCAGCGCTTGCGGCCATAGTGACGCCAGCGGCACCTGAAACGTTTATGGCGGCAATCGGGAATCCGAATTCTCCGCCCACCCCTATTTCGAAGTTTGGCGTCACCTGACTCTGATCCACGCGGAAGCAGGCGGTAGTAGCTAGCTCTACATTGGACCACTTTCGAATGTAGTCATTGCGCTTTTTTGTAGCATTGTCTGCAGTCAACTTCCCGTTCTTCTTGATCTTGGGATTGCGGAACGAAGAGTTCGTGTAGACAGTGGTGACGGCGCCGATCTGGTCGACATTCCATTCATGGATATCCGGGCGGGGCTTGCATACCTGCCAGCGGGAACCGCCGACAACTTCAAGCAGCATTCCCTTGGCAAGGCCTTTGCTGAGCTTGCTGGCGATCTTAATGCCTGTCCAGTAGCGGCCTTGCGGGCAGGTGGTTGCCGTGGATAGGGCGGAGGTTGATTTTGTGGCCGAAGTGGCAGCCAGCGACGATCTTGACGAAACTCCGAAGTATCTAGCTAGGACATCAGCGCCATCTCCAGTAGACGAACCGGTGCCAGTGTCGACGTAATCGCTGGAGTCTTCGTTCTGGTCAGACATCTCAAGCGTCACATTGAGACGGTCGCACGGATCGAAGGTGTACGTGACATTGTCACTACTGTCACGGGGCTCGACCTGGCCTGGAGTACCGGTCTCGTCCTGCGTCTGAACAGATCTCGCGCTAACTGATGCGCCAGACGCTGCCGCGGAAGTGGTTTCTTTCCACGTGCGTTCCACCGTAGCCGACACTTGAATCTTGCCGCCTGCTGACGGCGACACGACTACGTTCTTCAGCGTGACCGTAGAGTCGCTTCGTGTAATTCCCGCTTCGCCGAGGGACTGGAATTCCTGAGTTAGCGGGGCGTTCAAAACCGAGACAGCACCCGCGACCCGGGAGTTCGGAGTCATCCCCGAGACGCTCCACACATCCGCCGCCTGGCCCTCAAGGACCGCATCCTGGGCCTGATAGTAGCTCACGATCGCGTCGGTGTAAGTGGAAGCACCACAGCCAGGTGGGGCTTTCGGCGTCACCGTAGTGCTCGACCAGGCGCTATCGCCAAAGCGCGTACGGGAGCGAACGCGTACTGTGTACGTCGCGTCGTTCGTAAGACCGTCGATCCCGATAGTCGCGTCTTCAGTCTCCTCGCTATCTACGAGAGCGCCAGCGGCATCGAGGACTTCCACGTCATAGCCGTCCAGGACCGACATCGATCCGTTCGACTCTGGCACTCCCCAGCTCGCGGTGGCGGAACTGTCACCCGGACTGGCCGCGAGATTCATGACCGGACTGGGCGGTCCCGGAGACACGTAGCTGATCTTGACCGACACCGGTACACTCGCTGCTGCCTCTCCGAAAGTCATGCGACCTGCGCGGCTGGTCTCAACCAAGAACCATGCGTACACATCGTCTGTGACATTCACCTGCGGATTGGCGACGGTGGCCGTATAGGTCGTCGCCACAGCCATGCCTGCCAGATCCGAAGCCTTGGTATCAGAGGTTACCGAGCCGGAGAGGGGGCGGAGAGAGATAGCGGTGTCTGCGGGGCAGGTACCGTCTTCGCATGTCGCTGACCCCAGATCCAACAATGCACTATCGATCATGGCCCCGTCCGGAATATCGGACAGATTGATCGCTAATGTGGCCACGGTAGCGTCGCCCGAGGTCCCATCCACATGGATCGTGCTTGTGTCAGTCAAGAGACAGGGTGCGCCGCCGCAGGCAGTTGGACTGCTCTTGCCAGATTTCAGATACAGATGATCCTGCGCAAGTGTCACCGTCTGTGTGACGGGTGCTGTGGTGTCTTCGCCCTCAACCGGGTCCACGGTGAACGTCTCCGGCTCGCTCTTCGAGGAGCAGATTTCCTGGACGCACGTTTGGACTCGCCAAGAGTACGCCTGTCCCCCCTGCACGGTTCCCTCAGGGACTTCGACGGAGACGCGTTCCCTGCCAGGAACGGTCCGCTGGGCTAGCGGTACAGATCCGACAGGCTGTCCGAGACTGTTGGTGAGGTAGAACTTCGCGGTGACTGGGCCGCCGGATGGCCGGGCAACCATCGCCGAAAGGATGGGAATCTGCGGATTGCCGAGGCCGGTCCCGGTATCTGTGGGAGCGTACGGTGCGTCGGTAGTGATGCGGTAGTACGGGGTCTCGTTGCACATCCGCGGGGTGATACCGGTCAGGCAGGCCTTGACCTTGAACTTGAAGCTGTCTGGGCTGCCCAGGTTGAACTCGTTGTTGACCACCTGGCCGGAGTTGGCTCCGGTTACCGGCGGGAACAGCTGTGCAGAGGTGAGGGCCGAGACCTCGTTGGAGGCGGGCCCTGCCTGGCCGGCGCTGTCGATGGCGACCACGCGGTAGTAGTACTGCCCCTGCACCATGCCGCTGTCGGCATAGGTGAGGTTGCTGACGGTGGCGACCCGGGTTGTGGTGGACGGGGTGAACCCGGCGGTCTTGGACCGGTGCACCTGGTAGGTGACCGCGCCGCGGTCGTCGAGCGCCGCGTCCCAGGACAGGTTGATGGTGTCGGGCCCGGCGACAGCGGTCACAGTGCCCGGCGCCGACGGTGGGTTGTCCGGTGCGGGGGCCGCGCCGACGGGGTTGTTCATGTCGGCTTGGATCTGCCCCTGAGTGAGGGCGGTTTTGTAGATCCTTACCTCGTCGATGAGGCCGCTGAAGTAGTCACCGAAGGGGTTGTTGCCGCCGATGCGCAGTGGCGCCGCGCCGTTTGTGACGTCGCCGCTGAGCGTGGTTTCCGCGGCCAAGGTCCCGTTGACATAGATCTTGGTGCTGGTGCCGTCGTAGGTGCCGGCGACATGACTCCAGGTGTTGGTGGGCAGTTTCGTCGGGGTGTCGGCGCCGTCGTAGTAGCCGTCGATCTGGAGGTCCGTGGCCGGACCGATCGGGATGCCCCCGTTGGCGGTGATGCTGGCGTAGAGGGCGTATGAGCTGTCATCGGGGCTGGCTTCCTTCATCAGGATGGTGTGCCAGTTGAAGATGCTGGTGGGTTTGACCCACGCCTCCATCGTGATCTTGTTGGTCAGCCTGAGGGAGGGGGAGTCGTTGACGGTTACCCAGCTGGATGTGCCGTTGAACGACAACGCCTGGCCGAACTTGCCGGCGGCCCAGCTTGTGGCGCTTGCCGTACCGGTGTTACCGGAGCCGGACGCGTCCGCCACTGTCGTACCCGAGCCTTCGTTCATCCCATAGGCCGCGACAAGACCCGGGATGGCCGTGCTCGTCGGTGACGGCGACGGTGAGGAGGTCGGGCTGGGCGACGGCGACGGGACCGGCGGCAGGGGGATCGGGCGCGTGGGGTCGGAGATCGACACCAGGTAGTCGATCTTCTTCCCGTCGATCGAGGTGGACTTGTAGCTCACCTTGACGTCGCTGGACCGCGAGATCGCGTCGTTGCCGGCGATCGAGTCGATGGATTCGCCCGTAACGGTGGGGATCTCAGGCGGGAGCAGGTAGTTGACCGTCAGCTTGGGAGGCGACTGCCCGGATTCCACCGAGTTGAACGACCAGTACTGCGCCGTGACCGGGTTGGGGTCGTCCGGCCAACTGGAGCGCGAGTCCTCCGTCGACTTCAGCTCCACACCGTAGCTGGGCGAGCCCGCCGCCCAGTTCTTGGCCATCTGCGTCACGTTGAAGCTGGTGACCGTGCTGGAACCGCAGCTCGGCGTGATCGTGACCGCACCGGTGCTCGTCGTGGGCGGAAGGCCGCTCCACGACAGCGAGCTCGTCGACCATGAAGAGGTGATCGGCAAGGCGGTGAGCGTACGCGAACCGCATGGCCCGGCGTAGGAGCCGAGCAGCTGGATGGTGGCCGAGTCGACGTACTTCCCGGAGAAGCCGCTGATGCTGCCAAAGCCGACGTAGCCGCGCAGGAAGTTCGGGTAGATCTTGTTGGTGTAGGTGCAGACGCTACCTGTGCACCTGCGCTCGGACTGGTAGTAGGTGCCGGTGCCGATGTTCAGCTCGGAACCTGTCGCGTCAGCGGCGCCTGTCTTGGACTGGACCCAGGCATCCGTCGTTGCGGTCAGGGAAACGGTGGGGTCGACGGTGACCGGGTAGGTGGTCTTCTCATCCGCGAGGAATGCCGGGTCCGGCTTAATCACCAGAACCTGGCCGCCGTTCTTCGCGGTGACCACGGAGGCGTCGATCTCGCCTCGCTGGTGCGGCAGCGTCTTTGCGTCGCTGCTGGGCGCCTCCGTCATGAACGGTTCTGCTGCCGAGGCGACGGTCTTGCCCTTGGCGTCGGTCAGCTTCAGTCCGCCGACCTTCGTCTCGGAGAGCTTCAACCCCTTGGTCCGTACGGGTAGCCGGAACTCGACCGGTCCGGTCGGGCGCTCGTGCAGTACCACGTCGTGACGGAAGCCTGTGGCGAGGGCGGTTACGACGAGGTCGGCCGTCGGACCGGCTGCGCCCGCGTAGATAGCCTTGTTGCCCTCGATCCGGGGCTTGGGCAGAGGCGTGGGCCATTCAAGAGCGAACAGCTGGGCCTTGTCTGCGTTCTCCAGAGAGGCGAGCTTGGTGTCCCCGCCTTGGCTGAATCGGACGTCCGCCTTCGCTGTTTTCGGCTGGAACGTTCCATCCCGTTCGACGAGAGTGGTGTCGATCCACTCGAAGGAACCGTCCGCCTGCTTGACACGGGCGGGGCCGGCATAGGTGTCGGTGGTGATGTGGCCGTCCGGATAGGCCCAGGATCGACTGGACTCGGTGCCCTTGCTGAGCACCTCGACCGGCTTGTTCTGCTTCCGGGCTTCGGCGATCGCGGCCCGCAGGTCCGCGTCCGGATCGTCCGGCTTAGGGAACGTCGTTGTGCTCGGGGCCGTCGTCGGTTCAGGGCTTGGGGTGGGCTGGGTGTCGTCCGCTGCTGCCGGTACAGGGCCAGCTGTCAGTAGCGATGCCGCGACTACTGCTACCAGCAGGCCGGATAGCTTGTGGAGGCTGACGCCACCCAGTGGGGAGGGGGGAGGTGATCCTGACTTGTTCACGTTCTCCTCGTTCGGAGTTCACAGGAATTACTCAGCTTCAGATGATCTTTTACAGGCGATCTTCAGGAATCAACAAGCATGGACATCTGCCGCTCGATCGGTTATAAGGCCCGCATAAAGAACAGAGATGTTGAAATCTGGTAAGGCTGCGATGTCAATACGCGGCGCCCTCACCTGGGGGAACCGGCCATACGTGTGTCAGCAGTCAGTAGTCGAAGGCTCGGTCGACGATCGCCGTACATGTGAACACCAGCCCTCCATGTGACAAAGATCACAATCTTCTCGGGTTGTAAGGACGCCTTGTATTCCACCCGGAAGGCGCGGGACGAAGTTGTCTCAAGTCCGCAGATCCAGCCACCGGTCGCTGCCATGAGTTGAGCTACGACGAGGCCCGTCCTGCCGGATGGCAGAACGGGTATTGCTTACGTAGGTGCGAGCTGGCTGATCAGTTGGGCTTTGTTGGTCTCGTGTCGCTCGCGTACCCGGCGGCCTGGTTACGAAGGGGCCGCCGGGCAGTGGGTCAGCGGATCCGGACGGCGGAGACCTTGTCATAGCCGTGGATGCGGCAGGTGTACTCCTCTTCGGCGGTCAGCAGGACCACCTGGAGCTTGGGGACTCCGTCGCGGAGGGCTCGGGCGATGTGGTGCCAGCCGTCGATGATGAACGGCCCGGCGTTGGGGATCGGCACGGCGATCAGCGGGACGGACAGGTCGACGGCTCCGATACGAGCGTCTTCGATCAGGATCGCGCTCAGGTAGCCGCGCCACACCTCTGGGGCGAGCCGCCCGATGGGCTTCCGGCCCGTCGCGTACGACTTGGCCGCCGTGACATTCCAGGACCAGGCGAGGAAGTGGAAGGCCTCGTTCATGCCTGGGCCTCCGCAGCGGCGGCCAGCTTCTCTGTCGTCTTCAGGAACCGCTGCGCGGCCTCGCGCCGGACCTCGGCCATGGCCTGCTCGAACAGTCCGCCGTGCCGAACGGGTGGCATGTCGATCAGGTGGTGTTCGGCCTGCTGGCGGACCTGGAGGATGGCGTCGGCCCCGTCGACGCCCTCGTTCTCGATCAGGGCGGTGGCCCAGCGCCACCAGCCGTGCAGGTGCTGGTGGAGCGCGATTTCGGCCAGGTCGGACGCGGTGAGGTCCTCGCCCTCATCGATCCGTCTGGTGACTCGGGCGGCGGCCTTGGCCCATGCCTCGCCGGCGTCATCGCGACGCTCGGCGGCGTAGCGGTCGAAGTGGCGGGTCAGGGACTCCGTCATTGGTTTCTCCTTGGTTCGTTGGAAGAGGGCGGGCCGGACTGACCCGCCCCGAGGTGCGGGTCAGCGGGTAGCGGCGGTGGTCTGGTCGGCGGCGGTGAACTTCCGGGGCTGCTCGGAGGTCAGCTCGGCTTGCCCGAGGGACACGAGGCGGTCGAGCGCGTTGGACACCGCGCCGGAGGAGTTGCCCAGCACCCGCCCGATCTCGTACGGGGTGAACTCCTGTCCGGGGTGTGCGGTCAGATGGGCGAGCACGCGGTCGCGGAGCTGGCCCGGGCGCATCACCTCGGTCCCCGTGGTCTTGGTCCGGCGGCCCGTGCCGGTGAGCGCGGCCTTGGCGTCACGTCGGGCGGGCCCGGCGTTGCTGTACATCAGCTCCAGGCGGCCTAGCGCCGTTGCGAGGTCGCCGCTTTCGGCCGCCTCAACCGTGCCGAGGGCCAGCTCGGCGAGTTGGATCAGAGCGCGGCGGGCCTCCGCCCATGCCTCGCTGATGACCGGTTCCGGTGCCGCCTCGGGAGCCTGTGCGTCGGGGGAGTCGTCCTTCCCGGCGCCGGAGTCGTCCTCGTCATGGGGGCGTGGCACCTCGCACGGCTCGCTCAGAGTGCCGGGGCCAAGACTCTCCGAGGCGTCAGGAAATGCCGCCTCGTTCGACGATGCGGGCTGCGAGACGTCGTCCGGCGCGGCGGGGGTGTCGCCGGATGCCTTCTCATCCGGCTCGTTGGGGGAAGGGGTGTCGGCTTCCGCTTCGCCGGGTACGGCTTCTGCCGACTCGTGCCCGGCGTCGGCATCGTCTTCCGTGGGCCGATCGATGACGGTCAGGGGGACGCCCGCCCTTTGATCCTCGGCGGTGACGCTGTCGGGTTCCGGGGCGGTCGGCACGTCCGTGGGTGGGGTGCCTGCGACGTGGTTGGACGGTTCGTCGGTGATCTCATCAGTGAGGTTCACCGCGTACCAGGCGTCGGGTGTGCGCCTGCCGCCCTCGTGGCCGCCCGGTGTACGGGTCGCCCGTCCGTTGGCTTCGAGGGACGTGAGGATCTTGGAGGCGGCGGCGCGACTCATCCCGGCGACCGCCCCGATCTTGACAGCGGACATGCCGGGGTTGGCCATCAGTGCGGCCCACACGGCGTCCGTCGGGCCGTTGACCGCCCGGGTGGTGTCCTGATCCGGCGTGACGCCGTCGGGTGCGTCAGCGGTGACCGTGGGCGCGTTTTCGGTAATGCCGAGCGGTGTGTCGGACGAAATCGAAGTGGATTCCTCGCGAGCGGTCTTCGAGGGCATTTTGTGTGCTCCTTTCAATTCCTGTTTCGGGGAGTGGTGGCTGGCGGAGCACGACCATCGCTCTGCTCGCGGCGACCTCGCAAGCGATGGTGGGTAAAAACATTTATTGCCAAATTGGCCGACCGTTGGGCCCCTGGCTGGAAGGCCGTCTGACGTCGTTGAGCTGGGGAAACGTCACGATTGGACTTGACGGTGCGTGCGTGCTTTGCTATCGCGCCCGCGTCGTCCACTGCTGTCTATTCGCCGCCAAAAGAGTCATGGAAACGGGGCGCTGATTCGGTTGACATTCCATGAATTCGAGGTTCCATGGAGTCGGGACGGAAACGGGACCCCGGATTGCCGGGGAAACATCGAAGGGAAACGGAATGTCCGACCGCGTATTCATCGACGTGACCGCCGACGACGTGGCAGCCCTGCGCGACCACGGGCCGGGGTGGGCGCTGATGTGGGACGGCACCGACGTGATCATCCGGCCGATCGCCGACTCGGACGACGGGTCACTGATGCAGATCGGCGACTACGACTCCAATCGCGCAAATCAGCGAGTTCAACGCCGAAGACGGCCGGGGAACCGACGACGAGGACCTCGCCGACGACTACACGGACATTGCCAACGACTACCTCGCCAGTTGGGACGACGAGAGGCGGCTCATGCCGCTGATCGCGCCGATCAGCCGCGCCCTGAGGGATCACGGGATCACCCGGATAGGCGGAGGCCTGGTGAGTTGGCGTGTGGGCGGTCCGCGCCAGGTGACCCAGCTCTACCGGACGCCGAACACCGACACGCGCGCCAGGATCACCGTGACGGGCCGACCCGGCGACCCCATCGAGTTGGCCGTCAGCGGGCACGAACGCACGTACACCGCGTTCCTGAACCTGGGCACCCCCGCCCGCACGGTCGCCGCGCGGTTCGCGGCGGCGGCCCGCGCCGCCCGGTAGCCGGGCCAGGGCCCGCCCCGTGCGGGCCCACCCCTCCTCCGGCGTCCCGCCGGCCGTCCCCCACCGTCAGGCCCGTCGCGTTCAACGCAGCGGGCCTGACCCGTTTCGGCGGAGCGGGAGCCGTACGGCGAGCAGCACCGCCGGACAACACGAACCGACATTCGTACGGCGCGCACATATGAATACGACGCCTATGGGCGGTCGGCCTCACCAGCGGGCCACCCCAAAAGGCACAGAGCTGCGAAGACTCGCAATCCTGGATGTACCAGTCATAGTCGGTACCCCGATCGGCCCCCAGACTGGAACCCCGGCTGGAACCCCCGTCGGATGCTGAGTGCTGTACCGCCTGCGGGACGGATGACGTCGTGCACAGTGACGCAGTCGAACGGCGGGGCAGTCTGGCGAGTCGTCGCGGTAGAACGGCCCACATCGCACCGATCGCCCTGTGTGGTACCCCCTTCCCCCGGCGGGTTCTGTTCGGCCGCCAGCGCGTACGACGGCCGCCCACGCGGCGGGATGACCGGGGGTGAGATGACCGGCTCATCGATCGGGCGGTTTCGGGTTTGGCTCACGTGACGAAGCCGGATGACGTCCGGGCTCGAGAAGGCGCTGTGGTCGTTCATTGGCATCACCTTCCGTACGTCACTCGGCCGCGTCGGCATGCCACGGTGAATCGACTCGTCGACGGGAATCAAGCTGCGTCAACGCGTCGATCGGATCGGTCACCGTTCCCGCAGGAAGGGGAGCAGGAGAGGGTCCCCGACAGCCGGAGTCATTTGAAGATCAACTGTCTATAGCTGCATGTACTCTTGGCCCGTGAGCGATCTCAAGTTGTTCCGAATAGACAACGGGAAAGCTGCTGAGCTGCGCGGAAGCACCTTCGCTGTCGAAGTGTCCGTTCAACGGCTGATCGAGAACAACATGGAGACGCTGTTCGGTGTGCGGTTCCTGGCGTCGGAGTACTCGACCGGGAACAAGCACAGGGGCCGGATCGACTCACTTGGGATAGACGAGAACGGCTCGCCTGCCATCTTCGAGTACAAGCGGGCCGCCAACGAGAACGTCATCAACCAGGGCCTGTTCTACCTGGACTGGCTGCTCGATCACCGGGAGGCGTTCGAGCTCCTGGTCATACGAACCCTCGGTGCGGAGGCCGCGCAGGAGATCGACTGGCGTAATCCGCGGCTGGTGTGCGTAGCCGGAGACTTCAACCGCTACGACACGCATGCCATCGAACAGATCAACCGCTCCATCGAACTGGTCCGCTACCGGGACTTCGAGGGCGAACTGCTGGCGCTTGAGCTGGTCGCGTCTCGCGAGGGGGTCGGCGAGACAGGTTCGGACAAGCAGGCCCAGAACGGCGGTGCCAAAGTGCCTGCCCAGGCGAAAACCGTCACTGAGTTGCTCGCGCAGGCCCCGCCATCCCTGGCGGACCTGTACGGCGAGCTGGAAGCGTACGTCGAGGGCATCGGCGACGACGTCACCAAGAAGGTGCTGAAGCTCTACTTCGCGTTCCGGCGGATCAAGAACTTCGCCTGTGTTGAGGTTCACCCCAAGAATCACACGCTGCTGGTCTTTCTCAAGGTGAATCCGGACGAGGTGGAGCTGGAGGCAGGCTTCAGCCGTGACGTACGGAAGATCGGCCACTTCGGCACGGGTGACCTGGAACTGAGGATCCGCAATCGGGCAGACCTGGAGAAGGCGCTTCCCTTCGTCCAGGCAAGCTACGACGCGAGTTGATCACGTTCGCCGTCAGGATGGTGTCGGCCGCTTGACCCCGAGACAGGCGATCAGCTGATCGAGGCCCGGCGACAGGAAGAGCTGGAAGTGGTACCGCGGATCTGCCGCCTGGACCAGCCCGAGACAGACGACCTCGAGTCCGCAGGCTTCGAGCCGGGCGATGGTTTCGTCGGAATCCAAGGTCGGCGTGCCCAGCCGTCGGAGAAGCCTGGCTCGCCGTCGGAAGGTGTTAAGCAGTGGCCGCAGGGGTACGGGATCTTCCCAGATCGTGTAGCTCGCCATGGAGCGGAGAGCGGCCCGGCATGCCCGATCGGCGGCGCTCTCCCTGATGAACAGCCGCATGAGTTCCTGACGGTCCATGACGGCAGGCACATCATCGAGGATCGCATGATTTCCACGGAAATCGGATCGCTTCCGTCGCGGTCGGTTCAGGAAGATGGCACCTCGACGTACGACGGAGGGACAGGGCCATGGCGACGGAGACGACGAAGTTCACCACGCTTTGGCGGCCGACCGGGCCGGAGGAGCTGGAGCTGGTCCGCCGGTCGGGCTGGCGGGAGTGGCCTCCACGCCTGCCCGAGCAGCCCATCTTCTATCCGGTTCTCAACGAGGAGTACGCCATCAAGATTGCGCGCGACTGGAACGTCCCACATTCCGGAGTCGGCTACGTCACGCGCTTCCAGGTCGATAGCGACTTCCTTGCCCGCTATCCGGTACAGCAGGCCGGCGGCCGGGACATCCTCGAGCTGTGGGTCCCCGCCGAGGAACTGGGGGAGTTCAACGGCCACATCGTCGGCCTGATCGAGGTCGTCCACGAGTTCCGGCCGCCTGTTAGGCGTCGCTCGGCATGAGCACGAGATGTCACTGGAGGTGAGCATGTCGAGGACCGAAACCATGCCAGGTTGTCCAGCGACACAGTCGTGAGTACGGCATGACGTTTCTCTCACGGGTCTTGGTTGCCCGCAGCCCCGTTGACTGACCGATTCTGTTGTGCAGCGGACGGGACCCAAGCTGTCGTCCTCTTCTGCCGAGATGAGGGCGTCCGCAGCCCGGGATCGCCGTCGGCTAGCCTCTGGCGGCATGACTGCCATCTCCCGCGTGATGACCCGATTCACGGACGGGCTTGTCCACGCCTATGACTTCTCGAGCAGCCCGGTGGAGTCGGCTGCGGCGCCGGTTGCCGTCTTTCCCATCGTCGAGGCCGTCGAACTGGAGAGCCACGCGGTGGCGCCTTGAGTTTTCGCTAGACGGGACGGTGGTGTGGGTCTACCGGCCCGACGCGATGTCAGGACGCGGCGACGGCCTGGATCAATGGCTCGCCTTCAACCCAGATGCGGTCTGATCAGACCACGGTCAATCCTCGGCGCCTCGGATCGTTACCTCGATGGCGGCCGGGTCACCCGCCGCATCAAGTTCGACATGGACAGGGAAGAACCCGTCGCCTACGGACGTCATCGCGAACATGATGCGGGCACCGCCGACGTCTATCGAGGCGGCCTCATTCTCGGACGCGCGAACACCAGCCATCACCCGCCAGTGGTGCGAGTGTGGACGGAAATCGAAGGCGAACTTACGTCCAATGCTCCGACGATCGTTCAACGCGACTGCCTTCGCGTACGCTTCGCGGACCGGCAGGTTGAGCCAGCCGTAGTGATCCTCGCCGGGCGTGCCGGTACGGGTGGCACCGAACTCAGCCGCAATCTCGGTCTCGTGCCTGCCCCAGAACACGACGTCCGCGAGGCCGTCGATCGGGTCGTCGTGTATCCATGCGTTCAACGCGTCCGCGTCGGCAAACACAAACCGGGCGTAGTCGGCGCCGATCTTGCCCAGCGGGCAGGTACCCACGACTGGTTCGTCACTGACCACGATGCGGACGTGCGTCCAGCCCCAGTCGCTGTGCGGTATTGCTGTGACCGGCAGCGGACGGTTGGTCGGCAAGCCTCCGATAGCGATGACTGGCACGCCGGTGATCAGAAAGTCCGGGTCGTTTCCGGCGATCGCTCGCCGGACTCGGTCACGGTGCGGGACCCGCCGTGGAAAGGGGCGCAGCGACGCCTGGTAGCCGCGCTCATGGCAGTGGTCATCGAAGAGCGAGGTGAACTCTGCGACGGCATGCTGCGGGATGTCGTAGAGGGTGCGGCCGGACTGCCGGTCGAACGACTGAGCCGCGGCGTCTGCATCGCGCCCGACTACCTCGAAGTCGACGGCTGGCGCGACGTCGGGCTGCCGCACGTCGTCCGGTGTGCGGTCGCCGGACCATAGCCCGAGGTAGCCGCCATCCATCAGCGCCAACTCGCCCGACGGACAGGTCACCTCGCCGAGCAGCACGATCTCCGCCACGGTCGCGTAGTCTACGGCGGTCAGTGCCAGTCATCGCGACCAGATGACGATGGCGGATCGGACCCATCCGCTTCTGCCGCTGTTCGGGCGGGAGTACCCACAGGTGCTCGACTCTGCCGAAGTCGACCGTTAATACCCAGCGGCCGGGTATCTGGCACCACGTGATGCAAGCGATCATTACAGGATGGCCATTCCACCACCCCTGGGCGAGTCATTGCATAGTCCAGTGTTCTGGGCGCGGTACACCTTTGCCCACGAGGACGGCCCCGGAGCTGATCGGCTCGGCGACCTCGAAGAAATGCTCGGCGATGACCTCGACGACGAAGAGGACCAGAATGCGGACGATACAGCGCTTGACGTGGAGTTCGATGTCGGCGGCGGCTACCGCATACTGCTGACTGTCGATAGCCAGGTCGACTCGTACAGCCTGGGGATTGCCGTCCCGGACTCGGCCGACACCGCAGAGCTGGGCTGGGACGACCTGGCGCACTGGCACCCGTACGCTCTGCGCTGGTTCGAACTCGACTTGATCTGCCGGGCGGTTGCAGCGCTCGATCCACAGTTGCCGCACCCTGGGGCGCCGCTGGCGCTGCTCTGCCGGTTCGCCGCAGTTTTCGAGGACGACGACGTGGACGGCGCCGCCGCCGCCGTAGATGCGGCGTACGCCTCGCTACGCCCGCAACAGTGGGACGGCTACTGGCCGTGTGGCACCGACTGGCTCGAGCGTGCGGACTTCCGCGGTCAGAACGTGGTCTGGCAGCGCGATCAGGCCGGCAACTTGAGAGCCCGTCAGGAACGCGACCACGAGGCCGACTTCTACAGCACCCGCGTGGAACCGGCAGCCGGTACGGATCACTTTCCGCACACCCGGCTACAGGCTCTGCTGTCCGCCGCCGCCACCACACTGACGGTCGGCGCGGCCTGACCAATGCGATCGCCGGGTGCGGTCAGGCGCCGAGGCGCGGACGCGCACTCATCTGCCGCCGACCGGGCGTTACGCCGCGTGACGGACGTGCAGTAGCGCGCGGTGCGCGGTCGTGCCGATGTGCGGGCAACTCAGTCGGCTTTGGCCAGCAGCACCGCCTGATCGTCCCTCTCCCTGCCCTGAGCGCGTCGCACCAAGCGGCAGACTTCTCGCAACCCGGCAGCCTCGATCTCGGAAGCAACTTGATCCGCCGTGTAAAGATAGCGCTCGAGTTGGACCTCGTGGCCGAACTGACGGTATGCCGCGGATACGTCGCGCGTACCTTCGCCCGCCTGGAACCCGACGAGCAGGTGACCAGCCGGGCGAAGAACCCGAGTGGCCTCCGCGAAGATACGCGCATGGCCGGCGGGAGGCGTGTGGATGATCGAGTACCACAGCATCACGCCTGCGAACTGCTCGTCCGGATAGGGCAGATCAGTCAACGAGCCCACGGTGAACACCAGGTCACGGTGGTCGCGGCGAGCCATGGCGACCATGCTCGAAGACAGGTCGACTCCCTGCACCAGACACCCGCGCTCGGCGAGGTACCGGCTCATTCGGCCCGCACCGCACCCGGCGTCAAGGACCCGCGGGTCGTCACTTGCCATCACCGCCTCAGAGAAGGCGTCGATCATGGCGAGGTCGAGTAGAGCCTCGGCACGGGTGTCCGGAAAATAGGTGGCGTAGTCCTCTGCAACGGTGTCGTAGGCGAGTCGCACACCGCTGAAGTCGAGCGGACCTGAAGGCGAGGAAATCACGGCCGCATCATTGCACTGAACGTCCGCTTCTGCCGCGAGTCGCGCCCCACTCATACGGCGTCAGCGCGGTCATGACCGGAGAGAGACTTTCGGTCATGACGTATCGCAGCGTGCATGTTCATTGGTAGTGACGTTCCATGCTCACGACCAACGGCGGGCAATAGCCGCCTGTCGGCGGATGACCGTCGGAGGTCCGACGGTCACGTCCGCCGGGAGTGCGGTGCCGCCGGGCCATCATGGAGGGCGGCTTCGACCCCTGCTATCGCGTCTGATCATGATGCGGTACGTATGGCGTCCGGTACGGTCAGGATGAGTTGGGCCCAGACGACGTGGCCTGTTACGGGATCGCCTTCCAGCCCGACACGGTTGGCAAGGGCCGCGACGCCGCGCAGGCCGTGCCCGTGCTCGCTCGGCGTGAACCCCTGGCCGAAGACGGGCACGCCTCCGCCGCCGAGGTCGTACACCAGGACCTTCGCGACGCAGATGTTGCGCGCGACCTCGACTACGAAGTAGCCGCCCTGCTCTCCCGAGCGGGTGTGCAGGAGGGCGTTGCTGATCAACTCGGCCGCCACCCACTCCGCGTCGTCGGCGCGCTGGGTGTCCTCCAGCAGAGCTCGTACTATCTTGCGCGCGGGCGCGACTTGGTCACCGCGGCCGGGGAAGACCCGCCACCACAGCATCTCGCCCGCTCCGCGCCGGAGCCGGACGGTTGTCCAGATCACTCCGGGCTGAGACTCGCGGAACTCCTGAAGCTCCTGATCGTTCATGCTGGTCACCTCCGTGACGTCCCGGGAAATCCGGGAGGGACCAGCACGATGGATCGACTCACCATCCGATTCGAATCCCCGGATCACGTCATCCGCCGACCCGCAGAACAGCTCAGCGACCTGCGGAAACGTTGATCGAATGCCGTGACCGGCCGATGCGCTGCTGGCGGACCACCCGGCCGGACTCGATCAATCACAAGAAGTCGGCCTATGGTCCGCCCGTCACTGACCAGCGCGAATGTTGGAAGGCGGGTTGATCATGTCAGGTACGGGTTATCAGACGTTGCTCGAATGCCGACGGCGTGGCCGTGCCCTCCGGTTACACGGCTTCACAGTCGACCAGATCGCGTTGGTGCTCGCCCTCGACCATGACGTGAGCCCGTTGAAGCTCTACCGCTACGCCAACGGGCTCACCGCGACCCAGGTTGTAACTGCCTTCAACGACCTCGACCCGTCCGGAGGTGCCACGCTCCGTGAGAGCAGGCTGTACGACTACGAAGCCTGGCCCGCCGGAGGGAGGCGCCCTTCGACCTGGGCGCTCACCCTCCTGGCTCAGATCTACGGGACAGCCCCAACTCGGTTGGAACCGCGGTGACGGGCTACGAGACGTGGCCGGTGAGCCTGCCGTACAGCTCGCGCGTCTTGGCCGACGGCGAGAGCCCGTCCAACTCCGCGAGCGCCTGGCAGAGGTCCCGGTACGTCGCGTAGACCGCGTCGTTCCGGCCGAGGGCACTGAAGTGGCGCATCATCCGGCACGACACCTGCTCGTTGACGGGATCCAGCCGGTGGGCCCGTTCGAGTACGGCGGTTACGCGGTCGGCGGCGGGATCGAGTTCGCTGAGCCGCAGCAGCGCCTGGATGACATCGTGACGCAGGTCCTCGGCAACCTCGGTGGCCCACGGATGAGTGCCGGCGGGGAGGAACGGCCCCGCGTATAGGTCGACGGCCCTGCGCAGGGACGCGATCATCTGCTCGGGGCTGTCGGCCTGCTTCGCCTCGGCCAGTGCATCGCGGAGTTGCCACAGGTCGGCGGTGACCAGGGCCGGGTTGAGTCGGTAACGACCCCCGACGTACTGGAGCAGGTTCTTGCCCTGGTGCGGGCGACCGAGGACCCGCACCAGCTTGTCGCGCAGTTCGCTCTTCGGCCCGTGGAAGCAGTCGTAGTGGTCCAGCGTGATATCGGGCCACAGCACCTGGTACGCCCGTTCCCGCGTCAGGCCCTCCCGGTGAACGACCAGCAGGCCGAGGAGATCGGCGACGTCCTTTCCTCGGCTGCAGTCGGCGCTCCTGGCCGGGCCGTACACCGTCACCTGGTCCAGCACCCGGACCGTGATGAGCGCCGCGCTGGTGCTGACCTGGCTGTGCTCCGCCCTCGGAGTGATTTCCGGCTCAGGAGCGCTCATCGTGATCGGGACGGTGTGAACGCTCGGCCCCGTCTCGTCCTGCCGCTCTGGCGCGCCGATCTTCGTGTCCTGGCTCATTCGCGCACGTGTCGGCATCGGACGGAGCCTGAGCAGCAGCGCGGTCGCACCCGCCACCGCCATGCCGTACAGCAGGGCCTTCCCGATAGGGGCGATGAAGGACTCTCGGTCAGCGGTTGACGCGCCGGAAACGCGTGGACTTGGGGAGAGGTGCCCGACAGAGGTGGTTGGCCATATCGCCGGCCGCGGCGATATGGCCTCAGAGGCCACTGGCGACGGCGTCGGGGTTGGAGCGGAGCGAGGCTTGTCTTGCCTGGCTTGGACGGCCTTGCCGCGTGACGGTTTCTCAGCCGCGTGCTCGAAGGGCTTCCGGTGGTGCCGCCCGCTGTTCTGCACCTTCTCGGTACGAGACGGTGGTGTAGCCGGCCGCTCGATGTGAGTCTTCTGCACGTTCCGGCTGGGCGTGGCGCGGTCGTTCTTGGCAGGAGTCACGTTCGGCGGCTTCCTCGGCTGCGGCGGCCTGGAGACCGTTGGCAGCGGTTGCGGGATACGACGCGACTCCTCCAGCCGTGCCAGGAGGTCAGGCATTCGGCCCTGCGCAAGGTCCTTGTTGATCAGGTCGCAGAACTTCGCAACGTCGTACACCTGCCGGGCCTCCTGGGACACCTGGCAGTAAGGATCCCGGACGGTCATCGCGTAACCGGCCGTTGGACTGAGGCCGACCATCGCGACGCTGAGGAGTGCCCCTCGGACGAGGTAGCGAGTCCGCGGCCTGCGGGACGGGCATGGCTTGATCACAACGCATCACCCCCGGACAGCCCCTGAAAGGGCTGGATGGCGCACGATTCGTGACATCCGAAGATCTACCCCGTACGCGATCACAACTGACGGCTGGAAGATCAAGTCTTGGCAATGGATCTCGAGGGCACGAGCCGGAAATTTGCTCAGAAAAGCCGACAACGCCTCCGGCAGGAGGCAGCCCTACAGGGTGAACCGGCGGCGGAGCGCCTGCAGAGCCGTACGGGCGGACCGGGTGAGCAGCAGAAGTCCGGTGAAGATGACGCAGACCACCGCCACGGCGAAGTACAACCAGGGGTTGTCCGTCTCCATTACCTGCAGCAGCGCCAAAGCGATCCCGGCGGGCACCGTGACGAGGGTGAACACGACGATGGCGCTGTTGACGTAGCGGCTCTCCTCATCTCGGGTGAGCCGGTTGAAGTCGCTGATGTCCGAAAGGATCTGTTCGTAGCGCCCCGGGAGCATGTGCTGGCGCTGGTAGGCGGAGAGCAGCCGATTAGGCACCCCGTGCGGGGTCAGATGTTGCGCCCACAGATGCCGCCGGAAGGAGCTGACCTGCCGTTCGAGATCGGCCATCGCCGTCTTCAACGAGGAGTCGAGCGCGGCGACCGCGTGCTCTTCCAGGCGCGTGATCTCCTGTTGTTGCAGTAGCCCGAGCAGGATGGCGTCGAGGTAGATGGACCGCAGATACACCTCGGCGTAGCCGAAGAACGGGTCCTCCGGCCCCTGATCTGGGCGGATGCCGACGGCCCCCATGCCATCGCGGAGCACGACCGCGTGCCAATCGCTGGACAGCCGGATGACCTCGTCGTCGCGTGGTTCCAGGTTTCTGGAATCGGGTGGATAGTCGGCGAACGTACTGCGCGAGCCCAGTGCCCACAGCCATTGGTTGGTGGCGGACCAGCGCCAATACCGAGGCTGAAGATACAGGCGGGGGAGCCCCTGCCTGGTCGCGGTCACGAACGAGACTGTGAAGGGATGTGCGTCCGGCTCGATCACGGCTTGCCCGTGGAGGACCGCCTGCGGATCGAAGCCGATCGGCGGCGCGCCTCTGCGTCCGGCAAGCCCTCGTACGAGCGGGATGAGCGTGCCGTTCCGGGGCCGCAGATGTATCGCAACCAGCCCTCCGGCGTCCGAGAACCTCGCCTGAAGGGCTTCCACGCCGATGACTTCGACGTTTCCGACAGTCCGGCGGGTGGCGTCGTGCCAGCGCTGCGGATGCTCGGCATCGCCGTACAGCACACGGGCTGCCTTGGCGCTGTAGTACTGGCCGCGCGCCTCGGCGGTGGAACGGACGTGCCCATGCTGGAGGATCAACGGCCCGGGCTCCCACGCCGGACTGGCGGGGAAGCGAGCTGGATAGACCGCGATCAGGACTTGCCGTTCCAGTCGGCTCACCGGTAATAGTCCTCCACCTCGGGTAGATCGAGACGGATGATGTAGCGCGCCCGGTCGGGCTCGTCCAGGTCGACCAGGAACCTGACCCGTTCCCCGACGTGGAGGGTGCGGAATCCCTCGGTCACAATGTCGGCGTACATGAAGGTGTGGTCGGCACCGGATTCCGCGTCGCGGACGACATAGGTGCTCAGCCGCCCGGTGTAGCCGCTGCCGTGCGGCATGCGTTCGGCGATGTACCCGAACCGCTGACCGCCGGGCGCGGAGGTCGCCTCGCCGTTCATCACACCTCCTCAACACATCGGAAGCCGATCACGTTGCTGCGGCCGTACCGCCGGGCGAGCCCCTTGGAGGAGGCTTGCACGGCCCGGTACGGGTTGTCATAGGAACCACCGCAGATGACGACCTCGTCGCGGTGGTCCAGGGTGGTCCCGGTGATCTCCCAGACGTTGCCGGCCATCTCGCGCAGGCCGTACGGAGAGACGTTGCCGGGGTGTGCGTCGACCGAGCCGGGCATCGCCTGGGCCAGACGGCCGCGGTCGAGCTCCTCGCGCCAGGCCTCGTATGTGATCAATGTCCGGCCACTCCAGGAGTCTGCGCAGCTCACGATCTCGAGGTCGATATCGTCGCCCCATGGGAACAGCCGCCCGTCCGTTCCTCGGGCTGCGGCTTCCCACTCCAGGGAGGTGGGCAGGCGCTTGCCTTCATAGCGTGCGAAGGCGTACGCGCTCCAGTAGCTGATGCAGACAGCCGGATAGTTCTCGTAGGCCGAGTCGGTGAAGTAGTTCTGGATCCGCAGCCGTTCCTGCCACGGCTCGTGCGAGACCTCGGGCGGCTGGTCCGAATGATCCCACTGGCGCGAGCCGTCCTGGCGGATTGCCTCCAGGAAACGGTTGTAGCGAGCGACCGTGACAGGGAAGCGGTCGAAGCGGAGCGGGCGCTCGATGCGGCGCAGCATCAGATGATGACTTGGCCCGACCAGATAGACCCCCGCGGGAAGGACGTACTCCTCATCGGGAGCAGGCGGGGCCTCGTGAGAGCGCCGGTGAAGGAACTCGCGTACCTGCTCGGTGAGCCGCGGGGGAGTGCCGGACTCCAGCGCGGTCTCCCGATTGCCGGGGTCACGAAGGTATTCGGCGGCCAGCAGCTCTTGATACGCCGAGTGGATGAAGGCGACTGTGGACGGACCGACCAGCCGGAACAGCCCGCGGAGCCGCAGCGCCTCGTAGGTCAGCCGGCCGCCCTCGAACAGGTCGATCCCCAGGTGGTTGACCAGGTCGATGAACGTGAAGGTCGTGTGACCCCGGAGGAAGGCCGAGCCGAAGTACGTGACGAGGGAGGCGAACGTGCGCTCCATCCCGGCCGTCGCAGTGACCCGGGCAATGTGGGTCCAGGCCAGTTCGGTCAGGTGGGGAAGTTCGTGGTGGGCGTGTCCGACCTCGCCGGCAAGCCGCATCTCAAGGGGCGAG
Source organism: Microtetraspora malaysiensis (assembly GCF_050947145.1). Lineage (NCBI taxonomy): Bacteria > Bacillati > Actinomycetota > Actinomycetes > Streptosporangiales > Streptosporangiaceae > Microtetraspora > Microtetraspora malaysiensis. The sequence goes on from NZ_CP191998.1 coordinate 1,878,477, forward strand.
GCGACGGCGACCGCGTCGTGCAGACGCAGTGCCGAGAAACGCGGGACCTGGAGCGGGTTCACACCTTGGGCGTGGAGCTGCTGGACCAGCTTCTCCGACACCAAAGCGGTGCCATCGAGTAGCCGCCGTACCTGGGGAGAGTCCTCAAGGAAGGACACTCGCGATGAGGTGATGACCGCCGACTCGGCGGTGAGCACCTGGGCGAGCTCGGCGAACAGGTCCAGGAAACCGGCCTGGGTCATCAACGGCACTGCCTCGTCGACTGCGTCGAGCGCGACGAGTACGGAACCCGAGCGAGCGAAGTAGTGGAACACCTCGAAGACGTAGCTGTACTCCACCTCCATGTACGGCGCGAGCATGCGGGTGACGAACTCGCGGAACTCCTCGTCGCGCCGTTTCAGGCTCATGTCGAAGTAGAAGCGGTAGCGGCGCTGCTCGGTGGTGGCAGACCGTGCGACCAACTGCTTGAGCAGCGTCGTCTTGCCGCTGCCGGAGCGGCCGACGATCAGCAGGTTCCCGCCCGAGGTGGCGACCTCGTCCAGGAGTTCGTCGGCCGCACCGACCTGAGAAACTCGCTGTTCGCCGGTGTGTTCGTCGGTCGTGAGGAGATCCCCGGACAACGTCAGCCGGTCGGTGGCGACCAGCTCCGGATACGTCCCGATGACGTCGGCCAGATATCGCTCGAGATCGATGAACGCATCCATGAACCGGTCGTAGGTGAGGACCCGACAGTCATCTCCCAGCGGCCCCGGCGCCTCCTGGATGCCGTTCTCCTCCAAGATCAGGAACCGGGTGAGTTTCGGGAGCTTCGTCTGCAGCAGTTGTCCGCCGGTCGTGTTCAATACCTGGACCACGTCGTCGACGTTCTTGCTCAGCAGCAGTTCGACGTACTCGCTGCGTAGGCCGCGCTCTCGGAAGAACAGCTGATAGACCGTGTTGCGGGACAGCTCGAACCGCTTCACCGGCTTGAAGCCGAGGGTGACGTACAGCCCGGCGAGGAACTCGGCCTTCGCCGCCACGTCGGGAGCGAGCTTGGGGATGTCCCCGCTCAGGATGCCGCTGCCGGTGCTGCTGAACCAGGCCAGCACATCCAGCAGCCGCCGGACCGCGGTGAGCCCGTCCTCGTCGGCGATCTCGTAGCCGTCGTGGGTGGACCGATTGCGCAGCCGCTGGATGTCGCGCAGAGCGTCCAGGACGGCCCCACTGCGGATGTGCGGCTGCGCGCCCTTGATCAGCTCGTTGAGCGATTTCCCGCCCGGATCACCCGGGACGTTGTAGTGGCGCCACAGCTGCTTGAGGATCCGCTCCGTGATTTTGCCGACCAGCGCGATTGCGTTCTCGGGGTAACCATCGCCGAGAGATTTGATCGGGCGTTCGAAGTCCAGCCCAAGATGGCGGGCGACTCGGGAGTGATCGTCCAGTTCGTTGCGTAGCTGGCGTAAGCGGGTATCGAGCTCGAAGCTCACGCCTTCACTCCGAGGACGAAAGCGAATCGGTCGGGGAAACGGAACTCAGGGTCGGGGTGCCTGCGGCGGATCTCGTCGATCCCCGCTTCGATGGCGGCGTCGTCGAAGTTCGACAGCAGCGACATGTAGCGGCTGCGCACCATACGCATGTAGCGCTCGGCGGTGAAGACGAGCGGGAACTCGTCGTGGGTGAGTTCGGCGGCCAAGCCGCTGTCGCGCATCGCGGCGACGATGTCCTCGGGGTCGGGTTGCAGTTCTCGGAAAAGCTTCAGAGCTGCGTCGAACAGCGGGTATTCGATGCTTGTCGGCAACATGGCCACGAGGATCCGCCCGCCCGGTCGCAGGAGCCGGGTCAGGCCGGCGAGGCCAGCCGACGGATCCGCGACATGATGAATCACCTCCTTGAGGAGGATCGCGTCATAGCCATCATGCGGGAGCCGCACTCGGCCTTCGGCGAGATCTTCGGCCCCCGCATGCAGTGGGATCAGCTGGTCGTCAGCGGGAAGCTGGTCCAGCATCGCCTGGGAGGGATCGACGCAGACCACCATGCTCGCCTGTTCCGCCAGGCCGCGGGCGTAGAGTCCCGTTCCGCACCCTATGTCGATCACGCGATCGTCTGGGCCGAGGCGCAAGCGCTGCTGAATGCTGCTGGTCATCCACTGGATGAACTCGGAGCTGTGCGCCCAGTTCTCGTCGTACTTGTCGGCCAAACGATCGTAGTGCGCCCGTGTGGCATCGTTTCGCACGAGATGTCCCCTCCCCGCCTGATCAAGACAGCCTCCAAGCATCTGTCAAGTAATGCGCCAGGTCAAGGAAGTTTAATTCGGGATACTTGTATTGAGCGCGGCCAGACTCGCTTGAGCCGAGACTAGGCTCGGCACGGCATGATGCTGAGCAATCCTTCGGATTTCGCGTATGCCTGCAAAGTCCCGCTCGCTCGTTCTCATTGCGTTCGGTTGTCGGCAGCAATGGAGCCGTCGGCCTGCGCAACCTGTTTGCTCGTCCGCAAGTTCGAAGTGAGGCGTACCACTACACGTGGTGCATGTTGTCGGGGTTGCCGTACAGATGACCACGGGGGCGGGTCGGCCAGCACTGCCAAGAGGCGAGGAACTGGCATCTCCGCACCCGCTCGCCGTCGGCACTTGGTAGGTGCTCGCGCTGGCACCCGGTCAAGCGGGCCTCACTCGTGTCACCCACCGACGCTTCGCGCGTTTCGTGCAGAAAAATCATGTTCTGCCGGATTCGTCTAGAAAGATCACGCCTAAGACGGGCTGCACTGACGCCCGGAGTCGATACGACTGGAATCTGGTCGAAACAGATACTTTGGCCCGTTTTGCAACTTTGTCGGCATCTCGAACGTCCCATTCGGGTTCTGGTCGATACGTGGATGTCAGGCCTGATGTGCTTGATAAGGGGGGTTATCGGAAAAGTGCCCGCCTTAAACGCAAAGACGTTCTACGGTTGGTCCTGCTGGGATGCTAGTTCCCCCTGGGAAACGTCGCCACTCCAGTAACCGCGTCTTCCTCGGCCGGTCTCACGTTCTGCAGACCGGTGCGGTACATCCGAAAGGACTCCCGTGGCAACCGTACTTACTCTCTTTATTGCTGCTATCACAGCTCTGATGGGCTACCTGGTCGCCCGTAGCCGCGCCGACAGCGATCGGGCGGAAATGAAGATCGCGCAAGAGCAGCAGCGTCAGGCTCAGGAGCAGGTGGACGAGCTCCGCTCGGAACGAAACGAGGCTCGGGAGAAGCTCGCCGACCTCGATCGCGCCTACACCACCGCGCTCACCGACCGCCGGTTCTTGGATGAACGACTCGGCAGCCTCGAGATGGAGCTGAAGACAGCCCGCGTCGACCAGCAGCGCAAGGAGGTCGAAACCGAGCACCTCAAGGTGGCTCTCGCCACTGCACAGGACCGATCCGAGCAGGCTGAGCGCCGGCTCCACGAGGCGCGGCTGGAAAACACGAAGCTCGAAGTCACGGGGGCTCGGCTTCGTGAAGAGATTCAGGAGCTCAAGGAACAGCTCAGCGAGCTGACCGCGCAGAAGCAGGGCCTTCAGGAGCAGGCCACGGCGCTGGAGGCGGTCCGCAAGGAGCTCGATCAGACTCGCGACGAGAACAACCGGCTCCTCGAGGAGTCACTCCGCGCCGCCACGGACGAGATGCTCAAGAAGTCCCAGGCGGAGCTGGTCACCAAGGCCGAGGCGACGCTGAGTGCGGTTAGTAAGCCCGTGCAGGAGCACTTGGCCCAGATGGACAGGCAGCTCAAGGAGTTCAGCACCACCCGCGTGGCAGCCGACGCAAAGCTGGACCAGCAGCTGACGACTTTGACGGAAGAGGGGGTCAGGACCCGTAAGGAGACCCGCAACCTGGTGGAGGCGCTCAAGAAGCCGCAGGTGCGCGGACAGTGGGGAGAGATGCACCTCCAGCGGGCCGCCGAGCTGGCCGGCATGGTTGAACACTGCGATTTCGATCTCCAGGTCCACGTCGCCGACATGGAGACCGCGGTCCGGCCTGACATGGTGGTCCATCTGTCCGGGGGCAAGCACGTAGTGGTGGATGCCAAGGTGCCGATGGCCGCGTTCATGGCGGCGATCGAGGCGGCAGATGAGGTCGAGGCGAAGAAGCACTGGGCTGACCATGCCAAGCACCTGCGCAAGCATGTGGACGCCCTAAGTAGCAAGGAGTACTTCCGTAAGGTCGCGGGCTCACCGGAATTCGTGGTGCTGTTCGTGCCCAGCGACGCGTTTCTTCAGCCGGCACTTGACCATGACCAGTCCCTTCTGGAGTACGCGGCCTTCAAGCAGGTGCTGATCGCGACGCCGACGTCGCTGATCGCCATGCTTCGAACGATCGCGTTCGCTTGGACTCAGGCAGCGCTGCAGGACAACCTCAAGCAGGTCTACGAGCTTGGCCGAGAGCTGTATGAGCGGCTGTCGGTTATGGGCGGACACCTCAGCCGGCTCGGTGGCGCGCTGGACCGGTCGGTTAAGGCATACAACGAGACCGTGGGCTCCATGGAGGGCCGGGTCTTCGTCACCGCGCGTAAGTTCCAGACCCTCAAGGTCGTAGAGAGCCAGCTGGCCGAGATCCACGCTGCGGAGCAGTCCACGCGCCCCCTTGGCAGCCCTGAGCTGATCGAGTCGGCTATGGCAGAACGTGCAGTCAGGGCGCTCCCCGCACCCTCGGCCGATCCTGCCTCTGAGTCTGACTCGGCTGTTGGTTGATAACCGGGGTTATCAACCAATCTAGTGGCCTAATGATGGATCTTCCATCTACATTCTTGAGTGATTAAGGAGGGGAGGTGTTGATATGGCGGTCTCGCACTCGCCGTTGATGTCCATGACGGAAATCGCCAGGCTCGCCAGGGTGGAGAGGCCGGTCGTCAGCACCTGGCGACGTCGCTACCCTGACTTTCCCGCCCCTGCTGCCAGCGGCCACAGCAAGCCCCTTTTCAGAGGTGGCGAGGTGGTGCGATGGCTCGCAGACAAGGACCTCGGAAACGCCTCCGGTGCCCAAATCCGTGAAGAGATGGCCCTCTACAGCATCGCGGCTTATGCCACTCAGTTCGGCCCGCGCAGGCTCGTTGAGATCGCAGGGAGCCTGCTCTGCCTGCGTCAGCTTGTCGAACGGCCCCTTCTCGCCGAGGCCGGCACCACGTCATGGTCGGAGCTGTTGCGCAGAGCCGAGCGCATGGACATCGAGGACGAGTTCGTGCTGCGTGAACTCCGAGGCGCGGATTCGTCCGCTCTGACGCTGGCACACCTGGCCGACAATCTCGTGGAGGCCGCCTACACCCCGGGCAACGCCTACGAGTGGCTGTTGGCGGCTCGTTCCCGGATCGGCCTCGACGAACTCGCCGCGTCCCTTCCCGCTCCAGAGCTGCTGCGCCTGATCACTGAGATCACCGACCTGCCCTCCCGCCTGACGAAGAAGAGCCGTATCGCGATCGCGGACCCCTACGCCGGAGCGGGGGACCTCCTCGTCGCTCTTATCAAGCAGACGGACCAGACCGATGGCATTGTGGCGTTCGCGGCGGAGCGGGTGGACTGGCTCGTCCGGCTTGCCCGGCGCCGGCTACTGCTGGCCGGGATCGTCGAGCACGCGCTCGACGTCCAGGTCGGCACCGACCTGGAGGAGGGGATGGCCGACCCGGACCTCATCGTCACGCAGCTGCCATATAGGCCCGGTGAAGTCCGGTCCGTATTGGCCACCCTGGCCGAGGTCGAGCGGGTAAGCGATCTCCTCGGCCCTGGGTGCACCGCCGTTGTCATCGGTCCCGCTGACGTGCTCGTTGACCAGCTCACCGGCACCGAAGAGGCGCAGCTTCGCTCGGCCCTGTTGCGCAGCGGCATCGTGGAGGCCGTCGTCAATCTCTCCGGGGGCGTGATCCCTTATCGACCCGGCTACCGAGCAGCCCTGTGGGTCATGACTCGTGCTCCGATCAAGGCTGCGCGAGGTTATGTGCTGCTCTGCGACATCAGCGCCGAAACCCTCAGCGAACGTGTGCGTGCCCGGCTCACCGAAGACATCCTGCTGTGGCGCGCCGAGGGATATCGGCGTTTCGACGGACACGACCCTCGCTACGGCCATGCCGTACCGATCGCGCAACTCGATGCGGAGTTTGGTGGAGTGCTCACGCCGCCTGGGCCGCCGCAGTCCCAGGTCCTGGCACGTACGGTGACCGAACGCCCTGCGCTGATCGCCGAAGCCGAGGGGCGCCTTGATCGCGCGGCCCTTCTGGCTCAGCAATATGGCGAAACTCATGGTCGGGTGCGGGGTAACGTTGTACGCCGCATCGGCTCACTCGCGCCGCTCACCACTGTGGGCGCGCTCATCGCAGATGGCCGGATCTTGAAGGTCAAGGGGCATCGCATCCACCCACGGCATGTACAGCGGGAAGGCCACCACACCGTGCTCGGCTCCGAGGAGGTCGCTGGTGCGAGCCCCATCGGCAGTCGCAAGATCGACCGCATGGTGTTCGCAGCCACCTATGAGTACGCCGCTCTGACCGAGCCGGGCGATATTGTCTACACGACCTCACCCCGGTTCGCCCTGATGGTCGATCACGAAGGCTTTTCAGTAGTCGCCTTCCCCGCGCGGGCACTTCGCGTCGTCGCCGAAGCCGTACGCCCGCTCACTCCCCGAGTCCTAGCCGCGTTGCTCGCAGCGGCCAGGAACACCGATCGCAGCCCCGGTGCGGTCCGTGCGATCCGGATCGAGGACCTCACCATTCCCGACCTGAACCTGGCGGATGGCGAGCGCCTCGATGCCCTCCTTGCCGATATCGAGGCGCGGCAGAGCCTGCTCCGCGCCCAGCAGAACGAGCTTGCCGAGATTCACAACTTGACCGTCGCCGGCTTTGCCGACGGGACTTTGACCCTCACTGATCACTAGAGAAGAGGAAACGATGCCGCCACGTAAGCGCGCAGCCGTCGGGCAGGGCGAACTCCCCGGCATCTCCAGCACCAAGGAGATCCAGGACATCCTGTGGAAGGCCGCTGACAAGCTCCGCGGCTCGATGGACGCGGCTCAGTACAAGGAGTTCGTCCTCGGGCTGGTCTTCCTCAAGTACGTCTCGGATGCCTTCGCCGAGCGGCGCGCCGAGCTCGCCGCTGACCCCGAGCTCGCGGAGATCCCCGAGCATCGCCGCGCCGCGTTTCTTGAAGAGAAGGACGAGTACACCGAGAAGAACGTCTTCTGGGTTCCCTCGACCGCCCGCTGGGATTACATCGCCGAAAAGGCCACGAGCGCGGAAGGCGGTGTCGGCAAGCTCCTCGACGATGCGATGAGCGCCGTGATGAAGGAGAACCCGGCGCTCACCGGCGTTCTCCCACTGATCTTCAACCGGGACAACGTCGACCAGCGGCGTCTCAAGGAACTCGTCGACCTGATCAGCGACGCTCGTTTCACCGGCCATGGCGACCGTCCCGCACGAGACGTGCTCGGCGAGGTCTACGAGTATTTTTTGGAGAAGTTCGCCCGCGCTGAAGGCAAGCGCGCCGGAGAGTTCTACACGCCCGCAAGCGTGGTCCGGCTGCTGGTGGAAATTCTGGAGCCGTACAAGGGGCGCGTGTACGACCCGTGCTGTGGATCGGGAGGCATGTTCGTCCAGGCCAGCAGGTTCGTTGTTGCTCATGCCGGACGAGACCACAGCGACGACATTGCCATCTACGGTCAGGAGGCCAACGAGCGGACCTGGCGGCTGGCAAAGATGAACCTTGCCATCCATGGCATCGACCCCAAGGGCATCGGGACGCGCTGGGCCGACACCTTCGCAGAGGACAAACTGCCGGACCTCAAGGCCGATTTCATCATGGCCAACCCGCCGTTCAACATGTCTGCCTGGTCGCGGAAAGAGAAGGACCCGCGCTGGGTGTACGGCGCGCCGCCACAGTCCAACGCCAACTACGCCTGGCTTCAGCACATCATCTCCAAGCTTGGCGAACGCGGTATGGCCGGTGTCGTCCTGGCCAACGGGTCGATGTCCTCCAAGCAGAGCGGGGAAGGTGAGATCCGCACCGCGCTGGTCGAGGCCGATCTGGTTGCCTGCATGGTGGTTCTGCCTGGCAATCTCTTCCGTTCGACCGCGATCCCCGCTTGCTTGTGGTTCTTTGCCAAAGACAAGACTCCACAGGGAGGCAAGGCACTTACCGACCGAAGGGGTGAAGTGCTCTTCATCGACGCGCGGAGCATCGGCACCATGGTCGACCGCACCGAGCGAATCTTCACCGATGAAGACCTCGCCAAGGTCGCTGACACCTACCACGCCTGGCGTGGTACCAAGTCCGCCAAGGACAAGGGCATCAAGTACGAAGACGTGCCCGGCTTCTGCTACTCCGCGTCACTGGCAGAGATCCGGGAGCACGACTTTATCCTCACACCCGGGCGTTATGTTGGTACGGCAGAAATCGAAGAGGGCCCCGACGCCGAACCGGTGGAAGAACGCATCGCCAGGCTCACAAAAGAACTCTTCGAGCACTTTGACGAGGCCGCGCGTCTCGACGTAGTCGTTCGCGAACAACTCGGGAGGATCGATGGTTGAGCGGCCTGCTCTCCCGCTGGGAGAGCTGTGTGACTCCACGCGCGGGATAACCTACGGGATCGTTAAAGTTGGTGACTTTGTTCCGAACGGTATACCGGTAATCCGGGGAGGAGATATCCGAGGCAATCGGATTGTATTTAGTGACGAGAAGCGCGTAACTCGCGAAGTGAGTGAGCAGTTCCGTCGAACAATCCTTCGTGGCGGCGAGTTGGTTATCAATCTAATCGCTGAGCCGGGGCACTGTGCAATTGTCCCGCCGTCCATGGCGGGATTCAACGTCTCGCGTGACGTGGCTGTTATCCCACTGGTCGACTATGTGAATCACAGCTATGTTAACTGGTATCTAAAGTCGCCGCAGGCGATCGAGTGGCTATCCGCTCGACTGAGCGGAAGCGTAACGCAGAAGATCAATCTAGGGATCCTTCGGCAGGTCCCTATCCCGTTGCCGGGTCGCCCTTGCCAGGATGCAATTGCGGATGTTCTGGGAGCGCTGGACGATAAGATTGCGCTCAATGAGCGCCTTGCCATTACTACTGGTGAGCTATTGTCGGCCACGTATAGTAATGCGATCAATGAAGCAAAGTGTGAATTCTCGGAGCGGCCGCTGTCGGATGTGGCAGCGTTTATCAACGGGCGCGCCTTCACGAAGGATGCAACAGGAACTGGGCGGATGGTTATCCGCATTGCCGAGATCAACTCGGGCCCGGGGCCATCAACGATCTATAACGACATGGACGTTTCTGAGAGGCACTTGGCGCGGCCTGGAGATGTTCTTTTTGCCTGGTCGGGTTCCCTTACGGTGGCCAGGTGGTATCGCCCGGAAGCTATCATCAACCAGCACATATTTAAGGTCATTCCAAAGGGTAATTATCCTATTTGGCTACCATTTGAACTGGTAAAGTTGAAGCTAGCGGATTTTCGTTCCGTTGCAGCTGATAAGGCGACCACAATGGGCCATATCCAGCGCCGCCACCTCGATGAGCTTGTGCCGACACCAAGCACCGTCATGCTTCAAAAACTAGAAGTCAAGTGTAACGCTTTCTGGGCGCGAGCGCTTGCCGCAGAACAAGAATCACTAACCCTTGCGGAGCTGCGTGACGCGCTGCTTCCTGAGCTCATGTCCGGCCGACTGCGCGTTCGAGACGCGGAGCAGATTGTCGAGGACGCCTTATGACGGCCACGAATGACGACGGCAAGATGACCGAGTCCGCCTGGGAGCACCATGCTCTCGATGAACTCGCTGAGCTTTCTTGGCTCCCGAAAGCTGGCAAGGACGTCGCGCCGGGGTCCGGGAGCCGGGCGACGTGGGACGACCTGATCCTTCGGGACGAGCTGCATGCCGCTGTCGAGCGACTGAACCCTGAGCTACCGCCGTCGGCCGTACGTGATGCGATGACCATTGCGACAACGCCGAAGTCCCGAGAGGCACTGCCGGAGAACAGGCTCGCCCATGAGTACCTCACCCACGGGATCCGCCTTACCTACACCGACGAGTTCGGTGCGGAGATTACGCCGACGGTCCGCCTGATCGATCTGCGTAACCCGAATACGAACACCTATCACGCAGTCAACCAGGTCACGGTAATCGACGGGGAAAAGGAGCGCCGCTTCGACGTCGTCCTCTACGTCAATGGCCTGCCGCTTGCCTTAATCGAGTTGAAGAACGCTGCTGACGAGCACGCCACGCTTAAGGATGCGCACGCCCAGCTCCACACTTACGTCAATGAATTTCCGGTGGCTTTCCGCTACAACGTGCTCTGCCTGATCTCCGACGGTCTCAGCGCAAAGTACGGCACGCCGTTCACGCCGTACGAGCACTTCGCTCCCTGGAACCTTGACGACGACGGCGAGCGGGTAGACACGAACTCGCCCGACCACGATGGCGTGGAAGCGCTGTTTCTCGCGCTGCACGGCCTATTCACGCTAAATCGATTCCTTCGCCTGGCCCGGCACTTTGTAAATTTCACCCCGTCCGGGAAGCGCATCGCCAAGCCGCACCAATATCACGCAGTGACCAAGGCCGTCGAAGCAATCGTGGAGGCGTCCCGCAGCAACGGCCAAGCGGGAGTGGTCTGGCACACACAGGGGTCAGGCAAGTCCGAGGAGATGGTGTGCACGGCGGCGATGGTTTCGCGTCAGCCCGCACTCAACAACCCGACGATCGTTGTCATCACCGATCGCAACGACCTCGACGACCAGCTCTTTGGCACCTTCCAGGACAGCCAAGGACTTCTCGGACAAGAACCGATCCAGGTGCAAACCCGCGAGGAACTCCGGGCGGAACTGACCCGCCGGCGCACCGGAGGGATCATCTTCACCACGCTGCAGAAGTTCGGGCGTACGAAAGAGGAGCGGGAGTCCGGCGAGGATCACCCGCTGCTGTCTGACCGCCGCAACATCCTGGTCGTGGTCGACGAGGCGCACCGCAGCCACTATGACAACCTGAATGGCTACGCCCGTCACCTGCGGGGCGCGCTGCCGTACGCGACGCTGATCGCCTTTACCGGGACGCCCGTCTCCACGGCCGAGGCCAACACCCGTGAGGTGTTCGGCCCATACATCGACATCTACGACCTCAAGCGGGCTGTAGACGACGGGGCTACCGTCCGCGTTTATCACGAGCCACGGCTCATCCCTGTCTCCCTGCCGCCAGGTGTGGACCCCGAAACGATCGACCAAGAGGCCGACGCGCTGACTGCCGATTTGGATGACGCCGAGCGTCGTCGGGTTATGCAATACGCCGCGCACATGACCAACGTGTACGGCGCGCCTGACCGGATCAAGACGCTCGCCGCGGACCTGGTTGCGCACTGGGAGCAGCGGTCGGAGCTGATGCGCCCACAGCTCGGTGGCCCAGGCAAGGCCATGGTTGTCTGTGTCAGCCGTGAGGTCTGTGTCCGGCTCTTCGACGCGATCAAGGAAGAGCGGCCTCATTGGGTGGCCGAGACCGTGGACAAGGGCAAGATGAAGATCGTCTTTCATAGCGACCCGTCCGACCCTGAACACCTAAAGGCTCACGCCCTCCGCCCGTCCCAGCACAAGGTCGTCCAGGCGCGAGCCAAAGACATTGACGACGAGCTTGAGCTGCTCATTGTGCACTCGATGTTGCTCACTGGCTACGATGCCCCGCCGATCCACACCCTGTACATGGATCGCCCGATGCAGGGGGCGAACCTGATGCAGGCACTCGCCCGGGTCAATCGCAGGTTCCGCGGCAAGCAGGAGGGGCTGCTCGTCGGATACGCGCCGCTCACTGACAACCTCAAGAATGCACTCAAGGAGTACAGTCCCAACGATCAGAACGACCAGACTCTAGGGCGGGACATCGAGCGGGCCATCACAGAGGTCGGCAACGAGTACTCGATCATCTGCGGCTTGCTGTCAGGCATCGACTGGCGGCGACTCCTCGCGGACACATCTGTCCCTCGTCCCCGCATACGGGTCCTACGGATGGTAACTAACTACCTCCGTGACCCCCGCACCCCTGGAAACAAGGTCGAGCCAGGCCAGAAGAGCTTGTCAGACCGTTTTAAGGAGCGCGCCACCCGGTTGGAGCGTTTCTATCGGCTGTGCGCGATGAGCCGTGACATTGTCGAACGGTTCGACAACCTGGAGGCGCTGCGGAGAGATATCGCCTTCTTCGTCGAGGTGCGCGCCTGGATCGTCAAGCTGGACGCCGCCGACCGTGAAGCAAGCGGGAAGCCGCTTGCCGCCGAGGTGAGTATCTACCTGTCTCAGTTAGCGGCCTCTGTAGTCGATGCCGCGGAGATCACCGACTTGTACGCTGAGGCCGGAATAGGGCATCTGGACATCACGCAGCTCAACGACGAGCACCTGCGCAGGCTGCAGACCTCCGAGACTCCGCACCTGGCCGCCGAAGCGCTCCGCCGGCTGATTGAGCAGAAGATGCGCGAGGTGACCCGGCACAACATCATCCGCAGAGAGAGCTTCGCTGAGAGGCTCGAAGACCTGATGATCCGCTATATGCGGCAACAGCTCACCAGCGCCGAGCTGATCGCCGAACTGGTCGCTATGGCTAAAGAGGTCTCTGCGGATGCTCGGCGAGGCGAGCGTTTCGACCCGCCGCTCAATGTCGCTGAACTCGCCTTCTACGACGCTGTTGCCAGCCACGGAATCGCCAAGGCCGTTATGGGAGACGACACGCTTGCCGAGATTGCGCGCGCCCTGGTAGCCGACATTCGGCAGAACCTGAGCGTCGACTGGCTGTCCCGCGAACCCGTCCGCGCGAAGCTGCGCAGCCGCGTCCGGCGGCTGTTGGCCAGGTTCGACTATCCACCCGAGGAGGAGCGAGAGGCCGTCGAACTCGTCATCAAGCAGATGGAGACCTTCGCCAACGAATGGGCACCCGCGTCACCATGACCAGAGCACAGCCATGAACGGCGCAATGTATGAGAGGACTTTCTTAAGAACGCTGTGCGAGTTTGGAAGTATATTCCAAACTGTCGAACGCGGCTAATCTATCGCTTGTGACAGCACACCTGAGTCTTGGAGGATTTTACGGTGATCCCCCAGCACAAGATCGGATTTGTTTACGTTCTAACCAACGAAGCCATGCCGGGCCTCGTTAAGGTCGGCCTCTCCTCGTGGCTTCCCGAAGATCGGGCGCTCGATCTTTACAAGACAGGCCTGCCGAAGCCGTTCGAGGTCGCCTTCCGAACCATGACTTCACGGCCTGAGGCCGTTGAGCGCCGCGCGCATGAATTACTCGCGGAAACCCGAGTGAATCCGAGGCGGGAATTCTTCAACGCCACCGTGGCGCAAGCCATCGACGCGGTCCGAATGGCCGCTGTCGAAGTGGCCGGAATCGAGAGCTGGCAATCGCTAGATCGATATCTACTGAGGTCAGGGGATCGCCTGGCCTTGGCTCTGGAGGAAGGCCAGGTCTTCGCCTTGATCTCCTGGACGTCCCTACAGAAGCTCTTCGCTGGCCACCCGCCGGAAATTATTGATCTCTGGCAGGCGCAGTCCGACGGGGATCACTTGGAGATTTTTGGAGCGAGATCGCCCGGCCATGTCGCCGGATTCAGTGATAACCATCCCGGTAGTGATGTCGATCCTGTCCCTTATCTGGATCGCGATCAAATGGCAGCCAACGGTATGCTCATTGGTCGCGAGATGCTCGCGCCGGGTGACAGGCTGCTTTGGGTCGCCGGACCGCGATCAGACCAGCATTTCAGTGTGCTCTTTGAAGCCGACGACTACTGCCAGGTTATTAACAGGACTTGGAGTCCGCAGATGACGGAGTACGGGATTGCGCGCTTGCTGAATGACTTCACCCACAACAAGCCCTGGCCTGAGATGGAAAATGCGGTCCACGATACGCTCGCGCTGTCTCCTCCCCGCTCCTGGGCTCCCCGAGAAGATAGGGATTCCGACGATTGGGCGCTCATTGGGGACGAGCCGCAACCGCCTGCATATTGGCTGCCTCAACTGCAACCTCGTAAACGGCAAAAGAGAACACGCTGAGCGTCTACCAGTGATCGACCGTGTTCAGCTCAGCATCGGCCAAAAACTGAGTGTCGACTGGCTGTCCGTTCGTGTGAAGCTCCACAGCCGCGTCCGGCGCCAGGGCTGGAGGAGTTCTCACATCGTGAGACCCAGGGCGATGTGGAAGTCGTCGCGCGCCCATCGGGTGCCGTCGGCGATGTTGGTGAAGCCGAGCAGGCGTAGCGCGCCGATCGCGTAGCTGCGCATGGTGGCCAGGATCGACGGGGCCGAGGCGGTACGGACCCTGCATCGGTCCTCTCCGAGGGTGACGTCTCTCACGTAATGATCTTTGTTTTCGATTGACCATTCGCCTCTGACCAGTTCGGCCAGGCGTCGTGGGCCGGCCAGCGTCACGGGCAGGTTGGTGACGCCCAGCACCGCGATGCTCGACAACGGCTTCCAGTGCAGGTCATAGACGTAGCGTTCGAGCAGGAAGACCTGCTTGACGTGCGGAAAGCGGGCCCCGGCCGGGGCGGGCATCACCTGGATGGTGCGGACCTCGGTGCGGCCGTGGCCGCGGTCGTAGGTGGTCCACCCGATCGGGACCTCGTTCCAGGCCAAGGCGTCGAGCTGGTCGAACAGGCCCGGCTGGTTGCCGCCGACCGGGAAGACGTAGAACGCTTCGCGCCGGTGCAGGTAGCGGGCGTGCTCCCGCTGCGTATGCAGCCTGTCGGCGCTGATCACGATGTTCTTCAGGCAGTCGATCTGGTCCAGTAGCGGGGCGAAGGCGGTGATCTCGTTGCTCTTGGAGCCGACGTCGATCGTCGCGACCATGAGGGCGTCGTGGGCCAACTGCGCGTCGAGCCGATGCCGGGCGGACTTGCCAGGGGTGGCGGTGCCGCGTTAGGTCTTGCCGTCGACGGTCATGGGGATCAACTCGTCGGGATCGTCGTACAGCTCGCGCAGCTGGCCGGCCCGGTGCGCGGCGTAGGCGGCATCGACGTGCGTGGCGTTGACCCGCGCGATCGTGCGGCACACGGTATCGGGGTGCGGGGCTTGGAACAGGCCGGTCCGCCGATCCTTTCGGGCGCCGAGCTGGGCCAGGACTTCTTGCGGGGCACGGGCGATCCAGTGCCGGATCGCGGCGGAGGAGACCGCGCCGGACACGATCGCCGCCTGGACCAGGGCCAGCATCAAGGCCAGTGGATGGCGCCGTCCGCGTCGATCACGGGGGTCTGGGACCTGGGCCCATACCTGGCGCAGATCGGCCATGTCCACGACCTCATCAGCCGGTGCGAGAGATCCACGCTGGTCAACGGCGTTGATGGTGCGCTGATGGCGGACACGACGGGCGGCATGGCAGACTGCACGGACAACGAGGCTCCGGTAGATCGGGTTGGCGTGAGAACCGCCGTTCTACGGGGCCTTGTTGCATGTCAGGACTTCGCCACGCCGTACGCGATCAACCCGTGACCTGCGAATCCCCTTCTCGTCGTCTCAACATTCGAGAACTCCGTCAGCCCTGCGTCCGGCGCCTGTTGGCGAGGTTTGACTACCAGGCGGAAGAGGAACGCGCGGCCGCTGAACTCGCCATCAAGCAGACGGAGACCTTCGCCACCGACTGGGTGCCCGGATCACCTGATCCAGTCGCGATTTTGGGTGCGTCTGGAGTGACTGTGGGGACACCTGTGACGCCACAACCGGCGATAACATCGTCCTAAAGGAGATCATGACGACTTCTGCGACGCAGGATTACCCTCCACGCAGCGTCGTGTCAGGCAACAACAGGAGGATGCGCGTGGACGACGGCAAGGCTGACTTCTTCATCTCGTACACGCAGGCGGACACCGAGTGGGCGGAGTGGATTTCCTGGACGTTGGAGCACGAGGGATACTCGTGCATCATTCAGGCGTGGGACTTCCCGCCCGGAACGAACTTCGTCCTCAAGATGCAGGAGGCCACTGCTCGCGCCGGCCGTGTGATCGCGGTTCTCTCACCGGACTACTTGAACTCCAACTTTGCCCAGCCCGAGTGGGCCGCCATGTTCGCGAGTGATCCACAAGGCCTTGAGAGACGGCTGATTCCGATCATGGTTCGGGATTGCACGCCGCCTGGGATGTTCAAGTCAATCGTTCAGATACGGCTGTTCGGCATCGACGCCGAGGTCGCGAGGGAGACGCTGCTATCCGGACTTCGTCCCGAACGCGCCAAGCCAACTATGCCTCCGCCCTTCCCCGGGAGAGGTTGGGCCGCTGTCGGCCAGGGCAGCCCGGAACAGGTTCAAAAGGCGTCTCCGGTCGCGTCAAGCCAGGAAAATGCGGTTGCGACGCTTGTCCCAAGCGTCGCGGCAGGACCGCTCGAGTGGATCCGCACTATGCCTATGCCGATCATTACTCGATCCCAGATCATCGGCGCCTCGAGGATGAGCAGCCGAGCCGTTCTTGAAGTGCATCTCGTTCCGGCACGGGACTCGGTGCCGCTGGATATGCGGGTTGTAGCCGGTCTCCCAGGCAAGTTGATCGAGATCGGGCGCCAGCAAGGGCTGTTCGATCTCGGAGAGGCCGTTAACGCGGACACTACCTCCAACGCCGTGTGGACCGCCACAGGTGGGCGGCAGCCTGGACTCTCCGGGATCGCGGTCACCCGTAGCGGGCAGCGAGCTACATGGACGCCGCTCCCTGGCGATAGGCTTGGGTCAATTTTTGATCCTGAGGACGTGATTGACCGGGTAAGGCGCTTGCTGCACCTGCTGAGCGAACTCCCACTCTCGGCAGCAGATTTCGCGCCAGCCGCTGTTATCGAACCCGCGAACCTGCTGGCTATCGGAAATGTCGCAGCTGTCGGCACTCGGTCTTCGGCCACACTAACTATGTCTGAAGGGCCGGTCGTTTCGCCGCCGGAGGGATCTCTGAGGTTTAACGTGATTCGAGATCGCGCCACGGACATCGCCGAAGAGCTCACTGTCCGTCTGCAAGCTGCGCTCCGTGAACGCCGATAAGCAGTCCGACACCCGCCCAGGGGACGAGCCGCACTGCACAATCCCCCGCCAGAGGAGGTGCTGACAGATTTCAGCCGCCCGCGGTCATGCCAGCGTAGATGTCGGTGCCAGTCCCTACCCTTACTGCAATCGCTCGTACTCGCCCTCTCTTGGAGGATCACGTGGCAGTCCCCAAACGCGCGTTTGTTAGCTTCGACTACGACCATGACGCCCCGCTGAAGCACCTGCTCGTGGGCCAGGCCAAGCTCCCCGGCTCTCCCTTCGAGATCCACGACTGGTCGATCAAGGAGGCGTCGCCGACATGGCGAGATGAAGCGAGGCGCCGCATACGGGCCTCTGACGTCGTGATTGTTATCTGTGGCGAGCACACGCACACCGCCAAGGGCGTAGCTATCGAACTCGAGATAGCTCAGCAGGAGGGGATCCCGTACTTCTTGCTCTGGGGATACGCCGACAAAACCTGCACGAAGCCCACCGCTGCGGAAGCTAGTGACAAGGTCTACAAGTGGGCATGGGACAACCTTGAGAGCCTCATCGGCGGGGCGAGATGAGCACGCCCCCGCCCGATGTCTCGCCAGCCTTCTTGGACCTCTACAAGATGGCGGTCGAGATGGCAGATCGCCTCTCCGCTCGGCGAGGGACTGCGAATGCCTTCTTCCTCACGGTGCAGACGACGTTCGTTGCGGTGCTCGGTGTGGCGGCACCTAACCTTGCGAAATCGCCGTGGGGAATCGGGATCGCGGTCTCTCTTGCGGGAGTCGCGCTCTCGGCCACCTGGTGGCTGCAGTTGCGTAGCTATCGGGACCTCAATCGTGCCAAGTTCAAGGTCATCAACAAGGCCGAGGAAGCGCTCTCGCTAAAGATCTTTTCGGAGGAGTGGCGGTACCTCAGGCAGGACCCGATCCCGTCATGGCGTAGTCGGTACGCAGAGCTGGGAACTAGCGAACGTGCGATCCCATGGGTTTTCGCCATGTTGCACGTTCTGATGTTCATGGGAAGGTTCTGGGGGTGACGTACTTGAGTGACGATGCCCAACTGATCCGTGGAATGCTCGCCGACACAGCCAGCCCTCCGGAGGATTCCGACTCTCTCTTCCTCCTGTATGCGGTCCTGCTTCGCGCCAAGGGTACTGAGGTAAGCCCTTCTGATGTTCATGATGCCTGGTCAGCATGGATGCAGGACCGGGACCCTGACCATCCCGCACTTGTACCTTTCGAGCAGCTTGATCTGGGCATTAGGGCGGAAGATTCGCCCTACGTAGAAGCAATAAGGAAGGCAGCGCTGTGTACCCGCCGATGACGGGCTACGGTGTTCGAAGGCGTGGCCGAGACGGGAGAAGCTCGGTGTACGCCACAAATTGACGCAGGGTGCAGCGCTCGTGGTGGACACGGAGGGGAAGGACGTCAAGCTCGCGGCCGAGCCGCCAGCGGAACACGTCGATGCAGCGGTTCCCCTTCATTTCGGTGGCCGGGTTGCTCGGTGGTTGCTCGGATGCCGTGGAACGGGACGTCAGGCCGTGGCATTGAGCGGCACTCAGACCGGGCGACGGCCGTACGAAGCGGCATCAAACGGCGCGGTGTGGTGGTGGCCGGCACGGGATGACAGGGCGAACCGCTGACTCTTAATCAGCGGGTCCGGGGTTCGAGTCCCTGGCGGCGCACTTGCAAGAAACCCAGGTTGGTACATCTGACCTGGGTTTTCTTCATTTGGTGATCAGCTCGTTGGCGCCCCACCCCCCGTGTTGATCACGATGGTTGCTCATCGTTTGCTCGCCAGCCGAAATCCTGGTCGCGGCGTGATCATTTGTGGCCCGGGTTCCAGTGCTGAGGCGCGGGGCTGGATGCCGGATGCCGAATAAGGGGACGCCACCTTCCCACTCGGCGATGTCGCGACCCAGTTACTTGAGACGCGTCTCTCAATCGCGGGTCGTACTTGGTCACTCTGAAGCGGTGGTCGAGCACGCTCCACCTTCACCCGTCGGGTCGAAGTCCGGAAAGATCGACAAGGTGCCGTCTGCCGGAGGTGCCTTGAAACCCCAACGACGACCGGCTTTTCGGGACCGGGCACGAACCTGGCCAACCTGTTCAACGTTACGGGCGTGGCCGAGCGGGACAAGGCCGGGAATGCGGTGAAGCTGTGGGACTCCTGGCTGGTCGGCAAGCCGCTGTTCGGAAAGGACGTCCGTAGCATGCTCACCGTCGCGGTCGTGGGCGACCTCAACCGCAACGGCGTGCTCGACGACGCGCCTGACACGGTGAAGGACCTCAACGGCGACGGCCGGGTCGATGCCAAGGACCTGCGCAAGCTCGGCGTGACGTCGAATATCACCGAGGTGCCGTTCCACATCACCGGCTCGGCGGCCTGAGAACCCCGAAGCACAACCTGCCGGCTCCCGTGCGTCTTCTCTGGACGGACCGCGCGGGAGCCGGCTGCCGACCACCCACCGCGGCCGGGGCTGGCGCCGCGCTCGCCTTTGCAGGCTGGCGCGTCTCAGACGGCGCGGCCGGTCCTCACCCGTCCTGAACGCACACCGGCGCGACGTACGATCATGCACCGGGCGTTTGGTACTGCACCTTCAGTTTGGCGGCCTCGTCGACCTCCTCCGCCGTCAGGAGAACGACCGTCTTCGTCCGTACGCCACCGGAGGCCGAGGTTGTGAATCCCACGGCGGCGGAGGCGGCGTTGCTGGGCAGGTCGGCCACTATGTACACGTCGCTCTCACCGAAGGCGAAGTACATCTGCTCGACACGGCCCCCGACGCTCTCCACCATGCGATCCACCGCTTGGCGTCGCGCGGTACCTCCCCCCTTGAGAACCCCCTTCAGTCCCGCCTCCGTATAGCTGGCCTGTATCAGGTATTTGGGCATGGCTGCACCTCTGGGCCGTTGACCGTTTTCCGGGGCCGCCCCGTCAGTGTGGGCGCCTCCCGTTTCCCCGTTCGGACATCTGGCGGGGTTATCCCCGGTCATGGCGCCGACATGTCCCGTGGCCAGTACGGGAACTTCGACGAAGCGGCCGACGACCATCGCGGGGGCCCTGGCCTGGGGAGACGTGTCGTCGCGTTCGCGTGTTGGTTTCCGGGCCCACGACGCCAGCGAGTCAAATCGAGTAGGAGGGTCAGGTCGCCCGACCCTCCTACTCGATTTAGTCGATCTTGTTGGAGCTTCGTCCGTCAAAAGATGATGGAGCATGCTCGACCACCGTTTCAGAGTGACCAAGTACGACCCGCGACTGAGAGACGCGAGCGGGGCCTTTGTGGGGGACGATTGGACCTCCATCTGTGAGATCGGCCAGACCTTCGACGGTCGCGTCCTCACCCGCCGGCGGTACGAGCAGGTGGAATCGGCCTATCTGATGGCGGTAGAGCTGTTCGCCCAAGAGTCCGGGATCACCGAGTTGGTCGTACGCACTCCCGGACTGCACGGCATCAGCTCCGGGCGTCTTCTGCCCGGCTACGGCCCGGAAGTATCCAACCTGTCTGCGGAGGAGTTCTATGACGGCCGCGTGGTCTCGCTTGCGGCGGGGCTGGAACTGGTCCGAGCGATGCTGCGCGAGGACGGTGTGTGGTGCCTCCTGGAGGCCGAAGGCCGCTTCAGTCTCGCGGTCGGCTGGGACTACTACCTCTATGTCAGCAGTCATCGGCCGTGCTTCCAGGCGGTAGACCGCGTGCACGGGCTCGGACTCTTCGTGGACGAAGGCTTCACCTCGCCCTACGATCTGGATCTCGAAGATCCAGTGCCATACCGGCCGGCGGATGAAGGGTTCTGGGCAGAGGTGGAACTCCTGGCGAGTCGAACCAACGGGGAAGTGGCACTGCTTGAAATGTGGGCCTACAACGCATGGTGCTGGCACCTGGTGACCCCTGGGGACGGGATCGCCCGGTCCGTGCCGCGCTCAGACCTCGTGCCATGGTCACCGCCTTCGTCGGTGCACCCGTGGCAGTGAACGACGTCAGCATGGCCGAGATTTCGGCACACGGCACAGCGATCAGCTTCGCGGGCCGTTTCCGGCGGACCAGCCTGGCGCGCTCGTCGCGGTCCTACCTGACGAAGACGGCATCGTTCGAGCGCGATGGGCATGACGCTCGCCAAGAGCACTGCTTGGAACCTGTGGATCGCCCGGAAGGTACCAAGGGCCCCGGCTCCCTCCGCAGGTCTCGCCATGGCGTTCAAGCTGATTGAGCCCGCCCAGGCCCGCTGGCACGCGGTCAACGTACCCCGTCTGGTCGCGCTTGTGCGCGCTGGGGCCAACCCTGGTCGCGGCATGATCTTTTGTGGCCCTGGCCGAGTTCCTGGGTGCTGAACTTCACCGATCGCCATGGCGCTACGACACCGCCCGCCTTACAGGTGGCCCCTGGCCCGCACCAGGCCCGTAAGCCTGGAACTGTCGGAGGCCCCTGGCAGGCTCTTCCGCGACGGCCTTCGGCGGAAAGGGAGGCACCCATGGCGCGCGGTGTGGGCCGGGAGAAGGTTCGCGAGCTGCTCAGACTTGCCGTGTGGGAGGTCGACCTCGCGGTCGAGACCGGTCTGCTCCGACGCCTGCCCAACCGTACGTTCGACCCGGTCTCGGTCAACGCGGCCCAGGCCGACCTGGAGCACTTCCGACAACTGCTCGCCGACGAGCATCGATGCAACGCCACCCAGGCGGCCGCCAGGCTCGGCATCTCGGCGGAGCGCTTCAAGCAGCTCGCCACCGGCCTGGCCCCCGTCGCTGTCGAGGAGATCAGGAAGTACGGCCGCGCTCTCGTGGTCCGCTACTACCGCGCGGCCGATGTCGATGCTCTGGCCGACCACGCCCGTGCGGACGCCGAGCTCCGCGCTGCGGCACGGGCGTACTCCAGATCCGAAGCTGCCAGAAAAGCAGCCAAAACCCGCAAGCTCAACCTCGTGCGCGCTCAGACAGCTCGCACCGAGATCGAAGCCGCCAAGCCCGCGCTGGACAGAGATCGGGTCGACGTGCTGATCTGGGCCGCGGCGCTGATGACAGCCGCCAGTGTCTGGCCTGGCCCGTTGCGACGGCTCCGCCTCATCGTGGACCCGCGTATTCCCCCGCTCGTCGCGACCCTACGCCAGGCTCGCCTGATTCCTGCCGAGTTGGAGGCGATGCTCACCGCTCTGCTCGCCCGGGCGACGGAGCTGATCGCACTCCTGATCTCGCCGCACGAAGCCGAGCGGAAACTCGGCGTGCCCATCGATCAGGTACCAGATGATCTCCAACGCGTTGGAGATCATCTGTTCGCTTCCTCCCTCGACGAGCTGCTCGCCGCACCGCCTTCCTGGCTGTTGCAAGCTCGGGCGGATCAAGAGCTGCGAGAGGCCGCTCTTGCCGAAGCCCGCCGAGCCGCCGAGGCGGCCTTCCGGCGCCACCGGGACGAACAAGCCGCCGTCGACGCAGCCGCGCGGGTGGCCTCCCGTCTGTCTGACACATCGGTGGCGGAGCTCTTCGACCTTCCCGTCGAGGTGATCCGGCTCCTGCGCCCCAAGAGCGGCCGGTGGTCGGCCGAGAACGTTGAGCGACTGCTGCGTGACACCCCGCTCTGGCTGCAGTCGCAGACCGCAGCCAGAGCGGAAGCCGACCGCCGTCGCCGCCACGCCGACAATCGCGCCACCCGGCTGGCCCAGCGACGGCTCGGCTGGCGTCGCCAGTGGGCGGAGCTCTTCGACGTGCCCCTCGAACAGGTCCCCCAGGGAGTCGGACGCCCCACCAGCAGAGCGATCGATGCTGTCAGGCGGGAGTCACCTGCCTGGGCTCGCCGAGCGTCATCCGATTGAAGAAGACCCTCTCCCGCTGTTGCTGAAACCCCAGCCGGCGCAGTCGTGACCCGACCATCATGGCGGCGGCGAGCAGCCTGTGGGAGGCGGCGGACGGGATCCCCTCGGTGCTCCCATAGAGCCCGCCGCTCCGCCCGGATCGAGGGAACCGCCGGGGAATCCGACCGGATCGCGAGGGCCGGCAGCACCCAGGTTCGCGGTCAAAAACCAGTTCTCTCGCGGGCACTGATCTCAATACACTCGCCGCGAACGACGCGCCGCCGCGACGTGCGCATTGACGAGGGAGAGGAGCCGGCCGTGCGCTACCGCACCGCTGAGGTCATCCCCGCGTCACGGTATGAGGTGCTCCTGGTGTCTTCGCCGGCCTGGTGTCGGCTGCGCGGCCGGCACTGGATGTCCCCGGCGGAAATCTGACCTGCGTCTGCCCCGTGCCGAGCTGATCGGCCGGGCATCTCCTGATGCGGTGGCACCGCATCAGGCTCTTTCGCTCGGGAATCGCGCTTTCCCCATCTGGACCATCTCGAAGGGTCATAGGCAATGCGCGCCAACCTGCACCGCCATCTCACGGATACGCCGGCCGATGTCCGCAACCTGGGCATTCTCGCCCACGTCGATGCCGGCAAGACCACCATCACCGAGCGGATCCTCTATGTCACCGGCACCACGTACAAGCGTGGCGAAGTCCACGACGGGACGACCGTCACGGACTTCGACTCCCAGGAGCGGGATCGTGGGATCACCATCTTCGCCGCGGCGGTGAGCTGTGCGTGGGACGGACACCGGATCAACCTGATCGACACCCCGGGCCACGTCGACTTCTCCGACGAGGTGGAGCGTTCGCTGCGGGTACTCGACGGTGCCGTCGCGATATTCGACGGAGTCGCCGGAGCCGAACCGCAGAGCGAGTCGGTATGGCGGCAGGCCGACCGGTACGGGGCGCCGCGGATCGCTTTCGTCAACAAGCTCGACCGCGCCGGCGCCGATCTCGACACGGCGGTCGAGTCGATCCGCGCGCGACTGCACGTCACCCCGCTGGTGGTCCAGCTGCCGATCGGGCGTGAGGACGGGTTCGTTGGAGTGGTGGACCTGCTGCGCATGCGGGCGCTCGTCTGGGCCGACGGCCGCGGCACGTGCGAGGAGGGCCCGGTTCCGGACTCCCTGCGGGAAGAATCCCGCCGGCGCCGCCGACTCCTCGAGGAGGCGGTGGCCGAACTGCACCCGATAGCGTTGGAGGAGTTCTGCGCGGAGTCGGCGATCTCCGAACGGACTCTCGCCGCCGCGCTGCGCGACCTGACCCGTACGGGTGAGGGCGTGGTGGTGCTGTGCGGATCGGCCTACCGAAATCGCGGGATCGAGCCGTTGCTGGACGCCGTCGTGTCCTACCTGCCCTCGCCTCTGGACATGCCGGCGGTGCGCGGCAGCCAGGACGGCACGGAGCAGGAGCGCGCCGCCGACCCGGCGGCGCCGTTCGCCGCACTGGCGTTCAAGGTGAGTTCGACCGCCACCGGGCGGCTGACCTACCTACGCGTGTACTCGGGAACGGTGGAGAAGGGAGACACGGTGCTGGACGCCGGCGCGCGGCGCACCGAGCGGATCGGCCGGATCCTGCGGGTGCAGGCGGACCGGCACACCGAGGTGGACCGGGCGGTGGCCGGGGACATCGTCGCGGTGATCGGGCTGAAAACGGCCCGCGCGGGGGCCACGCTGTGTGCACCCGCGGCGCCGCTGGTCCTCGAACCGCCGAGCACGGCCGTTCCGGTGGTCTCCGTGGCCGTCGAGGTTCGCAGAAGCACCGACACCGGGCGGTTGGCCTCGGCGCTGGCGCGGCTGGTCGAGGAGGATCCCTCGCTGGTGGTCAGGGCCGACGCCGAGACCGGTCAGACGGTGCTGTCGGGAATGGGCGAGCTGCATCTGGAGGTCGCGGTGGAGAAGATCCGCCGTACTTATGGGCTGGAACCGATCGTCGGCCGCCCGCGGGTGACATATCGGGAGGCGATGGTGCGTGGGGTGTCCGGGCTGGTGTATCGGCACGTCAAGCAGGACGGTGGCGCGGGCCAGTTCGCCCAGGTCGTCCTCGACGTGGCGCCGCTGGAGGTCACCCCGGACCTCGTCCGTGACGATGGCGGCGGAGTGGACTTCCTGTTCCACTCGACCGTCGTCGGCGGACGGGTGCCGCGGGAGTACGTCCGCGCGGTGGAGGCCGGTTGCCGGGACGCCCTGGCCGAGGGCCCGATCGGCGGCCACCCCGTCACCGGACTGCGGGTCACGCTCACCGACGGAGCCACCCATCCCAAGGACTCTTCGGAGATGGCGTTCCGGACGGCCGGCAGGCTCGCGCTGCGGGAGGCACTGCGCGCCAGTGCGATGGTGCTGCTGGAACCGGTGGCCGAGGTCACGGTCACCGTGCCCGACGCCGCCGTCGGCGGAGTGCTCGGCGACCTGGCGGCACGGCGCGGCCGGATCTCGGGCTCGACCGCGAGAGCGGGTACGGTCGTGATCACTGCGATCGTGCCGCTGGCCGAGACCTTCGGCTACGCGACCCGCCTCCGCAGCCGGACTCAGGGCCAGGGAAACTTCACCACCCGGGCCGCCGGTTACGCTCCGGTGCCGGCATCCGCCGGTAAGCCGACCTGTTAGGGAGTGTCAGACGCCCAGATGGCCTCGTCCGCACGCGGGCGGGGCCGTCTGCGCGGGTGGCCTCAAGGCCAGGCTTCGCCTGGCGCGCGTGATCTTCCGTTCCGCCGAGCCGGGGCCAGAGCAGTTCCTCCCGTACCCGGTCGGGAGGGCGTTCGGCGCGCGCGACGTTCTCTACCGGCGCTTCAGCGAGGGCCGCCGCAAACCCCCCGGAACTGTTTGCTTACATGGAGTTCTGTATCAGCCGCCTGCAGGCCTGAGAGGACCACTGATCGTGACCACCTCGATCACCGTCGGAGGAAGCAGCGGGCTGGGCCGCGCCGTAGCGCAGCGATTCGCCGACCGCGGCGACACCGTCATCATCACGAGCCGCACCACGGCGCACGCCGACACCGTCGCCACCGAAATCGGCGGCACGACCCGAGGCATGGCCGTTGACCTGTCTCGTCCGGAGACGATCGCCGCTGCGCTCGTCGATGTACGCGAGGTCGACAACCTGGTGATCAGCGCCATCGCACAGGGCGTCAACTCCCTTGCGGACTTCGATATCGCCGAGGCCATCAGGGCCGTGACCATCAAGCTGGTGGGCTACACCGAGACCGTGCGCGCCCTGCGTGACCGGTTCACCCTCGACGCGTCGGTCGTGCTCTTCGGCGGCTTGGCCAAGGAGCGCCCCTACCCCGGCTCAACCATGGTGACCGCCTTCAACGGGGGTATCACCGGTCTGGTGAAAACCCTGGCGGTGGAGATAGCGCCCCACCGCGTCAACGCGATCCACCCGGGCGTGGTGGGAGACAGCCCGAAGTGGCGCGACGTGCCCGACCACCCCACGTGCCGCGTACCCCTATCGGACGCCTCGTGACGACAGCGGAGGTCGTCGATGCCACCGAGTTCCTTCTCCGCAACACCGGCGTCAACGCCCAGGACTTGTTCGTCGACGGCGGACTGCTCGTCACCTGACGCATCCGCAGCCAGGGCAGCCAGGAACAGCTCGAGATCGGCATGGCCGCGTCTTGACGGATCACCTAAAGGTCCGCGAAGGGGCCGCGAGCCGGGCGACAAGCCGGAGCCATGAGCCGGGCTTCACCGATCATCCGCCGCGTCACTTCGCGAAGGGGTCAGCCGGTGGAAAAGAGGGGCCATCCGGCCGTGAGGCCGCCGTCCAGGACGATGGTCTGCCCGGTGAGGTAGGAGGCTTTGTCGGAGCCGATGTAGAGCACGGCCGCGGCTATCTCCTCCGGGGTGCCGGGGCGGTGCATGGGCAGGACGGAGTTGACGGCCTCGCGGACGTCGTCGCCGGCGGTGAACCTCTCGTACATGCCGGTCTGGGTGAAGCCGGGGGCGATGGCGTTGACGCGGATGCCGTGGGCGGCGCCTTCGAGTGCCGCCGCCTTGGTGATGCCGATGACGGCGTGCTTGCTACCGACGTAGAGGGCGGAGTTGGGGTAGCCCATCAGCCCGTAGGTGGAGCTGACGTTGATGATGCTCCCACCGCCCTGAGGTCGCATGGCGCGGAACTCGTGTTTCATACTCAGCAACGTGCCCAGGACGTTGGTGTCGAAGGTGGCCGCGTAGCTTTCGTCGGTGACATCCGTGACAGGTCCCGGTGCGCCCTCTGTGCCGGCGTTGTTGAAGGCGATGTCCAAGTGGCTGAAGCGTTCAACGGTGCGGTCGATGAGATTGGTCATGTCCTCGTTGCTGCGCACGTCGGCACGGACGAACGCGACCTGCGCGCCGAGTTTGCTCAGCTCATCGGCGAGCTCGACGCCGACGTCCTCATGCCGGCCGGAGACGACGAGATTCGCGCCCTCGCGAGCATAGGCGACGGCCACGGCGCGACCGATGCCGGTGAGCGCGCCGGTAACGAGAACCACGGGAGTGGACATGATCAGTTCCCTTGGATGAGGGTGGACAGCCAGACCGCATAGCTCGATTCCTGACACCACACCTTCCCGGTTCTCCATCCCACAACCTCGGCCACGACGATGCCGGCAGCGAGCATCAGCGAGACGGCACCATGGCGGAGATCGTGCAGCCGGATCGGCGGTAGACCTGCGCAGGTCAACACCCAGTTCTCGGCTCTGGTTGCGCTGAATTAAGGGGAACGCAGGGACGCGTGAGTATAGAAAAGACCTGCCGGATTTTGCGGGCAGGGAAGGGTATCCAATGCGTCCGAGGGAAGCGTTCAAGGCTTTGATCATCGGTGGGTCCGTCGGGGGCCTGGCAGCGGCTCATGAGTTGCGGGCGGTCGGTGCGGAGGCTGTCGTGTACGAGCGGTCGGCGGGCAGGATGCAGGCCCGTGGCGCTGGGATCGTCATGCAGCCGGAGGTGGAGGCGCTGTTGGTCGGCCTGGGCATGTCCGCGGAGTCGGTGAGTGTCGAACTGCGTGAGCGCCAGCAGCTTCACATCCACGGCAGTCCCGACAGGTATGAGGCCCCGCAGTTGATGACGGCCTGGGACACTCTCTACCGGGCGTTGCGGGAACCCCTCGCCGGGGTCTGTTACCGCTTGGACAGTGCCCTTAGGCGGGTCCGGGTGGAAGGTTCTGACGTCACGGCCGAGTTCGCTGACGGCTACACGGCTCAGGGTGACTTCCTGGTGGGCGCGGACGGGATCGGCTCGGCCACGCGCCGGCTACTCGATTCCGCCGCGCGTCCCGCGTACGCCGGGTATGTGGCCTGGCGAGGGCTGGAACCGGAGTCGGCCCTGCCCGGTGGCCTTCTGGACCTGCTGGCGGACCGGTTCACGTTCTTCGGCGCGGCCGGCCTGCAGATGCTGTGCTACCTGGTTCCTGGTCCCGGCGGCGAGCTGGCTGTGGGCTCCAGGCGGGTCAACTGGGTGTGGTACACGAACGTGCTCGAGCGCGACGTTCCACGGCTGCTTGCGAGCCGGTCCGGAAAGCGGTTCACGACCTTCCTGCCGCCTGGGGAGATGCGTCCGGACGTCGTCGCGGAGGTTAATGCCACGGCGGAGGCATCGCTTCCGCCGCCGTTCGCGGAGCTCGTGCGGCACAGTGAGGTCTTCATGCAGCCTGTCTTCGACCTTCGGCCGTTTCGGATGGTCGCCGACCATGCGGCTCTGATCGGCGACGCCGCCGGAACGGTCCGGCCGCACACCGCCTCCGGGACCTCCAAGGCGTTCGGTGACGCGGCCGGCCTCGCCGCGGCCATGCGCGGATGGACACCCGGTCAAGACCTTCCCGCCCAGCGGCTGGCGGACTGGGAAGAACAGCGACTGATTCACCTGGTGAGGCTGTCGGAGATGGGGATCAACCTGGCTGAGCGGTCGGAACTCGGGACGGCCACCGGCCGCCGGTTCTTCGCCTCCGCCTGAGGGGTCCGCGTGGGTGGGGAGCGGCGGCAGGCCGGCTGCTTCCGCTCGACCGGGTTGCCGTGCAGGTTGACCACGTAGTGGCGTTCCCACTCGGGGCGGGCAGCCGCAGCGGGTGCATGAGGACGGCCTGCGGCCGCTGCCCGGCGGGAGATGACCTGCCCGTCACCGCCTCCGAAGCGAGGCCGACTCGGCCGCGGCGCGCATGATCGCTCGCCGGATGGGTTCATAGCCGGTGCAGCGGCAGATGTTGGACTCGACCAGGCCGTGTACCCGTTCCGGATCGTCGCCGATAGTGGGGTCGGCCTCCAGGGCGCCTGCCGCCACCATCAAGAAGCCCGGTGTGCAGAAACCGCACTGCAGGGCGTGCTCGGCGGAGAAGGCCCGTTGGAGAGGATGCGGCTCGCCGTCAGGCCCCGCCAGGCCTTCAACGGTGCGTACCGACCTGCCGTCGCACTGTACGGCAAGCATGAGGCAGGAACGTACGGCCTTGCCGTCCACCAGCACTGTGCAGGCCCCACAGACGCCGTGCTCGCAACCGAGGTGTGTACCCGTCAGCCGGCAGTCCTCGCGCAGTACATCGGCCAAGATGCGTCGCGGCTCGACATCCAGCGGGTAGTCGTCGCCGTTGACCGTAAGTGTGATCTTCACTGAAGGACTCCCTCCGCCGCCTGGCGCAGCGTTCGGCCGACCAGCACGGCGATGACCTGCCGCCGGTGTTCCGGGTCGGCGTATGGCTCGGCGAGAGGAGCGGCGTCCTGGTCGGCGGCGATCCGGCCGGCACGGGCGAATGGGTGGCCGCCGGGCAGCCGGTTGCCGACCGCCGGGACGGTGATCTCGCGGCCGACCAGGACCTGTTCGGCGGCGTGGGCCCGAATCGGCCGGTCGGCGCAGTTGACCAGGCCGATCCTCGCGTCGCTGATCAGTCCGTCTTGCGCGGTGAGCGTGGCGGCAACGGCCACCTGGGCGAAGCAGAAATGCGTCCGCCGGTGCTCCATGAAGCCGACCCCGGTGCCGTCTGCGGGCAGCGGGAACCGCACCGAGGTGATGAGCTCGTCTCGTGCGCGCGCGGTCTGGAAGGGGCCGCGGAAGTAGTCACGGGCCGCGATCTCGCGGGTGCCGCCGGTACTGCGTACCTCGATCGCGGCGCCGAGCGCGAGGGCGATCGCGCACCACTCCGATGCCGGATGCGCCCAGGCGAGGCTGCCCACCATCGTGCCGCAGGCGCGGATGGGCGGGTGGGCGATGTTGACGGCGGCGAGCGCGAACAGCCTGCCGAGCGGGCCCGGCACCGCCTGTGGGGACTCGAAGACGCCGTGGCGGACCAGCGCGCCGATCTCGACCGTGCCGTCGTTCACGCTCAGGCGGTCGAGCCCGGCGACACGGTTGATGTCGACCACCAGGTCGGGGCGGATCCGCTGCAGGTGCATCTCCAGGATCAGGCTCTGGCCGCCGGCGAGGACGCGGACGTCGCGCCGGGTGTCGCCGAGGGCGTTCAGGGCCTCGTCCACGGTACGAGGTGCGACGTAGTCGAAGGCTGCGGGTTTCAACGGGCACCCTCGTACTTCGTGGCTCGGGCCGCGCGCCACACGACGTCCGGGGTCAGCGGCATCTGCAGCAGACCGGGGTCGGCGATCTGGAGCGCGTCGGCCACGGCGTTGACGATCGCCGCGGGTGTGCCGATGCAGCCCGACTCACCCGCCCCCTTGGCACCCAGCGGCGTACTCGGGCTCGGGGTGCGGGTCTCCTTGACCTCGATGGGCGGGACCTCGCTCGCGGTCGGCAGAAGGTAGTCCAGCAGGCCGCCCGCCAACAGCGGCACGCCGTCGTCGCCGTAGGGGATGCCCTCGTACAGGGCCTGGCCGATCCCCTGGACGGCCGAACCGAATGCCTGCCCGCGTACCACCGCCGGATTGAGCACGACTCCGCAGTCGTCCACGGCGACCAGTCGTAGCACGCGGACGGTGCCGAGTTCCGGATCGACCTCGGCGACGGCGGCGTGGGCGCCGAACGGAAAGCCCATGCCCGACTCGAACCGGTCGTCGACACTGAGCGGTCCGGTGGCTTTCACCAGTTCCGCCACGTCCATCGCGGCCGAGCCGTCCCGGACGTGGCGGACCGAGCCATCGGACCACTCCACCTCCTCGACCGGCGTCCCCCACAAGTCCGCGGCCCGCTCGCGTGCCAGGTCGATGAGCAGGGCGGACGCGTGGTGCAGGGCCGCCCCGTCGACCTGCGCCGAACGGCTGGCGAAGGAACCCAGGCCCTCGGGCTGTGCGTCGGTGTCTCCCTCGATCAGCCGTACCCGGCTCACGTCGACGCCGAGGGTCGCGGCGACCAGCGCGGGAAAGGTTGTCTCATGGCTCTGCCCGCTGGAGGCCGCGCCGCAGCGGGCGGTGATCGTGCCGTCCTCGTGCGCTTCGATGCCGGCGAAGTCGTGCAGTCCCCCCGGTTCTCCGCCGGAGCGTTCCACGTAGCAGGACAGGCCGATGCCCAGCGGCAGGGCGTGCGGGTCATGCCTGCGGCGTGTCTGCTCGGCCCGCCACGTGTCGTAGCCGATGGTCTCCAACGCCAGGTCGAGGGCGGCGGCGTAGTTCCCGCTGTCGTAGCACCGGCCGGTGGGGGTCTGGTACGGGAAGTCATCGGCCGGGATGAAGTTGCGTCGCCGCAACTCCGCCGGGTCCAGCCCGAGTCGGCGGGCCAGCAGGTCCATCGACCGCTCCAACGCGATCGTCGCCTCCGGCCGGCCGGCACCGCGATACGGGTAGGTCACCATCGTGTTGGTCAGCACCGAGCGCACGGAGGCGTGAACCCGCGGTGTGGCGTACGGCCCGGTGGCCATCCAGGCCGTCTGCATGGGCAGGCCCACCCCGAGATGAGGGTAGGCACCCACGTCGGCGTCGATCTGCAGTTCGTAGGCGAGCAGGTGCCCGTCGGCGTCGGCGGCGAGCCGGACCCGTGGTCCTGGCCCCGCCCGCGGGTTGCGGCCGTCATGGACTCCAGACGGTCCTCGATCCAGCGGACGGGCCGCCCGAGCATCACCGCCAGGTAGACCACCGTGACGAACTCCGGAAACGCCGCGCTCTTGGAACCGAACGCGCCGCCGGTATCGGGCACCACCACGCGGATCCGGTCGACCGGCATTCCCAGCAGCGCCGCCACTTCACGCCGCAGCCGGTGAGGCATCTGATGCCCCGACCACACCGTCAACCGCCCGTCCTGTTCGGGGACCGCGAGGATCGTCCGGCACTCCATCGG
Organism: Microtetraspora malaysiensis; assembly: GCF_050947145.1. Taxonomy (NCBI): domain Bacteria; kingdom Bacillati; phylum Actinomycetota; class Actinomycetes; order Streptosporangiales; family Streptosporangiaceae; genus Microtetraspora; species Microtetraspora malaysiensis. The sequence goes on from NZ_CP191998.1 coordinate 1,910,429, forward strand.
CGTCGGCATCAGGAGTTGCTGGCGGTAGCGGGCCTCGACGACGGCGGCTGCCTCCTTCCATACCGTCTCATCGATCGGTGTCCCGGCCTCTCCCCGGAACGCGGTGTTGCTCCGCCCGTCGAACAGCAGAACCGAGTCGTCGGCGGCGGCGGAGGGCGTTACCACGGCCGGCAGCGGATCGATCCGGACGGCGACCTCGGCGGCTCCGTCCTCGGCCCGGTAGCGGTCCTCTCCCACGACGACCGCGACGGCCTCTCCCGCATACCGCACACGGTCCTTCGCCAACGCCGGCCATTCACGTCCGGCGACCGCCTCAGCGGTGGACAGCTGCGCGAGCAGCGTATGAGGCACCGGCGGCAGATCCTGCAGGCGCGCGGCAGCGTGCGCACACGCGGGTAGCCCGGACAGATCCGCCGCCGACCACACCCCGACCACTCCCGGCACCTCTCGGGCGGCCGCGCAGTCCACGTCGCGCACGACACCGTGAGCGATCCTGCTTCTGACAAAGACCGCATCCAGGCAACCCGGCACCGCCACATCCGCGACGAACCGGCCACGGCCGGATAGCAGCCGCCGGTCCTCGCGCCTGGCCCACTGCTCCAAGGCGATCCCCCAACACCGACTCGATCGGTCAAGCCCGTAGCGCTCCCTACTGGCATTCCACAGCCAAGCCCGTTCAACTCTTTACGCTCGGGGAAACTCACTCAGCACACGGCGGCAGCCGGACCCAGGGCCAGGGGAACTTCACCACCCGGGCCGCCGGTTACGCCCCGGTGCCGACGTCCGCCGGTAGGCCGACCTGTTAGGGAGTGCTGCCGCGCGATCAGGCGCTGACGGGGGGCGCGGGCCTTCACCGCCGGAGGCTCTCGTGGCTAGGCTGCGCTCTACGTACGACAGTACGGATCACCAGGAGGCAGAGGCGACGTGGTGACGGGGCCGCGTGACAGCGCCGGAGGGCCGCCGCCGACGCCGGGCGTCAGGGCCTCGATAAGACTTGTACGGTTCGCCATGCTGTGCGGGCTGCTGTGCCTGCTGCAGGTCGCGAGCGTCGTGGTGCTGGTCGCGTCGTTCCACCAGCCGTGGACCGCGCTCGCCGGCGCCTGGACGGTGAGCTGTGCCGCCGCGATCCTGATCGCGAAGTGGCGGGTCAGCCGAGCCCGCGATTCGGCGCGACGGCGGCCACTGGTCGACGCGGCACGCCTGGTCGCCATCAGCACGGCCGTCTCCTTGAGTCTCTTCATGTGGCCGGGCGTGTCCACGCCAGATGTCCGGCCGGATCACCGCGCGGCGCGCCTGCGGGTGGCCGGCGGCGAGTTGGCCGTCCGTACGATCCGGGCCACGGCCCAGAAAAGGCCGCCGCTGGTGGCTCTGCACGGCGGGCCCGGGGTGCCCTTCACGGAAGCCGAGGAACGCGCACTGAGCGGCCTCGCCGTCGACCGCGACATCGTGATCTACGACCAGATCGGGGTGGGCGACTCGAGCAGGCTCTCCGAACCGCATGAGTACTCTCTACGGCGAGCCGTGGACGACCTCGGCGCGGTCATCGCGGCCACCGGCATGCCGAAGGTCTCGATCCTCGGCTACTCGTGGGGGGCTCAGGTGGCGACCGTGTACGCCGCCGAGCACCCGGACCGGGTCATGGAACTCGTGCTCATGTCGCCGGGCTTCTTTCCCTGGCAGGGCCGCCCGCTGCGACCCGGACTGCCGCAGAGCCGGTTGACCCTGCCCCAGAAGGCATACGCGTACGGACTGGCGGTCAAACCCAGAAACCTGTTCGTCTACGTGCTGGTCGGCGCGGACCCGGATGTCGCGCGCTGGTTCGCCTCGGACGCGGAGATGGACGCGCGGTTCGCCGAGCTGTTCGCCGCGTCCGAACCGGCGACGTTCTGCGACCGCCGCGGCCGGTCCGCGAAGCCGTCCGGCCTGGGTTTCTACGCCAGTCAGGTGCCGCAACAGCATCCTGGCCTCGACGGTGTCACCCGGGCCGAGGTGCCCGGCCTCGGGTCGGTGCGGACCCTGATCCTGCGTGGCAGTTGCGACTACATCCCGATGTCCGCGGCGAACGATTATCGCGACGTGATGCCGCGATCGCGCCTGGTGGACGTTCGCGACGCCGGTCACGCGCTCCTGGAGGGCGCCGGCCCCGAGGTGGTCGCGACGGTGCGCGCGTTCCTTCAAACGCCTTCCCAACCGTGACGCGGGTGCGAAGCCTCGGCAGGAAAGGCCTCGCACCCCGATGCCGGGAACGCCTCGTGAAGACGGCCGGCCCACATACGACTCGGCCACCGACCACTACCGCGCCCAACCCTGAGGGCGAGGCGAGCTTGTGAATAGCGGATCCAGAGTTCCGTACATCGCGATCCTGGTCTTCAAGACTCAGGTCGGTGGTGGCTATGCTCCTCCACGATTCAGCGAGGACATCGTGCTCATCCATGCCTGTTCTCTCGACGAAGCGCGCGCGTCTGCGGATTCGCGAGGACGAGAGGATGAGACGTCTTATGCCAACGAGGACGGCGAGACGGTCACATGGACTTTCGTCGGGGTGGCCGACGTGCGGGAAGCCTTGTATGACTCGCTCGATGAGGACGCGAGCCTCTATTCCAGGAGCTTCGACGAGTTGACGCGATACAAGCAGCTCTTCTCCATAGAGTCCCTGCGGCGCGAAAGTGACTCATAGTTCCCGTGCTCACTCCTTGACCGGCGTCCACTAACGTTGTCGATCAAATTTCCCGCCGCACCGCTTTCATTCTTTACGGGAGGGAAGGGCGCGGCGGCGCGAAGTATGAAGGACGCGACGGCACGGCGGAAATGCCGGCGTCGGCCTCGCCGGCGGACTCCCCCCAAAGGCGCGGAGCTCCGAAGACTCGTAATTCAGGACGTCTCAGCCATAAGTAGACGCCGAGATTTCTGTGGCCGGAGTGCCACCCCCATCACGCCCGGCACCTCGACCAGGCGGCGGGCCATGTCCTCGGTGATCGTCCGTACCGGGTGAGTCCGGCAGTCGCGGATGCACCGGATCGGCCGCTTTCGCCCCAGTGTGCGGCTGGGCTCTTGACCATGCCGAGCCGGCTCCAATAGCGTCTCCCTCCGCGAAACGTTGTCTCTCTCAAAGAGACTGTCTGAGGGATGTGAACGCCCGTGAAGAGGGTGAAGGTTGCCGCGGCGACGTTGGTGTCCGCAGTCGCGCTCGTCAGCTGCTCGACGCCCACCGATACCCCTCAGAGTGATCAGGGGAAGAGCGGCGGAGCGGCCTTCGAACAGGCCGACACCTTCCCGCAGATCCAGCCGAACCCGGAGGTCGAGGCCCTGCTTCCCGCAGAGCTGAAGCAGTCGAAGAAGATCACGATTGTCCTCACCGCGGGCGCTCCGCCCACGTCGTTCATCTCTCCCGACGGGAAGACGAGCCTGGGCCTGAACGCCGACATCGGGCGCGCGCTCGCCAGGACGATGGGGGTCGAGCCGACGCTCGTGTCCATCCCGCTCGACGGCATCATCCCCGGACTGCAGTCGAAGAAGTACGACATGGCCGTGGCCTCCATGTCACCGAGCCCGGAGCGGCTCGAGGTCCTCGACATGGTCGCCTTCACCAAGGGTGGCTCCGCGATCGCCGTACCCGCGGGCAATCCGAAGGGCCTCAGCTCGAAGACGCTCTGCGGCCTCCAGGTGGGCGTCGGCGTCGGATCCTTCCAGGCCACGACCCGGCTGCCGAAGCTCAGCGAGGAGGCGTGCACAAGCCAGGGCCAGCCGGCCATCAAGCCCGTCGAACTGCCGGACCAGAGCCAGGTGCTGCTGGCCCTGTCGAGCGGCCGCATCGACGCGGTCATGGCCGACGGTCCGGTCCTGGGCTACGCGCAGAAGACCCAGGACACCAAGTTCGAGGTGCTGCAGGACGAGTCCAACCTGACCTCGACCGGCGGGATGGCCGTCGTCAAGGGCTCCGAGCTGACACCGGCGGTCGTCAAGGCGATGGAGGTCCTCCACGGGCTCCCCGAATACAACAAGATCTATGAGAAGTGGGGGATGCCCGGCTACGCTCTTCCGGCCGCCGAGCTCGGCCAGCTCAAGGGCTAGGTGATCGAACCCATGAACGTCACCGAAGGGCCCGGTCTGAGGCCCCGCCGAAATCCCAAGAGAAGCCCCTGGCGGTACGTCGTCATCGCCGTGATGCTCTTCCTGGCGCTCGCGCTGGCCGACGTGGTCCTGACCAACCCGAACTTCGGCTGGCCGGTCGTCGGGCAGTACCTCTTCAGCGCCGTCATTCTCGACGGGCTCCTGCTGACGCTGGAGCTCACCGCGGTCGTGATGGTCGTCGGATCCGTCCTGGGCGTGATCCTGGCGGTCATGCGGACGTCCACGAACACGTTCGTCGCCCGGGGCGCGTGGGCCTACATCTGGTTCTTCCGCGGCACGCCGCTGCTGATCCAGGTCATCTTCTGGTTCAACATCGCGGCCCTCTTCCCGCGGATCTCGCTGGGCGTGCCGTTCGGCCCGACGCTGGCGGGCATCGACGCCAACGCCCTCGTCACGCCGTGGACCGCCGCGGTGCTCGCGCTGTCGCTGAACGAGGGCGCGTACATGGCCGAGATCGTGCGCGGCGGCCTGCTGGGAGTCGACCGAGGCCAGTACGAAGCGGCTCAGGCGCTCGGCATGCGGCCGAGCAAGGTCTTCGGGATCATCCTGCCGCAGGCCGTACGCACCATCATCCCGCCCACCGCCAACCAGCTGGTGACCACGTTCAAGAACACCGCGCTGGTCAGCGTCATCGGCCTGGCGGATCTCCTGCACAGTGCCCAGGTCGTCTACGCGCTGAACTACCAGACGATCCCGCTCCTCATCGTCGCGGCCTTCTGGTACCTCCTTCTCACCTCGCTCCTCAGCTACGTCCAGTCGCTGCTGGAGCGCAGGTACTCGAAGGGCTACGTGCCGAGGTCGCGCCCGCAGGCCGCGACCGGGACGAGCGACGCCGTCGCGCTCAAGGAGGCCTAGTGGAGACTCCCATGATCGTCCTGAGGGGGATCCAGAAGCGGTTCGACTCCGTGCACGTCCTCAAGGGAGTCGACTATTCCGTGTCCAGGGGATCGGTCAGCTGCCTGATCGGCCCCTCCGGCTCGGGCAAGTCCACCCTGCTCCGCTGCATCAACGGGTTGCAGCCCGCGGACGAGGGCGAGGTGTGGGTCGACGGCGAGCTGATCGGCCTGCGGGTCGACGGGGACCACGTGGTCCCGCTGCCGGAGAAGGAGATCGCCGACCAGCGACGCCAGATCGGCATGGTCTTCCAACGCTTCAACCTTTTCCCGCACATGACCGCGCTGGAGAACGTCATGTCCGGGCCGCTCCGCGTCAACCGCGCCGACAAGGAGCGGACCCGCGACCTGGCCATGGGACTGCTGGACCAGGTGGGCCTCGCCGCGCGCGCCGATCACTACCCCAACGAGCTGTCGGGCGGGCAGCAGCAGCGCGTCGCCATCGCCCGGGCCCTGGCGATGAAACCCAAGGTCATGCTCTTCGACGAGCCGACGTCCGCGCTGGACCCCGAGCTCGTGAACGAGGTGCTTTCGGTCATGCGCGACCTCGCGGCCGAGGGGATGACGATGATCGTCGTCACCCATGAGATGGGCTTCGCCCGCGACGTCGCCGATCACGTGTGCTTCATGGACGAAGGCGTCATCGTCGAGGAAGGCCACCCGGACACCGTGCTCACCGATCCGCGTACGGCGCGGGCCCGAGAATTTCTGAAGCGAGGCTGACACAACAGTGGACAACCGCATCGACGTCGAGCGGGTACGTGACGAGACCCCGGGGTGCCGGGATCTCGTCCATCTGAACAACGCCGGCTGCTCCCTGCCTCCCAGGGGCGTGGTCGACACGATGACGGACTACCTGCGCAACGAGGCGTCGCTGGGCGGATACGAGGTCCAGAGGGACCGATCCGAGCAGATCGCGGCGACCTACACCTCGCTCGCCTCCCTGATCGGCGCGAGGCCGTCGGAGATCGCGCTGGCCGACAACGCGACGCGCGCCTGGGACATGGTGTTCTACGGCATGCGGTTCATGCCCGGGGACCGGATTCTCACCTGCCAGGCGGAGTACGGAAGCAACGCGATCGCCTACCTGCAGCAGGCGAAGCGCTTCGGCGTCGAGACCACGGCCATCGGCGACGATCCCAGCGGGCAGATCGACCTCGCCCAGCTTGAGAGGGAACTGGGCGACGGCCGCGTCAAGCTCGTGTCGATGACGCATATCCCGACACAGGGCGGCCTGATCAACCCGGCGGCGGCGGTCGGCGCGCTGGCCGAGTCCGCCGGGGTGCCGTTCCTGCTTGACGCCTGCCAGTCCGTCGGGCAGCTGAACCTCGATGTCCGCGAGCTCAGGTGCGACGTGCTGACCGGAACGGGCCGCAAGTACCTGCGGGGGCCGCGCGGCACCGGCTTCCTGTACGTGCGGGAGGACGCCATGGACGCGTTCGAGCCGGCCGTACTGGACAACGGCTCCGCGGTGTGGACGTCACCCACCGCGTACGAGATGAACCCCGACGCCCGACGTTACGAGACGTGGGAGAAGAACTACGCGGCGGTCGTCGGCCTGGGAGCGGCCGTAGACTACGCCCTGACTCTGGGGATGGACGCGATCGAGACCCGCGTTCTCGCGCTGGGCGACCTGCTGCGGCGGACGCTCGCCGACATCGAGGGGGTCCGGGTTCACGACCTCGGCCAGAGCCGGTGCGGGATCGTGTCGTTCACCGTCGAAGGCGTCGCGCCCGATGACGTGAGGTGCGCTCTCGCCGACAACGGGGTCAACGTGAGCGTTTCCAAATCCACGTCGTCGCAGTGGGACCTGCCGTCACGGGGGCTGACCAGTGTCGTCCGGGCTTCGGTGCACTACTACAACACCGAGTCGGAGATCGAATACGTCGGCTCGCTCGTCGACGGCCTCCGGTGACCTAGTCCGGGAGCTCGCGGCGATGATCGAGAATGGACGCGATGATCCTCGGAGCTGACTCGCGGTTGGAGGAAGACGTGGTGGAGGGACCTGTCAAGCCCGCGTCGTTGCAGGGCGTGGACCGGGTGCTGACCGTGCTTGAGGCCTTCGTGGGGCAGGCCGAGTGGCGTGTCTCCGATCTGGCCAAGCACCTGGGCATGCACAAGGCGGTGACGCACCGGATCGTCCGGTCCCTCGAGGCACGGCAGTTCCTGGAGCAGGCAGAAGCCCGCGGTTCGTACTCCCTCGGCCCTGCCGCGGTGGCGCTCGGCCGGGCGGCCGGGCGGCGGGCGCCCCGGACGGCCGCCCGCCGGCACCTGATCCGGCTGGCCGAGCAGACGGGTGAGGTCGTGCTGTTCTACACGCTCCGGGGCCACCGCTACGTCTGCGTCGAGCGACTGGACATCAACGCGGAGACCGCGGTCACCGTGGAGATCGGTGACACCATCGGCCTGAACGCCGGAGCGGGGAAGACCCTGCTGGCGTTCCAGGACGAGCGTTTCGTCCAGGAGGTTCTCGCCGCGCCGCAACCGCGCTACACCGACCGGACGCCGACCGACCCGGCGGTCGTCCACGACATGCTCGACCGGATCAGGGCCGAAGGGGTCTGGATCAGTGAGGGGGAGATCACGCCGCACACGGTCGGCGTGTCGGCCCCGGTCTGGGACACCGAGGGATCGGTGCGGTACTGCGTTTGCGTGACGGTGCTGGAGCGGGCGGTGGACGAGCGGCGGCTGGCCAGCCTGTCCGCCGCCGTCCAGGACACCGCGACGGCCGTTTCACAGAGCTTGGGATACCGCGAAGGCGGAATCGAAGGGGAGCAGAGAACCACATGAGGATCGTGTTCAGGGCGGCCACCGTGATCACGGACGTGCTCGCCGACGAAGCCATCGACGACGCGACCGTCCTTGTGGAAGACGACCGGATCGTGTGGGTCGGGCCGACCGTCGACGCGCCGGCCGACGAGGCGGCCGCGGTCGTGGACCTCGGCCGGCGCGTCCTGTTTCCCGGACTGATGGACGCGCACGTGCACCTGGCCTTCGACGCGGGGAACGACCCGGTGGCGAGCATGCTCGCCAGGGACGAGCAGGCGCAGCTCGACGGGATGCGGCTGTCCGCGCGGCAGCTGGTGGAGAGCGGAGTCACCTTCGCCAGGGACCTCGGGGCGCCGCGCGGACTCTCCGCGCGGATCCGCGATGAGATCCGGAGCGGGACGACGCCGGGCCCTCGCCTGATGGTCGCCGGTCGGCCGCTGACCCGGCCCAACGGGCACTGCTGGTTCATGGGTAACGAGGTCGACGGGCCCGAGCGTGCTCGGGCCGCCGTGCAGGAGGAGATCGAGTCCGGAGCCGACCTCGTCAAAGTCATGGTCACCGGCGGACGGATGACCCCCGGTACGGACCCGCTGCGGTTCGAGGTGTCCGAGGCGGCCCTCGCGGCGATCGTCGACGAGGCGCATCAGCACGGGGTCACCGTCGCCGCGCACGCCCTGTCGACGGTGGGCGTCCGGGCGGCCGCCGCCGCGGGGGTCGACTCGATCGAGCACGCGACGTTCATCTCCTCCGAGGGCGGGGACGGCTACGACGCGACCGTGGTCCGCGACCTGGTGAGCGCCGGGACCGGGGTCTGCCCGACGCTGGGGCTCGCGGGCGCGCACACCCATCCCATCTCCCTCGACGTCAGGGGCGGCTGGGTGGCCCAGCTCCACGCCGCGGGGGTGCCGATCCTCGCCGGGACCGACTCGGGCATCCCCCGCCACCCGCACGTCGGCGGGGTCGTCGACGGCCTGCGCGGCCTCGTCGCCTCGGGCCTGTCCGTACGGCAGGTGCTGGCGGCGGCCACGGAAGCCGGGATGCGCGCCGCCGGGCTGGAGAAGGCGGGCGCGGTCAAGCCGGGATACCTGGCCGACCTGATCGCGGTCGACGCCGACCCGCGGTCCGGCGTCGACGCGCTGCTGGACCCCCCGTTCGTCGTCGTGGGCGGTCGCGTCGTCAAGGACGTCATCGGCTGCGCCGCCGTCGGGTAAGCGCCGCCCGGCCACGACTCCGAGCGGCAGGCGCACCTGTGAGGAGGCGGCTTTCGTTGGAGACAAAATCTCCATCAAGCCGGTCGATCGCCTTCATGGCAGGGATGTCGGCATTAACCCCAACCTCTTCTACGAGAGGTTCCGGATCCTCAACGGAGATAAGTTCTGGGTGGGCATCAATGAGGATGTCACCCTAGCGCTGGGCGGCCCTCCGTTCGCCACGGCAGGGCCGCCTATTCCTGCTTATTGATGAGGTCCTGTGAGTGCGAAACATGTGGGCGACATGCTGGAAAGCGTGGGTCTGTTCGAACAATTCTGCGGTACCTGGGTCCGGGATCTGCAGGTGGACGATGTGGCTCGAATATTCGATGTCGTCGAGTCGTCCAAGTCCATGCGGACAATACACGAACGGAACGAGTTCCCGCTGGGTCCAGGTGCCGATGCCTCGACCTCGCGAATCCGGCAGCAGACCGATCGTGATCTCCCAGCACAGTGACGTGTCACGGCGCCCCCAGCGCCGCTCCAGCCACTCCGCCCGTCCAGCGAGTTCGCCGTTCACCGTGACGGAGAGGATGCTGTCCGCTCCCGCCAAAAGCCCGCAGGTGCGCAGAGCGTCCCGCAACGCCATCGTCAGGGTGAATCCGAACCACTGGTGCACATGGGTGGCCTCGCCGTTTGAGCTCGGCCAACTCCGTCTCGAAGTCGGCGCACACGTCCCGCATGATCTTCTCCATGCGTTCCGCGTGCGCTCTGGTGAACACCGGATGCCGGAACTTCGCCATGAAAACCAAATGGGCATGCAGAGCGAAAACGCAGTGCCTGCCTTTTCTGATATCTCCATACTCGGCCATAACCCAACGGTACGATCACGGCGTGCAGCTCCGGTACAACGTCCGCCTCTACCCCACGCCAGGTCAGCGCGTGGCGCTGGCCCGGGTGTTCGGGTGCGCACGGGTGGTGTTCAACGACGGACTGCGCGCACGACAGGAAGCCCGGGAGCAAGGGCTGCCGTACATCACCGACGGCGACCTGTCCAAGCAGGTCATCACGCAGGCGAAGACGACCCCGCAGCGCGCCTGGCTGGGCGAGGTCTCAGCCGTGGTGCTGCAGCAGGCGCTCGCCGACCTGAACACCGCCTACCGGAACTTTTTCACCTCAATCAGCGGGAAGCGGAAGGGGCCGAGGATAGCCCCGCCCCGCTTCCGGTCCCGCAAAGACAACCGGCAGGCGATCCGCTTCACCAAGAACGCCCGGTTCTCCATCACCGCGGGAGGGAAACTCCGCCTGCCGAAGATCGGCGACGTCGATGTCCGGTGGTCGCGCCCCCTGCCCGCCGAACCCTCCAGCGTGACGGTGGTCAAAGACAGCGCGGGGCGGTACTTCGCCTCGTTCGTGATCGAGGTCGCCGAGCAGCCCCTGCCGCCGGTCGAACCGGAGGCAGGGATCGACCTGGGGCTGTCCGCCTTCGCCATCCTGTCGGACGGGCGGAAGATCGACTCCCCGCGCTTCCTGCGCCGAGCGGAGAAGAAGCTCGCCAAGCTTCAGCGGGAGCTGTCCCGCAAGGAGAAAGGATCGAACAACCGGGCCAAGGCCCGGCAGGCGGTTGCCCGCCAGCATGCGAAGGTCGCTGATGCGCGCCGCGAGTTCCACCACCAGCTCTCCACACGACTGATCCGCGACAACCAAGCGATCTACGTGGAGGACCTGGCCGTGGCGGGGCTGGCGCGTACCCGGTTGGCCAAGAGCGTGCACGACGCGGGCTGGTCGCAGTTCGTGACCATGCTGGAGTACAAGGCTCGCCTGTACGGGCGGGTCTTCCACCGGATCGACCGGTGGTTCCCCTCCTCGAAGCTGTGCTCAGAGTGCGGGACCGTCGCCGCCACGATGCCGTTGAACGTCCGGTCGTGGACCTGCCCGTGTGGGGCGGCCCATGACCGGGACGTGAACGCGGCGAGGAACATCCTGGCCGCCGGACGGGCGGACAGGTTAAACGCGTGTGGAGGGCAGGTAAGACCACCCCACCGGGTGGCACAGCCCGAAGAAGCAGGAAGCCACAGAGGTGCCGCGTGATCGCGCGGCACGGACTGAATCCCCGGCCTTCAACCCGGGGAGCGCGTCAACTGTTCGCGCACACCAGGGTGGAACGCGTCCAGGCGACCACCGATCCGGAGAACAGGGCGGAGGTCCGCTGCCTGGAGAAGGTCGGATTCCGGCTGGAGGGCATCGTCCGGCGCGCCCAATGGCGGGGAGGGCGCTGGCACGACCAGCTCCTCTTCTCCATCCTGCGTGACGAGTTCGACCAGAAGACAGCGGGTTCCTCTGCCGGATCTACGCCGTGAGCGTTTCGGCCTCAAGCCTCATCTGAGCGCGGCGGGATGCAACGGCCAGACGGGGGCTGAGCGTCTGGCGGATCGGGCCGGGTCTGGACTTGTCGGGCGCTATAGGACCTCTTGACCCTTTCTTTGCCTGCCTGATACTAATCGCGAACCTGTCCCCGCCTTCGTACCCCGACCGGCGGGGACGCCACGCGGACTTCTGTGTCCGCCAGTACCAGGAGGTTCTCCGTGAGGAGTTCGCTCAATCACCCCCCACTCCTCAGACGACTTACCATCGCCGGCGGCCTGGCTGCGGCACTGGCCTTCGGGACCGTGTCCGCCGCCGTCGGTGGCGTTCAGGCTCAGGGCGCGTCCGGCGCTTCCAGCGCGGACGTGTCGGCCGACGCACCCGCTGCGAAGAGTGCGTCGCTGACGGGCTATGACCGCGAGATCGTCGACCAGTTCGACTCGGCCAACTCCGTCAATCACATCCGGCACCTGGCCGTGGACATCGGCCCCCGGCTGAACGGCACCCCGCAGGAGAGGGAGGGCGCGGAGTACATCGGCGGCCTCCTCAAGTCCTATGGCTTCGAGGTGACCTACCAGCAGTGGGGTCCGGTCTCGACCAAGCAAGTAGCGAAGGTCACGTCTTCGAACGCCGACCTGCCCGGTGGACCGAACTGGCAGATGTACGCCTCCGCCAGCGGCAAGTTCACCGGCGACGCCGGTGTGGAAGGGCGCGTCGTCTACGCCGGGACCGGCCAGTCCGCGGCGGACTTCCCCGCCGACGCCGCGGGCAAGATCGTGCTGATGGACTACAACAGCACCGCCTCGATCCGGAACACCGCGGTGGCCAACGCGGCGGACCGGGGGGCGAGCGCGGTCATCCTGGCCTACCCGACCGGCAACTCCGCGCCGCCGTCGTTCACTCTCACCACGTCCCAGCCCGGGATCCCGGTGATCGGTGGCGGAAGCGCGCACCACACCTGGATCAGGGGTCTCCTGGACAAGGGCCCGTTGACGCTGCGGATCGCGACGAACCAGTACGCGAACCCGATGGGCACCAACGTGATCGGCATCCGGCACGCGGTCGGGGACCCGACCGGCACCACCGCGCCGATCGTCATGGTCGGTGCGCACATCGACTCGGTGCTGGGCGCGCCCGGTGCTCACGACGACGCCTCGGGCAACGGCGTCTCCCTGGAGGTCGCCCGGGTGCTCAGCCAGTATCCGCTGGACAAGGAGCTGCGGATCGGCGGTTTCGGCGGTGAGGAGGGCGGCCTGCTCGGCGCGCGGGCGTACGTCAACACGCTGACCGCGGCGGAGAAGGCCCGGTTCGTCGGCGAGTGGCAGATGGACATGGTCGGCACGCCGTACGAGCCGGCCCGGCTGTGGGCGCTGACCCCGAACGGCAAGTCGAACTTCGTGGTCCAGGAGGCGTACGACGCGGCCGCGCGCGCCGGGTTCGACGGACTGCGCAACTGCAGGCTCGGGCAGAGCGACCACCAGGCGTTCTACGACGTGGGCATCCCGTCGTCGCTGTTCATCTGGCTCGACTACCGGCCGCCGGCCCCGCCGGCTGTCTGCGGTCCGACCGGCGGGACGTACGTCACGGAGCCGGAGTACCACAAGCCCACGGACACGATGGACAACATCAGCCCCGAGCGGCTGCAGATCACCCTTGATGTCGTGGGCGGTGCCGTGGCGCACAACGCGCTGAACGCGGTGACGGTGTCCGCGACCTCGGACGCCGACCAGCCGGTGGCGGGCGCGCCGGTGCGGGCCGACTGCGGCAGCGGCCCGCGCGACCTGGGCACGACCGGGGCCGACGGCCGGCTGCAGGCGGTGCTCCCGCATGCCACCTGCGACTTCACCACCACCGTCGAGGGCCGGACGGCGACCGAGCGCGGCGTGTCGATCGCCGGTGACCGAGCCGTGAAGATGACCGTCGACTTCACCAAGCCGACGATCTCCCTCACCACGCCCGCCGATGGCGCGGTCTTCACGCTCGGGACGGCGGCGACCGCGTCGTACCGGTGCGAGGACAACCTGTCCGGGGTGGCCACGTGCACCGGCACCGTGCCCGACGGCAGTCCGCTCGACACCTCCGCCGCCGGCTTCCACGAGTTCACCGTGAAGGCCGCCGACAACGCGGGCAACGTCGCCGACCGGAAGGCGACCTACCAGGTCGTCTACCCCTGGCACGCTTACTTCCCCGAGACGATGGACGGCAAGGCCGGCAGCGCCGTACCGATCAAGTTCGGCCTCGGCGGTGACCGTGGCACCGACGTGATCGCGTCCGGCTACCCGGTCTCCCGGCCGGTGACCTGCGACACCGGGAAGGCGACCGGTCCGGCCGAGCCGACCAGCGGCCCCGGGAACTCCAAGCTCGGCTACGACGACGGCCAGTACAACTACGTGTGGAAGACCGACCGCGGTTGGGGTGGATCCTGCCGCCAGTTTGAACTGAAGCTCGATGACGGCAGCAGCCACCTCACGACCATCAGGCTGAAGTAGGCGCGTGGTGGGGGAGCGGAGTGGTCGACCTTCGTTCCCCCACAGCTCCGCTGACAGCCGGATGAACCGCTGACTCCCTAATCGGAGGACGGGTTCGAGCTCCTGTCGGAGTACCAGCGAGAAGCCCAGGCCGGCATCCCGGCCTGGGCTTTCGTGATCGGTTCCCCACCATCATGCCTGATCATGATGCGGGAGGACCAGGACCTTCGCGACGCGGATGCCGCGCGCAACTCGACCACAAAGTAGCCGCACTGAGTGCCATCAGGAACACGGAATGGCGAGGTACTTGCACTCCAGGTATTCCTCAATTCCCACCCGTCCGCCTTCCCTGCCCAAACCGGATTGCTTGACGCCGCCGAACGGTGCCGCCGGATTGGAGACCAGGCCGGTGTTCATCCCCACCATGCCGACTTCCAGAGCGTCGCCGAGGCGAAAAGCCCGGTCGATGTCCCTGGTGAACACGTATCCAACCAGCCCCCACTCAGTGTCGTTGGCCAGGCGTACGGCCTCCTCCTCGTCGTCGAAAGGAATGACCGGCGCCACCGGGCCGAAGATCTCCGTGGACATCAGCGCGGCGTCACTCGGCACATCGGCCAGCACTGTGGGCGCGTAGAAGTATCCGGGGCCGTCCAGCCGCGACCCACCGACGACGACTGACGCACCTCGGCGGACCGCGTCGTCCACCAGTCGCTCGACCTTTCCCAGCCCGGCCTGGTCGATAAGCGGGCCGACCTCGGCCCCCGGCGTCGCGCCGTCGGCGACCTTGAGAGCGGACATGCGCCTGCCAAGCTCGGCGCTGAACCTCTCGGCCACCGACCGGTGGACGAGAAGCCGGTTCGCGGCCGTGCATGCCTCGCCCATGTTGCGCATTTTCGCGACGATCGCGCCCTCGACGGCGCGGTCGAGGTCGGCGTCCGCGCAGACGAGGAAAGGCGCGTTGCCGCCCAACTCCATGGAGGAGCGCATCACGTTCTCCGCGGCTTGGGTCAGCAGCACCTTGCCGACCTCGGTCGACCCGGTGAAGCTGATCTTCCGTGCGATGCCGCTGCGCATCCACGGGCCGACCACGCTGCCGGGGTCGGTCGTCGTCACGAGGTTCAGCACTCCCGCAGGCAGCCCTGCCTCGGCGAGGATGCCCACCAGGGCCAGCGAAGTCAGCGGCGTCTGCTCGGCCGGCTTGAACACCATGGTGCAGCCGGCGGCGACGGCCGGGCCGATCTTGCGTGCGCCCATGGCGAGCGGAAAGTTCCACGGCGTCACGAGCACGCAGGGCCCGACGGGCCCCTTGGTCACCAGGATGCGGGTGCGGCCGTCTCCGCTGAGCATGTGGTCACCGCTGATTCTGACCGCCTCCTCGGCGAACCAGCGGAAGAACTCGGCGCCGTACATCACCTCGCTGTACGCCTCGGCCAGCGGCTTGCCCATCTCGGCGGTAATGAGGGCGGCCAGTTCGGTTGCGCGGTCGACGATGATCTCGTAGGCGCGGCGGAGGATCTCGCCGCGCTCGCGCGGCGCGGTCCGTGCCCAGTCGCGCTGCCTCGCACCGGCGACCTCGATCGCTCGGAGAGCGTCCGCCTCGTCGCCGTCGGCGACCTGGGCGATGGTCTGACCGGTCGCCGGGTTCTCCACTCCGAAGGTCCGCCGGGACGCCGAGGGGCCCCACGAGCCGTCGATGAACAGGCCGTGCGTGATCATGGCTGCTGCCTTTCGTTCATGGGGTCGATGAGCTCGGCCAAGTGCATGGTCTGCCTATCGGGGTCGAGCTGTCGCACCTGCATGTGGCAGCTGAACCCGTCGGCGAGCACCGGCAGGCCGGGCGTGGCGCGCAGGGCGGGGGCCAGCGACTGCTCAGCGACCCGCATGCTCATCTCAAAGTGGCGGGCTTCGAAGCCGAAGTTGCCCGCCACGCCGCAACATCCGCCGGACTCCTGGATGGTGGTCACGCCGACGGCCTGGAGGGCGCGCCGATGCTGGGCCGCCCCGAAGATCGCGTACTCGTGGCAGTGCTGCTGCACCGTCACGCCGGCCGGCGCCCGGTCATCTGGCCTGCGGGGCTGCCAGCCGTTCTCGGCGAGCTCGGCCACCATGGCGGAGAAGCTGCGGACGCGGGCGGCGACTCTGCGTGCGGCGTCCGTGCTGACGAGCTCGGGCAGGTCCTTCCTGAAGGCCGCCGCACAGCTTGGTTCGAGCACGACGATCGGCCGGTCGGTGCCGTCGTCGAGGAGCCCGGCCGCCTTCGTCAGCCGTTTCCTCGCGGCGCGCAGCTGTCCGGTGGAGATCCAGGTCAGGCCACAGCACACGTCGCTCCGGCACTCGACGGAGTCCACCGCGGACCGTAGGACCCGCTGGGCCGCGCTCGCCACCTGGGGCCGGAAACCCCGTGTGAAGGTGTCCACGACCAGCACGACATCGCCGTGCCGGCCGGGGTCGTGGTCACCGGGGACGTGGCGGCGAAGGTGCGGCTCGGCGACGAACCGGGGCAGCACTCGCCGGGGAGCGACGCCGCCGAGCCTGGCGATGACCGGGCCGAGGGGCGTGGCCAGGAGCGCGTTCACCGCGGGAGCGACACGCCCGATGAGTCGCAGCCACTGCGGGAGCCACCCCAGCGAGTAGTGCGCCACGGGCCGCGGCCTGCCGCGGTAGTAGTGATCGAGGAACTCCGACTTGTAGGTCGCCATGTCCACACCCGCTGGGCAGTCGCTGGAGCACGCCTTGCAGGACAGGCAGAGGTCCAGCGCCTCGCGCGCCTCCTCGGAACGCCACCCCACGGCGCCGCGGAGCATGTCCTGCAGGACCCGAGCCCGGCCGCGGGTGGAGTCCTTCTCGTCGCGGGTCGCACGGTAACTGGGGCACATGAAGCCCTGGGACGTGCTGCGGCAGCGGGCGATTCCCACGCATCCCTGCACGGCGCGCACGAACGGATCGCCGGCCGGCGCAGGAGTGAGGTCGAACGATGTCGGCCAGTGCCGTACGGGCACGTCGGCCAGGGCCAGGTCGTCGGTGAGGCTGCCGGCGTGCACGATCGTGCCCGGATTCAACAGCTGGGTAGGGTCCCAGATGCTCTTAAACTCCTCGAAGGCCGCAATCATCTCGGTGGAGTACATGAGCGGGAGCAGCTCCGAACGGGCGCGCCCGTCGCCGTGCTCGCCGGACAGGGATCCGCCGTGGGACACCACGAGTTCGGCCGCCGCGCGCAGGAAGCCGCGCATCGCCAGCCGGCCGGCTTCGGAGCGCGGGTCGAAGGTGATGCGGACGTGCACGCAGCCGGCGCCGAAGTGCCCGTACAAGACGCCACGCAGCCCATGCGCGAACAGCAGGTCCCGGAAGTCGGCCAGGTAGTCGGCGAGCCGCTCCGGTGCGACGGCGGAGTCCTCCCAGCCGGGCCACGACTCGTCACCTGAAGACAGCCGCGCGGACAGCCCGGCGCCGTCCTCGCGTACCCGCCACAGCGACGCGCGGTCGGCGGCGTCCACGATGTGCCCGCCGGTTAGCCGTCCGGCCGTCCTCAGCTCCTCCAGCAGGTCGTGCGCGAGCGAGGTGACGGTGTCGTCGTCCTCGCCGTCCAGCTCCACGTAGAGCCAGGATCTGCCTTCGGGCAGGCCGCGGACGGAGTCGTGCCCGCGGCGCAGCCGCATCGTGTCCACGATGGCCTCGTCCATCCCCTCGACGGCGACGGGCCGGTATCGCAGGATCGTCTCGACGTCCCTGGCGGCCTCGACCACGTCCGCGTAGCCGAGGCACAGTAGTCGTACGGCCCGCGGGACCGGAACCAGCCTGACCGTGGCAGCGACCACGAGCGCGCACGCTCCCTCGCTGCCGACAAGGGATCGCGCCACGTCGAAGCCGTTCTCCGGCAGCAGGTGCGCCAGGTGGAAGCCGGAGACCTGACGCGGGATCCTGCTCAGTTCCGTGCGCAGGGCGGCCAGGTGGCGGTGTGCCAGCTCGCCGAGCCGGGTGGACAGTTCGGCCGCCCGGCGTACGGCCAACGGGTCCTGCGGGTCGGTCGCGGTCAGCCCGTGCCGCTGCGCGCTCAGCCGTACCCCGTCGGCGGTGACCACGTCCAGGGAGATCACGTGGTCGGAGGTCCTGCCGTGTCGTACGGAGCGGTTGCCGCAGGCGTCGTTGCCGACGGCGCCGCCGATGGTGGCCCTCGTCTTGGAGGAGGGGTCGGGTGCGAAGGTGAGACGCCCGCCGGTGGCGGCCTCCACGTGCTGTGCCAGGTCGCTGAGCACGACACCGGCCTCGACGCGGGCTGTCGCCTCCTGCTCATTGATCTCCAGCACCCTGGTCAGGTGCCGGGAGAAGTCGATGACCAGCCCCGCGCCGATCGCGTTGCCCGCCATGGACGTGCCGCCGCCGCGGCCGATCACGGGCAGCTTCGCGGCATGGCAGTGCCGCAAGATCAGGGCGACGTCCTCGCCGTTGCGGGGGAAGGCGACGGCGACGGGGCGCACGCGGTAGTTGGACGCGTCGTAGGAGTACTCCGCAAGCCGCCGGGTGCCGGTCTCGACCGGGACGCCCGCTTGCCGTAGCGCCGCGACCACGGCCGTGGCAGCGTCCATCACGTGCCGCTCAGGGCGCGGCGCGGGTTGTCGATCAGAAGTTGGTCAAACTCCTTCTCGTCAAGGCCCGCGGCGGTCAGATGCCGCTTGACCGTGGTCAGCAGGTGGGTGAGCCCGACTCCGCCCTCGTCCGGCCAGTCGGCGGTGGTGCACAGGTCGTGCGAGAGCAGCAGCTGGTCCAGCCGTCCTGCTCTGGCGAAGCCGAGGACGCGGGAGGCCAGGTGGTCGAGATCTTCGGGGCGGCGGGAGCGCAGGTTGTCGAACTGCACCCAGGCTCCTCTTCGAGCCAGCTCGAGTGCGTACTCCAGGGGCGCCTTCACCGTGTCGACGTGGCCGATGATCACGCGGTCGGGCGGCACCTCCTCTTCCCCACACAGCAGATCGAGCTGGGTCAGGCCCACCGGCCACCGCGCCGCGTGGGTGGTGATCGGCACTCCGGTACGGCGGTGCGCCCTGGCGGCGGCGCGGAAGGAGCGTTCCTCGGCCGCCGACAGGTACCACTTGTCGGCGCCGATCTCGCCGATGATGCCGGCGCGGACCCCGCCGGTTTCCGGGATGCCCTCGCTGATGTCGCGTACGAGTTCATCGGCGATCCGATCGGCGCAGTGCCGGTCGAACCACTCCTTGTCCAGGTAGGGGTCGCGGTAGTGGCCGGTGCCCAGCACGAGGTGGACTCCGGTTCTGGCCGCGACTTCGGCCAGCGCCGTCACGTTCGCGATGGGGCGGGTGCTGCCGGACGAGCATCCGGTGCCGGCCTGCTCGCGCGTGTGAGCGCCCGCCGGGTCGGGGGCGGCGCCGTCGGCCAGCTCCGCCACCGTCAGCTCGACGATGGTGCCGCCGCCCGCCGTCACGAACCTGCCGACCTCGTGGCGGATCATGTTCAGGTCGTTGACGAGCCCCGTCCGGCGCTGCTCCCGCATTTGGTTGATGAACAGGTGCTCGTGCATGAGGGTGATGCCCAGGTCACTGGCGGGCAAGGGGCCGCCGATCGTCATGACCGTCGCGTCGTTCGACATCTCGGGCCTTTCCTAGTCTTCGAGCCTGACCAGACGCGTCTCTCGGGTGGTCAGCGTGGTGGCGAGGGTGATGACGGCCGCCACCGTGCCGAACAGGGCGGGGGCGAAAACCGAGTCCAGCTCCTGGCGAAGCCAGGCCACCACGAAGCCCGCCGTACCGCCGAAGACAGCCACCGCGAAGCCGTAACTCACCGCAAGGGCCGTGAATCGGGTGCGCCTGGACATCAGTTCGGTGATGACGGTGGTGAAGGGGCCGGCGTAGACAGCGATGGACACCGCCATGAGCGTCAGTCCGGCGAGGATCACGATGGTGGAGCCCGAGGAGATGAGCAGGAAGCTCGGGTACGTGGTGGCCACCATCAGCGTGGCACCCGCGATGAGCACGGGCTTGCGGCCGATGCGGTCGGACAGGCGGCCGAACAGACCGATCAAGCAGAGCTGGACGACCAGCGAGAGGCTGTAGAGCGCTACCGCCGCGCCCTGCGACAGGTCGGAGACGGTGACGATGAAGGACTGCATGTTGACGTAGGTGTAGCTCATGACGGTGAACCCGACGACCAGGCCGATCCCCCGCAGAACGGCGCGCCCATCGGTCCGCAGCGCCTCGGCGAAGGGGGAACGGGCGATGTCGTCCTGCTTCCTGGCCCCTTCCATGACCGGGGTGTCACCCAGGCGGCGGCGAATGTAGACGCCCGCGAAGGCCGCGACCGTTCCGATGACGAACGGCACCCGCCAGCCCCAGGTCTGCATCTGCTCCTCGCTGAGGGAGAAGCTGAGTGCCGCGACGATGCCCGCGCCGATCAGGTTGCCGCCGATGAGCGCCATGTAATGGATCGCTCCGTACAAGCCCCTGCGGCCCTCGGGCGCGTGCTCGATGAGGAAGGACGCACCGCCCGCGAACTCCCCGCCGCTGGAGAAGCCCTGCCCGCAACGGGCCACGAGCAGAACCACGGGGCCGAGAACGCCGGCGGCCGCATAGGTGGGCGCGATCGCCAGCAGGGCGGTGGACAGGCCCATCACGATAATGGTCAGCCCGAGCGCCTCCTTACGCCCGTACCGGTCGCCGATGTGACCGAAGACGACGGCCCCCAGGGGGCGGAACAGGAAGCCGACACCGAACACGGCCAGGGCGCTCAGCAGCGAGACGCCAGGGTTGTCGGCGGGGAAGAAGCCGGCGGCGATCCATGTGGCCAGCGCCGCGTAGACGGAGAAGTCGTACCACTCGAGCGTGGTGCCGACCGCCCCAGCGGCGACCACGCGTGTCCTACTGGTAGCGGTCGGCTGGGTGGGGTTGGTGAGCATGACGCGCTCCACTTCGATCAAGGAATACGGTCGGCGCCTGGCCTGGCGGCCCAACCGCCGTATTCGTAGTGCGTGTACTGACCCCCCTGATAAGGCTCGGTGTACGGCTGGAATCGGTCCGCGAACTGCTCCGCGTCGTCCTCCGGCCGGTATCCGAGGGCCCGGGCAGCCGCGCTCTGCGACCACCACGAGCGCGTGTTGCGTGAAACCCCGTAGATCGTGACGTGGCCGATGCCGGCCGGAGCCGCCAGACACGCCTCGTAGAGCCTGGCCGCGTCGGAAGGGCTCAACCAGGTGTGCAGATGACGCGGGTCTGACGGCTGCTCCTCAAAGGAGCCGACCCGCACTGAGACGACGTCGAGGCCGAAACGATCGGCGTACAGGCTCGCGAGGGCTTCCCCAAAGGCCTTGGCCGCGCCGTACAGACCGTCCGGCCGCACGGCCTCCAGACCGTCGAGCGTCCGGTTCGCGAGGTGGAACCCCGTGATGCGGTTGGAGCTGGTGTTGACGACCCGCGGCACTTCCTCGAGCCGGCAGGCCTCGAACATGTTGTAGACGCCGTCAAGGTTCGGCCCCTTGAGGACGGCGAAGTCCGTCTCGTCGGCGATGCCGCCGAGGTGAATGACAGCGTCCATGCCGTGCACGGCGGCCCTGACCTGGTCGAGATCGGTGAGGTCGGCCTGGACGAATTCCTCGTGCGCTGCCGTCCGGCCGACGGACCGGAGGTCGGAGAGGCGCACATGAGGGATCTTGCGAAGGAGGGTGCCGCGCAGCGACGTGCCGATGGCGCCTGCGGCTCCGGTGACCAGGACGCGGCCCGGCAGCGTGCTCACGGCGCCCACGTTCGGGGACCGGACGTGAGGAACCTGGCGCCGCCCGCGGTGACGACGACGGTGTCCTCAAGCTGGAGTCCGCCGATTCCCACCGCATAGAAGGGAACTTCGAGGTTGATGACCTCACCCTCAACCAGAGTGCGTCGCTCGCCGTTCGGCCGGGGGGTGAGGATCGGGTGCTCGTACATCTCCAGGCCGATCCCGTGCCCGACGTGGTGGCGCCGGTACTCGGGCAGCCCCGCCCGGCGGACCGCCTCGATGCCCGCCGCCGCCACTTCGGAGACGACTGCGCCCGGCTTGACCAGTTCGACCAGGGTCTCCATGCCGGCTCGTGTCGCGTTCAGCGCCTTGACCAGGTCGCCGGGTACGTCGCCGACGAACCTGTTGCGTCCGGTGTCGGCCCAGTAGCCGCGGTAGCGCCCGCCGCAGTCGGATCGGATCGCCACCCCAGTCCTGACCCGGACATCGCGGTCGGGTGGATAGCAGCCGCCGGCGCGCTCGCCGATGTTGGTCTCACAGTGCCCCGGCTGGATGCCACGATCGATCGCGGCGTGCTCGAAGCGGCGGACCAGGTCGAACTCGGAGTCGCCGACCGTCGCGCTGTCCAGCATGAAGCGCATCGCGCCCTCGGTGGCGGTCGCCACCGTGCGCAGTCGCTCGACCTCGGCCTCGGTTTTGACCCGCCGTACGGCGCGCATCAACTGGGTGCCGTCCACGTCGGCGACTGCAGGCAGGCTCTCGGCCAGCCGCGCCCGCGTGCTCGCGTCCATCGCCTGACCGTCGACGCTCACCCGTCGGCCGTCGATGCCCAGATCGCGCAGGGCCCGGTGGAGCGCCCGGCCCGCCGTGTCCTCGTGCGCGGGCTCCTGTCTGATGGCCACCAGCGCACGATCCAGCGCCGAGAGTTCCTCGAAGGGCGCGGACGCGACGAAGAAGTCGCCGTAGGTGTACAGGTCGCAGTCGTCGGGTGGGCACATAGCGAGGTACTCGCCCGCATTGCGGGGGGCGATCAGGGCTCGGCGCCCATCGGCCCGAATCACGGCGAAGACGTTGTGCTCGCGGAAGACGTGCAGCGGCCAGTGCTCGTAGCCGGTGAGGTAGATGACGTTTTCCACGCTGGAGGCCACCAGCGCGTCCACTCCCGCCTCCGCGAAGAGCGCGGCCAGGCGGGGCAGGTTGGCCACCGAGTCCGGCCTCGGGTCCGTGTGCGTCATCGTCGTTCCTCCATGACCGCCTTGGCCGCCGCTATCGCGGTGGCGACGTCGTCCGCCGTGATGTCGAGGTGGGTGACGGCCCTGACGCGGCGGCGTCCCTTGGCGCCGACGAGCACGCCACGAGCGGTGAGCCCCGCCTCGAAGCCAGGGGCGTCATCGACCTCGAAGTAGACGATGTTGGTTTCCACGTGTGAGGGGTCGATGTCGATCCCATCGATGCCGGCCAACCCCTCCGCCAGCATCCTGGCGTTGGCGTGGTCCGCGGCCAGTCGCTCGACGTGGTGGTCCAGCGCGTAGAGGGCTGCCGCGGCGAGCAGGCCCGACTGGCGCAGGGCGCCGCCCCACATCTGCTTGTAGCGCCAGGCCTGTTCGATGAGGCTCGTGCTGCCCGCCAGCACCGCGCCCACCGGCGCGCCCAGGCCTTTGGAGAAGTCGATCCAGGCGGTGTCGAAGAGGCTCGCGTACAGGCGCGGCTCGACCCCGCAGGCGATCGAGGCGTTCAACAGGCGCGCGCCGTCCAGGTGGGTGCGGATCCCGTTCTCCTTGGCGACCTCGACGACTCGCTGCATGACGTCCAGGGGCCAGACTCGCCCGCCACCCGCGTTGGCGGTCTGCTCGACGCACACCAGCCGGGTGACCGGTGTGTACCGGTTGCCTGGCGGCCGGATCATGCCGGCCAGTTGTTCGCCGGTGAAGACACCGCGTTCGCCCTGGATGGGAGTGAGTACCGCGCCGGACAACACCGCGGGGCCGCCGGCCTCGGCGTTGATGAGGTGGGACGTCGCCTCGGCGAGGAGCTCGTCGCCCGCGTGACCCACGTGTAGCCGCACCGCGATTTCGTTGCACATGGTGCCCGAGGGCAGGAAGACGGCCGCCTCATGGCCGAGTAGGTCGGCGACCCGTTCCTCCAGGGCCAGGGTCGTCGGATCGGAGCGGGTCTGTTCGTCCCCGACGACCGCCTGTGCGATGGCCTGGCGCATGCCGCTGGTGGGCCTGGTCTGGGTGTCGGAGGAGAGGTTGACGGCGTCGGGGTGGGTGCGGAGATCCGCTCGCAGATCCTCGATGACCCTGGCCACGGAGCGGGCCGTCATGCGTCCTCCTCGCCGGCCAGGCTGAGCCCCCGCAGGTAGTTGCTGCGCGTGGCCTTGGCCGCCGCGCCCGCGTCATGGTCGAGGACGGCCTGGATGATCTCGGCGTGCTCGCGCGCGGACTGCCCATCGGGTCCGCGGTTGCGGAAGTAGAGCGACACGACGCGACTGGTGTGCATTTCCAGTGAGTCGATGCCGGAGGTGAGGAACCTGTTGCCCGCCCTGTTCACCAACACGCGGTGGAAAGCCATGTCCGCCAGGCGGGCCCTCATGATGTCGTCGGCCTGGACCGCCTGCAGGAGTTCGCTGTTATGCCCGCGCATGGCCTCCACGTCATCGTCCGTCGCGTACGGCGCGGCGAGCTGGGCGGCCAGCGCCTGAAGCGCACCGAGCGGGGCGACGATCTGCGCCAAATCGTCGGGCCGGGCCTCGGCAACCCTGGGCCTGCGACGCGGCGCGGCGGTCACCATGCCTTCGCGCTCCAACTGGATCAGCGCCTCTCGCACAGGGGTCCTGCTTACCGAGATCTCCTGGGCGATCGTGGCGTCGTCGAGGATCTCCCCGGGGCGCATACGACCCTCCACCAGCCCAGTGCGGAGGTACGCGTAGGCCACATCCCGTGCTGACGTGACTGAGTGCTCCAAATCCATATGCAATATATAGTATGAAGTACATCGGAGGGTCAACGGTGCGCCGTGGAGACTCTCGGGGGCAAGTCCACAGCTCCGCTGAAAGCCGGATGAACCGCTGACTCTTAATTGGAGGCAGGGTCTGAGTCCCTGACGGCGCACCTGTCGAAAGCCCGGGCCGGCATCCCGGCCTGGGCTTTCGTTATCGGTTCTCTGCCATCGGGTTCGATTACCGGCCTTGAGAGGTCGGATCCCGCCCGTACCGACTGCTCCCGGGTCCCTAATCAGTGTTAGCGAGTCGCCTTGCGGCAGACTCGGTGGTTGGTAGCCATCCGGCGGGTGAGCACTTCTGGTCCCTGGACTTGGAGTCCTGCTGAAAGACAGTGCCCCCGCTGGTTGGCCGGGAGAGTTGATCGCTGCTGGGATGTCGTTGCCCACTGACGGTGTCGGTGTGAGCACTGCTTGATTAGGTCGCTGATGGTTCTCCCGCCGGCTGCTGCTTGTGATCGTGTTCTGGGTGGGGAGAGCTGTTGCGACTGTTCGTTGGGGATGACTGGGCCGAGGCGCATCACGATGTGGAGGTGATGGATGCCTCGGGCCGCCGGTTGGCCAAGGCCCGCCTGCCCGAGGGCGTGGCGGGGATGGCCCGGCTGCACGCGATGATCGCCGAGCAGATCGGTGAGGCCGCGGATGAGGATGTGGAGGTACTGGTCGGGATCGAGACCGATCGGGGTCCGTGGGTGCTGGCGCTGGTCGCGGCCGGTTACACGGTGTTCGCGGTCAACCCGTTGCAGGCCGCCCGCTACCGCGAGCGGCTGGGCACCTCGGGCGCCAAGAGCGACGCGGCCGACGCGCACATGCTGGCCGACATGGTCCGCACCGACTCCCACCAGCTGCGCCCGATCGCCGGCGACAGCGCGCAAGCGGAGGCGATCAAGGTCGTCGCCCGCACCCACAAGACGCTGATCTGGGAACGGACCCGAGCCGGGCAGCGGCTGCGGCATGCGCTGCGCGAGTACTTCCCCGCTGCCCTGACCGCATTTGAGGATCTGGACGCCGCAGAGGCCCTCGATCTGCTGGCCAAGGCCCCTGACCCTGCCTCGGCCGCGAAACTGACAGTCGGCCAGATCAGTGCGGCCCTCAAGCGCGCCCGCCGCCGCGGCGACCTTGCCGCACGAGCCGGCGAGATCCAGGCGGCGCTGCGTACCGAGCATCTGGGCCAGCCCGAGGTGGTCGCCACGGCCTATGCGATGTCGGTACGAGCATTGGTCGCGGTCCTGGTCGTCATCGGCCAGCAGGTCAAGACCCTGCAGGGGCAGGTGGAGGAGTGTTTTGGCCGGCACCCGGCCGCTGAGATCATCGTCTCCCAGCCCGGGCTGGGACCGATCCTCGGCGCCCGGGTGCTCGCAGAGTTCGGCGACGACCGTGACCGCTATGCCAGCGCCAAAGCCCGAAAGAACTACGCGGGCACCAGTCCTATCACCCGGGCCTCGGGCAAGAAGAAGAGTGGTTCGTACACAACGACCGGCTCATCGATGCCCTGATGGCCCAGGCCTCGGTGGCGCTGCGTGCCTCGCCCGGTGCCCGCGCTTACTACGACAAGCAACGCGCCCGTGGAGTCGGTTACAACACCGCCCTGCGCCAGCTCGCCAACCGGCTCGTCGGCATCTTGCACGGCTGCCTGAAAACCGGCACGCTCTACGACGAAGCAACCGCTTGGTCGCATCACGTCCAGAGTGCTACGGCTTGACATTCAAGCTCCTGGGATGTCTTTCAAGTAGCGGACGGGGTGAGCGGAGGGGCGGAGGGGGCGTGGGGCCTGCTCGGCAGCACGGCGCCGGAGGGCAGCAGCGGCTCGCAGGCACTCACCGCGGCCCCGTACTTGGCGGACAGGGCGTCGACGCGCTCGCCCTTGATGTCGAGGTTGATCAGGCCGTCCGCCGAGACCGCGACGTCGGGGAAATCGGGCAGGCCGTGCGCGCGCATACAGGAGGTGAACGCCTTGCCGCCGTCGCCGGACGCGGCGGACGGCGCGGCGGAGCTGAGCGCGCCGACGCCCACGCCGAGGACGACGATGGCGAGGATCGCGTTCCTGATCTTCGAGCCGGTCATGGTTGTTTCTCCGTTTCCGTCGGCTTCTGTCGCTGTCACCAGGGAAGCCGATGGGCGGTTACCGGGCGGGAACGCCGGCGGTTACCCCGCTGTAACCGATGGCGGGCCATCCTGAGGGATCATGCGGGTGTTGATGGTCGAAGACCACGAGGAGCTCGCCCTGACGGTGGCGGCGGGGCTGCGCCGGGAGGGCATGGCCGTCGACGTGGCGCTGGACGGCCGCGCGGCGCTGGACCGTACGTCGGTCAACGACTACGACGTCGTCGTCCTCGACCGGGATCTGCCCGGCCTGCACGGCGACGAGGTGTGCGGGACGCTGGTCAGGACCGGCTATCCGGCGCGTGTGCTGATGCTCACGGCGGCGGGGTCGATCGACGACAAGGTGACCGGGCTCGGTGTCGGGGCGGACGACTACCTCGCCAAGCCGTTCGCCTTCGCCGAGCTGGTCGCCCGGATCCGCGCGCTGGCCCGGCGGTCGCGCCAGGTCCTGCCGCCGGTGCTCGTACACGGCGGCCTGCGCCTGGATCCGGCGACGCGGATCGCCACCCGGGACGGGCGCCGGCTGTCGCTGAGTCCCAAGGAGTTCGCCGTGCTGGAGCTGCTGCTGTCCGCACAGGGCGCGGTGGTCTCCGCCGAGCAGCTCCTGGAGCGGGGATGGGACGAGTTCGCCGATCCGTTCAGCCAGACCGTGAAGGTGACGATCAGCCGGTTGCGTCGCAAGCTCGGCGATCCCCCGCTGATCGAGACGGTCGCGCGGGCCGGGTACCGGATATGAGGTGGACGGTACGGCTGCGCCTGACCCTGCTCTACAGCGGTCTGTTCCTGGCGGCGGCGGTTCTGCTGACCGCCCTCACCTACTTTCTCGTCAGATATTCGCCCTTCTCGGGACCGCCGGTCGCGCCCGTCTCACCCGGCGGTAACGGCCCGCTGACCGAGACGCCCCAGATCGAGGGGCAGCAGGTGGTGACGCTGCGACGGCTGCTGGTCAACTCCGTGATCGCGCTGGCGGTCATGGCGTTCGCGTCGACGTTCTTGGGCTGGCTCATGGCCAGGCGCGTGCTGCGTCCCCTCGGCGACATGACGGCGACGGTACGGCGCATCACCGCAGATCAGCTCGACCGGCGGCTGGCCGCGTCCGGGCCGGACGACGAGCTCAAGGAGCTGGCCGACACGTTCGACGGGCTGCTCGATCGGCTGGAGGCCGCGTTCACGGCGCAGCGGCGGTTCGTCGCGAACGCCTCCCACGAGTTGCGTACTCCGCTGACGCTGCAGCAGGCCATGATCGAGGTAGCGCTGGCCGACCCGGAGATCGACGTCGCGTCACTGCGGGCCGTACTGGAACGGCTGCTGGCCGCAGGACAGCAGCAGGAACGGCTCATCGCGGCGCTGCTCACCCTCGCCCGCGGCCAGCAGGGGGTACATCGCCGGGAGCCCTTCGATCTGGCCGCGATCACGGAGCAGGCCGTCGGGCAACGCGGAGATCGGGGCCTGCGTGTCGAGTCCGAGCTCCGCCCGGCTCCCGGATCCGGCGACCGCGATCTGGTCGAGCGCCTGGTCGGGAACCTGCTGGACAACGCCGTACGGCACAACGTACGCGGCGGCTGGATCACGGTGGTGACCGGTGTGACGGCCGGGTATCCGACGTTGCGTGTCTCCAACAGCGGCCCGGTGATCCCTCCCAGCCAGGTCGGCACCCTCTTGAAGCCCTTCCAGCGTTTGGAAGGCGGCAGGAGGGCCACCGGCGAGGGAGCGGGGCTGGGCTTGTCGATCGTCGCCGCCATCGTCGAGGCCCACCACGGCACGCTGGAGGCCCGCGCGCTCGCGGAAGGCGGGCTGGAGGTGACCGTCGCGCTCGGCGTGGCGGCGGGAGGCGGACGTTTCGATGGGCGTCAATGAAGGCTGAGGTTACGATCATGCCCATGCGACCGATGCGGAGCGGCTTTCTTTAGGGCCGCCGAGAGGTACTCGGCGGTGCTGGAGGTCGTTCATGTCCCGCACCGCGCATCACATCCGCTCCCATCGCCTGGGCGAGGTCCGGCGCCAGGGAGGTCACCCGGTCGTCCTGTTGCGTTCCGTCATGGTCGTCGATCTGCGCTACCCGGTCGGGGAACTGCGGCGTTCGGCGGCCGAAGGGCGGCGTCCGCGCCCCAGGAGGATGCGTTTCCGCCACGACTGCTATTCCTATCTCGCCGTTTTCGGGCGTGGCAGTGAGGTGGGCGAGTGGGCGAACCTTGATGAGCGCAGGGAACGTCGCAGGCTCCGTGACCAGCTTGCCGAGATCCGCAAGCTCGCCAATGCGGGAGGCGACGTAGGCGGGGGCGCGTCCGATGTTCCCCCGTTTCGGCCCCGTCACAATGCGATCTGGCTGGCATGACGGTCACGCCAGCAGCGGGGGCGACGAGGTAGGTCCATGGTCATCTGGCGCCGAGGTGGACGTCGCGCCCGGGGACGGCGCGACCGTTCCTGCCTGCTGCCTGGATGGGCGATCATGCCCTGGCCTGGTCGGACTTCCGGCGGCGCCATCAGGGCCGGGCGCTTTTCGGCCGCTACCGCCGAAACCGATCTACGAATGTAGTGCAGGGCGCTCCGGTCGGAGTTCCTTTCTCATTGTTTCGGGCGAGTCGTGGGGCGGAATCGGACTTGCACATAAACAAGCTGTCTTTACTCGTATCCGAATTGGATGATAGCGTGTGCGATCTCTTTAATTCCGCCGCTATCGCCGGGAGAGTCGACGGGTCGAGCCGGTGTCGCAGAATTCGAGAAGAAAATCAGGCACGGGCATCGGTCCCGCTTTTAGCGGCATACCAAGGAGAGCGGTTCTTGGGTGGTTTGTCGCCGGGTCGGCCTCCTCGTGCTTGAACGGCGGCGGAGACGTCGTCGCCCGTCATCGCTGTCCGTCCTGGCCTGTGTCCAAGCCGTCGTCCCGGGAGGCGGTGGAATGGCCGGTAGAGTTTGCGGGGCCCTTGCCGATCTTCGTCGATGGGTGGCTCATCGGTACGGGCGATGACGAAAACGGTGTCGTCTGGCTGCGGGACGCCGAAACGGGGCGCCTGCTGTGGAGCCGGCCCGTCGGCCCTGTCTCCTCCTACCCGGATCTGGCTGTCTCGGCAGGTCGGGTGTTCGCGGCGGTCTGGTTGTCGTCGGCCAGCGGCGAGGCGTCCGAACTGCACACGCTGTGCGCCGCCGACGGGAGGCCGCTCTGGCGTCGCCCGCTACCCGGGGACCATGTCGTCGAGATCAAGCTGGTGGGCGAGACGCTGGTTGTGGCGACCCTGACCTCGGTGTACGGGGTGTCCGCGCGGACCGGCGGGGTACGGTGGCGCATCGGTGTCGCGGCAAGGTTCATGGCGACGGTGGGCGACATCCTGATCGCCACCAGATCATCCGGCCCGTCCGGCGTGATCGGACTCTACCCGGAGACAGGGCGGGTGCTCTGGGAACTCCCCCTGCCGGAAACAAGTTCGGTGGAATTCACCGCAGACCAGGATTTGATCCAGGTAAGGGCCTATGAGTTTCCCGACGGTCACGACTCTGAGGGTCTGGCGAACCCTCTCGCGGCTTCCTTGGGAGGAGAGATCTACGCCGTGCCTGCTTCGACGGGGCACATCCTGTGGAAGCGCGCGTTCGCCAGCATGGGATCCGCCGCGTTCAGCGCGCAAGGGATGGTCTACCTCACTGCGGAGGGCAGGTTGGTCGCGCTTGACGTCGGTACGGGAAAGACCGTGTGGTCACGCTCACTGCCGAGCCCCGACCTGTCACCGGACTTCCGCCTGAACGATGGGGCCCTCCTGGTGAATGTCAACGGCCCGGACCGGGACGGGAAGTACCCCATATGGGGTCTCGCTCCTCGCAGCGGCGCGGAGAAATGGGCTCTGCGATTGTCGCAGGGAGTTTACGAGATCGCCCTGGCCCCCTCCGGAATGGCGTTCATGGTAACCATTTCGCAGAGTGCGAAACTCATCGCGGTTGACACGAACGACGGTGGCGAAATCTGGTCCCGTCCCGTCAACAAGGACTCGCAGATCCTGCTCGGGCGAGATCTCGTATATCTCGGCGGCGGGATGCGGCAGTCGATCGACGCGTTCCGTATGAGAGACGGGGTCGCGCTGTCGGACTGACTATTTTGAAGGATTCCCGCCGTCGTGGAATCCGTGATTCGTTTCTGAGAAGAGGAGGGCGGACGACGTGTCGGAGACGGAAGGCTGGCGGGCGCCCAATACGCTGCTGGGAGCCGTCGGCATCGGGATCGGGCTGTTATCCCTGGTCATCAGCATCTTCGCGCTTGTTGCGTCCTGTGATGCCGCCCGCAGCGGCGACAAGCAGGCGGCGGTGGCGGAACAGGAGGCGGCTCGACGGGGACTACTGGAGCTGTCGAACGTATCCGCGTATTTCACGTCGCTGTCCGGAGAGGAAAGCGATGTGAACACGGGGACGAGGAAGTCCGACGATCTCCAAGGACCGCTCGTCGACATATCGCTCCGAAATCGCGGCAGCGGTGAGGCCCTCGTCACCCGGATAAGCGTGCAGGTGATGCAGTCTGAACATTTGGAGGGCTGCTGGCCCGAGGGAGGGCCGTTGAAGGTGGCGGCGAACTACGAGATCGAGATACCCATCGCGAAGAAGCCACCGTTCTCCACAACCAAGGTCATGGCTCCTCCATTCGCGGTGAAACCTGGAGAGAACGACCGTCTCGCGGTGACGATCGGGCCGGATTCGAAGGAGGTGGGCATGACCCCGTGGGTTGCCGTGGTCACCGTGCGGCTTCACCACATCGACGGCGCCGACCTGGATGTGGGGCCGATCGCTTTGGTGGACAGCGGTCAGGATCCCCACCTTCAGCCCAGTGGGATGTCTTGGCGGATCGACCGGCCGGTCGATCCCGCCTGCATGCGGCAGAACGCGTTGATCGTCGACTCGATATCGCGGATCCCCGGCATCACGCCGTCCGCGGAATTCGCCGCGCTGCGGCGGGCTCTGCAGGGTTTCCGGACCTGAAGGGCGATCCCGTCGCCGTGCCTTTTCGGCCACTACGCGTGTGCGCCCATGTACGGCCCGGTGTTCCGTTTGACAATGGGGATTTCCTGTGGGCGGAAATCCCCTTTATGGAGGCTTCCTTTCGGGGCTCCGCCTACCTGCCCCTGTCCTGATGGTTATGGGTCTTGAGATCGTCGTCCGGTCAGATCTCGATCTTTGGTGATTTTTCCGGCAAGATCCGTTTTATGACGCCACGGGCCGGTGACCATGCCATCGTCTTGGGAGCGGGAATCGGCGGGCTGCTCGCCGCCCGGGTGCTGATCGATTTCTACGACCGGGTGACGCTGGTCGAGCGGGACGCGCTGGCCGTCGATGGGCCGCGCAGGGGCGTGCCGCAGAGCTTTCACGCCCACGCCCTGCTCGCCAGGGGCCTCCAGATCATGGAGGAGCTGTTTCCCGGCGTGACCGAGGAGATGATCACGGCGGGCGCCGTGCCGTACGCCCCGGCGCACGTCCGCATGATCATGGGAGGCCGCGAGTTCGCCCGGGCGCCGACCGGGGACATCGGGGTGTCGGCGACCCGGCCCTTCCTGGAGGGGCACCTCCGGCGACGGGTACGGGCGCTGGATCGCGTGGCGATCGAGGACGGCGTCCAGGTCACCGGCGTGCTGACCAGGGGAGACGAGGTCGTCGGGGCGAGAGTCGCCGGGGCGGACGGGGAGCGCGAGCTGCCCGCCGACCTCGTGGTCGACGCGATGGGCCGAGGTGGGCGCACCCCCGCCTGGCTGGAAGCGCTGGGGTTCGACCGCCCGGAGGAAGACACGATCCGGGTCGAGGTCGCCTACGCCACCCGGTACGTGCGATTTCCCGACGGGGCGGTGGAGGGCGACCGCATGGTCCTCGTCGGCACGTCCCCCGAAACGCTCAAGGGCGCGGCCCTCTGCGAGGTGGAGGGCGGCCGCTGGCTGGTGACGCTGGGCGGCAGCGCCGGCGTCCGCCCGCCGGCCGACCCCGAGGACTTCCTCGCCTGGGTCGACGAGGTGCTTCCGCCCGACGTGGCCGCGGCCGTACGCGATGGCGAGGCGCTCGGTGAGATCGGCGTGGCCAGGATGCCGACGAGCGTCCGGCGCAGGTATGAGCGGCTGGGCCGGTTCCCGAAGGGGCTCCTGGTCACCGGGGACGCGATCTGCCACTTCAACCCGATCTACGGCCAGGGCATGTCGGTGGGGGCGCTGGACGCGCTCGCGCTGCGCGACTGCCTGCGCGAGGGGACCCGGGACCTGGCCGGCCGGTACTTCGCCGCCGTCGCGAAGGCGCTCGACCCGCCGTGGCAGCTCTCGACCGGGGCGGATCTGGCCCTGCGGGAGGCCGGGAACCAGAAGACCGTGGCGAGCCGCGTCCTCAACGCCTACCTCGGCAGGATGCGGCGGGCGGCCGCGCGGGACTGGCGGGTCGCGGAGGCCTTCACCCGGGTGACCGGGCTGATCGATCCGCCGTCGGCGCTGGCCCGCCCGGCCGTGATCTGGCGGACGCTGCGCGGGTGAGACACACCCGTCCGCGACGTTAGCGGTCGCCCTCCCCGCGGGCGGCCAGAGCCTCGCCCAGCTCGTCCGCGTGCCGCAGCGTCCGGACCAGGAACGGCACGGCGAACGCGGTGACCGACCGCTGCGCGCCCCGCGCCCTGGCGGCCTCCCGCACCTCGGCGGCGATCGCGGACAGCGCGGCCACCGCCTGCAGGGTGAGGCCGACGATCAGGCCGATCCGGTCCGGCCGGACCCCGAACCGCCGCAGCGGCCCGAGCCCGCCCTCGACCGCGGCCACCACGTCGTCGATCCTGGTGGTGATCGTGAACAGGTTCGCCGCGGCCAGGGCGGTCACAACGCGCAGGCACACCACCAGCGCCCGATCCGCGCCGAGCAGCCACCACTGCACCGCGAACACGAACGCCGCCAGCACCCCGAGCGAGCGGGCCACCCCCGCGCAGCGCCGGAGCGAGACCCGTGCCACGCCGTACGCGAGGACGACGGCGGCGCAGATCCCGCCGAGCCAGACGGGGGAGCGCAGCGCGAACACCGCCGCCGCCAACGCGAGCAGGGCGGCGAACTTCCAGCCGGCCGGCACGCGGTGCACCGGGCTCGACCCGGGCTCGTACCATCCGCCCGCCGTCATGTCACGAGCGCGCGGTAGTGGCGCAGCGCCGGCCCCGGCTCGTCGTCCGCGACGACCCGGCCGCCGTCGAGCACGACGACGCGGTCGAAGCCGTCGAGCAGGTCGAGATCGTGGGTCACCATCACGACCTGCTGCCGCAGACCGGTCAGCATCTCGGCGAACCGCCTCTTGTTGCGCAGGTCGAGCAGCGTCGTCGGCTCGTCGCAGACGAGCACGGCGGGGTCGAGCGCGAGCATGGCGCACAGCGCGAGCAGCTGCTTCTGGCCGCCGGAGAGCTGGTGGGCGGGATGATCGGCGTAGCCGGCCAGGCCGTACTCGGCCAGCACCTCGGCCGCCCGCTCGGCGCGCTCCCGGCGGGAGAGCCCGGAGCGGCGCAGCGAGAATGCCACGTCCTCGCCCGCCGTGGGCATCACGATCTGGCTGTCGGGGTTGGTGAAGACGAACCCGACCCGCCGCCGCACCTCGCGGCCCTGGCGGGCCGGGTCGAGTCCGTCGACCAGGAGGCGTCCGGAGGCCGGCAGGACCAGGCCGTTGATCATGCGGGCCAGCGTGGACTTGCCGGAGCCGTTCGCGCCGACGAACGCCACCCGCCGCTCGGCCAGGCGCAGGTCCACGCCGGACAGCACGACCCGCTCGCCGTAGCGGTGCCCGACGTCCTCGAACTCGATCACCGCACCGCCTCCCACATCGCGGCCACGCCGACGCCTCCGCCCGCCGACAGCGCGGACAGGCCGCAGCCCGCGCCGCGTACCCGGACCAGGGTGGCGAACAGCCGCACCACGAGCAGCGCGCCGGACGCGCCCCACGGGTGGCCGAGCGCGATCGCGCCGCCGTCGGGGCTGACCGTGTGCTCGTCGATGCCGGCGGCGTCCAGGCAGGCGAGCGTCTGCCCGGCGAAGGCCTCGTTGAACTCGACGACGTCCGGCGTGCGGCCGAGCACCGTCTTCATGGCCGGGACCGCGCCCAGGCCGAGCCGGTTCGGATCGACGGCCGAGGTCGCCGAGGCGGTCAGCCGCAGGCCGGGCAGTCCGAGCCGGCGGCGGAGCGTCTCGCTCACCACGAGCACGGCGGCGGCTCCGTCGTTGATGCCGCACGAGTTGGCCGCCGTCGCGGTGCCGCCGGGGGTGAACGCGGGCCGGAACCGGGCGAGGCGCTCCACCGTGAACCCGGCGCGGGGCCGCTCGTCCCGCTCGACGCCGCCGATCGGGACCAGCTCGGCCGCGAACCGGCCGTCCCGTACGGCCGCGACGGCCCTGGCGTGGCTGCGCGCGGCGAAGGCGTCCTGCCGCTCGCGTGAGACGCCCGCCTCGGTGGCCACCAGGTCGGCGGCCGGGCCCATGTCCGGGTCGCCGATCTCGGCCGGGGCGAACGGCGCCCGCGCGTAGGGGCGCGGCGGCTCGCCGGGGGACTCGGGACGCCACGCCCGGATCGGCGCGGTGGAGGCGCTCTCCACGCCCCCGGCGAGGTACGCCCGCCCCTCCCCGGCGCGGATCATCGCGGCGGCGAGGACGATCGCGGCGAGCCCGCTGGCGCACTGCCGGTCCACGGTCATCCCGGGGACGCCCTCGCCCAGCCCGGCGCGCAGGGCCGCCATCCTGGCCGGGTTGCCGCCGGGACCGAAGACGTTGCCGAGGACGACGTCGTCCACGCTGTCCAAGCCCGCGTCGTCGAGCACGGCGCGCAGCACCGGGGCGGCCAGCTCGTCGGCGGCGTACCGGCGCAGCGCGCCGTCCGCGTTGCCGATCGGGGTGCGCCGCGCCGCGACGACCACGGGGGTGAGGTCGTCGTTCATCGCAGCGGCTCGGCCGGGAGGGTGCCGTCCCGCAACTGGCGGGTGATCGCGGCGCGGGCCGGCTTGCCGGACGGTGTGCGGGGGAGCGCGCGCGTCGCCAGCCAGCGGCGCGGCCGTTTGCCCGGTTCGAGCGCGGTCCGGGCGGCGGCGCGCAGGTCACGAAGGGCCGGGCGCGCGTCCGCGCCGACCTCGACGACGGCGGTGACGATCGCGCCGAGCGCCGGGTGCGGGGTGCCGGTGACGAGCACGTCCGCCACCCCGGGGACGCCGCGCAGCACCGCCTCGACCTCCTCGGCGGACACGAGCCGGCCGCCGCTGGACACGACCGCCCCGGCCCGGCCGCGCACCACGAGGCAGCCGGACGGGTCCAGTTCGACCCGGTCGCCCACGGTGGACCATCCGGCGCCGTCCGGTTCGAGCTCGCCGTCGCGGAGGCGGCCGCCGTACGCCAGGGGCGAGTTCACCCACAGCAGTCCGTCACGGATGTCGAGCCGTGCGCCGGGGACCGGGCGCAGGCCGTCGTCTTCGCGGCGGATCGCGATCAGGGAGTGCTCGGCGGAGCCGTAGTACTCGATCAGCTCGGTGTCCGGCAGCAGCCGGGCGAACCGCTCCCGCGTCTCGGCGCCGAGGTGCGCTCCGCCGCAGACGACCGTGCGCAGCGCGCAGGCCGCCCGCAGGTCCGGCCGCCGGTCGAGTGCGGCGAGCAGCCCGGCGAGCATGGCCGGGACCAGATGGACGGCGGCGGCGTCGCGGGCGGCCCCGGCGGCGGCCTCCGGGTCCCAGCGCGGCGAAAGCCGCAGGTCGTGGCCGCACCACAGCGCGTGCAGCGCGCCGAACAGGAACAGCGACGAGCTGAGCGGCCCGGGGATCAGCACGGGCCCGGGAAGGCGGCCGAGCGCGGCGAAGCTGCGCAGCCACGACCCGCGGGTGCGGATGAGTACCTTGGGCCGGGAGCTGCTGCCGGAGGTCGTCGGCAGGTAGAAGAAGGTGTCGTCGTCCCCGGCGGGCGTGATCCCGTGGGCGGCCGGGGCCGGCGTGCCGGTGACCACGAGGTGCGGGCGGGCGTCGGCGAGCACCGCCGCGCGCTCGCGCGACGTCCACGCCGGCTCGACCATCAGCGTGGCGGCGCCGAGCAGGTCCGCGCCGAGGAACCACGCCAGCGCGTCCCACGGGTCCGCGACGTCGACGGCGATCCGCGAGCCCGCGCCGACCCCGCGCTCGGCCAGCAGCCGCGCGGCCCCGTGCGCCCGGGCGAGCAGCGCGTACGGGACCCGGGCCGGGCCGAGGACCGGAGGCGTGGCGAAGGTCATCGAGCCCGCTGCGCCGATCCGGCCAGCCGTCCGGGCAGGGCACGGTGCAGGGTGGCGGCGATCAGCGCCACCGTCACGACCTTGGCCGCGTCGCCCGGCAGGAAGACCAGCGACTGCGTCGCGGCCGCGGGCAGGTCGCCGGTGTAGAGGCCGAGGAACGGAACGCCGATCAGGTAGTCGGCGGCGAGCCCGGCGGCGCCCGCCGCGAGCAGCACCGGCAGCCGGGGACGCGCCGCGCGCTCCACGATCAGGCCGACGACCAGCGCCGACAGGATCCAGCCCAGCAGGAAACCGCCGCTCGGGCCGAGGAAGGGGCCGATCCCCGCGCGCCCGCCGGACAGCAGCGGCAGGCCGATCGCGGTCAGCGCGAGCAGCAGCACGACCGACGCGGCGCCGCGCCGCGCGCCCAGGACGGCCCCCGCCAGCAGCGGGCCGGCGTTCTGCAGCACGATGGGCACGCCGGAGGTCCCGACGTAGAACCCGGGGAAGATGCCGAGCACCGCGATGAAGGCGGCGAACACGACCGTCCGGGCCAGGTCGGCGGCGGGGAGAGGCGTACGGGGTCCTGACACATCGGACACGATATCCAGCCGCCTCCCCAGGCAGAAGGCCGGGAACGACCCACACCCGAGACACCGCGCCCGGTGCCGGGCCCTGATGCGAAGAACATCTCGCCGATCGGCGGATAGGTAGTGATCCATTGTCCGCGATCTGGAG
Source organism: Microtetraspora malaysiensis (assembly GCF_050947145.1). Lineage (NCBI taxonomy): Bacteria > Bacillati > Actinomycetota > Actinomycetes > Streptosporangiales > Streptosporangiaceae > Microtetraspora > Microtetraspora malaysiensis. The sequence goes on from NZ_CP191998.1 coordinate 1,947,983, forward strand.
CATCGTATGCGACTGAGAACAACGGTGGCGGCAGCGTTCGCCCTGGTCATACTGGCCGCCCATCCGTTACCCGCGGCGGGCGCGCGGACGGGGCCGGACGGGCGGGCCGTCACGCTGATCACCGGTGATCGGGTGACCGTCCTGTCCGGGGGCGGAGTGATGATCGACCCCGGTGAAGGACGGGAGGACGTCGCCTTCCTCACCGAGGAGGAGAACGGGCGGCGGCGGGTGGTTCCCAGCGACGCCGTGCCGCTGCTGGGGGCGGGACGGCTGGATCCGCGGCTGTTCGACGTCGACGCGTTGCTGCGGGCGGGTCACGACGGCCGCCGTGACCACCTGCCGCTCATCGTCACCGGGATGGCCAAGCCCAGGGCACTGGCGGGGGGTTCGGCGATAGTGCCGCTGGCCGCGGTTGACGGCTATGCCGTACGTGAGGAGCGGGCGCGGGCGGTCAGCTTCTGGACGCAGCTCACCGCCACCCTGGGGAACGAGGGGAAGGTTTGGCTGGACGGGGTGCGGCGGGTCTCGCTGGACAAGAGCGTCCAGCAGATCGGAGCGCCCGCGGCCTGGGCCAGGGGGTTGACCGGGGCGGCGGTGAAGGTCGCGGTCCTGGACAGCGGGATCGACGCGGCGCACCCCGACCTGGTCGGCAAGGTGAGCCTGCGCAAGGACTTCACCGATGAGCCCGACGAACGGGACCTGGTCGGCCACGGTACCCACGTGGCCTCCATCATCGCCGGGAGCGGTTCCGCCTCCCAGGGGCGCTACCGGGGCGTCGCCCCGGGCGCGGACCTGTTGGACGGGCGGGTGTGCGGCTCGATGTGGTGCCGCGATTCGGCGATCCTTGCGGGCATGCAGTGGGCGGCCGAGCAGGGCGCGCGGGTGGTGAACCTGAGCCTGGGCCATGAGGACACGCCTGAGCAGGATCCGCTGGAGCAGGGGGTGGAGGCGCTGAGCGCCCAGTACGGCACGCTTTTCGTGGTCGCTGCCGGAAACGAGGGCGGGAAAGTCAGCTCACCCGCCACGGCCGAGGCAGCGCTGGCCGTCGGCGCCGTCGACTCCTCCGACGAGCTGGCGTCGTTCTCCAACCAGGGGCCACGGGCCGGGGACGGCGGGCTGAAGCCGGACCTCACCGCGCCCGGCGTGGACATCACGGCCGCGCGTAGCCAGCACAGCCCCGGTAGTGGCGCGTATGTGGCGATGTCGGGCACCTCGATGTCCACCCCGCACGCGGCGGGCGTCGCGGCGCTGGTGGCGGGTCTCCATCCGGAGTGGAAGGGGGAGGCGCTGAAGTCCGCGCTCATGGCCTCCGCCCGCCCGAACTCCGGGCTCGGCGTCTTCGCTCAGGGGGCGGGCCGCGTGGACGCCGATCGGGCCACGACGCAGACGCTGACCGCGCATCCGCCGTCGCTGGGCTTCGGCTTGATGCGGTGGCCGCACCACGACGACGAGCCGGTCACGAAGAAGGTGGTCTATCACAATCCGACATCCGCGCCGGTCACGCTCAGCCTGCGGGCCCGGACCGGGACGGTCTTCGCCGTCAGCCCGGCCACGCTGACTGTGCCGCCGGGTGGTGAGGCCGAGGCGAACGTCACCGCCGACACCCGCGCCGACGTATCCGACGGCCTGGTGAGCGACTACATCGTGGCCACCGGCGCCGACGGCGTCCAGGTGAGCACCCCGGTCGGGGTCGAGAAGGAGGTCGAGAGCTACGACCTGACGATCCGGCAGACCGATCGGGCCGGCAACCCGGCGAGCTACTACGAGATGGAGATCAGACGGCTGGACGCCGACCAAGAGCCGATCACCGTCCTCGGCGGGCCGAGTGTCCACACCGTGCGTCTGCCCAAGGGGACGTGGCTGGTGGACACCACCATCGTGGACGAGGCCGGAGTCACCCTGCTCGTCGATCCCCAGGTGAGGTTGGACGCGCCGCGGACCGTCGAGGCCGACGCCCGCCTGGGCAAGCCCATCCAGGTGCCGCCACCCACGCCGAACGCCACCCCCACCCACTCCAAGGTCGTCTACCGGACCGAGACGGCCACCGGCCGACGGCACCGGGGCTGGATGAGCCGCAGCTTCGACCGCGCCTTCACCGCCCAGCTGGGGCCGGGCGATACCTATGACGGAATGCTCACCCAGGTGGCCGGCTCCTGGACCGATGGCGCCGACGTCTACCGGGCGGCCTGGTTCGAACCCGGACGCCTGGTCACCGGCTTCCGGCGAGCGGTGGACCCGAAGAGCCTGGCGACCGTCGACATGGACTACGCGGGCCACCTGCCCGGCGCGACCGGCTTCACGTCCGGGAGGGCGATGCCCCCTGACAGCGCCTTCCCGTCCGACGTGATCCCGGAGGACTTCGCGATACCCGCCGTCCGCAGGGTGCGCGTCAACACTGATGGCGGCATCCGCTGGCAGCACTTCCTGTGGGAGGCGACTCCGGACCGCGTCAACCACTTCGAATCCGCTGTCCTTGGCTACCGGCCCGGCACCGTCACCACCGAGCGATGGAACCGGGGTGTGTTCGGCCCTTCGCTACCTTCCAGCGAGCAGTTCCGCGACGCGCTGATCCGCAGGGAGGACGTCATCTCCACCGACCTGTGGATGTTCGGCGACGGGCGGGGCACGCTCGGCTGGTCGTTCGCGGATGCTGAGCGCACCACCCTGTACCGCGACGGTGTGCTCGTCGGCTCCCAGCGGTCCCTCCTGGCCGACTTCCCCGTCTCGCCCGGGCGGGCGCGATACCGGCTGGAGGCCGAAGCCGAACGCGGTGCCCCGGCAACGCTTTCCACTCGGGTCTCGGCCGTGTGGACCTTCTCCTCAGGCGCCGTCCAGGCGGAGGAGCGCCTGCCGATCTCGGTTGTGCGTTTCTCTCCCGACCTTGACCGTCTCAACACCGCGCCTGCCGGGGTCGCCTTCACCATCCCGGTCACCGTTCAGCCCCAGCCGGGCAGCAAGGCTACCGGCTCACGCGAGCTGAAGGTGGAGGTCTCCTACGATGACGGCGCCACCTGGGTTCCGGCCAGGGTCCATGGCGCCCGGGTCCTCCTGCGTCATCCGGGGAAGGAAGGCTTCGTCTCCCTGCGCGCCACCTCCACCGACGGCGACGGCGACACCGTCGAACAGACCGTGATCCGCGCGTACCGCATCGCCTCACGGGCACACGACGTCCAGTGAGTCGAATGGGTGACGGCCGAGGTGGGGACCACTTCTGCCGTCACCCGCCGGGGTGTGGTTGATCTTCAAGTTGTCGGAGAGCGCTGCTGCTGACACCGAGCAGCCCCGGCACGCCACTGGACCGCCCGCGTCGCCCGGCAGAACGACCAGCCACGATATCCAGCCGCCTCCCCAGGCAGAAGGCCGGGAACGACCCACGCCCGGGTGAAGTACTCAGACGGAGTCGGGTAGTCGTACTCAGGCGCGGAGGCCGGGGCGGGGCGGACCATCGGAGGCATGAAGACCAAGCCCATCCAGCCCACGATGACGACCGCCTACTACACCCAGTGCGTCATCTCGTTCGGGATCGCGCTCACCAGTGTCGCGGTCGGCATCGCGTACCTGCCGGTCAGCCCGTGGGTGCGGGCGTTCCTGGGGATCGGGGTGATGTACACGGTGACGACGGCGTTCGCGCTCGCCAAGTGCGTGCGCGACCGGCAGGAGCTCGGCAACATGCACAGCCGGGTGGACCAGGCGCGCCTGGAGAAGCTCCTGTCCGAGCACGACCCGTACAAGGTGGACGGCGTGTGACCTCGGGCTCTCATTCCTCGTCCAGCCCGCGCTCGATCGCGTAACGGACCAGTTCGACCCGGTTGTGCAGCCGCAGCTTGCTCAGCGTGTTCTGCACGTGGTTCTGCACGGTGCGGTGGGAGAGCACCAGCCGTTCGGCGATCTGCCTGTACGAGAGCCCCTTGGCGACCAGGCGCAGCACCTCGGTCTCGCGGTCGGTGAGCCGGGGGCCGTCGTCGGGCGGCGGCTGCGTGGCGAGCCTGCGGTACTCCCCGAGGACGAGCCCGGCGAGGCCAGGGGTAAACACGGCGTCGCCCTCGGCGGTGCGCCGTACGGCCTGGAGGAACTCCTCGCGGCTCGCGGACTTGATCAGGTAGCCGGAGGCGCCCGCCTTCACCGCGTCGAGGACGTCGTCCTGCTCGCCGCTCGCCGACAGCACGAGCACGTGCGGCGGGTGCGCGGAGGCGGCCAGCCCGCGGGCCACCTCGACCCCGGACAGGTCGGGCAGCCGCAGGTCGAGGACGACCACGTCAGGACGTACGGCCGCCGCGACCCGGAGCGCCTGGCGTCCCTCACCCGCGGTCGCCACGATGTCGCAGCCGGCCTCGCTGAGGTCGCGGGCGATGGCGTCGCGCCACATCGGGTGGTCGTCCACCACCATCACCCGCAGACCGTTCACGACCGTAACTGTAGGACGGCCGGGCGGGGCCCGTGGAGGCCGTGGGCACGGTCAGTTCGACCTCGGTGCCCTGCCCGGGGACGGAGCAGACGTCCACCGCGCCGCCGAGGGCGGCGATCCGGCCGCGGATGGACTGGGCGACGCCGAGCCGGCCGGCGGCCTCCGCCTCGGCCAGGCGCCCGGCGGGGATGCCGGGGCCGTCGTCGCGTACGGTCACGGTGACGGAGCCGCCGTCCCCTTCCGCGAGGACCCAGGCCAGGGCGCCCTCGCCGCAGTGCCGGCGCACGTTGTCCAGGGCGGCGGCGACCGCGGCCACGACCTCCCCGGCCGATCTCGCGGGCAGGAGCAGCGGTGTCGCGGGCGTGGCCACGGTCACCGAGGCGGAGCCGAGCCGGCGCAGCAGGACGCCGACGTCGGAGAGTCCCGAGCCGCCGGCGGGGGACGGGTCGGCACGGATCAGCTCGCGCAGCGCCGCCTCCTGCTCTCCGGCGAGCCGTCCCAGTTCGGCGGCCTCGCCGCCGATCTCCAGACCGCGGCGCTGTACGAGGGCCAGCACCTGGAGGACGGAGTCGTGGATGCCGCGGGCGAGCCGCTCCCGCTCCCGGCCGGCCGCCTCCATCTCCACCGCCCGCTGGAGCCGCCGCTCGGCCTGCTCGGTGAGCCGGGCGACGTGGCCGACGACGGCCCCGGCCAGGATCAGCAGCGCCGACCCGTTGAGGGGGACGAGGAGGTCGAAGCCGCGCAGGCCGCGCACCCACAGGTCGGCAGTCGACAGCAGGACCCCGGCCGCGACGCCGACGCGGCGTCCTCCGTGCACCGCCCAGGCCAGCACGGGGCCGCCGATCCAGGTCGCCGTGATCGGCACGACGCCCCCGAGCTCGGCCTCGGGCCCCTGCGCGTACGGCGAGGCGAGCAGGCAGCCCACTGTGACGAGCAGGTCGATCAGCAGCAGCGCCCGGCCGCGCGCGACGCGGTAGGCCGCCGTCGCCCCCGCCGTCCAGAGCGCCATCACGCCGAGGATGAGCCACCCGAGGGCGGGTCGCCGGTAGTCTCCCGAGGCCGCGAGCAGCAGCGCGGCGTACGCGAGCGAGGCGACGCGGTACACCGCGATGGCCCGCCAGAAGGGTCCGTCCGTGCCCATGAGCTCCCGAGTCTCTTGTCTCTCACTTTTATGCCATATGGACGGACTCTTGAGGTGGTGGGCCGTGTCCGCCGGTTCGTACGCGGAGATCAGTAGAGGGCGAGGGCGCCGGGGCCGCCGCAACCGGAGGGGAAGACGTGGCTGCACACGCGAAGGCCCCGAGGCTGGTCGCGGAGCTGGCCGCGGAGTTCGCGGGCACGCTGATCCTGATCCTGTTCGGCACGGGCGTCGTCGCGCAGGTCGTCGCCGCCGGTCTCGGGAACCACGACAGCGTCTCGTGGGCGTGGGGGCTCGGCGTCACCTTCGGCGTCTACACGGCGGCGCGGATCAGCGGCGCGCACCTCAACCCGGCCGTCACACTCGCGTTCGCGGTGTTCAAGGGCTTCGCCTGGCGCAAGGTGCTGCCGTACACGGCGGCGCAGACGCTGGGGGCGTTCGTCGCCGCGCTGCTCGTGCGGTGGAACTACGACGAGGTGCTGACCACGGTCGATCCGGGCCGCACGCTCAAGACGCAGTTCGTGTTCTCGACCCTGCCGGGCAACGGGTCGCTGCCGGTGCCTCTGTGGGGCGCGTTCCGCGACCAGGTGATCGGCACCGCGATCCTGCTGTTCCTGATCTTCGCCGTGGTGGACGAGCTGAACGTCGCGCCGGGGGCGAACCTGTTCCCGGTCGTCATCGGGCTGATCGTGGTGGCGATCGGCATGGCGTGGGGCGCCAACGCGGGCTACGCCATCAATCCGGCGCGCGACTTCGGCCCGCGCCTCGCGTCGTTCATCACCGGGTACGCGACGGCATGGCGGGACCAATACGGGGAGCTCTATTTCTGGGTGCCGATCGTGGCCCCGCTCATCGGCGGCGTGGTGGGCGCGGGCCTCTACCGGCTCCTGATCGCCCGGTTCCTGCCGGTCACGGGGCTGGAGGTGGGCCGTGTCCCCACCGAGAACGAGGGCATCTGACCTGGTGAGGCGCGCGGCAGAGGGGGCGACATGCCATGGCGGACTTCGTCGGAGCGGTCGATCAGGGCACCACGAGCACCCGGTTCATGATCTTCGATCGGGGCGGGAACGAGATCGCCCGGCACCAGCTCGAACACCAGCAGATCCTCCCGCGCGCCGGATGGGTGGAGCACAACCCGACGGAGATCTGGGAGCGTACCCGGGCGGTGATCGAGACGGCGCTGCGCGGCGCGCGGCTGGCCGCGTCCGACCTTGCGGCGCTCGGGGTGACCAACCAGCGGGAGACGACGCTGGTCTGGAACCGGCGGACGGGGCGGCCGTACTACAACGCGATCGTGTGGCAGGACACCCGGACCGACCGTGTCGCGGCCGCGCTGGACCGCGACGGCAGGGGTGACGTGATCCGGCGCCGGGCCGGGCTGCCCCCGGCGACGTACTTCTCCGGCGCGAAGATCCAGTGGATCCTGGAGAACGTCGAGGGCGTGCGCGAGGACGCCCGGTCGGGTGAGGCGATCTTCGGCACCGCCGACACCTGGTTGCTGTGGAACCTCACCGGCGCGACCGACGGCGGCGCGCACGTCACCGACCCCACGAACGCCAGCCGCACGATGCTGATGGACCTGGAGACGCTGGACTGGGACGAGGAGCTCCTGTCGTTCTTCGACGTGCCGCGCGAGATGCTGCCGCGCATCCTCCCGTCGTCCAACCCGGACGCGTACGGCATGACCCGGCGCTGGGGGCCGCTCGCCGGGGAGGTGCCGCTGTCCGGCGACCTCGGCGACCAGCAGGCGGCGACCGTGGGCCAGGTCTGCTTCGATCCCGGCGAGGCCAAGAACACCTACGGCACGGGCAACTTCCTGCTGCTCAACACCGGCGGAGACCCGGTGCGGTCGCGGCACGGCCTGCTCACCACGGTCGGCTACCGTTTCGGCGCCGAGCCGCCGGTGTACGCGCTGGAGGGGTCGATCGCGGTGACCGGCTCGGCCGTGCAGTGGCTGCGCGACCAGCTCGGCATCATCTCGGGGGCGGCGCAGAGCGAGGCGCTGGCCCGGCAGGTGAGCGACAACGGGGGCGTCTACTTCGTGCCCGCCTTCTCCGGCCTCTTCGCGCCGTACTGGCGTTCGGACGCGCGCGGCGTGATCGTCGGGCTGTCCCGCTTCAACACGAACGCGCACATCGCGCGCGCCGCCCTGGAGGCGATCTGCTACCAGACGCGCGACATCGTCGAGGCGATGGAGCGTGACTCGGGGGTGGCCCTCGACGTGCTGCGCGTGGACGGGGGCGTGACCGCCAACAACCTGTGCATGCAGCTCCAGGCGGACATTCTCGGCGTGCCGGTGTCCAAGCCGGTCGTGGCCGAGACCACCGCGCTCGGAGCCGCGTACGCCGCGGGGCTGGCCGTGGGCTTCTGGAGCTCGACCGAGGACCTGAGGAAGAACTGGCACGAGGCCCGCCGCTGGCTGCCGACCTGGACGGACGAGCAGCGCGCGGAGGGCTACGCCGGGTGGAAGAAGGCGGTGGAGCGGGCGCTCGGCTGGGTGGAGGTGGAGTGACCCGGCCGAACGCCCCTCATCGGATGCCGACGTAGAACCGGGTCTGGTCGCTGCGGTGCAGCGCGTAGTACGCCTCGAACCGGGTGTTGTCGTCCAGCCAGGCGACCGACTCGATGCCGAGCAGCGGCGTCGAGGTGGAGACCTCCAGCAGCGCCGCGTCCTCGGAGTCGGGGAAGACCGCCTCGATCCAGCGGTCCGCGGCCGCCGGCTCGATGCCGTACCGCCGCCGCAGCACGTCGTACAGGGACTGGTTCTCCAGGACGGCGCGCTCCAGGCCGGGGACCAGGCGGGCGGGCAGCGCGGTGTCGACGAGCAGCCACGGCTGGCCGTCCACGCAGCGGAGCCGGCGCAGCCGGACGACCTCCTCGCCGCGCGGGATCCGGAGGAGGGCGGCCTCCCGCTCGTCCGCCTGGCCCAGCGACTGGTGGATGGTCTGCGTGGTCACCCGGCGTCCGGACTCCCGCAGATCGTCGGCGGAGCCGGACGTCGTTCCGACGAACCGCAGCTCCGTCTTGCGCGGTGAGACGAAGGCGCCGCGCCCCTTGATCTTGTAGATGAGGCGCTGCTGCACGAGTTCCCGCAGGGCTTCGCGTACGACGGTGCGGGACACGCTGAACATGTCGCTCAGCTCGGCCTCGGACGGCAGTGGCTGGTCCGGGCCCAGCTCGCCGCTCTCGATCTCCGCCCGTAAGGCCCGCATGAGCTGCATCCACAGCGGCTCCGCCCCGTCGCGGTTGAGGCGCGGATAGGTGATCGTCACGGGTCCCCTCCTTGGAGGCAAGCTTCTGGAAGCATGCCATGCCCGGCAGCCTGTCATGACAGGCTGTCGAACCTGTCGTGAAGATTATCCTGCATTGCCCAGCTCGTGTGGCCCAGGAAACTCTCTCTTGACAGCTCCGTAACGTCGGCTTAGTTTGCTTGTCACTACAGGCCTGTAATGACATCCCGCTCTCTCGCGAGTGATGCGTTCCCGCGGCTTTCGACTTCTCCCGCTACGGCGGACCTGCTCTCTCTGGAGACACGATGCGTATCCGTACCTCTCGCCGGCCCTGGCGCGCGGCCTCCGCGGCGACCATCGCCGCCCTCGCGGTTCTGGCCACGGGCTGTGGCTCCGGCGACAACGCCTCCGGTGACAAGGCGAGCTCCGGCGGCAGCGGCGACAAGCCGTTCATCGCGCTGAGCAACGGCTTCATCGGCAACGGCTGGCGGCAGACGATGATCGCCAAGTTCGAGGCGGCGGCCACGCAGGCGCAGCAGGACGGCCTGATCAGCAAGTACAAGGTCGTCAACGCGCCCGGTGAGAACTCGGCCACCGAGCAGGTCGCGCAGATCAAGAGCCTGCTCCTGCAGAAGCCGGACGCGCTGCTGATCGACCCGTCCTCGCCGACCGCGCTCAAGCCGGTCATCCAGCAGGCCTGCGACGCCGGCGTCAAGGTCGTGGTGTTCGACTCCGCGATCGACGCCCCGTGCGCGTACGTGCTGCAGAACAGCTTCGTCGACTGGGCCACCTACGCCGCGAAGCCGCTCCTCGAGGGCATCGGCGGCAAGGGCAACGTCATCGTGAGCCGCGGCGTCGTCGGCTCGCAGCCCGAGGCCGAGATGTTCGACACCACCAAGAAGATCCTCGGCGAGTACGCCGACGTGAAGACCGCCGCGACGGTGACCGGCATGTGTGACGGCGCCACCGCGCAGAAGGCCGTGCTCGGCGTGCTGTCCAGCGTGCCCAAGGTCGACGGCGTCATCGGCTGCGGCGACGGCTACGGCGTCGCCCAGGCGTTCGCCACCGCCGGCAAGCCGGTGCCCGCCGTGACGTTCGAGACCAACGGACGCGCCCTGAACTACTGGAAGGACAACAAGATCGACAACGGTTCGGTCGCGGTCATGTCCGACCCGGGCCAGTCGGTCGCCGCCCTGTGGGAGGCCCTCGACCTGCTCGACGGCAAGGACGTGCCGAAGCAGCTGACCTTCCCGATCGTCCTCGTGGAGCAGAAGGACCGCGACGCCTGGGCCGCCGCGCTCAAGCCCGACGAGTACGCGGCGTGGCCGTGGACCCGCGACCTGTTCCAGAAGCAGGTCGAGGCCGTGAAGACCGGCGGCGAGCCGGTGCAGCCGCCGATCCCGACGGCCGCCGGCTGACCTGGAGTACGCACAGGAGGGCATGCACGTGGACAACCGGGGACCGCGGGCCGGCGAGCCCGTCGTCATCGCCAAGGGCGTGACCAAGACGTACGGGCGCACCCGGGCGCTCACCGGCGTGGACCTGGAGGTCCGCGCGGGAGAGGTGCTCGGGCTCGTCGGCCACAACGGAGCCGGCAAGAGCACGCTGATGCGCGTGCTCGCCGGACTGGAGGCCTGCGACGAGGGCGCGGTCCTGGTGCACGGGAAGGAGGTCTCCGGCGCGGCCGGACCGCGCGCGCAGGACTTCCGCGCGGTGCGGATGGCCTACCAGGAGACCTCGCTCTGCCCCGATCTCACGGTGGCGGAGAACATCTGGGTGTCGTCGCGGCACTGCCTCCCGCGCCTGCGCTGGCGGCGGGCCGCGAGCGACGCCGTGCGCCGCCGCCTCGACGAGATGTTCCCCGGCCACGGCGTGACGCCGCGCGACCGGGTCGAGGACCTGTCGCTGGCCCAGCGCCAGATGGTCGAGATCACCCGGGCCAGCCTGGTGGATCGGCTCGACCTGCTCATCCTGGATGAGCCGACCGAGTCACTCGGCCCCGACGCGGCGCGCTCGCTGTACGACTACGTCCGCACGCTGACCGCGGCGGGCACCGCCGTGCTGCTCATCTCGCACCGCATCCGGGAGGTCCTCTCGGTGGCCGACCGCGTCGCCGTGCTGCGCGACGGCGCGGTCACCGCCGAGCGGTTCGCCGAGGGGCTGGGCGAGCAGGACGTGCTGGAACTGATGGGCGCGCATGTCGCGGTCCCCTCGGATCGGGAGCGCGCCGCCGCCCGAGCCGCCGGAGACGGCGCCGACCGGCCGGTCGTGGCCGAGCTGCGCGGCGCCACCGGACCCGGCCTGCGCGAGGTCTCCCTGCGGGTCGGCGCCGGCGAGGTCGTGGGCCTCGCCGGGCTGGCCGGGCAAGGCCAGCAGGAGGTGCTCGAACGCCTGTGGCGCCCTGTCCGGCGCGACACCACGGTGGTCGGCACCCGCGCGTACGTGCCCGGCGACCGGCAGCGCTCCGGCGTGCTGCCCCTGTGGAGCGTCGCCGAGAACCTCATCGTCACCGCCATGCGCGGCCTCGCACGCCAGGGCCTGCGCCGCCCGGCCGAGGAGCGCGCGGCCGTCGGCGACTGGGTCGAGCGGCTGGCGATCCGCGGTGGCGCGGACGCCGGCATCACCGAACTGAGCGGCGGCAACCAGCAGAAGGTCATCGTCGCCCGGGCGTTCGCCTCCACGGCGGAGCTCGTGCTGCTCGACGACCCCTTCCGCGGCGTGGACGTGCACACCAAGACCGACCTGTACGCGCTGATCCGGCAGGAGGCGGCGCAGGGCCGGAGCGTCGTCTGGTACTCCAGCGAGAACGCGGAGATGGCCCACTGCGACCGGGTCTACGTGTTCCGCGCCGGCCGCGTGGTCGCCGAGCTGGTCGGCGAAGAGATCTCCGAGGAACGGATCATCGCCGTCTCCTTCGCCGAGTCCGAGTCGGATGGAGAGCAGAGCAATGAGTGAGCTCCTCGCGTCGGCCCTGCCGTCCCGGGCCAGGATGCGCCGCACGGCGCCCGCCGTGGTCAGCGCCGTCGCCCTCGCCGCGATGGTCGCGGTCTGTGCCTCGCTGCAGTCGGACGTGCTGAGCGTGGGCGGCCTGACGCTCGTGCTGTCGGCGACCGTGCCGCTCGTCATCGCGGCCCAAGCCCAGATGACGCTCATGTCGGTCGGCGACATCGACCTCGGGATCGGCAACTTCGTCGGCCTGGTCACGGTCGTGTCGGCCACCATGCTGGTGACGTCGCCGCTGCTCGGCGTCCTGACCCTGGCCGGCCTCGTCGCCGCGTACGCGGTGCTGGGCGCGCTCATCCACCTGCGCCGGGTGCCGTCGCTGATCGCGACCCTCGGCGCCTCGTTCGTCTGGCTGGGGCTCGGCCTGTTCATCCTGCCGACGCCCGGCGGCTCGACCCCCGAGTGGCTGGCGTCGTTCGGCTCGTGGGCGCCCGCCGGGTTCCCCGCGCCGCTGCTGCCGATCCTGGTCGTCTCCCTGGTGGTGTACCTGCTCAGCTCGCGCAGCGGGCTCGGCGTGCGGATGCGCGGCCTGGGCAGCAACCCGGTGGCGCTCGAGCGGGCCGGGATGCGGCCGCTCGCCTCCCGCGTCATCGCGTACACGACGGCGGGCGCGCTCGGCGTGCTCTCCGGCCTCGTCCTGGCCTCCCAGACGGGCGGCGGGGACGTGTCGTCGGCCACCAGCTACCAGCTCATGACCGTGGCCGCGGTGATCCTCGGCGGCGGCTCCTTCTTCGGCGGGAGCGCCGTGCCCTGGGGCGTGGCCATCGGCGGCGTGACGCTCGGACTGGTCAGCGTCGTCCTCAGTCTGCTCGACGTGCCGTCGAACATGCAGTCCGCCGTGCAAGGCGTGATCGTCCTGGCCGTGCTCGCCGGCCGCGTCGTGGTCGGGAAGGTGCTGCGATGAACATCCGCACGATCGTCTCGCGCCCGTGGATCTGGGGCTTCGCCGCGGCGGTGCTCGTCTGGGCGATCATCATGGCCATCTCAGGCCAGGGCGGCGGCCAGACGGTGTCGCTCGCGCTGTCCCTGGCGCCGTACCTCGTCGTCGTCGGGCTCGGGCAGATGCTCGTCATCACGGCAGGCCCCGGCAACATCGACGTGTCGGTGGCGTCGATCATCTCGCTGGCCGGGTTCGTCTCGGTCGGGGTGGCCGCCTCGACCGGGTCGGCGACCGTCGGCATCCTCGCCGGCATCGGCGTCGGCGTCCTCGTCGCCACCATCAGCACCGTGGCCATCCTCGGCCTGTCCGTGCCGCCGATCATCGCCACGCTGGCCGCCGGGCTCGTCGCCTCGTCGGTCACGCTGTCCCTCGCGAACGGCTTCACCGCGGTGCCCGACCCCGGCCTGCGGCAGCTCCTCAACGTGCGCCCGGCGGGCATTCCCGTCCTCGCCGTGGCCGTCGCGGCCCTGACCGGGCTGGTCATCGTGCTGCTGCGCCGTACGGTCTACGGCCGCTCCCTGCTCGCGGTCGGGCAGAACCGCCGGGCCGCGGAGCGGGCCGGCATCCCGGTCGCCCGCGTCATCGCGACCACGTACCTCGTGAGCGGCGCGCTCGCCGGACTGACGGGCGCCCTGCTCGCGGCCTACATCGCGCCCTCCGCCGACCTCGGCACGCGCTACCTGCTCGACTCCGTCGCCGTCGTCGTCATCGGCGGCACGCTCATCTCCGGCGGCCGGGCCGTGCCGGTGGGCGTGTGGGGAGCGGGTCTCTTCTTCATCCTGCTCGACGGCCTGGTCAACCTCGTGGGCTGGAGCACGGCCGCGCAGAACCTGCTGAAGGGCGGCCTGGTGCTCTTCGTCCTCTTCCTCGCCGGCGGGGGTGACCGTGCCGGGGGCACGGCCTCCCGATTCAGAAGACGGCCGCGAACAGCGGCCGCTACCACCACAACAACAGGAGACAACACTCATGGCTGACACCGACGGCCTGATCGACGCCCGCGACTTCGGGACGTCCGCGGCCCCGGCGGGCGGCTTCCACGTGAAGGGCGCGCACGCGCAGGACTGGGGGCTGCAGAACCGGCTGTCCCGCATCTTCCGGCCGGACACCGGGCGGACGGTAATGCTGGCGTTCGACCACGGCTACTTCGTCGGGCCGATGGCGGGCCTGGAGCGTCTCGACCTCAACATCGCGCCGCTCGTGCCCGACGCCGACGCGATCATGATGACGCGGGGCGCGCTGCGCACCAGCATCCCCTCCACCACCGGCGCCGGCATCGTGCTGCGCGCCAGCGGCGGCCCGAGCATCCTGCGCGAGCTGTCCGACGAGCACATCGCGCTCGACATCGAGGACGCGGTCCGTCTCAACGCGGACGCCCTGGCCATCCAGGTGTTCGTCGGCGGCGAGCACGAGTCCCGCTCGGTCGCCAACCTGGCCAAGCTCGTGGACGCCGGTCAGCGGCACGGCGTCCCCGTCCTCGGCGTCACCGCCGTCGGCAAGGACATGGTCCGCGACGCCCGCTACTTCCGGCTGGCGACCCGGATCACCGCCGAGATGGGCGCGCACATCGTCAAGACGTACTACGTCTCGGAGGGCTTCGAGACCGTCACCGCGAGCTGCCCGGTGCCGATCATCGTGGCCGGCGGCAAGAAGCTGCCCGAGCTGGACGCGCTGACCATGGCGTACCGCTCCATCCAGGAGGGCGCCGCCGGCGTGGACATGGGCCGCAACATCTTCCAGAGCGAGCACCCCGCCGCCATGCTCGCCGCCGTGCGCGCGGTCGTTCACGACGGTCTGAAGCCGGAAGAGGCCCTGGAGCTCTTCAAGGAGCGCTCGGCCGCCGGCACCGCAGCGTCCTGACCCTTCCAGGGCGCGGGTCCCCGGGCGGCATCGGCAGTGCCGCGGCGGGGACCCCCGCCCGCCATTCCCGGGAGCAACCCCATGCCGCACCACCACGCCGGACGTGACGACGTCGTCGACCTCGCCGTCATCGGAGCCGGTATCAACGGGCTCGCCGTAGCCCGAGACGCCGCCGCCCGCGGGTTGCGCGTCGTCGTCGTCGACCGCGCCGACGTGGGCGCGGGCACGTCGAGCACGTCGAGCAGGCTGATCCACGGCGGCCTGAAGTACCTCGAACGCTACGACTTCACGCTCGTGCACGAGTCCATCCGCGAGCGGCACCTGCTGTTCCGCACCGCGCCGCACCTCGTCCGGGACTACCCGATGCTCATCCCCTCCTACAAGGGGGACAGCAGGCCCGGCCCCCTGATCAGGCTCGGCCTGGCGGCGTTCGACGTCATGGCCATGAACCGCGGGCGCGGCATCAGCCGCAGCGTCTCCGTGCGCAAGGTCGCCCGCCGCTGGCCCACGCTGTCCCGCAAGGGGCTGCGCGGCGCGGCCCTGTTCCACGACGCGCAGGTGCCATGGGCCGAGCGGCTCTGCGTCGAGCTGCTGCTCGACGCCCAGCGCCTCGGCGCGCGCGTGCTCACCTACACCACGGTCACCGGGCTGATCGTCGAGGGCGACCAGGTCCGCGGCCTGCGGATCGAGGACAACGCCACCGGCGAGCGGAGCGAGATCCGGGCCGCCATCACCGTCAACGCGGCCGGGCCGTGGATCGACCGCATCCTCGACGGCCAGGTGAAGAGCCGCCGCCTCAACGGCGGCACCAAGGGCAGCCACATCGTCGTGGACCCGTTCCCCGGCGCCCCCGACACCTGCATCTTCTTCGAGGCCGCCTCCGACCAGCGGCCGATCTTCGTCTTCCCCTGGCAGGGCCGGTACGTCATGGGCAGCACCGACCTCACCTACGAGGGCGACCTGGACGAGGTCGTCGCCAGCGACGCCGAGATCGAGTACCTGCTCGCGGAGACCAACCGGATCTTCCCCGACGCCCGGCTCGCGCCGTCCGACGTGCTGTACAGCATCGCCGGGGTGCGGCCGCTGCCGTACACGGAGGGCGTGTCGGACAACGCCAAGATCAGCCGGGGGCACACGGTGCTCAACCACGCCCCCGCGTACGAGGGGCTGCTCACCGTCATCGGCGGCAAGCTGACCACCCACCGCGCGCTCGCCGAGGACGTCACCGACGAGGTGCTGCGCGTGCTCGGCCGCCGCCCGCGGCGATGCCTCACCCGGGAGCGGTCGTTCCCCGGCGCGGACACCTCCGACTGGAAGGCGTTCGCCCAGGACTTCATCCGCTCCTCGCCGCTCTCCGGCCGGCAGTCGCGCCGCCTGCTCACCCTCTACGGCGTGCGCGCCCGCCGGGTGCTCGAACTCGCCGCCGAGGACCCGTCGCTGGCGCAGGTCGTGGACGCCGAGACCGGCGCGCTGGCCGCCGAGGTCGTCATGGCCGTCCGCGAGGAGGGGGCCGTGACGTTGGGTGACATCCTGCTACGACGTATCCTTGTCGGGCTCGGCGCGGACATGGGCCTGTCGGCCGCCCCCGCCTGCGCCGACGTCGCCGTACGGCATCTCGGGTGGGACGAGGCGCGGGCGCGCGCCGAGGTCGCCGACTACGAGGCGGAGCTGCGCCGCTTCCGCCCCCGAGTCCTGGCCACCTCGACATCCAGCGGCAGCGACAGGAGGACCCCGTGACCGACCCGACCCCCTGCTACATCGGCGTGGACGTCGGCCTCACCGCGTCGAAGGCCGCCGCCTTCGACGTCGAGGGCAACGAGATCGGCGTGGTCCACGCCCGCACGCCGCGCACCGCGGTGACCGCGCACCGGCACGACGTGGACATGGTCGCGCTCGCCGACACCGTCATGTCGCTGCTCGCCGATCTGGCCGGCAAGCTGGCCGCCGACGGCTACGTCCCGGCCGGCATCGGCGTGGCCGCACACGGCAACGGGCTGTACCCGGTGGACGCGTCCCTGCGGCCGGTCGCCCCGGCGATCGCGTCGTCGGACAGCCGGGCCCAGCACATCGTGGACGAGATCGCCGAGGAGGACGCGCTCCGCCTGGCCCGCGAGACCGGATCCATCCCGTGGGCGGCCCAGCCCAGCGTGCTGCTGAGCTGGCTGCGCGACGCCGAGCCGGAGGCGTACGCCGCCACCCGCTGGGCGCTGTCGTGCAAGGACTGGGTGACCTGCCAGCTCACCGGTGTGCCGAGCGCCGACTACAGCGACGCGAGCGCGTTCGGCATGGTGGCCCTGGACACCCGCGAGTACAGCGCGACCGCGCTTGAGCTGGTCGGGCTGCCCGCGAGCGACCTGGAGCGGTTCCCGCCGCTGCGCGAGTCCGGCGAGATCGTCGCCGGGCTGAGCGCGCGGGCGGCCGAACTGACCGGCCTGCCCGAGGGACTGCCGATCATCGCGGGCTGCATGGACTGCGTGGCGGCGACCCTGGGCGCCGGAGGCCGCGCGCTCGGCGACGTGACGATCATCGTCGGCACGTGGGCCATCAACGGCGTGGTCGTCCCCGCGGGCACCCCGGCGCCCGAGGTCACCCTCAGCGCGCTGATGCCCGACACGGCCACGATGCTGGCCATGGAGGTCGCTCCGACCTCGGCCGCCAACCTCGAGTGGCTGTCGTCCTCGTCGGTGCCGCACGGCCAGGTCGGGGGCGTCCCGGCCACGGAGCTCCTGGCGGAGGCGGCCACGGTGCCGCCGGGCTCGGACGGCCTGCTGTTCCTGCCCTTCGTGAACGGCGCCCCTGAGCACCCCGCGGCTTCCGGGACGTTCCTCGGCATCTCGGGCATGCACCGTCGCGGCCACCTCACCCGCGCGGTCATCGAGGGCGTCGCGCAGTACCACCGGGTGCAGCTCGACCGGGTCCTGGCCAGCGGCGCCGACGTCGGCGACCGCCCGTGGCGGCTCGCCGGAGGCGGCGCCAGGTCCGAGGTGTGGGCGCAGATCTTCGCCGACGTGCTCGGTCGTTCGGTTCGCCGCCAGCTCACCAGCGAGCTGGGCGCGCGCGGTGTCGCGTCGCTGCTGCCCGCCGCGCTCGGCCACGACGTCGCGCCGTGGTCGGTCAACGACGAGGACGACCTCTGCGTGCGCCCCGGCCCCGCCCGCGAGGCGTACGTCCGGCACGGCGAGGTGTTCGACCGGGTCCTCGCCGGCATGTGGGGGCCGTGGTCGGAGGTCGAGCGGTACCGCACCGACTCCTGACCCGCTCGCCGTTCCGTTTCTCCGGGGCCGCGCCGACCGTACCGGTGGCGCGGCCCTGTTCAGCGCGCGGTGTGGAAGCGGCGGTGCAGGTCGTGCACCCGCTCTTCGAGTTCGGGGACCGGGCCCTCCACCACGACGCCGGGGGCGACCTCCTGGATCGGGAGGGCCCGCACCGGAGCCGCCGGGACGCCCAGTTCGGCCAGCCAGGAGACGAGCTGCGCGGACGAGGCCGCGTACACGATGCGGCCCAGGCCGACCCAGCCGTGCGCGGCCGCGCACATCGGGCAGTGCTCGCCCGAGGTGTAGACCGTCGCCGCCGCCCGCTCCTCGGGGGTCATGTTCGCGGCGGCCCAGCGCGCCAGCTCGAACTCGGGGTGCCGGGTGTGGTCGCCCCCGGCGACCCGGTTGTGATCCTCGGCCAGCGCGGTTCCGTCGCCCGCGACGAGCACGGAGCCGAACGGCTCGTCGCCCTTCTCCAGCGCCTCGGCCGCCAGCTCCACGCAGCGGTGCAGATGCCGCAGGTCCGCCTCGGTCGCCATGGACGCCTCCCCGAAATGTGATGTTCCGGGCAATGCTAGATGATGTGCGTTCCGTGACCCTCGAAGTCGCCGTGCGCAAAGTGCAAGGACCGGCCGCTGTTTGTCCATGGAGCGGACCCTGCTCTCGGAGTGAAGGTTGCGGCTGACCGGATCACCGTGGGCTAGGGAGGACGAAGCGTCATGGGCGTCACACAGCAGGCGAGGCGGAGCGCCGGAGTGGCCGCCGGAGTGGCCGCGATCCTCATGGTCGCCGCGTGCGGGGGCGGTGGTGGTGGCGGCGCCGACGCTGGTGGGGACAGACCGGCCGCGTCCGCGGGTCCGGTGACCGTCGAGTGGTGGGGCTGGGCGCCCGGCTACGACAAGGCGGCCGAGGCCTGGAACGCCTCCCACCCGGACATCCAGGTGAAGTACGCCCAGATCGAGCCTGGGGCCAAGGGCGGCTACCAGAAGATGCTCGGCGCGGTGAAGGCCGGGAACGCCCCCTGCCTGGCCCAGGTCGGCGGCGAGACCCTGGCCAGCTTCCTCGTCGAGGGGGCGCTGGAGGACATCACCGACTACGCCAAGGAGTCGAACGCCAAGTTCCAGCAGTGGGCGGTCAACTCGGTCACCTTCGGCGGCCGGCAGGTGGCCGTGCCGGTGGACTCCGGGCCGATGGGCATGTTCTACCGCAAGGACATCCTCGCCAAGCACAAGATTGACGTGCCGAAGACGTGGGACGAGTTCGCCGCCGCGGCCGAGAAGCTGCACGCCGCCGACCCCAAGGCCTTCCTCACGTCGTTCAACCCGGACGACATGTACGGCTTCAGCGGCTACGCCTGGCAGGCCGGGGCGAGCTGGTTCTCCACCGCCGGCGACGCGTGGAAGGTGAGCATCACCGACGAGCCCACGCTCAAGGTCGCGAACTACTGGCAGGGGCTGCTCGACAAGAAGCTCGTCGACGTCAAGCCCGCCTGGTCGGACGCCTGGTTCAAGGACTTCACCGACGGCAGGATCGCCTCGCTGGTCGGCGCGGTGTGGATGACCAAGGTGCTCGAGGACTCGATCCCGAAGACCTCGGGCAAGTGGGCGGTCGCGCCGATGCCCTCCTGGGAGCCCGGCACGACGGTCACCGGCAACGTCGGCGGCTCGCCCAACGCCGTGCTGAAGGGGTGCGCGCACCCCAAGGAGGCCGTGGAGTTCGCCACCTGGCTGGCCACCGACCAGGCCGCGTTCGACGACCTGATGGTCAACGGCGGCCTGTTCCCGACCTCTGCCGGCGGCACCTCGCTGCCCGCGATGAAGTCGCCGCGGCCGTTCTACGGCGACCAGCCGGTCTTCGAGGTGTTCTCCGAGGCGGCAACGACGGTCGCGCCGACCTTCGCGTGGGGCCCGACGACCCCCGCCGTGAACGACGCCTTCAACTCCGCCGTGGGTGAGGCGGTGAGCAAGGGCGGCACGCTGGCCGACGCGCTCAAAACCGTCCAGGAGAAGGCCGTGGCCTCCATCAAGGACAAGGGCCTGAGCGTCACCGAGGGCTAGGTCGTGTGAGACGTCCCGTACGGCGCCGCCGTGCGGGACGTTTCCTCTCCAGAAAGCGAAAACATGGCAGTCCAGCAACATGAGACGGCCCGCCGGGGTGGCACGACGGTGATCGGCAGGAAGACCAACCGGGCGGCGCTGATCTTCCTCCTGCCGTTCGGGGCGCTGTTCGTCGTCTTCTTCGTGCTCCCCATCGGGTACGCGGTCAACGAGAGCCTGTACAAGCTGAAGCGGTCGGGTCTCGGGTTCGGGACGCCGGAGCGGGTCTTCTCCGGCCTGGCGAACTACGCGGCGGTCTTCCGGGACGACACCTTCCTGACCGGGGTGCGACGGCTGCTGCTGTTCGGGATCGTGCAGGTCCCGATCATGCTCGGCCTGGCGCTGGTGCTGGCCCTGCTCCTCGACGGCCACGCGGCCCGGTTCAAGCGGTTCTTCCGGCTTGTCTACTTCCTGCCGTACGCCGTGCCGGGCGTCATCGCGGCGATCGTGTGGTCGTTCCTCTACACACCGGAGATCTCGCCGTTCGGGCTCGACCTGCTCGACGGCGGCGTGGTGCTGTGGTCGATCGGCAACATCGTCACGTGGACGTGGACCGGCTTCAACATGCTGGTCATCTACTCGGCGTTGCGGGCGATCCCCAGCGAGCTGTGCGAGGCGGCGGCGATGGACGGGGCGAGCGCCTGGCGGATCGCCTGGTCGATCAAGGTGCCGATGATCCGCCCGTCGCTCATCCTGACCGGCGTCTTCTCCATCATCGGCACGCTGCAGCTCTTCAACGAGCCGACCGTGCTGAGCGGCGTCACCACCGCCGTCTCAAAGAGCTACACGCCACTGATGTGGTCGCTCCAGGTCGCCCTGGACAACAACGACTACGCGCTGGGGTCGGCGATCGCCATCGTGCTCGCCCTGCTCGCCGGCGCGCTGTCCTTCCTCTTCCTGCGGCTGTCCGCCTGGCTCACCCGACGCGGAGTGATGTGACCGATGAGAACGTCCATGCGAGCCCAGGTGCTCACCACCGCGTTCCTGTTCGTCGTCGCCGTCTACATCCTGCTGCCGGTGTGGTGGATGGTCGTGTCCGCCACCAAGTCGGCCGCCGACCTGTTCGACACGCCCGGCCTCTGGTTCGGCGGCGACCTCCACCTGGCGGGCAACATCGACCGGGTGATGTCGCAGGACGGCGGTCTGTACTCCCGCTGGCTGCTGAACACCCTGATCTACTCCGGGGGAGGCGCGCTCGGGGCGACGCTGCTCGCGGCCATGGCGGGGTACGCGCTGGCGAAGTATCCCTTCCGCGGCCGCGGCATCGTGTTCGCGATCGTCATGGGGGCGGTCCTCATCCCCGCCCCGCTGATCACGCTTCCGCTGTACCTCCTGGAGAGCCGGCTCGGCCTGCTGAACACCATGTGGGGCGTGCTGCTGCCCTGCATGGTCAGCCCGTTCGGCGTCTACCTCGCCCGCGCGTACGCCGAGGCGGCGGTGCCCGACACGCTGCTGGAGGCGGGCCGCATCGACGGCGCGGGAGAGTTGCGGATCTTCTTCACCATGGGGATCCGGCTGATGGCGCCCGCGCTGGTGACGCTGTTCCTGTTCCAGTTCGTGGCGATCTGGAACAACTTCTTCCTGCCGATGATGGTGCTGAACGACCAGGCCCTGTGGCCCGTCACCCTGGGCCTGGTCAAGTGGCACGGCATCCGCACCGGCTTCCTGCGCGACGCCGTCGTCACGGGCGCTCTCATCTCGATCGTCCCCGTCATCCTGGCCTTCGTGTCGTTGCAGCGCTTCTGGAAGGCCGACCTCGCCGCCGGAAGCGTCAAGCTCTGACGGTGCCCGCGACGCCCGGCCTCACCCGAGGTCGGGCTCCGGCCGCAGCTCCACGACGGGCTCCCCGGCCACATCCAGCTCCAGGACGACGATCTCGTTGTCCCCGGTCCGCAGCAGGGGGCCGGGGACGTAGAGCGTGTGCTGCGGCCCGATCGACCAGTAGCGGCCCAGGCAGAAGCCGTTGACCCAGACGTAGCCGTGCCCCCACCCCGGCAGCGCGAGGAACGTGTCGGCCGGTTCCTCCACCGTGACCGTGCCCCGGAAGAAGGCCGGCACGGCGGCCGCCGTACCGGACCGGAACGGGACCTCGCCCGCGTCGCCGAACCGAAGGTCGCCGAGCCGGACCGCCTCCGCCGTCACGCCGTGCAGATACTGTCGCTCGTGCCTGATCCCGCCGGTGACGCCCTTGCGCTCGCCCATGAGCGGGCCGTAGTTCAACCGCCCGAGCGACTCGACCAGCAGCTCTACCGTGGCCGGGCCGGACACCTCCACCGTCCGGTGTTCCTTCTGGCCCACGGGGTCCAGCACGGCCACGCGGACGCCGTCCACGTAGACGTGGGCCCGGTCGTGCAGGCCGTCCACGACCAGCGGGTACGGCCCGCGCGGCCCGGGGACCTCCACCCGGTAGCGCACCAGGCCGTGGTCGAGCCCGAGGTCCTCGAACGACGGGGGCGTCGGGCCGGCGACGGGCGGTCCCGCCAGCGCGGGCAGCACGGGCAGCAGCGCCGCCGACTCCGTCAGCCGCACAGTGGCCGGGGGAAGCACGGGCAGCGCGGGAGGGGGTTCCGGCGCGGGGTTGTAGCGCGTCAGCACGTCGCGGAACCGGCGGAACTTCTCCGTTGGCGCGCCGCTCTCGCTGATGGGAGCGTCGTAGTCGTACGACGTGATCGTGGGCATGTAGGCGCCGGTCTCCAGGTCGCGGTTCGCCCCGGCCCAGGTCCCGAAGTTCGTCCCCCCGTGCGCCATGTAGATGTTGACGGACGCTCCCGCCGCCAGCACCTCCTCCAGCACGGCGGCGGCCTCGGCCGCGTCCCGGGTGACCCGCCCCCGCCCCCAGTGGTCGAACCAGCCGATCCACAGCTCCATGCAGACCAGCGGGTCGTCCGGCCGGTGCCGCCTCAGGGTGTCGAGCGCCGCGGCGGGGTCGGAGCCGAACGTGGCGGTGGCGAGCACGCCGGGGAGGGAGCCGCCGGTCAGCATGTGGTCCTCGGCTCCGTCCGCGGTGAACAGCGGGACGTCGATCCCCGACCCGCGCATGGCGTCCGCGAGGTGGCGCAGGTAGGCGGCGTCCGTGCCGTAGGAGCCGTACTCGTTCTCCACCTGGACCATGAGCACGTTTCCGCCCCTGGTGATCTGGTGCTCGGCGACGCGGGGGAGGAGCCGGGCGAACCACCGGTCCACGTGGGCGAGGAACTCCGGGTCGCTCGTCCGAAGCCGGCCGGTCACCCACGACGGCAGGCCGCCGTTGTCCCACTCCGCGCAGATGTACGGTCCCGGCCGCACGATCGCGTGCAGGTCCGCGTCCGCCGCCGCGCCAAGGAAGCGGTCAAGGTCGTCCAGGTGCCGATACATGCCCGGACGCGGTTCGTGCAGGTTCCACGGCACATAGGTCTCAACGGTGTTGAGCCCCATGGCCCGCATCATCGCCAGCCGGTGCGACCACTGGTCCGGATGCACCCGGAAGTAGTGCATGGCGCCGGAGAGCAGGCGGAACTCCTCGCCGTTCAGCCGGAACACGCCGTCCTCGATTGTGAAAGTCCCCACGGACGATCCCCCTCGGTTCGTGACGGGATCGTCATTCAGCCTCATTACGATCCCCGGGACACGAGCTTGCCGAGGGCCGGGTGGGGGCGACCATGGACAATTCGCGGCGTCCTGTTGGACCCGTCGACTGGGTGCAGGGGCAGGAGCCCTGGGAGCACTGGTGGCACTACCTCACTCCGAGTCCGGTCCACCGGCGGCTGGGGCTCGCCTGCCTGGCGGTCGGCACCCAGCGGGGGCGGCTGCCCGCCGTCGGCCCCCGCGTCCTCGACCACCACGTCGCCGTGATCGTCCTGTCCGGCCAGGGCTGGTTCTCCTGGGACGGCCGGCCGCCGGTGGACGTGGCCGCCCCCGTGCTCCTGTGGCTGTTCCCCGGCGTGGAGCACCACTACGGCCCGTACGAGCCGGGCTGGTCGGAGTGCTTCGCCGACTTCACCGGCCCATCCGTCGCCGCTTATGGCGAGTTGGGGTTCCTCGACCCGGAGGAGGCGGTTGTCCCGCTGTCGTCGGCGGAGCCCGCACACCTGGTGGTCAAGAAGATGGCCGCGGCCTGCCGCCGCGGCGGCCCACACATGGAGGTCGAGACCTCCGCCGCCGTCCACGAGCTGCTGGTGACCCTGCGCCGCAGCCGGGCCGACCACGACCCCAACGGCAACCCGGTGCTGGAGAGCCTGGCCAGGGACGCCTGCCTGCCGCTGTCGGTGCCCGAGCACGCCCGCCGCCTGTCCATGCGGGTCGACGATCTCCGCGACGCCGTACGGCGCAGCGCCGGGTGCAGCCCCAAGGAGTACGTGCTGGCGATCCGTCTCAACCAGGCCAAGGAGCTGCTGGCCGGCACCGACCTCGCGGTGGCCGCGGTCGCCCGCAGGGTCGGGTACGACGATCCCGGATACTTTACCCGGCTCTTCACGCGGCGCGTGGGGGTCGCCCCGAGCGTGTTCAGGGAGCAGCAGTCGCGGGGGCCGTTCGGTCTCTGATGTCGGGGCATGGCCGCATTCGTGGAAAAGTGGTGCTCCGCAATTGTGGACACCGTTGAGAGGACACACGGGATGATGGCCGGAGACCGACGAAGCCTGCGGCTGCTCGTCACCGGGGGCGGGACCGGCGGGCACACCTACCCGGCGCTGACCACCATCGGGGCGGTCCGGGAACGTGCCACGGCGGCGGGATACGACCTCGACGTGCTGTGGGTGGGCACGGCCGACGGCCTGGAGGCCCGGGTCAGTGCCGAGAACGGCATCCCGTTCCGGGCGATCAAGGCGGGCAAGCTGCGCCGCCGACCCAACATCCGCGAGCTGGCGTCGAACCTCGCCGACATGTTCCGGATCCCGGTGGGCCTGACCCAGGCCGCCGTCATCGCGGCCCGCTACCGGCCGGACGTCGTGCTGTCCACCGGCGGGTACGTGTGCGTGCCGATCGGCCTGGCCTCCCGGATGCTCGGCCGGCCGCTGGTGATGCACGAGCAGATCACCGCGCTCGGCCTGGCCAACCGGATCCTGGCCAGGTTCGCCTCGCGGATCGCGCTCACCCACCCGTCCTCGATCGACCACCTGCCGCGGCGGGCCCGCGAGCGCGCCGTGGTCACCGGCAACCCGATCCGGCAGCACCTCGTGCACGGTGACGCCGCCTCCGTGTGGGAGCACTTCGGCCTCACGCCGGGCCTGCCGCTCATCTACGTCACCGGCGGCGCCCAGGGCAGCCGCCAGATCAACAGGATGATCGAGGAGATCCTGCCCTCGCTGCTCACCCGGTCCCAGGTGCTGCACCAGTGCGGCGCGGGCTGGATCGACCAGCTCTCGCAGGCCGCCGCGCGCCTCCCCGCCGAGCTGCGGCGGCGCTACCACCCGGTGCCGTACATCGGGGGCGAGCTGGCGGACGTGTTCGCCGCCGCCGACATCGTGGTCTCCCGCAGCGGGGCGGGCACGATCGCCGAGCTGACCGCCGTGGGCAAGCCGTCCGTGCTCATCCCGCTGGTGCCGTCCGCCGGGGACGAGCAGCGGCAGAACGCCCGCTATCTGGCCGAGTCGGGCGCCGCCCGGGCCATCCTGGAGGACCGGCCGGGGTCGGACCTGCTGCTCGCCGAGCTGAACGCCCTGCTGGGCAACCCGGGCGACCGCGCCGCGATGGCGTGGGCGGCCAAGTCACTTGGCCGCCTCGACGCCGCGGACGCGCTCGCCCAGGTCATCCTCGACGAGGGCGGCGTCCTGCCGTAGTTCCGGGATCGGTCAGAAGACCGGAACGCCCTCGCGGACCAGCTTCCAGTTCGCCTCGGCGAAGGTCGCCGGGTCGATCGTGCCGGACGCGGCGGCGTACTCGATCAGCGCCTGCCGGATCTCCACCTGCGCGTTGTAGACCACCGGAGCGGTGGTGACGTGCGGGAAGCCGCCGCCGCCGGACTGCCGGTAGTTGTTGATCGCCACCACGAAGCGCTGGTCGGCGGCGACCGGCTGTCCCTGGTACGACAGGCCGGCGATGCGCTGCCCGACCGGCTTGGAGATGTCGATGTCGTACGTGACGCCCGAGAGCTGGTCGTAGTTGTAGTCCGGCGTGCCGCCCGCGTTGGTGAGCGTGGCGACGTCCACGGGCGCGCCGGGGGCCACCTGGGCGAAGTACTTCGCGGAGTACTCCAGGAAGTCCTTGATCTGGGCGCCGGTCATCGTGACGCCGAGCAGGGTGTTGTCGTAGACGTACAGGCCGGCCATGTCGCGGACGCTCACCGGGCCGGCGGGGAAGACGGCCGTGCGGCTGAACGGCGCGGCGATCGACAGCACCGGCAGGGACGCCTCGGGGGTGCCCGCGATCGCCTTGCTCACCAGGTCGGTCTGCACCTTCTGGATGTAGTCCAGGATCGCGGTGTCCTTGTACGGCGACTCCGCCGCGGACAGCTTCTCCTTGGACTGGGCGATCACCTGGTTGACGTAGCCCACGGTCGCGTCGTGCTGGGACTTCATCAGCGTGACGATCGCCGGGTCCTCGGCCACCGTGTTCGCGTTGAGCGTGGTGGACGACTTGGTCGTGACGGACCACTGGCCGCGCTGCTTGGTCAGCGTGAAGTCCACCACGGACAGCCGCTGGCCCCACTTGCTCGGCTCGGTCAGCAGCACCTGCTTGCCGGTGGCCTTGTTGACGACGAAGCGCTGCGGCACCTCGTTGTGGGCGTGGCCGAAGAGGACCGCGTCGATCCCGGGCACCTCCTCGGCGACCAGGGCGGCGGCGTTCTCCACCGGGAGGTCTGAGCCGTAGGAGGACAGGCCGCTGTCGCCCGCGTGCGCGGTGACCAGGACCACGTCGGCACCCTGGTTGCGGATGACCGGCACCCACTTCTTCGCGGTGGCGACCAGGTCGAGGAACTTCAGCTCGCCCTCGACGTTCGCCTTGTCCCAGATGGCCACGCCGGGGTTGGTCAGCCCGAGGACGCCCACCTTGATCGGCTTGTCGCCCTTGACGTTCATCGTCTTGATGATGAACGGCTGGTACGCGGGCTGGCCGGTCGTCGCGGACACCGCGTTCGCGCCCAGCACCGGGGCCTTCATCTGCTTGATCCAGGTGGCCAGCAGCGGCAGGCCGTAGTTGAACTCGTGGTTGCCGAGGGTCACCGCGTCGTACCCGATGGCGTTCATGGCCTTGGCCATCGGGTGGATCTCGCGGGACTCCGTGATCGGCTCGACCTTGGCGTAGTAGTAGTCGAGCGGCGTGCCCTGGAGGGTGTCGCCGGAGTCGAAGAGCAGCGTGTGGTCCGCGCCCCGCTCGGCCCGGATCCCCTTGACCAGCGTGGAGATCTTCGCCAGGCCGATGTCGTTGTGCGCGCTGTCGTCGTACTCGGCGTCCTTGAAGTAGTCCCAGTTGAGGGCGTTTCCGTGGATGTCGGAGCTGGCCATCACGGTGATCTTCACCGTGTGGTCGGGGGTGGCGAGGGCCGCGGGGGTGGCGAGGCCGAGGGCGGCCAGGGCGGCGGCGCCGACCGTGAGCGCCCGCCGTACGTGTGATGACATGGGTGGGAGAGTAGTTACTGGAGATTGCTCACCGGTCACGGCTTCCTAAACAGGACATACCTCCGGCGTGACCTACCAGCGCATGCGGACCTGCTCCGCCCACCCGAGCAGGCCGTCCACCCGGATCGGCGCACCTCCCTCGGGCCGGACCACGCCGCTGTAGTGGCCGAAGCACTGGTGGCCCTCGGTCGCGATCAGCCCGGCGTTGGTCCGGTCGGCCCGCTCGTGGAACGGCGTGAACGTCAGATCCACCCGGTCGGAGCCCGGCGTCCGCAGCGTCCACGGGGCGAGGTAGTCGGCGGTGGAGTACGTCCACTCCAGCTCCTCGCCGATCTTGGTGAGCCGGCCGTCCACGCACAACGCGTTCTCGGTCATGCCGGTGCCCGCGGTCCACTTGCCGCCGAACTGCAGGCCCACCACGTGCCCGTCGGTCTCCCCGGAGGCCGCGCCCCAGTTCCACAGGGTGTCGTACGGCCAGCGGCCCCGGCCGTGGTCGAGCACGCCCCAGCCGGTGAAGTCGATCGTCTCCGCGCCGATCCGGACCGTCCCCTCGGCGCGGCGCGCCGTGTGCTTGGACGTGTACTGGAAGCGGCGCTCGCTCCACGGGATCACCACGCTGAGCGTCTCGTGCCCCGGCGGCAGCGCGACCAGCAGGTCGGCCTCCAGCGGCCCGTCCGGCGTGGCGCAGCGGGCCCGCAGCCGGGTGCCGCCCTCCTCGTGGCGGATCTCGGCGGACACCGCGCCGCGCACCGCCACGTCGCCGGCGAGCAGGCTCGCCGGCAGCCGCACCCCGCGGGCGAACGGGGCCATGCCGGTCTTGCCGTATTCGCGCCCGCCGTACTCCAGGAAGTAGACGCTGTTCAGCGCGAGATAGTCGATGTCGCTGACGGTGACGGCGATCAGGTGCGTCGGCGTCGTCACGCACCAGTACTCCCACCGCTTGGTCCGGCCCCATCCGCGCAGGTTGCAGCGGTGCAGCGGGGTGCGCGACCAGCCGACGGCGGCCGGGTTGAGCCGCCCGTCCGCGGTGCAGAGATCGATCGGCGCGGTGATCTCGGGTTCGTGGGTGGACGTCTGGTTGGGGGGCATGCGCCGCAGCCTAGCCAGACCGCCGCTCCAGAGGAAGATTCGGTTTCTGGCGAATGTGCAACCGAGGAAGGCTGTCCGGATTGGTACGGTAAAGGCCCCGGACAGACATGAAGTGAGGAGACCGGTGGAGGTCGAACAGACAGCGCTGCCCGGCATCGGGCTGCGTCACGAGTTCGTCACGCAGGCAGGCAGGCGCATCGGTGTGGTGTCACACCGAACAGGACGCCGCGACCTGATCGTGTACGACCGCCTTGATCCCGACCGCGCATGCGAGGCGATCAAGCTGAACGACGAGGAGTCGGACGCCCTGGCCGAGTTGCTGGGCGCGCCGCGGATCGTACAGCGGCTCAACGCCCTTCACCGGGAGGTCGAGGGGCTCGTCAGCGAGCAGCTCCCGATCGCGCCCGGCACGCCGTACGCGGGGCGGCCGATGGGAGACGCGCGGGTGCGCACCCGTACGGGGACGTCCATCGTCGCCGTGGTGCGGGCCGGACAAGTGATCGCGAGCCCGGGACCGGAGTTCGTGCTTCAGGCAGGAGACGTGGTGGTCGTGGTAGGAAGCTCAGAAGGCACCGAGGCCGTCGCCGAGATCATGGCAAACGGGTAGGGCAGCGGGTGCACACAGCGATCCTCTTCGTCGAACTCGGTGGTGTCGTTCTCGCGTTGGGCGTGCTCGGAGCATTCGCCCTCCGCGTCGGTATCTCTCCCATCCCTCTCTATCTGATCGCTGGTCTCGCCTTCGGCACCGGCGGCATCCTGCCCCTCGCGACCAGCGAAGACTTCATCTCGGTCGGCGCCGAACTGGGCGTCATCCTGCTGCTGCTCACCCTCGGCCTCGAGTACAACGCGGACGAACTGGTCACCAGCCTGCGCGGCAACGCCAAGGGCGGGCTGGTCGACCTGGTCCTCAACGCCGCCCCCGGCGCGGTGGCGGCCCTGCTGCTCGGCTGGGGCCCGGTCGCGGCGATCGCCATGGCCGGCGTCACGTACGCGACGTCGTCCGGCATCACGGCCAAGGTCCTGTCCGACCTCGGCTGGATCGGTAACCGGGAGACCCCGGTCGTGCTGTCGCTCCTGGTCTTCGAAGACCTCACGATGGCGCTGTACCTGCCGATCCTCACCGCCGTGCTCGCCGGCGTCGGCTTCATCGGGGGCGCCGTCACCGTCGCCATCGCGCTCGCCACCGTCAGCGTCGTCCTGCTGGTCGCCCTGAAGTACGGCCGCGTCATCGAGGCGTTCGTGCGCAGCCCCAACTCCGAGGTCCTGCTGCTCAAGGTGGTCGGCCTTGCGCTGCTGGTCGCCGGACTCGCCCAGAAGCTGCAGGTCTCGGCCGCCGTCGGCGCCTTCCTGGTGGGCATCGCCCTGTCCGGCGAGCTGGCCGAGGACGCCCGCGCGCTGCTCTCCCCGCTCCGCGACCTGTTCGCCGCGGTGTTCTTCGTGTTCTTCGGCCTGCAGACCGACCCGGCCGCGATCTGGCCGGTCGCCGGGCTGGCCGCGCTGCTCGCCGTCGTCAGCATGATCACCAAGCTGGCCACCGGTGCGTACGCGGCCCGGAAGGCGGGCATCGCACGGGAAGGCCGGGTGCGAGCCGGCATCGCGCTCATCCCACGCGGTGAGTTCAACATCGTGATCGCCGGTCTCGCGGTCGCAGCCGGGGCACATCCCGATCTCGGGCCGCTCGCGGCGGCCTACGTTCTGATCCTGGCGGCGTTCGGCCCGCTGGCCGCTCGCCTGGTCCAGCCCCTCATCGCCGCCGTGGCCCGCCGGGCCTGACGTTCTCGGCGACCCCCCTTCCGTACGCGGTGCTCGCCGCTGACTTCGGCGAGCGCCGCGAGCGGGGTGTCCGGGGGGTGTCTCAGCCGCCCCGCGCCGCGCGTTTCCCATGCTCCCGCCTCCCGGTCCGCCGGGGCGGTGGCGTTCAGCGCGGGATCACCCAGTCCGGCGCCCAGGTCTCGGCGGCGCCGTGGCCGGCCGCCGTGGCGGCGAGGTGGGTGCGGAGGGTGGCCAGCGCGGGGTGAGGGTTGTCGCGGCGCCACAGGAGTGAGTGCGGGTAGACGGGTGTGGGGTCGGTCACCGGGATGCGGCGCAGGCCGTGGCCGGCGGGCCAGACGAGGCGGGTCCGCCCGCCCATGAAGGTGGCCAGGGCCGGGGTGTCGGCGATGGTGTCGAGGAGCGCGTCGGAGCCGAAGTTGGGGCCGGTCGCCTCGATGGTGAGGCCGAACTCGGCGACGAGGTCGTCGTAGTAGGCGGTCCACTCGGTTCCGGGGACGAGGCCGGGCATCCAGATCCGGTGCCCGGCGAGCTGAGCGACGGTCACCGACCGGGCGGACGCCAGCGCGTGGGCGGGGCCGACGAGGAGCTGCAGCGGCTCGTCGAGCACCCGGACGGACTCGATGTCCTCGGGAAGGGGCCGGCCGGGCATGGCGACGGCGCGGAAGGACGCGTCGATCGCACCGGACCGGATGGCGGCGACGGCCTTCTCGATATCGAACAGCATCACCACGTCGAGGTCGATCTCGGGATGCGCGCGGTGGAAGCCGCGCATCAGGCCCGACGCCGCGCTGCGCGAGGCGAGCATGTCGACGCGCAGCGGACGGCGGCCGGTGCACACGGACGCGACCGCGCGCTCGGCGACGCGCAGCAGCTCCCGGGCGTGGGGCAGGAACGCCTGCCCGTCGATGGTGAGCTCGGCGCCGCGCGGCGTGCGGGTGAACAGCCGCACGCCGACGTCGCGCTCCAGCGCGGCGATGCGCTTGGAGACGGCCTGCTGGGTGATCGCCAGCTCGGCGGCGGCCTCCTGGAACTGCCCCGCGTCGGCGGCGGCGACGAAGGTCCGGACGATGTCGAGGTCCATGCGGACACCCTATGGATACAACCCTCGGTTGTGGCCGGGCGGTCCTGCCGTTGTTTGATCCCTGGGCATGGTGCTCGCTTTGATGCTTCCGATCGCGGATCGGTTGTGCGAGTGAGTGACGAGGGGCGTCGAGCATGCGGAGCGGGCACCGGTTGGGGCGGCAGTTCGGGTGGCTCTGGGGAGCGTACGGGACCAGCGCGCTCGGCACCTGGCTCGCCTTCGGCGCGTTCCCGCTGATCGCCATCGAGGTGGTGCACGCCGGGCCGGCGGAGGTCGCGGCGTTGTCCTCCGTGGGAGCTCTGGCGGGCGCGGCCGTGGCGGTGCCGCTGGGTCCGTGGGTGGAGTTCCGCCGCAAGCGGCCGGTGCTGATCGGGATGGACCTGGTGCGGTTCGCGGCGCTGCTGACGATCCCCGCCGCGTTCGCGCTCGGTGTGCTCTCCTTCGTCCAGCTCCTGCTGGTCTCGGTCGTCGTCGCGGCCGCCGACATCACGTTCCGCGCCGCCTCCGGCGCGTACCTGAAGACGCTGCTGCCGGCCGAGGACCTGCTCGTCGCCAACGCCCGATTCGAGTCCACGACCTGGACGACCACGATCATCGGACCGCCGCTGGGCGGCGCCGCGATCGGGGTCCTCGGTCCGGTGGCGACGGTGGTGGCCGACGCGGTCAGCTACCTGCTCTCGGCCCTGGGCATCCGCGCGGCGGGCGGCCAGGAGCCGCGGCCCGAGCGCCGGGAGGCCGCGCGCATGCGGGCCGGGGACCTGCTCGACGGTTGGCGGTGCATCCTGGCCGACGCGACGCTGCGTCCGCTGTTCTTCAACACCGCCTTGTTCAACGGCCTGCTGATGGCCACCGACGCGCTGCTGGCCGTCCTGATGCTCGGCCGGCTCGGGTTCGCGCCGTGGCAGTACGGCCTCGCCTTCGCCGCGCCCGCGATCGGCGGACTGCTCGGTTCGCGGCTGGCCCGACCGCTCGTCACCCGCTTTGGGCAGCACCGGGTCCTGGTCGTGGCCGGGGTGCTGCGCGTGATCTGGCCCGTCGGGCTGGCCTTCGTGGGGCCGGGGACCGGTGGGCTGCTGCTGGTGATGGGCGTCGAGCTCGGGCTGATCTTCTGCTGCGGGGTCTTCAACCCCGTCTACGCCTCCTACCGCCTCGAGCGCACCGCGACCGAGCGGGTCACCCGCACGCTGTCTGCCTGGTCGGTGACGACCAAGGTCTCGACCGCGCTCCTGACGGCCGCATGGGGTGCGCTGGGCGGCCTGCTCGGCCCGCGTATGGCCATCGGCCTGGCCGGCGTGCTCCTGCTGGCGACCCCGCTGCTGCTCCCCCGACGCGCCGCGGCGCCCCTCGCCGAGCCGGAGATCGTGGCTCACGTGCCCAATGTGTAGCCGGCCCCGGCGTGCGATCTCGCGTGTCAGGGCGCTTTCACCGAAGGAGAGAAAATGACCGTCACGACCCCGGCGCTGGACCCCCGGACGGCTGCGCTGCTCGTCATGGATTACCAGCAGGGAATCCTGGCCTCGCTCCCCGGCCTGGCCGACCCGGAAGCGCTGCTGTCACGGGTGGCCGGCGCCATCGCCGACATGCGAGCACACGGCGCCGCCATCGCCTACGTGCGAGTCGGTTTCACCGAAGCCGACTGGGCGGCGATCCCGTCGGCCAACAAGACTTTCTCCTTCCTCGGGCAGCAGCGCCTCATGCACCACGCTGATCCCGCCACAGACGTCCACCGTCAGCTCGCTCCTGAGCCCGGCGACATCACCGTCCGCAAGACCCGCTACGGCGCGCTGTCCACGACAGACCTGGACCGGCAGCTGCGGGATCGCGGCATCACCACCCTGGTCATCGCCGGCATCACCACCAGCGGCGTCGTACTGTCCACCGTCACTGACGCCGCCGACCGCGACTACCAGCTCTACGTCCTCTCCGACGGCGTCACCGACCCGGACCCGCAAGCCCATCAGACCCTGATGACCAGCGTTTTCCCGAGAGTGGCCCACATCATCGACACCGCCGAACTGCGCTCGCTCCTGCACGGAAGCCATCCGGGGCCGTGACGCATGTCCCGGGGTCGTCCTGGAGAGTGGACATGACGGCGTCCCTGTTTCTTTCTATCGTTGCTCTCTGGGCGCCGGGCGCGTGCCGTCGTATCTCCGAGGACCGATGTGACCACCAGCAGGACGCCGTCGCCGTTCGCGGCGGGGGAGACCTCCCTCATCGTCAAGTTGCCCGAGGCGGAGCCGATCGTCAGCCCCTGGCGCGAGCGCTTCGACCCGTCGGCGGCCTACGGCGTGCCCGCCCACGTCACGGTCCTGTACCCGTTCCTCGAACATGCCAGGATCGACGCCCGGGTGGTGGCGGAGCTGCGGGGGCTGTTCGCCGGGCACACGTCGTTCGAGGCGCGGTTCGACCGGTGCGGGCGCTTCCCCGGCATCCTGTACCTCGTCCCCGAGCCGGAGGCGCGGTTCGTGGCGCTGACCGAGGCGGTCGCGGCGCGCTGGCCGGAGGCCCCGCCGTACCGGGGGCAGTTCGACGAGGTGATCCCGCACCTGACCGTGGCGGACGGCGAGGACCTGGACGCGGTCGAGCGGGAGGTCGCGGCCCGCCTACCGGTGGTCGCCCACGCCCGCTCGGTGTCGCTGGAGGTCTTCGACGGCGAGCGGTGGCACCCCGAGGCGGAGTTCCCATTAGCCGGGAAGTTAGGACAAAAACCGTCCTAAAGGACGTCTAGTGTCGCCCGCATGGCACAGACGACCTTCTCGCGGGCGATCGGCGTACGAGAGCTCAACCGGGCGACTCTGGAGCGCCAGCTCCTGCTGCGCCGCCACGACCTGCCGGTGACCGAGGTGGTGGAGCGGCTCGTGGGCATGCAGGCGCAGACCCCGCACAGCTGGTACGCCGGGTTGTGGGCGCGGATCGAGGGCTTCCGCCCCGAGCACGCCTCCGAGCCGCTCGCCGGGCGGGAGCTGGTGCGCGTCGCGCTCATGCGCTCGACGATCCACCTGGTGACCGCCGCCGACTGCCTGGCGCTGCGTCCGGTGGTGCAACCCGCGATGGACCGCGGGCTGCACGCCAACCGCGACGTGCGGTCGCTCGACGGCCTGGACCTGGCCAAGGTGGTGGCCGCCGGGCGCGAGCTGCTGGACGAACAACCACGCACCACCGGTGAGCTGGGCGCCCTGCTCCACGAGCGGTTCCCGGAGGGCCGGCCCGCCGCCCTGTCCCGTGTCGTACGGGACCTCGTTCCGCTGGTCCAGGTGCCGCCCAGGGGGATCTGGGGGGCGAGCGGCCAGTCCAGGCACGCGACGGCGGAGACCTGGCTGGGCCGGCCGCTCGACCCGGCGCCGTCCGTCGAACGGGTGATCCTCCGCTATCTCGAAGCGTTCGGGCCGGCCACGGTCCAGGACGCGCAGACCTGGTCGGGGCTGACCCGCCTCGGCGAGGTGATCGACCGCCTGCGGCCCGGGCTGGCCGTGTTCCGCGACGAGTGCGGCCGGGAGCTGTTCGACCTGCCGGACGCGCCGCGACCCGGCGCGGACGCGCCCGCGCCGCCGCGGTTCCTCTACGACTTCGACAACCTGCTGCTGTCGCACGCCGACCGGAGCCGCGTCCTCACCGAGGCGTGCGCCCGGGTGCGCTCGGCCATCAAGAACGCCGTCCTGCCCGGCACCGTGCTGGTGGACGGGCTCACCGCCGCGACGTGGCGGATCGACCAGGGCAGGCAGGGCGCCGTCCTGGAGGTCCGGCCGTTCGCGGCGCTGTCCCGGCGGGACGCCGGAGCGGTCGAGGAGGAGGGCGCCCGCCTGCTCCGCTTCGCCGCCGCGGGCTCGGCGGCGCACGACGTGCGGATCCTGGCCCCGACCGGCGGGTGAGCGGGGTCAGGGCTTGCGGCCGACCCCGCAGAACTCGTCCACCTCGCGGGCCTGGTGCTCGGGGAAGACCGGGCGCCAGCGCGGGCACGAGACGACGCCCGGCTCCACGAGCTCCAGCCCGTCGAAGAGGCGGGCGCGCGATGGGGGAATCACGGGAGGGGCACTAGCCTGCGAGGAACCCCGACGAACCGGAGAGGTGGCCATGGACGTCGCAGACCGACCCGGCGGCGCGTACGGCGCGGACGAGTGGGCCGGGCTGGTGCACCGGGCCGGGGTGCTGGCCGCGCGGTCCTCCGCCACGGGCCGTCCCGCCGTACTCGGGATCACCGGCAAGCCGGGAGCGGGCAAGTCGACACTCGCCACCGCGCTCACCGAGGCGCTGAACGCCGAGCGGCCCGGCGTCGCGGTGCTCGCCCCCATGGACGGGTTCCACCTGAGCAACGAGGTGCTCACCGGCCTGGGGCTGCGTGACCGCAAGGGCGCGCCGGAGACGTTCGACGCCTGGGGATACCTCGCCCTCCTGGAGCGGATCAGGGGCGGGCGCGAGCCCGTCGTGTACGCCCCGACGTTCGACCGGGCCATCGAGGAGCCGGTCGCGGGAGCGGTCCCCGTCCCCAGGGAGACCGCGCTGGTCGTTACCGAGGGCAATTACCTGCTGCTGGACGAGGAGCCGTGGCGGCGGGTCCGCGCGCTCCTGGACGAGGTCTGGTACGTGGAGGTCGCCGACGCGCTCAGGCTCGACCGCCTCACCGCACGGCACGCGGCCTTCGGCAAGGCTCCTGAGCAGGCGCGGCTGTGGGCCACCGGCAGTGACGAACGCAACGCGGCGCTGGTCGGTCGCACGGCCCACCACGCCGACGTGCGCGTACGCGTCGACGGCTGGGCCCTGCCCATACTTGGCCGCGATGTAGGACGTAGTGGACAATAAACGGAATGTCGGGCGCATTCGGGACGACAAGGAGGCGCGACGTGGCGAGGAAGGCCCCGGACGAGGACGTCAGCGAGAAGGACCTCACGGTCGGCCCCCCGAAGGACTGGGCCGCCGGGGTCACCGCCGTGGCGAACTCGCTGCGCATGTCGTACGACCAGATGGGCGCCGGGCGCACCCTGCTCACCCTGGCCAGGGTCAACCAGAAGCACGGCTTCGACTGCCCCGGCTGCGCCTGGCCCGAGGGCGACCACCGCAGCCCCGCCGAGTTCTGCGAGAACGGCGCGAAGGCGGTCGCGGAGGAGGCCACCACCCGCAGGGTCACCCCCGAGTTCTTCGCCGCCCACTCGGTACGTGAGCTGGCCGGGCGCACCGAATACTGGCTCGGCCAGCAGGGACGGCTCACCGAGCCGATGTACAAGCCGGCGGGATCCGACCACTACCGCCCGGTGGGCTGGGACGAGGCGTTCGCCGTCATCGCACGCGAGCTGCGCGCGCTGGCGAGCCCCGACGAGGCGCTCTTCTACACCTCCGGCCGCACCTCCAACGAGGCGGCGTTCGTCTACCAGCTGCTGGTCCGCAGGTTCGGCACGAACAACCTGCCCGACTGCTCCAACATGTGCCACGAGTCCAGCGGCTCCGCGCTCAACGAGACCCTGGGCATCGGCAAGGGGACGGTGTCGCTCGCCGACCTGCACCGCGCCGACCTCGTCTTCGTGGTCGGGCAGAACCCCGGCACCAACCACCCGCGCATGCTGTCGGCGCTGGAGAAGGCCAAGCGGAACGGCGCCCGGATCATCGCGGTGAACCCGCTCCCCGAGGCCGGGCTGCTCCGCTTCAAGAACCCGCAGCGCGCGGCGGGCGTGGTCGGGCGCGGCACGACGCTGACCGACCGCTTCCTGCAGATCCGGCTCAACGGCGACCTCGCGCTCTTCCAGGCGCTGTCCCGGCTGCTGCTCGACGCCGAGGACGCCGCGCCCGGCACCGTCGTGGACCGGGAGTTCGTCGAGGAGCACACGCACGGCTTCGAGGAGTGGGCGGCGAGCCTGCGTGACCTCGACTGGGACACGGTGACCGAGGCGACCGGGCTGGAGCGCTCGGCGATCGAGGAGACCGTCCGCGACGTGCTGGCGGCCGAGTCCGTGATCGTCTGCTGGGCGATGGGCCTCACCCAGCACAAGAACTCCGTCCCCACGATCCGCGAAGTGGTCAACTTCCTGCTGCTGCGCGGCAACGTCGGCCGGCCGGGCGCGGGCGTCTGCCCGGTGCGCGGGCACTCCAACGTCCAGGGCGACCGCACCATGGGCATCAACGAGAAGCCGGGGGCGGCGTTCCTCGACGCGATCAGGGACGAGTTCGGCTTCGAACCGCCCCGCGACCACGGGTTCGACACCGTCGAGGCGATCCGGGCGCTGCGCGACGGGCAGGCCAAGGTGTTCTTCGCCATGGGCGGCAACTTCGTCGCGGCGACCCCCGACACGGAGGTGACCGAGGCCGCGATGCGCCGCGCCCGGCTCACCGTCCAGGTGTCCACCAAGCTGAACCGCTCGCACGCCGTGTGCGGCGAGGAGGCGCTGATCCTGCCCACGCTGGGCCGTACGGAACAGGACGGCGACAGGTTCGTCACCGTCGAGGACTCCATGGGCCTGGTCCACGCCTCGCGCGGGCGGCTGCGGCCCGCCTCGCCGCACCTGCTGTCCGAGGTGGAGATCGTCTGCCGGCTGGCCCGCGAGCTGCTCGGCCCGGACGACCACCTGCCGTGGGAGGAGTTCGCGGCCGACTACGGCGCGATCCGGGACCGGATCGCGCGGGTGGTCCCCGGCTTCCAGGACTTCAACGCGCGCGCCCTTGAGGGGTTCGCGTTGCCGAACGCGCCGCGCGACGAGCGGCGCTTCCCCACTGCCACCGGCCGGGCCAACTTCACCGTGAACGCCCTGGAGGTGCTGCGCGTCCCCGAGGGCCGGCTGCTGCTGCAGACCGTGCGCAGCCACGACCAGTACAACACCACGATCTACGGCATGGACGACCGGTACCGGGGGGTGCGCGGCGGGCGGCGGGTCGTCTTCGTCCACCCCGACGACCTGGCCGAGCGCGGCCTGGCCGACGGCGACCTGGTGGATCTGACCAGTGAGTGGCCCGATGGCGAGCGCCACGCCGAGGCGTTCCGCGCCGTCGCCTACCCGACCGCGCGCGGCTGCTGCGCCGCGTACTTCCCCGAGACGAACGTGCTGGTGCCGCTGGACTCGGTCGCCGAGACCTCGGGCACGCCGACGTCCAAGAGCGTCGTCGTCCGGCTCAGCCGGTCGGACGCGGCGCCCGCCTGATCGCGGAACGGCCCGCGCGGACACTCCACGCGGGCCGTCCTGTTCAGGGCCGAGAAGCCGGCGCTTTCACTGGGTACGGCGGC
The DNA here is from genome assembly GCF_050947145.1 of Microtetraspora malaysiensis. Lineage (NCBI taxonomy): Bacteria > Bacillati > Actinomycetota > Actinomycetes > Streptosporangiales > Streptosporangiaceae > Microtetraspora > Microtetraspora malaysiensis. The sequence continues at coordinate 1,986,588 of NZ_CP191998.1, forward strand.
GCAGCCCGGCCACGCCGACGGCGGTCCCCACGACGCCGATGACGACCCCGACCGCGCCGATCAGCCGGGCCGTGCCGTCCGAGGAGTCGCCCTCGCTCGCCGCGGCGACGGACGGCCCGGTGGGCGGCGCGGTGGACGGGGACGCCGCCCCGGTGCCGCCCGCCGTGTCGTCGCCGGCCGCGACCAGCTTGAGGGCCGGCGCCGGGTGGTCCGGCTCGGAGCCGTCGGGCTTGGCCGGGTCGGCCCACTTCACGACCTCGCCGCCCGAGTAGGTCTGGACGGTCGGGAAGGTCAGCTCATCCACCTTGGTGGGCAGCGGGCCGACCGACGCCTCGAATTCCTCGAACTGCCCCGGCCCGATCTTGCCGCCGGTCCAGGTGATCTTCAGGACGGACTCGGTGATGGTGTCACCCGAGTCGGACACCACGGGGGCGGGGAGCTTGCCCTGGGTCACCTTCACGTCCCAGCCGGGGACCGGCCGGACCGAGACGAAGGGCAGCGGGTTGTCGGTCGGGAATTCCACCTCGACCTTCGTGGTGGAGGCGTTGTCCCGCTCGTTCGGAACGCGGAAGGCGAGCTTGGTCCACGAGCCCTTCACCGCGGTCCCGGGGTTGACGGAGACGTGGGCGAGGGCGGGTACGGCGAGGCCGAGCGTGAGCGCGAGCGCACCGGCGGTGACGGCGGCGGCGCGGCGGACTGTGGTGGTCGTGGGCATGGGAGGTTCTCCGGTCGTCTTCGTGAACGGTCAGGGGATGTCAGAAGGCGGGGAGAACCGGTGGGCCACGTCGTACGAGCGTGTGCCTGAGCGTCCGGCCGGTCAGGGGCGCGGGCGCCGCCGCGGCGCGGGGGAGCGGGACGTGCGGCGCGGCGGGTGTGGCCGCCGGGGTCAGCAGGCGCAGCGCGGACGCGCCGAGCCGGCGCAGCAGGGACCACACCGCCGTCTCGCCGCGCGCCAGCCACCATCCGGTGACCAGCGTGGCGACGAGGTGGGCGGCGACCATGCCGGCGTCCACGCCGAGGCGGTGCGTGTGCTGCGGCGCCGGGAGGCCGTCCGGCAGGGCGGCGCGGCCGAGCAGCAGGTGCAGGAAGAGCTGCGCCGCCGCGAGGAGGCCGGTGATGGTCGCGCGCGACCGCTCGCGCCCGGCCAGTACGGCCGAGACCGCCATGACGACGGCGCCGCCGACGGCGAGCGCGCCCGACGTCGGCCCGGTCCCTCCCGCGAACCTGTGCGCGAACACGCCGAGACCCACGCAGACGACCGAGAAGGCGGCGGCGCGGGCGAGACGCAGGGGGAGACGGGCACGCATGGCGCCCAAATGTTCTCACAGAGAGTGGCCGAGCCGTCTCTCCAATGGGCGGGCCGGTCGATCCCGCCATCCGTAGACTGCTGAATCCCGCACGTCGCGCGGATTTATGACTATCCTGGTAGGGATTTGTCAGAAATGGTCGCCGTCGCGAGAGGATGGTGCGCCAGTGAGCCCAGGGCCGCGCGCCGAGACGCCGATCACCGCCGCCGTCATGGCGGCGCGCTGGGTGAGGTCGGCCGCCGTCGACCACGGGCGCGGCCCCGATCGGGGCCGGCACTGGGAGCCGAACCCGGATCCGCGCGGACGCTCCGCGATGGCCGGCGACCGGTTCTCGCTGTACTCCGGGTCCGCCGGGATCGTCCTCTTCTTCCTCGAACTCGCCGCCGCGACCGGCCATGAGGAATACCTGGAGGACGCCCACGCCGGCGCCCGCCACCTGGCCGCGAACTGGCGCGGCCGGTCCGACCTCTCCCTCCATCACGGGCTCGCGGGCGTGGTCTTCGCCCTGGCCGAGGCCGGCTGGGCGACCGGCGACGATCGGCTGTGCGAGGCGGCGCGGGCGGGCGCCGACCACCTCGCCCGTGCCGTACGCCCGATGGACGGGGGCGTCGGATGGACCGGCGACCCCGCCCAGTGCGGCGACGGCGGCATCGTCCTCGGGCTGCTGCACGCGGCGGGGATGCTCGGCGTGCCGCTGTACGAGGAGATCGCCGTGGCGGCGGGCGAGCGCATCGCCGGGATGGCGGTGCCGGGGCACCGGTTCGGCGGCGACTCCTGCCCGGACCTGCCCACCGACGCCGTCACCCCCGGATTCCTGTCCGGCACCGCGGGGACCGCGTTCCTGCTGGCCCGCCTGTACGGCCTGACGGGCGAGGAGCGCTTCCTCGTCGCCGCGCGCAGGGGAGCCGACTTCGTCCGCACCGTCAGCCTGGTCACCGAGAGGTGCGCGCTCGTGCCGCACCACGTCCCGCAGGGGCGCGGCCTGCACTACCTCGGCTTCTGCTCGGGGTCGGCGGGCGTGGCCCGGATGTTCTACGAGCTGCACCGCGTGACCGGGGACCCCGGCGACCTCGACTGGGTCGAGCGGCTGGCGCACGGCGTCGTCCAGAGCGGCGTGCCGGGACGGCAGACCGCCGGGTACTGGAACGTCGCCTGCCAGTGCTGCGGCGCGGCGGGGCTCGTGGAGCTGTTCGTCGGCCTGTGGGCGGCCACGGGACGCGAGGCGCACCTCGAGTTCGCCAGGTCCCTCGCCGACGACATCGTCGCCCGCGCCACCGGCCACGACGGGCGGGGCTACCGGTGGTACCAGGCGTACCGGCGGCTGCGGCCGTGGGAGGTGACCGCCGACACCGGCTACATGGTCGGCGCGGCCGGGATCGGCGCCGCGCTGCTGCACCTGGACGCGGCCGGGCGGGCGAGCGAGCCCCGCCGCCTCGTCATGCCGCCGGACAACCCGTTCCCCGCGATCCCCGTGCCCGCCGCGCTGCTGCGCGACTCGCCCTGAGCGTCACCGCCGGCGCCGCCGGCCCTTCAGCGCGTCGGCGACGCGGGAGAGCACCCGGTCCCACTCCGAGCCGAACGGGTTCTCCTGCACCAGGTAGGTCCAGGTCGCGGTCGGGCGGGCCAGCCCCTGCCCGGCCAGGTCGGCGGTGACGTCCACGCTTTCGAACGTCTCCTTGGAGCGCCGCCCGATCTCGTCGAGCAGGTGCCGGTACGCGGGCACCGCCTCGCGGTTGAACTCGTCGAGCGGGTTGAGCCGCCCCAGCGCCCGCAGGTGGATGCCCTCGCGGACGTCCGCCATGTGGGCGAGGTGCTCGGTCCAGCAGCGGTCCAGGTGGAAGAGCACGATCTGGCGGGCGGCCCGCTCGACGGCCGCCTCCCCGGCCGACTCGCGCAGCTCGGCGTACCGCTCGGGGCAGGCCTCCTCCAGCGCGCGGGCGCCCGTGTCCCCGTGCAGGATCCGGTCGCGCCGTTCGAGCAGCTCGTCCCGTTGCCGTTCGAGCAGCCGCGTGTAGCGCCACGTGTTGCGGTGGATCTCCAGGTTGGCGCCCTCGGCGACCCGCTGCGCGTGCCCTACCGTCGAGGCGGCCTGCGGATTCCGTACGACGCCGTCGACGTCGGCGTCGGGCAGGGAGGCGTCGGGGGCGTACGCGGTGAGCAGGACGTCCTCGCCGCTGACGAAGAACACCGAGCCGCCGGGGTCGCCCTGCCGTCCGGCGCGGCCCCGGAGCTGGTCGTCGAGGCGGCTGCTGTCGTGGCGGCCGGTGCCGATCACGTACAGGCCGCCGAGCCGCCTGATCGCCTCCTCGGCGTCGTCGCCGTCCTCCTCCGTGGCGCCGCCGAGGCGGATGTCGGTGCCGCGCCCGGCCATCTGGGTGGACACGGTGATCGCGCCACGGGCCCCGGCCCGCGCGATGATCGCCGCCTCCTCGGCGTCGTTCTTGGCGTTGAGGACGACGGGCGCGAGCCCCCGGGCGCGCAGCCGGAGGTCGAGGCGCTCGGACTCGGCGACGTCCAGGGTGCCGACCAGGACCGGACGGCCGGTGGCGTGCTGGGCGGCGATCTCCTCGACGACGGCGGCGACCTTGTCGTCGGCGGCGGCGAAGATCCGGTCGGGCTCGTCCACGCGTACGCAGGGCCGGTTGGGCGGGATCACCGCCACTTCCCGCTTGTAGAACTCGCGGAGCTGGTCGCCGACGGCCACCGCCGTCCCCGTCATGCCGCATATTTCGGGATAGCGGGTGAGGAGGCCTTGGATCGTGATGGAGTCGAGGATCTCCCCGGTCTCCGACGGCGCGAGCCGCTCCTTGGCCTCGACGGCGGCGTGCAGGCCGTCCGGCCAGCGCTGCAGCAGCGCGACCCGGCCGCGCGACGGGTTGATCAGGTGGACCCGGCCGTCTCTGACGATGTAGTCCACGTCCCGGGTGAGCAGCGCGTGCGCGTGCAGTGCCAGGTTGACCTCGGCCACCGTGCCGGGATGGTCGTAGAGGGAGATGCCGAGCGCCGTCTCGACCGTGTCGGTGCCCTTGGCGGTGAGGAAGACGTTGCGCCCCTCGTCGTCGACCTCGAAGTGGTAGCCCCGGGACAGCCGCCGGACCAGCGCCGCCATCTCCGGCGCCGCGCGGCCCGGGTCGGCGGCCCCGGCCAGGATCAGCGGCACCCGGGCCTCGTCCACCAGCACCGAGTCGGCCTCGTCGACCAGCGCGACCTCCGGCGCCGGGACCAGCAGGTCGGCCGGGTCGGTCCGCAGCCGGTCGCGCAGCACGTCGAACCCCAGCTCGCTGACCGCCGCGTACGTCACGTCCCTTGCGTAGGCCGCGCGCCGTTCCTCGGGCGTGGAGCCCTGCCCGATCCAGCCGACGGTGAGGCCGAGGGCCTGATAGAGCGGGGCCATCCACTCGGCGTCCCGCCGGGCCAGGTAGTCGTTGACCGAGATCACGTGGACCCGCCGGCCGCGCAGCGCGAACCCGGCGGCGGCGAGCGCCCCCGACAGGGTCTTGCCCTCGCCGGTGGCCATCTCGGCCACGTGGCCGTGGAGCAGCGCGAGCGTCCCCACGAGCTGCACGTCGTACGGCCGCTGCCCGAGGGTCCGCACGGCCGCCTCGCGCACCACCGCGCAGAACTCGGCGGTGCCGACGGCGGCCTCCGCCGGAGGGAGCAGCTCGGGCCGCGCCCGCACCTCGGACTCCAGCCGGGCGGCCTCGGCGACCGTCGCCTGGAACCGGGTCAGGTCCACGCTTCCCGGCTTGTCCAGGAGGCGTCTGATCATCTGCGGCACCCAGGCCATGCCCGCTCCAAAAGGTAGTTCGCCGGACCGGGTTTCGTTTGTCCGGTTCCCCGAGCCATTCAAACCCAATGATCTTTCGAGTGCGAAATGTTCATGACACGCCCTGACAGGTATGGCGGGCAGATTAGGGCCCATGACAACCATCGCGAAACTGATCGCCTTCACCATCGACTGCGCCGAGCCGAAGCGGCTCGCCGAGTTCTATGCCCAGATCACCGGCTTCGAGGTCCAGTACGCCGAGCAGGAGTACGCCGGGATCGGGGACGGCACCACCAGCATCTACTTCCAGCGGGTGCCCGAGCGCAGGCCCGGCTCCTGGCCCGGCCCGGACAAGCAGTTCCACCTCGACTTCCGCGTCCCCGACGTGGCGAAGGCCGTGGAGGAGTACCTGGAGCTGGGGGCGACCAAGCCGGAGTTCCAGCCGGGCGACAGCTGGGCCGTCCTCGCCGACCCCGAGGGTCACCTGTTCTGCGTTTGCCCGGAAAGGTCATGATCTCGCCCGCGTCAGTGACGGGGGCGGTGGATTTTGTCCCTAAGCTGACGTGGTGAGATCCCTCGATGAACGACTCCCCGGCCGGTGCCCATGATCTGGGTGGGTGTGGTCATCGCCCTGGTCGGCGCGCTCGGATACGCGCTGGGCGCGGCCCTGCAGCAGTTCGAGGCCGTTCGTGACGGCGCCACCCTCCAGTTGGTCAAGCGGCCGCGCTGGTGGCTCGGCGGGATCATCGGCTTCACCGGCGCCAGCCTGCACGCGGTGGCGCTGAGCATGGCGCCGCTGGTCGCGGTGCAGCCGGTCAGCGTCGCCACGTTGGTCTTCGCGGTGCCGCTCGCCGCCATGCTGCACGGCCGCCGGCCGCACCGGGCCGAGATCCTCGGCTCCATCGCGGTGGCGGCCGGGCTGCTCGGCCTGATGCTGCTGGTGCCGGCGCACAACGTCACGCCGTCACTCTCCGACGGGGCCGCCCTCGGCCTGATCGGGTGCGTCGCCGTGATCGTCGCGGTGAGCTTCAGCGTGGCGCGGTTCCTGCGCGGCCCGGGCAAGGCGCTGGCGATGGCGGTCGGCGCCGGGTCGGTCACCGCCACCGTGTCCACGTTCGTCCGCGTCGTCGGCGGCGGGCTGCACGGCGATCTGTCCAAGCTGCTGCACTGGTTCACCCTGGCCATCCCCGTGCTGCTCATCTGCGCCGTGGTCCTGCTGCAGAAGTCGTACGCCGTGGGCTACTTCGGCATCGCGTACGCCGGGGTGCAGGTGGTCGACCCGATCACGTCCGTGCTCGCGGGCGCGATCCTTCTCGGCGAGTCGCTGCCGACCGGCGCCGGGCAGGTGATCCCGGCCCTGCTGGCGGCGGCCGTGCTCGCCGGCGGCACGATCACACTGGGCCGGCTGACGCCGGACCACTCCACCAAGCCGGCCGCGGCCCCCGTCCCGGTCACGCCGGCGGCCACCAGTTGAACGTCGCGTCCGCCTGCCGCAGGGCGGCGGTGGGCCCGGCCAGCCCCGCGAGGGACATCACCCCGTCGCGTGCGGCGACGGCGACCGGGTTCGACCACCGGGTCAGCCGGTTGATCGCGGCGGAGCGCCGTACGATCCCGGTTGCCCTGGGCAGCCGGTCGCGGGTGTAGGCGGCGAGGCCGCGCTCGACGGAGCCCGCGCTCACGTGGTGCGCCAGGGTAACCGCGTCCTCGATCGCCTGGCAGGCTCCCTGGCCCAGGTTCGGCGTCATCGCGTGGGCGGCGTCGCCGAGCAGCGCGACCCGGCCCCGATGGAACGCGGGCAGCGGCGTGTCCATGAAGAAGACGTCACTGCGGATCACCCCCGCCGGATCGGCGCGCTCCACCAGCGCGGGGATCGGGGCGTGCCAGGTCCCGAACCGCCGCAGCAGCTCGGCCTTCTCCTCCGCCGGGTCCGCGTGGCCCGGCCCGGACGGGACGGTCGCGGTGGCGTAGCAGTACACCTCGTCGCCGGCCAGCGGCATGACGCCGAAGACCTCGCCGCGCCCCCACGACTCCGCTCCGTTGAGCGCCGCGATCCCGCGCCCGGAGACGACGAACCGCCAGGCAGTCGTGCCCGAGTACACCGGATCCGGGTGACCGGGGAAGAGGGTGCGGCGGGTCGCCGAGCGGATGCCGTCGGCGGCGACGACGAGGTCCGCGCGCAGCTCGCCCGCGTCGGTGCTCACCCGGCCCGAGGAGGCGTCCACGTCGTGGATGGCGGTGTTCAGGCGCAGCGCGCCGGGCGGGAGTAGGCCGGCGAGCAGCTCCATGACCGTCGCGCGGCGCAGCAGCACGATCGGGTCGCCGTACCGCGCCTGGGCGGCCTCGGCGCTGGTGCGGGACAGCCAGCCGCCGGAGGCGCGGCGGATGCCGGCCACGCCCTGCAGCGCGGCGAGCTCGCGCACCTGGTCGCCGATGCCGATCGTGTCCAATGCCCGCAGCGCGTTGGGCGCGATCGCCAGGCCGGAGCCGACGGGCTCGATCGAGGACGCCCGCTCGCACACCGTCACCGTCCAGCCCCGCCCGGCCAGGGCGGCCGCCGCCGTCAACCCGCCGATCCCCGCACCGATCACCAACGCATCGCCCATGACGACCTCCGTCGCTCACTACATCTGTAGTCCGAGCATACTACGGCCGCGGTCGAGGGTGACTACGGCTGTAGTATCCAGGCATGTCGAACCAGCGGGTGACGCGCGTCGCGGACGCGGCCATCGAGATCCTGGCCGAACGGGGGATGCGCGGGCTCACGCACCGCGCGGTGGACGAGGCGGCCGGGCTGCCCTCGGGATCGACCTCCAACCACGCCCGCACCCGGGCCGCGCTGCTCGGGCTCACGCTGGCTCGTCTCACCGAGTTGGAGCGGGTCGTCTTCGCCGAGCTGATGCCGGAGGGGGACGCCGGGCGCTCTGGAGATCTGGGCGATCTGGTGGAGACCCTGGCGCAGGTGATGCACCGCGCGCTCAACCGCGACCGGCACGTCACGATCGCCCGCTACGAGCTGGCCCTGGAGGCCACCCGCAGGCCCGAGCTGCGCGAGGTCTACGACCTGACCAGCCGCGGCTTCCGCGAGCCCGCCGTCGCGCTGCTCGCCGCCGTCGGCTCCGCCGATCCCGTACGGCACGGCCGCCAGGCGGTGGCCTTCTTCGAGGGCATCCTGTTCGACTCCGTCGTGGGGGCGGGGGCCGCGCCGTCGATCGACGACCTGCGCGCGGCCTTCACCGAGTTCCTCCGCGGCGTCCTCTCCGGAGCGCCGTCAGCGTGAGGTGAGACGGGCCCGGTGCGCGGGCCACTCGTCGTCGAGGATCGAGTAGTAGGGGCTGTCCCGCCAGGTGCCGTCGGCCCGGCGGTACTGGCGCCGCAGGATCCCCTCGCGCACGCCGCCGATCCGCTCGATCGCCGCCTGCGAGCGCAGGTTGAGGATGTCGGTCTTGAGCACGACGCGGGTGAGGCCCAGCACGTCGAAGGCGTGGTCGAGCAGCAGCACCTTGCACTCGGTGTTCACGCCCGTGCGCCAGTAGGCGCGGCCGTACCAGGTCGAGCCGATCTCGAGGCAGGCGTCGAAGCCGCTCACGTCCCAGAAGCCGGTGGAGCCGATCGCGCGCCCGGTCTCCTTGAAGATCACCGCGAACTGGGTGGTGTCCCGGTCGCCGAGGAGGCCCGCGATCATCTCGCGCATCGCGGCCTCCGACCGCGGCATCGTGCTCGGCCGCCACCGCCAGACCTCCTCGTCGCCGTCCAGTGCGGCGAACAGGTCGGACGCGTGGTCGAGGGCGAGTGGAACGAGCTGGACGACGTCGCCGTCGAGCACGACGGGTTCGGGCATCTTCGTGGTCATGTGTGCAGGTTAGTGGCGGCCGTGGAGGGCGGCCGCTGTCGACATACATACCGTCTGGTCGGTACGCTGCCTGGCGTGAACGCAGACCCGCCCGGCCTGGATCTCGCCCGCCTCTCCCACCACCTCGAACGGGAGGGCCTCACCCGCGGCCCGCTGCGGGCGGAGGTGATCCACGGGGGCAAGTCCAACCTGACCTACGTCGTGCGTGACGCGGAGCGGACGCTTGTGGTGCGCCGGCCCCCGCTCGGGCACGTCCTCGCCACGGCGCACGACATGGGCCGCGAGTACCGCGTCATGACAGCACTGCGCGACACCGGCGTCCCGGTGCCCGCCACGTACCACCTGTGCCAGGACCCCGACGTCGTCGGCGCACCCTTCTACGTCATGGAGTACGTCGAGGGCGGCCACCCGCCGCTCACCCCGGAGATCGCCCGCGACCTGGTGTCCGTGCTCGCCACGCTGCACTCCATCGACCCGGATCAGGTCGGCCTCGGCGACTTCGGCCGGCCGGACGGCTTCCTGGAACGCCAGGTCGGCCGGTGGAAGCGGCAGCTCGACGCCTCGCGCAGCCGCGAGGTGCCCGGAATCGACGACCTGTACGCCCGGCTGGCCCGCGACGTGCCCCGCTCGGGCAGCCCCGCGATCGTTCACGGCGACTTCAAGCTCGGGAACACCCTCATCGCGGACGGCCGGGTCAGGGCGGTGCTCGACTGGGAGATGTCCACCCTCGGCGACCCGCTCACCGACCTCGCGCTGTTCCTTCTGTACGGGGAGTTCGCCGAGCTCGACGGCCCGGGCGGCGCCGCGCCGGCCGACCCGCTGCTCACCGACCCGCTGCTCGCCGCGCCGGAGTTGGCCGCTCACTACGCCGACGCGTCCGGCCGCGACATCTCCCGGCTCGGCTGGTACGTCGGGCTCGCCTGCTTCAAGCTCGCGGTGATCGCCGAGGGCATCCACTTCCGATACACCAAGGGGCTCACGGTCGGCGAGGGCTTCGCCGAGGTCGGAGACCAGGTGGTCCCGCTGGTCGCTCGTGGACTCATGGAGGTCTGACCGATGGATTTCGGGTTCGACGACGTCACGCTGGAGCTGCGCGAGCGGCTGACCGCGTTCATGGACGAATGCGTCTATCCCGCCGAGCCCGCCTTCGCGGAGCAGGCGGCCGCCGGTGGCTGGTCCCCGCCGCCGCTGCTGGAGGAGCTCAAGGCCGAGGCCCGCCGCCGCGGCCTGTGGAACCTCTTCCTCCCCGGCGAGGAGGGAGCGGGCCTCACCAACCTCCAGTACGCTCTGCTCGCCGAGGTCATGGGCAGGTCCCCGGCCATCGCCCCCGCCGCCACCAACTGCGCCGCCCCCGACACCGGCAACATGGAGCTGCTCGCCGAGTTCGGCACCGACTGGCAGCGCAAGAAATACCTGGAGCCGCTGCTCGACGGCCGGATCCGCTCCGCCTTCGCCATGACCGAGCCGGACGTCGCCTCCTCCGACGCGACCAACATCGCCACGTCGATCGTCAGGGACGGCGACGAGTACGTCGTCAACGGCCGCAAGTGGTTCATCACCGGCGCGATGAACCCTGGCTGCGCGGTCTTCATCGTGATGGGGAAGACCGACCCGTCCGCGCCGTCGCACCGCAGGCAGAGCATGATCCTCGTGCCGCGCGACACCCCGGGGCTGACCGTGCGGCGCGGGATGAGCGTCTTCGGCTATGACGACGCCGACCATGGCGGCCACGCCGAGATGATCTTCGAGGACGTGCGGGTGCCCGCCGACCACCTGATCGGGGAGGAGGGCGGCGGCTTCGCGATCGCGCAGGCCCGGCTCGGGCCCGGCCGGATCCACCACTGCATGCGGCTGATCGGCATGGCCGAGCGGGCGGTCGAGATGATGTGCCGCCGCGCGCTGGACCGCACCGCGTTCGGCAAGCCGATCGCCCAGCAGGGCGTGGTGCAGGACTGGATCGCCGAGTCGCGGGTGCGGATCGAGCAGCTCCGCCTGCTCGTGCTCAAGACGGCATGGCTGATGGACACCGTGGGCAACCGCGGCGCGCACACCGAGATCCAGGCCATCAAGATCGCGACCCCGGCGACGGTCGAGTGGATCCTCGACAAGGCGATCCAGACGCACGGCGCGGGCGGCCTCAGCCAGGACTTCCCGCTCGCCGCCATGTGGGCGGGCGCCCGGAGCCTGCGGTTCGCCGACGGCCCGGACGAGGTGCACAAGCGCTCCCTGGCGTACCGCGAGCTCCGCACGTACATGGAGGACCGAGCATGACGGCGGACGCGACCTGGAACGAGGCGGCGGTGCGGGAGCGCGCCCGCGCCTTCCTCGCCGCCAACGACCCCGCGGTGATGGACCGGCTGGACTTCCTGCGCGCCAGGTTCGACGCCGGCCTCGCCTGGGTCCACTTCCCCGAGGGGCTCGGCGGCCTCGGCGCGCCGCGCGAGCTGCAGGCCGCGGTGGAGAGCGAGCTGCGGGGGACGCCGGACAACCGGCCCGGCCGGATCGGCATCGGCCTCGGCATGGCGGCGCCGACGATCCTCGCCTTCGGCACCGACGAACAGAAGAGGCGCTTCCTGCGCCCGCTCTGGACGGGGGAGGAGGTCTGGTGCCAGCTCTTCAGTGAGCCAGGTGCCGGGTCCGACCTCGCCTCGCTCGCCACGCGCGCGGTCAGGGACGGCGACGAATGGGTCGTGGACGGGCAGAAGGTGTGGACCTCCGTGGCCCACACCGCCCGCTGGGCGATCATGGTCGCCCGCACGGACCCGGACGTGCCCAAGCACCGGGGGCTCACCTACTTCGTCTGCGACATGCGGGCGCCGGGCGTCGAGGTGCGGCCGCTCCGGCAGATCACCGGCGAGGCAGAGTTCAACGAGGTCTTCCTCACCGGCGTCCGGCTCCCGGACTCGCTCCGGCTCGGCGCGATCGGGGACGGCTGGCGGGTCGCGCAGGCGACGCTGATGAACGAGCGGGTCGCGATCGGCGCGGCCTCCGGCCGGCGCACCATGATCGACGTGGTCTGCGAGACGTGGCGCTCGCGCCCCGAGCTGCGCACCCACGACCTGCACCAGCGGCTGCTCCGGCTCTGGGTGGAGGCCGAGGTCCTGCGCCTCACCGGGGCGCGGCTGCGCGAGCAGCTCGCCGCCGGACGCCCCGGGCCCGAGGGGTCGGGCATGAAGCTGTCGTTCGCCCGGCTGCACCAGGAGCTGTCCGGGCTGGAGGTCGAGCTGCTGGGCGAGGACGGCCTCGCCTACGACGACTGGACCTTCCGCCGCCCCGAGACGGTCGACTTCGTCGGGCGCGAGGCGGGCTACCGCTACCTGCGGGCGAAGGGCAACTCCATCGAGGGAGGCACCTCCGAGATCCTCCGCAACGTCATCGCCGAGCGGGTGCTCGGCCTTCCCTCCGAGCCGCGCGCCGACAAGGACATCCCCTGGAAGGAAGTGCCGCGTTGACCACGCTGCTCTACACCGAGGTCGAGGAGGAACTACGGGCGGCGGTCCGGGACCTGCTCGCCGACGCCTGCCCCCACTCGGCCGTCCTCGCCCGGATCGAGTCGGCCGCGCCGTACGACGGGGATCTGTGGAAGGCGCTCGCCCGCGACATCGGCGCGGCGGGGCTGCTCGTCCCCGAGGAGCTGGGTGGCGCGGGCGCGTCGGCCCGCGAGGCGGCGGTGGTCCTTGAGGAGCTTGGCCGGGCCGTCGCGCCGGTCCCGTTCCTCACCAGCGCGGTGGTCGCCACCCGCGCCCTGCTCGCCGCGCGTACGGCGGGGCCGGGCGAGGTGGTTGACGACCTGCTGCGGCGGCTCGCCTCCGGGGAGGCCACCGCGGCCCTCGCCGTGTCCTTCGCGGCCTCGCCGTACCGGCGGGCGGGCGCCGAGGTGACGTACGAGCCGGCGGACGGCGACGCGGCGGTGGTGAGCGGCCGGGTGGCGGGCGTCGCGGGCGCCGAGATCGCCGACGTGTTGCTGGTCCCGGCCCGCCTGCCGGAGCGGGAGGAGAGCGCACTGATCGCCGTCGAGGCCGGCGAGCGGGGCGTCGAGATCACTCCGGTGACGTCGCTGGACCTGACCCGGCCGGTGGCCATGGTGTCGCTCGGGTCCGCCCGGGGCCGGATCGTCGCCCGGGGTGTGGGGCCGGACGCGGGCGGTTCGATCGTCGGGGAGGCGCTCAGGTTCGGCGCGGGGCTGCTCGCCTCGGAGCAGCTCGGCCTCGCCGAGTGGTGCCTGGCCGCCACCGTGGCGTACGTCAAGGAGCGCCGCCAGTTCGCCCGCCCCGTCGGGTCGTTCCAGGCGGTCAAGCACCGGCTGGCGGACCTGTGGCTGGAGATCGGCGGCGCGCGGGCCGCCGCGCGCAACGCGGCCGGTGCCCTCGCGGACGGCGATCCCGGGACGGCGGTGCCAGTGGCTGTGCCAGGGCCAGTGCCGGTGGCTGTGGCTGTGGCGCAGGCCCATTGCGCGGACGTGGCGGTCCACGCGGCCGAGGAGTGCGTCCAGCTCCACGGTGGCATCGGGATGACCTGGGAGCATCCCGCGCACCTGTATCTCAAGCGGGCGAAGGCCGATCAGATCGCCTTCGGCGCCCCTGGCGAGCACCGCGCCGCGCTCGCCGGCCTCGTGGACGTCCCCGCTCCCGTCTGAGGCGGGTCAGGATGCCGGACGCAGCGAGGCGAGGAGGAGGTCGGCGAAGTGGCGGCCGACCTCCGCGCCGCTGAGCGCCCCGTCCGGGTGGTACCAGGTGCCGAGGTGGTGGACCGAGCCGAAGAAGAAGTCGACCACCATCTCGGCCGGGGTGTCGTCGCGGAAGACCCCGGACCGCTGGCCCTCGACGACCAGGTCGCGGAAGCGCTCGTGGTAGCGGCGGCGTTCGGCCCGTACCGTCCGGCGGATGTCCGGGGCGAGCTGGTGCATCGACCGGAAGAAGATCTTGGAGTCGTCGAGGTTCTCGATCGTGGTGGTGACCACGTCCATGGCGGCGGCGTGCAGGCGCTCGGCGACGGGGCGGTCCCCTTCGGCGAACTCGGTCAGGCGCTCCATCTGCATCCGCAGGACCCGGCCGTAGATCTCCTGGAGGAGGTCGTCCTTCGAACCGAAGTAGTGGTACATGGCGCCCTTGGTGACCCCGGCCGCCGTGACGATCTCCTGGACCGAGGTGCTCTCGAAGCCTCTCTCGGCGAACAGGCGCGTGGCCTCCGCGAGCAGGCGATGCCGTACGGGTTCCTCGGCGGCGACTCCGTTGCGCGCCATGACGACCCTCCCCTGATGCGACCGACAGCGCACCAGCATACCGACTGGTCGGTTCCGAGCGTGTTGCCCGGATATGAGTCTTTGTTGCGGAGATGCGACTTTTCCTGACCTGGAGCCCCGTTTTCGAGACCTGGGGCCCCTGCTCGGTCTAGCGTGAGACAAGCAGTCCTGGTCTTTCGGGGAGCATCCGGTGCAAAGCGGGTCCATCTACGTGCCGCGCGACGAGAAGTTTACCGGCGCGTCGCCGCAGAACCTCTACGTCACCTTCTGGTACGCCGGCCGCAAGAGCCGCCTGTGGACCCGCGGAGTCATCGGTGTGGCGGGCTTCGCCGCCGGCAGTCTGCTCGCGACCCGGTTCGGGTGGTCCGACACCCTGCTGCCCGGGGTCGTGGTCGGCGCCCTGGCCGCGCTCGCCGACTTCCTGGTCGCCTGGCGGTCCTTCGCCCGTACCGCAGTGTGGCGGGGCAGCCGGCGCGGCGAGGTCCGTACCGGCCGCCTGCTGCGCCGCGCCCTGACCCGGCACGGCTACCGCGTCATGGACGGCCGGGCCGTACCGGGAGAGGCGTCGATCGACCATCTCGTCATCGGGCCCGGCGGCGTCTGGATCGTGGACAACGAGGCGTGGTCGCCCGACACCTACATCGCCCGGTACGGCGAGCGCCTGTTCTTCGACGAGAAGTTCGGCACCTCGGTCGCCAAGGGCCTGATCGACGCCGCGTCGACGCTGGCCGCGCTCCTCGCCCGTGAGACCGGCATCGACGTCACCATCGTGCCCGTGCTCGCCGCCCACAGCGGCAAGATCGAGGGCAGGGGAGGGACGGTCACCGCCGAGGGGCTGACCGTCGCCTACCCGCACAGGGTGGCCCGCTGGATCCGCTCCCAGCCCAACGGCTCCCTGACGGAGGAGCAGGTCGAGGTGCTCGCCCGCACCGCCGCCCGCATCCTGCGCGGCACCGCCCTGCGCCGCCGCTAGCCCAGGCGCAGGATGCTTTCCTCGATTTCAGCGTTTCGCGCGGGCGCGTACGAGGTCTCGGTGCCGGTGATCGTGAAACCGGCCTTCTGCAGGACCCTGAGTGAACCGAGGTTGTCACTGGCGGCACGGGCATACAGCGGGCGGACGGGGACGAGCTCAAGGAGCTGGGCGAGAGCTTGGCTGGCGACTCCTTGCCCCCAGGCCGCGCGGTCGATCCAGTAGGTGACCTCGGTGGCCCCTTCGATGACGAAGCTGGAGATGCTGCCGATCAGCTGACCATCTCGGGTCACCGCACGCAGGATGACATCGGGGGACGTCCTCAGCTTCGACATATGCGCATCGAACGCTTGGCGATCGTCGGGGTCCTTGGACGTGAAGGCGGCCATCTGAACCGACTGGGGATCGCGCATCTGGTGGAACAGCGCATCCAGGTCGCCGTCCTCAACATCCCGCAACGCCACATCCGACATCGACGCTCTCCCCATCACCTGGCCGTTTCAACTCGTGCAGAAATCTAACAGCGGCTTCCGACAGTCCTGCCCGAAGGAGTCGCACGAAACAGGAGAGCATCGCGACGTCCTTTCCCTGGGCGGCAGCCCGCTCAGCGAGGCGAAGCCGGCACGGTGTGGGGCATCGACAACCACAACCGGACCGCGCACATCGGGCTGGGGCTGCTGCCGTCCTGCCGCGGCAAGGGCTACGGCACCGACGTGGTCGCGGTGCTGTGCCACTACGGTTTCGTCGTGCGCGGCCTGCGGCGGCTGCAGATTGAGACGCTGTCGGACAACGCCGCGATGCTGCGCTCCGCCGAGCGCAACGGCTTCGTCCGCGAGGGCGTGCTGCGCTCCTCAGCCTGGGTGATGGGCGAGTTCCTGGACCAGGTGCTGCTCGGGCTCCTCGTCCAGGAGTGGAAGCCGGCCTCGAAGGGCTAGGTGAGTTCTTCGACGAACGTCGCGAGCTGGGCGACGTTGCGGCATTCGTACATCGGGACGATCCCGGCGTACGCCGAGGCGAGGGAGTCGCCGGTGTCCCACTGCGGGCGCGGTTCCGGGTTCAGCCAGTAGGCGTGCCGGGCCTCCCCGGCGAGCCGCCGCAGCGCGTCCAGGGCGGGCGCCTGGTAGTTGGAGCGGGCGTCGCCCAGGATCAGCAGCGACGTCCGGGGCCCGATCGCGTCCGTGTACCGCTCGGCGAACCGGGTGAAGACGTGGCCGTAGTCGGTCCGCCCGAACCTGACGATGTCGGCCTCCTCGGTCATCCGGGTGACGGCGTCCAGAACGTCCACACCGGGGCGGAAGTGCGCGGTGATCTCGTCCACCGTGTCCACGAACGCGAACGCCCGCACCTTGGTGAACTGCTCGCGCAGCGCGAACGTCAGCAGCAGCGTGAAGTGCGAGAACGCGGCGACCGAGCCGCTCGCGTCGCAGAGGATGACCAGCTCCGGCCGGTGTGGGCGGCGCGGACGCAGGTGGGGGGTGAGCGGCACGCCGCCGGTGGAGAGCGACGCCCGCACGGTGCGGCGGACGTCGAGCCGCCCCCGCCGTCCACGTTTCCGCCGGGCGGTGAGCCGGGTGGCGAGGCGGCGGGCGAGCGGGTGGACCTCCCGGCGCAGCCGGGTCAGCTCGTCCCTCGTCAGCCGCAGGAAGTCGACGCGGTCGATCGGCGGCGGCACCGACGTCCTGGCGATCTTCTCGATGCCGGACTCCTCGGCGATCCTGCGGCGGACGTCGGCGGTGACGGCCTCCTCGAACTTCCTGATATTTCGGGATATCTGGGTTCGGGCGAGCGTCTCCGGGACGCCGCCGCGCTCGGCGAGCATCGCGTCCAGCAGCCGCGCGATCAGCGTCTGCGGGGAGAGGGCGCGCAGCACCGGGTACGAGAACCACGACTGCCGGTTCCCCGCGGCCGGCACCCGGCCGAACCGCCCCACCATCGACCGGGCGAACGCGCGGAACGCGGGATCGTCCGGGTCGCCCATGAGCAGATCGGCGAGCCGGTCCCGCAGCTCGGCCGTCTCGTTCGGGAGGACCGGGCGCTCGGCGTGGCCGGGAGCCGGTTCCGGCGGACCGTCCGAGATCACCGGAGGGAACCACAGGTCGAACAGCGCGTCGAAGCCGGGCCGGTGCTGGGGACGCTTCACCAGCGTCGCCGCGTACGCCTCGCGCAGCGTCTCGCGCTCGGCCAGGTCGATCACCGTCAGCGCCCGGGCGGCGTCGAGGCCCTCGGCCAGGGACACCGGCAGCCCCGCCTCGCGCAGCGCGCCCATGAAAGCCACATGCCGGTCTAGCAGCGGCTCGCTCACACCGCCCTACCTTTCTGAGTGCGCGTACGCCTCGATCGGTGCGGCCCTCCCACCGGCCCTTCCACCGGCCCGGCCGCGTCCGGCCGGCCGCCCGCTCATGGCCGGGGCAGCCCGAGCTCCTTGGCCGCCCGGCTCTGGTCGGAGTCGTGCTTGAGCACCACACCGAGCGTCGCGGCCATCACGCCCTCGTCCAGGTCCGTACGGCCCAGCGCCAGCAGCGTGCGCGCCCAGTCGACCGTCTCGGCGATCGACGGCGACTTCTTCAACTCCAGGCCGCGCAGCGTGGCCACCGTACGGGCGAGCCGCTCGGCCAGCAGGCCGGGCAGCTCCGGCACCTGCGCGAGCACGATGTCGCGCTCGCGCTCCGGTGACGGATAGCCGAGGTGCAGGTAGAGGCAGCGCCGCTTCAGCGCCTCCGAAAGTTCGCGGGTCGCGTTCGACGTGAGCACCACGTACGGGCGGCGGATCGCGGTGATCGTCCCGAGCTCCGGAATCGTGACCTGGAAGTCGGAGAGGATCTCCAGCAGCAGCCCCTCGACCTCGACGTCGGCCTTGTCCGTCTCGTCGATGAGCAGCACCGTGGGCTCGTCGCTCCTGATCGCCCTGAGAAGCGGACGCTCCAGCAGGAACTCCTCGGAGAAGATGTCCTCCCACGCGTCGCCGTCGGCCTGGATGCGCAGGAGCTGCTTCTTGTAATTCCACTCGTAGAGCGCGCGGGCCTCGTCCAGGCCCTCGTAGCACTGCAACCGGATCAGCCGCGCCCCGGTCGCCTGCGCCACCGCCTTGGCGAGCTGGGTCTTGCCCACGCCGGCCGGGCCCTCGGCCAGCAGTGGCTTGCCGAGCGCGCCCGCGAGGAACACCGACGTGGCGATGCCGTCGTCGGCAAGGTAATCCACGGAGGCGAGCCGCCCTCGGACCTCGTCAGGCGAGGCGAACCACATCGCCGCTCCTCTTGATCGAACCGAACGTTGTTCTAGCGTAGCCCGATTTTGAGGGATCTGGGCCGTACGATAACCTCTTACTGCTTCCGCGCCGCTAGCTCAGTTGGTTAGAGCAGCTGACTCTTAATCAGCGGGTCCGGGGTTCGAGTCCCTGGCGGCGCACCAGTAAGAAGCCCAGGTTGGCATAGCTGACCTGGGCTTTCTTCATTTTGGACCTAACCCAACCGCGGCCTATGCCCCATCGTGATCATGATGGTTGCTCCGTGGTTGCTCGTCTGTCGTGATCTTGTTTCCGTCATGATCCATACGCCATTCGCGGGTTCCCTGTTAGGGCCACGTATCGCCCGAGGACGTTTGTCCGGGGCAGGGCAGGTGCAGGACGGGGGGGCATCGGCGGCCGTGTCCGGTGGCGGGCGTGGTGGCCCCGCCCGCGACAGAGCAATGATGATCCACATTCGAGTGGGACAAAGGATCAGTGTTTGGATGGTGTGGAGGCTTTCTCTGCCCACTCGTTCAGGCCTGCGGCAAGGGCCTCTTCGATCTTTCCCTTCCCGGCGGCCTCTGCAAGGTCGGCAAGGCAGTAACAGCTGCTCAGATTCGCCGCGATGATGCAGATGCAGATGCCCATGATGCGGAGCGCGTGGGCAGACGACTCCACGATTTCCTCGCCCGGGATCGGGATCTTCTTGGCGTACTCTCGAAGGATGTCGACGAGGGCACGCCCGGCCTGATCTGTGGGCGACTGGCCGACGAGAATGTCGGCTACGAATTCGTGTGCATGATCCTTCGCCTCGAGGAGACGGCGCGCTGCTTGTGCTAACGGGAGACAGCCTGAGTTCTGGCTGGACTCCACCTGGCCCCAGAGGTTCTCACCGAGCACGGCGACCCCCTGCTTGGCCACTACCGCCGCCCAGCCGTCCGTGCATGTAGCTGCGACGGTTGCGATGACGGTCTCTTCGGCGGTGCTGAACGGCGGCGCAGCGGCATGACTGGTAGATCTTCGACTCCTACGTCCGCCATACGAGGGCGCGCGGCCCCGATGGTCGCCGCAGGGAGATCTTCTACGACGCCTGCAAGGCCTTCCGGTGCGCGTCTCCGTGGAACCGCAGATCTTGGCCATGAAACGACCATCCGATAGTCCTGGTAATCCGGATACTGTCCAGATGGTCATGCTTCTTGGACGAAGGGGTGGGAGGAGAAACCCTTGCGTATTTCGACTCATACGCGTGTCCCGTGAGAAAGCCGAATCAGGCTGAACCGTTGTTCCTTGCGGGAATTGGGAAGATCCTCGTCGTCATACGAAGGGGCTCAGGCTGCTGACGTTCGCCGCGTCACCGGCGGAGGGGAATCAAGGCTGCTGCGTCTTCGGCGGCCTGGCGGGCGAGGTCGGGGAGGACCGAGGTGTAGGTGTCGGCGGCGATGGTGATAGAGGACAGGCCGAGGGTCTCCTGAACGACCTTGAGATCGTGCCCAGCGGCGAGGATGAGGGTCGCGGCCCCGTGGCGGAGGTCGTGCAGCCGTACGGGTGGTAGGTCTGCCTGGCGGGCGAGTCGCTCGAACTGGTCGGTCACGTGGGCCGGATGGAGCATCGCACCGTTGTCCTTGGTGAACACGAAGTCGCTCTCCACCCAGTCGCCTCCCAGCGCAAGACGCTTCCGCCGCTGCTCTTTCCGGTGGGCGCGGAGAACCTTGACAGTCTCGCTGTCGAGCGCGACGTGGCGTTCGCCTGCTTCCGATTTCGGCTGTCCTTGATCCGTGGCCCAACCCAGCTGAGTGATCTGCCAGCGTACGGTGACGATCCCGGCTTTGAGGTCGACATCGCTCCACCGAAGTCCACACGCTTCACCACGTCGCAGCCCTCGAAGGGCGATCAGGTGATACAGCGCGTACAGCTCGTGGGCGCGGGCGGCGGAGAGGAAAGCTCCCGTCTGTTCGGCAGATCGCGGTGCTCGCCCATCAGGAGCCCGTGTTCGGTGACCCGCCGTCGGACTCGACGGTGCGCCGGACGCTGGAGTTGGCCGACCCTGCGCTGCTCGGGCGGATCGCCAAGGCCCGGGCGAAGGTCCGGGCGCACGTGTGGAAGCTCATCGAGGCCACCGAGGCGGGATTCCCCTGGTTGACGGTCGAGGGAAAGACGCTGACCGGCTGGGTCGTGATCGATCTGGACGCGACGATCGTGCTCGCCCATTCGAACAAGGAGGGTGCAGCGGCCACGTTCAAGAAGACCTGGGGTTTTCATCCGCTGGCCGCGTGGTGCGCCAACACCCAAGAGTCCTTGGCGATGCTGCTGCGGCGGGGGTCGGGACTCAAGGTCGGTCCAGCGGAGGAAAGTGCTCACTCACCAGCGGCTACCAGGCACCGAGTCTGCCCGATCAGGCGACCCGGTAGCTCCCATTAGCGGGGAGTAACACCGTGGCCGACCATCTGGAGGTGCTCGCCGCGGCGATCGCGCAGATCCCCGCCGCGCGGCGGGCCAACCTGCTGATCCGCATCGACGGGGCCGGGGCCACTCATGACCTGCTGGAACGTCTGGAGGGGCTGAACACGGCGCGGCGGACGGTCCGGTACACGGTCGGCTGGAGGATCACTGATGTCGACGAGGCGGCCATCGCCGCCCTGCCCGAGGGGGCCTGGGACGCCGGACTCCATCAGGACGGCAGTCTCCATACGCACGCCGCTGTGGCCGAGTTGACCGGGGTGAACAAGCGCGCCGCCACCTGGAAGACGCGGCTGATCGTCCGCCGGACCAAGCCGGCGGGCAGGCACCAGGCCACGCTCATGGCGTTGGAGAAGCGGACCGGCTGGAGGTACTCGATCATCGCGACGAACATCGGCCGGATGCGCGGCGTGCCCGGCAGTCACCAGGTGCAGTTCATCGATGTCCTGCACCGCTCACACGCCGGAGTGGAGGACCGGGTGCGCACGAATAAGGCGATGGGATTGCGTAACTTGCCGAGCAAGGTCTGGACCGTGAACTGCGGATGGGTCTTGGCGGCCGACCTCGCCGCCGATCTGGATGCCTGGACCCGGCTGCTCGGCCTGTACGACGACGCCGAACTCGCCCGTGCCGAGCCTCAGACCATGCGCTACTGCTTGTGGCACCTGCCAGCCCGGCTTGTGTCCCATGCCCGCCGCCGGGTCGTGAAGATCAGTGCGACCTGGCCGTGGACGAACGCGTTCCTCACCTGCTGGCAGCGCTTGTGCGCGCTACCGGACCCTGTCTGACCAGCACGAAGACGACCCGGCAACGCGAAAGGGAGGTAACCGCGCCACCCCGGCGGCCCGTGGAAGCCGACGCCTACCCGAGCGATTCGGGTGACGACGCATGCCGTACCGAATACCGAACAGGACGATCGGGCAGAAACGTCCGCAAGGTTGAATGCTTCAGGTGACTCGACTGGGACCTGGGTCATCGAGGTCGAAGCTCGCATGGGTCCTGGCGGCGGCATGAAACAATCGCACGTACGAGGTGTCCTTCGGCTGCGGATCTTGGAAGCTTAGAGAACTTCCATCATCCCAGGTCGCAGGGCACCTCCTCTCATTTCACGGCAATCAAGTCAGAATCGGCTCGGTGGATCCAGGCCTCAGTCGTCACAGAATGCAACCATGGACCAGGCCTGACTACCAAATCTGTCGCAATGCGTAGAGCCGGAATAGCTTGTCGACGGCGGAGCGGATGGCTAGATGACCTCTTGATTGAAGTACAGCATACGCGTTTCGGACAGCATGGCACGATCGATAAATCTCCCGACTATGCGGCCGGCGACGGAGAGAAGAACTTCTAGATTCTCTGCTTCATCGCGCGGCCAGAGCCCCCGGCCGCCATGAGATCCATCGTTTGATTCCATTCCAAGCGGGAATCTCGGAATTTCAAAACCGCGAGATGATTCGGAGGACGGAACCCCAAGACCACTCCCATATCGCTCAAAAATAGCAGGTAATTCTCCATCGACAATCGCATCCGAACCGAATTCTCCCGCGAGTTCGCTGCCCTTCCAGAGCGTGAATCCCCCGAACCCGTACTCCGTGTGATAGCTGAGCGTGAATCTCCGGCCACCTTGGCCGAGGTCGACGTATGGGACGGTTCCGAACATGCCAAGAGCACAGACCCATCCCGGTGAATGGTGGCCGATCCAGATGTTGTCCTTGAGTGGGAATTTATGGGTGATTGCGACGGCATCGCCAAGGTCGCAGTGTGCTCTCGACGCGGGGTCGAGGCCCATCCGAACCGCTATCTCCGCCGGGTCTTCTCCTTCAATCCAATCGATCTGAAGCGAGTCCTGGAAGCCGTATGGAGCGAGGAGATCCCATTGGGACTCCGCCGGATTGTCGTACATGGTCTCTCCTGATGAGTGGCGATTATCCTGCCAGGGCGGGTGGCAGGGCTGCTTTGCCCTGCCACCCGCCCTGTGGAGTAACTAGGGGGCGATCTGCACCCAGAAGTGACTTCCGTCGCCAATTCGATATGTGTGATAGAAGGCCTTGAGCGCATTCCCCTGCGTTGAGTTTTGTGCTCCACTCAAGGCGCGGAGCGAGTAATCATAGATAGGATTCGCCGCCCCTTCGATGGTCGATCCGAAAGGGTCCCGCCAGTGCAGTCATGACCCGGCCGCCACGGCGGCGGCGAGCAGCCTGTGGCAGGCGGCGGATGGGATCCCCTCGGTGCAGACCAACGCGGCCGACGCCTTCCCGAGCTTGGCCGCCGCGGTGCGCAGGATCGCCGGGTTCTCACAGACGAAGATCTCCTCGCAGGCCGGCACGACCGGGTGCTCCGCCTGCTGGTGCAAGGTGAGCCGGAACGGGATGCCAAGGCGGCGGCGTCGTCCAGCCACCGGGAGATCGGGTTGCCGCCTCGGGTACGGACGTTGAGTATCAGCACCTGGCTGGCCATGTGTCCATGATCACGCCCACGGACTCCCATAGAGCCCGCTGCTGCACCCCTCGGCCGACCGCACCACCCGACCGGATCGCGAGGGCCCGCTGCACCAGGCTCGCCAGGGGACTTCCGGCCACGAGTGCCTTGGTGTCGCCGGTGACGGCTCCGCGGCGCTGGCGGCGGTTCCGGCCGCCGCCAGCCGTCGCCGTTCAGGTCATCGATGAACGTCCACCATGTCCGTCATCGTCGGCGTCGACGGCACGCGGCGCACGCCGGGAGAGCCGAGAGCGACGGCCAGTTCACCCGCGTCGTCGGCGAGTAGCTCGGAGCCGTCCCAGACCAGGAGCAACGCGCTGACCGTGTGGTCCACCGGGGAGTGGGCCAGGTCGTAGTGCGCCGCGGCGGGTACGGCGGCGTGGGCGGCCCACAGGTCGTAGCCGGTCATGAACAGATCGAGGTCGAACTGGGCGGCCAGGCTCATCAGCTCGCTGCGTCCCGTGTCGTCCACCCCGGCGAACGCCTCGTCCAGCGCGAGCAGCCGGGGCGCGTCGGGGCGGGCCGAGTTGAGCATGGCGTGCGCCGCGGCGAACAGCGGCAGGTGCAACGACACCGACTGTTCGCCGCCGGACAGCCGGCTGTGCTTGGCCCGGGTGAGACGCTCCTCGGCCCCGCCGGGCCGGATGAGCTGGAACGTGAACTGCCGCCAGCGGCGGTAGTCGAGCACCTTCGACAGCAGCTCCTTGTACGGAGTCTCCCGCTCGCGGGCCCGCGCGTTCTTGATCTGGGTGGCGAAATGGCCACGCATCCGGGTCAGTTCGTCGGGGCCGAGCCGGGCGGCGTCCGCGTCGAGCAGGCCGCAGACCGCCCGCTGCTCGTCGTCGAGATTGTCGGAGAGCTGCCAGCTCACCCCGACAGTGGTCCCCGACGACATGCGGCGCGACCGCATCTCCGCGTTCATCCGCCTGATCAGGTCGCGGGCGTCCACGGTACGGTCGTGGATCTGCTGGGCCAGCCGGGTGAGCAGCGCGTCCTCCAGGATGCGCTGCTCGGAGTCGCTGAGGAGTTGTTGCTGGTCACGGCGGCTGGCGGCCATCTTCGTGGCGAAGGAGCCCACGGGCAGCGGCCCCTCCTCGTCGGCGACCCTGACCACGATCACGCCGTCCGAGCCGTCCCACTCGGGCCGGTAGTCCTGTCCGGCTGCGGCGAGCTGCGCCTGGAGCTCGTCCAGAGCTTTGGTGAGCCGGGTCGTGGACTGCTTGAGCGAGACCTCGGTGGGGGTCAGGTCGCGGGTCACGGCGAGGATCGCCTCGTGCACCGCGCTCACCTCGGCGGGCAGCTCCTCGCCCAGCCAGTCCGCCTCCTGTGCGGGCCACGACAGACCGGCCGGGCACCTGAGCACGTCAAGCAGTTCACGCCGGGCGAACGGAGCCAGCGCTCTGGCGGTCTGCCGCTCCTCGGCGGAGGCGACGTTCAGCGCCTCCCGGGCGGCGGCGAGCCTGGCCCGGGCGGCCGCGGCCTCGGCGAGCGCCTCCCGCTCGGCCTCGCGGGCCGTCTCCAGCTCGCGGGTGGCGACGGCGATGCCCGTCTCGGCGTGTTGGAGTTCGGCGAGCACCGCGCTGGCCTCGGCCCCCATGGTCTTCTGGAGCGCGTTCAGCTTGGCGGCCTCCTCCGTGTGCCGCCGCCGCGCCGCCTGCTCGATCCGGGCCGCCGACGCCTCGTCGTCGTCGGCGGACTCCAGACGGTCGGTGGCGCCCCGCACCACGTCATGCTGCCGCTCCTCCTCGCGCCGACGTCCGACGAGCGTCCCGGCCGCGGTCTCGAAGCGTTGCACGGCCTGGGCCACCTCGTCCACGGACGCGGGATCCAACGCGTGCTCGACCCCCGCCCGGCGCAGCGCGCGCTCGGCGGCGCCGCAGGCGGCGACCGCCTCGTCGTAGGCCGTCTGCGCGTCGTCGGCCCCTTCACGGGTGGCGCGCAGGCGCCCGGCCGCGCGCTCGTGTTCCCGCAGGGCGGCCACGATCGGTCCGGTCTTCGGCAGCCCGGCGCGTGCGGCGGCGATCGCCTCCAACGCGTTCTCAGCCTGGGCCGCGCGCCGCTCCAGCTCCGCGACGGCCTCGGTGAGCGCGGCGATGCGGGCGTCGCATTCGGCGAGCCGTACGGCGCGGCGGCGGGCACGCGCGGTCGCGCCCACATACTCCGCGTGCGGCTTGTGATGCGCTCCGACCTGGATCCCCTGGGCGAACCGGCCGTCAGACGAGATCACCGGGGCGGCCCCGTCCAGGGCCACCGAGCGCAGGATCGCGATGATCCGTTCGGCCGGAACGACCGTCTCCTCCTCGGGAACCAGCAGGTCCGCGAGGCTCGCCCCGGTCACCGGGGCGGCTGGGACGAGATAGCCCTCGGAGTCTCCGGCGGCGACGGGGGCGTCGCCGGGGGCCACCCAGGCGTCGAGCAGGTTGGCCGCCTCAAGGGCCGCCTCGATCGACGCGGCGCGTTCCTCGGTCACCTGGTCGGCGAACCTGACCAGACGCCAGAGCGGCGCTCCGGGCTTGCCGTCCCTGGGGGCGGTACGGGCCGCGAACGGGGGCGGAGCGTCGTCGCGTTCGGTGGCGATCCGCGCCCGCTCCGCCCGGACCTGTGACCTGTCCCGCCGTAGCGAGCCGAGCTCGGCTCTGATCTCCGCCTGGGAGTCTCGGAGGTCCTCCACCGCGGGGGCGTTCACGGTGGCGAAGACCGCGTCGAGCCCGGGGGCGTCGGGCTCGCCCGCCTGCTCCAGCGCCTGTTCCAGCGCTTCCAGCAGTCCCGTTCCAGACCCGTCGGCGAGGACGTCGTGATGGCGCAGCGCCCACTGGGCGAGCTGCTCACCGGCGTTCTCACGGGCGGCCTCGACGGCTCCGGCCGCCTCCGCCTCGGCCAGTTCCGCCGTTGCGGCCGTCGCCGACGCCTTGTCGAGGGCCACCTGGGCGAGGTCCCGGATCTGCTCGGCGCTGCGGTGCGTCTGGATCGCCGCGCGGATCGCCCGAACGTCAACGGCGCGCGCGGCCACGCGGCCACCCACCCGCTCGGCGAAGCCGTGCGGTTCCGCCTCGGCGGGGGACCAGCCGATCCCCGCCGCCGTGGCTTCGTCGGCCAGCTCGGTCGCGGTGCGTGAGACCGCCGCCTCCAGTTCGGCGAGTGCTCGCCGCGCGTCGGCCAGCTCGGCCTGCGCCCGGTGGGCGGCGCCGGCCCGCCGCTCCAGCTCCGTCTCGGCCGCCGAGGCGGTGTCCGCGCAGGTCCGTACCAGCCTTTCGAGGTCGGCGAGCTGTTCGAGGGCCTGGTAGCCGGCGCTGCTCTTGAGCTGTTCCAGCCGGGCGCGGAGCCCGGCCAAGGTGTCCTCCGCGGCGGACAGCGCGCGCGCCGACTCCGTCTGGGCCTGCTCGGCCGTGGCCAGCACCGCGGTGACCTCCCCCAGCCCGGCACGGTGGGCGCCGGTGACCTCACGGCGGCGGGTGAGCGCGTCGGCCGCCCAGCGCGCGTGCGCGCGCAGGTACGTCGTGTAGCTGGCCAGGAAGGACTGCGTCGCCTCGTCGGCGGCGACCAACCCCTCCAGGGTCCGCTGTACGGTCTCCATGTCGTCGAAGGAACGGGCCGCCTCGGCGATCAGATCGTCGTCGACCGGCCGTAGCCCGTCAGTGAGCGTGTCGGAGAGCTTGCCGGGGTCGAGGTTCTTGGCCAGCTGCGGGCGTCGCAACGTGAGAATCAGCGTGATGAGCTGTTCGTACCGCTCTCGGCCCAGGCCGAACAGCCGCTGGTCGATCGCGTGCCGGTAATCCGACGGAGTGGCCGTGATCGCGTTCTCGCCGAGCTCTTCGACGAGTTGTTTCCTGCTCATCGGCCGGTCGTCGGGGGTGATGAGCGAGAAGTCCTCACCTACCCGGCCTTCGGCGATGAAATGCCAGCGCACCGGGGTGTCCCGGTGCCGCTGGGCGTGCAGCCCGATGCCGATCGTGACCGACTCGCCCGTGTCGCGATGCCGAAGCTCCAGCCAGACGTAGCCGACCGCGCTGTCCTGCCCGCGGAAAAGCAGGTTGGACTTCATCGTGCGGTCCTCGGAGGCGAACGGGTTGAGCCGCTTGGGATCGATCCGCCCGTCCAGCACGAAGGGGAACAGCACCTCGAGCGCCTTGGTCTTGCCCGAGCCGTTGGGGCCGCGCAGGATCAGCCAGCCGCCCGCGAAGCCGAACTCCTCGTCCCGGTAGTCCCAGAGGTTGATGATGCCTGCCCGGGTCGGTACGTACCGCGTCACGAAACATCCTCGATGTCGAAGACAGGGGTCGGCTTCTTGCGGGGTTTGACCACCGCGGTGGTGCCCCGGTAGCGGGCGAGCAGCGGCAGCGCCAGCACACCGCCGTCGATCTTCGCGACCAGGCGGAGGGAGGCGAGGAGTCTCACCGCCTCGCGCAGGAGCCGGTCGGGATCGCCCCGCCAGGCCACGGCGAAGGCGGCGCCGTAGACGTCGTTCAACTCCCGCATCGCCGAGCGCAGCCAGGCGTCGCCGACGAACGGGTAGGTGGCCGGCTCCGCGGCCCCCGCCGGGCCGCCCCGGTTCTCCGGGTCTTCCGGGTTCCCCGGGGGTGTGGGGGCGGGCTCGCTCAACTCGTCCAGGATGCCGGTGAGGGGCAGGCCCGCGTCGATCCTCTCCGCGGCGGCCTCGTCCCGCTCTGCGGCGGTGGCGGCGGGCAGCCTCGGCGGATCGTCGTTCGCCACGTATCTGGCGATCCGGGCTGATAGCAGCAGCGCGGCCTGCGAGGGCGTGCCGCCGCTGGGGAACCGCACGTCGGACAGCCGTCCGGAGGTGTCGACGATCGCCACTCCCTCCGCGCGCCGCTCGACGGTCTGGCCGGTCAGCCTTTCCAGGTCCTCACCGAGCGAGGCGTGCCGGAGCTGGCCGCGGATCGTCTCGTCGGCGTCTGCGTAGTAGACGACCGGCCGTTCCAGCACCAGCCGTCTGGCCTTGCGGGCGGCCGCCTTGCGCTGCGTCGTCTGCCCCTGGGCGAAACCGTGATCCGTTTCCAGCAGTGCGGTCACCGACCGCAGGTGTTGCAGCACCCGGCTCGGCGTGTAGAGGGCGAAGACGATCTCGCGGTCGATGTCGTAGAGCGCCTCGGCCCGATCCGGGTTGTTGACCCAGTCGGCTGCAGAGCCGTCGGCCAAGGACAGCGCGCCGCGCGCCTCCAGCCAGGCGACGGCGTCGACGAACGCGTCGCGGTGCGGCTTGCTCTCGGTGTCGAGGCCGAGTCCGTCCACGCGGGTGGCGTCGGCGCCGACGGAGTCGGCCAGCTCGCTCAGCGAGATCTGGGTGCCGGACCTGCCGAGCGCGGCGAGTGTCAGCACCAGATAGGCGTAGCGGCGGCGGTCGAAGGGCCGGTCGGTTCTCGTTCGCGCGGGGCGGGTGGTGTCGAGTTCGTCCTGAACGCGCAGCAGCCGGGCCGTGTTCGCCGTGGTCACCAGTCGGTAGCCGAGCGCCTCGTGCAGGTCGGTGCGCAGCTGGGCCGCCCATCGTCTGACGAGAGGCAGCGAGCGGCGGTCGGGGTAGACGTCGGTGATGAGCGGGTTGCTCAGCAGCACCCGCACCGCGCGCTGATAATCGGCCAGATCCAGCGGGCTCACATCCTTGGCGACGCGGTGCATGTCCCGCTCCGCCGAGCCCACGTACCCAGCCTGCTCCCGGTCCGAGGTCATGACACCTCCAGCCTGACGCCGGACAGGTGGAGTCTGCCGCGTACCGTCCTGACCGTGGTTGACCCCTCGCACGGGCGCAGCGTGAGCCGGACGCCGTGCGCGGAGCCGCTCGCGGTGACGGTCCGGCTCGCCGGAACGCGGGCGCTGAGCGCGAGGTCGAGCAGGCCGAGCAGCGCCTGGGTCTCCGGCTCGTCCAGCACCCGGTCGTAGAGGCCGTCGGCCGCCAGTGCGAGGGCGGCGCCGCGGCGTTCCCGCTGGAGCTTGAGTTGTTCGGTGCGCAGCCGTTCCCGCTGGGCGTCGTTCCGTTCGATCCTCGCGGTGCGCCCGGTCTTCTGCGGTTCCCGGCCGGCCTCCACCAGGCCCCGCGCGAGCGGTACGGGCTCGGCGTCCCACCAGGACAGCCGGGCCGGGATGAGCTCGGGGTCCTCGTGCGGCACCGCGATGTGGCGTGGCCCGCCGAGGCCGAAGACGGCCTGGAAGAGTCCGTGCGCCGCCTCGTCGTCCGGGCTGGAGACGAACCACTGCGCCAGGTGGCGTAGCTGGCTTTCCCGGCTCACGCCCCCGCGACGGGCCTCGGTCACCCTTCTGAGCAGGGCCAGCACGTTGGCGATCGCGGTGACGGTCGCCGTTTGCAGCCGGTCGGCCTCGGTGGGCGCGTCGCGGCCGGTGCCGGTGCCGGTGCCGGTGCCGAACCAGTGGGTCAGACCGGCCCAGCGCTGCCGCCAGTCGTCCTCCCGCTCGCTGGCCGTGCGGAAGAGCCGGTTGTCGGCGGAGGCGGCCTGCGCTATCAGCCGGTCCACCCCGGTCTCCGCCACGGTGTGCACGGCCGCCGCCAGGCGGGGGGTGTAGCGGGCCAGCTCGGCGGTGAACTCGCGCATGTGGGTGAGGAGCGCGTCCTTGTGCCGGAGGAAGACCTCGGGCCGGGTGTCATTGGTCCGGGCGAGGTCGCCGAGCATCAGGTAGAAGCGGGCCGCCCGCTGCGCCATGTCGCCCAGGACCTGGTCCAGGCGGCTCAGCTTGCGGTAGACCTCGTCGGCGTCGCCGATCTCGTTGGCCGTCGCCAACGCCTGCAGGTCGGCCAGAATGTCGGGAAATATCAGCCTTGATAGCTGGGCGTCTTCCAGCGTCGCGCCGAGCACGTCCTCGACCGCGCGATACGCCCGGTAGCCCGCCTGGGTGAACTGGTACACGTAGTGCCGGTTGCGGTACTCGGCCAGGTTGGCGGCCCGGGTCCCGTCATAGCTTCGGTCCAGCAGCCGCCAGTCGTTCAGCGAGTCGAGCAGAGGCTGCACCTCACCGATCTCCGGGCAGTCCGGGTGCTCCGCACGCAGCTGCGCGAGCAGCTCCCGCGCGCTGCCGGCGTGCAGCAGCACCTGGTAGTTGGCCCGGCCGCGGTCGAAGGCGCGGAGTAGCCAGAGATACTCGTTGCGCTTCTCCGCCGCGGCGAAATGGAACAGCCGCATCCGGTCGTCGAGAGTGAACGCGTCTATCCCGAAGGGGCCGCCCTCGGTAGGGCGCTCAGAGGCGTGTGGATCCACGGGTATTCCATCCGCTGGGGCCGCGACAGGTGAATGCCATCCAGGATGCCGCATGCCGGCGACGGAACGTGCCGTTCCGGAGGCTGTCCTGCTCCGCCGCCCGGAGTTCTCACATCAGGGTCAGCGGGGTCACCGCGGTGAGCACGCGCAGGGCCGCCTCACGGCTGAGCTGGTCGTGGTAGCGCTCGTTTCGCCGGGTGCGCAGGCAGCCGTAGCAGGAGGTCTCCGCCCCGCAGTCGCAGGAGGCGACCCGGCGCAGGGCCGCGGCGGTGACCACGTCGAGCGCCTCCGCGATCCGCAGTGCGCTGCCCGCGCCTCCCGGCACCGTGTCGAAGATCACCAGGCCCGTCCGGCCGTCCGAGCCGGGGTTGATCACTCCGTCCACGTCGTTCCTGCTGATCTCCAACCCCTCGGCGGCACCTTCGAGCAGGGCGTACAGGGCGGACCGCAACTGCCCGGAACCGGTCACGCCGGGTGCGTCGAGGCGCAGTTCCAGGATGTCGGTCTCGTAACTGTGCGCCAGGGAGCGCCAGCGCAGAGGTCCGGTGCACGCCGCCCGGCGTAGTGGGTTGACATGTGACTTCGCCGTCTTGCCGACGTTGGCGGTACCCCAGCCGCACCAGTCGCAGATCAGGAACCCGCTGCCGGAGGTTCCCTCGGACAGGACGACCAGCCGTCCCCGGGAACCGGAACGGCACCAGACGGAGGCATGGCTCGGCGCCGCCCAGTGCCGTTCGGCCAGCTCCTCGCCCAGGGAGACGACGTGTGTGGCACCGCGCCAGGAGGTCTTCGGCGGGGCCCCGGACGGTTTGGCGGTACGCGGGTCGGCGACGAAGCCGAACTCCGGTACGTAGTACTGCCGCAGCGGCCCGTCGCCGGGACTGCCGCAGGCGGGGCAGGCCGCCTCCAACGTCCGGTCACCCTCCCGATAGTGCTGGCAGGAACGGCAGACCGTGTAGTACCTGCTGATCAGCTCACGCCCGGGCAGCCGGTAGACCCCCGCCGAACGCCAGAGCACGCCGCCGGCGACCACCTCGGAGCCGGGAGCGTACTCGTAGATCGCCGAGGACAGGTCGCGACTGAGCTCCAAGCGGGCTCCTACCTGGCTGTCGCAGTGCGCGGTGCGCAGCTCCACACTGTCCACCGGGAAGCCGTACTTCGGGAGCACGTTCCGGTTGGCGAGGAAGCCGATCAGGGGGCGCCGGGTCAGCGTGTTGACCGTACGCTCGTAACGGGCGGCGAGGTCGCTGCGGCGCTGCGCGAACGCCTCCTGACGGCGCTCCTCGAACGCCTCGATGTCCTGGGCGAGCTCCAGGCGTACCTGTTCCAGGAGATCACACAGCACGTTCACCCACGCGCCCGTCTCCACCCCCAGAGTGGCGGCGACCGGCGGGGGGAGCACCCGCCGCAGCGAGGCGAGCACGTCGGCGGGGACCGGGGTGAGAAACGCCCTGACCTGGGGCGTCCCGCCGGAGAGGAAGAAGTCGCCGGCGGTCTTCCAGACCGTGCCCGAGGTCTCCTTCGCGTGCCGGAAGAAGGCCGCGAGCGCCACCGAGTGGGCATGCCGCCGGTCGATCCGGTCGTTGCCCAGCGGCACATACGGTGCCCGCACCTGGCCGGAGATCATCGTCTCCGGCTCCTGATAACGCGACAGGTCGTGCGAGCGCCGCTGGGCATAGGTCAGCACGAGCGCGGCCGAATCGGCCCGCCGCCCGGCCCGCCCGGCCCGCTGGATGTAGTTGGCCGTGGTCGGTGGCATGTTGCGCAGCATCACCGCCTGCAGTTCACCGACGTCCACGCCGAGTTCGAACGTGGTGGAGCAGGACAGCACGTTGAGCTCGCCGCGCAGGAACCGCTGCTGGATGTCGGCGGCCTCCAGACCGGTCCACTGGGCGGTGTGCTCCCGGGCCAGCAGCGGAACAGGTGTCATCTCCTGATAGAGCACCCGATGGTGGTCGTCGGCGTCCGGCTCCGCCGGGCCGAGGACCCCCCGGCAGCCGAGTGTCGGGCAGACCCCGCGCAGCGCGTCCGCGCCGACTCGGTGGCACAGGTCGCAGCGATGGATCCGGGTGACGGGGGACAGCTTCAGCCAGGTGTGATCCATCTGGTGGACCCGGCCGAGCCTGGGCAGGGCGGCCGAGGCCAGCCAGCCATCCCGCAGCGAGGTGAGGAGTTTCCAGCAGCCGTCCAGGGTCTCACGGGCGTCCGCGTCGGAGCCGAGGGCGGCGAGGACCCGGCTCAGGTAGTCGAGCCGCCGGTTGACGCCACGGGTCGGCAGCCAGCTCAGTACCTTCAGCCTGGCTTCGGCGCCGTCGCCGCGGACGTAGATCGGACCACGGCGCGGATCGAACAGTTCGTCACGCGGATCGACCTCCTCCGGCATGCTCAGCACGCCCTGCCGGCGCAGCGAGTGGGCCAGCTCGGCCAGGAGCAGCCAGCACTCCCGCTCGGTGAGGCCCAACTCCAGCAGCGGCGCCGGCAGCCGCCAGCCTGGATCCCGGTCCAGTTCCACCCGCATCAAACCCAGCCCTTCCAGGGACTGGCGTTCGTCCATCGCGACGAGTTCCCGCATCACCCACAGGGCCACCTCGCGGCGCCGCTGCTGCCGGGAGGTCCGCCGTTCGAACACCCCGGCCTCCCCCGCGGCCCTGACCACCTCGTCCACTACGTCGTCCACCGTGGCGTCGTCGTCCCGGGCGCAAGCTCGCCGGAGACCGGCGAGGATCAGCCGCCGCTGCTGGATCTGGCCGTAGCTCGACTCCAGGTACGGGGCGAAGTACGCGGCGGCTTGGCGGCTGTCGCTGAAGGTGAGCAGCTTGCGCCCGCCACCTGGACGGTCCTCCTGCTCGGGCATCGGGCTGAGCGCCTGATAGAGGGTCGTGGCCAGGACGGCCGCCGCGGCCTCGTTTCCGCTCTCGAACTGGCGGATCATGCCTGTGCCCCGGGCGCCGCAGGCCAAACAGCCGCTGGGTGAGTCGGCCGTGGAGGCGAGCCGTCGCACCGGCCGTGGATGGGGCGCGTCGCAGCACGCGCCGGCCGGTCCGGCACGCAGCGCCCCGCACGTGCCGCACAGGACCGCGTCCTGCGCCTCGGTCTCCGGTAGGGCCTCCAGCGTCTCGTCGTCCTCGTCGGTGACGTTCGGGCTGTCGCCGAGCAGCAGCCAGACCCGTGTATCGACCTTGGTCGCCCGCGGGCTGAACACCTGCCCGCCGGAGGCGTGCTCCACCGTGCCGATCAGATGGACCGCTCCGCACCGTTTGCAGGCCCCGAACTCGAACATGACGCCGGCGCATGCCGTACAGACCTCGCGGCGTGCCAGCGAGACATGCGGGCCGGCAGGGGTGAGGCAGGTGAACGCACCCTCGGTGGCACGAGCGAACAGGTGGTATCGGGCCGACAGCGCCGAACCGCTCACGGCGATCAGCGCTGCCAGACCCTCCTCTGGGGCGTCCTGCCCGCCGAAGAGCAACCGGGCGAGCTCGGCGAACGGCCGGGGCCCCCGGGACAGCGTGCCCCGCAGGGTCGCCATGGCGTGCTCGTGGGCGAGAGCCGTACCGGCGTCGGGCAGACCGGAGCGCCGGACCAGCTCGTTTCCCGGGTCCTCGTGCACCGCGAGCTTGCGATATTCCTCGGCGGTGAGCGGACCCCAGAAGGGACCGGACGGCATGTCCACCCGTGCCGCGCTCACCAGATCCTGCCGCGCGGGGTCGCCGGGTACCCACTCGAAGGGGGAGTCGAACAACCGGCTCGCGAACTCCATTACGGCGCTCGGCTGGTCACCGACCGTGGCGCTGGTCGCGATGGACTGAAGGGTCCGTCCGCGTGCGACCCGGTCGCGCAGCCGCCGTAGCAGCATGCCAAGTTCCTCCGCACGAGCCCCGTCATAGACGTGCGCCTCGTCCAGGATCACGAACCGCCAGGTGTCCTGCTTCTCGAAGAGCTCCAGGTCGGCCGGCCGGAGCAACAGGTACTCCAGCATCGCGTAGTTCGTCAGCAGCAGGTGAGGGGGAGCTGCCCGCATCTCCTCCCGGCTCAGCAGTTCGTTGGGGAGCCGGGGCGTACCTGGGTGAAGCTCCTCGAACAGCGCGGCGCCCTGACGGGCGCTTTCCGGGGTGTCCCCGGTGTACCGGCCGAATGTGATGGACGGCACCGCGGCGAGGAGATCTCGCAAACGCTTGAGCTGGTCGTTGGCCAGAGCGTTCATCGGGTAAAGCAGCAGTGCGCGCACTCCGGGTCCGAGCTCACCGCGCGTCTGCTGCGCGGTGAGGAAGGACAGGACGGGCAGCAGGAAGCTCTCCGTCTTGCCCGAGCCCGTGCCGGTGGCCACCACCAGGTTCCGTCCCGTGGCCGCCTTGCGGAGCGCCTGCTCCTGATGCAGGTAGAGCGGACGGTCCGCCGGGAGCGCGGGTCCGGTGAGCGCGGCGAAGGCCGGATCGAGGACACCTTCGCCGATCAGCTCGCGCAGGGTCGCCCCGGTCCGGTAGGGCGGGGTGGCCTCCAGCAACGGCCCCTTGGTCAACAGCGGGCTCGCCGCCACCTCAGCGGCCAGGGCCGCGGCGATCCCGGGATCCCGCACCGGCAGCAGCGAACGTAGGTAGCGCCGGTAGGTGCCGGTGATGAGCGCGCCGGTCGCGAGAGGATCCATGCCGTCAATCGTTGCAGAGCCATGGATCGGGGACATGTCGCTCTCCGGGGGAGATGAAGGCCAGTGGCACGATATGCCCGCCCACTCTGACCATCAGGGCGGCGTTCCCGTGCGTGTCCAGACTCGCGTCCAGGGTGTCCAGCACCCGTCGCAATGGATAGTCGCCACGCGTGTGCGGGGTCAACACCTGCACGGTCCTTCCGCCCCTCCCGTTTTCGGCGGCGGCGTCACCGCTGCTTTCGTCGGCGGATTCGGCGACGACTTCGATGGGAAGCCGCTCCCGGATGCCGGGGATGTCCAGCCGGAGCGTCTCCATTGCCTCCACGGCGGCCCTGGTGAGGTGGACCGGAGCGGTGTGCCATTCCCCTCCGGTCCGTACCCGCATGTGCGGCGGGGTGACGACGAGGTCCATGAGCTGGCCGGAGGCGACGCAGGTGATCCGGCGCAGATGCTCGCGCGAGGCGAAGGCCAGCGCCTGAGGCGTCACCGTCAAGCCGGGCTCCGCGGCGAATGAGACGTCCGACGGCATCAGGCCCTCGTCGTCGAAGAGCCGGACCGGCGGCTCATAGCGCACCTCCAGCCCTTCCGCGATTGTCACGGTCTCCCGGGTCGCCTGGCCGCCCGGGGTTTTGACGGTGACGATGAACGTGCCGAGCAGCGGCCGTGGCAGCCGCGCCCAGAGATCGGCGTGGTCGGCGGGACCATCCGGGTGAGTGCCGGCACGCTCCACCGTGACCGTCCAGTCCCCCTTCGGCAGCCACAGAGCGGGAGGAGAGGACAGTACGGCGGAGCCGTCCGGTGTGGTCACGCCGGGGACGGGCCGGCAGGCCGACAGTCGTGGCCTGGACCGTTTCCTGACCGTACGGCGCGGCCCGTCCGTCAGCGCCAGCCAGGCCGCATCCCCCAGGTCGACCTGTGCGAGCCGCCAGCCCTCCCAGCCGAGGGGGAGCAGGCTTTCGGCGAGTGTCCGGAGTGGGACGTCCGCGGCCGGCTCGCGGTCTCGGGGGTGGACGATCCAGACCGGCCGAGGAGGAAGGTCCGCGGGCAGATGTCGTCCGTCTTCGGCGAAGACGAGCATGGTCTCCTCCGTGGGGCGGGGCAGTGGCGCGCCGGCACACTGGATCCCCTGCCCGAAGGGGTCGAGATGGAGCGGCGGAGCCTCGCCCTTATCGCCGGAAGCCGAGGTGCCGAAACCAGCATGCGTCATGATCGACTGCTTGGCGTCCCGATCGGCGGGCAGACCGAAGGCGCGCAACGCGTTCAGGAACGCGGCACCCCACCTACTCGGGCTCCCCCGATGGCGGGTGGCCGCCCACCAGTGGGGCCAGAACGGGCTGTCCGGATCATGGCGGGCGGCGATTCCGGCGAGGCTCACCACGACGCACGCGGGCCAGCGGGTGGCAAGCTCCTGATGGCCGAGTCGCCGGTAGGCCGTGCCCAGCGCGTCGGCAGCCGCCTTGATCGTCTCCTCGGGCACATCGGCTTCGATGACCAGCGACACCCGTCGCAGCTGTGCACCCCACGACCGCTCGAGTAGGTCGAGGAGGGCCGATGCGTCGAAGGTCTGGCGGTCGGGCATGGATCTGCAACACCTGCGCGAGGAGGGACGTCGCCGTCCAGCGTACTGAGTCGATCGCGCCGCATGCCCGTGCGGGCGCTCGCTGGTCGATTCGGCGTGCCGTGAGCTGGTGTGCCGTGAGCTGGTGTGCCGCCCTGCATGCCGAAACGGGCGCTGCTTGTGCCGCGCAGTTCGGAGAGCGGCCACCGTGACGGGGTGTGAGAACTGGAGCTGCACATGGCTGTGATCAAGTCGCGTTTCGATGAGGGCGAGACGGTGGTTCGCCGGGATGTCTTCCGGGAGAAGGTCTGGACGGCCTCGCCTCATCGGGTGCTGGCGGACGACGGGGATCGGATCACCCTCGCGTACTGGCCGGGGATCGTGAGCCTGGCGCCTTGTACGTGGATCGCCTCGCTGGAGACCGGAGATCCCGCCGAGCGGGATCGGATGACCGCCGACCTCGTCTCTGGCCGGTGGCGACTCGGTAGGTGGACCTGGCGCGACACGCTCTGGGTGAGTAGCCAGCAGGTCGGGGACTACTTCGGGATCGGGCAGTTCTTCGATCCGGAGCACCGTCTGCTGCGGTGGTACGTGAACTTCCAGCGTCCCTACCGGCGTACCGAGTGGGGGATTGACACCTTCGACCTGTTGCTGGACCTGGTGGTGGAACCGGATCTGTCCGGTTATCAGTGGAAGGACGAAGACGAATATCGGCAGGGCCGCCGCCTGGGCGTCATCGGCGACGCAGAGCACCGCGCGGTTCAGGAAGCCCGCGATCAGGTGATGGGGTTGATCGACGAGCGGCGGGGACCGTTCGCGGACTCTTGGAAGATCAATCCCATGTGGCCGCTGCCCATGCTGCCGCCCGATCTACCGGGAACCTAGATGTCCACCGAACCGATCAGCCGCTTTTACCGGCTCGCGGCCACGCCGTCTTACCGGCTGCCATGCAGAGCGACCGGAGACGGCTCCCGCCATCGGTACGGCCCTGCCGACCTGCACCCTCGGCTCGATCACGGGCGGCCCCTGCCGATGCTGCAGAGCTTCGGGGAACTGGTCAGGGTCGCCGCGAGCGGCGGCAGCGTCATCACCATCTGGCGTACCCGGAGTCAGTAAGGCTCCGCATCGGAGCAGTTGCCGGCGGGGAGTTGGAGAACTTCCGCACCATCTGTCACATGAGTACCGGGTTCGCGGAAATTGTCAGTCCACACAGTCAGAGTGGACGGCAACTCCCCAGCTTCCCCGGAGACCCCGATGGCACGAAGACGTACCCCAGCCCGGCGACGATCACGGCGGCGCAGGAACAACGCCGACTGGTTCTTATGGCTGGTCGCCGCGATCACCCTGGTCGTGGTGGCCAAATGGCTCATCGAGCTCATCACCGCCAACTGGCCGCTGGTCATCGGAATCACGATCGTGTCGGTGGCCAGCGTCATCGGAGCGTTGGTGCTGCGATCTCGGAGGATCGAGGCCCGGCGGCAGGAGTGGCTGAGGGACAACGCCCGCCTTGAGAAGGCCGATCGAATGACTGGCGGTCAGTTCGAAGCCCTCGTCGAGGCCCTGCTCCGGCGCGAGGGCTTCCACAAGGTGCACCGGGTCGGCGGCAGCGGTGACGGCGGTGTCGACGTCGTTGGAGTTGCGCCTACCGGGGACCGCTTCGTCGTCCAGTGCAAGAGGTGGACCAACTCGGTTGGCTCGCCCGAGGTGCGCAACCTTCTTGGCGCCCTGCACGCCTATCCCGGCCATCGCGGCGTCCTCGTCACCACGGCGAAGTTCACGGTCCCCGCCAGGCAGTGCGCGGCGGGCACGGACCTGATCCTTATTGATCGCGCCCAGCTTGCCGCCTGGCTGACTGGCTCCTTCGTTCTCGCCCCGGCCGCCCGCGTACGGGCTGGCCTTCGATCTCCGCGTCGCCCGGTCGTGCCGTCCGCCGGGGACGATCTCGGCCTCGGCGGAGCACTCGGAGAATAGGCCATCACCTGCCCGTCGCTGAGTGGCCGTCCGGGACAGTGGACGACAGACTCACCATACGGCCGCCGAGCGTCCTGCACAGCTTCTTGGCCGGGGGCCTGAAGACCTCTGGTGGACGAGCCGGCCGTAGGTGTAGAACACCGATGTGATCATGTCGTTGGGTGACGACCTGGACAGCCGTATCCGCGCCGCGTCGATGGCCTGGCTGCGGCAGCGGTGCACGGCCGAGGATCCGGTGGTCCGCCGGGACGAGTTGCTGGGCTTCCAGTTCGAGGGCCGGACCTTTCCGCTCATAGACAACCAACTCGGCATCCGCAAACCTGGGGGCCTCACAGCCGCGCTGTCGATACTGACGACCTACACCTCCGACGGCGCTTGCGCTCCGTATGAAGACGCGGTCGGCGAGGACGGGCTGCTGCGCTACAAGTTCCAGGGCAACCTCGGGCACTACACGAACGTCGGCCTGCGGCGCGCCCACGAACTCGGTGTGCCCCTGATGTGGTTCTTCGGCGTTCAGCGGGGCCTGTATCTGCCGTTCTTCCCGGTCTGGATCGTCGCCGTCGACGAGAGGCTGTCCCAGGTCGCGGTTGCGTTGGATGAGGCCCAGCGGCACGTGCCTGTGGGCGGTCCGGTGAGCTTGATTGAGCGTCGTTATTCCGAACGGATCACCCGGCAGCGACTTCACCAGCCGGTCTTCCGGCAGAGGGTGATCCAGGCGTATGAGACCAGCTGTGCGATGTGCCGCCTTCGCCACCGTTCACTGCTGGACGCCGCGCACATCATCCCCGACCGCGACGCCCGTGGTGTCCCCGCGATCTCCAACGGCCTGGCTCTGTGCAAGATCCACCATGCCGCCTACGATCAGAACATCCTCGGCATCCGCCCCGACTACACCATCGAGGTACGCGCCGACATCCTGCAGGAGATCGACGGGCCGATGCTCAAACACGGGCTGCAGGAGATGAACAACGTCCCCCTAGTGCTCCCGCGGCGCCGCGCGGACAGGCCCGCCCCGGAGCTGGTCGAAGAGCGGTACGAGCGATTCCGTAGCGCGGGTTAGGGCCGCTGTCTGGCCCCGCGGGCGGTTTCTGGAGAATGCGGGAACTCCACGCGTGTCGGATTGGGTGGTTGCTCGGTGGTTGCTCGGATGCCGTGGAACGTGGTGTCAGGGCACGGCATCGAGCGGTACGCGAACCGGGCGATTGCTGTACTGATCGGCATCAATTGGTGCGGCGTGACGGCGGCCGACACGGAGTGACAGGGCGAACCGCTGACTCTTAATCAGCGGGTCCGGGGTTCGAGTCCCTGGCGGCGCACGTGCAAGAAGCCCAGGTCGTTACATCTGACCTGGGCTTTCTTCATTTGGCGATCGTCTCAGTGCGCCCCGCGCTCCATCGCGATCATGATGGTTGCTCCGTGGTTGCTCATCTGTCGTGATCTTGTTTGCGTAACGACGGTGATCTGGTTCAGGGTGTGGATGTCGTCAGGGTCGGCGAGCGCCAGAAGTTTCCGGGCCCGGCCGTTCGGCCGACTCGCGGCGGCCCGGTGCTTCCGTAGCCTGCCGATGTGGAACATCTTCCCTTCCCGCGCCGCGCGCAGTGGACGGCCGTCGGCGCGTTGTATCTGGCTCTCGCCCTGTTCTGGCTGTTCGACTGGGTGAGCTTCCTGCCGCTGACCGGCAACAGGCACAACGTGGCGGACTTCGTCCTGCTCGCCGTCGGGCCGGTGTTCGCCACGCTGGTGCTGGTGCCCGCAGAGCGGTTCACCCTACGGAGCCGTGCGGCGGTCGTCGCGGCGGGTTCCTGGGCGGTGACCGCCGTGCTGGTCCTCCCCGGCCACGGCGTCACCGGCTCGTGGGGTCTGCTGGAGAGCGGGGCGCTCCTGGTGCTGCTCGCGGTCACCGCCCGTCGCGCCGAGCCGCCGGCCGCCGCCGTCGCCCTGTGCGCCGCCCTCGGCTCCGCGGTGATCGCCGCCCCGCTGCGCCAGAGCCACCACGGCGACACCGCGACGTTCGCCTTCCTGCTCACCCTGAGCGTCGGCGCGGCCCTCGGTCTCGGCTGCTACCTCCGCGCACTGGACGCCCGCCGCGCCCGTGCTGTCGCCGCCGTGCGCCAGGGCGAACGGCTGGAGCTGGCCCGTGACCTCCACGATGTCGTGGCCCACCATGTGACCGGCATCGTCGTCCAGGCCCAGGCCGCCCGGACCATCCGCGAGACCGCCCCCGAGCAGGTCGACACGATGCTGCTCGGCATCGAGAGGGCGGGGCTGGAGACCCTGGACTCGATGCGCCGCCTGGTGCGGGTGCTGCGTGAGGAGGAGGGGCGCGCCGTCCGTCCCGGCGAGCTGTACGCGGGGCTGGCCGACCTGGCCGCCGATTTCTCCCGGCGCGGCGGCCCGGACGTCACCGTCCGCATCGACGCCGCCGCCCGTCGCGCCCGTCTCGCACCGGAGGTGGAGACCTCCGTCCGGCGGGTGGTGCAGGAGGCCCTGACCAATGTGCGCCGGCACGCCCCCGGGGCGCACGCGGTGACCGTAGACATCGGCCTGCGCCAGGGGCAGCTGGCCGTGCAGGTACGGAACCGGCCGCCGGCCGGGCGGGGCGGGGCGCCCACGGGCGGGCGCGGCGGCTTCGGGCTGGTGGGCCTGCGGGAACGCGCCGAGGCGGTCGGCGGCTCACTCACCGCCGGCCCCACCGCCGAGGGCGGCTGGGAGACGGCCGCGCGGTTCCCCGTCCTGGACCGCGGGCCCACCGAGGGGCCGGGCCCCGGCATGGCACGATCGGAGCTGTGAGCACAACCCCGCAGTCCGCCCCCGAACCCCGCCCGGCCACGTACGCCGCCTCGTCGCAGGCCATCCGTGTGCTCATCGCCGACGACCAGGAGATGGTCCGCGCCGGCTTCCGGCTGATCCTCGAAACCCAGCCGGACATCGAGGTGATCGCCGAGGCCGCCGACGGCGCGGCATGCGTGGAGGCCGCCCGGCGCCTGCGACCCGACGTGTGCCTGGTGGACGTCCGGATGCCGAAACTCGACGGCCTGGACGTGACCCGCATCCTCGCCGGTCCGGACGCCGCCGATCCGCTGCGGGTCGTGGTGGTGACCACCTTCGACCAGGACGACTACGTCTACGGCGCACTCCAGGGCGGGGCCTGCGGTTTCCTGCTCAAGGACGCCGGCCCCGGCCTGCTGGTGGAGGCGGTCCGGGCGGCGGCCCGCGGTGACGCGCTGGTCTCCCCCTCGGTGACGGTGCGCCTCCTGGAACGGCTCGGGCAGTACACGGGCTCCCTGCCCGGTAGGGGCGGCGGCTCCGCGCACCCGCTCACGGACCGGGAGATGGACGTCGCCAGGCTCGTGGCCCGGGGGCGGACCAACCAGGAGATCTGCCAGGAGCTGTACGTCTCACTCGGAACCGTCAAGACGCACCTCGGGAGCATCCAGACCAAACTGGGCGCCCGCAGCCGCGTCGAGATCGCGGCCTGGGCATGGGAAACGGGAGCGGTCCACTCCCGCTGAGCGCGCGCGATGCCGGCCCACGTCCCTCGGCCGAACGGCCGAGGGACGTGGGCCGGCATCGGCCGAATGGCCGAGGCCCCGACCGCCCCCGCTGACCGACCGTGGTGGCATGCAGCAGATCACCACCGCCCCGCCCACGGCATCACCAGCCGCGTCCCGCATCCGAGCACTCGACGCCGTCCGCGGATTCGCCCTCTGCGGCATCCTCCTGGTCAACCTCCCGTCGATCGCCCGGCTGACCTTCGGGCCGCGCCTCGGCGAGCCCCACCCCATCCGACACGCCCTGGACCTGATCGTCGAGGGGCGCTTCTTCCCCATCTTCTCCTTCCTCTTCGGCATCAGCTTCGCCCTCTTCCTCGACGGCGCCGCACGCCGCTCGGACCGGCCACGGCTGCTCCTCGTCCGCCGCCTGATCGCGCTCGGCATCCTCGGGGCGGCACACCAGATGCTCCAGCCGGGTGAGGCGCTGACGCCGTACGCGATCTACGGGCTGATCGTCCTGCTGCCCGCCACCTGGCTGCCGACCCCGCTCGTCCTGGTGGCCGGCGCCGGCATCACCCTCGCCTCCGTGACGCTCGTGTCGGGCGGCCTCGCCACCATTCCGGGCCTCTTCCTGCTCGGTCTCGGAGTGGCCCGCCTGGGCATCCCCCGCGTCCTCGGCCACAGCACCGGGCGGCTCGCGGCCGCGTTCGCCGTGATCGCGCCCGCCGCCGTGGCGGCGACCTGGTGGCAGAACGCCATAGACCCCACTGACGCCCACGCCACCCGCGTCGCCGCCGGTGCCGGGCTGGTGACCGCTCTCGCCTACGCCCTCGCCCTGCTCCTCCTGCTGCGCACCCCGGTGGGCCCGGCCCTGTCCGCCGTCCTCGAACCGCTCGGCCGCATGGCGCTCACCAACTACCTGACGGCCACGCTCCTCGCCGTCGCGACCGTACCGGTACTCGGCCTGCGAGAGTCCCTCCACTGGGGAACCACCATGGTCCTCGCCCTAGCCATCCTCGTCGTCCAGACGCTCTTCAGCCGCTGGTGGCTGGCCCGATTCCGCTACGGCCCCGCCGAGTGGTGCCTGCGCTGCGTCACATGGTGGGAGCGCGTCCCCAACCACCGCTGAACGCCCCAGCCCGGCCCGAGGGCTCACCCGCGGAACGCGTGCCAGCTCAGCGACGAGCTGCTGACCGGGTTCTGGCAGGCATGCCGTCGGATTCCCACCGCGTCGCGCTCCGAGAGGCGAACGTGGCCTCGTTCGGGACCGGGACCGGGGTCGGGCCCGCCCGACCGCGGCGCCGCCCCGCACCCGCTGGCGGCGCATCCGCACCCCCAGGCAAAACCAGGTGCCCGAGCTGCCGCTCCTCCCTACGCTTCCCGCCATGGACAGCACCGGGGCCGAACGCCTCCTGAACGTCGTGGACGTCGAAGCCACCTGCTGGGCCGGCCACCAACCGCCGGGCATGGTCAGCGAGATCATCGAGATCGGGCTGACCGTCGTCGACCTCGACATGGGGGAGCGCCTCGCCCGCCATCGGATCCTGGTGCGGCCCGTCCGGTCCACGGTCAGTGAGTTCTGCACGGAGCTGACCGGCCTCACCCAGCACGAGGTCGACGGAGGCGTCGGCTTCGCCGAGGCGTGCCGGCTGCTGGCGGCCGAACACCACGCCGGGACGCGCCCGTGGGCCAGCTGGGGCGACTACGACCGCCACCAGTTCACCCGGCAGTGCCAGGCCAGCCGGGCGCCCTATCCCTTCGGCCGGCACCACACCAACGCCAAGGTGGCCTTCGCCGAGGCATACGGCCTGCGCAAACGCCCTGGCATGGCACAGGCATTGGAGATCGCCGGATGGCGGCTCGAAGGCCGTCACCACCGTGGCGAGGACGACGCCTGGAACATCGCCGCCCTCGTTCTCCACCTGGCCGATCGGGGCGTCTGGCCGGATCCATGCTGACCACGCCGGGCATCCCTCTGCGCGCGGAGGCTGGACAGGGGAGTGGGGCCGAGGGCACCAAGACGGACCTCCAGAACTTGCTCCCAGCCCACCGCATATTCCGCGGAAGGTCCTGGCAGGGCTGCCGGTGCGCGAGTTCCGCTCGTACCGGGGCCG
The DNA here is from genome assembly GCF_050947145.1 of Microtetraspora malaysiensis. NCBI lineage: Bacteria > Bacillati > Actinomycetota > Actinomycetes > Streptosporangiales > Streptosporangiaceae > Microtetraspora > Microtetraspora malaysiensis. The sequence continues at coordinate 2,030,883 of NZ_CP191998.1, forward strand.
ACGGCACTACTCGGGAGGGCAGCGCCAAGTCGATCAGTTGCCATTCCCCGGTTTGGCTGCTCGGGGGTTGCTCGGATGCTGTGGAACGGCGCGTCAGGGGCTGGCATTGAGGGGCACTCAAAGCGGGCGACGGTCGTACGAACCGGCATCAAATGGTGCGGCGTGGGGGTGGCTGGCACGGAGTGACAGGGCGAACCGCTGACTCTTAATCAGCGGGTCCGGGGTTCGAGTCCCTGGCGGCGCACCAGCGAAAAACCCCAGGTCAGTATCACTGACCTGGGGTTTTTCTATTTGCCGACCGTCTCGGCGGTGCCCCGCGCCCGGTGTTGATCATGATGGTCGCCCGTCGTTCGCGCGCCGGCCGAAATCCTTCCTTCCGCAGCTCGGCAAGGTATTCAGGCGCATGGCGTGGGGGGCGTCGGACGCCATGGCATCCGACGGCCCCTTTCGCTCGCTTGGACCTCGATGAGGCCGGTACGGGAGGATCCGGCGTGGGAGACCGCCAGGTCAGCGGGGGTTCTCCAGCTGTCGCATCACCTGGCGAGCCTGGACGAAGAGCATCCCGATGTTCACCTGACGCGAGCAGATCACGACCGCCACGATGTCGGGGTTGCTCTTGCTGCGCATGAAGAGGTGGACCAGGTTCTCGCTGTTGACGAGAATTTCGTTGAAGTAGTGCCGGTTGTCGGTCGTGCCGCGGTTCTGCTTCCACAGTTCCTCGACCTGCACCACGGTCCGGCCCTGGAACAGGTCGGTGGTGGCCGCCGCGACGACGTCGAGGATCTCGCGGGGGTGATTGTCGACGGTGTCCACCGCCAGCAGCATGCCTGTCGAGATGTCGACGATCCCTGACCCGATGTAGTCGGGGACGTCGTGGCGGAACGCCTTCAGGGCATTGGTAACGATTTGCGTGAGGTTCATCAGGAGCTTTCTGCGCTGGGTATACCGGAATCCGGTCAGGATGGCACATTGAGGATGTGTGCGGTATATACGCGATGAGTCTTCCCTGATGGGTATCAGTCAGGCAAATTGGACTCTATGTGCAAAGGGGTATTTTCGGTACAAAACGGACATTGAGCCTGTTCTGGATTCCTGCGCCGTGAACCCCACTGGCGGCTACTACCACGAGAACGCTACGCTGCACTATAGCCGAATGGTGTGGATTTGGTAGCTGAAAGCCATGGTGTCTTGATTTGAACGGGAGCTGACAGTCACGTGTTCCCGGCGGAGGGCGGAGTCCGGCTGACGAAGCCGGACAGGGGTGGCGAAGCGCGGATCGCCGATGAGCTCCATGCCCTGACGCGCGACGGGGCCTCGGGTGCCCTGAAGATCGACGGAGATTCCGGTGGAACCATCTACCTGGACCGGGGATACCTCACCTTCGCCGAAGCGGCCGGGGTTCCCGGTCTCGCCGCCAGGCTGATCGGCTCTCGGCGGCTGTCGGCCGAACAATGGAACATGCTGCGCGCCGAGAGGCGGCCGGCGGACGGGTTCGGCGCCCTTCTCGTCGAACAGGGCCTCATCGGCAAAGACGAGATGCTGGAGGTTCTGCGTTCGGTCGTCCTGGACGCGATCACGGCGATGACGGCGATGACGGCCCGGATGGCAGGCGGATCATCTGCCACCGGCATCCGGTTCATGCCATTGGAACGTTCCTGGGCCGGAACGATGCTCAGGTTGGAAGTCGAGTTCGTGCAGTCTGAAGTCGCACGACGGGCCGAGCTGCTGGCCGGGCATGACGTCTCGCTCGACGGCCGCCCGAAGGCATCCGACCTGCGTGGCCCTCTGGGGATCGTGGAACGCGAGCAGTGGATGGTCGCCTGCCGGATCGACGGCGTTGTCACCCTCCGGGAACTGGCCTGGCGAAACGGCTTCGCGCTTTACGACACCGTCGCAAGTGTGAGTGGGCTGGTCCGGGCGGGTTTGTGCACCCTGCTGGCTCCGGAGGAGGCGGTCCCCCCGCAGCGGGAAGCGGTCCGGCCCGCGCGCGGGTCCAGCAGTGGCGTCGCCTGGCTCGGGCCCGCATGGGCGGTCGACGAGACGGAGGCGGAGGACGACACAGAGGCCGACACGGGGGACGACACGGGGGACGACACGGAGGAGCTGCCCCGGGTCGTCGATCCGGAAGCGACCGTCCACGCTTCGGAGGTGACGGCACCGTCCCCTGAGTCCGCGGATGGCGCGGTACGGCTGGTGCCACGCCGCAGTCCGGGCGCGACGACATGGGATCGGGCGCGCGTCGGCACCGGATCCGACAGCCTCCCGCAAGGACTGGAAGAGGTTGTCAGGACACCGTTCGCGCCCGTGCACCCCGACATTCTGGGGCGGGTGTTGGAAGGTCTCCGGCGGTTGAAGTAGCACGACCAGGCATCGGGACCGCCCGCCCCGGTCGGTTCGTCGCAGAGTGCGGTTCCCCGGAAGGCGACGCGTACGTTCTCCCGGGGCTGGTTCGGCCTGCTCGGCGGCCTCATCGAAGGCGGAGGGGGCGACCCGAGACTGTCTCGGCGTCCTGTCGCGGAATCGCCTCCGAACACTGGGCCGCGGCGCATACGTCCCCTAGACTCGGCCTGCACTATTTGGTGGAAAGGATCCCTTTTATGCCCGAGTCTCCCTTCGAAGCTCTGCTCTCTCAGGTGAGACAGATCGACGGCTTTGTGCTCGGGTGTTTGATCGACGCCTCGACCGGCATGGTGCTGGGTCACGTCCAGGACCGGGAGACCCTGCGCCTGCCGGTGGCAGCGGCGGGTGCCGCCGACGTGGCCAACGTGATCGCCCTCATGGCCGGAGAACTGGCGGCGAACGGCGGCCTTGAAGACGCGATCATCACGTTGAGCGGTCACTACCACCTGATCCGGCATTTCAGCCCGGCCCCAAGGCTGCAGTTCCTCCTGCTCGTGGTCCTGGATCGTGCGGAAGCGAACCTGGCGATGGCCCATCGGGAGCTTCGCGACTTCGACCTGAATTTCGTCGGCCGTCCCGATTCGGGCCTGCCGGATCACTTTCAGCGGGTATGACCACTGAGCCAGGACGGGAACCACCGTGTACTTCAACAGGGATCCGCTGATCGTTCGGCTGGGTAAGCTCGCCGACTCCGGGCAAACCGGTGTATTGCGCGTGTCGGGTGCTCTGGGCGGGGCCTTCTACCTCAGCGAGGGCGACGTCGTCTACGCGGAGTCGAAGCGCACCCCCGAACCGTCCAAGTGGTTGGTGCAGCCGCAGGGGCATCCGGGCGAGGCCGACACGGCACGCTCGCAGGCGACCCGGGGCGGCCCGGCCGCTGCCGTCGATGCGGAGACGGCCGGCTCGCTCGAGTGGAGCTTCGCGGTCAGGGAGGCCACCGTCGACGCCGCGCTGGAACTGCTGTCAGGCGGCTCCCGGAATTCACCGCGTCACCGGTTCCGGGAACTCGAAACCCCCGCGGTCGGCAGATTGAACGGCATGCCCTTCCCGATGCTGCTTGCCGAGGTGACCCGGCGGCAGGAGATCGTGAAGCAACTGTCCGGATCCGTTACGGCCGACACGACGGTCGTGCGGAATCCGCACATCGCGGCCCCCGGCCTGCAGGTGTCCGCGCTTCAGTGGGCCCTGCTCATCCGGACGGGCGAACGCTCCACGCCGCGCGACCTCGCGTGGGAGCTTGAGCACAGCGTTTTCAGCACGACCGTCGAAGTTTTCCGGCTGATCACCCTGCGGCTACTGTCGGTGGACGGCACCTCGGCTTCGCCGATGCCCCGGGCAGCGGACACGCTGTCCGACCCGCGGCGCGACACCATGTCTTTTCTCCGGGCAGTGGCCCAATGAACGGGGGAGCGATGAATCGAGAGATCCGCGATGGTGGATCCGGATCCGCCGGGGGGACCGGATGACCGCGCCGGGCATCGAAGGGCTGACCCCCGACAAGCGGGTCCGCGCGGAACTCCGCGAGCTCAGAACGCAGATGGCCGGCGTGCACGGCAGCATGGTGGCCGCGAGCGACGGGTTCCTGATCAGCTGCGACATTCCCGAGGCGGAGCCGACCAGGATCGCCGCACTCATCGCGGCGACTCTCGGCCTGGCCCGTCAGGCCACCCAGGCGACGGGCCGCGGGCGGTTCCGCGAGGCGGTGGCCCGCGGTAGCGACGGTTACCTGGCGGTGTTCGCGGTGGGCGAGGACGCCGTCTTGGCGGTCATCGGAACCAACGACCTCAACATCGGGATGCTGCACTATCAGACCCGCGACCTGATCACACGGCTGATGAATCACTTGGCCCAGTTCGACTGGGGCTGGCAGGGCGGTACGCGGCCAGACGCTTCTCTCTAGTCCGGCAAGGGAACCCTGCTGCCGGTGACCCGCGACCTGTACGCGGCGAGTGCCGACTCCAGTTGTTCGATCGCGGGCCCTTAACCCGCTTTCCGTCCGACGGCGCCGACGAGTTTGATCTTGACTTGCGGGATGTCCTGCTCGGAGTGCCATTTGGCCAGGCGACGTCGCGGGTACTCAAAAGATCACTTTCCGTGTGGCTGTAGGTGCTTCTTCCGATGGTCGAAATCCTGTTGACGCCGGGGGCCGTAGGCCGGGGAGACTCAAAGGGCGCGGCCACCGGGAAGCATCGCGTTCCGGTTGTTCCGAGAAGCGCGGAGGGAAGTGACGTACATGGACGAGCGGCGGATGGTGCGCGTGTCGAAGTATTTGGCCAAGCACCTGCGCCACGAGCCTGAGCGGATCGGCATCACCCTGGACGACGGCGGCTGGGTCGAGGTGGACGTCCTCCTGAAGGCCGCCGCCCGGCACGGCTTCCCTATCGCCCCGGAGGAGTTGGCGCACGTCGTCGCCGCCAACGACAAAAAGCGGTACGTGCTACAGGACGGGCGGATCCGGGCCAGTCAGGGGCATTCCGTTCCGGTGGATCTTGGCCTTCCGGTGACCGAGCCCCCCGCGACGCTGTACCACGGGACCGTGGGCCGCTATCTGGCCGCCATCCGGGAACAGGGCCTGCGGCCGATGAACCGGCATCACGTCCACCTGTCCGCGGACCGGGAGACCGCCGAGCGGGTGGGCGGCCGCCGTGGTGTTCCGGTGGTGCTGGTCGTCGACGCGGGCGCGATGCACGCCGCCGGGCACGAGTTCCGGCTCAGCGCCAACGGCGTATGGCTCGCCGATCGGGTCGATCCGGCTTTCCTGCGATTCCCCGGCTGATCCGGGATGGACGGCGGGCGTTGCTTCCCCGCCACCACATGTTCGAGAGCTGCAGCCGTCGCTCTGGATCCCCAGAACCGAGCACCCGCCCGAGCGTGGGCACAACTGCCGTAACCCCCGTCGTCTCATCTGCTGTGTGGGAGCCGCACATGGTCGGGATCAGATCGCGGTTCGGCGAGGGCGAGACCATCGTGCGCCGGGACGTCTTCCGGGAACGGGTCTGGACCGCCTCGCCTCACCGGGTGCTCGCGGACGACGGCGATCGGATCGCTCTCGGGTACTGGCCGGGGATCGTGAGTCTCGCGCCCCGTACGTGGATCGCCTCCCTGGAGACCGGGGATCCCGCCCTGAGGGGTCGGATGCCCGCCGATCTTGCCTCCGGCCGGTGGCGGCTCGGCCGGTGGACCTGGCGCGACACGCTCTGGACGAGCAGCCAGCAGGCAGGGGAGTACTTCGGCGTGGGGCGCTTCTTCGACGCCGAGCAGCGCCTGCTGCGCTGGTACGTGAACTTCCAGCGCCCATACCGGCGTACCGAGTGGGGGATCGACACCTTCGACCTGCTGCTGGACCTCGTCGCGGAGCCGGACCTGTCCGGTTACCGGTGGAAGGACGAGGACGAATATCGCCAGGGCCGCCGCCTGGGCATCGTCGGCGACGCGGAACACCGCGCGATTCAGGAGGCCCGCGACCAGGTGATCGCGTTGATCGAGGAGCGACGGGGGCCGTTCGCGGAGACCTGGCGGATCGATCCCCGGTGGCCGCTGCCGACGCTGCCGTCCGACCTGCCCGAGGCGTAGCTGACCGCCGAGCCGATCAGTCGCCGGCTTCGGAAGCGCGGAGCCGCGCCGGGAGCGTTGGCCCGGCGCGGCTCAGGGGGTGTTCAGGAGATCAGTAGAGGTGGTTCTCCGGAACCGGCAGGTCGATCTGCCGGGGGCCGTGCCACGTGCCCGTGTCCTTCGGGACGTCCCCGTCGGTCAGGGAGTGGCCGACGCCGAGCACGAGCGGGACCCGCACCCTGCTCTTGTGCAGGTCGACGGTGACCTTCGCGCCGGTGGCGGTCTCGCTGCTGTAGGTGGAGTCGGTCCCGGCGATCACCAGGCCCAGCCGGTGTCCCTTCTTGAAGGTGTAGTCCTGCGGCAACGTCTTCCACTTGACCTGCGCGTACGTCCCGGGAGTCAAGGGGGAGGGGTCGGTAAGCGAGTCGCGGTTCTGCGCGTCGATCCAGCCGCGGGCGACGATCTCCAGCGGTCGGGTGGCCACGTTGGTGACGACCTCGCGGTAGCAGGCGTCGTCCGCCGCCGTGCTCTCGCCGTGGCAGCTCTCCCGGGTGAGCGTGGTGATGCCCTGCCCGCGCCGCCAGTCGATCCTGGTGTCCTCGCCGAAGTCGACGAGGAGCGCGGTCAGGTTCGTGGTGGGCTTGTCGAGCGCGACGCGCAGGTCCACGACCGGCGTGCCGGACAGGCGCAGGTCCCGGGGCAGCTCGCCGGTGGTGAAGGCCGCCCGTCCGGGCTTGGCGGTGCCGATGTCGGCCACCATCGCGTCCTCGGACTGGCGGACGTCGGTGAAGGTCGCGGTCTCGCCGTTCTTGCCCGGGGAGAGCCCGAGCGAGCCGTTCGCCGCCGGGCGGAGGAACGTGGTCGACGCGGCCGGCGCCGGCCAGTCGCGCTGCGTGATCCAGGAGGTGGGGCCGACCTGCACGTCGGCGCGGGGCTCGTCCATGATGCCGTTCCGCACGCCGAGCAGCCAGTGGTCGAACCAGCGGTGCAGCGTGTCCACCCACAGGTCGCGGCGTCCCTCGAAGTCGAAGGGGTCCACGTGCTGGTACTGGCCGACCCAGACCTTGCGCGGCACGTTCCGGTCGGCGAGCGCCTCCCACCAGGTGGAGAAGTGGTCGGGCTTGACGTTCAGGTCGTTCACCGTGTGTACGGCGAAGACGCTGGCCCGGACCTGGGAGACGTCGCCGACGGTGCCGTTGACGTAGTCGCGCTCGGCCCAGAAGGCGTTGTAGTCGCCGGTCCTGTCGTCGGCGTCGGCGTCCAGCCGCGTCCGTACGGCGGCGCACTTGGCGGCGGGGTCGGTGTCGACGGCCCTCGCCAGGTAGGACATGTAGTTGTAGTTGTAGATCACGCCGTTGGAGCGCTGGTACCGGTACCAGGAGCTGATCGCGGAGATCGGGACGATGGTCTCCAGGCCCGGCACGCCGGTCGCCGCGACCGCGTTGGCGAGCGTGCCGTCGTACGACTTGCCGATCATCGCGGCCTTGCCGGTGCTCCAGTCGGCGAACGCCGGCGTGCCGTCGGCGTGGTAGGCGGGGGCGCGGCCGTTCAGCCAGTCGATGACGGCCTTCCCGCCCAGCACGTCGCCCCGCCCGCCGACGTCGGGGCAGCCGTCGGACTTGGTGGTGCCGATCATGTCGACGTCGAGCACCGCGTAGCCGCGCGGCACGAAGTAGTTGTCGTAGAACAGCGGAAACTTGGCGAGGTTCCCGTTCGCGTCGTAGACCTTGCGCTCGGACTCGTTGCCGCGGCCGGAGTTGTCGTAGTAGGGGCTTTCGTCGATGATCGTCGGCACCTTGAGGCCGGGGCCGGACTCCTTGGGGCGGATGATGTCGACCCGGACCCGGTCCAGCCGCCCGTCGCCGTCGCTGTCGATCTCCGATTCGACGTAGACGTGCTCGCGGATGGCGTCGGCGTACGAGAAGACCGGCTGGGTGCGGTCCTGCTCGACGGTGATGGCGGGACCGTCGGCCGCGTGGGCGGGGGTGGCGCCCATGATGACCAGGGTGGTGACGATGAGGGCTGCTCGTAGTTGTGGCACGGAGAGCCTCCAGAGGCTGGGGGGACTCTGGCAAATCTCCGTTGATGTCGATATAGCCGACAAGGTCCCTTTATGGGTTTGATGCCGCCTTGGTCCTGCTATGTGACATAACGAGTCAGGCGGACGGAGGCGAGGGAAGCCGGTCGATCTCCTCGGCGGCCCACTCGGCCCACTCCTGCTGCATGGCGCTGAAGCGCAGCCCCCACTCCATCGCGATCCGCCCGTAGACCGACAGCGCGTCCTGTTCGTCCGCGATGAATTCCCGGATCTTGGCCAGCCCCTCGTGCTGGGTGACGGCCGCCGCGGCTCGGTCGCGCAGGTACTGCCGTGCCTGCTCGGGCTCGACGGTGTTCAGGAAGAACACGCGGAGCAGCATGTCGCTGCGCCGGGACCGGTTCGGCTCCACCTCGGTGATCCAGTGCCGCAGCTCGGCCAGCCCCTCGTCGGTGATGGCATACTCCTTGCGGCCGCGCGGCCCCTCGGCCACGACCTTGACCAGGCCGGTGTCGGCGAGCCGGCCCAGCTCGGAGTAGAGCTGGCTCTGCGTCGCCGGCCAGACGTTGGACAGCGAGATCTCGAACAGTTTCAACAGGTCGTAGCCGCTGGCGGGACCACGGGCCAGCAGCCCGAGCATGGCGTGGCGAAGGCTCATGGAGGCAAGCCTACATTCCACAGTTGACATGTCGACCCAGGAGGTTCTACTTTCGACATGTCACTCATGGAATGTCGTCCTCAAGGAGTCCCCCGTGCTCGGTTACGTCCGCAGCTTCCTGCCCTGGATCGCCTTCGCCGTGCTCAGCACGAACGGCGAGGCCAGGTACGGCGCGGCCGCCGCCTTCGCGCTGTCGGCCCTGCTGCTCATGATGGACCGCCGCAAGGGCCGCGCCTGGGACGCGCTGGTGCTCGAGATCGGCTCGGTGGTGTTCTTCGCCGGGCTCACCCTCGCCGCATTCCTGATCACCCCCGCGCCCTTCGGCGAGTACGGCCCGGCCGTCGCGGTCGGCTGGCTCGCGCTCACCGCGTGGACGACCCTCGCCATCCGCCGGCCGTTCACGCTGGGGATCGCCCGCGAGGGGGTGCCCGCCGAGGTGCACAGCACCCCGATGTTCTACCGGGTCAACGTCGTCATCACCGCCGCCTGGGCGATCGCCTTCACCTGCAACACCGCCGGGCTGGCCCTGCTGATCGCCTTCGCCCCGCACGCCACCGCCGCGATCATCGCGGTGAAGGTCTGCGGCTTCGCGATCCCCGCCGTCTTCACCGTGCGCTACGCCGCGCTCGCCCGGGCCCGCGCCCGCGCCGCGCAGGCCGCCTGAACCACCCCCAGATCGGAGCATCGTGACCGCCACGTACCTTCAGGGAGACCTCGCCCCGGTCCCTGACGAGATCGACGCCGTCGACCTGCCCGTCACCGGCACGCTCCCGCCCGCGCTGACCGGCCGCTACCTGCGCAACGGTCCCAACCCGCTGCCCGGCCAGGACCCCGGCCACTGGTTCGCGGGCGAGGGGATGATCCACGGCGTCCGGCTGCGGGACGGCCGGGCCGAGTGGTACCGCAACCGCTGGGTCCGCAGCCGGCACATGGACGGGGTCCCGTTCGTCGGCCCGGACGGCGTCGACCTGACCGCGCTCCCGGTCAACACGCACGTCATCAGGCACGCGGGCCGGACCCTCGCCCTGGTCGAGCAGGGCCTGCCGTACGAGATCGGCGGGGAGCTGCAGACGCTCGGCCCGTGCGACTTCGGCGGCCGGCTCACCACGGCGATGACCGCCCACCCCAAGGAGGACCCGCGCACCGGCGAGCTGCACTTCTTCGGGTACGGCTTCGCCCCGCCGTACCTCACCTACCACCGGCTGGACGCGGCGGGCGAGCTGGTGGAGAGCCGGGTGGTCGAGGTGCCGGGCTCGACGATGATGCACGACTTCGCCGTCACCGAGCACTACGTGGTCTGGCTCGACCTGCCGGTGGTGTTCGACCTGGGCCTGCTCGGGGACGGCATGCCGTACCGGTGGGACGACGGCTACGGCGCCCGGCTCGGCGTGATGCCGCGCGACGGTGACGGGCCGGTGCGCTGGTTCGAGATCGACCCCTGCTACGTCTTCCACGTCGGGAACGCGCGTGAGGACGCCGCGGGCCGCGTGGTCCTCGACGCCGTCCGCCACGCGCCGGATCGGTTCACCCGGCTCTGGCGGCGCATCGGCGGCGCCACCGACCCCGCCGCCCACGCCCCGGGCGGTGCGCTGCACCGCTGGACGCTCGACCCGGCCACCGGCGCCGTCACCGAGGAGCGGATCGACGACCGGACCGTGGAGTTCCCGACGATCGACGACCGGCGCACCGGCCTGCCCAACCGCCACGTGTACGCGGTGGCCGGGGAGGAGATCGTGAAGTACGACGTCGTGACCGGAGCGAGCCGCACCCACCGGGTCGGCGCCTCCCCCGGCGAGGCGGTGTTCGTGCCCGCCGACCCAGAGGCGGGCGGGGACGACGACCACGGCTGGCTCCTCACGATCGTGGGATCGCGGGCGGAGCTGCTGGTCCTCGACGCGGCCGACCTGTCCCCGGTGGCGTCCGTACGGCTGCCGCGCCGGGTCCCGGCCGGGTTCCACGGCTCCTGGATGCCGGACGAGTGACCCCCGGACGGGCGTGTCACAGCACGGCGGCGAGGCGGTGGGGGAGCGCTGTGTTGCGCCGGTGGCCGAGCCGCTGCACCGCCAGCTCCAACGCTTCGCGCTGCCCGACGAGGACGACCCACGAGCGGGCCCGCGTGACCAGCGTGTAGAGGAGCCGGCGGCGCAGCATGATGCCGCCCGACTCGGCCACGAGAGGGGCGACGACGAAGGGGTACTCGCTGCCCTGGGCCCGGTGGACGCTCACCGCGTAGGCGTGGGCGAGGTCGTCGAGCTCGTCGAAGTCGTACGAGACGAGGTCGCCGTCGTCGATCAGGACCTCCACCGTGCGATCTTCCAGATGGACGGCGGTCACGGTGCCGGTCTCGCCGTTGAAGACACCCTTGTCGTAGTCGTTGCGTATCGGCATCACCCGGTCGCCGACGCGGAAGACCGAGGCGCCCGACCAGTGCTCGGCCGCGCCGGGGGACGGCGGGTTGCGGCGCTCCTGGAGCCGGCGGCCCAGCTCGACCGTGCCGGTGGCCCCCTTGCGCATCGGGCAGAGCACCTGCACCTGGCCGGGATCGACCCCCTGCTTGCGGGGGATCGCCTCGGTCGCCAGGTGGACCACCCGGTCCGCGACCGCCTCCGGGTCGTCCAGCTCCTCGAACCAGAAGCCGCCGCCACCCGGGACGTACGGCAGCGCGCCCGACTGGATGCGGTGCGCCGCCTCGACGATGCCGCTGCCGTCCGCCTGCCGGTAGACACGGGTGAGGCTCACCCGGGGGATCTCCTCGACGCGCAGCAGATCGGCGAGCACGCTGCCGGGGCCGATGCTCGGAAGCTGGTCCTGGTCGCCCACGAGCAGCAGATGGCTGCCCGAGGGGACGGCCGAACAGAGCCGGGTGGCCAGGTTCAGGTCCAGCATGGACGCCTCGTCGATCACGATCAGGTCGGCGGCGGCCGGGGTCTCGTCGAAGAGCGTGTCCGGATCCGGCTGGTGCGCGAGCAGGCGGTGGATCGTCATCGCGGGCAGCCCGGCCAGCTCCGAGAGCCGCTTGGCCGCCTTCCCCGTGGGCGCGGCGAGCGTGACCGCGCCGCCCATCGCGCGCACGGTCGCCGCGATCGCCCGGACCGTGCGGCTCTTGCCGGAGCCCGGGCCGCCGGTCAGCACCGAGACGGTGCTGGTCAACGCCATCGTGACCGCCGCCCGCTGGTCGTCGTCGAGCGCCGGGTCCTCGTCGTAGCGCCGCATCGGCAGCGTCGAGGGGGCGCGCCAGAGCCGGCCCAGCTCGGCGGCGAGCCGGGTCTCGCGGGCGTGCAGCCCCTTGGCATACACCACGGGACCGTCCTCGATCACGACCTGCAGCTCGCTCGCCAGGGCGTCCACCATCGCGCGGACGAGGTCCTCGTCCTGCTCCACCAGCTCGACCGTGTGGGTCAGGAGCGCTCGCATGGTCAGGTAGCAGTGCCCGTCGCGGGCCGCCGCCGTCTCCAGCCGGTCGAGGATCGCCGCCTTGATCCGCTGCGGGCTGCTCTCCGGAACCCCGGACGCCAGCGCGATCCGGTCCGCGGTGGCGAAGGCGATGCCGCGCACCTGCCCGACCAGCCGGTACGGGTCGGAGCGCAGCACCTCGGCCGCGTCCGCGCCGAACACCTGGTAGATCTTGGTCGCGAGCAGCGGGCTGACGCCGAACCCCTGGAGGGTCACCATCAGCGCGGCGATCGCCTTCTGTTCCCGCCACGCGGCCACGATCTGGGCCTGCCGTACCGGGCCGATGTTGACGACCTCGCGGAGCCGCGCGGGCCGGGCGTCGATGACCTCCAGGCTGGACTCGCCGAAGTGCTCGACGATCGCCTGCGCGAGGCGCGGCCCGATGCCCCTGATCAGGCCGGAGCCCAGGTAGAGCCGGATCGCCCGCACCGTGGACGGCACGATCCGCTCGCATCCGGTCGTCGCGAACCGGCGGCCGAACCGCGGGTGGTCGTCCCACTCGCCGGTCAGCCGAAGCGTCTCGCCCGGCTGCGCCCCGGCCAGCGCCCGTCCCGAGGCGACGAACGAGGGCTCGCCGTCGGCGCTCATCCGCGCGACCGTGTACTCGTCCTCGCGGACGAACACGAGCTGCTCTACCGACGCCTCCACACCGGCAATACAAACACGATCGCCGGCGCGAGGGTCATCCGGCGTCGGCCGATCGCCGCGCCCGCGCCGCCCGTACGCCCCGACGGGCGAACACGTACAGGTACAGCACCCAGCCGAGGGCGATGATCATCAGAGTGGCGAGCGGACCCAGCGAGCCGGGGGAGGCGGCGAGCTCGTCGAGCGCCCCGCGGCACGCGGCGACGGTGACGGGGATCGTGTACCCGGCGAAGAAGGCGAGCCCGAGGACGCGGCCCACGACGAGGAACCACGCGTACCGGCGGACGCCCCGCGACGCACCCGGCGCCGACCGGCGGCCGATCACCGCCCGGAGGTACGACTGGGCGTCCTCCATGAGATTCTTTTCTCCGGTCAGGTTCGCGTACGCGTAATACACGTCGGTGCGCATGAAGAAGAGGAACTGCCAGACGATCTGCGACAAGCAGATCAGCATCACCAGACGGATGACTCCGCTGTCCACGAAAAGCAGCGTGCAGGCTCCGGCGGAGAAGAGGAACAGGTCTGTTCGCATTCCCGCGAGATGCACCCGATAACGCGCGCTTCGTGGCGTCTGCCAAATTCCGGTTACCTTGGTCTGGACCACCAGGAACTGCATCCTGGTTCCCAGGGAAAGCTCGGCGCGAACGCCGAGAGAACGTGCCGCGAAAATGTGGCTCAGCTCGTGAACGAAGACCAGGAGCCAGGAGCCGGCCGCGAAGGCGACGGTGAACGCGAGGCTGTCGGCCCACACCAGCCCGGCGTATGTGGGCAGGATCTCCGGACGCGTCACGATGGCGGCCACCGCGCAGCAGAACACGACCAGCACCACGGCGTCGGCCGCCCGGGAGAACAGCGGCCGCACCAGTCCCGGCCGGATCCGGTCCCAGACGTTGGGCGGCCGCCGCGGTGGGGTGAGCAGGCCGAGACGCTCCAGGTCCTGGACGAAATCGGCGACGTCCACATCGATGTCGTGACTCTCCCGCACACGGGCGCGGACGTCGTCGGCGGTCCTGGTCCCGTCCATCAGCTCGATCACCGCGGCGGCGACGGCGGGTACGTTGACGAATGTCTCCCCGTTGCCGATCACGTAGTCGTCAGGGCCATCGGCGACGACGCTGAGGAAGGACAGGTCCGCGGATGTCATCCGCAGACCCCGCAGGCGCTCATGCGGACGAAGTCGCGGCTGGTCGTGGCCAATGTCAACAGGTCGAGGTACACCGTCCTGCCCTTGATCGCGCACGGTCCGGTCCCCGTGGCGTAGCGGATGATCTCAGCGGCGAGCAGGCCGGCCACGGCCGAGCAGAGCGGGCCGAAGGACGGGGTCACCCGCCCGGCGTTCTCTGCCGTCGGCAGCTCCGCCCGGCCGTACCGCTCGGCGAGCTGTCGCTCCTGGCAGGCCAGGCAGGCGGTCTCGCCCGGCACCACGAGCGGCCCGATCAGCCCGACGTGCTGGTTGAAGCCGCCGGTGACGAACGGCACGCCGGCCTCGACGCAGGCGCGGTTCACCCACCTGCGGATGTGCGGCTGCGGCGTGTCCACGGTGTTCACCACGAAATCAGCGCCCGCGACGGCCTCGGCGACGTCCTCCGCACTGGTCAGACGTTGTTCCAGCGTCCGGATCTGCGCCCCAGGCTGGTACCGGCGCAGCGCTCGGGCCGCGGCGGCCACCTTGGGCGCGCCCACGTCCTCGGCCGTATACAGGTGCTGGCGATGCAGGTTGGACCACTCGACACGGTCGTCGTCGACGAGTCGCAGGGTCCGGACCCCGGCGGTGACCAGTTGGGTGGCGCAGCTTCCACCGATCGCGCCCACGCCGAGCACGGTGACGTCGAGTCCGGACAGATCGCGTAGGCCCGCCTCGACCCGCTCGACGGGGTGGAACATGGACAGGAACAGGGCCTGGCGGGAGAGGCGCTCGTCCCGGGTCAGCCGTGCCACGTCGTCCTCGCCGACCAGAACGCGGGCGGCGAGCAGCGTGTCGACGGCAGCGTCGATCTCACCTGACGAGATGTCGTCGATCAGTTCGTGCAGCTCTTTCCTGCTGCGCGGCGTGTTCGCGCACAGGCGCAGCAGGTGACGCAGGGGGGCTTCGGCGGGTTCGAGGATCTGCCCGGTCGGAGGAAAGTCTCCGAGCCTGGCCCGTCCTTGGAAATCGTCGAGAAAAAGAGGGAAAGCCGGATTCACTTGAACCCGAGACATCGGCTGGGCTCCCGGAAGAAGACGGTGTGGGGCCACCGCGTCGGCGGCCCCACGGGACGGTCAGCAGCTGTTGCTGTTCCCTGTGGTCTCGACCTCTTCGACCTTCTTGATCTCGATCTTCATGGGAAACCCCTTCCGCCGATTTCTCCGGTCGGGCGAGAGTTTAGGGGGAGGGGCACTGAAAAAGCCAGACCCAAATACCCGAGGTAATCGCAATAACTCATTTTGTAACGTCAAGTCATAATGGTTTGACAAAATCGATGACCCGCTTCCAGGTGAGCGCCGCGGCGTCGGGGTCGTATTCCGGGAGGTCCGGGTCGGTGAACAGGTGCGTCTCGCCGGGATAGACGTGCGCCTCGAAGTGGGCGCCGGCGGCGGTGACCGCGCGGTTCAGCTCGGCGATCTCGGCGGCGTCGATCCATGGGTCGCGCTCCATGTAGTGGACCTGGACCGGAACGGTCGACGGCCAGGGTCCGGAGGTGACCTCGTCCGCGGTCACACCGCCATGCAGCAGGACCGCGCCGCGTGCCGCGGGATGGGTGGCGGCCAGGAGCTGGGCGGCGTACGCGCCGAGGGAGAACCCGGCGAAGACCGCCGGTTCCCGGAGGCCCGCGCCGATCTCCCGCACCCGGCGCTCGATCTCGGCGAAGCCCAGCGCGTCACGCTTGCGCAGGCCGCCCGCGATGTCGTCGAAGATCTCTCCGCCGTAGTAGTCAGGCGTGCGTACGGTGTGGCCCGCCGACCGGAGGATGTCGGCGGCGGCGGAGACACCGGGTCGGAGGCCCTGAGCGGAGTGGAACAGGACGATCTCAGTCATGCGGTTTGTCTACCACCGGGCGAGATCTCTGACCAGCGGCGCTTTCGCAGGTGAAGGCTCGAGTCAATCCGGCGTTCCCAAGGTGCCTGGTGCGGCTGTCCCCACACGTTCACCGGGAGCGAGGGAGCGGAGCGGAAGGGAGCGAGGACCGCAGGTTCCTTCCGGCGAAGCGACCGGCCCCACCGGGTGTCCGGTGGGGTCGGGCTCAGCTCTCGGCGACGTGTCCGGCGGTGACGTGGAGGCGGCGCGTGGTGTGGACCGCCTCCAGCATCCGCCGGTCGTGGGTGACCAGCAGGAGCGTTCCCTGGTACGCGGCGAGCGCCGACTCCAGCTGTTCGATCGCGGGCAGGTCGAGGTGGTTGGTCGGCTCGTCGAGGACGAGCAGGTTGACCCCGCGCGCCTGGAGGAGGGCGAGCGCCGCCCGGGTCCGCTCGCCCGGCGACAGGGTGGCCGCGGAGCGCAGCACGTGGTCGGCGCGCAGGCCGAACTTCGCGAGCAGGGTGCGGACCTCGGCCGGCGGTAGTTCGACGAGCGCGCCGAACGCGTCGAGCAGCGGCTCGTCCCCCTCGAACAGGGCGCGGGCCTGGTCGACCTCGCCGACGACCACGCCGGGGCCGAGCGCCGCCCCGCCCTCGGCGAGGGGCAGCCGCCCGAGCAGCGCGCCGAGCAGGGTGGTCTTGCCCGAGCCGTTCGCGCCGGTGATCGCGACCCGCTCCGCCCAGTCGATCTGCAGATCCACCGGCCCGAGAGTGAAGCCGCCGCGCCGCACGACCGCTCCGCGCAGCGTCGTCACCACCGTGCCGGAGCGGGGAGCGGCGGCGATCTCCATGCGGAGCTCCCACTCCTTGCGCGGCTCGTCGACGACCTCCAGCCGCTCGATCATCCGCTCGGTCTGCCGGGCCTTGGCGGCCTGCTTCTCGGTGGCCTCGGAGCGGAACTTCCGGCCGATCTTGTCGTTGTCGGGGGCCTTGCGGCGGGCGTTCTTGACGCCCTTCTCCATCCACGCGCGCTGGGTCCGGGCGCGGGACTCCAGCGTCGCCCTGGTCTCGGCGTACTCGTCGTACTGCTCCCGCGCGTGCCTGCGGGCGACCTCGCGCTCCTCCAGGTAGGCGTCGTAGCCGCCGCCGTACGCGCGGACCTGCTGCTGGGCGAGGTCGAGCTCGACGACCCGGTCGACCGTACGGGCGAGGAACTCGCGGTCGTGGCTGACCACGACGACGCCCGCGCGCAACCCGGTCACGAAGCGTTCGAGCCGGTCGAGGCCGTCGAGATCGAGGTCGTTGGTCGGCTCGTCGAGCAGGAACAGGTCGTAGCGGCTGAGTAGCAGCGACGCCAGGCCCGCCCGCGCCGCCTGGCCGCCGGACAGGGAGGTCATCTCCTGCTCAAGGTCGACCGTGAGCCCGAGTTCGGCGGCCACCTCGGCGGCCCGCTCCTCCAGGTCGGCGCCGCCGAGGGCGAGCCAGCGTTCCAGCGCCTCCGCGTACGCGTCGCCGGGGTCGCCGTCGGCCAGCGCCTCGGTGGCGGTGTCGAGGGCCCGCTGCGCGGCGGCCACGCCGGTCCGCCGGGCGAGGAACGCGGCCACCGTCTCGCCCGGCCGCCGTTCGGGCTCCTGCGGCAGATGGCCGACGTTGGCGGTGGGCGGGCTGAGCCGCACCGAGCCGTGCTCGGGGCTGTCGAGCCCGGCCAGCAGGCGCAGCAGCGTGGACTTGCCCGCGCCGTTCACCCCGACCAGCCCGACGACGTCCCCGGGGGCGACGACCAGGTCGAGATCGCTGAACAGCACGCGGTCGCCGTGCCCGGCGGTGAGGTCTTTTCCGACAAGAGTGGCGCTCATGAGGACTCCAAGGTTATCGACGTCCCGCCGCCGCCGAGCACGTCGCGGGCCTGCATCAGGGCGAAACCGAGCAGGTTTTGCCCGCGCCATGTGGAAGCGCCGGCCGCCCGCTCGTCGTCCGCGGCCAGCCCGATGCCCCAGATCCGGTCGTACGGGCTGGCCTCGACGAGCACCCGGTTCCGGGTGCCCAGCAGGAACGCCGTCAGGTCCGGGCCGGCGCCGAACTTGGCGATGTTGCCGCGCACGACGATCTCGAAACGCCGGGCCGTCCACAGCTCGTCGTCGAACCCGCGGACGGCGCGGCCCAGGGCCTTGGCCGCGTTCGGGTGAGCCACGGCCAGGATCCGCTCGGCCGTCTCCTCGTCCCCGAACAGCCACGCCTTGTGCGCCATCATGTAGTGCTCGGCCGTACGGAAGAGCTGTCCGTCGGCGGTGAACGGAGCCTCCCACCACTGGCTGAGGCAGCTCGGCCCGATCGCGCCGTCCCTCCGGGGGCGGTGGCCCCAGAAGAAGAGGTAGCGCGGCGGCCGGCCGGCCCGCTCGGCCGCGATCGCCTCCTCGACGGATCGCGGCGGCGCGGCGTCGTCGGAGAGGGCGACCTCCAGCAGCGGCAGGACCCGCCCCGGGATGGACCCGGACGGGGTGGCGCCGATCCGTACCGCCCCCATGGCCAGGTAGAACGGCTCCGCGTTCGGGTCGGCGTCGATCGTCAGGCGGGTGAAGCCCAGCTCGCGCGCCCT
Organism: Microtetraspora malaysiensis; assembly: GCF_050947145.1. NCBI lineage: Bacteria > Bacillati > Actinomycetota > Actinomycetes > Streptosporangiales > Streptosporangiaceae > Microtetraspora > Microtetraspora malaysiensis. Next base: position 2,049,216 of record NZ_CP191998.1, read on the forward strand.
GGACACGATGTGCTCGTACAGGGAACGGCCGACGCCGCCGCCGATCGCGTCCGGGGCCACGAAGAGCATGCCGAGCGCCCCCTCGGGTGGCTCGCCCTCCAGGGTGCCGAAGCCGAGGACGCGCCCGTCCCGCTCCGCCACCGTGGCGCGTACGGTCTCGACCCGGGACGGCGCGAGGGTGAGCTCGTCGGCGCACGCCGCCATGAACGCCTCGTCGTAGCCCCAGTACGCCTTCGAGCGGATCGCCAGCTCACTCAGGATCTCGGCCTCGTCCGCCCGGGCCGCTCTGATCCGCATCTGCGTTTCCTCTCACCCGACGGCTCCGCCGATCCTTCCCGGCCGGGGCCGCGGAGGTCAAAGCGATTTCGTCAACCTGGGGCTCCCAATATGCCGAGATTTGTCGGAGGTGATCATTAGGGTTCGGGTCATGGCTGAAGCGGTGCGGATGACCATGACGGGGCGGCGGCCGGAGCGGGCCCCATGACCCCCTGGCAGGAGGTCGCGGCGCGGATCGTCGCCGGAGACACCGCGGGCACCCTCCAGCTCGTGACCGCCCTCGACGCGGGCGGCAGGAGAGCGGTGGCGGCGGAGCTGCCGCGCCACCTGGCCGAGCTGAGGCGGACCACGGACGGCTGGTGGGAGTGGCGCGCGCAGATCCCGGCCCTGCGGGGGGCCGGAACCGCCTGCCTGCCGGGGCCCGGCGCCGTGACGAACTGGCTCTACCGGCGCGACTTCGGCTGGCGGGACGACCACGTCGCCGACGCGGGGCGCATCCTCGGCGTGCTGCGGCGGCGGCCCGAGCCGTGGCGCGCGGACCTGGCCCGCCGGATGGTCGAGCGGCTGCGGGCGTCCCATCTGGACGTGGAGATCCCGCACTGGCGGATCGCCGCGAGCCTGGTCCGTGAGACCGGCATCGAGCCGCCCCCGAACGACGCCTTCGTGGTCGGCTGGCTCCGCTCCCTCGGCGCGGCCGGTCAGGCGGCGCGACGGCCCGACCTGGAGCGCCTTGCCCGGGATCCGCTGTTCGTTCGGCTCCTGCCGCGCGTCTTCGACCTTGCCGGGCTGGGCTCGGCCCTCTCCGGAGCCCAGGTGGACGTCATCGCCCGGATGGTTCACGAAGGCCTGCTCGACCGGGCCGAGATCCTCGACCGGGTGGCCCGGCGGCTGCTCGCCGACGGCGCCGCGGCCGTACCGGCGCTGACCGAGCTGCACGATCGGATCGCCGCCGATGTGCGGGGCGCCGGCTTGGGCGCGGACGGTCAGCTGGGGACGGCTTCGCGCATGAGGGCGACGTAGCCCTCCTCGAGTGACGGCTGCACGGGGACCGCGGCCGGATCCGGCTTGGTGGGGCTGACCACGCGGTAGTGGGTGCCGCCCGGACGGCCGACCGCCGACACCACGACCCCGGTGGACGGGGGCGGCCCCTGGGTGACGACCTCCCACGTCGCGCCTTGGGCCCGGTCGATGATGCCGGTCACCGGGCCGGTGAAAACCACCCGTCCCGAGGCCATGACGGCGGCCTCCTGGCAGGTCTGCGCGACGTCCTCCACGATGTGGGTGCTCAGCAGTACGGTCCGATGGCCCGCGATCTGGGCGAGGAGCGTGCGGAACCGGATGCGCTCCTCGGGGTCGAGCCCGGCCGTCGGCTCGTCCACGACGATCAGGGCGGGGTCGCCGAGCAGAGCCTGGGCGATGCCGACCCGCCGCCGCATGCCTCCCGAGAAGCCCTTGAGCCGGCGCCGGGCGACGTCGGCCAGCCCCACCATGTCGAGCAGCTCGCCGATCTGGCGCCGCCGGGCCGCGTCGTCGTCCAGGCCCTTGAGCAGACCGACGTAGTCCAGGAACTCGTGCGTCGTCAGGTCGGGATAGAGGCCGAGGTCCTGCGGCAGATATCCCAGCCGCCGCTGTACGGCCAGCCGTCCCGCCCGCGTGGTGATGTCGTGGCCGCCCACCAGCACCCGCCCGCTGGTCGGGGGCAGCACCCCGGCCAGGACGCGCATGAGGGTGGTCTTGCCGGCGCCGTTCGTGCCCAGCAGGCCGAACATGCCTCCGGGGACGGCGAGATCGACGCCGCGCAGCGCCTCGACCCGCCCGAACCGCCTGCGCAGCCCGCTGATCATGATGTCCATGGTCTTCCTTGGTCTCCGTTTCAGGACGAGGTACGGCGGGCGAGCAGCGGGCTCGCGAACACGAGGGGCGGCGTCGCGAGCACGGCCAGCAGGACGACGCTGAGAAGCGCCGCGCCGCCGCCGGGTTCGGGCCGCAGGAAGGAGAGCCAGCCGGGGGTGCCCGCGTACAGAGCGCGCTCACCGATGAGCCAGCTCGCCGGGTAGTCGCCGATCGGCGTCAGCAGGGTGCCCGTCAGCGAAGGCAGGTAGTTCGGGCCGAGCAGGTTCCCCCAGAACCAGTAGCCCGCGAACAGCACCCGGAACAGCGGCGCCGAGAGCACCAGCGGGCCGACGAGCGCGAACGCGGCCACGAACGCCAGGCCCGGCAGCAGCACCACGGCGAACGCGGCGACCGCCGAGGGGAACAGGGCGGGGTCGCCCCGGTGGACGAACTCGCCCGCCGCCGTGACGAGCAGCGCCAGCAGGGCGGGGACCGCGGTCGCGGCCACGGATCCGGCGTACTTCCCGGCGACCAGCGCGCCCGGGCGGGTCGGCAGGCTGGCGAGCAGCGACGCGGCGCCCAGCCGGTGGTCGCGGACGAGCCGGTCGGCCAGCACCATGCCGAACCCGATCGGCAGCAGCATCGAGAACAGCAGCGCCCACGAGCCCATCACCCGGGCGGCGTCCGCGTCGGCCGGCAGGTAGCGCGGGCCCCGGTCGCCCTGGGCGACGGCGATGAGGACGGCCAGGCCGGCCGTGCTCAGCCACAGGGACCGTTTGCGGATCTGCATCCGGAACTCGTAGCGGCAGACGGCGAAGAAACGCCTCATAGCTCTTCCTCCGTCAGGAGGCGCTCCGGCCGGCGCAGCAGCAGGAGCGCGATCGTGATGAACAGGACGCCGCAGGCGGCGAGCACCGCGCGGTTCGTTCCCCAGCCGTCGGCGACGCCCTCCCGGCTGGTCAGGAACAGGAAGAACGGACGCGACCACGTGCCGGCGATCAGCGCCGAGGCGAAGAGCTGCTGGCACAGCCACACCACGGCGACCGTCGTGGTGGCCAGCACGACGCTGCGCCCCAGGACGGCCACCAGCAGGGCCAGCCCGGTGAGCCCCAGCAGCGGCGACGCCCAGACCAGGGCCGACGCGAGGGGCGAGTCGGGGCCGGCCCACGAGCCGGTGAGCCGCAGCGCGACCGAGAAGAGCACCGACAGCGCGGCGCCGATCCCGGCCACCACACCCAGCCGGCGGCCCAGCGTCAAGGAGTAGCCCGTGGGCAGTGTGAGCTGCAGTTCGCGGCAGCGGTCCACGCTGACCACCGTGACCGCGGCCGTCGCCGCGGCCAGCGGGACGAGCGCCTCGACACCGGAGAGCAGCAGGCTGTGGACGGACGGCCGCGGCGTGCCGAAGGCCGCCCCCGCCGCCGCGAGGGCGAGGGTCACCAATAGGGAAGCGGGCGGTGCCAGGCAGGCGGGCCATCCCGCACGCCGGGCCTCGTACCGCCACAGGGACATCGGTTTCACACAGGTGGGTACCGGCCGGGCCGGACCGGTTCACCGGAATTTTGTTCCGGTTCAGAAGCCGGCCCCCCGCGCGGCTCCACGCGGGAGGCGTGGCGACAGCAGCACCGTCACCGCGACGAGCGCCGCCGCGCCCACCAGGACGCCGGAGCCGGGCGACCACAGCGGCTCGACCGCGGCCGCCACCGCCCGGTTGATCTCGCCCGTCGTCGCGATCATCCGGAGCAGCCACAGCGCCATCGCCGCCCCGACGCCGACGGACGGCCGCCACAGCACCGACAGCGCGAAGCTGAGCGCGGACAGCGGCACCAGCGGGCCGAACCATGCGGTCACGAGGCCGAGGGCGCTCGCGACCGGTTGCAACGGGGTGAGCGCGAGCGTGACGAGCAGGCCGCCCGTGACGATCACGCCGAGCACCAGCGTCAGGCGGGCGAGCAGCACCACCCTGGGCGAGGTGGGCGTGGCCGCGAGCAGTTCGCCCACCGGCTCCCGCTCCGTCCCGCACGCCCCCGCCACCGCGATCGCCGCGGCGAGCGGGATCACGGTGGCGAGCGCGTGCGGCGCCAGCCCCAGCGACGAGACCCGGGCGGCGATCACGCCGCCGAGCACGAGGGCGGCCGCGGAGACCACCCATACCGGCCATCTGATCAGGGTCCGCTGGCGGGCGAACAGGCCGGCGGCCCGCCGCCACGGCCGCTCTCCCAGCGTGCCGCCGTACCGGGGGACCAGGCGGGTGCTGGCGGCCGACCCGGCCGACCCGATCCGCGCGCGGATGGCGGCGAAGATCGCCGGTGCGGGCGCGGCCACCGCGGCGGCCCGCTCCGTGACGGCCGTACGGACGCTGCGCCACGACTCGGTCTCGGCCGCGCACTCGGCGCACGCCTCCACATGGGCGGCCACGGCGGCCGGGTCGGGCAGGACGCCGGCGGCGTAGTCCGGCAGCAGCTCGGTGGGATGGTTCATCGGCCGGCCTCCTCGACCACGACAGGCAGGGCCCGGGCCAGCGCGGCCCGGGCGTTGAACAGGCGGCTCTTCACTGTGCCGACCGGGATGCCCAGCACCTCGGCGATCTCCGCATGCGACATCTCGGCGGCGAACGCGAGGTCGAAGACCTCGCGGTGGAGCGGCGCCAGCGTCCCCAGGGCCGCGGCGACCGCGGCGGCGTCGGCTCGCGCCAGCGCCACGGCCTGCGGGCCCGGTTCGGACGACGGCAGGTCGAGCGCGTCGTCGAGGGGGCGCGGCGCGGGCAGGTGGCCGCGCATCCGCTTGAGCGCCTGGCGGCGGCAGATGCCGAACAGCCAGGTGCGTACCAGCGACCGCTCCTCGAACGACGCGGCGCCGCGCCACACGGCGATGAACGTCTCCTGGAGCGCCTCCTCGGCCGGCCCGCGCTCGCTCAGGAGCCCTTCGGCGTACGCCAGGAGCGCCGCCGCGTGCCGGGTGTACAACGCCTCGAAGGCGTGCTCGTCACCCCGGCTGACCAGCCGCAACAGGTCCAGATCCGTCATGTCCATCGTCATGGGTACTGTTCCGGACCCGCGGGTTCACCGCAAAACGCGGGGAGCTCAGGTGATTCAAGTCACACTGAACCCGCGCGGGCCTCCCGGAACCCAGCGGCATGAGAATCCCTCGTGCCATCGCACGATCTTCCGCGTTCCGCGTCCGGGGCGGCCGGGCGTCGCTCGCCGCACTCGCCGCGCTCCTCTGCCTGCCCGCGTTCCCCGCCGCAGCGGCCCCATCACCAGCAGCCTCGTCACCGGCCGGTGCCCGGGCCGTCTCCTGGGTCCCCTGCGACCCGCCGGACGAGGGCGCCCGCTGCGGCACCGTCATCGTCCCCACCGACTGGGATCACCCGTCCGCGTCCGGCACCGCCCAGGTGCGGATCGCGGTACGGCCGGCCCGTGACCAGGCCCGCCGCGTCGGCGTGCTGATGTTCAACCCCGGCGGTCCCGGCGCGGGCGCCGCGGACATAGCCGCGCGCAAGGGCTGGGCGGAGGTCTGGCTCCCGCCCGCCCTGCTCGACCGGTTCGACGTCGTCGGCGTGGACCCGCGGGGCGTGCCGGGCAGCACGCCGGTCGCGTGCGCCGATCCGGTTAATCCCGAGGTGTCGCGCTTCCCCCGTACGCGGGCCGAGGTGCGCGGCCTGGTCGCGGCGAACTCCGCGTTCGCCGCGTCGTGCCTTCAGCGGACCGGCCCGCTGGCCGCCCACCTCGACACCGACACCGTCGCCAGGGATCTCGACGCGGTCCGGGCGGCGCTCGGCGAGCCCACGATCAGCTTCCTCGGCGTCTCGTACGGCACGATGCTCGCCCAGGCCTACGCCGAGCGCTATCCGAGCCGGGTCCGCGCCCTCGTCCTCGACGGCGTCGTGGACCGCTCCCTGCCGGCCGCGCGGCTCGTCCTCGACGGGGCCGCCGCCGTCCAGGACGGCCTGGCCCGCTTCGCCGCCAGGTGCGCGGCGACCGAGGCGTGCGTCCTGCGCGGGAAGGACGTCACCGCCGAGCTCCGCCGCATGTACGCGCGGGCGGAGCGGGGCGAGGTGCGCGCGGGCGGCCGGGCGGTGACCGCCGAGGAGCTCCGGCTCGCCGTCAACGACGGGCTGAACACGCCCCTCGTCGACGGCATGCTCGCCGCGGGCATCCGGGACGCGACGGACAAGGGGGACGCCACCACGCTCACCTCGCTGTCCCGCTACCAAGTGCGGGACGAGTACGCGCGCTACCGCGCCATCATCTGCCAGGACGTGCCGCGCGTACGCCCCGACGCGTTGGTCGGGCTGGCCGACGCAGTAAAGCGGCGTGGGCCGAGCCTGCACGGCGCCTCCGAGATGTGGGACATCGTGTCCGGCTGCGCGGGGCTGCCGCGGCCGGCCCGCTGGACCCCGCACGCCTGGCGGGTGCCCGCCACGGTCACGCCGCTGATCCTCTCCGGCGCGCACGACGTCGCCACGCCGCGCCGCTGGGCCGAGTCCGTCCACCGGCGGCTCCCCGGGAGCACGCTGGTCCGCTGGAACGGCGACGGACACGCCGCGTGGCCGATGCACAACAGGTGCGCCATGACGGCGGCCGTGACCTACCTGACCGACCTCACTCCGCCCGCCTCGACGGCCTGCCCGGCGGACCCGGCGCAGGCGGGCCGGGCGTCCTGAGTTTCGGTCACGCTGGTACAGGTCCCGTTCGGCGGCATCCACTGAACCGGTACGGTCACCTGGAGGCCGGGCCGCTCCAGACCTCGGCGTCGGCGAGGAACGCGTGCGTCGCGTCCCCAACCACCGGGATGCCGCCGACAGCCAGCGTGCCCGCCGGACAGGGCATGTAGACGTTGGTCAGCAGATGCGGGACCCCACCGAGCTTGAAGTCCTCGACACGGAAGGCGCGCCGCTCCAGCGGGGGCCCGTCGATGGTCACGGTCACGTCGGCCGCCGACGCCCGCAGGCCGACGGTGAGGTCCAGCTCCATGACCACCGGTGCGACGGTGACCTCGGGCTCGGGCCAGGGCAGGCCCGCCACCTCGGGGAAGTGCCGGGTGAACTCCTCGGCCAGCCAGCGGGCCAGCGCCGGGTCGGGGCCCAGCGCCCTGGTGCGGCCCTCGTGCCACAGCACGACCGCCCTGCCGCTCCCGGCCTGCGACCAGTCGGCGCGCCAGACGGAGGCGAACGCCACGCGCCGCCCTCCGTCGGACACCGTCAGGCCGGGGTTGGCGCCGATCAGCCGAATCGACATCGATGTTCCGTCCTCCCGAGTTCGGTCAGGAGCCGCCCGGTGCGGCGGCCGACGACCGGGCAATGATCGGCCGGGCGGCCCCAAGGACGGTACAACGGCCGGCCCGCGCGCGGGAGGCCCAGCGCGAACCAGAGCCGGTCGACGATCGGACGTCGCCAGAACCGGCCGCCGTCTGATGTGTCGACGTACTGTCAGCGGACCCCGTGCGGGCGGAACTGGACGCTGATCCTGGGTCCGACCGGCCGCGCGGTCTTCGGGATCGCGTGCTCCCACGTGCGCTGGCAGCTCCCGCCCATGACGATGAGGTCCCCGTGGCCCAGCTCGTGGCGCAGCGTCGGCCCGCCGCCGCGCGGGCGCAGCAGCAGGGAGCGCGGCGCCCCGATCGAGACGATCGCCACCACCGTGTCCTCGGTGCTCCCGCGCCCGATGGTGTCGCCGTGCCAGGCCACGCTGTCCCTGCCGTCGCGGTACAGGCACAGCCCGGCGGTGCGGAACGGCTCGCCCAGCTCGGCGGCGTAGTGGGCGTCCAGCGCCTTCTTCGCCTCGTCCAGCGCGGGGTCGGGGAGGGGGCGGCCCTCGTCGTAGAAGCAGAGCAGCCGGGGCACGTCCACGACCCGGTCGTACATGTGCCGCCTCTCGGCGTGCCACGGCACCGCGTGCAGCAGCCGCTCGAACAGCGCGTCCGCGCCGGAGATCCACCCCGGCCGGACGTCGATCCACGCCCCGTGGTCCAGGACCGTCCGCCTCACCGACGACCCAAGCGGGCCCGGCCCGATCTCGTCGCCGCAGTCCAGCAGCGAACTCTGGAAGAACACTCCCTCAGTCTAATCAAACATCTGTTCGATCATGGCTCCCGATGTGATGATCTGTCCGATAGGTTGCTGATCTACACCGCGCGGGGTCCATAGCGCAGTGGCCGTCGCGCCTCATCGACGTGGAGGAGGACGCCGGTACGAATCCGGCCGGGCCTCGTGAGGGAGGAACGTGGACCAGGAAGCGGTCTCCGCGCTGCTTCGCCTGCTCGGCGAGATGCGCGCGCTGCCGCTCGACCACCCTGATCGGATCAGGGTCGAGCTCGCCGCCCACACGCTGGTGCGGGACGGCAAGCGCGCACGCAGGCGGGCGCGCAGGCGTGCCTCCGCGCAGGCCGACGCCGCCGTGCTCGCCGCCACCGCGATGGGCGCGCGGGACCGCGTGACCGACGCTCCGGTCCGCGAAGAGCCAGGGGCCCCGGGCCGGCTGCGCACGACTCGGCAGTGCTACGTCTGCCAGAGCCGCTTCGACCGGGTGGACGGCTTCTACCACCGGCTCTGCCCCTCCTGTGCGGCGTCCAACAAGGCGCGCAGGACGGCCCGGACGGACCTGACGGGGCGGCGGGCGCTGGTCACCGGCGGGCGGGTCAAGATCGGCCACCACGTCGCGCTGAAGCTGCTCCGCGACGGCGCCCACGTCACGGTGACCACCCGCTTCCCCAGGGACGCCGCCCGCCGGTTCGCCGAGGCCGGGGACTGGCCGGGTTGCCTGCGGATCGTGGGGATGGACCTGCGCGACCCTCGCCAGGTCATCGCCCTCACCGACCACCTCACGGCGGACGGCGAGCCGCTGGACATCCTGATCAACAACGCCGCCCAGACGCTGCGCCGCCTCCCCTCGGCGTACGCGGCCCTGCTGGAGGGGGAACGCCCCGGGCTCCCGCCGGGCGCGTGGTCGCCGCCCGGGTTCTCACCGGTCCCCGACGAAGGCGCGGTTTCCGAAGGCGACACGCGTTCCGGTGACGCGGCTTCCGGCGGCGCGGTCTCACCTCGGGAGGGCCCGCGGCTTCCGGACGTGTCGGGCCTGCTGCCCGATCTCTCGCCGCGTAACTCGTGGTCGGCGCGGATCGGCGAGATCGACGCCGCCGAGCTGCTGGAGGTGCAGCTCGTCAACGCGGTGGCGCCGTTCCTGCTGATCGACCGTCTGCTGCCGCTGCTGCGCGCCGCGCCCGCGCCCCGCCGGTACGTCGTCAACGTGTCGGCGGTCGAGGGGCAGTTCACGGTCGCGGACAAGACCGGACGGCATCCCCACACCAACATGGCCAAGGCAGGGCTCAACATGCTCACCCGCACCAGCGCCGCCGACCTCGCCAAGGAGGGGATCCATATGTGCAGCGTGGACACCGGGTGGATCACCGACGAGAACCCCCTACCGAAGCGTGAGTCGCTGGACCGGAGAACTCCGCTCGACGTGATCGACGGGGCGGCGCGCGTCTACGACCCGATCGTGCGCGGCGAGTCTGGGCATCCGGTCCACGGGGTCTTCCTCAAGGACTACGTGGCGGCTCCGTGGTGACCCCCGGTGAGGTCCGCGTCCAGGTCCGTGCCGTCCAGATCCACGGCGAGGCCCGGCCCCCGCTTGTCGCGGGCGGCGACGATCCGGGCGGCGAGGACGTGCTTGCATGGGCCGCGCGAGCCGCGGTGGTCGAACCACCAGTCGCAGGTGCAGGAGTCCTCGCCGAGCCGCACCTGGCGGACGGATCCGTTCGAGGTCACCTCGGCGCTGTCACCCGTCACCCGTACGGCGCCCGCCTCGACGAGGGCGCGGGCGGAGACCAGCCGGGGGTTGAGCCCGCGCACGTGGTCGCGGTCGTAGGGCAGCTCGCGGTGGAAGTGGGCGGCCTCGGCCAGGTCGTATCCCACCCGCCCGGCGACGCCGAGCTGGGTGAGGGCGGCCTTGACGCGGGCGGGCGGGAGGCCGGAGCGCTCGGCGAGCAGCCCCACCTCGACGGCGGGCTCGAAGTTGAGCAGCATGCCGATCACGTCGGCGTCGTCGGCCGCCTCGTCCGTGGCCAGATCGGCGAGCACGGCGCCCTCGCCGGAGAAGCCGCGCCACGCCTCCGGTGAGATCGCCAGCGTGTAGCGCATGCCGGGCAGCTCCAGCTCCCAGGCGCTTGCCGCCACCGCGTCGCCGCTCCACGCCCGGGACGCGGTCGTGGCGGCCGGGCCGTACGCCCGCAGGGAGCGGGCGAAGCGCAGCAGCGGCAGCATCGTGGCGAGCCGGTGCGGGCCGGCCAGGCACACGGCGCCGGGCGCGGGCGCGGACGTGAGCCGCAGCTCACGCCCCGCCGGGGCCGCCCACACGGTCGTGTTCCTCTTGGGCAGGCCGCGCAGGAACCGCACCGCGTGCGGGCCGGACACCTCGGCGCGCAGGTCGAACCCCGAGGCGATCACCTGCACCTCGGCGAAGCCGCGCAGCCAGCGCTCGGGCAGGGGCACCTTCTTCTCCACGACGGCCCCGTCGAGCGTGGTGACGGTCAGCTCGTCCCGGCCGACGCCGAGGTGCAGGGGGTCGCGGGCGCCCACCCGGGCCAGCGCCTCACGCAGCGGGAGGTTGACGTCGACGTTGGTGGTGCCCCGGTCCACCACCTCGCCGTCGAGCGCGGGACCGAGCATGTCGAGCCGCGCGTAGACGCCGCCGCACGCGGAGAACGACTCGAACCTGAGCCGGTCTCCGTCGCAGGTCACCACGGGGTCGCGGCTCCAGCCGGGACGCGGCTGGTGGTAGCGGGTCAGCGCCACGTCGGCGACGGCGAGCAGGCCGGCCGCCGCCGCGGCCGCCTGGGTGACCACGCCGCTGAAGAACCGCGGATGATCGAGCAGGCCGCGCGTGGTGCGGCCACCGGACGTCGACAACCCCAGGTGGCCCTCGCTGAGCGTGGAGGGTCCGGCGTAGGAATACGCCTGCACGGCATTCGTCATGGCGGCGAGAGTAGAGATCACCTCCGACAAAACCGGGGGACCCGCGTTTCGCCTGGTGGGGCGCGGGCGGAGGCCGGCCTGTTTCGGAGTCGGCCGCTCGGCGGCATCGGTTCGCGATGTGGGGGCAGGGCGAACGTGAGGACCCTCACACAAGGGAGGTGAGTGGTCGTGTTCGCTGACCGGCGTGACGCCGGAACCCGCCTGGGCGAGCGGCTCCGGGACCGGCTCGGGGGCGCCGACGCGGTCGTGGTCGGGCTGCCCCGGGGCGGCGTCGTGGTGGCGTACGAGGTGGCCAGGGCGCTGGGCGCTCCGCTCGACGTGATCGTGGTGCGCAAGCTCGGTGTGCCGTACCAGCCGGAGCTCGGCTTCGGGGCGATCGGGGAGGGCGGCGTGCGCGTCCTGAACCCCGACATCGTACGGCTGGCCGGTGTCACGAAAGAGCAGATGGCCAAGGTGGAGGAGGCCGAACGCGAGGAGCTGACCCGCCGCGCGGCCCGGTTCCGAGGGGGACGGCCGCGGGTCCAGTCGGCCGGGCGCACGGTGATCGTCGTGGACGACGGCGTGGCCACGGGAGGGACGGCGCGCGCGGCGTGCCGGGTCGCCCGGGCCCAGGGGGCGAAACGGGTGGTGCTGGCGGTGCCGGTGGGCTCGCCCGACACGATGGACGCGCTGCGCGAGGACGCCGACGAGGTGGTGTGCCTGCAGACGCCGCGCGACCTGTACGCGATCGGGGCCTGGTACCACGACTTCCCGCAGACGAGCGACGAGCAGGTGGTGGAGCTGCTGCACCGGGCCATGCGGCCGACGGGGTTCAGCGGCGAGGTCGAGGCGGACGCGGCGGGCGTCCCGCTCGCGGGCCGGCTGACCGTGCCGGAGGGGGCGCGCGGGATCGTCGTGTTCGTCCACGGCAGCGGCAGCAGCCGGCACAGCCCGCGCAACCGCTACGTGGCGGCGGCGCTCAACCGGGAGGGCCTGGGCACACTGCTGTTCGACCTGCTCACCCCGGACGAGGAGATCGACCGGGCCAACGTGTTCGACATCCGCCTGCTGGCCGACCGGCTGCTGGCGGTGACCCGCTGGCTGCGGGGCCGGCCGGAGGCCGGGGGCCTTCCGCTCGGGTACTTCGGGGCGAGCACCGGCGCCGCCGCCGCGCTGTGGGCGGCGGCGGAGCCGGACGCGGACATCGCCGCGGTCGTGTCACGCGGCGGTCGGCCGGACCTCGCGGGGGAGCGGCTGCCGGCCGTGCGCGCGCCGACGCTCCTGATCGTCGGCGGCGACGACCACGTGGTGCTCGGCCTCAACCAGGGGGCCCAGCAGCGGCTCCGCTGCGAGAACCGGCTGCGGATCGTGCCGGGCGCGACCCACCTGTTCGAGGAGCCGGGCGCGCTCGAGGCCGTGGCCGAACTGGCCCGCGACTGGTTCGCCGGGCACTTCGCTGCGCCGGTCAGGCGTGGCTGATCATCACGTGCTTGATCCGGGTGTAGGCGTCGAAGCCGTACCGGGACAGGTCCCTTCCGGTGCCCGAGTGCTTGAAGCCGCCGTGTGGCATCTCCGGGAGGATCACCTGGTGGCAGTTGACCCACACCGCGCCGAAGTCGAGCGCGGCGGTCAGCCGCATGGCCCGGCCGGTGTCCCTGGTCCACACGCTGGCGGCGAGGCCGTAGTCCACGCCGTTGGCCAGCTCGATCGCCTCGTCCTCGCTCGCGAACGGCTGCACCGTCACGACCGGGCCGAAGATCTCCTGCTGGACGATCTCGTCGTCCTGCCGGACCCCGGCGACGACGGTGGGGGCGAAGAAGTAGCCGGGCCGGTCGAGCCGGACGCCGCCGGTGACGACGCGGGCGTGCCCGGGCAGCCGTTCGACGAACCCGGCGACCCGGGCGAGCTGGGCGGCGTTGTTGGAGGGGCCGAAGAAGACGCCCTCCTCGTCGGGGGCGCCGACGGTCAGTGACGCGGCGGCCTCGGCCAGCGCGGCGGTGAACGCGTCGTGGATCCGCTCCTCGACCAGGACGCGGGTCACGGCGGTGCAGTCCTGCCCGGTGTTGAAGTACGCCGCCTCGGCGATCGACCGGGCGGTGGCCGCGAGCTCCACGTCGCCGAAGATCACGGCCGGGGCCTTGCCCCCGAGCTCCAGGTGGACGTCCTTCAGGTCGGCGGCGGCCGCGGCCATCACCTCGGCGCCGGCCCGGGTGGAGCCGGTGATGGCGACCATCTCCACACCGCGGTGCTCGACCAGCGCCCGGCCGGTGTCCCGGTCGCCGCAGACGACGTTGACCACGCCGGGCGGGAGGATCCGCGCGCACAGCTCGCCGAGCAGCACGGTCGAGCCCGGCGTCGTGTCCGACGGCTTCATGACCAGCGTGTTCCCGGCGGCCAGCGCCGGTCCGATCTTCCAGGCGGCCATCATCAGCGGGTAGTTCCACGGCGTCACCTGGGCGACCACGCCGACCGGCTCCCGCCGGACGAACGAGGTGTGGCCCTCGGCGTACTCGGCGCCGCCGAGCCCCTCCAGGACGCGGGCGGCCCCGGCGAAGTAGCGGATCGCGTCGATCGACCCGTCCACGTCGACACGCAGCGCGGTGCCGCGCGGCTTGCCGGTGGCACGCACCTCGGCGTCGGCCAGGGCGTCCCGCTCGGCCGTGAGGAGGTCGGCCAGGTCGAGCAGCAGGCGCTGCCGTTCGGCCGGGGTGGTGCGCCGCCAGGAGCGGCCCGCCTCGGTCGCCGCGGCCACGGCCGCGGCGACGTCCTCCGCGCCGGAGCGCGGGGCCCGGGCGTACACCTTCCCGGTCGAGGGATCGACGAGGTCCATCCACGCGCCGGAGAGCGGGCCGCGGCTCTCCCCGGCGACCACGTTGCGGAGGGTGTCCAGCGGGTCCATCGGTCCTCCTGGGGTCAGGCGGCCGCAGGGGCGCGCATCAGCTCGGCGCGGTAGCGCGCGACGGCGGACGGGAGGCCGATCAGCACGACGCCGACGAGCGCGCCGCCGTCGTGGTAGCCGACCACGACCTCGCCGTCGAGGTCGCCGTCGAGGACCCGGATGTCGTCCGCGCCGAGTGCCGGGGCGCCGAACGACTGGATCCGCAGGTCGTACTGGTCGCTCCAGAACGTGGGCAGCGGCGCGAACGGCGCCGGGTCGGCCGCGCCCAGCGCGAGGTCGGCGAGCAGTGTGACCGCGGCGCGCTTGGCCGTGTCGGTCGGGATGCTCCAGTGCTCGACCCGCCGCGCCACGCCGTCGTAGCGCGGGTTGGGGAAGCGGGCCACGTCGCCCACCGCGACCACGCCGGCCCGCCCCTCGACGCACAGCGCGTTGTCGCACAGCACGCCGTCGGACAGGTCGAGGCCGTTGCCGTCGAGCCACTCGGTGTTGGACGCCGAGCCGACCGCCTCCACGACGACGTCGGCGTCGAGGCGGGTGCCGTCGGACAGCTCGGCCCCGGTGACCCGGTCCGCGCCGAGGAAGCCCGCGACGGTACGGCCCAGCAGGAACCGGACGCCGTGCCGCTCGTGGCGGCGCTGGAGGGCGGCCCCGAGATCGTCGCCGAGCGGGCGGCGCATCGGCACCGCCTCCGGCGCGACCACGGTCACGTCGGCGCCGAGGAGCCGCGCCGTCGCGGCGACCTCGCATCCGATGAATCCGGCCCCGACCACCAGCACCCGAGCGCCGGGGCCCAGGTCGCCGCGCAGCGCGCGGGCGTCGTCGAGGGTGCGCACCACGTGCCTGCCCCGGGCCGGGCCCGGCGTGGGCAGCCGCCGCGGCCGCATCCCGGTGGCGACCACCAGGCCGTCGTAGGCCAGCTCCGCGCCGTCGGCGAGCCGTACGGCTCCCGCGTCGAGGTCGGCGGAGGCGATCGGGACACCGAGCCGCCAGGTCACGTCGGCGACGGCCGGGCGCAGCCGGAACGCGACCGCCTCGTGGGTCACCTCCGCGGCGAGGGCCTCCTTGGAGAGCGGCGGGCGGTTGTACGGCATGTGGATCTCGTCGCCCACGGCGACGATTTCTCCCATGAATCCGGAGGCGCGCAGCCGCTCGGCCGCGCGCAGGCCGCCCATCGAGGCGCCCGCGATCAGGATGCGCCGGCTCATCGCGTTCAGTCCTCGATCGTGATGGCCTGCAGCGGGCAGACGTCGGCGGCCTCCTCGACGGCGTCGCGCAGCGACTCGTCGGGCTCCGCCACGTAGACCAGCCGGCCGTTCTCGTTGATCTGGAAGACCTCGGGGGCGGAGAAGACGCACTGCCCGTGGTCCTTGCAGACGTCCATGTCGACGACGACCTTCATGGTGGAACTCCTTGTGATGGTTAGCGCTTCGGGGCTCGAATGCCGCGGAACTCCCAGTCGCCGCCGAACGCGGTGGAGAGGACCTCCTCCGACTCGGTCGGCTGGGCGCCGCAGTCGTCACGGATGGGAGCGGGTCCCTGGACCACGTGGTTGCGCAGCGTGCCGAGGCCCTCGACCTCGACCTCGACCACGTCGCCCGGCTGGACCGGCCGCGAGTTGGCCGGGGTGCCCGACAGCAGCACGTCGCCCGGGTAGAGCGTGATCGTGCGGGCGATGTCGGCGACGAGGTAGTGCATGTCCCACTCCATCTCGTCGGTGGAGCCGTCCTGGGCGACCTCGCCGTTGACGTACGTGCGCAGCCGCTTGCCGCGGAAGTCCCAGTCGGTGACGAGGCCGGGGCCGAGCGGGCAGAGCGTGTCGGAGCCCTTCACCCGCAGCATCGAGCCGGCGTCGGTGTCGCGGAAGTCGTGCAGGCCGTAGTCGTTGCCCACCGTGTAGCCGGCGATGTAGTCCCCGGCCTCGTCCGGCGAGATGTTGCGCGCGGTGCGGCCGATCACGATGGCCACCTCGCCCTCGTAGTTGAGGTACTCGCACCGCTCGGGACGGACGATCGCGCCCTTGTGCCCGTTCAGCGCCGAGGTCGGCTTGTGGAAGTACGTCGGCGCCGGGGGCAGTGAGGTCATGAACTCCTCGACCCGGCTGCGGTGGTTCAGGTGGACAGCGATGATCTTGCTGGGCACGGACGGCGGCAGGTGGACGGCGTCCTCGACGCCCACCACGCGGCCGTCGGCGCTGACCAGCTCGTCGCCCTCGCGGCGCACCTGGGTGGCGGCGCCGTCCAGGAGGATCCTGCGGTACTCGGGCATCAACGGGTCCCTTCGAGGGTGAACGGGTAGGGGTACGGGTCACCCGAGCTGTCGGTCGCCCGGGGCGCGGTGAAGCCGCCCTCCGGCCGGTCGAACCAGACGTGCACCTGGCCGGTGCCCGTGGCGTTCTCGTAGTCGCTGTACTGCCGGCCGGGCGCGGTGAAGTCGTGCTCGCCGAGCGCCCCGGCCATCATCAGGTAGTGGCCGAACCTGGCCTCGGGCTTGAAGCGGTAGAAGTCGGGCATCGTGTCGAGCAGGCGGGCGTGCTCGCCGGCCAGCATCCACGCGATGCGCTCCTCGTCCGCGGCCCGCGCCTCGGGGGAGAAGACGTGCACGGGGTCGCTGGCCTCGTGGGCGCGCAGCTGGCGCAGCGGCCAGAAGGTGTGCGAGAGCGCGCCGGAGGCGATCAGCAGGACCTTGCGGTCGCTTGCCGCGACGGCCTCGCCGACCGCACGGCCCAGGCGGAGGTTGTCCTCGGTCTCGGCGGTCTGGCACATGCCGATCGAGATCCACCGCTTGCCCGGTACGCCGAGGTACTTCCACAGGTTGACCGTGGCGTAGAAGATCGGCAGATGGTGGTCGTCGATCGCGGTGATCCAGGTGGAGTGCTTCTCCTGCTGGGCCGCGATCAGGCGGGCCAGCTCGGGGTCGCCGGGGAAGTCGTAGGGGATCCGGCACATGCCGCGCGGGAGCTCCTCCGAGGTGAAGAGCCCGGAGCGCCGGTCCTGCGCGGTGACCACGAACTCCACGGTGGTCGCCCAGTGCGAGTCGAAGACGATCACGGTGTCGTAGTCGAGGGTCTCGAAGACCTCTTCCCGCAGGCGCTCCAGCCCGGGGACGATGCTGATCTCCTTGCCCTCGTTGAGCTCCTTGCGGACCTCCGGGGGCAGCATGATGGTGGGCGCGTGGGCGAGCATGCCCGCGCCGACGATCTCACCCATTCCAGCCTCCCGGCGCGGTGACGGTGTTCTTGACGTCGCAGTAGAAGTCGAAGCTCCAGTCGCCGCCCTCGCGGCCGACGCCCGACTGACGTGCGCCGCCGAACGGGGCCTGGAGGTCGCGGACGAAGAAGCAGTTGACCCAGACAGTGCCGGCGACCAGCCGTTCGGTGACGCGGTCGGCCCGCTCGCGGGAGCCGGTCGCGAGGGTGGCGGCCAGGCCGAACTTCGTGGAGTTGGCCATCTCGACGGCCTCGTCCTCGGTGCGGAACGTCTGGAGCGTGAGGACCGGTCCGAAGACCTCCTCGTTGACGATCTCGCTGTCCGGGGCCACGCCGGTGAACAGCGTGGGCCGGTAGTACAGCCCGCCGAGGTCGGTGTTGGGTCCGCCGCCGATGACGGGGGTGGCCCCGGCGGCGACGGCCCGCCGGACGAACCCGTCGATCCGCTCGACGTGCTCGCGGTGGATGTTCGGGCCGATGTCGGTGGCGAGGTCGCGCGGGTCGCCCTGGCGCAGCGTGCTCGCCTTGGCGACGAAACGCTCGGTGAACTCGGCGGCGACGCTCTCCTCGACGAGCAGCCGGGTCGCGGCCAGGCAGACCTGCCCGGCGTTGTCGTACTGCTCGACCGCGAGGTTCACGGCGAGGTCGAGGTCGGCGTCGGCGAAGACGATCAGCGGGGACTTGCCGCCGAGCTCCAGCGACAGCGGGGTCAGGTTGGCCGCCGCGGCGCGGGCGATGCGGCGGGCGGTGGGCACCGAGCCGGTGAAGCTGATCCGGCGTACGTCGGGGTGGGCGACCAGCGGGGCGCCGACCTCCTCGCCGTACCCCTGGATGACGTTGAAGACGCCGTCGGGCAGCCCGGCCTCGACCGTGATCTCGGCGAGCAGCGACGCGGTGAGCGGGGACCACTCGGCCGGCTTCAGGACGACCGTGTCACCGGCGGCGAGCGCCGGGGCGATCTTCCAGGTGGCCAGCATGAGTGGCGCGTTCCACGGGGTGATCAGCGCGCAGACGCCGGCCGGGTCCCAGGAGACGTGGTTGCGGTGCCCGCGGGTCTCGAAGTCGTCGTGCCCGAGCCCGACCAGCCAGTCGGCGAAGAAGCGGAAGTTGTGCGCCACCCGGGGCATCACGCCGCGCAGGTGCGACCGCAGCAGGGCGCCGTTGTCGGTCGTCTCCACGATCGCGAGCTGGTCCAGCCGCTTCTCGACTCCGTCGGCGATCGCGTGCAGCAGCCGCGCCCGCTCCTCACGGCTCGTGCGGGCCCACGCGGGGAACGCTTTGGTCGCGGCCCGGACCGCCTCTTCGGCCTCCTTCGCGCCGCCGCGTGCGACGCGCGCGATCACCTGCCCGTCGATCGGCGAGACGTCGTCGAACGTCGCAGGTGAGGAGACCCGTGCGCCTCCAATCCAGTGGTCCTCCTGGATCGTGACATCCCCGACAGTGGCCATCCGCTCCTCCAGCTCGTTTGGTCCCAAACAACTTAGGTCGCGCTCTCCCGGCCAGTCAATATGCCGCTATCGTTTGGAGTCAAACAACTGCAAGGAGGCTGGGATGCCCGACCGCCGGCCGATCATCGCGATTCCCTCGCGGTTCGCCGCCACAACGTCCGCGCTCCGTTACTCGGCGGTGGTCACCGCCCGGGCGCTCGCCGACGCCGTCCACCGCGCCGGCGGCGAGGCCTTCCTCATGCACCCCGTGGGCGCGGACGAGGCCGCCGCGCGGCTCGCCGTCGCGGACGGCCTGCTGCTCCCCGGCGGAGGCGACCTCTCCCCCTCGGCGTACGGCGAGGACGCGGCGCACGAGAGCGTCTACGACGTGGACGCCGAGCAGGACGCCTTCGACTTCGCGGCGGCCCGGCACGCGCTGTCCACCGGGATGCCGACCCTGGCCATCTGCCGGGGCCTGCAGGTCGTCAACGTCGCCCTCGGCGGGCGGCTGGTGCAGCACATGGAGCCCGACCACCGCCACGTCGTGCACCCGGTGCGCGTACGGCCCGGCTCGCTACTGGCCGAGGTGGCCGGGGCGGAGAAGATCGAGGCGTCCTGCTACCACCACCAGTGCGCGTCGTCGCTGGGGGAGGGCCTGGAGGCCGTCGCGCACGCCGAGGACGGCACGATCGAGGCCGCCGAGCCGGCCGCGCGTAAGGGATGGTTCCTCGCCGTCCAGTGGCACCCCGAGGACACCGCGGCGACCGACCCGGTCAACCAGCGGATCTTCGACGGCCTGGTCGCGGCGGCCCGCTCAGTCTGACCGGCGGCGTCCCCCGCGGCGCGGCGGCGCGGGGGACTCCCGGCGCAGGTTCTCCCTGCGCTCCTCGCCGTGCTCCTCCAGATGCGTGACGATCCGCCGCAGCGTGTCCGCGAGGTGCAGGGACTCCTCGGCGTCGAGCGCGCCGACCACGAACGACTCCTCGTCGTTGAACGCGGGGAACAGCTTCTCCATCAGCGCGAGCCCCTCGGGGGTGAGCCGCAGCAGCGCCAGCCGGCCGTCGTCGGGGTGCTGGCGGCGCTCCGCCAGGCCGCGTGACTCCAGGGTCTTGATGATGCCGGTGAGGGTGCCCTTGGAGATGCCCGCCTCGGCCGCGGCGTACCGCGTCTCGATCTCCTCCCAGATCCACACCACCCACAGCACGACGAACGCGCTCCAGGTGAGGTCGGCCGACCGGAGCGCCGAGTTCTCCAGGTGCTGCCGGACCGCGGCGGCCGCGCGATACAGGTTGGAGACCGCGGCGAGCGCCTCCCTGCGGACCGGAATCGGCCCCAACCTGCGCTTCACCGCCTCCTCGGTTTCGGAGAGCGAGTAGTGCGCGGGCACCCCGACTCCTTTCATGTCAAGTCTTGCGCCGGTTTCATTTGTACACGTACGATCCGCCAAACGGCAGGTCGTACGCACTCAAACGATCTCATGAATTCCAGTGGTCGGGCCGGTGAGCGGGCAGATCGCTGAAGAGACATCCCCGCTCATCCACCCCTTTTATATGGAAGGTTGCCATGGCCGATGAGGCAATCGCCACCGGACGGCTTTCGGCCGGTGAACAGTCCGCGACGCACACCCTCTCCCGACGTCGGATCGGCGTGCCCGACATCGTCTTCTTCGTCGTGGCGGCCTCCTCGCCGCTGACCGTCGCGGCCGGCGGCCTTCCGATGAGCTACGGCACCACCGGGGTGACCGGGGTCCCGCTCATCTACCTGATCCTCGCGGCCGTGCTCGCCGTCTTCTCCGCCGGGTACGCCGCGATGAGCCGGCACATCTCCAACGCGGGCGCGTTCTACTCCTACATCGCGCAGGGGCTCGGCCGGGTGACCGGCGTCGGTGCCTCGTTCGTCGCGCTCGTCGCGTACAACGCCATGCAGGTCGGCCTGTACGGGCTGTTCGGCGCGGCCGCCGCGGGGCTGGTCTCGGCGCACCTCGGCGTGGACGTGCCCTGGTGGGTGTGCTCGCTGGTCGCCCTCGCGCTGATCGCGTTCCTCGGCTATCGCCGGATCGACCTGAACGCCCGCGTCCTCGCCGTCCTGCTGGTCTGCGAGGGGCTCACCGTCCTGGTCTTCGATATCGCCCAGGTCGGGAACGCCCCCGCCGGCCTGACCGCCGAGCCGTTCACCTGGAGCGCCGTCACCACCGGCGCCGTCGGGGCCGGCTTCTGCTGGGTGATGGCGTCGTTCATGGGCTTCGAGTCCGGCGCGATCTACAGCGAGGAGTGCCGCGACCCGCGCCGCACCGTCAGCCGCGCCACCTACATCGCCGTCGCCCTGATCGGCGTGTTCTACGCCTTCACCGCGTGGGCGATGTCCATGGGCACCGGCGTCGACAAGATCATCGACGAGTCGGCGAAGAACGGCACCGACCTCGTCTTCATCCTCGGCGAGGCGACCCTCGGCTCGGCGTTCTCCACGCTTGCCAACGTCTTCATGGTCACCGCCGTGTTCGCCGCCCTGCTGTCCTTCCACAACGCGGTGGCGCGGTACTTCTTCGCGCTCGGCCGCGAGCGCGTCCTGCCCGCCCGGCTCGGCGACTCCCACCCCAGGCACGGCTCCCCGTACGTCGGCTCGCTCGTGCAGACGGCCATCGCGCTCGTGGTCGTGGTCGGCTTCGGCGTCCTCGGCGGCGACCCCACCGGCACGCTGTTCAACTGGTTCACCAACCTCGGCGCGCTCGGCGTGATCCTGCTGCTCGTGGTCACCTCGGTGTCGGTGCTCGGGTTCTTCCGCCGCGACTCGCGCGGTGAAAACGGCTTCAGCCGCATCATCGCCCCCACGCTGGCCGGCGCGGCCCTGGCGGCCATCCTCGTGCTCGCGGTCGTCAACTTCAACGCCCTGCTCGGCACCCCGCCGGACTCGGTCCTCAACTGGCTGATCCCCGGCCTCGTCCTGCTCGCCGGGATCGTCGGCGTCGGTTACGGCCTGCGGATCAAGGCCGCCGACCCGGCGACGTACGCCCGGATCGGCCACGGCGCTTCCGCCGAGTAGCGGTCAAGGCACAGAAAAGGAGGGCCGGGGTGACCCGGCCCTCCTTGACGGTTCGCGCTACTCCGCGCCGGAGGCACCCGACTCCAGCAGCGTGCCGCCGTTCCAGACGACCCCGACCTGGCGGTAGTAGCCGCCGATCATCTCGTCCACCGTGAGGCCGGCGAGCTCCTCGGTCGGCGCGTCGAACAGCTCGATCTCCGCGTCGCCGGTCCAGGCCTGGCCGCCCTCGAAACTCTCGGCGCCGGTGACGATCAGCTCGTCCAGAGCCAGTCCCTTGCCCGGCTCGATCGACCGCAGCCAGCGGTTGTGCGCCATCGGGTGGCCGTTGACGAAGCCGTTGGTCTCGCTGGGCTCGCGGAGTCGTACGACGGCCTGGGCCAGCCGCCGGTCGGCGGCGGCGAGCGTGGCGCCGAAGACGCCCCCCTCACCGATCCGCGGCGCGGCCAGGCCGAACGGGTGCGGGCGGGTCATGTGGACGGAGCCCAGCTTCTTCGGGTAGCCCTGGTGGACGCCCCGGGCGATGGCGAAGTCCTTGTCCACCCAGATGTAGACGCACCGCGAGTAGGTCTGCCCCTGGTAGGAGCAGCGCACCACGACGAAGCACTCCTTGTACTGCGACCGCACGGGGTCCAGCAGCTCCTCGCGGCCTCCGGAGCACGACTGCCAGTCGGCCCAGATCACCGCCACCGCGCCCGGGTCCTCCTCGGCGAGCGAGAGCGGCTCGGGGAGCAGCGCGGCCACCTTGGCGGGGTCGGTCCGGTATTCCACGGTCAGCAGGTCGCCCGAGTAGTACCAGGGCGGGCTCGGGACCAGCGAGGACCGGCCGCTCACCGTCTTGGGCGTGTAGAAACCGCGCAGCGTGGCCACGGCGCCTCCTTGGGGGTGGGGTCAGTTCATTTGGATCCATACGATATGCCCTGAGCTGGGCATTGTCATCAGCGGACCGCAGATATCTTTCAAAAGTGGACTCTTGTTGTCCCCCCAATTGCGGCGTATTGTTTGCACCCAAATGAACCCCCCACGTGCTGGCACTATCGAGGAGGCCATGTGAGCACGGAGTCCGCGGAACGGGCCGTTCAGCGCCTGCAGGACCAGGGCGTCGACGTCGTCCGTATCGGCTATCCCGACCTCATCGGCACCGACCGCGGCAAAGACGTGCTCGTCGAACGGCTCCCCGAGGTGTGCGAGAGCGGCGTCGCCTTCTGCCGCGCCGTCTACTACACCTCGCCGCAGGCCGACGTCGTCCCCGTGCCCGGCGGGCTCGACGAGGGCCTCCCCGACATCTCCATCCGCCCCGACCTGTCCACACTCGTCCCGCTCGCCTGGGAGCCCGGAGTCGCCTACTGTCTCGGCGACGCGGTCAACCCCGCCACCGGCGAGCCCTTCCCCGAATCGCCGCGCGAGGTCGTCCGCGCCGCCGCCGCCAAGCTCGCGGAGCTCGGACTGACCGGCGTCGTCGGCCCCGAGCTGGAGTACTTCCTGCTGGAGCCCGACGGCGCGGGCTGGAAGCGCTACGACGACGCCCCCGGCAACGTCTACGTCGTCGGCGCCAAGGGCGACCGGGGCTCCCACGTGCTGCGCACCCTGCGCACGCTGCGCGGGATGGAACTCGGCGTCACCATGGGCAACCACGAGTTCTCCGGCGGACAGTTCGAGATCAACCTCCACCACTCCGAAGCCGTCGACGCCGCCGACCGGGCCTTCCGCTTCAAATCCGCCATCAAGGAACTGGCCCGCCGCGACGGCATGATGGCCACCTTCATGGCCAAGCCCTTCAACGACGAGGGCGGCTCCGGCTTCCACGTCCACCTCTCCTGCACGGACGAGAACGGCCAAAACGTCTTCGACGACCCCTCCGAGGCGTACGGGCTCTCGGAGCGGGCCAGGTACGCCATCGGCGGCATCCTCGCGCACGCGCCAGCGCTCGCCGCCCTGCTCAACCCGACGATCAACTCGTACAAGCGGTTCGGGCCGGACACGCTCGCCCCCTGGCTGATCGACTGGGGCCTCGACAACCGCAGCGCCATGCTGCGCGTCCCGCCGGAGCGCGGCGCCGGCACCCGCCTGGAAGTCCGGCTCGGCGACGCCTCCGCCAACCCCTACCTCGGCATCGCGGGCCTGCTCGCCGCCATCTACCTCGGCATCCGCGACCGCGTGGAGCCGCCCGCACCACTCTCCGGCTACGGCTACGACACCAGCAAGGCCCCCATGCTGCCGATGTCGCTGCCCGTCGCGCTGGACGCCCTCAGCGCCGACACCGCCTTCAGCGAGGTCCTCGGCAAGGAGTTCACCACCGCCTACCTCGCCTACAAGCGGAACGAGGTCGAGCGCTTCTCCCAGTTCATCACCGACTGGGAGTTCCGCGAGTACGCCTACCACCTCTAGCCACCTCTAGTCACTCGTAGTTCCTGAAACCCCTTCTGGAGGATCAATGCGCCTGGAAGACGTCGACCTGGCGGACAACGACAAGTTCCTCGACGGCGAAACCCCGTGGCGCATGTTCGACGTGCTGCGCGACGGGGCCCCGGTGCACTGGCAGGACGAGGGCGACCACGGCAGCGGCTTCTGGTCGATCACCCGTCACGCCGACATCGTCCGTGTCGACCGCGACGCCGAGACGTTCACCTCCATGAAGTTCGTCAACCTTGAAGAGGTGGACGAACGCCAGGCCACCATCCGGCGCTCCCTCCTGGAGACCGACGGCCCCCGGCACAGCGTGCTCCGCCGCATCATGCAGCGCGAGTTCACCCCCAGGGCCGTCGCCGGCTACGAGGTCTTCCTGCGCGGCCTCACCGCCCGCACCCTCGACGCGGCGCTCGCCAAGGGCACGTTCGACTTCGTGAAGGAGGTCTCCGCCGACTTCCCGATCAACGTCCTGGCCAAGATGCTCGACGTGCCCGAGGACGACACCCAGCAGCTCATCGACTGGGGCAACCGGATCATCGGCAACACCGACCCCGACTACGCCGACGTCCTGCTGCACAGCGCCGAGAGCGAGAAGTACCGCGACCTGCCGTTCCGCAGCCCCGCCTCCATCGAGGTCTTCGAGTACGGCAGGGAGCTGGCCAGGCAGCGCCGCGGCGGCGACGGCACCGACCTCGTCAGCAAGCTCGTCAACGGGACCCCGTCCGACGGCGTGCCGCTCTCGCCGAACGACTTCGACAACTACTTCCTGCTGCTCGTGGTCGCCGGCAACGAGACCACCCGGCACGCCATCTCCCACACCATGCGCGCCCTGATCGACCACCCCGAGCAGGCGGAGAAGCTCCGGCAGGACCTCTCCCTCATGCCGAACGCGGTGGAGGAGTTCCTGCGCTGGGCCTCCCCGGTCTACCACTTCCGCCGTACGGCGACCCGGGACGTCGAGATGCACGGGCAGAAGATCGCCGAAGGCGACAAGGTCGTCATGTGGTTCGGCTCGGGCAACCGGGACGAGCGAGTCTTCGACTCCCCGTACACCTTCGACGTCACCCGGCAGAACAACGACCACATCACCTTCGGCAAGGGCAGCCCGCACTTCTGCCTGGGCAACGCCCTCGCCCGCCTGGAGATCCGGGTCATGTTCGAGGAGCTGCTGCCGCGCCTCGCCGACATCAAGCTCGCCGGCGACATCCGCCGGGTCCGCTCCAACTTCGTCAACGGCATCAAGGAGCTCCCGGTCACCGTCACCCTCGCCTGACCGGTACCGGCGCGTCGGCGACGCCCGGGCCTGGACCTCTCCTTGAGGTCCAGGCCTTTTACTTGGAATGGGGTCGAATCGACCCCCTGAATCGGGACCGCGGCGGTTATAGGTCTGATTACCGCCAGGGTTGGCCTGCCCCGGCCGATGACACTGGCGCCATGGACACAGCAGAAGTGGCAGGGGATCAGGTCGGCGGATCGCGGGCGGATGGGCAGTCACCGGAAGACGCCTGGACGGTGATGCAGAGGTTCTACGCGGCCGAGGCCGCGTATGTGAGCGCGGGTGGGTTCGGTAAGGCGAGCTACGACGACGTCGCCGCCTACCTGGATCCAGAGGTGGTCCTGCATCAGGCTCCCGGGCTGCCCTTCACCGGCACCGGAACATGGCGCGGCCATGACGGCATGGAGCGGTTCCTGGCCCTCTTCAGTGAGGTCTGGGAGTCGATGGAGTTTCTGGAACAGGAGCACTGGGGCGACGAGAACACGGTGGTCGTGCGGAACCGGGTGCGCTTTCGCGCCCGTGCCACCGGCCGGCACGTCGACACCCTGATCGTGCAACTGATCACTGTCAGGAACGGACGCATGCTCGAATGTCGCCCGTTCTATTGGGACCCCCAAGCCGTCGCCGACGCCTGCCGGGACGGCGAGGGCGAGGGCGAGGGAGCATAGCTGTGCCCGGTTCGCGTCGCTGAATTGTGACCGCTGCGCTGCGGCGGGCAGTCGCTCCGGCGCGCCGTGATAGCTGATCTCTGGTGCTACCGCTGCCGCGGCTTCGGGCGCGGTGGTACATGGCACGGTCCTACGCGCGCCGGAGCAACCACCCGCACTCCGCTCCGCTCACCGCCGCCCCGGCTGCCGGCCGTAGGCGCCCCGTCTCGTCCTCGGCCTCCTTCTCGCCGCAGGTCGGAAATCAGACTCATGATTCGGCCAGACTGTTCCGTCGGATGTGGCGGGCCATCGGATCGCCTCGCTCCCACGGGGCAACCCGCCGACAGGATCACATAATTGCCGTCCCTTGATGTGTCTCCGTCCAGATCCATGATCAACAGATGGGTAGCGTGGCAGCGGTCACAGTTAGTGACTTCAGTTGGACAGGAGAGGATCCACAAGCATGCTCCACCGCGTACTTCTGGCCAGTTCCGCCTGCGTCGCTCTCGCCGTCATGGCGCCAGTCGCCGCTTCGGCGGAGACGTTCACAATGCAGAGCTCAGCTACTGTCGCGCAGGCCGACAGCGCCGCAGTCAACACCACCCACAGCGACTGGGGCCGACCGGGCGGCTGGGGTCGGCCGGGCAGCGGCTCCTGGGGTCGGCCCTGGGGTAACCCGTGGGGCGGGTCCTGGGGTCGGCCCTGGGGTAACCCGTGGAGCGGGTCCTGGGGTCGGCCCTGGAGCGGCGGCGTAGTTGTCGTCGGCGACTGCGCCTTCGACTACTACGGGAACTTCTGCTTCTGAAATGAACCGGGTGGATTCTCAACGAGAACCACCCTCGAGGATCAGCACGAATCCTCGTGTCGAGCACGCGCGTAGACACCCCAGACTGTCAGCAAATTTTGCTGACAGTCTGGGGTCGTCCGGCTGCGGTAGGCCGTGGGCGAGTCGGCGCAGCATTGAGCAGGGAGCCAGGGCACGTTGGTAGGGGAAAGCCGGGTCGTACGTCTCATCTGCGCATGTCGGGCAGCCATGCGGGCTGTTCATAACCGAAACCGCCGAACTGGCACTCGACGCCTGGCCCGGGGCGCGACACTGATCACCTCAGCGCACCGCCTGACCCCTTGGCCCCAGGAGATCAGTCATGGACGGCTCGATCTCGCCAGCGAGTCGGCCCGGCACATTCGCGGGCAGCCCTCTCGAACGCCGGAGCGCACAGCACATACAGCACCGTGCCGCAGACCCACACCCATCCGTCCCCGGCATCGATGGTCGCGCCGTAGAGCGCGGTGAAGGCGAGCGGGCCGACGATCCCGCTGACACCAGCAGTGCGAACCACGCACGGGGTTGCCGGACGGCACTGAGCAGTGCGCCGACGGCGATCACCATGGGCGGGCTTCTCGCGCACCGAGGCAGCCAACCGCCGCAGCGCAGCGCACTTGTCAACGGTGAGTACCACGTCTCCCCGCAACCGTTCATCAGGTGGCGAGGAGGCGAGCGATGACGCGGTCGAGGGCGTGATGAGGGGTGCGCTCGACCAGCCCTCGGCGCTCCAGGTCGGCGACCACGACCGTGGTGTACGGAGGGTCGGTGGTGAGCTGTTCGGCGAGCCGGCGCAAGGTCAGTGGTCCGGTGGCGACGAGGCGGAGGGCCTTGACGCGGATGAAGCTCATGCCGAGGGCCTCGCACACCTCCTTGCGTCGTTTGTGCCGGTCGACGACCAGGCCGCGCCGCTGGAGATGTTGATGATCTGCCCTCCGTCGCGCAGCCGCTTCAGCGTGATCCAGTGCTCTGACCGGGAAGGTTCACCGGGTTGTGGCGGGCGGTGCAGCGTTCGCGGAAATCTGTTTCGAGCGTTGCTGTGGTTGCCTCTACTGTGGCGTGGTGATGACTGAAGTGATCGTTCTCAACGGTGGTTCCAGCTCGGGGAAGTCCGGGATCGTTCGGTGTCTGCAGGCATGCCTGCCGGATCCGTGGTTGGCCCTGGGGACAGACACGCTGATTGAGGCGATGCCCGCGTCCATGCAGACATCGGATGCCGGGATCGAGTTCGCTCCGGACGGGCAAGTGATCGTCGGGCCGGAGTTCCGGGCGCTGGAAGCGGCATGGATCGAGGGGGTCGCCGCGATGGCCCGTGCGGGTGCCCGGGTCATCGTTGATGAGGTCTTCCTCGGCGGAGCGGACTCGCAGAAGCGATGGCAGAAGGCTTTGGGCGAACTGCGGGTGCTGTGGGTCGGCGTCCGGTGCGACAGTGCGGTTGCCGCGGGCCGTGAGGTCGCACGAGGTGATCGGGTCGTCGGCATGGCGGAGTCCCAGGCGGATGTGGTCCACCGGGGCATGGTCTATGACCTGGAGGTGGACACCACGCATGCCGAGTCGATGGAGTGCGCACGGACCATCGCCGCGCATGTCAGCTGATCGGTGGTCCGGCTGTCTGCCGCTATGACCGCAGCGCCGAGACGGTCAGGCCGCTGTGGCAGGGGCCGTCCTCCCCAGCGGATGCCCTTCTCCTCGCGGATCCGGGCGCGTTCGCGGCGTTGGGCTGCCAGCACGTCGGGGTGGCGGGCGTTGGGAGTTGGCGAGGGTGAACTGCCGCCCGAGCTGCGGCCGATGCCGGCGTCGTTGACGATGATGTCGACGCTCCCGTCAGGTGCGTACTCGCCTATTTGAGCGTCGAAGGCCGATCGACGCCACGACCGGCGAGAAGGAGGCCGAGGACGAGACGAGGCGCCTACGGCCGGCAGCCGGGGCGGCGGTGAGCGGAGCGGAGTGCGGGTGGTTGCTCCGGCGCGCGTAGGACCGTGCCATGTACCACCGCGCCCGAAGCCGCGAAGCGGTGTCGCCAGAGATCAGCTATCACGGCGCGCCGGAGCGACTGCCCGCCGCAGCGCAGCGGTCACCATTCAGCGACGCGCACCAGGAACGGCCACGCTCCCGTCCAGGCCCGGATTCAGGTGGCGAGGAGACGGGTGATGACGCGGTCGAGGGCGTCGAGGTCGGCCGGATCCAGGGCGAGCAGTGCGGCGGGCGGTGTGCCGAGGATGCACTCGGCGAGTTCGGCGGCCCGTACGCCTTCGGGCGTGATCGAGACGATCTTGGCCCGGCGGTCGCCGGGATGAGGGGCGCGCTCGACCAGCCCTCGGCGCTCCAGGTCGGCGACCACGACCGTGGTGTACGGAGGGTCGGTGGTGAGCTGTTCGGCGAGCCGCCGCAAGGTCAGTGGTCCGGCGGCGACGAGGCGGAGGGCCTTGACGCGGACGAAGCTCATGCCGAGGGCCTCGCACACCTCCTTGCGTCGTTCGTGCCGGTCGACGACCAGGCCGCGCATGCCGCGCCAGACGCGGGTGGCGAGCTCTTCGTCGGGAAGGGCGTTCATCGGGACCTCGCCGGTTCGTACGGCGTCAGGCGCGCGGCGGTTCGTTCGGCGGTGGCCATGGCCCAGCCGCTGGTGCTGACGATGGAGAGGATCAGGACGAGCAGCCCGTACGCGGCGACAATCCACCAGGTGGCGTGGCTGGCCCGGGTGAAGCCGGAGACGCCGGTGGCGGAGGCGACGACCGATCCGGCGATGGCGACCCCGAGCGACTGGCCGACCTGGCGGCTGGTCGAGGCGACGGCGGCGGCGACGCCGGCCTGGGACAGCGGCATCCCGGAGACGGCGGTGTTGGTGATGGGCGGGTTGACCACCGCGAAGCCGAGCCCGAAGACCAGGTAGATCGCCAGCAGCGCGGGGATGGGTGTGGCGGGGGTGATCTGGGCGAGCAGGACCCCGCCGACGGCCATGCAGGTGCCTCCCGCGATGAGCGATATTCGGGGACCGCGCGCGCCGACCAGCCGCCCGGAGAGTGGTCCGAAGATCAGCGTCGCGAGCGCGACGGGCAGCATGCAGAGCCCGGCGCGCAGGGCGGACAGGCCGCGGATGTCCTGCAGGTAGAGCGTGTTGACGAAGAGGAAGGTGCCGAGCGCGGCGAAGCCGGCTACCGCGATGGCCGCCGCCCCCGAGAACGGGGCGCTGCGGAAGAAACGCACGTCGATGAGCGGCTCGTCGCGGCGGGGCTCGTACCAGATCAGCGCGACGAGGGAGAGGAGGGCGACGGCGAAGCATCCGATGGTGAGGCCGGACGTCCAGCCCAGGCCGGGCCCCTCGATGATCCCGTACGTCAGGGAGGCGAGCAGGGCGATGACGAGCACCTGGCCGACGGGGTCGATCCGGCGCGGCTTCTCGGACTTGGACTCGGGGACGAAGCGCCAGGTGAGCAGGACGGCGGCCAGCCCGATCGGCACGTTGATCCAGAAGATGGACCGCCAGCCGACGCTGTCGGTGAGCACGCCGCCGACGACGGGGCCGAGGGCCATGCTGATCCCGACGACGCCGCCCCACACGCCGATCGCCTGGGCGCGTTCGCGCGGGTCGGTGAAGGTGTTGGTGATGATCGACATGGCGACGGGGTTGAGCATCGACCCGCCGATCGCCTGGAGGGCGCGGAACGCGATCAGCCATTCCAGGGTCGGGGCGATGCTGCACAACAGGGACGCGGACGTGAAGACGAGCAGGCCGATCTGGAAGACCCGCCGTCGCCCGATGCGGTCGCCGGTGGAGCCGGACAGCATGAGCAGGCTCGCGAGCGTCAGCGTGTAGGCGTCGATCGTCCACTGCAGCCCGGAGATGGGGGCGTGCAGGGCGCGTCCGATGGAGGGGAGCGCCACGTTCACGATCGTGTTGTCGAGGGACACGATCAGCAGGCTGATGCAGCAGATGAGCAGCACCAGGACCCGTCGGCGGCGGTTCATTAGTTGCACTATTACAACGGTACGCCCTGTTTATTTGCGCTCGCTTCGCTCGCGCGGCTCGGGGCGCCCTCAGTCGAGGTCTTCCCTCGTCACTCGGGGCTTCGTTCCTCAGCCCACTCGTTCCTCAGTCCAGACACCGCCGCGCCCCTCGCGGGTGAGTGGTTGGCGCTCGCTTCGCTCGGGGCGTCCCCCCGGGAGGCTGCCGGGTAGGGACGGCCTCCCGGGGGAGCGGTCAGACTTCCAGGCGTTCCTCGATGGAGCGGAGCTGGTGGCGGGCCATCGCCAGGTTGGACCTGTTGCGATCGAGGGCCAGGTAGAGGAACAGCCCCTTGCCGCTGCGCCCGGTGACCGGGCGGATGATGTGGTACTGCGAGCCGAGCGTGATGAGGATGTCCTCGATGGCGTCCTTGATCTGGAGCGACTCCATCGTGCGGAGTTTGGCCTTGACGACCTCGGTGTTACCCGCGGCCGCGACCGCGAGGTCGAGGTCCTTGGAGCCGCCGAGGGTGCCGAGGGCCATGCCGCTGCCGTAGTCGACGACGCAGGAGCCGAGGGCGCCGTCGATGCCCATCATTTCCTTGAGCGAGATGTCGATGTTCGTCATGCCCGTTTCTCCTGTTCGGTTGGTTCGGTTATGCGCGTTCGACGATGGCGGCGAGTTTGGCCGCCGTCTTACGGCCCTCGATCCGGAGCAGGCCGAGGTTGGCCCCCGGGCCGGCGAGAACGGCGAGGACGAGCTTGGGACCCGCGGCGTAGCACGCGGCGTGTCCGCGCGTGCCGGAGATCAGGGTCTCCTCAAGGGCGCCGACCTGGACGAGGTCGGTCATCCTGCGGGCCATCGAGATGAGCGCCGACGAGAGCGCCGCTGTCTGTTCGGTGTGGCCGGAGATGTCGGTCGCGATGAGCATCCCGTCCACCGTGCAGGTGAGCGTGCCGGTGATCTCGGGCGCGCGTTCCCTGAGGAGGAGCATCTCCTCGTGTATTTCGCCGCGTAGATCCATCGAAATGCCCTTTCCGGCCCGCTTGAGCCAGGTGATCACTGCAGCGCCTCCAGTGCGTCACGCAGCCTGATGAGCAGCTTCACGTCGGTCGGGTCGGCGCTGACCTGTGGCAGGTACGGCTGTGCCGGGTCCGACCCCGGTCCGGGGCGCAGCTCGGCCCGTGGCCCGCTCCGCTCGGCGCGTTTCGGCAGCGCCGGCTGGGTGGGCGCGGCCTGGTCGGCGGGGTCGGCCCCGGTCGCGAGCAGCCCCGCCGCGCCCAGTTCGCGTACGGCGAGCAGGGTCGAGTAGGCGGGACGGCCGAGGCGGCGAGCCAGTTCGGCGGGTGTGGCGGTGGTGTCGGCGCCGAGCAGCACCTCCCACTGCAGCGCGGACAGCACCACGTGCCTGCCGGGGATGCGCCGGACCGGGATCACCGGTTGTGTGTCGAGCTCGCTCGACGGCCATGCGCGGTCCAATCGGGCCTTCCTCCGCCGGCACTCCTGGAAGAGGCCGGGCACGTCGAAGAACCAGTGCGTCCCGAGCCAGTGCCGCTCCCCGTCCTTGAACCGGGGCTTGGGCCCGGGACGGGCCCCGCTCGTGGCGAGCGTGGGTCCGAGCAGGAAGTACGAGGCGTCGAGGGTGGCGCCCAGGACGCAGAACTCCAGCTCGCCCTTGGTGAGGACGCCGGCGTCGACCAGCCGGTCGCCGCCGCTCGGCGGGTCGCTCTCTCCGGTGGCGGCCTGGCGCGCCTTCCTGACCGCGCCGGCGCTGATCCGCCCGGAGGCGGTCAGCAGCTCCTCCACGCCCGGCGTCCCCGTGCATTCGGCGTACGACACCCGGCCTCGGGTGAGGAAGATCGTGCCGGCGCGGCCGATGCGGAGGGAGCCGGTGGCCCTGTCCTGGGCCAGTCCGGTGAGTACGGAGTCGAGGGTCGTGGTGGTGGCCATGGGTCACGAGGCGATCAGCCGGTGGGAGATGGCCTGAAGTTGGCGTAGGGCGAGGGCGAGGTTCGCGCGGTCGGGGTCGAGCCGGAGGCAGATGAGCAGCGGGCCGTCGAACATCGTCTCCATCGGTTTGATCAGGTGGTAGGCCCGGTCGGTGGTGACGATCACGTCCTCGATGCGTATCGTCCCGTCGGGCGTCGAGAGGGCGAGGCCGTCGAGTGTGGCGCGGAACGCCTCGCTCAGGCCCGCGGCCGATCCCTCCGGATAGGGCACGCCCTTGGCGGCGACCGCCATTCCGCTGGTGTGATCCACGAGGATCGCGTCAAGTGCGCCGGGGATCGTCATGGCCTCGGAAAGGCAGTCCTCTATCCCGGTCACGCGCAGCTCCCTCGCCGTGTCGCCCATGCAGCGCGGCCAACATTAGAGAAGCCGGTGCCCGCGCAGCCCGCACGATCGATCGCGACAAGAGGTGAGATATAAGGATTAGTCCCTCAAGGAGGAGAAATCCCTAACTGCATAGAAGAGTTGTATTTACCGGCATATGTGAAGATCGCCCGGCTTATTTTGGGTTAAGGGTGGGCGAGAATAGGAGTTATGGAACGAGTCCTGGTCAGCGCCTGTCTCCTCGGCCGCAAGGTGCGCTACGACGGCGGCGCCAAGACGAGCGAGGACGAACTGCTCGCCGCCTGGAACGCCGAAGGGCGACTTGTCCCGTTCTGTCCGGAAGTCGCGGGCGGGCTGCCCGTCCCCAGGCCGCCGGCGGAGATCGAGGGCGGCGCGGGCGGCGCCGCCGTGCTGGCCGGGACCGCGCGCATCCTCACGCCGGACGGCGACGACGTGACCGAGGCGTTCGTCGAGGGGGCCCGGCGGGCGCTCGACGCGGCGCGGGCGGCCGGCGCCCGGGTGGCGATCCTCAAGGAGGGCAGCCCCTCGTGCGGATCGCTGCGCGTCTACGACGGCACGTTCGCCGGGCGCACGACCCCGGGCCAGGGCGTGACCACCGCGCTTCTCGAACAGAACGGCATCCGTGTCTTCAACGAGGACGACATCGCCGCGGCCGCCCGGCATCTCCGGGAGGGCTGACGTCCGAGCTCAGGGGGACAGCGGGTCGGCCCCGGCGTCGATGATCACCGCGTTCTCGTCCGGCTTGAACGCCAGGACGTTCTCGACGTACGACCGGACCGCGGCATCGAGGCCCACGTCCGCCCCGGCCGTCTCGGACATGAACCAGCGGTGGTCGAGCACCTCGTGGAACAGCTGCGCGGGTTCCAGCTTGCGCCGCAGCTCGGCCGGGATCCCGCTCACCACCGGCTGGAAGACCTCGGCCAGCCAGCGGTGGGCCACGATCGCCTCGTCCTCGTGGCGCAGGCCGTTCGACACCCGGAACGCGTCGAGGTCGTTCAGCAGCCGCCTGGCCTGGTTCTCCTGCGCGTCCAGACCGGTCAGGCGCAGCAGGCGGCGCTGGTGGTGCCCGGCGTCCACAACCTTGGGCCGCACGATGAGCCGCCCCGTCCCGACCTTCCTGCGGACCATCATCTCGGCGACGTCGAAGCCGAGCGAGTTGAGCCGCCTGATCCGCTGCTCGACGATGTGCCAGTCGACGTCCTCGATGATCTCGTCGGAGTTCAGCTCGCTCCACAGCCGCTCGTACCGCTCGACGATCTGCCCGGCGAAGACCAGCGGGTCGATCGACGGGTGCAGCAGCTCGCCCGCCTCCAGGTCGAGCAGCTCGCCGTAGATGTTGACGTGCGCCACGTCGATGTCGTGGGTCCGCTGGCCTTCGCTGATCATCGGGTGCAGCTCGCCGGTCTCCGCGTCCACCAGGTACGCGGCGAAGGCTCCGGCGTCGCGGCGGAACAGCGTGTTGGACAGCGAGCAGTCGCCCCAGTAGAAGCCCGCCAGGTGGAGCCGGACGAGCAGCACGGCGAGGGCGTCGAGCAGCCGCGTCAGCGTGTCGGGCCGCACCGCGCCGGAGAGCACGGCCCGGTAGGGGAGCGAGAACTGCAGGTGCCGGGTGATCAGCGCGGAGTCCAGCTCGGTGCCGTCCGCGGCCGTGCGCCCGGTGACGACCGCGACCGGCTCGACGGACGGGGCGTCCAGCCGGGCCA
Organism: Microtetraspora malaysiensis; assembly: GCF_050947145.1. Classification (NCBI taxonomy): domain Bacteria; kingdom Bacillati; phylum Actinomycetota; class Actinomycetes; order Streptosporangiales; family Streptosporangiaceae; genus Microtetraspora; species Microtetraspora malaysiensis. The sequence continues at coordinate 2,083,998 of NZ_CP191998.1, forward strand.
GGTCCCACAGCAGCTTGTACTCCCGCCTGGCGTACCGCTCGCTGATCTCCTTGATCGCGTAGACGCGCCCCGACAGGCGGGCGAACCGGACGACGTGCCGCGAGATGCCGCGCGGCAGGGTCACCAGGTGGTGGTCGGGCCACTCCTCCAGCGGGATGTCCCAGGGCAGCCGGATCAGGTCGGGGTCGCCGGGGGCGCCGATCATCTGCAGGGGCACCGTTTGCTCCTCGTTGCGGGGATTCGTGATCCAGTCTCGCGGATAGAGTCCTTGAGCATGACGCTGCTGGATGACTTCATCGGTTGGTACTTCAGGGAGAACCCGATCCGGGCCGCGCTGCTCGGCGCCGACGGGTACGACCACACACTCGGCGACTTCACCGAGGCCGCCTTCACCGCGAGGGAACGCGCCGCGGAGCGTTGGCTGGAACGGCTGTCGGCCGAACGTGCCCCCGGCGAGACCGCGGACGACGAGATCGACCGCGAGCTGGTTCTCTCCCATTTGCGCGGGTCGGTGGCGAGCGCGCGCTGGCCTGAGTGGCGGCGTGATCCCGCGCCCTACGTGAACGGGATCTTCGCCGCTCTGTTCACGCCTTTCCAGCAGCGGTTGAAGCCGGAGGCCGAGCTGGTCGAGAGCGCCGTCGCGCGGCTCGCCGAGGTGCCCGCGGTGCTCGCCGCCTGCCGCGCGAACCTCGACCCCGATCTCGCGGCCGACCTGCTGATCGCCCGCGGCCTGGGCCAGGCGCGTACGGCGCGGCGCTTCCTCACCGAGACCGTCCCCGGGCTGGTGGCGGACCCGGTGCTGCGGGCCCGGCTGGCGGCGGCGGCCGAGCCGGCCGCGGCGGCGTTCGACGACTTCGTCGTCTTCCTGTCGGGCTTCACCGCGGGCGGCACCTGGCGCATGGGCGAGGAGCTCTACTCCACGCTGCTGCGCGAGCGGGAGATGCTCGGGTACGGCGCGGCCGAGCTGCACGAGAAGGGCCGCCGCGCGTGGGACGAGATCGACGCCCGGATGCGCGAGGTCGCGCCGCGCGTGGGCTCCGGCGAGTGGGGCGAGGACTGGCGGGCGGCGATGGAGTCGCTCATGGACGACCACCCCGAGACGCTGGAGGACATGCGCGCCGAGTACGAGGCCGAGACGCTGCGCGCCCGCGACTTCGTCCGCGATCGCGGCCTGGTGACCTTCCCCGAGGGGGAGGAGTGCCAGGTGCTGCCGTCGCCGGAGTTCCAGCGGCCCATCCTGGCCGTGGCCAGCTACCTGGCGCCGCCGCCGCTCAGCGCGTCGAGGTCGGGCGTGTTCTATGTGCCGTTCACGCCGGAGGACTTCACCCCCGAGCAGGTACGGCAGCGCCTGCGCACCAACTGCCGGGCGCAGATGCCGTCGATCGCCGTCCACGAGGCGTACCCGGGGCACCACTGGCACCTGGGGTGGATGGCGGGCAACCCGAGGAAGGCGCGCAAGATCTTCCGCACGCCCTACTTCACCGAGGGCTGGGCGCTGTACGTCGAGGGCATGCTGCACGAGCAGGGATACTTCGACACCCCGGCGACCGAGCTGGCGCACCTGGACTGCCGGATCTTCCGGGCCGCCCGGATGGTCGTGGACACCGCCCTGCATTGCGGCGACATGACGATCGAGGAGGCCGAGACCTTCATGGCGACCAAGGCGTCGCTGTCGCCGGGCACCGCCAAGGGCGAGGTCAACCGCTACTGCGCCTGGCCGACCCAGGCGCCGTCGTACCTCACCGGGGCGCTGGAGATCCGGCGGATCCGGGACGACTACGCCGGCGACCTGCGCAAGTTCCACGACCAGATCGCCGGGAACGGCGGGCTTCCGCTCGGCCTGGCCCGCCGTACGGTCATCCCGGGCTGAACGCGCGCTCGACCACCGCGGCGAGCTGCTCGTCGGTGAGGACGGTGGGGGTGCCGACGCCGAGCGCCCGCACGTAGACCTCGCACAGCCATTCGAGCAGGCGGGTCGCCTCGAACGCCTTCTCCAGGGTCGGTCCGATGGTGACCCCGCCGTGGTTGGCGAGCAGCGCGGCCTGCTTGCCGGCCAGCGCGGCGCGCACGTGCTCGGCCAGCTCGGGCGTGCCGTACGTGGCGTAGGGGGCGACGCGGACCGCGCCCCCGAGCAGCAGCGCGTTGTAGTGGATCGGCGGCAGCTCGGTCGCGGTGGTCGCGACCACCGTCGCGAAGACCGAGTGGGTGTGCACAATCGCCTGCGCGTCGGTCGAGGCGTAGACGGCCAGGTGCATCGGCGTCTCCGACGACGGCCGCGCGTCGCCCTCGACGGGGTGGCCCTCCAGGTCGAGCACCGGGCAGTCCTCCGGGTTGAGCCGGTCCAGCGCCACTCCGGAGGGGGTGACCGCGACCAGGTCGCCCTTCCGGGCGCTCAGGTTGCCCGAGGTCCCGATGACCAGGCCCAACTTAGCCGCCTTATGGCCGTACTCACACAATTCCCGGCGAAGATCCCACATGCCGGACAACTTACTGTGTATCGCTGCATATCCGGTCCGGTCTATACCAGCTCTGATCGGATGATCCTACTTTTGATACAGCCTTTTAGCTGCTTAAACATGGATATACCCTCCGAATATCGACCGAGGGCGATCCGGGGTGGATCACAGATTGGTCTAGACCGACTGCGGACTCTTGACGCGATTCGCGGCTCGCCGTACGTTCCAGCAATCGTTTAGGAAACTTTCCTAACTGTCCCCCCAGGAGAGTTGGATGACCAACACGCCTCGCGAGATCACCCGGCGCCAGATGATGCACCGCATCGGCCTCACCGCACTCGCCGCCGGCCCCGTGGCCGGTCTGCTCAGCGCCTGCGCCACCTCCGGCGGCGGGAGCACCGCCGAACCGGCCGCCTCCGCCGGCGGAGGCGGCGCGGCGACGTCGCAGGCCAACCCGTTCGGCGTCAAGGCCGACGCTCCCCTCGAAGTGGTGATCTTCAAGGGCGCCTACGGCGACGAGTACGCGACCCAGTCGCACGAACCGCTGTACGTCAAGGAGTTCCCGAAGGCGAAGATCACCCACCAGGGCATCCAGGCGATCGCGCAGACCCTCACGCCACGCTTCGCCAGCGGCGACGTGCCCGACGTGGTGAACAACTCCGGCACCGACAACCTGGACACCGGCTCCCTCGTCGCGGCGGGGCAGCTCCTCGACCTGACCCCGCTCTACGAGGCGCCGTCGATCGACGACCCGAGCAAGAAGGTCAAGGACACCCTCGTCCCCGGCACGATCGAGTCCGGCCTGGCCGGCGACCCCGCCAAGCCGTACCTCCTCAACTACGTCTACACCGCGTACGGCCTCTGGTACGACGCCAAGCTCTTCGAGAAGGAGGGCTGGACCCCGCCGAAGACCTTCGACGAGTTCAAGACTCTCGCCGACAAGATCAAGGCCAAGGGCATCACCCCGTACGCGTACGCCGGCAAGAACGCCTCGTACTACCAGTACTGGATGATCCTGATCAGCGCGGCGAAGATCGGCGGCAACCAGGTCCTGATCGACATCGACAACCTCGTCGACGGCGCCTGGACCCACGACGCCGTCAAGCAGGCGGCGACGGCCTGGGCCGAGATCGGCAAGTACATGGACAAGTCCTACGAGGGCCTGATCCACACCGAGGTGCAGACCCAGCAGAACCAGGGCAAGGTCGCCCTCTACCCCTCCGGCTCCTGGCTGGAGCCCGAGCAGGCCAAGGACACCCCGGCCGGCTTCGAGTACGCCATGTCGGCCACCCCGTCGGTCAGCGCGTCCGACACCATGCCGTACGAGGCGATCCGGGCCGTGGCGGGCGAGCCGTACGTCCTCCCGGCCAAGGGCAAGAACGTCAACGGCGGCCTGGAGTACATGCGCGTCATGCTCTCCAAGGAGGCGGCCAAGGCCTTCACCGAGAAGACCAAGAGCCTCACCGTCGTGGTCGGCTCCACCGAGGGCCTCACGCTGTCGCCCGGAACCGAGAGCGTGGTGGCCGCCCAGTCGGCCGCCGGCGCCAACGTGGTGACCTGGTCCAGCTTCGAGCAGTGGTACAAGGAGCTGGAGACCGAGCTGCGCAAGCAGACCAACGCGCTCATGTTCGGCCGCATCACCGCCGACCAGTTCTGCGCCAACATGCAGAAGGCCGCGGACAAGACGAAGGCCGACAGCTCGGTCACCAAGCAGAAGCGGACCGCGTGATCCCATGCGGCATGGCAAGCTGTCCTCGGCCTCGCCGATGGCGTTGAGGCGGTACGGGTTCATCCTGGCCTTCCTCGCGGCGCCGCTGGTCCTCTACGTCGTCTTCGTGATCGCGCCGTACGTCCAGGCGTTCCAGATCGCGCTCACCAACTGGAAGGGCATCTCCCCGGACTTCGACTATGTCGGCTTCGAGAACTTCGGGAAGATGTTCGCCGACAACGTCTTCTGGCAGGCGGTGCGCCATCACGGGCTGTTGCTGCTCGTCATGCCGCTGGCCACCATCGCCATCGCGCTGTTCTTCTCGTTCCTCCTCAACGTCGGGGGCGGGCAGGCGAACGGGCGGCGCACCGGTGTGCGCGGGTCGGCCTTTTACAAGATCGTGTTCTTCTTCCCGCAGGTCCTCGCCGTCGCCATCGTCGGCGTGCTGTTCCAGGCGATCCTGCGCCCGGACAAGACCGGCGTGGTCAACAGCGTCCTCGGGGCCGTGGGGATCGACCCCGTGGGCTGGCTGATCAACCCCGACCTGGCGCTGTGGACCATCATGGGCGTGATGGTCTGGCAGGCCGTCGGCTTCTACGTCGTCCTCTTCTCGGCCGGCATGTCGTCCATCCCGCCGGAGGTGTTCGAGGCGGCGGCGCTGGACGGGGCGGGACGGTTCACGCTCTTCTTCAAAATCACCCTGCCGCTGCTCTGGGACACCCTGCAGGTCGGCTGGGTCTATCTCGGCATCGCCGCGTTCGACGGGTTCGCCCTGGTCCAGGTTCTCTCCGTGGACCGGGGTGGCCCCGACAACGCGACCACGGTGCTGCCGCTGGAGATCTGGCGCCAGGCGTTCACCTTCTCCAAGTACGGCTACGCCTCCGCTATGGGCGTCGCCCTGTTCTTCCTGACCCTGACGTTCGCCGTCCTCACCCTGCGGGTCACGCGGCGCGAGAGGATCGAGTTCTAGACATGACACGTCCCCCGCAGCGCACGGGCGGCCGGGTCGGCGTCTTCGGCCCGCTGTCGCACCTGGCCCTGGTCGTCTGGGCGATCCTGGTGATCTTCCCGATCATCTGGACGTTCCTCGGCTCCTTCAAGACCAACACGGAGATCTTCGGCGAGCACCCCCTGGGGCTGCCGGCGACCTTCCATTGGGACGCCTGGGGTCGCGCCTGGGCCAAGGCCCACATCGGCCAGTACATGGTCAACACCGTGATCGTGGTGGCCGTGTCCACCTTCTTCACGATGCTGCTCAGCTCGATGGCGGCGTACGTGCTGGCCCGGTACCGGTTCCCCGGCAGCAGGGCGATCTATCTGCTGTTCGTCTCCGGCCTGTCGTTCCCGGTCTTCCTCGCGCTGGTCCCGCTGTTCCTCACGGTGAAGAACCTCGGCCTGCTCGGCACGCACACCGGCGTGGTCATCGTCTACGTCGCGTACTCGCTGCCGTTCTCGGTGTTCTTCCTGACCGCGTTCTTCAAGACGCTGCCGACCTCGGTGGCCGAGGCCGCGATGATGGACGGCGCCTCGCACACGCGCACGTTCTTCCAGGTCATGCTGCCGATGGCGAAACCCGGCCTGATCAGCATCACGATCTTCAACATCCTGGGCCAGTGGAACCAGTACCTGCTGCCGATCGTGCTGCTGCCGGGCAACGCCGAGGACAAGTGGCTGATCACCCAGGGCATCGCCAACATCTCCACCAACGCCGGCTACGAGGCCGACTGGGCGGGGCTGTTCGCGGCGCTCTGCATGGCGATCATCCCGATGCTGATCGTCTACATCGTCTTCCAGCGGCAGATCCAGTCGGGCCTCACCGCGGGCGCGCTCAAATAGCGCGGCGGCCGCCTCCCGTGATCTCCTTGTCCGCATGGGCGAACCGACCACGTGGCAGACCGACGGCGACACGATCCGCAGGACCGTGACCGCCCCCGATTTCCGCACCGCCATCGCGATCGTGAACGAGATCGCGGAGGAGGCGGAGAAGATGAACCACCATCCCGACATCGACATCAGGTGGCGCACCCTGCACCTCGCGCTCACCACGCACGACGCGGGCGGCCTGACCGAGCTGGACTACACGCTCGCCGCCCGCATCGACGAGATCGCGGCCGCCCACGGGGCGAGCTGACCGTCAGTCGAAGAGGCCGGGCGGCGGCACGGGCGAGACGACCGGTTCGCCGTCCCTGATCGGGGCGGCGCCGGCGACGAAGTTCGTCAGCTCCCTGCCGTACAGGCAGCGGGCCTGGGTCAGGCCGCCCGCCGCCCGGCGGGTGACCGCCCCGACCGGCAGCTCCGCCGGGGACGCCGCCACGATCAGGTTGCCGAAGCGCCGTCCCCGGAGGATGCCGGGCTCGGCCAGCAACAGCACGTGGCGGAACGCGCCGAGCACCGTGGCGAGCAGCCGCCGGGCGAACGGCAGGCCCTTCCCGTCGGCCACGTTGATCAGCAGCGTGCCGCCGGGGCGCAGGATCCGCCGCATCTCGGCGAGGTATTCGGTGGTGGCCAGCTCGGCCGGCATGACCGCGCCGGAGAAGGCGTCGAGCACGACCAGGTCCGCGGACGCGTCGTCCAGCCCGGCCGCGGCCGCCCGCCCGTCGAGCACCCGCACCTTCAGCCGGGGCACCGACTTCAGCCGGAGCTGCTCGCGGACGAGCCGGACCAGCTCGGCGTCCGGCTCGATCACGATGTGCCGGGAGCCGGGCCGGGCCGCGGCGAGGTAGCGGGGCAGCGTGCAGGCCCCTCCTCCGATGTGAACGGCGTCGAGCGGCCCCTCGGGGAGGCAGCCGATCACCTCGGCCATCAGCCGGACGTAGTCGAAGTCGAGGTAGGTCGGATCGGCCAGGTCCACGTACGACTGGGCGACGCCGTTCATGACGAGCATCCACCCGTCCGGCCGGTCGAGGTCCCGCAGGAGCTCCACCTCGCCATATGTCACGGGATAGCGGCCCTGCACCGGATCTCTCAACCTTTTGCTCCCTATGCGTGGTATATCGGGGGGAGCACTCCGACCCCCCCAGGAGAAACCGTATGCGCAGACGAGCGCTGCTCGCCCTCGTCGGGGTGGTCGTCGCCATCATCGTCACGAGCGTCACCGGGCTCGTCCTGCAGGGGAAGGACGAGGCCGGGACCGGCCCGCAGACGCAGCTCCTGATCGACGGACCGACGCCGCCCGCGCCCGTGCCCGACGACGGGCCGGCCGAGGGGCAGGTCGAGGGCACGCCGGAGGAGACGGCCCGCACCTACCTGAGTGACTGGGCGACCGGCGACTACGAGTCGATGCGCGAACTCGTGGACGAGCCGCCCGCCGACTTCGCCGCCCAGCATCGGCAGCTCGACGACGCCCTCTCCGCCCAGGTCGTACGGCTCAAGCCCGGCAAGGTCACCAAAACCGGGGAGCAGACGGCCGAGATGCGCTTCACCGGGGCGCGGAAGCTGGCCGGATACGACGGCGCCTGGGACTTCGCCTCGACCCTGCGCCTGGCCGTCCGGGACCTGAGCTGGAAGGTGCTGTGGACCCCGGCCGTGATGCACCCCGACCTGGCCGAGGGAGGCGAGCTGGTCCGGATCGACGAGCCGGTGCCCACCACGCGGTTCGTCACCAAGGAGGGGCGCGCGTTCCCGCACGAGAGCTACGCCGAGCCGTACCTCGCGGAGCTCGGCACGCGGATCCCGCAGCCGCCCTCCGGCACGGAGGTGGGGTGGACCATCGAGCTGCGGAACCCGGCCCAGCAGCCCCGGGTCCTGCTGGAGAAGAAGGCGGCGGCGTCAGAGGGGACCAAGACCACGGTCGAGGCGTTCACCCAGGCGGCCGCGGCCCGGGCGCTCGACCCCGTCCAGCAGGCCGCGATCGTCGTGGTGCGGGCGTCCACCGGGGAGGTGGCCGCGGTGGCCGACCGGCTGGGCGGCAGGGAGGCGTTCACCGGGAAGTACGCGCCCGGCTCCACCTTCAAGACGGTCACCGCCGCCGCACTGCTCGACGGCGGGCTGAGCGCCGACTCCCAGGTCCCCTGTCCGGCGGCGTACACGATCCCGAACGGGCGGACGATCAACAACTACCAGGAGAAGGACCACGGAAGCGTCACGCTCCAGCAGGCGTACGCGCTGTCGTGCAACACGACGTTCGCGCGGCTCGCGGTACAGCTCGTGAGCGCCGACCGGCTGATGGAGCAGGCGGCCGCCCTCGGCTTCGGCACCAGCCTCGCCACCGGCGTCGGCGGCACCTGCGGCAGCCTGAACAGGCCGGAGAACCCGGACGCGCTCGCGGAGGCCTCATTCGGCCAGGGCACGGTGGAGGCGAGCACGCTGTGCATGGCGAGCGTCGCGGCGGCCGTGCAGAGCGGGGCCTGGCACCCGCCGCGGCTGCTCCCGGCCGACGTGGCGGAGCGGATCGAGGGGCATGCGCCGCCCGCGAGCGTGCCGCTGAACGACACGGTGGCGGCCGGGCTCCGGTCGCTGATGAGCGCGGTGACGACCGAGGGCACCGCGGCCGGGTCCGAGCTGCCCGAGGGCGTCTCCGGCAAGACCGGCACCGCCGAGGACTGGCAGGGCGGCCCGGACCACGCCTGGTTCATCGGATACAAGGGCGACCTCGCGTTCGCCGTGTTCGTGAAACACGGCGGCACGGGGCGCAACGCGGCGATCCCGATCGCCGCGCGTTTCCTGCGTGCCCTGTGAGACAGGTGTTTCTCCGGCCGATGTGCCAAGGAGGTAGTAAAACGTTCTCCAGGAGGTTCATTCGGCGGGAAAGTCTTCACATTCGACCCCGGTCGTGAGGGAATCGTGTTGTCCCGGCTCAATGTGGAGGCGATATGGACCCGAACGCCGTACACGAAGTCCTCGCCCGGCATCTGCTTGTCGACGGCTTCCGGCTGGTGCTCGATCTGGACAGGAGCTCGGGCTCCTGGCTGGTCGACGCGCGCGATGGCCGGAGATACCTCGACTTCTACACGTTCTTCGCCTCGTCGCCGCTGGGGATGAACCCCTTCGACGACGACCCCGAGTTCATGGCCCTGCTCGCGCGCGTGGCCGCGAACAAGCCCGCCAACCCCGACCTCTACACCACCCACCTCGCCGAGTTCGCCGAGACCTTCCACCGGGTGCTCGGTGACCCCGACCTGCCGCACCTGTTCTTCGTCGAGGGCGGCGCGCTGGCCGTCGAGAACGCGCTGAAGTGCGCCTTCGACTGGAAGAGCCGCTGGAATGAGGCCCACGGCCGCCACCCCGGCCTCGGCACCAAGGTGCTCCATCTCACCCGCGCCTTCCACGGCCGGAGCGGCTACACGCTGTCCCTCACCAACACCGACCCGGTGAAGACCGACCGCTTCCCCAAGTTCTCCTGGCCCCGCATCGACGTGCCCGCCATCCACTTCGGCGACGTGGAGGCCGCGGAGCGGCGCTCCCTGGCCCAGGCGCGCGACGCCTTCGCCCGCAACCCCCACGACATCGCCTGCTTCATCGCCGAGCCGGTCCAGGGCGAGGGCGGCGACAACCACATGCGTCCCGAGTTCCTTCAGGCGATGCAGGACCTCTGCCACGAGCACGATGCGCTGTTCATCGTGGACGAGGTCCAGACCGGCGTCGGGCTGACCGGCACCCCCTGGGCGTACCAGCAGTTCGGCCTGGCGCCCGACGTCGTGGTCTTCGCCAAGAAGGTCCAGGTGGGCGGGGTGATGGCCGGCCGCAGGGTGGATCTGGTCCCCGGCAACGTCTTCAACGTCAGCGGCCGGATCAACTCGACCTGGGGCGGCGGGCTGGTCGACATGGTGCGCTCGCGCCGGATGCTGGAGATCATCGAGCGCGACGAGCTGATCCCGAAGGCCGCGATCATGGGCGAGAAGCTGCTCTCCGGGCTGCAGACCCTGGAGGCCGAGGGCCTCGTCGCGAACGCCAGAGGCCGCGGTCTCATGTGCGCGTTCGACGTGCCCGACCGGGCCGGCGTGATCGCCCGGTTGCGCGACGAGGGTGCGGCCGGGGTGCTGGTCCTCCCGTCCGGCGAGCAGTCGGTACGGCTCCGCCCGGCGCTCTCCGTACAGCCGGACGAGCTGGAGTACGGCCTGGCCCGCCTCCGCGAGGTCCTCACCCCGGGCTGAGCGGGGCCGGCCTCAGTCGCCGGTCGAGTCCCGCCAGCGGCCGATCGCCGCGCTCCGCGACTCCACGCCGAGCTTGGCGTAGATGCGGTTGACGTGGTTCTTCACCGTCTTCTCGCTGAGGAAGAGGCGCTGTGCGATCTCACCGTTGGAGTGGCCCACGGCGATGAGGTCCATGACCTCGGCCTCGCGTTTGCTCAGGCTCAAACGGGTGCGGTCGTCGACTCTCATCCGGCCTCCTGGGCAGAATCAAGATCGCCGAGGCCCCCGCGCGTCCGGCGTAGCGGTCGAGAGCGAGCATAACGCGCGTAGGTCATGTTTTGTGGATCATTCTTGTGGTCGCGCCACAAAAGCAGACGGCCGGTCCTTTCGGACCGGCCGTCTTCCCGGGTGAGTGATGGGACTTGAACCCACGACATCCAGGACCACAACCTGGCGCTCTGCCAGCTGAGCTACACCCACCATGTCCGCCGCACTCGGCGGCGTACGAGAAAAGTGTAGCGGTATTTCGGAGTCGTCATGTCCCGCCGCGCGGCGTTCGCCGATTTGTCACCTCTGGACCCGTTTCGGCTGCCTCGTCGAGCGAGGCGCGCAGGCCGAGCAGGAGGATGTGGAAGCCGCGCCGGAACTCGTCCCCGGCGGTGACCTCCCGCGCCTCGCGGGCGGTTTCGGCCAGCAGGGGGTAGGCCTCGGGGGACAGCCGCGCCATCGCCTCCGTACCCGCGCCGGACAGCGGCCCGAGGTGGTCCATCTGGATCGAGCCGATCAGATGGCCGAGCAGGCAGCGGAGGGCGATCGCCCGGCGGTCTTCGGTGAATCCGGCGGCGGTCAGCACGCCGAGGACGGCCTCCGCCCAGCGCAGCACGTTCGCCGAGGTGTGGCGGTGGGTCAAGGCCAGCGGGATGACCTGCGGGTGCGCGGCGGCGGCGGCACGCACCCGTTCGACCAGCACCGTGAGTTGCTCGTTCCACGGAAGGCCGGGCGGCGGTGTCGTGTCGACGGCCGAGAGTACGAGATCGACGACGAGCCCCTCCAACTGCTCGCGGTCGCTGACGTACCGGTACAGCGACATCGTGCCCAGGCCGAGCCGGACCGCGACGGCGCGCATCGTGAGCGCGGCGAGCCCGTCGTGGTCGATGACAGCGAGGGCGGCGGCGGCGATGTCGGTTTCGGAGTAGGAGCGAGGTCGCGGCACGGGTTGACAGCGTACAACATACGCTCATAACGTCGTAAGCGTACAAGCTACGCCTATGGAGAGGAGAAGGCGTTGGCGCGAAACGGGGGTTCCGGGCGGATCAGGGCAGGCGCGACGATCACGCGGCGGCGGTTCGCCGCCGTCTCCGGGGAGACGATCCCGATCCCGGACGCCGACCGGCTGATCCACCTTCAGTTCCGGCGGTTCGCCGGCTGTCCCGTCTGCAACCTGCACCTGCGGTCGGTGGCGGCGCGGCACGACGAGATCGCGGCCGCGGGCGTGCGCGAGGTGGTGGTCTTCCACTCGTCGGCGGAGGCGCTGCGGCCGCACACTGCGGAGCTGCCGTTCGAGGTCGTCGCCGACCCGGACAAGCGGCTGTACCGCGAGTTCGGCGTCGAGTCCGCGCCCCGCGCCCTGCTCGACCCGCGCGTCTGGGGCCGGGTGGTGTACGGAGTGCTTCGCGATCTCGGTCCCGTCCTGCGCGGGCGGCGGCCGTCGCCGTCATTCGTTCCGGAGGGCGGGCGCCTCGGGCTGCCGGCCGATTTCCTGATCGCGGCTGACGGCCGCGTGGTCGCGGTGAAGTACGGCGACCATGCCTACGATCAGTGGCCGGTGGACGAGATCCTCGCGCTCGCTCGTGCGGAGCGCGAGGACCCGGCCAGGATCTGAGCGCCGGTCAGCCGGCGGAGACCGCCTCGGCGATCTCGCGTGCCGTGGCCGTGTCGGGGCCCGGCGGCGGCACGAAGACGGCCGCGCGGTAGTAGCGGAGCTCACGGATGCTCTCGGTGATGTCCGCCAGCGCGCGGTGGCCGCCCTGCTTCTCGGGGGAGGCGAAGTAGGTCCGCGGGTACCACCGGCGGGCCAGTTCCTTGATCGAGGAGACGTCGATCATGCGGTAGTGCAGGTAGTCGTCCACCAGCGGCATGTCCCTGGCGATGAACGAACGGTCCGTGGCGATCGAGTTGCCGCACAGCGGGGCCTTGTTGGGCTCGCGGATGTGGGACCGGATGTACTCCAGGACGAGGGTCTCCGCCTCCGCCAGCGTCACCCCGGTGGGAAGGGCGTTCAGCAGACCCGAGGTGGTGTGCATCTCGCGCACCACCTCGGACATCTGGGCCAGGGCCTCGGGTGGGGGTTTGATGAGGACGTCCACGCCCTTGTCAAGCTGGTTCAGCTCGCCGTCGGTGACGACACAGGCCACCTCGACGAGCGCGTCACGGCCGAGGTCGAGCCCGGTCATCTCACAGTCGATCCAGACCAGCAGGTCAGTCATGAGACCCAGAGTAGTAGGGCGTTCAACTTACTTGGAGAGAGTCCACCACCTGCTGGAGCACCGACTGGTCGAGATTGTCGGGCACCGAGATGTAGAGCATGGCCGGCTGCTGCCCCGCACCCGCGTCCACCAGGACGAACGCGCCCTTCTCCGTCTTGAACTTCCAGCCGTTGCGCCGGGACTCCGCGGTGAAGTCCATCTCGAACTCGGTCAGCCAGGCGTCGCGGCCGCCCACCTTGATCGCCTTGTTGCTCACGATCCTGCGCGCGTGCGGGGGCGAGTAGAAGGCCGGCTCGTACGCGACCAGCGCCGCGCTGGTGAGGTTGCGCAGGTCCTGCGGGCCGCTGTACGGGAAGACCGCGGGCAGCGGAGCGGCGAAGACCGAGGCGACCCAGTCGCCGTTCTTGCCGTCGAAGTTCTGCTGCGAGAGGGCCTGGTAGCCGCTCGACCACTGCGGCATCTGCTGGTTGTTCGGGTTGTTGATGTCCGCCGCCTTCGGCACCACCCAAGGATCGCCCGGGAACGCGTACGACAGCCCGGTGACGGGGTCGGAGATCCGGCCGCCCGACGGCTGCGGCAGCTCGGTGAGCTGCCGCTGGGGCGGCTCCGTCTCCTGGGGAGGGACGGTGTGGTCGAGCTGGGGCGCCGTCGTCTCCGTGCCGGGCCGGGCGACCACGTCGCTGCTCTGGACCCGGAAGAAGAACACCCCGGCGGCGGACACCAGGGCGAGCACGACGACGACCGTAAGCCCGCCCAGCAGCCACGGCCACGGCGATGACTGCTTCGGCGGCGGTGTCCCGAAGCCGGGGAGGGGGAGCTGGGCCGTCTGGGACGCCGAGCCCCACTGCGGGCCGCCGCCCTGGGTCGGGAACCCGCCTTCGGAACCGCCCTGGGCCGGGAACCCGCCGTCGGAGCCGCCCTGCGCGCCGCCGGGAACGGTCTGCTCGGCCTCCGGCTGGGCGCCGCCCGGCTGCTCCCTGGGATGCGTCGCGTCGGTCCACTGGGACCCGTCCCACCACCGCAACAGAGGGGAGCCGTACGGGTCCGGGTACCAGCCGGCGGGCGTCGTCGTCATGCGGGCCACATTAGCAATCCCACATCTGTTCATGAGATTGCCGGAAAACGTCGGCTATCTCTGATGTTGCTGTGCGTTCGTGGGAAAGCGCGGTCAAATCGCGGGCCGCCTCGGCGGCGCGGCGTTTCAGCGCCCGGCCGGTTTCACCACCGTGTTTCAGCACCGGTAGGAGAAGGACGCCTTGTCCTGGAGCGGCTGTCCCGAGGCGGTCGGCGACAGGACGCGCAACGTGGCCACGCCCTTGAAACGGCCGGACCCCGTCACCTCCCAGCGCAACGGGAGCTCGACCGACGTGCTCCCCGAGAACACGTTCTGCTCGCGCTCCGGCATCCGCACGCCGTCGCTGCGCACCCAGACGTACCGGATGGTGCCCGCGCCGCCGTTGGTGGTCACCGTGCCGACGAGCGCGGCCATGCCGTCGCAGGCGATCGCCTTCTTGGGGCCGCGCACGTCCACCTTCTCGACCACCACGCCCGCGGCCGGCTGGAAGCGCAGCCACAGGATGACCACCGCGAGGAGCGCGGCGAGGAGCGCCGATCCCGCCCACGCGCCCCGCCGGCCCCGCCGTCGGCCGGGACGCCGGGACGGCCCGGCGTCCCGGCCCACGTCGTCGGCGAGCTCCGTGGTCGTCCCGGAACGCCAGATCTGCGCCGCCGCCGTGTCCGCGGGCACGCCGGGACCGAAGCGCATGACGACGTCGTCCGCGGCGGCCGGACCGGGGATCCCCAGCAGGGTGACGGCGGCACCGATCTCGTCCGCCGCAGGGGCGGGTTCCGGAGCGGCCGAGGACCACAGATGGCGCGTGCGGGCCAGCGGCTCCCTGGTCGTGTGGCTCTGGGGGAGCGGGTCGCCCGCGGCGAGGAGGACGTCGCGGGCGGCGGCGAGCCCGTGGGCCGCGGCGGCCGCCGCCGCGCGCTCGAACAGGACGGCCGAGCCGTCGTCCGCCCAGCTCGTGGCGAGCCCCCTGGCGAGCTCGATCCAGGCCGTGACGTCCCGCTCCGGCGACGCGGGCTCCCCGCGCAGCGCCTGCAGGAGGCCGCGTTCCGCGAGCAGGGCCGTGCCGTCCCCCGTGATCACGATCGTGCCGGGATGCGGCGCGCCGTGGGTGAGCCCGGCCGCGTGCAGGTCGAGCAGGGTCCGCGCGGTGTCGGCCAGGATCGCCGCCACCGCGCCGGAGCCGGGGGAGGGGACGCCCCCGCGATACACCTCGGCGAGCAGGTCGGCGAGCGTGGGAACGGGCGCGCCGTCCGTGATGAGCCAGATGTCGCCGCGCGCGGTGACGAGGTCGGCGACCGGGAGCAGCCCGGCGCTCCGGGCGAGGTGGCGGTCGGCGGTCACGGCGGCGACCAGCCGCTCGCGGGCCGCGGGCGTGGCCACCAGGGCGGGGTCGAACCGCAGCACGCCCGACGGGGTTCCGGCGGGGGAGACCGCCTCGCGCCAGGTGCCGATCTCGCCGGACCGGGCGCGTCCGGTCAGCCGATGCCCCGCGACGGAACCGCCGTCATCCATCTATCGCCTCCGGTGCCGCCCCGTCATCCTCTTCACGGCCAGTGTGGCGGGAACGAGGCCGGTCGTCACCAGGCCCAGGGCGAACGCCCCCATTGAGGCGCTGGGCATGGGCGCGGAGGTGAGCCGGGGCGTCTCCTGCGGCGTCTCCGTGGGACCTGGGTCCGTCGGCTTGGACGTGGGCGAGGAGGTCGTGGGGGTGTTCTGCGGCCGGGTCGGCGTGGACCCCCAGCCCGGGAGGTCGGGGATGTTCACCGTGTCGTCCGGCTCCGGGCTCGACTGGCTCGGCCGGGGACGCGGGCGGGTGGGCGTCCGCGAGGGCGTCGGCCTCCTGCTCGGCGACGGCTTCGCGGACGGGACCGCCGACGGGGAGGACCTGACCGTCGGCTGGACGCTGGGCGTGGGAGAGGGTGTGGGCGTCCTCGACGGCGACGGCGACGGCTCGGGCGCGGTCGTCACCTCGACCGGTTCCTCTTCCTCTTCGTCGATGCCGAGGTCCAGGGGCGTGCTGCTCGGGGAGTCGACCGTCGTGTGGGCCTGCAGCTTGGCGTCGCCGAACGACCCGACGAGCGCGGCCGTGCCGCCCGCGACCAGCGCCACCGCGACCGCGACCAGGCCGATCCTGATGCTGACCTTGGTGAACCGGTTGTTGGCGAGGTGCGTCTCGGCGAGCGCCGTGGCGGCCTCGGGCTTCTCCTCGGCCAGCGGGAAGAAGGGGAGCAGCAGGCCGGCGAGGGCGGCCAGGCGCCGCCGTCCGCGCTCCTCCCAGGTGGGCCCGTACGCCTCGGCGGCGATGGTCTCCAGCTCGCGCAGGAACGCCTCGACCGACGCGGGCCGGTCGGCCGGGTTCTTGGCCATGCCGCGCTCCATGAGCCCCTGCAGGGCCTCCGGCACCTCCTCGACCGGCGGGGGCGTGGACTGGTGCTGGCGGGCGAGCGCGGGCAGGCTCTGCGCCCGGAACGGCCGGGTGCCGGTGAGGCACTCGAAGAAGACCACGGTCGCGGCGTACACGTCGGTGGCCCGGCTCGCCGGGCTGCCTGACCACTGCTCCGGCGCCATGTACGGCGGGGTGCCGGCCGCGTTGACCCCCTCGCCGGCCCGCGCGGCGATGCCGAAGTCGACCAGTTTGCTCATGCCGTCGGCCGTGACCAGCACGTTCTCCGGCTTGTAGTCACGGTGGACCACCCCGACGGCGTGCGCCGCGGCGAGCCCGAGCAGCGAGCCCTTCAGCACGGTGAGCGCGGCTTCCGGGCCGGTCGGCCCCTCCGAGCGGAGGATCGTGCGTAACGAGACGCCGTCGACCAGTTCCATCACGATGGCGGCGCCGTGCGGCGCCTCGATGTACTCGTAGAACCGCGCCGCGTGCGGGCTGGGCTCCATGAGCGCGAGGAGGTGGGCCTCCTGGCGGAATCGGCCGACGAAGTTGAGATCGGAGCGCAGCGCGTCGGACAGGTACTTGATCGCCACCTGTATGCCGTCGGCGTCGTGCTTGGCGAGCACGACCCGGCCGCCGCCCCCCGTGCCCAGCTCTCGAATCTCGGTATAACCGGGGGCACTCCAGGCGCCCGTCTGCCCGTACATCAGGTCTCCTCATCGGCGCATGACGAGACCGTAGCTTAGTGATGGATCACCCATTAAGACGAAAAGTCGTGAAACTTAGTCACAAACCGGTCATGACCTGCGGAGAACGTGCTCCGGGACCGGGATTCCGGAGGTCAGCCTCGGGTCGGGCTCCGGCGCGCCCCAGACGCTCCGCAGCGGCAGCACCCCCGCCCAGATCGGCAGGGCGTAGTCCTCCTCGTCGTCCTTCGGCGGGCCCTGCCGTACCTTGACGGACGCCTCCTCCAGGGAGAGGGCGAGCACGGCGGTGGCGGCGAGCTCCTTTCTGCTCGGCGGCCGGACCGCGTCCCACTGGCCGGGGGCGAGCCGCTCGGTGATCGCGCGCAGGCCGTCGAGCCGCTCGTCGTCGTCCACGACCTCCCGGGCCAGTCCGTAGACCATCGCCGAGCGATAGTTCACCGAGTGGTGGAACGCTGACCGCGCCAGGACGACGCCGTCCAGGTGGGTGACGGTCACGCAGACCGGTGCGTCCGACGCGGCGCGCAGCGAGGCGGCCCCGGTGGAGCCGTGGAGGTACAGCGTCTCGCCGATCCGGCCGTACCCGGTGGGGATCACTCTCGGCGCCCCGTCCACCAGGACGCCCAGGTGGCAGATGAGCCCGGCGTCCAGCACGGCGTACAGGTCGGCGTGGTCGGTGCGGGCCCGGTCCTTGCCGCGCTTGAGCACGGTCCGGGGTGTTGTGGAAAGCATGTCCGTTACGTTAGGAGCCGAGTGGACCGCTGCATATGGCCACTTCCGGTGATGAATGGGGAACCACTTTGCGGGCCAACGTCGACCTCCCGCTGGTCGTGGACCGGCTCTCGCCCGTCGCGCTCGCCGCGCAGGTGACCGACCAGCTCCGGGACGCCATGCGGGACGGAGCGTTGCGGGCGGGCGAGCGGCTGCCGTCCAGCCGCGCGCTGGCCGCGCTGCTCGGCGTCAGCCGTACGGTCGTGACCGACGCCTACCAGCAGCTCTACGCCGAGGGCTGGCTCGACGGCAGGCGCGGCTCCGGCACCTACGTCGCCGACGTCACAACATTTCCGGATTTGGTGAGGCCGCTGGAGCCGAGGATCCCGTGGGATCCGACGGACCCGTTCGAACCCGCCGGGCCGGATCTGGTGGACCTGCGCCCGGGGCGGCCCTGGGTGCTCGGGTACGACGTCGCCGCGTGGCGCCGGGCCTGGCGCCACGCCGGGGACGCGCCACCCGACCACACCCCGGATCCCCGTGGGCACCCCGACCTGCGCGCGCTGCTCGCCGATCACCTCCGCCGGGCGCGTGCCGTACCCGCCGGGCCGGAGAACGTGCTGGTCACCCGTGGCACCGGGCACGGACTCGACCTCTTCGCCGCGTCCCTCCTCCGGCCCGGCGTCCGCGCGGGGGTGGAGGAGCCCGGCTACCGCGTGGCCAGGAACGTCCTGCGGGCGCGCGGCGCCGAGATCGTGCCGTGCCCCGTGGACGACCAGGGCGTGATCGTGGACGAGCTGCCGGATGACCTGGACGTGCTGTACACCACTCCGGCCCACCAGTTCCCGCTCGGCGGCCGGCTGCCCATGGCCCGGCGCGAACGGCTCCTCGCCTGGGCCCGCCGCACCGGCGCCGTCATCGTGGAGGACGACTACGACGCGGAGTTCCGCTACGACGTCGCGCCGCTGCCCGCGCTGTACGGGCTCGACCCCGCGCGGGTCGTGCTGCTCGGCACCCTGTCGAAGTCGCTCAGCCCCGACGTGGGGCTCGGCTGGCTGGTGGCCGCGCCGGAGTCGCTGGCGCGGGTCGCCGAACACAGGACGCTGCTCGGCGACCGCACCTCCGGCCCGGTGCAGCGCGCGGTCACGACCCTGCTGCGGCGCGGCGACCTGGACCGGCACCTGCGCCGGATGCGCCTGGAGTACGCGCGCCGGCGGGCGGCGGTCGTCGAGACGCTCGGACCGCTGGTGAAGGGCGACACCGCCGGCCTGCACGTCCTCGTCGAGCTGCCCGAGGACGCGGTCGGCCCGCTGGTGGAGGAGGCGCGGCAGCGCGGCGTGCTGCTCGACACCACCGCCCGGCACCACCATGGGCCGGTCCGGGTCCACGGCCTCGTCCTGGGGTACGGCTCCGCGTCGCTCGCGGGTGTCCGGCGCGGCTGCGCCGTCATCCGGGAGCTGATCCGAGATCGTCAGTGCTGTGACCACGAACCTCGGCAGAGTCGGTCGCTTCGCCAGAAGGAAGCCTCCGGTCCTCGCGAAGCCCGCTTCGCTGGGCCAACGCTCCGGTCCTCGCTCCCTTCCGCTCCGCTCCCTCGATCCCGGTGAGCGGCTAAGCGGGAGCTCCCGGCCCGCTCAGATGACCCGTTCGAGCACGCGGAACTCCTCCCGAGGGCGGGGCAGCGCGAACGGCGGCACGCTCTCGCCGGTGATGCGGTTCACGTCGATCCCGCCCGGGTCGCCCTCCACCGTCCCCGGCACCTGCGAGTGGCCGAAGTGGCCGCCGCGCGCCCAGAGGCGGCGGCTGCGTTCGGCCGCCAGCGAGTGCGGCGAGGGCAGCGGAGGCCCGGCCGGCCAGCGGCGGGGCACCCGCCAGGCGTCCAGCCAGGTCAGGATGTCGTCCAGACCGTCCAGCTTCCCGTCGGTGAAGGGATGCTCCACCGAGCCGAGCACGCGGATCTGCACGCACACCCGTCCCTCACGTCCCCGATCGCCCGGCAGTCCGCGGGCCGCGCGCGTGGGGGGAAGCGACTGGGCGATCTCGCCGGTCACGGGATTCCAGATCAGGTGGGCGGGACACCCGAGCTGGATCATGCGTTGGGCGGCGGACTTGGCCGAGACCGCGAGAGGGTCGGTCGGCCAGATGAACCAGACGGCCCTCGGAACTCCGCCGATCATGGGTCCGGAGTCCTCGGGAGCGGGAATTCGGCTGGCGCCGGGCATCCATGCGTGGGCCACTGTGCCCCCTCAATCCTCGATCGCCCTGTTTTCTCCCCTTATGCGCCGGAGCTGACACCTCGTGGGCCGTGATTGTTACTGGCGAGTGGCAATCTTGCGCAGGCCATACCGGGTACGCCGGAGGACCGCGTATCCCTTGGTCAGGGTGCGCTCCTTGAGGTAGATGAGAGGAACGCCGCGGTCCTCCACGGCGAGCGTGAACCGCGCCATCGTGGTGCCCCTGCTCACGGTCAGCCGGGGGATGGCCAGCTCGTCGTGCCGGTCGGCCGCGACGGCGTTGCCCACCGCGCAGGCCGCCCAGTACCCCGCCCGGCGCACCTCACGGCGCACCCGCGCGCTCGAATAGCCGTACGGATAGGCCATGGTGGTCACCGGGCGGCCGAGGCGGTCCTCGATCACCCCTTTGTTACGGCGGAGTTCCTGGCGCAGCTCGTGGTCGCCGATCTGGTCGAGCTGGGGGTGGCTGTGGCTGTGCCCGGCGATCTCCACGCCGTGCTCGGCCGCCTCGCGGGCCTGGCCCCACGAGAGCGTACGGTCCAGCGGCCGGCCCGCGGCGTCGGCGCCGGCGTCGGCCACCCAGCCGCTGGTCAGGAAGAGCGTGGCCGGGAAGCCCGTCCGGTCGAGCACGGGAAGCGCCTCCTCGTGGAAGTCGGCGTACCCGTCGTCGAACGTGATCACCACGGGGCGGTCGGGCAGCTCCGGGCCGGTGCCGTGCAGCGACGCCACCAGATCGGCCACGGTGAGCGGGGTGAAGCCGGTCTCCCGCAGGTAGCCGAGCTGGTCGGCGAAGTCGCCCGGCCGCACGGCCAGCGGCCGGGTCTCCGGCGTGGGCCGGTCCGTCACCGAGTGGTACATCAGGATCGGGACCCGCGTCACGAGCGGCTCCGGATGCGCGCGCCGCCGACCAGGTAGCCCCAGGTCGTCCAGGCCAGCCCGATCACGATGGCGCCCGCGCGGCCGAGGCCGGCGAGGTCGCCGCGCACCGCGTCGCCGAGGCCGCGCAGCACCCCGAGCGGCAGCGTCCTGAAGGTGTAGCCGCGTTCGCTGGAGAGCCCGTCGCCCGCGCCCACGCTGCTCGTGACGAGCGCCTTGGACAGGCCCTCCGCGTAGCAGCGGGCCCGGAAGTAGCCGAACCGCGCCCGCTCGGGGGACACCTTGTGCCCGATGGCCGCGCCCGGCTCGAACAGCAGCACCGCCCCCGGCCGCCGCTGCGACAGCCGGATGCAGAACTCGGTCTCCTCGCAGCCGAGCGGCCGGCTCCTGCGCCCCTGGACGCTGCGCCCGATGGCCGTGCTGAAGCCGCCGACCTCGCTGACGACGTCGCGGCGGAACGCGGCGTTGCCGCCCATCACGTTACGGATCGGGGCCCGCTCGACCGGCATCCCGCGATAGGTGCAGCCGACCGTCCAGTCGAACTCCTCGGGAAACCAGCGGGGACGCCCGCCCGCCGTCCACAGGGGCCGGGTCAGCCCCCCGACCCCGGCCACCGCCGGATCGGCGAACCCCGTTTCGAACGCCTCCAGCCAGTCCGGATCGGCCGCCGCGTCGTCGTCGAGGAACGCCACGACGTCGCCCCCGGCGACCTCCGTCCCGGTGTTCCGGCCGCCGGACAGCCCCCGCTCGTGGGCGTTCTCCACCACGACCGCGTCGGGGTACTCCCGCTTGAGCCGCAGATGCAGGTCGGGGTTGTGGTCCACCACCAGGATCAGCTCGTACGCGGGGCGGCGCTGGCGGCGGACCGACTCGACCGCCGCCCGGATGTCGTCCCAGCGGTCCTCGGTGTAGGCGCAGATGACGACCGACGTCCGCACCGGCGCGGGAGGCGGTGTCACGCCGCCCCCTGGTCGGCCGCCGGGGCGTGCGCCGGAGCGGGCCGCTGTACGGCCGGCCGCCGCCGCTCCCGCAGGATCGTGCGCAGGACGCGCAGGCCGTCCCGGAACGCGTTCAGGTTGCTCTCGCCGTGCAGGCGGCACCGCTCGTGGCTCGGCACCTCGTGGACCCGCAGCCCGGCCCGCGCCGCGCGGATGTTCATCAGTGTCTCGACCTCGAACCCCGCGCAGTCCAGGTCGAGCACCGGCAGGTGGCGGGCCCAGAACGCGTTGTAGCCGTAGCACAGGTCGGTGTAGCGGGTGCCGTAGACGCGGTTGACCAGCGTCCGCAGCAGCGTGTTGCCCAGCCTGCGGGTGAACGTGAGGTCGTCGCTCCCGCCTCCCGGGATGTACCGCGAGCCTTTGGCGAAGTCGGCGCCGCTCACCAGCGCGCTGACGAAGTGGACGATCTCGCGGCCGTCGGTCGAGCCGTCCGCGTCGATCATGACGATGATCTCGCCCGTGCAGGCCGCGAAGCCCTCGGCCAGCGCGTCTCCCTTGCCCCGCCCGCGCTGGTGGACGACGCGCAGCCCCGGCCGCAGCCGGCGCGCGACGGCGACGGTGTCGTCGGCCGAGTGGCCGTCGACGAGCACGACCTCGTGGATCCAGGAGGGCAGCGTGGCGAAGACGTGCGGGAGGTTCTCGGCCTCGTTCATCGCGGGGACGACCACGCTCACCGTGGGCGCGATGGCCAGGTGGGGGCCCAGAGGGGTCAGGCGGCGACCGGCCGGCAGCGGACGCACGGCGGCGAACGGGGAAGTGGCGCTGTGCTCGGGACTCATCTGACTGGATGTCCTTCCGGGCGGTCGGTCAAGAGCGGGGACCCCTTTTCACTTCGTGCCGGCCTCCCCTTCGCCCGGCGCCCGGCCTCGGTACAGCAGCCGGATGACCAGCAGGAAGAAGCTCAGCACCCCGACGGTCGCCACCCCGGCCCGGGGCGACCAGGCGTCGAAGAGCAGCATGGCTTCCGCGAGTACGACGTTGACGGCCAGGCTCGCGGCCGCGCCCACCGTCAGCGCCGAGAGCGGGTCGCGGTCGCGCAACAGTCCGGCGACCGCGGCTCCGGGGACCAGGAAAAGGAACAGCGGGGTGAGGAGCATCCGGACCGGTGTCCTGATGTCGGCGAGCGCGAGCACCGCGCCGACGGCGCACGCCACCCCGAGTACGACGACGGGGATACTCCGGTTTCTACCCATGTCTCCTGGTCTCCCGGCAGGTAGAGGCCACTGTGACGCGGTTGGTGGACCCACTTATGGGACCAATCACAACAGGCACCCGTCTATGGCGACGCATTGCCTCAGCCCCCGGTTTACCAGGCCGCACCGGAAAGAAGGATCTTATCCCAAATGTCGAAAGATGTTCATGGAATAGTGACATTCACTTCGATGATCTTTCCCAATTTCCCCACATTCCTCCCCTTTCCCAAATTTTTCACAGGCTTGCAAATTATCGGTGATCACTCGGTCCCCTCGCCGGTCCCCACGATCTCCTCCGCGGCCGGGCTCGGCGAGGCGCCCTGCCAGGAGACTCGGCAGTACGGGTTCCCACTGGCGGAGTGGAAGGTGACCAGCGCGCTCCCGGCCGACGCCTGGTCCGCCACCGTCAGCGTGATCCGGCCGGACGCCCCCGCCCGGAGCCTGCCCTGGCCGGGACGGAGCACGACCCCCTCGGGGACGGTCGCGGTCCAGGCGATCGCGGCGTCACGCGCGTACAGAGTGATCGCGCCCTGCCCGCTCGGGCGGCCGGGTCGCCGAGCCCGCCGGGGCAGCTCACCGACAGCAGGGGAGCCCGCCGGGGGGAGGCGGCCGCGCGGCGGCCGCGCGCAGACGACGTCGCCGGGGGACGGGCGGCCGTCGGCGTACGCGAGGCATCTGCGCAGCAGCGTCCCCGGGGAACCGGCCGGAGCGGACTCGACCAGCGCGGACAGGTCGGGGCAGTACGCCCGCCCCCTCTCCGGCAGCACGACCGCCGCCGCCGCGTTCTCCATGCGGTCCCTGGCCCGGGCGAGCCGCACCGCCGCCTGCCGTGAGGTCAGCCTCAGCACCGACCCCGTCTCGGCGGGCGTGAGGCCGTGCCGTACGGACAGGTGGAGGATCTCGCGGTCGCCCGGCCCGAGCTCGGCGAGCGCGTCACGCACCAGCGCCGCCGTCCGGGGATCCGCGGGGTCGTCGAGCACCGCGACAGGGGCCGCCCTGCCCCGGTCGCGGCTCGCGCACTGGAGCCGGACGAGCGCGTACAGCCAGCCGCGCAGGCGGCCCGGGTCGGTCGGCCGCCGGCCGCCCGCCCGCGCCGCCGCGAACGCGCGTCGCACCGCGTCCGCCGCCCGGTCCTGGTCGTCGAGCAGGGAATGGGCGTAGTCGGCCGGCCGGTCGGCGTACGCGTCGTAGAGCCCGGCGATCGCTTCCCCGTCACCTTGTCGCAGCGCCTCCAGCGACCGTCGGTCGTCGGCGCGGTTGACGTATGGCCATGCGGGCAACGGACATTCCTCCCCCAGAGTGGAAACCAGAACTTGTCGGGCCCCACGAGGAGGACGCCGCCTCAGCGGCCGCCGTTTACTCCCTGAAAAGTCATACTCAACCGGTATTCACCCCGAAATCCACCACAAAATCCCGCAATTCGGGTTATTGCGGCAGGCCGGAAACCCCGACCTGGCCGGTGCGCTCCGCACACGTTCACCGGGATCGAGGCAGCGGAACGGAAGGGATCGAGGACCCTCCGTCGTACGGCCGTCCGGCTCACGACGAGATTTCGACCGTTCTCTGCCAGGTGTCGTGATCCTCGACGTGGCTCAGCATGTAGTGGGCGAGATCCGCACGCGAGATCCTCCTCGGGTTCGCCAGGTGGCGGCCCACCGCGGCCCGGTAGCGCCCGGTGAGTGGCCCGTCGGTGAGCATCGGCGGGCGGATGACCGTCCAGTCGACGGCGCTCGCCGCCACGACGCGCTCCATGGCGGCCATGTCGGTGTAGCCGTGGCGGTAGAGACGCTGGATGAGAAATCTGGTGACGAGCTTCTGGGGCAACGGAGTCTCGGGAGGGATTTCGAGGCCCGCCGAGGACAGGCACATGAGGCGTCGCACCCCCGCCTGGCTCATGGCATCGATGATGTTGGCCGCGCCCTGGGAGTAGACCGTGGTGGGGTGCTTGCGATCCCTGCTGCCCAGGCAGGACAGGACGGCCTCGTGACCACCGACCGCGGCTTCCCAGGTCCGGGGCTCCAGGACGTCTCCGGTGATGAGGGCCAGCCGGGCGTGGCCCGCCGCCGGGATCCGGCCCGGATCGCGGGCGACGACGGTGACGTCATGACCGGCGTCGAGCGCCTGGGTCAGGAGTTGGGCACCGCTGCCGCCGGTGGGGCCGAAGATGAGGAGTTTCACGACTTGTCCGAAAGAGCGTCGACCACGGCGGCGGTCAGAGCCTGCTGGCCGGCGAGGGAGAGGTGGATCCCGTCGTCAAGGAGGAACTCCTCTCCCGTCTGCCGGGCGAGGGCAGGGTGGCTGTCGACCGTGAGGTCCGGTTGCGCGTTCACGATCTGCCTGATGGCGTCGACATCGCGATTGGTCCAGGTGAGCCCGGCTCGCTGGAACGGCTGATAGGCCGCGAGGCGTGCCTCGTCCACCGGGGACGGAGTGATCCACACCCATCGCGCCGCGGTGCGCTTGGCGGCGAGATCGCGCAGGGCCCGGAGGTTGCGTTCGGTCTCGGCGACGCTGACCAGGGTCGGTCCGTCGACCGACCCGAGGCGCTGGGCGTCGTTGCCGCCGAGCATGCACAGCACCCAGTCCGGGCGGTGGAAGGACAACCCGGGCAACAAGGTGAGAGCTTGGGTGGTCGTGTGTCCGGAGACCGCCGTGTTCGTCAGGGTGATGCCGTCGGCGGGGCGCCGGAGGTCGATGACGTGGCGCAGGATCTCGAACCATGACAGCAGGTCGTCGGTGGTGCTCTCACCGACGGCCACGACGCGCTGCTCAGGTGCGAACGGCAACCGGTCCACTTTCTCGGCGAACTCGGGATCGTCGAGCAACTCCGTCGCGGCGCGACGTGCCTGCTCGGCGTGCTCCTGGCGCACCCGTCGGTAGGAGCCCGCGTCAAGTCCGTACAGCGCGGCGATGCGGTCGTCGTCGAGCCCGCCGAGATATCCCAGGGCCTTCTCAGGGTGCTGGAACCGGATGAGTCGTTCGGTCAGTGCGGTGTTCATGCGGCTCCTTCTTCAGCCATCGACGCTGTCGTTCGGTTCAGGCGGGCGCCGGCTCTGTTGGTTCTGGTGCGGGGCAGCAGGAATCCGGTGGCGATGAGCCAGGCCAGGGCGGTGAACCGGGCCACGGGCAGCAGGATCGCCGTGTCGGGGACCAGCAGCGCCAGGTGGGACAGTTCGGCGACGACGGCGATGGCCAGGCCGGCGAACGCCATCGCTCGCGGCAGCAGACCGGCCAGCAGCCCCGGTACGGCGATGCCCACCACGAGCAGCCCCAGGAAGACGACGTGCCCGGCGCCGCCGGAGGCGAAGGCGAGATCTTGCAGGGCCCGAACCACCGCGGGCTCGGTGAGCACCTCCGGGCGTGAGAGTGTCCAGCTGAACATCGCGGACAGGGCCAGCATGGCGGCGGCCAGCAGGCCGCCGGCCAGGGCGATGGTGGCGCCAGGTGCCCGGATGCCGAGGTTGCGCAGGCGGGCGGAGGCGGTGGCAGTGTAGATCGCCAACGGAACCGCGGCGCCGAACTGCAGGAACGCGCTCACGTGTACGGCGTCCTGGTGATCCTGGAAGTACGCCAGGATCTCGGCCGCCGAGCCGAAAGGCGACGGGAAGGTGGCACCGCCCGCCATCGCCGTGCTGACGACGATCCCGCCGAGGAACAGTGCCGTGAAGACCACGGCGAGGATCCCCAGCGGCGGCCCGCCGTCGGTCTGCCGCCGGGTGCGCTCGACGGTTGTCACACGATCACCCGCCCACCGGTCAGGTCGAGCGTGACCCCGGTGACCCAGGACGAGGCGTCCGAGGCGAGGTACAGCACGGCCTGGGCGATGTCGCCGGGCTGCCCGATGCGGCCGAGCGGGTAGGCCGAGGCCAGCTCCTCGAGTTGCTCCGCGGACATGAACCGCTGCATGCGTTCGTTGAGCACGGCGGACGGGGCCAGGCAGTTGACCCGGACGCCGTGCCCGCCGACCTCGTTCGCCAAATGCTTGGTGAACATCACCACGCCCGCTTTCGCAGCGGCGTACGCGGCGTTCGCGCCGCTCGGCTGGCGGCCTGCCGTGGACGCCATGGTGATGATGCTCCCGCCACCCCGCTCGATCATGGTGGGCAGGAACGCGGCCACCGTTATGAAAACCGACGTCAGGTCGGACTCGACGATGGCACGCCAGCGGTCGGACCCGAGCTGGGCGGTGGGCGCGGGGGCGCCCTGGCCGCCGGCGAACGCCGCGAGGATCTCCACCGGTCCCAGCGCGCGCTCGATCGTGTCGCGCATGTCCCGCACCACGGCCTCATCGGTGACATCACCGGGCGCCGCCACCGCCGTACCGCCGTCTGCCGTGATCTTCTCGACGACCGCGTCGATCGCCGCCCGGTCACGGCCGTTCACCGCGACCCTGACTCCGTTCGCCGCCAGGGCATGGCAGGTCGCCGCTCCGATGCCCCGTGAGCCGCCGGTCACCAGCGCCACCTTGCCGGCCAGGCCGGGGTGCGCCGGGCCGCTCATATCGCTGATCATGTCCACTCCGTTCTGTGCAGTGAACTATTCATAGCACAGAACGATTCTCTGCCACTACCATCGCTTGCATGTCCACGGAACAGCAGACCGGCCACGACGACGGACCGGCGCGGCGCTCCCGGCCGAGGGGAGCGGCGTTCCTGCTCTCTCAGGTGGGTGCTCAGGCCGCGACACGGTTCGCCGAACGCATCAGCGGTCTGGGGGTGCTCCCCTCCGATGTCGGACTCCTGCGCATGATCGCCAGCCGGCCGGGGCGCAGCCAGCAGTCCCTGGCCGAGGAGCTGGGAGTCGTGCCGAGCCGGGTCGTCTCACTGGTCGACGGCCTGGAGCGCAAAGGGCTGGTCGAACGACGGCGGAACCCGCAGGACCGGCGTAACTACGCGCTGCACCTCACCGAGGACGGCGCACTCGTGATGAGCAAGATGCGTGAGCTGGCCACCGCGCACGAGGACGAGATCTGCGCCGCGCTCGACGACGACCAGCGGGCGCAGCTCACCGGTCTGCTCGAAGCCATCGCCGCCCAGCAAGGGCTCACTGCCGGCGTCCATCCCGGATTCCGGAAAGCACCGTGGTGACCACACGCAAGGCCGGGAAGCGCTGATCGAGGAACACCTCGACGATGTCACCGGCGCACGGCAGGATCGAGAGGTGACGCACTTTCTCATCTCCTTCCCCAGCGCCGCCATGGTGATCTCGGACGAGGATTTTCCTGACGTGGTACGCGACTCCCACGCGGTCATCCAGGAGGCCAAGGATGCCGGCGTCTACGTCTTCGGCGGCGGGATAGACGAAGACGTCGACCCCGTCCTCGTGGCCGGTGACGGCACGGTGACGGACGGCACCTATCCGCAGACCACGCAGTTGAACGGTGGGTACACCATCCTGGACCTGCCCTCCCGCGAGGCGGCGCTGGAGTGGGCGAAGAAGATCGCGGCCGCCTGCCGCTGCTCGCAGGAGGTTCGGGCGTTCCAGTACGACCCGCTCACCTGACGGCGTACGGCCACCCCCGCGCCGTCCGCATGCCCCGCCTTCTCACACGCGGGCGGTGCGGACGCGGTCAGCCAAGGTGCTGGCCGATGATGGCGCCGGCGGTGTCAACG
This sequence comes from Microtetraspora malaysiensis, assembly GCF_050947145.1. Lineage (NCBI taxonomy): Bacteria > Bacillati > Actinomycetota > Actinomycetes > Streptosporangiales > Streptosporangiaceae > Microtetraspora > Microtetraspora malaysiensis. The sequence goes on from NZ_CP191998.1 coordinate 2,112,502, forward strand.
TGGTGCTGGAGTCCGGATGGACCGACACCGAGCTATCCCCGCCGTCGGCCGAGTAACAGGCGCCGGGCCGGCCAACATCAGGAGAACTGGCTAGCGCTGCGCGGAGCCGCAGCTGGGCGCGCACAGCCGCCGGGCGATCCCCTTCAGGAAGATCTCGCGGATCTCCAGCACGGTCTGCGGGAAGTACGCCGCGCCTCCCGTGGCCTTGGCGATCGCGCTCATCTGCGCCCGGTCCACGCCCTTCTCCGTGTTGAACGAGATGATCAGGATGCCGACCGGCCGCTTGGGGTCGTAGGCGCTCTTCAGCTTGGCCAGGATCTCCTTGTTGGAGAGCCCGCCGTTGGGGTCGTCGTTCCCGACACCGTCGGTGAAGAGGATGATCGTGTTGACCTTGTCCGCCTGGTACTCGTCGGTCATCTTCCGGTAGGCGGCCCACAGCGAGTCGTTCAGCCCGGTGTTGCCGGTGGGGATCGCCTGCACGTTCCGCATCTCCTGGGCGATCCGGTCGCGCCGGGTCACGCCGTCGATCCGCTGCGCCAGCGGGCCCAGCGGCACGATCTCCTTCCAGTCCACCCCCTGTCCGCGCAGGTTGTCGGAGAAGATCCAGGTGCCCACCTCGCTCTTGTCCGGGAACAGCTTGAGCCCCTCGACGGCGACGTTGCCGATGGCGCGCATGCGGCTCACACCCGTGCTGTCGGCGGGCTCGCCCATGGTCCCGGAGACGTCGATCAGCGCGAGGATCCGGGTGCCCAGCTTGATCTGGTGCCACGCCTGGGTCAGCTTGGCGACCGCCGCGCCGTCGGGGAGCGCCAGTTCGGCCGGCTTGTCGGCCTTGACGCCGTTCTCCGGGCTGAGCGCGCCGCCGGCCTTGCCCTGTGGCGTGCGGAAACCGTGGTCCTGCACGATCTGCCGGCCCGCCGCCGAGGTCAGCTCGGTCTGGAACGCCTCGGCCGCCTCGCGTACGGCCGCGTCCTTCGCGGTGATGACGATGGGGTAGTCGAGGCTGACCGTGCCCTCTTCGGGATAGAGGGCGACCGCCGGGTTCGACGGGTGCGACGTGGTGTTGAACGCCCACACCGACTGCTCGGAGGCGACGCCGACCGGGATGCGCGCGGCGGCCTTGGTCAGCGTGGCGAACAGGCTGTCCGGCGAGGACACGGTCGACTCGGAAAGCTGCCGCAGCACGCCCACGAGCAACTCCTCGCCGCCGCCCCCCGCCTTCAGCACCGCCGACCCGGCGAGCAGTGCGCCGAGACCCGCGGAGTTCTGCGCCGGGTCGAGCGCGAGCACCCGCACCTTCCGGGCCAGGCCGTCGGGGTTGGCGGCGTTCGCCGCGTTCAGCAGGCCGGTCCAGCTCGCCGGGCTGAACGCCGCCTGGAGCTTCTCCGCCCCCGTCTTGGACGCGGTGAGCACGACCGGCGACCGGGCCGCGCTGCCCGACGCCTTCAGGCCCGACCCGGCCAGGCCGGAGCGCGTCAGCCACAGGCTGGAGTCGGGCACCCACAGGTCCGGATCGACCTTGCCCGAGGTCGGGCCGCTGCCGGACATCGCGTTGGCCACCGTGGCCGACTGGACCGCCTTCACCGAGACGGTCACGCACTTGCCGCCCGCCGTACGCCCGGACTGGCCGAACTTCTGCGCCACCTTGGCGACGGCCGGCTCGATGTCGGGCGACGCCACCACCGAGAGCCCGATCGGGGCGCCGTCGCAGCCCCGGCCCTTGTTCACCACGACGTACGCGGCGACTCCGCACAGCACGGCGACCGCGACCGCTCCGGCCAGGGGCGCGAGTACTCGTCCTCGGCTCGGCGGCCTCGATCCGCGACGGCGGCGCGGCACGTACGGATCGTGCTCGCCGTCGGTCTCCTCTGTGCGGTGGCGTCCGCCCACGGTGTCCTCTTTTCACCGAAGATCCGGGTAGTGCTTACGGAACACTACTGGGAAGTAGTAAGGGGGCAAAACACTCATTTTGCTCGGATGATCACGCTAGGTGATCAATAATGGGCGTTTCCCCGGCGCACGCCGTACCCTTGGCGGGTGGTCATTCCCGTCGAAGACAGCACGGATCCCCGCATCGCCGACTACGTACGGCTCCGCGACGTCGACCTGCGCAAGAGCCTCGAAGGCGGCCGGGGCCTCTTCCTGGCCGAGGGGGAGAAGGTGATCCGCCGGGCGATCGCGGCCGGGCACCGGGTCCGCTCCATGCTGATGACGGCCAAGTGGCTGGACAGGTTCGCCGACCTCATCGACGGGGACGGCGTCACCGTCTACCTGGTCTCCGACGAGGTCATGGAGGGGATCACCGGCTTCCAGGTGCATCGGGGCGCGCTCGCCTCGATGGCGCGGCGCGAGCTGCCCTCGGTCGCCGAGGTGCTGCGTGGCGCCCGGCACGTGGTCGTGCTGGAGGATCTGGTGGACCACACCAACGTCGGCGCGATTTTCCGCTGCGCGGCCGCGCTCGGGGTCGACGCCATCGTGCTCTCGCCGCGCTGCGCCGACCCGCTCTACCGGCGGTCGGTCAAGGTGTCGATGGGCTCCGTCTTCTCGGTGCCGTACGCGCGGCTGAAGGACTGGCACGACGGCCTGGCCGAGCTCCGCGACCACGGCTTCCGGCTGCTCGCCCTCACCCCCGCCGAGAGCGCCGTCCCGATCGAGGAGGCGCTGACCGGCGGGCGCACCGCGCTGCTGCTCGGCTCCGAGGGCGACGGGCTGTCGTCACGCTGGCTGGCCGAGGCCGACCAGGGGGTGCGGATCCCGATGAGCCGGGAGGTCGACTCGCTCAACGTCGCCGCCGCGGCCGCGATCGCCTGCTACCTGCTCACCGCCGCCGCGCGCTGACCGGGGCCGCCGGGACGGCTCCGCCGGACTCGGGCTCGCCGGCCGCCCAGTCGAGTAGCTTGCGCGCCGTGGCGAGGCGGCGCGCCTCGCTGGTCTCGCCGAGGATCACGCCCACGTACGTGTGCTCGTCGCGCACCGCCGCGAAGGTGAGGCAGAACCCGGCGGCCGCGGTGTATCCCGTCTTGAGGCCGATCGCGCCGTACGAGCCGTACGACAGGAGCGTGTTGGTGTTGCGCCAGACGTGCGCGCGGTGGATCTTCGAGGCCACCACCTTGTGCGTGCGCGCCTTGGCGACCACGGCGATCACCGGGTCGTCCAGTACGACCCGGGCGAGGGCCACCTGGTCCCTGGCGGTCGAGTACGCGCCCTTCGCGGGCAGCCCGTCGGGATTGACGTACCGGGTGCCGGCCAGGCCGAGCTTCGCGGCGGCGGCGTTCATCTTGGCGACGAAGCGGGAGGTGCCCGGGCCGTACCGCTCGGCCAGCGCGTGCGCGGCGTCCGCGCCCGAAGGCAGCATGAGCGCGTAGAGCAGCTCGCGCACGGTCAGCCGCTCGCCGGCCCGCAGGCCGCCGCTGGTGGCCCCGTTCGCGACCGCGTGCTTGACGTCCGCCGCGGTGATCTTGATGACGTCGTCGAGTGACGCCTCGCGCCGCACCACGTAGGCCGTCATGACCTTGGTGAGGCTGGCCACGGGGAGGCGGCGGGTGTCCCGCTTGGTGAACGCGACCTGGTCCGCCGTCGTGTCCACGAGGTACGCGGCGCGGGCCGTCACCTGGGGCGCGTCCTGTGTCGTGACCGCGCGGGCCGCGGGAATGGGGGAGGTGGCGGTGTCGGCGACGGCGGTCGTCCCGACCGATCCGAACGCCAGGAAGGCGGCCGACAACGCCGTGATCAGACCGATGCGCATCCCGTCATGATGGCACGATCACGCGCCGGCCTCCGGCTGACGCCGCCGACGGCGCCAGAGGATGAAACCGGCGACCGCGCCGAGCGCGACGGCGGCGACCGCGGCCGCGATCGAGGGAGACTCGGCGGCGACCTTCAGCCACCCCCACAACACGGTGTAGAGCCCGAACGCCGTGATCGGCGCCCAGGTCAGGCAGCCCAGGGCGCTGGCGACGAGATACCAGCGGTAGTCGACCCGGAGCACGCCGGCCACCCAGGGCAGGGTGTGGCGCAGCCCGGGCACCCAGAAGCAGCCGTAGACGGCGAACGCGCCCCACCGGCGCACCATGTTCTCCACCTTGAGGATGCGCTCCTGGCCGATCTTCCGGCCCAGCCGCGAGCGGTAGAGCGCGTTGCCGACCGTGCGGCCGACCCAGTAGTACACCTGGAACGCGCCGAACAGCGCGACGGCGCCGATCGCGACGACGACCCAGAGCGGCATTCCGAGAAACGAGGCGGACATCGGGTCGGGCATTTCCACCTCTCCTACGACATGTCGCTTAGGTCTGCCTTACCTTACCGTCTCGTCTGACAGGGCCGCCCGCGCCTCGGACACCCAACGCTCGACGCCGACCCGCTCGGCGACCGCGAGCGCGTTCTCGTAGTGCTCCCTCGCCGGCAGGCCGAGCCGTACGGCGAGATCGCCGAGCGTCCGGGCCACCGGCCAGAGCGCGACCACGCCGGTGCCCGCCCCCGCGATCCGATCCCGGAACGGGACAAGCCGGTCGTACGCCTCGCGCATCCGGGCCGTGTCCGACAGGAGGATGCCGGCCAGCGCTCGCCAGATGAGGGCGAGCTCGTACAGGTAGTCGGTCCTGACCGGCTCCCGGGTCGTCGCGACGGCCCGCGCGTCCTTCATGTGCCCGGCCGAGGCGAGGGCCAGCGCGTACGCGTCGAGGGTCCACTTCGCGCCCCGCTGGTGCGCCTCCCCGAGCGGCTCGACCATCTCGTCCGCGCGTCCCCGCACGAGGTGCAGGCAGAACGAGGCGATCAGCGGCAGGTCCTGGCGCCCCTCCAGCATCCCCGCGCGGGCCGTGAGCCGGGCCGCGTTCCGGTAGGCGCGCTCCGCGCCCGCGTAGTCACCGCTGATCATCAGCCGCTGTCCCGCGTACCAGGCGCCCACGGCGGCGGGGGCGGGCAGGTCGTACTGCCGGCCCAGCCGTTCGGCCTGCGCGAGATGGGAGTCGGCCTCGGCGAAGTCGCCACGCGCCGCCGCGCACTCCAGCAGGACCAGGTGCGCCAGCGTCCGCACCGAGATCTGCCCGGACTCCGCGCCGACCCGCAGCAGCTCGCGGCCGATGGTCTCCCGCTCGTCCACCTGCGTCATCGTGTACGACTGGCGGAGCCGGCCGCTCAGCGCCATCGCGAGCAGCGCGGGGTCGCCACTGGAACGCGCCAGTTCCTCGGCCTCCAGCGACGCCTGGTAGCCGCGCTGCGTCGCGGAGCCCTCCAGTTCGAGCGCCAGCGTGGCCAGCAGGCTGGCGCGCAGGGTCTGCTCACCCGGCGGCAGCTCGACCAGAGCCTTCTCGGTGACGTCGACGATCTCCCAGGCGGTGCGGGTGAGGTCGCGGGCGATGCCCTTGTGCGGCACCGCCAGGGCCGCCGCGACCCGCGCGGTCAGCTCCAGGTCGCCGAGCGGCAGCGCGACGTCCATCGCCTCCCGCCGGTGCGCCCGCGCCGCGGTCATGTCGCCGGACAGCGCCAGCGCCCGGATCACCCGGAGCTGCAGCTCCAGGCGCTCCCGCACACCGCCCGCGCGGGCGCGGTCGAAGGCGGAGATGGCCCGCTGCCACAGCGACGCCGCCTCGCGGTGCGCGTAGCGGCGCTCGGCCTGCTCGGCGGCGAGGCCCGCGTACCGCTCCGCCTTCGCCGCCGTCTCCACGCTGCCCGCCGCCTCGTAGTGGTGCGCCAGCGCGGCCACGTCCGAGGGCGTGCGCCGCTCGATCACCGAGGCGACCGCCGCGTGCAGCCGCGACCTGCGCAGCCGCGACGCGTCGGAGTAGATGGTGTCGCGCACCAGGTCGTGGTCGAACCTGAGCATCCCGGGCCCCGGCTCGGTCACCAGTCCGGCGAGCAGGCCCGCCTCGACCGCGTCCACCACGGCGTCCTCGTCGCCGGACACGTCCACGAGCACGTCCACGTCCACGTCCCGGCCGATCACCGCGGCCTGCAGCAGCACCTGCTGCGCCTTCGCGGGCAGCCGGGCGATCCGCCGCCGCAGCACGTCGCGCACTCCGGAGGGCACCTGCGAGAGGTCCGCCTCCGCCTCGAACAGGCGCACCGTCTCCTTGACGAAGAACGGGTTGCCACCGGTCCGCTCGACGATCGCGGTGACGACCTCCTCGTCCACGTCGCGCACGCACGTCGCCCGGACCAGCTCGGCGACCGACGCGGCGTCCAGCCCGTCCAGCCCGACGCGTACGGGGGCCAGCCGGGCGAGCGCGGCCAGCACGTCCTGCTGGCGGTCGTTCAGCTCGCCCTCGCGGCAGGTGACCACCAGCAGCACCCGGCTCGCGGCGAGCAGGCTGGGCAGGGCGCGAAGCAGCGCGAGCGTCTGCTCGTCGGCCCAGTGCAGGTCCTCCAGGACGATCAGCAGCGGCGCCTCGCGGGCGACCGCGGACAGATAACCGCCGACCGCCCGGTGCAGCCGGAACCCGCCGGACGCCTCGTCGTCGGAGCTGTCCGGCGCGGCGTCGTCCAGCAGCGGCGCGAGGAGCGCGGCGTACTCGCCCGCGCCCCTTCGCTTGATCAGCGCCCGCAGCACCTCGACCCAGGCCCACCCCGGCGGCGTCGCGTTGCTGTCGGGGCAGCCGCCCACCGCGCTGACCCAGCCGTCGAGCCGGGTGGCGAGTTGCCGGACGAGCGTGGTCTTGCCCGCCCCCGCGTCGCCGCCGATCAGCGCGACCGTGAACCGGCCGGCCCCGGCGTGCGGCGCGGCGGACACCAGCCTGGCCAGCTCGCCGTCGCGTCCCACGAACGGCTCGGGCTCCAGGGGCGGCAGCGGGCCCGCCTCGACCGGACGCGGCGGCCAGGACCAGGTCACCTCCTGGACCCGGCGCTGCGCCTGCGGGGGGAGATCGAGGCCCGGGTCCTGGGCGAGGATGTCGCCCTCCATCTTCCGCAGCGCGGGACCGGGGTCGATGCCCAACTCGTCGGAGAGCACGGCCCGGGCCCGGCGCAGCGCGGCCAGCGCGTCCCCCTGCCTGCCGCAGCGGTAGAGCGCGAGCGCGAGCAGCCGCCAGCCCTCCTCGCGCAGCGGGTGCTCGGCGGTCAGCGCCTCCAGGTCGGGGACCGTCTCGGCGTGCAGGCCCATCCGCAGCCCGGCGTCGGCGTACCGCTCGCGCGCCACCAGGCGCAGCTCGTTCAGCCGCGCCACCTCGGCCTCCGCCCAGGGCTGCTCGGCGAAGTCGGAGTACGGCGTGCCGCGCCACAGCCCGAGCGCCGTCTCCAGCCGGGACCGGGCCGAGGGCGGCTTGTCCTCCAGCCGCTCACCCGCGGAACGGACGCTCGCCTCGAACCGCAGCGCGTCCACCTGCTCGGGGGCGGCGCGCAGGGCGTACCCGGACGCGACCGTGACGAGCAGCCGGGTGGGGCCGCCGCGCGGCCGGTCCGGCTCGATCACCCGGCGCAGCCGTGAGATGTAGACCTGGAGCCCGGACTGCGCGCCCCGCGCGTCGTCCCACAGGTCGAACAGCAGAGTGTCGACCGGCACGACCTGGCCGCGGGCGGCCAGCAGCCGGGCGAGAACCGCGCGCTGGCGCAGCCCGCCGAGATCGAGCTCCCGACCGCCGTCGTACGCCTCGACCGGGCCTAGAACCCGGAATGCCACTGTGGTCATGGTCGCCTGCGCCCGGGGGGTCGCTCGCTGGCAACGGCCTCGTTCGACGCCTGCCGAGCCCGGTCATCCTCCGCGGACAAAGTATCGCGTTCAAGCCTGGAAGAGGTCGTCGTCGGCCGTTCGCTTCACCGCGTGCGCACCGGACCGGCGTCGCCGGAGCGGCGGCGGAAGAGCGCCCAGCCGCCGAGCGCGAGACCGCCCCACGGGATCTCGATCGTGTACGTCCAGAAGCCGAACAGGATGGCCGCCGCGGTCGCGCCCGCCTCCGGAGCGCCGAACGCCACCAGGGCGAGCGCCGTGCCGGCCTCCATGAAACCGGCCCCGCTCGGCGTGGCCAGGGCGCTGGTCAGCACGCGGGAGAGCGCGAAGACGGCGATCGACTCGGCCAGGCCTGGATAGGAGCCGGTGGCCTGGAGGCAGAGCACGAGGATCAGCCACTGGAGGACGAGGAACGCGACCATGCCGAGGGAGAGCCTCGCCCAGCGGCTGTGCACCACGTCGGTCGTGTCCTTGCGCAGCCGGGTGAGGGCGTCCGAGACCCAGTTCTCGGCCGGGCGGATCCGCCGCGGCGCGAGCCGGGCGACGGCGTCGAGGGCGCGGCCGAGCACCCGGGCGGCGCTCTCCCAGTAGAGCGCCGACGCGACCACGGCGACCAGGACGAGGATCGAGATCGCGCCCGCCCACCCGGCGTCGGCCACCGCCGGGCTCAGCGCACGCCCTGACATCAGCAGCGCGAGGATGCCGGCCGCGGGCAGGATGAACCGGAACAAAGTGTTCCAGATGCCGCTGACCAGGGTCAGCACCACGACCGAGCGGGTGGTGAACCCCCACCCGCGGGTCATGCCGAAGGTCACCGCCACCCCCGCCGCGCCCCCGAACGGCAGCAGGTTGCTGACCGCGCTGCCCGCGGCGTTCAGCGTGAGCGCCTGGGCGTGGGTCAGGCCGGGCAGCGATCCGGTCAGCACGAACGTGTACGCCAGCAGGCTGGCCAGCCAGACCCCCGTCATCAGGGCGATCATCTGCCAGCTCATCGAGGCGAACAGGCCGCCGATCTGCGACCAGGAGATGTCCGCCCCGGTCATCGTCCCGACGATCTGCGGGAGGAAGACGATCAGCGCGGCCGCGAGGCCGAGCGAGGTGATCGACAACACGACCCGCAACCACTTGCTCATGCTCCCGCTCCCCATCACGCCGGCGACCCGTACCAGTCTGGCGGCAACGCCAGGGGGTGGCTCTCCTTCTTTGGGAGGAGCGCACCCCTAAGGGAGGCGGATCACTGGAAGGGGTGGTGCAGCCGGGTGCCCGGCTGCAGATCGCGCCGGACGTACCACTCCGTGCCGAAGATCAGCCGGTACGCCCAGAAGGGGATCTTCAGCATCGCGCCCAGCGTGCGGTCGCCGTCGCCGCCGGTCGTCTGGCTGGCATGGGCGGCCATCGAGGCCCGTTTCGCCCGCGCGAACTTGCGGACGTTCACCCGGTGGGTGATCACGTGGCTCGGCGAGTAGGCGCGCTCGAAGCTCCGGACGTCGATCTTGGGGTAGAGGCGGGCCGCGAGCCGCACCCCCTTCAGCAGCGGGTCCCGGTTCACCGTCGCCTCCAGCACGATGGGGGTCCCGGCGATCTCGGCCGCCCGGCTGCCCACCCGGTACACCTGGACGTGGTCGGGGTGGCCGTACCCGCCGGCCGGGTCGTAGATCGTCAGCAGGTCGGCGGTCTCCTCCTTGAGGATCGCGGCCAGCCGCTGCGCGGCCTCCTCGCTGTCGGCGTCGATGAAGGCGTTGTCCGGGCGGTCCTCGGCCACGCCGCCGTCGATGGCCAGCCCGGAGTCGCCGTACCCGAGCAGCACGACCCGGGCGCAGCCGAGCGTCTCCGCCGACCGGTTCAGCTCCTTCATGCGGGCCTGGCCCAGCTCGTCTCCGTGGGGGAGGTCGGCGAGGCCCCGCTCTCCGGCGGTCGCCACCACCAGCACCACGCGGTGGCCTTCGGCGGCCAGCATCGCCATCGTCCCGGCAGTCAGCAGCGCCTCGTCGTCAGGATGAGCGTGAAAGAAGACCGCGGTTCTCGACACAGCGCAATGATTCCATGCCACCGGACCGACGGTTTGATGGCGGTCCCGGCCTCTGCCAGTCTGGTTTGGTGAGGATCCTGCACATCAGTGACTGTTACCTCCCACGTCTCGGCGGCATCGAGGTGCAGGTGGCCGACCTCGTCGGGAAGCAGCGAGAGGCGGGTCACACGGTCGAAGTGGCGACCGCCACACCGGGGGAGCCCCTCCCGGGCGTGCGCCGAGTCGTGGCCGGGCTCCCGTTCGACCTCCCTGTCCACCCCCGAGGCACCGCCCACCTGATCCGCCTGATGACCGGCTGGCGGCCCGACGTCGTGCACGTCCACGCGGGCGCCGTCTCGCCGTTCGCCTGGCAGGGGGTCGGCGCCGCCGTACGCGCCGGGATGCCGGTGGTGGTGACGGTGCACAGCATGTGGGACCCGATCACCTCCGGCCTCTATCTGGGGCTGCAGGCCGCCTTCGAGTGGCGGCGCTGGGGCATCGCCGTGACGACGGTCAGCGAGGCGGCCGCCCGGCCGATCCGCGCGGTGGCGGGCTCCGGCGTCCCGGTGCACGTCGTCTCCAACGGGCTGGACGTCGCCGCGTGGCGTCCCGATCCGGGCCGTGCCGTACCGGAGGGCGAGCGGGGCGGCGCGCACGTGGTGGCGGTGGGACGGCTCGCGCCGCGCAAGCAGCCGGTGCGCCTGCTCAAGCTGCTCAAGGCGGCCCGGGCCAGTGTGCCCGAGACGATCCCGATGCGCGCCACGATCGTCGGAGAGGGGCCCGCCCGCGGCTCCATGGAGCGGTACCTGCGCGGGCAGGAGATGGACTGGGTGTCGCTGCCCGGCCGGTTCACCCGTGACCAGATCAAGGAGCTGCTCGCCTCGGCCGACGTGTTCGTCGCCCCCGCGCCGCGCGAGTCGTTCGGGCTGGCCGCCCTGGAGGCCAGGGCGGCCGGGGTGCCGGTGGTCGCGCGCTCGCAGAGCGGGGTCGCCGACTTCGTCCGTCCGGGCAAGGAGGGTCTGCTCGGCCGCACCTTCAACGAGCTCGCCTCGTCGATCGCGCGCCTGGTGCGCGACGAGCCGCTGCGCGCCTCGATCGCCGCGCACAACCGCGAGGTGGAGCCGGTCGCGTGCTCGTGGCCGGCCGTACTGGACGGGTTCGAGCGCTGCTACGCGGAGGTCCGCGCCGCGCGGCCGTAGCCCCGCTGTCGGCGCGGACCAGGCCGGTCGCGGCGTTAGGCTCGGCGTTCATGCGCGCGATCCCCACCCTCATCCGGATGCTCGTCCTGTTGCTCACGGGCGTGGTGCCGGCCGGTGCGCTGCTCGCCGGTACGGCGGGCGCGGCGCACGCGCAGACGTCCCCGGCCGCGCGCGTGGCCCTGATCGGCGTCCCCGGCCTGCGGTGGAGCGACCTCGGCCCAGAGGAGACGCCCAACCTGTGGCGGCTGGCGGGTGAGAGCGCGATCGGCTCGCTGTCCGTACGCACGATGGGGCCGGTGACCTGCCCGGCCGCGGGCTGGCTGACGATCTCGGCCGGCATCCGCACGACGGCGGGCGAACGATGCCTCCCGGAGGCGCCGCGGGCGCAGGGGCAGGGGGCTCTCGTCACCCCCGACGCCTCCGGCGCGCACGCGGAGGGCGCCGGGCTGCTCGGGCAGGCGATCCACGACGCGGGCCTGTGCTCCGCCGCCGTCGGCCCGGGAGCGGCGCTGGCCTTGGCCGACCGCGCGGGCCGGGTGGACGCGTACGCCGCGACCGTCGCGGAGCTGCCCGCCGCCGAGTGGGGGCGCTGCCCGTTCCTCGCGATCGACGTGGACGCCGCGGTCCGGCCGTACCTGGCCTCCGGGACGCTCACGGACGAGCAGGACGTGCCCGCCGCGACCCGGGCTCAGGCCGTACGCGACGCCGACCGGGAGGTGGGCGAGGCGCTGGCGCGGATCCCGGCGGACGCGACGGTGCTCGTCGCGGGACTCGCCGACCACGACCGGACCCCGCACCTCAGGGTCGCGATGATGCGGACGCCGGAGACGGCGCGGACCGGCGGCGCGGGCGGGTTCCGGCTCGGCTCCGACTCCACCCACCGCGACGACATGGTCATCCTGCCGGACGTCACCGCGACCCTGCTCGCGGCCCGCGGCCTGGCCACGCCCGGCCTGGTGATGGGCCTGCCCTGGACGGCGACCGCCGGCCACCCCGGACCCGTGGCGGACGCGGCGCGGGAACTCGCCGCCGCGGACGTCGCCGGGCAGACCGTCCGCGACATGACGGCGGCCTTCTTCACCGCCTTCGCCGTCGCCCAGGTGCTCTTCTACGGGGTGGCGTACCTGATCCTGCGGCGAGGCGGCCCGCGCGGCCGGTCGGCGCTGCGCGTGGCCGCGCTCGCGCTGGCGGCGCTGCCGGTGTCCACGTACGTGGTCAACCTCTTCCCGTGGGTGAAGACCCCGTGGCCGGCGTTCACCATCGTGGCCGGCGCGCTGGCGATCGACGCGGTGGTCACGGCCGTCGCGCTCGCCGGACCGTGGCGGAGGACGGTCCTCGGCCCGGGCACCGTCGTGGCCGCGATCACCGGTGCGGTGCTCGTCGCCGACCTCGCGACCGGCACCACCCTCCAGCTCAACGGCGTCATGGGGTACACCGGCGTCGTCGGCGCGCGCTACTACGGGATGGGGAACATCCCGAACGCGCTGTTCGCCGCGTCCGCCCTGCTGTGCGCGGCGGCCGTCGCCCAGGCCCTGGTCGCGCGGGGCCGCCGCCGTGCCGCGGTCGCCGCGGTGCTCGCGATCGGCCTGGCCTGCGTCGCCGTCGAGGCGTGGCCCGGAGTGGGGAGCAAGTTCGGCGGCACCATCGGCTTCGTCTCGGCGACCGCCGTCGCCGCCGTCCTGGTCGCGGGACGACGGCTGTCCGCCGCCCGCCTGGCGGTGATCTGCGCGGGCGGCGCGGTCTTCGCGCTGACCGTCGCCTTCCTCGACCACCTGCGCCCGGAGGCCGACCAGACGCATCTAGGCCGCTTCATCGGGCAGGTGGCGCACGGCCAGGCGGTCGAGCAGGTCCAGCAGAAGCTCGAGGCGATGCTGCGGACGTTCGGCAACCCGAACCTGATGCCGATCCTGGTCGCGGCGCTCGCGTTCCTGGTCTTCGCGCTGCGCAACCCGGGGAAGGTCACGGCCGGGGCGCTGCCGCTGGCGTTCGCCCGGGCCCCGATGTTGCGGGCGGGGCTGGCCGGCGCCCTGGTCAGCGGGGTGGTCGGCACCCTCGCCAGCGACTCCGGCGTCGCGGTGCTGTCGATGACCCTCGCGCTCGCGGTGCCGCTCGCGCTCGCCGCCGGGGTGCGGGCTCTCGAACTCGGTCCGGCGCCCTCGGGGGAGGCGGCGCACTCCCCATCCTCCACCGACGCCCGGTGAGCCCGGGGAGCATGGGGAGCGGTCGCCGGTACGTCGCCGGAGGGGTGGTCCGTTCGCCGTCGGGGGCGTTCCCGTACGTGATCGAAGTCTGACTCAGAAGGGAAGGACGCGCCCGGAAGGGGTGCGCAGGTCGATGGGCTGGGGGCGCCTCGGCGGCCGAGGCCGCATGGTGATCTGGACTCTCTTCATTCCGGCCCTCCTTTTGGTTTCATGATTCCCAAGAACTCGTCAGGATCACCCACTCCTGGTCACTAGTAGGTATCGCATTGGGACGCGGATGTCAGGACCCCCGCGTCAAGGACGTGAGCCGCCACCATGGGCGGGGCTCCTTCAAGGAGCGTCGCGCCCATGGTGCGGTGGCCGGGTGCGGTGGTCGGGTGCGGCGGTCGCCGCCTGAGACGGGCTACTCCTGGTCGGCAGGGCGGTAGTCGAGGACATGGAAACGGTCGCCTGACGGCGTGAAAGCAACCGGCGGGTTACTTTGCGGCTGGTGTCCGAGCGAGGACTCAGGGACCGATAAGCGCGGATTCGCGGCGATTGTTGAGCGCGTTGTCGATCTTTCGCTGCATGATCATTGATCTTTCTCGGTCGCCTTCGGCGGCGGCGAGATTCCGCGCGACCCGGAGTACGGCTCTCGCGACGTCGTGGAGGCGCGTTTCCCTCGGCCGGTCCTCCGCGAGCGGGTCGAGGCCGAGCACATTCAGCATCGCGCGCACCGAACCGCATTTCCGCGCGGCACTTTCATGATCGCCTGAATTGAGCGCCGCGTGGCCCTCGGCGACCGTAGCGTGCGCGACCGACAGCGCCCGGGGAAGGTTGAGGTCGGCGTCCATGGCGTCGCTGAACTGGGCGGGAAGATCGGCGGCGGGCTCCGCGCCGACCCGCAGCACGAACCTCTCCATCCGGCGGTAGGCGGTCGCCGCCTCCTCGACCGCGCCGGTCGAGAATTCCAGCGGCGACCGGTAGTGGGCGGCGCAGAGGTAATAGCGCAACTCCATCGGGCGTACCCGGTCGAGCAGTGCGTGGACGGCGAGCGGATTGCGCGCGTGCTTCCTTATCTTCTCGCCCCGGTGGGTGACCGGGCCGTTGTGCACCCAGAATCGCGCGAACGAATCTCCGGCCGCCCGCGACTGGGCCAGCTCGTTCTCATGATGCGGAAAAACAAGGTTCGCGCCGCCGCCGTGGATGTCGAATTCGTGACCGAGATATTTCCGCGCCATTGCGGAGCATTCCAGATGCCATCCGGGGCGGCCGTCGCCCCAGGGGGTGTGCCAGACCGGCTCGCCCGGCTTCGCCCGCTTCCACAACGCGAAATCGCGCGGGTCGCGCTTTCCGCGTTCGTTCTCCTCTGTTATCCGAATGTTCTCCGGCTGTTGCCGGGAAAGTGCGCCGTAGTCGGGGTAGGAGCCCACCTCGAAATAGACGTTCCCGTCCGACTCGTACGCGTGGCCCGCGGCGAGCAACTGCTCCACGAGCTCGATCATCTCCGGGATGTGTCCAGTCGCCCGAGGCTCCACGCTGGGCGGAAGGCAGCCGAGCGTGGTGTAGGCGCGGTCGAACGACCGGTACACGGGATCGGCGATCCGCCACCATTGGAGCCCCTCGGAAAGCGACCTTCCGATTATCTTGTCCTCGATGTCGGTGACGTTCCGGCAGAAAAGGACGCGATATCCGCAGTGCCGCAGCCAGCGGTGCAGGACGTCAAAATTCACCTGCGATCTGACCTGGCCGATATGAGGCGGCACGACCACGGTGGGGCCGCAGAGATAAATCGATGCCATTCCCGGAATTCGCGGGGAGAAATCGCGCATCGCGCGGCGGCGTGTATCGTAAAGGCGAAGACCCACCTAGCCCAGGGTAAGCGACTTATCCGCTCGCTGTCGACAGCACGGCAAAGCCCGCGCTCCGCACATCCTGAAATGTGGATAGTGCGGGCGGCCGAAGGGGGGAATAGCGGGTGACGCGGCCTCGCTATCGGCGGATCACGTGCAACACGCTGGCGATGCGTTCGGCGGCGGTGACGACGTCGGAGGCGTGCCCGATGCGGCCGGCCCACGACAGCCAGTACCACCACTCGCCGTCGTTGGTGTCCGAGGCGAGCACGTCCTCGGCCATGGTGGGCTCCATCGGGTTGATCACGCGCAGGCGCGGATTGAGTCCGGCCGGCGCGGTCAGCCGTACCTGGAAGGAGTGTGCCTCAAGCTGGGCGGCCAGCCGCTGAAGGTGGTCCATCGCCTCGCTGCGATCTGCCTTCATGGGGGTCTCTCCGGGGAACGTGGGGACCTATCTCCGGAAAGAGTGACTGCCCGGGGAACAGGCGGCAATCCGTCCCAATCCGCGGAACCGCGCAACAACCAGGGAACTCGCCGGATTTCCGTGGAACACCACCGGATCCCGGGCCACGAACCCATAACGGTACGGAGGGTTGTGTGCTGTCCCGTTAACCTGTGGGAAATATCCGTAACCAGGTGAGATCCTCCACACGCAGCGAAGGGCAGGACCATGGCCCGAGGAGAGCATTCCCCCGCGTGCGCTCGTGGCTGGCGCGAGCAGGCCGAGGCTCGGCGGTGGACCCCCTGGCAGACGGTGCAGGCCATCCACGGATGCTGCGGTGTGAGCATGCTCAAGGCTCACCGGCTGGCGCGCGGATGGTCGGCCAGGCAGGCGATCGAGGAGCTGGAGGACCTCTGCGAGCAGCACGGGCTCGGCCTGCCGAGGGCGAACATCGACCTGCTGAACGCCTGGGAGAACAACCGGGCCAGGCCGCGTCCCCAGACCATCGACCTGCTGGCCCGCCTGTACAAGGCCAACGCCGTACGGCTCGGCCTCGCGGCGGACTACTGCGAGGACACCGGGGGGCCGAAGGTCGTCGTCGTGGCGCAGGGCCGGCCGGAGGAGGCGGTGCGGGCCGACGCCGGCCACAGGACCGATCGCAGCGCGGATTACTGGGGCGATCACAGCGCCGATCACGGCGTTGATTACCGGGCTGATTACCGGGCCGATCACAGCGCTGATTACCGCGTTGATTACCGCGCTGATCACCGGGCCGATCACCGGGCCGACGACGCCAGGCGGCGGGCGCTCTTCCACCACGCGACGCTGATGGGCCGCCCGGACGGCCGGTTCTTCGCCGAGGTCGAGGGGACCAGGCACGACCTCGACCGGGCCCTCGCCATCGGCACTGTCACCGAGGACCAGCTCGACCGGTTGGACGAGCAGGTGCTGCGCCATCGCAGGGAGTACATGACCACCCCGCCGATGCCCATGCTCTGCCGGGTCATGCTGGAGATCGCCGACGTGCGCAAGCTGACGGTGATGCGGCAGCCGGCCTCGGCGCAGCGTCGCCTGCTCACCGCGACCACGATGCTCGCGCTGCTGTCCGCCGACGCGCTGATGAAGCTCGGCGACACGCGGCAGGCCCACGCCTGGTACGGCACCGCGCGTACGGCGTCCGACGATGTCGGCGACCTGCGGCTGCGCGCCCTGGTCCGGGCGCAGCAGACGATGCTGCTCTACTACTACGGCGACCTCAACGAGACGGTGCGGCTGGCGCGCGAGGCGCGGATGCTGGCCGGGTCGGCGCCGAGCTCGCCGGCGGCGCTCGCGGCCGCGGCCGAGGCCCGTGCCCTGGCCCGCATGGGCGACGGCAAGGCCGCCAGGACCGCCCTGGCCGAGGCCGAGCAGATCTTCGCGCGGATGCGCGGACTGCGGCAGGACGACCTGGCCTTCGTCTTCACCGAGAAGCGCATGGTGTTCTACCGCACCGGCACGCTGATCGAGCTGGGCGACGCGCAGCAGATCGAGGCGATCGACGCGTTCCCGCCCGGCTTCCAGACGATCGATCCCGCGCTGATCCTGCTGGACCAGGCGGCCCACCTGGCCAGGAACGGCGACCACGAGGAGGCGTGCCGGATCGCCGCCGAGGCGCTCAGCCAGGTCCCGGCCGAGCACCGCACCTCGATCGTGGTCACCCGGGCCAAGGCGCTGCTCGCCGACGCCGATCCGCGCCGGCCGGCCGTACGGCACCTGAGCCGGGTGCTCGCCGAGTCGTCGGCGCGGCTCGCCCTATGAGCCTGTCGCCGGGCCTGTCACCGGTTCCTTTCCCGGCCCCTTCATCGGCTCCGCCTCCGGTCCCTTCATCGGCCTCTTCATCGGACCGGTCCGCGGGCCGGTCCGATGAAGAGGCGGCGGACGGGAGGCAGGAACGGACGCCGAGCCTGTCGGAGGAGGCGTTCGCCGTACTGCGGGACGTGTGCCTGCGGCTCGGCGTGGACGCCGAGGGGGCGCGGCTCATGCGGCTGCGCAGCAACGCGGTGTTCAAGCTGCGCGGCGACATGGTGGTGCGGATCGCCACCGCGCCGGACGCGCTGACCCGCCTCCCCGTGGTCCTCGCCGTCGCCCGGTGGCTGGCCGACCGGGGGTTCCCGACGGTCCGTCCCGTGGACGAGATCCCGGGCCAGCCGATCGTGCACGCGGGCCGTGCGGTGACCTTCTGGCGCTACGTACGCGCCCGGGGACGGCCGACCACCCACGAGCTGGGCCGGATCCTGCGCAACCTGCACCGCGAGCCGGTGCCGCCGATGGCGCTGCGCCACCTGACCGACCCGCTCGCCGAGGTGCGGCACGCGGTCGAGCACCGGGCCGAGGTGCTGACCCCGGCGCAGCGCTCCTGGCTCAGCGACCGGATCGAGCATCTCACCGGGAGCTGGCAGGCGCTGGAGACCGGGCCGCCCGTGCTGCTGCACGGCGACGCGTGGATCGACAATCTGCTGCGCTGCCAGGACGGCCACGTCGTGCTGTGCGACTGGGACGGTGTCGCGGTCGGGCCGCGCGAGTGGGACCTGGTGCACACCTATCACGGGCAGCGCCGGTTCGGCCTGAGCGCCGCCGAGGTGGACGCCTTCGCCCACGCATACGGCTCGGATCTGCGACGCTGGCCCGGATACAGCACCCTGATGGAGGTCAGGGACATGTACGCGGTCGGCATCCACATCCGCAATGCCTCCGGCGACCCCTTCTCCCGCCAGGAGCTGCCCCGCCGGCTCGACTCCCTCACCCGCGGCGACGGCCACGCCCGGTGGTACATGGCGGCCACGGGCTGACACCCGCCCCTCGCCCGCGGGAGAACCCGGAGGGCCGACCCTGAGATCCCTAGGGGCGCCTCGGGGAAAGGTCGGGGACGCTTCCGGCCGATCTCCGATGGGACGGAGTCGATCTTCCCGCCAGAGTCGTGGTCATGGGCATCGTGTTGGGATATGTGGCAATCGTCGCCGGTTCGGCGGGAATGGTACTTCTGCACGTGGTCTCGGGGCTCAACCCGTTCCGGGACATGATCAGCGATTACGTGTTCACCCCGCACGGATGGCTGCTCGGCGTCTCGCTGTCGCTGCTCGCGACGGGGGCCGCGCTGCACGCCGTACGGCTCGCCCGGCTGGAGCGCCGGGGGGCGCTGCTGGTCGGCGGGTGGGCGGGCTGCATGCTGCTGGTCGCGGGCTTCCCCACCGACCGCCCCGGGATGTCCCTCTCGATGTCGGGTGAGATCCACCGATACGCCGCGTTCGTGGCGTTCGTCTGCATGCCGCTGGCGGGGCTGCTCATCGCCCGGCGGACGGGCTCGCGGCCCGTCCGCGTCTTCAGCCAGATCGCGATCGGCTCGCTCCTCCTGGTGCTGGTGCCGTACGCGATCCGGACGCTGGGGCTGGACCCGGGGCTGATGCCCGCGGGGCTCACCCAGCGGGTGACGGTCGTGTCCCAGGTCGGCGCGCTGCTCGCGATGGCGCTGCTGGCGGGCGCTCGCCTGTCACCCGCCGCAGGCCGCGAAAACGAACGCGTCCTTGGGCATCGGGTAGGTGTCGCGCACCTTGCCGGCCCCGGTCTCGCTGTCGAACTGGCCGATCCACATGGTGCGCCCGCGGTCGACGTGCATCGTGACCTGGTGGTCACCGGTCCAGTCGAGCATGAACGGCGTCCTGCCGGCGGGCAGCTTGACGCGGACGCTGCGGACCACGCGGTCCTCGACCATGTCGTAGAGCTTGAGCCGCGCCCCGCCGCCGGACCCGGTGACGACGGCGACGGTCCGGCCGTCGGAGGACAGCGCGTGCGGGCTGTTGTTGACGACGACCTGGGGTGGCTCGACCCGGGACACCTCGTTTCCGGAGGCGTCGTAGGTGACCAGCGTCTGGGTGTTCTCGTCGGTCTCGATCTCGCCGAGGACGGTCGCGCCGTCGCCGCTGAGGGAGGCGTTCACGAGGGTCTTGGGGAGGGTCGCGCCCTGACCCGGGTCTGACACGTCGTAGACGCGGTACGGCCGCCGCTCGCCGTCGGAGCCGAAGTAGCCGACGAGCAGGCGGCGGCCGTCCTGCGACAGGCTGAGCTCCACCGACGCGTTCGCGTTCAGCCCCTTGAGCGTGGGCATCACGTGGACCGTGCCGCCCAGCTCGCGCACGACGAGGCGGTTGTCGCTCTTGCGGAAGTACACCAGCGAGTGGCCGTCGCCGCTGACCGCGATGGGCGCCGCGAGGTAGGTGTAGGTCTTGCCCTTCGCGTCGCGCGGCCAGACCAGCGCGTCGGTGAAGGTGACGGTCTTCCCGCTGTGCATGGCGAGCCGCCACGGCCCGCACGGGACCTGGCCGTACTTCTTGTCCCGGCACCCCTTGACCGAGACGTTCCTGATCGAGTCGTGCGCATGCACGGCGGTTCGGGCGCTCGCCGCGGCGGGCGATGCGGCGGTTCCGATGGCCCCCGTCGTCCCCAGGGCACCGATGGCACCGATGGCGAGGGCGGTGATCGCGCTGCGGACCGGCACCCGTGCGGCCGGTCGGGTCGTCGTCGTCATTGGACTCCCCTTTCTCCCCGTCGTTAGACCGACGGGAGGAGTGCCCGGTTGGTCACGACTCCGCATCAACTGCCGTGCCGATGAGAAGACCCCCGTCGCGTGTGGTCACACATGCGACGGGGGTCCCTGCGGCGTCCGAGACGGCGTCAGATGAGGCCGAGCTCCTTGACGGCGTCGCGCTCCTCGACGAGCTCCTGGACCGAGGCGTCGATGCGCTCACGCGAGAACGCGTCGATCTCCAGGCCCTGGACGATCTCCCACTTGCCGTTCTTCGAGACGACCGGGAAGGAGGAGATGAGGCCCTCGGGCACGCCGTACGAGCCGTCGGACGGGATCGCGGCCGAGGTCCAGTCGCCCTCAGGGGTGCCGTTGACCCAGTCGTGGACGTGGTCGATCGCGGCGTTGGCGGCGGAGGCGGCCGAGGACGCGCCCCGGGCCTCGATGATCGCGGCGCCGCGCTTGGCGACGGTCGGGATGAACGTGTCGCGCAGCCACGCCTCCTCGACCAGCTCGGCCGCGACCTTCCCGGCGACCTCGGTGTGGTAGAGGTCGGGGTACTGCGTGGCGGAGTGGTTGCCCCAGATCGTCATCTTCTTGATCTCGGTGATCGGGACGTTCAGCTTGGCGCCGAGCTGCGAGAGCGCGCGGTTGTGGTCCAGGCGGGTCATCGCGGTGAACCGCTCGGCCGGGACGTCGGGCGCGGCCGACTGCGCGATGAGGGAGTTGGTGTTCGCCGGGTTGCCCACGACGAGCACGCGGATGTCGTCCGCGGCGTGGTCGTTGATGGCCCGGCCCTGCGGGCCGAAGATGCCGCCGTTGGCCTGGAGGAGGTCGCCGCGCTCCATGCCCGCGGTGCGGGGGCGGGCGCCCACCAGCAGCGCCACGTTGGCGCCGTCGAAGGCCTTGTTCGGGTCATCGGAGATCTCGATGCCGCGCAGCAGCGGGAACGCGCAGTCGTCCAGCTCCATCGCGGTGCCCTCGGCGGCCTTCAGCGCCGGAGTGATCTCCAGCAGGCTCAGCTTCACCGGGGTGTCCGGGCCCAGGAGCTGGCCCGAAGCGATGCGGAAGAGCAGCGCGTAACCGATCTGGCCGGCCGCGCCGGTGACGGTCACTTTGACGGTCATGACGATCCCCATTCGCGATAGGTGTGACCTCCGGATGCTACTCGCCCACCCCCTTGGGGGCCGCGAGCAGGTCGGTGTTGGTCCTCCGTCCATCCTCCGGCAACCCTCCCGACCGTTCTCCGGACAGCTCTCCAGACAGTTCTTCCGGCAGTCCTCCCGGCAGTCCTCCCGACAGCTTCGCGTCCGCCATCGTGAGCACCCGGTCCACCAGCGGAAGCGCGGCGAGGTCGTGCGTGACCATCACGGTGGCCAGACCGTTCTCCCGGGTGAGGCCGGCCAGCAGCGAGACGATCCGCGTGCCGCGCTCGTGGTCGAGCGCGCTGGTGGGCTCGTCCACCAGCAGCACCTCGGGCCGGTTCATCAACGCGCGGGCGATGTTGACGCGCTGCCGCTCGCCGCCCGACAGCTGGTGCGGCCGCTTGTGCTCCTTGTCCGCCATGTCCACCGCGATGAGCAGCTCCCGTGCCCGTACGGCGGCCGCACGCGGGGAGGCGCCGGAGATGTGCGCCATGACCAGGAGCTGTTCGAGCGCGGTGAGCGAGGCGAGCAGGTTGGACTGCTGGAACACCACGCCGATGTGATCGCGGCGGATCCGGGTCCGGACGGCCTCCGGCGCGTCGGAGACGTCGTGCCCGGCCACGGTCACCCGCCCGGAGTCGGGGGTGAGGAGCATGGCGGCCACGGCCAGCAGGCTGGACTTGCCCGAACCCGAGGGGCCGACCACGGCGGCGAACTCGCCTCGTGCGACGTCCAGATCGACGTGGTCGAGCGCGGTCAGGGTGCGGTCGCCGTCGGGGTAGGTGAGGACGACGTCGTCGAGGCGAAGGGGCATCGGGAGGGTCATCGGGAGGCTCCGAGCGCGGTCAGCGGGTCGACAGAGGTGATCTTGCGGATGGCCAGGGCGGCGCCGGCGGCGCCGAGCAGGATCATCACGGCCACGGGAACGGCCGTGGTGGCGGCGGACAGGACGAACGGGACCGCGTCCCCGGCCAGGGCCCCGGCGCCCGCGCCGAGCGCTCCGCCGATCCCCGCGCCCAGCAGCAGCACGATGACGGCTTGGGCGAGCGCGTCGCGCAGCAGGTAGCCCGTGCTCGCGCCGAGTGCCTTCAGCACGGCGACGTCCCCACGGCGCTGGATCGTCCACACGGTGAAGAACGCGCCGATGACCAGCGCCGAGATCGCGAACAGGAATCCCCGCATGAGCTGCAGTGAGCCGTTCTCGGACGAGTAGGAGCCGATGGCGGCGGGCGCGTCGTCCCGGTCCACCGTGGTGGTGCCGAGGCGCGCGTCGGCGCCGGAGAGGTCCGGATCCCCCGAGGTGCGCAGGGCGATCACCGTGGCGACGGCGTCCTGCCCGGCGGTCCGCTGCCAGTCGCCGATGCTGATCCAGGCCACGGGGGCGTGGCTGTACGAGGCGCTCCCCGCGGTCGCCGAGACGGTGAAGTCCCGCCCGAAGATCCGCACCGTGGTGTGTTCCCCGTCCGGTTTCTCGGCCAGTTCCTCGGCCAGGACGGACGAGAGGACGATCTCGCCGTCCCGGACGTTCTCGACCCCGAAGACGGCGGCGCTCGTGCCGCGCTCGCCGGAGGCGACGCGGCCCATGGAGATCCCGAGCCGTTCGGCGCTGGAGACGCCCGGGACCCGCTGCCATTCCCGCCACATCGTGTCGGTGACGCGGCTGTCCGAGAACGAGGGCGCGGAGTCCCCGGAGGTGGCGAAGACGATGCGGTCCGCGGGCAACTCCGTGATCGCGGAGATGTTCTCCCTGGCGAGCCCGGCGGTCAGCCCGGACAACATGGTCACGAGCAGGGTGATGAGCAGGACGACGGCCCCCATCAGGGCGAATCGTCCCTTCGCGAAGCGTAGATCTCGCAGTGCCACGAACACGGCGTGTGTCTCCCCGGCGGTGGTCTGGTGGTTCGGTTTCTCGGTCGGTGTCCAGCCTGGGACGGGAAGCGGGTCCGGCGCGTCGTGAGGACGAGCGGCCGCGGGTCCTCCCTTGGATGGCCCGGATTACACCTTTCGGACGACACGGAACCGGACCGGCGGTGACTTACGCTGAGTGCGACATGATGGACTTTCCGTTCCCTCCGGCGTTGCGGCTGCTCAGGTGGGCCATCCACGGCACGTTCGCGGTGCTGCTCGTGCTCGCCGTCGTGCAGGAGAGCCGTACGGTCGTGGCGGCGGGCGGCGTCCTGCTGGGCCTCTTCTACGGGACGGCATTGATCGTCGAGTCGCGGCTGCCCGACTTCGGAGGGCGCCTCCACCTGCTCCTCGGCCGGATCTGGCTGCTGCTGGTGACCCTGGCGTGGGCGGCCCTCGCGCTGGCGTCGCCGGGTTTCGTCTGGCTGGCCTTTCCGCTGTTCTTCGCCTACCTCCACCTGTTGCGCCTGCCGGCGGCCGTACCCGGCGTCGTCGTGCTGACCGCGGCCGCCGTCGCGGCGTCGAGCTGGCACGCGGGCGGGCTGACCCCGCCCCAGGTCATCGGCCCGGCGATCGGCGCGGTTGTGGCGACGCTCATGGCGCTGGTCTACAAGGCGCTCTACCACGAGAGCGAGCAGCGCAGGCTCCTGATCGACGACCTGGTCCGTACGCGCGAGAAGCTGGTGCGCGCCGAGAGTGACGCCGCCACGCTGGCCGAGCGGGAGCGCCTGGCCCACGAGATCCACGACACCCTCGCGCAGGGCATGTCGAGCATCGTCCTGCTGCTTCGGGCCGCCCGGCGCGATCTCGCCACACGGCCGGAGAGCGCGGAGGAGCGGGTGCTGGAGGCCGAGCGCGCCGCGGCGGAGAACCTGGAGGAAGCGCGCAACTTCGTGCGCGCCCTGGCGCCGCCCGCCCTGCAGCACTCCTCTCTCGCCGCCGCGCTGCGCAGGATCAGCGACTCGGCCGCGGCGCGGACGTCGACGCGGGTGCGGTTCGAGGTGTCCGGTGATCCGGTCGAGCTGCCTCCCGCCTACGACCTGACCCTGCTGCGGGTCGCCCAGGGCGCGCTGGGCAACGTCAGCCGCCACTCGGGCGCGGACAACGCGGGAGTGACCCTCACCTACCTGGACGACGCGGTCGTGCTGGACGTGTTCGACGACGGATGCGGATTCGACCCGGTCGATCCGGCGCGTACGCCCGAGGACGGCCCGGGCACCGGGTACGGTCTGCGCGTCATGCGGGAGCGCGCTCGCGCGCTCGGCGGCGCCCTCACCGTGGAGTCCGCGCCGGGCGAGGGGACGGCCTTGGCGATGACGCTTCCGTTGCCCGGGGGCAACCGATGAGCGCCGCGATCCGGATCCTGCTGGTGGACGACCACCCCGTGGTCCGTTCCGGCATCCGGGCGATGCTGCTCGGCCAGCCGGACTTCGAGCTCGTGGGCGAGGCCGCCACCGGCGAGGACGGCGTCACGGAGGCGGTGCGGCTGCGGCCGGACGTCGTGCTGATGGATCTACGGCTCGGCCCCGGCATCCACGGCAGCGAGGCCACCCGGCGGATCGTCGCGGGCGACGGCGCGCCCAGGGTCCTGGTGCTCACCACGTTCGACACCGACGCCGACATCCTCGCGGCCATCGAGGCGGGCGCGACCGGCTACCTGCTCAAGGACGCGCCCTCCGAGGAGCTGCACGCGGCGATCAGGTCGGCCGCGAGCGGGGCGAGCGCGCTCGCGCCGAGCGTCGCGTCCCGGCTGCTCGGCCGCGTACGCGCACCCGAGGGCACGCTGAGCCCCCGCGAGCTGGAGGTGCTCGGCCACGTGGCGGAGGGCCTGTCCAACCGGCAGATCAGCAAGCGGATGTTCCTCAGCGAGACGACCGTCAAGACGCATCTCGTGCGCATCTACGCCAAGCTCGGCGTCGACTCCCGCACGGCGGCGGTCGCGGTCGCCACCCGTCGCGGGCTCATCCGCCCGTCCTGATGATGTTTGCCCGTTATGCGAAGCTGTGCTGATGAACTCCCGTCCCCCGGAACCCGTGCTCGGCCCTCCACTGCGCTTCGCGACGGAACTGGTCGCCTGGGTGGCCACGCCGTGGGCGCTATGGGGCCACTCGGCGATGCTCGCGGTCGTGTCGGTGGTGGTGTTGATCGGGCTTCCCACGGTGTTCTCCACGCCCGGAGACAAGGCACAGGTGGTCGTCCCGGTGCCGGGTCCGGTCACGATCGCGCTCGTGCTGCTGCAGTTCGCGGCCGCGCTCGCCTCGTCGTGGACGGCCTGGCATCCGCTGGCGGGCGCGCTGGTCACGGTGCTGGTGGCCGCCGCGGCCGTCGCGGAGCTGCCCCGCTGGAAGTGGCTGCTGACCGTACGCCGATGACCCCGCCCGGCGGTCGGTGTGGCCGACGCCAAGCGAGCGAGTAACGCGCGGGCCGACCGTACGTTTGGTTGAAAGTTTCAGGATGTCGCGGACGCGTCCATGGGCCCCGGCCGGGGCGGACGCGCTGCTCGCGGGTGTGGCGCCCGCGCTCCAGCCCGCATGCGGCGGCCGTCGTGCTTGACCGGTCCCTGTACGGGGGAGTGTGCCCTGCCTATGGTCGGTGGGAGCGCTCCCAAGCGCAGTGACCATGTCGCCAGGAGGACCCCCGCAATGAGATTCACCCCCCGATCCGGAGCGGCGCGCTCCCTGGTACGGCGCGGCCTCGTCGCCGTGTCCGTGCTCGCGCTCGGCTCCACGATGGCTGTGGCCGCCGCCACGTCGGCGAGCGCCGCCGTCGCGTGCAGCGTCACGTACTCGACGAACGAATGGACGTCGGCCCCCGGCAACGGCGGCTTCACGGCCAACCTCACGATCACGAACGTGGGCGACGCGGTCGACGGCTGGACCTTCGCCTTTACGTTCCCGAACTCCGGTCAGAAGGTGACCCTGCCCGGCTGGAGCGCCAACTGGTCGCAGAGTGGCACGAAGGTGACCGCCACCAACCTGGACTGGAACAAGAGCCTCGCCCCGGGCGCTTCGACCAGCATCGGCTTCAACGGCACCTGGTCGGGGAGCAACCCCACGCCCCCGTCGTTCTCGCTCAACGGCGTGACCTGCAACGGCACCTCGTCGCCGAGCCCGAGCGCCTCGCCGTCCGCGTCTCCGTCGGCCAGCCCCTCGGCGTCGCCGTCCGCTTCTCCCTCGTCCTCACCCTCGTCCTCACCCTCGCCCTCGCCGAGCGCGTCGCCCAGCGCCCCGCCCGGCAGCCATGTGGACAACCCGTACGCCGGGGCGACCGGGTACGTGAACCCGGACTGGTCGGCGAAGGCCGCGTCCGAGCCGGGCGGTTCGAAGGTCGCCAACGTCTCGACCGCCGTCTGGCTGGACCGGATCGCCGCCATCACCTCGGGCTCCGCGGGCGACAACCACATGGGCCTGCGCGATCACCTGGACGAGGCCGTGCGGCAGGACGCGGCGAACGGCAGCGCGCCGCTGACGGTCGAGGTCGTGATCTACAACCTGCCCAACCGCGACTGCTCGGCGCTCGCCTCCAACGGTGAGCTGCTGATCGCAGAGAACGGTCTAAACAGGTACAAGACCGAGTACATCGACCCGATCGCGGCCATCATGGCGGATCCGAAGTACAAGAACCTGCGCATCGTGTCGATCGTCGAGATCGACTCGCTGCCGAACCTGATCACCAACCTCAACGTCGCCAAGTGCTCCGAGGCCAAGTCGACCGGTGCGTACGTCCAGGGCGTCCAGTACGCCCTGAACAAGCTGCACGCGATCTCCAACGTCTACACGTACGTGGACGCCGGGCACCACGGATGGCTGGGCTGGGACACCAACCTCGGTCCTTCCGCCGACCTGTTCGCTGAGACCGCCCGCGGCACCACCGCCGGCTACGCGAGTGTGGACGGCTTCATCACCAACACCGCCAACTACTCCGCGCTGACCGAGCCGTACTACACCATCGACACCAAGGTCAACGGCACCAGCGTCCGCCAGTCCAGGTGGGTGGACTGGAACCAGTACGTGGACGAGCTGTCCTACGCCCAGGCGTTCCGCAACACGCTGATCTCGAAGGGTTTCCCGTCCACGCTCGGCATGCTCATCGACACCTCGCGCAACGGTTGGGGTGGCACCGCGCGTCCGACCAAGGCGAGCACCTCGACCGACGTGAACACCTTCGTCGACGAGTCCCGCATCGACCGCAGGATCCACGCCGGCAACTGGTGCAACCAGAGTGGCGCCGGCCTCGGCGAGCGTCCGAAGGCCAACCCGGCCGCCGGCCTCGACGCCTACGTCTGGATCAAGCCGCCGGGCGAGTCCGACGGCTCCAGCTCGGCGATCCCGAACGACGAGGGCAAGGGCTTCGACCGGATGTGCGACCCCACATACACCGGCAACGAGCGCAACGGCAACAACCGGACCGGCGCGCTGGCCAACGCTCCCGTCTCGGGTCACTGGTTCTCGTCCCAGTTCCAGGAGCTGCTCAGGAACGCCTACCCGCCCCTCTCGTGAACCCCGTTTGAGCCCCGTTTGAGCCCCGTTTGAGGCGCTTCCGAGGCGCTTCCGAGGCGCATGCGAGGCGTGCCTGAGGGCGTGTCACATCCAGCGGGCCCTGCCGGTTCTCCGGCGGGGCCCGCACCCTTGTGCATGACGGCGGTCCATGCCGCCCGCGGCCTGGCCGTACGTACCCATGGCCTGGCTGGAGGCGCCCGGGGCCCGCCGTTTCAGGCGCGTGGCCAGACCGTACGGACACCTGGCCTCGTGCGGGCGCGCGGACCCGAAGAGTCTCAGTGCCGGTGCGAGCCGGTGTTCTTCACGATGAGCGTGACGCCGAGAACGATCGCGCCGATGATGAGGATCCACTTCAGGGCGCTGAAGACCAGGCCGACGATGGAGCCGATGAGGAAGAGGCCGACCACGACGAGCGCGGCGATCAGAAGAATGCGTCCCATGTCTCGAACGCTATGCCGTCCCGGTTGGGAATTCGCCCGGTCAGAGGGAACTTCAGGGACAACTCAGGGGATGCCCGGGGGCATCTCAGGGGCAGGCCGCGCTCGGGTGGCCCAGTGGTGTACGGCTCTGTGACGGTTCTGCCGTGGTGGCTGTTGTGGTGGCTGCCGGGTCAGCCGACTTGCGGCACCGCGCGTACCCATCCCCGGTCTTCCGCCAGGAAGCCGGACATGGTCAGCCCCGCCGCATCGAGCTCGGCCGCGAGGAAGTCGTCCTCGAGGCGCCTGCTCACGAAGGCGTGGGTCCATCGCCGGTCGCCGACCGTGTACTCCATGGTGGCGTTGAGAAGGTGGGGTTCCGGCCGCTCGACATGCGTCAACCGCATTACGTGGCCGTCCCCGACGACCCGTTCGACAACGGCGACGGTGTCGTACCACTCCGGCAGCTTGCGCTGGAGAATCACG
Organism: Microtetraspora malaysiensis; assembly: GCF_050947145.1. Classification (NCBI taxonomy): domain Bacteria; kingdom Bacillati; phylum Actinomycetota; class Actinomycetes; order Streptosporangiales; family Streptosporangiaceae; genus Microtetraspora; species Microtetraspora malaysiensis. Next base: position 2,140,853 of record NZ_CP191998.1, read on the forward strand.
CATCCGTCGTCGGCCACGTGATCCCGGCAGGTGCGAAGGAACGCCCGGCGGAGTTCGTCGTCGGGCGTCTCGATCACGAAGGACATGAGCAGGACGACGTCGAACTTGCGCGGAAGTGACAGCGTCTGGATGGGGGACCGAACTGTCTCGGCTCCCTTGATGTGGGCGAGCATCTCGGGCGACTCGTCCACCGCGACCACCTCGTGCCCAAGTGCCAGGAGGGGGTGGGTGATCCGCCCTGCCCCCGAGCCCAGTTCAAGGATCGAGGCCGCCTCGGGGATCGCCGCGTGGACGAATTCAGGCTCGCCGTTCGGCGTCAACATCGCGTAGTAGTCAACGGCGCAGCCGTCTGGCGTGATCGTCCCGGGCCCGGTGCCGTGGTTCAGCGGTTGAGAAGTCATGGTCATCATCCTGGAGGACGGATTCCGAATCTGGCGCTTCCCGTACGGATCACCTTTGTGCCTCGACCTGTCTCATGCCGCGCCCGCCTGTCTCATGCCGCGCCCGCCTGTCTCATGCCGCGCCCGCGGTTCCTCTTTCTCATGCCGCGCCCGCGTCGTGGGCGGCAGCCCTCCGCTGTCGAAGGTCGGCGACGCATCGGTCGTCCTGATGCGTTCCCGGGCATCCCGGCGCCAACGCTGACCGGCTGACTCGGCTCTTACGGCCGTGGACGGCCCTGTACGAGGTCCGGCACGCGCACCGGGCATCGGGCGCGGATGGCGGGGCGGGTGCCGGGCGTGGTCACCGGGCATGGGCACTGGCGGCGGTACGGGTGCTGACGCCGGGCCCTGGTCCGATATTTCCTGAAATTTGATATCGATATTCGCCTCGAAATTCTTTGCGAATTCGACTTGATTAGCGCCGCCACCTTCGGCATTATTCATACAGGCGTTCTAATCGCGATCGGGGGTGGGTATGAATCAGCTCTTCGAGCCCGCCGGGTTCTTTCCGGAGGAGTTGTCGGACTGCGACGAGTCCCACCCCCGTGATGCTGACTGGTGGGGGCGCGCCGCAACCCCCGGGTCAGCCCAAACGGGCGAATCGCCCCGTAGTGCCGCCATGTTTACGATTGACGACTTTCTCCCCGATGCAGGGTCTACGAATTTAGGCGGGGATGGTTCGACTCCGGCTCGCGCGAGTGGTTGCGCAGCGTGATCGAAGGCGTTGGTTGCTCGTGTTGCGGAAGCCGTAGGCGCAGCGCGCTTCGAGCTTGATCACCCGGTTGGTGCCCTCGCTCTTGGCGTTGGTGATGCCGGTGAGGAGGAACGCCTCGATCTGTGGCCACCAGGCGGCGATGGTCTCGGCGAGGGTGACGAGTTCGGGCAGGTAGGCGTGGTCGGCGCACCAGACGTAGAAGGCATGCAGGCGGTGGCTGATCTGTGATCGGGCCGGGTTGGTCCGGGCCAGGGCGAGCAGGCGGCGCAGTTTCTCCTTGGCGCGCCAGCCGGCCAGGATGTGCTTGCCGTAGGTGCCGGTCCGCTTCAGGTCACGCTCCAGGTCGGAGCGCTGCTGGTCGGTCAGGTCCTCGCTGTTGGAGCGCAGCAGCCTGCGGTGGTCGAACTCCGGGTCGCCTGCCCGGCCGCGGCGTCCGCGCATCTTCCACGTCAGCCGTCGTCGCAGTTCGGCGAGCTTGGTGTTGGCCAGCTGCACCAGGTGGAAGTGGTCGACGACGATGACGGCGTGGGGCAATGCGGTACGGATCGCCGACCGGAACACGGTGCACATGTCGATCGCCACGTGCGTGACGGCGTTTCTCCACTCGGCGGGGCGGGCGGTCAGCCACGTGGCGACCGCCGTCGAGACGCGGCCCTCGACCTGACCGAGCAGCCCTTGACCGCCCGAAAGGTCGGTGAACCCGACGTGCCATCGGTCCGCGACAAGCCGATATTTCCCGGTGGCCGGGTCGAGTTCCCAGCGGGGACGGCCCCGGCGGATCTCATCGATCCCGATCGCCTCCGTCGGCTTGGGCTGCTCGGGAAGCACCTGTGCGGCGTAGGCGCGCATCTCGCGCATCGCCACCGGCCAGGACACGCGATGGTCGCGGGCGGCCTGGGCCACCGTACGCCCGCCATCGGCCACCGCCCGCCCGCATGCGCGGCGCAGCCGGGCCGTCGTCCGCATCCCGGCACTGACCTGCGCGATCTGCTCGGTGAACGACCCGCGTGGGCACAACGTCTCCCGGCAGATCCAGCGGCGCTTGTGCCACAGCAGCGTGATCGGCTCGCCACCCACGCACAGGTCACGCGGCGAGGTGACCACGCGCTGCTTGACCTGCGTCGAAAGTACCCCGCATGTCGGGCAGGCCCGTGCGGCCTCATCGTCGGTGACCACGTGGGCCACGCGATGGCCATCGTCGCCGCGCTCCACCGCCGTGACCGCCAGGCCTTCCAGGCCCAGCAGGAGTGTCGCGTTCGAGGAGATCTCTGTAGTGTTGTGCACGCCCGTGGTTTCTTGAAGATCGGCTGCCTAGACAACAGTCATGATCCACAAGAGCCGCGGGCTTCGCATATCCGGGGTCGGCCTACACCTCGGTCGTCACTCACCGTGATCGCCTACCGAGATGCGCGGCGGACCTCCCCGATCAAGCTCGAAGAGCCCCGATGCAGCGAAAAGAAGTAATTCAACGGCGAATAATGTGATCTCGGCAAAAACCGTGCCTCCTTTCCTTGGTCGCCTGGGTCCGGACGCGGCTTCGGTAAAACCGCTGGCGGAGGCGGAATCGCCGGTGGGTGAGTCGGCGCCGGTGTCCGAGGCTCACCCCGCGACCGCGTCAGGCGATGATGACGGACGCCCTTGTGCGGCGTCCGCTTGCGCGTCCGCCGTGGACGTCGATGCGGACCCGCCCACTGAGGAGCCGGGCGATGGCGAGTCTGGGGATGGAACCTCCGAGCAGGAAGGGCCCACTCCTGGCGACGACTCTTCCCACGCGGGTCGGGTGTCGTGGCCGTTGGTGGCGCAGGTCCGGCAGGTCGCGTCGGTGCTGGCGGTGGGGGTGGTGCCGGACGCGCCGGGGGTGTGTCTGGCGGAGGCGGAGGATCTGCTGTTCGCGCGGGACCGGTTGATTTCGGCGATCGCGGCGCGGGTGGAGCGGGTGCATGCCGCGGGTGAGGCCAGGCGGGCTGGGCATGCCTCGACGCGGTCGTGGTTGCGGGGGGCGGCGGGGATGAGCGTGGCCGGGGCGGGCCGGGTGCTGGCGTTGGCGACCGAGCTTGCCCGCCTGCCGACCGTGCGGGCGCGGTTCGCGGAGGGGAGCCTGGCTGAGGGTGCGGTGACGGCGATCTGTTCGGCGACCGCGCGGCTGACGGATGAGCAGGCGGCGTTGGCGGAGCCGATTCTGGTCGGGCTGGCGGACCAGGCAACTCCTGCGGAGATCGCACGTGCGGGGCGGTATCTGCGTGCGGTGCTGGACCCGGACGGAGAAGCCGACGACGGCGAGGCGGATTATCGGGAGCGGTTCCTGTTGGTACGGGAGAGCGCTTCGGGCGGGGTGGAGGGGGAGTTCCGGCTGCCTCGGGAGGCGGCGGCGCGGTTGCGGACGCTGTTGGAGGCGTATGCGAAGCCGAGGGTGGCGGGGGATGAGCGGCCGCTGCGGGTGCGGAACGCGGATGTGTTGATCGCGTTGTTGGAGCAGCAGATCGGTACCGAGTTGCTGGTGTTGATCAACGCCGAGTCCCTTCCCGACGACCCGCCCGCCTCCTCACCCACTGAGACGTCCGACTCCTCATCAGCGGGAACGCCCGCGCCTTCGCGGTCGAAGGCGTCCGACCCTGGGCGAGGCGAGGCATTCGCCCCCGACCGGCGCAAGACAAGCGATCAAGATGACACGAGCCGCGAGCAGGGCGCCCGCAGCAACGGGCAACCTGACCAGAGCGCTGGTCACGACGCAGGGCATCGCCGGGAAACTCACGACGGCGGGCGGCGAGATGAAGGCACTCGGCGCGACGCGGAGGAGCGTGGCCAGGAAGCACCTGGCCAGGGCACTCGCGACAGCGGGCAGCATGGTCGGAGCGCTGGGCGTGACGCGGAGCGCGGTCAGAGAGCGGGCGGCCGGGGCACCCGGGCCGATAGGCCGAGCGATCGGCCTGCCCGCGATAGCGAACAGCGCAAACAAGGCCAGGCACGGGAGCGGGGACAGGCACGGGGCCAGGCGCGGGGGCCGGGACAGGGACAAGGCCAGGCACAGAGCCAGGGACGGGGGCGGGGTGCAGACTGGGCGACGCCCGGCGGGCTCATCTCAGGACGCGCACTGCCCGGGCTGCTGCTCGCCACCGGACAGCTCCTGCCCGTCACCGACATCCACCGCCTCGCCCAGACCTCCGGACTCACCCGCCTGGTCATGGACGCCGACGGATGCGTCCTCGACGTCGGACGCACCGCCCGCCGCGCCACCCGACGACAACGCCGGACCATCCTCACCCGCTACACCCGATGCATGGTCGACCACTGCCCCATGCCCGCCCACCTGTGCCAGATCGACCACATCACCAACTGGTCCGACGGCGGCACCACCGACCTGGACAACCTCGGACCCACCTGCCAGTTCCACAACCGCGACCGCTACCGCAACCCCGCCCACTACCGGCTCCACCGCGCCGGCAAGGACCGCTGGGGCTTCACCTATATCGGCTCCCGAACCAGGACCCGCCAATGATGACCACAAGGTGGGTCTTCCGAACGGCGCTCCGGACTGCGCTCCCACCCGGCGGTCGCTGTGCTGTGGCGTCGGGATGGGCAAAGGAGGCGCCTCGCGCCGTCCGGGTGGTGACGGGGCGAGGCCGGGCCGGGTCAGTCGTTGGCGTGCAGGGCGGCGTTGAGTTCGATGCCGGTGCCCGTACGCGGAACGACCTCGACGGCACCCGTCGTCGAGTTGCGCCGCAGGAGCATGTTGGAGCGGCCGGACAGTTCCTTGGCCTTGACCGTGGTGCCGTCGGGGAGGGCGACCTTGGTGCCGGCGGTGACGTACAGCCCGGCCTCGACCACGCAGTCGTCGCCGAGGGAGATGCCGATGCCGGAGTTCGCGCCGAGCAGGCAGCGCTCGCCGAGGGAGATGACCTCCTTGCCGCCGCCGGAGAGGGTGCCCATGATGGACGCGCCGCCGCCGACGTCGGAACCGTCGCCGACGACGACGCCGGCCGAGATACGGCCCTCGACCATCGAGGTGCCCAGCGTGCCCGCGTTGTAGTTGACGAAGCCCTCGTGCATGACGGTGGTGCCGGGGGCGAGGTGCGCCCCGAGCCGTACCCGGTCGGCGTCGGCGATCCGGACGCCGGACGGCATGACGTAGTCGACCATGCGGGGGAACTTGTCCACGCCGTACACGGTCACCGGGCCGCGGGCGCGCAGGCGGATCCGCGCGTTCTCGAAGCCCTCGACGGCGCAGGGGCCGTGGTTGGTCCACACGACGTTGGAGAGCAAGCCGAAGATGCCGTCCAGGCTGAGCCCGTGCGGGCGGACCAGCCGGGCGGACAGCAGATGGAGCCGCAGGTAGAGGTCATGCGTGTCCACGGGCGGCTCGGACAACTTCGCGATGCCGGTCTCGATCGCGACGACCTCGATGCCGCGCACGTCGTCGCGCCCGAGGAGCGGGGCGAGCTCGCCCGCCTGCGAGGCGTCGAGCCGCCGCGTCCCCACTGCGGGGGCGTCGCCCAGGGTGGGGGCGGGGAACCAGGTGTCGAGGACGGTGCCGTCATCGGCGATCGTCGCAACGCCAATGCCGTGCGCACCCATGGTGCCGGAGTCGAGAGCTGTCATATCACCCAACGCTACCGGCATCGCCCGGACGGACGACTCCCGACTCGTACGCGTGCCGGACGGCCTGGGCGCGGTCGCGCAGCCCGAGCTTGGCGAGGAGTCGATTGATGTGGCTGCTGACCGTGGCCTCGGAGATCGCCAGCGTGGCGGCGATCTCCGCGTTGGACAGCCCTCGGGCGATGAGGACGAGCACGTCGTGTTCACGCGGGGTGAGGTCCGGTCCGGGGACGGAGGTCTCCTCGGGCAGCCGTCCGTAGCCTTCGATGACGCGCCGGGTGACGGCCGGGTCGAGCAGCGCCTCGCCGCCGGCGGCGGTGCGGATGGCGGCGAAGAGCTGCTCGGGGGGCGACACCTTGAGCAGGAACCCGCGCACCCCCGCGCGCAGCGCGCGGTCGAGGTTCTCGTCGGTGTCGTACGTGGTCAGCATGATGACGCTGGGCGGGTCGGGTTCGGCGAGGATCAGGCGGGCGGCGGCGAGGCCGTCCAGCCGGGGCATCGCGATGTCGAGCAGGACCACGTCAGGACGTAGCCGCCGGGCCAGCTCGACCGCGGCCTGCCCGTCGGCGGCTTCGCCGGTCACCATGAGGTCGGGCTGGGTGCCGATCACCAGCCGAAGCCCGGCGCGGATCATCGCCTGGTCGTCGGCGATGAGGATGTCGATCGTCTCGCTCACAGCGGGACCATCGCCCGCACGCGATAGCCGCGGGGGGAGAGCGGCCCGGCGGTGAGGGTGCCGTGAAACAGGGCGACCCGCTCTCGCATGCCGAGCAGGCCATGCCCGCCGCGGGCCGGCGTGCTCCCGTCGTGTGAGCGGTCGTATGGGCGGCCGCGTGGGCCGTCGTCGCTGACTTCCAGGCGCAGCTCGCCCGGCGCGTACGCGATGGTCACCGCGGCCCGGGTGGGGCCGGCGTGTTTGAGCGTGTTCGTCAGCGCTTCCTGGACGATCCGGTACGCGGACAGGCCGAGTCCGGCGGGCAGGGGGACCGGGGTGCCGGTGACCTCGACGGTCACGTCCAGGCCCGCGGCGCGGGAGTGCTCGGCGAGGTCGTCGAGCCGGTCGAGGCTGGGCTGCGGGGCCAGATCGTCGGGGTCCGGCGCGCGCAGCAGGCCGAGCATCCGCCGCAGCTCCTCGACGGCCTCACGGCCGGTTTCCTCGATCGTCACGAGGACCTCGCGCTCGCGGTGCTGCTCCTCGCGGAGCATGAGCCGTACGCCGCCGGCCTGCATGGTCATGACGCTGACGCTGTGCGCGACGATGTCGTGCAGCTCGCGGGCGATCCGGGCGCGTTCCTCGGCCACGGCGGCCTGGGCGAGCAGCTCGCCTCGCTCCTCGGCCTGGAGGGCGAGCACGCGGTGGCGGCGCACGGCGAGCCCGGCCCCTCCGGCGAGCGCGGTCATGACCAGCGCCACGGCGACGTCGCCCCAGGTCGTCGTCGGCGAGGCGGTCACCATCGAGACGATGTACGCGCCGGTGGCGGCGAGGCCGACCGTCGCCTTCCAGCTCGTCGGTCGTACCTCGCTGAGGAGTGTGAACAGCAGCACGAGTTGCGTGTAGAACTGCCACGCCGCGGCCATCTCGCGTAGCAGCGCGAAGCCGAGGACGTTGGCGGCCGAGTAGACGCACAGGACGGCGAAGGGGGCGCGGCGCCGGTTGAGCACGAGGACGGCGGCCGCGACGCCGGCCAGGATCCACCAGATCGACGGCCGGTCTCCGTGGAGTGAGCTCCTGCCGCTGAGCTCCTCGGCCACCGCGAACAGGCAGACGATGACCGCCACGAGCCAGTCGATCGGTGCGCGCATGACGGCTTTATATCGATAAATCATCCTTGCGGGGGACTGCTGATTCAAAGTGCGCGTTGACGACCGAACGGGTTCTGATTTCTACGGTTCCCGGCATGACCGTGCATCGCTTCTTCACCAATCCGGACACCTTCCGCCGCACGGCGGCGGGGGTCAGCCTCATCCTCGCCCCGCTCTGCCTGCTCCTCGGCATGGCCGTCGACCCGACGGAGTGGGGGGCCGAGGACGTCCTCGCCTACGCGAACAACCCGGCGGCCACCGGCGTCAGCGCGACGCTCCTGCACTACGCCTGGGTCCTGTGGGTGCCCGGCGTCATCGGGCTGGTCCACCTTGTGCGGCGCAAGGGTGTCGTGCTCGCCAACGTGGCCGGCGCGGTCACCGTGCTCGGCCTGATCAACTTCTCGTCGCTGATGATCTCCGACTTCTTCGACATCGTCATGTTCCAGCGGTTCCCCGTCGCCGAGGCCCAGGAGATCATGGGGGCCGCCATGCATCCCGCGATGATCGTCGGCTGGCAGATGCCCGGAATGATCGGCTCGTTCCTCGGGCTGATCCTGGTCGCGGTCGCGTACGCCCGGTCCGGGCGGGCGGGCTGGTGGTTCCCGGCCGGCGTCCTCGTCGGGATGCTCGTCTGGCTCTTCGGGGCGAGGTCCTGGAACCTGGTGCTCGGGCTCGCGGGCCCGGTCATCCTGCTCCTGGCGTTCGGCGCTGTCGGCGTCGCGATCCTCCGCATGGACGACCGGGAGTGGTCCTCCGCGAGATGAGTCTCATGGCACGTCAAAGCCCACTTTTAACTACAGGCGTTACAAATCAGTCAAAGCGGGGATGACATTGGTCCCGTAGCTGGAGGGGCGATGACTGATGTTCAGGCTTTTGCTCGGGGGTGCTTCCAGCGCACCGAAACGGACCGGGTGGGCGTAGAGCTGGAGTTCCTGGTTTTCGACGCGGAGACGCCGTCGCGCCAGGTGCCCATCGCTCGCGTCGCTGACGCGCTCCCGCCGCTGCCCGGCGGGAGCAGCGTCACGTTCGAGCCCGGTGGCCAGCTGGAGCTGGCCACGCCCCCGCTGCCGCTGTCCGAGGCCGTGGCGGGTCTCGTCGCGGATATCGACGCCGTACGGCGCGCCCTCTCGGCGGCGGGGCTGGTGCTCGGGAGCCGCGCTCTCGACTCGATCCGGATACCGGTTCGGCAGCTTCGCCTCCCGCGGTACGAGGCCATGGCGGCGTTCCTCGGCCTGCCGTACGGGCGGCTGATGATGTGCTCGACGGCCTCGGTGCAGGTGAATCTCGACTTCGGGGCGAACCCCCGGGCGCGCTGGGACAGGGCACACCTGCTCGGTCCGGTGCTGGTGGCGGCCTTTGCGAACTCGCCGAGGGACGGCTGGATGTCCGGCCGTCAGGCCGTCTGGCTCAACCTCGACCGGACCAGGACCGCCCCGGTGGCGATGGGCGGCGACCCGGCCGAGGAGTGGGCCGAATACCTCCTCGACGCCCGCCTGATGCTGGTCCGCGAGCCCGCGAACGCGGCCGGCACGAGCGCGCCCGGCATGAGCGGAGCCGACATGAACGGCGCGAACGAGGCGGGCGCGAACGCCGCTACCGCGGCCGGCATGTACGGCGGCGGGCGGGGGCGGGCGCCGATCGGCCCCGGCGTGGTCGCGTGCCGCGCGGTTTTGGACGGCTCGCCGTACCGGGACTTCGCCCGGGTCGCGGGCAGGCCGCCGACCGGCGACGACCTGGCCTACCACGCCACGACCATGTTTCCCCCGGTGCGGCCGCGGGGGTGGATGGAGATCCGCTACCTCGACGCCCAGGGGCCGAAGGACTGGCCCGTCTGCGTCGCCGTCGTCCACGCGCTCGTCACGGACGACCGGGCGGCGGACGCCGCGCTCGACGCGGCGTTGCCGGTGCGCGGGGACTGGGCGCGGGCCGCCCGGTTCGGCCTGGCGGAGCCGCAGATGCGGCGGGCGGCCGAGGTCTGCTTCCGCGCCGCGGTCGAGGCACTGCCCCGGCTCGGGGCGGACCCCTGGCTGGTCGAGCGGGTCGGCCGGTTCGCCGCCCGGTACATCGAGCCCGGCCGTTCCCCCGCCCTCGATCTCGAGATGTGCGGGTGATCGCCGGACGGCCGCGACGGCGTCCGCCGTGACTTCTTCCCCCCAGGCCGCGCCCGGAGTCTCCACACCGAAGGAGATCGGATGAGAGAACGGCACGCCCCGCCTCCCCCGGCAGCGGGAAAGGAACTGATCGCCGCCGAACTGGCCGCCGCGCGTGCGCGGTCGCTCGCGTACACCGACATGGAGGACGACCTGCTGGTCCGCCAGCACTCGCCGCTGATGTCCCCGCTGGTGTGGGATCTGGCGCACGTCGGCAACTACGAGGAGCTGTGGGTGCTGCGCGCGGCCGGGGGGATCACACCGCTCCGGCCCGAGATCGACGACATCTACGACGCGTTCAAGCATCCGCGTAAGGACCGGCCCTCGCTGCCTCTCCTCGGGCCCGCGGAGGCGCGGCGCTACATCTCCGGCGTCCGGGGCCGGGTGCTGGACGTGCTCGACGCCGTCGATCTGGACGATCCGGACCCGCTGCGCGCCGGGGGCTTCGTGTTCGGGCTGGTCGTGCAGCACGAGCACCAGCACGACGAGACGATGCTCGCCACGCTGCAGCTCTCGGGGGAGCCGGGGCTGATCCAGGACGGCGAGCTCCCGGCCGGACGTGCCCAGGACGCGGGCGAGACGCGGTCCGGTCAGGACGAGGTGTTCGTTCCTCCGGGGCCCTTCGTCATGGGGACGGACGCGCTGCCCTGGGCATACGACAACGAGCGCCCGTCCCATCTGATGGACCTGCCGGCCTACTGGATCGACCGCTGGCCGGTGAGTAACGGCGACTACCTCGCCTTCATCGCGGACGGCGGGTACGACGACCCGCGCTGGTGGCGCCCCGAGGGCTGGGAGTGGGTCCGGCAGAAGGGAATCCACGCCCCGCTCTTCTGGACCCGCGGTGGCGCGGAAGGCGGCGCGGGACGCCGCACAGGAAGCCACGCTGTACACACAGGAAACGGCGGCCGGCGTGCCGCGGGCGGCGACGGCTGGTGGCGCAGGCGCTTCGGCCGGATGGAGCCGGTGCCGCTCGACGAGCCGGTGCAGCATGTCTCCTGGTATGAGGCCGACGCGTACGCCCGATGGGCGGGCAAGCGGCTGCCGACCGAGGCGGAGTGGGAGAAGGCCTGCGGTGGCCGGAGGTTCCCGTGGGGGGACGCCGACCCGCGGCCGGACCAGGCCAACCTCGGCCATCGGGCGGCCCGGCCCGCCCCCGTCGGCGCGTACCCCGCCGGGGCCGGGCCGTACGGCGCGGAACAGATGATCGGGGACGTGTGGGAGTGGACCTCGTCCTGGTTCCAGCCCTATCCGGGGTTCCGCAGCTTCCCGTATCCGGAGTACAGCGAGGTGTTCTTCGGCGAGACCTACCGTGTGCTGCGCGGCGGGTCGTGGGCCACTCATTCCGCGGCGATCCGTACGACCTTCCGGAATTGGGACTATCCGATCCGGCGGCAGATCTTCGCGGGGTTCCGGTGCGCCCGCGTGGCCGGGTGACCGCCCGTGTGCAGGCACGCGGCCTGGCTGGGGCCGCCCCGGCCGCTGTCGTCGCTGATCGGGGAGTCCGAGCACGGCCTCCTCCACCAGGCGTACGCGCCCCGGCTGCAGCGGTACGGGACCGTCAACGCGGACGGGTTCGGCATGGGGTGGTACGACGACGGGCGGACCGAGCCGGTCCGTTACCGCCGCTCCATCCCCATATGGGCGGACGCCAACCTGCCGGGGCTGGCCGCGGTGGCGCGGTCAGGCTGCCTGCTGGCGGCCGTGCGCTCCGCGACCATCGGGATGCCGATCGAGGAGAGCGCCACGGCGCCCTTCTCCGACGGACGCTGGCTGCTCAGCCACAACGGCCGGGTGGAGCGCGACGCCCTCCTCCCGCTGCTGTCCGCCGACGTCACCGTCCCGGAACGCGTGCCCGCAGGTGGGGCTGACGGAGAGACGTCGGTCCCGGCGTCGGTCCCGGCGTCGGTCCCGGCCGCGGCCTCCTGGAACGGCGCCGCCGCCCCCGCCGCGGGCGGCGCGACTCCGGAGAGTCTGTGCGACTCGGCGTGGCTCGCCGCGGCCGTGTTCGCGCGGCTCCGCGCGGGGATGCCCGCGGCCGAGGCGGTGGCGCGGATCGTCACCGAGGCGGCGCGGACAGACCCGGCGGCGCGGCTCAACCTGCTCGTCTGCGGCGGATCCGAGATCGTCGCCACCGCGTGGGGCGACACCCTTTTCACCCATGTTCACGAGGGCGTGCTCCTGGCGAGCGAGCCCCTGGACGGCAGGCCGGGCTGGCGTGCCGTGGATGACCGCACTTTGGTCGTCGCATCCCCCGACGGTGTGAGCGTGACCCGCATCTGACCCGTCAGGCACCTCTGAGCACGTCTGACACGTATCCGAGGAGCGGAAGTGATCAACCATCTCGACGGCGGTTATCTGCGCCAGGCACTGGAACGAGACGTCCGCACCGGCCTCACCTCCGAACCGAAGTGGCTGCCCCCGAAGTGGTTCTACGACGAGGTGGGCAGCGAGCTGTTCTCCCGGATCACCCGGCTGGACGAGTACTACCCGACCCGGCGTGAGCTGACGATCCTGCGGTCTCACGCCGCCGACATCGTGCACAGGAGCGGCTCGGACACCCTGATCGAGCTGGGCTCCGGCACCAGCGAGAAGACGGCCCTGCTGCTTCCGAAGATGCGCGTCTACATGCCGGTGGACGTGGACGCGGTCACCCTCCGGGCGAGCGCGCGGCGGCTGTCGGCGCGCTTCCCCCGCCTGGCCGTACAGCCGGTGTGCGCGGACTTCGAACGGCACCTGTCGCTGCTCCCGCCGGGGATGGTCGCCTTCCTGGGCGGGACCATCGGCAACCTCGACCCCGAGGCCAGGGAGGTGTTCCTGAACGAGCTGCGCTCCACCCGCAAGCCCGGCGACGCCTTCCTGCTCGGGGCCGACCTGGTCAAAGACAGGGGGCGGCTGATCCGCGCGTACGACGACGCCGAGGGGGTGACCGCCGCCTTCAACCGCAACGTGCTCCACGTCATCAACCGCGAGCTGAACGCCGACTTCGTCCCGGACGACTTCGCGCACGTGGCCCGGTACGACGAGGAGAACGAGTGGGTGGAGATGCGGCTGCGGGCGACCCGCCCGATGCGGGTCCACATCCGCGACCTTGACTTCACGGTCTACTTCGTCCGGGGCGAGGAGATGCGCACCGAGATCAGCGCCAAGTTCCACCGCGACGGGCTGGCGGAGGAGCTGGCGCGGGCGGGCTTCGCCCTGGACCGCTGGTACTCCGACCCGGGCGGGGACTTCGCCCTCGCGCTCAGCACCGCGCGCTGAACCGTCCGGCGGAGCCCGCGGGTCAGCTGCCATCTGGCTACATAGCGTGACATTCCTCAAGTAGCGCTTCTGTCTCGTCCGGCCTTCACACAGGGCGGCGTTTCAGAAGCGCTGCTCTCGGTAACAGCATCGGAACGCTCCGAGCGGAGGTACGCGGATGCGGTTCTTGGGGATCAACGCCATATTCCATGATCCGGCGGCGGCCCTGGTCATCGATGGCGAGATCGTCGCGGCGGCCGAGGAGGAGCGGTTCAGCCGGCGCAAGCACGGCAAGCGCTCGGTGCCGTTCTCCGCCTGGGAGCTGCCGGAGGAGGCGGTGGCCTGGTGCCTGAGCCAGGCGGGACTGCGCCCCGACGACCTCGACGGCGTGGCCTACTCCTACGACCCCGCGCTGGTCCGGCCGGGGCTCGCCGGGGCGGACGAGCATTGGGAGGACCTGCGCACCGCATACGCGCGGAGGGCCCCCGCGTTCCTCGCCACGGCCGTGCCCGGGTTGGACCCGGACCAGGTCAGGTTCGTGCCGCACCACATCGCGCACGCGGCCTCGGCCGGGCTGGCCGCGCCGTACCGCGAGTCGGCGGTGCTGGTCTGCGACGGGCGCGGGGAGGCGGTCTCGCACCTGGCCGGGCACTATCGCGACGGCGAACTGACCGTCCTGGCCGGCCAGGAGCTCCCGCACTCCCTCGGGCTGATGTACGAGGAGGTGACCGAGCACCTCGGCTTCCTCCGTTCGGGCGACGAGTACAAGGTGATGGCGCTCGCGGCCTACGGCGAGCCGCGCCACCTGCCGGAGCTGCGGGAGCTGGTCTACGCGACCGGCGACGGCGGGTTCCGGGTCGAGCCGATCGACTGGGCCGGGTACGCCAAGCGCCGCGAGGGCGGCCAGGGGGTGTGGGCGCCCGAGCACGCCGACCTGGCCGCGAGCGTGCAGGCCCGGCTGGAGGAGGTGCTGCTCGACCTCGCCCGCTGGCTGCACGACCACACCTCGGCCCGCTATCTGACGATGGCCGGGGGAGTGGCGCTCAACTGCGCCGCCAACACCCGGCTGCTGGCCGAGGGGCCGTTCGCGGACATCTGGGTCCAGCCGGCGGCGGGCGACTCGGGGACCGCGCTGGGCGGCGCGCTCCATCTGGCTCGCGCGTACGGCGAGAACGTCGCGCCGATGCCGGGCGCCGACCTCGGGCGCGGCTGGCGGGACGAGGAGCTGGCCGTCTGGCTGGACGTGGCACGGGTGGCCTACGACCGCCCCGACGACCTGGCCGGCGCGGTCGCGGCCGAGCTGGCCGCCGACCGGATCGTGGCCTGGTTCCAGGGCAGGAGCGAGTACGGCCCGCGCGCGCTCGGCCGCCGCTCCCTGCTCGCCCACCCCGGCCGGGCCGGCAACACCGAACGGCTGAACGCGGTGAAGGGACGCGAGCGGTTCCGCCCCGTCGCGCCCATGGTGCTGGCCGAACGGGCGGCCGAGATCTTCTCCCGTGGGCCGGCGTCCAGCCCGTACATGCTGTTCGTGCACGACGTGCGGCCGGAGTGGCGGGACCGGATCCCGGCGGTGGTCCACGTGGACGGCACCGCGCGGATCCAGACTGTGGAACGTTCCCGCGAGCCGCTGCTCGTCCGGATGCTGGAGGAGTTCGAGGTCCGCACCGGGCTGCCGGTCGTGGTCAACACCAGCCTGAACACGTCCGGGCGGCCGATGGCGGACGACCCCAGGGACGCCCTGGAGTGTTTCGGCTCCACGCCGGTGGACGTGCTGGCGCTCGGGCCGTTCCTGGTCCGCAGGCGGGCGGTGGTCGGCGTGTGATCACCGTGGTCGTCCCGGCCGACCACCCCGACGGTCGCCCGACCGTATGATTGCGTAAAGTCACCGATCGCGTACGTTGTGTCGTTTAGTGGCGATATCGGGTGGGGACGTGCCATGACATGTCATCCCGACGGGCGCTGCCGTGCTGAGCCCGCTCGCCCTCGCGGCGGGCCCGGCCAGCCCGGCCGACCTGCTCGCGGCCCGGATGCAGATGGGGTTCTCGCTCGGGTGGCACATCATCATCGCCTGCCTGGGGGTGGGGATGCCCAGCCTGCTCCTCTTCGTGGAGTGGCGGGCCGTGCGGGCCGGCGACGCCGACCTCATGCGGCTGGCGCGGCGGTGGGCCAAGGGGATCGGCGTGCTCTTCGCGGTGGGCGCGGTGTCGGGCACGATCCTCAGCTTCGAGATGGGCCTGCTGTGGCCGGGCCTGATGGACGTGTACGGCCAGGTGATCGGGATCCCGTTCGCGATTGAGGGCGTGGCGTTCTTCATCGAGGCGATCTTCCTCGGCATCTACCTGTACGCCTGGGACCGGCTGCCGCCGCGTACCCACCTGCTGAGCGGGCTGCCCATCGCGATCGCGGGTGTGGCGTCGGCGTTCTTCGTCGTGTCCGCCAACGCGTGGATGAACCAGCCGCGTGGCTTCGACCTGGAGAACGGCCGGGTGACCCGGGTCGATCCGATGGCGGCCATGTTCAACCCGGCCACGCTGCACCAGACCGTCCATATGATCATCGCGGCGTTCATGGTGGCCGGGTTCGGCACCGCGGCCGTCTACGCGGTCGGGATGCTGCGCGGGCGCCGGGACCGCTACCACCGGCTGGGCTTCCTGATCCCGTTCACGCTCGCCGCGGTTCTCTCCCCGATCCAGATCTTCGTCGGCGACTACGCCGCGCGGGTCCTCGCCGAGCACCAGCCGACCAAGCTCGCGGCGGCCGAGGCGCTCTTCCGCACCGGCACGCACGCGCCGCTCAGCTTCGGCGGCGTGGTCCGGAACGACACGCTGCACTGGGCGGTCGAGGTGCCGAGCGCGCTCTCGATCCTCGTCGGGTTCAGCCCCGCGACCCTGGTCAAGGGGCTGGACCAGGTGCCGCGCGCCGACCGGCCGCCGGTCAACCCGGTCCACTGGGGGTTCGACGTGATGGTGGCGATCGGGTTCTTCCTGCTGCTGATCTCCGCCTGGCTGGCGGTCGCGTGGTGGCGGCGGCGCGACCTGCCCCGCCCGCGGCTGTTCCTCTGGCTGGCCGCGCTCGCCGGGGTGGCCGCGGTCGTCGCCGTCGAGGCGGGCTGGATCGTGACCGAGGTGGGCCGCCAGCCCTGGATCGCGTTCGGCAGGATGCGCACGGTCGAGGCGGTGAACCCCGCGCCCGGCCTGTGGGTGGGGTTCCTCATCGTGCTGCTGGTCTATCTGCTCCTCACCGTGGCGACCGTCTACGTACTGCGGGTCATGACCAGGGCCGCGCTGGTGCGCGCGGTCGCCCCCCAGGAAAGGGCCTGACGGACAAGCCATGGACGCCTGATGGACACTGCGCAGATCGTGCTGGTCGTGCTGTGGGTGGGCATCACCCTCTACGCGCTGCTCGCCGGGGCGGACTTCGGCGGCGGCGTGTGGGACCTGCTCGCCGGGCGCGAGCACGCGAACCGGCGGCTCATCGAGCACGCGATCGGGCCGGTCTGGGAGGCCAACCACGTCTGGCTGATCTTCGTGCTCGTCGTCCTGTGGACGGGGTTCCCGCCGGTGTTCGCGGCGGTCATGTCCACGCTCTACATCCCGCTGACGGGGGCGGCCCTCGGGATCATCTTCCGCGGCTCGGCGTTCGTCTTCCGTAAGGTGAGCACGCAGTGGTGGCAGCGGCGCCTCTTCGGCGCCGCGTTCGCGATCTCCTCGGTGTTCACCCCGTTCTTCCTGGGCGCGGTCGCCGGGGGGATCGCGTCGGGCCGGGTGCCGCGCGGCCTGGCCGCGGGGAACCTGCTCGGCAGCTGGTTGAACCCCACCTCGATCTACGGCGGAGTGCTCGCGGTCGGCGTCTGCGCCTATCTCGCCGCCGTCTATCTGTGCGACGACGCCGTACGGGCCGGGCTCGACCCGGAGGGGTTCCGGCGCAGGGCGATCGGCTCCGGGATCGTGGTGGGCCTGATCGCGGTGGCCGGCATCGGCGTGCTCCGCCTGGACGCCCCCAGGCTCTTCACCGGGCTCACCCATCGCGCGCTGCCCGTGGTCGTGGCCAGCGCCGTCATGGGCCTGGCGTCGCTCGGCTTGCTCCTGGCACGCCGGTACCTGCTGGTCCGGCTCACGGCGGTGCTCGCGGTGACCGCGGTCATGTGGGGGTGGCCGCTCGCGCAGTACCCCGTGATGCTGCCGCCGTCCCTCACTTACCAGCAGGCGGCGGCCGGACCCGGGGTGCTCCTGTTCCTGTTGATCGCGCTCGGCGTGGGCGCGCTGCTGATCCTGCCGTCGATCGGGTGGCTGCTCCTCATCCAGCGGCGGCTGCCGTACGACTCCCACTGACCGGGCGTCGCCCGGGGCGCGGCCGAAGTCACACGATTCGGCGCGCCATGGCGATGATCTCCTCCAGGCGGTCGCCGTGCGCCCCGCGCCAGTAGACCCGGTGGCAGGCCGGGCAGCGGGCGAACGTCTCGTAGGTGCGGCGCGTGCCCGGCGGCAGCCTCCGCACCACCTCGGCCTTGCCCGTCGCGACCAGCGGCCCGTTGCAGGCCGTGCAACGGGTCCACGGGGCCAGCGGCGGCGCGAATCTCTCCAGCACGTCGGCGAGCTGCTCGTCCGGCCGTGATCCCCGGACGTATGCCCCGAGCCACAGCGCCCTGCGCCGGAGCAGCCCGCGGTCCTGGGTCAGCAGCACCCGCCGCTCGGCGTTCGCCCGCTCGATGAGCGTGTCGTCGTCCAGGTCGTTGCGGTACGCCGTGTCGACGCCGACCACCCGCAGCCGCCGGGCCAGCGTGCCCAGGTGCACGTCGAGCAGGAACCGGGACGAGGGCACCCGCTGCGGCCGCTCGACCCCGAGCACCCGTACGGCCTCGCCCGGCGCGGGCCGGTACGCCGGGGGCACCGGGCGGCCTTGCACCACCAGCGCGCCGACCTCGGTGAGCGGAACGCCGATCGACTCGACCACGTGCCCGAGCGAGGACGTGCCGTCGTAGGGGACCGGGAGCGCCGTCTCTTCCGCTGCCTTTCCGCCGGACTCTCCCGATCCGGCCCGCGCTTCCGTGCGCCGCAGGCGAGACGAGAGGAAAAGCCGCAGCTCGGGCGCGACGGTGACGGTCAGCTCCCGTCCGGTCATGCTCCCAGCATGCCAGCCGCCGCCCGTACGGCAGGGCGCGGTCCGCCCGCACCGCCGCCGGGGGGTGAGCGCGCGGTCAGATCTGGTCGACCCGCCAGAGCGTGAGACCGAACGCCGTGGCGACGGGACGCCACTGCTCCACGAAACGGGTCTTGGCGTTCTGGGCGTCCGCCGACCGGTCGAGGCCCGTGACGTAGTCCTCGTCGCCGGTGACGGGGCCGGTGCAGCGGCCCTCCAGGTACCGCCGCGCCCAGGACAGGAAGGCGGCGTCCGCGTCCGCCGAGGCGTCCAGCGCCTCGATCAGCGTCGCCTTGAGGTTGTCGCCGCCGGACAGGGACGACACATCGAGGTCCCGGGCCGACGCGAGCTGCTCGCGGCGGCTGCCGGTGATGGACGCGATCGTGTCCGCGCCGGAGCCGTCGCAGCCGCTCACGCTCGCGATCGCGTCGCTCAGCCCCGAGCGCGCGGAGTGGCTGCCCGCCAGGAGGGTGTCGATCGCCCGCGCCTGCCCGCCGGCCTCCTCATCGGAGCCGCCGGCTGCGTCGGTCTCAGTGCCGGTCTCCGTGGTGGTGGGGTCCGGCGTCTTGTCCGGCGTTTCGCCGGGCGTCGGCGAGGAGGAGGTCGGCTCCGTCGAGGCGTCCGGGCTCGCCGTGGCGATCGAGCCGGTTGGCGGGCCCGGGTAAGTCGGTCCGGTGGACCGCCCGGCGACCAGCCACCACACGAGCGCGAGCGCGAGCAGCGCCGGGACGACGCCCAGAGTGACCTTGGGCCAGCGCCGGTTCCGCAGACGCCACGGTTCCGAGGGTTCGAAGGGCGTGGGAGGACCGGGCGGGTCCCAGGCCGCATGGTGTTCCCGCGGCGCGTGTGTCGGCGGCCCTTGCCATGCCGCACGGCGCTCCTGCGGCGCGTGCGGCGGCCCTTCCCGTGCCGCCGGTCCCTCCGGGGCGCGCGGCCCTCCCGGCGTCTCCTGGCCCGGCTGCCGTACCGGCTTGGGAGACCAGTACGGAGAGGTCTCCGGGGACAACCAGAGCCGGCCTTCCGCGGACGGCTCCGCCGCCGGCGGCCGGATCGGCTGGAGAGCGGGCAGGGAACGGCCGCATCGGGGGCAGGAGGGGAGGCTCCCCATATCTGCCCCGCAATGGTCACATACGCGACTGGGCGCAGGATCCCGGTTCACGAGCTCCCCATATCCGGTCAGACAAAAATGTGACAATGTTCGGCTTTTCCGTCAAAGCCGAATTAATGCGCGACGGGGAAGACGACTGTTTTGCAACGACTCTACTCATGGTCGTTTTGCGTTTCATAGACTCTTCCACCCCCGGTTTCCCTCCCGGGAGGGTCGGTGGTCACGTTCCACACGATCACGAGACAATTCCCCCCGTGAAACGTACGGAGAGGTACACCGCCGTGGGGATGGCGCTCGGGGTCGTGGCCGACGCCCTCGTGGGCGACCCCCGCAAGGGGCACCCGGTCGCCGTCTTCGGCGGCCGCGTCGCCGCCCTGGAAAACCGCATATACGCCGACTCGCGGGCGCGCGGGACGCTGTTCACCGCGATCTGCGTGGGCGCGGTCGCCGGGATCGGGGTCGCCGCGGACCGGCTCACCCGCGGCCGCCCGCTGGCGCGTACCGCCGTCACCACCGCCGCCACCTGGGCGGTCCTCGGAGGGACCACGCTCGGCCGCGAGGGCGCGCACATGGCCGCGTCCCTGGAGTCCGGCGACCTCGCCGCCGCCCGCGCGCGGCTGCCGCACCTGTGCGGGCGGGATCCCTCCCGGCTGGACGCGCCGGAGCTGGCGCGGGCCACGGTCGAGTCGATCGCGGAGAACACCTCCGACGCCGCCGTCGCGCCGCTCTTCTGGGGCGCGGTGGCGGGGGTGCCCGGCCTGCTCGCCTACCGGGCGATCAACACGCTCGACGCCATGGTGGGACACCGCTCCCCGCGCCACGAGCGGTTCGGCTGGGCGTCCGCCCGGCTCGACGACGCGGCCAACCTCGCCCCGGCCCGGCTGACCGGCCTGCTCGCCGTCGCCCTCGCCCCGGTCGCGCGCGGGTCGTCCCGCCGGGCGCTGGCCGCGCTGCGGAGGGACGGGCACCGCCACCCGAGCCCCAACTCCGGCCAGTGCGAGGCCGCCTTCGCCGGAGCCCTCGGCGTACGGCTCGGCGGCGTGAACGACTACGGCGGGCGGCGCGAAGCGCGGCCCGAGCTGGGGGACGGGCCGCGGCCCGCCGTCCCCGACATCCGCCGTGCCGTACGGCTCGCCCGGGCGGTCTCCTGGACGGCGGCGGCGCTCGGGGTCGGGGCCCGCTGGGCGGTGGCGGCCCGGCGTGGAGCGAGCGCGGCGCGGTGACCCCCGGCCACGATCCGGGGTGAGCGGGGCTGGTTGCCGGAACCGCGAAAGGAACAGATCGCCAGATATCCGATGACGGGCATTTCCTCCGGAGGCACGTGGGAGGACCATTCCGGTCATGACAGCGGTTGTTCAGACCGAAGGACTGACCAAGTTCTACGGGAAACGACGGGGCCTGCAAGACCTCGACCTGGAGATCCAGCCGGGCGAGGTCTTCGGATATCTCGGCCCCAACGGTGCGGGGAAGACGACGACGATCCGGCTGCTCCTCGACGTGATCAGGCCGACGTCGGGCCGGGCCGTCGTCCTCGGCCTCGATCCGCGCGACAGCCGGGCGCGGGCCAGGATCGGCTACCTGCCCGGCGAGCTGGCCGTGGAGGGCCGCGAGAAGGCGGGCGCCTACCTCGAGTTCATGGCAGCGGTACGCGGCGGGCCGTCGCGCCGCCGCATCGAGGAGCTCGCCGAGCGGCTGGAGGCCGACCTGTCGGCCCGGATGGGCGAGCTCTCCAAGGGTAACAAGCAGAAGATCGGCCTCATCCAGGCGTTCATGCACGAGCCCGAGCTGCTCATCCTCGACGAGCCGACGAGCGGCCTCGACCCCCTCGTCCAGCAGGAGTTCCTCGCCATGGTCCGCGAGGTCAGGCGCGAGGGCCGCAGCGTCCTGATGTCCTCGCACGTCCTGGCCGAGGTGGAGCACGTCTCCGACCGGGTCGGCATCGTCCGCTCGGGCCGCCTGGTCGCGGTCGAGGACGTCGCCGCGCTCAGGGAGCGGGCGGTCAGGAAAGTCGAGTTCCACTTCGACGCGCCGGTCCCCCGGGAGGCGTTCGAGAACCTGCCGGGCGTGCGGGACCTGGTCGTCGAGGGCGCGAACCTGCGCTGCACCATCGACGGCCGCCCCGACGCGCTGATCAAGGCGGCGGCGCGATTCACCGTCGTCCACATGGTCAGCTCGGAGCCCGACCTGGAGGAGATCTTCCTCACCTATTACAGCGAGGAAGAGCACGGTGACGAGGAGGCCGGGCATGTCCGCGCTCGTGCGTAAGACCCTGGGCGACTACCGCAGGGCGCTCATCGGCTGGACCATCGGGGTCTGTGCGTTCCTCCTGCTCTACCTGTCGATCTACGACAGCATCGCGGCGAACCCGGACCTCTACGAGAAGGCCGCGCTGGCCAAGTATCCGGGCGCGCTCAAGGACCTCATGGGCGGGCTGGCCGACCTGGCCACCGGCGCCGGATTCCTCCAGGTCATCGCGTACCAGCTGTTCGGCCCCATGATGCTGATCATGTGCGCGGCGGTGCTCGGCAACCGGGCCGTCGCCGTGCCGGAGGAGTCCGGCACGCTGGAGCTGGTCCTCACCCTGCCGATCAGCCGGCGGCGGCTCATCCTCGGACGGTTCGCCGCGCTCGCCCTCGGCCTGCTGGGCGTCGGGCTCGCGACCTTCCTCGTGATCGCCGTCATGTCGGCAGTCCATGACATGGGCGTGCCGATCGGGCGCGTCGCCGCCGCGCACGCCGGGCTGTACCTGCTGGTCCTGTTCTTCGGCACGCTGGCGCTCACGCTGGGCGCGGCCGTCGGGAGCAAGGCGCTCGCCCTGGCGGTGACCGCGGTCTACGCGATCGGCGGGTACGTCGTCGAGACGCTCGGCAGGAGCGTGGACGCGATCTCCTGGCTCCGCGTGATCTCGCCGTTCCACTACTTCCTGGACGGCAGGCCCATCTATCAGGGCTGGCCGGTGGGCGACTATCTTGTCCTGCTGGCCGCGACGGCCGTGCTTCTCGCGGTGGCCGTCCTCACGTTCGACCGGCGTGACGTAGGAGTCTGATGGACGTGCTCGTTCGGGTGAGCGAGGCGACCGGGGTACCCGCCGACCTGCTCGGCGGGTACCTTTCCGCGCTGGCGGCGTCCGTCGCCACCGGTCGGCTCCCCGACCGCGCGGAGACGGACGCGCTCAGGGCGTGCGGCACGCTCGCCGCCGAGCGCGGGGTCCCGCTGCGCGCCCTCGCCGACGCCTGCCTCCTCGTCGCCGAGCTGACGCAGGCGACACCGGGGACCGCCGCGGTCTTAGGAGCCGTACGGCGCGGCCTCTCGGCCTTCGCCGAGGGATACGAGGAAGCCCACCTCACGGCCATCGCCACGGAGGAGGGGGCGCGCCGGGAGTTCGTGGACGACCTGCTCCAGGGCCGGGCGGACGCGCGGCAGGCCGAGCACTTCGGGCTCCGCCTGGCCGAGGCGTACACCGTGACCGTGGTGCGGGCGGCGGACCCGCTGCCGCCGGACGCCCCCGTGGTCAGGCGGATCGAGCGGGCGCTGGTGGCGAGGTTCGGCTCGCACAACATCCTCGTCGCCGGGCGCGACGGCATGCTGGTCTGCGCCGCGCCCGCCTCGCTGGCGGCGGCGACGGGGGAGTTCACCCACCAGGTGCGGTCGTCGCTCGAGGCGTGGCGGGCCGGTGTCGGGCGGCCGCACCACGGGCCGGGCGGCATCGTCACGTCGTACCGGGAGGCGGTCGGCGCGATCGACCTCGGTGAGCGGCTCGGCCTGCGCGCGCAGGTGCTCAAGGCGACCGACCTGCTGGTCTTCCCTGTGCTGCTGCGCGACCACGGCGCGATCGTGGACCTGGTCGGCACCGTGCTCGGCCCGCTGGAAGCGGCGCGCGGCGGACCGGAGCCGCTGCTTTCCACCCTGGAGGCCGTGTTCGCGTCCCACGGGAACCACACGGCCGCCGCGCGCCGGCTCGGCGTCAGCACCCGGGCCGTCACCTACCGGCTGGAGCGGGTGCGCAGGCTCACCGGCTTCTCCCCGGTCGACCCCACGCAGCGGTTCACCCTGGAGACCGCGGTGCTCGGGGCGCGGCTGCTCGACTGGCCCGCCCGTCCCCTCGACGGCCAGGCGGGATCCGACGGGCGGCACGGCCCCTTCGGGCTCAGGGGATGAGCAGGAGCTTGCCGGTCGTGCGGCGGGCCTCCAGGTCGTCGTGCGCCCGGCGTGCCTCGGCCAGCGGGTAGCGCCCGGTGATGTGCACCTTGAGCGCCCCCGAGGCCACCCAGCCGAGCAGCTCGCCCGCCCGCCCGAGCAGCTCCTCGCGCGTCGCGACGTAGTGGCCGAGCGTCGGCCGGGTCAGGAACAGCGAGCCGCCCAGGTTCAACCGCTGCGGGTCGACCGGCGGGACCGGGCCGCTGGCCGCGCCGTACAGGGCCATCATGCCGCGCGGGCGCAGCGACGCCAGCGAGCCGTCGAACGTGGACGCGCCGACGCCGTCGTAGACGACGTGGACGCCCGCACCGGTGATCTCGTGGACCGCCTCGCTGAAGTTCTCGTAGCGCAGCACCTCGTCGGCGCCCGCCTCCCGGGCCAGCTTCTCCTTCGCCTCGGTGGAGACGGTGCCGATCACCCGGGCGCCGAGCAGCTTGGCCATCTGGGTGAGCAGCAGCCCCACGCCGCCGGCCGCCGCGTGGACCAGCACGTCGTCTCCCGGTCGCACCGCGTACACCGAGTGGGTCAGGTAGTGGGCGGTCAGCCCCTGGAGCAGCACGGCGGCCGCGAGCTCGGGTGAGAGGCCACGGGGGAGCGGCACCGCCTGGTCGGCCGGGACCACCGCGCGCGTGGCGTAACTGCCGAGCGCGTTCGCCCAGCCGACGGCGTCGCCCACGACCAGGTCGGTCACGCCCTCCCCGGTCGCGATGACCGTGCCCGCCCCCTCGGAACCGGGGACGAACGGCAGCGGAAGCGGGTAGCGCCCCTGCCGGTGGTAGACGTCGATGAAGTTGACGCCGCTCGCCGCGACCTGGACGAGCACCTCGCCCGGGCCGGGCGCCGGATCAGGCCGCTCGGCGTACTCCAGGACGGAGGAGTCACCCGGGGCGGAGACGACTATGGCACGCATGAAAACTCCCGTTGCGAGACTTCCTTGCTCGTGCCCAACCCCCGCGCCGTCACCCCTTGTTCCCGCCGCCCGGAAGACCCAGGTCAACTCGAGGATCTCCCGGGCATCCGGATCCGGTCCACCACGAGCGTCGACGTCGAGCCGGGTCAAGTGGTCTGTAAGTGGTCTGTACCTATGGTCACCATTGTGATTATGATCATGATTCCGGTGCGGCGGGGTCCCGCCTCGCCGGGAACGGCAGATCCCCACCCCGAAGGGACAGCTCATGTCGAACAAGCTCACCAGATTGGCCGCGACGTCGCTCGCGGCGGTCACCCTGGCGACGGCGGGTTCCGCGCTGGCGGCACCCGCCGAGGCCGCGGTCACCGGCTCCGGCACGTCGAGCACCTCGGTCGCCCTCGCGTCCACATGGATCAAGTACGGCGATTACTCGTCCGAGGCGAAGTGCAAGGCGAAGGGCGAGGAACTGCGAAAGAAGGGGACGTACCTGTCGTACTTCTGCGAATACACCGGCTTCTTCACGCTGATGGTCCTGACCAGGTGACCGGCTGAACGCATGCGGCGCGGGAAACAGATGTACCGCCGCTAGGAGCCGGCCAGGAGCCGGCTAGGAGTCGGCGCCCTCGAGCTCGGCGGCCGACACCAGGACGGGGCGGTCGACGAAGGCGACGGTCACGGTGACGCCGGGCGCGAGCCGGACGGAGTCGTGGCCGGGCACATCGGCGAGCAGCTCCGCGCCGTCCGCGAGCTGGACGCGCAGGCGCGCGATCGAGCCGCGGAAGGAGGAGGCGACCACCGTGGCCGTGCCCTCGGCCGAGGGGGTGGCGAGCACCGCCTCGGGCCGGACGAGCACGTCGACCGGCCCGTGGACGGGCGGTCCGTCTACGGGCAGCGTCTGTCCCAGCACCGTCACCCGCTCGCCCGAGGCGGCCCCGGGGACGTGGTTCATCGTGCCGACGAACTCGGCGACGAACGGCGTGGCCGGCCGGTCGTACAGCGTGGCCGGGGCGGCGACCTGCTCCAGGCGTCCCGCGCGGAGCACGGCCACCCGGTCGGCGACCGACAGCGCCTCCTCCTGGTCGTGCGTCACGAAGATCGTCGTGATGCCGAGGGAGAGCTGGAGCCGGCGGATCTCCTCACGGAGCGCGCCGCGGACCTTGGCGTCCAGGGCGGACAGCGGCTCGTCGAGCAGCAGCACCCGCGGTTCGAGCGCGAGCGCCCTCGCGATGGCGACGCGCTGCTGCTGCCCGCCGGAGAGCTGGTGCGGGTACCGCTCGCCGACGGTGGGGAGGCCGACCAGCTCCAGCAGCTCCTGCGCCCTGGCGTGCCGTTTGGCCGCCGCGACCTTGCGTACGCGCAGGCCGAAGGCCACGTTGTCCCGGGCGTTGAGGTTCGGGAAGAGGCTGTAGGACTGGAACACCATTCCGGCGTCGCGCCGGTTGGCGGGCACGCCGGTGATGTCCCGGCCGTCGATGAGGACCGCTCCCTCGTCGGGGTGCTCGAACCCGGCGACGCACCGCAGAGCGGTGGTCTTGCCGCATCCGGACGGGCCGAGCAGGGCGAGCAGTTCGCCGGGCTCGGCGGCGAGGTCCAGGCCGTCGAGGGCGACGGTGCCGCCGAAACGCCGGTGCAGCCCGCGAAGCTCCACCCTGGCTCCGGCGGCGGCCTCCGTGACGGCTTCGCCGGTGGCCCCGGTGACGGGCGCGGTCATGATCGATTCCTTCCTGCGAGGGAGACGGCGAGCAGAACCAGCCAGGTGAGCAGCAGGCTGAACAGCGAGACGGCGACCGACACCTGGGCCTGCGAGCCGGAGATGTAGACGATCCACACCGGGAACGGCTGGAAGCTGAGCAGCCGCGCGACGGTGAACTCCCCGAGTACCAGTGCCAGCGTGAGGAACGACGCGCCGGCCAGGGCCGAGCGCAGGTTCGGGACGATCACCCGGAACATGACGTGCGGCCAGGAGGCCCCGCAGTTGCGCGCCGCCTCCACGAGCGTGCGCACGTCGATCGCGCGCAGCCCCGCGTCCAGTGAGCGGTAGACGTAGGGCAGGGCGAGCACCACGTACGCGAGCACGAGCACCACGGGGAAATCCGGGTTCTGCAAGGCGATGATCGTTTGGTAGAAGGGGGTTGTGGCCAGATATTCCGGCCCGAACCGCAGCACGGTGCCGATCCCCGCGACGAACGTGATCGGCGGGACGACGAGCGGCAGCGTACACACCACTTCCAGGACCGGCCGCAGCCGCGGCGCGCCCAGCCGTACGGCCAGCATGGCCGGCAGGGCGAGCAGCAGGACGACCGCGATGGTCGCCACCGCCAGCGCCAGCGACAGCAGCAGGCTGGAGGCGAACCCGGGAGCCGAGAAGATCTGGCCGTAGGCGTCGAGGCTGAAGCCCTGGGGGTCGTCCACCGTGAACCAGAACGAGGCGGCCATCGGCACCAGGAAGTACACCGCGGCCAGCGCCAGCACGACCACGCGCCAGGCCCGCGGCCGTTCCTTGCGCCCGGGGGCGGAGGACGCGTCCCCGGCGATCGGGGCCGGGGTCAGCGCAGCCATCGGGCGCTCCTCCGTTGCAGCGGCAGGTAGACGGCCATGACCAGCCCGGCGACCACGATCATGTCGAGGCTGAGCGCGAGTGCCACGTTCTCGTGGCCGATGAGGACGTTGCCGGTCAGCGCGTTGGCGATCTGGAGGGTGACCAGCGGCACCGTCGTGCCGACCATCGCCGCGGCCGTGGCGTAGGCGGCGAAGGCGCTGCCGAACAGGAGCACCACCGCGCCGAGCAGTGACGGCGCGAGCACGGGCACGCCCACATACCGCCAGTACTGCCAGGCCGAGGCGCCGTTGTTCAGCGCGGCCTCGCGCCACTGCGGCCGCAGGCCGTCCAGGGCGGGGGTGACGACGAGAACCGTCAGCGGGACGGAGAAATACAGGTAGACCAGGGTGAGTCCCCAGAAGTTGTAGAGGCTCCACCCGTGCTCGCCGAGCCCGAGGGCGCGGGTGACGACGCCGGAGTTGCCCAGCGTGGCGATCCAGGCGAACGCCAGCGGCACCCCGCCGAAGTTCGCCAGGACGCCCGACGCCGTGAGAACGGCCTGGCGCAGCCGGGAGGCGACCACGGCCTGGGCGAGGAAGACGCCGAGGACCGTGCCGAGCACCGCGACCGTCGCCGACAGCTTCACGCTCCCGATCAGCGCGGTGAGATAGGCCCCCTGCAGCGACTCGGCCAGGTTCTCGCCGGTGAACCGCCCCTGGCGGACGAACGTGCCGCCGAGCAGCACGACCAGCGGCGCGCCGAAGACGACCGCGACGAACGCCAGCAGCGGCGCCGTCGCGATCCATCCCCTCGATCTTTTACGGTTCCGGCCCGGCACCGGGACGGAAGCCGTACTTACGGGACGGCTCATCCGGAGACCGCGGCGCCCCAGCCGGAGGCGAGGGTTTCCTTGGCCTTGTTGATCTGGGCCTCGCTCGCGAACGTGGGCGTTCCCTCGACCGCGGGGAGCTTGGCCACGACGGCGGCGTCGGCCGTGCCGTCGGTCTGCATCGCGGGCAGCAGGACCGCGCGGGCGTAGCCCTTGAGGTAGAGGTTCTGGCCCTCGGCGCTGAAGAGGAACTCCTGCCACAGGCGGGCGGCCGCCGGGTGCGGCGCGTCCTTGTTGACGGCCTGCGCGTAGAACTGCGAGTACTTGCCGTCGCTCGGCACGACGACCTTCCAGTCGACGCCCTTGTCCGCGAACTGGTCGGCGTACCCGGCGTTGAGGTAGTCCCAGTCGATGCTGATCGGCGTCTCACCGTTCTGGACGGTGGCCGGGGTGGACTCGACGGGGTTGAAGTTGCCGGCGGCCTTGAGCTTCTTGAAGAACTCCAGGCCCGGCTGGATGTCGTCGAACGAGCCGCCGTCGGCCAGAGCCGCGGCGTAGACCCCGGCGAAGGCCGCGCCCGCCTTGGTCGGGTCGCCGTTCAGGGCGACCTTGCCCTTGTACTCGGGCTTGAGCAGGTCGGCGTACGTCTGGGGGCAGTTCGGCACCCTCTTGGCGTCGCAGCCGATCGAGACGTAGCCGCCGTAGTCGTTGACCCAGCCGCCGTCCGCGGCCTTCTGGCCGTCGGGGATCTTGTCCCACGTCTGCACCTTGTACGGCGCGAACAGGCCCTCCTGGGCGCCGCTCAGGGCGAAGGACTGGCCGAGGTCGAGCACGTCGGGGGCGCGGTCCTGGCCCTTGAGCGTCTTCACCGCGTTGATCTCGTCCGAGCTGGAGCCGTCGGGGTTGTCGCTGGTGATCGTGATGCCGTACTTGCTCGAGAAGGTGTCGAGGAGTTCCCCGTAGTTCGCCCAGTCGCGGGGCAGCGCGATGACGTTGAGCTTGCCTTCCTTCTTGGCGGCCTCAACCAGCTTGTCCATCCCGCCGAAGTCGGCGACGGAGGTGGCGGCCTTCGCGTCGGGTCCTCCGGAGGACGTGTTCTCGGCGGGTGCGGCTCCGCAGGCCGCGCTCAAGGGGATGGCCAGGGACAGGGTGGCCACGAGGCCGGCGATGCGTGCAGACACGCTTTTGTCTCCCGCTGTCGTACATGAATCGAACATGGGCGAACCCGATGTAACTGAGCAAACCCAGTTAGCCCTGGGCAGATTGCGCTTTGGTGAACAGAAGGGCCCGAGATGATGGCGCTTTGTGAACGGGTCGCGGCGCGTTCCCCCCGACCGGGTTGCGGTCGATCTTCTGAGAACATATGTTCGAAGGTAGTACGTAGCGCCCGCCTTCCCCCGGGTGCCGACCATGGGGGGAAGATCCATCTTGAGCAGACTTTACGGCGATCCGATCGAGGTGTGGGTCAGGGACGGCCGGCCCGCCCAGTTCGTCTGGCGCGACCGTCTCTACGCGATCCGCCAGGTCCAGGATCACTGGGTGGTGGCCCGCGAGTG
The DNA here is from genome assembly GCF_050947145.1 of Microtetraspora malaysiensis. Lineage (NCBI taxonomy): Bacteria > Bacillati > Actinomycetota > Actinomycetes > Streptosporangiales > Streptosporangiaceae > Microtetraspora > Microtetraspora malaysiensis. The sequence continues at coordinate 2,170,072 of NZ_CP191998.1, forward strand.
GTGGAAGACCTCCGACGCCGACCCGGGTGAGCGGCGGTTCTGGCGGGTCGAGGCCGGCATGGGCCCCGGCGTCGGGACCTACGAGCTGCGCTTCGACACCGCGAGCCGCGGCTGGCTGCTGCTGAGGGCGTGGGACTGATGGCCTCCTTCGTCCATCTCCACGTGGCCTCGGCCTACTCCCTCCGGTACGGCACGGCCTTCCCGCCCGCCCTGGTCGCGCGCGCGGCGGCCCACGGCATGGACACCCTCGCACTGACCGACCGCGACGGCCTCTACGGCGTGATCAAGCACATCCAGGCATGCCACGCCGAGGGGCTCGCCCCCATCGCCGGCGTCGACCTGGTCCTGCGCGCCCACGACCACCGTGCGGCGCGCGGCGGGCGCGCGGGCGTCCACGGCGACGCCGGGGAGACCCGGGGCGACGGCCCGGCGGGCGACGACGAGCGGCGGGTCGTCGTCCTGGCCCGCGCGGACGGCTGGGGCCCCCTGTGCCGCCTCGTCACCGCCGCCCACCACGCGGGCGAGCGTGGCGAGCCGTACGTGACGCGCGAGATGCTCGCCGAGCACGCGCGCGGGCCCGCGGGCGAGCCCCGGCTGGTGGTGCTGCTCGGGCCCAGGTCCGACGTCGGCCGCGCGGCGGCCGGGCAGCGCGACGAGGAGGCGCGGGCGTTGCTGGCCGACTGGCGCGCCGCGGCGCCCGACGTCGTGGTCGAGGTGGCCGACCATTACGGCTACCGCGACGCGAACGTCGCCGCCCGGATGCTCGGCCTGGCCGACTGGGCGGGCCTCCCCGCCGTGCTGACCAACGCGGTGCGCCACCTCGACCCCGACGACCACCAGGTCGGCAACGTGCTGGACGCCGCGCGCCGGCTCGCGCCGCTGCACGCCCGGCACCTGGAGCAGTCCTCCCAGGCGTACCTCAAGAGCGGTGAGGAGATGGCCCGGGTGGCGGAGCGGGTCTGCGGCGGCGACCGGAGCCGGATGGCCCGGCTCCTGGCGGAGACGCGCCGCGTGGCGGAGCGGTGTGCGCTCGACCCGGTCGAGATCGTCCCGCTGCTGTCCGACCCGCCGGGCGCGCCGCACCTGCCCGAGGTCGGCGGCGACCCGGTCCCGATGCTGCGGAGCCGCTGCGAGGAGGGGCTGCGCCGCCGGGGGATGGAACGGTCGAAAGAAGCCAGGGAGCGGCTCACCGCCGAGCTGGACATCATCGAGCGGAAGCGGCTGTCCGGCTACTTCGTCGCGGTGGCCGACATCACCGACATGATCCGCGGCATGGGGGTGCGCTGCGCGGTCCGCGGCTCCGGCGCGGGCAGCCTGGTCAACTACCTCGCCGGCATCGGCGAGGTGAATCCCCTCGAACACGGCCTGCTCATGGAGCGCTTCCTGTCCGAGGGCCGCCGCGGCCTGCCGGACATCGACGTGGACGTCGAGTCCGCGCGCCGGCTCGACTGCTACCGCGCCATCCTCGGCCGGTACGGCGAGGCCCAGGTGGCCTGCGTCTCCATGATGGAGACCTACCGGGCGCGCAGCGCGATCAGGGACGTCGGCTCCGCCATGGGGCTGCCCCCGCACGAGATCGACGCCATCGCGAAGGCGTTCCCGCACATCCGCGCCAAGCAGATCCGGGCCGCCCTGGCCGACCTCCCCGAATTGCGCGACAGCGGCCTGAACGACCGGTCGCTGGAGACCGTGTTCCGGCTCGCGGAGAAGCTCGACGGGCTGCCCCGGCACATCGCGCTGCATCCGTGCGGCGTGCTGGTCGGCAACGCGGCGCTGCGCGACCGCACGCCGGTGGAGCGCAGCATGCTCGACTTCCCGATGTCGCAGTTCGACAAGGACGACGTCGAGGAGGCGGGCCTGCTCAAGCTGGACGTGCTCGGCGTGCGGATGCAGTCCGCGATGGCCCACGCGCTGGACGAGATCGAGCGGGTCGACGGCGTGCGGGTCGACCTGGACGCCGTCCCGCGCGACGACGTGGACACCTACGACATGATCTGCTCGGGCCACACGATCGGCTGCTTCCAGATCGAGTCGCCCGGCCAGCGCGAGCTGGTCGCCAAGCTGGAGCCGCGCACGATGCACGACCTGATCGTGGACATCTCGCTGTTCCGGCCGGGCCCGGTCAACTCCGACATGGTCACGCCGTACCTGGAGGCCAGGCACGGCTTCCGGCGGCCGTCGTACGCGCACGAGGAGCTGCGCGGGGCGCTGCGGGAGACCCACGGCGTGGTCGTCTTCCACGAGCAGGTGCTGAAGGTCGTCGACGTCATGACCGGCTGCGGGCTGTCGGAGGCGGAGCAGGCCCGCCGCGCCCTCGGCACGCCGGAGGGCAGGGAGGCGGTCCACGACTGGTTCGTGCCGCTGGCCGCGGAGAGGGGGTTCGACCCTGCCACGGTGGAGAAGGCGTGGAAGGTCCTCGACGCGTTCGGCGCGTTCGGGTTCTGCAAGGCGCACGCGGCGGCGTTCGCGCTGCCGACCTACCAGTCGGCGTGGCTGAAGCGGCATCACGCGGCCGCCTTCCTGGCGGGCGTGCTCACCCACGAGCCGGGCATGTATCCGAGCCGGGTGATCCTCGACGAGGCCCGCCGGTGCGGCGTCGGGATCCTGGCTCTGGACGTCAACCACTCCGGCCGGCACTGGCGGGTCGAGAAGACCGGCGGCGAGCCGGCCGGACCGGCTCCCGAAGAGCCGTACGGCGAGGCGGCGGCGACGGGGGAGCTGACGGGGGAGTCGACGGAGGAGCTGACGGGGGAGTCGACGGGAAAGCCGCTGACCCTCCGCGTCCGGCCCGGCGACCTGGGCCCGCGGCGGCAGGACGTCGATCTCGGCAGTGGTGTCGACAGCGGCGTCGGTAGTGGCGTCGACGGCGGGCCCGACGGGGGGACCGGAGGGTTCGGCCGGGGCTACGCCCTGCGCGTGCCGTTCTCCGCGGTACGCGGGGTCAGCGAGGCCGAGATCGACCGGATGGTCGCCGGCCAGCCGTACACGTCGGTGGCCGACTTCTGGGAGCGGGCCCGCCCGTCCCGGCCGGTCGCGGAGCGGATCGTCGAGGTCGGCGGCCTCGACACGATGTACGGCCTGCGCCCCGGCGGCCCCCGATGGCGGCCGGGCCGCCTGACCAGGCGGGACCTGATCGCCCAGGTGGGCGCGCTCGACCGCTCGTCGGCGGCCGGCGTGGCGGCCAAGGGCGACACGGCGGCGGTGCAGCTCCCGATGGCGTTCGCCGAACGGGTCACCCCGGGCGAGCTGCCGGAGATGACCGAGGCCGAGGTGGTCGAGGCCGAGCTCGCCGTCCTCGGCATGGACGTCAGCCGGCACGTGATCGGCTTCCACGACGAGCTGCTCGACGCGATCGGCGTCGTCCGGGCGAGAGACCTGCTGCGGCAGCGCAACGGCGCCGAGATCCTGGTCGCCGGGGTCAAGGTGGCGACCCAGACGCCCGCCGTGCGGTCGGGACAGCGGGTCATCTTCCTCACCCTCGACGACTCCACCGGACCGATCGACCTGACGTTCTTCGAGTCGGTGCAGGCACACACGGCGGCGACCGTGTTCGGGTCGTGGCTGCTGGTCGCGCGGGGGGTGGTCCGGCGGACCGGCGCGCGGGCCGTCTCGCTGCGCGCCCTGAACTGCTGGAACCTCGTCGATCTCGACGAGCTGTGGCGCGCGCCGCCGCCGCGCGGAGGCGTCGACGCCGTACGCGCCCTGCTGGACGAGACGCCGGAGCCCGACGGCGGCGTCGGCGGCCGCCCCATCGAGTACGGCAACGGCTACCGGCTCTCGCCCTACTCCGACATCGGGCCGGCCCCGGGCGTGCGCGACGCCGCGGCCTTCCTGGCCCATCCCACCGAGCCCCAGCGGCGGCTCTGGCACGCGAGCTCCGGCAGCTCCGGGCCCACCCGCACGCGCAGGCGGTGACGGTCCGCGTCGCCCGGGGCGGCGGCCGCCCGCGGGCCGCGGAACCCGGTGATCCGGTGGACGGTCGCGGCGCACAGCGCGGCGGCGACCGCCGCCGTCACCAGTTCGAGCGGCCCCACGCCGGTCAGGTCGGCCGGACCGTGGGTGCGCGGCAGCCGTACCAGGATCAGCCAGATCAGCGTCAGCCAGCTCATCCACCAGCCGGCGAGCAGCGGGAGCCAGCGGGAGCGGCTCCCCCTGCCGCGCGCCGCCTCCCGCCAGGCCTGGTCGGCGACGATCGGGGGCGCCACGAGGTTCACGCCCGGCACCAGCCAGGCGCCGAGCGTGTAGAGGCCGGAGGAGGCCGGCCGCACCTTCCGCAGCCAGCCCAGATAGGCCACCGCCGCCGCGACGGTGGCCCCGGCGAGCAGCAGTATGAGGATCGCGAACACGGTCACGGCCCCGACCACCTCGCGGGCGGCCGGGTTGTGCGGATCGCCGCCGAACGCCGCGATCTCGCGGGACAGCCGTCGTCCGCGTACGTGCTCGAAGAGCACCACCGCAGCCATCGCGGCGACCTGCGCGCCGAGGCTCGCGTAGACCGTCGCGGCCGACCGGCTCACTTCCGAAGAGGCGGATCGCATGTGTTTCTCCCCCCGGCCTCCGTGTCACTTGCCCCTCTCGTATCCCATTGGTACCGGCGCTAATCGGAGCTGATCCGGCGTCCGCCACGGGCCATAGAAAGGTTTGGCACGCCCTTCCCGCCAGCTTTGGCCGGGCGATCGATCGTCGCTGGTGAAAGGCGGTCCGAAGGGCGGTCCGAAGAGTGGGGTGAAGAGTGACCGCGGTGCAGGGGGCGACCGCTGACAGTGGGGGGTCTAAGGAGTGTCAGACATGACTTAGCCGAGGACGAGGTCGCGGACGGTCCGCAGCGTCTCCTCGTCGCGCGGCCCCATGACGAGAAGGTTCGTCACCGGGCTGGCCCGCCACGGCTTCAGCCGCTCCCGAATCCGGGCCGGCGGCCCGACCAGCGAGATGCCGTCGGCCAGTTCGTCCGGGATCGCGGCGAACGCCTCCTCCTTGCGTCCGGAGAGATAGAGCGCCTGGATGCGCTCGGCCGCCTCGGCGTACCCCATGCGGCCGATGATGTCGGCGTGGAAGTTGCGCGTCTTCGCGCCCATGCCGCCGATGTACAGCGTGAGCATCATCTTGACGCCGTCCAGGGCGGCCCGGACGTCGTCGGTGACCATCGTCATGACCATGGCCGCCACGTCGAAGTCCGGCCGCGCTCCCGCGAGCGCCGTGCCGTACATCGTGTCGATCTTGTCGGGGAAGGTGAACAGCGGCAGCCAGCCCTGGGCGATCTCGGCGGCGAGCGCGACGTTCTTCGGACCCTCCGCGCCGAGGTAGACGGGGATGTCGGCGCGGAGCGGGCGGGTGATGAGCTTCAGCGGCTTGCCGAGGCCGCCGGGCAGCGGCAGCGGATAGTGCGGCCCGTCATTCGTAACAGGTTCTTCCCGGCGCCAGATCTTGCGCATGATCTCGACGTACTCCCGGGTTCGGGCCAGCGGGCGGGCGAACGGCCGGCCGTACCAGCCCTCGACGACCTGCGGCCCGGACGCGCCGACGCCGAGGAGCAGCCGGCCGCCGGTGAGGTGGTCCAGCGTCATCGCGGTCATCGCGGTGGCCGCGGGCGTGCGCGCGGAGAGCTGCGCCACGCTCGTGCCGAGCTTGATTCTGCTGGTCCGCGCGCCGTACCAGGCGAGCGGGGTGAACGCGTCGCTCCCGTATGCCTCGGCCGTCCACACCGAGTCATATCCCAGGCGTTCGGCGGCCTGGACGAGCCCGGTGGCGTCGTCGGCGGTCCGCTGCCAGTAGCCCAGATTCAGTCCCAGTCTCAGGTCCTCGGCCACCCGGTCCTCCTCAGGTCGCGTCTGCGCGTGGAACCCGATTAGAACACGTTCTAGCTCGGATAGGCACGGGCCAGATGCTCGGCGACGGCGGCCGTCGCGGCCTCGGCGTCGCGGGCGCGCACCGCGTCGAGGATGCGGCGGTGGTCGGCCTGCAGATCCGCCGTGTCGCCGAGGCGGCGCACCGCGTCGACGGCGTAGCGCCGTACCGCGTCGCGCAGGGCCCGCATGATCGCGGAGGTGAGCCGGTTGCCGGACGCCGCCGCGAGGGCCATGTGGAAGGCGATGTCGTGCGCGACGAACTCCTCGGGGGTGGCGGCGGCGTCCATCGCGGCGACGGCCTGGGCCATCTCGCCGAGCGCGGCCCCGCCGTCGCCCGCGGCACGGGCGGCCGCCCACTGCTCGATCATCAGGCGGGTGTCCACGACCTCGCGCATGGTGAGCGTGGACAGGCTCAGGTTGAGCCGGAGCAGCTCGGTGAGCGCGCTGTCCGGCCGCGACGTCAACACCGCCCCGGCGTCCGGGCCCCGCCCGACCTGGGACGACACCACGCCGAGGGTCGCGAGCGCGCGCAGCGCCTCGCGGACCGACGAACGGCTCACCCGGAGCTCCTCGGCGAGCTGGCGCTCGCCGGGCAGCCGGTCGCCGACGGTGAGCCCGCCGGCGGCGATCCGCTCCTCGATCCGGTCGAGGACCTCCTCGAAGGCCCGCGTCCGGGCGCCCTCCGGGGCGCGCCGGGGCTCCCGGTGACCGTCGACGACGCTCAACGTCCGTCCTCCTCCGCGTGGGACCGGCTCTCCGGCCGGGTGTGTGGGCGGGTGTATGGTCAGACCATATTTGGTCCGACCATACCTGCGGGAGCCGTACGTGCGGGTCGCCCTGTTCATCACCTGCGTCAATGACACGCTCTTTCCCGGGACGGGGAAGGCGACGGTGACGCTGCTGCGCCGCCTCGGCGTCGACGTCGCGTTCCCCCGGGCGCAGACCTGCTGCGGGCAGATGCACGTCAACACCGGCTATCGCGAGGAGGGTGTACGGCTGGCGCGCCACTTCGCCGAGGTCTTCGGCGGGTACGACGCGGTGGTCGTGCCCTCGGGCTCGTGCGGGGCCATGGTCCGCGAGCAGTACCCGCGGCTGGCCCCCGCCGCGACCGAAGAGGTGGTGCCGAAGGTTTACGAGCTCTCCGAGTTCCTGATCGACGTGCTCGGCGTGACCGACGTGGGGGCGTACTTCCCGCACCGGGTGACCTACCACCCCACCTGCCACTCGCTGCGCGGCCTCCACCTCGGTGACCGGCCGCTGCGGCTGCTGCGGAACGTCCGGGGGCTGGAGCTCGTGCCGCTTCCCGGCGCCGAGGAGTGCTGCGGCTTCGGCGGCACCTTTGCCGTGAAAAATCCCGCGATATCCGCCGCGATGTGCGCCGACAAGGTCGGGAACGTCATGGCCACGGGGGCGCAGGTCCTGTGCGCCGCCGACAACTCCTGCCTGATGCACATCGGGGGGACGCTCACCCGCCAGAAGACCGGAGTCAAGATCATGCATCTGGCCGAGATCCTCGCCGCGACCGAGGCCACCGGGGCCGCCCCGGCCGCCGCGACGATCGAGAGGCCCGTGCCGTGAGCCGCACCTTCCTCGGCATGCCCGGCCGCGCCCTCGAACGCGGCTTCCCCGCCAACGCGGCCGCGGCCGTACGCGACTCGCAACTGCGGTTCAACCTGCGCAAGGCGACCCGCACGATCCGCGGCAAGCGGGCGTCCGTCGTCGCCGAGCTGCCCGACTGGGAGGGGCTCCGCCAGGCCGGCAAGGCGATCAAGGACCACACGCTGCGCAACCTCGACCGCTACCTGCTGCAGCTCGAAGGCGCGGTCACCGCCGCCGGCGGGCACGTCCACTGGGCGAGGGACGCCGACGAGGCCAACCGCATCGTCGCCGGCCTGGTCAAGGCCACCGGCGAGACCGAGGTGGTCAAGGTCAAGTCGATGGCCACCCAGGAGATCGGCCTGAACGAGGCGCTCGCCGCCGAGGGCGTCACCGCGTACGAGACCGACCTGGCCGAGCTGATCGTCCAGCTCGGCGACGACTGGCCCTCGCACATCCTGGTCCCGGCCATCCACCGCAACCGCGCGGAGATCCGCGAGATCTTCCGGGAGCGGATGGGCGAGTGGGGCCGGCCCGCGCCGGAGGACCTCACCGACGACCCGCGCGCGCTCGCCGAGGCCGCCCGGCTGCACCTGCGCGAGCGCTTCCTCTCCACCAAGGTCGCGATCTCCGGGGCGAACTTCATGATCGCCGAGACGGGGACCCTGGTCGTGCTGGAGTCCGAGGGCAACGGCCGGATGTGCCTCACCCTGCCCCGGACGCTGATCAGCGTCGTCGGCATCGAGAAGATCCTGCCGACCTGGCGCGACCTGGAGGTCTTCCTCCAGCTCCTGCCCCGGAGCTCGACCGGCGAGCGGATGAACCCCTACACCTCCACCTGGACCGGCGCGACCGAGGGGCAGGAGTTCCACCTCGTCCTGCTCGACAACGGGCGCACCGACGTCCTCGCCGACGAGGTCGGCCGCCAGGCGCTGCGCTGCATCCGCTGCTCCGCCTGCCTCAACGTCTGCCCGGTGTACGAGCGCGCCGGCGGACACGCCTACGGATCGGTCTATCCCGGCCCGATCGGGGCGATCCTCACGCCGCAGCTCCGCGGCATGGGATCGGAGCTGGACCGTTCGCTGCCGTACGCGTCGTCGCTGTGCGGCGCCTGCTACGAGGTGTGCCCGGTGGCCATCGACATCCCGGAGGTGCTGGTCGACCTGCGGGCCAAGGCGCGGCATCCGCGCGCGGAGCGCCTGGGCATGGCGGCCGCGGGCTGGATATTCAACCGGCCGGAACGGCTCGCGCTGGCGCAGCGGGCGGGCGGGCGGCTGCGCCGGTTCGTGCCGAAGCGGCTGCCCGGCCCGATGTCGGCGTGGACCGACACCCGCGACATCCCCGACATCCCTCGCGAGTCGTTCCGCGACTGGTGGGACCGCACCGGAGGAGGACAGACGGGAACCGAACCCAGGGACGGAGACGCCCGATGAACGCCCGCGACCAGATCCTCGCCCGCATCAGGGGCGCCGTCACGGGCGCGCCCGACGTGGAGGTGCCCCGCGACTACCGGGGCGCGACCGGTCCCGGCGCCGGGGTCGCGGAGCCGCGGCTGATCGACCTGCTCGCCGAGCGGCTGCGCGACTACCGGGCGATCGTCCACGTGGTCCCCGAGGCCGAGATCGCCTCCGTGGTGCGGGAGGCGCTCGCCCGCCGCGCCGCCGCCCGCCTCGTCGTCCCGGACGGCCTCCCGTCCGCCTGGCTGGCGGCCGTGCCGTACGAGACCCTGCGGGACGACCCCGAACTGAGCGCCGGCGACCTCGACCGCGTGGACGGCGTGATCACCGGATGCGCGGCGGCGATCGCGGAGACCGGCACGATCGTCCTCGACGCCGGCCCAGGCCAGGGACGTCGCGCGCTGACGCTGCTGCCGGACTACCACCTGTGCGTCGTACGCGCCGACCAGGTCGTGGCGGGAGTGCCGGACGCCGTGGCCGTGCTGGCCGCCGAACGGCCGCTGACCTGGATCAGCGGGCCGTCGGCGACCAGCGACATCGAGCTCGACCGGGTCGAGGGCGTGCACGGCCCGCGCACCCTCGAAGTCGTGATCAGTACCTGAGCACCGCGCCGACGCCGTCGGGAGAGTCGAGTTCCGGCACGAACCAGAGCTCGGCGTCGGTCATCGCGGCGGCGCGGGCCAGGGCGGCGTCGGCCCGCTCCTCGACCGGCAGGTCCACCCCCAGGTCGGTCAGCTCGCCCGGCTCGGCGGCGAGCTGGGTGCCCTCCGGGCCGATCCACAGCGTGGCGTCGGAGGACGGGTCGTCCCGCAGCAGCAGCGTCGCCACCCGCCCGTCGCGCAGCACCCGCGCGGTTTCGGCCAGACCGGTCGCGTACGGCCCCGCGTGGTAGGCGTCGAGCAGCGCGGTGTGCCGTTTGCGCTGCCAGACCTCGATGGCGTGGTTCACCTCCGCATGGAACGGCCCGTCGGCGGCCCCCGGGGCGCGGCTGCCGCGCTCGGCCACCACGACCCGGGAGGCCGCGTCCTTGCCGAGTGCATCCATGATCATGCGGCGGGTCTGCGGCTCGCCCGCCAGCACGATGACCTCCGCGCCGATGCTGTGCGCCTCCTTGTCCATCACCTCGGCCACCGCGACGGCGTTGAGCCGCCAGGTCTCCTCGGCGTCCCGCTCGTACCGGGTCTGCGACCATCCCCCCTGGCCGGTCTTCTGGATGGGCCAGTCGGCGGCTTCGACCGACAGCTCGCGCTTCGGGCCGCCGCAGGAGACGATCACGTCCGCGCCCGCGTGGTCGGCCAGGACCGCCAGATGCGGCACCGTCTCTCCGCGCTGGGCCAGCATGGGCACCACATGGGGCAGCGGCGACCAGCGGGCGATCTCGCGCCGGGGCGACGCGGCCAGGGGTTCGGCCAGCACGACGGACGTCCCCTCGGCGAACACCGCGCGCCCGGGCGCCGTCGGCGTCGGCTCCTTGACCAGCTCGCCGACGGCGGCGCGTACCTCGGGCGAGGCGCCTCGCGCCGCCAGCTCCTCGTCGATCCGCCGCCAGCGCAGCTCGACCGCGCTGGCCTCCTCCTCCGTGATGCGGGTGGTGTCCAGATAGACCGAGACGAAAGGTCCGCGGCGCTCGTACAGATGACGGACTGAGTCCAGTCTCACGAGGTCTCCCCTCATCAGCGGTGGCGCTCGACGCCGAGCCCCAGGGCCTCGGCCACCTCGCCGACGTTGTGGAACTTGAGCTCGGGAAGCTGGCGTACGGCCTCGATCACGGCGTCGGGAGCGCTCTTCTCCTCGGCGTGGGCCAGCAGGTTCTCGCGGTTGGCCGGATATTCGGCGTCGCTCAGCCACATCGCCAGGTGGCCGCGGCGCTCGACGTCCGCGGGGGTGATGCCGCTCGGCGTCCCCGGCGGCCGGCGGCCCGGCTGTGGATCGTTCGGCTGTGGATCGTTCTCGGTGTGGGTGGTGCCGCCGCCCTGAGTGAGGCCCTCAGTCTCGTGCTTCCGCTCGTCGTCCGCCCGGGGGCTGTGCTTGTCGCTGCCGCGTTGGATACTCATGACCTCACCTCCCGAATCGGGTCATGTGGAGGCCCGTACCCGCCCCGTCCCCCCCAAACATCGCAACCGGAGGGAATCCATGTTCGACGAGCGCCTCACGATCGCCACCGAGCGGCTCGTCCTGCGGCCCTTCGGCCCCGGTGACGCCGCGCAGGTACGCGAGATCGTCAAGGAGGGCGAGCAGGTGGGGCTGCCTCCGGGCGCCCCGGGCCACGCGATCGGCGTCGCCGCCTGGCTCTCCCAGGGCGTACACGAGCTGTGGCGCTCGGGCCAGGGCATCCACCTCGCGATGGAGGCGGGTGGCGTGATCGTCGGCGCCATCAGCCTGTTCAAGGCCCAGTGGGCCGCGGCCATCGCCGAGGTCGGCTACGGCGTCCGCCCCTCCTACCGGGGACGCGGGTACGCGCCCGAGGCGCTCAGGGGGCTCACCGACCGTGTGCTCGGCCCCGGGCCGCTGCGCCGGGTCGAGCTGCGGGCGAACCTGGACAACACCGCCTCGATCAGGGTCGCGGAGAAGGCGGGGTTCATCCGTGAGGGGGTGCTGCGCGGCGCCGGTTTCGAGGACGACGGCCCGCACGACCTGGTCGTCTTCGGCCTGCTGCGCGGCGACGGCCGCACGGTCGTCGGCCGCAGGCTCGGCGGCGAGCACATCGTCCTGCGGCCGTTCGACCGGCGGGACGCCTTCGACGTGCTCGCCGCGGTACGGGACGATCCCGAGATCGCCCGCTGGATGCCGTGGGCCGCCGGCTACACCCTGGAGCGCGCCGTCGAGTGGTGCACCCGCCACGCCCACGCGCCCGGCCTCTCCGGCGCCAACTTCGCCATCGAGCCGCGCGACGGCGGGCGGTTCGCGGGCGCGGTCGGCGTCCACCGGGCCGACCGGGAGCGGGGCGACGTCGAGGTGGGCTACTGGATCTCGCCGTGGGCGCGCAGGCGCGGCTACGCCGTCGAGGCGACCCGGCTCGTCACCGCGCACCTGCTCGACCTCGGCTTCGACCGCGTCCAGCTGGTGATCGCGACCGGCAACCACGCGAGCCAGGCGGTGGCGAAACGGGCCGGATTCGCCCAGGAAGGCATCCTGCGGCAGGCGGTTCCGGTGCCCGGCGGACGCTCCGATGCCGTAATGTTCAGTGTGCTCAGAGGGGAAATGTAATGAAATTCCCTATGTGTGGAGCGGCCACCGGCCGGATGATCGTCTCGCCCGTCTGACCCTGCCGATGGCACGAGCAGTGCCCATCGTCGGCACGGTCGGCTATCCTCGCGAGCCGGATTACAAATCCGCAGGTCAAGGCATGGGAGATCAGGCAGATGAAACCGCCGCTGCTGCTCATCGGGCACGGTACCCACGATGAGACGGGGGTCGCCGAGTTCGGCAGGTTCGTCCATCGACTCCGCTGCCGGCTCGACCAGCGCGTCGCCGAGGTCAGCGGAGGCTTCATCACCAAGGCCAAGCCGCAGCTCCGCGACTCCATCTCCTCGCTGATCGCGCACGGCCACCACCACCTCATCGCGCTGCCGCTCAGCCTCACCGGCGACCGCGAGGCCCTCGGCGACATCCCCGGCACCATGGCGCTGGAGCAGGAGCGTCACCCCACCCTGGAGTTCGACCTCGCCCGGCCGCTCGGCCCCGACCACCGCATCCTCGAACTGCTCGCCGAGCGGCTCGCCGACGCCCAGGCCGACATGCCCCGCCTCGTCACCGAGGAGATGCCCGAGGACATCACCCCCGCCGAGACCGCCGTCGTCCTGGTCGGCCACGGCGCCGCCGACCCCGCCGTCAACGCCGAGGTCCACCGCGTCTCCCGGCTGTTCTGGGAGACCCACGCCCCCGAGATGCTGACCGTCGAGACCGCGTACATGTCGCACAACCGGCCCGGCGTCCCCGGCGGCCTGGAGCGCTGCCGCCGGCTCGGGGCCAAGCGCGTGATCGTCCTGCCGTACCTGCTGTTCGCCGGCGGCGTCCTCGAACGCATCTGGGCCCAGGCCCTGGCGTACGGCGCGAACCACGAGGGCCTGGACATCCGCTGCGCCGAGGTCATCGGCGACTGCGAGGGCCTCGCCGACGTCGTCATCGACCGGTACGAGGAGGCGCTGGCCGGCGCCGCCGACCCAGGCGTGTGGACGGCACGCCGCCGGTTCACCGAGGCCCTGGCCGTCGAGCGCATGGTCAGGGACGAGCCCGAGCCGGAGATCCCCACCCCCGTCTGACATTGGAGAACACGCGTTGACCCCGCTTGATGAGACGATCTCGGCGATCCGCCCGGCCGACCGCAACGCGATGGCGCGGGCACGAGAGCACCAGGACCGGCTCACCAAGCCGCGCGGCGCCCTCGGCGTGCTCGAAGACGTCGCCGTACGGCTCGCCGGGGTGGCGGGCGTCTGCCCGCCACCGATGCCGGCGCCCGCCGCGCTCGCGATCTTCGCCGCCGACCACGGCGTCCACGCCCAGGGTGTCTCGCCGTGGCCGCAGGAGGTGACCACCCAGATGGTGGCCAACTTCCTGGCCGGCGGGGCCGTGGCCAACTCCTTCGCCGCCTCGGCCGGGGCCTCGGTGACCGTGGTCGACGTGGGCGTCGCCGCCGACCTGCCCGCCGCGCCCGGCCTGCGCGCCCGCAAGGTCGCGTACGGCACGGCCGACCTGTCCCTCGGTCCCGCCATGACCGCCGACCAGGCCGCCGCCGCGCTCGCGGTGGGCGTCGAGACGGCCCGCGAGCTGATCGAGGACGGCGCCCGCTGCCTCATCACCGGGGACATGGGCATCGCCAACACCACCGCCTCCGCCGCGCTCATCTGCGCGTACACCGGGCGCGAGGCGGCGGAGGTGACCGGGCGCGGCACCGGCATCGACGACGCCACCCACCAGCACAAGATCGACGTCGTGCGCAGGGCGCTGGAGGTCAACCGGCTGCGGGAGACCGACGGCTTCGCGCCGGAGCGGCGCGACGACGCGCTGCGCGCCCTCGCCTCCGTCGGGGGGCTGGAACACGCCGCGATCGCCGGGTTCATCCTCGCCGCCGCCGCGGCGCGCGTGCCGGTCATCCTCGACGGCGTGATCGCCGGCTCCGCCGCCCTCGCGGCCGTCGCCCTCGCCCCGGCCGCCGCCTCCTATTGCGTCGCCGGCCACCGCTCGGCCGAGCCGGGCCACGCCGCGACCCTCGACCACCTCGGTCTGCGGCCGCTCGTCGACCTCGAACTCCGCCTCGGCGAGGGCACCGGCGGCCTGCTCGCCCACCCGCTGGTCAGCGCAGCCGTACGGGTGATGCACGAGGTCGCCACCTTCGACTCCGCCGGCGTGACCGACAAGGAGCGGTGACCCGCCCTGCTCTAGGATCTGTCGGGCGGACGGCACGGGGGACCCGCCGCCCGACGGAGCCTGATCCGCTGAGCCGCCGGTCACCGGCCAACCGGTAAATTTGCCTCCTAGCACAGCACGCTTTACGCATTAGGGAGATAGGGGTCATGGCGCCCTACCTGCTCGGCCTTCGCCTCGATGGGCGACGGGTCCTGGTCGTGGGCGGCGGCCGCGTCGCGCAGCGGAGGATCCCCGCCCTGCTCGACGCCGGGGCCTCGGTCGTCCTCGTCTCGCCCAGCGCCACCCCCGCCCTCGACGACCTGATCGCCGACGGTCGCGTTACCTGGGAGCGCCGGTCGTACCAGGTGGGGGACTGCGACGGCGCGTGGCTGGTGCACGCCTGCACCGACCGGCGCGAGGTGAACGTGGCGATCGCCGCCGAGGCCGAGGCCAAGCGCATCTGGTGCGTACGCGCCGACGACAAGGAGGCGTCCGCCGCCTGGACGCCCGCGAGCGGCCGAGTCGGGGAGATCGGCGTCGCCATCACGGCGGGCGGCGACCCGCGCCGGGCCGCAGGCATCCGCGACGAGGTCGTCAACGCGCTCCGCGACGGCAGCGTGGACGCGCGCCGCCACCGCGGCAAACCCGTCGGTGTCGCCCTCGTCGGCGGTGGGCCGGGTGACGCCGGGCTGATCACCGTCCGGGGACGTCAGCTCCTCGCCCAGGCGGACGTCGTCGTGGCCGACCGGCTCGCCCCGCGCGCCCTCCTCGACGAGCTGTCGCCCGACGTCGAGCTCATCGACGCCGCCAAGATCCCGTACGGCCGCCAGCTGGCGCAGGAGCGGATCAACGAGCTGCTGGTCGAGCACGCCAGGCAGGGCAAGTTCGTCGTCCGGCTCAAGGGCGGCGACCCGTTCGTCTTCGGACGCGGCGGCGAGGAGATGATCGCCTGTGCCCGCGCCGGCATCCCGGTGACGGTCGTGCCGGGCGTCACCAGCGCGGTGGCCGTCCCGGCCGCGGCCGGAGTGCCGGTCACCCACCGGGGGGTCAGCCAGGAGTTCCACGTGATCTCCGTACACGTGGCGCCGGACGATCCGAAGTCGACGGTCGACTGGCCGGGGCTCGCGCGGTCGAAGGGAACGCTCGTCCTGCTGATGGGCGTCGAGCGGGTCGCGGAGATCGCCGACGCGCTCGTACGGTACGGACGTTCGCCGGAAACTCCCGTGATGGTGGTGCAGGACGGTACTCTTCCCACCCAACGAGCACTCGCCGCCACGCTCTCCACGGTGGCGGAGCGCGTGACCGCGACCGGGGTGCGGCCACCGGCGATCGTGATCGTCGGCGACGTCGTCAGAGTCGGCCAGGAGATCGAAATGGTGCGAGCGGGGCGGATCTCGTGAAGCCGCCTGCCTGGAAGACGCCCGACGACGGGTCCGTCGACCGGTCCGGCCACGCGGAGAACGAGGAGCAGGCCATCGATCACACCGGCGAGCACCCGGAGACACCGGGAGAGCAGACGGTCGCCTTCCGTCCCATCCAGGACGGCGGCCCGGCCGACTCCGGATCGGGGGACGGCGACCACCCGGCCCTGAGCGGTCCCGCTCGTTCCGACTGGGACAGGGGCGACAGCTGGGACGGTTTCACGGTGCGTCCCTCCCACGGGGCGACGGACTCCGGCACCGACGACGACCACTGGGACGCCTTCGCCGAGCGGGACGCGCGCACGCCCGACACGACCGGTGCCCCCGACCGCCCGGCCCGCCCGCGCATCGGTGACCGTACGGCGTGGGCGACGCCGGGCTGGGACGCGTTCGCCACGCAGCAGCCGAGGCGCCCGTCCCCGCTGAGCGGCGCCTCCGGCGCGCCGGGAGCGGGCGAGCCGCCCCGCGCCGCTCGGCCCGACATCGACGAGCCTCTCGTACGCGGTCGATCGGCACACCGCGAACCGGCGTGGGACGCGCCCCAACACGACGTGACGCCGGGACCGGCGGAGGAGACGTCCGTCTGGGACCCGCCCGCTCGTGACGACGCGGCCCTCCCTCGCCGAACTCCGGCGGAGGGGACATCCGTCTGGGATCGGCCGGCCCGTGACGACGCGGCGACGGAGAGCACCGCCGCGACACCTCCGAGTGGCGCCCGTACGGGATCGGAGGGGACGGGCGACTGGGACGCCTTCGCGCCGCGACCCGCCGCCGGCGCCGCCCGCGAGGGCGCCGAAGCGCCGGAAACGACCGGGCAGCCCGACCTGGCCGATGTGGTCAGCGCCGGATTCGCCGCCATCGCGGACGGGCTCTCGGGCTGGGACGCCTTCAGCGCGACCACGCGCCCACGGACGACCGGCGACCTCGACCCCGCTGCGGCGCCGGACACGTCCGGCACGCCCGCCCACGACGACCGGACGTACGGCGAGAACGCCACGTCAGATGATCGCGCGGCGGCCCCCGTCCACGACGAAACGGCGGACCGGGCAGATCGCTCCGACGCGGCGGACAGCCAGGAAGACGGTCCGGATACGCCCTCCGCGGGCGCGCCGTCGCCCTGGCATCACGCCGAGGAGGCGGGGGACGAGACCGCCGGTGAGATCGCGGACACCCCCGAGGCCGTTCGCGATATCGACGCGCTCCAGAGCGACGGGCATCCCGAGCGGATCGAGGACGCTCCGGGCGCGGTGGACGGCGGGGAAGCCGAGGACGCCGGGCGATCCGGAGCGATCGAGTGGCCCGACGGCGCGGGACAGATCGAGGACGGCTCGACATCCGAGCCTCGGCCGGACGACTCCGGTGACGCCGAGCCCGCCGCGTACGGACATGCGGCCGACGGCGAGGGTGTTTTCGCCTACGAGGCGTGGCGCTCGGACGAGACCGGCGACGCGAGCACCATCACGGGCGAGAGCGGCGACGCGGCGGAGGGCGAGGACGCCGAGGCCGGGCTCCGCGCCGCCGAGGGCATGCCTCACGACGCCGAGGGCATGCCTCACGATGCCGAGGTCAGGACGGGCGACGCCGAGCACACGGAGGGCGCGACCGGCGGCCCGGACGACGAGGCCAATGAGGCCGAAGAGGTCGAAGAGCCTGAAGAGGCAGCGGCCGAAGAAGAAGTCGTAGAGGTCGTAGAGGCTGACGAGGATCCCGTCGCCCGGGTGCGCGCGGTGCCGCTGCCGGAACCCGTCTCCGCCGCGCTGACCGAGGCGCTGAACCAGCTCCGCCTGGCTGTCGAGGACCTGCACTTCGGCCTGGACATCCCGGGTGCGGAGGAGGCCCGCAAGGCGCAGGCCGCCGTGCTGGCCCAGCTTGAGGACTACGTCATCCCGCGCGTGCACATGAGCACCGCACCCGCGCTGATCGTCGTCGCGGGCTCGACCGGGGCGGGCAAGTCCACCCTGGTCAACACGCTCGCCGCGCAGCGGGTGAGCATGACGGGCGTGCGCCGCCCCACGACGGGGACGCCGGTGCTGGTGTGCCACCCCGACGACCACGAATGGTTCGCCGAAGGAGACCTGCTCGGCGGGCTGACCCGGCTTGAGCGGCCCGTCGAGGGCGTAGGAGCGGACAGCGTCGTGCTGTCCACCACCGAGCGCCTCCCGCCGGGCGTGGCGCTGCTCGACACCCCGGACATCGACTCGGTCGTGGAGGAGCACCACGAGATCGCCCATCGGATGCTCGATGCGGCTGACCTGTGGGTGTTCGTGACCACCGCCTCCCGGTACGCCGACGCGCCCTCGTGGAACCTGCTGCGGCTGGCCAAGGAACGCGGCGCGCGGCTGGTCATCGTGCTGTCCCGGGTGCCGGAGAAGTCCCGCGACGTCATCGTGAAGCACTTCGGCCGGATGCTCGACGAGTACGGCCTGGCCGACGCCGAGCGTTTCGTGATCAAGGAGACGGCGGTCACCGAAGGGCGGCTTCCCGACAAGGAGGTCTCCGAGCTGCGGATGTGGCTGGCCCACCTCTCCGTGGACGACGAGCGGCGCGCCGCCGCCGTAGGGACGACCCTGAACGGCGTCCTGGACAGTTTCAGGAACCGGGTGCCCGCGCTGGCCAGGCATCTGGAGACGCAGGTGGCGCTGCGCGCGGACCTGCGCTCCGACGTGGACGCCGCGTACATGGGCGCGCTGGCCGACATCGACGAGGCCACCAGGAACGGCTCGCTGCTGCGCGGCGAGGTGCTGGCCCGCTGGCAGGACTTCGCCGGCTCCGGCGACCTGATCCGCACCCTCCAGCTCCGGCGGGGCGGCAAGGGGGGTCAGCAGGGGCCGGAACGCGCCCGCGCGCTCAGGACGGCGATCAGGAGCGCGCTGGAAAATATGATCAACTCCGCCGCCGAGCGGGCCGCGGAGGAGGTCGTCGCGCGCTGGCGGCAGCGGGCGGGCGCGGGTGACCGGCTCGCCGCCACACCCGGCCTCGGCCGCTCGTCCGGCGAGGTCGCGCAGCGCACCGCGCGCGCCATCGGCGCCTGGCAGGACCACGTAACCGAGCTGATCAGGACCGAGGGCGTGACCAAGCGCTCGGTGGCTCGGCTTGTCTCCTTCGATGTGGAGTCGCTCGCCCTGATCTTCACGGTGGGCCTGCTCGGTTACGGCGCCACGGACGTCTCGTCCGGCCGGGGCGCGGGCGCGCTGCCGCAGCGCCTGCTGCGCGCGCTCCTCGGCGCCGAGCCGCTGCGGAACATCAGCGCCAAGGCCCGGAGCGATCTGCGCGCCCGCATCGGCATGGTCTTCGACGAGGAGACCCTGCGCTACGTGGACACGCTCGACGGCGCCGGGATCCCGGACGAGGCAGCAGCCACCCGCCTGTACCAGGCGACGTACAACCTTGAGGTCGCACGATGACTGCCAGCACCACCGACGTCCAGTACGGCCTCGGGGCCAGGTTCGCCGCCCTCACGCGGCTCGTCGAGCTGGGCGCGGGCCGGGCCGACCAGGCGACGCTCACCGAGGCCGCCCAGTTGCTCGTCCGCGCCGGGGACCGGCTCAGGCTGTCCCCGGACCACACGGTGGTCGCGCTGGCCGGAGGCACGGGCAGCGGAAAGTCGTCCCTGTTCAACGCCATCTCCGGCCTCGAACTCTCACCCATCGGGGTGCGCAGGCCGACCACCGCCCGCACCCACGCATGCGTCTGGGGCCTGGACGGCGCCGGGCCGCTCCTCGACTGGCTGCAGATCCAGTGGCGGCACCGCTTCGCCCGGGCCAGCGCGCTGGACAAGGGGGAGAGCCAGCTTCACGGGCTCATCCTGCTCGACCTGCCCGACCACGACTCGATCCGGGCGCTCACCGACACCGAGGCCGACCGGCTGATCAAGGTCTCCGACCTCGTGGTGTGGGTGCTCGACCCGCAGAAGTACGCGGACGCCTCCGTGCACCGGCGCTACGTCACCGAGCTGGCGGGGCACGACGCCGTGACGGTCTTCGTGCTCAACCACGCGGACCGGCTGTCCCCGGAGGACCGCGAGATCTGCGTGGCCGACCTGAGAGAGCTGCTCTCCAAGGAGGGTGTGGACGGCCCGCAGGTGGTCGTGACCTCCGCGGTCACCGGCGAAGGCGTCGACGACCTCAAGGCGGTGCTCGCGGAGTCGGTGGTCCGGCGCCGCGCGGCCTTCCAGAGGCTGGAGGCGGACCTCGACCGGCTGATGAGCCCCCTCACCAAGGACGTCGCCGACCTCTCGCGCGTCGAGCCGGCCGTGGACGGCGCGCGCCGCGAGGGGCTGACCGACGCCCTGTGCGACGCCGTCGGCGTCTCCGCGGTCGGCGAGGCCATGGAGAACGTGTACGGCGTACGCTCCGTGGACTGGGTCGGCTGGCCGTACGCGCGGTGGGCGGCCCGGCTGCGGCCCGACCCGCTGAGCAGCCTGCGGCTCGGCGATGTGAAGGACGAGATCCGCGCCCTCGTGGGCAGCGCTGTCAGCGCCCAGCCGGCGGAGGTGGACAACGCCGTGCAGGCACTGGCCGACGGCGTCACCCAGGGGATGCCGGAGGTCTGGCAGGCGGGCGTGCGCGACGCGGCGCGGTCGAGGTCCGGCGAGCTGCCCGCGACGCTCTCCGACGAGCTGTCCCAGGTCGCCCCGCCGCTGGACCGGGTCCCCGGCTGGTGGTGGCTGCTCAAGATCTGGCAGTACCTTCTCGTCGTGCTGTTCGTGGCGGGGGTCGCCTGGGCCGGCTCGATCCTCGCGTACGGGGTGCTGAAGGCGGGCCCGGCGCCGATGGAGATCCTCGGCGACGTCGGCCTGCTGCCGTGGCTCGGGTTGCTGATCGTCGGCGTTCTGGGCCTGGGCCTCCTGTCCGGCATGGCGAGCAGGAACTTCGTCGTTCTCGGCGCGGCGAAGGAACGGGAGCGCCTGGAGAGGGGCATGCGTCGCCGGGTGGCCGCGGTGGCGGAGGAGATGGTGGTCGCGCCGGTCGAGGGCGAGCTGCGGCGCTACAACGAGTACTTCGCAGCCGTGGCCGCCGCGTCCCGGAAGTAGCCGTCCCCAGGCGCCGGGTTTTCCACAGAACCGGATTCGGGGGAGAACCCCCGGCGGGGGAGCGGGCAGAGTCGGCCCCGGTGTCCGGCGAGGGTCCGGACCTGGGGAGGACTCCATGAGCGACGTCTACGTCACGTTGAGCGGCAACGTCACCGCCGACCCCCGGCAGTACCAGTTCCCCGACGGCTCGCGCGCGACGAGTCTGCGGCTCGCGGTCAACCGCAGGGTGCTCGATCGGCAGTCCCAGACGTGGACCACTCAGGACACGACGTACTACACGATCCGCTGCTACCGGGCGCTCGCCGACAACGTCGCCCAGTCGGTCCGCAAGGGCCACCCCCTGGTCGTGTACGGCAGGCTCCGGATCAAGCAGTTCCAGGACCGGCAGGGCGAGCAGAGGTTCCTGGCCGAGGTCGAGGCCAGCTCGCTCGGCCACGACCTGAAGTGGGGCATCGCGAGCTTCGAGAAGCCGGTCCGGTCCTTCGCGGGCCCGCCCAGCGGTGAGGACCGGCAGGGCATGGACGACGCCACCCGCGAGTGGGAGCTGAGGCCCGTGCCCCATGCGGACGAGCGGGACGCACTCCCGGACGGGAGACGGGACCCGCGCCCGGCGGAGCAGCGGGCGGCCCGGGAGGGCCAGGCCGTTCGCCCGGCCGAGGGAGGGGACGCCCAGCCGTCGGAGAGGCGGGGCACTCATCCGGCGGAGGCGTCCGCGTCTTCCGACGATGACGCTGCGGGCGAGGCCGCGGAACGCGCGGACGAGCGCCCGTCCTCCAGCGCCATGGAGGGGCGGGAAACGGGCGACGTGCCCTGGCCGGTCGAGACGGTGCCGGACGCGCTCGCGGCATGACGACGAGTGGCTGGAAACCGGAAGCGGTGTCGCGGGGGGCCAGAGGCGGTGTGCGGTGAGTGGCGGAGGTAGCGCCCGGAGTGCCGGAGGGTGGCAGGTGAGGGGTCAGCGTGCGGTGGCAAGGGCATCGGCCGTGCGCGGCCGGTGCCCCACGGTGGAACGTCCGGGTATCGGCCGATGGCGACTTCCGCGTCGCTGCGAGAGCACCCTTTCTAGGTCCAGGTCACACCCCGCACCATGGCTGCTCCTTTCCCACACGGCCCCCCTGGCGAAGGAGCGGTTACCTCGTCTGCCGTCCGGACATTCGACGGCACAGACTGCCAAAGGTAGCGGTTCCCGTCGCGTGACGCACACTCCGCAATTATTGTGTTACACATCGTGAGACGCTGGAATCGGCGCACGGACACGTGGGGAGACTGGATGACGGCACCCAGCCAGACCTCGGCCACACCGCGAGACGGATCGCCCTCGCGGCGCGGTCGGTGGCCCCTGCTGGCCCAGCGCCGTCCTCTCGTCGTCTACTTCTTCGGCATCGTCGCGCTGGACCTGGCCGCGATCGCGTACCTGCTGATCGCGACGCCGTTCCACCTCTCGCACCTTGCCGCGTTCGCCGCCCTGACGGTGTGCGGCGCCGTCTGCATCGAGGCCACCCGACGGCTCGGCATGCCCGCCGGGGTGTCCCGCGACCTGCTGTCGGCCTGGTGGCTGCCCGTCGTGCTGCTGCTCCCACCGGTGTACGCCCTGCTCGCCCCCATCCCGCTGCAGATCCTGCTGCAAGTGCGCGTCCGCGCCACGGTCGTCTACCGGAGGGTCTTCAGCGCGGCGGCGATCGGAGTGGCCGCGTGCGTCGCCTCCGTGGCGTTCCATGCGTGGATCCCGGCGCCGGGCGAGCTGTCCAGCGGCCGCGCGCTGCCCATTCTCGCGGCGGTGGCCTGCGCCGTCCTGTTCACCGCGCTCAACACCGCGCTCATCGCCATCGCCGTGCGCACCGCCGATCCCGACACCCGGTGGCGGGAGCTCCTGTGGAACCGCGAGAGCGCGTTGCTCGACGCCGTCGAGCTCTGCCTCGGCGTGACGGTCGCCATCGCGTGCGCGCTCAACCTGGGGCTGCTGCTGCTCGCGCTGCCGCCGGTGGTGCTGCTGCAGCGCAGCCTGCTGCACGCCCAGCTCCAGGCCGCCGCGCGCACCGACCCGAAGACCGGGCTGCTCAACGCCGCCGCCTGGCAGCGCGAGGCGGACACCGAGATCGTCCGCGCCCGGCGCACCGGCGAGACGCTCGCGCTGCTCATCGTCGACATCGACCACTTCAAGCGGGTCAACGACACCTACGGCCACCTCGTCGGCGACCAGGTGCTGATCGGGGTCGCCGGCACGCTGCGCAGCCAGCTGCGCGACTACGACGTGGTCGGCAGGTTCGGCGGCGAAGAGTTCGTGATCCTGTTGCCGCGGGCCGACGTCACCGAGGCCAGGCGGGTGGCCGAGCGGTTGCGCTCCCGGGTGGGGCGCATGGCGGTCCCGGCCGACCACGCCATGGTCACCGTGACGATCTCGGCCGGAGTGGCCATCATGAACATGCACGGCAACGATCTCATCGAGTTGCTCGCCGCCGCGGATCTCGCCCTCTACCGGGCCAAGGAGCTCGGCCGTGACCGCATCTGCCTCCCCGCGCGTCCCACGGCTCCTCCACCGCGCACAGGGGATGAGATGACCGGCTGAAGCTACCGTGGGTGCCACTACCCTTGGAGTCATGCCGGAGTACATCTACACGATGCAGCGCGTGCGCAAGGCGCACGGTGACAAGGTAGTCCTCGACGATGTCACGCTGTCCTTCCTGCCCGGAGCCAAGATCGGCGTTCTGGGCCCGAACGGCACGGGCAAGTCAACGCTGCTCAAGATGATGGCGGGGCTCGAGCAGCCGTCCAACGGAGACGCGCGGCTGATGCCCGGCTTCACCGTCGGCATGCTGCAGCAGGAACCCCCGCTCAACGAGACCAAGACCGTTCTGGGCAACGTCGAGGAGGGTGTCGCCGAGACCAAGGCGATGCTCGACCGGTTCAACGCGATCGCCGAGCAGATGGCCACCGACTACAGCGACGAGCTGCTGGCAGAGATGGGCAAGCTGCAGGACGCGCTGGACCACCGCAACGCCTGGGACCTGGAGAGCCAGCTCGAGCAGGCCATGGACGCGCTCCGCTGCCCGCCCGGCGACGCGGAGGTCTCCCAGCTCTCCGGTGGTGAGCGCCGCCGCGTCGCGCTGTGCAAGCTCCTGCTGGAGCAGCCCGACCTGCTGCTGCTCGACGAGCCGACGAACCACCTCGACGCCGAGAGCGTCCAGTGGCTGGAGCAGCACCTGGAGAAGTACCCCGGCACCGTCCTGGCCGTCACCCACGACCGTTACTTCCTCGACAACGTGGCCGGCTGGATCCTGGAGCTCGACCGCGGCCGCTGCTACGCCTACGAGGGCAACTACTCCACCTACCTGGAGGCCAAGACCGCGCGTCTGAAGGTCGAGGGCCAGAAGGACGTCAAGCGCAAGAAGCGCCTGGAGGAGGAGCTCGAGTGGGTTCGCTCCAACGCCAAGGCCCGC
Organism: Microtetraspora malaysiensis; assembly: GCF_050947145.1. Taxonomy (NCBI): domain Bacteria; kingdom Bacillati; phylum Actinomycetota; class Actinomycetes; order Streptosporangiales; family Streptosporangiaceae; genus Microtetraspora; species Microtetraspora malaysiensis. Next base: position 2,194,207 of record NZ_CP191998.1, read on the forward strand.
CAGACGAAGAGCCGCGCCCGTCTCCAGCGCTACGAGGAGATGGCCGCTGAGGCGGACAAGTACCGCAAGCTCGACTTCGAGGAGATCCAGATCCCGCCGGGCCCGCGCCTCGGCACGACGGTGATCCGGGCGGAGAAGCTCTCCAAGGGCTTCGATGACCGCGTCCTCATCGACAGCCTCTCCTTCGACCTGCCCCGCAACGGCATCGTCGGCATCATCGGCCCGAACGGCGTCGGCAAGACCACGCTGTTCCGCATGATCACCGGCGGTGAGACGCCGGACGGCGGCGCCATCACCGTCGGCGACACCGTCAAGATCTCCTACGCCGACCAGAGCCGGGCGGGCATCGACCCGAAGAAGAACGTCTGGGAGGTCGTCTCCGACGGGCTCGACCACATCAAGGTCGGCAACGTCGAGATGCCGTCCCGGGCGTACGTCGCGGCGTTCGGCTTCAAGGGGCCGGACCAGCAGAAGCCGTCGGGCATCCTGTCCGGTGGCGAGCGCAACCGCCTCAACCTCGCCCTGACCCTCAAGCAGGGCGGCAACGTGCTGCTGCTCGACGAGCCCACCAACGACCTCGACACCGAGACCCTGTCCAGCCTGGAGAACGCGCTGCTCGACTTCCCGGGCTGCGCGGTGATCACCTCGCACGACCGGTGGTTCCTCGACCGCATCGCCACGCACATCCTGGCGTGGGAGGGCGGCTCGAACTGGTTCTGGTTCGAGGGCAACTTCGCCGACTACGAGAAGAACAAGGTCGACCGGCTCGGCGTGGACGCGGCTCGCCCGCACCGCGTCACCTACCGCAAGCTGACCCGGGACTAGCCGGCCCTTGGCCCCGGCGCAGGTCGCCGGGGCAGGGGGCCGGTCCCGGCCTCGGCCGGTGCTCGTCGCGACCCCGCCCGCGTGCGGAAACCGCGGGTGGAATACGGTTTCCGGTGTGTCCGGACAACCTCTCTCCGACGGCGTCGGCCGTGCTGTCGGCCGTACTGTCATGAGTGCCGCCGCCCCCGCCGACCGGCGACACGTCTTCCACCGGCAGGTCCGCTTCGGGGACATCGACAGCCTCGGCCATGTCAACAACGTGCGGTTCTTCGACTTCCTGGAGGACGCGCGGCTCGGCATGCTCGTCGTCGATCGGCTCCGCGAGGGCGACCGTCCGCACCGGGGCCTGGTGGTCGCCCGGCACGAGATCGACTACCGCCACCCGCTGACGTTCCGCCCCGATCCGGTACGCGTCGAGACCTGGGTGACCGAGATCAGGCCGGTCCGGTTCACGCTCGCGTACGAGATCAAGGACGACGAGCACGTCTTCGTCGAGGCGCGTTCGGTGATGGTCGCCTACGACGTTCAAGGCGCGCGCCCCCGTCGGCTCACCGAGGACGAGCTCGCCCATCTCAAGCGCTTCTTGGTCGAGGAGTGAGAGGTCAGTCGCGCAGCAGCCACGCTCCCGTGTCCGGCGGCAGCATGCCGCCGTCCAGGGGAGCGCTGGAGATCAGGACCCGCTCGTGGGGCGGTAGCCGTACCGGGTCGGTGCCGCAGTTGACGGCGCAGACCAGCGGGTCGCGGGAGAAGACCAGGGCGCCGGCGGGGGCGTCCAGCCAGGTGATCGTGTCCGGCAGCGTGCCCCGCAGGGATCGGCGCGCGGCCAGAGCCCGGCGATAGAACGACAAACTGGAGCCGGGGTCCGTCATCTGCCGCTCCACGGTCAGCCCCGCCCACTCGGGCGGTTGCGGCAGCCACGACCCGCCCGATCCGAAGCCGAACGGCGGGGCCGTCCCCGACCAGGGGAGCGGCACCCGGCAGCCATCCCGACCGGGCATCGCCCCCTTTGTTCGGAAATAGACAGGGTCCTGACGTACTTCCGGTGGAAGGTTCTTTACCTCGGTTAGCCCTAATTCCTCCCCTTGGTAGAGGTATGCCGACCCGGGGAGGGCGAGCATCGCCAGCAAGGCGGCACGCGCCCTGGCAAGCCCAGCCCCTGGATCCGCCGCGCCTTCGCCGTAGCGGGTGGCGTGCCGTACGACGTCGTGATTGGACAGCACCCACGTGGGCGCCCGCATCGCCGCCAGCGTGGTCTCGATGACCTCGCGGAACGCGTCGGCCGACCAAGGCGCCTCGAGCCAGGCGAAGTTGAAGCTCTGGTGCAGCTCGTCGGAGCGGACGTAGAGGGCGAGGTCCTCGGCCGAATCTGTCCAGACCTCGCCCACCGCGGCGCGGTCGCCGGGATAGGAGTCGAGCACGGCGCGCCACTCGCGATAGACCTGGTGCACCTCAGGGCGGCTCCAGATGGGCGACCGGGCGCCGAACCCGAGGGTGGTGTCGGGTAGCCCCTCCGCCTTGTGCAGGCCCATGGCGACGTCGATGCGGAAGCCGTCCACGCCCCGATCCAGCCAGAACCGCAACGTGGTGCGGAAGTCTTCCCGCACTTCCGGGTTGTTCCAGTTGAAATCGGGCTGCTGGGGCGCGAAGAGGTGGAGGTACCAATCGCCGTCCGGCAGCCGGGTCCACGCGGGCCCGCCGAAGACCGAGAGCCAGTTGTTCGGCTCCGTGTCCGGCCGTCCGGGTGGGGAGGGCCGGAAGATGTACCGATCGCGCTCAGGCGAGCTCTCAGGCGCGTTCAGGGCCTTCTGGAACCAGGGGTGGGCGGCGGAGCTGTGGTTGGGGACGATGTCGACCATCAGCCGCAGCCCCTGGCCGTGCGCGTCCGCCACCAGGTCGTCGAAGTCGTCCAGAGTGCCGAAGAGCGGATCGACGTCGCGGTAGTCCGCGACGTCGTAGCCGCCGTCCGCCATGGGGGAGCGATAGAACGGGGTCAGCCAGATCGCGTCGACGCCCAGGTCCGCGAGGTAGGGCAGCCGGCTCCGCACGCCGGCGAGATCGCCGACCCCGTCACCGGTGGAGTCGGCGAAGCTGCGGACGTAGATCTCGTAGACGACGGCGTCATGCCACCAGGGGGTTTCACGCATGCCCCAGGGCTGCCCCGTGGCAGAGAGCGTTATGCGTTCATCATGCTCTGGGCCGCGTAGACGAGGTAGCGCAGGAGCTGCTCTTCATGCTCGGGGGCGAGTTCCAGGGAGTGCACGGCGTCGCCCATGTGCTTGAGCCAGGCGTCCCGCTCCGCCTCGCCGATCGTGAACGGCACGTGCCGCATGCGCAGCCGGGGGTGGCCGCGCTCCTGGCTGTAGGTGTTGGGGCCGCCCCAGTACTGGATGAGGAACATCCGCAGCCGGTCTTCGGCGCCCTCAAGGTCGTCTTCGGGGTACATCGGGCGCAGCAGCGGGTCCGCGGCGACGCCTTCGTAGAAGCGGTGCACGAGCCGCCGGAACGTCTCCTCGCCTCCGACTGCCTCGTAAAACGTTGTCACCGCTTCAGCCTAGGCCAGTTACCGGTGAGTAGGTTCAGCCCGCGAAGGCCAGGTTCTTCTCGTCGAACGCCCTCTTGATCCGGATCCGCAGCTCGCGCGCCACCTCGGCCTGCTGCGCCGGGGCGGTCTTTACGCTGACCCGGAAGATGACCGACTTGTCGGAGATCTGCTCCAGGCCGTACACCTGGGGCTCCTCGACCAGGAGGGCGTCGCGGTGCTCCGGCTCCTCCCACATCGCCGTCGAGACGCCCTTGAGCAGCTCGCGCACCGTCGTGATGTCCGCCTCGTACGGCACGGTCACGTCGACGACCGCGCGCGACCAGCCCTGGGACTCGTTGCCGACCCGGCTGATGGTGCCGTTGCGGACGTACCAGACCTTGCCGTCGGCGTCCCGGATCCGGGTGATCCGCAGGGTGACGGCCTCGACGGTGCCGACCGCGACCCCGGTGTCGATGACATCACCCACGCCGTACTGGTCCTCAAGCAGCATGAACATGCCGGCGATGAAGTCCTTGACCAGCTCCTGCGCGCCGAAGCCGACCGCGACACCGATGATGCCGACGCTGGTGAGCAGCGGGGCCAGTTCGATGCCCAGGTTGGACAGGATCATCAGGGCGGCCGTGCCGAGAATCACAACCGAGGACAGGCTCCGCAGCACCGAGCCCATCGTCTCGGCCCGCTGCCTGCGGCGCTCGGTGAGGATCGCGGTGCTCGCCTCGCTCGACCCGGATGACATGGTCTTGAAGCGCTCCGGCAGGACGCCCTCGCTGGCCCGCAACGTCACCCGGGTGATGAGGCGGTGCGCGACGCTCCGCACCACCAAAGCGACGGCGAGGATCAGGAACAGGGTGAGCAGGGCGTCGACGATCCCGGCCACGAGCGGGACCCAGGGGTACACGCCGTCGGGGAAGGACGCGTTGAGGACCGAGCACGTCAGGCCCTTGCCGCTTTTGCACGTGTTGGCCACCGCGGTGAACGCCTCGCCCGCCTGGTCCACGAGATCCGGCTCAGGAGACGGTGACGGCATCGGCGCGTACAGGAACACGAGGTGGATCCCCCCGGATCGGTTCGGTCAGCAACGGGCAGGTAAACCTAACTCATTGTGCAGACTGGACCGGCCGTCGTCACATCGCCGGGGAAGGCAGATTCCCCCGCCCGGCGTCGGTACGGCGGGCAGGGGTTTCACCGCGACGAGCGGCAGGGCATGGCGTGCGCACCCGGAGCGCGCGCCATGCCGTTCATCGGAGGGATCCTCCTCGATCACCGTCCGATCCTGGCCGGTACGACCAGGATCGGACGGCGGCGTGCCGTGCTCGGCGTGGTTTCCGCCGGGCACGAGATGGTGGGGGCCGGGGGCGCACAGCGTCCCGTGCCGCCGCGTCAGGCGCGGCAGTCGCGGGGCGCTCCGCACCGTGCGCTCCGCCGGCCCCATGAGCCGCGACGTGCTAGTGCCCCTCCCGCCAATTTTTGCCCCGTCGCGTCGCCCAGGGCGGCACCTCGCTGCGTTGTCGTCGTCGGCCGTAGGCTCCGCTACGGCCTCCTCCTCCGCCTTGCGATTCACCACCCTGGACCACCGCTCCGTCCGGGCAAACCTTGCCGGTCACGGCACTAGTCGCTCACCGCGGCGAGCACTCGGGCGACCTTGCGCGCCGCACCGGCCGGGTCGTCCGCCCGGTGCATCCGCTCTCCCCAGGACCACCAGTAGTCCGTTGCCCTGCACACGACGTTCTCCGTGAGACTCGTGGCCTTCGGGTTGATCACCCGTACGAAGGGGCGGCCTGACTGGGTGCGTACGACTCGGGCGAGAAGGCCGCGGGAGTCGAGTTCGGATACCAGGAGTTCCAGACGCTGGAAATCGTCATCCTCCACTTCGGTGTCCTCCTTGGTTTTCGGCGAGCCCGATGCACCGGGCGTCTTTGACCCGGGCTTTTGGTCCTGGTGGGCTCAAGATGACTCACCAAGCATGAACGGGTCAACGCCGACCGTCGGCTCTGCGGTTAGGCAAACCCCCAAGTAGGTTGAAGAAAACCACCTGCTGAGGAACGATCCTTAGTCAGCACCTTCAACTACTCGTCCATGCCGGGCAAAAACTGGTCCATCATTCTTGTGTAGCCGCAGCGCGACAGAGACGTTACGCTGCGTCAGCAGATGAGGACCCTTCGGGACACGCGGTCGGCGCCATCACCCGTCCGCGAGAGAGGGGCCGGGATGTCCGGCAGGCAGCACAGGGAAACGGAGATCGCACGGCGGGTCAGGGCTCGGGGTCTGGCCGTCGGGCGGGCCGTGGCCGTGATCGCCGACGAGATCCATCTTGCGTGTGGACCGAAGTTCGGCACCACGAAGATCAAGGCGCACCGCCTGTCGAACGGCATCGCACTCGCGGATGTGATCGAGCAGGTACGGGCGCTATTCGAGCGGGACGGCAAAGCCGTCCCGGGGATCGGCGAGACGCTTCTGTCCGCCTACGAGTCGGGGCTGAAGAAGCCCGGACCGGAGTACCTCCACTACCTGTGTTCCGTCTACCGGGTGGAACCGGCCGCCCTCGGCTACGAAGGGCCGTGCATCTGTGGCCACGGCCACGGAACGCCCGGCAATGTCCGCGGCTGCGATTTCGAAGAGGGAATACCTGACACTTCCCCCAATGTGCGCGAGCTGTGGATACAGCCGGATGGCGGTAGTCCTTCCGCGGACGGGGGCGAGGAGGACGAGAACGTGCTACGGAGGACGCTGCTGAAGATCCTCGCCGGTACCCCGTTGGCTCTCGATGGCCAGGTGCTGGGTGCGGTGGAGAACATACGACGACACATGGACGAGACGATGGCCTCGGCGACCGTCTCGCCCGCGATGCTGGACCAGTGGGAGGAGACGACCACCGGTTTCGGCAGGCAGTACATGAACACCCCGCCGCTTCGCCTTCTCTGCGACGTGCTGCTGGAGTTCTCCACGGTGCGCAAGGCGCTGGAGCGGCGGCAGCCGGTCGACATCCAGGAACGGCTCTGCCGCATGACCGCTCAGCTCTCCGGGCTCTGCGGGATGATCATGATCGACCTCGGCGACCATCGCATGGCCCGGTCGTTCTTCCGCACCGGGCGTACGGCCGCCGACGAGACGGGCGACCGCGCGTTGCGTGCTTGGGTGAGCGCCCGCGAGGCGCTGGTCCCGCTCTACTACGGCGACCCGCGCGAGGCGCTCGCGCTGGCGAAGAAGAGCCGGGACATGGCCGGGCAGACGCCCTGCGCGGCCAAGACCATGGCACCGGTGGTCGAGGCCAGAGCGCTCGCCATGCTGGCCGGCAGCACCGGTCCCAAGAAGGAGGTCGTCGACCAGGCCAAGCGGGCGCTGTCCCGGGCCAGGGCGGCCTTCGCGCAGATGAGCAGCAACGACCAGGAGGACCCGGCCTTCGGCTATACCGAACGGCAGCTCTACTTCTACCAGGGCGACGTCCTGGTCAAGCTGGGGCAGACGTTGGAGGCGGACCTCATACTGGAGCAGGCGCTCGGCAAATACTCCGGTGAGGACCTGCTCGACCAGACCCTGATCCGCTTCGACCGCGCCCAGTGCCGCCTGATCGAGGGCGAGGTCGAGGAGGCGCTGGAGATGGGCCGCAAGGCCATCGAGATGATCGAGCGCGAATACCGCACCGAGCTGGTCATGCGCCCCGCGCAGGACCTGCTCAAGGCGGTCCAGTCGAAGTACGGCGACGTCCCCGCGCTCGCGGCCTTCCGGGAGTGTCTGCTGTCCGCCACGGAGGACGCCTCAGCCGCGGCCGCGGCGGCCGCCGTGACCCTCGAGCAGAACAGGCAGCAGACGTGACGGGGGCGATCCGGATCCGCCGCTACCGCTGGTCGGACCTCGACGAGGTCCTGGCGCTGCACCAGATCGGCCTCGCCCAGGTCGGCCTGATGCCGGGTGACGGCGTCTACTACGACGACGACTTCCCGCGTATCCAGGCGGTGTACCTCGCCGATCGGGGCGAGTTCCTGGTCGGCGAGGAGCCGGGCGGCGGCCGGATCGTCGCGATGGGAGGTCTGCGCCGCGTCGACGACGAGACCGCGGAGATGTGCCGGCTCCGAGTCCATCCGGAGTTTCAACGCCGCGGTTGCGGCGCGATGATCCTCGAACGGCTGGAGGAACGCGCCCGCGAGCTCGGCTACCACGTGCTGCGCGGGGACACCACCCTGCAGCAGGGGGCCGCCGTCGAGCTCTATCGGAAGTACGGCTGGCGCGAGATCCGGCGGGAGACACGCGGCGCAGCCATAGTGCTCTATGGGGAGAAATACCTTACTCCCGTTGTTTCACCGCAATTAATCAGATAAACCACCCTGCCGGGCCTTGCGGATTGCTGATTCGTGTCAATACTTATGCCTTGTCATGAACGGCGAGGGCCGCGGTGAGCGGAGTGGGCGGCGGAACAAGCCGCCCGCGAAGCGAACGTGGATCCAAGCGCGACCGTGTCACGGAAAAGAGGCACGATGAAGAAGATCATTATCCGCAAGCCCGGCACGGTGCGGCTCACCGGAACGTCGAGCGTGATTCACAAAGGGTGACCTGGAGCCCTCGGCAGAACGGCCGCGCAATCTGGGTCCGGGGGAGGCTTTCCCGTGATCGCCTGGCCGCCCTCCACGCCCTGGAGCTTCCTCCGCCCGTGGCGCCCCTGATCAATGGGCATCGACGGGTGCGCGGCCCCTACACCATCGGTGGCGCGCTGCTGCGTGCGCTCGTCCCAGCCGCGCTGGAGCGCGCCCCCGACCTGGTCGCCGCGTACGCTGTCGCGATCCGGGCCGCCGCCCCCGACCTCCGGCCGTTCGTGCCGTCCCAGGCGGAGCCGCTGAGTGACGGCCTCCACGAGGACGAGCGGATCCTGGTGCCGGCCCCCCGGCGGACACTGCGCCTCGCCAACGGCATCGCCGAGTTCGTACGGGACTGTCTGGACGGGCCGCGCGCGTTGCGCGTCGACAACGTCCACGAGGCCGACGCCACCGATCGTGAGCTGCTGGCCGTGCTCATGCGCCGTGTTCCCGCCCTGACCGTGGCCGTGGGCGCGCCCACGTCACCCGACGGATGGAGCGAGACGGACGTCGTCCTGGTCACGGCGCCGCCCGCGGAGGACGACACCGGCATCCGCGTCGACAACTACGCCGAGAACTTCATCGCCTCGGACGGCACCACCGACGACCCTCGGGCGTACGCGGCCTATCTGGCGCTGCCGCCGGCGGAGCGGGCTCGGGCGCATGACCGGAGGGCGGCTGAGCTGACCGGCGAGCACCTGCTGGGGGCGGTGCCGTACCACCGGGAGCTGGGCGGCGACCGGGAGGCCGCGCTGGCCGCGCTGTGGACGGCGGTGGACCACTGCGTCGGCGAGGGCTTCCTGCACGCCGTGGCCGAGCTCGGCCCGCGCGGGCTGCGTCTGGCCGCTCCCGGATCCGACCTTTGGTGGCGCTTCGCGCACCGCACGGCGACCGCGCTGGCGGGGATCGGCCGCCGGGCGGAGGCGTTCGAGATCTACGAGAGCGCCCGCCGCGCCAGCGTGGACCCCGCCGTCCACGCCGCGGCCGCGTACGGCACGGCCATGCTGGACGCCCGCGACCCCGACCCGGCGCGGCGCGATCTCGGCCGGGCATTGGGGTGGATCAACGAGGCGATCGCCGTCTCGACGCTGCTGCCCGACCGCCGGGAGCGTGCCTTCAAGCTCGGCTTCGACCGCAACGGGCGGGCGCTGATCGAGCTGCGGCAGGGCCGGATCGACGAGGCGCTGCGCCTGGTCGAGTCGGCGATCGAGTTGGCCGAGCGGGATCTCGCCCCGGACGCCCATCCCCAGCACCGGATGGTGCTGTTCGCCAACCGGGCGCAGCTCCTGGCCCGGGCCGGTCGGCGTGCGGACGCGCTGGAGGACTTCGACCGGGCCGTCGCGATCGATCCCGCGTTCCCCGACCACTATCTGGATCGCGGCAACCTGCTGCTCGCGATGGGCCGGCCGCAGGACGCGCTCGCCGACTACGAGACCGCGATCAGGCTCGGCCCGCCCCTGCCCGAGGCGTACTACAACCGGGCCGAGCTGCTCCTGTCCGCCGGTGACCTGGACGCGGCCCTGGCCGACCTGGACCACGTTCTGGAGCTGGACCCGGCCTTCCTGGACGCCTATGTGAACCGCGCGGGTGTCCTGGTGATGCTCGACGAGGACGAGGCGGCCCGGCGCGACGTCGAGGCGGGGCTGGTGATCGACCCGGGCAACCCGCACCTGCACGGCGTGCTCGGCCAGCTCGAAACCGCCGCCGGCCGGTACGGCGAGGCCCGGGCGGCGTTCGACACGGCGCTGGCGCGGGATCCGGGGCTCGCTGGGGCATGGGCGAACCGGGCGATCCTGCGCTACCAGACGGGTGACCTCGACGGCGCCGTGGCGGATCTGACCCGGGCCATCGAGCTCGGCGAGGACGCCGCCCTGTACGCCAACCGTGCGGTCGCCCTGCGCGACCTCGGCCGGCTGGACGAGGCCGCCGCCGATCTGACGCGGGCACGGGAACTCGATCCGGGCATCGACGTGGAGAGCTGAGCCGAAGCCGCGGGGGCGGTATCATGCACAGTTTGAGGCGAGAGCGCCAAGAAACCCAAGGATCAAGGCATGACTGCTGACTATGTGCTGACCCTGTCCTGTCCGGACCGTCCCGGTGTGGTCGCCGCCGTCTCGGGGCTGCTGGCCGGGCACGGCTGCAACATCACCGAGAGCCAGCAGTTCGGGGACCCCGTCGCCAACCGCTTCTTCATGCGCGTCCAGTTCACCGGCGACCTCCCGCTCGACGACCTGCACGCGGCCTTCACCGCGCTGGCGCCCGAGTACGGCATGGACCTCCAGCTCTTCGACCAGGCGGTCAAGCCGCGGGTGCTGGTGCTGGTCAGTAAGTTCGACCACTGCCTCAACGACCTGCTCTACCGGGCGCGCTCCGGCCTGCTGGACATCGAGATCGTCGCGGTCGCCTCCAACCACCCCGACCTGCGGCCGCTCACCCAGTCGTACGGCATCGACTACCACCACCTGCCGGTCACGCCGGAGACCAAGCCGCGGCAGGAGGCCGAGATCCTCGCGCTGGTCGAGCACTACCAGGCCGATCTGGTGGTGCTGGCCCGATACATGCAGGTGCTCTCGGAGGACCTGTGCGCCAAGCTGGCGGGACGAGTGATCAACATCCACCACTCGTTCCTGCCGTCGTTCAAGGGCGCCAAGCCGTACCACCAGGCGTACGCGCGGGGGGTCAAGCTGATCGGCGCGACCGCCCACTACGTGACGCACGACCTGGACGAGGGGCCGATCATCGAGCAGGAGGTCGCGCGGGTCAATCACACCCACTCGCCCGAGGACCTCGCCGCGATCGGCCGCGATGTCGAACGGCAGGCGCTGGCCCGCGCGGTCCGGTGGCACACCGAGCACCGGGTGCTGCTCGACGGCCACAAGACCATCGTCTTCCCCCGATAGGGAGCCGGCCCGACCGCTACATCCGCGCTCCGTCGGCACGGGGGCGTGGGGGTACGGCCGGGCCCGGTCAGGCCCGGCCGTACCCGCCGGTCAGGCGAGCCCGGTGTGCCGGGCGAGGAAGGCGAGCTGGTCGGCCGCGAGATCGACGCTCCGGCTCACCGCGCGCGCGCCGTGTCCGACCTCTGCCTCGTTGCGCAGCAGGATCGGGCGGTCGGCGGCCTGGGCGTGCTGCAGGGCGGCGGTCGTCTTCCAGGCGTGCAGCGGATGGACCCGGGTGTCGGAGGCGAAGACCGTGAACAGCGTCGCCGGATAGGAGACGCCCTCGCGGACGTGATGGTAGGGCGAGTAACTCCACAGCCAGCCGAACTCCTCCGGCACGGAGGCGGAGCCGTACTCGACGTTCCAGGTTTCGCCGAGACCGAACTTCTCGTAGCGGATCATGTCGAGCAGCGGCGCGGAGCAGACCACGGCGGCGTACAGCTCGGGCCGCTGGGTGAGCGCCGCACCGACCAGCAGGCCGCCGTTGGAGCCGCCGGAGATGCCGAGCTGCTCGGGCGTCGTCACGCCGGTCGCGATCAGGTGCTCGGCCGCCGCGTGCAGGTCGTCGTACACGTTCTGCTTGTTGCCGAGCATGCCGTCGCGGTGCCACTGCTCGCCCTGCTCACCGCCGCCCCGGAGCTGGGCGATGGCGTAGACGCCGCCCGCCTCGACCCAGGCCAGGATCGACCCGGAGTAGCCCGGGGTCATGGGGATGCCGAAGCCGCCGTAGCCGTACAGGATGGTGGGCCGGGGGCCGGAGCCCTCACGGGAGATCACCAGCATGTGGACCTCGGTGCCGTCCTTGGAACGGTAGACCACCTGCTCGGTGTTCACCGGAGGCACCTCGACCGCGCCGGGTGAGGCGGCCCAGAGCGACGTCTCGCCGGTGCGCGCGTCGAAGCGGTAGACGCTCGGCGGCGTGGTGTTGTCCGTGTAGGAGAACCACGCCTCGTGGCCCCCCTCGGGGCGCTCGGTGATGCCGCCGATGGAGCCGAGACCGGGCGTCGGCACCTCGCCGATCCGGACGCCCGTCTCCAACGTGTGGATCGCGATCTCGGAGACGGCGTGCCGGGTCCAGCCGACGAGCATGACCGGCTCGTCCAGGTCATCGAGGATCGCGAAGTCGGAGAGCACCGCCTCGGAGTCCTCGGGGATCAGGTCGCGCCAGTGCTCGTACGTCGGCGTCTCGGGCGAGGTCACGCAGATCCGGGCCCGGGGCGCGTCCCGGTCGGTGAACACGTACAGCCGGCCGTCACGGCCGAAGTGCAGGCCCGTCTGCGCGTCGACGCCCTCCTGGACGGTGACCAGCGCGGGCGCCTCGAGCGGCGAGGCGGTCAGATCCGCTACCCACAGGTCGTTGCGCGGGGCCGTGCCCTGCGCGGCGGAGACGGTCAGCCAGCGGCCGTCGCGGGAGACCGAGACGCCGTAGTAGTTCGTCTTCTCCAGCCCCTCGCCGAAGATCAGCACGTCGCCGTCCGGAGAAGTGCCGACCCGGTGCAGGTAGACCCGCCGGTGGAACTGCTCCTCGCCCTCGGGGACCTCCGACGGCGCCAGCTTGCGCACGTAGTAGAACGCCTCGCCGCCGGGCAACCAGGCGATGGGGGAGTAGCGGCACCGGTCGATCGGCCCCTCGATGACCTCCCCCGTCTCGACGTCGAGCACATGGAGCCGCGACTCCTCGTCACCGCCGACCGAGATCTGGTACGCGAGGCGGGCGCCCTCCTTGTCCGGCTGGTAGGAGTCCAGGGTGGTCAGCCCCGAGGGGTCGAGCGCCATCGGGTCGATCAGCGCCCGCTCGCCCTGACCGTCCGCCACGTACAGGACCGCGTGCTCCTGGTCGGGCGTGCGGCGCATGAAGAACCGCCGCTCGCCGCGCCATGCGGGCGGACCGACCGAGCCGGAGCGCAGCAGTGCGGCGACGCGCTCACGGAAGCGCTCGCGGTCGGGCAGCTCCGTGCTCTTGAAGAGGTCGTCCTGCGCGTCCAGCCACTCCTTGGTGGCCGGGTCGTCCGCGTCCTCCAGCCATCGGTAGGGGTCGGGGACAGGGGTTCCGTGCAGGTCGTCGACGATGTCGTCGCGGCGGGCGGGTGGATACGACAGTCCGGTCATGCCTCGCACTTTAAAGCAGGTCGCTGACAGGAGCGTGCCGCTCGTCAGGAGTAAAAAGAGCCTCGAAAGGGGATAAACGTCAACAGGCGTCCCAATCGTGAACCTCACTCGCGCTTTATGGGGTGGCGGATGGGGCGCGGCAAAGGCCACACTTTGGTGGAGGGCGGTGCCGTGGTGACCATCCGCTGGACCGTCCGGCGGAGGTCCCTGTGACGGAAGCACCCGGGTCCCAACCGACGGGACCACAACCAGGGCGCACAGCCGTGCTCCCGCGCCATCTCAGCCCGGCTCACGAGATGGCGAAGGAGGTCGGCTGATGCGCCAAGTACTCCTTCTCAATGCCACCTACGAGCCGTTGACCACGCTGTCCCTGCACCGGGCGGTCATCCTGGTGCTGCGCGACAAGGCGGAGGTCGTTCATCAGGACGGACGGGGGGCGGTGCTGCGTTCGGCCAGCCGCACCCTCGACGTGCCGTCGGTGATCCGGCTGAGGCGATATGTCCGCATCCCCTATCGGTCTCGCATCCCGCTCACGCGGGCCGCACTCATGCGGCGGGACGACTTCCGCTGCGCGTACTGCGGGCAGCGGGCCGAGACCATCGACCATGTCATCCCCCGCTCCAAGGGCGGTCCCCACACCTGGGAGAACTGCGTCGCCTCCTGCATGCCGTGCAACCACCGCAAGGCGGACCGGCTGCTTGAGGACCTCGGGTGGACGCTGCGCGTCACCCCGGTGGTGCCGCGCGGCCCCCATTGGCGGCTCATCGGCGCGCAGTTCGACGGTGACCCGCAGTGGGCGCCCTATCTCGCCGAGTCCGCCGCCTGACCCAGGACCCGGATGACTGACAAATCGACGTGGACCTTCACCGCCGCCGCGGAGACCTTCGCCGCGGCGGCCGAGGGCTGGCTGCTGCGCGACCCGGTGCGCAACACGGCCGCGCTGACCGTGCTCCGGAGCCTGCGGAGCGGCCAGTTCTCGGAGAACCCGCTCATGGGGTGGTTCACCGAGGGAGGTTCGGTGGAGGGGGCGATGATCCACACCGCCCCCTATCCGCTGCTGCTCGCCGCCGTCCCCTTGGCCGCCATCCCGTCCCTGGTGAGCGAGCTGATCGCTCTCGGCAGGTCGCTGTCCGGCGTCAACGGTCCCGTTGAACAGGCGGAGGCGTTCGCCCGCGCCTGGTGGGAGCCCGAGCGGGGCCGCCGCTCCGATCGCCTCTACCGGCTCGGGACCCCGGTCCCGCCCAGCGTCCCGGGCGCGGCCCGTACGGCCGTCGCCGCCGACATGCCGCGGGCGGTCCAGTGGATCCGGGAGTTCGAGGTGGAGGCCGATGTGGAGGTGAGCGCCGACCCCACCCCGGTGGTCGCGGCCCGGATCAACAGGAACGAGCTCGTGTGGTGGGAGGACGGCGGCCGCCCCGTCGCGCTGGCCTGTGTCTCGACGCCCATCGCAGGGATGTCACGGGTGGGGCCGGTCTACACGCCGCCGGAGTTCCGCGGCAGGGGGTACGGCTCGGCCGTCACGTACGCCGTGACCAGGAAGGCGCTGGACGAGGGGGCCGCCGAGGTGCTGCTCTTCGCCGACCTGGCCAACCCGCGCTCGAACTCCATCTATCAGGCCCTGGGGTACGAACCCGTGGCCGACTACGCCCGCATCAGCTTCCGCTGAGGGGCCCCCGGCCCCACCCAACCCACCGTCCTGAACGAGGCCGTACGCTACGGACATGCCTCGTTATGACTACCGTTGCCGCTCCTGCGGATCGACCTTCGAGCTGAACAGGTCCATGGCCGAGGCGAACGCGCCTGCCACCTGCCCCTCGGGACACGACGACACGGTGAAGCTGCTCTCGACCGTGGCCGTCACGGGCGGCGCCGCCGCCCCGCGTCCCAGCGGTGGCGGCGGCGGTTGCTGCGGTGGCGGTTGCTGCGGCTGACCGGACTCAGGCCGCGGCGCGGCGCTGGAACGGCAGGTAACGCTCGGGAAGGTGGGGGCGGGCCGGCAGGTCGGTGGGCTCCACCGCGGCGACGCGGTCGAGCCGGAACGCCCGGATCCCGCTCCGCATCCGGCACCAGCCCACGAGGTACCAGTGGTCGCGGTGGGCCATGAAGGTGACCGGCTCGACGTTCCGGGTGGTCATCCGGCCGGTGGCGTCGCGGTACTGGATCTGGAGCACCAGCCGGGCGGTGATCGCGTTGGCGATCACCCTGGCGCGCCGGGCGACGTCGGTGGGGAGCGGCGTGGTCAGCGTGGTCAGGGTGGTGGCGGTGACGTCGTCGTTCAGGTCGAGATGCTGGAAGGCGTGGCGCAGCCCGCGGCGGGCGGTGACGGACTGCGGGCCGGTCCCGAGGTGGGCCAGGGACAGGGCCAGTGCGGCGAGCTCAGCGGTCGTCAGGGTGTTCCTAATGACGTTGGCCATACCATAATTTTACCTCCCCCGACTGACATTTTTTCGAACGCGTGGTCGGCGGAGAGGTGATTGTCCCCTCTCAGCGAGCCCATCCCCGAAGCGCTCTGAAACGGCCGGAGGGGATCGGGGCGGCCGCCCCGATCCCCTCCGTATGACGGAAGACCGACTAGCGCGAGAGCTGCGAGATGTCCCTGGAGGCCCCCGTCGAGGCGGAGGTGGTCAGGGCCGCGTACGCCTGGAGCGCCGCCGACACCGGCCGGTTGCGGTCGCGCGGACGGTAGCCGCCGAGCTCGGCGAGCAGCTTCTCCCGGCGGGCGGCCAGCTCGCTCTCGGTCACCTTCACCTCGATCGAGCGGGCCGGGATGTCGATCTCGATGGGGTCGCCGTTCTCGACCAGGGCGATGAGCCCGCCCTCGGCCGCCTCCGGGGAGGCGTGGCCGATGGACAGACCGGACGTGCCGCCGGAGAAGCGCCCGTCGGTGATCAGCGCGCACGCCTTGCCCAGGCCCTTGCCCTTGAGGAAGCTCGTCGGGTAGAGCATCTCCTGCATGCCGGGGCCGCCCTTGGGGCCCTCGTAGCGGATCACGACCACGTCGCCCGCGGAGACCTTGCCCGAGAGGATGCCGTCGACCGCGTCCTCCTGCGACTCGAACACCACCGCCGGGCCGGAGAACTTCCAGATCGACTCGTCCACACCGGCCGTCTTGACGATGCAGCCGTCGGGGGCGATGTTGCCGTACAGCACGGCGAGGCCGCCGTCCTTGGTGTAGGCGTGCTCGGCGTCGCGGATGCAGCCCTCGGCGCGGTCGAGGTCGAGCGAGTCCCAGCGGGCGTCCTGCGAGTACGCCTTGACCGTGCGGACGTTGCCCGGCGCGGCGTGCCAGAGCTCGATCGCCTCGTCGCGGACCTCCGGCGACTTGGGGTCCCAGGCGGAGAGGTATTCGCCGAGCGAGGAGGCGTGGATGCTGGGCACGTCGCGGTGCAGCAGCCCGGCCCGGTCGAGCTCGCCCAGGATGCCGGGGACGCCGCCGGCGCGGTGCACGTCCTCGACGTGGTACTTGGCCGTCGCGGGAGCGACCTTGCACAGGCACGGCACCCGCAGCGACAGCTCGTTGATCTCCTTGAGCCCGAAGTCGACACCGGCCTCGCGGGCCGCGGCGAGCAGGTGGAGGATCGTGTTCGTCGAGCCGCCCATGGCGACGTCGAGCGCCATGGCGTTCTCGAACGCGTCACGGGTGGCGATGCTCCTGGGCAGCACCGACTCGTCGTCCTGCTCGTAGTAGCGCCGGGTGATCTCGACGACCGTGCGGCCGGCCTCCTCGAACAGGGCCTTGCGCGCCTTGTGCGTGGCCAGGGTCGTGCCGTTGCCGGGCAGCGCCAGGCCGATCGCCTCGGTGAGGCAGTTCATCGAGTTGGCGGTGAACATGCCGCTGCAGGAACCACAGGTCGGGCAGGCGTTCTCCTCCATTTCGAGAAGGGCCTCGTCGCTCACGCTGTCGTCCGCCGCCGCGATCATCGGGTCGATCAGGTCGAGCTTGCGGCCGGGGGTCTTGCCCGCCTCCATGGGGCCGCCGGAGACGAACACCGTCGGGATGTTCAGCCGGAAGGCGGCCAGCAACATGCCCGGGGTGATCTTGTCGCAGTTGGAGACGCAGATCAGCGCGTCCGCGCAGTGGGCGTTGACCATGTACTCGACCGCGTCCGCGATGAGCTCGCGCGAGGGCAGCGAGTACAGCATGCCGCCGTGGCCCATCGCGATGCCGTCGTCGACCGCGATCGTGTTGAACTCGCGGGGGATCGCCCCGGCCTCGCGCACCGCGGCGGCGACGACGTCGCCGACCTCGCGAAGGTGGACGTGACCGGGGACGAACTGGGTGAAGCTGTTGGCCACCGCCACGATGGGCTTCCCGAAGTCACTCCCGGCTACACCGGTCGCCCGGAGCAGGGCCCGGGCACCGACCATGTTTCTGCCGTGTGTGACCGTACGAGACCTGAGGGCTGGCATGACGTCGCTCCCATCGAAGACAGTGAGTCCTCAAATGGTACGGCCGTCGCCGGAGGAAACTGGTCGCGTGCTCAGCTCTCGGGATAACGCGGCGGCAGAACGCGTTCGGCGGCGCGGTAGATGGAGTCGATTTCCGCCGACGTGAGCGACCGCTCCCGCTTGGTGATCCACTTGCGGACCATGCTGCCGGAGAAGACGTCCACGTCGCGTACGTTGAGGATGCGCCAGGGGATGGCCGGCCCGTAGATCGCCAGCGAGGGGACCACATGGATCTCGCGGCCCAGGGCCTTGCCGATCAGCTCGCTCGCCTGGGACGCCTCCCAGCGCGCCTCGTCGAGGCGTGGCTTCTGGTTGAACGGCCCATGGAACAGCTTGCGGTGGGACTGCACCCGCACCGGCAGCCGTTTGTCCCACTTCTCGGAGTCGACGGCGTAGACACCCGTCGGGCCGATCACGAGATGGTCGATCTGGGCGTCGCTGCCCGGGACGGCGCGGGCGTGGAGCGTGCGGAAGCCGTTGCGCTCCAGCCGCTTGAGCTGGTACTCGGTGCGCCGCTCCGCCGCCGAAGGGCGCCGCCACGCCGGGATCGAGGACACGCTGCGTGCCCGGTACATCGTGTCGGCGATGGCCGCGACGATCGCGGCGGTCAGACCGATGCGCCAGCCGCCGAGCAGGAATCCGACGACCACACCGGCGGCGAGGGCGACCAGCGCACGTCGCAGCAGGTGGTGGTAGTCGAACCGACTGGCGAGAGCCTTCAAGGAGGCCCGCTCCACCGGGGCGTAGGTGGTGGACGCGGCCTCTTCCGGCGGCGTCGCGGGTCGATCCGACGACTCGTCACTGACCCAGATCGGTGACGTATCGTGACCGTCTTCTGGCGCTAGACCGGTATCCACATCACTCACCGTAGTTGAGCCTTCGGCGGGTTGCCTAGTGTTGGGTGGTTCATACTTTTGTGGCTGGCTTCACCGGATTGGTGGGCCCGCCAGGTGGGTATCGTCTCTAGATATCTTCGCGCCGCGGGCCTACCGTGCGGTAGTGGCCCACATTCACGATCTTACTGCGCTGGAGCAGGCGGCAGCCGTACGGAACAGGGAACTGTCACCTGTCGAGATCACCGAGCACTACCTGGAACGAGCCGAGCGGCTGAACGAAGAGGTCGGCGCGTTCGTCACCCTCACCGCCGACCGGGCGTTGGAGGAAGCGCGCAAGCTGGAGGCCCAGGTTCTCGCGTCCGACGACCCGCCTCCGTTCCTCGGCGTGCCGATCCCCGTCAAAGACCTCAACCTGGTGAAGGACGTGCCGATCTTCTTCGGCTCCGCCGCCTACGAGGGTTTCATCGCGCCGGTGGACGACAGCGTCGTCGAGCGGCTGCGCGACGCCGGCACGATCATGCTCGGCAAGACGAGCACGCCCGAGTTCGGGCTGCCGTGCTACACCGAGACCGCCGTCGGCCCGCCCGCGCGTACGCCCTGGGACCTGACGCGCTCGGCCGGAGGGTCGAGCGGGGGAGCGGCCGCCGCCGTCGCGGCCGGTCTGGCTCCGGCGGCGCACGGCAGCGACGGGGCGGGCTCCATCCGGATCCCCGCCTCGGTCTGCGGCCTGTACGGCATCAAGCCGACCCGCGGCCGCATCTCGTTCGCGCCGATCATCCCCGACCTCGCCGGCCTGTCCACCAACGGCCCGATCACGCGCGACGTCGCCGACGCGGCGGCGCTGCTCGACGTGATGGCCCACAACAATCCCGGCGACCTGTACTGGGCCCCGCCGCCGGAGCGCGGCTCCTTCTCCGCCTACGTCGGCGTGGAGCCCGGCCGGTTGCGGATCGCGCGGTACGCCACGCCGGTCGTCCCGGACGCGGACGTGCATCCGGAGGTGCTGGCCGCGTACGAGAGCGCGTCCGCGCTGCTGGAGTCACTGGGGCACGAGGTGGTGGACATCGATCCACCCTTCGGCGCCGACGTGGTGCCCGAGTTCGTGAAGCTGTGGTTCACCTTCGCCTGCATGCACCCGGTGGCCGAGGGGGTGGAGTCCCGGCTGCGCCCGCTCACCGCCTGGCTGCGGGAACGCGGTTTCGCCACCGCGGCTCCGGACTTCCTGAAGGCGCAGTCGGCGCTCCAGCTCGCCACCCGTTTCGCGCTGCTCATCACCGACGAGTACGACGCCGTGCTGACGCCCACCGTGACCAGGCCGCCCGTCCCGGTGGGCTGGTTCGAGGACGTGGACACGCCCGAGGAGACCTTCGAGCGGATGAAGCGCTTCGCACCGTTCGCCGCCACGTACAACATCAGCGGGCAGCCGGCGGTCAACCTGCCGCTGCACTGGTCGCCCGAAGGGCTGCCGGTCGGCGTCATGCTCGCCGGGCGGTTCGGCGACGAGGGGACGCTGATCTCGCTCTCGGCTCAGATCGAGGCGTCCGTGGGCGGCTTCTGGGGCGAACGCCGGCCGTCCGTGTGGTGAGCCCGGCCCGTCGCCGCCTCCCACGCGGGCGGGCTCGACCCGTTCTCACCTGCGGAGTTACCGTGATGAGGTGCACAGTGAGCTGCAGATCGTCGGATTCCTTATCGGGGGGGCGGCGGGACTCACCCTGCTGATCTCCCTGGCGGTCCTCGCGTTCGGGCGCCCGGCCAGGACCGAGGCCGTCCCGGGCGAGGAGGTCTGGTTCGGCGGGCCAGGGAAGACCGAGCACGGGGCGGACACGTCCGTTCTCGTGCTCACCGGCCGTCCGGCACACTGGCTGCCGGCGATCGACGTCGACTGGAAGGCGATGGCCGGGGCCGCGCAGCCGCGGGCCCGCACCGGCGGCGCCTCCGCGGGATGGTGAGGGCCGTGCGCGCGCTGACTCCTCTGCAGATCGACGACATCCGCTCCGCGCGCGGAGCGGCCGAGGCCCGCACCGGGCTGCGCTTCGCGGTCTATCTCGGGCGGGCCGAGGGGCCGAGGCGGGAGTTCGCCGAGCGGCTGCACGCCGCGCTCGGCGACGTCGCCGACCGGGCGGTCCTCATCATGGTCGACGTGGAGGACCGGGCCCTGGAGATCGTGACGGGCGAGCGGGCCAGGAAACTGCTCACGGACGGGGAGTGCCGGCTCGTGGCGGTCTCGATGGCCGCCGCCTTCGCCGCGGGCGATCTCGCCGGCGGCCTGGTCACCGGCCTCGCCGCCCTGGCCGACTGCGTGGCCCGCGTCTAGCGCTCCTCCAGGAGCTTCACCAGGTGGGCCGACACGTCGGCCAGCAGGGAGGCCGGCCGTACGGGCGCGGCCGCGACGGCGGAGAACAGGCTGGGCAATCCGGACAGGGAGAAGCCGTCGTCCTCGGTCGCCCGGTGGCCGACCTCGTTCTTGTCCAGCAAGGACCGGCTGCGCTCCCACGCGTCCCGGACCTCTTCCGGCGACGGCACACCGAAGCCGTGGCCGACCGGCGCGGCGTGGCGGAGCCGTACGAGCGGAGTCTCGGCGAAGGCCAGTGCGACGCGGGAGCGGAGAGCGAGATCGTCCTTCTCCGGCACCCAGTCCATGGCCGTGCAAGGGGTGCGGCAGCGGGCCACGCAGGTGGCCAGCGCGCCGGCGACCTGGCTGTGCTGCCGGTCGAAGTAGGCGCGCCAGCCCTGGCCGGGCTCGACCGCCACACGCAGCGTCCGCTCGACCGCCGACTGCTCCGCCCGCGTGTGGTCGCACTCCCGGTCGCCGATCGAGCCGAACCTGCTGCCCGGCGCGCGCAACCCCTCGGGCCAGCGCACCGGGTCGCCCGCGTGGCCGAGGGCCGGCTCGAACGCGAGCAGTGGGAGGTACTCGCTGGCGATGTGGACCGCCGAGATCATGGTGCTGAGCTCGCGCCGCCTCCAGCGGATCTCGATCACCTCCAGGAGCAGCGCGTACGAGGGCCGCAGCGACTCCAGGGCGCCGCGTGGCTGCTCACGGGACGTCTGCGGCATGTGGCAGGCGCGGGCGCGGCGCCGCAGGTCGGCCGGGACGCTGCGCGCGTCGTTCTCGTCGGCGAAGTCCTCGGCGTCCAGGGTGAGCAGTCGCTGGCCGAACTCGCACACCGCGGCCACCTCGTCGGCGCGTTCTCCGGGCCCCAGGACCGCGGGAGCGAGGGCTCCGACGTCACCGAACGAATATCGCTGTGCGAGCGCGATCAACAGGTCCCTGGCCGACTTCATCGAATCACCATCTCATGGCCAAGCATCATTCCTGACGGGGGTCGAAGACCCGGACCTCTCCGAGGTTCTCCGGGGCGACGACGCGGTGCTCCTCGGTGTCGTCGTACCTGGCCGTTCCCTGGAGGCGGGACTGCTCGATCACCTCGATCGCGTCGATCCAGCCGAGCTTTCTGCCGACCCGGGCACGCACCCTCTCTCCCTCCGAGAGAGAGCTCCACAGCCGCTCGCCGATGCCGTACGCCTTGACCTCGCGGGCCCGGCCGTCGTCGATCGCGCACCAGTAGGCGTACTTGGGATCGTTGTTTCCCTTGGTGCCGGCCTGGAAGCGGCGGAGCCGGACGATTTGGCCCTCGACCTCGGCCTTGCCGGTCAGATCGACGACCGCGTACCACAGCGGCACGCCCGCCACGACGGCGGCGACGGCGAGGAAGGTGGGACGGACGAGCGTGTCCGGCCACAGCCCGAAGGCCGACGCGACCAGCAGCGCGATCCAGGTCCAGAAACCCGCGAAGAAGCCCGCGGCCAGGGCGTAGAACAGCATCGGCAGCGGTTCCCTCGCCCACAGCATGCGACGGGGATAGCGGACGCGCACGACGTGCCACATGCCGCCGTAGTCGGACCAGGCCCGCCTGTCGTCGGCGGGGACGCCCACCGGCAGGCCCGCCACCGCGCGCGGCGCCAGGCCGAGCGCCGCGGCGTAGGCGAGGTGCCGCCCCCAGATCGTGACGGACGCCGCGGGCTGCTCGGCGAACCGGCCGGTGGCCGCCAGGTGCTCGCGCACGCCCAGCCACTGCCCCGCGGCCCGCGCGCCGTCCAGCGTGCCGCGCTCACCGTTGAGCCGCCCCATCAGCGCCAGGAGCAGGGCGAAGGTCACCACGGCCGCGCCCAGGCCGCCTTGGCGTTCGTCGTCGCTCATCGTGACCGCGACGGCGACCGCGAGGGAGGGTACGGCCGCCGCCGCGGTGAGCAGAGCCGCCTGGGCCCTGCTCCATCGGGGCCGGGACAGGCCCAGCGCCCGGGCCTCCACGATGACCTTTTTCCGGAAGCTCTTCCACCACCGGCCGAGATTCCGCGAGCCCTCGGCCAGCGCGCCGGTCGCCACGACCCCGTCCACGGCGAGCGACATCACGTGGTCGTAGACGAGCTTCTCGTACGGCCGGAGGTCGCCGGGGTCGCGGCGGAGCCGTACGAGGGACAGCTCGGGGCCGATCTCCTCGATCCGCACGACGCCTCTGGAGGCGAGGTCGAGCAGCGTGGCGGAGGGGGCCTCATCACACAGCTTCCAGTGGCCGGTGATCAGGTCGACGATCGCGGGGGAGTGGGGGGCGAGATCGCCGGTGGGCGGCGCCGCCACGACGTCCGGGTTGCGGGTGGCGAGGGCGAGCGCGGCCAGGAGCAGCAGCCAGAGCGCGACGGCCGCGCCCGCGGCCAGCCAGGGAAGCACGGTCAGAACCGAACCTGGACGGGGCCGCGCTCCTCGCCCGGCGCCTGGAAGTACTCACGCGGGGCGAACCCGGTCATGCCCGCGACGATGTTGGCCGGCACGGTCTGGATCGCGTTGTTGTAGGTCAGGACGGCGTCGTTGTAGTACTGCCGGGTGTAGGCGATGCGGTTCTCGGTGTCTGACAGCTCCTCCTGGAGCTCCGAGAAGTTCCGGCTGGCCTTGAGGTCGGGGTACGCCTCGGCGAGCGCGAACAGGCCCTTCAGCGCGCCGGAGAGCGCGTCCTCGGCCGCGGCCTGGTCCTTCGGGGTCTGGGCGCCGACCGCCCGGGAACGCGCCGCGACGACGGCTTCGAGCGCCTGACGCTCGTGGGAGGCGTATCCCTTGACGGTCTCGACGAGGTTGGGGATGAGGTCGTGCCGGCGCTTGAGCTGCACGTCGATCTGGGCCCAGGCGTTGTCCACCGCGCCGCGCCTGCGTACCAGGCCGTTGTAGAGGGAGCCGGCGGCGAGGCAGAGCAGCACGGCGATGACGGCGATGGAGATGAGCGTGATCACGGGGCCTCCTCGGGGTCGGGCACACGGTAGACGCGGCCCGCCGCGCTGTAAACGGCTCGACGCCACAATGTCACCCCGAGTAACTTGCGGCGTGCTTGCGCGGGGCTTTCACCGGCTCCTCCCGCACGCGGAGAACGGGAAGGCCCCGGCCTGAGCGGGCCGGGGCCTTCCGTTCGATCGGACGTTGCCGCGTCAGACGGCCGAGGCGTCCTTCTCCCGGGCGCGCAGCGCCCGGCTGATGCCGTCGGCGCCTTCGAGCACCAGACGCCGCAGCGCGTGCGGCGGCTGGGTCGCGGAGATGTGGTCCTCCGTCCGCGCGACCGTCTCCGGCCTGATCAGCAGGGCCGGGTAGCAGCCGATCACGAAGTTCTGCGCGCTGTCGGAGGTCCACTCCTTCCAGATGCGGCCGACCTCGTCGAAGTACTTCTCGCCGTACGGCTCGAGCAGCTCGACGTGGTTCGGGTCCATGAAGCCGCCGATCGTGGAGCGCAGCACCGCGCCGCTCAGCGTGCCGCCGGTGATGGCCGACCAGGTCTCCGCCTTGGCCTCCGGGGAGGGGATCGACGCCCGGCACATCGCGGCGGAACGCTCGCCCTTGGCGGTGGCGTCCCGCTGGAGCTCGGCGTCGATGTCCGCGGCCCCCAGGACGCCTCCGGAGACCAGTGCCTGGGTGAGCGTCCAGCGCAGGTCGGCGTCGACCGCGAGCCCCTCGGGGGCGGCGGTGCCGTCCAGGATGCCCTTGACGAACGCCAGGTCCTCGGCCGAGACCGCCACCGAGGTGAAGGCGTTGACGTAGGCGAGTTGGTGGTCGGAGCCCGGCGCGGCCGACGCGACCAGGCCGCGCAGCGCCCGGGCCAGCTCGGCCATGCCCTCGTCCACCCAGGCGGGGTCGGCGTACTGCTGTACGGCCAGCCGGGCCTGGCGCAGGACGGTCTGCACGACCGTGATGTCCTTGACCGCGTCGATGCCGGAGACGACCAGCTTGACGTAGTCGCGGGTGGCCATCTCGGAGTCCCGGGTCATGTCCCAGGCGGCCGACCAGCAGAGCGCGCGGGGCAGCGAGTCGGTGAACGCGGTGATGCCGCCGTCGACCAGCGCCCGCAGGGACCGGTCGTCGAGCCGGATCTTGGCGTAGGTGAGGTCGTCGTCGTTGACCAGGACCACGTCGGGCTGGGCCTCGCCGACCAGCTGGGGGACCGCGGTGCGGGCGCCCACGACGTCGAGCTCGACCCGCTTGGTGCGGGTGAGCACGCCGTCGATCATGGAGTAGAGGCCGATCGCCACCCGGTGCGAGCGGAGCGTCGGGTGCTCCTGCGGGGCCTCCTGCAGCACATCGAAGGTGAGGAAGCGGCCCTCGTCGTCGGTGGTGAAGGACGGGCGCAGCGTGTTGACCCAGGAGGTCTCCAGCCACTCCTTCGACCAGGACGACAGGTCGCGGCCGGAGGTGCGCTCCAGCGCCGTCAGCAGGTCCTGCAGGGTGGTGTTGCCCCAGGCGTGCTCGTTGAAGTAGTCGCGGACGCCGGCCAGGAAGTTGTCCAGGCCGACGTAGGCCACGAGCTGCTTGAGCACCGAGGCGCCCTTGGCGTACGTGATGCCGTCGAAGTTGACCTCGACGGCCTGCATGTCCGGGATGTCGGCGGCGATCGGGTGGGTCGAGGGGAGCTGGTCCTGCCGGTACGCCCAGGCCTTCTCGACGTTGGCGAAGGTGGTCCACGCGCCCTGGCCCCAGCGGGTGGCCTCGGCCTGGCACAGCACCGACATGTAGGTGGCGAACGACTCGTTCAGCCACAGGTCGTCCCACCAGCGCATGGTGACCAGGTCACCGAACCACATGTGCGCCATCTCGTGCAGGATCGTCTCCGCACGGCGCTCGACCATGGCGTCGGTGACCCGCGACCGGAAGACGTAGTCCTCCAGGAAGGTGACCGCGCCCGCGTTCTCCATCGCGCCCGCGTTGAACTCCGGGACGAAGAGCTGGTCGTACTTGCCGAAGGGGTAGCGCACGTCGAAGACGCGGTGGAAGAAGTCGAAGCCCTGCTTGGTGACCTCGAAGATATTGTCCGCGTCGAGGAACTCGGCCAGCGACTTGCGCACGTAGATGCCGAGCGGGATGCCGTCGTGCTCGTCCCTGACCACGGCGTACGGCCCGGCGATCAGCGCGGTGATGTACGTGGACATGACCGGCGTGGCCGGGAAGTGCCAGCGCCTGGCCGCCTGCAGCGTGCCGTGCCGGCCCTCGTGCGCCTCCAGTTCCTCGACCGAGTCGGGGGCGGCGTTGGACACGACCTCCCACTCCGCGGGCGCGAGCACGGCCAGCTCGAAGGTGGCCTTCAGATCAGGCTGGTCGAAGCAGGCGTACATCCGGTGCGCGTCGGCCGTCTCGAACTGGCTGTGCAGGTAGACGCGCTGGTCCACCGGGTCGACGAAGCGGTGCAGGCCCTCGCCGGTGCGCATGTAGGACGCGTCGGCGTCGACGCGCAGCACGTTCTGCTCGGCCAGGCCGGGCAGCGGGAGGCGGCCCTTCTCCTCGTCGTAGGTGCTCACGTCGAGCGCCACGCCGTTCAGCTTGGCGGACCTGACGTGCGCGCCGTGCAGGTCGATGAACGTGTCCGCTCCCGGTTGGCTGGAGGTGAAGTGGACCGTCGTGATGCTCTCGAACCGCTCCTCGCCCTCCGTCAGGTCGAGCTCGACCGCGTAAGACTGGACGGTCAGCAGCCGAGCGCGCTCCCGGGCCTCGTCACGGGTCAGATTCCCTGCCACATCCGCTCCTCATCACATGCCCCGCCGCTCCATCGCGGAGGGATGAACCGATCCTGCCATGCCCTGACGATGGAAATCGCCCTCAAATCGGCCGGTGGAATAGCCAGATCCGGCCATCGGTTACGCACCGATGCAACCACATTGCCCACCGAGAGGCTCCTTCATATGTCCGAGACCAAGACCGTCGACTTCTGGTTCGATCCCTTCTGTCCGTGGGCGTGGGTCACCTCCCGCTGGATGGTCGAGGTCGAGCGGGAGCGCCCGGTGCGCACGCGCTGGCGCATCATGAGCCTCGCCGTGCTCAACGAGGGCAAGGACATCCCGGAGGAGTACCGCGAGAAGCTCAGCCGGGCGATCGAGCCGGTGCGCGTGCTCGCCGCGGCCGCCGAGAAGTACGGCGAGGAGGTCCTCGGGACCCTTTACACGGAGCTCGGCACGCGGTTCCACGACGGGGGCAGGCGCAAGCAGCCGGAGACGTGGACGGAGACGATCGCGGAGGCGCTCACGGCCGCCGGGCTCGACCCCGAGCTCGTCTCCGCGATGGAGTCGGAGGAGTTCGACGACGCGGTCCGCGCATCGCACAACGAGGGCATCGAGTTGGTCGGCGAGGAGGTCGGCACCCCGATCATCGCCGTCGACGGCGTGGCGTTCTTCGGCCCGGTCGTCTCGCCCATCCCGCGCGGCGAGGACGCGGCCCGGCTGTGGGACGGCGTTCTGCTCGTGGCGGGCACGGACGGCTTCTTCGAGCTCAAGCGGTCCCGCACCCGCGGCCCGATCTTCGACTGACCTCGCATTTCTGGCTAATGCGGATTTTTAGCCGCTTGTCAGGCTCTGTTCGACTTTCGCGTTAGCCTGGACGCCGCGCCAGGGGCGCCGGCCCGAGTCGCACACAAGGATGAGGTTCATGCGTCAGCTGTACGTGAACGGAGTCTGGCTCTCGTCCACCTCGGGCGAGGGGGTCGACGTGGTCAACCCCACCACCGAGGAGATCATCGACCGCGTCCCCGCCGGCTCGCCCGCCGACGTCGAGCCGGCGGTCGCCGCCGCCCGCGCCGCATTTCCCTCGTGGTCGCGTACGGCGCCGGCCGAGCGCGGCAAGCTGCTCGCCGCGGCCGCCGGGCTGCTGCGGGAGCGGGCGGAGGAGATCGCGCGGACGATCACGACCGACCTGGGCGCCCCTTACCCGGTCGCCCTGCAGGTGCAGACGCTGATGCCCGCGGGCGTGCTCGAGAGCTACGCGCGGCTCGCGGAGGAGTACGACTTCGACCGGGGCCGGGTCGGCGACTCGCTCGTCGTCAAGGAGCCCGTCGGCGTCGTCGGCGCGATCACGCCCTGGAACTACCCGCTGCACCAGGTGATCTGCAAGGTCGCGCCGGCGCTCGCGGCCGGCTGCACGGTCGTCCTGAAGCCGAGCGAGGTGGCGCCGCTCGCCGCGTACGCGCTGGCGGACATCTTCCACGAGGTCGGCCTGCCCCCGGGCGTCTTCAACATGGTGAGCGGGCGCGGTCCGGTCGTCGGTGAGGCGCTGGTCACCCACCCGCACGTCGACATGGTCTCCTTCACCGGCTCGACCCACGCGGGACGGCGGGTCGCCGCGCTGGCCGCGGAGACCGTCAAGCGGGTGGCGCTCGAACTCGGCGGCAAGTCCGCGAACCTCATTCTCCCCGACGCCGATCTCGCGGCCGCCGTCAAGGTCGGCGTCGCCAACGCCTTCCTCAACTCCGGCCAGACCTGCTCGGCCTGGACCCGCATGCTCGTCCACTGGGACCAGTACGACGAGGCGGTACGGCTCGCCGTCGAGGCGGGGCGCAAGTACACGGTGGGTGACCCCTTCGCCGAGGGCACCCGCCTCGGGCCGCTGGTCTCCGCCGCGCAGCGCGACCGTGTGATCCGCTACATCAACCGGGGCCAGGAGGAAGGCGCGCGCCTCGTCCTCGGCGGCACCGACGCCCCCCTCGAACGCGGCTACTACGTCGAACCCACGATCTTCGCGGGCGTCGCGCCCGGCATGACGATCGAGCAGGAGGAGATCTTCGGGCCGGTCCTGGCGATCGTGCCCTTCGGCTCGGAGGACGAGGCCGTTCAGATCGCCGACGGCACGCCGTACGGCCTTTCCGGGGCGGTGTGGGCGGGCACCGAGGAGCGGGCGCTCGCCGTGGCCCGCCGGCTCCGCACCGGCCAGGTGGCCGTCAACGGCGGCCGGTTCAACCCGCTCGCGCCGTTCGGCGGCTACAAGCAGTCGGGCATCGGCCGCGAGCTGGGGGAAGCCGGCCTGGAGGAATACCTGGAGACGAAGGCGATCCTGCTCTAGGGGGTCTGCAGCAGGATCTTCCTACGGTCGTCCTTGGCCAGCCGGTCCACGTACAGGGTGCCGTTGAGGTGGTCGAACTCGTGCTGGAAGCAGCGGGCCAGCATGCCGCGCGCCTTGACCGTCACGGGCCGGCCGAGCCGGTCGAACCCGCGGAGCGTGACGCCCGCGGCGCGCGCGGTCGGGGCGTACAGCGGCTTGCCGGTCTCCTTGCCGGGCACGGACAGGCAGCCCTCCTCCTCGAGGACCTCCTCGGGGTCGTCGATCGTGAGCTCGGGGTTCACCACGTGGCCCTTGCGGTTGCTGATGTCGTAGACGAAGAGCCGCCGGCCCACGCCGATCTGCGGACCGGCCAGCCCCACTCCGTCGGCCATGTACATGATCGAGAACATCTCGTCGATGAGCCGGCGCAGTTCCCGGTCGAAGTCGGTGACCGGCTCGGCGGGGGTGCGCAGGACGGGGTCGCCCACGTAGCGGATCTCGCGCATGTCTCTCCTGGTCTGTCGGCCTCCGCGCCTGCCCGGTAAGGAGTCACGGGGGCGGTGGCTTGTTACTTTAGTGGAGCCCCTGAAGTCGTGTCTCGGGTGAGCACCTGCGAGACTTGGGCTGTGCGTGTCTACATCGGTGCCGACCATGCCGGCTACGAGCTTAAGAACCACCTCGTCTCCTGGCTGAAGGAGCAGAACCACGAGGTGATCGACTGCGGTCCGTTCGTCTACGACGCCGAGGACGACTATCCGGCGTTCGTGCTGCGCGCCGCTCAGGGGGTGGCGGGCGACCCCGGCAGCCTCGGCGTGGTGCTCGGCGGCTCCGGCAACGGCGAGCAGATCGCGGCCAACAAGGTGCGCGGCATCCGGGCCGCGCTCGCGTGGAACGACGACACCGCGCGGCTCGCCCGCGAGCACAACGACGCCAACGTGATCAGCCTGGGCGGCCGGATGCACCCCGTCGAGGACGCGGTGCGCTTCGTGGAGATCTTCCTCTCCACGCCGTTCTCCGGGGTCGAGCGGCACGTCCGCAGGATCGGCCAGCTCTCCGGCTACGAGACGACCGGCGAGCTGCCGCCGCTGCCGTAGCCGCCGCCTCCGGTCACGCGTCGGAAGGCGGGCCGACGTCCGCCTCCCGACGTTCCGTCACTCCTCCGGCCGTTCCTTGCCGCGACGCGCCTCGCGTCGCGGCATCTCGTCGCGCAGCAGCCGCCGGTCTGCGGCCTCCTGCTGATCCGGGGTGGGCCGGGACACGTCCCGGGCCCGCATCGCGACGACCGTCGTAATCTGCAAGTTTTGCAGCGCCATGAGGCGAGCCTAGAAGATCAGGCCGCCCCACGGGCGCGGCTCCCACGACATCGCGGTGGACAGCGCGCGCAGCGCGCCCTCGCTGTGCTCGGTGATCAGGCCCGCCGCCCCCAGCGCGGTCAGGGGACGCCCGCCCAGGTACGCGGCGCCGAGCGCGTCCACGGGCAGCGTCACGTCGGCGGGGTCGCCGGTCCGCGCACAGGACGCCTTCACCGTGCCGGGTCCCGCGCTCGCGACCAGCCGGAAGCGGCCCGCGTTCCACGGGCACACCCGGTCCTCCACCTCGATCACGAGGTCCACAGGGGAGGCGTAGGCGCGGGAGGCCAGCGCCCGGTCCACGTCCACCAGGCGGATCCACAGGTCGTCCAGCCAGCCCGCGTTGAGCTGCCGCGGCTCGGCCAGCAGATGCATGATCGGGTCGTCCACCGGGCGCGCCCAGACGCGCAGCCGCGCGCACAGGTCCCGGTCCAGCACGCTGCGCCAGGTCAGCGCGTACGCCGCGGGGTCGGTGGCGAACAGCTCCCGCAGCAGGACCTCACCGTCGGGCACGCTGTGCTCGGTCCACCCGTCCTTGACCCGGAACAGGGCGTAGCCCCGCGGCCCGTGGTCGTCCTCGACGATCACGCAGCGCAGCGGACCGTTCCCCCTGCGCTGGGCCTCCTCGTCCCCGACGACGCTGAGGCGCCAGCGCGCGTCGGAGCGGGCGTACAGGCCCGGCCGGGTGGTCCGCACGGCCTCGAAGACCTTCTCCAGGTCGGCCCGGGCCGCGGCCGGATCGGCGAGACGCACGCGCAGGGACGGGTCCGAGGGGGCGTCGCGCCGGAACGCCGAGTGCGCGGTCGGGATGCGGAAGAAGACGGAGTCGGCGGCCCTGCCGTACCCGAACCGGCCGTAGATCGCCGCCTCCGAGGCGTAGAGCGCGGCGACGGACTCGCCCTTCTCGTGCAGGTCGCCGAGCTGGTGGGTCATCAGCGCGGTCAGGACGCCCTTGCGGCGGTGCGAGGGAAGCACGCCCACCGCGGTGACCCCGGCGACCGGCATGGGGCCGCCCGGCACGGTCATCGTGAGGCCCGCCACGACGGTGCCGCCGACGAGGAGATCTCCGTCGTATGCCCCCAGCGAGCGGTCCACCTCGAACAGCTCGCGCCAGTGATCGCGTTCCTCGGTGTCGGGGGAGTTGAACGCCTCACGCTGGACTCGGATGAATTCCGGCCAATCGGACTCTGCGATGGGACGAACCTGGACACTCATCCGTTCACAGTAGGAGCGTGTAAAGGTCGAGGGCCAGCGAATAACCCTCGGTCCTTGGTGATCTAGGCCTTGGTCAAGTGGCTGCCCACATCGGCGGCGGGCGGATACAGTCGAGGTCATCATGAGTTCCCGTCGGACGCCGCTCATCCCTCCACGGCTCCGTGCTCTGCTGGTGCGTGTGCCGCTTCTGGTGCCGCTTGTCCGATTGCTGAGGAAGAGTTCGTCGAACGATCGCCATCGCCTGATCGCCCTGATGGTCGCCACGCTGCTTGTTGGCGTGCTCGACATCCAGGTGTCCGATCACTGGTTCTCACCCGCCCTGCTGGTACCGCTGATGCTCATCGGCGGCCTCCAGCTCCGGCTGCGCAGTCTGGCCATCCTGCTCTGCGCGGTCGTCGCCTCCCTCCTCTACATGGCCGTGGCCGGAGGCGTCATGCGGCTCGGGCCGGGGTTGCTCATCACCGTCGGCTTCACCGCCATCCTCGCCTGGATCATGGCCCGGACGCGCGCCAAGCTCGGTGTGCAGGGCCTGCGCGGCGACGCGATGCTGCTGGAGCTGCGTGATCGGCTCAAACGCCAGAGCGAGCTGCCGCACCTCCCCAAGCACTGGGGCGGCAAGGTGGTGCTCAAGCAGGCCGGCGGCTCCTCCTTCGGGGGCGACTTCGTGGTGTCCGTACGGCAGGGCGACCGCGTGGAGATCGCGGTCGTCGACGTCTCGGGCAAGGGCGTGGACGCCGGCACCCGGGCGCTGATGCTCTCCGGGACCTTCGGCGGGCTGCTCGGCTCGGTGGACGACTTCCTGCACGCGTGCAACTCCTACCTGCACCGGCAGCGCGGCGACGAGGGGTTCGTCACCGCCGCCCACCTGAGTCTCGACCTTTCCACCGGTGAGTACGTCATCACGTCGGCGGGGCACCCGCCCGTCGTCAAGTTCGACGCGGGCACGGGCACCTGGCACGTCTCCGCGGCCAAGGGCGTGGTGCTCGGCGTGGTGCCCGACCTGCACTGCGAGCCCGACACCGGCGTGCTGCGCAAAGGCGACGCCCTGATGCTCTACACCGACGGCCTCATCGAGCAGCCGGGCCGCGACATCGACGCCGGGCTCGACCGTCTGCTGGGCGAGGCCGAGCGCCGGCTGCTGCCCACCGGATACCGGGAGGGCGCCCGGCAGATCGTCAACTCCATGTCCGCGGGGCACAACGACGACTGCGCCCTCGTTCTGATCTGGCGCCCATGAGCCACTGAACGGTGGGTTACGCTCGACACGGGCAACGCATGGAAAGAACACTTCTCCTCCGCGGGGGTACGCGCTGATGAACTGGCTGTTCTTGGCCGGATTCCTGGTCCTTTTTGTGGGCCTTCTCCTCTCCATCGCGTTGCACGAGATCGGGCACCTCGTCCCCGCCAAGCTCTTCGGCGTGCGCGTGACGCAGTACATGGTGGGCTTCGGTCCCACGCTCTGGTCGCGCGGGCGCGGCGAGACCGAGTACGGCGTGAAGTGGCTTCCCTTCGGCGGCTACATCCGCATGATCGGCATGTTGCCGCCGCGGCCGAGCGATGACCCCACCAAGCTGCGCAGCGTCTCGACCGGTCCGTGGCAGGGCCTCATCGAGAACGCCAGGGCCGTCGCCTCCGAGGAGATCCGCCCCGGCGACGAGAGCCGCGTCTTCTACCGCAAGCCCTGGTGGCAGAAGGTCATCATCATGTCCGGCGGGCCGGCGATGAACTTCGTGCTGGCCTTCGCGCTGTTCTCGGTCGTCGCCATGGGCTTCGGCGTCCAGACGTACAAGCCGGTCGTCTCGACGGTGTCCCAGTGCGTGGTGCCGGCCACCAAGGCCGAGCAGCGCGATTGCCGGCCGAGTGACCCGATTACCCCGGCGGCCAAGGCCGGCCTGCTTCCGGGTGACCGCATCGTCTCCGTCGGCGGCACGCGGGTGAGCTCGTGGGAGTCGGCGACCGCGCTGATCCGCGCGCACGGTGCGGGCCGTACCGACCTGGGCGTCGTCCGCGGGGGCAAGGAGACGACGATCGGCGTGGACCTGATCGCCCAGGACCGCCCGTCGGTGGACGACCCGGACAAGATCGAGAAGAATGTCGGCTTCCTCGGTGTCGCGCCGACGATGGTCGTCGAGAAGCAGGGCCCGGGCTTCGTCGTCAGGCAGATGTGGGACTTCACCCAGCGCACCGCCGTCGCCATGGTCAACATCCCCAAGAAGATGGTGGGCGTCTGGAACGCGGCCTTCTCGGGCGAGAAGCGCGACCCGAACGGGCCGGTCGGCATCGTCGGCGCGGGGCGCTTCGGCGGTGAGATCGCGGCCTCGTCCGTCCCGCTCGAAAACAAGATCATCATCTTCATCAACCTGCTCGCGGGGCTGAACCTCGCCGTCGGCATGTTCAACCTCATCCCGCTGCTGCCGCTGGACGGCGGGCACATCGCGGGCGGCCTCTGGGAAGGGCTCAAGCGAGGCTTCGCCCGCGTCAGCCGCCGCCCCATGCCGGGGTACGTGGACGTCGCCAAGGCGTTGCCGGTCACGTACGTCATGGCGGCCCTGTTGCTGGTCATGGGCGGCCTGCTGGTCTACGCCGACCTGGTGAACCCGATCCGCCTGTCCGGCTGACCGCCGAGCCCCGGCGATGTGGTGATCACGCGGGCGGGCGCGCCTCGGGGGCGGGGGCGTGCCCGCCCGCGCGATCGCGGGGGGTGAGGTGGATGGCTTCAGTACATCGAGATGTGCACGTGGTCGTAGTGGTTGGCGGTGACGCCGCCGCGGTTTGACATCGTCCGCCATCCAGGGCTGCCGAGGTTGTAGATCCGCTGCTGCCAGATCACGTACTTGACGCCCAGCTTGGAGCCGTTCTTGATGACCCAGGCGGCGACGCTGTCGCCCAGGGCCTTCATTCCCGAGCTCGGCATGGCGCCGCCGGAACTCATCATGAAGTCGCAGGCGCGGCCGAGAGGATGCTCGCCGCCGTCGTTCTCGGCCCGGTAGCAGCCGACCGTGAACTTCAGGTCGAAGTTCTTGCTGACCTGTTCCTTCATCAGCCGGGTCCGCGGCGTGATGTTGTCGCTGCCCGAGGGCAGCTCCGGAGCCCAGCCGCCGGCGGAGCGTCTGCCCGGCGCGATCGGTATGAGCTGATCGAGCTTGGCCCGGATGTCGTCGATCAGCTTCTCGGCGTCCTTGCGCTGCCGGGCGACCTCCTCCGACCGCGTCTTGATCTCCGTGATCAGGGCGGCGGCCGCGTCCGCCGCGGCTTTGCGCTCCGCTTTGAGCGTGGCGAACTGCGAGACCACGACGGCCTGCTCGTCCTGGAGCTGGGCCAGCACGGCCGCCCCTTGCAGGTCGGGGGTGCCGAACAGGCCGAGGTCGTGCGTTTGGTAGCGCAGGCCCGCGAGGCTGACCATCTCCCGCCGCGCTGCCTCGAAGTCGCCCTCGGCCTTGGCCAGCCGCTCCTTGGCCGCCTTCTCCGACTGCTGGGCCTTGGCGAGCTCGACCCGTTTGCCGTTGTAGTCGGCGATCAGTTTGTCGATCTTCTTGCGCAGGTCGGCGAGCTGCTTCTTGAGCTGGGTCTCGCTTGGCTTGGGAGCGGCGGCGCCGGCGGCAGAGGCAGTACCGAAGACGAGGGCGGCGGCGGTCAGCGCGGCCGCGGCCGCCGGAAACGCGCGGGGCAGAGCCCACTCCTCTCCATCTGCCGGCCGGGTTAGCTGACGGGTTCGGACTGGAGAAGTCCGGGCACGTGCGTGCCTTCACCCCAGGTGCTCGGCGTCCGTCCCGTACGAGGACGGATCGCCACAAGGTCGTGGGTCCCCGGCTCCCGGGCGAGGCGCCCGGGATTAGGCGCACCGGCGGTGACCGCCGGTGCGATGGATAGTAGTGGTAAAAGCGAGGTTTGCGCTAATTAAAGTTGCAATCGATTAGAGATCAATTCGTTATCGAGGATTCGCGAAGCATCCGGGCGGCCTCCTCGGGCGCGACGTCGTTGACGAAGGCCCCCATCGCCGACTCCGACCCCGCCAGATACTTCAGCTTGTCCGGCGCCCTCCGGACGCTGAAGAGCTGGAGGTGGAGGTGGGCCAGCTCCCGCCGGTACCGCACGGGCGCCTGGTGCCAGGCCGCCACGTACGGCATGGCCACCCCGAACAGCGCGTCAAGTCGGCGCAACACCCCGGTGTAGAGCGGCCCGAAGGCGGCCCGCTCGTCCGCGTCCAGGGAGGGCAGGTCCGGCACCCGCCGATGCGGATAGACGTGGACCTCGAACGGATAGCGGGCGGCGGCCGGGACGAACGCGGTCCAGTGCTCGTTGGCCGCCACCACCCGAGGCCCCTTCCGCTCGGCGGCCAGCACGTCCGCGAAGAGGTTGCCGCCGCGGTGCCGCGCCGCGACGTCGAGCATGTGCCGGGTACGCGGCGTCACGTACGGATAGGCGTAGATCTGGCCGTGCGGGTGGGGGAGGGTGATGCCGATCTCCGCGCCCCTGTTCTCGAAGCAGAAGACTTGCTCCACCCCCGGCAGGGCGGCCAGCTCGGCGGTGCGGTCGGCCCACGCGGCGAGGACGAGCTCCACCTGGCCGGGGCCGAGCGAGGAGAAGGACGCGTCGTGGTCGGAGGTGAAGCAGACCACCTCGCACCGCCCGGTGCCGGGCCGCGCCGCGCTCAGCCCGCCGGGATCGGGAAAGTCGCCCTCCGCGAAACTGAACGAGGGGAAGCGGTTCTCGAAGACCGCGACGTCGTAGGCCGAGGGGATCTCCGAGGCGGGGTGCGCCGGGCAGAGCGGGCACTCGTCGGCGGCAGGCAGGTGGGTCCTGGTCTGGCGATGCCCGGCGATCGCGATCCACTCGTCCATGAGCGGGTCGTAGCGCATCTGCGAGGCGGGCGGGCGCGGCGGCAGGTCGCGCGGGTCCACCGCGCCTCGGTCGGCGTCGTCGCGCCGGTCGTAGTAGAACAGCTCTCGCCCGTCGGCCAGGTGTGTGATCGTGCGCTTCATGCCGTGGGCTCCGCCCGCTCGTTCGGCTCGGACGGATCGGCCAGCAGCAGCTCGCCCACGCGCTCGGACAGTTCCGCGCGGGCCTCGGCGGGCAGGCCGGTGTCGCTCACGACGACGTCGGCCCGATCGAGGTGGGCGATCGTGCTGATGCCGACCGTGCCCCACTTGGAGTGGTCGGCCAGGACCACCAGCCGCTGCGCCGACCCGACCAGCTCGCGGTCGGTCTCGGCCTCCAGCAGGTTGGGCGTGGTGAACCCGGCGCGGACGTTCATCCCGTGGACGCCGAGAAGTAGCACGTCGACGTTCAACGAGCGGATCGCCGCCACCGCGACCGGGCCGACCAGCGCGTCGGAGGGGGTGCGTACGCCCCCGACCAGCACCACGGTCTGGTCCGGCCGTCCGGACCGGTGGAACACGTCCGCGACCTTCAGTGAGTTCGTGATGACGGTCAGCTCGGGCACGTCGGTGAGGTACCGCGCCGCCGTCCACGTGGTCGTACCGGCCGACAGCGCGACCGAGCTGCCCGGACGCACGAGACGTGCGGCGCGGCGCGCGATGGCCTCCTTCTCGGCCTGCTGCCGCGCCGACTTGGCGGAGAACCCCGGTTCCTCGGTCGACCCGGCGCCGGAGATCGTGGCGCCTCCGTGGACCTTCTCGACCAGCCCCCGATCGGCGAGCGCCTCCAGGTCGCGCCGAATCGTCATGTCGGACACGCCGAGGTCCCGGACCAGCTCCGCGACGCGCGCGCCACCGGTTCTGCGGATCCGCTCCAGGATCGCCTGCTGCCGTAACTGGGCCAGCATCACCGCTCCAATCAACAGATTCCAACAAACTATGCCACATTGTTTCGGGGGATCATGTTTGATCCTGAGGATATGAGCGGCGACGCTGTACGGGCCCGGCCGCCTCATGAAGAGTGAGGGCACTGGCTGTACGACGGAAGGCGGTTCCCGCATGGGCAAGCGAGCGCGCAAGTCGAAGTCACGGAAGAAGAAGCAGGCGAACCACGGCAAGCGGCCCACCGGCCGCTAGCCGGCCCGGGCCTCGGGGCGGTGGGTGGCACCCTCGGCGCCCCCACCGTCCACCGGGGCCTCAGCGCGTACGGCGGCCGCTTCGCCGGAAGTCCGCGGCGGCCGCGACCAGCACGCCGGCGACCATGAGGAGCCGCAGCCCGATGTCGGGAAACCGCGTCATGGTGCCGAAATACCGCTCGGCGGCCACGAGATCGAGCTTGTACGACGCCACTGTGTTCATGTAGACGCTGTGCGCGATCGAGAGCACGGCCGCGAGCGCGAGCGTGCAGACGGCGACGCCCAGTCCCGCCGACAGCGCGGCCCTGCGGCGGTTCGGCGCCAGCAGAAAGCCCGCGGCCAGCAGGGTCGCCGAGGTCGCCGGAAGGATCCAGCCGAGCGAGGTGTAGGCGAACCTGCCGGTCGTGATCAGGCGCAGCCCCTTGTGCGCCATCCTGGCGGCATCGATCCACAGGCCCTGGTAGACGGCACTGTGTGACAGGCGCGGCAGCTTCTCGGCCACCAGGCTCCTGACATGGTCCAGCTTCACGTTGAGATCCACCGGAAGCCCGCGCTGTTCGAGCGCGGCGGCCGCCTCGTCCACACTCCACACCTCGCCCGCCGTCCACACAGCGACCATGGAGAGCGGCGCGAGCACGCACCCGAAGGCGATCAGGAGGGCCGCGAACCCCGCCGCGAGGTGCCAGCGAGGACGGCCCGACGCCGCACATCGCCGGCGCAGGCGGAGCGGTTCGGCGTGCGCGTCCGTCTCGGTCACACCACCGCTCCTCCCCCGTGCGTTTCCGGGGGAGATACCCGCGACGCCGGACGGCACGGGGAAAGGCCGGGTCAAGAAGACGCTCAGGGGAGGCGCTGCTCGACCCAGACGATCTTCCCCTGGGCGGTGGGACGCGTTCCCCAGCGGTAGGCGAACCGCTTGATCAGCATCAGCCCGCGCCCGGTGTCGTCGTCCAGGGCGGGCGTGCGCGGCGCCGGGGCCGTCGAGGAGCCGTCGGCGACCTCGCACACCAGCGTCCGGCCGCGCAGCAGACGCAGCTCGATCGGCGGCCACCCGTGCTTGAGGGCGTTGGTGACCATCTCGCTGACGATCAGCTCGGTGGTGTCGGCCAGGCTCATGAGACCCCACGCCGACAGCGTGCTCCGTACGAACCTGCGGGCCGTGCGGACGAACCGGGGGTCGTCCGACAGTGGGAAGGACGCCATCTCGTCCGGGTCGAGATCACGGACCCGGGCCAGCAGCAGGGCGATGTCGTCGCGCTCGTGCCCGGGCCGCTGGCTGTTGATGGTCAGGTCGCACATGTCCTCGAGATCTTGGAGCGGTCCCGCGAGCAGGTGGCGCAGCGCCATGATCCCCGCGTCGATGTCCCGCCGCCTGCTCTCCACCAGCCCGTCCGTGTAAAGGGCGAGGACGCTGCCCGCCGGGAGCGTCAGCTCCCGCGTCTCCAACGGGTCGCTGCCGATGCCGAGCGGCAGCCCCGGCGGCATCTCGACGATCTCGGTCGACCGGTCGGGATGGAGCAGGATCGGTGGCACGTGGCCGGCCCGCGCGATCGAGCAGTTGCGCGTGATCGGGTCGTACACGGCGTACACGCAGGTGGCGATCTGCGTCGGGTCGAGGTCCTGGCTCATCAGGTTGAGCCGGAAGAGCACCTCGTCGGGAGGCAGGTCCAGGCTCGCGAGGGTGCGCGCGGCGGTGCGGAGCTGGCCCATGGTCGCGGCCGCTCTGGTGCCGTGCCCCATGACGTCGCCGACGACCAGCGCGGAGCGGCACCCGGGCAGGGGGATCACGTCGTACCAGTCGCCGCCCACGCCCATGAGGTCGCTCGCCGGGAGGTACCTGGAGGCGATCTCCATGCCGAGGGCGTGCGGCAGCTCGGCGGGCAGCAGGCTGCTCTGCAGCGTCAGGGCGGTCCGGCGCTCACGCGTGTACAGCAGGGCGTTGTCGACGCAGACGGCGGTCCGCGCGGCCAGCTCCTCGGCCACCGCGACGTCCTGTTCCTCGAACGGCGGGCCTCCCGGCCGCCGGGTGAACACCGCGCATCCCAGCACCCGTCCGCGCGCGCTGAGCGGTACGGCAAGGAAGGAGGTGTCGGTGAGCAGCGCCGCGATGGTGCTCTCCTGGTCGAGGCCGCTGCCGATCAGCCGCGCCGTCTCGGCGTCCAACTGGGGATACATGAGCGGCATGCCGGTCGCCATGCACTGGGCGTGGGGGAGCTCCGAGGGGTAGGCCGTCACTTCGTCGAGCGGGACGGCCCGCACCCACGCGTACGGATCGTCGGCGGCGACGCCGAGGGCCATCCGCCGGACCAGCGCCGTGCCGTCCAGCGGGCGGGACGGGAACTCGCCGTCCACGACCAGCCGGTCGTGGATCAGGACTTCCGCGGTGTCGGCGAAGCGCGGAACGGCGACGTCCATGAGCTCGCGGCTCGTCTCCGCGAGATCAAGCGTCGTGCCGATGCTGCGGCTCGCCTCGTTCAGGAAGGTCAGCCGCTCGTTCGCCGAGACCGCACTGCTCCGGCGCCACTCGGACTGGTTCCCCTCTATGGGGTCCTTGATCAGGCAGTTACGGTTCAAATCCGTTTCTCTCCGGAGAGGCAGAAGATGCCCCCGAATCGTAAAGAGAAGATCTGCCGCATTTCAGGTGTTTGCCAGATGACGGGAGCCGGACCGTCACAGGATGCGATCTCGCTCACGCGGCGGCGGCAGGGCCGCGCGAGCACCTCCGGACACGAAGGAGGCCGCCTCCGATGCCGGAAGCGGCCCGTCACACTGGAAGAGCTCGTCGGGGCGACAGGATTTGAACCTGCGACTTCTTGCTCCCAAAGCAAGCGCGCTACCAAGCTGCGCCACGCCCCGCTGCGTCGATTGCGCGAGCGCTCCGGAACTCCGGTACGCTTACGCCCTGACGACCGGATGAAGTCTAGACCAGATGAAGACCGGCGCGTGCGGACGTAGCTCAATGGTAGAGCCCCAGTCTTCCAAACTGGCTACGCGGGTTCGATTCCCGTCGTCCGCTCTGATTGCGACAAAGGCCAGGTCAACCAGCATCGGATGGCCTGGCCTTCGTCATGCGGCGGGTGCTGACGGATTTTTCCGATCAGCCGCACGTTTTCTGGATCAGTCGGACGCGCGGAAGCGCGCCCACACGGCCTTGCCGCCGTCGTCGAGCGCGTCCCAGCCCCACTCCTGGCTGTACGTCTCGACGATGTAGAGCCCGCGGCCGTGCTCCGAGATGAAGTCGGGCTCCTTGGGCGTCGGGACCTCATCGCTCGGGTCGGCCACGACCAGGAGGATGTCCGGCGAGAGGCGGACCAGGGTCAATGTGATGGGGCTCTCGTCCCGCGTCTTTCCGGGATAGAGCGCGTAGCGCACAGCGTTGGTCACGAGTTCGGAGACGACCAGGGCGGCGTCGTCGCCGAGCTCGGACAGGCCCCACTCGTCCAGGGTGGAGCGGGTGACGTCCCTGGCGGTCTTCACGGAGTCGGCCTGCGGCCCGAGCGGGCAGATCGCCTGGTCCGCGGCGCCGGCGGAGCGCAGCATCTCGCGGACGCTCCGGCGGGGTAGCTGGGCGGATGGCATGGGCTTCTCCAACATCCTGCCCTATACCTCCCGCTAGCCGCTTTTGACGTCAGTGCACCATTAGCCCAATATG
Organism: Microtetraspora malaysiensis; assembly: GCF_050947145.1. Classification (NCBI taxonomy): domain Bacteria; kingdom Bacillati; phylum Actinomycetota; class Actinomycetes; order Streptosporangiales; family Streptosporangiaceae; genus Microtetraspora; species Microtetraspora malaysiensis. The sequence goes on from NZ_CP191998.1 coordinate 2,235,037, forward strand.
CACTACGCCATGATGGGACAGCCGACCGGCCCCTGCAAGACCCAAATGCACGTGCAGTTGCCTTGTGCAGCGGTACGCGACGTTTTCCGGCGACACGGCGCGATCGGCCCTTGTCATCGGGGCGCGAAGTGGTGACACTGTGTGGGCTGAGGTGTGGCTCAGATCTTTCCCTCGGCGCATGTCACGCATCGACTGAGAGGGAGGCGCCGTGACACAGACCCAGCCGGGCTCCGGGCCTACGGCGCTTCGCATCCTCCTCGGCTCCCAGTTGCGCAAGCTCCGCGAGAACAAGGGCGTCACGCGTGACGAGGCCGGCGAGGTCATCCGGGGCTCCGAGTCCAAGATCAGTCGCATGGAGCTCGGCCGCGTCGGGTTCAAGGAGCGCGACGTCGCCGACCTTCTCACCTTCTACGGCGTAGAGGAGCCCCAGGCACGCTCCGCGGTGATGGAGCTGGTGGAGCGAGCCAACGAGCCCGGCTGGTGGCACCGGTTCAACGACGTGCTGCCCGCCTGGTTCCAGGCGTACGTCGGGCTGGAGGAGGCGGCCGCCCGCATCCGCACCTATGAGGTCCAGTTCGTGCCCGGCCTGTTGCAGACCAAGGAGTACGCCCGGGCCGTGATCACCGCGGGCGCCGTCGGGGCCGGGCCCGAGGAGATCGCCCGGCGGGTGGATCTGCGGCTGGGGCGCCAGCGCGTCCTGGACGGCGACGGCGGCCCGATGTTCTGGGCGGTCATCGACGAGGCGGCCCTGCGCCGCCCCATCGGCGGCGTCGAGGTCATGAGGGGACAGCTCCAGCACCTGATCGACCTGATGAACCAGCCCAACATCACGATCCAGATCATGCCGTTCAGCTTCGGCGGGCACGCCGCCGAGGGCGGCGCGTTCAGCATCTTGCGGTTCCAGGACGCCGACCTTCCCGACATCGTCTACGTCGAGCAGCTCGCCAGCGCGCTCTACCTGGACAAACGGGATGAGGTGGACCGGTACGGCGAGGTCATGGAGCGGCTCTGCGCGGTCAGCACGACCCCGGACGAGACCGCGGGGATGTTGCGACAGATCATGCTCGACCTGTGAGCAGTCGCTCCTAGGCGTGTCTCTGCCCTAGACTGCACCTTGGCGCTGGACACCCGCCACAGTGGAGCCTGCCCAAAGGGTCGTGCCAAGGCGGCGGTGCTTCGTGCCGCTCACGTGGGCGCGGCGCCCGTAACGCGCCGCGGTAACCGTGCTAGGCGCGCCCGCGATCACCAAAAGCTTGATCAAGGAGACCACCCCGTGAAGACCGCTGTCGAGGAGCTCAGCCCGACCCGGGTGAAGCTCACCGTCGAGGTGCCGTTCGAGGAGCTCGAGCCGAGCCTGGAAGCCGCCTACAAGAAGGTCGCCCAGCAGGTGCGTGTCCCCGGCTTCCGCCCTGGCAAGGTGCCCGCCCGGATCATCGAGCAGCGCTTCGGCCGCGCGGTGGTTCTCGAGGAGACCCTGAACGACGCCCTGCCCAAGCTGTACGGCCAGGCCGTGGACGAGACCGACGTGTTCCCGGTCAGCCAGCCCGAGATCGAGGTCACCAAGATCGAGGACGGCTCGCAGGTCGAGTTCACCGCCGAGGTGGACGTCCGTCCGTCCTTCGAGGTCCCGGACTTCCAGGGCGCCGAGGTCGTCGTCGACGTCGCCGAGGTGTCCGACGAGGACATCCAGACCCAGCTCGACGCCCTCCGCCAGCGTTTCGCCACGCTGACCGGCGTGGAGCGTGCGGCCGCCAGTGGCGACTACGTCGTCATGGACCTGCGCGCCGAGATCGACGGCAAGAACCTCGAGGAGCAGCAGGCCGCCGACGTCTCCTACGAGGTCGGCGCCGGCTCCGTGCTCCAGGGCCTCGACGAGGCTCTCGAGGGGCTGTCCGCAGGCGAGGAGAAGACCTTCCGCACCACCCTGGTCGGCGGTGAGAACGCCGGCGATGAGGCCGACGTGATCATCAACGTGAAGTCGGTCAAGGAGAAGGTGCTGCCCGAGCTGGACGACGAGTTCGCGCAGCTCGCCAGCGAGTTCGACACGCTCGACGAGCTGAAGGACAGCATCCGCGAGCAGGCCCGCCGCAACAAGCTCGTCGAGCAGGTCATGCAGAGCCGCGAGAAGGCCCTCGACGCCCTTCTCGAGAAGATCGACATCCCGCTGCCGGAGAGCGCGCTCAAGGCCGAGATCGACGCGCGCAAGCACAACCTCGAGCACCAGATCGCCGAGAGCGGTCTGAGCCGCGAGGCGTTCTTCCGCCTCTACCAGACGACCGAGGACGAGCGCTTCGCCGAGTTCGAGGACAGCGCCGCCAAGGCGCTGAAGTCCGGCTTCGTCCTCGACAAGATCGTCAAGGCCGAGGAGATCGGCGTCAGCGAGCAGGAGCTCACCAACTTCGTGGTGCGTCGCGCCATGCAGCTCGGTGTCGCCCCGAACACCCTGGCCCAGCACCTCGCCGACAACGACCAGCTCACGCTGGCCATGATGGAGATCGTGCGGGAGAAGGCCAAGACGGTCGTCGGTGACGCCGCCAAGGTGACCGACGAGGCCGGCAACGAGGTGGACATCAAGGCCATCTACGCCGAGCTCAACCCCGAGCAGGAGGCTGAGGGCGTCGAGGAGGCCGGCGTTCAGGAGCCCGGCTCCCAGGAGTCCGCTGAGTAGGCGTTCGCCACAGGCTTCACCACGACCCCCGTCGCGCTTCGGCGCGGCGGGGGTCTCGTGTTCCCGGGTACTGGGCGAGTGGGGGCGGCGGGCCCATGCGCCGTCAGCGAACAGCAACCCGACGGGGCATGAGCTGTCCGCGCCGCGCGTTAAGGTCACAAGCAAAGCCAATCGACTTCGACGCATCGGAAGGTGACGCTGTGACCAGCCCGCCGACCTTCTTCCAGCCCACTAGCTTCGGCCCGGACGCACGCGGCAGTGAGAACGGCTCGTTCCGCCTGGAGGACCAGCTCTACCAGCGGCTGCTCCGCGAGCGCATCGTGGTGCTCGGCACCCAGGTCAACGACGAGGTCGCCAACCGGCTCTGCGCCGAGCTGCTCCTCCTTGCGGCGGACGACCCGGACAGGGACATCTGGCTGTACATCAACTCGCCCGGCGGCTCGGTGACGGCCGGAATGGCGATTTACGACATGATGGAGTACGTGCCGAACAACGTGTGCACCGTCGCGATGGGTCTGGCCGCCTCCATGGGCCAGTTCCTTCTCTGCGCGGGGGCACAGGGCAAGCGGTACGCGCTTCCTCACGCCCGCATCATGATGCACCAGCCGTCGGGCGGCATCGGCGGCACCGCGGCGGACATCGCGATCCAGGCAGAGCAGATGCTCTACGTGAAGAAGACCCTGGCTGAGCGGATCGCTTTCCACACCGGTCAGCCACTTGAGCAGATCGAGCGCGACTCCGACCGTGACCGCTGGTTCACGGCCGAGGAGGCCAAGGACTACGGCTTCATCGACCACGTCGTGCGCAGCGCACGACAGGTGCCCTCCGAGGGCGCTGTCTCATGAGCGGAGCTTTCGAAGTGAATGAGCTGATCCGGCCAGGAGACATCAACGGCCGTTACATCATCCCTTCGTTCGTCGAACGCACGACGTACGGCGTGAAGGAGATGAACCCGTACAACAAGCTGTTCGAGGACCGCATCATCTTCCTCGGCGTGCAGATCGACGACGCCTCGGCGAACGACGTCATGGCGCAGCTGCTCACCCTGGAGTCGCTCGACCCGGACAGGGACATCAGCATCTACATCAACTCGCCGGGCGGTTCGTTCACCGCCATGACGGCGATCTACGACACGATGCAGTTCGTCCGCCCGGAGATCCAGACGGTCTGCCTCGGGCAGGCGGCGTCCGCCGCGGCGGTGCTGCTGGCGGGCGGCACGCCCGGCAAGCGGTTCGCGCTGCCGAACGCCCGCGTCCTGATCCACCAGCCCTCCACCGAGGGCGGCGGCCAGGGTAGCGACATCGAGATCCAGGCTCGGGAGATCCTGCGCATGCGGGACCTGCTCGAGGACATTCTGGCGCGGCACTCGGGCAAGTCGCCGGACGAGGTCCGCAGGGACATCGAGCGCGACAAGATCCTGAGCGCCGAGGAGGCGAAGGCGTACGGGCTGGTGGACGACATCATCCCGACGCGGAAGAAGCGCGCCGCGGCGATCGCTTCCTGAGGAAGTCGAAGGCACCGGAACGGTGCCCATTTGGGCACGTTCCGGTGCGACTCACCGTCAGGGGGCTCACTGAGGGTCTGGGAGACGGTAACGTCGATACCTGAGCGGGATGACGTTTTCGCACCGACTCAGAGCGCGCGGCGGACGGAAATGACCGCGTCAGCAGGGCGGTCCCACGCAAAGGAGTATCTGGGGTGGCACGCATCGGCGACGGGGGAGACCTGCTGAAGTGTTCGTTCTGCGGCAAGAGCCAGAAGCAGGTCAAGAAGCTTATCGCCGGACCCGGCGTCTATATCTGCGATGAGTGCATCGACCTCTGCAACGAGATCATCGAAGAGGAGCTCTCCGAGTCCTCTGAGCTGAAGTGGGACAACCTCCCCAAGCCGCGCGAGATCTACGAGTTCCTTGAGGCCTACGTCATCGGACAGGACAAGGCGAAGAAGGCGCTTTCGGTAGCGGTCTACAACCACTACAAGCGCGTCCAGTCCGGTGAACGCGCCCGGGACGACGGCTTGGAGCTGGCCAAGTCCAACATCCTGCTCCTCGGGCCCACCGGTTCCGGCAAGACGCTGCTCGCGCAGACGCTCGCCAAGATGCTGAACGTGCCGTTCGCGATCGCCGACGCCACCGCGCTGACCGAGGCCGGCTACGTCGGAGAGGATGTCGAGAACATCCTGCTCAAGCTGATCCAGGCGGCCGACTACGACGTGAAGAAGGCCGAGACCGGCATCATCTACATCGACGAAGTCGACAAGATCGCTCGCAAGAGCGAGAACCCGTCGATCACGCGGGACGTCTCCGGTGAGGGCGTCCAGCAGGCCCTGCTGAAGATCCTTGAGGGCACCACCGCGAGCGTGCCCCCGCAGGGCGGGCGCAAGCATCCGCACCAGGAGTTCATCCAGATCGACACCACGAACGTGCTGTTCATCTGCGGTGGCGCCTTCGCCGGGCTCGAAAAGATCATCGAGTCCCGGATCGGCAAGAAGGGGATCGGCTTCAACGCCATCATCCGGTCCAAGGAGGAGGTGGACTCCTCGGACATCTTCTCCGATGTCATGCCGGAGGACCTGCTCAAGTTCGGCATGATCCCCGAATTCGTCGGCCGGCTCCCCGCGATCACCTCGGTGCACAACCTCGACCGGGACGCGCTGATCCAGATCCTCACCGAGCCGAAGAACGCGCTCGTCAAGCAGTACCGCCGCCTTTTCGAGCTGGACAATGTCGAGCTGGAGTTCAGCGACGACGCGCTCGAGGCGATCGCGGACCAGGCGATCCTGCGCGGCACCGGTGCCCGGGGCCTGCGGGCCATCCTGGAGGAGGTCCTGCTCTCGGTGATGTACGAGGTGCCCTCCCGCGAGGACGTCGCCCGTGTCGTCATCACCCGCGAGGCGGTCCTGGAGCACGTCAACCCGACGCTCGTGCCGCGGGACCAGCTCCAGGCGAAGCAGCAGCGCACGCCCAGGGAGAAGTCCGCCTGACCCGCGCGAAACGGCCGCGCGGGCACTCGACCGCAGATGGTGGCATGGGAGCGGACGTGGACGGCCATAGAATTGGTCACCGTGACAACGCCTGAACTGCCAACTCAGTACGCACCCGCCGACGTCGAGACCCGAAGCTACGAGCGCTGGGTATCGGAGGGCTTCTTCACCGCGGACCCGGGCAGCGGGCGTGAGCCATACAGCATCGTGCTCCCCCCGCCGAATGTGACCGGTTCGCTGCATGTGGGACACGCCCTCGACCACTCGATCCAGGACGCACTGACCCGCCGGGCCCGGATGCGCGGCATGGAGACGCTGTGGGTCCCTGGAATGGACCACGCCGGCATCGCCACCCAGAACGTCGTCGAGCGCGAAATCGCCAAGGAAGACCTGTCCCGCCACGATCTGGGGCGCGAGGCGTTCGTCGATCGCGTGTGGCAGTGGAAGGAAGAGTCCGGCGGGCGCATCCTCGGCCAGATGCGGAAGCTCGGCGATGGCGTCGACTGGTCGCGCGAGCGCTTCACGATGGACGAGGGACTCTCCCGGGCCGTCCAGACCATCTTCAAGAAGCTCTTCGACGACGGGCTCATCTACCGCGCCGAGCGCATCATCAACTGGTGCCCCCGCTGTCTCACCGCGCTCTCCGACATCGAGGTGGAGCACAGCGAGGACGAGGGAGAGCTCGTCTCCATCCGGTACGGGTCGGACGAGACGGAGATCGTGGTCGCGACCACGCGGGCCGAGACGATGCTCGGCGACACCGCGGTCGCGGTCAACCCGTCCGACGAGCGCTACGCGCACCTCGTCGGCCAGCTCGTGGAGCTCCCGCTCACCGGCCGCCGCATCCCGATCGTCGCGGACGAGCACGTGGACCCGTTCTTCGGAACGGGCGCGGTGAAGGTGACTCCCGCCCACGACCCCAACGACTTCGAGATCGGCCGCCGCCACTCGTTGCCGTCGGTCGCCGTGATGGACGAGCGCGGTGTGATCACCGCCCACGGCCCCTTCCAGGGACTGGACCGGTTCGAGGCCCGGCCCGCGGTCGTCGCCGCTCTGCGACAGCAGGGCAGGATCGTCGCCGAGAAGCGGCCATACCTGCACTCGGTGGGCCACTGCTCCCGCTGCAAGACCGTTGTGGAGCCGCGCCTGTCGCTGCAGTGGTTCGTCAACGTGTCGCCGCTGGCCAAGGCCGCGGGCGACGCGGTCCGTGACGGGCGGACCCGCATCCACCCGCCGGAGCTGGCCAAGCGCTACTTCGACTGGGTCGACGACATGCACGACTGGTGCATCTCCCGCCAGCTCTGGTGGGGGCACCGGATCCCCGTCTGGTACGGCCCGGAGGGCGAGGTCGTGTGCGTCGGCCCGGACGAGGAGCCGCCGGCCGGCTACGTCCAGGACCCGGACGTGCTCGACACCTGGTTCTCCTCAGGGCTCTGGCCGTTCTCCACGTTGGGCTGGCCGGAGATCACCCCTGAGCTCAAGCGGTTCTACCCGACGTCCGTGCTGGTCACCGGATACGACATCCTCTTCTTCTGGGTCGCCAGGATGATGATGTTCGGCCTGTATGCCATGGACGGGCAGCCGCCGTTCCGCACGGTGGCCCTGCATGGCATGGTCCGCGACCAGTTCGGCAAGAAGATGTCCAAGTCGTTCGGAAACGTGGTCGATCCGCTGGACTGGATCGCCCGCTACGGCGCCGATGCCACCAGGTACACCCTCCTGCGCGGGGCCAACCCGGGCTCTGACGTGGCCATCAGCGAGGACTGGGCGGCGGGTTCGCGCAACTTCTGCAACAAGATCTGGAACGCGACCAG